>NZ_CANDNZ010000006.1:0-435000 GCF_947387555.1 Thalassomonas sp. RHCl1
GTTTTACTTCAAGATAAGGAGGTGATCCAACCCCAGGTTCCCCTAGGGTTACCTTGTTACGACTTCACCCCAGTCATAAATCACAAAGTGGTGACCGTCCTCCCGAAGGTTAAACTAGCCACTTCTTTTGCAACCTACTCCCATGGTGTGACGGGCGGTGTGTACAAGGCCCGGGAACGTATTCACCGTGGCATTCTGATCCACGATTACTAGCGATTCCGACTTCATGGAGTCGAGTTGCAGACTCCAATCCGGACTACGACAAGCTTTGTGGGATTCGCTCCACCTCGCGGTATTGCTGCCCTCTGTACTTGCCATTGTAGCACGTGTGTAGCCCATCCCGTAAGGGCCATGATGACTTGACGTCGTCCCCACCTTCCTCCGGTTTATCACCGGCAGTCTCCTTAAAGTTCCCGCCCGAAGCGCTGGCAAATAAGGATAGGGGTTGCGCTCGTTGCGGGACTTAACCCAACATTTCACAACACGAGCTGACGACAGCCATGCAGCACCTGTCACAGAGTTCCCGAAGGCACGAAACCATCTCTGGTAACTTCTCTGGATGTCAAGGGATGGTAAGGTTCTTCGCGTTGCATCGAATTAAACCACATGCTCCACCGCTTGTGCGGGCCCCCGTCAATTCATTTGAGTTTTAACCTTGCGGCCGTACTCCCCAGGCGGTCAACTTATCGCGTTAGCTGCGCCACCCACATCTCAAGGATACAGACGGCTAGTTGACATCGTTTACGGCGTGGACTACCAGGGTATCTAATCCTGTTTGCTCCCCACGCTTTCGTGCCTCAGCGTCAGTTTTTGTCCAGGTGGCCGCCTTCGCCACTGATGTTCCTTCCAATCTCTACGCATTTCACCGCTACACTGGAAATTCCACCACCCTCTACAAAACTCTAGCCTGCCAGTTCAAAATGCAGTTCCCAGGTTGAGCCCGGGGCTTTCACATCTTGCTTAACAAACCGCCTACGCACGCTTTACGCCCAGTAATTCCGATTAACGCTCGCACCCTCCGTATTACCGCGGCTGCTGGCACGGAGTTAGCCGGTGCTTCTTCTGTTGCTAACGTCACAGATGCAGCGTATTAAGCTACACCCTTTCCTCACAACTGAAAGTGCTTTACAACCCGAAGGCCTTCTTCACACACGCGGCATGGCTGCATCAGGCTTTCGCCCATTGTGCAATATTCCCCACTGCTGCCTCCCGTAGGAGTCTGGGCCGTGTCTCAGTCCCAGTGTGGCTGATCATCCTCTCAAACCAGCTAGAGATCGTCGCCTTGGTAAGCCGTTACCTTACCAACTAGCTAATCTCACTTGGGCTAATCAAATGGCACGAGGCCCGAAGGTCCCCCGCTTTGGTCCGTAGACATTATGCGGTATTAGCAGTCGTTTCCAACTGTTGTCCCCCACCATAAGGCATATTCCCAAGCATTACTCACCCGTCCGCCGCTCGTCATCTTCAAAGCAAGCTTTGAAATGTTACCGCTCGACTTGCATGTGTTAAGCCTGCCGCCAGCGTTCAATCTGAGCCATGATCAAACTCTTCAATTAAAAATCGTTTGTGAGAGACAAGCTCTCTGACTCAATGAATCTGTACATATAAAACTATGAATAAATAGTTTTGTGTGTCATTCATCATTAAGTTTATTTTTGTCCCGAAGGACTATGTAAAATCAACATTAACGTGAGTGCCCACACAAATTGCATGATAACTAATTTTTAAAGAACTCATCTTCGAAAGAAGATGAAACGATTAATCGCATTCGTTAACCGTTATTGCCTGAGCGCTTGTCTCAAGCGAGATGCGCATGATACGCTTCTCAGCTTTGATGTCAACAACTTTTTTCAAAGTTTTGTTGGCTGTTTAACTGATGTTTGCATCACTTAAACTTATCAAAACACTTCGTTGGGCTGCCCCGTGGAAGTGGATGCGCATTTTAGACATTTTCTTGTGGAGGTCAACACCTTTTTGAAATTAATTTCATATTCTTTCATTTTTGTACAAGCCGCGACCTTATTGGCGATTAAACCAGCGAATAGCAGCCCTAATACTGTTTTTTATTTCTGTGGAGCATTGCTCTTTTATGCATTTAATAACGTTTCACATGAAACATTTCACTTAATAATGTCAGTTAAGCATGCTTTAATTTGCTAAAGTTAAGAAAAATTCATGGCAATAGACGATTATGACTCAATATAAATTACGTTCTTACCAGGGGATCAGCCCAAAAGTTGGCGAAAAGGTATATATAGATCAGTCGGCAGTACTGGTCGGCGATATTACGATAGGCGATGAAGTGAGTATCTGGCCTTTAGTCGCGGCAAGGGGTGATGTGAATAAAATAACCCTGGGTGCCCGTACCAATGTCCAGGATGGTACCGTATTACATGTTACCCGGAAAAGTGAGCATAACCCTGACGGTTTTCCTTTAGCTATTGGTGATGATGTGACTATAGGCCATAAATGTATGTTGCACGGCTGTACCTTAGGTAATCGTATTCTGGTTGGTATGGGGGCAATCATTATGGACGGCGCGGTAGTCCAGGATGACGTTTTTATCGGTGCCGGTACTTTAGTGCCTCCCAATAAGGTATTAGAGAGTGGTTATCTTTATGTCGGGAACCCAATGAAAAAGAGCAGACCGCTTAGTGACAATGAAGTCAGTTTTTTAAAGCAATCTGCCACTAATTATCTGCAATTAAAAGATGATTATCTTGCGGATATGGCTAACTAATGCCCTCTTCTTAACAAAAGTCTTAAGAAAACCCTTAAATTAAAGCTTTAAGTGAATTTCATTATTGAGATCTGGCTCATGTTGTTCCAACCAGATCTCTACCGCCTCTTCCCAATCAAACCTGACGCAGTCAGTAATTACCAGGTTTTTATCCGGATAGCTTTGTTTTATAAAAACGGTAACTTTTTGTCCGGCCATTAACCCGGTGAAACTCCAGGCATTGTGCGCTTCATTAAAATGGATATCATCATTAAATAGAATTGCTTGGTTCAAGTGTCATTCCCGCCCTGTACATTAGTTGTATGTAAGTAATGAAATAAAGGTTAGGTTAAGTTAAGTCTGCCCTTAACTTCTGTAATACCTCATCTGTTGACGGCATCACACCACGCCAGATATTAAAACTTTCTGCCGCCTGCGCCACCAGCATACCTAAGCCGTCTATCACTTTATTTGCGCCAGCCTCTTTCGCCCATAACAAAAAAGGCGTGAGTTGTTTCGCATAAACCATGTCGTAACAAACCTCGGCCCCGGCAATGACCGTTTCGGGGACGGCAGGTAAATGACCGTCCAAGCTGGCAGAAGTGGCATTGATAATCACGTCAAAGTCATAATTATTGGTTTGCTCAAAGGTACAACAAGTTAACCTGCTATCCGATACCAGCTGGCAAATTTGCTCGGCTTTACTCAAGGTTCTGTTGGCAATCACCAATTGCTGCGGTTGTTGCTCCAATAAAGGTAACACTACTCCTTTGGCAGCTCCGCCAGCCCCTATTAACAGGATACGGCTATTGTTTAAGGGCACTTTATTGGCGAGTAAATCTTTTACCAGGCCGACGCCATCGGTATTATCTCCCAGGATTTGACCATCGCTAAAACTCAAGGTATTAACCGCTCCAGCCAAAGCGGCACGTTTGGACACCTGATCACATAAGGCAAGCGCCTGCTCTTTAAAAGGTACTGTGACATTGCCCCCTTTACCGCCAGCCCGGGCAAAAGCTTTAATGTCTTGTTCAAAGGCGTCTAACTCAATCAGCTGAGTCTGATAAGTTAATTCCTGAGCTGTTTCTTTGGCAAAAGCCTGATGTATATAGGGAGAGCGGGAATGCTTAATGGGATTGCCGAATACGCGATATTGGTCCATGAGAGATGATTTATGATAAAAATTTTTTCTAGCCTACCCCAAGATTTACCTTTTTAAAATAAAAAAGCAGCAACTTGTGTTACTGCTTTTAACTACTTCTATATTTACTCTTTGTGCAGAAGAGTAAATATTTAGAATTTGTAACCGATCATCAGAGAGTAAACCATAGGATCTACGTCGACATCCGCAGAACCTTTAACGTTCTCATTGTATTTAAAAGTGGCATCGGTATTGATATCGATATAACGGGCAGAAGCGTTGATAGACCATTTGTCATTGATATGGTAATCCGCACCAATTTGTACCGAATAGCCGATAGATGAATCCAACTCCAGATCACTGAACCCTAAGCTTTTCGGTGCATCTTCAAAACCTTCATCAAAAAAAATGGTGTAGTTAAGACCAAGACCAACATAAGGCTTTAATTTTGAAGAAGTATCGAAATAGTATAATGCGCTTAACGTTGGCGGTAACTGAGTAACTTCGGCTAAATGCACACCGTCTACACCTAAAACCGCATTTGGATCATGTACGGTAATGTCGTGTTTAAAAGGCGTGGCGGCAAGTAACTCGACAGCCCAGTTGCTGTCAAAGAAATAAACAAAGTTAAGACCCAGTTGCGTGTTGTCATCAACACTTAATGACATACCTGAATCTGCGCCGTTTAAATCAATACCGGTTTTATCGCTATCCGGGTTAACCATAGTCGCACCACCGCGGATCAGGATGTCGCCAGCCTGATTTGCTGATGCAAATGAAGAAACGGTTAAGGCAGAAAGTACTGTTAGCGCTAAGAGAGATTTTTTCATAACTAATTTCCATTTTTTTAGTGCGGATATTTAATGAGGCGATTCTAATCCCGCTTTTGCAAACAAAACTTGACCTACCGCAAGAAATGACAATAAAACCCTTGGAAGTTTAGGGGAATATAATCTAGAACAAGTTTTTCAGGCTAATCCCCTTATTTCTCCCGGCTGTGGCAAAAAATCCTATAATAGATGTGGAGAAAAACGGTAATGGTTATTTAAGTGAACAGCATTTGTGATCCGGCCAGATTTTTCATGAGATCTAAGCGCTATGGGAGCAAAGTCTGAATATGTTCAAGGACTGGAATAAACAACTGGCTAACTGGCACAGTCAATTTATTCTGGTTAATTTTGTTATTGCCTTATTGATAAGCTTAAGATACCTGGCACCACAACCCTTACCCGACAATCTTGCCGCCGGCATTTTTTTAAGCTGTTATTTTATCGCTCACCTGGGCCTGCTCACCTTAATGCTTTTAGCGGTTATCCGCTTGATAAGTCGTTTTATCCGGCAAGCGGCAATCACCAGAATTTTCAGTATAGCCTTGGTTGGCTTGTCCCTGGCTTTATTGCTCACCGATACCTTTGTTTACCAGCAATACCGCTTTCATTTGAATGCCATGATACTGAAACTGATACTTGAAGGGGGAAATGAAATTCTCAGCTTTTCTTGGCAATTGTGGTTACGCATATCCTTGATGATCATAGCCTTTTTTCTGGCACAAGGAATAATAAGCGAATGTTTATGGCGGAAATTTTTCCATATGCGCATCAGACTAAAAGCCATAGTACTCAGCTGGTGTCTGCTTTTTTTATTTGCACAAGGTCTCAACATCTGGGCCGATGCTACCTTCAGAAAAGATATTACCCGCCAGGCCTTTTATCTGCCCTTATCCTACCCCCTGACAGCAAAATCCCTTATCGCCAAGCTGGGTTTGCTGGATTTGGCCGCCTATAAACAACAGGCATTACTGGCGCCCAGGCAAAGCAAATCAAGTTTGCACTACCCCTTATCAGCCATGACCTGCAACAACAAACGTCCCCTGAAAAATATTATTCTGCTGGTTGTCGACTCCTGGCGCAGCGATATGATGAATCCCGAGGTTACCCCGGCCATCACGCAACTGGCTACACAGGGCAGCATATTCACACGTCATTACAGCGGCAGTAATAATACCCGCCACGGTTTATTCAGTCTGTTTTATGGCTTACCCGGTCATTACTGGCAGCCGGTATTAAATCAGCAAAGAAGCCCGGTACTGATAGACATATTAAAACAGCAGACATACCAGATAGGGGTGTTCAGCAGCGCCAAATTAACCAGCCCGGAGTTTGATCAAACTATCTTTAGCGCCGTTAACCCATTGCGTAGCCATTCTGAGGGAAGAACGCCTGCCGAGCGGGATCTGGACATTACCCGGGACTTTGGCAACTGGTACCAAAGTAAAAACCAGGAGCAACCTTATTTTGCCTTTTTATTTTATGATGCCCCCCATGGCCTTTCGGTCCCCAAAGATTCCGCCAAGATTTTCCAACCATCTCTCGACTATGCCAACTATATGGCGCTGGATAAGGGTTATGATCCCAGGTCGCTGTTTAACCTCTACAAAAACGCTATTTACTATATGGACCAGCAGGTGGCGCAGGTATTAAAGCTAATCGAAAATGACTTAGACAATACCATCATTATTATCACTGGAGATCACGGCAAAGAATTTAACGACAACGGCAAAGGTTACTGGGGCCATAACAGTAACTATTCAGACTATCAAACCCGAGTGCCGCTGGTGATCTACTGGCCAGGTAACAAACATGACTTTTTCAGCGGAGAAACCAGTCATTATGATATCGCTCCCACCCTGTTATCCGGGGCCCTGGGTTGCAAAAATGCCACAGCTGATTATTCCATCGGCCAGTCGCTGTTCGATAAAAACAGCCATGGCCACATTATTTTGGGAAGAGACGGCAATTACGCGATAAAAATCGGCGAACAACTTAATGAGATTGACAGGTTCGGCAACTTTGCCATTTATAACAACCAATATCAGGAATTGCCGGAGGCGAAATTAAATATCAGTCAGGCGTTGGTGGCCCTGGAAGAGTTAAGGCGCTTTTATCAAAAATAACCGCGCCTTGTTTGAGGTTTTGCCGTTAAAGTTCAAGCCAGTTTTGCGGCTTCAAATAAGTATTATATAACTCGGCTTCGGCTGAGCCTTCTTCCGGTTGATAGTTATATTGCCAACGGACCAGAGGCGGCAATGACATCAAAATAGATTCGGTACGGCCACCGGTTTGCAGGCCAAACAAGGTACCGCGATCATAAACCAGGTTGAATTCCACATAACGGCCACGGCGATACAACTGGAACTGCCGCTCTTTTTCACCGTAAGGGGTGTCTTTACGCTTATCAACAATAGGGACATAGGCCGGGATAAAGTTGTCTCCCACCGCCTGCATATAGGCAAAACTTTTGTCAAAGCCCCACTCGTTGAGATCATCAAAAAAGATTCCGCCGACACCGCGGGTTTCATCCCTGTGTTTTAAATAAAAATATTCATCACACCAAGCTTTATATTTAGCATAAACATCGTCGCCATAAGGCTGACTTAACTGCTGTGCCATCTGGTGCCAGTGAATAACATCTTCTTTAAACGGATAATAGGGGGTTAGATCAAACCCGCCGCCAAACCACCATACCGGATCTGCGCCTTCTTTTTCCGCGATAAAGAAACGAACATTGGCATGTGTGGTCGGGATATAAGGATTTTTCGGGTGGATCACTAAAGAAACACCACAGGCCTGAAATGACCGTCCCTGTAATTCAGGACGGTGTGCCGTGGCCGAAGCCGGCATTCTTTCCCCGGATACATGAGAGAAATTTACGCCCGCCTGTTCAAATACTGCGCCGTCGGTTAATACCCGGCTACGACCGCCACCGCCTTCTTCACGCTGCCAGCTGTCTTCCATAAAACTTGCTTTGCCGTCGGCCTGGGCAAGACTTTGACAAATGCTGTCCTGCAAACTTTTCAGGTATTGGATCACCTGATTGATATCCGGGATATTATTCTTGGTTGTCATGGTCGCAATATTTCTCCGCTGAGCGCATTGATAATGGTGGACGGGTTGGTAAAACCTAAGGTTTTTCCTTCGAGAATAAAATCGACTTTATCCTGGAACTGTGTCACCACCTGCTGGTACTCGCAAAGGCTAGGTTGCCCGGTAAGGTTGGCGCTGGTAGAAATGATTGGTTTTCCGGTTTGCCGACACAAGTCAATCACGTCGGGATGCTCAGTCACCCGCACCGCGATGCTGTCAAAGCTACCTTTTACCCAGGAAGAAACGGTACTTTTTACCGGCATGATCTGAGTAATGGCGCCCGGCCAGCGGGATAAGATTTCTGCTTTTTGCTGTGCAGAAATGGTCGATTCATCAAGATAAGGCTGTAACTGCGCGTAATCGCCGGCCAGTAAAATCAAACCTTTCTCTTTTGGCCTTTGCTTGATGGCCAGTAATTTTTGAATGGCTGCGTCATTATCCGGATCGCAGCCCAATCCAAAGACGGCTTCCGTCGGGTAGGCAATCACCCCACCCTGACGGTAAGCCGTTAAAGCCGATGAAAAAGACATTCGGCTTAAGCTAAGGTTTTCTGCATAGCTTCATCTTTTGCCAACAAAGCTTCGGCATTGGCTGCACGCTCGGCTTTCACTTTATCAGCAATATCCTGGTTTTCTACACCCAGAATTTGCGCTGCCAGGTAACCGGCATTTTTCGCACCTGCTTTACCGATAGCAACGGTAGCTACCGGGATACCGCCAGGCATCATCACGGTAGACAATAAGGCATCGTGGCCTTGAAGAGGACCGTTATCAACAGGTACGCCGATAACAGGACGCGTGGTCATACCGGCAACAGCACCGGCAAGGTGAGCGGCCAAACCGGCAGCACAGATGAATACCTTACAGCCACGCTCTTCAGCGTCTTTCACATAAGCCTTTGCCGCATCAGGCGTTCTGTGGGCAGAACGTACCTTTACTTCATAGGAAATATCGAACTTCTTAAGGATATCAATAGTTGCTTGCATTACCGGTAAATCAGAATCAGAACCCATTAAAATGGCGACAAAGGTTGTGGACATTACTTTTTCTCTACTTTAGTTAAAAAAATGAATGAGGGGGTATTATAAAGCCTTCCGCTTGTACGTGCATTTCTTTTCTGGACATATTATGACTTCTCCGCTGGCCATCTTCCTTTTTACCAGTACTGGCCACTGACATAAGGGGCATGTTTCCGCCACCGGGGGATAATTAAGCACGTATTTACACTTGGGATATTGGTCACAGGAATAAAAGGTTTTGCCGTAACGGTTGGTTTTTTCCATCAACTCACCGCTGCTGCACTTGGGGCAGGCAATATTGACATCATCCTGGTGATGGGTTTCTTCAATATGCTGGCACTCGGGAAAGTTGGTACAACCGATAAACATGCCGTAACGCCCCTGCTTTACCGCCAGTAAATGGCCGCATTCCGGGCAGCTACTGCCGGCCAGCACTTTATCTTCAATGCGTTCATGTTCAACCACGGGGCGGGTATATTGACAGTCGGGGTAAGCGCTACAGCCGAGGAAAGGACCTTTTTTGCTGTTTTTGATCAGGAGTTTTTCACCACAGTCGGGACACAGCTCATGCTCTTTTTCCAGGGCGTGTTCGTGTAGTGTAAATAAACTTTTATCTGAATTTGACATAATACCCAACCGGTCCTTTCGTTGCTGACAGGGTCACAGCCGGTATTATGTCATATTTTATTCTTGTTAGTAATCTTAGCGAAAGCTCAGCTTTTACTTAGCTACTTGTTTAGCTCTTTATTTAAGTAAAGGCCAAGTTAATGCAAGGGGCCTTCCTGCTCGTCAAAAATTAAATCTTCCATTTGCGAATAGGCGCTTTCCTGTCCGGGTACGTTAAACAGCACCATCAGCACTACCCATTTTAAATCGTCGATGGAAAAGTATTGGGTATCGAGCTCCATTACCCTGTCGATCACCATTTCCCGGGTGGAGAAGTCGAGCACATTGACCTGCTCCAGGAAGGTTAAAAAGCCCCGGCATTCGGTGTCAAGCAATTGCATTTCTTCCGCGGTATAAATACGTACCGACGGACGTGCAACCCGGGTCACATAAGCGTAGGACTCACTATCTTGCAATGCTGCTAGTTTTTCTAACCAGGTGAGTGCCTTGTAAATTTCATCCTGATGAAAGCCCGCGCGTGTCAACTCATCGGTCAGTACGTCATGATCAACCATTACCTCGGCTTCACTATGAATATAGTTTTCAAAAAGGTACATTAAGATATCAAACATAACTAGCCCCTATTTAGTCTAAGATAGCCACCTGGCACCGCAGATACCAGACCTCTTAGCTCAAGCATTGTTAACCGGGTCAACACTACATCTGTGGGTAGCTTACACCGGGAAACCACCATGTCTACGGGGGTGATTTCAAAGTCCACACTAGCCAACAATGGATCCAGAAACAAGTCCTGCTGAGCAGTTTTTTCATTTTTTTCCGCTTTCTCTTTAGACAGACCCGACGTAACAGACATATCTAACTCATCCATTATATCGGCACATTCCTCAACTAATTTAGCTCCTTGTTTTATTAACCAGTGACACCCCTTACTTTGGGGATTATGAATAGTGCCCGGCATGGCAAACACCTCACGGTTTTGCTCAAGGGCACAACGGGCGGTGATCAAAGAACCGCTTTTCATCGCGGCTTCTACCACCAGTACACCTAGACTTAACCCGCTGATCAGCCGGTTACGCCTGGGAAAATGACCGGCTTTGGGTGGTATGCCGGGTTCAAATTCGCTGACAATACATCCCTGACTGTCCAGAATATTTTGCGCCAGTTGCTTATGCCTGGCCGGATAGACCTTATCCAGCCCGGTCGCCACCACGGCAACGGTACCCGATTTTTCCAGTAAGGCGCCTCGGTGTGCGGCACCATCTATGCCTATGGCTAAACCGCTGGTGATCACCAGGCCATGTTGTGCCAGGGCTCTGGCCATCGCCGTAGCCTCGTCCCGACCTGCGGCCGTAGCAAAACGGCTGCCAACAATCGCCAGCTGGCTTTGTTGTAATAGCGAGGCATTGCCCTGAACAAATAACACCAGCGGCGGATCCGGCAACTGCATCAAGAGTTCGGGGTAATCTTGGCTGTTATAAAAAATAATTTGGCTTTGGCACAGACTGGAAGCGGCGACAATTGTCTCTACCCTGCTCCAGTTTGGCTGTTGAAACGCGTTAACTTGCGCTGCGGTTAGGCTGGCATCAGCAAGCCAGGATGAAGAGATAAAAAGTTCCTGCAGACCATAACGGTCCACTAACGCGAGTTTTTTACTGATGGCGAGCCTGGGCACTAATTTCAACGCCAGCCAGTAATGTACCTCTTCTTTTACCACTAAGCTTCTCCTTAAGAAAGATCTGCCTTTAAGGCACAGCTTCCCGAAACTTCCCCTGGTTTTCTCCCCGTAAAAATCAGGGAGCCGTTACCGTATCCTGCAACCTGATGGCTTTGGAGGACTTTAAAATCAGCGCCATGCTGACTTTATCATAAACCTTAAAAACCATGGCCTGGCCTAAGCTTTCTTCCGGCATCTGGTAATCCGATTCACCGGCATTGGCCATGCGGCTCCACCTGGGCGCATCTTCGGTATAAACAGGGCCGGTTCCCGACTCCACCACGCTCGGGCTGGTTCTTTTAATAGTCATAACGTCGCCGGGACGGACATTATTATCTGAGCCCCGGTTGATCATCACCACTTCCGATTTACCAAATTCACGACCGCCACTGGCAGATTGAATAATGGCGCCGCGAACATCCCCGGCAACCGCCTGCATGGTAAAATACGAAGGCAATAATTGCCCTTCATTGACCGGCACAACAAAATCTCCGGCATGGATCTCTTGCTGAATATCGGTGACATAAAGCGTCGACGGGATTTTTTCGCTGATATTACCGACCCTTAACGCCTGCGCGGTAGCAACCAGATCCACCTGATAGCCCAGCATTTCTCCGCTTTGGGGATCAAGCAGGGCTTCACCTTTTTGATAAATGGCATAGGCCCGGCCAACTTCCATATCGCCTTTAACATAAACCCGAAAGCCATCAATACTGGATTTATAAGCTTCATCACTGCCGAGTACATAAGGCAGCAAGGTTAATTCCTGCTCGGTAAAGAAGCTTTCATATCTTAAATAGGGGGCAATAACATCCAGCGAGATGGTGCTGATGGCGCTCTGATCTTTGAGCTTAGTACGCACCTTAGGGGACCACTTCAATTCGGGTTTACCCTTCACCAGCATAGGCTGCCCCTGTTCATCGTACACTAAACGTAATTTATCGCCGGGATAAATCAGGTGGGGGTTTTTGATTTGCGGATTCAGGCGCCAGAGCTTAGGCCATAACCAGGGCTGGTTAAGAAAAATAGCAGAAATGTCCCAAAGGGTATCGCCTTTTTTCACTTGATAGGATTTGGGCGCATCCGGCTTTATTTGCAGGACATCGGCCTTAACCACTAACGGCAGAAACAGGCATATTATCAAAAGGAGTCTTTTTATTATCATGCTGCTGAGCCCATTTTTAATAGCAATTACGCTAAACCACTATTATTAATTGAATTAAATGGCTAAAATTAAAACATAACACTCTATATGAATTATCGCTAATTCTTTTATAAAAATTATGACCGTTTTAAATGTATTGCGCTTTCCCGATGAAAGATTAAGAACCAAAGCCGCCGATGTGGTTGAAGTAAATGATGAAATCAGAACCATAGTCGATAACATGATCGAAACCATGTATCAGGAAAATGGTGTCGGCCTGGCTGCCACCCAGGTAAATATCCATCAGCGTATCGTAGTGATCGATGTCTCCGATAAGAGTGACAATCCGATTGTTTTGATCAACCCTGAAATTATTGCCAAAAGCGAGAAAACCTTTATCAATGAAGAAGGCTGTTTGTCGGTTCCCGGCTGTTATGCCAAGGTTACCCGCCATGAAACCGTGACGGTGCAGGCACTTGACCGCAACGGCGAGCAATTTACCCTGGACGGCGATGAGCTGCTCAGCATCTGTATCCAGCACGAACTCGACCATTTGGCCGGGATCCTGTTTGTGGATTATTTATCTCCCCTCAAGCGCCAGCGCATTAAAACCAAGCTTGAAAAAGAAGCCAGATTGCAAAAAGCCCACGCTTAAGCAAACAGCCAACACAGTATTTAGGAAACACCCTTGTCCAAAGCATTAAATATTATCTTTGCCGGAACACCGGATTTTGCCGCCGAACACTTAAAAGCCCTGATAGCCTCCGAGCATAACGTTGTCGCCGTCTATTGCCCGGTAGACAGACCCGCCGGCAGAGGCAAAAAGTTAACCGCCTGTGCCACCAAAGTGCTGGCGATGGAACACAATATCCCGGTAGAGCAGCCGCTTAACTTCAAAGACGTTGCGGATCAGCAAAAACTCGCCGAATACCAGGCCGATGTGATGGTGGTAGTGGCTTATGGCTTGTTGCTGCCAACCGTGATCCTGGAAACGCCAAGACTGGGCTGTATCAATGTCCACGGCTCGCTGCTGCCAGAATGGCGCGGCGCCGCACCGATCCAGCGCTCGTTGGAAGCCGGTGATGCCGAAACCGGAGTGACTATCATGCAAATGGACAAGGGCCTGGATACCGGAGATATGATCTTAAAAGCCAGCTGTGCCATTACAGATACCGACACCAGCGCCAGCCTGTATAACAAACTGGCCGAACTTGGTCCCAAAGCCTTATTGGAAACCCTGACCCTGATGGCCGGCGACAGTTATCCCAGGGAAAAACAGGATAACGACCTGGCCACTTATGCCGCCAAGCTGGATAAAACCGAAGCCGAGCTTAACTGGCAGCTGAGCGCAGCCGAACTGCACCGAAAAATACGCGCCTATATTCCCTGGCCCGTCGCCCAGTTCACCTATCATGAAAATGACAAGGCCCATAAAGTCCGGATCTGGCAGGCAAGTGTGTTGGAGAAAACCACAGATAAAGTACCGGGCACTATTCTTGCCGCCGGCAAAAGCGGTATTGAAGTGGCCACAGCCGACGGGGTATTAAACCTGGAAAGCCTGCAACTACCGGGTAAGAAAGCCCTGGCGGTACAAGATATTCTCAATGGCCGCGGCGACTGGTTCAGCCCTGGAAATAATATCACCGGCGAACAAGCCACAGAGCAGAGCAACGGGTAAACCAGTTAATGAATATCAGAGCACTCGCCGCCAAATGTAGTTATGCGGTTATTGATCAGGGACGCAGTCTGGCGGATGAACTGCCAAGGTTACAGGCCAAGGTAGAAGGCAAAGACAAAGGCCTGCTACAGGAAATCACCTATGGCGTCTTACGTTACCTGCCGGAACTGGAATATGACGTCCGCCAGTTGATGGCCAAACCGTTAACCGGTAAACAACGGGTTTGTCATTTCCTGATCCTGGTAGGTATTTACCAGATCAAATATACCCGTATTCCGGACCATGCCGCAGTCAGTGAAACCGTTGCCGCCACCGGGCCGTTAAAAAACCGTCACTTAAAGGGGCTGATTAACGGCGTATTGCGTAACTACCAACGTCAGCAGGAAAAACAAGAAGCTGATAACAAGGATGCAGAAAAACCGGATAGCGTACGCTACAACCATCCGGGCTGGCTGCTGAAAAAATTACAGGCCGCCTACCCGGAAAAATGGCAAGCGGTATTAGCAGAAAACCAGCAAAAACCGCCGATGTGGCTCAGGGTCAATAAAAAACACCATGAACTCGATGTTTACCTGACTCAACTTGAAGCTGCAGAAATTGCTCACGGTGAACCCGAAAGTCAATCCGGCGCTATTCCCTTAACTTCACCGGTAGATGTTAACCGCCTGCCCGGCTTTGCCGACGGCGATGTTTCCATTCAGGATGGCGCCGCCCAACAAGCCGCCCGCCTGCTCGACAGCCAACCCGGGGATCATGTACTCGATTGCTGCGCCGCTCCCGGCGGTAAAACCTGTCATATCCTGGAATATACTCAGGATCTGGCTTCGGTGACGGCCATTGATATCGAAGAAAGCCGCTTGGTGCGGGTCAAAGAAAACCTGGAACGTTTAAAGCTCGAAGCCAAAGTGATTGCCGCCGATGCCGCTGACCCTGGCGCCTGGTGGGACAAACAATTATTTGATCGCATCCTGCTCGACGCCCCCTGCTCCGGCACCGGGGTGATCCGTCGTCATCCGGATATCAAGTGGCTGAGAAAAGCCAGCGACATTCCGGCGCTGACGGTGTTGCAGCAGCAAATATTGAAAAACATATGGTCTTTGCTTAAACCCGGTGGTACCTTGATTTACGCCACTTGCAGTATCTTGCCCGAAGAAAACAAAGAGCAGATAAAGCAGTTTCTCGCAGAAAATAACGATGCCGAATTGATCCCGCTGCCCGAAGCTGGCGACAATGCAGAGCCCGGCTGGCAGATATTGCCCGGTGACTCGGGCATGGACGGCTTTTATTATGCGAAATTAATGAAGAAAGCTTAAGCAGATAACAAAGACTTAACGGCGATATGAAAATAATAATTATTGGTGCGGGACAGGTTGGCGGTACCTTAGCCGAAAACTTAGTGGGTGAACGCAATGAAATCTCCCTGGTCGACATCGACCATGAAAAGTTGCATGAGCTGCAGGACAAACTCGATCTGCAAGTTGTGCCCGGCCAGGGCTGTTATCCGGAAGTCCTGAAAAAAGCCGGCGCCGAAGACGCCGATATGATCATCGCGGTGACCAATGACGATGCCACTAACATGATCACTTGCCAGATCGCCTATTCCCTGTTTAATACCCCGACCAAAATCGCCCGTATCCGCTCGAACCAGATCTTAAGGTACCGGGAGCAGCTGTTTCACAACAAGGATGTGCCGATAGATCATATTATCGCCCCTGAGCAGCTGGTTACCCGAGATATTGCCCATCTGATCGATTATCCGGGCGCGTTGCAGGTATTGGAATTTGCCAGCGGTAAAGTCTCCCTGGTGGCGGTAAAAGCCTATTATGGCGGTTTACTGGTGGGCCATGCCTTATCTACCCTGAAAGAGCATATCCCCAATATAGATACCCGGGTGGCGGCCATTTACCGTAACGGTAAACCTATTCGTCCCCTGGGCACGACCGTGATTGAAGCCGATGATGAAGTGTTCTTTATTGCTGCCAGCATACATATCCGGGCGGTGATGAATGAACTGCAAAAACTCGAACCCGCCTATAAACGTATTATGATCGCCGGCGGCGGTAATATCGGCGCCGGCCTGGCCAGCATTTTAGAAAGCAACCACCAGGTCAAATTAATCGAGCATAATCCGCAGCGGGCGGCCCAGCTGGCCTCCGAGCTGAATGATACCCTGGTTTTCACCGGCGACTCTTCCGATCATGAATTGCTGCTCGAAGAGCATATCGACCAGTTCGATGTTTTTATTGCCGTCACTAATGATGATGAAGCCAATATTATGTCGTCCTTGCTGGCGAAAAAGCTCGGCGTGCGTAAAACCATGGTGCTGATCCAGCGGGATGCCTATGTCGAATTGGTACACGGCAGTACCATAGACATTGCCATTTCCCCGCAACAGGCCACCATTTCCGCTTTGCTGACCCATGTCCGTAAAGGGGCAATCAACAATGTTTACAGCCTGCGCGGCGGCGCCGCCGAAGCAATAGAAATTGTCGCCAAGGGAGATGAGCATTCTTCTAAAGTGGTCGGCCGTGAAATCAAAAGCATCAAGCTGCCACCGGGTACCACTATCGGGGCGATAGTACGCGGCGATACGGTATTAATTGCCCACTCCAATACTATGATATTGGAAGAAGACCATGTCATCTTGTTCCTGGTGAACAAACGTTATATTTCCGATGTTGAGAAGCTGTTCCAGGTCGGGGCGATATACTTTTAAACAGCAGCTACGCCATTCCCGTTCATCCATGAACCCATGGCATACATTCCTTCCTGGAAATAAAAATGCAGGCTTAGCCTGCATTTTTTTATCTATTATTTACCTGAACTCTTTACCGTTAGGAGCGCCAGAACGCCGGGGTGAAAAGTACCAACAAGGTGAATATTTCCAGACGTCCAAACAGCATCGCCAGTATCAATACCCATTTACTGAAATCATTAAGCCCGGCAAAGTTAGAGGCCACCTCCCCCAATCCCGGCCCCAGGTTGTTGAGGCAGGCCGCCACCGCGGTAAAAGCGGTAAGGTCATCGACCCCGGCAGCCAGCAGTAACAACATACAAATGACAAAAACGGCGGCATAAGCGGAAAAGAAACCCCAAACGGCTTCCACCACCCGATCAGGCAAAGGCTTTTTACCCAGTTTAATGGTAAACACCGCCTTGGGGTGCACTAGCTTATTAAGCTCACGTATGCCCTGCAGGTATAACAACAGCACCCGCACCACTTTCATACCACCGCCGGTACTACCAGCGCAGCCACCGATAAAACTGGCAAAAATCAGCAATAACGGCAACAGGGTTGGCCAGTCGGCAAAAGAAGTAGTGGCAAAGCCTGCGGTGGTACTGATGGAAACAGACTGAAATAGCGCCTGATCCAGGGCGACATCGGCATCGATATAAGTGCCTGACATCATCAGTACCGTAAAGCAAATTGCCGTTAGTATTACCTGGATGGCAATAAAAACTTTAAATTCAGGATCAAACAGGTAATTCTTCAGTGAACGGCTCTGCACCACGGCATAGTGCAGGGCAAAGTTGACCCCGGCAATCACCAGGAAGAACACGCACACCAGGTTAATTTGCGGACTGTTAAAGTACCCCATACTGGCATCATGAGTAGAAAATCCACCGATGGCAATGGTAGAAAACGCATGGCAGATGGCATCAAAAACCGACATGCCCACCACCCAATAAGCCAAGGCACAGGCTATGGTCAGGGATAAATAGATATACCAGAGGTGTTTGGCGGTATCCGCTATCCTGGGGGTCATTTTTGAGTCTTTCACCGGTCCCGGGGTTTCCGCCCGGTACAGCTGCATGCCCCCGATGCCCAGCATAGGCAATACTGCCACCGCTAATACAATGATCCCCATGCCCCCCAGCCATTGCAGTTGCTGGCGGTAATAGAGCACCGCATGGGGCAACTCATCGATATGGGTCAGGATAGTGGCCCCGGTGGTGGTTAAACCGGAGAAGGATTCGAAAAAAGCATCCGCCATCGATAAATTGGGCTCTTCAAGCAGTAACAGCGGGATCGCCGAGAAGCTGGCCAATACCGTCCAGAACAGCACCACAATCAGGAAACCTTCCCTTGCCCTGAGGTCGCCTTTTTCAGCCCGGTTAGGATACCAGGATAAAATACCCGTGATCAGACACAGGATAAAGCCCATTAAAAATGATACACCGCCGCCATCACGGTAAATCAATGACACAAAGGCCGGCGGCAGCATAGTAACACTGAGCAAGGCCACCAACAGACCTAAAATGCGGATGATATTTTTATATTGCACGTTCTTCTTTTTCTAATGTAAAAGCCAAAACCAGGCTAGTGGTCTACCGATATCAGTGTCAGCTGCCCCGATGATAACGTGGACAAATTTTGTTGAAATACAGCCAATTGCGCTTCTGGGATTGCCAAAGTCAAATTTACCTGCTCGCTGTATTGCTGTTCGGTAACTTCTCCTTTCACCTGTGCCAGCAAATGCAGAATATCATCCACCTGAGCATATTGGCATGCCAGTGCCTTGGTCACTTTAGGTACCTTAACTTCCGTCTGCATCAAGGCCAGCGCCTGGCGGACACTGTTGCCATAGGCCCTTTGCAAACCGCCAGTACCAAGTTTAGTGCCGCCAAAATAGCGCACCACCACGGCACAAATCTGGCCGATGCCGCCCCCCTGCAATACCGCCAGCATAGGTTTACCTGCGGTGCCTGTGGGCTCGCCGTCATCGGAAAAACCATAGCTCTGGCTGTCATCCGGGGCGCCGAAGACAAAGGCGTAACAGTGGTGGTTGGCTTGGGGATGTAATTGCTGCAATTCCCGGATAAAGGCCTTGGCGGCTTCCTGTGAAGTACAAGGCCTGAGATAACAGATAAAGCGGCTGCGGGTCACTATAGTTTCATCTATGACCTCACTCGCCGCTATGTTATAGGTACCGGCCATCAGCTATTCACCGCTGCCGTTAACAACCCCCCAGCCAAACTAGGCAAGTCCGCAGTCCCGGGTCATATTTTCGTTATGTGACTTGTGCACGATAATATTGTCTTCAATACGGATGCCGCCGAAAGGTTTCATCGCTTCCACCTCAGCCCAGTTCACTAACCCCGCATGTTCCGATGCTTTTAAATCCCCCAGCAGAGAATCAATAAAGTACAAACCCGGCTCTATGGTAAAGACCTGGTTTGCCTCAATCACCCGTGAAGTACGCAAAAAGGCGTGTTTTTCCGGACTGTTAACATGGGTGCCGCGCTCATCCGCCATAAAACCGCCGACATCATGGGTTTGCAGCCCCAGGTGATGGCCAAGGCCATGTGGGAAGAAAGTTGAAACAATACCGGTTTCAGCGGCGGTATCGGCATCTGTGTTGATAAAATCAAACTCTTTTAATACCTGGCCGATATCCCGATAGGTCTCCACGTGAAGATCAACATAACTTTTGCCTGGTTTAAGACCGTCAACCGCGTTGAGCATAAGCTTGTCCATACGGGCGATCAGCTCGGCAAACTTATCCTGTTTAAAAGAATAAGTCCGGGTAATATCCGAAGCATAACCGTTAAAGTTGGCGCCGGCATCCAGTAAAAAAGACTTGTGGTGCTGAGGCACATTACGGTTTAACGCGGTGTAATGCAAAATAGAGGCGTTTTCGTTTAACGCAACAATATTGCCGTAAGGGGTTTCGTTGTCGGTATGGTGCGTCGCTTTCAGATAGGCCTGCTGGATATCATATTCGCTTTTGCCCTGCATAAAGGCTTCTTTTGCCGCCTTATGTCCCAGCACTGCCAAGTTGTTAGACTGGCGCATACATTCCTGCTCATAAGCGGTTTTATAAGCTCTGTGGTAATGCAGATAATTCAATAAAGGTTCCGGGTTGATATTGTCAAAGCCCAGAGCTTTGGCCACTTCGATATGGGCGCCGATATAGGCGTAGCCTTTTTTATCATAAGGCAACAGCTGATCGACATCGGTGGCCTTGGTCAAGATCTTGATATCAAAGAATTCATTCCAGTAACTGTCGGTCAACTCCACCACTTTATGCCAGAAATCGACCGGTTGGTAATAGATCAGCTGAGGTTTGTCTTTGCCGTTAATGATCAGCCAGCAGTTTGGAATATCGACTAAAGGTAACCAGAACTTAAAATGAGGATTCACTTTAAACGGATAACCATAATCATCCAGGAAGACTTTGATTTCCTGTCCCGAATGGATCACTAATCCATCCAGGTTTTCCCGTGATAATGCCGTTGCCGATCGGCGTTGTAATTCTGCGATATGGGCCGGATAAAGTGCTGTTAACCTTGTCATCTATGCGATTCCCTTGTGTTTTTTCGCTATCATATCACACAGGTTAAATCAGTACAGCAAACCCGGCCCCGAGTGCCTTAATCGCTGATGTGCATATCGCTGAGATCATCAAATAATGACCCTTCCTGCCCCACCTGAGCTTGATAAATCTGCTGGTAGGCGAGCACGCTTTTGACATAATCCCGGGTTTCTTTAAAGGGAATGGTTTCAATCCAGGCATCAGCAGGTAAAGTCACGCTGTCTTTTAACCACCTTTTCACCCTGTGGGGACCGGCATTATATGAGGCGGTAGCCAATATCGAATTGCCTTTATTTTTATCCAGCAACATCTTCAGGTACTTAGTGCCTAAACCGATATTGTTGTCGGCATCGAGCAGGTATTTTTTCGATACTTTACGTTTTTCCAGATGCTTGGCGGTATTGGGCATCAGCTGCATCAAACCTTTTGCTCCTGCCGAAGAATTAGCGTCCGTCATAAAGGAGCTTTCCCGCCGGGTAATGGCAAAAGCCCAGGCCGGGTTGATCTGGTTATTTTTCGCGTGTTCAATAATCTTATTATCAAAGGCAAGCGGGAATCTTAAATCGACATCATCTAGATAACCCACCTGTGCCAGGGTAAAGATTGCCCGGTCAAACCAGCCGGCTTCATAGGCCACCTTAGACGCCACCAGTTTTTCCCTGTCATTAAGTTGCGACAACCAGTAATTCCACTCGCGCCGGGCCTGATTAAACCTTTGCAGGTAAAACAGCTCAAACGCGCGCTTGGCCGCCAGGTGGGTTAACACGGCAGCCTTTTCTTCTTCGGAAATATCCAGTGGTTTATCCTGCAGGTTCACCGGCAGCTTCAAATACCCCGCCGCCAGGAAACCGTAATAATGGCGTTCCTGTGCCAGCTCCTGCAGCAGGCTTTCCCCGCCGGTGACATTGCCGGTGTCGATTAAACTGCGGGCATACCAGTATTTCCATTTCAGCTCGCTTTTATATTGCTCCGGCAACGCAACCAGTTCAGACTTTAGCTGCTCGCTGTCTTTTTGCTTCAATACCTGGGCCAGACGCCACTGGATCATGGTATTGGACAAGGAGCTCTCTGCAACTTTATCCAGCCATACCTGGGCCTGCTTATGGTTTTTACTGGACAGCGCCAGGGCAAATTTGACGATAATTTCCTGATCTTGCTCTTCGGTAAAAGTAAATTGCTTGCTGGCTTTTTGGTAGGTCGCCAGCGCCCTTTTCGGTGCACGCCAGATCAGACGTTTTAAGCCATAGGCCATAATCTGCGCTTCTTTGGCAGACTTTTCCTTAAAACGACCGATACGGGTAATATAAGCGGGATCCCGTCTGACTTTATGCCACAGGCGTCCCAGGTAACGTTCGCTTTCCGGCAGCAAACCGGTTAAATAAGGAATAAGGGTATGCTTGCCGCCGTTAGCCGCCAGGGATAAGCGTTGCCAGACAATATCCGGGGTACGGTAGCCCGCTTCTTGCCAGCGCTTAAACAGGGGGTCGCATTTTTTATCCTGTGATTTCCCCACCAGCCAGAGTTTAGTCACCTGTGCCAATACTTCCTTTTCGCTGTGGCCGGCACTTAAGCGGTACCTTAACTGCTGGCATTGCAGAGCGACATCCGAGGTCGGGGTATAATATTTCAGGAACAAGGCCTGTTGCTTACGTTTGGCCAGGTATTGCAGCCATTTTTTCCGTAACGGCCAGTCCAGGGGCGTGCCCTTATAAGTGGTAAGAAACTTGTCGATTTCTTGCTGATGTTTCAAGTTGAGGCGTTTGATCAGCCTTTGTTGATCCAAATAAGGCTGCAGCGGATAAAAATGCAGTTGTTGGTAAAGTTCCTGGTATTGGGCCGAAGCCGGATGCCATAAATGCTTTTCTGCCTGGAGATAAGTTTTCCGCTGCGGATCTGTTGTCTGTACCCGGGTCGCCTGACTCTCCTGTATCGGTAACAGCATCACACCGACCAATAACATTATCCGACCAAGTCCAAACCTTTCCATAATTCCACTCGCTATATTAATACTACCCTATGATTATTCACGCTCTGGACACTAATGCAAGCAGGCATTGGCTTTTTTCAACTTTATTTAATTTAGCGCTATGTCGCAGATTAGTTGGCTAAAAGCTTGCTAATGTCTAAAGATAACTTTACTCACTTAAGACATATTAACCAAAGGTTCTAACAGGGCGAAAGCTGCTAATGCTTGCTAATAAAAGTTAAGCGGTTAGACTAGTGCCCTATCAGAATACTGCCGGTTTTATTAGCATTAAGTTTTATCTATGTCCTCTGCCAAATTTGAACAAGCCAACCATACCTTAGATACCTTGGGTTTACGTTGTCCCGAGCCCGTGATGATGGTGCGCATGAATATCCGTAAAATCGCCGTCGGCGAAACCTTGCTTATTGAGGCAGATGACCCGTCGACTACCCGGGATATTCCCAGCTTTTGTCGTTTTATGGAACATGAACTGGTGGCTCAGCAGACGGAATCGGCCCCCTATCGCTATCTAATTAAGAAGTGTTAATTAATAACATTTACATATAAAAAACAACAAACAACTTTAAAATGGTTATAAAAAAAGGGAATGCGCTGGCATTCCCTTTTTCGTTATCAAAGCTGTTTAAAACTTATTTTTGCAATAACGAGATATCGGCAATAGCAAAGAAGCTGTTTCTGATCTCATTAAGCAGGGTTAAACGGTTGGTTTTAACCGCTTCATCATCCGTCATGACCATGACAGAGTCAAAGAAGCTGTCTATCGGCGCCTTAAGCAGTGCCAACTCGGTTAAGGCTGCCTGATAGTCCTTATCGGCCATTAACGGCGCTATTTTGCCCTTAATGTCCTCAAAGGTAGCAGCCAGTTCTCGTTCGGCAGCTTCGCTGGCCAGTTCCGCTTTAAACTCAGGGTAAAGTTCACCGTCGAATTTCGCCAGGATATTACCGACACGTTTGTTGGCTGCCGCCAGTGTTTCAGCTTCAGCCAGGCTGCGGAAATAACTTACCGCTTTCACCCGCTTATCAAAATCTACCGGCGCCGTCGGTTTCTTGGCTAACACAGATTGAATCACATCTACCGCAATATCCTGCTCCTGATAGAAAGCGCGGAAACGACCCATGACAAAATCAATCACGTCAGCGGCGGTGTTTTGGTTTGATAATTTATCACCGAATAAACCTATGCCCTGATCGATCAATACCGCCAGATCTAAATCCAACTGCTTTTCGGTAATGATACGAATCACACCGATAGCAGCACGACGTAAGGCAAAGGGATCTTTATCCCCTTTTGGCGGCTGGTTAATGCCAAAGATCCCCACCAGGGAATCTATCTTATCGGCAATCGCCACGGCACAACCGATATTCGCCTGCGGTAAACTATCGCCGGAAAAACGCGGACGATACTGATCTTCCAACGCCTGGGCAATCGCTTCCCCTTCACCGTCGTTAAGGGCGTAATATTTACCCATGGTACCCTGTACCTGAGGGAACTCCAGCACCATATCAGACATCAAGTCGGTTTTACTCAGTAAACCGGCGCGATAGGCTGCTTTGGCATCTTCACCCAGTACAGAAGCGATATGCTCACTTAAGCTGGCGATACGGCTGGATTTCGCTTTTAAGGTACCCAGCTGCTTCTGGAACAATACCGCATCCAGGCTCGGCAATCTTTGCTCTAAGCTCTGCTTTTTGTCGGTTTTAAAGAAGAATTCCGCATCCGCCAGACGGGGACGGATCACCTTCTCATTACCAAAGATAATTTGCTGCGGATCTTTGCTTTCGATGTTGGTGACAAAAATAAACTTGTTCACCAGCTTGCCGTCACTATCGACTACCGGGAAATATTTCTGATGATCTTTCATCGAGTAGATAAGTGGCTCTGCCGGTACATTCAAGAATTCTTCTTCAAACGTCCCTACCAAGGTCACCGGCCATTCAACCAGGGCGGTAACTTCTTCAAGCAATTCGTCGTCAATCAGGGCAACACAGTTGATCTCATTAGCGGCAGCTTTGATTTGCTCGACAATTTTTTCTTGTCTTTGCTGGAAGTCCACCATGACGTAGGCATTTTCTAAGGCACTTTGGTAGTCATTGGCATGCTTGAGGCTCACCAGCCCCTGGTGGTGGAATCTGTGGCCGGTAACTTGATTATCCGCACTCACCCCTAAGGTTTCGCCATTAAGTACCTGCTCGCCATATAACATCACCAAAGTGTGTACCGGACGGATAAATTGGGTACGTTCACTGCCCCAACGCATAGGTTTCGGGATAGGCAATTTAGCCAGGGCGTGATTAACCATTTCCGGGATCAATTCGGCAACAGTTTTACCCGGTTGCAAAGCACGGTGTAGCAACCATTCGCCTTTATCTGTGGTTAAACGCTCGGCGTCGGCCACGGTAATGCTGTTGGAGCGGGCCCAACCTTCAGCGGCTTTGCTCGGCTCTCCTTGCTCGTTAAAGGCAACATTAACCGCAGGACCGCGTTTTTCAATTTGTTTGTCTGCTTGCTTTTCAACTAAGTCAAACACTTGAACCGCCATACGACGAGGCGTGGCAAACCACTTGATATCGCTATAGGCCAGTTCGGCACTGTCCAGCTGGCTACGGATGTGATCGAAAAAGGTCACTGCCAGTTTTTTCAGGGATTTCGGCGGTAACTCTTCGGTACCTAATTCAATAAGTAAAGTTTCTGTGGTCATTATTTTTCTCCCGCCGCCTGGTCTTTACAAAGAGGAAAGCCAAGTTCTTCACGAACCGCGTAATAGGCCTCGGCACAGGCTTTTGACAAAGCCCTTACCCTGAGGATATAACGCTGTCTTTCGGTGACTGAGATGGCGTGGCGGGCATCTAACAGGTTAAACGCATGAGACGCCTTCATCACCTGCTCATAGGCAGGTAAAGGCAGGTTGTTTTCAATCAGTTTCTGGCTGTCCTGCTCGCACTGATCAAACATTTTAAATAAGGCATCAACATCGGCATGTTCAAAGTTATAGTGGGATTGTTCCACTTCATTTTGATGGAAAACATCACCGTATAATACTTTACCCATAGGGCCGTCGGTCCATACCAGATCATAAATGCTGTCGACATTCTGGATATACATGGCCAGGCGCTCAAGACCGTAAGTGATCTCTCCGGTTACCGGTGCACACTCTAAACCACCTACCTGCTGGAAGTAGGTAAACTGAGTGATTTCCATGCCGTTTAACCAGATTTCCCAACCCAGTCCCCAGGCACCTAAAGTCGGCGATTCCCAGTTATCTTCAACAAAACGGATATCGTGCACTAAAGGATCTATACCCAGCTCTTTTAACGAGTTCAGGTATAGCTCCTGGATGTTTTTCGGCGACGGCTTCAGCATTACCTGGAACTGGTAATAGTGCTGTAAGCGGTTGGGGTTTTCACCATAACGACCGTCGGTCGGGCGACGACAAGGTTGCACATAGGCACTGCTCATCGGCTCAGGGCCGATTGAACGCAGGAAAGTCATCGGGTGGAATGTACCCGCACCAACTTCCAGATCTAATGGTTGAACGATAACGCATCCCTGGCGCGACCAATAATCCTGCAGCTGCAGAATTAACCCTTGAAAGGTATTTATATTAAACGTACTCATGAATTTCCGGCTTTACGTTATTAAAATTGAAACTGGGCTAAGTATACCTTTTGTGTTAGATAATTACTTGCAAGGAATCACTTGCACTAGATAACAACTCGCCTAATTTTATTTTTGGTTAAGTTTTTAACAAAAATGCCCGATGTGGTGATCGGGCATTAATTTATACTACAAGTGCGCTGAACTAGATATCTAAATTAGATACTTTTAACGCATTATCTTCGATGAAGTTTCTACGTGGTTCAACGTGATCCCCCATCAGGGTATTAAACAGTTGATCGGCGGCAATGGCATCTTCAATGGTCACCTGCAACATACGACGGGTTTCAGGGTCCATGGTAGTTTCCCACAGCTGATCCGGGTTCATCTCACCCAGTCCTTTATAGCGCTGAATATATTGTCCACGCTTAGATTCTGCCATTAACCAGTTTAATGCCTGTTCGAAACTTGTGGCCGGCTGAACTTTTTCACCGCGCTTAACATAAGCGCCTTCTTCCATCAGGCCATTGATAGCATCGTTAAGTTTTAAAATGTTGGCAAATTCTTTCGACTCAATAAACTCATAACCGCAGTCATAAAGCTTATCGATACCGTGCTGTCTGACATTAAAACTCGGGTAGTAAATATTACGTTCCTGATCATGTTTTACGTCAACGGTATAAATGGAACCATTACCATCCTGGGCATCTAACTGTGCCAACAGGCTCTGGGTCCAGGCTTCAACCTTGGCTTTATCGGCAAAATCAGCAGGAGCAATCATGCTGCCGTAGATCATTTTCTCAAGAATATCTGCCGGGATCTGGCGAGATACCCGCTTGATAATATCCATGGTTTGACGGTACTGGTTCACTAACTGTTCCAGACCTACACCGCTGATACCCGGGGCAGATTCATTTACATGAATCGCGGCATTGTCTAATGCCAGGGTGGTCAGGTATTCGGTTAAGGCTTCGTCATCTTTAATGTAACGCTCTTGCTTGCCTTTTTTCACTTTATATAGCGGCGGCTGGGCAATATAAACATAACCGCGCTCCATGATTTCCGGCATTTGACGGTAGAAGAAAGTCAGCAGCAGAGTACGGATATGGGAACCATCGACATCAGCATCGGTCATGATAATGATGCTGTGATAACGTAATTTCTCCGGGTCGTATTCGTCACGGCCGATACCACAACCTAAGGCGGTGATCAGGGTGCCAACTTCCTGAGAAGAAATCATCTTATCGAAACGGGCTTTTTCCACGTTCAGGATTTTACCTTTCAACGGTAGGATGGCCTGGTTTTTACGGTTACGACCCTGCTTGGCTGAACCGCCAGCAGAGTCCCCTTCCACAATATAAAGTTCGGAGAGCGCAGGGTCTTTTTCCTGGCAATCGGCAAGTTTACCGGGCAGGCCGGCAATATCTAATGCGCCTTTGCGTCGTGTCATTTCACGCGCTTTACGGGCAGCTTCACGGGCACGGGCGGCATCGATAATTTTCATGATAATGGTTTTAGCCACCACAGGTTTTTCCAGCAGGTACTCACCCAGCTTCTCACCCATGGCCTGTTCTACCGCACTTTTCACTTCGGAAGAAACCAGCTTGTCTTTGGTTTGTGAAGAGAACTTGGGATCAGGTACTTTCACCGAGATTACTGCGGTCAAACCTTCACGGGCATCATCACCGGAAGCATTGGTTTCACCGCCGCCTTTGGCTTTTTTATTGAGCCCTTCTTTGACCATATAAGAATTCAGGGTACGGGTTAATGCCGTACGGAAACCACTTAAGTGAGTACCGCCATCCCGCTGGGGAATATTGTTGGTGAAACAGTGGATATTTTCCTGGAAGCCGTCGTTCCATTGCATCGCCACTTCCACCACTATGCCGTCTTCACGGGCCAGATCGAAATAGAAGATTTCTTCGTTCACTGGGGTTTTGTTGGTATTTAAGTAATCAACAAATGCCTGGATACCACCGTCATAATGGAAGTGCTCTTCACGGCCTTCTTCACGTTCATCAATTAAACGGATAGAAACACCTGAGTTCAGGAAAGAAAGTTCACGGATACGTTTAACTAAGATGTCGTAGTGGAAAACCACATCGGAGAAAGTATCTTCACTTGGCCAGAAACGCACTTCGGTTCCGGTCTTTTCACTTTCACCGACAATCTTCAGCGGCTCTTCCGGCTCACCCATATGATAAATCTGCTCGTGCAGTTTCCCTTCACGACGGATGCTCAGTTTCAGTTTGCTACTTAAAGCATTTACCACGGAAATACCAACACCATGCAGACCACCGGAAACTTTATAACCGGAATCTTCACCACCGAATTTACCACCGGCATGAAGTACCGTCATAATAACTTCGGCAGCAGATACCCCTTCTTCCGGGTGAATTTCTGTCGGAATACCACGACCGTCATCACGAACCGATACCGAACCATCAAGATGTATCTTAACGACAATATCACTACAGTGACCAGCTAAGGCTTCATCGATAGAATTATCCAGGACCTCAAATACCATATGATGCAAACCTGTGCCATCATCGGTATCACCTATATACATACCAGGTCTTTTACGAACCGCGTCCAGACCTTTCAGTACTTTGATACTGGAAGAGTCATATTCATTTTCTACTGTCATAGCTTTAGCCTATTCACTCATTGCTGATATTTCACCATGTTCCACGTGAAACATCTGGTAATTTTCATCCTCTGGTACCAAGGGCACCAAAACCAATTTATCAATTGCGGTCAGGATCACCTGACAATGTAGTTCTTTTATCGCATCCGACACCAAAGCCCTTGAACCGGTATCCAGCTCGGCGCCGATATCGTCTATCAATAAAATTGGTTTTACTCGTTTAACTTTTTCGATTAATTTCGCCTGGGCGAAAGTTAACGCGAGTAAAAACAACTTTTGTTGTCCCCGGGACAGCTGAAAATCTATCGGGTTCTTATGCAAAATAAATTTCACATCAAACTTATGTGCCCCGTACAGGCTTGAACCGTATTTTAATTCTTTGTCCTCGTTTTCATTGAGGACATCAAGCAGCTCTCTTTTTTTATTCCAGCCGCGAGAATATTGTACCGTAATTTCGTCAGCAATTGAGGGTAATAACAGCCCTAACCAGACATTTAATTCATTAACAAACTCATTGATATACTCTTGCCTGCTATCGGCAACCGATATCGAATGCTGGCAGAATAGCTCGGTCCAATAACGACGTAAACCAGGGTCCATTAAATTACGGATGCCGGCATTTCTTTGTTTCAGTACTTTTGAAAAGTCCCGCCACTGTTTGGCAAAGTTATGTTTCACGTGAAACAATCCTAAATCAATAAAGCGACGACGCTCCTTCGGTCCACCAAAAAAGAGTTTAAAACTTTCCGGGGTAACAATTTGTACCGCGATATTTTTTGCCAAATCCGACAGACGAGACTGTCGCTCGCCGTCTACTTTAATTTCGGTTTGGCTGGTCAGCACATTCCGACTGATGCCCATACGGCGATCCTGGCTGTCGGTAATATTGGCGACAAATTGCTCATGGCTAAAACTCACTAAACTTTCGGTTTTAGTGGTACGAAACGATTTGCCATGACCAAGATAAAATAATGCTTCTAACAGGCTGCTTTTACCGCTGCCGTTATCCCCGATAATAAAATTTAAATCCGGGTGAAAAATTATTTTTTTTCCGCTGAGATTTCTAAAATTTTGTGTGATTAAACTAACAACACTCATTACAATCGCATTGGCATAACTACATATAAAGCTTCACCGGAATTGCAGCCTTCAATCACCACACTGCTATTGGCATCCGCCAGGGTAAATTTCACCTCAGAATCTTTGATGGCATTAAGCACGTCTAATACATAACTGACGTTAAAACCGATTTCTAACTCTTCATAAGGGAAATTAATTTCTATCTCTTCTTCCGCCTGTTCCTGTTCAGGGTTGTTGGCGGTGATCTTCAATTCGCTCTGATTGAAGTTTAAACGCACCCCTTTAAATTTTTCATTGGACAAAATAGAAGCACGCGACAATACCTGACGCAATTGATCTTTATCGGTCTCTAATACCTTGTCGCCATTTCTCGGCAATACCCGGCGGTAATCGGGGAACCGGCCGTCCACCAATTTACTGGTGAAAGAGAATTCCTGATCGATAATGCGAATATGGTTAGAGCCCAAAAATACCTGGATCTCTTCATCCACCGGACTCAGTAATCGTATGATCTCCAAAATGCCTTTGCGCGGTACTATCACCTGGCGGGCAGGAAGCGCTAATGAGTCATTGGCAATTTTACAAATGGCCAAGCGATGGCCGTCAGTGGCCACTGAGCGGATTTCATTATTTTCCGTTTCAATCGACATACCATTAAGGTAATAACGCACATCCTGGTTGGCCATGGAAAAATGCGTGCTTTCGATCAAGCGCAATAATTCAGACTTTAACAGTTTAAACTCAACGTCCCCTTTCCATTCATCAATATTGGGGAAGTCGGTTGCAGGCAAGGTAGACAGGGAATATTTACTACGGCCGGTGCTCAGGCGGATGACATCATTGTCTGAGGTGAAAGTGAGCATGGAATTTTCCGGCAAACTCTTACAGATATCCAACAGCTTTCTCGCCGGAACCGTGATCTGACCGTCTTCGGCATGGTTTTCTACCTGAGTGTAAGAAACCATTTCAAGTTCTAAATCAGTAGCCGTCAGGGTGAGTGAGTCACCACTTACATCTAAAAGTATATTTCCTAAAATAGGCAGTGTACTTTTTCTTTCAACGGCACCTGAAACCAGTAAAAGTGGTTTTAACAATAATTCCCTATTTAATGAAAAATTCATTTTTATAACCTAATTAGATTTATACCTGAGCCTTAAGTCGGCTAAGAAGAAAGCGTTCTTATTAAATTTGAATAATCTTCTTTTATATCATGCGTTTCTTCACGCAAGGTTTTAATTTTACGACACGCATGCAGCACAGTTGTATGATCGCGGCCACCAAAAGCATCACCTATTTCCGGCAAGCTGTGATTGGTGAGCTCCTTAGATAATGCCATTGCTATCTGTCTGGGTCTAGCAACCGAGCGATTTCTTCGCTTGGATAATAAATCGGCGACCTTGATTTTATAATATTCCGCTACTGTGCGCTGAATATTGTCAATAGTAACAAGTTTATCCTGTAAAGCTAACAAATCTCTTAGTGCTTCACGAACAAAATCTATGGTGATGGCCCGGCCGGTAAAATTAGCATTGGCAATCACCCGGTTTAACGCCCCCTCGAGCTCTCGAACATTAGAGCGTAAACGCTTGGCAATGAAAAAGGCCACCTCATCCGCCAGGTTGATATTGCTTTCCTGAGCCTTGCGTTTAAGGATCGCTACCCGGGTTTCCAGCTCCGGCGGCTCAATGGCTATGGTCAGGCCCCAGCCAAAGCGGGATTTAAGACGATCTTCTACCCCGTCAATCTCTTTCGGATACCGATCACTGGTTAAAATGATCTGCTGATTGCCTTCAAGTAAGGCATTAAAGGTATGGAAGAACTCTTCCTGGGTACGCTCTTTATTGGCAAAGAACTGGATATCATCGATCAACAAAGCATCTACCGAGCGGTAATACTGTTTGAATTTCTCGATGGCATTGTTCTGCAGTGCCCGTACCATATCCTGAACAAAACGCTCGGAATGCATATAGGCGATTTTTGCCTTAGGTTTATTGATCAAAATGCCATTACCCACGGCATGCAATAAGTGGGTTTTACCCAAACCGGTAGCACCGTAGATAAATAACGGGTTATATGCCGCCCCTGGGTTATCCGCCACCTGGGATGCCGCCGCCCTGGCCAGCTGGTTGGATTTACCCTCAACAAAGTTGTCAAAGGTATATTTGATCCTGACATTGGTGGTCTTGGGCAGATTGGCCTCAGGCTCAGGCGGCTTAGTCGCAGGCAGTCCCTGAGGAGCCACTTTATTTGCCGCTTCCCCCTGCCCGCCTGTCGATGCCGGCTCCGGGATACTGCCAACATCAAACCTTAACAAAGGCGGATTGGTGGTATCAAGAAGAGATACTAACTCATTGATACGATTAACATATTTATCACGAACCCAATCAAGCACAAAACGGTTGGGAGCATATAGAGTCATGATATTGTCATTTACCACACATTGCAGCGGACGGATCCACATACTAAATTGCTGTGCAGGCAATTCTTCTTGAAGAACGGAGAGGCAACGCTGCCAAAGAGAATGATCCAACCAAAAACTCCCAGAAATAAATCTCATCTACTTCACAGATGACCGAAGCAGTACCACTTAAAAAGAGACAGATGAGCAAAGAAAAGTCGTAATAATTTCACGCTATTATCACCATAGTTATCCACAAGTTCAAGATTGACTTTTAAATAAACATCATTTTTTAATGATTAATATATTAATCGGTTGATTTTAAAGGGTTAGAATTGGATAGAGCAAATAAGCACTAAAACAAAATTACTATATTTTTTCGCTATTAAAGATAAAAAAAACGCCTTTTTTTTAAAAAAACAAGCCCTATTGTTATAAAACTGTGGATATTTTAAAACGATCTTGAACGATCGCGGTAAATTGGCCAAAGATCCTCAGACGATCCTTACAAATTAGATTACACTAAAACATTGACAAAAGCGCCGCCACTATTTAAAATTCGCTCCTTTTTTAAACCCTGTGTGCTCGAAACGGCTGTTTTGCCAGGGCAACAACAACCGACTGGATTAGCGTAATGAAAAGAACATTTCAACCTAGTGTATTAAAGCGTAAGCGCAACCACGGCTTCCGTGCTCGTATGGCTACTAAGAACGGCCGTGCCGTAATTGCTCGTCGTCGTGCTAAAGGCCGCGCAAAGCTTAGCGCTTAATCTCTTTGCTTTTTAATAAAATAAAGAGATAGGGTAGCCAACATGGTTACTTATGAGTTTAACCGGGAGTCTCGATTACTGACTCCCGGTCAATTCCAATCCGTTTTTTCTAAACCATCCCGCTATGGTTCTAGTCACTTTACCATTCTAATTACCGCAAATAATACTGACCGCAACCGGTTAGGTTTAGCTGTGGCTAAAAAACGCGTCAAACTGGCGGTACAACGTAACCGGATTAAACGCCTGGTACGGGAAAGCTTCCGTCTCAAGCAACATGATTTACCCGGTATCGATATCGTGGTGATGGTGAAGTCAGGTATAGATAAGCTGGATAACAGCGAAATAAACCACCAATTAGAAAAAATATGGCGAAAAATAATTCAGCGCCAAAAACGCTAGCCATAGGCCTGATAAAAGCTTACCAACGTCTGCTTAGCCCCCTGCTGGGCCAAAATTGCCGATTTAATCCAACCTGCTCCACATATGCCATTGAAGCAATAAATGCTTTTGGTGTGATAAAAGGCAGTTGGTTAGCAGGCAAACGTATATTAAAATGCCATCCACTTAACGCAGGGGGCGATGATCCCGTGCCAACTTCAAAAAAAGAGAAATAACACATTATGGAATCCCAACGCAATTTGTTGTTTATTGCATTACTCGTTGTTACTTATTTGCTGTTTACCCAATGGCAACAGGACAATGCGCCCGCCCCCAGCGAACCGGCAATAAGCCAGGCTTTTGAAGAATCCCAGGGAGCAACACAGGATTTTGTGCCGCCATCGGACAGCGGTGCGCCACAAGTTCAAGCAGCTCCGGCAACTGCCCGGCTGATCACTGTTACCACCGATGTATTTGAAATGAAAATCGATACCCGCGGCGGTGATATTGTTGAAGTTAAGCTATTAAAGTATGAAACCGAGCAAGGCAATGGTATTCCTTTTACCATCATGCAAAATGGTCCTCAGAAATATATCGCCCAAAGCGGTTTAACCGGCGCCAACGGCCTGGACCGTATCATCCCCGGGCGCCCTATTTATCAAACGGCAAATACAGACTACCGCCTGGACGATCAGGATCAACTGGTGATCGATCTCAATTATGCCGGCAGCGAAGCCCTGGCAGTCACAAAACGATTTACCTTTAACAAAAATGATTACAGCGTCAAAGTTGACTATATCATTAACAACAACAGCAGCGCCAATGCCAGCGTGCAGTTATACGCCCAGTTAAAACAAAATGCCAACGGCGAAGGTTCAAGTGCTTTAATCCCTACCTACCGCGGTGCAGCCTACTCGACTTCTGAAGAGCGCTATGAAAAATATGACTTCGACGACATCGAAGATCAAAACCTGAATACTGCGACCCAAGGCGGCTGGGTAGCCATGCTGCAACATTACTTTGTTTCTTCCTGGGTGCCGGGTGCCGAGGATAACAACCAGCTTTATACCAGCTTTTCCAGCAACCGCGATGCCGTGATCGGCTTTAAAGCACCGGCGATCACGATTGCCGCCAATAGCCAGATAAGCACCTCGGCCACCTTCTATGTCGGCCCTAAAGATCAACGGGTACTGGAGAAGATCGCAGAAAACCTGGATCTGACCATAGATTACGGCTTCTTGTTTATGATCAGCCAACCGCTTTACTGGTTGCTGACCACTATCCAGTCGGGTGACTTTGAAGCCCTGGGTCTGAGCTTTAACTTCGGCGGCGTTGGCAACTGGGGGATCGCCATTATCATCATCACCTTGATCGTAAAAGGCGGTATGTATCCCCTGACCAAAGCGCAATATACCTCTATGGCTAAAATGCGTGAACTGCAACCGAAACTGACCGCATTAAAAGAGCGTTTCGGCAACGATCGTCAAAAAATGTCCCAGGCCATGATGGAGTTATACCGCAAGGAAAAAGTCAATCCGGCCGGTGGTTGTTTACCGCTGTTGATCCAAATGCCAATATTCCTGGCGCTTTACTGGGTGTTCCTGGAAAGTATTGAATTAAGACATGCACCCTTTATGCTGTGGATTCAAGATCTGTCAGCTTTAGACCCTTATTATGTGCTGCCAATCCTGATGGGGATCAGTATGTTCATCATGCAAAAAATGCAACCGATGACCATTCAGGATCCAATGCAGCAGAAAATGATGCAGTATATGCCGGTAGTATTTACCGTATTCTTTTTCTGGTTCCCTTCCGGCCTGGTACTTTACTGGCTGGTAAGTAATGTAATTTCCATCGTGCAAATGAAGATCATCTTCAATAACCTGGAAAAGGCAAAAGCGAACAGTTAATACCTGTATTGATTGATAACTAAGCTAAAAACTAAGGCGGCTCAGGTCGCCTTTTTTATGCACGGATGTATTTCAGCTTACACGCTCCCGACGTAAGCTAAGTACTTACCTCCTGTAAGTAATCCTGCGGTTATATGGATATGAAGGCGCAGGGTTTATACATGAATTTTTCTGCATAACGGCTCCAGACATATACTCAATACGGCTATGCTTTCCTTAACTGTTGCTACCTGCAACAAGTCATCAACCTCTATTTTTATCCATATATTTCATGTAGTTGATGTTTTCGTACCGCTATCAATACAGTGCCGGCAATTAACATCAACATTAAATGCCAACCCAGCCTGATTTTTCCGGTATTTTGTACTATCACTAACAGGAGAATTCCCCGTCAGCGGAGGTGTTTAAAGAAGAGAACCAGCAGATAAACCAAGCGCTGCCCCTAAGTGCGGGAACACTCAGAGACAGCTAACCACAACAGATATTAGGAGTATCCATCATGGCTAAATCTAATGATATGCCAGAGTTTCACTCGGTTAAAGTTTCTTTAACAGAAAATATACCAGCCCCCATAACCAGGTTTCCACCGGCAGCTTATGCCAGCAACTATACGCCGTTAAGTAGCAAGGGAGGAAGCTGCCATGTCTGAATCAAAATTACCCCTAACGGAGGATGCAGTCAAAAGGGAGCAGCTGTCGGACGATTTTGCCAACCTGCGTGAAGACTTTAGCAAATTCAGTGAAGAATGCGCCTTCCTGTTCGATGCATTCGCAGCGATTACCCGCGAGCCAGAATGCATCACAGAGCACACCAGTGAAGGTATCAGGCACCTGTGTTTTTGGCTCAAATATCAGGTTATCGGCTACCGGGAGAAAATAGAAGAAACACAGGAGTGCTGGAGAGTGATTAACCGCAAGAAGTAATGTTAACTACGTAAGATTGACTATGGCGTAAACAGAGCAAAAGCCGGGCAAGTTAATGGCCATAATAGCTTCAGCTATGTCAGTAACCCGCCCGGTATTAACTGGAGCCCAGCCTGTAATCTTGGATACACATTGGAAACAAACCTGCCTGCAGTTGATTTATCCCTAAAATCAAATTTATCAGTCATCCGGTTATAATTTTCGCAGTATAAATACCCAGCCACAGGTTAAGCGTTTATAATAGCGGCGATTTAAGCATTATTTATCTTGGAACCTTATATGACCACGCAAAGCCTCTCCAACAGTTATCAGGAAACCATAGCCGCACAAGCAACGGCGCCCGGCCGGGGAGGCGTGGGTATCATTCGGGTTTCAGGCCCTGAAGCGAAAAATGTCGCTATGGCGATTTTAGGTAAGATACCCGAAGTACGTAAAGCCGAATACCTGCCGTTTCTAGATGCAGACAAACAAGCCCTGGATCAGGGAATAGCCCTTTACTTCAAAGGCCCGAACTCCTTTACCGGTGAAGACGTACTTGAATTGCACGGCCATGGCGGTCCGGTGATCCTGGATATGCTACTCAAGGAAATTCTCGCCCTGGGTAAAATCAGGATCGCCAAACCGGGAGAGTTCAGCGAGCAGGCCTTCCTAAACGACAAGTTGGATCTAACCCAGGCAGAAGCCATTGCCGATTTAATCAACTCCAGCTCAGAGCAGGCCGCCCGTTGTGCAATCAACTCACTGCAAGGGGATTTTTCCAAACTCATTCATCAGATGGTAGAGAATGTCATCCATTTGCGCATGTATGTCGAAGCCGCTATCGATTTTCCGGAAGAAGAGATCAACTTTCTTGCCGATGAGAAGATCGTTAACGATCTCAAAGACATCATTGACGAAGTTACTAAAGTGCGTCAACAGGCCCAGCAAGGCAGCTTGATCCGTGAAGGCATGCGCGTGGTGATCGCCGGACGGCCCAATGCCGGCAAGTCCAGCCTGCTCAATGCCCTGAGCGGCAAGGAAAGCGCGATAGTGACCGATATCGAGGGCACCACACGGGATGTACTTTCCGAACAGATACATATCGATGGTATGCCGCTGCATATCATAGATACCGCAGGTTTAAGGGAAAGCTCCGACCGGGTTGAGCAAATCGGCATAGAAAGGGCTTGGCAGGAAATCAGCCAGGCGGATCGGGTATTACTTATGGTGGACTCCAGCCATGAACATTCTTTGGATCCTAAAGTGCTGTGGCCGGAGTTTTTTGAAAAGTTACCGGACAATATCGGCTTAACCATTATCCGTAACAAGGCCGATATCAGCGAAGCACAAACCGGCTACACAGACATTAATGATCACCAAATCGTCACCCTGTCGGCAAAAACCGGCCAGGGTATCCAGGAGCTTAAACAGCATCTGAAAGATATCATGGGCTACCAGGGCAATACCGAAGGTGGCTTTATTGCCAGAAGACGGCATATTACGGCACTGGAAAATGCCCACCAACATTTAATCACCGGCTTGGATCAACTTGAATCTTATGTTGCCGGCGAGATTCTCGCTGAAGAATTACGTTTGTGTCAGCAGGAGTTGGATCAAATCACCGGTGAATTTACCAGTGATGATCTGCTTGGCAGAATATTTTCTTCTTTTTGTATCGGCAAATAATCACTTGCTTAAACAGTCCTATCAGTTATATTAACTCAGGTAGCCGATGTATCAGGCGGCTACCTCTACTTTCTGCAGCCCGGTAATACAGCTGTTACAGTCATGAAGACTAAAAGCCCTCATCAAAAAATACATAATTTAATGCATGAAGATATGCATAATTAAAATCATAACTTTTATCATAAAAAATGAATTAACTTTAGAATAACTTATGCATTGAAACTTGCATTAAGATAAAATCTGTTTTTTACTCATATAATCAAGATTAAAGAATAGAGATTTATACTAAATGACTGACTTAAAACAAGAACTGGCGGCGGTACGCGCTGAACTAAAAAAACATCCGCTGGATGATTTTAAAAACGATATTCTGGAGTTAGTCAGCCAACATGGTGCCAGTCAGCAAGAAGTGGTGATCTGGTTAGAAGTCTATAAAGATATTTCTATTACCCAATCAACCTTAAGCCGGCGCCTTAGCCGCTGGAAGGCTCAGGAAGAATAAATCTCTTGCCTCCTGCTGGCTAATTGCTTTTCTCTGAACACGTTCAAGGTATTTTCAATAAAGAGTCCAGCGGGCATCCGACTACACCAACAATTAAGTAAGATATGGCAACAATTTTTACTGTTATATTGACCTAGCTTTAACAACAAAACATCACAAATAAGCACGGCATGTTAGCCAGGTATCCCTGCATTGCAGAATATTTTCCTGAAGCGCTACAGGGTAATAAAGTGGCATTCAACCACCATATGTCTATATTCAACTAGCAGAAAGATAGCTCGTGGATTTATATCGGTGACAGGAAAACCACAAATGGCTTTAACAGTAAGTTTTTATGAAAATGTAAAATATAACTCAATGAAAACCTGGAAGTTGACGGGTAAAAATAGGCTTATCAAAGTTGTAGCCCCGTTAAGTGCAATAACAAACAATCTTGGTTATGTCACCCAGGAAAAATTTATTGACGGTTTAACGCCACTGCAAATTGAACGGGATCTGGGGCTTAAACCCAAAATGTTGATCACGGGCGCCAAAATTTATCGGTTGATGCGTTTGCCAAAACTCGAAGAGTTCGAAAACAGGTTAAGTACTAGTTTTCCTGGTGGCAGCGTATTTGAATGGCAACAAATATCAGAGCAGGAATTTAAGGAAAGAGATTTTTGGCCGCCAGGCAAAGGATTTCCCCAATGGCAGGTTACTACTAAAATTCCCGTTGAATTAATAAGTTCACTCTTGCCCTATGAACCCTACAGCATACGCAAAAAATAAATGATCTGTAAACCTGCATACTTCACTCTCTTCGAACTTTGATCTAAATAAAAACGAGCAAAAATTCCTGTAAATAAGCTCAGTTCAGCAAGCAAAACCTAGTAAGATTAGCCTCAAGTTTTTAGATTTGATCAGCCAATTATTCGAGGTTATATGTCTTCATTTCAAATTATCGTGGGTAGCATGTTGGGGGGAACCGAATATGTTGCCGAGGCATGCGAGCAAAGTTTACAGTCACTCGGCCATCAAACTCAGCTGCATTTACAGCCGGAATTTGCCCAAATAACGAAAAAAAATCAAACCTGGCTCATTTGCACGTCAACTCATGGTGCCGGCGATTATCCGGATAACATAGATCAATTTGTCTCAGATCTAAGATCCACCAGCGAAGATCTATCCACGATCAAGTTTCTAACGATCGGCGTCGGCGACAGCAGTTATGATACTTTCTGTCAGGCGGCAAAAAATATTGAAAAGCTACTTATATCAAAAGGTTGCACTTGTACAAAAGCCGTTAAAACCTTAGATATGAGCCAGGATATAGATCCGGAAGATCTTGCTCAGCAGTGGATCGAGGAAAATTCGGATCTTTTATAAAAGGCTTATCCAAAAGTTATTCACAAAACCAAAGATAAAAACAAGGTATTGTGAATAACTTTGAGGAAAAGATATTAATTTTCTATTATTATTCAGTGAGCATAAAAAAAATTTTGATCCCCTGTGGATAAACAGGCCTTTTGATCATAGATTATACGGACTTTGATCCAAAGTTGATCACAGGATCCGATCTCTAATACTAATATGATCTTATTGAAGAAATATGACTTATACACAGAAAAGCAGGATCCTAATATAAAATAATAATAAGATCTTTATATAGATCTTCTTTATTAATAAACGATCGAGACGAGATCTTTTTCCTCGTTTGATCGTTTCACTTCTGGTGAAAAAACGGTAAAATACGCGCCTTAATTTTTTCACTGACCTAAGGTTGTAAATTTATGTGGTATCAAGAGTCTTATGACGTAATCGTTGTTGGTGGCGGTCATGCGGGTACAGAAGCATCACTGGCTGCGGCGCGTATGGGTTGTAAAACCTTGTTATTAACTCACAACATTGACACCTTGGGACAAATGTCCTGTAACCCGGCGATCGGCGGGATCGGCAAGGGTCATTTGGTAAAAGAGATCGATGCGTTAGGCGGCCTGATGGCAACGGCGATCGATCACTCTGCCATACAGTTCAGAACTTTGAATGCCAGTAAAGGCCCGGCAGTACGTGCCACAAGGGCTCAGGCGGATCGTGCTCTCTATCGCGCCTTTGTCAGACAAACCCTGGAAAACCAGGAAAATCTGACTATTTTCCAACAGCCTTGTGACGATCTGATCCTGGAAAACGATCAAGTGATCGGTGTTTCCACACAAATGGGCCTGAAATTTAAAGGTAAAACCGTAGTTTTAACCGTAGGTACCTTCCTGGCCGGACAAATTCATATTGGTTTAAATAATTATCAGGGCGGTCGCGCCGGTGATCCTGCCAGCGTTAATTTAGCTTCCAGCCTGCGTGATATGCCGTTTAGAATGGATCGCCTGAAAACCGGTACCCCGCCAAGACTGGATGCCCGCACCCTGGACTTTTCTGTGATGGAAGAACAGCCTGGCGATACACCCAGACCGGTATTTTCCTTTATGGGATCACAAGCGGATCATCCTGAGCAGATCTCTTGTTATATCACCCATACCAACGAAAAAACCCATGATTTTATTCGTCAGGGCATGGATCGTTCTCCTATGTATACCGGGGTCATTGAAGGCGTAGGACCAAGATATTGTCCTTCTATCGAAGATAAGATCACCCGCTTTGCCGATAAAGACTCACACCAGATCTTTGTTGAACCGGAAGGCTTAACCACACACGAAATCTACCCGAACGGTATTTCCACCAGCTTGCCGTTTGATGTGCAGATGAACCTGGTACGCTCGATCAAAGGTTTTGAAAATGCCCATATTACCCGTCCGGGTTACGCGATCGAATACGATTACTTTGATCCACGGGATCTGAAACAGACCCTGGAAAGCAAATTTATCCATAACCTGTATTTTGCCGGTCAAATCAATGGTACCACTGGTTATGAAGAAGCTGGTGCTCAGGGTTTACTCGCAGCAACCAATGCTGCCTGTCGTGTTAAAGAGTTGGATCCTTTCATTTTGGGTCGTGATCAGGCTTATATGGGCGTATTGATCGACGATCTTTCAACATTAGGCACCAAAGAACCTTACCGCATGTTTACGTCTCGCGCGGAATACCGCTTATTATTACGTGAAGACAATGCCGATATCCGTTTAACGGAGCAAGGCCGTAAGGTTGGCCTGGTCTGTGATGCCCGCTGGCAGCGTTTTAATGAAAAAATGGAAAACATTGAATTAGAGCGTCAACGATTAAAGTCTATCTGGGTGCAAAAGGATCATAATGCTGTTGAAGATCTCAATCCTTTATTGAAAAACCCGGTCAGCCGGGATACCAACCTGGAAGATCTGTTGCGTCGCCCGGAAGTGCGTTATGACGATCTGATGAAAATTGAAGCCTTTGGTCCGGCCATTAAAGACGAGCAGGCAGCCGAGCAACTGGAAATTCAAACCAAGTATGCCGGTTATATCGAGCGTCAAATCGATGAAATCGCGAAAAAGAAACGTCATGAAGACACAGTGATCCCAACAGACTTCGATTACAGCCAGATTTCCGGCCTCTCCAATGAGGTGGTTGCCAAGTTATCCGACGCCCGCCCGGAAACAATTGGCAAGGCATCGCGTATTTCTGGTATTACTCCGGCGGCAATTTCGTTATTATTGGTTTATCTGAAAAAACACGGCTTATTACGTAAAAGCGCCTGAACCTGATAACACTAATGACATTAAAAGCGAAACTGGAATCACTGTTAAGTGAAACACCCCTGGAAATCTCTGAGCAGCAAGTCGACCTATTGATCCAATATGTCGACTTGTTGGTTAAATGGAACAAAGCCTATAACCTGACCTCAGTGCGGGATCCCGAAGAGATGCTGGTTAAGCATATTCTCGACAGCCTGATGGTGGGACCGCAATTACATGGTAAATCCTTTATCGATGTCGGTACCGGCCCCGGACTTCCCGGGATCCCGTTGTCGATCCTCTACCCTGATCGCCAATTTGTACTGTTAGACAGCTTAGGCAAAAGAATTACCTTTTTGCGCCAGGTGGTTTTTCAGTTAAAATTAACCAACGTCAAGCCGGTATTAAGTCGGGTTGAAGAATATCACCCGGAAATTCCTTTTGATGGCGTTTTAAGTCGCGCATTTTCCTCATTAAATGATATGGTTAGCTGGTGTCAGCATTTAATTGCGGTTGATACCGGACGATTTTTTGCCTTAAAAGGGCAATATCCGCTAGAAGAAATTGCCGCCTTGCCTGACAATATCGAACTGGTGACCGGCTCGGAAATCGAGGTACCGCACTTAGTGGGTGAGCGTCATTTAATAGAATTAAAGAAAATATAATTAAGCTTTATTCTTTTATTCATAAATCAATAAATAACTAAAGCGCTAGAGGATCTTGTGGGAAAAATAATCGCAGTAGCTAACCAAAAAGGTGGTGTGGGCAAAACCACCACTTCAGTCAACTTGGCTGCATCGCTGGCAGCGACGAAACGTAAGGTATTGTTGATCGACCTGGATCCTCAGGGCAACGCCACTATGGGCAGCGGCATCGACAAATACGAAGTGCATGCCAGCTGTTACGAATTATTGGTGGAAGAAAAACCTTTTGCCGAGGTGGTAGTTAAAGATACGTCCGGGGTTTATGACTTATTGGCGGCCAATGCCGATGTCACCGCTGCCGAAATCAAACTGATGGAAGTATTCGCCCGGGAGCTGAGATTACGCAATGCCCTGGCGCCGGTGAAAGACGAATACGATTATATCATTATCGACTGCCCCCCTTCCCTGAATATGCTTACGGTCAATGCCATGGCCGCCGCCGATTCCGTGCTGGTGCCGATGCAATGTGAATATTATGCCCTCGAAGGTTTAACCGCATTGATGGACACCATCAGTAAGTTGGCGGCAGTGATCAATGCCGATCTGCATATTGAAGGCATATTGCGTACCATGTATGATCCCCGTAACCGGCTGGCCAATGATGTTTCCGAACAGCTCAAACGTCATTTTGGTGATAAAGTCTACCGCACTGTGATCCCCAGAAATGTCCGTTTGGCTGAAGCGCCGAGTTTCGGCGCCCCGGCGATGTATTATGATAAATCATCAACCGGCGCCAAGGCCTATTTAGCCCTGGCAGGTGAGATTTTACGCCGCGAAGAGCCCAGCCCGAAAAAAGTAGCAAACGCAACCAATTAATTTCTAGGAACAATATGAGCCCATCAAAACGTAGAGGCTTAGGCCGCGGCCTTGACGCATTACTGACCAACGAAGCCCCTAAACCGGCAGAGCAGCCGGTGGTGGAAACAGTCCTGGAAAAAAGCGAATTACAAAAACTGCCGATCGAGCAGTTACAACCGGGCAAGTACCAGCCGCGCAAAGACATGTCGCCGGAAGCCCTGGAAGAACTGGCTAATTCTATTCGCTCGCAGGGCATTATCCAGCCGATCGTGGTGCGTGCTCTTAGCGAAGAAGCTGGCAGCGGCGAAGCGCAATATGAAATCATTGCCGGTGAACGTCGCTGGCGTGCGGCTTTACTTGCCGGTATTGATATGATGCCGTGTCTGGTCAAAGAAGTACCGGACGAAGCCGCCGTTGCTATCGCCCTGATTGAAAATATTCAGCGCGAAGATCTTAATGCCATGGAAGAAGCCATTGCATTAGAGCGGTTATTAACGGAATTTGAACTGACCCACCAGGAAGTGGCGGACGCGGTCGGCAAATCCCGCACCACGGTATCGAACCTGTTACGCCTGAATAACCTTAACGATGAGGTCAAAACCTTGCTCGAGCATGGCGATATTGAAATGGGTCATGCCCGCGCCCTGCTGGCACTGGAAAACGACCTGCAAACCACCACCGCACGCACCGTTGTGGCCAAAGAACTCACGGTACGGGAAACCGAGTCGTTAGTGAAAAAGGTTCAGGAACCTGAAAAGCCTAAAGCGGAAAAAGTCAAAGATCCCGATACCTTAGCGTTGGAAAATAACCTTTCTGAGAAGCTGGGTTCCCAGGTTTCCATCAGCCATAACCGCAAGGGCAAAGGCAAGCTGGTGATTTCTTATACCAACCTTGAAGAACTTGACGGCATAGTGGCAAAATTCTCTTAATTTCCCTTCTGTTGTGACTTATTTGTAAATATTACCAGTAGACCAACATTTATTCGAAAATATCCGGGCCGCTGTGCCCGATTAAGTTGCAATCAAAGCTTAAATCAGTATACTTGCGCTGACTTTTTAAAGTTGTGATTTTTACTTTAATTTAGCATGAGATTTACGAATATTTTCGTATGGAGTTGTCGGTGACCACATCCCGCAGAAATGATCTGGTAAAACCGGGACGTAGGCTGGCATATCAGCAAATAGGCATCTCCATTTTCCTGGTCGTAGCTTGTGCGTTAGTAGCATATTTTTGTTGGGGGTTATCCTATGCGATATCCGCTTTAACCGGCGGTGCCATCGGGATAATCCCTAATTTTATATTCGCCTGGAAAGCCTTTAGGTTCTCCGGAGCCAGCGTCTCTAAATTGGTTGTTGAATCATTTTACAGCGGCGTGAAATTAAAACTGGTATTGACGGCGCTGTTATTCGCCCTGGCCTTTAAATTTATGGTCATTATGCCGATACCGTTTTTTGGCACATTTTGCCTGGTAATGGTGATGCCGTTACTGGCACCGGTTTTTTTGAAAATTTAACTTTTAAACTTTAATCATTGGGAATAATAATATGTCTGCAGGTGCTGAATTAACCAGCCAAGAATATATTAAACACCATTTAGCCAATTTAACGGTTGGTGAAGGCTTCTGGGCCGTTCACTTAGATACGTTAGGCTGGTCGGTGTTTCTTGGTCTGATTTTTCTTTTCATTTTCCGCTCAGTGGCCAAAAAAGCTACTACCGGCGTACCGGGGAAACTGCAATGTGCGGTTGAACTTATCGTTGGTTTCGTTGACGACAGCGTGAAAAGTACTTTCCACGGCAAAAACCCGTTAATCGCTCCTTTAGCGTTAACCATTTTTGTTTGGGTTATGCTGATGAACGCCATGGACTGGGTGCCGGTAGATTTATTACCTGCTCTTATCAGTTTTGCGACCGGTATGGATCTGGCTGACATCTACATGAAGCCGGTACCGACTACCGATCCTAACATGACCTTCGCCCTGGCGCTTGGTGTGTTTATCCTGGTTATTTATTATTCCGTCAAGGTTAAAGGCCTTGGTGGTTTCATCAAAGAATTAACTACCCAGCCTTTTGGCCACTGGTCGTTATACCCGGTGAACTTCATTCTTGAAAGTGTCACCATGTTGGCTCGTCCGCTGTCGTTAGCGTTACGTTTGTTCGGTAACCTATATGCCGGTGAGCTGATCTTCTTGCTGATTGCAACAATTGGCTTGTTCCAGTTGCCAGTGCACTTCTTATGGGCTGCTTTCCACTTGTTGGTTATCCCATTACAGGCGTTCATCTTCATGATGCTGACTATCGTTTACTTAAGTCTGGCTCACGAAGATCACTAGAATTTCGATGTTGCGGGCTTGCAGGCGTAGTGCCGGCAGGCCCGTAGTTTTGATTTAATTTTTAACTTTTTTAACTTTAACTTTAACTTTAATCGGAGATAAATATGTTATATATCGCTGTTGCGTTACTAATCGGTCTTGGTGCTTTAGGTACTGCGATTGGTTTTGGTTTACTTGGTGGTAAGTTCCTTGAGTCTGCTGCTCGTCAACCTGAATTAGCACCACAACTTCAAGTTAAAATGTTCATCGTAGCGGGTCTTATCGATGCTATCGCGATGATCGGTGTTGCTATCGGCCTTTACATGTTATTCGTGCTTTCTTAATTAATAAGTCTTTTTTAATACACGAATAATCAATAGGAGGTACACAAATGAACATTAATATGACCCTTATCGGTGAATTAATCGCATTTGTCGTATTCGTAATTTTCTGTATGAAGTTCGTATGGCCGCCGATTATGACTGCCATCGAAGATCGTCAGAAAACTATTGCTGATGGCCTTGCCGCTTCTGACCGTGCCGCTAAAGATCTTGAGCTTGCTCAGGAAAAAGCCACGGCTCAACTGAAAGACGCAAAAGCTCAAGCTGCTGGTATTATCGAAGCAGCTAAGAAACGCGAAACTCAAATAGTTGAAGAAGCGACGGTTAAAGCACAGACCGAAAAAGCGAAAATTATCGCTGCCGGTCATGCCGAGATTGAAACTGAGCGTAACCAGGCTAAAGAAGAATTGCGTCAACAAGTCGCTGTTCTTGCCGTAGCCGGTGCCGAGAAAATTCTCGAGCGTTCAATTGATGCCGCTGCTCACAGCGACATTTTAGATAAACTTGTAGCTGAACTATAGAGGGTATAGAGCTATGTCTGAATTGACAACTGTCGCTCGTCCCTATGCTAAAGCTGCGTTTGAATATGCTGTTGAAGCCAATGCGGTAGAAAACTGGTTAACCATGCTGGTTTTTGCCGCCGAAGTTTCTAAAAACGAAGATATGACCGCTTTCCTTTCAGGAAGCGCGTCGGTCGAACAAACTCAAGACTTGTTCATTAAAGTTTGTGACGACCAGCTCGACAGCAACGGACAGAACTTTATTAAAGTGATGGCCGAAAACAAACGTTTGTTGGTGCTACCACAGGTCGCGGCTCAATTTGGCGAGTTAAAAGCCGAATATGAGAAAACTGTCGCTGTGGATGTAACGTCTGCCGTTGAATTATCGGCAGAACAGATGACTACATTAAGCGCCGCGCTTGAAAAGCGTTTGGCTCGAAAAGTAAAGCTCAATTGTAACATTGATGCGAGTATCGTGTCCGGTCTGGTAATTAAAGCCGACGACATGGTAATAGATGGTTCAGTACGAGGTAAACTGGGCCGCTTAGCAACAATGATGCAATCTTAACGGGGAACAGAGCATGCAACTGAATTCCACTGAAATCGCCGAACTGATCAAAAAACGTATTGAACAGTTCGACGTTGTCAGCGAAGCTCGCAACGAAGGTACTATCGTTTCTGTAACTGACGGTATCATTCGCATCCATGGCCTTGCCGATGTAATGCAAGGTGAAATGATCGAACTTCCTGGTAGCCGCTACGCTATCGCGTTAAACCTTGACCGTGATTCGGTCGGTGCGGTAGTTATGGGTCCATATGCTGACCTGGCTGAAGGCGTAAAAGTTAAAGGTACTGGCCGTATTTTGGAAGTACCTGTAGGTCGTGGCTTATTAGGCCGCGTAGTTAACACTCTTGGTGAGCCAGTAGACGGAAAAGGACCAATCGAAAACGATGGTTTCTCTCCTGTTGAAGTCGTAGCCCCAGGTGTTATCGACCGTAAATCTGTTGACCAGCCGGTACAAACGGGTATCAAGTCTATCGACTCCATGATCCCAATCGGTCGCGGTCAGCGTGAGTTGATCATCGGTGACCGTCAAATCGGTAAGTCTGCCATTGCGTTAGACGCCATCATCAACCAAAAAGACACAGGCATTAAATGTGTTTACGTAGCCATCGGTCAGAAAGCTTCTACCGTAGCCAACGTAGTACGTAGCCTTGAAGAGCACGGTGCTCTGGCCAACACTATTGTAGTTGTTGCTTCTGCTTCAGAAGCCGCTGCCCTGCAATACCTGGCGCCTTACTCCGGTTGTTCTATGGGTGAATACTTCCGTGACCGCGGTGAAGATGCGTTGATCGTATATGATGATCTGTCTAAGCAAGCTGTTGCTTACCGTCAGATTTCATTGCTACTTCGTCGTCCGCCGGGCCGTGAAGCTTACCCGGGTGACGTTTTCTACCTTCACAGCCGTCTGCTAGAGCGTGCTGCTCGTGTAAACGAAGAATACGTAGAGCGTTTCACTAAAGGTGAAGTAAAAGGTAAGACAGGTTCTTTAACCGCCCTGCCTATCATCGAAACACAAGCGGGCGACGTATCTGCGTTCGTACCGACTAACGTAATTTCGATCACCGATGGTCAGATCTTCCTTGAAGCCGATTTATTCAACTCGGGTATCCGTCCTGCTGTTAACGCGGGTCTGTCGGTATCTCGTGTTGGTGGTGCTGCACAAACGAAAATCATCAAGAAACTTGGTGGTGGTATCCGTTTAGCACTTGCACAATATCGTGAATTAGCGGCGTTTGCCCAGTTCGCTTCCGATCTTGATGACGCGACTCGTGCCCAGTTAGAGCATGGTCAGCGCGTTACTGAATTGATGAAGCAAAAGCAATACAGCCCGTTATCTGTTGCTGACACTGCAGTGTCTTTATTCGCTGCTGAAAAAGGTTACTTAAACGACGTTGCCCTAGACAAAATCAATGATTTTGAAGCGGCGTTGCATACCTATGTCAACAACGAAAACGCCGAGCTGATGGCTAAGATCAACGAAACTGGTAACTACGATAAAGATATCGAAGCAGGACTTGCCAAAGCACTTGAGTCATTCAAGTCTACGCAAACCTGGTAAGCATCTTTTTTAAGATAAGTTTCGGAGTGAAAAGTCATGGCCGGTGGTAAAGAGATAAAATCTAAGATCGCGAGTGTTAAAAACACTCAGAAGATCACCAATGCTATGGAAATGGTTGCAGCCAGTAAGATGCGCAGAGCGCAAGACGGCATGGCTGCCTCTCGTCCATATGCAGAAAATATACGAAACGTGATCGGTCATATCGCGCTTGGTAACTTAGAATATCGCCATCCTTATTTGGAAGAGCGTGAAGTCAAGCGTGTAGGCTATATCGTCGTGTCAACAGACCGTGGTTTGTGTGGCGGCTTAAACATTAACTTGTTTAAGAAAGTCTTAGCAGATGCTGCCAAGTGGCAGCAACAAGATGCCGAAGTTGAATTTGCCGTGGTTGGCTCTAAAGCCACCTCGTTTTTCAACAACATGGGCGCTAAGGTGTCAGCACAAGTTTCCGGTTTAGGTGATGAACCATCTATCACTGACCTTATCGGCAGTGTTAAGGTGATGTTAAACGCCTACGACAATGGTGAAATCGACAAGCTGTATGTTGTTTACAACAAGTTTGTTAACACCATGACGCAAAAGCCGTCAATCGATCAACTTTTACCGTTACCGAAGTCAGACGATGAAGAAATAAAACATCGTTGGGATTACCTGTACGAGCCCGATGCCAAGGTTTTACTTGAGCAATTACTGGTTCGTTACGTTGAATCCCAGGTATACCAAGGCGTGGTTGAAAACCTTGCCTGCGAACAAGCTGCCCGTATGATTGCGATGAAAGCCGCAACCGACAATGCCGGCGACTTGATCGACGATTTACAACTGGTATACAACAAAGCACGTCAGGCAGGCATTACCCAAGAGCTGGGTGAGATCGTCGCCGGTGCGGCAGCGGTATAGGATTAGATGCCGGGCCCTGGCCTGGCAAGCTAAATCCATATAGGCAAAAGTTTTTGTTAATGAAAAAACAAAACAGTTTAGAGGATTAATCATGAGTACAGGTAAAGTCGTCCAAATCATTGGCGCAGTTGTGGATGTTGAATTTCCACAAGATGCTGTACCTCAGGTATATGACGCATTAAATGTAACTGAAGGTGACCTTTCAGGTTTAGTACTTGAAGTACAACAGCAGCTTGGTGGCGGTGTTGTACGTGCAATTGCTATGGGTTCATCTGACGGTTTGCGTCGTGGTCTGAATGTAGTAAATACAGGCGAATCTATTAAAGTTCCAGTTGGTGTAGAGACCCTAGGTCGCATCATGAACGTTTTAGGTGAGCCAATTGATGAAGCTGGTCCAATCGGTGAGAAAGAGACATGGTCTATTCACCGTGAAGCGCCTGCTTATGCTGAGCAAGCAGTATCAAACGAATTATTAGAAACAGGTATCAAAGTAATCGACTTGGTTTGTCCATTCGCTAAGGGTGGTAAAGTTGGTCTGTTCGGTGGTGCCGGTGTTGGTAAAACCGTTAACATGATGGAGCTTATCCGTAACATCGCGATCGAACACAGTGGTTACTCTGTATTCGCCGGTGTTGGTGAGCGTACTCGTGAAGGTAACGATTTCTACCACGAAATGAACGACTCTAACGTACTTGATAAAGTATCGTTAGTTTACGGTCAGATGAACGAGCCACCGGGTAACCGTTTACGTGTTGCGATGACCGGTCTTACAATGGCGGAAAAATTCCGTGACGAAGGTCGCGATGTATTATTCTTCGTTGATAACATCTACCGTTACACACTTGCGGGTACCGAAGTATCTGCACTATTAGGTCGTATGCCATCTGCGGTAGGTTACCAGCCTACGCTGGCTGAAGAAATGGGTATCCTTCAGGAACGTATTACTTCAACCAACAAAGGTTCAATCACTTCAATCCAGGCGGTATACGTACCGGCGGATGACTTGACTGACCCTAGCCCGGCAACAACCTTTGCTCACTTGGATGCAACCGTTGTACTTTCACGTTCAATTGCTGAATTGGGTATCTACCCTGCGATCGACCCGTTAGATTCAACTTCTCGTCAGCTTGACCCGTTAGTGGTTGGTGCTGAGCACTATGAAGTTGCTCGTGGCGTTCAGTCAGTATTACAACGTTATAAAGAACTTAAAGATATCATCGCTATCTTGGGTATGGACGAGCTTTCTGAAGAAGATAAGCAAACCGTATCTCGTGCCCGTAAGATCCAGCGTTTCTTATCTCAGCCGTTCTTCGTTGCTGAAGTATTCACAGGTTCTCCTGGTAAGTACGTATCTCTTAAAGACACTATTGCTGGCTTTAAAGGTATCCTTGCCGGTGAGCATGATGAATTACCTGAGCAAGCTTTCTACATGGTTGGTTCTATTGAAGAAGCAACTGAAAAAGCCAAAAACATGTAATTTGGCTTTAGAAAGTCACTGTTAGGAGGTCAAAATGGCGTTATTAACTGTAAATCTGAATGTGGTCAGTGCCGAAGAAAACTTGTTTTCCGGTAGCATCAAGTCACTGCAGATCACAGGTAGTGAAGGTGAGTTAGGTATTATGCCTGGTCACGCACCTTTACTGACCTCACTAAAACCTGGTATGGCACGCATCGTCAAAAGCGATGACACGGAAGAAGTTATCTATCTTTCCGGTGGCATGTTAGAAGTTCAGCCAAACAACGTTACCGTGCTTGCCGATGTGGCAACACGTGCCGACGATTTGGATGAGCAGGCGGCTATAGAAGCGAAACAACGTGCAGAAGAAAACATCAGCGCCGGCGGCGCCGATGTTGACTACGCCGAAGTTGCTGCTGAATTAGCCCGTGCTGTGGCGCAATTACGCGTCATTCAGTCTGCCAAGAAAAAAGTTTAATCAGGCGTAAGCCAAATTAAACTTGTCAAAATAAGCACTAAGTTTTAGTGAATAAAAAGCGGCCCGATGGCCGCTTTTTTTTTATCGCTATTTTTGGACTTTGTTGCCTGACAGGGAGCTTTTCTTTGTGTCATTCCTGTTTCATGTAAGTCAGCATTCGCAAACTGTGGTAGAATGATTTTTTATCGGTGAGTTCATTGAGCCGACCCCTTATTACTACCCTGTCATTGACCTGGTGCCATCCAGGTGCCGGTATTTTTTATTATTGTTTTATGAAATTATTTTTTGCTTTTATCTTAATGCTGCCTGCTATTGGTTTCGCTGAGACCGTATCGGATGAAAAAACCTGCGAGGTCGTTGCTAAGCACAGAGTGGCGCCCAAATACCCTATCGAAGCTGCACGTAAATGGCTATCTGGCTGGGTATCCTTTAGTTTTACTGTTGAAACCGATGGCCAGGTGACGGATATCAGCCTGCTGGACTATGAAGGACATAGAGGTTTTATAAAAACAGGACGCAGGGCTTTGTCCCAGTGGCGTTATGAAATAACTGAAATTGCTGGTAAAAAACCTGAGCACTGTGAAGGTATGTCTGTTCGGTTAGATTTTATTATTGAGTCAATTGATGGCGTGATGAGAGCGGGCCGAGACTTTAAAAAGGCCTATGCCGAGATTGAACAATTGATTACCGACGAGGCGTTAACCGAGGCCAAGGTGAAAATAGTGGCATTACAGGAAAAGCGGATATTCAGCAAAATAGAATCTGTTTGGTACGCCATGCTGCAAGCCCATTATTATCAGGCAAGCGGAGATATTCAGGCGCAAATCACCAGTTTGATAGCGGCAACCAATGTTTCGGATGACGGCTATCTTAATGCCCGTCAATATCTGGATGATAATAATTATGTTATTGCCCTGTACGATTTGTATATGCTGGAGCTGGCGCAAAAGCAATATTACCGCGCGTTAACCACAGTGCATTATCTGATCAAAGCGGCGCAAGAATATGATGAAGACTGGGTTAAGCGTTTAACCGAGAGTAAAAATAAAATTCTCCAGCTGATAAACAGCGACCGGGTGATTAAAGTGCCCGGTAAGCTCAGCAAAGGCGAACCCTGGCATCACAAACTGGCACGCTCAGCTTTTTCAATTGAAAATATCCATGGGCGGCTGGGGGATGTGAATGTCAGCTGTGAATCTTATGATGAAAAATACCCGGTTGCTGAAGGTGTTATTGTGAAAATACCTGCAGAAGTTCATTTCTGCAGTGTCAATATTGACGGTGAAGACGGTGCTGTTTTTGAGATATGGGAGCAGGCAAGTCATTAACAGTGAACGGATCCGTCTTGCCCTGTTTAGAGGGGTTACCTGAGTGCTGTTGATATTATTAAAGCACTCTGGCGAGATCCCCGGCATTTTATGGTGCGGATTTAAAAGTTTATCCGTCAGGTGATTGCGGCGACTTTTTTTCGGTAACTAAAGTCGGTATTTTGTGGGAAAAGTTTGGTCAGGCCAAAGTCGGTGAGCGCCAGGACCTTGAGCCTTTCATTGCCAATGTTTTCGCTGTAGTGTTCAATCCAGCGGGGGACATAGACCAGGTCCCCGGCTTGCATCTCTATGGTTCTTGTGCCCAGATGTACGCGCCCTGCCCCTGAAAGAATATAAAAGATAGATTCATGGGCATGTTGATGCTGTTCATTTTTACAACCTTGCGGGATCTCCAATATACGCGGATCCATGACTTCACTGCCGATATTAAAGCGGCTGACAGTAAAGTCGATATTCGAGCTGCTATCCTTGTTGTTGTATAAGCCTGCGCCTGTGCTTTGCTTGAGTGAGTAAGCCCGGACATCATCAATATTGCGGTAAGCGGTTTTTTTCAGGATATTATCTATCAGTGGGTTAAGCTTAACGCTGGTGAGATCGCGGTAAATGGCAGTAAAATATCTGTCCCTGAGGGTGAGCGCCCTGTCGATAGCCGCTTCAATTTCGTGACTGTGCTTATCAAGGTCGCCGCTACACTGGCTTAAGGCGATGTTTTCTATCACAGCGGCATGTTCATCATCGCATTCCATATGGATACTGAGATAAGCCAACTCTTTTTCGTCAACACCTAATTGCGTCAGGCCGTTGAACAGGTAGCTATAGATCTTGGCAACCACACCTTCGGTGCCCCAACCTAAAAAGGCGGCGGCGCCGATACAATTGCTATGTTTTAAAAAGTGCAGGCAGTCTTCAAAGTAGTGCAGGGTATAATCTTGAAACTGGCTGTTATCCGGGTCATTTACGGCAAAAACATTACTGAGCATTTTCCGTAACAGGTTCGAATGACGCTCTGTACTGTCTTCTTCACCCGCTTCTTCCCATAAGTTGTGGGATAACTCGGCACGGAACTTATCGTCGTCGCAATTGACCATCAGGGCGGCTATCAGCCGGGTAAAACCCTTGGAATAATAAAAGTGCTGAGCAATGATATAGCCATAGTCCGCCAGGGTCAGTTCATTATTCTGACAGGCTTTTAATAAAGGGTTTTGCCAAATGGCATGTTTAGATACAAAAGCCTCAAAACGATTACCTATCCTTTGTACGGTGTCATTATTTCTTTGAAGTTCCATAACTCATTACCTCATTTAGCAATATTAAATTCAGCTGTTGGTTTGTGCTCTGTTTTCATGCTTATCCGTGAATTTGGCAAGTACGGACGGGTTTTTGCGGTATTGTTTATTTCCTTAAGTTTTCTTTGTTGATTGCTTTACATACTTTGTGCCAATAGCCGGGGGGTAAAGGTGGTTTGATAATAAGTTTATAAATTTGTTATTAATTTAAGCTTAATCGTTTGACGTTCACTTGATTGATTGGCCAAGTGCTTGAGAAAAAGTAATAAATGACGAAAAAATCTGCGAGTGGTAAAAATGGTTGAAATATCTGGCGAAGTGCTTTCTTCTCGCACTGGAGATTGACGTAATACTTTGAAAAAAATATAAAATTATGGCGGGTATGATGAATTAACCAGGCTGATTATTATAATGGCTAAGGTTATTCGCCAATTGTTTCATTTTGTTGATCATAAGCCATCAGGAATCAACGTCATTAAAAGCTTAATAGCGACCGGTTAAGGGGCACTAAAACGAGGTCATATCGGCGTAAGTTAATAAAGGTGAAGCATAGCTGGCTTCACCATAAAATATTGTTAGATGTTTATCTGTTCAGGCAATAGTGGAAATAGTCACGGCAGGCATTAAAATCTTCCTCACACTGTACTTCCAGTTCGGCACATTGCTCCGGGGTCGGATACCAGGCGGCTATAGTGGCCGAATTCATACCAAAACCCAGTCCAAGAGCCAGTAATGCCACTTTTACTTTATTATTTTTCATAAAACATCCTATTCGCTGTTATTGATTGAATTTTTATTACTCAATTTTTCTCATTACGCAAAGGTTGTCGTAATGTTAATTTAATGTAACTTTGATATGGGTGTTGGTCAAGTTTTAAACGAAAAGTTTTTAAAATGAGATTGTTTATCTGGGAGCTGAGTACTGCAGGCACAGGTCATTTAAAGGGGAAAGCAGCGATTATATAGCCCGCAATGCATCACCAGCCTTTCATATTTTTGTCACTTTATCATCACCTTATTGTCAAAAATCTGCCCTAAGATAGCCGCGCAATCAAACGGCTGGGTGCTTGTCGTCCTGAAAAATATACGGGCACTGAGTAAAAATAATAATGTGTAGGGTAATATCATGTCGATAAGGTTAATGAATAAGTTTAAATTGTCTGCGCTGGCACTTTCTGTCGCTTTTGTCCTGACAGCATGTAACAGCGATGACGGTAAGGCGGGTAAAGACGGGGTTGATGGCACCGTCGGTGAAGCGGGAGCGCCGGGTGTCGATGGCAGTAATGGTGTAGATGGTATCGATGGCAGCGTTGGTCAATTAACCCGTATCGCTACTGTGCCGGAAGGTGCTGAAGTCACCGGCTTGTTCCTCACCGATGAAGGCGATCTGTTTTTCAATGTTCAACATCCTTCCGATGCCAACACCCAGGTGGATGCCGTTAACGGCAAACCTTTTAATTCCGGCACCGTAGGTGTGCTGCGCGGTGTGAACTTTAATAACTTACCCGACAATCTGGCCGATTCCCCCGTGCCCAGCACTGAGATGGAACGCCAAACCGTGATGTCAGCCGTCGGTGAATACCAGATTCTCGGGCAAACCAATGAGGTTTTTGAAGGCCTGCCATCCGGTTTGGGTGTGATCCACAATATCGTCTCCGGCGAAAAAGTGGTTGAAAGCAATACCCCGGACTTTAACGGTTTTATCCCCACCAGTGACGGTGAAGGTTACCTGTTCAGCAACTGGGAATCTTATCCCGGTGGCGTCAGTCGCATGAAGATCAAAAAAGACAGCTTTGGTAAATGGTCGGTACTTGAGGCCATGATGGTGGATTTTGATCAGGTTGCCGGTACCGCCGCCAATTGTTTCGGTTCAGTTTCTCCCTGGGGGACACCGTTAACTTCAGAAGAATGGATTGTACGTTCCAGCCTGGAGACTACCACGGATGCCAGCTGGAATGATCCCGAAGATACCAGCACCGATGGTATTGAAGCCATGACCGCCCCAGACTTCCCCAATCCTTATCGCTACGGTTATATCGCCGAGATCACTAAGCCGACAGAGGCCGAGCCCGTGGTGGTTAAGCATTATACTATTGGCCGCTACGAACATGAAAATTCGGTGGTAATGCCGGATCGCAAAACCGTTTACTCGTCACAGGATGATACCGGTGGGGTATTGTTTAAGTTTATCGCCGATAACCCGGAAGATCTCAGCTCGGGCACCTTATATGGCGCCAAGTTGACCCAGGACGCCGGCAGCACTGAGCCCAGCACCACAGGTTTTGATGTTTCCTGGGTAGCGCTGGCGAGTGCCAGCAATGCCACCATTGAAGCCTGGATCAGCGAATACGACGGTATCGACACTTCAGATTATGTCGAAGGGCAAACCAGTTATATGACCATGGCGGATGTTGAAGCCTGGGCCAACGGCGATGCCACCTACCCCAGCGTAGAAAACGGCGGCAGTGCGGTAACCGCGGGCCAGGCTATGGATGACAGATCAGCATTCCTGGAATCCCGTCAGGCAGCGCGCCTTAAAGGGGCCACGGCAGAATGGCGCAAGCTGGAAGGCTTAAGCATCAACCAGGACAGGGCCATAGAAGCGGTTGAAGGGGTAGATGCCGTTGCCGGTGAAGAAGTGACCCGGGCTTATCTCTATATGGGCATTGCCGATATCGATAAAACCCTGATCGATGATGAAGGAGATATCCAACTGTCAGCCCGGGTGAAAGATTGTGGCGGCGTTTACCGCGCCAAACTGGAAGAAAACTATGATCTGGCCCGCATCGAGCCGGTGATCATGGGCGGCACTTACCGTTCAAGCCTGGACGGCGCCGAGCGTTGTGACGTCAACCAGCTGTCGCAACCGGACAATGTGATTGTCATGAAGGATGGCCGTATCCTGATCGGTGAGGACGGCTTCCAGGAAAACAATACTTTGTGGATGTACGCCCCTAAATAACAGCCTCTGGCTATAACACTCCCGGGGCATCCAGCCGGATGCCCTTCTTTTATTCCAGTGAAGCATGATGATGTTGAAAACAAAATTATTGGTTAAATTCAAAATAGTCGCTGTTAGTCTGTTAACCTTGATCGGCTGCGATAAACAAGCCTTGGAGCCTGTTGTCGCTGTTCAGGACATGGAAAAGATTTATCCTTACCGGGCTGGCGACGATATTCCCGCGCTGGCTTATATCGAGCACAAGCAAGTTTATAATGCCGAGTCGGTGATCCCGCCCCAGTGTTATACCAAGACCGACGGCGTTAATAATCCCTGTTTTGCCTGTCATCAAAGTTATGGCCAGGAGAAAACACGTACCAATATGATGCGTGACGGCGATTTGCAGGGGGAGTATGAGTTTTCTGATCTCGGGCTGAGCAATCACTGGAAAAACCTGTTTGTTAACCGCAGGCCGCTGATCGAGAAAATCTCCGATAGCAGCATTAAACAATGGATCACTACAGATAATTATTCTGCCTTGATCACTAAACTGGAAAATGATGATAACTGGCAGGGGGAAGTGACCCCGATTGCCGATCTGCCTTACCCGGATAAAGCCTTTAACGAATTCGGTCTGGCCAATGACAACAGTTATTGGGTGGCGTTTAACTATAAACCTTTCCCCAGTACTTTCTGGCCCACCAATGGTTCCACCGGCGATGCCATGATACGTTTGCCAGCGCCGTTTCGTCAGTTAAACGGGGAATTTTCCCGGGATGTTTATTTTGCCAATCTGGCCCTGGTGGAACTGACCATGAAAGATCTGGCGCAAGTTTCGCTGCCGGCGATTTCCGAACAGGTTATCGGCCGGGATCTGAACGGGGACGGCAAGCTCAGCGGGCAGATCGAATTGATTAAGCGCCGGAGCCATTACCTCGGCGATGCCGCTGATACTGAGCTGGCCCATATGCTCTATCCCCAAGATACCGAATTTCTCCATACCGTGCGTTATATCGGCGTCGACGATAACGGCCGCATTTATAACGCGCCGCGCATGAAAGAAGTGCGTTATATGAAAAAACACAGCTTTAAGTCCCAACACCTGCTGGCCTCTGCCTACTACAAGGAAGAAAAAGAAAAGCATTTTGAAAACCTGCCCCAGGTCAGGCAGCTGGGGGATAAGGGCATCAACAATAACTTCGGCTGGACCATCAATGGTTATATCGAAGACGAACACGGGCAATTGCGCCAGCAATACGATCAGGAGCTGGCGTTTTGCAGCGGCTGCCATAAAACCATAGGTGCGACCCTGGATCAGACCTTCAGTTTCCCGCGCAAAGTCGAAGGCGCCCGCGGCTGGGGTTATATCAACCTGGCCGAGCAGCAGGATGTACCCAATGTCGGTGAACAGCAGGGGGAATTTTTAACTTATATGCAGCGGGCCGGCGGCGGCGATGAATTCCGTCAGAACCGGGAAATGTTAAACCGCTGGTTTGATAAAAACGGCCGGGTAAATGAAGCAAAAGTGAAAGGGGCCAGCAATCTTTATCAGCTGATCACACCATCGCCGCGCCGGGCGCTGGATCTGAATAAGGCTTATTACACCCTGATGAAAGAGCAAAGTTATATTTTTGGCCGTGATGCCATGCTTTCCAGTGCCGACAATGTGCTGGAGCAAATTGATGAAAGCCAGGCACCGCTGGCGCCCGAGCACAGGTATCAATGGGATCTGCGCCTGGACTGGCATCACAAGGATAGTGATACCACCCTGGCGCAACACGGGAAATAAGTAAGATGACCTTAGTTGATTTTATTTGCGCCAGTGTTTTTATGGGCTTGGGGGTCGGTGTTGACGTCGCGGCGGCCACCTTTGCCCGGGCAAATCAATTAAAAGCGCTGGCGCTGGTGCTGCTCTGGGTGATCGGCGTGTCCCTGACCCACAGCCTGTTCCCTATGCTGGGATATTTGCTCACTTATTTTAGTGTCAATGCCCTGCCCGCGTTGACGCCGGTGATCGGTATTATCGCCTTTGCCTGTATTGCCCTGTATTTAAAAAGTGAGTTAACGCATTTTTCCCCGGCAGCATCAACACGGCCGGCGCAAGACAAGCAGCTGCTGGTGACCTGCGGTGTGATCCTGGCGGTCAGTTGGGACGCCCTCTGGTCCGGTCCGGCGAAATCCGCCCAGGTGGTAGGCTGGCCGGAAACCTGGGTATGGCTCTCGTTTGCCATTGTCGGTGTTGTGGTGGCGCTGCTGGCAATAACCAGTTTGTTGCTGGCGCGGCAACTGGCTAAACAGTTTACCTGCACTAAGGCGGGTCTGGCCGCCAACTGGCTGAGCGCCGCACTGCAATATACGGTGATCGGTTATTTTGGTTTACTGGCCTTATGCCGCTATAGCCTGAGCCTGAACTGGGCCTGGTGGCAGCTGTTATTGTTGGCGGCGCTGATGGTGAATGTGGTTATCTACCTGGGCCATATTAAGCACTTAGCACAAAAGCGGAGCAAGTTAAAAAGGCATGATGTCAGCCGTTATCGCCACTGGCCGTCAACGATACCGGTTAACCGCTGAAAAAATATTCCAATAAAGGGTTAATGCCAGCTACAATAACGATAATTTTTTTACTAATGGACTAATTATGAGTCTTTCTGTTGTTATTCTTGCTGCGGGTAAAGGCACTCGTATGCGCTCATCCCTGCCTAAGGTATTACACCCGGTGGCTGACAAGGCTATGGTTGAACATGTGATCCATAGTGCCAGACAATTAAATGCCGATAATATTTACCTGATCTACGGTTTCGGTGGCGAGTTATTAAAGGCTAAGGTCACCGGTGATGATCTGGTGTTTATCGAACAGGTCGAGCAGCTGGGTACCGGCCATGCGGTACAGCAGGCGGTGCCTTTTATTAAAGACGATGAAGATACCCTGGTTTTGTACGGCGATGTGCCCCTGACCAAGGTTTCTACCCTGCAAAGTCTGCTGGCGGCCAAGCCGGATAACGGTATGGCGCTATTAACTGTGCATCTGGCCAACCCGATCGGCTACGGCCGTATTGTCCGGGACAATGGCAAGGTGGTGGGTATCGTCGAGCAAAAAGATGCCAACCCCGAGCAGTTGCTGATCAATGAAGCCAATACCGGTATCCTGCTGGCCAACGGCGCCGATATCAAACGTTGGTTAAACGGCTTGTCCAATGACAATGCCCAGGGTGAATATTATCTTACCGATATTATCGCCACCGCCCACGGCGAAGGTAAAGCCATTGCCACCGCCCATCCGGAAACAGAAATTGAAGTGGAAGGGGCAAACAACCGGGTACAGCTGGCGGCACTGGAGCGGGCTTATCAGCTGCGCCAGGCCGAGGAATTAATGATTGAAGGCGCCAGTTTACGGGATCCCGCCCGTATCGATATCCGCGGCCGGGTTAAGGTTGGCCAGGAAGTGGTGATCGATGTGAACTGTATTTTCGAAGGTGAAGTTGAGCTTGCCGACGGCGTACAGATCGGCGCCAACTGTATTCTGAAAAATTGCACAATCGGCGCGGGTACTATTATCAAGCCCAATACCATGATTGAAGACAGTCAGATCGGCGAAGCTTGTACTTTGGGGCCGTTTGCACGTATCCGTCCCAACAGTGTGATGAAAAACGACTCCCATGTCGGTAATTTTGTCGAAATGAAAAAAACCATTTTAGGCTCAGGCTCTAAAGCGAACCACCTGACTTATTTAGGTGATTCGGTTATCGGTGAGAAAGTGAATGTCGGCGCCGGTACCATTACCTGTAATTATGATGGCGTGAATAAGTCTACCACTATCATAGAAGACGGTGCTTTTATCGGCTCCAACTCTTCACTGGTGGCGCCTGTGACTATCGGTGAACTGGCCACGGTCGGTGCCGGTTCGGTGATCGCCAAGGATGTTGAAGCCAAAGAGCTGGCCGTTGCCCGCGGCAAACAGCGTAATATCAGCGGCTGGCAAAGACCGGTGAAGAAAAGTTAATCCTGAATATCGCTGCGCTTTAGCACCCTGAACATCGCTGCTTCTTGGCATCCTGCCACTGCAGCATACCGTTCATCCTGAACATATGGCGGCTTTGCTATCACGGCAATAGCCGCCTTTCTTTTTCCCTTCATTTTAATGTCATGTTTTATCAATAGTATTTTTATTTCCGGTCGTTGTGAGAATAAATGTACCGGGATTCATTTACTGTTATTTTTCTCCGGGTGCTCCCCAGCTCCGGATAAACAAGGAAGAAAAACATGAAAAAACTCATTGGATTAGTCTTTTGTTCGTTAATGGTGAGTCAGGCCGCCGCGGCGGATGTGGTTTATGTCAGCGGCAGTAAACATAACTTGTCAAAAGCCGACTTTCAGCGTTCGGGTAATACTTATACCGCCAATATCGAGGTCATTGGCGACTATGGCCAAACCCTGATCTTTGATATTGATGCCATCGTTGCCGGCAGGGGCTACCAGGACAACAGAGAAGTTTGTTTTACCTATCACCCGGATGAGCCGCCGTGTCATGAATCTTACACTGAATGGCTGCCGAATTTTCGCTATGCGGTTGACCTTAAAGTTTCCTGCAATGGCATTGCCATAGGCCTGGACAGCGAAAATAAGAATATGCTGGTGAATGAAGGTGTCAGGGTAAGGGATACCGGGCGTGAAGTCAGTTTATTGGTGGACAATGAGCTGGTGACCGGCGGTAACTGTCAGCAGTTGCAAGTGATCGTCGATGGTACAGAGCTTAGCGCCATAGACAGTATTGATTTGGATGTGCTGGTGGCGGAAGCCTTTTAACGGAAAACCGGCGAGCAAGTACGGACAGTCGCGGTAGCGCGCCGCTTTAACGGCGCGCTTTATTGCTGTTAAAACGGCTCCGCCAGAATCACACTCAGATCTATGTCTTCTATCACCCAAAGGGAACTGTCCCTGGGGCCCTTAATATCTATCTGCAATTGCTGGCACTGGCTGGAGATGGTCATGGTCCTGTCTATCCACAGGGTGACATCCCTGACGCCGTCATCGGCATCATGCAGATCCCAGGAGGTATAGCGGATATTTTTGCTGTCCAGTGCGGTGCCCACTTCAGTGCCGCTGCATGACACCGAGATCTCGGCAATATAATCCAGCTTGCCGTAATAATTGGGCGATCTGACACCGCCGGTCAGCCGGGAGGCGGCACATTTTTCTGCCCACTCAGGCCGTGCCGGGTATTGATTGTAATCGCCGCAGTAATACCTGCCATCGTAATTACGGTAACCTAAGCCCGTCACTTTGGCGGTAATGGCAAAATTAACCACCTGGTTATCATAGGCGCCTTCAACATTGAGGTTTGAGGTGTAATGGGCCTGAAATAATTGTGGTTTGTCGGTGCTGCCCTGCTGGAAATCCGCCAGCGACATTTGGTGTTTGACCCCGGAAATATAAACCGTATCCGTGGCCAAAGCACTGTTGCTGAGCAACAAGCCCATTAAAACTAGATGAATCTTCATTTTATTTTCCTTGTTGTAAATTAACTCCTGTTCATATTAACAATAAATGTTAAATCATTGTTACGTTTTTTTCTGTGGTTAATGCAAAGTTTATTGTGTGATTTAAATCAAATTTCTCATCGAAATAATTTTAGTTTTTTAGCACGTAAAAGTTTACGCCTGTCTGATTTTAGCCATTTCATCTTGTCGGTTTTTTGCCTGAGTTGTCAGGGGAAATGATTTTTAATTTTTTCATCAATATGAAATGAAGATGAAATAATTTACTGATATAAAAGGTAAAAAATTATTTTTGCGACCTGGTTTTATGTGGTTTTACCATTGGCTAACTGGTTTTTTCCGGCAAAGCAACTGGCGAATAACCACCTGGAAAATGTGGGTTGTTTTTAATAAAAATTTATTTTAAACGGGTGTTGACACTTAGTTACAACTCGTTTACATTGTTCGTTAATTAATCAGATGTATCTCAAATGTAAAAGTTGTGTTGCATTGGTTGAAGTGATATTGAAGTGCGTCAAGGGGTGACAAACTTCAGTCGTATATTGCATATCCAATCACTTAAATGGAAAATACAAGGAATCGGTATGTTAAATATTTCATCTCATAAAAAGTTCGTGGCCAACTCACCTGGGCCGTTAAACACAGCTTTCATCCTTTAAAGAAAACTCAAAAAAATATCGCCAGGCTTGTTAACTGCTGCGTTTATTCTCCGGAATAAGCGTACTTAACCGGGCCGGGTCTTTGGCCGCTTGCGGCCTGAAAAAACAGCAAACTTGAAACACAAGTGACGTAAAAGGATTTAACATGAAAAAAATATTATCACCGCTGATGCTGGCCGGCATCTGCCTGTCTCTGTCTAGCCAGGCGAGCGCTAACGAACAGGCCTGCAACGCCACCGTTCAGCTCACCCATTACAGCCCGGGCATCTGTTATCTTGATTATGATCAGGCCAGTTGCACCGATACCTGTGCCAGTGCCGATCCGCAATTTCAGCAAAGTTGTTTTGCCGAAATCAGCCTGCCGTGCAGCCTGAAAAACGATCTTTACAGTACCGCCAGCGGTTATCAGCAAAGGGACAGTTACAGCTGGGTGCATATCTCAGATCTGTTGAGCTTCCCGGCGTTAAGAAGCGATCTGCACATCATACAGCAGGACATGTATCAAACCCTGTATGAAGATTACCTGATCTTTCCGGTAAATGATGTCTTCAGTGAAGCCAGCATCCAGCTTAAAAAAGAGAACTTCCGTCTGGATATGCTCGGCGACAGTAAAACCGTGACTACGCCGCTTAATGAAGCGGGCCTGTTTCGCCGCTTGTCTTTAGGTCTGGCACTGCAGGATGATATGAATCAGGAGCTGACCAACATTCACAATAAGGTTGCCCTTTTTCCCTTGTACAACAGTACGGAGAAAGCGACTTTATCCAGTGAAATCAACTCATTGAAAAACAGTCAATTATTATACTGGAATTATGTTTCCAGATATCCGACCGCTTCGGTGGCCAGCAGCCGTATCAGTTATTTGAACACGAAAATATCCCAGTTTGTCAGTGGATTAAATGAACTGAGCGGCGACAAATTTACCACTATGATGGCGAAATCTGCCTTGCTGGCCACCAACTATGATATTAACCTGCGCCTGTGTCAGCCGGAGGGGCAGTCTGCCTGTTACGACCCTATCGTCAACAGCGATCCCGCCAGCTTCTATCAGGGCACAGATCAGAGCCTGACCTATTTCGAAGAAACCTTAAGCCTGCTGGCGAAAGAAGTGGAAGCGATGAAGCTGAGCTTTGACCCCGAGTTAAATCCCGGCACCCCGGGCAGTTTCTCTGCGCCTGATTTTTCCGGCTTTATCAACGACAAATTAACCGCCTACATCGATAATCCCGGGCAGGAAGCCCTGGTGAAACTGGAGTCGGCCATCAATGTCGCCTTTTTACAGCTGGGTAACAGCGGGCTGGAGCTTTTTGATGAGTTAAAAGCCAGTACCGCCAGCCATATCCAGGGCAATGCTTTCCTGGCGCCGGTGGATAATAAAAACCCCTTGTTGTGCAATGACTATGTCAACCTGGACCCCCAGATAGAGGCGATTCGCACCGAGATTTTTGACAAGTCCAATGAAGCCCGTGATGTCATCAAACTGATGGGAGAGCAGGGTCACAGCCAGGAGCTGCTGGACCGCCTTAATGCCCTGATTGCCCGCATTACGGAACTAACTGCGCAAAGCCAGCGTATCTTCAGTGTTGACCGCTTCAGCGATGACCGTCAAATCAATGTCTTATGGCGTCTGGACGGATTGCCGCAAGCCTTCTCTACCGATAACGACCAGCTGACGGTGGAATTTGTTGCCATCGACGGCATGTTCTGGATGCCTTCGATGTCGATTCAGCTGCAACAGTTGCTGCCGAGCATCGAAAGTCTGGCCACCATGAAAGGTTCACTGCTGCCCTCCGGCGACGGCCGTATTTCCGGCATGCGCAGCCTGAACCTGACCTTGCGCCAGTCACCTTATACCAGCTGCTCCGCCGCCAACTCAGAAATAAAAATGGTGGTTGCCGTTACCGATGACAGCGACACGAAAACCCGACATGTGCTGACGGCTGAGTTAAACCAGCTGTAAGCCCGATATTAAACACTTTTATTAAAAAGCGATAACAAGAAAGGAAGCCAAAATGAAAAAAGTAATGACTACGGTCGCCAGTGTTGTCTTGTCTGCCCTGGCCTATAGCGGCAGTGTGCAAGCCTCCGAGGTGGTGTTCGATGCTGCCCTGGATTGCCAGGCACGCAATACCACCCAGGGGATACGTTATGTACCGGCCTGTGATTTTGAAACTAACCGGCTGATCACCGCCGACAGCTATAACAACCTGTCTTCAGGTTCGTTTATGTCGGATGCCAACTTTAAAACCACACTGAACTACGATTTTACCTGTGAGTCGCTGAAACCGTTAAGCATTTCACTGGCCATGGTCGGTGACGGTGTTGAAAAACTCACTGCCGATATTGCCGGCAGCCCGACGTCGAATATTGATGTTGCCAGTATTACCCATTCCTACCTGTTGTCGGCGTTAAAGCTGAAGTCGCTTAATGGCGCTACCGGTTTCCAGGCAATCAAACCCGGTTGTCAGATGTCGGTGGATGCCCTGGTGTCCTATCCGGATCCCGCTTACTTCAAAGCCCTGGTGAACGGCATCAAGCAAATGGATATGACATTGGCATTTTTACTGTCGGTGGCCTCCCCGTCTGCCGACTACATCACGGCATTAAATGCCATTGAAAACGGCATTACCATGCTGGTGTTCCAGAAAGATATGGCCTTTGACGACCTGATGAAGGATTTGATCCAGCTGGCGATAGACGACCTGCAAAATGCCAAAAACACCCTGTCGGTGAATTGTCAGGCCAACAGCTCCAGTACTTACTGCAGCCAGGCATTGGCGAATACCCGGGGCACCCTGTCGGCATTGATTGACAATAACAACAGCCAGTTAAGCGAAATGAAAACCTTCCTTAACAACCAGCTGAGCTGGTTATCCGGTCAGTCGGCGGATCTCAGGGGCGATCTGGAAGCGCTTCAGGGCGTTTACAACCTGCTTTAAGCAAAAAGTGAAGGGGGCTTGGCCCCTTTCATGACAACAAAGTGTTAAAGAAAAGAATCAAGTGCTGTACCCGGATTAAGTCCCGGGTGTTGTACCAGGGACTGATCCGATTTTTTAAATGTAATAAAAGGAGTTAACCCGTGAACGGAAAGAAAGTATTAAGCTTGTCTATTGCCGCCGGCGTAGGCCTTGCCAGTACCATGGCAATGGCATTACCGGATGCAACTAAAGGCAATCCTTTAGATTTATTAGGTATTTTGACGCCAGACAGCGTCGGCGATATTGTTCAGGATCATGAAGAACCTACCACTTTGCATGTTGGCCCGGCAAAAGTAAAAGAAATCCAGGGTACTTATGCGGAGTTGGGTGATACCGGTCCTATGTGTATCGATTTCGTCAATGTTCAGCGTCAGGCGTATTTATCACCGGTAACGGCGACTCAGAAAGAGCAGGCCTATCTTGACCGTGATTATGTCAGTAACTTTTACCAGTTAACCTACTCTATCCCGCGTGCCAACCTTGATGGTTTGAACGCCATTAAAGATGCCAGGGAAGAAGTTCGTCGCGCCGGTGAAGAAAACCAGGCGTTAACGGCAAACTATCTGGCGCTTAAAAATGAGTGGACAGATCTGACGGTAACGATTGCCCAGTTAGAGTCAGACATCGAAGATCTTGATACCGAGTTTCAAGATAAGATGAATGCCTTAAATGCGCAAAACACCACCAATACCAACAACTGTATCTTATTCAATTCCACCAATCAGGCGGCGATGATCCAGTGTATTACCGATAACATTACCTGGTATAACACGGAAAAAGCGAAAATTGAAAACTGGTATAACCCGCAAAAAACTCAGTTAACGGCTGAACTGGCTACCCCTAAGGCCCGTAAAGATGCGATTGCGCAAAGTTATTATGCGGCTAAAGGTCAGTATGAAGCCTTCCAGATTGAGTTAGATCTGATCATGGATGATGTTTCTTTCCATACGCTGATCATCAATGCTCAAATGAGTGTTTCTTCCGGCGCCTGGGAAATTGAAAAAGACGTGTTAGCCGAAGAAAGCGGTAAAGTGGTCGGTCGCGCCAGCGCCGGTTACAACCTGTTTGACAATGAAACAACTGCGCTAGCCAATACCCTGGCAGCCGCCGGTATGAGCCAGTATACGGTTAAGCAGTTAGATGTCTTCAACGTCAGCATGAATGCCGGCGTAACCGTCGACAACATCACGACTTCTACCGATAACGGTTCAACCATCTTCAACAAGAATGTCTGGAGCTTCCCGGCTGATACCCTGATGAGCAACGACATCCTGAGCGACTGGTCAATGCCGTTCGAACGTGAAGACAGAGCCGAGCGTATCCATTTCGATACTATGGATAAAAACTCGTTTGCCTCAGGCGGTTTTGACTTCTATGTCACCAAAGGCGCACGTTGTGGCGAATACGAGCAGGTGGTTGAAGAAACCTTTACTGCCAACACCAGCGGCGGTGTAGAAACGTCCTGGAAAGTGGTTAACCGTTTCGTTGAGCCGGCGCCAGATCAGGTGGTTTTCGCCCAGGCGGTTGGTCTGTCGTATAACTACTATGCCTACCCGGGCAAGCTGAAAGGCGAATGTACCATTGAAGTGGATCGCATGAGCAGTTACTGGCGTAATGCCGGTAAGAAATCTTCCTGGAGCTGGTTCCGTAAGAAGAACACTTCCTGGGACGATACCCGCACCTCGGCGAAAAACGACATGGGTATGGAGTGTACCTTAGATCTGGTACCTGAAAGTCCGGATCCGGCTGAAGCCCGTGAAATGGCGGAAGACTTCGAACGTGCCATGTATAACGACATGTGGCAAATGTTTGTCACCCTGTACGCCGAAGAGTACACAGTGGAACAGGTTGAACCTGAGACTCCTGAGCTGGAACAAAGCACAGTGGGTACCACCCTTGGCACCGGCCTGATGAAAATCTGTCCGAATATCTACTGTCAAATCGGCGGTATTGTCTTGAAAACGCTTGATAGCTTAGGTGGTTCTAAAGCTCAGGGTACAACCTCATCGGTTAACCATGAGTACGGCACTATCAAGAAAGTGTATGACAAAAACAGCTGGACTGTTAAGCAAGGCAGCAGCCTGGTAAATGTCAAAGTTTGCGTTGACCCTAATCAATGTAGCTAGACAGTAAAGGTAACTGAAAGGGCTTTGCCCTTTCAGTTTTTTGTTATCACTGAGTCAGGTTTTTATAAGGAGTATACAGTGAAAAAAGTCGTTATTGTTGCAGTAGTTTTAGTCTCGGTGGTATTGCTGGCCAGGCAGTTTTTTTTCTCGGAAAAAGCCGCTGCTGTGGATGAGCAGGTGCAGGAGACTTCTGCTGAAAAAATGGCACAGCAGCCGGAACAAGCCAGCCAGCCAACCCCTGAACAACCGGCGCTTTCCGCCGACTATGAGCTCGATGAAGAGCAAAGTAATGAGGTGATCAGTGCGCTGATTGAAGATACTTTGCAGGGCCATCAGCAAAAAGCCCAGAAAGAAGCATTGGAAAAAGTTAAAACCATGTTTCCCCAGTTAAAAGAAGAAATTGAAACCTATCAGCAAAACGTCGCCCGGCAAAGAGAGCAAGTGGCGGATTATCAGGACCTGGTCAAACAAAGAAACGAACAAATCAAAGGCGGTTATGTTCCCAGTGCACTGGTAGACAAGCTGGCAGAGCGCAGAGAAAACCTGTTGGCTTCAGCAAAAGTACTGGGGCAGGAAGCGGTAAAAGTGAATGAAGCCATCCGCGAAGCGGCATCGCAATACGCCAGTGTTAATTAAAGGTATTTTCCTGTCTGTTGTTGGATAAGCCAATACCGGGCAGCGTTAAACACCGGGCGGTAAACCGCGGGTGAAAAGGAATAATTCGGCTTAAACGAATGAATGTAAATAAAATAACGGATTAGCTATGAACAAGTTTTATAAAAAAGCCCTGATCGGCCTGGCAGTGACAGGTGCCTGCAGTGCCGCTACGGTCCAGGCAGCGCCAGTCACAGCTGTTGAGCAGGTAAACAGCAATATTGCTATGACCCGGGTGCTGGTATTGCAGCAGGACAACAGCAATGAGAATAACCAGGCAACGGACTGCTCCCCTGTATTGCAGGCGGTTGCTACCACGGCGCCGACAGATATTGTTGGCTTGAACAACAAAATTTTTAACCAGTTGATTTTTACTACACAACTGGCGATGTCGCAGGATAACCTGCTGGGTAATGGCAGCGGCACTTTACATGCCGACCCGGTGGCGGCGAAAAAAATCACTTTTGGTTATGTCGATGTGCCGACAGATGAATGGCTGGCAAATCCTGTGCTGACCGTAGATCCCGCCACCATCACCGCAGAAGGCAGCTGTACTTTAGTGAAAGGGGTGACGGTTTCAAGTACCGAGCTTGTGGTCAATACCGCAGATGCCCTGAAGAACTGGGTTTCGGCGGCGGCGCAGCAAAACCAGATAAATTACGATAATGCGCCGGTTGATTTTCTTAAAAATAGCTATGGTTATCAGGGCTTAGGTTTTGGTGATTATGCCAAGGCCGGGATCTGGTTCAACTACCCCTATTCCCTGCCTATGCCGTCGGCCAGGAACAACGAATTTTCCCTGCACTGGGCAGTGCAGGAAAAAGATTTCAGCCAGTTGGCGCAAACCCTGATCCCGCCTGCCGTTGCCACTCAAATGGCCACTGGCTGGTCCGATAGTTGTCAGGATATCAGTTTACGCATCGCTACCGATATTAACTTTACCGACAGCAGCATGATAATCGGTAATGTCCAGGGGGAATGTGATACCAGTCCGGTATTTAGCCTGGATAACGCCACGCCTTTACCGGAAGTGGATACCAGTGAATTTGCCGCCTATTTGATGCAATCGCAGCGCCTGCACCGGATTTTAGTGCCCCGGGATGAGTTCGGGGAAATGGTCAATTGCAACCGCCTTGATACCTCGACCATGATGGGTTGTAGCAAGCCGATTGTTGCCGATTTTGAACCGGCGCTGATCGGTTTTATCACCGGTGCCAATGACCTGTTTATGCAGGTAAATTTTGCCAATTATGTGATTAAAACCTTCCAGTTAAGTGCGGTGGACGGCTCCATTGAAGAAGTTGATTCCGTGCGTTTCGGGGCTGTCATTAATCCGGACCCTGACCCGGATCCAGACCCGGACCCGGACCCAGATCCGGACCCAGACCCAGACCCCGATCCGGACCCTGACCCGGATCCGGTGGATATGGTGAAAATACTGCACCTACAGCAAGATGCCTTAACCGGCGCAGGCCTGGTGAGTGACTGTAGTGAACTGGTTTCTGTGATCCAGGGCAGTGATCCCGCCAATATTTCCGGTTTATCGTCAATTGATCAGCAAAAAGCGGCGTTTGCCACCCAACTGGCCAATACTCCGGACGGTATTTTGACCGGCACTTCCGGCAAGTTAAATGTCGAAGTCAGTAATTCGCAGCGTTACAGCTACCGCTATATCGAAGTGCCGTTAGCCGACTGGCAGGCCAACCCGGTATTGCCTGTAGATCCTGACACCGTTGCTGTGGTCGGCAGCTGTGATGTGCCGCAGGCGGTGAAAGCCTATAGCACTGAGTTGCAGGTAACCACCGCCGATGCTTTGCATAACTGGATGTCACCGGAAACCAAGCAAAACCAGACCATGTACGATAATGAAACCGACGAGTTCTGGAAATCCCTTTACGGCACAGACGGCCTGGGCTTTGGCGAATATGCCAAGGCAGGGATCTGGTATAAATATCCCGAACTGATCGCCGGTGACCCGTATAACCGTAAAGAGTTTGCCCTGCACTGGTCGCTGGCGGAAAAAGATGTCACCGCCTTGATCAACGAGCTGATCCCTGCGGTTGTTGCAAGCAGCACATTGAGCGGTTGGTCGGATAACTGCCAGGATATTACCGTGAAGTTTGCTTCCGACAGCAACTTTACCAACGGCAGTGTCGTCATAGGTAACGACAGCGCCAGTTGCGGCGACAAGCCGGTATTTAGCCTGACCAACGCGGCGGAATTCCCGGTGACCGACAGCTATCTCTTTAGCGAATACCTGAGCAATGCCCAGCGCCTGCATCACATCATGGTGCAAAGGGACGGCAATAACCAGCCAATTGCCTGTGAAGAGCGGGATCCCCTGTCCATGACCGGGTGCAGCCAGCCGATCGTGGTGAGTGTCGAACCGTTATTACGCGCCTTTATCCGCGGAGAAAAAGACTTGTTTATGCAGGTGAAATTCTCGGATTTTATTGTGAAAACCTATCGTTTGGCGGCCCTTGACGGTGCCATCACCGAAGTGGCTTCACAAAGACTGGTCACGACTCCCTAGGACAAGTTGGGGCAATATCCGCTGGGGATATTGCCCCTGAATTTATTCAACAAGGAAGTACATTATGTACAACAGATTATTTGTATTTTTATTACTGTGCTTTAGCGGCCAGGCCCTGGCCGTAGACAGCATTTTTGTCGGCGGTGTCCGCCATACCCTGACCCAGGAAGACTTTTTTGCCGTTGGTGACAGTTTTCAGGCGGAGCTGGATGTCTTCGGCGATTACGGCCAGGAGCTGATCATAGATATTGCCCTGCGGGTTGAAGGGGATGCCGGCAAGGAGCTGCCGACCGCTACTCCTTTATATATGTATGATGCGCAACTTTATGCCAGTTGCAGCGGCAGTGCCATAGGCCAGGACAGCTCATATCTTTATAGCCCTGCCTCCCACGGCGAGCTTCAGCTGTTGATCAACACCCGGATGACCTTTGCCACGACTTGTGAGCGCTTAACCCTGTTCGTGACCTCTTCCATGTTGAATAAAGACATGGAAATGAAATTGTCCCTGATGGAAGGATTTTAATTTCACGGTCAAAGCAAGGGTTTTAATTTGGTGCAGTAAATAACTTTTGGTTGAATGTTTAATAAATTCAGCCAGATAAATAAAAATAATAGAGACATGATTCAATGCGATTAAGTTACTGGTTATTGGTTTTATCTTTTTACAGTGGTTTTTTATGGGCCGGCGATACCGTTTATGTCGGCGGCGAGCGCCATACCCTGGTGACCGAAGACTTTGGCAACCCCACCCCGGACAGCAACGGTTTGACCCGTTACCTCACCAGTTTGAATGTAGTAGGTGATCAGGGGCGGGAGTTGATCTTTGATATTGATGTCCGGGTGTCGGGAGACGGCGTTCTTAACCCGGACTTTGGCTTTTATTACTACAAGGTCAGTTTACTTGCCGGTTGTAACGGTACCTATATCGGTATCGACGACTCCGAAGGTTACCTGATGGAGGAATCCGGAGTAATGAAAGTTTTCATCAATAAAAGAGCAACTTTTGTCCAGCCGTGCGAAAGGCTAACCCTGTTGGCGGTTTCCTGGATGGAAAACAGCGAACTCGAGCTCAATGTCGCCATTACCGAAGCATTTTAATAAGTAAGCGCCGCGGTTTTTTTAATAAAGCCGGGGTTATTGAATATCCGTTATTAATGAGAAATATTATGAAAAATTTCAATAAAAAAGTTATCGGCCTGGTGGCCGTTTTGTTGCTGCCTTTTAACTTGATGGCCAGTGAAGACAATGCCTTTATTGAAGATACCCCCATCGATGAATGTCATATCATCAATGATCAGCCCCAGCCCTTGCCTGAACTTGGACAAACAAGTGCTGCTCTTGAGCCTATTTATATCGGCGGGACTTTATATCAGCTGGACAAAGGCGACTTCACACCTGTGATACGTGATACCTATTATCGCGACCCCTGCACAGGTAAAACGTACCTGATCCCGGTTGTGGTGTCTTATACCGCCACTATTCCCGTCAGCGGCGATGTCGGCCAGGAGCTGATCTTTAATATCAATGGCGATACTGCCGGTAAGGTGATGAAACTCACCGCCAGTTGCGGGGCTTTTTCTGCCTCTGATCTCGATGATAAATACAGTATTTCCAAGCGTATGAGTACTAATCAAACCTGTAGCAGCATGAAGCTGACTTTGGATGTCACCAGCTCTCAGCCTGCCTCGATAGACTTGAATGTGCTGATTGCCGAAACCTTTTAACGCGTGGTTTTCTGCAGGGCGAATGTTTTTCGCCCCGAATAAGTGAATAAGTCAAAAAAAGTGAGTACGGGCAAAGCGATGGAACTAGCAAAAAAAACCTTAGCGGCTTCGATGATGTTTATCAGTACCGGGTTATTCGCCGGCGTGGTTTATGTCAGCGGCAGCAAATATACCCTGAATAAGGCGGACTTCCTGCAATCGGGAAATAATTATACCGCTTACCTGGAGGTTGACGGCGATACCGGGCAGCAGCTGATATTTGATGTTGATGCCAGAGTTGCCGGTTTGGGCAAAGAGTCCCCGGAGAAAGACTGTAATACCAGCTGCCATTATAAAGGGCCGGTGGATTTCCGTTATGTGGTGGAAATGCAGGTCAGTTGCAGCGGTATCGCCATTGGTTCTGAAATGGATAACCGTAATGAACTTAATGATACCTGGGTGGACGACAGATCCCGGGAAGTAAAATTGCTGGTTGATAATAGCCTGAGCACAGGGGGCAATTGTCAGCAGTTACAAGTGGATGTTAAGGGAGTGGATGTCGATACCATTGAGGCCATAGAGCTTGATGTGTTGATTGGCGAAATCTTCTAAGGCATAGGAAGTTGAATATTTTAATAAGGATTAAAAATGAAAATAATAAACAGAATACTCATGGGAATGTTAACGCTTATCTTGTTGCCTTTTACTGCTGCTCAGGCAAATGAGCAGTTACCTGTTATTGAAGACGGTTACAGCGCGCAGATTTATTGTGAATGTCTGTACCTGCAAAAAGAGGGCGATGACGGCTCCGCGCAAATCATGCGTCCTATCTGTGACGACTTATACCCCATCATGAAAGAGCCTGAGATAAAGCTGGGCCTTGGGGAAATTGATGCTTATGTTGAGCCTATTTATATCGGCGGGGTGTTATACCAGCTGGACAAAGCCGACTTTACCCCGTTTTATAACGAACGCTGGCTTTTCCCGCCTTGTGGCGAAGACCCTATTTTGATCAAAACCCTGGCGGGTTACACCATCAATATCCCGGTTGACGGCGATTACGGCCAGGATCTTATCTTTGATATCAACGGCCGCTCTGACGGCAAAGTTATGACCTTGGCCGCCAGCTGCGGCAATTTTAGCGCCACAGACTCCGGCGATAAATATATTATCTCCAAGCAAATGAACACCAACGGCAGCTGCAGCAATATGGAGTTGAAATTCAGCTTCACCAGCTCGACACCGCCTGCCCTGATAGAGCTCAGCGTATTGATTGCTGAAATTTTCTAATGCCTGGTTCCGTAAGCTGTTTTTTACGGCTTACGGATAAAGATGTTTTTTGTGAAATGGATAATTTATGAAGAATAATTTTTGGTTCAAGCTTTTGTTCGTCCTGGCTTTGCCTGTACTTTTTACGGCACCGGCCAGCGCCGAGTATCGTTGCATGTCAGCAGGCCCGGTTCCGGCGCAAGCCCAAGTTGAGCAGGAATATGCTACACAAGCCGTTGTCGCTGATCCCATCTATATCGGCGGTACCCTTTACCGTTTTAGTAAAGAGAACTTCACCCCGGTTTATGAATATGTCGAATATCACACCCCCTGTGAAGTGATCCGTATCAGGAAGCTGGTGGCCTATACCGCCACTGTGCCGGTATACGGGGATAACGGCCAGCAACTTATCTTTGATATTAACGGCCGCAGTGACGGTAAAGTGATGACCTTAACCGCCAGTTGCGGCAGCTTTAGCGCCACGGATAGCGGTGATAAGTATGTGATGTTCAAACAAATGGCCACCAATCAGAGCTGTACCGCCATGGAGCTGACCTTTGCCGCCAGCGGCGCTGAAGCTCAGATGATTGAATTAACTGTGCTTATTGCCGAAGCTTTTTAAAGGATAAACGGACGAGATGATGAAAAATTATAACCGGCTGTTACCTTTGCTGGTCTGTGGCCTGGCTCTGGTGTTATCCGTGTCGGCCAGGGCCGGGAGCTGTTGCTCTGCACAAACCCCGGGGCTTATGCAGGAGGCACTTTTTGCCGGGATTGAGACGGCTGCCGAGCCCATCTATATCGATGGTGTACTTTATCAGGTAACCGAATCGGACTTTACCCCGATCTATATTTCCCATTATATCCAGGCCGGACGTGAAAGGATCAGGGTGGAAAGACTGGTTGCCTATACCTTAACGATCCCCGTATACGGAGATATAGGTCAGGAGCTGATTTTTGATATTAATGGCCGATCCGACGGACATAATATGAATCTAACCGCCAGTTGCGGCACCTTTAATGCCAGTGACAGCGGTGATAAATATGTGATCTCCAGCCGTATGACCACAGCACAAAGTTGTACCAGCATGAAACTTTCTTTTGCTGTCAGCGGCTCCCCTCCGCCGTTTATCGATTTAAGCATATTGATAGCCGAAGCTTTTTAAGCCCCTTCGGGGACATTCACCGGGTTTGCGTCAGACGGCGCAGACTCGAAACCAGATATTAGATGGAAGCATAATGAAACTACTAAATACCCTGTTACTGATTTCTCTGGCTGTTTTTAGCGGCCGCTCCCTGGCAGATACCGTATATGTTAACGGCACCCTGCATACCCTGTCCAAAAGTGACTTTGCCCAGTCCGGCGATAATTACACCGCATATATCGATGTGATCGGTGATTACGGCCAGCAGCTGATTTTTGATATCGATGCCATTGTCGGCGGTGACGGCTTTCAGGAAGTGACCTATGTCACTGAGGTCGGCGACAGGTGTATTCGCTGGAACGGCAAGAAAACCCCGGATCATTCCACCTGTATCCAGTATAACCTGATTGAAGTGCCGGTATATTCCAATGACTTCAGATATATGACTGAGTTGCAGGTGACCTGCAGCGGTATTGCCATCGGTTCGGATATGGACAACAAAAATGCCCTGGTTAATGGCCAGGTCACGGATACTTATCGGGAAACCAAGTTGCTGGTCACAAACCAGAAAAATACCGGCGGCAGTTGCCAGCAGTTAAAAGTTGAGATCAAGGGCCTGGAACTTGCCGCGATCAATAATATTTCCCTCGATGTCTTAATCGCCGAAGCCTTTTAAGCAATAAGGATAACCATGAAGCTCTTGTTACTGTTAGTGGCATTAACAGCCTCTTTATCCAGTGCCGGTGCTATTGCGGGTACCGTTTATATCGGCGGTACTTTGCATACCTTATCGAAATCTGACTTTGTGCAATCCGGTAATGATTACACCGCTTATATAGATGTGATCGGCGATTACGGACAGGAATTGGTTTTTGATATTGACGGCATTATTGGCGGACAAGGTTACCAGCAAGTCAATGAAAACAGCCGTACCTACTGTATTCGCTGGCAAGGCAATACCCGTTCACCGGAAAATGAGCATTCCATATGCCTGGAATACCGCACCATAGATTTAACGACTTACGGCAACGAGTTTCGTTATGTTGTCGAGTTACAGGTCAGTTGTAATGGTATGGCCATAGGGTCGGATATGGATGACAAAAATGACCTGGTTAACGGGAAAGTCAATGAGCGTTATCGGGAAGTAAAACTCCTGGTCGGCAAACAGTTAACGACAGGCGGTAATTGTCAGCAACTGAAAGTGGAGGTTAAGGGAGTTGCGCTGGATACCATAGACAATATTTCTCTGGATGTCCTGATTGCGGAAGTCTTTTAACCTTTTCTGCGGACATAACTGAAAACTAGTTTAATTATACATATAAAACAATAGATTAAACTTTAGCTAAGGATGGATTATGAACAAACTAAAAGCACTTTCTATCGGCATGTTGAGCCTGGTGTCTTTATTCACCCAGGCACAGGATTTGGACCCTTTAAGCCAAAACCTGGAGGAGCTGGAAAATATTGAAGCAAGCATCAGCCAGCTTGCCCTGGACCCCATTTATATTAATGGCGTGATTCATAAATTAACCAAGGCAGACTTTGTTCCTGTCTATAAAACCATTTATTACGACAACCCTTGCCTGGGGGCGATCCGACGCTTTGTCGGTTATAAAACATCTATTCCTGTTATTGGCGATTACGGACAGAACTTAGTTTTTGAACTGAGCGGACGTTCCGCTAAAAGTATGAAACTGACCGCCAGTTGCGGCAATTTCAGCGGCACAGATACCGGCAGTAAATATGTTATCTCCAAAAGCATGAGTACCAACCAAACCTGCGAAAACATGGTGTTGGAATTTAGCGTTGATGACTATCAGCAGTCGTCGACAATTGACCTTAATGTTTTGATCGCTGAATCGTTTTAATCTGCTCCGGTCAATCACCGGACTGATAAACCAGCCCGGGTTTTTCAGGCGACTCCCGGCGACGAGAGCTGAAAAACCTGGTCATGAAGCGTTAATTACGGGCCTAGGCCCGAGCATAAAAATAAGAAGCAAAAAATGAAAATAATAAATATTGCCATTTCCTGGTTGTTTTTACCCTTGTTTGCTTTTGCCAACGGAGCAAACAGTGAATTATTGCAGCCACAGACCGGCTGTCCCTGCTATCTGAGCAAAAATGCCGGAGCAGAAGCCCGGCTTGCTTCTGTCGGGCTGACCCCGGTTGGTCCGGACTATCCCGGGGGGCCGATAGACATTATCGACCCCAGGGAGCAGATTATCCCGATTGAGCCGATAGATCCCTGCTTGCCCTACCCGGTTGTTGCGCCTGAGCCGGTTTTGGCGGCGATTGATGTCAATGCCGAGCCCATTTATATCGGCGGCGTGATGTATAAATTAACCAAAGCGGATTTTATCCCGGTATACCGGGTGGACTACATCTACCGTCCCTGCTCTATTCCTCAGCCAGTGTGGGTGCTGACAGGGTATAAAACTACTATCCCTGTGGATGGCGATTACGGCCAGGAGCTTCATTTTGAAATCAGCGGCCGCAGCGACGGCACTGAGATGGCATTACAGGCGAGTTGCGGCGACTTCTCTGCCTCGGACTCCGGCAGTAAATATTTTATCTCTAAAACCATGAGCACCAACCAAAGCTGTCAGAGCATGAAACTGACTTTTACCTTTGACGGTGATAGTGGTTTGCCGCAACCCGTCTCGGCGGATAACAAGCTTAGCAGCGCGGGACCGGCTTTGATCGAATTAAATGTCATCATTGCCGAGAGCTTCTAGGGTAACTAAAACGGTTTTAAGTGCAGCGCCACAAGCGGTGCTGCCAATCTAAGAAAAATAATATTAAGGATAATCAATGAAAAAAATAGCCCTGACATCCCTGTTGCTGATGTCTGCTTTAAGTGGCGCTGCCCATGCCGATACTGTTTATGTGAACGGTACCTTACATACCCTGAGCAAAAGCGATTTTGTGCAGTCCGGGAATAATTACACCGCTTATATTGATGTGGTTGGCGATAACGGCCAGCAATTGATTTTTGATATCGACGCTGTGGTCGGCGGCAACGGTTATCAGCAAATTACCTACCAGAAAATATGCCTGCAGATGGGGCGCTGGGGCTGCGTCGAGCCGGATATTCGCGAGATTATTTCTGAAGATTTTCGCTATGTGGTCGAGCTGGATGTGAGCTGTAGCGGTATCGCCATAGGCTCTGATCTTGACAATAAAAACGAGCAGGTCGATGGCCGGGTAGCCAATAAATACCGGGAAGTGAAATTACTGACTCAAAATACCCTGGTAACCGGCGGCAATTGTCAGCAGCTGAAAGTGGCGGTGAACGGCCTGGAATTGAGCAGCATCAGCAATATTTCACTGGATGTGTTGATTGCTGAAACCTTTTAACCCGTTCACAAAAGACTGTTTACAAGGCTCTTTATGATGAGAGCCGGCACAAGGAAGAAAAAATGAAAAAAGTACCTTATTTATTGGCGTTATTATTACCGGTTTTTTCATCATCGGCCCTGGCGGATACCGTGTATGTCGGCGGTACTATGCATACCCTGAGCAAGGCCGACTTTAATCAGTCCGGCAATAATTATACCGCTAACATCGATGTTATCGGTGATTACGGCCAGGAGCTGATTTTTAATGTCGATGCTATCGTTGCCGGTAAAGGGATACAGGATGTGAGCCGGGAATGGCGCTGCCTGATGCCCCGTAATGCCCAGCCCTGGGAGTTCTGCGCCGAGCCCGACTGGCTGATCACTTACGATCAGGACTTTCGTTACCAGGCGGAAATGAAAATCACCTGTAACGGCATTGCCATAGGCTCAGATCTGGATAATAAAAATGAGCTGGTCAACGGCTTTGTCTCCGATAAAGACCGTGAGGTGAAGTTACTGGTGAATAAAAGGCTCACCACAGGCGGTAGCTGCCAGCAATTAACGGTCGAAGTGAACGGGGTCGACGTTAAGTCTGTCGATAATATCGATCTGAATATGTTTATTGTTGAAGAATTTTAAAGTGAGTCACCGACAGCTTGTCTGTTTCTTTTAAATGCATGTTTAAGGATGAAAAAATGAAGTATTTGAAGTGTGTGTTACCGGCGCTGGCTTTGTTAACGGCCAGCCCTTCGTTTGCCGATGTGGTGTATATCGGCGGTGTTAAGCATATTGTCACCGATTACAGCTATAGCTCGGATACCCGGCGTATTGCCGATATTGAGCTTATCGGTGATGCCGGGCAGGAATTAACCTTTGATATTACCGCGATAGTTTCCGGTTTGGGCAGGATCAAGCCGGATATTATTTGCGATTACTCTGCCGGCTCGGTGATTTGTTACACCGGTGATGATCCCGACATCAACGATTTTGTCTATGACGTCAGGATCACCGCGACCTGTATCGCTGATGATGGCAGCACAGTAGCGATCGGCGTCGACCGCGATAATGAAAATCTTTATACCAGTCAACCTATCTCGGATTTTCGTCAGGAAGTGACCCTGACCATAGACAATACCCTGGTGACGGGCGGCAAGTGCGACAACTTAAATATCGATATCCAGGGCAACCTGGATGTGATTGAAGATGTTGATTTGGAAGTACTGGTGTACGAACAGTTCTAGCCGGTAAAGACTTGTTGACCTTTGGCTTAAGTGAAACCTGATCCAGGTCATGCCGGCAAGATTATTCGCTGAACAATTTTTCCTGACATGATAACTTAAGTCATAAAGGTAACTTGGATGTTATTTAATAGATTGATTTATAGGTTTTATTTATCAGCAAGTTTGCTGGTAAATTCATGGCGCCCTGACAGATATTTAAGGGCGCACCTTGTAGCCTGACAGGCTATACCAACAATAAAAAAGAAGAAGTTATAAGGAAATTATGATGAAGTTTAAATCCACTACCCTGGCATGTTCATTACTCGTTCTGGCCAGTGCCTCCAGTAGTGCGCTCGAGCAGAGCCGCACCTGGTACGCTTCTACCTTGGGCAATTCCGCTGTTATTGAAACCACGGTAGGCTGTGTCGACCGCGATATGATGTGGGAAAAACACGTGGTGAAGGCCAATGCCTGGAATGATGTCTGGGGCCAGTCACGGGATTATGAATGGACCTTTGCCATTTATAATAGCAACCGCTCAGGTGCTTACCTGACCGGGCCGGAATTTGTGTTGGACACCAGCCGCTTACATGATGCTTCCGGCTCTACCGTGGATGCCCAGGGTAATGATATTTCGGTAACCTTTTATACCATACGCCCTTATGAACCTATGACTTCTAAAAGAGAAAGAAGCAGTACCCCATATAACACGATTGGTTATATGGGCCTTGATGCTTCGTGTGATTTTGAATAAGTCTTGAACATGATTTTAATGCTTAAACAAACCCGCTAACCAGACTGGCTTTGTTTGTTTTCGTAGAAAATCTTGATTGCCGGCGGTATCTACTGCCGGCATTTTTTTAGCCCGGATGGCTATAAAGATATAATGTTGTAAGGAAGTGATTATGAAGTTTACCCCGGTTATCTTAGTTTGTTCATTCTTGCTGGCAGCAGCCAGCGCGCCAAGTTTTGCCATTAATGAGGTGAGTCGTACCTGGTATCCTGCGCCGCTGAACGGCTCTGCCTTAAAGAATGCCATAGTGGCTGAAACCACCTTAGGTTGTATTGATAAAGATATGATGTATGTAAAACATACCTTTAAAGCGAACAGCCAGCAGTGGTATCTGTCGAGAGATTATGTTTATCTGTTTTTGCTGTTAAGTGAAAACAATCCCGGTGGCTACATATCTCCCTTGCTTGCTGTTGATACCAGCAAACTGCATAACAGCGACGGCTCTACCTTTGATGCTTATGGTAATGCTAAGGAGGTGACTTTCTATAATATGCGCCCCTATGCCCCGATAACTTCAGTTAATAACAGGATTCTGGACTACCCTCATTTTACTCGAGATGAGCTGGCCCTAGATCCCATGTGTGACTTTCTTTAAAGCATAAGCCGGCTTTGTCCGCTATTTACCTGGCGCCCACTGAGCGCCGGGTTTACTGCATTGATGACGGGTAACCGCAGGGGTTGGATCTATGGGGAAAAGATCAAAAGCTCAGGGCGTAGTTGATAGCAAGCATGCTGGCGCCGTCATTGTTACTCGCCAGGTTAGCATTGGAATAATGTACCCAGCTGATGGCAATCTCGTAGTGTTTTCCTATGCCGAATCCCATGGCTAACTTATCTTCAAATAGCCATTTGGAGCCCAGATCCCTTTTTTCAAAACCGCGATGATCCAATTTGATCACCCCGATACCGGCATCAAAGAAATAATAAAAGTTTTTAGCGGGAATAAAGCTTCTGGCGGGGAGCACGTAACGAAACACCGGGTTAACGGTCCAGCCGGTATTTTTGTCCTGAAGCCAGAGCTGCCACCGGGTATGAGATAATTCCCAGCGTCCGCTCAGATAACCCAAGTCACTTTCCAGCCATTTTTTGTCAAAACTCCAGCTCAGGGAATAACGCTGCATCACATCATCATTGCCGGTTTCCCTGCCGTCGGCAAAGCGCAGGCCGAAGGTGCCGCCGTGATTGTCGGCATAGGCAGAAACACAGTGAAGGCAGTAAGTGACACAGACAACCAGGCATAGGATTAAGGATTTATTGAAGATCATACGCTTTACCCTTATGGAGATTGCCCGGCGGGGCAGGTTTGAGGTTATTTTATTGATAATAGATCAGCTAAGTGATTTCTCCACAGCCGGAGCCGTTACCTGGGATCTTGCTGGTATTATCAACACTTTTATTCAAGCTAAGGTTGCATTTGTGAAAAACTTAGGTAGAATTTCTTTCAAATCGAAAGTTAAGTTGTTTCAAACGAAATAAAAATGTCAAAAAGAAACACCCAGCAACGCCGTCACACTATTATTACTGAGCTCAACCACAGCGGCCAGGTCAGTGTTGAAAGTCTTGCCCGGCAATTTTCCACTTCGGAAGTCACCATACGCAAGGACTTATCGGCACTGGAAGCCAGCGGTCTGTTATTACGCCGCTATGGCGGGGCTATCTCTTTACCCAGCGAAATCACCGAACAGAAACCTGAACATGTTTCAAACCGAAAGTTAGCCATTGCCAAAGAAGCGGCCAAACTGATCAAAGATCACCACCGTATCATTATTGACAGCGGCCGCACGACTTCGGCGTTAGTGCCTGAACTGGCCGCCAAAAAAGGCCTGGTGGTGATGACTAACTCCCTCGATATTGCCTGTGACTTGCGCGCGCTGGAAAATGAGCCGACAATTTTGATGACCGGGGGTACCTGGGATCCGCAATCGGAAGCCTTTCAGGGCCAGGTGGCGGAAAATGTTTTACGCTCTTATGACTTTGACCAGCTCTTTATCGGTGCCGACGGCATCGATATTCAGCGGGGAACAACAACTTTTAATGAATTGATTGGCCTGAGCCGGGTAATGGCTGAGGCTTCCCGGGAAATTATCGTGATGGTGGAGTCGGAAAAAATTAACCGAAAAATCCCCAATCTTGAATTGTCCTGGCAACAAATACACACGCTGATCACCGATGATGAAATTTTACCTTCGGTGAAAGAGCAACTCTTACAACAAGGCGTGAACTTAATTTGCGCCCAACAAACAAAAGGATAACTTTATGTGTGGAATCGTCGGAGCGGTAGCACAACGTGATGTCGCAGATATATTGGTGGAAGGATTAAAACGCCTGGAATACCGGGGTTATGATTCAGCCGGTGTTGCCATAGTAGATCAAGACAAACAATTAAGCCGGGTACGTCGCTTAGGGAAAGTACAGGAACTAGCTGATGCCCTGAGTGCCGAACCGTTAAGCGGTGGTACAGGTATTGCCCATACCCGCTGGGCCACCCATGGTATTCCCAGTGAAACCAATGCCCACCCGCATGTTTCAGACAACACCATAGCTTTGGTACATAACGGCATTATCGAAAACCATGACGAATTACGCACTAAGCTGCAGGATTTAGGTTATGTGTTTGTTTCGGAAACCGATACCGAAGTTATGACCCATCTGGTACACCACGAATTAAAAACCAGCAGCAGTCTGCTTGAAGCAGTACAAAAAACCGCAAAGCAACTGGAAGGCGCCTACGGCACAGTGATCATGGACAAGCGTGATCCCGAGCGTGTGGTTGTTGCCCGCTCCGGCAGCCCGCTGGTGATTGGTTATGGTTTAGGCGAAAACTTTATCGCCTCCGATATTATGGCCTTATTGCCGGTTACCCGTCAGTTCAGCTACCTGGAAGAAGGCGATGTTGCCGAAGTAACCCGTTTCGAAGTGAATATTTTCGATAAAAACGGCGACCCGGTAGAGCGTGTTGCACAGGAGTCTGAAGTCAGCCATGACGCCGGCGACAAAGGTGAATACCGTCACTACATGTTAAAAGAGACTTATGAACAGCCAACCGCTATCCGCAATACCCTGGAGCACCGCATTGTTGGCGGCAAGCTTGATATCAATACTTTCGGTAACGGCGCCGATGATATCTTCAAAGATATCAAACATGTACAAATTATCGCCTGTGGTACCAGCTATCATTCAGGTATGGTTGCCCGTTACTGGTTAGAAGCCCTGGCCGGTGTTTCCTGTAATATCGAAATCGCCAGTGAATTCAGGTACCGCCGCAGTCATGTGCCGGACAATGCCCTGTTAGTGACTATCTCTCAATCCGGTGAAACCGCCGATACCTTAGCGGCGTTACGTTTAGCGAAAGAATTAGGCTACCGCGCCAGTTTAACTATCTGTAACGTACCCGGTTCTTCTCTGGTACGTGAATCTGATCTGGCCTTTATGACTAAGGCCGGTGCCGAAATCGGCGTTGCTTCCACCAAGGCGTTCACCACCCAGCTGGTCGGTTTATTGATGATGACCCTGGCCATCGGCCAGCATCACGGCATGGATGAGCAAACCCAAACGCAAATCAGCCAGTCGTTAATGACCCTGCCGAACAAACTGGAAGAAGTGCTGGCACTGGCTGGTTCAATCGAAGGTTTGGCGGAAGATTTTGCCGATAAACATCACGCCTTGTTCTTAGGGCGCGGTGATCAGTACCCTATCGCAATGGAAGGTGCGTTGAAGTTAAAAGAAATTTCTTATATTCACGCTGAAGCCTATGCCGCCGGTGAATTAAAACACGGCCCGCTGGCCTTAATCGATGCGGAAATGCCGGTAATCGTAGTAGCACCGCAAAATGACCTGATAGAGAAACTCAAATCAAACGTTGAAGAAGTTCGCGCCCGTGGCGGTTTGATGTATGTCTTTGCCGATGTTGATGCCAACTTTGCCAGCGATGATACTATGAAGGTGATTAACGTTCCTCACTGTGATGACCTGATAGCACCTATTGTTTATACCTTACCACTGCAGTTATTGTCTTATTATGTGGCGATAATTAAAGGTACGGATGTTGACCAGCCTCGTAACTTGGCTAAATCTGTAACAGTGGAATAAGTTATTAGGTATCAGTTTGTTACTTGTAAGAGAACAATAAAGTTATTTACTGAGCAATAAAGTTCTTAACTAGACAATAAAGTTGTTTACTGAAACCACTTAAACTATGCTTAATTAATGAGCAATGTTTGGGTGGTTTTTTTATGGCTGCAAAAAAATACTTCAATACTGAAGTAAAAAATGCCAAATGGATAAAGGAAGGTCGGGGGGCCGGTCATGGAGAAAATTACCTACCCTGGTTAACCGTTCGTGATTTGGCATCCCGTGGGCGTTCGCAACGAATTTTTGGCCACAAAAGTTTAAGAACGCATCATTTACTGTCAGATTTAGAGTTGGCGGTATTTCTGATTCTTGAATGGCGTACTGAAACGTTAGATATTCGAGAGCAATTCCCTCTGCGACTTGAGGATACCCGAACTCTGGCAAAGGAAGCTGGCCTTAAACACCCTCAAGTTCAGGACATAGATCAGATTATGTCATCAGATTTTTTGGTTGATACAAGTGACCCTTCCTGCCCCAAGTTTTCATTACAAGCTAAATATGCCAAAGACTTACAAGATGCTAGAACTGTTGAAAAGTTAGAACTTGAGCGGCGTTATTGGCAAAGTAAATCAGTACCTTGGAAAATCGTGACCGAAAAAGAGATACCTCCAATAGTTTTTCAAAATATAAACTGGTTATATCCGGCACAAGGCGATGAAATTGACGATAACATTTTAGTTGAGCGCATTGATTTCTATCAGCATATGATGAAGGAAAATAGTAATCAAAAAATCATTGATGTGGCTCGTAAACTGGATATGGCCTATAGCATGGAAATGGGGGAATCTCTGTTAGAACTGCGACAACTAATGGCTAAACGCTATTTTAAGTTCGATATATTTACTCCCTTTAAAAAGTTAAAAGCTTCTGACCTTACTATTGGGAATGTAAAGTTAATACAGGAGGTTATCAGTGTTTCTAATCAATGAAGTTTTAGAGCTTAATAAGGTGCTTTACCGAGTATTAGCGGTTTTTGCTGAAGAGGTAGTCTGGATACCTTTAGAGGATGAGCGAGCATTCCCTTCATTTGTTAACCAAGCTGAATTATATGGTGCAATAGAAGATGAAACGTTACAACGAAAAGTAGACCCTTACGCATATCTTGCTTTTGAAAATCCTGACGAAGAAAGTATCGCTTGGCAAAAGAGAGAAAAGAATCTGGCTTTAATTCAATCCCTGATTTGTGATCAGCAAGCTATTTATCCGGAAGTTCGTGCCGAACGAGTTAATCAGATTCTTTCCGAGAAAAAATCCAGTAAGCCTACATTATATAAATTATTACGACGTTATTGGCAAAGGGGCCAGACGGCCAATGCACTGTTGCCCGATTATAAAAACTCAGGAGCAAAAGGAAGGAAACGTCAGGCTAAAGAAAACAAGCTAGGGCGCCCTAGAACAAACTTGGCAGGGGTTGGCGCTATTATAAATGAACATACGGAGCGCTTATTTCGCCGTGTTATTGAGAAGTATCTGCTGACAGATAAAAAAAATAATCTGCCGTTTGCTTACCGAAGGTTTAGAGATATTTATGAAACTTATTATCCTGATACAGCTAAGGAAGAAGTCCCAACACAAAGGCAAATGCAGCATTTTTATCAACGAGAATATAAGCAAGTAGAAGTTATTCAAAAGCGCGCATCGAGTATTGAGTTTGCTAAAGATATTCGCCCGTTAGCCGGCACCGCCAATACAAATGTTTTAGGACCAGGTTCTCGTTTTGAAATTGATGCCACTATCGTAGATATATACGTAGTTTCTAATAGTGAAAGACGGAATATTGTCGGCCGCCCGGTAATATATATGGTGATAGATGTTTTCAGTCGAATGGTGGCGGGGTTTTATGTTGGTGTTGAAAGCCCTTCCTATGTAACGGCAATGCAGGCCTTAACCCATGCTTTAACTGATAAAGTCGCTTACTGTAAAAAATATGGCTTTGATATTGAGTTTGAAGATTGGCCTGTTGTTGGCCTGCCTGATGCTATTTTGGCTGATAGAGGTGAGTTATTAGGGCATCAAATAGAATCTTTAGAACGTAGCTTTTCTGTTCGTATTGAAAATACTCCGCCCTATCGTGGTGAGGCCAAGGGGATAGTTGAACGCAGCTTTAAAACCCACCAGGCAATATTTAAAGCTTACGCACCTGGTATTGTTACAGGCACCAAAGTGAAAAAGCAAGGGGATAAAGACTACCGCTTGGAAGCTACGCTGACTATTCATGAATTTACCGAAATTATTCTGGCTTCTGTTTTGTACCATAATCGCTTTCATGTCATGACTAAATATGATCGTGATATTGATATGCCTACGGAATTGCTGATGACGCCACTTTCTTTATGGAACTGGGGGTTACAACACAGAACTGGAAAGCTTAGAGCCGTATCTGAAGAAGCTGCAACTATTGCTTTATTGCCTAGAACTAAAGCAACAGTTTCAGATTTGGGTATTTGTATTTTTGGTGTTTATTACACTTGTGCTGAAATAGTTAAACAAGGGTGGATGCACCGTTCCAAAGATGTTTCAAGGCCTAAATCATTAGAAGCCGCATACGACCCCAGAACAGCAAATCACATTTATTTATTCCCCAAAAAGAACAGTGTGGAATACTGGGTGTGTGATTTAACTCAAAGGTGTCGGGAGTTTGATGGGTGTTCATTCTGGGATGTTTGGCAAATAAAAGATGAGCAAAATAAAGTTGTTGCTGCCAGCAAACTAGAAGCAGATACTCGAAAAAGAGAGCTTGAGCGCTTGATTGACGAGAAAATTAAGCAGGCTAAAAAAGAAATGCCAGATACTGGTGAGCTATCAAACGCACAACGTACACAAGGGATAATTGACCACAGAACAAAAGCCAAGAAGGAAGAGCGACAGCAAACAGCTTTTTACCCGGTTAAAACTAAGCAGGATGAATTAGCGGATGTTATTTCTTTGGCAGATCAGGAAGAAGATTATTCCTTTCCGGATCATATCGATGAATTATTTGATGAGGATGAGTAGGTGAGTTTGCCAAGGAATATCAGAAAAGCAATCTACCGTGCCCCGGGGATTCCTAAATACAGGGGCAACCCTTTTATTGAAGCCCTGACTCCTATTATGTCTACGTCGAAGATACGTGAAGGACTAACCGGTAAAGTTGATTTTAATCCTGAAGAAGCGCATTGGGACGCTAACAAAAGAATGCATTTAATTGCTCAATTATTAGATGACTTTTTCCAGCCCCTGGCCAATCACTTACAGTTGGAATCAAAGTTATCAATCATGATCCGCCAGGGATATGTTGGCAGAAACCCTGAAGATGGTTCATTAAATGAGCATATGCAAAACGGATATGAGCGGGTTCAAACCGGCGATCTTGAGGTTTTTAGATTTGAACATGCAAAATCAACGGCTCGTAGTTTATCCATTATTGGTTGTTCAGGATGTGGTAAAAGCTCAACGCTGACACGCTTGCTGGCAACATATCCTCAAGTGCTATATCACGAGAAATTGAATTTTACCCAAATTGTTTATTTAAAGCTGGATTGTCCGCACGATGGTTCGTTAAAGAGCATGTGCCATCATTTTTTTCGAGCGATAGACTGTTTATTACAGACTAATTATGAAAAAAAGTATGCGCAAAAAAGGCACAGTATTGAAACTTTATTGCCGTTGATGAGCCAAATAGCTAATGTCCATGCGATTGGTGTTTTAATTATTGATGAAATACAGCACCTGAGCAAAAGTAGCTCTGGTGGCACAGAAAAAATGCTGAATTTTTTCGTTACTTTGGTCAATGTGATTGGATTACCGGTGATCATGGTGGGAACGCCTAAAGCGCGGCCTATATTTGAATTAGATCTACGTTCAGCAAGGCGTGGTGCTGGCTTTGGTGCCTTGTTCTGGGAGCCGATGAAAGCGGAGTCACCCCGTAAAGATCCCAAATCCGGTAAACTTATGAAGACTGAATGGATTGCTTTTACCGATAAGCTTTGGAGGTATCAATGGCTGAAGCAAAGAGATGAAGTCTTGTCAGATGAAGTGCGTAATTGTTGGTATGACTTATCTCAGGGAGTTTTAGATATTGTCATTAAATTATTTGTACTTGCTCAGATAAGAGCCATTTTTACCAGGACAGAACGTATAACCGTCAAGCTGCTTAAACAAGTTTATGAAGATGAGTTAAAGCCGGTACACCCTATGCTGGCCGCTTTAAGGTCTGGCGATCCTGATCTGATAACACAGTATTCTGATTTGTGCATGCCTGATATTGATCAGAAAATACTTGATTTAAGTGCCCGGATTGATGATGCCTTTGACGAGAAGAAACAGCATGAATTGCCTTATGCCGGAAACCAACATGCGCAACGGTTACATAATCTTCTCATCGAGATGGAATGTAAATCCGATTTGATTCAGCCTTTGGTAGAAAAGGCATTCAAACTCTACCCTGATCTTACAACACGAAAGTTAATGCCGATTGTTTTAGACTGGTATGATTCACTGGGAAAAGAAAAAAAACCGATGAAAGAAAAGTCTAAGTTAATTAGACAAAAAGATTGGTGTACTTTGGACACGGAAGATCTTCGGTTCCTACACTCGCAAGCTGCCCAGGATGCGAGTGTTTATGATTTATTGAAGCAGTCAAAAGGAATTTTTGATGTGGAAAATTGGCTTAAGGATATTGGCTAGCCTTGCTAAATTTTCCCATGCCATATCGGGATGAATTGCTTTATAGCGTTGTTGCCCGATATGGTGTGCACTTCGGCATTACAAGTCCTAAGCAGCTACTCGATGATGTATTTAATAATCGAAAAGTAATTGCTACGACTGATCTGCCAAATCACTTATCTATGATTGCCAAGCATTACACTGATTGCTATTACTGTGATGTTGAGTACCTAGCTTATAAACATACACTTTTCCCCTTGTACGCCCCTTTTGTGTCGGAAAAACGAAGACTTGAATGTTTGCGCTTGATGGCCGATACATCACAAGGTGCAATTCACTTAGCATTAGGCGTTGCTGCTTCAAGAATAAAGCAAACATTATCATTGAGATATTGTCCTCAATGTGTGCGATTGCAACAAGAACAATATGGTGAATATTTCTGGAGAAGGCTCTGGCAAATAAGTGGTGCTGATTGTTGTCTTTTGCATGGTCAATTGAAAGAGGCGGCTGTTGAACGGCATGGCCATCACCGGCATCAGTTTGTTGCCCCTTACCCTGAAAATTGTCCAGATAGTAAACAAGGTGAATCATCAGCTGAATCCCAAATAGTTACAAACCAAGTTGAAAGGTTATTAGACAGGCCGCCGGTTAAGTCTGCGGATTTAGAGCAATGGTCAGCATATTATCGCTATCTAGCAGAGCAAAATGATTGTTGCCGAGGGCAATTCATTAAATATGAAAATATTGTTGAAAGAGTTTTGTTTTGTTGGTCTAAAAAATGGTTAGTTGAACATGGGCTTAGCGTCGAAAAATCTGAAAGCTGTTGGTTAAAGGGAATATTTAGAAAGCACAGAAAATCATTTAGTTATCTTGAGCATATTGTTGTACTTCAGTCATTATTATCTTCCCCCTGGGATATTAATGATGTGCTGGGTGATGTTTGTAATCAAAAAAGTGAACGTGAGCATCATGTGGCGCCAGTAACTAATGATGTGAGTATTGAGTTAAGGCAAGAATATCAGCAACGTTGGGAGCTGTTGGTTAAGCAATTTGGTGTTAAGCCGGCAAGGCAGAATAAGCAAGGTGGAGCTACCTATGCCTGGCTATACCGGCATGATAAAGCTTGGTTGCTGAAATTTAATAGACGGTATCGTATTTATCCTAAACCCATAAATAAGCGGATTAACTGGCAGCAAAAAGATATTTTAACTGTTCGTGAGTTAGTTACGCTGCGTAATTGCTATGAGATGTTTTTAAATACCCCAAAAATGACACGGAATTGGTATCTTAAGCAGGTGAAATCACCGGCAACAATTGAAAAAAACCTTTATAAGTTACCGTTATGTAATCAGTTCTTTATGCGTTATTGTGAAAGTACAACTGAATATCAGATCAGGAGACTAACAAAAACAGTTGCGCAATTGAAAATCTCACTGATTGACTTAAAACGTTGGAAAATATTAAGATTATCTGGATTGAGTGAAGAGCGATTAAGACGTGGTACCAAGGATTTTCTTACTAAGATAATGGAGATATAATTTGCAAGGCATTCGATTTGACACCCTTAAAGACAATACAACTATTTTATCCATAGGCTCTTTTTTCCGCCGCGTTGATGGCCCCCTATGGGGAGTTAATCTGGAGCTTTGGCCTTATCAAAATAAAAAATCTTTATCCGTTTCTCAGTTGCCAGTTTTGGCAAGAAAGCGGGTGCTTAATCCGACGGTAGCGACAAAAAGTGCCGGTTATGAATTGCATATAGATATTGAAAATACTGACTCTTGGGAAGTTTGTAGTAATGGTGACTGTCCTGCTTTAAAAGATATTAAGCTAAGCTACCGTGAATCTAGCCAGCTCTGTTTTTCTTTTAAATCAAAGAAAGGTATAAGTGTTTATTTGCCGCAATTAGAGTTGGGCAGAGCCTTGTTCTTTCATGATGCTTACTTGGCTCGAACTGCTTTGGAACCCGATGCGCTGGGTATTGAGTTTGATATTGTTTCTGATGATATATCTGATACAACGACAGTAAATGTATTGCAATCGTCAGGTTACACCCAAAAATCGTTTGATAATTATGCTGCCAGGAGGGTGTTAAGCTGGATATTGATTGATCCTGATGCACGTAGATCTTATGAATCCATAGGTCGTTATCAAAAGCTGTATGGAAAAGAAATGAACGGTTACCGGCATTGGGACTTTCAATTTGAACCGCCCCAATTGTCTAATGCTAAATTTGTGCTCAGGGGAAAATTTGATAGGGAAAGTAATAGTGTGTTCGTCTATGAGATTACTACCATTTCTAATATCACCCATAAGGTACCCAGAAAAGTTGAGTTTTATAGCCCTAAATTTAGGGAATATGTTCGTGGGGAAGGTTCTGGCGGTAGTGGCCCTATAAATGAGCGGCCCGAAGAACATAATGTCCAGGATGGTGAAGATGCCAACTCAAATACTGACCACACACAATTGTATGCGCCAGTGGTGGGTGTTGAGTTTGATAATCCCTTTGCTACAACCAAGATCTACAAGAAGAAACAAAAAGGCTCAAGTGGCCGTAAAGATGATGAAGCAAATGAAGCAGGCAAGGACGTAAGTACAGAAGAGGGAGATACTGGCGGTAATCGTCCGCAAGCTGATTGGGATATTGCCGAAGATAACTCGGATGACGCGCACCTGTATGCAAATAAATTTAGCTGCTTTCAACGCATGTTAGAATTACTTGAATCGGAGTGTGGTTGTAAAATTACCTCCAATCAAATTAAAAAGTTACCAAAAGTAGGACGATCTGGCAGACATATCCTAAAAACAGACGGTTCTCCCCGCTGTTTGTCTGTTGTAACAGTTATTTGTAACGATAGACAGTATCATATGCTTGAAGTTGATACCTCTGATGACAGCAAATCATTGTCTACTAAATTGTTAGTTGTAAATAAGCCGGCTAAATGGAGTGAACAGCTAATTGAATTAGAGCAAAAATTGATGAAAAGCTCTCTCAGCTGGCCTACTGAATTTTTAAATCTCATTTGTGGTGATAAGGGACATAAGAGCATTTCACACCCCCAAACTCCATCTGAAAACAAAGGATTACTGGATCCTGACTCTGTCAATAAGTGGGCGCAAAGGGTTAAAAGTTGGATGTTGGGAGCACAGTAAATAATAGTAATATATTGCTATTAAATTAGCTTCAGAACAGTAAAAATAGAGTATTTCTTATAAGATAGGGTTAAATAGCACAGAAGGATGTTAACTGAGCGTGTTTGCATGTAGAATTACCCGCTAAACTCGGTGCGTTAATTTATGGAATATGGTTGTTTATGGAATTTTTAGACGCGATTTTTGTGCTAGCTTTTGGCACTGAAGGGGAATATAAGGGTAAACCTGAGTACGCAATTCTAGTTTTTTCAATAACATCCTCATTTTTCGGTACGCTAGTTGTCATCCTGGACGCTTTGGTCGTTAAAACTTTAAATAAAAATAGTTTCTTGAAATTATCCTATCCTGGCTGGAAGGGGCTTTTAGTTTTTCTTTTATGGGGGGTTGGTGCTGGTATTGGGGGATTTTTAGGCGCAGCTATTGGTATTTTCGAGATTAATAGAATAGCTTGTGTTGTGGTTGGAACATCATGGCCATTGGTGCTTCCGCGCTTATTATCAACAGCAAATAGTGAGTTATCCACTGAAAAAATAGATTTAGGAGTAAATACAAATGGGTAATTTAAACTTTTTACTTGGTCGCTCCGATTTTAAAGCTGCGTCAGACATTATTGAATCTGTGAGTACATTTCCTCAATTCAATGAGAGAAATGAAAATTTGGCTTTGGCCAGTTCTTTGCTTGTATTTAAAAGTCAATCGCAACAGTGTTGGTTAATTTTTACTTCTCAAAGAATATATTTTGTTGTGGATGATAATGAAGTCTCTGAAACTAAGACTTTATGGGCCAGAGATCGTGAAAAAATTGTGAAAAATGGTCGTATAGATCTTGATATGAAGATAATTTCTCAATCAAAAGAAAGTAGTAAATTGTTATTTGGTAAAATGAACAAAGGTTTTTTATTTACTAACTCACTATTTAAAGATCAGACAATCACGGGTCTTATATTGAAATTAGTTTCAAACCATTTTTTATCTGTAGAAAATTAATCTTATTTATAAGTTAATGTTATCGATACAAGTATTTTTAGGCTTATTGTTTATCGATAACAGAAAGAACTTGAGTTTACTACTATTCATCGATATAAGTTTGTTGTATATATTTAATTTAAAATGATTTTATGAGTCCTCATTGCGCAATAAAAAAACGGGAGCTTGGTGCATATTATACTCCTCCTGAGTTAACAAAGGTTCTTGTTGATTGGGCTATACGCTCATCAAGAGAAACTGTTCTCGAACCTAGCTTCGGTGGTTGCGGTTTTTTAGAAAGTTGTAAAAGCAGGTTGGAGAAATTAGGGACCAAAAGGCCTTTCACTAAATTATTTGGAGTAGATATCGATGATAAAGCTTTCGATTATTTACATGATATATTTGGACCTATCGTTGTAACTAAACGATTTATAAAAAAAGATTTTATTGGTGTTAATGGTAAAGAATTTTCAGTCAAAAAATTTGATGTACTTTTAGGGAATCCTCCATATGTATCACTTCATAATATGACTCCTGAACAGCGAGAAAGGTGTTTTAAAGTACTTCATTCTTCACCTTTCGCTGATAAAACTATTGGGCGTAATGCAAGTCTTTGGGGGTTTTTCTTGCTTCATAGCTTGAGCTTTATTCGAGATAATGGACGGATGATATGGGTTTTACCAAGTAGTCTCTTACATACACATTATGCTAAAGCTTTAATTGAAATATATAAGAAGCATTTTTCTAATATTAAGCTAATTAAGCTAAATCAACGTTTTTTCAAAACTGAAGGTACCGAAGAAGTTTCTGTAATACTAGCCGCGGAAGGCTTTTCTCAAGAAATAATTGATCATAACTTAACAGGCCTTTACGTCGCTAAAAGTGTTAATGAATTGAGTGTTATTCTTAACAATAAAGAAATTTTAGAAAAAGACCAGATAGCTAATCATAAATTAAATTTAGTTAATGAAGATGTTTTAGCGACGTCTGAGTTATTAAAACAAAATTCTGTTAATTTAGGTGATATTAGTAAAATTGTTATTGGTATGGTGACTGGTGCGAATGACAAGTTTGTTATTAAACCTTCAACATCAAGCAATCTTGGTTTATCTGCTCAAGATATAAGGCCCGTTATTTCTAAATTTAAACATCTTTCAGGGATTATTCATGATAAAAGGAGTCATGAAAAACTCATCTCTGAGGATGAAAGATGTCTTTTGGTGTGTCCTTCTGATATACAAGAAAAACATACATCTGTTCGAAATTATCTAGCTACAATTGACCGGGTAAATAGAAAAACTAACAGAACATTCCCTAAACGAAAATTTTGGTTTTACCCTGATGATGAGCAGATACCAGATGCGTTTCTTTCCTATATGATTGATTCAGGTCCTCGTTTAGTTATTAATTCAGCGAAAATAAACTGCACTAATACAATACATCGTGTGTTTTTTAATGGTGGTATTAGCTTTAGAAAAAAGAAAGCATTAGCTATTTCAATGTTATCAAGTTACACACGTTTTTCTGCTGAAATAGTCGGCCGTTCATATGGTTCGGGGGTTTTAAAGTTAGAGCCTTCAGCAGCAAAACAGTTAAGCATAATATACAACAATGAGCTATTAGAGCCTTTGTTATCTATTTCAAAAGAAGTTAATGATTTACTTTCTCGGGGCCTGATTACAAATGCAACGACTATCGTTGATGAATTATTAACAGAGCACTTTGCTATTGATTTTAAAAAGTTTAGTGATGCAGTTATTGTTTTAAGAAAAGATAGATATGAAAGTTAAGCTTTAAAATTAATGTAGATCATCAGGAAGATATATGCTGGATAAGATAATAAAGGAAAAACTTAATTTTTCAGTCGATGGGCGTTTGATCTCAGAATTAGGTGAAAAGTTAGTTACAAAAAATTACCTGGCTTTAGGTGAATTAATTAAAAATTCATATGACGCAGACTCGGAAAATGTAGAAATTAAATTTAACAATGTTCGAGAAGGGAACGGTACAATTGTTGTAAAAGATCTTGGTACGGGGATGTTGTGGGAAGAAGTCCGAGATTGTTGGATGAGGGTATCAACATCTAATAAAGAAACAAGTCCCGTATCTTTGATATATGGTAGAAAAAAAAGCGGCAGCAAAGGTATTGGTCGGTTCGCTTGTCAAAAATTAGCCGCGGCGGTGAATCTTAAAACCGTTGCTATTACAGATGATCCGAATATTGCGCAAGTCACTACTCTTGATATTGAGTGGGAGGATTTTAAATTAGGTAAAGATTTAATTGAGATTAAATGTAAATCGGAATACTACTTTACCGAGAAGTCAAATGTAACAATAGGCACAACGATAACTCTTATCAATTTAAAGCAAAAATGGAACCAAATTAGTTACAACAGTTTGCAAAGACAATTGGCATCTCTTTCAATCTCATCGCCTGTTCGACGAGAAGACTTTGAAGAAGATCCTGGTTTTGAAATTTTAGTAAGTGCAGATGAATTTGAAAGTGGTAACTATAAACTGTCGGAAAAAGTTCTAGATGCTAGTTGGGGGCGCGTCAAAGGTAGTGTCGCTGAAGATGGTACTGTAAAATTATTTTTTGATGGAAAGCTAATAGGAAAGAAAGAACATACTTTACATGAACAATTTCCTATTTTAAAACATGCTGAATTTGATGTAAGTTGCCTACCGCATGTGAAAGCATATCAGAGAAACCCTCAATTAATGAATTCTAAGCAAATGAAAATAATTGAGGACACACACCCCGGTATAAAAGTATATAGTGAAGGTTTTAGAGTTTACCCGTATGGGCAGGAAGGGGATGATTGGTTAGGGTTAGACCGCGATGTAGGTCGTCGTAAAGCCAAAATAGACAATAATGAATTAGGGAAAATAGCATCAAGTTATGGGTTAGATAAAAGTAGGGTTATTCTTGATTTATTTAGGAATGCTAACATTGTTGGAGCTGTATACATAGATACTAACATCAACCCTGCCTTTGAAATTAAACTCAATAGGGAAGGTTTCGTTGAAAATGAAGCTTCTTTGATGCTGTCTAAACTTTTGCGTTATATTGTTGAATGGATGACGGTCCAATATTCATATTTTAAAGTGCTTTTTAGTGAGCATGAATTAGAGCAGCTAAGAAAAGATTTTGATGACAAATTGGGTAGTAACAATTCGGAGGTTGCTGAAAATAAAATCATTTATGATGAAGAACCAGGAGGTGTAATACCAAAACCTCCGCTTTCTATTGATAATAAAAAAGAGCAATTTGATAAAGCGATGACGCTCTTATTGAATGAAGCAAAATTCAATAGAGAAACTAGTAATAAGTCTTATTTAGAAGATATTGCACCTGAAAGAGCTAGTGATCAGTCAGTTGCAACAAATAAAGATTCAGAATTACTTGAAGTCGCAAGTAAAATAATAACAACAGAATTTAATGCAAATAAAAATGAGTTAACCTTGTTACGCGCCATTGCGTCATCAGGGCCTTTATTTTTTGTTTTTGCACATGAATTTAAAAGTTTAGTTTCAAATCTGGATACAGATGCAGGGAATATAGAGCAATGGATCTCTAAAAATAGTAAAAACGATACTCGTTGGCTTTCAGAAATAGCCAAATCAATGAGACTTACTCGTCAACGGTTCTTGTCACTAGAAAATTTAATTGGTGTGTTTGCATCAACGCATAAAATCAAAACTAAGAGAATCAAAGTTGCGCAAGCGATTGAAAAGGTGTGTGCTGGATTTGAATTTGTTACAAGCAGCAGTAATATTAAAATTGATACTAAAGGTATCGATGCATTATTAAAAACTCAAGAAATTTCAGATGCTGCGTTTTATTCAATAGTGGTTAATCTTGTATCAAATGCGATAAAAGTTGTTTTAGCGAAAGGGACACGAGAGATTAGAATTACAGCTTTTCGAAAAAATAATCTTGTTATGAGGGTTGAGGACAAGGGGATAGGGCTACCTGAAGATAAATGGGATGATGTGTTTTTACCACTAGTAACTGATCCAACAGGTGAAATGTATAATGAGCTATTTGATAAAGTAGGCACGGATGAATTATCAGTTCTTGGACGAGGTACAGGTTTAGGATTGAACATTGTTAAAGGAATGGTACAAGATAATGGAGGAAGGGTGAAGTTTATAAAGCCTTCTGATGGGTGGAAAACTTGTGTGGAAGTTATACTCCCCTAGCGTGGAAATAATATGAATAAGAAATTTAATATTTTGTTTGTTGACGATGAAGTCAACGGAAATAGAAAAGGTTTAATCGCTAACATTAATTATGATGAGCGTTTTAATGTTACAGAATATCATCCTGTAGACGCAATTGAAGATCTTGATAAAGGACTTATTGAAGATAAGTATGCATTAATTATTGTTGACTATAAGTTGAGCCATGAACCAAATAGAAACAATGTATCATGTCACTCAAATGGATATTCATTAACTAGCTTGTTTAAAGAAAAACTTCCCAATACCCCTGTGTATTTAATCAGTCAAATTCTAACAGATGATATCTCCATGGGTGAACATTACGATAAAATGTTTTCTCATAGTTTCCTTACTTCAGAAAAAGGAAGAGATTTATTGGCCTATGACTGTGAAGATCATCAACAACTTTTAAAAGAAGCTCGAAATTTAAATTCTTTTGAAAAAATATGTGAATTTTTGATGGTACCTAATGAATGTAAAGATGCCTTTAAAGTGGCTTTACCAATTGAGTTTAGAAAAGGTCTATCAAACAACTTAGATAATAATTCTTCACAAGTCTTAGATAAGGAACGCAGTTTTATAAGGTTTGCTAAATGGATAAATCAAATATTCTTACTTAAAAGCGGACCTTTAATTGATGAGTTGGAGGTTGCTGTTTTATTTGGCCTTGATTATGAATATTTTAAAACAAACTTTCGTAAAGAATATGAAAGCGATTTAATGGCATGTGAATATAAGGGGATTTTTGCGAAAACGAATGAAAAAAAATGGTGGAGCCAAGCTGTTTTCGATTTTGCGGTTTCTTTAGCTGATGAGGATTATATTTCATATCCTTGGAAAGTTGTTCCTAAAAAGCTAAATGTTGAAGAAAAATTTTTATCAAAATGTGCTTTATGTCAAGAAAACACCCCTGAGTGTACGGCATTTGATAGAGATGAAACCGAAGGAAATACGAAATATGCAGCTCATTGGAGCTGCACCGTTGCTGCAGAAGATCAGGTCGATCTAGCTGGGTTTAATCCTGTTTTATATTTGGATGATTAGGAGTTATTTTGGCAAAGAAGGATTTTTTTTACGAAGCCTATAAAAAAAATTTATGTAACTTTTTTAAATTTTTATCAGCGGATACACGTGTTAGTCAAGCTCTTGTAAAAACTCTTAGTGAAATAAAAACTAATCAGCAAGTTCTCCAGGCCGCAACTAAAAGCAAAAAAGTGAAGGTGGACTTACCAAGCTTTGAAATACCGTTATTAAACTCGGTAAAATGTGGAGTAGATACAGATTCTTTTTTATCTATAGGCGGTAAAATCGAATTTAATGAGCAAGGTATTGTAAATCAAAGTATATCTGCTTGCCTTATTATAAGGCCCCATGAGGATACAAAAGTTTGTGAAAAGAATGCTACAGGCGTAATGAAAGCTGGAAATAAGTATATAATAAGGCGTTTTCATTTTGATATAGATTCAAGTCAAACTAGTAAGGATCGGCCAATATCACATGTTCAATATGGTGGAAATATTCAAGATGAACAAAAAGGAAGCTCGGAATACCAATTAATCAATTCTATTGATCTGCCTCGAATTCCCTCATTCCCACTAGATGTAGTACAGGTTATCAACTTTTTAATGGATCAATTCGATACAACTTTGAAACAACAATTCAAATTACCTAGCTGGAGGGGAATAGTTGTGGATAATGATGCAATTTGGAAGAAATATTTTTTTGAAAAAATGATTTCAAAAACAAGTAAGCGTAAGACAATGTATGAATGGGCCTGTGATCCGATTAGCTTTTAATAAAGAACTTTATTGTTTTAATTTAGATGATTAATTTGAGGATTATTTACATAGTAAAGTTTTACTTTTTTGTGGATATTACAGTAACTAAACGAACAAAAACAAAAGTTGTAATTTATTTAATTAATAGGGTTTGAAGCGGTCAACTGATTTTGATCACTAGATTTTAAGAATTATACAAAATATGGTTGTTTTTTAATGGAAGTCTATGGCTTTGTTAGATAATAACCGTTTTGAGTCCTTGGAGCTATTGAAACCGCTTACACAGCTCTTCCCAGTTTGGTTGCGCTGTTTTTAAATCTGTCGGCTCGAAGCGATCCCTATATGGTGAGATTGCAGGTTGCATCCAACAGAGTTGTCTATCTGCCTCATGCTTATCTTCCTTTGTCATAAGCTCTCTGCTCTCAAGATATGTGTACAAGGCACGAAGGTAGAATGAGTAGAGGTCGTTTAAGTAGGGAGTGCATCCAACACTCGTGTTTTCAGCTCCGCACCCTAAGTTAATCAGATAAGCAGATGATTCTCTTACGCTCCGCGTGCCCATCGCTATCTGGTTCAGTGAGATGCGACCTAGATTTTTGTTCGCGAGGTCTACAGCCGTTTGCGCCGCGAAGACCGCTGCGTTAGCTCTAGTTACCGCTGTTTCGGCTTTTCTTCGTTCCACAGTCGATTCTGAGGCTTGATACAGTGCGATAAGAGCAGCAGCGATTGCAACTATCAGCCCTAAAATCGCTGGCATACCCGTTGCTGTTATAACGCCAAACCATGATTGGTGGTGGCCACAATGGAGGCATATAACCGCGTCCTTCGGAATTGGACCTACATGGCACCAGCGACAACGCCGGTCGAGAGCGTTCACGTTTTCTTTCATAGTGTCTATCGAGCTATAAATTTTTTGATATTTGGGATTAGGTAAAACAACTCAAATAATTGCAAATTATTAATCTATAGTCTACTTAGCTTTGTTGAATGAATATGGTGGTATCGTTTAAGTTTAATCAAATAATAAATAAAACCTAAATTAATATTGAGATTGAGGGAGCATAGTCTTCTATCATTACTTAAACCAATTTGAAAAATAGCCTAAAAACTAGAGAGGTTCCTCACCATGGCTATATCAAAACTGTTTATTAGAGTTTTATTGTTTTTTATTTTCTGCGGAATAGCACATGCAACCGTGTGCCGTTTGCCTGGCTTAAATGGTTTTAATGAATCACAAATTCGCGGTGAAAAATTTATTAGGTCTACGACATCAAATTTAAAAGACGTAAGTCTATACATTGAGTTGACTGAAAATGGGCCATGGTACCACTCAAATTACATTACACCAGGATTTGAACACCCTACTAAGATTGGTAGAGAAGATATTTATGATGCACAACGTGCGTACAATAACATTGCCATAACACAGGAAATACTTGATAAAGATTCAAGTATAATAGGCCGTTTGGAAAAAGCCTATGAAGAAAACTCTACCATTTATGTTGACCAAAGCGTATTAAATTCAGATGGTACTTCTAAGATTGATTTTGGAAGAGCCAAGAATCTAATCGCGGTTGATGGTAAAACTGGAAAGCAGTTGAGTGAAATAGTAAAGATTGATCGCACTCTAGGCAGGAAAACATTGCTAACCGGTCGAGCACTTGGGTGTTGTTTTTTTGTTTTTCCTCCTCATTTTTTAAAGACATTAGTTGCTCAATTAAGGTCTAAATTATTTAATTCTAAAAATGTTAATATCGTAAGTTTGGTAAAAGATTCTGCTACTGCTAGGGCATTTAAAGAGAGTAAATTTCTGTCTAAAAATGTTAAGCAACCTGACGGATTAGAAACTAAAGTCGCTCTGAGAAATCAAATCAAGGATAGCCGTGGAAAAACGCTTATTGTAGTTGGGCATGTTGAAGGCAAAAAGTTTGTCACTAGGGATGAAGCAGGGAACATGGTCTTTGATTATGATGTTGCTGACTTACATACTTTAGCAAAAAAGAACAACGTGCAACTGATCGCGCTTGGATGTGAAACAGCAAAAAATGTTGATTTGGCTACAACTGGTAGTGGTGTAGTGAAAAAATTTAACACTGTAGATGCTGTATCTAATTTAGAGGCAGCTTTTTCATCTTCGAAAAACTATGCAGAGTTTTTCGAAAACCTTACTAGTCCTGATCTAATGTTTGTTGCTGGTGAAACGTTTTTATCAAAGTCTCCAGAAGCTATTGCCAAAGTTTCCATTTTTTCTAGAATTAAAGGTTCTGTAAGTAAAAGAATACAAGTGGGGGCTGCTTATCTTCTTGGGAGGGGGAGCAAAATAAATTTCTCGAAGCCGACTAAAATGGTAGCAGGACAAGAGCTAACCGAAAGTGAACGTCTCAAAATAATATTGGAAAAACTTACTGGTGAGACAAGGTAATTAATGAAAAATTCTCCTAGTATACTGACCCCTATAAATGAAGCTGTTAATTTTTTAGAACTCATACAACCAGAACATCTTAGCAAGTTCCGAGAAAGCTACCCGGAACTATCTGAGGAGTTGAAGCCTGGAATAATTGCCGGTTCAGAGGATTATTCTTCTGAGTTTATTAAGGCTAAGGCAAATATTATGCTACATACCCTGGAGAGAGCTATCAATGCAGTGAAGATAGGTTCTCGCAAGGCTGCACAAAGGATAACTTGGGTTAATCGTATTCGTACTGGGAGCGAAATATTAGTGCTTGTGGGAAGTTCTTCAGTTCTGGGAACTATTAACCTTGCAAATGAAACACCACACATTTTGGCTGCTGCTATAACATTAATCGCAAGCTGCGGAAGCCTGCTTGCGAAACATACATCAAGAATAACTTCTCCAAAATTAGGTAATATTAATGTCGCATATACTACGCTATCGACTTTAGTCTTTGAAACGAGTGAATTAATAAAGGAATTAAAACTTGCTTTGCGCTTTTCACTTCCATTAGAAGATATTTCTGATCTAATATCTCGAGGTAACCAATTGATGGCCCGGGTAAATAAGTGGGACTCTCAAGTATTGAAGATCTAGTTATTTAGTGTTTCATTGATATTGTGAGTTGTGTAAAGAACTTTATTGTTTAAATTTTTAGGTTGGAATTGTATCTTGGCTTTATAGTAAAGCTCTTTATTTTTTAAAGCTCTGAATTTTATAGTCACTTAATAGGTGTTATAGAGGAATTGAGTAAAGGACTTTATTGTTCTCCTACATTACTTGTGGGTGAGTAATAAAGTATCATACTGAAAACGCCCTGCTTTACTCAAAATATGAGTAAAGCAGGGCGTTTTTTATGGCATCGAAAAAAGTCAGTTTACTATTGTGTGATTATAGATGTTTCTCCGTCTGTCTTTGGCTATAGTTAAACGCTCAACGTTAGTTTTAAAAGGATTTAAAATGACCAGCCCTTCTGTTCAAGAAAAAGCTATAGAGATTTGCTTTCCGGAAAACAATGCCTTTGCATTGCCGTGCGATCCTAATAACCCTGACGAAATTGCCTGCTTTCGAAAAGATAATCCACATATTAAAAGCACTGTTATTCCTCCAGGTACACCGTATATTCTTCGAAGGGAGTTCGGTGAAAATCCCCAGCCCTGGCAGGAGTTGAGGCCTGATCTCTCTGATACCTTTACCCGGCTGAATAATCTGGATGCCGAAACCAGACGTAATATTGCCAATATGAACAAGTCCTTTGGCAGTGAATTATTGGTTGCCTTGTCTGAATTCCATCGTGTTGAAATTGCTCCTTTGGTGTTAAGAACTAAAGAATACGCAAAGGATAAGGTATGGAAAACAGTGAATAAGGAGTCTGGCGGTTTGGTTGGAGCCGGTGTAGGGGCATTGGATAATCGTTTAACCAACTTTAATAAGGCGGTTCTGGAGAGTCAGCGTGCACTGGAAGAAGTACGTAAAGGCTATCAGGCTAAAATCCCCAAGCTGGAGCTATATAAATTAGAGCAGACCGCTAGAGAGTTGTTGCGTGAAATGAAATATAACTTTCAGGCTGAGCTGACTAAATATATGGGCAATGCCAGGGCAAGTGCCAGAGGTACTGTATGGAGCAATCCGGATCGTGCCATAGCTATTGCCAAGAGCGGTCGAACAGCTACTCCTATTCAATTATCAAACGCTAAAGAAATGCAAAGGGTTAAGGAATTTGGCATGGTGGGGAAGTTGGCCGGTCCAGGGCTGTTGATACTTGATATTGGAGTTAGAGTTGGCAATGTGCATGTAGATCAGATGTCGGGACTAGATTGGCAAAGACGGGCTGTTGTTGAGACTACGGGATTAGGAACTGCCGGCTTTTTGGGAACTGCAGGTGCATATGCCGGTGGTGCTGCAGGTACCGCAGCGATTAGTGCTCTTAATGTTGCTTTATTGGCAACACCTGTGGGATGGTGTGTAGTTATCGGTTCGGGCCTGGCTTTGGGGTATTTGGCTGCTAAAGGAGGTGATACGGCTGGCCAGTGGCTCGCCGGGTTGTTTTATGATGCCAGTGCAAGTATCAAATGGAACCGCTTGTTTTAATTTGAGGCTTTAGCATGATTGAGATTACTACAGAGCTATTGTTTGCCATCATTTTTGCACTATCAATTTTTGTGGCGGGGATTGCTACTTTTTGTTTTATCCGGATTTCCGGTAAGCATATCGAACGGGAAATGAAGAAGGAAGGAAAGGTACCGCCGGGGTGGGATTCAACTATGGGATTCAGATATGGGCTTTATGCCATAACTATTGTTCGTAACTCCATAGGGCCCATGTCATTTGTTGATGATGAAGCTGTGTTGCGCCATGCCCGTAAAAAAGACAGATTTTTAGCGTTGTTTTTGGTGATTTCTACGATTGTGTTGATGGTTGTAGGTTGCCTGGTTTATTTTTTATATGCGTCCTAGTTTGGAATTTTTATTCGAATACGAAGACATACATGCCATTTTCAGTATGAAACTTTATTTTTAAAGCCTGGAAAAACTCAACAGAAGAATGGGCCTTGTGAGTAATAAAGTATCATATTAAAAAAGTCAGTTCACTATTGCGTGATTATAGATGCTTCTCCGCCTGTTTTTGGCTACAGTTAAACGCTCACGTTAATTTTAAAAGGATTTAAAATGACCAGCCCCTCAGTTCAAGAAAAAGCGATAGATATCTGCTTTCCGGACAATAATGCCAATGCCTTTGCATTACCGTGTGATCACAATAACCCCGATGAGATTGCCTGTTTTCACCGAGATAATCCGCATATCAAAAATACCGTTATTCCACCGGGGACGCCTTATATTTTCCGAACGAGGCTGGCGAGAACCCTCGTCCCTGGCAAGAGCTGAGGCCTGATCTATCCAGTACCTTTACACAGTTGAATAACCTACCTGCGGAAACCAGGCGCAATATTGCAAATATGAATCAGGCCTTTGGCAGCGAGCTGCTTGTTGCCTTGTCGGAATTTCATCGTGTTGAAATAGCTCCTTTGGTGTTAAAGGCAAAAGAGTACAGCGAGAATAGGATATTAAAAACACTAAATAAGGAATCTGGTGGGTTGGTGTATTGTCATAGGTTCGGCAGTAGCCCTGGGATATTTTTCAGCTAAAGCCGGTGATTCGGCGGGACAATTTTTTGCCGGAATATTTTATGATGCTAGTGCAAATATTAATTGGAATCGTTTGTTCTAATTTGAGGTTTTATGAATGATTGAAATCACAACTGAGCTAGGGTTTGCCATTTCTTTTGCTTTATCACTGTTTGCAATGGCTATTGCTACTTTTTGTTTTATCAGAATATCAGGAAAACACATTGAAAGGGAAATGAAGAAAGAGGGGAAGCTACCCCCTGGGTGGGATTCAACTATGGGGCTTAGGTACGGATTTTATGCAATAACTATTGTACGTAACTCAATAGCACCCATGTCATTTGTTGATGATGATGCAGTGTTGCGTTTTACTCGAAAAAAAGATCGTTACCTTGCTTATTTCTTTGTCATTACGTCGGCTATATTTTTGCTGATTATTTTTACTGCTTACTTGTTCTTTGATTTAGAGTAGGAAAAAGGTTTATGTCTTTATTTATATCTACAAGATATGCCTTATCTTTTGCGTAAAAATATTGATGGTAACTGCCGATCTTGGCAAGAATTAAGGCCAGAGCAATCTAATCCCCTTTAATTAGCAATCAGGTTTTTATTGAGCCTTGACCAATTAAATGACCCGTTGTAAAGCTTTACTTTTCAACCTATTAGATGGTGTTCGCTAGTTGTAAACCTTAAGGGCCACTTTCCAAATTACCAACAAAATAAAACACCAGGCTACTGTTGATTTATCCATCTTTCTAGTCTTTGCTTATGAGTGCTTACAGCAACCCCTGTAACATAAGCCGCACCCCCTGAGTGCATCAACCACTCAGGAGGTGCTAACCAAAACGAACTACACTAGGAGTCCGTCATGGCTGAATATCATCATACGTCAGAGCCACGCCCGGCAAAAGCAAAATATCCCACCAGCCGCCAGCTCACGGTGCTGGAAACCGCTTGCCAAACAAGTCTTAAGCCCAGGGGCATAGGTGTTAATTATGTGCCGGTCAAGCTGGAGCCTTGTATTGTCCTGAGGGGGAAATGGTTGAAGCAGGCCGGTTTTACTATCGGTGAAAAGATCACGGTAACTGCTCTTGGGAGGCAATTAGTGATCCAACCCGCCCAGGTTTTACCTGACTCGGCAGATAAGCGATAAGGCATCAACCAGGCTGCTGCACCTGAAGTTGGTGCAGCACTTTTTTTGGCATGTTTTTGCCGTTAACTTTATTGGCGGGATGGAAAATATAGCTGCCATTGTTACTTTATTGTTATTTTCACACTCTTCACTTTAAAAGCGGTGCAAAATTTAGTATAAAACTTGTGCTCATTTTATATACAAGGACTGTATTACTGTGGCCCATTCCCTTTTTGTTATTTTTATCGCTTGCTTTATTGCTGATCTTTACGCCACAGCTCACTCTTTTTTAAGGCTTTTTGCTTACGGCAATAAAGATCCTAAAACCGTGGATATCACTCCGGACTTTGCCCGTTATCGCGCCGGGGTTAGCCGGGACATCAGCCATCACAGTACATAGTTATTTTAAAGACCTGTGAAGCTCTTGTTTGTATCTATGTCAGCAGCTGCCATTCAGTGCCGGTTAAGCAAGAGCTCATACTTTATTTACTCACTAAATGAACATCTCAATGGAGGAGAATACAATGAATGATATAAACACAACGCTTACCGCGCCTGCACTACCCGGTATCAAAAAAAGGAATGAAATTTTTGATTTTTTATTTTATGACATAGGTTCACTCTCAGCAGAAGAGAAAAAGAACCTGTCACCCATGGAAAATCACGAAGGCTCAATTATTGTGGTATCGCCTAAAGCAGCAAACAAAGAAATACTGGAGTTTGCCACAGCTGCCGACTTTATCAAGGCTGCTCCCCGTGAGGTAAAAGCCTTGGTGGTTGCCGGTGTTGGCAGCTCGGTTATTGGCACCGCATCTCTGGCACGTAATGTCGCAAATACCTACAACATTGCAGTGGCGGGTATTGTTTCCGGATACGGCGCCGCCGATCTGATTTCAGAAGCCTTGGGTGGCTGGTTTTTCTATGGTGCGGCTGATAAACACCGGCTTAAAATGAGAGAGTCGATGGGAGACTTCAGTTCAATGTTTACTGCGAATCCATTTTTCCAGTCAATGCTGCAAGCTGTACCGCAGGCTACAGAGCATGATGGAAAAAATACCGATATTGGGGCATTAAATGAAATATTGGCAGCCAAATCCATCGATCTATCGCTTATTGTCGGACACAGCAAAGGCAACCTGTTGATAGATTATGCTTTAGAGAAATTAGCCAAAAAATTTGCCGACACTGGTCACAGGTATTACGACGCATTGCGTATCGTGTCATTAGGAGCCGTGACCAATTTTCCTCCGCAATTTACCAATGTCTACCAGTTCCTCGGCGGTATTGACTGGTTTGGCGGACTAAATTCCCGCCTGGGGCTGGAGCATACAAAAGTGCCGAGTGCATGGCATCATTTAAACACTGAACTCCCCTATCACATTTCGATCGAATCGCTGTTAAAAGAAAATGTTGCCCTTAGCTAACTACTAGTTTTGGCGGAAATATCTGGCGATAAGGTATCACTTTAAAGCTTATGTTGATAAGCCCGGTTGAGAAACCGGGTTTATTCCGGCTTACCCTGTAGTCTTTGCCTCTGGCGATAGTCCCTCCAGTTCTTAAGGTATTAGGGAAAACCCTGGAGGAATTGGCTTAAGTGCCTGAATTTTATATGTCTTCACCGTTTCTTCACTTTAATTCATCAAGATTTCACCGAGTTTAAGCCGCCAGATACTGCATTAAATATCGGTTCTGATAACGTATAACCACAAGTTAACATCACCTAAAACCCGGGCATTTTATGATAAAAATAATAACCTTAATATTCGCCTTTTTGAGCGTCTTGTTCTCAAAGCTGGCGGCAAGTGAACAAGCTTTACAGACACAGCCGATAATCAGCGGCTATCAATACCAGCACTCTTCCAAGCTGCTTGCTCAAGACCGGCGCTATATGGTGTCCCTGCCGGAACGCTACCATATGAGTAACCGCCACTACGCCAGTTTGTATGTGATAGATGCCGACTTTCAGTTTCAGCATGTCTCCGCCGTGGTGAAAAACCTGGCCCGTATGGGCAAGTTACCGCCCTTGATAGTGATCGGTATCGCCAATCAGGGCAGTGATGACTATCTTAAAACCACGACCTGGCCCGACCCCAAAGATGAAGCATTTGGCGGTGCCGAGCAGTTTCATGCGTACCTTAAACAGGAGTTGGTGCCGTTAATCGACAGCCAATTCCGCACTAAGGGTCAAAAAGCCTTGTCGGGTTATTCACTGGGGGGCTTGTTTACCCTGTACAGCATGATGCAGCCGGATACGCCTTTTAATGCCTTTTTGGCGATGAGCCCCAGCGCCTGGTTTGACGGCAACAGTTTACCGGGCAAGCTAGAGCCTTTGCTTAAACAAGGTAAGCTGACTGCACCTGTGTTTATTTCCCTGGCCAGGGAAGAGGGCATGGGGGTTGATAAAGTGGTCGAGGTTTTTGAACAGTCGGCACCTGCTGCCCTGAAATGGCAATATAAGCACTACCCGGAAGAAAATCATTTCACCACCGCCTTACCCGCCCTTTATGACGGCCTGCAATTTCTTGCCCCTGATTATGCTATTGACGGTACCGACATGCTGGCCATAGGCGATTATCATCAGGTCTTGGCGCATTTTAAGGAGCAGCAGAAAAACTGGGCCGGATTCAGGTTTGAATGGCTGCATGCCTATCAATTTGCCAAATACATGTTCTGGTCAAAACAGTTGGATCAGGTTGACGGTGCCTTACAGGCAATAGGCAAGCAGTTTCCAGAATCCCTCACCGGGGTAACGATTCAGCTGGCCAATGGCTTTAATAAAAGAAAAGATTTTGAGCGTGTCGCACAGCTTTTGGCAAGAGTGAAAGCCGACGGCGAAACCTTGCCCGGCTGGCATAAGCAAATGAGCGTTTATTATCAGGCCATGAATAAACCCGAACTGGCCAGGCAGCACCAACAACAAGCCTTGAAGCTGGCACAGCAATATCAGCTGGAAAGCTGGGAAGTCTGGGAGCTGAAATAGCGTTTTATTTAGGAGCCCGGCAATTTAGTGCTACTTATCTGAATAATAAAGCCGCTTGTCATGCTACTGAGTTCAATCGGGTGCATTTAAATCTTCTTCAGATGCGTCCGTCTAATCCGCGGGGCTGTTGCTTTTTCAATATGAGACTCGCAGTATGTAATGGGCAGCAGCTTTTCCCCCCGGCTCTCTTTTTTTCATCGTCGATAGCCACATCTGATAGCCGGATTAGGACCGATGAGCCAGGGCCAAAAAGTTTAAATTGTGCAACATATGGCGAAAATAATATAACAGCTAAATACGTTATGGCGTATATACTAGTTCCCTGAAAATAAACAAGTCGGCTATTATCAGCAAACTCGCTAGCTACTTGTATGTGCGGCCGGTGAAAAAGAGCCTTGAAGTTTTCTTTTAAACCGGTACGGTAACAAGCTTACACCTTATTAGGGGATTAAATGTTTTTTAAGCAAGGTAAGATAATTATCACGCTCTTTATGCTGCTGGCCTTTACCGGTCAGGCGCTGGCGTATAATGCCGAGCCTTGTACTATGCATGAACCTGCCCCGCAAAGATCTGCCGAGCTGAGCATGCCTGATGGACAAGCCATGAGTATGCAAAGCGGGCATGAGCAGCATTTAGCGTCCCACAGCCATGAAACTATGGCACCAGATGATTGTCAGAATACCTGCTGTTGCCCCATGGGCAGTTGCGTTAGTGCAGCGCTTACCTCTGAAACATCAACTATTGGTGAGTTGTTTATCAACTCAGCTAAAATCAGCCTGGGGAATAATTTGCTGTTAAGTCGTTACCCAGCTTCCCTTTACCGCCCTCCGATACTGAGTTAACGGGGCAGATCCGTCCGTTTTTCGGCGGCTGCCCGATTTTGAACTTTAATTAAAGCAGTAATTATCGTTGAGATAACTTTTACTAAAGTCTTAACTCAAGCACGGCATCTTGTCTGAATTTTTCAGCAGGCCGTAGCTATTTGGAGGCAGTATGTTTGCCAAAAATAAAGCGATCAGCCCTTTGGGGTTGTCGCGCAGAAGGTTTGTGCTCGGGGCCGGCAGCGCCCTGCTGCTAACCGCTATCCCCTTTTCGAAAAAAACCTTGGCCGGGGCCGTTAGCCGCGGGCTCACCACCTTGTCCGGCAAAGTTTTTGACTTAAGCCTGGATTATAAAACCGTCAACTTTACCGGCAGCGAACGCCTGGCCACGGTGATCAACCAGACCTTGCCTGGCCCTGTGCTGCGCTGGAAGGAGGGGGAAACCGTCACCTTAAGGGTAAAAAATAACCTGGCGGAAACCAGCTCACTGCACTGGCACGGCCTGATCCTGGAGAGTGCGATGGACGGTGTACCCGGCATCAGCTTTGACGGCATCAAGCCGGGGGAAACCTTTGAATATAAGTTCAAGGTGCAGCAAAGCGGTACTTACTGGTATCACAGCCACTCGGGCTTCCAGGAGCAAACCGGCATGTACGGCGCTATCGTCATTGACCCACAGGAGCCGGACCCGGTGGCGTATGACAATGAGTATGTGGTGATGCTCACCGACTGGACCGATGAAGATCCCACGGATGTTTACGCCAAGCTGAAAAAAATGTCCGGTTATTACAATTTCAGCGAGCGCACCGCTGGCGATTTGCTGGATGAAATCAAGAAAAACGGCGTGGTTAATACCTTCAATGCCAGGGCCATGTGGAATAAAGCGCGCATGAGCGACCGGGATCTCTCGGATGTGACCAGCCATACCTACACCTATTTAATGAACGGCAATACTCCTGAGCTGGGCTGGCAGGCACTGTTTAATAAAGGTGAAAAGATACGGCTGCGTTTCATTAACGGTGCCGCCATGACTATTTTTGATGTCCGGATCCCGGGACTGAAAATGACGGTGGTGGCCAGCGACGGACAAAATATCCAGCCGGTTACCGTGGATGAGTTCCGCATGGGAGTGGCGGAAACCTATGATGTTATCGTCGAACCGGATAGCGAGCAGGCCTACTGCATCTTTGCCCAGAGCATAGATAGAACCGGTTATGCCGTGGGTAACCTGACCCCGGATGCTAATGTGATTGCCGAAGTGCCGAAAATGGATACCGCTGCCGTGCTTGGCCATGCGGATATGGGCATGGATATGTCGGCGATGGCGGGTATGGATCATTCGGCTATGCCTGGTATGAAACAGCCGGAGATGTCCGGCATGAAAAAATCGGGCATGGATCATAGCGGACACCAGATGAAGGATATGGCAGCCGGTGCTTTAGGCTTGGCGGGCTTTGGCAGTAACAGCGAAATCAAGCATGTGAAGAGTGAGTTTGGCCCGCATGTGGATATGCGCGCCTCCACCCCGAAAAGTGGTCTTTATGATCCCGGTATCGGATTGAGGCAACACCAAAAAGAGCTGGGCCGCAAGGTGCTCAATTACGGCGATATTGTCGGCCTGCAGCCGACGTCGGATCCGCGCGAACCCGGCCGTGAAATTCAGCTGCACCTGACCGGCAATATGAGCCGTTATATGTGGTCGATGAACGGCATTAAATTCGCCGATGCCGAGCCGTTGCAGCTTAAATACGGCGAACGGCTGCGTATCACCCTGGTCAACGATACCATGATGGCCCACCCCATGCACTTACACGGCATGTGGAGTGAACTGGAAACCGGCGAACCCGGTTATATCCCGAAAAAACATACGGTACTGGTACAGCCGGGATCGAAAATCAGTTACCTGGTGAGTGCAGATGCCATGGGCGGTTGGGCCTATCACTGTCACCTGCTCTATCACATGTTGGGTATGTTCAGAAAAGTCGTGGTCAGTTAAGGAGTTTGTGATGAAAAAGCAATTAACACTAGTGTCTTTGGCTTTAGCCGCTGTGCTGGCCAACAGCCCGGTTTATGCGGCAGGCTCGGATGATCCCTTACTGACTAAGGTGATGCTGGATCAGTTTGAAGGCGATGTGAATAACGACAACGCCACCAGCTGGGCGGCGCAGGCCTGGGCCGGTTATGATCTGGAAAAGCTCTGGATCAAAACCGACGGCGAGCGGGCAAACGGTAGCACAGAGTCGGCAGAGCTACAGGCCTTATACAGCAAGGCGGTTGCCCCTTACTGGGATCTGCAGTTTGGTTTCCGGCAAGATTTTAAACCTTCCCCTTCTGCTGAGTGGGCGGTGATTGGTTTCCAGGGACTGGCGCCGTACTTTTTTGAAATGGATAGCGCGCTCTTTATCGGCAAAGAGGGGAAAACCGCACTCAGGGTAGAGGCGGAATACGAAATCATGCTGACCCAGCAATGGGTATTAAGCCCGGAAATCGAAGTTAACTTCTACGGTAAAAATGACCGGACAACCGGCATAGGCTCAGGCTTATCCGACATCGAAGCGGGTCTGCGCCTAAGGTATGAAGTGGTGCGGGAATTTGCTCCCTATATCGGGGTGAACTGGTCGAAAAGTTTCGGCAATACCGCAGACTTTGCCCGCGCCGAAGGGGAAAGCACCAGTGAAACCCAGCTGGTGCTGGGGTTCAGGGCCTGGTTTTAGCAACAGATATCGTTAACAACACAACAATCTAACAATTAAATTAGAGAAGAATTTTATGAAAGTATTCAAAGTATTAACAGTAATGATTTTAGTAACCCTAAGCACTCTGGCTGCGGCCCACTCCAAACTGAAGGCTTCTATGCCCGCCAACGGCGCCATGCTGAATCACCCGCCGCAAGTAGTATCGCTGGAATTTGTCTCCGATGTCCGCCTGGTGAAATTAAAGCTGACGGATGAAGCCGGCAAAACCATTAAACTCGGCAGCAAACCGGATAAGGGCTTTGGCAGTAAGTTTCAATTGCCTGTGCCTGATTTGGCCGTGGGCAGTTACCAGGTGAACTGGCTGGCCATGGGTAAAGATGCCCATAAAATGACCGGTGAATTCAGCTTTATGGTGCATAGCAGCTCGAAAAAACGTACCACAGACGACGGTCACAGTAACCACAATCACGAGTAATGGCCGTTTGATGTGAGGAAGTATTATGGAACTCACTGTTTGGGACTATAGCAACCTGGTTTCCAAATGGCTGATTTATATCGGGGTGGCCGCAGCGGTCGGCGGCCCCTTTATTGCGGCTTTAATTAAACCTGCCAGCCAGGTCAAGGCGGTGATCGAGTATGTGGTGCTGGGTATTATGCTCGGTATTGTCGCGGTGATCGCCAACTTCTTTATCCAGGTAGGCGCATTTGCCGAAGCAGGATTTGGCGGCATGTTTGATGGTGAATTGATCGACTTGTTGTGGCAAAGCCCGGTGGGAGATTCGGTGTTCTGGCGCCTGAGCGGCTTTACGCTGTTAGTGTTCGGTGTATGGATAACAGGCAGGTTTACGGAGAAGTCCCGGGCCGGATTGCAGAAAATGCAGGGCCAACTTATGGCGGCCTTTTATATTTTCGCCCTGCCGGTCCTGGCTTATTCCTTTACCTTTATCGGTCATAATGCCGATATCGGCGGGATTGCCAAGTGGTTGATAGCCTTTCATGTCCTGGCCCTTGCCTGGTGGATAGGGGCTTTATATCCCTTGTGGCTCAGCTGTCGGATATTAGAGCAAAAAGCCCTGTACGCCCTGATGCACCTATTTGGCCGGCTTGCCATGGTGATTGTCGGGATTTTATTGATTTCCGGGGTTAGCTTGCTGGTAATGTTTATGGACAGTCCGGCGGAATTAATCACCACCCCTTATGGCCAGCTGATGCTGTTAAAACTTTTGCTGGTCTCGGCAATTTTATTGATGGCCGCCTGGCATAAATTTCATTTAGTACCTGCGGTTCATCACGGCAAAAAGCAGGACTGTCAACATCTGCAAAAATCGATCTCGGTTGAGATCTGGGTGGCGGCGGTGATTTTGGCGGTTACCTCAGTGTTATCTACGGTAATGGGACCGGCCAATCTGGCCTGACTTCATTTACCGTTACTTATATAAAAACAGAGAAAATAAACAGGAAAAATAATGAATAAACTAACTAAGAAATTTAGCCTATTGCTGCTGTTCGTGAGCACTTTATTGATGCAAACCAGTGTTTTTGCCCATGGCAAAGAGCATCATAACAATAAACCTGCATTGTTCAGCGGCTTGGGTAGTGAAGCAGCCAAGGTGGTCAAAACCTTTCACCGGGCATTGCAAACCGGTGATGAGCAAACGGCCCGGGATTTATTGGCAGATGATGTACTGATTTTTGAAGGAGGCCGGGTAGAGCGCTCGGCGCAGCAATATGCCAGCCATCATATGAAAGCGGATATCCAGTATCTGAAGTCGTTGCAGATAAAACCGCTGGAACACCAGGTGCAGGTATCCGGCGATACCGCTGTTTCCATGTACCGCGGCCAGATCACCGGTAGCTATAACAGTAAAGCGGTTGATCGGCAAAGCATGGAAACCCTGGTATTAAAGAAACACAAGGGCGGCAGCTGGAAGATCACTAAAATTCACTGGTCTGGCTGATATCGGCTTTTGCGATTGTTGAAGCTACTTTAGCTTAAAAAGCCCCTTTAATTGCCATTAAAGGGGCTTTTTATTTTTCTGGTTCATATATGCACCACTGTGACCTGTTTTTTGCTGTATCTGTGTATTTATAGACCGAATATACTGGCCCCATATCGATGTTTTACCATCCGGGTACCGACATTCGTGAGGAGCAAGTTATGAAATTAAACAGAACAGTAATTATCAACAAACCGGTTAACAAGGTCTGGCAGGTGGCGGCAGAAGATTTTGCCAATGCTTATAAATGGATGACCGGCGTGGTGCACTCATACGAGACTCCGGCTGCTAAGCAAGCTGGCGATGCTTTGCCGGGCCGCATCTGTTACCTGGAAAATAAAGAGAACCCGTTTCATGCGGTAGAAAATATCCTTAGCTTTGATGCTGATAACCACAGGCTCGAATTTGAAATTTTTCCGGTGAAAACGTCCGGCGGCGATATTCCGATTATAAAAAACCATGTGGTGATGCAGTTTAAGTCGACCCCGGATGGCGGCACTCAGGTATTTTGGGATTGTAATGTCGAGCTTAAGTTACTGGGTAAAATCTTATATCCGTTGTTAAAACTCGGTTTAAACAAAGGTTTTGACGGCATATTAAATGATCTGAAAGTTTATGTGGAAACCGGTCAGGTGAGCGCGAAAAAGAAAAAATTTGATAAAAAAATTGGTCCTCTTAAAATCGCCACCGTTTGAAGCCTGAGCAGAAAAGATGATCATAAGACAATCAAAACAGCCGCTTGTGCCTGCTGCGAACTCACCGCGGATATGCCTTAATGCTCTTCTGATAAAGCGATCTAAGTTATATTTTCAACCTTTTCACTAATAAAGGGTTGGTGGTGGCTTGCACAATCAGGGTAAATAAGACTACGCCAAAACCTATGGATTGAATGGTCCACCAGTAGGGCAGCTCGGTAGGCAGCGACAGCACCAGGGCTATGGTGACGGCACCGCGCAGGCCACCCCAGATCATGATCGGCGGGTACCTGGGATCTATGGTTTGTCCCAGGGTAAATCTGTTCAAGCTGGTGGAGCTATAAACGGCAATAAAGCGTGCCACCGTAGCGGCGATCACCGCAAGCCCTATCGCCAGCCAGCGCTCGGTGAACATGTCGACAGAAACCACCAGTCCCAATAAGACAAAGACGAAGACGTTGGCGATAAAACCGATAGACTCCCAGATACTGTGAAGTTCATCTTCCACCGGGGTGAGGGCTTGTTGGCCGAGCCTTTTAAAGGCGATGGCGGCAAATAATACCGCGACTATGCCGGAAACATGGAAAAAGTGCTCGCCGATATAAAAACTGCCGTAGGCCAATACCAGGGAAACCAGCACCAGGGCCGGCACGTTAACCGCCAATAACCTGAGGGAAAAAGCAAACATGCAGCCCATCAGCATGCCGACTAAAATGCCGCCGAAGAATATTTTCAAGAACTGGACTAAACCCGAGATCACGTCCGGTTCAGCGGCGCCTATGCCGATACTGACCAGGATAGTAAACAGGGCGATGGCCGTGGCATCGTTAAATAAGCTTTCTCCTTCAATTAGCACATTCAGCTCAGCCGGCGCTTTCAGGGCTTTTAATTGCGCCACCACTGCCACTGGATCTGTGGCGGAAACCACGGCACCGGTGATCAGGGCGGCGATAAAGGGAAATCCCGGGTGTCCTATGCCGTAAAAAAGTAATACGGCAGTCAGCACAGTTGATAACAGCAAACCTATAGTGGCCAGGGTCAGTACGTTCGGCAGGAATTTAAATAATAGCTTGCTGTCCAACACAAAGGCTGCTTCAAAAATCAATACCGGCAGCAGTACAAACAGCATCAGATCCTGGAAGTTGCTGGCCCGGATGCCGCTGTCCCAGTCAAAGATTTCTATGGAGAAAGACAGGATAAACCCCAGCAGCACCAGGGCCAGGGAATAAGGGATTTTTATTACACGTATCACCATCAGACCGGTTATGCCGGTCACGGCGAAAATCAGCACAACACCTATGATTTCAATAGCTGTCATATCTTCCATCCAAGCACATGGTAAAGAAGACCTTCTTTCAGCGAAATATTGAATGTGTATTAGTGTAGCTCTTGCTGATAAAAGTGTGAGTTTATATCCGCTTGTGGAGGAAAGCTTGGCAGGCAGGTTCCCGCCAGGCGTTTAGACCCGGCGGGGAGGAGGAGTGCTTTTCCTTTAACTATCAGTCCTGTATTAATTCATCCGAACTGTTTTCTCTGTCCTGCACCAGTTCCCGGCTGATTTTCTGAATTTCACTGGTGGCGCTGCGCACTGGCTGTCCCGGTTTAACCTCCAGTGTTTTCAGGGTTTCCACCAGGGCGCTGTCCAGAGCCTGGTTGTTTTGCAAGGTCGTGACCAGGGGAGTCAGGAAAGCCTCCATTTTTTCGCTGAATATCGCCAGAGTTTTTTCCAGCTCGGCATTGTTGCCGGCTTCTGCTTTTTGGCCGTTTAATTGGCTGGCCAGTGCCGACAATGACTGACTTATCTGCTCCAAACCGTCTGATTTTGGCTGCTCCAGGGCGCTGCCTATCTGGCCCAGGCCCTGCTGCAATAACGAAATCTGGCTGGCAATCGAAGCCAGCGGATCATCGCCGCTGCCCAGGTTCTGGTGGCGGACATAATCGTTTTTGATTTGCTGCCAGCGCTGCTCTTGTTCATCCGTTAACGTTTCTCTTAGTTCCGCCAGTTTTAACAGGTTTTCTTCCGCGCCTACCGTCAGGGTTTGTGCTTCGCCGCGGTAATGATCTGCAATCAGCAGTTCCAGCTCTTCATCCGTCATCACCGGCACCACTTTTTCCGCCATCTTGTTCATATTGCGGTAGCTGCCCTGTAATTTAAACGGCGGTTCCACTCGGTATTTATCATCCTGGGCGGCGGAGGCAATATATTGTTCGTTGGCCTTAAGTACGGTTTGCTGGATTTTACGGATGCGCTGGATCACCGCGATGATCTCGTTCACTTCCGCCTGGGAATAACCGTGTTTGAGTTCGGTGATCGGCAGCGGTTCGCCGTCGGCCATTTTTACCAGTTGGTAGAGGTCGTCCATATCCCGGGTGGCCAGCGGCGCGATATAGCTGTTGCTGGTTAAGCTGTTTTCGATAAAGCTCAACGAGAACTCATGTTCACGGCCGCTTAAGGTGTCACCCAGGTTATAGATGTCGGCGCGGTTGGCGAGCATATCCGGGATGGTAAAGGCTTCGCCGGATTCGGTATAAGGGTTACCCGCCATGACTACGGCAAACTTTTTGCCGCGCATGTCATAGGTTTTGCTTTCGCCGTTCCAGACGCCGTCTACTCGCCTTGAGCCGTCACACAGGGAAATAAATTTCTGCAAAAACTCCGGGTTGGTATGTTGGATATCATCCAGGTAGAGCATAACATTATTGCCCATCTCAAACGCCAGGTTGATTTTTTCTACTTCGCTGCGGGCGGTGGAGTTATTGGCCTGGGCGGGATCCAGGGACAACTGCTCATGGCCGATAGACGGACAGTTGACCTTGACGAAGGTCATACCGAGCTTGCTGGCGACATATTCTATCAAGGTGGTTTTACCGTATCCCGGCGGCGAGATCATTAATAACAAACCCATGAGATCCGAGCGTTTATTATTGCCGGCGGCGCCGATCTGTTTGGCCAGGTTAGTGCCGATAATAGGGAAATAGACGTCGTTGATCAGTTTGTTGCGGACAAAAGACGACAGTGCCCCCGGTTTGAACTCCTGCAGGCGCAAGCGCTGGCGTTGCTCGGCTAATATCTGCTGTTTCAGCTGGTGGAATCGGGTAAAAGCCGGTACTTGCTCGTTGGTAAAGTTTCTCAGCCGGGCAATAAATTCCTGGTAGCTAAATGCCAGTACCTGCTCCTTGATGCGGCCATGTTGCCCCAATAAACCTTTGACCATACCCGAGGTATTGGCGCTGGAGTCATAAAATTTCAACGGCTCTTTCAGCGTCATCAGGCTGGCACCTTCAAGGATTAATTCCTGATCGGCATCAATATCCTGATGCCCGGCAAACGAGGTTAACCAGGCAAGGTGCAGTTTCATTTTCTGCTCCAGGCTGCTGCATCCGGCCAGGGCCGATTGCAGTTGCTGCTCCAGGCTTTTATGTTTGAGCTGGTTTTGTAACTGATTTACCAGGCTTTTTGCGGCTTCACGGATCACGTATTGCTGTTTGCCGTCGGCAAATTCATTGATCAGATAATCTGCGGCTAAACGGCTGTCGCAGGCCAGCCAATTTTGCTCTGTGATCAGCTCGGTTAAGGCTTGAGCCAGTTCATCGCTCAGCTGGGCGCGCAGCTCACTGCTACCGAAAGTTTGCTCCATCAAATAGAGGTTGTGACAGCGGTTAACTAATTGCTGGCGTGCCTCATCATTGAGCCCGGTTGCCATATAAACCCATGCCAGGCGGCGCTCGGCCGCGGCATAGGCTAGCAGGCCTACCGATTGGCGTAAGGCCAGTAATTCGCTCAGGATCAGGCTGGCATCGGCGTCGTGCACCCCTTTGTCATAACCTTCCTGGTATCTGGGCTCAGCGGCTTTTCGCACCAGCTCGGTTAAAGTGTTTTCTTTTGCCGCACCAAGCAGAGTATCTATGCCGGTGCTGCCTTTGGCTTCGGCCTCGAATAAGATACTTGCTGCCAGGTATTCGCCGCGGTAAACCTCGGGGCTTTCTGAGATCAGCTCCTGCTGCCATAAATGCTCGGTGCCGGCAAAAAGCTCAGGCGCTAACGGTTCAAAATAGTCGGTGCCGCTGATATGCAGCACCATAGATTGTTCCCTGGGCAGTAAGGTCAGTTCCAGCTTTTGCCGGTTGACGGAGAACTGGTGTTCGCCGATTTTTACCAGGCTGCCGTCGGCGGAATAAATATCGGTTTTGTCGCGCAAGGCACGTATGCCCTGCTCTTTGGCGTTTTTCAGTTGGGCGTCGACATCGTCGGCACGCACGTTATCGTCCAGATCCCGCAACTGCTCCGTCAGCTGTCTTAATTTCGCCACCATAGGGTCGGCGGCAAAATAGCTGTTGAGCTTATTAACGTCGTTAAAGTCCTGGCTGCGGCGGTTGATGCCTTCGAGGATACGGTCGGCGGCGGTTTTCAGGTTTAAACAGCGTCTTTGCTGGGCATCCATTAACTGCTGTTTATGCTGCTCGAAGTTGTCGTAAATTTCGTCCCGTTTGGCGAGGATTTCCTGGTAGAACTCATCATAGTCGCTGAACTGGCTTTCCAGTTCTTCCAGCTGGATCAGCAAGGTCGATAACTGCTGATCACAGGCCTGCGGCGTATCGCTGGCATTTAAGGCACTGGTGACACTTTGTCCCAGCAGCTTAAAGCGGGCGCCAAATTCTGCACGGGCTTCTTCTGAACCGACATTTTTCGCCGCCAGCTCGGCGCTTGCCTTAACCCGATTGATTTGGCTGAAAACGGTGGAGATATCTTCCAGTATCCGGGTGCGTTGCCGGCTGTCTTCGATATTCAGCGACAGCATGGTATGGTTGAGCAGTTCCAGCCCCTGTACCTGCTCGTCTATGGCGGCACGTATCGGTTTTAATGCGGTGATCGATTCGCTTGCTGCTATTTCTTTTTCCAGTTGCTCGATTTTTTCCTGATAAGGCTTCAGTGCCTGGTCTTGCTGGAGAAAATCTGCCGTGGCCTGGCTTAAGGTGAGTGTTAATGCTTCTAACTCGTCCTCCATGGTGTCGATTTGTGCGAGATCTATATATTTCAGATCTTTATGGGAGATCAGCTCTCCTTTAAAGGCGGCAAGATCCGTCAGCCCCTGGACATATCCTTCGGCGCTGTCGAAACTGGCTTTTTCACAACGTTTGATTATCTCTGCTTGTTTTTGTCTGGCCTCGAGCATGACCTGATCGGAAGCCGCCTTGATACTGGCGACTTTTTCAAATTCATCCAGCACCAGCTCTGAGGTGTTGATCACTTGTTTGATCAGCTCATTGAGGGCTGATAACTGGGGGTCGGTTAACCAGTGATATTTATCCAGCAGCTGCGCCGACTCTTTTACCAGGTCGTTGAAGTGATGCACGCTCGGGGTTTTGACATTGATCAGCTTAACTACGCCGTATAAGTCAGAAATGCCCCGTACCAGCTCCGGGTTGCCGATTTTGCCGAACAATCCGCTTTCTTTTGGTTGTTCGCTGGCATATTCGTCACTGCAGAACGGTGTTTGCCAGATTTGCATGGCGTGGATGCGTGACGGCTCCGACTCGGCGTTAAACACCACGGCGCGACCGTTATTGGCCAGACTCTGGCCGTGGCCGTATATGGGGTTTTGCAGGGTACGGGTGATCAGGTTATAACCGAACAGCGCATACTGGCCTTCATTTGGCTCGTAAAAGATATAAAGAAAGTCTTCGCCGTTGGGGGATTTTACTACCCGGTGCAGCTGAAGGTCTTCGGCGTTGTCGTCAAAGCTTTTGTTTTCACCGCTTTGCAGGTAATAACCGCCGGGGAAAATAATGCCGTGATCTTCCGGTAGCTGGACACAGGCATGCTCTATGGCGTCCTGGCGCAATACTTCTTGGGTTTTGCAGTTAAAAATCAGGTGGCGGGTTTGCTGCTCCCGGTAGGGTTTGATTTTTAACAGGATCAGCTCGCCAACCTTGGCATAATGGATTTCGGCATCGTCCAGCGATTGATGGGCGTCGTCGACTTCTTCGCTATAGATGCCCTGGCCGTCTTCGGTATTGTTTTCAACCTTGAGGGTTAGGCTGCCGTTGATGGCTTCAACAAACAAGGTATCGAATAAATTGTAATGGGGGTGTTTGCCGGTTTCCTGCTGCTCGCGGCTGACTTTTTGCCATTCAAAGTCGAAATTTTCCGGCTGTTTGATATTGCGCTCGCCGCGGTTGTCGATATAACGGACTTCGCCGTCGGCGGCTATGCCCCACTGGAATACCCGGATATCGTCGAGGCGCTCGCCGATCTGGAATACGGCAAAGACCTTGCTGCCCTGGCGGTAAACATGGGCAAGAAAGGTTTTTTTATAATAGGTGTAGAGTTCGTCAAAGTCGCGGATAAAGTCGGCGTGGTCTAAAAAGCTGCCGGCAAAAGGCACGTCCACCATTTCCAGCTCGCCGTCATTGTCAACCAGCTTATGCAGGCTGAAAACATCCGCTACCGTGATATTGCGTTTCAGGCCGAGGAAAACGTTATAACCAAACAGCAATAACTCGCCGATGGCGGCGATATCCCGGGCGACACAGTTATGTTCGGTGCGCACCCTGACCCTGGCTTCAACCTTCATGTCGGTTGAACCGAACAGGGATATACGATCATCATTAAGCTGTTTAAGCTGGCCGGTGAGGTCTTCACCTAAGCCCTGCAACCGGCGCTGGATCAATTCATAGGAGCCGCCCTGGGCTACGGCTTCATTATCGACATTTTCCATCTCGGACATTTAACTCTCCACGGGATATATTTTAGCCCTTGCCCGGACAGGGGAAGGGCTTAAGCTGATGGCATAAATTTGTGCTCGCCCGCTCTTTGGCAGCAGGCGATGTTTTTCGGGATAAACCGGCTATTTAACGTCTGAGGTATTTTTACCACCTAAGCCGCTGAGCAGGCTGGCTATTGCCCCTTTCTGGCTGTCATCGGCATTGTTCAGGCTGGACAATAACTTGGCCATATTGATGTTTTTCAGGGTTTCGCTGGAATCGGAAGCCCCCGCCAATACACCTTTCAAGTCGTCCATGATGTTACGGTCGCCGTTTAACTGATCTTTAAACAGGGTTTGTACCGTCTCGCTTTCGCTGACTAAACCATCCAGGGATTTACCTACGGTAATGGACTTCATGAACTGGCGTAAGAAGTCGCCGTCGCCGCCCATGATGTTGATGTTGGCTTCGCCCAGGGCTTTGGCCAGGACTTCCGCCTGTTTCTCGGCCAAATCAACGCTGTTGTCCAGCTTCGCCAGGGTCAGCTCTCTCTCCTGGTTCAGGCGCAGGCCGAAGGTTTCAAAGTCACGCGCAGAGTCGGTCATGGCATCGAGCACTTCCTGCTTCTCGCGCAGGCCTGTGGCTTCTGCCAGGGCTTTTTCTTCAATGCCTTTGGCTTCTGCGGTTAGTTTCAGCTCCAGCGATTTCGCTTCTGCTTCGCCGTGTCTTTCCTGGGCATCCGCCTGGGCCAGGGTCACTTGTGCTTCTGCCAGGCCGAGTGAAGCCGCTTCCGCCTGCTCCCCTTCGGCGAGGATTTTCTTCGCTTCCGCCTGTTTGCTGGCGGCTTTTAATTCTGCTTCGGCTATGGTTTGCAGCTTGCGGGCTTTGTGCTCTGCCGCCTGCTCTTCCGCCTTGGCGGCTTCGATATCTTTTACCAGGGCTTCTTCGGCTTCTGCCTTGGCCTTGATTACCTGCTCTTCTTTTAAACGGTTGGCTTCAGAAACCACACGCAGATCTTTGATGTTCTCTTCTTCTTCCGCGACGCTCTTCTCCACCGCAATACGTTCTTTTTGTACTTCGGCGATATTTTTACGTTCGATTTCAAGCGCTTTTTCTTTGTCTATGCGCAGGGTTTCTACCTCTTTTTCCCGGTCGATGGCTTCGATCTGGCGGGCGCGTTTGACTTTTTCTTCCTCGATGGCAACCGCCCTGAGCTTGTTCTGCTCGGCGATCTCTGCTTCACGCAGCTTGTTTTCTTCGGCTACGGCAATCACCTGCTCGGTGTCGATTCTCGCCTGTTCGGCCTTGCTGCGCTCTTCTTCCATGATTTTCGCGGTTTCCGCTTCTTCGCGGGCTTTTACCGTCGCTACTTCCCTTTGTTGTTTGGCTTCGGCGTCTGCCAGCTGGCGTTCCAGTTCCAGGGCTTTTTCTTTGGCGTCGATGTCCTGGCGTTTGATGCGGATTTCTTCCTGGCGCTTAAGGTCGTTGGTTTCTACGCTTTGCTGGGCGGTCAGCTCAGTGATGCGGCGGATACCTTCGGCGTCCATGATGTTGTTGGGATCAAGATCCCGGATAGAGGTTTGCTCAAGGAAATCGATGGCAACATCTTCTAATACATAACCGGATAAGTCCTGGCCGATCACTTCTTTGATTTTATCGCGGAAGCTGTTGCGCTGGGTAAATAACTCGGTAAAGTTCAGTTGCTTACCTACGGTTTTCAGGGCTTCCGAGAACTTGGCTTCGAACAGTTCCTGCAAGGTTTCCGGGTAGGAAGAACGATCGCAACCCACTTGTTTCGCCACCCGTAAGATGTCTTCCTTGGTTTCATTGACCCGGATATAAAAGGTGATGATGATATCGGCGCGGATATTATCCTGGCAGATCAAACCCGAACGCCCTTTACGCTCGAGCACCATACGTTTGGTGGAGATGTCCATGATTTCTTTTTTATGGATCACCGGAATCACCATGCCGCCGGTGGTGCTAACTTCCGGCTCGGCGCGTAATTTATTAATGATCAGCGCCTGACCCTGTTCAACCTTGTTATAAAACTTGGCGACCATGATCAGGAGTGAAAAGACGAACAATACGCCTATGCCAATTGCTAAAAAAAGTGGTTCCAAAACCATAGGTTTTTCCTCTTATTAATATTGGCTGCCGGCGTGCAGACCGGCAGCGTAAGTTTTTAATCTTGTGTTTAAATTGATATAAAAATAATTATTGACTACAAATGGTTAGCCTGGAAACGGCGCAACTATATAGGTATGGCTGTCCTGCTGGTATTCGATCAGCAAGACCTTATCTCCCATGCTCAGCTGATGTTGGGGATCACAACGGACATCAAGTAAGATTTCTGCGCCGTCATTAAAAACTTTTGCCTGGCCAAAGGTTTCACTGACCGACCCTGTGGCGATAGTGGCGTCTTTGCCTACCAGGTTGTTGCTGCTGGCGGTTTCGACACTGTTGAACATGCCTTTTAACGGCCGGATCAAAATCGCGGTAACAGGTAAGGAGATTAAAAATACCACGAAACTTGCCGCTGTGGCGGCCAGGTAGTAAAGCCAGCCGTCCGGCAGCCAGGTCAGCAGATAAAATTGTAGGTAAAAACTAATCAGCCAGCACACCAGGATAATAATGCTGATAACCAGGGTAAAAGGTACTCCGGTCAAGCCAAAGGTCAGTAATAAACCGGTTAAGCCGCCGACACTGGCATCAGCATCGACATCTGCGTCGACATCAACATCAATATCGCCGGAGAAATCTAAGTCGATAAGTCCGAGCATGCCCACCAGCCAGTAAATGACAACTACGGCTAATAATACGGTGTAGATAACGGTAGGAAACTGGCTGGCAACGGTAAAGACTTGCTGCATATTTTATCCTTAAATAAATTATTGTTATTGCTTGATAATGCTTGTGTTTGTTGCTTATACGGGTTTCGAATGAACCGTCATCAATGACTGTGGCTGATATTATGTCAGCCATGTTCGTGTTTGAACATTACGGCGGATTACCGCCGCTTCATTTCGGAATGCTTAGCTAAAATAAGATGCGAATTTTTCTCTGTTTAGGGTAAGATATCAGGAAATTAGGCATGTTTTTATAGCTGTTGCTTGCTACTTTAACATACTATTAACCGTATAAAATAGATTATGGCGCTCAGGTCGTAAAAATACCCAAAGGATACTCAAATGATGAAATGCACAAGTTGTAATGCGGGTGAATTAGTGCCCAGTTTTATTGACGGGCTGTTCAGGGCGCATACCTGCTCTAATTGCCAGGGTAATTGGATCCTCATCGAAGATTATGTGGCCTGGAAAGAACGTAATCCGGAATTCACCTTTGATGATAATGTTAATTATGAAGTGGAAGATACTAAAAAAGCCATTTTATGTCCGGTCACCGGCACAATTATGAGAAAATTCCGTCTTACTGCCAGTAATACTTATCGTATCGATTACAGTGCCGGGGTTGGTGGTGTTTGGTTAGACAGCGGTGAGTGGGAGTTGTTGAAAGAAGAAGGTTTGGCGGGCTCGTTAAATGCAGTATTAACCAGTCACTGGCAAAAAAATATACGTACTGTTAGCACCAAAGATAATTTTTATGAAATTTATCTGGATAAATTCGGCCAGGAAACTTATGAAAAAGTTAAAGAACTAAGAAATTGGCTGGAAAAGCAACCCAACAAAGCTGATTTACGTGCCTACCTGTTAGCGGAAGACCCGTATTCAGCAGAAAAATAAACCTTTGCTCTGGTGTCTGGGTTAGTCAATTTAAATGATATGGGCTAATCCAGGTGAATTTCAGAGCCGCTTAACTGAGCGGAGCCGCTTCCCCAGCTTTAAAAAATGCCAGTTCACTACTGAGTTGATTTTCCTTGTTTTGCTTTTGTTTCATGCGGGTAAGCACACGATTAAAGCTGTCAGAGGTTTTCAGCGGCTGAAACAGGGGCTGCTGTTCAACTTTGTTTATCTGGGTTAGGCCCTGTTCCAGCGCTTGCACCAGGTAGCGGATGGCTTGTTGTTCCTGTTCTTGCCGGGCGTATATCAAGGCCAGTTGATAACTGAGGCTGGCCTTATCCGAACCTTCATAAAGGCTGTTTTTCAAGGAGGTTGTTAAGGCGGAGATTTCCTTTGCCGGCAATGTTGGTGCTGTCAGTAAAAACATTAAACGCACCCGGGGCAGCACCTTGTTTTCCTGTTTAATCATGATGTCCTGGTAGGTTTTATGGGCCAAATCTGTCTGGCCGTTATAAAAATAGCTGTCTGCCAGCCCTTCGGACAATAAGGCATGATCCTGATAGCGCGCCAATGCATCCCGGTAGGTTGTGATTGCCTGTTGGTATTGTTTTGTTCTCAGTTGTACCTGTCCCAGGTGGTAGCTGGCCAGCAGGTAATCCGGCTGCAGGTCTATCGCTTTATTAAACCAGGTTTTTGCCAGTTGTTCGTGACCTAACAGGCTTAAGGTTTGGCCGGCATGCACCATAGTCACTACATGGCCGGGATCGATAGCCAGCGCTTTTTTATGCCAGTCGACGGCTTGTGCCAGTTTACCCTGTTCGCTGTAAATAAATCCCAAATTCGAGATGGTTTCCAAATTATCAGGGGCCAGCGACAAAGCTTTTAAATGGGCATTAATGCTTTTAGAGAGCCAGCCGGAAACATAATAAGCAATACCGAGCGCCTTGTAGGCATCTGCCGAGTCATTGTCGAAAGTGATGGCCTGGTAGGCATTGTCTATGGCTTTTATTTTATCGCTTTCTTCGCCGTTAAACTGGAACAGTTGCTGGCTGTACGCCTGGCTTAATCCGGCATAGGCCAGGGAAAATTTGGGATCTTTGGCCAGGGCTTTGTGGAAAAACTCTATGGCGATGCTGTTATCGATTTTACGGTAGCGTTGATAGTACTCTTTTCCTTTGAGGTAATAGTCGTTGGCAATTTCTTTTGTCGTTAATACCTGAGGGGCATTGTTGGTTTGCTTGGCAGCAAGCTGAACGGGAGCTGCCGGTGTTGTCGAATATAGCTGTGAATATAATGCCGTTAGCAGGCTCAGGCTAATAATAAGGGTCAGCCCTAACCGGGATATTCTGCGCCAGATGCCGGTCAATTGCTGGTAGGTTATATTGGGAAAGTGATCATTGGCGGCCAAATCAACAATGGCTGCCGGTGCCTGGTTTATCACGCATTCGCATTTTACCTTGGGACGCAGGCGATATCCCCGTCCGCGGATGGCTTCGATATATCTGGGATTACCGGCGTCATCTCCCAGGGATTTGCGTAACAGTTTTACCCTTTGTTTTAAGGTTTCATCACCAATTACCCGGTCGGGCCACACTTTTTCCATCAATAACTGTTGGCTTAATAATGCCGGAGACGATTCAACCAGGGAGACTAATAGATCGTAACTGAGTTTGGGCAGGTGGATTTCTTCGTCATTCCTCAATAACCTGCCTTGCTGGATATCCAGGATCAGGTCATCGAACAGGTAGCGGGTAACCCTTGTTTTCTTCTCCCCCATAGTTTCTTAATCCTTTAGCCTCGGAAAGCTCATCATTACTGCTTTTTCACCAAACTTCAAGCCTTGCATCCGGCCTTCACCAAAGCTTCACCCAAGTTTTTATCCTCCTTCACCTTCTCTTCAAGTCAGTGTTTCCTAAAGATTTATGCTTAATAGCAGCAAAAGAACAAGCCTATCAAGGAAAAACGATGACAACATTAGATGCAACCGGGCAAGAGGCAGGGCTTACTAAGCAAAACTGCCAATATGATGATTTATGGGGACATCCCAAACCTTTGTGGATGTTATTTATGGCGGAGTTTTGGGAGCGTTTTGCCTTTTATGGTATCCGCTGGGCCCTGACTCTTTATATCGTTGCACAATTTTTTAACGGTGATGCCAGCGGACAAACTTTCGCTGCCAATACCTATGGTGCCTACCTGGCCCTGGTGTATGGCAGTGCTATTTTTGGCGGTTATGTTGCTGATAAAATCATTGGCTCGCAACATGCCATTTTAACCGGGGCCTTGATCATGGCGGCCGGTTTATTTCTGCTGATGCTGCCGGATCAGACCTTTTTTATGCTCGGGCTGGCCACGGTTATTATCGGTAACGGCCTGTTTAAGCCGAATATCTCCAACCTGGTAGGCAAGATTTATCAGCAGGGAGATCCGCGCCGTGACCGGGGCTTCAGTATTTTTTATATGGGCATCAATGCCGGGGCCATGGTGTCGCCGATTGTGACCCAGTATCTGGCCAGCACTTTAACCGATACTCCTATGATGGATAACTATAAAGTGGTGTTTGCCGCCGCCGGTATCGGCATGGTGATCAGCTATTGCTGGTTTTACCTGGGGCGACGTCAGCTAAAAGGCACGGGAGCGATAGTAAAAAGTCCGCGGCGCAGTAAAAATTTGGCCTATGTGATCATTGGATCCGCCGCTTCGATAGTGCCGGTTTATCTGCTGATGGCTTATGCCGGTGCCCAGGTGTTGGCCTGGATCTTATTTATTTTATTTGTCGGCCTGGCTGCGGTGCTGATTAAAGGGGCGAAGCGGGAAGGTAAAATCGCGATGGATCGGGTGTTGGCGTGCCTGATCATGTGTGGCTTTAATGTCATCTTTTTTATGTTTTTCGAGCAGGCGGGCAGTTCCTTTACCTTTTTGGCGCAAAACCTGGTGGACAGGAGCCTGGGCGGTGGTTTTGAGTTTAAACTTGCCTGGTTCCAGTCGGTGAATGCCGTGGCTATTTTGCTGCTGGCACCCGCGCTTTCACTGATCTGGCTGAAAATGTCCAGGCGTAACATCGAGCCTAATATTCCGCAGAAGTTTGCTTTGGGGCTGCTGGGTACCGGGGCCGGTTTTTTGGTGCTGGTGTTTGCCCTGGAAAACCTGCTGGATGCCAATCAGCTTATTCCGTTATGGCCGCTGGCGGCCTGTTATGTGCTGCATACGGTGGGAGAATTATGTTTATCGCCGATAGGTTTGTCTATGGTCAGTAAGCTGGTGCCGGCTTCCATGGCGGGCCTGGCTTTTGGCGGCTGGTTTTTAAGCACCGCCATCGGCAATAATTTCTCCGGCATTCTAGCCGGCAGTATCAGCGGTGAAACCGGTATGACGGTGGCTTCAGCCATCAGTGGCTTTGATTTCAGCTTCTGGCTGCTGACCGGCGGCGGGTTATTGCTCTTTATCCTTGCCCCGCTCATTAACAAGCTCATGCACGGGATAAAATAATAACGCCGGCAAGTAAAGGTAAGCAGCAGCCTGAGTTTAACCTCGGGTTAAATCCTGCGTTAACAGTTGCTGCAGCTCTGTCAGTGAAGTTACCTGATAATGGGGATCTATGCCGTCGGGTTTGTCTTGGTTATGGCGGTTAAGCCAGCAGGTGTCGATTCCGGCATTAAGGCCGCCGAGAATATCGGAATGGGGGTTATCCCCTACCATAAGCACCTGCTCTTTTGCCGGATTATCCATCAGCTCGAAGGCATGTTCAAAAATGGCGACATCCGGTTTGGCCGTGCCCACCTGCTCGGAGATGATCAACGGATAAAAAGTATCTTTTAGCCCGGTGCGCTCCAGGCGTATGCTTTGCAGTTCGGTAAAACCATTGGTGATGATGCCCATATTGACTTTACCTTCCAGCGCCTGGATTAATTCCCGGGCACCGGGTAGTAGCGAGCAGATATCCGCCATGGCATTGAGAAATTCGCTGTTGAGGGTTTGCGTGCTGACTTCGAGTTTTTCTGCCCAGCCTTGGAAGCGGATGTTTTGCACCTGGTGGGCGGTTTTTTTTCCGTCCTGATAATCATCCCACAGCGGCTTGTTGACGGTTTGGTAATGGTGAAAGTCATCCCGGGAAAAATCAATATCAAAACGGGAAAACATCAGTTTTAAGCCCTGGTAGGCATCGAAATGAAACAGGGTTTCATCGGCGTCAAAAAGTATCCATTGGTATTTCATTTAGTTACGGCTCGCTTTATCTGGATAACGGGGAAACCTGGCGGGAGGGCATATTAGCAGGGATCTGCCTGCTGCGGATAGCAAAAAAAGCAAATACTTCCAGGAAGGCGGGGGCAATTAATCCCGTTGCCGGCTGTTGATTAAAGGTACAAAGCGCACTGGCAGGATTTTGCGTTTGAATATTTTCCCTTCATCATCTTTAGTGATCAGGGTCAGATACTGGGTTTCATAGAAACCGCCTACGGGAATGATCATAGTGCCGCCGGGTTTTAACTGCATCAGTAACTGCTCAGGAATTTCGCCGCCGGCGGTGACGATTATGCTGTCGAACGGCGCCTGCTCCGGCCAGCCGAGATAACCGTCTCCTGCACGTACATAAACGTTATTATATTCCAGCCGTGCCAGGGTCTTTTTCGCCGCTATTGCCAGTTCGGCAATGATCTCTATGGTATAAACCTGGTTAACCAGGCGGGATAATATTGCCGCCTGGTAGCCCGAGCCGGTGCCTATTTCCAATACCTTGTGATCCGGCTGCGGGTCGATCAGCTCTGTCATGATGGCAACGATATAAGGTTGGGAAATGGTCTGGTTATGGCCTATCGGCAACGGACTGTTGATATAAGCCTGTTGGCGCATCAGAAAAGGTACGAATTCGTGTCTGGGTACGGTAAGTAAAGCCCGTATCACGTTGGCAGCTAAAACTTCCCTGCCGGTATAGCTAGCGGTTTCGGCAACTTCATAAGTGATAGTGTCTACCATTTGTTGCCTGTCTACTCGATAGAGATCGCTGGTGTCAGCCGGGGTTGCGATGATCAGTACTCCGATAAGTAAAATATTCACTTTCATGGTAAAGCTAGGCATATGAAAGACGGCTTTAACGCAAGCTGTGTCTTTATTATAGGTTTTAAAAAGCTCGCTGTTAGCGGTTTAGGTGAAAAAATGCCCTGCCGCAATGCTGTTTGTTTTTTGTACCGGTATACGCTTGACCCTAAGTGCTAACTGCATTTATAATCTCATTCGAATAATGTTCGAATGTAGTTCACTATAGGTGTAAATATGGCGCCCGCCCCTAAATTCAGCATGCAGGAACAAGAGCAAATGATCCTGGATGCAGCAGAAAAAAGCATTGAAAACAGCTCGCTACTTGATTTTACTATGTCTGCCATTGCCAAAGGTGCCGGACTGTCCATGGGCTCGATCTATAAACATGTACAAAGTAAAGAAGATGTGCTGGTTGCCCTGGCAGCCAATATGTATGCCAATGAAGCGGCCATGTACCACACAGTGTTGACCTTGCCGCTGACAATACCGGAAAAGATTATTGCTACTAATCTTATCGACCGCAGCAAGGTACAAACCTACAGTTTTGAAGGCCAGCTGGATAACCTGGTGAGCAGTGCGGCGTTATTAAAGCGCGGCTCCCCCATGTGGCTTGATCGCATGAGAAACAACAGCAAAAAAATCGAACAGGAGTTTGATCTGCTTTTTTCGAATGCTGCCCAAAGCGGTGAGTTTATCAGCGGCATGGAAGCGGTAGAGGAAATCGGTTTGCTGCTGTGGTCGTTAACCGCGGGCTATTTCCAGCTGGTACGCCAGCACCAGAGTTTATTGCAGGGGGATAATGCCGCTGCCGGCGGGGCGATTGTGGCGATAGCGCCGGATGCCCCCCATGTTCGCGGTCTGAAAAGAATATTAAATGCCTATGAGTGGCAGCAACCCTTGACGCAGCAGGGAATAGAAAAGGCCTGCCGTTTGCTTGAAGACATTGGCTTCAGGTAACAAGTTTTAGCTAAGCAATTTTAAGTTTTATCCGAGGTAGAAGAAATATGAATATTAGTCGCTGGGTTATTACCCTGGTTATCTTGCTGCTCGGCGTGGCAGGTATATTTGGTTATAAAGAGTCGCTGAACACGGCCCGGGCACAACAGGGACAAGGCATGCCGGAACCGTCGGCAACTGTGCTTGCCGAGCTTGTTCAAACAGTAAGTTATCAGGCAAGCACTAAGGTCAGCGGGGAAGTACAGGCTTATAAGCAGCTGGAGCTAAATAATGAACTGGCGGGTAAAATCAGCAAGCTTAACCTGGTCTCCGGCAGCCGGGTAGAGGCCGGTGATTTGTTGTTGGAGCTGGATCACAGTGAAGAAAGCGCCCGGGTGATCGGGGTAAAAGCACGCCTGGAATTAAACCGCCACACCTACAAACGTTACCTGAGACTGCAAAAAAATAATGAAATCAGTGATGAACTGGTGGATCAGGCCAGGGCTGACGTTGAGATCGCTCAATCTGAATTGGCGGTATTACAGGCCAATATTCGTAAGAAACAAATTAGTGCCCCTTTTACCGCCCATGTCGGTATTCATAACCTGGAAGTGGGGCAATATCTTGACAGCAATACTACTATCACTAAATTGATTGGGGTTTATGACTATACCTGGGTCGACTTTAGCTTGCCTCAGACTTATGGCGAATTAGCCTTGGGCACCCAAGTTGAAATCAGCACCATAGCCGATAACAGCCAGGTTTTTCAGGCGGAAATTATTGCTGTCGATCCCCAACTGTCCAGCAGTTCAAGGCAACTGAAGTACCGGGCACAATTTGCCAAAGCTACGGGTTTTTTAAAGCCTAATACTTTAGTGACTGTTGCAGCACCGGTGGCAAAGGCCCGTGACCTGGTGGCGATTTCTGACCTTGCCATTACCCGGGATCACCTGGGAGAATATGTTTTTGTGTTAGAAGATGAAGGCAATAACAGCTACCGGGCCAAGCGCCAGAAAGTGATGCTGGGGGATCGCCGCGGCGATCAGGTCATGGTAACAGACGGTCTGGCACCGGATACCCTTATTGCGACTAAGGGAGCATTTAAACTCAGGCCCGGCCTTAAGGTTTTTATCACAGATGAAAATGCTGAAACAAACGCCGCCGATACCGCCTCATAAGCCCCGGGAGATACTTTATGTTGCAAGTTAATCAGCCGGGGCAGGAAAAAAACTCGGTTATGGATATTTTTGTCCACCGTCCCGTGGTCGCTCTGGTATTGTCGATTATCATCTGTCTGGCGGGCCTGTGGGCGGTGACCAAGATCCCGGTGCTGCAGTTTCCAAAAATTGAAAGCTCTTCCCTGGTGATCAGCACTAACTATACCGGCGCTTCAGCCAGTGTGGTACAGGGCTTTGTCAGTGAGCCGATAGAAAGGGTTGCCGCCAGCGTGCCCGGGGTGGAATATGTCGACTCCGTTACCAACTCAGGACATAGTACCGTGACCGCCTGGTTGAAACTCAATGAAAACAGCACTCATGCCTTGGCTGAGCTCAATGCGAGATTAAGTCAGATACGTTTCGAGTTACCGCCGGGGGCGGAAGATCCCGTGGTGTCGGTGAGCCGTACCGACCGGCCGTTTGCGGTTTTCTACCTTAATGTCCATGCCAAAGATATCAGCCGCTCCGAGCTGACGGATTATCTTACCCGTCAGGTGAATCCTATTATCAATGGTATCGAAGGGGTGCAAAGAGTGGGCATTGAAGGGGGCAGGACCCCGGCGATGCGGGTGTGGCTTGATGCCGAGCGCCTGTCGGTGTTTAACCTCAGTGCCGAAGAAGTTTATAACGCCCTGGCGGCCAATAATACCATTGCCACCTTAGGTTACAGTGAAAACAACCGCCAGCGCATTGATATTATTGCCAACAGCCAGTTATCGAAAGTCAGTGAATTTGAACGCCTGGTGGTGAAAAAAATCGATAATGCGGTGATTTATCTTAAAGACGTGGCCAAAGTGGAGTTGGGGGCGGAAGAAGCCAGCGTAACCGCACGTCTGGATAAAGAAGATACCGTATATATTTCCGTATGGCCCCTGCCCGGCGCCAATGAAATTGCCATCGGCGACCGTTTGTACCAGGTGCTGGATGAAGTTAATGCCTCTTTGCCGTCGGGTATGATGATTGACTTTGCCTATGACGGCACCCTGTATATGCGCGATGCCTTAAAAGAAATCTTTTCCACCCTGACTGAAACCGTGGTGCTGGTGGGCCTGGTAGTACTTATGCTGATGGGCTCGTTCAGAAGCGCCCTGGTGCCTTTGGTCACTATTCCTATTTCTATTTTAGGGGCGGTAGCCGCGATGTCGGCGATGGGTTTTTCATTAAACCTGTTAACCGTGCTGGCCATCGTATTGTCTGTCGGTTTAGTGGTGGACGATGCTATCGTCGTGGTGGAAAATGTTGCCCGCTTTATGCGCCAGGGCATGTCACGGACCCGGGCGGCGTTGCTCAGCTCACGCCAGCTGTTGGTGCCTATTATTGCCATGACCCTGACCTTGGCCGCCGTTTACGCCCCGATAGGCTTTTTATCCGGCTTAACCGGGGTCTTGTTTAAGGAATTTGCCTTTACCCTGGCAATCGCCGTGATCATTTCCGGGGTGGTAGCGGTGACGTTGTCGCCGATCATGAGTGCTTATGTCTCTCCCAAAGGTGGGGAAGAAGGCTGGTTAACCGCCAAGGTTAACGGCATTTTCGAACGGGTGCAGGTGAAATATGCTGCCATACTGGCCCGGGCATTCCACTGGCAGGGACAGATTTTCCTGGTGGCCCTGGTGGTCTCCCTGATGGTGATCCCGTTTTATCTGTTTTCGGCAAAAGAATTGGCGCCGATTGAAGATCAAAGCAGTATTAATGTCGTGGTACAGGCGCCGCCCGAGTCTTCCCTGAGCTACAATGTCGGCGAAATGCAGCAGGTGGTCTCAGACCTGCTTGAGGTGGAAGGCGGTACCCATATGTGGCAAATCGTACAGAATTCCGGAGGTTTCGGCGGACTGGAACTGGTGCCCAGCGATGAGCGGGATTTCAGCCCGCAGGAAAAACTGCCGGAAGTTTACGGCCGTTTATCCGGCATTGCCGGTCTGGATTTACTGCCGATATTGCCGGGCTCTTTGCCGACTGCCGGCCAGTTTGAAATTGAACTGGTGGTTAAATCCAGCGACCCCTATGAAAAAATGAAGCTTTATGCCGACCAGCTGGTGGGCGCCGCCTTCCAGAGCGGTAAATTTCTTTTTGCCGATACCGATCTGAAAATAGATTTGCCGCAAATCGAATTAAAACTGAACCGGGAAAAAATAGCCGATCTCGGCATGAATATTTCGACCGTAAGTGATCAGCTGGGTATTTTGCTTTCCAGTAATTATGTCAACCGCTTTGATGCCAACGGCAAGGCGTACCGGGTGATCCCTATTGTCGGCGACGAGGTGCGCAGTAAACCGGAGAGTATCTTAAACCTGACCTTGAAATTACCCGGCGGTGAGTTGATCCCGGTATCTGCCATTGCTGAACTGAAATGGCTGACCGGGCCGAGAAAATTAGGCACTTTCGGGCAACAAAAGGCGTTCCGGATTTATGGCGGTGTCCTGCCGGGCACCACCAAGGAAGAGGCCCTCTCGACCCTGGAAGCGGCGGCGGCAGAAATCTTACCGCCTTCCTACAGCCTGGATTATGCCGGCGAATCGCGTCAGCTAAGAAAAGAAGGCAATACCTTGCTGGCGGTGCTGGCGGTATCTTTGCTGATTGTTTACCTGGTGTTGGCGGTGCAGTTTAACAGTTTCCGCGACCCCCTGGTGGTGTTGCTCGGCTGTGTGCCGCTGGCCTTATCCGGTGCCTTGTTGTTGCCTTATCTCGAGCTGACCACCATCAATATCTATTCCCAGATAGGTTTGATCACTTTGATCGGCCTGATTGCGAAAAACGGTATCCTGATCGTTGAATTTGCCAACCATATGCAGGAGCAAGGCATGGATAAACTGGCGGCGGTGACCGAAGCGGCCACCACACGTTTGCGCCCTATCCTGATGACCACGGCAGCCACGGTGCTGGGGCATTTCCCGCTGGTATTGGTTAGCGGTGCCGGCGCCGAAGCCCGTAACAGTATCGGCATTATCTTGGTGGCGGGTATGCTGATAGGCACGATATTTACCTTATTCGTGCTGCCGGCATTTTATTTATGGCTGGCAAAAAAGCGTGATAACACCACAGTGGAAGCCGTGGCTTTAACGCCGGACATGGCAGCTTAGCTCTGTATCAGTATTACCCGGCGTCAGTGTTAAGCTGAGGCAAGCGTTCTAAAACGGAAGACGACAGCCCGGCAGCGGACAGGGCTGTTGTCGCCACCTCCTTGTTATTGCCTGCGGCTATTTGGCTGGTCTCGGCTCCCAGGACAGTGTCGGTGATGCCGTCAAACAGCCCCCGATAATCAAAATTAATCACGGTATTGTTAATGGAATTTCCCGTGATGCCTTCCAGGGTCAGGTCCGCCGCGGATACGGCGAGTCCCACAGGTCCGCCATATAAAAAGCCGCCGGTTAATTTGGCTACGGCGCTCATATCCTGTTCGGTGACCTGTTGGTAAATACCGGAAACGACGGGAATATGTTGCAGTATATTCACCGAATCAAAGGCATCGGTTAATTCCAGGCCGTTATCGCCAAAGGAAAATTCGCTGAGCGTGTCTATCAGTGAGGAGTCGCCATCGACCTGGGCTGTCTGTTCACCGCCAGCTGTTTGTTCCTGGTCCGTGCCGGTTTCACTGTTCTCAGCCTGTCGGGCTTTGCCGCTGAACAGGTTGGCCTGTAATGAAGACAGGAAAGCCCCCTGCAAGGCGTCTAACGAACTGGCAGAAGTGATATCTTTGCTATCCAGGCCTTCGGCGTCGGTGAAGTTCAGTCCCAGGGTCGACAATATCTGCTGCTGGATATTGGTTGCGGCATCCGGTGATGTCGCTTTCACTTCAGGCTCTTTAGCTGCTTTTTGGGGAGCCGTGTTGGTCTCATCCTTAGCAGCTGCCGCGGCCGTTCTGGCAGCAACACCGGCTGCTATTTTTGCAGCATGTTCGGTATTATTGGCCATGGCGGGATCATTCGGGTCGGCGGGCGTTAAATGGGTGATTGGCGATGAAGCTGGTGTTTGCGGGTCTGTCAGCTGTGAGTACAGTTTGCTAAAGCCCTGCCCCAGATCATTGAGGCCTCCCAGTGCCCGATCCGCCACTTGCTCTAACTGGTTTAAGCCGCTATCAAACATGGATTGACTAACGGGGGCTGAAGCTTGTTGGTTGGGTATTTTCACTGTACCTCCCGGGCACCAAAAATGTGCCTTGCTTGTATAAGGGTATAGCAATATTGTTAATTATATCAGTGGCATGTCAATGAAGATTACACTCAGTTACAGCTTTGACACTTGTTTACCCGGTTATAACAAAAGGCTACAGAACCAAGTCCAAAGCGCTGCAATAATAAGATCAAACTCTGCCTGAGCTGAAACTTATGAAAAACCGGATTTTTATACTTGCCCTGTTAAACAGTTTGTTATTTGCCTGTAGCACTACCGGCGAACTGGATAAAGAGATCATCAGTGACAGCCCCACCAACCCTAAGGTCAGTCAGCGACCGGCGCAAAAACAAAGCGAAGAAGTGATGCCGGATGCGCCCGCCTACCGGCCGATAAGGGGCAGCCGGATAGAAGTGGTGCAGCTGCCGACCGGTTCTTTGTTTAATCCCCGTCGGGCGATAGGCCTGTACCAGCCCAGCAGCCATTATCAGGTGGGCGATATGATCCTGATCCGGCTGGAGGAGAAAACCACGGCGAAAAAATCGCTGGATTATAAAACCGATAAAAACGGTCATTTTGAATTGCAGCCGGTGACCTTTAATGCCGGTAATATCCAGGTGGGGGATAATGATTTAAGCGCCGCATTCGAGCAGGAAAATACCTTTGACAGCTCGGCGCAAACCAAGCAAAACAACTCCCTGACCGGCGATATCACCGTCTCTGTGCGTGAACTCTTACCCAACGGTAACCTGATTGTCAGCGGGGAAAAATGGCTTACCTTAAATACCGGCGATGAATATATCCGCTTTTCCGGGCAAATCCGGGCCAGTGATATCGACAGCGATAATTCCATCAGCTCGGTTAAGGTCGGCAATGCCCGCATCGAATACAGCGGTAAGGGAGAGCAGCAGGCGAACCAGGAAAAATCCCTGCTGGGTAAATTATTCGGCATCCTGGAATAGGAACCTGACTTATGTGGCCGGTGTGTATGCGATTGTTATTTCTTTTTATCCCCTTTATTTTCCCGCTTGCGGCAAGCGGACAGTGGTATCAGGGTAGCGCGCAAGTGGCCGTTACCGGTTTTGATTTTGATGAAGTGCGCACCAGGGCAATCAAAAGGGCCATCACCAATGCTTCGTTTCAGGCCAGCAGTTATATCAATGCCGAGGAAATTGTGCTTGACGGTTTATTGCAAAGCAGTAAATCCGCGATCCGCAGCGAAGGGCGGCTCAGGCGGGTGGAAATCCTCAGTGAAACTGTGCTGGATGATATGCTCACGGTGGAAGTTCGGGTGGACTTTGAACCCCAAATGGGCTGCGCCGGCGATGAATATCGTAAAAGCCTGGTGATCGCCCAGATGCCTTTGCTTAATGCCGCGCAAGGGGCTAACGGCGGCATGTTTAATATCGGCAGCCATGTCAGTAAAAGGTTTGAGCAGCAGCTGCTGGCGCAGGAAAATGTTGCTATCGGCCAGTTGCTGAACCAGGCTTTTCTGCCCCATAACAGCATGCAGCAAATTGACTACCGGGAAGCAGCGGAAACCGCGCGTTATCTGGCGGGGGAATATGCCAGCCAGTTTATTTTGTTCGGTTTTATCCGGGATATCAGTTTATTTGAGCAGGTCAAAGATCAGTTGCTCTTTGATGACGTTAAACTCAGGCGCAATTTTACCATGCAGATCTATCTGTTCGACGGTATCCGCGGCAGTATCCTGATGCAAAAAGAATATCACGGCGAAAGCGATTGGTTATTTGCCGCCCATGAAACTGTAGATACCTATAACAGCCTGTTTTGGCGCAGCGATTACGGACGCATGATGCTCAATACCATTAACGGTGCGGTGACTGATATCGATGATGCCCTAAGGTGTCAGCAAAGCCTGGCACAGGTGATCAGCAAGGGAGAGCACGAGCTGGTGATCAATATGGGCAACAAGCATGGTTTAAAGGCCAGGGATGAGTTCAGGTTGATGAAATATCGGCTGCTGGTCGGTGCCAACGGGCAAAGCCTGCCGTTATTGTCGGCCAATGAACAGAGGTTTTTCACTGTTTCCCGGGTAGACAGCCAGAGTGCGGTATTAACCAGCGCCAGTGCCAGCCTGCTCGAAAACAGCCACCTATTTGACTTTGTCAGCCCCAAAACCCAATAAAACCTAACTTTGGCGATGAAAGCTTAAAAGCGATTTTTTGGGTACTGGGGGAAGAGGCCCATATAGTCACACCAGGTGCTGATATTTGAGCCTGGCATGAAAGGGTCAGAAGCGTTTTTTTTGGTATTGGGGGTAGAGTTCCATATAGTCGCACCAGGTGCTGATATTTCAGCCTGGCATGAAAGGGTCAGAAGCGTTTTTTCTGGTATTGGGGGTAGAGTTCCATATAGTCGCACCAGGTACTGAAATGACTGGCATTAAAGCGGGTATCTGTGGCCTTGTACCATTTCGAACTGTTTAACGGCGGCAGGCGGAATTTTATCTTATAGCCGTTGATAGCGACATAACACAGCAGTTCTTCCCGGGTTTCATTGGTGATGCGTACCCGGGCATAATCCTGGGTATTGCGGTCATGGACGATTTTTATTTTCGGCATGGCATTAAGTTCAAAGGGAAGCAAGCATATTACGCATAGCCAGCAAATGACAGCCAGTGCCCGTGAAGTCGTTGTCAACATCTCTTGCCTCCTTTGTTATCCCCTGTCCTCAGTCTACCTTATTTTCCAGCCTTTGGGTGATTTGTTGCGCCCAGTACAGGCTGATAATGATCAAGCCCCCGCCTACGGCCAGCCGGGTGATATCGGCGCTTTCATTAAATAGCGTCAAGGCCAGCAAGACCGCCAGCGGGACATAAGCGTTGTTCATGATGGCCAGCAAGGGGGCGGAAACCTGTCTGGCCCCCAGGTTCCACAGGAAAAATCCCAGGCCTGAAGCGATCAGCCCGAGATAAACCAGTACCGCCCATTGGCGCTGGCTGATCACTATATCGCTGCCTATGGCCTGGGGCAGCGCCGCCAGTGCCGTTAACAGCATAGCTCCCAGGTACATGGACGCCATGTTGACCTTATGCGGGCTGTCTAAAGTCACAGAATAATGTTTATAAGCCACCTGGCCAAAAGCAAACGCCAGATTGGCCAGCTGTAAAATCGCAAATCCGGTGACGACTTGCCCGGAGTCCGGCATTTTAAAGACTATGATGGCGGTGGCTAAAATCGATAATAATACCGGTAGCAGCAGCACGGCGTTGAAACGCTTTGTCAGCAGGGCATCGAAAAGCATTACATATAAGGGGGTGAAGATGGTAAAAACCGCCACCAGGTAACCGGGTAAATACTGATAAGAGGCGATATAGGCGAGATACATCATGCCAAACTGTATGCTGCCCAGCAGCACCAGGCGCAGGTTAGGCCGATACTTTTTTGCCATCAATGCCAGCGGCATAAACAGGAGAAAACAAAAGCCCAGGCGAATAAACGCCACCAGTGCCGGGGGGATGCCGGTGAGCTCCCCTTTAATTAAACCGAAAGAAAATGCCCAAAGCAGCGATACTGCGAATAATGCCAGCAAAGTATATTACCTTTTTATCTTTCCCTGCCCGCTAAAGCATTTGGCGCGGGGATATAAATTAATTTTGCCGGTTATTGTACTGAATTTCTTTAAAAACAAATGGGGTTAATCAAAGAAATGCGGATTTTTTCCGGTTAATTTGAAAAAGACCATTGAAAGCGCCGGCCTATGTCGCCATTATAATCGGCAACATTATAAAAATATGCTGCAGTTGCAGCGATCAGAGAAAGAGATTTATTCATGGCTAAAATGGTTCCAGTAAGAAAAGAACAACATCAAAATTTAAAAGTGGCGGCAAAGCGTGATTTATCTCATGTTGCTAACCAGCATATCGTACCGGTAAATGCAGTTGAGTTTGCCCAGGCGGCGACCAGCTTCCCTGTTGTTATCGTAAAAGATCCCGACTCTAACCGTTTCCGCTCTGTAGCTATGCTAGGCTTAGAAACCGGCGAAAACCTGTATTACAGCAAGGAAAAATGGAATGCGATCTTTGTTCCGCAAAGCATCGGCATGGTGCCTTTTGCCTTAGGTCTGGATCCGGAAAAAGAAAAAACCCTGACCGCCTGTATCGATATGGACAGTGCCTTTGTTGGTGAAGACAAAGAAAATGCCTTGTTTGATGACAAAGGTGAAGAAACCGAATTCTTGAAAAAAATTCAGGAATCACTGGGTCGTTTATATGACAATGAAGTGGCTTCTGAAAAATTCATCAAGGAATTAGTAGATAATGATCTGCTGCAAGAGCTTGAGCTGAACATGTCACTGGTTAGCGGCGAGAAGAAAAAGCTGGTAGGTATCTACACGGTTCACGAGAAGAAATTACAGGAACTGAGCGATGAAAAAGTTATCGACTTCCACAAGCGTGGCTTATTCGTACCTTTACATGCCATGTTAGGTTCTATTGCCCAGGTTAACCGTTTGGTGCAATTACGTAACGAAAGCTCAGACAACAAAATCAACGGCATTCAGATCAGCCCGATCGCCGCTGAAGAAAAATAAAGCTGACGTTTATCGTCAGTAATGGTTAAGAGGCGTTATTCAGGCGAATGTCGCCTCTTAATTGACATCTTATATATACTAAAAAATATACATAAGCAGATATTCACGGCATAATAGTCTGATGGAACAGATCAAAAATGTTGATGCCATTTTGGCACAATTAAAAAACCGGGGGCCCATGACCTCGGGTAGCTTAGCCGACATCCTGGATATGACCAGTATGGGGGCGCGTCAGCATCTGTTACGCCTGGAAAAGCAAGAACTGGTTTCCTCCTTCTCCCAGAGAGCCGTGGTCGGCAGACCGAAAAAATTATGGCAACTCACCGCCAAGGCCCATGCAAAATTCCCCGACCGTCATGCGGATTTAACCCTGCACCTGATTGATTCCGTGAAAGTCATTTATGGCGACAGCGGTTTGGATAAGCTGATCAGCGCCCGGGAAGAGAAAATCATCGTGTTATATAAAGCCTTGCTGGATAAATGCGAAGACTTAGCCGGAAAAGTCGCGGCATTAGCTCATCAGCGCTGTGAAGAAGGTTATATGGCCACGGTGGAGTCGGTGAATGACCATGAGTTTCTGTTGATAGAAAACCACTGCCCTATCTGTAGTGCCGCCAAAGCCTGCCAGAATTTTTGCCGTTCTGAGCTGGATATTTTTCAACACAGTTTTGGCGATAATTATCTGGTGGAACGCCAGGACTACCTGCTAAACGGCGACCGCCGTTGTAGCTACAAGATCACAAGTATTACCCGCTAAAAACCAACAGTCGGTCAATCCTGTGCTAATTTAAAGTTATTACTTGTTAAATCAGCCCGGAAATGAGGATGGTATGGCGGATTCGCGCAAGCTGCCCAAGGAATTAGCAGAACAAATACAAACGATAGCCGGCAGTGTTTATGTACAGGTGGAAGAAGAGCTCACCACTTTACTTGCCGGACAAGTCCCTCCCGAAATCAAAATAGCAGATATCAGCCGTGAGCAGTTGGCCCAGCATCCGGATTATCAGGTGCTGGAAACACAAATATCATCTCTCAAGGAGCAAGTTGCATCACTGGAGGCAACATATGATGACTTGGCTGATAGCAGCAAGAAAGCATTACTAGATCAAAAGCAGGATCAAAAGCTGGAGCAAGAGAAAGATCAAGAGCAGCTTCAGGCAGTATTGGAACAGCAAAAGCAAACCATAGCCAGCCTTGAAATCAGTGAAGGTAAACTCAGTAAAGATAATGCAGCCAAAGCGGCTACTTTAGATATTCAGAATAAGCAAATCTCTTCCCTGCAGCAGGAATTAAATGAAACCGCCAGTGAACTGGAGCGGGTGAAATCAGATGCCAGACAAGAGAGTGAATCTGCCCGTGAACAGCAAGAGGCTCAGCAGCAACAAGTCGCCGAATTAAGCCAAATTAATCACATGCTGAATAAACAATTGGCACAAACACAAAGTGAACTGGATTTGGCTGTTTCAACGGCGGGGCAAGATAAGCTGTCGGCTAAAGAGCAACAACAGGCACTGCAGCAAGAATTGTTTGAGTTAAGCAAAAGTAACAACAAGATCACCGGAGATTTACAGTTAAAAGCAGCCGAGCTGAAAAAGCTGCAGAGTGTCTTAACCAATAAAGATAGCGTGATTAAGCAGTTCACCGTTGAAGCCGAAGCCTTGCAAGCGGAAAAAAGACAACAAAGCCAACTGATTGCCGAACGGGAAGAGCAGCTCCAACAACAGGCGGGGGAGATTGAACAGATGTTAAAAGATGCCGGGCAGCGCGAACAGGTTTTGAAGGAAAACCTGGGTAAAGCCGATGCCCGGCTGGGATCTCAGCAGGAAGAATTAGCAGGGTTAAGGAAGAAGTTGCAAAGTGAGCAGGATAAATGGGCATTGCAGCTAAGTGACGGGCAAAGCAAGCAAGAGGAGTTGATAGCAAAACTTAAGCAAAGCGATGAGCAAGTTAGCCAATATCAACAGCAATGTGATGAGCTTGAACAAAAAGTTTCCGGGTTGAACAATACCCTGAAAAAAGCTGAGCAAAGGCTGGAGAAAAATCGGGAAAAATTCCAGGCTGATGGCGATAAAGCCAGGGAAACCATTAAATATCTGAGGGATGAAAACTTTGAATTAAATTCCCGCCTGGAAACCGAGCTGGGGGAATTAGAAAGTAAATTGACGGAATATCGCTTACGTTTCGAATATGCGCAAAAGCAGCTGGAGAAAAATTAGCGCGCTGCGCACTTAGCCGGAATTTTTGATATAATAGCCTAAATATCAATAAAAAAGTCTTATTCCTGTGGCCATTCACCTACCCTTATCCCGCTTAAGCCAGTGGCAGCAAGTTACCTTTTGCGCCGCGTTATTAGAGCGTATGTTACCTAATTACCAGATGTTTTCTCAGGCCGTTGATTTTGGCGATGGCAAGTTATTGCGCAATCAGCTGGATCTGTTGTGGCAATGGCTGGATAAAAATAGCCGCACTAAAATTAATTTTGAGGCGCAGCTGAATAAACTCGAAGCCGCTACCCCGAATCCCGAGCATTTTGATACCTATGGCGTATTTCCCGCTTTAGATGTTTGTATGGCCCTGATGTCGGTATTCCAGGGGATCCAGGATAAGAACAGTGCCGACTTTGCCAGTGTCGCTCGCCTGTCCGCCAACAGTGTTTATGGCTATGTTGAATTGCTGTTGGTTGAGGAATTAGTTGAAGAAAGCGGTGAAGAAAGCGATGAAGGGCTCACTGTTGCACCGGAGGCCCTGGAGCAACATCCGCTGGTGCAATGGGAAGTGGCCACACAAAATGAGTTATTCGATTTCCTCAAAGAGGCCCCGGAAAATAAAAAAACCTGTGAACAAGCCAAACAGATGGTGATGGAAGAAGGCTTGTCCAATTTAGGTATTGAAGTGTAAGGCCGATATCCGGCTATTAATAGCCGGATATCTGTTAGGTGTCACAGTCTTATTTTATTCCGGGCAATAACGGTATAGCCGGTAACTTACCTGCCCTGCGGTTTTTTCTTTTAACAGCTGCCAGTTTGCCGGCAGCTGTTGGCTGCTGTTTTGCTCGGTTTCCACATAAATAATGCAATTGTCTGCCAGGCATCCGGCATTTAATAAAGCTGCCGCTTGCTCGGCCAATTGTTTATTAAAAGGCGGGTCGAGAAAAACCAAGTCAAATAGTGTTTCATTTCCTTTTTTGCGGGCAGCCGGTAAGTCGCGTAAATAACTCAGGCTGTCGGTATGCACTATCTGCATATTTTCCGCTTTTAACAGCTGTTGATTTTGCCTTAGCTGGTTTGCCGCTGCTTTATTAAGCTCCAGCAAGGTGACCTGCTCAGCCCCTCGGGACAAGGCTTCAAAGCCTAAACTGCCGGAACCGGCAAAGCAGTCAAGGCAAACGCTTTGCTGTATATAAGGCATCAGCCAGTTAAATACCGTTTCTTTTACCCTGTCTGTGGTTGGTCTCAGGCCTTCCGCCAGGATCACGGGTAATTTTCTGCCCCTGTGCTTGCCGGCGATGATGCGAATATTGCCTTTGGCTGCTGTTTGTTTGCTTTTTTGCGGTCGTTTATTCATCTTGATGACAGCTTTTGTTTTTCGTATTGATTTATGATGCTATTATACCGGCAATTTTATCCTTGTTTGATGCGTGAATACTAATAGTATTGATACGCCATGATTGAATTTATTCTATATGTCTAAGAAAAAAGGTTTATTTTCCTGGTTAGGTTTAGGTGGCCAGAAGAAAGAAAAGCAAAATGAAGCCGAGCTTGAAGCAGAAAAATTAGCGGCGGAAAAAGCCGAAGCAGAGCGCCTTGCCGCCGAGCAGGCAGAAGCGGACAGGTTAGCGGCGGAAAAAGCCGAAGCTGAGCGAATTGCCGCCGAGCAGGCAGAAGCGGATAAGTTGGCGGCGGAAAAAGCCGAAACAGAACGCCTTGCCGCTGAGCAGGCAGAAGCGGATAAGTTGGCGGCGGAAAAAGCCGAAGCAGAGCGCCTTGCCGCCGAGCAGGCGGAAGCGGATAAGTTGGCGGCGGAAAAAGCCGAAGCAGAGCGCCTTGCCGCCGAGCAGGCAGAAGCGGACAGGTTAGCGGCGGAACAAGCCGAAGCTGAGCGCATTGCTGCCGAGCAGGCGGAAGCGGACAGGTTAGCGGCGGAACAAGCCGAAGCAGAGCGCATTGCCGCCGAGCAGGCAGAAGCGGACAGGTTGGCGGCGGAACAAGCCGAAGCAGAACAAGCGGAAGCCGAAAAGGCCAAACCTAAAAAAGCCGGCTTTTTCACCCGATTAAAACAAAGCCTGACCAAGACCCGGCAGAACCTGGGTGGCGGGATCTTTGATTTGTTCCGTGGCAAAAAGATCGATGATGAATTATTCGAAGAATTAGAAACTCACTTGTTACTGGCGGATGTCGGGGTGGACACCACCACTAAAATTATCGATTCCCTGACCGAGTCTGCCAGCCGCAGCCAGCTAAAAGATGCGGAAGCGCTTTACGATTTGCTTAAGCAGGAGCTGAAAAAAGTGATCGAACCGGTGAGTCAGCCGCTGGAAATTCCGGATACCCAAGGTCCTTATGTGATCTTAATGGTGGGGGTTAATGGTGTCGGTAAAACCACCACCATAGGTAAGCTGGCGAAACAGTTCCAGGCCCAGGGCAAGTCGGTGATGCTGGCTGCCGGCGATACTTTCCGCGCCGCCGCAGTGGAGCAGTTGCAGGTTTGGGGTGAGCGTAACGATATCCCTGTGATTGCCCAGCATACAGGTGCAGACAGCGCCTCGGTGATTTTTGATGCCATCAGTGCCGCCAAAGCCCGCGGGGCGGATATCTTGATCGCCGATACCGCAGGTCGTTTGCAGAATAAAAATCACCTGATGGAAGAATTGAAAAAGGTGGTGCGAGTCATGAAAAAACAAGATGTTGCCGCGCCCCATGAAGTGATGCTGACCCTGGATGCCGGTACCGGACAAAATGCCCTGAGCCAGGCTTCCTTGTTTGATCAGGCGGTTGGTTTAACCGGTTTAACCTTGACCAAGCTTGACGGTACAGCCAAAGGCGGGGTTGTCTTTGCCATCGCCGATAAGTTTGCCATGCCCATTCGTTATCTTGGCGTAGGGGAAGGTATAGATGATTTAAGGCCTTTTAACGGTGATGATTTTATCGATGCGCTTTTTGAAAAATAAAGCCTGGCTTAGTTACGCAAAAAGAACAGTGCAGTAATAGCCGAATCGTCATAATTTTAAATAACAAAAAGAATTAAGTATTAAACGTTATGATCCGCTTTAACAATGTTAATAAAACCTATCCCGGGGGGTATATCGCCCTCAAAAGGGTGAGCTTTTCCCTTGAGGCCGGTGAAATGGCTTTTTTAACCGGTCATTCCGGGGCCGGGAAAAGTACTTTGTTGAAGCTGATCAGCCTGATGGAAACCCCGACTTCCGGCAGCATAGAGATTAACGGTACTGAGCTGTCCAGCATCAAATACCGGCAAATACCTTTTGTGCGCCGGGGTATCGGCATGATCTTCCAGAACCATAACCTGCTCATGGATCGCACCGTTTTTGATAATGTTGCCTTACCTTTGGTTATCGAGGGATACAGCCAGAAAGAAATCAGCCATAGGGTGGAAGCTGCCCTGGATAAGGTGCACCTGAGCGCTAAACTGCGCTGTTTCCCTTATATGTTGTCCGGCGGCGAACAGCAAAGGGTGGGGATTGCCCGTGCCATAGTCAACAAACCGCCGATATTGCTGGCGGATGAACCTACCGGCAACCTGGATCCTAAATTATCTTTAGATATTATAAGGTTATTTGAGGAGTTTAATGCCTTGGGTATTTCGGTATTAATCGCCACCCATGATTTGGGCCTAATCGCCCGGATGAAGTATCGTACCTTGACCCTGAAAAGCGGCACTATGATCACCGACGGTATTGTTGATGGCTTAACCACCGCCGAGACGGGAGCTGCCGATGTCTGAGCGCACAGAGATGGCCAATAGCCGACAATCACCTTTGCTGCGGCTTTTATATGTGTTGCCGCTGCGGCATTTGCAGCAAGCCATAGGCAGTTTGGGAGACTTATGGCGGACCCCGCTGTCATCGGTGATGACGGTGTTGGTGCTCGGGATCAGTTTGACCCTGCCGGCGACCTTACATTTATTTGTTAAAAACTCGAAAGTGGTTACCGAGCAATGGGATTCGGCCTCCGAAATAAGTTTGTTCTTAAAGCTTTCGGTAGACGATAAGGCGGCGAAAAACCTGGTGCAACGGCTTAAGCTGTATCCCGAGATTGCCCAGGTGCAGTATATTTCCGCCACGGATGCCTTAACCGAGTTTAAATCCCTGTCCGGGTTTGGCCAGGCGCTGGATTATCTGGATACGAATCCCCTGCCGGCAACCGTGCTGGTGACGCCGACAAAACGGGCGGCACAGACCCAGGCGGCCAGAGAGCTGTTGGCGAAGCTGGAGCAGGAGCGGGAAGTAGAGCTGGGCAAGCTGGATTTAGAATGGTTGTCACGGCTTGAAGCCATGGCGCAGCTGGTGGAAGATATAGTGATCGGGGTCGCGGTACTGCTGTGCCTGTCTGTGGTGCTGATCATCGGCAACACCATACGGTTGGCAATTATGCAGCAAAAAGATGCGATCGCGGTGATGAAGCTGGTAGGGGCTACCGACAGTTTTATTCAACGGCCGTTTTTATATTGCGGTATCTGGTATGGTATTTTCGGTGGCCTCTTTGCCTGTATTGCCGTGGCCGCTTTGGCAGAATACCTCTCGGGGGCGATCTTTAAACTGACCCAGCTTTACCACAGCAGCTTTGTGTTAACGGGCTTATCTTTCAGTGAAGGATCTGTGTTGATCCTTTATGCGGTGTTATTGGGGCTGATCGGCAGTTATATCTCGGTGCGTCAGCATATTAAAGAGATCGAGCCCACCGCCGACTGATCCTTTTCAAAGATGCAAAAGGATCCGTTAAGGGATCCTTTCGCGACCGCCCTGTTACAAAATCAAACATTTTTTTACTCTCTGTTTCTCATTATTATGTCATTTGGCATTGTTTTGTCCTGTTGGCTGGGGTAATGTTGTCCTACAATACTCGCCAGGTAATATAAAGCGTGTTAAAATCGCGAGTGAATAATAGTAATGGAGTTTTTTGATGAGTAACATAACGCAATCAATGGCACTGACCGTCCCTCAAAGCGGCAGCATTGAAGCATACATGCAGTCGGCGTATAGCATACCTATGCTCAGCGCTGAACGTGAGCATGAGCTGGCAACTCGTCTTTATGAAAGTAATGACCTGCATGCAGCCCAGGAGCTGATCATGTCGCATTTACGCTTCGTTATTCATATCGCCAAAGGTTATGCCGGTTATGGCTTGCCGCAGGCGGATCTGGTGCAGGAAGGCAATGTCGGTTTGATGAAAGCGGTTAAGCGCTTTAACCCGGAAGTGGGTGTTCGCCTGGTATCTTTTGCCGTTCACTGGATCAAAGCTGAAATTCATGAGTTTGTGCTGCGCAACTGGCGTATCGTTAAAGTCGCTACCACCAAAGCCCAGCGGAAATTGTTTTTTAACTTACGTAAAAATAAAAAGCGCCTTGGCTGGTTCAGCAATGAAGAAATCAGCACAGTAGCCGATACTCTCGGGGTTACAGAGAAAGATGTCATGGAAATGGAGTCTCGTATGAGCAACCAGGACCAGGCGTTTGAATTGTCTTCCGATGACGACGACAGCGGCGCCGGCCTCGGTAATTTTGCTCCGGCGCAATATCTGGAAGACAAGCAATCTGATCTGGCCACCAGCGTCGAAGATGCCAACTGGGAAGATCATGCCAATCAGCGTTTATCCACGGCACTGGTTGCTTTAGACGAGCGTAGCCAGGATATTATCCGTACCCGCTGGTTAAATGAAGACAAATCCACCTTGCAGGAGCTGGCAGATAAATACCAGATCTCGGCAGAGCGTGTCAGACAGCTGGAAAAGAATGCCTTGGGTAAACTGAAAAGTACCATGGGGTAATTTGTTACCTTGTTTGAGAAAACCGGCATTAGCCGGTTTTTTTATACATGGAAGTATTTATCCTGCGAGTAAATGGATTTACAGGAGCAGGGTTTATGCCCTGGACGGGCTGTGTGACACGAACTCAGGGATGAATAGGAGCGGCGGAGTATGGAAGTTTTTCAGTGTATATGATTTCGGCGCAGGCTAAGTACTTACCTCCTGTAAGTCATTAACCGTGATTAACACCGGCTAAAAAGTAATATCGTCCGGGTATTACTTTTTCTTGCAATAACAGGATGATTAATTTCACTTTGCGCTGGCAATAGCAGCATAATTTGATAGACTAATCGCTTAAAAATAATACTAATAACAAAAATGAGCAGTCCTTGAGAGAATCCGAGGAAAAAGATGACTTGCGCGCCCTGCGCCAACTTCCAAAACTTAAGTCATTACTAAAGAAGTACCGGCATGTTAAAAACATCCAGTCCGGGCTATTGCAGCTGTCGGAACTGGCCAGTACCGTTACCGAGATGGAAAGTTTTTACCCGTCTCTGGTTTCCCTTATCCGCTCTTTATTGGCCAGCGAATATTTCCATATCTGTTTGTCGGATGCCGATAACCGTCTGACCCTGGCGTATGCCCATAGTCCCGAAACCTCTTCGGCCAAACCTGCCGGGCTTTCACCCGATTGTTTAAGCCAGCGGGTGTTCAACCAGGAGGGCCCTTTACATGTGAATGTCGGGCAAATGGAGCAGCTCAAAACATCCGGAAAAATCCAGGCGTTTGAGTCGGCCTGTATCGATTGGCTTGGTGTGCCGTTAATGCGCGGCCGGGAAGTGATCGGGGTGATCGCATTGCAAAGTTATCAGCCCGGCAGCTTTTTCGCCGAGCGGGATAATCAGCTGCTGCAGTTTATTTCCGAGCATCTGGTGACGGCCATCGACCGGATAAATCGCCGGGAACTGTTGGAACTGAGTATCAAGCGCAGGACCGGCAAGCTAATCCAGACCAATTTAGAACTGCAGCGGGAAATTGCCGAGCGGCAAAAAGCGGTAAAAATGCACCAGGCCTTGCTGGCGATGTCGGAAATCACCGCCGGCACCCATGAGATAGATATTTTTTACCAGCTGCTCCATAGTGAAGTGAAAGGGCTGATTAATGCCGACAACTTTTATATTGCCTTGCTTTGTGAAGATAAGGTTCGCTTGAACTTTCCCTATTATATCGATGAGTTTAAGGCGGCGCCTAAATCGAGAAAGCTGGCCGGCGGCTTAACAGAAATGGTGTTGAATAAAGCCTGTCCTGTCCTGATATCATCGGGGCAGCTCCATGCCTTATCGGAGCAAAATAAACAGCAATCAGAGCCTTTTGCTTATTCGGGGACCCATGGACGCCTGCCTAAATCCTGGCTGGCGGCACCGCTGATGGAGCAGGATAAAATTTTTGGCGTGTTGGCGATCCAGGATTATCATAACGAAAATGCCTATCAAGAATCGGATATGGAGCTGATCCGCTTTGTCGGACAGCATATCGCTACGGCCATATTACGCAAACGGGATTTGACCAAAAACCTCGAGCATAAAGCCGAACTGGAGCGCCTGGTGAATGACAGGACGCAGGAGCTGCAGGCGAGCAATCTTAATTTGCGCATGCAAATCGAAGAAAGGCGTAAAGCGGAAAGCCAGTTATATTACGATGCCCATCATGATGCCTTGACCAAGCTGGCCAACCGGGCGATGTTTTCCGATCGGCTTACCTATGCCATACGGCATTTGAAACGCCATCCCGCCTATAAGTTTTCGGTATTATTTATCGATCTTGATCGCTTCAAGTTAATTAATGATACCTTGGGCCATCATACCGGTGATTTATTCCTGGTTGAGATAGCCGCCCGGCTAAAAGAGTGTGTCCGGGAAAATGATGTCCTGGCCCGGCTGGGGGGGGATGAATTTGTGGTGTTGCTGGATGCGATCCAGTCCCAGGACGATGTTGAAGATATCGCAACCCGTATTATTGAACGTATTGCCCAGCCCTTTGAGCTTGACGGGCAAATTCTACATTCCAGTGCCAGTATCGGTATTTCCCTTTGCCATCATCACTACCAGGACGCCAATGAAATCCTGCGTGATGCCGATGCCGCCATGTATCAGGCCAAGAGCCTGGGCCGCGGTCGCTATGTCTTTTTTGACGAAAGTATGCGCGAGCAGTTACTGGCCAGTATGACCCTGGAGCAGGAGCTGAGGGTCGCCATAAACCAGCAGCAGTTTGAACTGCATTACCAGAAGATTTCTAACCTTGAATGCAGTCAGATCATAGGTTTTGAAGCCCTGTTGCGTTGGCAGCATCCGAAAAAAGGCCTGCTGACGCCGAGTGAATTCCTGTTTATGGCGGAAGAAACCGGCATGATACTGGAAATTGAAAACTGGGTGATTGAGGAAGTGTCCCGTCAGTTGCTAAGCTGGCAATATGGCAGTGAATTCGATAATGCTTTTATTGCCGTCAACCTTTCCGGCAGGCACTTAACCCAGGTGAGTCAGCTGTCTAAACTTATTGATAACATAAGAAAAAATATAGTACTGCCGCAGCGCTTGATCTTGGAGTTTAACGAATCTGCTTTTGAGCAGCATAATGAACAGGCGCTTAAGGGCTTAAGAAAATTAAAGGCCCTTGGGGTGAAATTGGCTTTGGATGATTATGGCGCCGGTTTGTCTTCCCTGAACTTTTTATATAGCTACCCGTTTGAGATCATTAAACTCGATCGCAGTTTTGTCCGTTCATTGAAAAACAATGAAAAGAATTTGTCGGTGATACGGGCTTTGCATGAGTTAGGACAAGACTTTGGTTATCGCCTGGTGGCGGAAGGCATAGAAAATGAAGATACCCTGCAGAAATTGCATGCCGCCGGCTGTGAATTCGGCCAGGGATATTATCTCAATCGCCCGGTCAAGATCGTCAGGGATGACTCGTCTGAAGACGATAACAAACATTACGCCTAAACATAACCACTGGGCAGTTAATGGCCAGGGAGCTTGTTAGCGGCTCCCCTGTTTATTTTTTAGAATCTATTTTTTAAAACTTATTTTTTGGAGAAATAGCCTTCCACCCTTAAGGCGATGCCCGGGGTGGTTTTATGATCCACCTCTTCAGGCCATTCGATAAAAGGTTCGATGTCGAAAAACAGCCACTCTCTCAGGGCATTGAAACGATAGCGGTAACTCAGGGTATAATTATCGATTAAAAAGCCGTTTTCGCCGTTTCTTTCCCCTTCCACCAGCAGGCCGAGTACGGCGGCGCGGTCATTGGCTATTTGCTGTAAATGATAAAAGCCGTGTTTCCAGCGGATGCCGCTATAGGATTCCGAGCCCCTGATGCTGTAATTGATCCTGAATTGTTCTTTTTCATTAAGCTGGTAATCGTATTCCAGCAATAAACGGGCGCCGAGACCGTCATCAAGGAAATAAAATACCGAGGGCTCTATCTTAAAACCATGAACATCTTGCCAGCTATAACGGCTTCTGTGGCGGGACTTTAAAAAGATATCGCCACCGGACAAACCCAGCCGGGTATCGGTAAATTTCTCAGTCGTATTGGTGTGTATTAAGCGCACCGCGGCGGCAAAAGGTTCATCATTTATTTCAGATTTGGCCTTGATGCTGGTTTCCAGCGGCAACTGACTTAATTCATCGTCACTGTCATCGGAGAGGATAAGGTCAAGTTTGTTTTTAAAATGGGGCAATTTCACTTTCACCCTGAAACGGGTGTCAAATTCTGCCAGGTCTCTGCTTCTCGGTTCCCAGGCCAGGCGGATCCTGGCGGTTGTCTGGGGTGTTTGCTCCTGGCTGTCATCATGGCTGAAAAAGCCGTCAAACCATACCGCACTCTGGTATACCGAGTTGGAGATAGTATCGTGAAAACTGTGCATCCAGTCGTCGGCCGGCGGTAAATCTTGATCGCTTTCTTCTGCCGGAGCCTGGTAATCCCTGTCGGGAAGCTTTTTGTTTATTTCGGATGAATTATTATTTGCTATTGTCTTAAAAGAGGTGACAGTAAAAATGAAAATAACGGCATAAAAAATCGGAAACGGCTTTTTGATTAATCTTTTACTCAAAGTTTGTTTTACCTCATAAATAAGCTTATTCAAAGGGTGCTTTTTACGGCTGAAACCTTATAATGATCCCATATAGATTATAGGAGTTTTTTATGGCTGGCATCAGTATTTGGCAATTATTAATCATAGCGGTAATTGTAATTTTATTATTTGGTACTAAAAAGTTACGTAACATGGGAACAGACCTGGGCTCTGCCGTGAAGGGGTTTAAAAAGGCGGTGTCTGAAGAAGGTGAAAAATCCACTGACGCACTGGCAGATAAGTCGGCGGCATCTGAAGATCAGGTGAAAACCTCGGCCGAAAAAGAAAAAGATCAGGCTTAATCAATGTTTGATGTTGGCTTTTGGGAATTAATACTGATTGCGATTATCGGTTTGGTGGTGTTGGGGCCGGAGCGTTTGCCTGTGGCTATCCGCACCGTGCGTTCCTGGATTGCCGGGGTACGTAAGTTCAGTGACAACGTCAAATCTGAATTAACGGAAGAGCTACGTATTCAAGAGTTGCATGAGAATTTGAAAAAAGCCGAACAGTCTAACTTAAAGGATTTAAGTCCTGAAGTGGCCGAGTCGTTAAAATCATTGCAGGATGCGGCAAAAATGGTGACCCGTCCCTATGAAAAGTCGGCAGGCGATGAAAACGGACAGGCGGCTTCAGTACCCGAAAAGGCGCCGGTAGCGCAGGAAAAGTTGGCTGCTGCATCAGATGAAGTATCATCACCTTCTCTGTCAGCTGCTTCTTCTGACTCTGTATCAGATTCAGCCTCTGGCTCTTCATTAGACTCTTCATTAGACAAAGAGAAGCAAAAACCATAAGTATGAGTTCACAACCCCAATCAAGCCTGTTTGACCACCTACTGGAATTACGCAACCGATTATTACACTCAGTACTCGGGGTGTTAGTGGTTTTTTGTTGCCTGGTATATTTTGCCCAGGATATTTATCAATACCTGGCGCAGCCCTTGTTGGCCACTATGCCGGATGGCGCGCAAATGATCGCAACCGATGTTGCCTCCCCCTTTTTCGCCCCTTTTAAATTGACTATGGTATTGTCTTTTTTCCTGGCAATGCCTTATATCCTGTTCCAGATCTGGTCGTTTATCGCGCCTGGCCTGTATCAAAATGAGAAAAAACTGATTGCTCCCCTGATGTTCGGCAGTACTTTTTTATTTTATGCCGGTATTTCTTTTGCGTACTTTGTTGTTTTCCCGCTGGCGTTTGCATTTTTCACTTCGGTGGCGCCGGAAGGGGTCACCATAGCCACGGATATCAGTAGTTATCTGGATTTTGTCTTAAAGCTGTTTTTTGCTTTCGGGGCCACCTTTGAGATCCCGGTCGCGATCGTCTTATTGTGTTGGACCGGGGTCACTGAGCCTGCCAGTTTACGAGCCAAACGTCCTTATGTTATCGTGGGTGCCTTTGTTATTAGTATGCTGCTGACGCCTCCGGATGTCATTTCCCAAACCTTGTTGGCGGTGCCTATGCTGCTGTTGTTTGAATTAGGCATCATGGTCGCAGCTCTCTATCATAAAAAAGATCCGGAAGCGGATTCTGAGGACATAGGATGAGTCGTTATATTGTTGCAGTAATCTTGGGCCTGGGTTTTACCTCGGCAACGCAGGCATTTGATTTTAAAAGTGAGTTTTCAACTTGTGCCGCCACCAAGGACAGCCTGAGCCGTTTGGCCTGTTATGATAAGCTGGCGCAAGCGGGTGAGTTAAGTGACAGTGTTGAAGATATATCGCTAAAACCTCAGTCAAAACCTGCAGGTGATGTATCAGCCGAAGCGCGTGGCAAAACTAAAATAGATAACTTTGGTAAATCGCATTTAACAGGTATTGCTTCCGAAGAAGATGATGGCAACATGTTTGCCGAAATTGATAAAGTTAAGGAATTACATTTCGGCAAACTTGTCTTAACCTTAACCAATGGCCAGGTGTGGCGCCAAACTGACAGCAATAGGATGTCGCTGGCGGCGGGGGATAAAGTTGAGTTAATTGAAGGCATGCTCAGTGCTATCTACCTGAAAAAAGAAGGCTTTAATAAGAAAATTCGTGTTAAACGAATAAAATAGCAGTTTCCCTTGATCGATATTGGCGTAAACCTTACCAACAGCAGGTTTGATAAAGACCGGACCGAGGTGTTAACCCGGGCAAAAGATGCCGGTATTGAGGCTATGCTGGTGACCGGCACCAACATAGCGGAAAGCCGGGAAGCGGTGGCCCTTTGCCGGCAAGCACCTGAATTTCTTTATAGTACCGCCGGCGTGCATCCCCATGATGCCGACGGTGTCAGTCAGGATTACCTGGATATTTTAACCGAACTGTCACAGCAGCCTTGCGTACGGGCAATCGGTGAATGCGGCCTGGACTTTAACCGTAATTTTTCCGCACCCGAGCAACAAAAGCGGGTATTTGCAGAGCAAATTGCCCTGGCGGCGCGGCTGAATAAACCTTTATTCCTCCACCAAAGAGATGCTTTTGATACCTGGTTTCAATTGTTATCGCCTTATTTGGGCACTATTCCTGCTGTGGTCGCCCACTGTTTTACCGGCACTAAAGCGGAATTATTGACATGTCTCGATGCCGGTATGTATGTCGGTATCACCGGCTGGTTATGCGACGAAAGGCGCGGACAAGAGCTCAGGGATATCGTTGAGTTGATCCCGCTTCAGCAGTTGATGATAGAAACCGATGCTCCTTATTTGTTGCCGAGAAATATCCGGCCAAAACCGAAAAGCAGCCGCAATGAACCTGCTTATTTGCCGGTTATCGTCGATATGCTGGCACAATTAACCGGTTATAGTCATGAAGAGATTATCAGCCAAACCCGGGAGAATACCGTTAAGGTTTTTAATTTAAAGGGAGCTGATTGATTATATGATCTTAAGGTGGTTGCTTTGTCTGGGCTGTTTATTGCTCCCCGCTTTTGCGGTCACTGCAAGCGATAGTGCTCAGGTGCAAGCTAAGCCTGAACTCAGGGAGTACCGCTTCTGGCAGGGCAGCCTTTCCGATGCTCCGACTAAGCTCAGCCCGGGCGCTCTGGCGGAACTTTCCTGGCAAAAAGCGGCCCTGGACAACAAACTGCTGCCATTAACTTCGGGCGTCAACTGGCTGGTTTTTTCACTGGTAAACGATACCCCTGTAGCCAAGAGCTATTATCTTATCCTGGGCAACAGTTTTGCCCTCAGCGGTGCTGATTTATATGTTCAGCCTCAAAATTCGGCCCCGGCCCCTGCTCCGTTTGCCTTAAGCGCGGATCATCAGCGCAGCGGTAAAATTCTGCTGGCACCGCAAAGTAAAATGTCACTTTATCTTGTTATTACCAGTGACCGGGATGTGAGCTTACCCCTTGAATTAATTGCCGAACAGCAATATCAGCAGGTCCATCAATCCATGGTTTTTACTCAGGGGCTGGCACTTGGCACTATAGCCAGTCTGATCTGCGTCTTGCTGTTGATCTTTATCACCTGCGGTAAAAACAATGCCTTGCTCTTGTGCGGCTACTTCTTGTGTCAGCTGTTGTTGTTATCGGTATTACAGGGCAGAAGTTTAGCTTATTACTTTCCCGATATGGCGATATTAACCGGGACTGAATTACCGGTATTAACCCTGCTCTCGGCGATCTTACTTATTGCTTTTTGCCAACGCCTGTTTGAGCTTAAAGAGAGTGAACCGGTTTTAGCAAAAGCACTTAACATACTGATGTTATGCCTGTCAGTATGTTTATTGCCGGCACTGTTATTACCCGGCCCGGTTAACCTGGGCATTACTTTGGTGCTTTATGCCCTGGTTTCCCTGCTGCTATTGGTTATTGCCTTGTATCTGAGACAGAAAAAGCAGCGGCTTGCCACCCTGTTTGCTTTAGTTGTTGCTGTTCCCTTTGTTTTCAGCCTGCTCAGTCTTGTTGGCTTGGCAGATTACAGCCAGGGGATACTTGCCGGCAATGGTGCTTTATACCGGAGTGCTGCCTGGTTACATGCTGTGCTGATTGTTTTACTGCTGAGTCGCCAGCTGTATAACAAGCTGGAAGATACCCGGACATTACAGCAAGAGGCACTGGATAATGCCCGTAGATCGCAGCAGGCGCAGGATGAATTGCTGGCACTGCAGGAAGAAAATCAGGAGCAACTGGAAGTGCGGGTGCAGGAGCGCACCTTAGAGCTTAATATTGCCTTGCAGGAACTGGAAAGTGCCAACCGTGAGCTGGCGAAAAAGAATACTATAGATGAGTTGTCCGGCCTATTTAACCGGCGTCATTATGATCAGAAAATCCTGGCGGAATACCGGCGCAGCAAACGTAATCTGACACCACTAAGCATAGTGGTTATCGATATCGATCATTTTAAAAAGGTCAATGATAACTTCGGCCACCTGGCGGGGGATCAATGTATTGTCTGGGTCGCCAATCATATCAAGCAAAGTTTAAAAAGAAGCTCGGATATCGGCTGCCGTTACGGCGGTGAAGAGTTTTGCCTGATCTTACCCGATACCGAACCCCTGGGAGCCTATGCGCTGGCGGAAACCTTACGCCTGGCGATAGCGGAACGCCCTATGGTGTTTGAAAATAAAGAAATCCCCCTGACGGTGAGCTGCGGCATCAGCACCTACCAGCAGCAGGCGGATGTCTTACCCGAACAAATTTTTGCCGCCGCCGATAAGGCCTTATATAACGCCAAGGACAGCGGCCGCAACCAGGTACAACAACAAGTTTATATCGATCCTTTAATTTCTCCGGAGTCGTCTCATGAATAATGCTTTTGGTCAATATCCCGCTCGCCGCATGCGCCGCATGAGGGCGGATGACTTTTCCCGCCGTTTAATGGCAGAACACCAGTTAACCGTGAATGATCTTATCTACCCTGTGTTTGTGTTGGAGGGGGAAAACCAGCGCCAGCTGATAGATTCTATGCCGGGGGTGGAACGCAAAAGTATCGATTTATTATTGGAAGAAGCCCGGGAGTTGGTTGATTTAGGCATCCCGGCGATTGCTATTTTCCCGGTAACCCCGGGCGATAAAAAGTCATTGATGGCGGAAGAAGCCTATAATCCCGACGGCCTGGCGCAACGCACCGTCAGGGCGTTAAAGGCAAAATTTCCTCAGCTTGGCGTGATCACTGATGTTGCCCTTGATCCTTTCACTACCCACGGCCAGGACGGTATTATCGATGATGACGGTTATGTGCTGAATGAAGTGACCAAAGATATTTTAGTCAAGCAGGCGCTTTCCCATGCCGAGGCGGGCGCCGATGTGGTGGCGCCGTCGGATATGATGGACGGGCGTATCGGTGCTATCCGGGAAACCTTGGAAGAAAAGGGTTTTGTGAATACCCGTATTCTCGCCTATTCCGCCAAGTATGCTTCTAACTATTATGGCCCGTTCCGGGATGCGGTCGGCTCTGCCGGTAATATCAAGGGCGGCAACAAGCATTCTTACCAGATGGATCCCGCCAACAGTGATGAAGCCTTACATGAAATTGCCCAGGATATCCATGAAGGGGCGGATATGGTGATGGTAAAACCCGGTATGCCTTATCTCGATATCGTGCGCCGGGTAAAAGATAACTTTAAGGTACCGACCTATGCCTACCAGGTCAGCGGCGAATATGCCATGCATATGGCGGCGATCCAAAATGGCTGGCTGGCAGAAAAACCTTGTGTAATGGAAGGTTTGCTGGCCTTTAAACGTGCCGGTGCCGACGGCATTTTAACTTACTTTGCCAAGCAGGTAGCCCGCTGGATCAAAGAAGATAATGCCAGTTAATGACTTGAAGTTTTGGATAAGTTAGCCAACAGACTTACTGTTGGCTAACAGTGGATCTTTAAGCTCAACCCCAGGCTCTTGAGGTAAAGGTGTTCCTGGCGTAATTCATCGACGATTAACGGGTGCTGCGCCAGCCAGTCTTGCGGCAAACACAAATAGATGCTGTTATCCTCAATTCTCGACTCGTAATCCGGTAACACATCATCCCTGCGTCTGCGGCACAAGATCACCGCTAACCGTAACGCCGCCAATAATAAGCAGGCATCCTGGTAATCCAGTGCCGATTGCTCATTCAACTGTTCATGGTTGATATCTGCCTTATACAGGCGTACCAGGGCCACCAGCAACTGGCGCTCCGACTGATCAAAACCGGGTAAATCCGCATGTTGGATAATATAGGCGCCATGCTGTTGATGATGCTTATATTCCATCAGCAAACCCACCTCATGCAAGGCACAGGCGGTGGTCAGCAGTTGCCGCTGATTACTGTGCGCCTTGGCTTGCGGGAGTTGCCATAACTGCACCAGGCGGCAGGCCTGTTCATTTACCCGGCTGGCATGGGGCTGGTCGATGTGAAACCTTTGGGTCAGGGAATTGATGGTGCGCTGGCGGATGCTGATTTTACGCATATCCGGCAACATTTCATAAAGCAGCCCTTCGCGCAGGGCGCCGCTGGACAGTTGCAATTGCCGGATGTTTAAGGCTTCAAATAAAGCGGTTAAGATTGCCAGTCCGCTGGCAAAAACCGGCTTGCGGTCGCTGGCCAGGCCGGGGATGGCGATATCCGCTACCCGTTTGCACGCCAGTAACTGCTGCCGGAGATCATGAAGAAAATCCAGGGTGATTATGGCGGGGCGTTTTTGGTACATCAGGACTTCGGCTAATGCCTGCATGGTACCCGAGCCGCCCAGTACGTCCTGCCAGCCGATATCGGTATAGCTTTTGACCAAAGGTTTCAGCTCGTTTTTCGCCTGGGTTATCGCCGCTGCAAAATTGCTTTTTGATAATAAACCATCATGAAAATAACGGCGGTTAAAGGTGACACAGCCGATATCCAAACTGGTGATTTTTTTGACCGCAAAGGCTTCACCGATAATGATTTCGGTGCTGGCGCCGCCGATATCCAGTACCAGGCGCTGGTCGGCGCTGCAACTGGTATGGGCAACCCCTAAATAGATGGTTTCCGCCTCTTGCAACCCGGTGAGCAGGCTGATTTTCGTGCCGAGGATCTTTTGTGCCCGGGCTAAAAAAAGCTCGGCATTTTTGGCGATTCTCAAGGTGGCGGTTGCCACTACCCGGATATTTTCCGGGGGAATATCCTGCAGGCGTTCAGCAAAGAAACTCAGGCATTCCAGTCCCCGGGAAATGGCGGCATCATCAAGGTTATTGTCCTCATCCAGGCCCCCGGCCAAACGCACCTTACGCTTGACCTTGTCCACGGTTTGTACGCTGTCAGCAAGCAGGCGGGTAATAAGCATATGAAAGCTATTCGATCCCAGATCGATAATGGCATACAAGGGGCTTTCCGCGTGCTGTTTGCTGATCATCATACTTATCAGGACCTGTGACCTCTGGGTTTGCGACCGCGGTTTTGTCCGCCGCTGTGTGGCTTGTGGCGACGTTGTCTGGGTTTAGGTTTGGGTAAATCCGTTAACAACGCTTCGTGATCGTACTTGCTGACCGGCAGGGCATGATCGATATATTGCTCAATCGCCGGCAAATTGAAAACATAGTCTTCACAGGCAAAACTGATGGCATGTCCGGTGGCGCCGGCACGGCCGGTACGGCCTATGCGGTGGACATAATCTTCGAAGTCGTCGGGCAAGTCATAGTTAAAAACATGGGTAACATTCGGGATATGCAGTCCGCGGGCGGCAACATCTGTGGCCACCAGCACATCAAGATGCCCGGCGGTAAAGCCTTCAAGAATTTTCAGGCGTTTTTTCTGTATTACGTCGCCGGTTAATAAGCCGACACGGATTTTATCTGCGGCCAAGTGGGCATGGATCTTTTCACAGCTATGCTTGGTATTGGCAAAAATAATGGCTTTATCCGGCCACTCTTCTTCAATCAGGGTTTGTAATAACGCCATCTTATCTTCGTTGGAGGGATAAAACAGCTCTTCTGTGATGCGAATATTGGTTTTCTGCTCGGGTTCGACTTCAACGCTCTCGGGTGAATTCATATGCTCGAATGCAAGCTCTTTTACCCTGAAGGACAAGGTGGCAGAAAATAACATGCTCAGGCGTTCGTTTGCCGCCGGCATTCTGCGGAACATATAGCGGATATCTTTAATAAAGCCGAGATCAAACATGCGATCTGCTTCATCAAGCACTACGGCTTCGATATTATTGAGGTTATAAATACCTTGCTTGAGGTAGTCGATCAGGCGGCCACAGGTGCCGATTAAAATATCTACCCCTTTGGTTAATTCTTCCCGTTGACTTTCGTAACCCTCGCCCCCATATACAATGCCAAGGCGCAATCCGGTGGCTTTGGCCATCTCGATAGCATCCCGGTGAATTTGTATGGCTAATTCCCGGGTTGGCGCCATAATGAGCGCCCTTGGCTGGTTATGGTCCGGGGCAGGCTTTTGTAACAGGTGGTGAAAGGTCGCAGCTAAAAACGCGATAGTCTTACCTTCCCCTGTTTGGGCCTGGCCAGCGAGATCTTTGCCTTTAAGTAAAATAGGTAAAGATTTTGCCTGGATCGAGGTGCAATTTTGAAAGCCCATGGCTTCCAGGCCGGTCACTACTTTTTTATTCAGTGGCAGATCGGCGAATTTGATTTCGGTTAAATGTGTTTTTTTCATACGGCTAGCTTAACACCTTACGCGCCTAATAAAAACGGTATCGCATAAGATGTAAGAAAAAACTGTATTGAATAAATAGCAAAAAATAAAGATGACGGTATACTCTCGTCATCAGGCAATTGTGCCACCATAAACGGAGAGTGAAATGAGCGATAAAATTGTTCAGTTGTCAGATGACAGTTTTGAAGCAGATGTGCTGAACGCATCTAGTCCAGTATTAGTCGATTTTTGGGCTGAGTGGTGTGGACCATGTAAAATGATCGCACCTATATTAAACGAAATTGCCGATGAATATGACGGCAAGCTTGTTGTCGGTAAATTAAATATCGACCAAAATGCCGATACCCCGCCTAAATATGGTATTCGCGGCATCCCGACTTTGCTTTTATTTAAAGACGGTGCGGTTGCCGACACTAAAGTTGGCGCACTTTCTAAGACTCAATTAAAAGAGTTTTTAGAAAATAATTTATAAAAGAAAGGCTCGGTTTATCTCGGGCCTTTTTTCTATTCCTTAAAAACAAAAATATAAAAACAGCATGCAGCGGCGACAGGGATGCCATAATGTGGCAAAGCCATATTATTAATGAATATAAAATGAGTTACTTACTTTACGCAATGCCATTTTAATGCTAAGTTTAGCGTTCAATTAATTTTATAACACATCTAAATCCTATTCCTCGTTAATACTTTGCCGTTGAGCAAAAGCATAACAACATTTAATAGTTAAGAACTTCCACTATGAATCTTACCGAACTTAAAGAAAAATCGATTAGCGAATTGGTTAATCTCGCTGAATCCATGAAGCTTGAACACCTTGCTAGAACCCGTAAACAAGACATCATATTTGCCATTTTGAAGGCGCACGCCAAAAGTGGTGAAGACATATTCGGCGGCGGTGTATTAGAAATCCTGCAGGATGGCTTCGGATTCTTGCGTTCGGCAGACTCTTCGTACCTGGCAGGTCCGGACGATATTTATGTATCGCCAAGCCAGATCAGACGTTTCAGTATGCGTACCGGTGATACCATCCAGGGTAAAATCCGTCCGCCAAAAGACGGCGAGCGTTACTTTGCCCTGTTAAAAGTCAATGAAGTTAACTTTGATAAGCCGGAAAATGCCCGCAATAAGATTTTATTTGAAAACTTAACCCCTATTCATGCCAATGAGCGTGTCACCATGGAACGCGGTAACGGTTCAACCGAAGATATTACCGCCCGGGTACTGGATTTAGCTTCACCTATCGGTAAAGGTCAGCGTGGTTTGATTGTTGCGCCGCCAAAAGCCGGTAAAACCTTATTACTGCAAAATATTGCCCAGAGCATCGCTTACAATAACCCGGACTGTGAATTGATGGTGTTATTGATTGACGAACGTCCGGAAGAAGTCACCGAGATGCAGCGCCTGGTACAGGGTGAAGTGGTTGCCTCTACCTTTGATGAGCCTGCCAGCCGTCACGTTCAGGTTGCTGAAATGGTCATCGAAAAAGCAAAACGCCTGGTAGAGCATAAAAAAGATGTTGTTATCTTGCTCGACTCCATCACACGTTTAGCCCGTGCCTATAACACGGTTATCCCTTCATCAGGTAAGATCCTGACCGGTGGTGTTGACGCCAACGCCCTGCACCGTCCGAAGCGTTTCTTCGGTGCGGCCCGTAATATCGAAGAAGGCGGCAGCTTGACCATTATCGCCACTGCCCTGATCGAAACCGGCTCTAAGATGGATGAAGTCATCTACGAAGAATTTAAAGGTACGGGTAACATGGAATTACACCTGTCCCGTAAGATCGCCGAAAAACGCGTGTTCCCGGCCATCCACTTCAACCGCAGCGGTACCCGTCGTGAAGAGTTGCTGACCAAGCCGGATGAGCTGCAGAAGATGTGGATCCTGCGGAAAATCGTTCATGAAATGGGTGAGATCGACGCCATGGAATTTATGATAGATAAATTAGCCATGACCAAAACCAATAATGAATTCTTTGATTCAATGAAACGTAAATAGTTTTTGTTGATATCTGAATTGATAAAGCCAGCTTAACCGCTGGCTTTTTTGTTTGTGAAATAATATTGTTCTGAAATTTTATCGTCGAATATAAGTACTGTGTTGAATATTTATTCCTTCGTGGAAATCTTATTATTATCAGCAACCGGCATTGAGTAACGAATATCTCTGCTTAAATCTTGTTGCTTAAATGTTAATTTGGTGTTGACAGTTGGTGTGGTTCTGGTTAATTTGTCGGCTAATAGGGAGAACTTGTCTATCTGGTTCTCTTTATTATTGCTAATAAAGATATAAGGAATAATAAAAATGAAGAAAAAAGTAATGACAAGCCTGCTCGTTTCCGGGTTGGCTATTAGCAGTGCCCTTACAGGTCTTTCCGCGCAAGCTTCTGGCGAGTCTTACATCGTGGAATGTTATAATATGCCAGGTGGCGGTTACTGGATGAAGACAGCGTATAGCTGGTCGGAAGCACGTTCCCTGTCCCATAGCTGTACCCAGCAAGGCGGTACGGTAGAACTTAATTTTAATCTGTAACAGTTCTAACAAGCGATTGGCACCCTAACTGGGCTGCTTATCGCGCTATCTCTTTGGATAAATGCGACTCGATTACCGGTCGCATTTTACCTGCTTTTCCCCGAATCAGGCATTGGGGTTAATAATTCTTATTCCCGCTAATAACTAGATGTTTTTTCTTTAACCAAGGTATAATGGCCGGCAAATACCAGAAGCAAATCCATCATGAAATACAGCGATTTAAGAGACTTTATCCACCAGCTGGAAAAGCTGGGCCAGTTAAAGCGTATTAGCCAACCGGTTTCGACAAACCTGACCATGACAGAAATCAGCGACCGCACCTTACGAGCAGGCGGCCCGGCACTACTGTTTGAAAATCCGGTGGGGTTTGATATCCCGGTATTAACCAATTTATTCGGCACCCCGGAGCGGGTTGCGCTGGCAATGGGGCAAACCGATGTTACCGCTTTAAGGGATGTGGGCAAGTTGCTGGCGATGCTGAAAGAGCCTGAGCCGCCGAAGGGCTTCCGTGATGCCCTGGATAAACTACCTGTGTATAAGCAGGTGCTGAATATGCCGGCCAAGGTGCTGAAAAAGGCGCCGTGTCAGCAAGTGGTATTGTCCGGTGATGAGGTGGATTTAACTAAACTGCCGATCCAAACCTGTTGGCCGGGTGATGTTGCCCCGCTGATCACCTGGGGATTAACGGTTACCAAAGGGCCCCATAAAGAGCGCCAGAACCTGGGCATTTATCGTCAGCAATTACTGGGACCGAACAAGGTGATCATGCGCTGGTTGTCCCACCGCGGCGGTGCTCTGGATTTCTTGGAGTGGAAAAAACAGCATCCGGGGGAAAAATTCCCGGTCTCGGTGGCGCTGGGCGCAGATCCGGCGACGATTTTAGGGGCCGTGACCCCGGTGCCGGATACCTTGTCTGAATATGCCTTTGCCGGTTTATTACGGGGCAGTAAAACCGAAGTGGTTAAATGTGTCAGCAATGAACTCGAAGTGCCGGCCTCGGCGGAAATCGTGCTGGAAGGCTATATTGACCCGGAAGAAATGGCACCGGAAGGGCCTTATGGCGATCACACCGGTTATTACAACGAAGTGGATGACTTCCCTGTCTTTACCGTTACCGATATCACCATGCGTAAAGAGCCTATATACCACAGTACTTATACCGGGCGGCCGCCGGATGAGCCGGCGATTTTAGGTGTGGCCTTAAATGAGGTCTTTGTGCCGATTTTACAGAAGCAGTTTCCGGAAATTGTCGATTTTTACCTGCCGCCGGAAGGCTGTTCCTATCGCCTGGCGGTAGTGACCATTAAAAAGCAATATCCCGGGCATGCCAAGCGGGTTATGATGGGGGTCTGGTCTTTCCTGCGACAATTTATGTACACCAAATTTGTGATTGTCTGCGACGATGATGTTAACGCCAGAGACTGGCAGGATGTGATCTGGGCGATGACCACACGTATGGATCCCAGCCGCGATACCACCATGATAGAGAATACCCCGATCGATTACCTCGATTTTGCTTCGCCGGTATCCGGGCTGGGCTCAAAAATGGGGATGGATGCCACCAATAAATGGCCGGGGGAAACCGACCGTGAATGGGGCACGCCTATTGTCATGGACGAAGCGGTAATAAAAGAGGTGGACGAACTCTGGGATCAGCTGGATATTCTCTAGCGGATTTTCTGGTAAAGCGCACCAGCAAAGTGAGCGATCAGCTATAAATAACCGGCATATCTGCGATAAGCTGTGCCGGATTAATCTGAATTTCAACTAGTATGTCTTATAGATGGTATTATCAATAGTATTAGCCATAAACTAAGGTCATTGGATGTACAGGATGTACTTTTTTATTGCTTAAACAAGGATGTTGCCAGCAACTAATTAAAGGTAAGTAAGCAAGCATGAATGCGATAGAGTGTCAGGTACATTTGTTGGAACCCTTAACTCCCAATGTACATAAGGTGTTGTTAAAGCCAGAAAAATCAATTGATTTTTTACCCGGCCAGTATTTGAATTTTGTTATGAGTGATGAGGACAAGCGTCCCTTCTCCATTGCCAGTGCCCCGGGAGATGAATTTATTGAACTGCAGATAGGGGCTTTTGGCGCGGACAGCTATCCGATGCAGGTGATAGAGCGTTTAAATGCCAGCGACAGGGTTACCGTGGAAATGCCCCTGGGTAATGCCCAGTTGCGCACCGACAGCGAGCGCCCCTTGCTATTACTCGCCGGCGGCACCGGTTTTTCCTATATCAAGTCTATGTTTGAATATTTGGCGGCCCAGGGATCAAACCGGCCGGTTATCGTTTATTGGGGCCTGAGGGAGCCTGAGGCCTGTTATGAGCTGGAAAAAACCAGGGAGACCATAGCCAAGTTGAGCAATGCCAGTTTTATTCCCGTGGTAGAAAATCCGACTCCCGAGTGGCAGGGGAAAACCGGCCTGGTACATCAAGTGGTGATGCAGGATATCGTCAGCTTTGAGCCTTATGATATTTACCTGGCAGGCCGTTTTGATATGGTGGGACGCATTCGCCAGGATTTTGTCGAACAGGGAGCGTTATTAGAGCATATGTATGCCGATGCTTTTGCTTTTATCTAACGGTAAAATCCGCTAGCAATAAATTTGCTATCGGCGGAGCCGGCCGACGAATCCGGCTTTAAACGCTAGCCCCCGAAAAAACACTATAATTGGATGGTTTCAGTTATGGTGTTTTTTTATCAAAGAAATCTTGCGAAAAAGTCAATCCTGGTTTGTGACCCTTATATTAACGGCAGGCTCTGGGCTGGGTTCTATATGCGGCCTTTTCGGCTGACCCCCTTGGCACGGATTTGTTTCACGTTTACGTTGATTAAATGGCGCAACAGATAGCGGAAAAGCAGCTTTTTAATGCCGGAAAGGTTGCTGCCGTGCTTGGTATAAAAGTCATCCGGCTGGTTATATACGCCGAAATCATCCGCAATACCGTCACTTTGGATATAAGTGTCCTGCCCTTGCCAGTCAATGTCAGGTGCAGCGAGACATTGAGTGGCAATGGCAAAACCTGAGAAGGACTGGCATTGATCGGCGAAGCTGTTTTGCACTTGCTTCAGGTAAGTGTTATCCAGGATATAGCCTTCCAGATTAATCCAGCGTTCGCCCTGATACACCTCAATCCAGCTATGGATAATGCGCTTGGGGGCAAGGGCAAACAAATAGCCGGGAATGGCACCCCGTTGCAATTCGTTGTCAATAGTAAAGCCGTGGAGTCGTGTCGATATGCCAAGGGCGCGCAATAGCGCCATTAATAAGGTGCCTTTGGTGTTGCATTGCCCGTAACCATCATTAAGCACCCGGCTTGCCGGTAAGCGGTCGTCTGCATTATAGCCGAAGCGGATTTCATCGCGGACAAAAGTATAGCTTGCACCTATGGCATCATAGGGGGATAAATCCCGCCATTTTCTTTGTTTAATCAAAGCTTGTATCTGTGGATGATTAAAGTCCAGCATAGGGGTTTCTAAAAGAAAATCTTCGGATAATATCGGCATGGTTTGCTCTTGCTTAAGGGGTCTGTGCCCAGCTTAGCCAATCCGCTAACAGGAAACTTGAATAAACCGGCTAGGTTTTTAGCAAAAGGGCATAAGCCTGCCTGATGGTCATACCAAAGTTATTTCGAAAGGTCCGGCTGAGATGTGCACTGTCAGAAAAGCCGGCCAGGTGAGCCGCCTCCGTTGCCGAGGCATTATTGAGTATTGCCCGGATCGCACACATCATGCGCCGCCATAACAGATAGGGGCGCCAGGCAATCCCTAATTCCTGGCGAAATAGATGCAGGAAACGGCTTTCCGACAAGGCCAGTTGACTGGCGACCTCGGCGGCCCGCCAATGCGCAGGTTTGATGCAGTCACCGTGTAAACATAGATCTAATTCGGCGACTAACCGTTGAATGCGCTTATCTGTCACCGTACTTTTATTGATGGGGAAAACTTGCTGGCTGAGTGCTAATGCCTGAAACAAAGGGGTTAAAAACTCAATCAGATCTTTGCTCTGTGCCGGCGCGTTCATTGTTGCCGAAAAGGATGAGTGAAAGGTTTGGTATGGTTCCCCCGCCAGTTGATCGGACAAGGCCTGGCCTAAAGTGCTTTTTGGCTCAACCAGCAGTATCCAGCCTTCAGGCATCTGCAGTTGATGCTCTACTTGGGAGTCTATGACCACTAACTCTGTGATACTCATGTGGTTTAATTTACAAAGCGAATCAGTCTTGGGCCAGACGATTTGCATGGCATGGTGACTGTGAGCAGCAGCGTCCAGACTGGCGCCATAGATAATGACGATGCCAGCCTCAATCCAAACACCGGGTTTAATCACACAATATGCCCTTTAAATGAAGATAAGCTATATGTTGTCACAGCAAATAGGTATTGGCAAAACTTAACCCTTTTGCGCTGATGTTAATGAAAATGCCTTTACAATAACAAGACATAAAAAAGCCCTGTAGTCATACAGGGCCCAGTGTTGAATTTAACGGCTAATGTACCGTCAGAGGCATTGTTATGCTTTAGCCGGGGAGGCCTGCATCTTAATCCGCCGGGTCAATATCTTATTCGCCTGTTCAAACTTTCCCTGTTGGCTTAAGACGCTGGCCAGGGCTTCTAAGTCTGAAGCATCGTAGCTTGGAGTCTCCAATGCCAGCAGGCTGTTAAAGGCTCTTTCCGACATCTGCCATTGCTCGCTGTTGAATGCCAGGTGTCCCAGGTAGCTTAACCATTTGGCTTCTTGCTGATGTTTGCCCAGCTGCTTTTGTGCCTGGGCGATCAAGGCGTCTCCCTGATGTACCGGCAATACCTGGAAAGCGCGTAACAGCTGCTGGCCGGGATCTTTTTTCAGCACAGGCAACAAGATATCCGTTAAGGTATCATTAAGTTTGTTTTCTGCCAATACCCGGCAATAAGCCAGCAATACCGGTTCGCTTTGCTGGATTTTGCGGGGCAGCTTTTTCCAGTAAGCAAACAGGGCATTTTGATCTGACCGGCTGATGGTGTCGTTAAACATACCGGTAAAAGCCTCCCGCTCCCAGACGGCGATCTTTTCCCTGGCGAGGGTTTTTTGTTTGCGTGCAGCTTTTAAATGTTCGATAGCGGTTTCGAACCTTTGCTCAATCAGGCACAGGTCGAGTTCCAGCGCCAGTAGTCTGGCATCATGGCCGATATATTTATGATAACTATCGATCAGCTCCCGGGCTTTACTATATTCTCCCTGGCCGATAAATATTTTCACCTTGACCAGTACCCCTTCGAGTCCGGCATTTTTAATAAAATGTTTGTCTGTACCGACCCGTTCGAGATAATGGCTGCTACCTGAGTCTTGTTTGTTTGCCGCAGAGGCCGCCAGCAAATAGGCGGTTTGTTCAAACTGCGGCAGCTGGGCGCTCTTGGCCAGCAGCTGCTCTGCCTGGGCATAGTCATCTATCACGTAGGCGGTAATGCCCTTGTTGAAATTTCTTAATGCCCGGCGCTGGCTGGCCCGGGTCAGTTTATGCCAGCCGCCCAGGCTGAATCTCAAGCCGCCGCGCAGGACAAAAAGCAGCGCCAATAACACCAGAAACAGTGCCGTCAGCAGGTAAACCGCCGATAAAATAGTGGTTTGGTAGGCGGTATCGCCGCTGACAACCGTGATATAACCTTTGCCGTCAATCAGCATGGGGCCGATAGCGATGGCGGTAAGGATCGCCAGCAGTATCAGGCATAACATCAGGATCAAGCGTTTCATAAGCTGGCACCGCCGTTATCTGCCGTAACACCGGATTGGTTATTGTTGTTTTTCTCTGACGGTAACTGATCGTTTGTCTGCCCGTTTGTATGCCCCGAGATGGCTTGCTTGCTGTTGTTCTGGGCGATCACTTTACGTATTGCCGCCAGCGATACCAGCTTATCCGGATAATTTACCGTCAGGGTCGCCGGTTTGAGTTTTTCTATTGCCGCGATAAAGCCCTGGTTGGTTTTATTTTCGTCTTCGTAATACTGTTTGAGCCATTGCAGGATATCGTCCAGGGTTTGTTGGTAGATGGCACTTTCCCCTTTACTGGCTGACCAGATGGTAAGCTGGAGTTTGAGTGCCAGATTTTCCTGCAAGTTCTGTTGCTGTTGCGGCGACAGCAAGGGATCGTCACCTTGAGTGCGCGGACGGCTGGTGATGATATAGTTCGCCCGGAATTTCTGCCAGACCTTGGCCAGGTTTTCCCGCCAGTCTGCGGGATCCGAGGTTAAGGTTAAATCTTGTGTTTGTTCCTGGTTTTGTTGCCGGTAAGGACGTGCCAGCACCAGGCTGCCAAGCTGTTTGTCCAGTCCCATCAGGGTTAAAATCACCTGTGCACTTTGCTGGCGCGGTAGCAGTTTCAGGGTTTCAATATCCTGGAAGATAAGCTGGCGTACCGGCAATAATTCCGGGTTATGCATTTGGCTTAAGCGTCTATCGGCATCGGTTAACAGGCTGATGGCGGTATCCGTGTCCTGCTCCAGCCACAAGGTGCGCGAGGCCATACGGATCAAATATTCTGCTTCGTTGAAGAGCCGGTCCCCCGGCTGCTCTTGTTGCAGTCCTTTCAGGGTCTGGTTTACTTGTGCCAGGCTTTGCTCGCTTTGGCTTTTCAGCACGTTTATTTGCCGGTTAAAGTGCTCGGTCAATTGTTGTTCCTGAGCCTGGAGTGATCGGCTCAGTTGTTGTTCCGCGTTTTTTAATTTGGCTTCCAGTTGCTGGCTCAGCGTTTTCTGGGTCTGTGCCTGTTGCAGCGGCTGTTGCTGGCTTTGCCAGTAATATAAACCCGCACTGCCGGCGCAGGCGAGCAGTGCCAGCATCAGGGCCAGCACGCCGGTTTTTGATACCTGAGCTGTTTTATTATTGGTATCTTTTTTCATTTTGGCTTTGACGGGGGATTGATGGTTTTTATTGGCGCTGCCAGGCTGTTTTTTGTCAGTTGCCGGTGAAACGCCCGCCTTGTCCGCGGCGCTCGCGTTTTCCTGAACAGTGTCTTCCGGTTGTTTTTGTTCAGTCATCTTTTGCTTCCGTTATTTGGGTCATAAGGTTAATAAAGTGCCGGTAATGGCCTGGTCATCTGCCCCGCAGGCATTAATGACCCGTTGTAAACCAAGTGCTTTTGCCTTGGCGGCGATGCGTTCGCTGGCCACCACATATAAACAGGTCTTTTGCCAGAATTCATCCAGCGGTGCCAGCAGCTCGATAATACGCTCGAGCAGGGCATTGCTGGTGATCACTATGCAGTTAACCTGCTCTGCCTGCCATTGCTGCGGGATATCCCTGGGCAATGATAGCCAAATCCTTTGATAAGATTCAAGATAATTCACCTTAGCCCCCCGCTGCCTTAAGGTTTGGGCCATCAGTTCCCGCCCGCCGTTGCCGCGGACGATAATGATCTGCCGCCCGCTTACGTCTGCCAGTTCCGGCAGGGCCAGCATGCCTTCGCTGTTATGTTCTTGCGGACAAATTACCTGATCCAGGCCATATTGCTGCAAGGCTTTTTCGGTGGCGGCGCCGACGGCGATCACCCCGGCATGCTGCCAATGCTGCAGCGGGTAGCTTAAATGGGCATAGTTTACGGCGGCGACACTGACAAAAATCAGGATAGGATCGGCTGATAAGGCTAAGCTTTGTTTTATTTCATACTGGTCGGCCAGTGCCTGGTAAGAAAAGAGTGGTTGGTGACGGGCGGATATGCCGAGTTGTGTTAACTTTTGCGCCAATACGCGGCCTTTTTCCTGTGGCCGCGTGATCAGTACCCTAAGCTTAGTGGTTGTCATAAACCTGCTTTAAAATTTCTGCTGCTCCTTGCGATAACAGGGTCTGGGCAAGTTGTTCACCCAAGTCTTCTCCCTGCTCAAGCGAGCCGGTGATCTCACTGCGGATGATCTTGCTGCCGTCGACGGCGCCTACCAGGCCCCTGAGGTACAGCTGATCTTCCCGGATCACCGCATAACTGCCGATAGGCACCTGACAGCCCCCTTCCAGGGCCTTATTCATGGCGCGCTCTGCCAGTACCCGCTGGCGGGTGGCTAAATCTTCCAGCGGCGCCAATAATGCCTTGATGGTGTCGTCGTCGGTGCGGCATTCTATGCCGACCGCACCCTGGCCGTTGGCGGGTAACATGACTTCAGGTTCGATGTAGTCGCTGATACGTTCACTCATTTCCAGGCGGATCAAACCGGCGGAAGCTAAAATAATGGCATCGTATTCGCCGTCATCGAGCTTTCTTAAGCGGGTATTGACGTTACCGCGCAGATCGCGGATATCGAGATCGGGACGTAATTCTTTCAGCTGACACTGGCGACGCAGGCTTGAAGTGCCGACTATGGCCCCTTGCGGTAATTCAGCCAATTTATCGTATTTGTTGGAAACAAAGGCATCGCGGGGATCTTCCCGCGGGCAGATGATTTCCAGTCCTAATCCGGGGGGGAAATCGACCGGCACATCTTTCATCGAGTGCACCGCGATATCGGCGCGGTTTTCCAGCATGGCCACTTCCAGTTCTTTAACAAACAGGCCTTTGCCGCCGACTTTGGCCAGCGGGGTGTCCAGGATAATGTCGCCCTTGGTGGTCATAGGCACAAGTTCCACCGTGACTTGCGGATGAAAGTGCTCCAGTTGTGCCTTTACATATTCCGCCTGCCACAATGCCAGCGCACTTTTACGTGTCGCGATGCGAACCTTGGTTGTTTTCATTAAATACTCCTGACTTATTCGGATAAGGTAATGTCGGTATCTGCCTGTTTGCTGACCGCCGCAGATAAAAATTGCCAGAACTCATCCCCGGCCCTTTTATCGCGCCACTGGTTGTCCTGATAGGCGAAGTGATGGCCGTTGAATTTTGTCGCAACCCAAACTTCGTGTAACGGCGCTTGTTTGTTGAGAATTATTTTGCTGCCATTTTTGAAGGTCAGGGTTAATAATCCCCCGGCGCCTTCGTAATCGATATCATAACCACAGTCTTCAATTGCCTCTTCAACGGCAAGCAACAGGTCGTCTGCGATTAAATTATACTGGCTGTCATTCATTGATTGTCCTTTTACACGTATTAAGGCTTGTAATTGTTGATAAGCATGTGAGTATAATACCAATCACCTTAGATAAATGCACTTTCGCCGTATCTAAAGTGTGAAATACAATTGACCTACATCACTATCAGGGTAAATAAATCAATAAATGAGCATACAAGCAAATAAAACCTTACTCCTTGGTGGCCTTTTTTCCATCCTGCTATTAACTGCCTGTGGTAATAAAGGCCCCTTGTACCAGACACCGCCGGAGCAAGTACAAAAGGCTGAGAGCAAGGTCGAAAAGCGGGATACGACCAGCCCTGAACAGGAAAAATAAACGTGGATTACTTTACCCGGAAAGATAATACCTTATTTGCCGAAGAATGCCGGGTCGCGGAGCTGGCGAAAAGCTACGGCACCCCGCTTTATGTTTATTCCCGTGCTACCATCGAAAGGCACTGGCATGCTTTTGATGATGCCGCCGGTGAGCAGCCGCACCTGATTTGTTATGCGGTCAAGGCTAACTCCAACCTGGCAATATTAAATCTGCTGGCCCGCCTGGGTTCAGGTTTTGATATTGTTTCCAAAGGAGAGCTGGCCCGGGTACTGGCTGCCGGCGGCGATGCCGCCAAGGTGGTGTTTTCCGGGGTGGCGAAAAAATCCGATGAAATCCGTTATGCCCTCGAGCAGGGGATTTATTGTTTTAATGTCGAATCGGCGCCGGAGCTGGCGCGTATTAACCAGGTGGCGGGTGAGTTAGGGGTTAAGGCCCCGGTGTCTTTACGGGTCAATCCGGATGTTGATGCCGGCACCCATCCTTATATTTCCACCGGCTTAAAAGAAAATAAATTCGGTATCAGCATAGCAGATGCCGAGGCCCTGTATTTAACCGCGGATAACTTACCGCACCTTGAGGTGAAAGGCATAGATTGCCATATCGGCTCCCAGTTGACGGAATTAACCCCGTTTCTCGATGCCCTGGATCGGGTACTGGTGCTGATCAATAAGCTGGCGGCAAAAGGCATCAAGCTCTCGCACCTGGATGTCGGCGGCGGTTTAGGCGTGTGCTACCGGGATGAAACCCCGCCCCACCCGAAAGAATATGCTAAAGCGCTGGCGGAAAAGCTCGCCGGTTATGACTTGACCCTGCTGTACGAACCGGGACGGGCGATCATGGCCAATGCCGGTATTTTAGTCACCGAAGTCGAATTTTTAAAAACCAACCAGGACCGGCATTTTGCCATAGTGGATGCGGCGATGAACGATCTGCTGCGCCCGTCCCTGTACCAGTCCTGGCAGGAGATTATTCCGGTTGAACAGCGCCGGGATGTGGATGAACTAAGCTATGATGTAGTGGGCCCGGTTTGTGAAACCGGTGATTTTCTCGGCAAAGATCGCTTATTGGCGATTAAAGCGGGTGATTTGCTGGCGGTGCGCTCCGCCGGTGCTTATGGCTTTACCATGAGTTCAAACTATAATAGCCGGCCCCGGGCGGCGGAAGTGCTGGTGGATAAAGACACCAGTCACCTGATCCGGGAGCGGGAAACGCTCGCACAACTGTGGCAGGGTGAACGTTTATTACCATAACGGCTGTGACCTGGAATTAAGCTTGACGCAAGTTTAGGTTAAAATAACAAACGGGCTTTAACAGGAAGATAATATTAATGTTATTCAATTTTTCCAAAATGCATGGTTTAGGTAATGATTTCCTGGTTTTGGATAATGTTACACAAAATGTATTTCTCTCCAATGATCAAATCAGGCAGCTGGCAGACCGGCATTTTGGCGTTGGTTTTGATCAGTTATTGGTGGTGGAGCCTCCTTATGATCCGGATTTAGACTTTCATTACCGGATATTTAATGCCGACGGCAGCGAGGTGGGGCAATGTGGTAACGGTGCCCGCTGTTTTGCCCGTTTTGTGCGCATGAAAGGCCTGATCAATAAAACCAAGATCCGCGTTTCCACCCAGGTGGGAAAAATGACTTTGTTTGTTGAGCGCGACGGCAAGATTTCCGTCAATATGCCGGTGCCTCAGTTTGAACCGGCGCAGATCCCTTTTAAGGCGCAAAAAGTCGAAGGCACCTATATTCTGCGCAGTGAGCAGGAAACCGTGTTATGCGGTGTGGTCTCTATGGGCAACCCCCATTGCGTGTTGACGGTGGACTCGGTAAAAGAGGCCCCGGTTGATACCTTAGGTTATGAATTATCCCACCATGAAAGGTTTCCGAAACAGGCCAATGTCGGTTTTATGGAAGTGGTTTCCCCGGAATATATTAAGCTGCGGGTTTACGAACGCGGTGCCGGTGAAACCTTGGCTTGCGGCAGCGGCGCCTGTGCTGCCGTGGTGATCGGACAAATGCAAAAGAAATTAGCAAAACAGGTAACCGTGGAATTACCCGGCGGCAAATTACGAATTTACTGGAAAGGCCCGGGCAGTCCGGTGAAAATGTCCGGCCCTGCGGTACATGTTTTTGATGGACAATTAAATTTATGAGTGAAAAAAAAATAGTGCCGGAGCAAGCGCTGGCATTGACGGATGAGTTAATCGCAGATTATTTGCTGGATAATCCCGAGTTTTTTAACCGGGCGCCGCATGTGTTAACGGCCGTGCGCCTGGCGGATCCCCACAGGGGCACTATTTCCCTGGTGGAACGCCAGCAGCAGCAGCTCAGGCAGAAAGTACAGTCGCTGGAAGAAGAGATCACCCAATTGATGTCGGTGGCCAATCATAACGAACGCCTGTTTATGCTCTACAGCGACCTCTACCTGAGGTTAATTGATTGCGATTCGGCGGCAGAGTTGCTGGATTGTTTGCACCGGGCCACCACAGAGCTGCTGTCGCTGTCGCAGCTGAAGTTATGGTTAACCGGGGAGTTTAGCCTGGATCATGCCAGCCTGAGCCAAAACGATTGCGGCGGTATCCTGCAAAACCGTTTGGCGGATGAAGATTATTATTTTGGCCGCTTGCAACAAAGCGAGCAGCAGCTGATTTTTTCCGGTCCGACCCAGGGCTCTGTGGTATTAATCAAGCTGAGCCATGAGCAGCAAACCTTAGGTTTTTTAGCCATCAGCAGCGATGATGCAGAGCACTTTGATCCCCGCATGGATACCCTGCTATTAGGGCAATTTCGGAAGCTGGTGGCGAAATTATTGCTGCAGCAGCTGAAACAGGATTAAATCCCGGATGAAAATTTATCGCCGCCTGCAACCGGTAAAAGCCATCAGTTTTGATCTTGATGATACCCTGTATAGCAATTATCCGGTGATGATGGCGGCCAATGCCGGTATGGCGGCTTATTTTGCCGGGGTGCCGGCGCTCAAAGGGGTATTAAGCCAATGCCAGGATGTCAATTTCTGGTTTTATCACCGCGCCCGGGTACTGGAGGCGCAGCCACAGTTAAAGCATGATGTTACCGCGCTGCGCATAGAAAGTTATTATACCGGCTTTTTGGCACTCAACTTTGCGCCGGATGAAGCCAGGTCCCAGGCAATGGCGGCCATGGCTGAGTTTGTGCTGTTGCGCAGCCAGATTGATGTGCCGCAGGCCATCCATAAGATGCTGGCGGCGCTGGCAAAAAAATATCCGCTGGCGGCGATCAGCAACGGCAATGTTGATACCCGGGCGATTGGCCTCGACGGTTATTTTCAGGTCATCTATCATGCCGGCAAAGGCATCAGGCAAAAACCCGCCCTGGATATGTTTGCCCTGGCCTGTGAGCAGCTGGCAATCAATCCCAGGGAATTGCTGCATGTCGGCGATTGCGGCCGTGCAGATATTTTCGGCGCCGCTGCTGCCGGTTGCCAGAGTGCCTGGTTCCCCGCCTACGGCATAGGCAAACCCTTGACGGTCTTGCCGGACATCGAGTTAACGGATGTCGGTGAGTTGAGTTTTTTACTGAGTTAAGGGCTTTTTACTTATCCCCCATCTTAGTCTGCCAGCCCCCTTAAGCGGGGTTTTTGCGCTTCATCTTAAGATAAGGCGTGACTCTTGCGCTTTATTACTGCTTTTTTTTACAGTTGTTTGCTACAATATCCATCATTTTTTCTTGATCGTTAGTTTTTTATGGATGTTTCCGAGTTACTTGATGGCTTAAATGACCAGCAACGGGAAATTGTTGCTGCCCCTTTGCAAAACATGTTGGTGCTTGCCGGTGCCGGTAGCGGTAAAACCCGGGTACTGGTGCAGCGTATTGCCTGGCTGATGAAGGTGGAACAGGCTTCATCCCACAGCGTGCTGGCGGTAACCTTTACTAATAAGGCGGCGGCAGAAATGCGCGCCCGGGTCGAGCAGGTGGTGGACGGCAATGTCCACGGCATGTGGGTGGGAACTTTCCATGGCCTGGCACACCGTTTGTTAAGGATGCACTTTCAGGAAGCCAACCTGCCTCAGGCATTCCAGGTACTCGACTCCGACGATCAGTTGCGCCTGGTGAAACGCATCATACGCTCATTGAACCTGGACGAAAAGCGCTGGCCCGCCAAACAGGCACAGTGGTATATCAATGGGAAAAAAGATGACGGTATCAGGCCCCAGCATATCGATGCCCAGTTTGATCCCACAGAGCAAACCTTTGTCCAGATTTACAGTACTTATCAGCAGGCCTGTGATCGCGCCGGTTTAGTGGACTTTGCCGAACTGCTGTTGCGGGCCCATGAACTCTGGCTTAATAACCCTGTGCTGCTGAGTCATTACCAGCAAAGGTTTGCCCATATCCTGGTGGACGAATTCCAGGATACCAATGCCATCCAATACGCCTGGTTAACCCTGTTGGGTAAAGGGCGCAGCAATGTGATGATAGTCGGCGATGACGACCAGTCCATTTACGGCTGGCGCGGGGCGAAAATCGAAAATATCCAGCGGTTCTTAAAAGATTTCGAGCAGGCGAAAACCATACGCCTGGAGCAGAACTACCGCTCGACCGCCAATATTCTTAATGCCGCCAATAAGCTGATTGCCAATAACAATAACCGTTTAGGCAAAGAATTATGGACCCAGGACGATGCCGGTGAAAAGATTTCTATCTATACCGCTTTTAATGAAATCGATGAAGCACGCTTTATTGCCGGGCGTATCGAGGCATGGCGCCAGGATAACGGCTCTTTGGATCAGGTTGCCATTTTATACCGTAGCAATGCCCAGTCCCGTTTACTGGAAGAAGCTTTGTTGCAGGCGCAGCTGCCCTACCGTATCTACGGCGGTTTAAGGTTCTTCGAACGCCAGGAAATTAAAGATGCGCTGGCGTATATGCGATTGATCAACAACCGTGACGACGATGCCGCCTTTGAACGCATTATCAATACCCCGACCCGGGGCATAGGCAATCAGACCCTGGCCATTGTCCGCGATGCCGCCAAGAGCCTGGAGACCACCTTGTGGCAGGCCTGTCAGCAAATGCTGAGCAGCGGCCAGCTCAAGGGGCGCAGTGCGAAAACCATAGGTTTGTTTATTGAGTTGATCGACAGCCTGGAAGACGACTCCTGCAACCTGGATCTCGATCAGCAGGCCAATTTTGTCATTAGCAACAGTGGTTTAAAAGCCATGTACCAGGCGGAAAAAGGCGAGCGCGCCGAAGCCCGGATAGAAAACCTTAACGAGCTGGTCACCGCCTGTCAGACTTTTGAAATGGATCCCGAGCTGGAAGACGAACAAAGCCAGTTAACGGCATTTTTAACCCATGCGGCGCTGGAGTCAGGCGAGTCCCAGGCAGACGATTATGAAGCCGCCGTGCAGCTGATGACCATGCACTCCGCCAAAGGGCTGGAGTTCCCGCTGGTCTTTATCGCCGGTATTGAAGAAGGCATGTTCCCGTCCCAGCAATCGGTGGAAGATATCAGCCGGCTGGAAGAAGAGCGCCGCCTGTGTTACGTTGGTATGACAAGGGCCATGAACAAACTATACTTATGTCATGCCGAAAGTCGTCGATTATACGGGCAAGAAAAATATCATAAGCCCAGTCGTTTTATCCGGGAATTACCCGAGTCTTGTATCGAAGAAATTCGTTTGCAAAGCCAGGTTTCCCGTCCGGCGACGACGGGGCGTTTTTCATCTACCTTTACCACAGAGTCTTTTGAAAATACGGGCTTTACCCTGGGACAGCGGGTAGAGCACAGTAAATTTGGTGAGGGTGTGGTGCTCAATTACGAAGGCAGCGGCGCGCAAAGTCGTATCCAGGTGAATTTTGACGGTTTGGGCAGTAAATGGCTGGTCGTGGCCTATGCGAATTTACAACCAATAACATAACAGGAACTCAGGATGGAACAACGGCTATTAGTGATAGAAGACAGTAAACCTATTGCCCGGGTGATCGGACAGATAGGCAAGGCGTTAAACTTTCAGGTAACTGTTGCCACCACCCTGGCACAAGTGGAAGAAATCCTGCAGGGGGATACCGAGTTTTTTGCCGCCACCATAGATTATTCCCTGCCGGATGCCAATTATGGCGAAGCCATAGATTGTGTGCTTTCCCATGGCATTCCCGGTGTGGTCATGACAGGGAAAATGGATGATGATACCCGGCAGGACATCCTGGCCCGTCCGGTGATTGACTATATCCCCAAAGAAAACAGCCAGGCGTTTTTGTACCTTAAACGTATCTTGCACAGCCAGCAAACCAACCACCAGCACGGTGTTTTAGTGGTGGACGACTCCAGCTCGGCCCGTAACCATATTGTCGAGTTACTAAAACGGCGCAATTTCTCCGTTTTTGTTGCCGGTAACGGCGTGAAAGCCCTGGAAGTGCTGAAGCAGCAACCGGGTATTAAAATGGTGATCACCGATCTGGAAATGCCGGAAATGGATGGCATTGAGCTCACCAATGAACTGCGCAAGTTATACCCCAGGGATCAGCTGGCGGTGGTGGGCATTTCCGGGGCGGAGAACGGTCTGCATTCGGCGCGTTTTATTAAAAACGGCGCCGATGACTTTTTGCGCAAACCTTTCTGTCCGGAAGAATTTTATTGCCGCATTACCCAGAATATTGAAAATCTCAGTAATATCGAACAAATTAAAAAAGCCGCCAGTACCGATTTTCTTACCGGCCTGGCCAACCGCAGGGCATTTTTCCACGATGCCGACATCAAGTTAAATGAATATATCAAGCATAAAACTCCCTATTGCCTGGCAATGCTGGATATCGACCTGTTTAAGGGCATTAACGATAAATATGGCCATGATGCCGGGGATCATGTGCTTAAAGTGGTTGCCTTGTATATGCGCAAACATCTGGGCAAAGGCAGCCTTGCCCGTCTCGGCGGGGAAGAATTTGCCGTGCTGTTAACCGGTGAAGACGAAGATCAGCTGTTTGAAAAATTAGATGATTTTCGCCGGGAAATTGCGGTTGCCCAAATTGCCTATGATCAGCAGCATATCAGCGTGACCGTGAGCCTGGGAGCAATTTTCAACAGTCGCCAGTCCCTGGCGCGACAACTGCATCTGGCGGATAACGCCCTATACCTGGCCAAGGAAAACGGCCGTAACCAAATTGCGACCAGTGAGGTTGACGAATAAGACGAAGCCGTATACTGATAACAGGGATCCCCCCTGCTTTAGGGGAAACTTGTGTGAAACGCGGGAAGTCAGTCATACTTGCTAAATCAGGGAATTTATTGCCGGGCAGCCCCCGGTTTAAGTTTATGTCTCATTATTGCCTCTTATCACAGCGCTAAGAGGCAAAAATGCTCTGAACTAAGTGGCTATACTGCTGATGAAAGAGAGCAATATCTATGGTGTGGAGGCCGTTACTTCGTCATATCACGGTTTTATTGTTGCTTTACCTGCTGAGCTGTCCCGGCCTGCCAGTCCGGGCACAAGAGCTTGACAGCGACCAGGTGAAAGCCGCTTATCTATTCAATTTCATTAAACATATTACCTGGCCGGATGAAAACGACAAAAGCGGTTATATTATTGCCGTTTATGATGATGCCAAATTCTACCGGATTTTAAAGACCTCTCTGTCACAGCGCAAGGTCAAGGGCAAAAGCATTTCCGTGATTGCGCTGGAGCAGCCGCTGCGGGGCACAAGCCAAGATCTGCTCTACATTCCCGCCCATCAAAATGCCGATGTGCCTAGATTAACCACGCTGTTTCGACAAACCCATACCCTGGTGATTACCGATGAAAGCCAGTTCAAGCATGATGTGATGATTAATTTACGCAGTAATGCGCAAACATCGGCCATCTCTTTTGAAGTCAATAAGTCCAATATTCTCTACGAGGGGCTGAGCATGTCGGCTGAGCTGCTGTTATTTGGCGGTACTGAGCTTGATGTTGCTACCTTATACCGGGAAACCGAACTGGCGATGCAGAAAACCCGGCAAAGGGAGATCAGCCTGAATAAAAAGATCATGGCACAACAGCAGGCACTGGCCGGTTCACAAAAAAAGTTGACCGAGCTGGATCTCAAGCTCAAACAAAGAACTGCTAAGCTGGATAAGCAGCAGCAAGAGTTAGCTGTGCTAAAACGTGATATTGCGGAAAAATTGCAGGGGCTTAAAGATAAGGAGCAAGAGTTAACCAGCATAGTGGAGTTGCTGGACGGGGCAGAAAAAGAGTTGTTGTCCCAGCAGGAATCCGTGGTGGCGCAAGAGTTGGCTAACCAGAAAATGGCGGAAAAAATTGAAGCAAACCGGGGCATCCTGTTGGAGCAGCAAGTCCATATCGATCAACAGCTGGCGCAGCTGCAACAACAAAAAAAGGAATTGCTTAACCGTAATGAAATTATTGACGAGCAGCAAACTTATCTGGCGATCACTTCGGTATTGGTCCTGGTAGCCCTGAGTGTATCCGCTTTGGTGGTGCTGCTGTTTATCAAAAACAAAAAAACCACGGCGACACTCAGTGCTACCCTGAATAATCTTAAAGATACCCAGGAGCAATTGATCCAGTCGGAGAAACTGGCTTCTTTAGGCACGCTGACGGCGGGTATTGCCCATGAAATCAATACCCCTTTGGGCATTGCCGTAACCTCCACCAGTATGGGCATGGAAAGTACCCAGGCCATCCGTCAGCAGTACAGCGCCGGTAAGCTCACCAAAGCCAAGATGGAAAAATATTTCTGCAGCATAGAGCAGTCTTCGAAAATGAATACCCAGGCACTTGAGCGGGTGATTGATCTGCTCAATAACTTTAAACAGGTTGCCGCCGATCAGGTGGTGGGGGAAGCCAGGGAAGTCAATCTGCACGATTATATTGAGGAAGTCATGAGCACCTTGTTTGCGGAAATGAAAAAGCACCAGGTGCAGTACCACTTTTCCGGTGATATGGATGTGACTATCACCACGATTCCCGGGGCGTTTGCCCAGGTGTTGACTAACCTGGTGACTAACTCCATCAAACATGGTTTCGAGCATAAAAGTGCGGGAGCCATTTTAATCCGGCTGGAAAAATTGGCGGCGGGCGGGGTCAAGCTGATTTATCAGGACGACGGTCACGGCATGAGCCAGGAAGTGCAAAACAATATTTATGAGCCGTTTTTTACCACCAAAAGGAATATGGGGGGCACCGGACTGGGCATGAATATAGTCTATAACATTATCAGCAAGAACCTGGCGGGAGAGATCGCTATCAACAGCGCGCCGGATCAGGGGGTCACTTTTACCATTGTCTTGCCGCAAAGCGTGCCCGAGCCGGCATAACCGGGCACGTCGGAGGGGTAACGGCAATTAAGCCGCCGCTTTTCTTCCCCGGAAAGACTCATAACTGAAGATCACCAACGCCAGCCAGATAAAAATAAAGGTGGTGAGTTTGGCGGTCTGCAGCGGCTCATTGTAAATGACTGTGGCCAGAACAAACATGATACTCGGCCCTATATATTGGAAAAAGCCCAGCGCGGAAAGCGTCAGGCGTTTGGCGGCGGCGGTAAAGCATAACAGCGGCGCCGTGGTCACTACACCCGCCAAAATCAAGGTGACATTTAAGCTCAGGCTGTTGTTGAACATGTCTGTGGTCGGGCTGGAGATAAAAAAACCCCAATAAAGCAGCGCAATCGGCACCATCAAACTGGACTCCACCAGCAGGCCGACAAAGGAGTCTACCTGCATTTTTTTACGCAATAAGCCGTAGATGCCAAAGGTGCCCGCCAGCGCCAGGGAAATAACCGGTAACGAGCCCAGCATCACCAGCTGGATCAAGACCCCGATAATCGCCAGTATTACGGCAAATTTCTGCCATTTTCTCAGGCGTTCGCCGAGGAAAATCATGCCCAGGGCAACGCTGAGCAGGGGATTGATATAATAACCCAGGCTGGCATCGAGCAGATGATCGTTATTGATGGCCCAGATAAACAAAAACCAGTTGCTTGCCAGTATCAGCGCGGTTAGGGTCAGGCGGAGTAGCAGTTTGGGCTCTTGCATCAAGGCTTTGACCTGCGGCCACTTCTTCATGGCGATCACCACAAGCAATAACAGCAGGCTGGACCAGATCACCCTGTGCACCAGGATCTCATCCGCCCCGACATCCGTCAGTAACTTAAAATACAGCGGGGCTATGCCCCACATTAAATAAGCACTTACCGCATTAAAAATGCCGTTTCTTTTTTCTGTGGATAGCGACGGGGATGTGGACATAATAACTCGGGACTTTGGTGATACTGCGACAGGGCGGCATGATAGCACAGCCGGCTAACCTCGCCCACCACCTAAGCCCGAGTTTATGTAAACGCTTGAGGGGTTAACCCACCATATAAGTGCCTGTGCCGAAGGCTAAATGCTGGCCCTGTTCGTTATGCATTTCCATCCGGGTGACCGCCACTTTACTGCCGCTGCGGATCACTTTGGCGGTAACAATAAACTCTTCTCCCCTGCCCGGGCGCAGAAAATCGGTGCGTAAATCTATGGTGCCGAGTTTGCCCAAGCTGCTTTGGATCATTTGCGGTGACATATCGTCAAGCTGGTCGATGATATTGGCGGCGGCGACCATGCCGCCGGTAAAGTCCAGCGCCGAGGCGGTAACGCCGCCATGTAAGATTTTTTGCAGCGGGTTGCCGATCAACTTATCCTGCCAGTCAAAACGAATTTCCGACTCTTCGCTGTCAAAGCGGGTGATGCGGATCCCCAGTTCCTGATTGAAGGGAATGCTGTTCATCCAGAACTCGGTTATTTGTTTATATATTAATTGCTTGTCCATAGTTTTTACTTGTCTTATGCAAGCTGGTCTGATGTGTTGTGTTATTAGACTAGCATTTAATTACCGGGATCATAAAATAATTCTCCACGGATTATGCCACTCTGGGGTAAAATGCCGCCATTCTCATTATAAACTGGCTGCATTGTTGAACATCCCATCCCCAGACACGGTAAAAGAGCAGTTGCTTGCGACTTTAAAACATCATTTTGGTTATTCGTCGTTCCGCCCCGGGCAGGAAGCGATCATTAGCAATTTGTTGCAACACCGGGATAGCCTGGTGCTGATGCCGACCGGCGGCGGCAAGTCCATGTGTTACCAGTTGCCTGCGGTGATGCTGCCGGGGGTGACCATAGTGATTTCCCCCCTGATTGCCTTGATGAAAGATCAGGTGGACAGCCTGACCCACCAGGGCATTCCCGCGGCTTTTGTTAATTCCAGCTTGGATCAGCAAACCATTAACGGTATTTTCCGCCGCCTGGCTAATAATGAAATTAAACTCTTGTATGTCGCCCCCGAGCGACTGACCCAGGGCTATTTCCTGCAGGGGCTGGCAGATTTAAATATCAGCTTATTTGCCATAGACGAAGCCCATTGTATTTCCCAGTGGGGGCATGACTTCAGGCCGGCCTATACCCGGTTGAACTGCCTAAAAGAAAGGTTTCCGCATGTGCCTGTGATGGCGTTAACCGCGACCGCCGATGTCACTACCCGTAAAGATATTCTTGAGCAGCTGGCGCTGCTCGATCCCTATATTCATCTGGACAGTTTTGACCGTCCCAATATCCGTTATACCCTGGCGGAAAAATATGACGGCGACCAGCAAGTTTTAGGTTATATTCGCAAAAGAGGCGAAGAGTCCGGCATTGTTTATTGCAACAGCCGCTGGCAGGTGGAAAAACTCGCTAAATTTCTTGCCACCAAGGGGGTGAATTGTGCCGCTTACCATGCGGGCATGGAAGTGGAGATCCGCAACTCGGTTCAGGAAGGTTTTACCAAAGACAATATCCAGGTGGTGGTGGCGACGGTAGCTTTTGGTTTGGGGATCAATAAACCGAATGTGCGTTTTGTCATCCATTTTGAGCCGCCGAAAACCCTGGAAGGCTACTATCAGGAGATTGGCCGCGCCGGCCGGGACGGCTTGTCGGCGGAAGCGTTGTTTTTATATGATGATCAGGATATCGGCCGGATTAAAAAACGTATTTCCCAGGGGGAAAACGAGCAAAGGGTTAATGTCGAGCTGCAGCGTTTCCAGGCGATGACCGGTTTTGTTGAGGCGCAAACCTGCCGCCGCCAGGTGGTGCTTAACTATTTTGCCGAATTTACCGAGCAGGGCTGCGGCAACTGTGATATTTGCCTGGATCCCCCCAGTTTGTTCGATGCCACCGAAGCGGCGCAAAAAGTCTTGTCTTGCGTGTACCGCATTAAAGAGCAAGGGGACATTCAGTATGTGATCGAGGTGCTGCGCGGGCAAAGTACCCCGAAAATCATGAAGGCAACCCATGACAAGGTCTCCACTTTTGGTATCGGCCGAACCAAGACCCCGGGTTACTGGTTTTCCATTATTCGTCAGCTGATCCACTTAGGTTACCTGCAGCAGGATATTGCCCGGCAATCTTGTCTGTGTCTGACACAAGAGGCGCGCTCGGTATTAAAAGCGCAGGAGCCTTTGATGCTGGCCAGCCCGAGACTGCAGCAGGCCAGTTACTGGCAAAGTAAACAACAAGAAAAACAATATGATCGTGCGCTGTTTGCCAAGTTACGCTCATTACGTAAAGAGATTGCCGATGCCGAAGATATCGCGCCCTTTATTGTCTTTAATGACGCCACCTTGTCTGAGCTGGCCCGCATCCAGCCCAAAAGCACCCGTGCCATGCTCAATATCAGCGGTATCGGGGATGTTAAGCTGGCCCGTTACGGCAAGCCTTTTTTAGATCTGATCCAGGAGCATGCCGGTTAACGGCTTTGTTTTGTGCGGATAAAAAGGCAGGCAAAAAAAAACGCTCAATGAGCGCTTTTTAGGTAACTTATACTTTGTTTTTCAAATAAGCGGCGGCTTATTTTAAGCCGGCAAAGTAAGCGGAAAGGTTAGCGATGTCATCATCACTTAACGGCATGGCCATAGGCGCCATTACCGGGTCTTTACGGGCACCGCTTTTGAAATCTTTCAGCTGTTTGGCCAGGTAAGCTTCTTTTTGACCGGCTAAGTTAGGGTACATAGGGATAGCTGAGATACCGGCTGCACCGTGACATGCCGCACACATAGCCGCTTTGGCTTTACCTTTAGCTGCATCGCCGCCGGCAAAAGCCGGAGCTGACATCATAACCATTGCCGTGACGGCAAGAGTAAGTTTTTTCATAGTTTTCATCTCTCTTTGAGGAGTAAAGTTTTATTTATGCCTGGGGCGATTATATGTAAAAAGCGCTAAGCTGTCCTTGATTTTTTTAGAATTAAATTGGTTCCAAATCAAATAAAAGTGAAAAAAATTCATAAGTGGCACTTTTTTTCCTTTACTGTTTTTTACTCCCCTGCTGTTGGTGTTTTTTAACGGCTCAGGTGCCGCAAAAAGTACGGTAATGACGATCGCCGTCGGCGGGTAAATCCTGAAATTTTGGGGTTTGCGGCAATAAGTTGTAAGGAGTGCGCAATACGGTGAGAAAGTCCTCTATTTCCCCGCTGTCCCCGTTTTGCTCGTATTCCGCTAAAATAGCCTCGACATGATGATTTCTCGGGATCACCTGCGGATTGGTTTGTGCCATTAAGGACTTTGCCGCGTCGTCCGTTATGTTTTCATCAGCCAGCAAAGCACGCCATGTTCCGTACCAGGGACCCAGCTCATGGCTGAGCTTTTCTGCCTGTTCCGGGTTTTCCAGCGATAAGGTCAGTCTGGTAAAGGTTTGGGTATAATCTAATTCCTGGTCCTGCATTTGGGCTAACAAGTCGTTGCCCAGGGAGTTTTCCGATTTGCTGCCTGATGCGGGAAGGCTTGGCATGCCCAGCTTATTGGCTAACATCAGTTTATGGGCCAGTTCGAAGTCCTGACCAAATTGGCGGATCAGCGGCTCAGCCAGAGCAACGGCTTTTTCCGGGACTTCATCGATCAGGGGCAGCAGGGCTTCTGCCAGTCGTGCCATATTCCATTGGCCGATAGCCGCCTGATTACCAAAGGCATACCGGCCCCGGGTATCGATAGAGCTGAAAACCGTGCCCGGGTGGTAAATGCCCATCATGGCGCAGGGGCCAAAATCTATGGTTTCTCCGGAAATCGCGGTATTGTCGGTATTCATCACCCCGTGGATAAAGCCGACCCTGAGCCAGTTGACGATCAAGGTGATTTGTTTATCGATCACCGCATTGAGGAATTGCAGCACTCTTTGGCTGAGATCTAAGTCGGGATTGAGGGCTATTTCGGGAAAATGGCGATTAATGGCAAACCCGGTTAAGGTTTCCAGCGAATCGAGATCTCCCCGGGCGGCGAAATATTCAAAGGTACCGACCCGGATGTGGCTGGCGGCGACCCGGGTAACGACAGCCCCCGGTTTTGCCGTCTCCCGAAAAACCAAATCGCCGGTTGCCGTCACCGCCAGGCAGCGGGAGCTGGGGACGCCGAGGGCATGCATGGCTTCACTCATAATATATTCGCGTACCGCCGGGCCTATGGCGCATTTGCCGTCTCCCTGGCGGGAAAAACGTGTCTGTCCCGAGCCTTTGAGCTGGATATCATAGCGCAAACCGTTATCGCCGAGCACTTCACCGAGTAAATGGGCGCGGCCATCTCCCAGCTGGGGATTAAAGCTGCCAAACTGGTGGCCGGCATAAGCCTGGGCTATCGGATCGGCACCGTCCGGGATGCGGTTGCCGGAGAAATACTGGGCCAATAACGCTTTATCCCGGCAAAAATCTTCAGTCAGCAGCAGCTGATCTGCCAGTTCCTGATTCCACAGCAACAGCTGTGGCCTGGATACCTGTGCGGGGGAAGTGCGCTGATAAAACACATTGTCGAGCTGGCTGTAGCTATTGGAAAATTTCATCTTGGTTTTGGCTGTTACTGAGCGGGCACTCCGGTTATCTTATCATGTCCTGATAAGAGAAGCGTAATAACCGGATGTGATTTATTCTTTTGCTAAAGGGGAGTAATATTGCCGTCATGATTCTCAATATTTTCCCGGAGCCCTTATGCCGCAAACCCGTTCGTACTTACCGGCCAATATACAATTAGTCGATCAGCAGATGATCACCCTGGTTTTCAATCCATACTGGGACCAGGAAGATATTGCGGTATTAACTGAGCTGATATTAGCAGCCCTGGGGCGGGTTTCACCAAAAAATACTGTGGTTGGTGCGGACCGGGAGGACATTCATTTTTACTGGCGCGATGTCTGTTATATTCTTTATTTTGAAACCAATAGCCAGTCCTGCTGGCTCGAAGCCGAAAGCGCCGAAGATCACGCCTTATTGAGCGAAATGTATCAGCTGCTGGTGCAGGAATTGTCCTGAATGAAGCGGTAAAAGTTAATTTTCCGGGGCCGTGGCCACCCGGTTGCGGCCGTCTTGTTGTGCTTTGGCGACCGCTTTGCGGCTACGCATTAAGACCTGCTGTACCGGCTCGGGAGCCGTCATTTCACTGATCCCCAGTGAAATCGTGGTTTTCGGCAGTCGGGTGCCGGTCTGGCTGCTGATAAAACGTAACTTTTCTATGCCCTGCCTGATTTTTTCGGCGATCTCCTTGGCGACGGTACTGTTGATATCCGGCAATAAGATAACAAACTCATCGCCGCCACTGCGCACGGGTAAGCCGCTTTTATCCACATAACTGCTGATTTTGGTGGCGATTTTCGACAGGATGACGTCACTGATCAGCGGGCCGAAATTATCGCTGTACTGGAAAAAGTGGTCGATATTAATCGCGATGGCCGCAATTTTCCGGTCGGGCACTTCTTTAAACCACAATTCCAGGTGTTGGGCCATGGCTTTGGTATTAAACAGTCCGGTTAAGGGATCCAGATATACTTCCTGGCGTACTTCTTCGAGTTCATCCAGTAAAACCGCGGTTTGCTGTTGAGACCTTTTCAGTTTTTTTAGCAGCTGACGCTGTTGCTGTTTTAAGACAGTGGCGCTTTTGAGCAGCTGCTTCAGCGCCCGGGCTGACTTGGTTTGATCTCCCGAGGTTATTTCTGCTACCCCGCTTTCAAGATCGTCGATAAAACGACTGGTACTGGCACAGGAGCGCTGGCAGTTTTGACCGAGATCTGCCGCGAGATTGTCCAGATCTGTGACTATCTCCTCCCGGAATTTACTCTGCCCGAGAATGTATTGGCGGTAGCTTTCTTCGATAAAAAAAGCATCGAGGCGTTTATGCCGGCTAAGGCGGCGTTTTATTGCGGTGATCAACGGGGCGTTTTTGCCGTCGATATAATCATAACCGACAGCATAATTAACCGGCGTGGCGGGCAGCTGCCATTGCTGAAGTTGTGCTATGGCCCGGTTCATTTTTTGATTCGCTTGTTTTATGGAATCATGGTGTTTCACCACGTTACCTCTTTTTATTATGCTTCTGCCGGGCTGTTCTTTGCTATTCAGCGGACATGAATTAAACCACAAGCCAGGGGCGCTGCTGATGCCTTTTGCTTGTTAATTGCAAACGAAAGAATTATTTGCCTTCAATGGTCCCTAATTTATAACGTTTGTGATCACTTATCTGGGAATAGCGGTTATTCTCCTGTAAAACAGGAAAAACGTCTACCGTTAAATTGTAAAGATGAAGAAAGTCCGGAAGCTAACAAAAAGCAGATAAAAATTACGGGAAAGTATTTCGGATAAAAAAGAGGGAAGGCTAGCAAAGTTACCGTGGGAACAACCGAAAGCGATCAATAAAAATAAGCCCCCACTATATCTCTATTAAGCGTATAAACCCGGTGGTTCCGCTACCCTAGGTTTCCCCTTAGGCCGGTAACTTTGCGTCCCTGGTTTTCACCAGGTTTGCCTTTATCAAGCTTTTTCAGCTCACCCAACATTATAAGGCCGACATTTCAGATGTAAACCAAAATTATTCATACCAAAGCAAATCTTTATTAATGCTTTGATTTTACAGTGCTTTAATGCCTATTGTCCGGCAGGTGCTTTTCTGTTTCTTTAAAGTCAAATCAACACCGGCTTTTCCTGTTCACCCGGTATATTTTCAGGGTATATTATGGGGATAAACTATGACCCGCCCGACGAGCATTAATTTTTGCGGTGTTTATTCAGCGCAGAAAAATGGAGTGATTACCACAGATGAAGTTGTGCTCTTTGATTCTTCTTTTTAGTTTGATCGGCCTGCCAGTGTCGGCACACCAGCAAACACAAGAATATTTAGCGATAGAGGAAAATATAACCCGGGTAGAAGATTATTATTTGCGCCAGGATGAAAACTTACCTTATGAGGCCGTGGTTAATTTATCGAGTCAGGTGGTGCAAAACCGGCAATATTACAGCAGCCATACCCTGGCTAAAGTTTTTGCCCTGCTTGCGGATGCCGCAGCCAGTAAAGGGGACTTGGTCGGTGCCATGCAATTTGCCCGGGATGGCCTGACAATCAATATCATTGAACCGTCCCTGCGCTTAAATCTCTTGCTTAAGGTGGCAAAAGGCCATTTTGCCAGGGGCAATTTTCAGCGGGTATTTGATATTGCCGGGGAAATGTTAGTCTTGGCTGACGGGGCGCAAGCCATAAAATATCGGCTGATGGCGCTGGCCTACCGTGCGATGAGCAATGCCCTGTTAAATTATGCCGAACAGGCACTGTCGGATCTGCACCAGGTGGAACTGTTGCTGGCCAGGCATCAGGAGCTTTCCCAAACCCTGGAGTTATTGCAGTTGCTGGCACAAACCCGCTTTTATCTGCATGATTATCAAAGTGCGTTAAGCATGCAGCAAGCCATTTTAAAAATGCGCTTTGATTTATCGAAAAAAAAGAATATAGAACAAACCTATCTCCAGTTGGCGCAGGCTTACCGCTTTAACGGCAAACTCGATGATGCCTATCATGCCTTCTGGGAGGCGAAAACCTTTGCTGAAGAAAAGTCCGCCGCGATTTTGGTCGGTTATGCGCAGTTGGGGCTAGGACAGGTTTTATTCGCCCAGGGGGCCTATGGCGAGGCGGACAAGGCGCTGGTAAAAGCGGAAAGTTTATTTAAAGAGGAAAACCTGAAAAGTCCCTACCTAACCACGCTGATCGCTTTGGCGAAAACCCGTCAGGAACGCCGGGGGCCGGCGTCCGCTTACCCATATTTGCGGCAGGCGGAAAAGCTGGCGGAAACTATGGAGCTGGCCCGGGAACATATCGACCTATATCCGTTATTGTCGGCCATGTACCGGGGGAAACAGGATATTCCCCGGGCCCTGCATGCCTTGCTTACCTATACCGAGCTTCATGAGCAATTTCTCCTGAATAAACCTTTGCCGGCCCTTGAAGGCCCGGCGTTACTGACCAGCGAGAAAAGCAAACAGCTGGCGGCTAAGCTGGTAGAAAAAAATGCCCTGCATGCCAGTTTTTCTGAAAAATACCAGATACAGCAAAAAATCATTATGATTTTGGCGGTGCTGGTGATCTTGTTAATGCTGTTTTTACTCGGCGGCTGGCTAAAATATCGGGCGAAAAAGCTGAATCTGGCATATGACGAAGTTGAACAGGCATCGGATGTACTGGCTAGCCCGGTGAAGATCAAACAGATTTACCAGCTGGCTTATAAAATGGCGCGTAAATACGAGTACCCGCTGACGGTGGGTTATTTATCCATTAATAACTGGAAAGAGCTGAGTTTTCGTTTTAATAAAAAGATATTGATGGAAGTGACTAAAACCGTCGCGACCTTAGTCAATGAATATTCCGGGGAGTTTGATCGGGCGGGTATGCTTGATGAAGGCGAATATCTGCTCTTGTGTCCCCATCAAAGCGGACAAGAAGTGGAAGAAAAATTACGTAAGCTGACGGAATCAATTAAAGTACGTTTTTTTGCCAATTTAGGTGAGTTTTCAGTTAACATTACCTTCTCTTATGATGTGCCAAGTGTTCAGGATATAGATCCCTATGTATTTCTGGCGAAATTAACTGACTCTATGGGAAATAAGTCTTTATCGTAACAGGTTGTAAAATATGATTTTTGTTCTGTCTTTATTGCTTATCTTTGTTTTGGTAAGTGTTTATTTTTTCTTCCGTGCTGAGAAATTGCAACAGGAACTGCGGCTGGCCAAGCGAGATGCCACCAATGCCCAAAAAGAAAATAAATCCCTGGTGGAAGTTTTATTGCAGGTGTCGACCCGGTATGAAGAATTTTCCCAGCACAGGCTGCAAACCATTAAAGACCGGGTGGCTCAGTTGGAGGGGGAAGACAGGCAACTGCAGATTATTAGTCCGTTAATTAAAAATTATTCGCTTATTTTCCGGGAATCTATGAAAGGTAAGGCGCAATTGAAAGCCATTACCCAGAAATGTTATGAAAGCCAGAAAAAGCATTCTTATAAGGAATTTACCACTTTTATTGCCGGCTGTGAGTCTCATGTCAAACGTATGTGGTCCGGCAATAACCTTAATGGCTTTATCTCTCTGGTAGAGGCGTTGTTATATGAACAAAACAATCAGTTGCTTGACCGCATCAGCGAGAAAACGGCAGAGCCAGAGGCGCAGGAAAGGTAAGGTCTTTTCGGGGGCTTGGTTAAGCCCGGATAGTGATCTTTGGCTGGGTATCGATATCGCCGTCGGCGGTGATGGTGGCAGCCTCCCGGTTACACATCAGCACCGCCAGGTTACCGGCACGGCTGCAGCGGATAAAAGCCAGATCATAGCCGAACTGGGTCAGGCTGCTGGCGGCAAACTTTTGCGCTAAAGTCAGCTTGTCCCACAGCATTGATTTATCGGGGGAGTGGTGTCTTCTTTCTAATAATGTATCCCTTGCGAATTCCTGCACGTACTTCTCCATTGATGTTTAACGCTTAGTTATTTTATATCAGACAATGAGTAAAATTAGTCCGAAGATAAGCCCAGTATAACAAACTGTCTGATAATTCTACAAGCCGGCAATCTTAGCCAAGCCGCTCGCCGATAGCGGGCACAGGAATCTATTTGGTATCTGTTATGTCGCTACGTATAATAACGTATCGTTTAAACAACTATGTGAGCTGATATGAGTCAGGTATTAGATGATTTACTGGCATTGTTAAAGTTGGAAGTCATAGAGCAGGGATGGTATCGCGGTCAAAGCCAGGATCTGGGGTTTCGCGCCCTGTTTGGCGGCCAGGTTATGGGGCAGGCACTGTCGGCGGCACAGGAAACGGTGGCGGCAGATCGTTTTGTGCATTCCCTGCATTCGTATTTCCTGCGTCCGGGTGATGCAAAAAAGCCGGTGCTGTATGAGGTTGAAAATATCCGCGACGGCGCCAGTTTCAGCACCCGCCGGGTTAAGGCGATTCAAAACGGTAAAGCCATTTTTTATATGACGGCTTCCTTCCAGTTAAGTGAAAACGGTTTTGACCATCAGGATGTGATGCCCCAGGTGCCGGGCCCGGAAGGGCTTGCTTCTTACGGTGATTTTATTCACCAGCATCAGCTGGCGATCCCTGAGCCTATCCGCGGACTGTTCCTGGCAGAGAAACCGATAGAGATCAGGCCGGTACATCCCTATAACTGGCTGAAGCCGGAAAAAACCGACAGCAGCTCCCCGGTATGGATTAAAACCAGCGGTCCGATGCCGGACGACTTGCGCATACATACCTATATGCTGGCTTATGCGTCGGATTTTCATTTTTTACCTACTGCCTTGTTTCCCCACGGCGTCAGCCATTGGCAGCCTAATTTTCAGATTGCCACCATAGATCACGCTATGTGGTTCCATCGCCCGTTCCGGTTTGATGACTGGCTGCTTTATGACATGCAAAGTCCGTCCGCCAGCAACGGCCGGGGTTTAGTGAAAGGACAGATCTTTAACCGTCAGGGTGAACTGGTGGCGTCTACCATGCAGGAAGGGGTGATCCGCCAGCGTTAACGGCTGCTTTGTTTTCCCGGAGATTTCTTATCCGGGAGACTTTTATTCGGGAAAACGTGCTTTGCCTTGCTGCCAGTCAAAGCCGGTTGGGTGCTGGAAGATACGCAAGCCAAAGTGGGGCGCCATAGCGTATAGATGATCAAAGATATCGGCCTGGATGCCCTCGTAGTTGACCCAGGCCTGTTCTTTGCTGAAAAAATATAATTCCAGCGGTAATCCCGTGCCTTCGGCAGGCAGCTGACGCACCATGCAGGTCATCTGCGGGTGTACCTGGCTATGTTGTTTCAGATAAGCCTGGATATAGGCGCGAAAGGTGCCGATATTGGTGAGTTGCCGGCTGTTGACCTTATCCTCTTGAGTTACCCCGGCCGCCTGGTTGCTAAGGGATAGCTGCTGACGTTTTTCGGCCAAATAATCTTTAAGCAGTACAATATCACTGAAACCGTCGATTTGCTGCTCCCTGCAAAAATCTATGCTGGAAATATCAATCCAGATGGCGCGCTTGATGCGTCGCCCGCCGGAATGGTACATATCGCGCCAGTTTTTAAAGGAACCGCTGGTTAAGGCATAGGTGGGTATGGTGGTGATGGTCTTATCAAAATTTTGAACCTTGACCGTGATCAGGCCAATCTCCAGCACATCGCCGTCGGCGCCGTATTGCGGCACTTCGATCCAGTCGCCGGGAGCCACCATACGGTTTGCCGATATTTGTATGCTTGCCACCAGGCCTTTAATGGTATCCTGGAAAATCAGCAGCAATACCGCGGTTAACGCCCCCAGGCCGCTGAGCAGGTAAAGGGGGGAGCGCTCGAGAATAAAGGAAATGGCCAGTATGGTGGCCACCAGGTACACGATAAGTTTAAGCACCTGTATGGTGGCATTAAACGGCAGATAGCGTTCCCGCGAGCTGCGCAGGTACAAGGTTTTGATGACATTAAGCAAGGCGCTGATACAGAAGGCGACCTGGAAACTGATGGCACATTTGGCCGCTACCTGTAAAAATCGGCTGTAGAGCTCATCCGGCGGTAAGAAAACCGGGGTCAGGAACAGCAATAACAAAAAGGGCACCAATAGAGCGATACGGGAGAAAACCTGATGTTCGATCAGCAGATCATCCCAGCTGTTGCGGGTACCGATCACCAGTTTGTGCACCAGTACCAGTACCTGGTGTCTGGCCAGGTAGTAGCCGATGGCGGAGATCAGCAGGATAAGCCCGGTGCCGCCAAGCAGGACGGTAAGGGGCAGGTAGGCATGGCTGACGCCTTTGTCCGCCAGCCACATTGTTAATACTTCATGCATGTACTTGCTTCCCCAGGTCCGGGCATTTTCCCGGTGGCTTGATACCAGTTTAACTTACAGGATTTTCCTTGGAAATTGTCTCTTGTGATGAGCACTTCTCCCTGTGCTGCTCAGTCATCCCCTTTAAGGTCTCATCTTTTTCCAGCCATAGCTGATTGACCCATTGCTGGAAACTGATTTTAAATTGTCTGTCATTAAAGTAATCGCCGATCATTGAGCTTTCTATCGGGATGATGTCTATGGCGACGACAATTTTATTGACCCGGCCGGAGATAAAGTCCAAAAAGCTGGGGATCCCCTCGGGGTAATGAATCGTCACATTGACGACTTTGGTCAGATGCTGCCCCATGGCTTCGAGCACAAAAGCGATGCCGCCGGCTTTAGGCCTTAGCAGGTGCTGAAACTTAGATTGCTGCTTGCTGTGTTTGGCCGGGGTGTAGCGGGTGCCTTCGATAAAGTTCATCACGCTGACCGGTTTGTGTTTGAATTTTTCACAGGCCTTGCGGGTGGTTTCTATGTCTTTGCCCTTCAGCTCGGGGTGCTTTTTTAAAAAGCTCTGGCTGTAGCGCTTCATAAAAGGAAAATCCAGTGCCCACCAGGCCAGGCCTAAAAAGGGGACATAGATAAGTTCTTTTTTCAGGAAAAATTTCAGGAAAGGGATCTTGCCGTGTAACAGGCGTTGTAATACCAGGATATCTACCCAGCTTTGGTGGTTGCTCAGCACCAGGTACCAGTCCTGCATGGTCAGGCTTTCACTGCCGGTGACGACAAACTCGGTTTTGCTGAACAGCTTTTGGTTAAGGGTATTGACCGCGACCCAGTTACTGGCCATCTGATCGAGTAAATAGCTGAAAATTTTCTGCCATAACGGCAGCGGGATCAGTGCCTTGAGAAATGAAAAAACAATGATCGGGCATAACCAGAATAAGGTGTTTACTACATAAAGCAGAAAGGCAAAAGTTGCTTTGAGCGGGCCGGGAAGAAAATTTAACATATCAATTCAGGCTTAGTTGTCAGCTGTTAAAAAGTTAAGGGTTCGCACATAAAGGTGCGACAGTTACCGTCTATCCGGCGACAGCGGTTTTCAACAAGGCCGTCACTGAATATTGAGTAGTTGTTAAAAGGCTAATTTATCATATTCCGGGTGTCTACCGCCAAATAAATTATTTTCTCAGCGATTTTCTTTAACCGGATCAAGTTGTTTTCTCTCTGAGTGTTTATTGCTTTTGTCAATAATGCCCGCTTGGGCACAAAACCTGGTAAACATCTTGTTAATATCTAGAAATGAACTGTTGTTTTTTGACTTTTCCCGAAAATGCCCGCTGTCTGCCCCGGGTAAAATAACAGCTATTTTGTGGTTAACTGAGTTTTGCACCGGGTTATTTTTACCGGCAAGCGGTTAAAAAAGCGCTGATTTAGTCAAAATACGCTCAAAGGTGCAAAAATCGACTTTTTGTTGAAAAAACCGTGAAAAGTTGATTGCAAATCACCCTGTTTTCAGGTCATTCTTAGGGTAACTGATTTGAGGGGGAAGTAATGAATTTTAACCGTGTGGTGATTAAAGTCGGCAGTGCCCTGGTTGCGCCGGATGCCAAAGGGTGTAGCGGTAAATATTTACTGGCAATTGCCCGGTTTATTACCCAGTGCCACCAGGCTGGTAAAGAAGTGATTTTAGTCTCGTCCGGCAGTGTTGCCGCCGGGCGTAAGTTGATCCAGCACGGCTCCCCCGTTCCCTCTATTCCCACCAAGCAGGCCATGGCGGCCGTCGGCCAGATGCAGATGATGGCCAACTGGCAAAGGTTTTTCGATGTACCCTGCAGCCAGCTGCTGATCACCCACGGTGATTTAAAGGACAGGCAAAGATATATCAATATCAAAAATACCCTGCGTATTTTACTGGAAAACCATGTCATTCCCGTGGTCAATGAAAATGATACCGTGGCCACGGATGAACTTAAGGTCGGGGATAACGATAACCTGGCGGCGCTGGTGGCCCTGGTCAGTGAAGCGGATCGCCTGCTGATTTTAAGCGATGTCGACGGGGTGTTCGATAAAGATCCCCGCAGCCATGATGATGCGAAAATGTTGCCGGAAATCACGAAAATCACGGCGCAAATTTATGCCATGGCCGGGGGGACAAAAAACCACCTGGCCACCGGCGGTATGCAAACTAAAATTCAGGCGGCGGAAAAAGCCGTGGAAAATGGTATCGACACTTATATTATCAACGGCACCAAAAGTGACGTCTTTGAGCAGCTGCTCAAAGGGGAAAACCCCGGTACGCACTTTATTGCCAGTCAGGGGCTAACCAAAGCCAGGAAACACTGGCTCAAGCATACCTTGAAAAGTGACGGCCAGGTGTTGGTGGATTTGGGGGCAGTGAACGCGGTCGCTGAGAAAGGTGCATCACTATTGCCTTCCGGCATTCTGGATGTGCACGGAGAGTTTGTCGCCGGCGCATCGCTGGAAATCGTCAATGCCGATAGCGGTGAAGTGATCGCCAAAGGGATTTGTCAGTATGGCCACAGGGATCTGCAACAGATTAAGGGGCAAAAAAGCGATCAAATTTATCAGTTGCTGGGCTTTTGCCCGAGCAAGGTGGTGATCCACAGGGACGATATGGTTGTGCTGACAAAAAACGGCTAATTAATTACGGGTAGAGAAGATGACTGAAAATAAAAATTTTGATATTGCTGTGGCGGCCGGGCAGGCAAAAGCCGCGAGCCGGGTGGTGGCCCAGTTAACAACCGCCGAAAAAAATGCCCTGTTAACGGATATTGCCGCGGCTATTGTCGCCGATACTCCTGCTATTCTAAAGGAAAATGAAAAAGACATCAGTGCCGGGAAAGAGAAAGGCTTAAGTTCAGCCATGCTTGACCGGTTATTGCTGACGGAGCAAAGGGTGGCGGATATTGCCGAGGCTATCCGGGAAATTGTTACCTTAACCGATCCCGTCGGGGATATCCGCAACCTGGCCTTGCGTCCCAACGGCATGCAGGTGGGTAAGATGGCAATCCCGCTTGGGGTTATTGCCATGATTTATGAAGCGCGACCCAATGTGACCGCAGAAGCGGCGGCCTTGTGTATCAAATCCGGTAATGCCGTGATTTTACGCGGCGGCTCGGAAGCCATCCACAGTAATCTGGCCCTGGCTCAGTGCCTGCACAAGGTGCTGATGCAACGGGGCATACATAAAGATATCGTGACCGTGATCCCGGATACCAGCCGCAGCGTGATCGAAACCTTACTGAAACAGTCGCAAAGTATCGACCTGGTGATCCCCCGCGGCGGTGAAGGCCTGATCCGCTATGTCACCGAAAACAGCCGCATCCCGGTGATCCAGCACTTTAAAGGGATATGTCACTTATTTATTGATAAATATGCCGATATTAATAAAGGCTTAGCTATTCTCGTTAACGGGAAAACCCAGAAACCCAGCGCCTGCAATGCCCTGGAAACCTTGTTGGTGCACCGGGATATTGCCGGAACATTTTTGCCTGAGGCGGCCAGGGCGCTGTCCCCTGCCGGGGTGAAAATCCATGCCTGTGAACTTAGCCGTGCTTATTTTGATGATGCCGAATTGGCGACAGATGACGATTATCATGCCGAATACCTGGCACAGGAAATTGCGGTTAAAGTGGTGGACAGCTTTGATACGGCCATCGGCCATATCAATGAATTTACTTCAGATCATACCGAAGTCATTGTCAGCCAGGACTATAGCCGGGCACAGCAGTTTATTAAACGTATTAATTCTTCCGTGGTGATGATCAATGCGTCATCACGTTTTTCAGACGGCGGTCAGCTGGGACTGGGCTCCGAGATCGGCATCTCTACCAGTAAGTTGCATGCATACGGTCCTATGGGATTAGAAGCGTTAACTACTGAAAAATTTGTTGTTTTTGGTGATGGGCAGATCAGAGAATAAAAGAAAGTTTACATGATGTTTGAAGGTCTTTAAGTACTGCCACTGGCTCTTTATCTCAAGGAAAGGTTGTTGTTTTGGTATGGATAAATCTGAGATTAATAGTAAAGGAAGACTTATTGGAAACAAATAAATAAAAGCCAGTTAACCTAAGTCAATTGGCCTTTTATTTATATAGTCGCTAAGAGTTTTAAAGTTAAAATTTTACGGAAAGTTATCGATAATATCTATCATATTACAGTGTAACTTTTTACCATTAGTTCATTTGTATGCTAATTGGCTTCTCCCCTTTTAGTACCTAAGTTAAAGTTTTGCATATCCTAATGACGTAATATGCTGTTGTCGGGTTAAAACTCCCCGACCTCTATGTATTTAGCCCAAGCCTCAAACAAAGATTCAGGAAAACTTCCTCGTTGCAAATGTGGTTCTGACAAGGCATAAAGTTTCCTTGTTCCTATTGAGCCTTCAGATGCGCCGGAAATTATGGATTTCAGATAATGGTCAATATCGATCACGAAGTTTCTGGCGCAGAGACTCAAGAGAATTCCAAAGGCTGCAGGCGATAATCGACAATGCTTGCCGAATTCGCCTGTAGCCCCAGCTGTCCAGGGAAAATCTACAACTATGATATGTTTGATATTCTCATGTTCGGTAATGGTTAAATTGGTTTGATCGCCAAATGAAAAGTAGGCTCGATAATGGTTGGCTTTGCGAACGCTGATCCGATCAGAACCGTCGCTGTCGAATCCAGGAGAGTATGTCTGCAACTCAACGCCGTTATCTGAGCGTGAAACCAAGAGTTGCCCTTCTTTTTCATCAGACAGTATTAATGCTGAGAGGTTATTATTTTCCTCTGAATCAGACATAGACCAGAGTCCCTTTTTCGGGGTGGCGTTATGCAACATATTATGGACCTGCTCATTGGCAAAAGCCCAGTACTCTTTGGATACTTCCTCATTTGCTTTGGTCACGGAATTGCCTCCAGATGCCAGATAACTGAATTGTTTAGAGACCTCCTGAAAGCTCTCGATTATAAATGTTCTGACATGCTTAACTATTTTTCTTTTGTGTGGTGCATCCATATCAGAAAGTTCATTCAAATTACCCATGGCAATGTCTGCACTGGAATAGCCGCTGCCCAGCAAGGCATGGACTTTTACTCGGTTAAACGGAGGAAAGGTATGTTTGTTTTTAAATAGCAAAGGGATGGCTTTTTCAGTACAGCCAAATCGAGAGCGGTGCACGAACCGAACCGCATTGAAGGTAGAACTTGCAGGAAGAATTTGGTCTTCCGATGCCCGGATAAGGGATACTAAGAACAGTACTTTCCAGGTTAGGTTTTCAGCAAAAGATTCAAAGTTGAATACAGATGATGAAGTTGTTTGTCCGCTACTTGGGTAGAGGCGCTGAATTTCCCCGATGACATTACGAAGAGAAGCTCCTGATATCCAAGTTAAGAAAGCAACAAATAACCGGAAGCAACTGTCTTGTGGGGCTTCTTCGTAACGGCCCTGTGCGTTTACCACGGGGTGGTTTTTTAATATCCATCGCATGAATTTGTGTAGGATTTGCTGGACAGGTGCTTCATCTTCTTCCTTGATTACCTGCATACTTGCCAGTAATTGAGTTGCCCTAGAAATTAGGTCATTACGGTTCTCTGCAGCATTCCACTCCATAGCAAGGCGAAACTCGGGTAAGCGGGCTAGATACTGTCGGTGTACCTCTGGCTGAAAAAATACCGGTAGAATAGCCAGTTCGAAAGGTAGGTGGGTATCACGGGCAGTGTTCCAGAATCCGTTTAAGGCCAACAGGGAACTGCGTAGTTTAGTTACAGTAGCTATTTCTGTACCTGTATCAATGGTTGAGCAACCGAGTGGTGTAATCTGGTAGCCGCCAGTTGCTGGCTTGCGTATTAAATTATAGGTGGCTGCACTCTCAATGACTTTACTGACCGCAGATATCAGTTCTTTTTTCTTTTTGGCACAACGGATTTGTGTGTGTGGCTCATCTAGCTCTTGACTGGAATCGCAGTTTTGGCTGTAGTAGAGGGTCCTATAGAAGATCTTCCTGATGACCTCGTCAACGGTACACTGACCATGATTCTCGAAGCCGTGATCGTTTTCTCTTTCTGTTCCTCCGAGAAAACGTATGCCGTCCAGTACACTCCTTGAAAACGGATAGCTGAATTTTTCAATGGCTCTATTTCCCAAAAGGAGGTTGTCGTCGTCCTGTTGTCTTTCGGAGGGTTGGTGTGTTCCTTCGTTCAGGGCTTGATATTGATGATCATATTTTTCTAGCTCTGCTAGGGTTCGGGCATCACTGCGGTAAAACAGCTGACTGCGTATTTCTGGAGGATTGATGTAGAAAGATTCCAATACTCTTTCAAATGATTTTTCTTCCTCAGGATCCAAATACCAGTAAACATGTGGATTTCGTTTCAGGTTGGACTGGCCGAGACGCCCTGCTCGACCTGCCATGTTGGCAAAATCGCAACGTGACAGGAGAATTGATTTTGGCTTTGCTGTTTGAACCCGTTCTCCCTCTGGAAATAGGACATTGAAGAGCACAACATCAGTTACCTTTAGGTTAACACCGAAACTTAGAGTTTCTGTAGCAAAGACGATTTCGGAACGACAGTCACCGGGTAAGGATTTTCCCAGATAATCTTCAAAGTTCTCTCTTACTTTTTGTGGTACGTCTGCATTGTGGATAAAGATACCTTCTTCTGCGCAGTTTTTCAGGTCTGAGGCAAAATCCGTGGTTTCAATTTCAGAAATAGCCTTGAGTGCAGTGGCGATACCTGACTCGTTCGGTGTAATGGGTTTTGCTGCTGAGCAATCGTACTCAAAGTGGATACGAACAAAATTCTTGATGAATTTGGCCACCTCAAGTACTTCGAATTTAGAGCTCATGAACACCAACAACCGTTGCCCGTATAGGTTATTGCGCATCCATTGGTCAATAAATTCTTTATAGTATTCTCGCCGGGTTCGCCTAGCATCAAACCCGTGTTTTTCAGGAATCTGGGTAAGAGAAGTGCGAAAAGTTTCAAATGTGTCACACACATTTTGCGACTCCTCGGTTGTTAGCAATAAGGGATCTTTGTTGTTGAAAGTTTTGATATCAAATATGGCTGGGAGATGGTCGCTGGAGTTATTTATTTCTGCCCGGCCAGGGACAATACAACTGTGCGTGACAGGTTTGGCCCTGGAAGAGTCAGCCAGGACTAATGGGGATATATCTTCAGAAAGGTCATAATCATAGAACGTCATGAAGTTTTTTAGTGCGTTTCCTGGCTTTTCTGTGGTTATGATCACCATCCGTAGTTGGTCATCTTCGTCGGTGCTGTCTATGCGGCGTTCTTTTTCTAATTTTATTTTTGCTAACAAGCATTCAAGAATACTACCTCTGTGCAGGTCTTCAATCATGTGGAATTCGTCTATCACCACCATATTTAATTTTTTGAAGAGATCCTGAGAGGCGCTGAGGATGACGTTAGCTTTTTCATACACGGTAGAGGCAATATTGAAGTCACCACGCATTAAAGCTCCGTCAGAGGCATTGTTATCTCCGGTAGAAACAATGACGGGATCGTACTCCGAGTTTTTCAGGTTTGGAGAAGGAAAAATTTTTTTCCAGGCTTTTGCTCTCTCTTGAGCCAGAGCTTTTGTTGGTGCTATATAGAGTATCCTGGCTCTTGCAAATTCGTGTGGCCTGCTGATTCCGAACAGGTGTTCGGCGAGAGTTGTCTTCCCTGATGAGGTGCCACCAGATAAGATTAAATCTTTAAAACGGTGCTTTGTCAGTTCCTCTCGTCTCTCCCAAAATGCTTTTTGTAAATGGGTTAACGGGTAGTGAAATGTGGTGTCGATTCCAGACTCATTAATCATGCGCTTATGGTAGGAGATATTCTTACTCCAGCACCAAGTGGATAGGTCTTTGATGGTTTCTTCATAAGGCGGAGTCTCCACCTGATCCTGAATGGAGCTTTCTATGGATTCCACTACCGTGGCTGGATGCGTTTCAGGTTTTAGGGTGGAAAATTTGTCAAACAACTGGCTGGCGACTTTTTCCCAAGTCGGCCACTTTTTTAGAATGTTCGATCTTAGTTTTTGTGCGTTGTTGAAAACCTCGTCATAGTTTTGCGCATTTCCGATGAGTTTGGTTTTTATTTTTTCCAATAGATCTTTTTCACTGATGCCGTTGGTTGGCACAGTGATTAGAAGTGATTCTGTTGTTTCTTCACCGATGACCTGTTTTAGGTCGTGGAAAAAGCCTGAGTTCTCTGAAATGATAGCGGGGGTGCCAAAGCTGCAGGCTTCCAAATAAGTTAGACCGAAGTTCTCGTACCAGGAGGTGAGTAGGATAAATGCACAGGACTCCATTTTAACTTTTAGATCTGATGAATCAAAACTCTGAATATCTTCAAAAGGAATTACTCTAATTGCAGCTTGAGAACTGTCTCTTAGTTTTTCTTGTTCTTCTTCCAAGACGTTTTTATCACCGCTGGATCCGATGGCAAAAAACTTAACGTCAGTTGTGATGAGTTTGTCGATACTTTCCGAAGCTCGCGCTGCATTCCAGGCTTTTGCCGATAAGGAGATCTGCTTGATAGAGTCACTGATCGGATCAAGGCGGCCAAAAGACATGGCATTAAAATATTTGGACTTCTTTGCCTGTGATTTGATTACTGGCAGTCCTGGAAGGATATAATCAATATTTGCGTCATTGTCGCTATCTAGGGACTGGAGGTAGTTTTTAGAAAAAGAACCAACACTGATCGCCAAATCAGATTCCTGCAACATTTCTCGTTGGTAGTTTTCTTTTCTGTCTATTTCAGTATCGGCTTTCCCTTTGCGTTTTTCACTACGTCCATAAGCACTGTGAAAAAAAGTCACAACCTTAGCATCGGGGTAATTCTCTCGGACAAGCGATAATAACTCTTTGCAGAAAATATCGTGTAGTAGAATAATATCAGGTTCAAAATTTTGTTTTGTCATTTGTCCGTTGACAGCATTAAATTCCGTTTCGGACCATGAGGAGATATCGTTTGCTGAGGGGTGTTTTATTTCTTTACTTCCAGGTGTGATCGCTTTAAACCCGATGTCTTTACAGTCTTTTTGTAACTCAGAGGTGTTTACCTGTAGACAGGCGCATATTTCAATTCCCTCACCTATTGAAGCGAACCCTTTGACAAGTTCTTTATTGAATACATCTATACCGCCTGTGATGGACCCCCAAACTGAAGCAAATGTCGCGATTTTCATTCTATTATCCTTATTAGAATTTTATTTGCCGATATTATCCCGGATAAAATGTATACCACTTACAATAAATTCTTTAATACTTCATATTTCACCGGGTAGTGATAATTCAAATTTAAGTGCAGTTTTGCTGTATAAAAACACGTAAAACAAATTTTGTTTCTTAAGTTATGACATAGAAATTAAGTTGATTAGGCTTTTTAGCTTCCTGCAAAGTGCGAACAGCGGTTCCCCTGAACGTATTAATCGCAGTTTTCTTAATTTTTTCTATAAAGTGATTATTTAATTTCTATTTTGATTCAATTACGTACGGCTCTAAAGTCTTAATATCAAAGCGACGTGACGGCTATAAAAATAGACGTTCTATGAAGATTAAGTATGTAAACAATAAATGTATGTGGTTCACTATAGCTTTAGAGCTAGAGTAGGCAATAATATCAAATTATACATATTTTTTAGTCTCGTCAAGTCTGGTCAGGCTTGTTGAAATTCTGGGCTTTTACACCGGTATAGATGAATAGACTGTTGCGGTAAGTTAAATATAGAGAAGACTTAATTATTGGAATTAAGCTTTTTTATCAAGCGGGTACAGTACACAAAGAGGGGGCTTTGTGAAAAATGATGCTCTTTATAGTATTGCTAATTTTTTAATGACTGTAGCTATAAGCTAAAAACCTCTTTAGCTTCAAGCTAAGGACTCATAACAATTTTATGTCAATTGGCTAGTGGTGTTCTGTTTATTTATAAAAATGAAAGATTCATAAAAGGTGAATAATTATAGGCCGCCATTAATGACAGCCTACCTTTAATTTTTACTTTGGATGAAGATAGATGTTATTGTGATAATCTATCTTTTAGGCATCTAAATTTACTGGGCGCTTTCGACGATACGTTTCATATCCGTCATATAACCGCGCAATTCTTTGCCTATGGTTTCTACGCCGTGGCTGCGGATGGCTTCGTTGACTTCGATCAGGCGGACATTATCAACGCCGTTGGAGCCGCTGATGCCTTGTCCTAAGTCTTCCAAGGTTAGCTTGCCGGCAAACTCTTCCAGCAAAGGTACCGCCGCATGGCTGAACAGGTAGTTACCATATTCTGCGGTATCCGAGATCACAACATTCATTTCGTACAACTTGTTACGGGCAATACAGTTGGCGATCAACGGCGTTTCATGTAAAGACTCGTAATAAGCCGATTCGTCTATGATGCCGGCGGCAACCATAGCTTCGAAAGCAAGTTCAACACCCGCCTTGATCATGGCAATCACGAAAATGCCTTTATCGTAGTATTCCTGCTCGCTGATCTCGGTATCGCAGTCAGGCGCCTGCTCAAAAGAGGTTTCTGCCGTTTCTGCGCGCCATTTCAATAAGTTGGCATCATCGTTAGCCCAGTCTTGCATCATGGTTTTGGAAAACTCGCCTTCGATGATGTCGTCCATGTGTTTTTCAAATAACGGGCGTAAAATAACTTTTAATTCTTCCGACATATCAAAGGCTTTGATTTTTGCCGGGTTGGACAAGCGGTCCATCATATTGGTGATACCGCCGTGCTTCAGGCCTTCGGTGGTGGTTTCCAGGCCGTATTGCAGTAATTTACGGGCATAACCGGCATCGACACCGTTGGCTACTAATTGCTTGTGGCCCAAGATAGCGGCGGTTTGTAACATGCCGCATAAAATGGTTTGTTCGCCCATCAGGTCGGACTTTACTTCGGCGATAAAGGAAGACTCCAATACCCCGGCACGGTCGCCGCCGGTAGCGCTGGCATAAGCCTTGGCAATGGCCAGGCCGTCACCGCGCGGGTCGTTTTCCGGGTGTACCGCGATCAGGGTCGGTACGCCAAAACCGCGTTTGTATTCTTCTCGTACCTCGGTACCCGGACACTTAGGTGCCACCATCACTACTGTGATGTCCTTACGGATCTGCATACCCTCTTCAACGATGTTAAAACCGTGGGAATAGGACAAGGTGGCACCCTGCTTCATCAGCGGCATCACTGCGCTGACGGCAGAGGTATGTTGCTTGTCCGGGGTCAGGTTTAATACCAGGTCTGCCTGCGGGATCAGCTCTTCATAGGTACCGACGGTAAAGCCGTTTTCTGTCGCCCACTGCCAGGATTGGCGTTTCTCGGCGATGGCGGCTTCACGCAGGGCGTAGGAAATATTCAATCCGGAGTCGCGCATGTTCAGGCCCTGGTTTAAGCCCTGGGCGCCGCAACCGACAATTACTATGTTCCAGTCTTTGATAAAGTTACAGCCGTCAGCAAACTCTTCGCGTTTCATAAAACGACATTTGCCCAGCTGAGCTAATTTTTCTCGTAAACTTAAAGTATTAAAGTAATTGGCCATGCTTGTCTCCGCTGCTTGATGCTGTTTCCCTGGAAAAGCATCAAATTGAATCAAAAAAGTATAGGTCAGTATGCTGACGATAAAGAAATAATAACCTAGTCTTCTCGTTGCTTAAAATGATATATTTGCACTTTAGTGTTGCGTTTTTTGCAATGAAGAGTGCAGCCTTATTTTTTACCAAAAATGTGAGGGCTTATGGATATAAAATCATTACAAATGTTTCAGCACCTGGCCAACAGTCTGCACTTTGCGCAAACGGCCCAGGCTTTTCATGTCAGCCCGTCAACCCTGAGCCGGACGATACAGCGCCAGGAAGAATCATTGGGGAGTAGTTTGCTGCACCGGGATAACAGGACCGTGGCCCTGACCGAGGCCGGAGAGCAATTTAAAATCTATGTCGACCAGCAGCTGGAGCAGTGGCAATTGCTTAAGCTGACCCTGAACCAAAAGCAGGCGGAGCTTAAGGGCAAGCTACATATTTACTGCTCGGTAACCGCCGCCTACAGCCATTTGCCCCCGCTGCTGGACCGCTTCCGCCAGCAACATCCGCTGGTGGAAATCATGCTGACCACAGGGGATGCCTCAGATGCCCTGGAGCAGGTACAGCAGCAGGCGGTGGACTTTGCCATTGCCGCCCGGCCGGATAAATTGGCCGGCCGTTTTTATTTCCACCACCTGGCGCAAATTCCGCTGGTGGTCATTGCCCCGACCATAGCCTGCAGTGTGCAGCAGATGTTGCAGCAGCAAGTATTAAACTGGTCGCAGATCCCGATTATTCTGCCCGAGCACGGCCCGGCACGGTCGCGGTTTGAGTCCTGGTACCGGAAAAAGCAACAGGGTAAACCTAATATCTATGCCACGGTTTCCGGGCATGAGGCGCTGGTGAGTATGGTGGCGCTGGGCTGTGGTGTCGGCATAACCCCGGAAGTGGTGGTGGATAACAGTCCGGTGAAAGACAGGGTGCAATACCTGCCTCAGGCGGGTGTCATTGAACCGTTTGAGCTGGGCGTTTGCTGTTTAACCCAGAGACGGCAGCAGCCGCTGATTAAGGCATTTTTTGACGCCATCAGTTAACCTGCTCAGTTGTTAAACTGAAACGGCATCGGTGAGGTGGCGCAATAACCTGTCCATGGCGCGATATGACAGGGCTTCGATCAGATGCTCATGTTTGATGTTCTCACTTGCTTCCATATCCGCCAGCCAGGCATGAGGGGGCGATTTGTAATGATTTTTACACGGAAACGGCATCGGTGAGGTGGCGCAGTAACCTGTCCATGGCCCGGTACGACAGGGCTTCGATCAGATGTTCATGTTTGATGTTCTCACATCCTTCCATATCCGCCAGGGTGCGGGCAATTTTTAAAATCTTATGATGCGCCCGGGTGGAGAGGCCTAATTTCTCCACCGCCAGTTCGAGGAAATCATGATCCTCTTTGCTCAGCGGACAGTAGCGGCGCACCTGGGGGCTGGTTAAGTGAGCGTTGGCGACTCCCTGGCGTTGAATTTGCTGTTGGCGGCAAGTCTGTACCCGTTGCTGGATTACCTGGCTGCTTTCATTGTTTTGCTTGTCTGCAGACCAGATACCCCGCGGCAGGCGTGCTACTTCGATCTGAATATCGATACGGTCTAGAAACGGTCCGGATAAGCGGTTCAGATAGCGCAATACCTGCTCCGGGGTGCTGCGGTTATCATTGTAAAACCCCGTCGGGCTGGGATTCATGGCTGCCACCAGCTGAAAGCGGGCGGGAAAGGTTTGTTTGGTCAGGGCCCGGGAGATGGTGACTTCGCCGGACTCCATGGGTTCGCGCAAGACGTCCAGCACTTTACGGTCAAATTCGGGCAATTCATCCAGGAATAATACTCCGTTATGGGCCAGGGAAATTTCCCCGGGTTTGGGCTGGCTGCCGCCGCCGACCAGGGCTGCGGATGAAGCCGTATGATGGGGAGCGCGAAACGGCCGTCTGAACCAGGAAGTCTCATCTATGCGCTGGTGGCTGATGGACTGGATTGCCGCGGCGGCCAGGGCCTCTTCTTCGTTCATTAACGGTAAAATACCGGGTAAACGGCTGGCGAGCATGGTTTTTCCTGTGCCCGGCGGACCGATAAACAGCAGGTTATGAGCGCCGCTGGCAGCAATTTCCAGCGCCCTTTTTGCCAGCGGTTGACCGATCACATCCGCCATATCTTCCGTGATAATTTCTGCTGCCGCGATCTCTTTTTTAGCTTCTACCAGGGGTAACTGGCTCTGGCGCAGAAAGTGGGGATAGAGCTGGGTGAGATGATCCAGGGCATGAATTTTTACGTCCCTGACCCAGCTTGCCTGGGGGGCATTTGCCCGGGGCAGAAACAGGGTCCTGTCCTGGTTTTTTGTCGCGATGGCCAGGGGGATTTCGCCGATGATTTCCCTGATTTCACCGGAAAGTGCCAGCTCTCCGGCAAATTCATACTGGTGTAAATCCGGTATCGGCAACTGTTCTGAGGCCACAAGGATACCGACAGCTATGGGTAAATCAAAACGGCCGCCTTCCTTGGGTAAATCTGCCGGGGCGAGGTTGATGGTGATGCGTTTGGCGGGAAATTCATAACCGCAATTGATCAGCGCACTGCGTACCCTGTCTTTGGCTTCCTTGACCGAGGTTTCCGGCAAACCGACGATATTAAAGGCCGGCAAACCGTTGGCTAGATGGACTTCAACCGCCACCTGGGGTGACTCAAGACCCAGCCGCGCTCTGCTGTAAACACATGCTAATGCCATAAAAATCCATTTTTACCCACAAGCTTAAAATTCAAGTGTAGCCCTTGTGTGTTTTTTCGCGAATGCGGGTGCTTGATTTTGAAGCGAATTAAAAATGAGCAATAAAAAAGCTTGCTAGGTGCCGTAAAGCTGTGATACTAATTTAAATAGATGCAATTGATGCAAATAAATTTTCGGAAAAATTAAATAAACATGCAAAACCTTAGCTTAGTGATTATTAACATTCTCGTCGTGGTGATTATTAAATCGTCGCGGGGGTGTTCGTTGAGCTAAAGAAAAGCAAAATACAGAATTCCAAACCCCCGTTTCGAGAGAAGCGGGGGTTTTTTGCTTTCAGGGCCTGAGAAAATCACAAGGGACGGGATGTTCACCCCGATTGAGGTGACAGGGTGAAACAGGTTTTAAGTTAAACGGCAAAATTCGCGGCGTAAATTGAATATTCAATAACACGCAGATGAAGATTATTTTTTGGAGTGAACAACGGACACTTGGTCATTAAAAGTTGATGAATAACAAGTGAATAGTTTAAGCATATTATGGCAACTGACATGGCAAGCAAAATGGTAAACGAACAACAGCTCACCGGCGCATCCTTATTATTTCAGGTACTGCAGCAACACGGGGTCGAAGACGTTTTCGGCTACCCGGGGGGCGCGATTATGCCGATTTATGATGCCCTGTACGACAGTGAAGTGAAACACTATCTTTGCCGCCATGAGCAGGGGGCGGCGTTTTCTGCCGTAGGTTATGCCCGCGCTGCCGGTAAGGTTGGGGTATGTTTTGCCACTTCGGGGCCGGGGGCGACTAACCTGATCACAGGTCTTGCCGATGCCATGTCAGACTCCATTCCTGTGGTTGCCATTACCGGCCAGGTGTCTACCAAGGCCATGGGTTCGGATGCTTTTCAGGAAGTGGATATTATCGGTCTGTCGCTGGCCTGCACCAAACACTGTTTCCAGGTGAAAGATGTTAACGAATTGGAAGATGTGTTGCACCAGGCCTTTGACATGGCACTGTCGGGTCGTCAGGGACCCGTGTTGGTGGATATTCCCAAGGATATCCAACTGGCGGCGGTGAGTCGGAAAGCTGGCAATCTTGCTGCGTTGGATATGAGTAGCCAACAGGCGGATAAGACCAGCCAGGCACCTGCCAATGTCGGTGCTGCCCTGGCGTTGTTGAGCCTGGCGAAAAAGCCGGTGCTGTATGTCGGCGGCGGTGTCGGTATGGCGGATGCGGTTGCACAATTACGTGAATTTATTGAAGTTAGCGGCATGCCCAGTGTCTCTACTTTAAAGGGCTTGGGCGCGGTTGACCCGAAAACCGATACCTACCTGGGTATGCTGGGCATGCATGGTACCAAGGCCGCCAATTTGGCGGTACAGCAATGTGATTTGCTGGTAGCGGTAGGCGCAAGATTTGATGACCGGGTGACCGGTAAGCTGGCGGAATTTGCCCCGGATGCCAAGGTGATACATTTTGATATCGACCCGGCGGAAATCAGCAAGCGTCGTGTCGCCGATGCCGTGGTGCTGGGGGATTTAAAGGTGAATTTACCCGCCTGTTGCCTGCCGCTGGAAATCGAGTTATGGCGCACTAAATGCCTGCATATGAAGGACAGTTTTGGCTGGAATTATGATCATCCCGGCGAGGGCATCTTTGCCCCGGCCTTTTTAAACCAGGTATCCCGGGTTATGCCGGAAAATGCTGTGGTGACCACAGATGTCGGCCAGCACCAGATGTGGAGTGCGCAGCATATGGCCTTTTCCCGGCCGAGTAACTTTTTAACCAGCGGCGGTCAGGGAGCCATGGGCTTTGGCATACCGGCGGCAATCGGCGCTCAGGTCAGCCGGGCACAGGATACTGTGATTGCCGTTTCCGGCGACGGCTCTTTTATGATGAATGTCCAGGAGCTTTCCACCATCAAGCGTTATGGTTTGCCGGTGAAAATTGTGCTGATCGACAATGCCAAACTGGGCATGGTGCGCCAGTGGCAGCAGCTGTTTTTTGAACAGAGATACAGTGAAACCGACTTATCGGATAATCCGGATTTTGTCACCCTGGCAAGCGCCTTTGATATCAAGGCCAGGGCGATCAGCAAAAAAAGCGAAATATCCGGCGCCATCGAAGAAATGCTTAACCATGACGGTGCTTATTTGCTGCAGGTGAAAATTTCCGCCAGCGACAATGTCTGGCCGCTGGTGCCGCCGGAGACCGCCAATGACGACATGATGGAGAGTCATTGATGAACAGTCACTTTTTAACTAAACCGGCCTCAGTGGCCTTAACACCTTTGCTAATACCTTTTAAGCCAGGCCAGGAGCTAACATGATGAACCAACATACATTGAAGATCACCGCATCGGATCAGCCCACAGTGCTGGAAAGGTTGTTGCAGGTCACCCGCTACCGCGGTTTTGTCGTCACCGGCATGACCATGTTTCCCCAGGAGGCCGGAGACGAGCTGGCGATTGAAATATCGGTACGCAGCGACAACTCCATCGACAATTTATACCATCAATTGGATAAATTATTCGACATCAGGGATATCAGGGTTGACAATACCACATCGCTGCAATGTCGCGCATAATAAAAACAACAGTTGTGTTGTAATTTAACGTTAGGAAAAGAAAATGGCTAAAGTAAGTGCTGAACTCATTTGGTTTAATGGTGAACTCATTCCATGGCAGAACGCTACTGTGCATGTGATGAGCCACGCATTACATTATGGTTCATCCGTGTTTGAAGGGATCCGGGCCTATAACACCCATAAGGGTACCTGTATTTTTCGTTTGAAAGAGCATATCGAACGTTTATTCGATTCTGCAAAAATCTACCGTATGGATATCCCTTATACCGTGGAAGAGGTGATGCAGGCCTGTAAAGATGCCGTCACCAAAAATAAACTTGAAGCGGCCTACCTGCGCCCGCTGGCCTTTTTAGGGGATGTCGGCATGGGCTTACGTCCGCCTGCCGATGTCAAGGCAGACTTAATGATCGCTGCCTTTAGTTGGGAAGCATATTTAGGCGCCGATGCCATCGAAAACGGTGTTGAAGTCGGGGTATCGAGCTGGAACCGTTTAGCGCCGAATACTATGCCGACAGCGGCAAAAGCCGGTGGTAACTACTTGTCATCTCAGCTTATTTCTATGGAAGCCGGCCGTCACGGTTATACCGAAGGTATCGCCATGGACGTCAATAACCAGATCAGTGAAGGGGCGGGACAAAACTTATTCCTGGTACGCAAGGGCATCATTTATACCCCGCCGGGTACGGCGTCTATCCTTCAGGGCTTAACCCGGGATGCGGTATTCGTGCTGGCAAAAGAGCTGGGTTATGAAGTGCGTGAAGAAACTATCTCCCGTGAAGCCCTTTACCTGGCAGATGAGTTCTTTATGACAGGTACCGCCACGGAAATCGTCCCGGTGAAAACCGTAGACGGCTTACCTGTGGGTAACGGCAGCCGCGGTCCTGTGACCAAAGCCTTACAAGAAGCCTTCTTCGGCATCTTCGACGGCACTACAGAAGACAAATGGGGCTGGTTAGAGCCGGTCAGCGAATAAAGAAAAGCGGGAAACTTTTCCGGTTAAATACCGGTGAAGTTTCCCATTAATGTAACCAATATTTTTTAAATGGACATGTAAAGCTATGCCAAAATTAAGATCTGCAACTTCTACCCAGGGCCGCAATATGGCGGGTGCCCGAGCTCTCTGGCGTGCAACCGGTATGACGGACAACGACTTTGGCAAACCTATTATTGCCGTGGTGAACTCTTTCACCCAGTTTGTGCCCGGGCATGTGCATTTAAAAGATATGGGACAACTGGTGGCGGGTGCCATTAGTGAGGCAGGCGGTGTCGCCAAAGAATTTAATACCATCGCCGTGGATGACGGTATCGCCATGGGTCACAGCGGTATGCTTTATAGTTTGCCTTCAAGGGACCTTATCGCCGACTCGGTGGAGTATATGGTTAATGCCCATTGCGCCGATGCCATGGTGTGTATCTCCAACTGCGATAAGATCACCCCGGGCATGATGATGGCGGCAATGCGTCTGAATATCCCGGTGATCTTTGTTTCCGGTGGTCCGATGGAAGCGGGAAAAACCAAGTTATCGGATCAGATCATCAAGTTAGATCTGGTGGATGCCATGATCCAGGGGGCAGATCCCTCGGTGTCCGATGAACAAAGCGAGCAGGTGGAAAGATCCGCCTGTCCTACCTGCGGCTCCTGCTCAGGTATGTTTACCGCCAACTCCATGAATTGTCTGGCGGAAGCCCTCGGGCTGGCACTGCCAGGCAACGGCTCTATGCTGGCAACCCATGCCGACCGGAAACAGTTGTTTTTACAGGCGGGACGAGAAATCGTTAATTTAACCAAACGTTATTACCAGCAGGATGACGAGTCTGCCCTGCCCCGCAATATCGCCAATAAAATCGCTTTTGAAAATGCCATGTGCCTGGATATCGCCATGGGCGGCTCCAGTAATACCGTATTGCATTTACTGGCGGCGGCCAATGAGGCGGAAATTGACTTTACCATGGCGGATATCGACCGTTTATCGCGCCAGGTGCCGCATTTATGTAAGGTGGCTCCTTCCACCCAGGAATACCATATGGAAGACGTACACCGTGCAGGCGGCGTGGTTGCCATCTTAGGCGAGCTGGCGCGGGCCGGTTTACTCGATACCGGGGTAAAAAATGTCCTGGGTATCAGCCTGGCGGAGTTGTTGGAAAAATATGATGTTGCCGTAACTCAAGACGAGCAAATCAAAGACTTCTACCGTGCCGGTCCCGCCGGTATCCGTACCACTCAGGCCTTTAGCCAGGACTGCCGTTATGACAGCCTGGATGTCGACCGTGTGCAAGGGTGTATCCGTACCCGGGAGCATGCGTTTTCTCAGGAAGGCGGATTGGCGGTATTGTCGGGCAATATTGCCCTGGACGGTTGTATCGTGAAAACCGCCGGGGTGGCGGAGGATAATTTAACCTTTACCGGCCCCGCCCATGTATTTGAGAGCCAGGAAGATGCTGTGGAAGGTATCCTGGCCGGTAAAGTTGTTGCCGGTGAAGTAGTGGTGATCCGCTATGAAGGGCCTAAAGGCGGCCCGGGCATGCAGGAAATGCTGTATCCGACCACTTATCTGAAATCCATGGGCCTGGGCAAGGCCTGTGCCCTGATCACCGACGGCCGTTTTTCCGGCGGCACTTCCGGCTTGTCCATCGGCCATATTTCACCTGAAGCGGCGGATGGTGGTGCCATCGGTTTGGTTGAGCAGGGAGATATTATTCACATCGATATTCCCAAGCGGTTGATTAAATTGCAGCTTTCTGATGAAGAGCTGGCGCAGCGCAGAGCCCAGATGCAGGCGAAAGGCAAAAAAGCCTGGCAGCCGAAAGCGCGGGTGCGTCCCATCAGTTATGCCCTGAAAAATTATGCCATGCTGGCCACCAGTGCCGATAAAGGGGCGGTGCGTAACCGCAAACTGCTCGACGGAGATACAGATGACTAAAGTCGAGCATGTCTCTGATCACAATGGGGATATGGATTACCTGCGCCGTATTTTGCTGGCGCCGGTTTATGATATTGCCGTTGAAACCGAGCTGACGCCATTAACCAAGTTATCGTCACGGTTGAATAACCAGATATTTCTCAAACGGGAAGATCAGCAGCCGGTACATTCTTTTAAATTACGCGGTGCTTATAACAAGTTAAGCAACCTGTCGGAGCAGGAGTGTATCCACGGCGTGGTGGCGGCTTCTGCCGGTAACCATGCCCAGGGACTGGCATTGTCTGCGAGCAAGCTGGGTATCAAGGCGACAATTGTGATGCCGATCACTACCCCGGAAATCAAGGTCGACAATGTCCGGCGTTTCGGCGCCGAGGTGCGTTTGATCGGCCGCAGTTTTAATGAAGCCCAGGCGGCATCACAGAAGTTTGCCCGGGAAGAGCAGAAAACCCTGATCCATCCTTTTGATGATATCGATGTTATTGCCGGTCAGGGGACCGTGGCCAAAGAGTTATTGCAGCAGCAGCCCAACGCCGATGTGGTGTTTGTGCCGGTGGGCGGCGGCGGTTTGCTGGCGGGTATGGCGGTTTACCTTAAACAGTTGCGCCCGGACATCAAAATTATCGGTGTTGAAGCGGAAGACTCAGCCTGTTTACAGGCGGCATTGGCTGCGGGCAGCCCGGTGGATCTCGATCATGTGGGCTTGTTTGCCGACGGAGTTGCGGTGAAGCGCATCGGCAAGCATACCTTTGATCTGATCCGGCGTTATTGCGATCAGGTGATCACAGTCAACAGCGATGAGATCTGTGCGGCGATAAAAGATATTTTTGAACAAACCCGGGTGATTGCCGAGCCGGCAGGTGCGCTGTCGCTGGCGGCGGTAAACAAGTATTGTCAGACAAGCCCCGGCGATGAGTTGCTGGTGGCGGTGTTATCCGGCGCCAATATGAATTTTCACAGTTTACGTTATGTGTCTGAGCGTTGTGAATTGGGGGAGCAAAAAGAAGCGGTTTTTGCGGTGACGATTCCGGAGCAAAAAGGCAGCTTCCGCCGTTTCTGTCAGGCGCTGGCAGGGCGGGTGATCACCGAATTTAATTACCGCTATGTCGGCAGCGATAAAGCCCATATCTTTGTCGGTATTCGCTTAAGCGGCTCGCAGGAGCGGCAACAGCTGGCGAATATCCTGGAGCAGGCCGGATACAAGGTGCGCGATTTCAGCGACAACGAATTGGCCAAGTTGCATGTACGTTACATGATCGGCGGACAAAACCCGATGCCGGTGAATGAACGTATTTTCCGTTTCCAGTTTCCTGAATATCCGGGAGCGTTGGAGCAGTTTCTCGATACCCTGGGAGAGCTGTGGAATATTACCCTGTTCCACTACCGTAACCATGGCGCCGCCTTTGGCCAGGTGTTGGCGGGTTTTGAAGTCAAAGCAGAAGAAGAGCAGGACTTTTTTGAACACCTTAAGGCCCTGGGTTACAACTGGCAGGAAGAAACCAATAATCCTGCCTATCAGGCGTTTTTAACCCGTTAAGTTATTTGCCTGACCAGTTTTATTAACTTATTAATCCGGCAGGAAATTTTACCTGCCGGTGATTTCTTTTACCCCTTTCCGTTTTCTGTTCTGGCAAGTAAAGCTGCCAGAAACTTGTATAAATAGTAAACAAAATGTTATGCCCCTGACTTGACTCAGGGGGATTAATTGCTATTTTATGGGGGCGCTTTCGGGTGCACAGGAATGAAAATAAATCAAAAGGATTGAGTTATGGAACTGAAAGTTAATAAGAAGAAATTAGCGAATTTATCAAGGGATTTGAACACCATGCCAATGGCGCTTACCGCAAAAATTGCCGGCGGCACCTTGCCGGAAATCTCTGAAACCCCTGAAGTACCTGAAATGCAGGGAAGGCATGTCAGGTTATTGACCAAGAAAAAACCCACTGAATACCAAATCATATTTTAATGTTATGGTTGTCAGTCGCTTGAATTTGCAATTAAGGCAACGGTCTTGTTAAGTGTGGTAAAGACCGTTTTTCATTTTTCCCGTTTAACCTGATTAACTCTCCGCCTTTTCACTGGCCTGGGCTTCATTACTTTCTTGTTCGCTGATCTTTATTTCCCGGTCTGCCGAGGCTATGGTTTCCTTGCGGTGTGCGATGATCACCCGGGTGATATCCAGGCGTTTAACCGCGTCATTAATATCCGATTCCAGTTGGGTATCGAGATGGCTGGTGGCTTCATCCATAAACAGGATCTTAGGTTTCTTATATAAGGCCCGTGCCAGGATAATACGTTGTTTTTGTCCGCCGGATAAACTTGAGCCCATATCGCCGATGAGGCTGTTATACCCCATGGGCATATTGCTGATATCGTCATGGATCGCCGCCAGTTCGGCGCAGTACACCAGGTGTTCCATATCTATCGGGGTATCAAAGAAGGCGATATTGTCCGCCACCGAGCCGGATAACAGTTCATCATCCTGCATCACTGCGGCAATTTGCTGGCGGTATTGTTTATGTCCTAGCTGTTGCAGCGGGATATCGTCTATCAGTACCTGACCCTGCTGCGGCAGGTTTAAGCCGAGCATGATTTTCAGCAAAGTCGACTTGCCGCTGCCGGAAGGTCCGGTAATGGCCACGGATTCACCGGCATTGATATTCATATTGACGCCGTGAACAACATCTTGCCCGGCATCGCTGTAGCTGAAGGAAACATTTTCCAGGGTAATTTTTCCCTGGAGCGTATGGGGTTTGGCATCCTCTTCCTGCAGTACTTCTTTTTCCGTCAGGGCGATATCCGCCAAACGCTCGAAATGTAAGCCCAGCATTTTAAATTCGATGACTTTTTCGATCAGCGCCGCCATCTTGTCGATAAATTGCCGTTTATAGGCCATAAAGGCAAACAGCATACCGGTACTGAAACCGCCGTCGATCACCAGGTGGGCGGCAAGATAAATTACCGCGATATTTTCGACGCCAAACAGGAAGCGGTTGATGGCATCGTAGGAAATGACAAAATTGCCGAAACGGATATTCTGGTTGATGGCGGCGGCAAAACGGTTTTGCCACTGGCCTTCCCTTTTCACTTCCGAGCCGAACAGCTTGATGGTCTGGATGCCGCGTACGGTTTCCATAAAGTTACTGTTTTCTTCGGCGCGGGCAATGATTTCCTGCTCGCTGATGGCCCGGTACGGTTTATAACTGAGAAAACGCACCAGGGCATAGAGGCAGACCGCAGCTAATACCACTGCCGATAGCGCCGGACTGTAAAAGAAGATCATGCCCAGGGTGATCAATGCCATCAGGCCGTCGATGATGGTTTCTATTACCCCTGTGGTCAGCAGGCGTTTGACTTCCTGCAAAGAGCCAAAGCGGGAGACCACGTCCCCCATATGACGCTTTTCAAAATACTGCAGCGGCAAGCGGATCAGGTGATGGAATAAATTGGCCCCGAGCTGGATACTCATTAAGTTGGCAAAATGCATCAGGGATAAGCGCCGGATAGCATTGGTGACGGTTTCAAACAGCAGCAACAGGAAAAAACCTATTGCCAGCACAGTCAGCAAAGAGGTATCTCCGGTGAGGATGACGTCATCCACCACCAGCTGGATATAATAGGGGCTGGCCAGGGCGAATACCTGGATCAGCAGCGACAGGGTAAAAATCAGGGTCAGTGACTTAGTTAATCCTGTGATCTTGCTCCAAAAATCACTGAATTTCAGCGACGGCGGCGGCTCTTTTTGTTCAAAAGCCTGGGTCGGGCTCAGCTCCAGTGCTATGCCGGTAAAATGACCTGAGACTTCTTCATATTTTAATTTTCTGACGCCGGAGGCCGGATCATGAATGACGATGCCTTTGGCGTTGGCTGATTTTAATACCACAAAATGGTTGAGATCCCAGTGCAGAATACAGGGGGTTTGCAGATGCTGCATATCATCGAGTTCGATGCGCAGCGGCCGGGAGGTGAGCTCCAGCTTTTCGGCAAAATGCATGATATCGAGCAAGGTCGCCCCTTCAAGGGAGAGGCTGAACTTTTGCCGCATTGTCAGCAGATCTGATTTATGGCCGTGGTAGGCCGCTACCATCGCCAGCGAAGCCAGGCCGCATTCGGTTGCTTCCGATTGCAGCAATAACGGCAGGGTTTTACGATGCCAAAACTGTAATTTTGCGCCGGGAGAAGAAGTATCCATAATCTAGTTACAGTCCTTGGCTGAAAATTTATACATAGGTGTTAACGGGCTTGTGAACAAGCCTATTGATAGTGAGAACATTTATAACTGGCCTTTAATACTGAGAACAGGGTCAAACAACCAGTGTAATAATGAGCGCTCTTCGATAATAATGTCGGCGTCGAGCATCATGCCGGAGCGCAGGGAAATTTCTTTACCGTAGGCATTGATATTCTGTTGCGCCAGGTCCACCACCACCCGGTAGGAGGGCTGGTTGATCAATCCCGGGGTATCAAGCTCATCCGGTAAAATCACACTGGTGCTGATTTCTGAAATGGTGCCGTCATAAATGCCGAACTTCTCATAGGGAAAGGCATGATATCTTAGCCGGGTTTTCTGGCCGCTGTTGATAAAACCAAAGGCCGAGGTGGGTACATAAATCACCGCCTGCATGGCGCTGCCGTCGGGTAAGATATTAAGCAGGCTTTGGTTGGTCAGTACCGATTTTCCCGTTTTGGCCAGCAAACCCGAGACTATGCCGTCTGACGGCGCCCTTAATTCACCGAGGCGCTGTTGTTTGATGGTGGCCAGCTGCACCCTGGTTTCCGCCAGCTGGGTATTGATTTGGTTGTTGAGCTTGGCCTGCTCTATCGGTAATTGTGCCAGCTGGTTTTCTATCTGTTCAATTTGATCGTTAATGCTCAACCGCTCCGAGCGGATGCCGGAAGCCTGCTGATCCAGGGATAACAGCGAATCCTTCTGCTTTTTCAGTTCAAGATCGGAAATATAGCCGGTACCCGCCAAAGTAGAGACCTGCAGCACGATTTCTTTGTTGATGGCGATACGTTTGTCAAAAATATCCTTTTGCAGATCCAGCTGTTGCAGGCGTTTTTTGAAATTGCTGAGTTTATTTTCCAGTTCAGTGATCTGCAGCTGGTGTTGGGTTTGCTGTTTGCTTTTTTGCTGCTCTAACGTGGTGATTTGGAACTGGTACTGGTTGATCAGCGACTGGTTGAGCTCAAAACCCTCGGCGCCATGTTTTTCCGAGGTGATGCGCAGCAGCGGCTGATCTTTTTGCACCGCCTGGCCTTCCTGTACCAGTAACTGGGTGATAATGCCCGATTGCGGCGCGGTTAATTTTACCAGGCCGCTGTCCGGTTGCAGCATGCCGCTGACCCTTTCTTTACGGGTATAGCTGCCGATGGAGAGGTAAACCAGGCTAATGAGCACGATAATCACCATGAGCAGGGCAAAGGATTTAAATAGCGGCGGCTGAACTAAGCTGACGGCTCCGTCCAATCTGTGGCGTTTTTTTTCTAATACTTCGGGACGGAAAAGGTTATCCATAACAGTTACTACGGGCTCTTACTAAATCAAAATCATGATAGCATAGCTGATAAACTATGTTAATAAATTGTTTTTTCTATATAAAATAGCTGGTTACACAAAAAGGTGTTGATAAGTTGTTCAATTTCCTTAAGCTTTTTTTATGTGTTTTTGGCTGGAAATTATCCCTGTGTCCGGCTGTTTTTACCGGCAAAAAGCCGTTATTTATCGCGGAATTTTTGCTAACAAAATGATTTGTTGGCATTTGATTCCCCCTTCACTTAGCTTACTATAAGCAGATATTTCTTCAGGTAGTATGTATATGAACAAGGTATTTAAAGCGGCCGGCCTTATGCTGGCGACCGGTTTGACGTTAACCGCACAATTTTCACAGGCGGCGGAAGAAAATTCCTCCTGGTTGGCATTGTCCAAGAAAGAACTTAGACAGGTGGAAAGTTATGCCACCGGGTATAAGGATTTTATCCACAAGGCCAGAACGGAAATCACTTTTGTTGATGAAACCGTGAAGCTGGTGGAAGCCCAAGGTTTTAAACCGCTGAAAAGCGACAGCGTATTAACGCCGGGCGCGCGTTTTTATGATGTAAACCGCGGTCGGGCGATGAACTTGATTGTGATCGGTGAAAAGCCGTTAACCGAAGGGGTACGTATTGTCGGCTCCCATATCGACTCGCCGAGAATTGAATTAAAAGGCCGTCCTTTATATGAAAAAGAAGGTTTTGCCCTGGTGCAAACCTATATTCACGGCGGCATCAAAAATTACCAGTGGGTGAATATACCGCTGGCGCTGGTGGGGCATGTCGATAAAAAAGACGGCAGCCGGGTGAAGATTTCCATCGGTCTCGACGCCGACGACCCTGTGTTTATGGTGCCGGACCTGGCTCCGCATGTGGATCAGGAGTACCGTAAGCGAGCAAACCGCGAGGTGATCAAAAAAGAAGAGCTCGATGCCATTATTGCCTCTAAACCGGGCAAAAAATCGAAAGTCAAACAGCAAGTGATTGCCTATCTGAAGAGTGAATATGGGGTTTCCCTTGCCGATCTGGTTTCTGCCGAGCTGGCACTGGTGCCGGCGATGAAACCGCGGGATGTCGGCATCGACCGTGCTTTGATTGCTGCCTATGGCCAGGATGATAAGCTGGCGGCCTATGCCTCGGTTAAAGCCATATTGGAGCAGAAAACCCCGGAATATACCGCGATGGCGTTCCTGGTGGATAACGAAGAAGTCGGCAATATTAATAATACCGGTGCCAAGTCTACCTATCTGGTGGACTTGATTTCTCAAATGCTTTACCTCAATAAAGGCGGCGATTATAACGATCACTTCTTACGCCTGGCGCTGAAAAATACTAAGGTGATCTCTACCGATGTCAATCCTGGGGTTAACCCCAACTGGCCGGGTGTCTGGGATCTGGGCAATGCGCCACGCTTAGGCCAAGGGGTTAACCTTAAGCTTTATGGCGGCGGCTTTAATGCCAATTCCGAATATATTGCCTGGACCCGCAGCTATTTAGACAAAGCGGATATCTTATGGCAAACCAGCACTTATAAAGGTAAGGCTTCCGGCGGTACTATCGGCAGCAGCTTGTCTAAAGATAATATGGAAGTGATCGATTTCGGCGTGCCGGTACTATCTATTCACTCTCCTTATGCCCTGAGTTCAAAAGTGGATATCTACTCCCTGTACCGGGCCATGAGTGCTTTTTACCAGTATTAATGGTATAAAACTGTGTCCCTCTTGGCTGCTCTGAGAATGCCGGGCAGCCGGTAACCGGGACACAGTTTTTGAAATAACTACAGCTTATTAGCGTCGGGAGGTCTTATGGATTTATTTACCGGATTATTACTGATCACTTCAATACACCTGTTGGCGGCGGCCTCTCCCGGGCCCGATTTTGTGTTGGTTTCCCAGCAAACCCTGCGTAACGGCAAAAAAACCGGCCTGTTGATCAGTCTCGGCATCACCTTAGGTTTGTCTATCCATATCCTTTATTCCGCCTTTGGCCTGGCGGCGGTAATTGCCAACTCCTCCATGGCCCTGTGGGCAATTAAGCTTTTTGGCGGCGGCTATTTGTTATATCTGGGTTACCAGGGGTTGAGGTCGAAAGCCCAAGTACAAACTACTCTGGATACCCAAGCTGATGCGGCGCCAATCACTCGTCCGGGATCGGCAAAAAGCATAGGTTTAGGTTTTTTATGCAATGCCCTTAATCCCAAGGCGCCGGTGTATTTTGTTTCTCTTTTTACTTTAGTGTTATCGCCGGATATGCCCTTATATCAAATTGCGGTATATGGCGTCTGGATGATGGTGATCCAGCTTGCCTGGTTCTCCAGTGTGGTGATGTTGCTTTCAAGACCTAAGGTCAATGCCGGCTTTCAGCGTTTTGGCCACTGGATAGACAGGATTTTAGGCGGCGCCATGATCGTCCTGGGGGTAAAACTCCTGACCTCAAAAATTAATTAATTCGTAAAGTAAGATCTTGCCCGCTTGTACTTGTCTCCTGGCGGGTATTTTTGCCTTTTTTACCCTAATTCCCGGTTATTCCTCAATATTCTGCTTTTTATCCCGGCAGGAATACCTAAGAATACCCTTCAGCAGCCGGCGCTATTCATCTAATTTACAGGCAAATATTTTATATAAGGGATCACTATGACACTTGGTGAACAATTTAAGCAACTCAGGCATGAGCTGGGATTAAGCCAACCGGAATTAGCACAGCTGGCGGGGATAGAGCAGTCTTATTTATCCAAGCTGGAAAATGATAAGTCGGTACCGTCCAATGAAATTTTCAGAAGTTTACTTAAGGCCTTTAACCTGGAGCTGAATCAGTTCCTGACACGTTTTGATGTAAACGCCAGCCGGGGGCAATTAAGCCAGATCCCGGATATCGAGCACTGGCTGAAACAACAACAGCAACAGCAAAGCACAACACAAAGACGTTATTTATACGGCTGCAGCGCCCTGATCGTGATAGCGGTCACTTTGTTTTATAGCGGTTTCAGTACGCTTTTGTTTGGCGAAACCCGTTATCAGTATGAATCTCTGGGGGTGGTACTGCCCGGTGAGCCTAAAGATATCTTTAGCAGCTGGTCAAGGCTGATAACGGGGAACGGTGAAGAGCATCGCCAGCTGCATATCAAGAAAAAAATGGAGATGGAGAAACGCAAAGACGCCAAATACCAGTTGCTTTGGCAGAACTTAGGTCCGTATTTCACTGAGCAGGTCAGCGGGGGATTACGCCTTTATAAGCTAGATAAGCATGAGCAGGAGCAGGAGCCGAGACTTATCAATGCCTTGCTGCAAATTTTAGGGGTACTGTTGTTTTCTGCCGGTATTATGGGTTTTGTTTTGGAAAGGAAACTCTTTAACCGGTAATGGACCTGTTCCGCTTACTTTCCGGCCGCCTTTAATTACCTTTGAGGCGGCCGGTTAACAGCGGGAAAAGGGCAAAGTGTTAGTCTTCGCTTGTCTCTTTTACTGTCAGCTGTTTTTCCTGCAAACGTCCTTCAAGCTCGGTAATTTTGTTTTCCAGCATGCTTAACTGGGCGCGGGTTTTGATCAATACCTGGGTTTGCACATCAAATTCTTCGCGGGTGACCACATCTAACTGAGACAATTTACGTTGTAATACCGTTTTGGTCTTATCTTCAAGATCGGTCGCTATGGTTTTTAATCCCGGCGGGATGGAATCCGTGACCTGACGGGCAATTTCTTCAATTTTTTTAGCGTTTAACATAGGGCTAAGCTGCTTTATCTACTGTACTTGCGCCTATTGTAAACACTTTTAAGGCGCGAGTATAAAGTTATTGGCTAAATTTCTTGCGCCAAAGTTAAAAGACAGATGTTGTCCGGGAAAAAAAAGGGTAAAATCTGCGCTTTCATAATCGCCGGGATCTTGAACCCGGCTATTCTGCTTGAGCCGCCTTACTTTAGGTAAAAAGTTTAGGCATAAAATGCGGCGGAGAGCCTTTTCCCTGAAAAGTATTTGATAACCTGTAAATTTTTTAGAAAACTGATCCAATATGAAACTTAATCCCGGACAAAATGAAGCGGTAAAATATGTAAGCGGCCCCTGCCTGGTACTGGCGGGTGCCGGCAGTGGTAAAACCGGGGTTATTTGTCAGAAAATAGCCTACCTGATCCAAAAGTGTGACTACAAGGCGAGAAACATTGCCGCGGTAACCTTTACCAATAAAGCCGCCCGGGAAATGAAAGAGCGGGTCAGTAAAATGCTTGGCCGCGAGCTGACCCGGGGCTTGACGGTATCGACTTTCCACTCCCTGGGGCTGGATATCGTGCGCCGGGAAATCAAAACCTTAGGTTATAAGCCGGGTTTTACCCTGTTTGACGATCAGGATACCCTGGCGCTGTTAAAGGAGCTGACCGAACAGGAGCTCGACGGCGATAAGGATCTGCTGAATAAATTACAGGGTATGATTTCCAACTGGAAAAACGACCTGCTGCTGCCGGACGGGGCGCTGAAAACCGCCGGTGATGCCGATGCCGCCTTATATGCCGAGTTTTACGCCCGCTACCAGAAACATATGAAGGCCTACAATGCCCTGGACTTTGATGATCTGATCCTTATCCCGACTTTATTGCTGCGTAACTATCCGGAAGTACGCCAGCGCTGGCAAAATAAAATCCGTTATATGCTGGTGGACGAATACCAGGATACCAATGCCAGCCAGTATGAATTTGTTAAACTGATCACCGGCGAACGCGGCCGTTTAACTGTGGTAGGAGACGATGACCAGTCGATTTATTCCTGGCGCGGGGCCAAACCGGAAAACCTGGTGTTGCTCGGCAAAGACTTCCCTACCCTGAAGCTGATCAAGCTCGAGCAAAACTACCGCTCCAGCGGCCGTATCCTTAAATGTGCCAATATACTCATTGCCAATAACCCCCATGTTTATGACAAGGCGCTGTTCAGTGAGCTTGCTTACGGGCTGGAATTGCGGGTGGTACAGACAAAAAATGAAGAAAATGAAGTAGAGCGCCTGGTGGGTGAGCTGATTGGTCACAGGTTCCAGAATAAAAGCCAGTTTAAGGATTATGCGGTCTTGTACCGGGGTAATCACCAGTCGCGTTTGCTGGAAAAGGCGATGATGACCAACCGTATTCCCTATAAGATCAGCGGCGGCACCTCCTTTTTCTCCCGCAGCGAAATCAAAGATATCATGGCCTATTTAAGGGTGCTGGTGAACCCCGATGATGATAATGCTTTTTTACGTATCGTTAACGTGCCGCGCCGTGAAATAGGCCCGACTACCCTGGAAAAACTGGGCAGCTACGCCAATATGCGTCAGATCAGTATGTTTGCCGCCAGTTTTGAGTTGGGGTTAGAGCAACACCTGACCGGGCGTGGTCTGGCCAGCGTGCAGCGCTTTACCCGCTGGATCGTGGAAACCGCCGACAATGCCGAACGTGGTGATACCGCCGCGGTATTGCGCTCGATGATCCGGGAAATCAATTACGAAGACTGGCTATACGATACCTCCCCCAGTGCCAAGGCGGCGGAAATGCGCATGAAAAACGTCACCCAGTTATTCAGCTGGGTCACGGAAATGCTGGAAGGGGGTGAGCTGGACGAGCCCATGACCTTGCCGCAAATTGTTACCCGTTTGACCTTGCGCGACATGATGGAGCGCAATGAAGAGGAAGATATGGCGGATCAGGTACAGCTGATGACCCTGCATGCCTCCAAAGGGCTGGAATTCCCCTATGTCTTTTTGATCGGCATGGAAGAAGGCCTGCTGCCCCACCAAACCAGTGTTGATGAAGGCAATGTTGAAGAAGAGCGCCGCCTGGCCTATGTAGGTATCACCCGGGCGCAGCGTGAGCTGATTTTTACCTATGCCCGGGAGCGCCGGCAATTCGGTGAAGTGGCCCGTACCGAGCCGAGCCGTTTCTTATATGAGTTGCCGCAGAATGATCTTATCTGGGAAAGCGGCAGGGCCCAGCCCACCGCAGAGCAAAAACAGGAAAAAGGTAAAGCCGGGGTCGCCAATTTACGGGCTATGCTTAAAGCTAAAAGCGAGAAAAAATAGTTTACTGCCAGAAAGGAGGCACAGCTTTATGATGCAGGTCTTGCCCAGCCTGACCACAGAGCATTTGGAGATTTCTGTACTGCAGCCGGGAGATTATGCCCTGCTGCAACACTATTACCGGGAAAACGAGCAGCATCTGGCGCCCTGGGAGCCGCTCAGGGAAACGGATTATCATCAGGAGGCGGAAGTACAGAAAAGGCTGACCCGGGCGCTTACCGGCTTTAACAAGGGCCGGGAGCTGCATTTTGCCGCGTATTTTCCGGGGGAAAATGAAATTGTCGCCCTGGCCACCTATAGCAATCTCATCCACGGGCCGTTTCAGGCCTGCTATCTCGGCTACTCTATTGCCGGAAAATATCAGGGACGGGGGCTGATGGCGGAAATGCTGATCGCCACCAATGCTTTTGTTTTTGAGCAGCTGGGCATGCACAGGATCATGGCCAATTATATGCCGGAAAATATCCGCAGTGAACGCTTACTACAACGCCTGGGCTTTGAAAAAGAAGGGCTGGCCAAGTCTTATCTCAAGATTGCCGGTCAGTGGCGGGATCATATTTTAACGGCGAAAATCAACCCGGCGGAAATCGATTAAGCATCAAATCACTTCAGCATCCGGGTTGTTGGTGCTTTTAGCCATTAATCATTGGCTGGTTTCTTTTTTAACGCCAATAAGGCCATCACCGCACCGGCACCGCCAAGTATCAGCGCCGCCAGGTTATTGTGCTCAATAAATAATAAGGTGGCACTGATGAGCAGAGCGCCGGAAAAAACCGCGTACAGCAGCTTTTGGCTGTTTTGTTCTTGTTGCCGGTTAAGTTGGCTGATCAGCTGGGCCTGTTGGATTTGGTTATCTTTACCGGCTTTTAAATAGTCATAGACCAGATCCGGCATTTCCGGCAGCTTCTCATTCCAGAACGGCAGGTTTTCCCTGACCTTGGTCAGGATGGCCTTCGGCCCCATTTGCTGTTTCACCCAGCTTTCCAGGAAAGGTTTAGCGGTTTGCCATAAATCTAGTTGCGGATAGAGCTGGCGGCCCAAACCTTCGATATAAAGCAAGGTTTTTTGCAATAGCACCAGCTGGGGTTGTACTTCCATATTAAAGCGCCGGGCGGTATTAAACAGGTTGACCAATACCTGGCCGAAGGAGATCTCCGCCAGCGGTTTGTTGAAGATCGGCTCACAGACAGTGCGGATGGCAAATTCAAATTCGTCGACGCTGGTTTCATAGGGCACCCAGCCGGAGTCCACGTGCAACTGGGCGACCTTACGGTAATCCCGGTTAAAAAAGGCGACGAAGTTTTCCGCCAGATAACGTTTATCTTCGCGGTTCAGGGTGCCGACGATACCGCAGTCGATGGCGATCCAGGTGGGATCTTCCGGGTTGCTGGCATCGACAAAGACATTACCCGGATGCATATCCGCATGAAAAAAGCTGTCGCGAAACACCTGGGTAAAGAATACTTCGACACCGCGCTCCGCCAGCAGCTTCATATTGACCTGTTGCTGATGCAGGGTTTCTATTTCGCCAACCCCTATGCCATAGATACGCTCCATCACCAGGACGTTTTTATGGCAGTATTCGCTGTAAATATCAGGCACATACAAGACTTTATCGCTTGATCTGCCCTGTTCGAAATTACGCTTGAGCTGGATGGCATTGGCGGCTTCGCGCATTAAATCCAGTTCATCCAATATGGTTTTACGATATTCCGCCACCACCTCTTTCGGGCGCAGGCGTTTGCCGTCCGGCAACCAGCGGGCGACAATGGCGGCAAACATGGCCATTACCTTGATATCGGCGAGAATGATCTTACTGATCCCCGGACGCAACACCTTAAGCACCACATCCCGCCCCTGGCCGGCTTTGCCGTCGGGATAAAAGCTGGCGGTATGTACCTGGGCGATAGAGGCGGATGCCAGCGGCGTCATGTCAAAGTCGCCAAAATGCAGGTTAAAAGCCTCTTCCCCCATGGCCTTGATAATGATTTGCCTGGCCTGCTCGCCGTCAAAAGGCAAGACCTGGTCTTGCAGCGCCGCCAGTTCATCGGCAAAGTCCGGTGGCAATAAATCGCGGCGGGTGGATAACATCTGGCCGAACTTGATAAATACCGGACCTAAGGATTCGATGGCCAGGCGGAATCTCAGCGCCAGCGGTTTGTCTTTATGCTTGTTCCTTAACCAGAACAGGGAGTGGCGGAACAGGCGCACATACCAGGGCAGAGCCTGTTTCGGCAACAGTTCGTCTAAGCCGTATTGTAAAAAGGTTTTCAGTATCTGATAAAGACGATGGCTGTTCACATGTACCCTTGTAATATTATTTGTTGGTGTCGGTGGCTGGGCTGGTTTTCAGCTGCTCATCCATGCGCTGCAGGCGCGTGGCCAGGGCCTGGGTTTGTGCGGCTAAGGTGCTTACCTGCTCATTGAAATAACTAAGCTGGCTGTTGGTTACCGCCAACTTCTGCTCATGTACCAGGTATTCACCGGCATCCGACTGGATTTGCCGGGCGGCAAAGGCGAACTTTTTCTTAAGGGCCTGGCCAGTTTGGACCAGCTTATGGGTGGCGATATCGCCGATATAGCGGGCCAGTTCACTTTGCCAGTCTATTTCCAGGTTATCCGCGACAGCAGCAAAGCCCTGGGCGACCTTTAAATCTCCCTGAATATCGAGTAAATCTTCTTTAATGAGTTGGGTTACAGCCTGCTCTTTCTTCAGCCGCAACAAGGTTTTGATACCGGTATTGATTTCGCAATCTGCCCGTTCTTCGATACCGGTAACCATGATTTGTCCGCCGGTGACGGTAAAGCTGAGCGGGAAGGCCAGCTCGCTTAAGTTAACCGTTAAGGTCAAACCGGCTAACTTATCCAGCTGGCTGTTGCCATGAATATTAAGCGCCAGTGCTTTATTGATCACAAGTTCAAGTGTGGCGCTTAAGGTTTGTGCCGGCATCAACATACTCATAAGATCAGAACTTATAACCTTTATGCAGGGCCACTATGCCGCCGGTGAGGTTTTTATAGCCGGCTTGTTCAAAACCTGCATTTTCCATCATGCCTTTAAGGGTGTCCTGATCCGGGTGCATACGGATGGATTCCGCCAGGTACTGGTAACTGTCGCCGTCTTTGGCCACCAGCTCGCCCATTTTCGGCAGGATATTAAAAGAATAGAAATCATAAGCCTTGTTCAGCAGTTCGTGCTCAGGCTTGGAGAACTCCAGCACCAGCAAACGGCCGCCGGGTTTTAATACCGAATAGATAGAGCGCAGCGCCTTGTCTTTATCGGTGACATTGCGCAGGCCAAAGGCGATAGTGACGACATCAAAGGTATTTTCTTCAAACGGCAGGGCTTCTGCATTGGCCTGGACGTATTCGATATTTTGTACCAAACCGCGGTCGCGTAATTTGTCGCGGCCGACATTAAGCATAGAGCTGTTGATGTCGGCTAAGATCACTTTACCTTCCTTGCCCACCAGTTGTGAGAACTTGGCGGTTAAGTCGCCGGTGCCGCCGGCCAAATCCAGCACTTTGTTCCCCGGGCGTACGCCGCTGGCATCTATGGTAAAACGTTTCCATAAGCGGTGAACGCCAAATGACATAAGATCATTCATCACATCGTATTGTTTGGCGACCGAATGAAAAACCCCGGCCACCATGGAGGCCTTGTCGTTTTTCTCGACGGTTTTATAACCAAAATGTGTGGTGCTGTCCTGCTTATTTTCCTGATGATCTGGGTTTGATGATGACATGGGCAATTCACTTATCACTAAAATTGCCGATAGTTTACTGCATGCCCGGGCAATCAACAATTGGCTTAACGGGAATAATGGCATTTACTGAGATAAATCAATAGCAGCAGGTCGGGGAAATGGGCATTTGCATAAAAAAAATCCCCGCGGGAGCGGGGATTTTAACTTGGGAGAAACTAAGGACAGTTAAATGTTTACTTCCATACGGCGTCTAGGGTTACGCCGGAGAAAGTGCTGTAGGCATTTACCGCAATATGCCAGATACCTGCACTTGGTGAAGTGAAGCTACAGGTTTCTTCATTACTGGCGCTTTCAGATAAGCAGTCGTAAGTTGAAGATGTTGGCTGGCTGCCGAAACGTACATACAGATCTGCATCACCGGTACCACCTGTGGTGGTGATGTCCAGGCTGGTCATGCCCGCAGGAACTTCAATGGTGAAGAACTTGGCGTAACCTGAAGAAGCTGAAACGCCGGTTTCCTGCATGCTGCCACCCGGGTTGCTGCTACTTTCGGTAAAGCTACCGGTCAGGCTGACACCGCTATAGGCGCTGTAACCGTTCAGCATTACGTAGTAAGTACCTGCCTGAGCAGTGGCAATATCACAAGATTCAGTGCTGTTGCTGTTCCATGAACGACAGTCAAAACCGCCTGTGCTGGTTGTCGGTGCCGAGCCAAACTTCACATACATATCGGCATCGCCTGAGCCGCCGGTCGTGTTAAAGCTTAAGCCAGTTGCGCCGGCCGGAACTTCCAGGGTGAATACCTGAGTTTCGTCTTTGGCGCCGGACAATGATGTTTTGGCAACACCGTTAGTCAGCTCAGTGCCGGTTACCGGCGGTTCAACAACTACGCTGCCACAGTTAGCCGCCATGTAGTCGGAAGCGTCTTTTGCCTGTACTAAACCGTAACCGGTTTTGTCGTCGCGACCGGCAGTTTCCAGGTCAAGGGCAGTATTTTTAAGGGCAGTACGTACTTCATCGGCTGTACAGGAGATGTTGTTACTCCAGGCCAATGCTGCAACGGCTGCTACATGCGGTGTTGCCATGGAAGTACCGTTGTAATAGGCATAATCCTGGTTGCCAACAACGCTTAAGCTAACCGACTGACCGACCATGCCTTGTAATGTTTGGCCTAAAGCGCGGTCTACCGATACGGTAGGTACTGTGATATCGCTGCCGGCATCAACCAGGAACGGGCTTTGCAGTGCCGTGCGGTCGCTGTCACTGAAAACAATCACACCTGTGGCACCTGCATCGGTACAGGCTTTAGCCGGATTGATTTCAGGGTAGTTGCTGCCAATCTGGTTGTCGTTACGTTCGGCAAGACAAATGTTGCCGGAAACATTGCTACAGCTGTAGCTTGAGCCTGATACGGTACATTGACCTAGAATACCGCTGGCTGAGCCGTTGAAGTTATCAACCGCGTAGCTGCTGCCGCTTGGCGTGAAACGGGTTTGTGGTACCACCATGTCGTTGGCATAAGTTGTGCCGCCGATAGTGATTGAACCTAAACGGCCATCACCGGCAACGGTAGATAAAATCGCTTCACCCGGACCGGCAACTTCAACCTGGGCGGTATATTGAGAAAACTCTGCGTGACGGCCGCTGGCATCGACTGCACCTACCGCCATTACGGTATCGTAAGAGGCCGGGTATGACAGGCTGGAGTCGCCGTCGTTACCTGAAGCGGCAATCAGTAAAACACCGGCATTTGTTGCGGCTTCTAAGCCATTTCTTTCTGTGGTCGTAGCACTTGGGCCACCTAAACTCATGTTAACCACTTTGGCGCCGTTGTTAACACAGGTATCAACCGCGTCAACCAATTCTGAGCTGTAACCCCAGCCGCTTTCGTTAAATACTTTCACTATGTGCAGGTTAACGTTAGTGTTAGGCAATACCCCGACCACACCTTCGCTATTGTTTACTGCGGCAATAGTACCGGCAACATGGGTACCGTGAGAACCGCCGTTTTGGTACCAGTTACCTGTACCTGAGTCATTGGTGCCTGAGTGGTTGTTGGCATTTAAATCAGGGTTAGAACGCTCGTAACCTGAATCGATAATACAAACCGTCATGTTACCGGCGGCGCTGTCGCTTAGTTGATCCGCCTGGACATTGCCTATACCCCAAGGCTGCATTTGTGAGGCAAGGTAGCGCAATTCATCTTTCTCTGAATATTCAACATTCTTGTCGCTGTTAATGCTGTTAAGCATTGCCTTGATATTTTGTTTTTTAGCCGCTTTATCGACAGCGAAAACATGGACATTGTTTTTCATCGCCTTAACGTGGGTAAGGCCGGCGCCTGTGGTTTTGCTTAATTTCGTCGCCATTGCCTGGTGCAGGCTGTCTGCACTGATGTTGTTCAGTTCGGCAACCGACTTACCGGCGAACATGATTTGGCGCAGGTTAGCGGAATCTTTGTATTTCACTATGATGCGTTCATTCATCGCATCTCTTTTGGCTTGTTTTTCGCTGGCTAACCAGGAGGCAAAAGCTTTACCGTTATTGTTGGCGGCTTCAAAGCTTTGCAGGGTACCGTTTGCTGCGATGGTTTGTTGTGCGCCTAACGCGGCACAAACACCGATAACGAGCTTAGATAAAGCTCTTTTATTTGTCTGGATCTTTTTCATGCTACTTCCATCTCTAATTATATTTTTTATGGCGACTGTTATTATTGTTATTAGTCTTACTTATTCTTTTTTTATCATTTTCGGTTTAAGCAGCCAGTAAGTATTTATGCGTTATTAAATGCCTGCTCAACCACCCCTTCGTTGAGGGGAAAATTGATAGTAGCAAGTGATATCCAGCCATCTAGCAAATTCCCGCCAGCTTTTCGCATATTCACGACCTCGATTTTTTTATTGTTTAAAATCAAGTTGTTATTGGCTTAACTTTGAATTAAAACAAGTGTTTTATTTTTGTGTTCATCTGTGTGGTTGAAAAAACACCTGGGCCGGATTGAAAAACCGTCAGTTTGTTTTCCTGCTGCGCAGATTTAAGCAAAGGAAAATAGAAAATACTGCGATAGGTCAGGCCGGGACATTATCAGCAGGGTTTAATAATTATTTATTCCCGATGAATAACTAACTTATTTCGATTTGCTTTAGCCTGATTGCCGATGCCTGGCATCTGTCGGGTTTAACGAACATGTGCCGGTTCAGTGCCAACTGAGCGATAAGGTCTGCGGCAGCCAGAGGCCTTCCCTGTTTGTTGTTACCCGAGCGGGGCTTGCTTGTGGGTTGAAACAGTGAGGGGAAGCAATGTATGGCTTTGTCTTTAGATGTTGCCGACATTGATTGGATGTGTTTCCTGGCTGCTGCTGGTTAATGGTATAAGGCGGCATTTGCATGGCCGCACAAATGACGTATAAAAAAAATCTCCGCCATAAGGCGGAGATTTTACTGTGGGAACATAATGCTTGTTGAGCTTAGCTAGTTACTGCCTGGATTAATTCCACTGGGCAGTTAATGTCAGGTTGCTTACTCTGCGGTAGGCGTAAACTTCGATTTGCCAGCTACCGGCTGTAGGGTTGCTGATAGTACAGCTTTCTACATTGTTGTTTGAAGTTGACTCACATACTGCTGTTGAAGAACCCGGCTGGTAGATATAAAGATCTGCATCGCCGCTGCCACCAGAAGTGTTGATAGTGAAGCTGGTTGTACCGGCAGGGATATCAACGTTGAAGTACTCAGAGTTTCTTCTGCTGATAGAAATGCCTGTCTCTTCCATGCTGTTGCCGTTTGCCGGTGGCTCAGTTGTACCGCCACAACCGTTGGCAGTTAAGTAATCGTGAGCTGCTTTGGCTTTAACTACACCGTGACCGAAGTAAACATCGTGACCGGCATCGCCTAAATCAGCTGCCGTGGCTTTTAACACGTTACGGATGTCTGTACCGGTACACTCAGTATGGTTAGACCATACCAGGGCGGCAATACCTGCTACTGCAGGAGTCGCCATAGAAGTGCCTGTCATGTAGCCGTAGCTGCTGGCAGAAATGTCGATGCTGGCAGTTGAAGCGGCAACTAAGGCTGCTTTGTCTTCCAGTGCAGTACCTACCGCTGGGATTGTTGTTGCGTTGGTTTCACCTAAAGTACCGGATAAAACGCCGGAAACATTATTGATGATGATAGCGCCGATACCGCCAGAGTTTTCACAGTTTTGTACTTTATCATGGAAAGAGATATTACCACGGTCAATCACACAAACTTTACCGTTAGCCGCGCTGTCTGTTGCTTCAGCCGTACCCATGTAGTAAGTGCTGCCGGAAACAGAACCGGTATTTTCCATTGCTGTTGATGCATAGCTTTGACCGCCTGCAGTAGTTACCGATAAGCTCGCCATATCTTGCGGGTAAGTGGATAATACGTTTACACCACCGGCAGTGACTTCAACACAGTCATCTTTGGTTGATGAACAGCTAGGGTATTGAGAAGAGTCATAACGGCCGTTGTCGGCATCGTTACCGCCGATCATCATGACCGACTCATATCCGGCAGGGTAAGAACGAACACTGTTACCGTCGTTACCGGCTGCTGCAACTACCAGGCCTCCGGCTGCGGTAAAGGCGTCAAAGGCATTTTCTTCGGCACGGTTAGAAGCACCACCACCTAAACTCATGTTAATGATGTTAGCACCGGCATCGGTACATTTTTGTGCAGCATAGGCCAAATCAGAAGAGTAACCCCAACCACTGGCATTAAATACCTTGATGATGTGCATATCAACACCCGGTGCCATACCGATAACACCGATATTGTTATCTGCTGCACCGATAGTACCGGCTACGTGGGTACCGTGTGGTCCGCCGTGTTCATCCCAGTTGCCTGTGCCTGAGTCGTTATCGCCTGTGATGCCGGCCCAGTTAAAGTCAGGGTTAGTTCTGTCCAGACCCGAGTCGATAACACAGACTTTCATACCGGCGTTGGCATTAAAGGTTACCTGGTTGGCTTCTGACTGATAAACAGAATAAGGTGTTAATTGCTCGGTACGGGGATCGCCGATATCATCATTGAAGGCAGCCATAGGGTAACGACGTGCATCTTCCTGGATTTCAAGAGAAGCAAATGCCGCCTGATTGATCTGGTCAGAAGCCGTGTTCAAACCTCTGTCCTGCAGGGCTTTAACCGGGTTGCTCATCATCTTCTTAACGCTGTTTAAGCTTTTGCCTTCAAAAGTCGCCGAGATAAAACCGTTGGCATCAACATGGATATTTGCGCCAAGCTTTTTCGCCATGGCTTTAACCGCTTGCTTGTTGCTGTCTTCTACATGGATGATATACCTGTTGTCTTCTGCCTGGGCTGCAAAAGCACTGGAGATGGCTAATGCGATAACTGATGTAGTGAACTTTGACATTTTCATATTATTCTCTCTGGAAGATATTTATTATTGTTTCAACTGCCGGTGTTATTGTTATTTGCTGCAGTTGCTTTTACTTGCTTATGTTCGGTTATTAGCGCGGCCGTTTTGTTATTATTGTTACGGCGGCATTTATTTTTTAGATGAACGGCAATACTTCTCAACCTAAAAGGTGCCTGAGCTTCCTTGCTCCGAGCACTATTCGATACTAACAACTGGTTAGTTCTCATCTAGTAAATTCGCGACAGCTTTTCGCTTAATTCCGACAGGGTGAAAATAAGCCTTTAAAAACATATGCTTGCTAGTTCAATAAAAGTGACTGTGCGTTTTTTGTCGATGATTTGGCGCAGATTCACCAAAATGGGGAATAAGGGTGTTGGCGGAATAAGCATAAAGTGCGGCTTTCTCACCCGCTTGGGGTTACGATAAGCAGTGCGGGAAGGGAAAGTTGTGATTAACCGTAAGGTTTTCTTCTCATCGGGCGGGTTTGTTAACGAATATTTTTTGCCGGTGATGATGGTGTGATGGCTATTTTTACTCCCAAAGTAAAAAAGCCATTATCAGGAGCAAGTCCCGATAATGGCTTTTGCTGGATAAATCTCAAATCACTTGAGAGTTATCGGCTTTTTATTTGAAGTTGATGGTCCATGAATTCAAGGTACCTGTGTCGCCACCGGCATTGTCATGAACTTTCAGTGTCCAGTTACCGTTGCGCTCGCTGCTGGCAAAACCTTCAACATTATAGCTTTCTTTAATATCGTCGGTGCTTCTGCCGGTGTAGCTGCGCAGTACCTGCTCGGCACCGCTAGGCGATACTAAGGTCAACAGTAAGTCACCGCTATAAGTGTGGGTGATGTCTACATCAACCGTGGCGATAGCACTTGAGCCGCTGTCGTTAACCGTGATGCTGCTGCTGGTGGTGTTATTGTCAGTGATGCTGGCGCTTGTGGTATTGCTGTAAGTATTGGTCACCGGAGTAGATCCGCCTTCGGTGTAGCTTGCTACCAGGCTGACATCGCTGAAGGTGCTGTAAGCAGAAACCGTAACGTGGTAAGTACCTTCCTGTGCGGAAGCGATGGCACAGCTTTCGGTGCTGCTGCCGGATTCAGATTTACAGTCATTGCTGCTGGAGCTGGCTGCTGAGCCGAATTTAACGTATAAATCTGCATCGCCGCCGTTGCCGCCGCTGGTGTTAAAGCTCAGGTTGGTAGCGCCTGCCGGTACCTGGAAGGTATAGGTCAGGTCTTGTCCTCTACTGGCTGCAAGACCGGTTTTTGCTACGCCGTTGGTTAATTCATTGCTGCTAACCGGGCCGCTACAACCGTGCTCTGTGATGTAATCGCTGGCAGCTTTGGCCTTAACCACACCGTAACCGTAGTAAACATCGTGACCGGCCTCGCCTAAATCTTCAGCCGTTGCTTTTAATACTTCACGGATCTGGGTACCGGTACATTGAGTATGGTTTGACCAAACCAGGGCAGCAACACCGGAAACGCCAGGCGTCGCCATGGAAGTACCGCTGATGATGTTGTAACCGGTGGCCGTAACATCTACGCTCATGAAACCGCCAGCCGTCAGGGCTGCTTTGTCGGCAAGTAAAGCTGTTACCGTTGGGATAGTTAAACTGTTGTTTTCGCCTAAAGTAGCGCCTAAAGTACCGGCTTCGTTATTGATGATGATAGCGCCGGTACCGCCTGAGTTTTCACAGTTTTGCACTTTATCATGGAAAGAAATATTACCGCGGTCAATCACACAGATATTGCCGTTGGCGCCGGCATCAGTTGATTCGGCTGTACCCATATAATAAGTGTTGCCGGAGAAAGTCCCTGGTGGTGTGTTTGAGTCAGAGGCAATAGACGCAGCGTAAGTTTGTCCGCCGATGTTGATTTCTGCCAGGGTCGGCGTATCCATAGGGTAGGTAGACAATACATCTAAACCACCGGCCGTGACTTCAACACAGTCGTCACGGGTAGCTTGACAGCTAGGGAACTGGGAAGATTCATAGCGGCCATTGTCCTTGCTGTTACCGCCGATCATCATTACCGACTCATAACCGGCAGGGTATGAACGGGTATTGTCGCCGTCGTTACCTGCTGCCGCGACCACTAAACCACCGGCGGCGGTAAAGGCGTCAAAGGCATTTTCTTCAGTGGCATTGGCTCCGCCGCCGCCTAAACTCATGCTGATAATGTTGGCACCGGCATCGGTACATTTTTGCGCGGCATGGGCCAGATCGGAAGAATAACCCCATTTACCGTCGGTATCACGGAACACCTTGATAATATGCATATCTACGCCCGGCGCCATACCAACAACGCCGATGTCATTGTCTAATGCACCGATAGTACCGGCTACGTGAGTACCGTGTGAGCCGCCGTCATTCCAGTTGCCTGTGCCTGAGTCGTTGTCGCCGGTGATATTGTTCCAGTCGAAATCCTGGTGATGCTGGTCAAGACCTGAATCGACCACACAAACCTTCATGCCGGCATTGGCATTAAAAGTCACCTGGTCGGCTTGTGACTGCTTGATAGAATAAGGCGTGATTTGCTGGGTGCGCGGATCGCCGGCATCATCATCGTAAGTGGCCATCAGGTAGCGAGGGTGATCGATTTCTATGGCATTAAAAACGGCATTGTTGATGTCCGCAGTAGCTTTTAAGCCTTTAGCTGCTAACGCCTCAACCGGGTTGCTCATCATTTTTTTAACAGAGTTTAAGCTCTTGCCTTTAAAGGTGGCCGAGATAAAGCCGTCGGCATCTACTTTGATTTCACCACCAAGTTTTTTCGCTAATGCTTTAACCGCAGCTTTATTGTTGTTATCTACATTGATGATATATCTTTCGTCTGCTGCCTGTACGGCAAAAGCACTTGATACCGCTAAAGCAATAACGGATGCGGTAAATTTTGACACTTTCATGTTTACTCCATCGGGGAATTCTATCGAAATGTTTTTATGGTTTAAGTGCGGTTATTTTTATTATTGATGCACGATTTGATTTTTTAATTATGTGATTTAGATGAACGGAAGACATCCGTTTGGTTCAGGCTAAATGTGTCAAAGCTATCCTGCCCTGAGCGTTATTCGATACTAACAACTGCACGGCTTGCCTCTAGTAAATTTACGACGGGTTTTCGCGAATTTCCGACATCGAAAAATTAATGCTTTATATTCAGGTGCTTATTTTCGATGTTAATTAAAAATAATAGAGCTGTTAACTGCATCTGGTACGATTTGTTGTTTTTCGGATAAATAACCACCGGAAAAAGAGGGCTGGTAAGGTGTTTGTTAATAAAAAGCTAGAGGGTAAGCGGTGAGATATAATCGGCAAGAGGCTGATTCTCGATTTTTACTGCGGTTAAAAATGGCTAAACGCTGTTGCGGAATTAGTAAAGGGTGTTATCAGGCGTTGGAATATTGTTCTTTATTCGCCATCCAGCGATTGATCAATGCCAGGCCTTTCTCCGGATGTTTTTTCCATAACAGGTAGGCATCGCGTTTTACTTCCGGGATTAATTCGGCATCCCGCAATAAATCGGCAATTTTCAATTCCGCCAAACCGGTTTGCCGGGTACCGAGCAATTCCCCCGGGCCGCGTATTTCCAGATCCCGCTGGGCGATGACAAAACCGTCGTTGCTTTCCCGTAATACGCCCAGGCGTTTAACGGCGGTTTTTGACAGCGGACTCTTGTACATGAGTACGCAATGTGAAGCGATGGCGCCACGCCCTACCCGGCCGCGCAGCTGGTGTAACTGGGCCAGCCCTAAACGTTCCGGGTTTTCGATCACCATCAAACTGGAGTTAGGCACGTCGACGCCTACTTCGATTACTGTGGTCGCCACCAGCAAGTGTAAATTGCCTTCCTTGAACTGGTCCATGACTTCCTGTTTTTCAGCCGCTTTCATCCGGCCGTGTACCAGGCCGATTTTCAAGCTGGGTAATTGCTGCTGTAAATAGTTGGCGGTATCTTCTGCCGCCTGGCATTGCAACACTTCCGACTCATCAATCAGGGTGCAGACCCAGTAGGCCTGGCGGTTATCCTGTTCGCATGCCTGGCGGATGCGTTCAACGACATCGTCGCGACGGCTGTCGGGCAGGGCCACTGTGGTAATGGGGGTGCGTCCCGGCGGCAACTCATCGATCACTGAGGTATCAAGATCGGCATAGGCGGTCATGGACAGGGTTCTGGGGATCGGGGTCGCGGTCATGATCAGCTGGTGGGGATAAGTGCCGTCGAAAGCGCCCTTTTCCCGCAGGGATAATCTCTGGTGTACCCCGAATTTATGCTGCTCATCGATGATCACTAACACCATTTTTTGAAAGACCACCTGCTCCTGGAACAGGGCATGGGTACCGATCACCAGCTGCATGCTGCCGTCTGCTATTGCCGCCAAAGCTAGATTTCTGGCCTTGGACTTGGTTTTGCCGGCGAGCCAGCCGACATTGATACCCAGCGGCTCAAACCATTTTTGAAAATTAATGGCGTGCTGCTCTGCCAGGATTTCGGTTGGTGCCATCAGCGCCACCTGATAGCCCCGCCCTATGGCGGTAATGGCTGCCAGTGCCGCCACCAGGGTTTTGCCCGAGCCAACATCTCCCTGCACCAGGCGCATCATAGGCACAGGTTTGGCTAGATCGGTGCGGATCTCATCTACCACTCGTGCCTGGGCGCCGGTAGGGGAAAAAGGCAGGGAATCGAGAAACTGCTTGTTGAGTTTGTCATCGATATCCAGGGAAATAGCTTTGTGTTTATCGCTCGATGCCCTGAGTTTGAGCATGCTGAGATTATGGGCCAGCAGCTCTTCCTTGATCAATCTGATTTGCGCCGGGTGTTTACCGTTCTCCATGGCGCTGATATTGGTATCCGGTGGCGGCCGGTGGATGATCGCCAGTGCCTGGGCCAGAGACAAAGGGTGTTGCAGAAACTCCGGCGGTACCAGTTCTTGTACCTGGCCCCGTTTCAGGCGCACCAGTGCCTGTTCGGTCAGGTTGCGCAGGGAAATTTGTCTCAGGCCGTCGGTGGTGGGATAGACAGGGGTCAGGGTTTCTTCACCGGCAGCAAGTGGTTTATCCTGATCCAGGGGTTTGTATTCCGGATGTACGATTTCAAAACCGCGTCCGCCGCGGCTGATTTCGCCGTAGCAGCGGATGCTGGTGCCTACCGCCAGGGTTTTGATCAAACTGGCGGAGAAATGGAAAAATCGTAAATTGATGGTGCCGGTATCGTCGCTTAAGGTGACCAGCAGCATACGGCGCTTGCCCTGCACTATCTGGTTGTTGACCACTTCGCCGATGACATTGGTGTGTATGCCCGGCACCAGCTCGCCGATGGAGAGGATGCGGGTGCGGTCTTCGTAACGCAGCGGCAGGTGAAACAGCAGATCCTGGATGGTCAGCAAGCCGACCTTTTCCAGTTTTTTTGCCATGCCGGGGCCGACACCTTTGAGTACGGTCACCGGGGTGATCGCCAGGTTGTCTAAGCCCTGCCCGGCTGCTGCCTGTGTTGCCATGGCTAGTCGTCGATGTCCTGCCAGGTTTCTTTGGTCATCTGCATTTTTTGCCACCAGTCATCGCTGGCAACTATCTGCCCTTCATCGTCGATTTGCGGATAAGGCAAACCTTTGCGGTTGCAGGCCTTGGCAAAAATCGGGTGACCTCCTTCGAACAGGATGCGCTGGCGGCGCTCTTCACTCAAACGAGGGTTGTCATAAAGTCCGGCAAGTTGGCGCTGGCGTTGGGCTTCGTATAAGACAACCGAGCAGGCGACGGAAACATTAAGTGACTGCACCATGCCCACCATAGGAATAATGATATCCTGATCCGCCAAATCCAACGCGGTTTGAGATGCGCCGAATTTTTCCTGGCCGAGGATGATTGCGGTCGGTTTGGTATAATCGACTTCGCGAAAATCTACCGCAGTCGGTGACAGGTTTGTCACCAGTACCTGCATATTTTGCTTTTTCAGCTCGGCGATAGCATCTTCTGTAGTAGTGTAGTTATGTACGTCAATCCAGTTTTGACTGCCGGCGGCACTGCCCCCGGAAACCCGCATCTGCTCGCTTTTCCATACCGCGTGCACGTCGCTGACACCTATGGCGTCACAGGTACGTACCACGGCGGCCAGGTTGTGGTTTTTGTGTACCCCTTCCATGCAAACGGTGAGATCGGGTTGGCGTTTATCCAGCATCTGTTTGATGCGTTCATGTCTTTCTGGTGTCATAAAGGTAACTACTTAAGGTTTTAGCTCTGCCCGACCGCTTACCGGCGATCGGGGGATTTAGGTGTCGCAGCTATGCTGTCAGGGCAATGCTAGTCGACGCTGGGCAATTCCATGATGCCGTCTATTTCGATATCGACATTTTTAGGCAACTGGGCAACACCTATGGCGGCACGGGCCGGGTAAGGTTCTTTGAAGTAGCGGCTCATTACTTCATTTACCGTGCCGAAATTGGCCAGGTCGGTCATGAAAATATTCACTTTTACCATATCGTTGATGCTGCCGTCGGCGGCTTCACATACGGCTACCAGGTTTTTAAATACCTGCTCGGCCTGTTCTTCGAAGCTGCCGCCTACCACTTCCATGGTGTTTGGATCTAAAGGGATCTGGCCGGAAAGGTAAACGGTATTTTTTACTTTTACTGCCTGGCTGTAAGTGCCGATAGCGCCTGGGGCACTTTCTGTTTTAATAATGGTTTTCATAAAGCTCTCTTTTATTTGTTACGGATCACCCGCTGTACATCCACCATAACCTTAATTTTTCGAATAATATCGGCTAAATGTACGCGGTTGTGACAGGTGATCTCCAGATCTATGGTGTATAAGCCGGAGTCTTTTTCATCGGTATTGAGGGAGTGTACGTTGGACTCACACTTGGCGATGACATTGGTGAGGGCGGCAAGCGCCCCCTGGTGGTTGATTATTTCAATGCGCAGGCGGGCGATAAAGTCGCGGTCGATATCGCTGTCCCATTTTACCGGGAACAAGCTGCCCTGCTCATGGCCTTTGATATTACGGCAACCCTGCTGGTGCACCATCAAGCCCTTACCCGGACTGAGGTAGGCCAGAATACTGTCGCCGGGAATCGGACGGCAGCATTTACCGTAGTTGACCAGCATGCCTTCGGTGCCTTTGATCGGCATCTTGGTTTTGCTGGTGGTCGGTTCCAGCTCGCTGTCTTCGGTAAATTCATCGGTTAAACGGCGGGCAATACCGATACTGAGGGCATTACCTAAGCCTATGTTGATCAGCAGGTTGTCAAAGGTAGCATTGCCGGTTTCTTTAACCACAGAGTCGATTTTTTCCTGGGGGATATCTTCCAGTGCGGTTTTGCCTAAGGCATGGCTGAGCAGACGTAAGCCGAGTGCCTGGGACTCGGTTTTTTCCTGGGAGCGCAAATAGGTACGGATCTGCAATCTGGCCTTGGCGGTCACCACGAAGTTAAGCCAGGTGGCATTGGGACGCGCCGCCGAGGAAGTGATCACTTCTATGGTTTGTCCCGAGTCGATTGGCTGGCTTAACGGATAAGGCTTGCGGTCGACCTTGGCGCCGACGCAGGAGTTGCCGACATCCGTGTGTACCGCGTAGGCAAAGTCTACCGCGGTGGCGCCCATCGGCAGTTCGATAATACGGCCGTCCGGGGTAAAGACATAAATTTCTTCCGGGAACAGATCCGATTTAACGTTTTCGATAAATTCAAACGAGCTACCGGCGCTTTGCTGTAACTCCAGCAGGCTCTGCATCCAGCGGCGGGCTTTCATTTGCGCCGTGGTGCCGCTGTCGTCGCCGTCTTGTTTATATAACCAGTGGGCCGCGACCCCTTTATCCGCCATTTGATCCATGTCTTTGGTACGGATCTGAATTTCTACCGGAATACCGTGCGGGCCGATCAATGAGGTATGCAGCGATTGGTAGCCGTTGGTTTTGGGAATGGCAATATAATCTTTAAACCGGGTTTCGATCGGTTTAAACAGGTTGTGTACCGCCCCCAGGGCACGGTAACAGTCGTCAAATTTATTGTCGACTATGACCCTAAAGGCATAAATATCCATCACCTCGTTAAACATCAGTTCTTTGTTCAACATTTTGCGGTAGATGGAATAAAGGTGTTTTTCACGGCCGACTATGGTCGCCGGAATTCCGCTTTCTTCTAAACGGGCGGTAATTTCTTCCTGGATATTATTGATGATTTCTTTACGGTTGCCTCGGGCCTGTTTGACTGCTGACTTTAATGCCCGGCTGCGCATTGGATACAGGGCCTCAAAGCCGAGGATTTCCAATTCGTTCTTAATATCATGGATGCCGAGACGGTTGGCGATGGGAGCGTAAATATCCAGGGTTTCGCGGGCGATGCGGCGGCGTTTGTCGGGTCTGAGGGACTCCAGGGTGCGCATGTTATGGGTACGGTCGGCGAGTTTGATCAGGATCACCCTGATATCCTGCACCATGGCCAGCACCATTTTACGGAAGTTTTCCGCCTGCATTTCTTCTTTATTGTCGAACTTGAGTTTGTCGAGTTTACTGACCCCTTCCACCAGCTCGGCGACGGTATGGCCGAACAGCTCCGCCAGTTCGTCTTTGGTGGTGCTGGTATCTTCAATCACGTCATGGAGCAGCGCCGCCATTAAGGTTTCATGATCCAGGTGCATTTTTGCCAGGTTAAGGGACACGGCTACCGGGTGGGTAATATAAGGCTCACCGCTTGAGCGCATCTGACCTTCATGGGCATCTCTGGCCACTATATAAGCTTGTTTTAGCAGCTCTATCTGGTCTTTGGACAGGTAACTGGAAACGTGTTCTTTTAATGGTTCAAAAAGGTACACCAAAAACTCCCTTAATGTTTTGCTGCTTAGTGAATATTAATCTAGGGGACAAATCACAGGATACGTGTATTTGCCAATAAAGCCAATGGCTATAAGCCTTTTCTATTGATGAAATGTTTCGATTTTCAGAAAAAAGCCGTAAAAATAAAAAACGCGCAAAACTGATGTCAGTTATTGCGCGTTTTCAGACACTCACCCAGAGAAAAATTACTCTGCGTTTTGTCCACCAACAATAGCAGCAACGGCAGCAAGTTCGGCCGATTCCTGCTGTACTTGTGCGTGACGCTCAGCGCTGTTCATGACATCTGTGGTGATTAAACCTTCTTCGATTTCACGTAACGCCAATACTGTTGGTTTGTCATTTTCAAGCTCAACCAAAGGATCTTTTCCGCCGGTTGCAATTTGGCGGGCACGACGAGATGCTACCAGCACCAGGTCAAAACGATTACCGATTTTTTCTACGGCATCTTCAACAGTTACGCGAGCCATTAGGTCACTCCAACAATAAAATTTATAAAATAGTAGCGTAGTTTACTTCATGCTTAATCGTTAGCCAATAGATCATTAAACAAATCCTGATGTTTTTCTATCTGTTGGCTACGCTTTAAGCGCTGGTTGTTAACGATGGTGGTCAGATCAAGCAGTGCCTGGTCGAAATCATCGTTCACGATAATGTAATCAAATTCCTGATAATGGGAGCATTCTGCCTGTGCCTGGGCCATGCGATCGCGGATCACTTCGTCGCTGTCCTGGCCGCGGCTGCGCAGGCGGTTTTCCAGCTCCTGCTTCGACGGCGGGCTGATGAAGATAGTGGTCACTTCCGGCTTTTTCATCCGTACCTGCTGGGCGCCCTGCCAGTCGATATCCAGGAAAACATCTATGCCTTGTGCCAGCTGGGCATCGATAGCAGCTTCCGAGGTGCCGTAATAATTACCGAAAACTTCGGCATATTCGTAAAAGGCTTTTTCGTCGATTTGCTTTTTAAATTCATCCACGCTGACAAAGTGATAATGCTCGCCATTGTTTTCACCCGGACGGGGGGCGCGCGTAGTATGGGAAACAGAAACCTGCATAGGTCTTGGTGATGCCTGCTTCAGTAATGCGGTGATCAGGCTTGATTTACCGGCTCCGCTGGGGGCCGACAAAATGAATAAGTTACCACTGGCTGCCACTGTCGTTCCTTTTAAAAAGCTTATTTCGAAAATTCAGGGGCGCGCACTATACCTAATTTTACCCCCTTTGCCACGTTTTTTATTTTTACCTCCAGGCCATAAGTTTAGCTATATATCAGTAAGTCTTGGTGAACTATTGTACTTTTTTATCTGTAAATTCAGTTGATTAATTTATCATCATCTGGTCAGAGTTGTCATAATTCTGTCTTGAAACTGTCTTTCTTTTGTCATCTTTTACCACTAGTTTAGCGGCAACTATTTTATCGCACCGTTTATAAGGGTTGAATGATGTTCAAGAAAACTATGCTGGCCATGGTGGTCTCCGGGGTATTTTTAACGGGTTGTAATGACGATGACACGCATGAAGTGGTCAAAACAGTGGAAGTTGTTAAAGAAGTTGAAGTACCCAGGGAAGCCTCAGAGGAAGTCACGACAGTTAAAAATGTGATTTTGATGATAGGTGACGGCATGGGACCGCAACAGGTTGGCCTGCTGGAAGAATATGCCCGCCGCGCCCCCAACTCTACCTACAATGAGTCGGGCAATGAAACCGCATTGACCAAGCTAGGTCAGGCGGGTCAGCTCGGCTTGTCGTTAAATGCTCCCTTTGGTGCCAACGGCAGCTTAGTGGTGGACTCCGCCTGTTCAGCTACCCAGTTGGCCACAGGCATTGCCGCCGGTTCGGAAATGATAGGTTTGGACAGCGAAGGTAATGTTGTTAAAACCATTTTAGAGAAAGCCAAGGCCCAGGGGAAAGCCACCGGGTTGGTTTCCGATACCCGTATTACTCATGCCACGCCGGCATCTTTTGCCGCCCACCAGCCGCATCGTTCGCTGGAAGCTGAAATCGCCGAAGAGCTGATTTCCTCTGGCAGTGTTGATTTGATGTTATCTGGTGGCGCCCGGGTGTTCCTGCCGTCGGATATTCAAACCGATGAAGAAGATCGTCAGTTGATGGCGGATTTAGGCGCACCGGAAAGTGTCTACAAAAAGTCGAAACGTAGCGATGACCGTAACTTGCTGCTGGAAGCAAAAAATGAATACGGATATAACCTGGCTTTTGACCGCGATCAGCTGAGCAGCACAGCCAGCGACGAAGGCACGAAAATATTAGGTTTGTTTGCCAATTCAGGTATGGCGGACGGCATTGCCTACAGCGAATGTAAAAAAGATGACAGCTGTACCCAGCCTTCATTAAGGGAAATGACGTTAAAAGCCTTGGATATCTTGTCTAAAGATCCCGATGGCTTTTTCCTGATGATCGAAGGGGGCCAAATCGACTGGGCCGGTCACCTTAACGATGCCGGTTGGATGTTACACGAATTGTTGAAGTTTGATGAAGCTGTAGCCGCGGTATATGAATGGGTCAAAGACAGGAATGATACTCTGGTGGTGGTAACCGCCGACCATGAAACCGGCAGTTTCGGTTTCAGCTATTCCCGTAACGATTTACCCGAAGCACAGATCCTTGACGGTGACGGCATGAATGGTCGTGAATATAAGCCTAACTTTAACTTTGGCGCATTATCGAAACTGGATATGCTTTATGCCCAAACAGGTACCTTCTATGACATGATGGATATTGTTAGTGCCGACTGGGATTTCACCAATACCACCGGTGAGCAATGGGCGAATGCCATTAATACCCATAGTGAATTTAAAGTGACCGCCGAAGAAGCCGAGTTTATTGGTGAGCGCGAGGTAAATGAATACCTGGTGCATGATCACAGCTACTTAAGCGCCGAAGAGTTCCCGAAAGTGAATGACTTTAAAGAATTCTATGTTTATGGCGATGAAATTCATGGTGATTTAATCGGCCGCGCCCTGGCGAAAGAGCAAAACATTGTCTGGGGAACAGGTACCCATACCGCAGCGCCTGTGCCGGTATATGTGTTTGGCCCGGAGGCTATTACCAAGCAATTTTCCACCATGCAGCATCATGTGGATATTGCCAATAAGATGATGGCGGCGCTGATTCAGGAGTAAGGCTACCTTTATAGGTAGTAATCAGAGTCGATTAAAAAGCCGAAATGAAATAATTTATTTCGGTTTTTTCTACTGTAATGGCATGTAATGTTTAAGTCGTTGTTTTATTTAGTCGAAGAGAGGTAATATATACCCGCTTATCCATATTCGCGATGCAAATATGGCGGGCTATGGAAAGCGATTAGATATATTTATAAGGAAGTATCATTTCAATGAAGAAAATTCTCTTGCCGGTTGTCGGCTTATTATCCTCGGCCATGTGGGCCTCTCCCTCTTCTGCTGCAGATGACGTTTATTATGAAACCCGTATTTGCGGTGACTGCAGTTATAGCCAGGCCTTGGCCATAGCAAAAACACTGGAGCCACAAAAAAACTGTTTCCTTGACGGCAATGGCGGTCCTGAGCAGCAAAGTTGTTATTCTATCACCAATAAAGTCTTGGTGGTGAACTCGGTTACCCGGGCTATGTATGGTTTTTATAACGGCCATGACAACCAGGGTATGTCGGATATGGATTTAGTCAATTTTGTTCGGGATATCGGCACCATACCTGAACAAGCCCGTTATTTAGCAAACGGTATTTTAGATACATATGAAGCCTTGCACCAGGTGGCTGCTGAACTTACTGAAGAAATTAACGCTGTCCCCGGAAACTATAGCAATTCATTTAAGCCAGCTAAAAACCGTCTAGGGATCTTGGCGGATAGTAATACCAATCAATGTGCTGACAGCAAAGAAGCAAAAGCAGTGGAAGCTGCATTTTCCCTTTCTACTAGATCTAATCTAAGGATGCGAGCTCAACAGAAACTGGCTAATAACCCAAATTTAGCAACGCATTTTAAATCCAGCGACGTAACTGGGATAAATTTTGGTTTTGGTGGTGGAGGACTTACTCTTGGTGGCTCCTGGATTATTCAACCCAAAAGTCAGTATATTTATAACCGATTTGAAACTGATGTTCCAAACGGTGGTTCACAAAGTGAATTTACCCAAGTAGTGTACACGTTAAGTTTGGACAAACATGGGTTAGATATAGAACTAAACGAAGTGCAGACATTTTTTGCTGGCATTAATATCAAAGATATGAAAAACGTCCCCGCTAAAGCTTCTGAAATATCATTCTGTTTAGGGGAAGCCTTAGATAAAGCTTTTAAGAAAACAGTCTCTCCTTCGAGCAGTGGCTCCGGAGGCGGCTCTGGTTCAGGATCAACAGGCGGTGGCCTTAATCCCAGGTTCGGTAATATTCCCGTAACTAGCGGCAGTGGTAGTTTCGGTGGCGGCGGAGGTGGCGGCACCTGTGATCATCATTATTACCATAAGGGGCAATTGATTGCGACCATTGCGGGTCCTTGCCCATAAAGCTGTATAAGGTTGGTTATTATTAGCTGACTTAGCAAAGGAAATCGCCGTCCTTGTTCTTTTTCATTTGAGCTGGAAGAGTGCACGGGCCGGCGGTTTTTTGCTTTCATAAGATCTTTGAACCCCTCCAATTAATTGAACAATATTAGGCATAATGCAATTTATGAAGTGCAGAAATATTATCTTGCCGTTTGTCGGCTTATTATCTTCGGCCATATGGGCCACTCCCTCTTTTGCTGCCGATGACATCTATTATGAAACCCGTATCTGCGGTGACTGCAATTATAGCCAGGCGTTGGAAATAGCAAAAACGCTGGAGCCGCAAAAGAACTGTTCTCACGACGACAATGGCCTGCCAAGTTGTTATTCAACTAGCAATAAAATCTTGGTGGTGAACTCTGTTACCCGGGCTATGTATGCCTTTGAGAACGGTCATGACAATCAGGGGTTGTCGGATAGTGATTTAGTCAATTATGTCCAGGATATCCGCGCTATACCCGAAGCAATTAAAGCGTTGGCAAATGGGGTGTTAAATAGCTATGAAGCCATACACCAGGTGGCAAATGAACTTACGGCTGAAATCAATGCCGTGCCGCAAAGCTATAGTCATTTGTTGCAATCAAGGCAAGGCAGAGCTTTGGCTGACGGCAGCAGCAGTGACTGTGAAAATAGCCGGGTGGCAAAAGCGGTTGATACCGCCTTCTCTTTGAAAAGCCGAAGCAATGTCCAATATCGAGCACAGCAGAAATTTGCCAATCATCCCGCTGTAAAAAGCGGGATTACTAGTCGGACACTAAACTGGAGGGATTTTGACGCCGGTATTGGCACAATCGCTATCGGTGGTAGTTGGCTGGTGGAGCCAAAACGTCTGTTTATCTATGACAAGTTTGAAAGCGATGTGCCAATTGATGATTCGTTTAGTAATCGCAATCAAGTGGTTTACCGGTTAAGCATGTCCAATAGCGCGTTGGTTTTAGATTTATCTGAAGGGCTAACCTATTTTGCCGGATATAATCTTTCACAGCTGAAGAAAAGTGTAGCGGATGCGGCAAAGGTCTCGGTTTGTTTAGGGAAGACCTTTGATAAAACTTTTCCTAAAATGCTAATCCCTTCAGGCACTGCCCCCGGGGAGCCTCAGCCAAGGTTTGGCAATATACCCATTGCCAGCAGGGACCGCGGAGCTGATGGCCAAAGCTGTGATCATCGTTATTATCGTATGGGATCGCTGTTTGCCACGATCGCAGGCTCTTGCGAATAAAGGGATAATGCTTAACTTGCTGATAAAGCCACCGCACCTGCAAACTGGCGCAGTGGCTTAATCCTTTATTTATCGATTGACGGGGTTACGCCTCCTGCTCGCGGGTGAGCACAATTTCATCCGGCTTTATAACAACACGGACTTTTTGTCCGATAGAAAAACCGGCCCGGTGCAGCCATTTTCCCCTGAGTACAAGACAAGGTTCAAGGTTGACCGGTACATAGTTAATGCCGATGCCGCGGGTTTTCGTTGCCGACTCGCAGGTGGTTTCCAGCACGGTAAGCTGGCGGTAGCTGGGATATTTTACTTTTGCCGAGCTGAGCTCTGGCGTATGATGATATTCAGCCATGACGGACTCCAGTTTAGTTCGTTTTGGTTAGCTGTCTCCGTGTGTTTGGTGCACTCGGGGATAGCGCTTGGTTTTACTGCCTCCTTGGATGATAAACATCCCCTTAATTCATAGCCTATAAAGCTGGATAAATCAACAATACTGGATAGGTAATCAGGCTATATTGCTACTTGGTATTTAAAGTGCAATAGCATGTTGAATTAGCTCTGCTTTTTTGCCGCTGTATTGAGCTTTTTGAAAAATTTGCAGTGATAATAGCGGTATTATCGGCGCATTTTTAAAACGTATTTTTACCGGGAAAAAACCTAGACAGTGAAGTTTATATGTAACCAATGTCAGAGAACGATTTTTAACCGCAGGTTAGAGCATTGTGAGTTTTGTAATGCTCAAATTCCCGAGCAGCTCAGGTTAACGGTACAGGAGTAAGAAGCGCTGGAAGACGAATATCAGGAGTCCAGGCGTTATATAGGGTTTTAATTTACTATGCGGATATTGATCTGTCTGGCATAGCTGTATTTTTCAATGTATTCAGTGTTTAAACAGGCTCAAGCTTTCTTATTATCTGGGTATGTGGGGTTAACAATATTTATTGAAAATAGGTATAATACCGGCCACAAGTTTTTCATCATACCTGTTTGTTCGTGAGTTTCTCCGCTTTAGGAGACCTAGCTTTAATCACTTCAAAAACTCTCTCTCAATTTTAGGTGTAAAGCATTTTAAATTAACTATAAGGATACTTTTGGTGTTCAGACATACTTTTTTATCGGTGATATGTTGTACTTTGCTGGCCGCATGTGGCGGTTCAAGCTCTGGTAATTCGTCGGATGAAACATCTTCGGGTGGTCAGGATTCCTCCTCTTCAGGTGGACAAGAATCTGTATCCATTCCTTTAGATAGCCAGTTTTATGGTTTATGGACATATGCTGATGCAGCTTATGTTGCTGTGGCTAAGGATACGGTAACGGTATTTACCCATGATCTGGAGAAGGATTGTTATGACTCCGGATTATTTACTGTTGATGCCAGTACCGAGACATCTTTAACGTCAACAGATGTGGAAACCGGGGAGCAGGCCACATCCAAGTTTGCTTTTGTTGATGACTATCTGAGTATCGAGGAAGAAGGGGAAGTCTTATATTTTCAGCAAGCAGGTTTATTTGACCCAACCCCCAGTTGTGGTAGTTATCATGACGTTACTGAGGTTGAGGTTGCGCTGGATTTGTCGTTTTTGCCTCCTTATGTGGTAATTAACCGGGATGCACAGGATACAGGCAAGGTTGAGTACGACTATGCCATTAGATTTGATGTCAATAAGAGCGGTACATTAGATGCCGGCGATGTTGCCCTCATTATCAGGCACTTTAAATCCGATGCCGAGTATCCTAATAATCATTCCCTTGCCATTACCGAGCTGGAAGGCGATATTTGGTCTTATATGCCGAGACATCAGCAGGATGTTATCGCCAGTGAGCATACCAATACCGAGCTGAATAGTGTTCAGGTTGAGCAATCTGGCAACAGGTTAACTTTTACTGTTGATCCGGGACAGCATGCTCTATTGGCCCATATTAATGAGGAAACACCCGTACAAATTCGTACTTTTATGAATTATCCAGAACCAGAGGCTGAAGTGATCAGTGAATGGTCGGATGGCCCCTGGAACTGGAGCAGCAAGTTGCATCAAGATGCCCTTCCGGATTCTGGTTTTACCCAGCCAAACTTTTATTCGGACATGTTAATTGATGATGCAGCGGCTGATCTCATCCAGGGGGAGTCTATGTGGGTAGATATTAAATCGGTGAAGTTTAGCTTCACCAAGTAGTTATTTCATCACGGCGATAGTTGCCGGATATAAAAAAGCAGAATTTCCCATACGGAAATTCTGCTTTTTTTATGGGGTAATTTTACAGTACTTTGGCAATCGACTGTGCCAGGTAATCGACATTTTTGTTGGCAATACCGGCAATGCTCACACGGCTTGAATCCACCATATAGATGCTGAACTCATCCTGCAGGCGTTGTACCTGCTCAGGAGTAATACCCAGGAAGGAGAACATGCCTTTTTGACGGGTAATAAAGCTGAAGTCGCGGGTAATGCCCTGCTCTACCAGTTTATCTACCAGCAGCTGGCGGTTGCCGTTGATGCGGTCGCGCATTTCTTTTAATTCGCCGTACCATTGCTGACGTAATTCGTCAGAGCTTAAAATGGTTTCTACGATAGCCGCGCCGTGAGCCGGTGGCATGGAGTAAATACAACGTACCACGCTCAGCAGGACCGAGTTGGCAATATCTGTGCTGGCGGCACTTTCACCGATAATGGTACAGGCGCCGATACGCTCGCGGTATAAACCGAAGTTTTTCGAACATGAGCTGGCGACCAGCATCTGTTTGACGTTATCCGCCATTAAGCGCAGGCCGTAGGCATCTTCGTCCAAACCATCGCCAAAGCCCTGGTAAGCCATGTCGATTAACGGCGTGAAACCTCTTTCTTTGGCTACTTCAACCACTTGCTGCCATTGCTCGCGGTTTAAATCCATGCCGCTCGGGTTGTGGCAACAGGCGTGCAATAATACCGCATCGTCTTTGCCTACCTGTTTTAACGCCGTTAACATGCCGTCAAAGTCCAGGTTTTTGTTTTCGTAGTCGTAATAAGGGTAGGTTTTAACATTCAGGCCCGATGCCTGGAATAAACCTGTGTGGTTGGCCCAGGTCGGGTTGCTGACCCAGATGGTGGCGCCGGTTTTACAACTACTGATAAATTCGGCAGCAACACGTAATGCGCCGGTACCGCCCGGGGTAGACACGGTGCGGGCACGGTTTTCGGATAATACTTTATGGTCGCCGAAAATCAGCTTGCTCATTTCGTCATTAAACAAAGGTGAGCCGGTAGGGCCTATGTATACTTTGGTGTCTTCGGTGTTAAAACGATGCTGTTCAGCAGCCTTGACGCAATCTAAAATTGCGGTATGTCCAGATTCATCCTTGTATACGCCCACACCCAGGTCAATTTTCTGCGGGTTCTCATCTGTTCTATATTTCGCCAACAAGCCTAAAATCGGATCGGCCGGCAAAGCCTTTAAACTACCAAACATGACTCCATTTACCTTTTATTAACGGAGGTTTTTTCTGTGTTGGCGCCATCGCCAGCCAGGATATCAACCCCCAGAGTTTGAGGGCCAAGCATAGCCTAGTTTGGGGGCGAAATTAAAGCCTTATATGGAAAAAAATAGCAGCTAAAAGCCATTGGCTGGCACGATAAAATAACGTGTTAGTTTCTGTAACTTTACAGGAAAGATTTTCGGGTAACTTACAGGGTGACAGCTTTGTCATTTCGGCAAGTTACCCGGGGTGTACTTATGCGTTAATAAACGGTGGTAAATCTGCCCTAAAAGGTGTTAGTGACGGCGGCGATCGAACCGATAATACCGCCGAAGACACCGCCCCAGACCACCAGCCAGCCCAAATGTTTGCGGATCATGGTTTGAATGATTTCTTTCACCAGCTGCGGGGTGAGTTCGTTAAGGCGCTTTTCGATAATATCGCTGACCTTGTCGCGCATACCGGCGATAACACTCGGCTGTTCCAACTCATCCCTTAACAGGCTGTTGAACTCATCGCTTTGGGAAATTTCGCCGATGCTGGTTTTCATTTTTTCGATAAAGGGCTCCTTCAGCGGCTGTATCGCTTCGCTGCCGCCTACCATGGCCAGCATGCCGCCGAATGAGGAGTTTTCGATCACCGCCACCAGGTTGTCAAAAGCCGGGGTTAAATCGACTTTTTCAATCACCGGGGCTAAATCTAAGGTATTGGCCTTGCCTGAACTGTCGGATAAAAAGCGGTCGATATTATCTTCGGTAAAAAACTGCTCCATCATCAGGTCGCGTATGCCTTTTTTGAAATCTTCGAACCGGGCGGGGATCACCCCTGAGCCATACAGGCCAGGCACCTTTTCAAATAACATATGCACTGCCAGCCAGTTGGTAATAGCGCCCGACAGGGCAAATAAGCCGACGGTAAATAAAATGGGCTGACTAAGAAAATACCCGCCCAGGGCACACAGTAAAGCGAGCAGGTTGGTGATGACACTTTTATTCACTTAAAACTCCGAAAGTTAGTGGTTTTTTGGCGATACTTTTTGCCGCACATAGTAACAATCTTGATTTGCAGATCCAATGGCTTTGCATGGCCGGGGGGCAAAAAAGCTTGGCCTTGGCCAGGTTGCTGATATGATAATTAGCCATTGCAATCACCGGCTTGTTGAGAATACTGGTAAATGAAAACGAATTTAATCACCCGGGGCGGCTATGAACAGCTGCAGCAGGAATTAACCCACCTCTGGAAAGTGGAGCGGCCGGAAACCACCCAGAAAGTGTCCTGGGCGGCGAGCCTGGGAGACAGATCGGAAAATGCCGACTACCAATACAATAAAAAACGCCTCAGGGAAATAGACCGCCGGGTGCGTTACCTGACCAAGCGCCTGGAAAGCATTAAGATTGTTGATTATTCCCCGCAGCAGGAAGGCAAGGTCTTTTTTGGCGCCTGGGTGGAAATTGAAAACGACCAGGGAGAAACCTTAAGTTTCCGCATCGTCGGTCCGGATGAAATTTACGGCCGCACTGACTATACCTCGATAGACTCTCCCATGGCCCGGGCGTTATTAAAAAAGCAGGTGGATGATGAAGCCGTGGTCAATACCCCGAGCGGGGAGAAAACCTGGTATATCAATAAGATCATCTACAATAAGGATTAGCCGCACTTCCCGCCTGGCTGATTATTTTCGGCCAGCCGCTAAATTTCAGCCGTTAATGACGGTGTCAGGCTGATGAAAATCAATTTTATCGATATTTTTTACGCCATAAGCGGCAATATTGAAAAATATGCTGGTAAATCGGCGCTATCAAGAGTATATAAAAAGCAATTTTTTTTATCTTAATTTTCGTTAGCCGAAAATCAGCCGGAATGTATTATTCATGACGCAAATTGCCGAGCAAATCGCCAAAGAATTAACCGTTAAAGTTTCACAAGTTAGTGCAGCAATCGCCTTGCTGGATGAAGGTTCTACGGTACCTTTTATTGCCCGTTACCGTAAAGAAGCCACCGAAGGCCTGGATGACAACCACCTGCGCCACCTTGATCAGCGTCTGAATTATTTGCGCGACCTGGAAGATCGCCGCCAGGTGATCCTGACTAACATTGAGCAGCAGGGCAATTTATCAGCCGAGCTTAAAAGCGAAATCCTGGCGGCAGACAATAAAACCCGTCTTGAAGATCTGTATTTGCCTTACCGCCCCAAGCGCCGTACCAAAGGGCAAATCGCCATTGAAGCGGGCATTGAACCTTTGGCAGACAAGTTATACCAAGACTGGCAAGTGAACCCCGAGCAGGCGGCGAAAGACTTTATCAATGCCGATGCCGGTTTTAAAGACGAAAAAGCGGTACTTGACGGCGCTTGTTATATCTTGATCGAACGTTTTGCCGAAGATGCTGACTTACTACAAAAAATGCGTCGCCACTTATTAAAGCAGGCACACCTGACCAGCACCCTGGTTAAGGGTAAAGAAAAAGAGGCGGCGAAATACCGGGATTATTTTGAACATAGCGAATTGCTGAGAAATGTGCCGTCCCACCGTGCCCTGGCCATGTTCCGTGGCCGCAACGAAGGTTATCTTCAGCTTAATATCGATGTTGACCCGGGGCAGGAAGACAGCAGTTATTCCAGCGCCGAGCAGCTGATCATGGAACACTTTAACCTGCGCCTTTCCGGGCAGGCCGCGGCGGAGTTTTTAACGAAAGTGGTGCGCTGGAGCTGGAAAGTGAAACTCAGCCTGAGCCTGGAAAATGAACTGTTAGGCCAGTTGCGGGAACAGGCGGAAGCGGAATCTATCAAAGTTTTCTCCAGCAATTTAAATGATCTGTTAATGGCTTCACCGGCAGGGGCTAAAACCACCCTGGGACTGGATCCCGGGCTGCGTACCGGTTGTAAGATTGCCGTGGTGGACGGTACCGGTAAGCTGTTATATACCACCACCATTTTCCCGCATGCGCCGCAAAATCATTGGGATAAATCGGTACGCACGTTAGTGAATCTGTGCCAGCAATATAAGATTGAACTGATTGCCATTGGCAACGGCACTGCTTCACGGGAAAGCGATAAATTGGTGGCTGAAGCGATCCAGACACTGGAGTCGCTTAAACCGAGAAAAATTATGGTCAGCGAAGCCGGGGCCTCGGTGTATTCCGCCTCCGAGTTTGCCGCTAATGAATTCCCCGAGCTGGATGTTTCCCTGCGTGGTGCGGTATCTATTGCCCGTCGCTTGCAGGATCCGCTGGCGGAGCTGGTAAAAATTGATCCTAAAGCAATTGGGGTTGGCCAATACCAGCATGATGTCAGTCAGAGCCTGCTGAGTAAAACTTTGGATGATGTTATTGAAGATTGTGTAAACGCCGTCGGTGTCGATCTTAACAGTGCTTCCGTGCCTTTATTGACCCGGGTTTCCGGCTTGACTAAAACCATGGCGCAAAATGTGGTTGCGTTTCGTGATGCCAACGGCCGCTTTAATAACCGTAAAGAACTGATCAAGGTGCCACGCCTTGGGCCAAAGGCTTTTGAGCAGGCGGCGGGTTTCCTGCGTATTGCCAATGGCGACAATCCGCTGGATAAATCCGGCGTGCATCCGGAAACCTATCCTGTAGTAGAGCAAATTACCCGGGTATTAAACAGCGAGCTGGATGCCGTGTTAGGCAATGGCGAGCTGTTGAAACAACTTAAGGCGCAAGAGCTGGTTACGGATAAATTCGGTGAGTTAACGGTGCAGGATGTGATCAAAGAGCTGGAAAAACCCGGCCGCGATCCCCGTCCCGAATTTAAAACTGCGACCTTCCAGGAAGGGGTAAATACCATTGCCGATTTAAAAGTGGGCATGATCCTCGAAGGGGTGATTTCCAATGTCGCTAACTTTGGCGCTTTTGTTGATGTTGGTGTTCATCAGGACGGCCTGGTGCATATTTCCTCGTTAACCGACAAGTTTGTCAGCGATCCCCGGGAAGTGGTTAAAGCCGGCGATATCGTGAAAGTGAAAGTGGTTGAAGTAGATGTTGAGCGTAAACGTATCAGCTTAACCATGCGCCTGGATGATAAAGTCAGCGAAAAGCCTGCCCATAAGAAAGGCAAATCTGTCGATGCCGGTAATCAGCAAAGCAAGGGAGCGAAAGCTGGCGGCAAGGGCGGAGCTAAGCAGGGCAAAGGTAAAAGTCATAAGCCGAAAGAGCCGGCCAATGCCGCTATGGGCAATGCCTTTGCTGATGCTTTTGCCAAGCTGAAAAAGTAAAAAACAAAATCAGTTAAAAACTTTTGTTAAAAAATAACCAAATAAATGTTTGACAGTGCAAACGATAACTATTATCATTTGCGTTAACTGGTGAGGAGTTAAGATTTATGCCTCATAGCGACTCTCCAGATAGTTTACTGCCAAGTCCTTGTGACCCAGGACGCACAATGGCAAGGCGGTAAATTGCTCGCACATTAAAATTTGTAGTTTGACGGGAAACCGGTTGCGTTATGCAGCCGGTTTTTTTTTGCCTGAATTTGTGCCGAAAGCGCTTGAGTTACCCGGTGAAGACCAGCAGTCTGTTTTCTTTTTCTGCATATACTTAGGCAGTGTGGCTAGCTCTTCAAAGGATAATGAAGCATGACTGATGTCAAAAGTAATCTCTACCCCTGCGCCCATTGCCGGGAAAGCGGTACCTGCCGTAACGGCGAGAATGAACACTCCTGTAATTTTTGTATTAAACATAACGAGCTCAGGGGTAAAGAGCATATCGGTCTGGCTTTTGGCATATGTGGAGGCCTGGGGCGGGCAGAGCCTGTTACCGAACGTATGAATAAACGTATTACCCCGATACTGTCGATAGTTATCGTTTTACCTTTGCTGGCTATGGTGTGCTGGGCAATGGTGGTGAAAAGTGACTTTTTCAGTGAACTGCTTGCATTTGCCAGCGCCATCATAGGTACTGTGATTGGTTTTTATTTTTCGGCAAACAATCGTTTTTGACTGCTAATTGATAACTATTAAAAAAGCGCTATCGATTTATTCGACAGCGCCTTTTTGTCGGAATATGGTGCTTGCCGGCTTATTTCGCCGGGATAGCCGCCAGTACCGCTACCAGTAATTGCCAGTATTGACCGACAGTGGCGATTTCCACCTTTTCATCCGGCGAATGCGGGAACTTGATGGTGGGTCCGAAAGACACCATATCCCAATGCGGGTAGGCGGTTTTAAACAGGCCGCATTCCAGGCCGGCATGGATCACCATGATTTCAGGAATTTTGTTAAATAATCCCTGATAGGTATCCCGCACCACCTGCATGATGGCTGAGCTGGTATCCGGTTTCCAACCCGGGTAGGCGCCGGAAAATTCGATTTTTGCCTGTGCCAGTTCAAATACTGATTGCACCATTTGCTGGGCTTCCAGTCTGCCGTCGTCATGTAAGCTGCGGATCAGGGTTAAGGCAACAAACTTAGGCCCTTTGCAACGCATTACCCCCAGGTTTAACGAAGTTTCTACTATGCCTTCGATATCGTCACTCATGCGGATGACGCCGTTAGGACAGGCATTAAGGGCTCTTAAGATGGTATTTTGCTTATCCTGGCTCCAGCAGGTCTCGAAGGTTTCCGGCGAAATCAACAGCATGTCGATATCGGTTTCTACCCCGGCCAGGTTGTGGCGTATGGTCTGCAGGTAGTCGTCCAGTGCCGCTTTTAACGGTTCGATTTGTGCATTGGGCACGATAAAACTGGCATTGGCTTCACGCGGGATGGCGTTGCGCAGGCTGCCGCCGTTTAATTCGGTTAAACGGATGCCGAAGCTGTCGCTGGCTGTCAATAAGAAGCGTACCAGCAGTTTGTTGGCATTGGCGCGGCCGGTATGGATATCGACACCGGAATGGCCGCCTTTGAGGCCGGAAATGGATAAGTTAAAGGCCTGGCTGTCGGCAGGGACAGTATCAAAGTCAAGATCAAAGGTGACTGAGCCGTCGATGCCGCCGGCACAACCCATATAGACTTCCCCTTCCTGTTCGGAGTCGGTATTGATCAATATATCACCTTCGAGCCAGCCCGTTTCCAGGCCAAAGGCGCCGGTCATGCCCGCTTCTTCATCGATAGTGACTAATACTTCCAGCGGCCCGTGGGGGATATCATTGCTGGCCAAAACCGCCAGGGCGGAAGCCAGGCCGATACCGTTATCGGCGCCTAAGGTGGTGCCTTCTGCAGTCACCCAGTCGCCGTCAATATAAGGGCGGATGGGATCGGTCAGGAAGTCATGCTGGGTGTCGGCATTTTTTTGCGGCACCATATCCATGTGGGCTTGCAAGATCACGCCTTTGCGGTCTTCCATGCCGGCTGTGGCACCTTTGCTGATGATCAGGTTGCCGACTTTATCTTCTTTTACCGTTAGATCCAGTTCTTTGGCCCAGTTCTGGATCCAGGCGGAGACTTTTTCTTCGTGTTTAGACGGACGTGGAATGGCGCAAATGCTGTCGAAGATTTGCCACAGGCCCTGAGGTTGTAATTTTGCGATATCGCTCATAAGAATTCCCTAATAAGCTTATAGTGTTTAATTTTATGATTTTGTTTAAATAAAACGCCGGCGGAGCCAGCGTTTGTAAAGTGATAAGAGCTTATTTACTGGCCATTAAAAATTGCCATTGCTCATTAAAGTCATCACTGGGCTTTTTGCTGAAACTCGAACGCACGTACTGGCTGATTTTACCCTCGGTGTAAGACACCAGCATATTGGCCAGCGCCTGCTCCGGGATATCAAAACCTTTGCCTTCGCGTAACTTGCGTTCACGCAATACCTGTTTGAACTGGGATTCGAGTTTTTCAAAAAACTGGTTTACCCGGATGCCTAAACGTTCATTTTCTCCCATGATGGCATCGCCGGATAAAATGCGGCACATGCCCGGGTTGCGCTCGGCAAAAATCAGCATCACATGCAGGATATGGTGGCAGCGGATCAGGGCTTCTTTATGGTCCCCCAAGATCAAATTGATACGGGAAAAAATAGACTCTTCAATAAATTCGATTAAACCTTCGAACATCCGTGCCTTGGAAGGAAAGTGGCGATATAAAGCCGCTTCAGATACGCCTACTTCGGCCGCGAGTTTTGCCGTAGTAATACGCTGTCCCGGGCTGGTTTGTAACATCAACGCCAGGCATTCTAAAATTTGTTGCTTACGATTTGGTTTCTGATTAGCCGACATACAACTTATTTCTCTGATTTATTGTTATGGCGGACTTTGCCAAGCCCGCCTTATTTTTTGACGTGATTGTATAATGTTCTTTAGCAGCAATCCAACGTCAAACTAGGGTTATTTTACTTTAATCTTTATTCTGTGGATGAATTTTTTGCCTGGTAGGCTTGATTGATTATCGTTACCAGCTGGCTGGCCACTTGCTGTTTATTCGCCAAAGTAATCTCGGTGGCAGAGTCGGCGCTAAATACCGTCAGGGCGTTGTCTTCACTGTTAAAGCCCTGCCCTTCCCTGGCGACGTCGTTGGCGGCGATCAGGTCCAGTTTCTTACGGCTGAGTTTGCCGCGGGCATATTGCTCAACATCCTGGGTTTCCGCGGCAAAACCTACGGTAAAGGGACGCTGGTTCAGGGCGGCAACATCGGCGACAATATCCGGGTTTTTAACCAGTTTGAGCACCATGTCATCGGCGGTTTTTTTAATTTTTTGCGTGGCAACATCCGCCAGGCGATAATCGGCTACCGCGGCGCAGGCGACAAAAATGCTGGCTTCGGGGGCAAGAGCCATGGCCCGTTGATGCATCTCCTGGGCGCTGTTTACCCGGATGACTTCACATCCCTGAGGGGGGGCTAAGTTTACCGGGCCTGAGATCAGGGTTACCCGGGCGCCGGCATTTGCCGCGGCGCGGGCAATGGCATAGCCCATTTTGCCTGAGCTGTGGTTGGAGATATAACGCACCGGATCTATGGCTTCCCGGGTGGGACCGGCTGTGAGCAGCCAATGCTGGCCCGCCAGGGTTTTTTCCTGATACAGCTGGCAGCAAAGCCGGGTTAATTCTTCCGGTTCCAACATACGCCCCAGGCCGACATCGCCACAGGCCTGTTCGCCTGCACCCGGCCCCCAGAAGGTTATCTGGCGTTGTTTCAATGTCTCGACATTGGCCTGGGTGGCATCGGCATGCCACATTTGCTGGTTCATGGCCGGGGCCAGTACTACAGGTGCGGCGCTGGCTAAACAGATGGTGCTGAGCAGGTCGTCTGCCATGCCCGCTGCCAGCCGGGCCAGGGTATTGGCACTTGCCGGGGCGATTAAAATCAGATCCGCCCATTTGGCCAGTTCAATATGGCCCATGGCCAGTTCCGCCTGCGGATCCAATAAACTGTCGGCAACCGGGTTGGCTGACACTGCCTGTAAGGTCATCGGGGTGATAAAGGCTTTCGCTCCCTGGGTCATTACCACCCTGACATCGGCCCCCTGCTCTTTGAGCCGCCTGACGAGTTCCGGGGTTTTATAGGCTGCGATACCGCCGGTGATCCCAAGAACAATTTTTTTGTCCTGAAGAATTTGCATAACCTGCTAATCTTAAAAATGTTTGCTGACAAGATAACATTATTGACGGTAAAAATCTCTTACCTATCGCTTTCTATCACTGCAAGATTACGGAATAACTTATGTTAAAGGACTTGCCTGATCTCGAACGCCCCAGAGAAAAGTTACTGCATTTAGGGGCGGAAAGTTTAACCGATGCCGAGCTGCTGGCGATTTTTTTAAGAACCGGGGTCAAAGGCTGCCATGTGGTGGAGCTGGCGCAGCAGCTGCTGAAGAATTTTGGCAGTATTTCCGGGATATACCGGGCGGAGCACGATGAGTTTTGCCAACAACACGGTTTGGGCAGTGCCAAATTTGTGCAGTTGCAGGCTTGCCTGGAAATGTCGAAGCGTTATCTGGCGGAGCAAATGAACAACGGGCAGGAGCTGCTTTCCTCCCAGGCGACCCGGGATTATTTAATTGCTGAATTACGCCATGAAACCCGGGAGATTTTTGCCGTGTTATATCTCAACAATCAGCATCAGGTATTGAAATTCGAACGCTTGTTTTTTGGCACTGTCGATGCGGCGGCGGTTTATCCGCGTATCGTCGTTGAGCAGGCGATAAAACATCATGCCGCGGCGGTGATCCTCAGCCATAACCATCCCTCCGGCCTGGCCGAAGCCAGTATTGCCGATAAACAAATCACTCAAAGACTGATTCAGGCGTTAAATTTAGTGGATATCCGGGTGCTGGATCACATGATAGTGGCCGGAGGTCATTGCTACTCCTTCGCCGAACACGGTGAGCTGGGTTAGCCCTTTTGAAGGGAAAATAAGCGAAAAAGCCACTAAAAAGCCTGAAAATTTGCAAGCTGGGAATATGGCTATTAGCTTTATAGTTAGGGCTAATTAACATGTGATTGATTTTTGTGCGCGTTAGATGAATTAAATGCATTGAGTTAATGACGAGAGGGTAACCTGATGAGAGATGGTAGCAGTTTAGATATCGAACGCCGGGGGGCTTTTCGACTGGATATGGAAAAAGAAATGGTGGATGTTGGCTGGACCGATGGCGGTGGTCAGCAATACCAGAAAAAAGTCACTTGTGTTGACTTTTCCCGTACCGGCGTCAGGCTCGATAGTGATCAACCTATTCCGCTGGAGACAAAAACCCATATCCTGTTTAAAGCGGCGAGTCCCGGGAGCAAATCTATGACAGGGAAAGTTGTCCGCTGTAAAAAGCAAGACAATGGCTGGTTTGAAATTGCATTACAGTTAGATGATTAGTCTTTGGCTATACTAAACGAATAAATCCCCGGCAGGTGACCATAAAGGACTGGCGATATGATGATATTAGTGGGTGGTGAAAAAGGTGGTAGCGGCAAGAGCTGCCTGGCGCAAAATCTGGCGGTATTCTTTGCCCGGGAAAAGGATGCCATTGTGCTTATGGTAGACTGTGATCCGCAAAGAACCACTTCAGACTGGATCCAGGCGCGCAATACCGATCCGACCCTGCCCGCCATTAACTGCATTCAACTCTACGGTAAAATTCGCAATGATTTACTGAGCCTGAATCAGCATTACGATCATGTGATTGTCGATTGCGGCGGCCAGGACAACCTGGCATTGCGCGCCGCGATGTCGGTTGCAGATCATGTGATCATTCCCTTAAGGCCCAAGCGCCGGGATTTGAAAACCGTGGCCCATATGGAAGATATGCTCAGTACCTGTAAGATGGTTAACCCGAAAATGCTCGCCTCTTTTGTCATTACTCAGTGTCCTTCTTTACCCAATCAGGCCAGCCGTATTTTGGAAGCAAAAGAAGTGTGCAGCTCTTATGGTATTAATGTACTCGATGCCGTGACCTTTAGCCGCAATGTCTATGATGACAGCGAAGAAAAAGGTTCTTCGGTACTGGAAATCGATGCCGAGGGAAAAGCGGCCGGCGAAATCATTGCTATTGCCGAAGAGATACTGGCGATGAAACCGGACAACTCGCATGAGTTTAACTGATCTTAAAAAGTCGAAAAAACCGACCGGGAAAAAGAAAAACTTCACCGTGGATGAATTTATTTCTGATGCGGAAAATTACGCCAAAGGTCAGCCGGAGATAGTAAGCAGTGATGCCGAGCTGAAAGAGCCGTTAAGTCTGTCCCAGGCCATTGCCGTGGCCGAAAAACATCTCGCCCAAAAAGAAGAGCAGCAAAAGCCCGCCAAACCTTTTCGCCATGCGACTTTTACTTTAAGCGAAGAAGCGATAGCGCAGTTACAGCTGTTGGCCAATGAAAGTAAGCTGGCCAAATCCCATATTATCCGCATCCTGATTGCCGAGTTATGCAGCCAGGAGCAGCATGAGCAATTGAAAAAGCTGCTGTCATCTGATACTAATTGAAGCCGCCGGGGCGGTTTTCATTGCTGTCACCCTCAGTTTTTTGATGCTAGCCGGCAAGAAATCCCGGTGTAAATTTGTCCATATAGACGTATTAAACAGCAATATTTGTTGCAAAAACTCGCGATTTCTTTGGCTTTTATTTTTGTAATTTATTGAAATAATTAGTTAAATATATAGTTTTCACTTGTGGGCAGAGAAAAGCTGGCATTCATCATTTAGTTTCTCTATAATATGCCACCTTTTTCAGGATCCCAAGGCGACGGCCGTGGGGCAAGATAGCTCGAGCTGAAATTAATTTTGGAGTGACTCACATGTCTAAAGTTTGCCAAGTAACAGGCAAAAAACCAGTCGTAGGGAACAACCGTTCTCACGCAAGAAACGCAACTCGTCGTCGTTTCTTACCGAACCTTCAATCTCACCGTTTTTGGGTTGAAAGTGAAAATCGTTTCGTTAAATTACGTTTAACCCCTAAAGGTATGCGTATTATCGATAAAAAAGGCATCGATGCTGTATTAGCAGACATCCGTGCTCGCGGCGAAAAAGTTTAAGGAATTATTATGCGTGATAAAATTCGTTTAGTTTCCAGCGCCGGTACAGGTCATTTTTATACTACTGATAAGAATAAAAAGACTATGCCTGAAAAAATGGAAATCAAAAAGTTTGATCCAAAAGCACGTAAGCACGTGATGTACAAAGAAGCTAAAATCAAGTAATTTTGGCTTTCTTGACAAAAACCCGGTTTTTACCGGGTTTTTTATTGCCTGAAATTCAGTATCATTAAGCTATTGGTAAACGAGACAGGTGTAGGGATGAAGTTATCACGGGCCGGCTGGAATAATGTCATTATTTTTTCTGTTATGGGGATGATTTTACTGATCAACCAGATGAACAAAGGTCTGATGGAGCCGGGAGAAGCTGACAGCGGTCAGGAAGTTTATATGATTGACCGCCACAGTGCGATCTTAACCCTGGAAGTCAACCAGCAGCTCCTGATTGAACGTATCGGCCGTACCTGGCGTGCAACCCCCGCGATAATAACCGGCCAGGCACTGGATCAGATGATGCTGGCCTGGCAGGACAACAGCGGCACTGTGGTGGAGGCGCCGGCAGGGCTGGAACAGAGCTCTGCCGTGGTGGTAACCGTCCATCTGGCGGGACAGGAGCAACCTCAGGTGTTTAGCCTTTATCCCGTGTCTGAACAGCTGTTTCTTTATCATCACAGCCATAAGAGCTGGTTGTCTTTACCCTTACCTATCTACCGGCAGTTATTACCGCCGTCCCTGTTGTAGTGAGTATTTATGCCCGAATTACCCGAAGTTGAAGTGTGCCGTTTGGGGATCAGTCCCCATATTCTCGATCAGCAAGTCACCGATGTGATTGTGCGCAATGCCAGGCTGCGCTGGCCGATCCCCGATGAGGTCAAGTTGTTGGTGGGCCATAAAGTGCAGGCGGTGGATCGCCGCTCCAAATATCTGTTGATCCGCTTTGAAACCGGCACCTTAGTGTTACATTTAGGCATGTCGGGTACTATCCGGGTGATCAGGGCAGATACGCCGGTGGCTAAACATGATCATTTTGACCTGGTGTTTGGCCACAACAGTGCGTTGCGCCTTAATGATCCCCGGCGATTCGGCGCGGTATTATGGCTGGATCAGCATCAGGATGATTTGGGGCTGTTAAGCAAGTTGGGACCGGAGCCGCTCAGTGACGATTTTGCTCATGGTTATCTTTACAGCAAGGCCAAAAACCGCAAAGTAGCCATTAAAACCCTGCTGATGAACAACCAAATCGTGGTCGGGGTCGGTAATATCTACGCCAATGAAGCCCTGTTCCAGGCGGGCATTTTACCGACTACACCGGCCAATACCCTGAGCGAGCAGCGCCTGGATAAATTAACGGATATTATCAAGGAAGTGCTGAAAGCGGCGATCAAGCAGGGGGGCACCACCTTAAAAGACTTTACCCAGGCGGACGGGCGCCCGGGGTATTTTGCCCAGTCACTTTTTGTTTATGGCCGGGCCGGAGAGCCTTGCCTGCAGTGCAGCAGTGAGTTGCTGGAAGTAAGGCAGGGTAACCGCAGTTCTGTGTATTGTCCCAGCTGCCAAAAGGATTAAGGGCCAATACTTTTGGCAACCGGTTTAACTGCTTTACGGTAAGTCTCTTTAAGCTTTAACGCTCTGGGTCAGGGCTGCTTTAACGACCGGGTGAACGAATTGACTGACGTCCCCCTGGTGCAAAGCGACTTCTTTTACCAGGGTGGAAGAGATAAAGGAATTTTCTTCTGCCGGTGTCAGGAACACACTTTCCAGCTCGGGGGATAAACGCCGGTTCATATTGGCCAGCTGGAATTCATATTCGAAATCCGATACCGCCCGCAAACCCCGGATCAATACTTTAGCCTGGTGAGTTTTGGCAAAATCCACCAACAGGCCGCTGAAGCCGACCACAGTGACATTGCTCAGGTGCTGGGTGACTTGCTGGATCATATCGACCCGCTGCGCCAGCTCAAATCTGGGCTTTTTGCTCGGGCTGGCTGCCACACCGACGATAACTTCACTGAATAAATGGCTGGCCCGCTCAATCAGATCGGTGTGGCCGTTGGTCACCGGATCAAAGGTACCCGGGTAAATTGCTTTTATTGTCATAGCTGCGGTTAATTGCTTGGTGATGCTAATATTGTAAAGGGCTGGCTGGCTTAATAACAACCGGGATCGGCGACTTTTGTTAAAGTATTTACTCGAAAGCCTTTCCGTGAAGCATTTTTTGATAGTATGATAGAAAAATTACTGTGGGCATTATAAGAAGATAATAATATGAAGACGCGTGATAAAATAATACAAGCAAGTATTGCATTATTTAACGAGCAAGGGGAGCGTAATGTAACGACCAATCATATTGCTGCCCATCTCGGTATCAGTCCGGGTAACCTTTATTATCATTTTCGCAATAAAGAAGACATCATCTTATCTATTTATGAAGAATATGCCCGCAACCTGGTATTAGAGACTTTCCCTCAGGTCTCTCCTGACGTAAAACCCCTGGATGCCATCATTCTTTATATGGATGCCGTGTTCCAGGCGATGATGAAATTCCGATTTTTCTACAGTAACTTACCTGTGCTGCTGGCGAAAAATCCGAGTTTGCGCGATAAGTATGTCAGCGTACAGCAATCCATCGCCGAGCGGGTCAGTCAGTTGCTGGTGTCCCTGCGCGATGCCGATATGATGGACTTTGATGTCGAAGAGCTGCCGGACATTGTCAGTATCTTACGTCTGGTGAATACCTTTTGGATCAGCTTCTACCAGACCCAGAATATCGATGTTGAGATCAACGATGCGGTCTTCTATCAGGGAGTGCTAAAAATCCTGGTGATCATCCGTCCCTATATTACAGAATCTGCCATGCCTGAATTTCTCAAAGCCAGAGAAATGTATCAGCAACGTTATATGAATGCCCTGCATGCGGCTTAGGGCATAAAACACTATTGACCTTGTTGGTAACCCTGCATCAGCATGTGCCAGTGTTGTTCCTGCCAGTGAAAACCGGGTATTTTATGTTGTTCTTTGCGAAAAGATCTCAGTAACCTCTCCATATTCGCCTGCTGCCAGCTTGGCTTGACGGTGCGTTGTTCGCCGCGGTCAAAATCGATCAGGAACACCTTATTTCTCTGGTCCAATAAAATATTGTGGCTATTTAAATCGTGGTGGTAGATGCCGTGATCATGAAAGCGCCGTATGGTAGCGCCGATATCAGCCCAAATGCTTTCATCAAGACTTTGCTCGCTTAATATACCCACCAAATCCCGGGCATCTTGAATGCGGGTGGACAGCAGATCGGCGCGGTAAAACAGTCCCTGACGTTTCACCCTGTAGGCTACGGGCTGGGGCGCCGGTAAGCCCAGTTGCTCTAAGATTAACAGTAAGGAAAACTCCCGGGCCGCCCGGGTATTTTTTTGTCCGCTAAACCAGTAGCTGTCTTTGTTAAATTTGCCGATCAAGCCGCCGCGGTAATAATGCCTGAGCACCCATTGTTGTCCCTGGTGTGAGATGAACCAGGTGGTGCCTCTGCCCTGGGCGCTGCCGCTGACGGCATTAAGTTGTTGCCAGTAATTTTCGCTGAGCATTTCCGGGGAAAAATCGGCGATTTTTGCTTCGTCAAAGACACAGTAGATATTTTCCTGCTGTAAAACTTTTTCCCGGCAAGGTTTTACAATTGCTGGCTGGTTCAAGATAATAGCCCTAATTTTTCAATTCAGCTGCCTATTGTGGTGATTCCTTAATGCCGGGTCAAATAACTGCTCCAAAAAATTTATGTTTATTACGTTTATCTGCTATTGGTGATGTTTGTCATGCCGTGGCTATGGTGCAGCATATTCAGCGCCATTGGCCCGAGACGAAAATTACCTGGGTAATAGGTAAGATAGAAGCCAGTTTGCTGCAGGGACTGGACAACGTAGAGTTTGTTATTTTTGATAAAAAAGCGGGTCTGCAAGGTTACCGGGATCTGCGTGCCCAGCTTAAACAACGCAAGTTTGATTTGTTACTGCATATGCAGGTCGCCTTAAGGGCCAGTCTGGCCAGTTTATGTATCCCCGCCAAGGTTAAAATCGGTTTTGACCGCAAGCGCGCCATCGAAGGACAATGGCTGTTTACCAACAAGCGCATTGCTGCCCAGGAGCATCCCCATGTGCTGGACGGCTTTATGGGTTTTGCCCGGGCCCTTGGCTTGGAACCGGCCCGTCCGCAATGGCAGATGCCGATCACAGATCAGGATATGCTCTGGGCCAGTGAGCAATTTAGCGGTGAGCGGCCGCTGGCGGTGATATGTCCTGCCGCCAGCAAGGCTGAGCGTAACTGGCATGCCAAGGGTTATGCACAGGCGGCGGATCATTTGGCGCAGCTGGGTTTTTTACCTGTGATCTGCGGCGGTCCTACTGAACTTGAGCAGCAACTGGCCACAGAAATCAGTAAGTTGAGCAAGACCCGGGTAGAAAACCTGGTGGGCAAAACCAGTTTAAAACAGCTGCTGGCGGTGCTTAAGCTGGCGCACCTGGTGATAGCCCCGGATACCGGGCCGGCGCATATGGCAGTCACTGTCGGTACCCCGGTAATAGGTTTATACGCCCACAGCAACCCGCACCGCACCGGTCCCTATTTGTTTCAGCAATATGTGGTCAGCTGTTACCAGCAGGCGGTGCAAAAACAATATGGTAAACCCCTGAGCAAACTTCCCTGGGGTGTCAGGGCCAAAGGCAGCGATTTGATGAATGACATCACCATAGAGCAGGTGAAAGATAAAATTCGCCAGCTGATCGCCGATCATTATCCACAATTGAGCCAGTTGTAAACGTCAATGAAGGTCTTTAGTCGTTACCCGCTAATAACTGGCTTAACTGCTTGAGGCTAAAAGCACTTGCTCCCTGGTTTTGCCGGACAATGTGATAGCCATTCTCCCCTAAGGTTTGTGCCTGCTGCGGCGATTCGAGCAGGTTTTGCACCTGCTGTGCCAGTTCGTTGCTGACATTTGCTGTCGCAGCCAGCTGTATCACTGCCTGCTGCCGGGTAAACTGCTGATGGATTTCGGCAAAATTACTCATATCGCCGCCGACTATAACAGGTTTTTTAAACAAGGCCGGTTCCAGCGGGTTATGGCCGCCGATATGACTGAAGGTGCCGCCGATAGTAACGATATCCGACAGGGCGTAAGCCGCCATCAACTCTCCCAGGGTATCTAACAGCCATACCTGGGTATCGTTTTCCAGAAGCTGGTTGGCTGAGCGCTTGATGACCGATAGCCCGGCATCCTGGCATAACTGATGGACTTTTTCGAAGCGCTCCGGATGGCGCGGCACCAACACCAGTAATAATTCCGGTGTGTTAATACTGACTTTCTTATAAGCCTCAACAATCAGCTGCTCGTCTCCTTCATGGGTGCTGGCGGCGATCCAAACAGGTCCCCTGTTTGCCAGCAGTCGGGATAACTCTTGTTGCTTATTACTGATTTCAGCCGTTTGTGAGATATCAAATTTTAAATTTCCCGAGACTATACAGGTGTCCGGCTGGGCCCCTAAAGCGAGAAAATTATCTTTGTGGGCTTGGCTTTGCGGCAAGATGGCGGCAAAACGTTGTAATGCCGGGGTGATTAACCAGCTTAGTTTCCGGTAACTTTTTATGGAGTTTTCAGACAAGCGGCCGTTAACAAGCAGTAAGGGGATATTTTGGCCGGCGCTTTGGCTGATTAAATTAGGCCATAATTCGGTTTCCATAAACACTATGGCTTTAGGGGCGAGTTTGTGGAGAAACAGTACGCTGCACGGCCAGATGTCTAAAGGTAAATAACAATGCTGAACCCGGTCGGTAAAAAGTTTTTTTGCTTGCGTTGAGCCGGTAGGGGTAAAGGTGGTGAGGGTAACCGGCAGGTTGGGATAAGCCGCTAACACCTGTTCAACAAAGGCTTTTAACGCCATGACCTCGCCGACACTGGCGGCATGGATCACTATACCGCCGGGTTTTATGCCTCTTGGCAGCAAGCCCAACCTTTCGCCCAGTCGTTGCCGGTATGCCTTATGCTTGGTTGAACGAATAAGCAGCACTATAATGATAACAGGCAGGTTTATTAGGAAAAATAAGCGGTAAAGTAACAATGCCAGGTGATATTTCAACATTTAGCCTTATCAAAGCAATTTAGCTTTATAAACTGGGAGATGGCAGGATTATCGCTGAGATCAGGTAATATCCAAAGTAAAAATATGCTGTTATCGTGTTTTAGGGGTATCAGCTAAGCAATAGGGGTGGAGTAGTTATGGTAACGGATAAATCGAAAGTAGTTGTGTCCTGTGTTATGCCACGTGGTTTTCACGTTTTATTGTACCTTGTGCTCTTTGCTGTGCTGCTGATGACCCCAGTTTCCCAGGCAAAAGATACCTACAGGTTGAGCCAGCTTTCACCGGCTGCCCCCGATAAAAACGCCGGGCAAAGCGTCAGCTTCCAAACTCAGGATAAGTTTGTGATCCACGGCCGGTATTTTTCCGGCGAAGAGGATGCCTCCGGGGCCCTGATCCTGCACGATTGTAACCGGGACAGCAGCCGTTATGCCGAGCTGGGCAGAACCCTGTCGGCAAACGGCTTACATGCTTTAACCATAGATTTGCGCGGTTTTGGCCGCAGTATTTCCGAGGAATTTTCCGAGCGTAAAATTCATCTGCGCGCCCGGGATATTACCAGTTACCAGGGACAACTTGCCGCCTTAAGGGCTTACTGGCATGACGATGTGGTGGCCGCTTATCTGTATTTACGTAAAAAAATTGAGCGCAGCCAGGGAATTTCCGTGGTGGCCAGCGGCTGTTCCTCGGTTCAGGCGGTGAGCCTGGCGGATAAAATGCATATCAATGCTATGGTATTGATCACCCCGATGATGGATTATGCCGATAAAGAGCGTTATAAGGAGCTGATGGATATTCCCAGCTATTTTATTAATTCTGCCCAGCATCTGGAGAGCTTTAAAACCGCCAAAGAGTTGTTTGAATGGAATGGCTCACGCAAGTCGAAAAGCCAGGTTTTTAAAGGCAACCGGGTGGAGCAGGCGCTGTTAAATGCCAACCATTACCTGGTGGAAGACATTACTTTATGGTTGAAAATGAACCAGTGACCTGCGTTGGTTATCCCCGGCAAGCCCTGTCTTTGTTGTCCGCCATGAATATTTTCATGGCCGGTTTTCAAAAATATCGATTTGTAACACAGATCGGACTATACCTGAGCAAAAATTATCGTACAATACGGGCAATTTATTAGTCGATACCGTTTGTTTAGCGTCTCTTTTTTCATGCCTGTGCTGTAACAGCATGTTTAGCTATGAAAGTCTTGCTAACGGACGGTGAATCATCATTAGTTAACTGCCGAGGCGTTTATGTCATCGAATTTTTATAGTCACCTGCAAACAGAGTTGCAACAAGTCAAAGAAGACGGTTTATACAAGGATGAGCGGGTGATCACCAGTGCTCAGCAAGCGCAAATTGCCGTAAATACCGGCGAAAAGGTTATTAATTTTTGCGCCAATAACTATTTGGGCCTGGCTAACCACCCGGATCTGATCGCCGCGGCCAAGCAGGGACTGGATGAGCACGGCTTTGGTATGGCCTCGGTGCGTTTTATCTGCGGTACCCAGGATATTCACAAAACCCTGGAGCAGAAACTCAGTGATTTCCTCGGCATGGAAGATACTATTTTATATTCTTCCTGTTTTGACGCCAACGCCGGTTTATTTGAAACCTTGCTCGGGCCGGAAGATGCCATTATCAGCGACGCCCTTAACCATGCTTCAATTATCGACGGCGTCCGTTTATGTAAAGCCAAACGTTTCCGCTATGCCAACAACGATCTGGCTGAGCTAGAAAAATGCCTGCAGCAGGCGGATGAAGCCGGGGCGCGTTTTAAACTGATCGCCACCGACGGCGTCTTTTCCATGGACGGCGTGATTGCCAACTTAAAAGGCATCTGCGACTTGGCGGATAAATACAACGCCCTGGTGATGGTGGATGACTCCCACGCGGTAGGTTTTGTCGGCGAACAGGGCCGGGGCAGCCATGAATATTGCGAAGTCATGGGCCGGGTGGACATTATCACCGGTACTTTAGGCAAGGCCATGGGCGGCGCCTCCGGCGGTTATACTTCCGGTAAAAAAGAGGTGATCGACTGGTTACGCCAGCGCTCTCGTCCGTATTTATTCTCTAACTCGCTGGCGCCGGCGATTGTTAATGCCTCCATTAAAACCCTGGAATTATTGGCCAACGGCGATGATTTAAGACAACAATTAAAAACCAATGCCAGCTACTTCCGTGAGCAGATGGAAGCGGCGGGCTTTACCTGTGCCGGTGCCGATCACGCCATTATCCCTGTGATGCTCGGCGATGCCAAGGTTGCCGGTGAAATGGCCAACCGTTTATTAAACGAAGGCATTTATGTGATCGGTTTCTCTTTCCCTGTGGTGCCAAAAGGCCAGGCACGTATCCGTACCCAGATCTCTGCCGCCCACAGCAAAGCACAGCTGGATCAGGCGATAGCAGCCTTTACCCGTATCGGTAAAGACATGGGTCTTATCTGATAACGAGTCTGTTAAGGGCTGATTAAGCAAAATAAAGTGTGAGCAGGGCTGCCCGGTGGCGGCAGGCCCTAAGGAATATTCTCACCGGTTAACGGATAGCCTGAATGTTGGAGCATAATTCAGGCTATTATTTTAAGGCCGACTGTTAAGGTCTTATCACAGGTAAAAGTAATGAAATCACTGGCAAAACTCAAAGCAGAACCCGGGATCTGGATGACCAAAAGCGTCAAACCTAAGCTCGGCCATAATGATCTGCTGATCAAAATTAAGAAAACCGCCATTTGCGGTACCGATATCCATATCTACAACTGGGACGAATGGTCGCAAAAAACCATTCCCGTGCCTATGGTGGTGGGGCATGAATATGCCGGTGAAGTGGTCGGTATCGGCCTGGAGGTCAAAGGTTTTGAAATTGGTGACCGGGTCTCCGGCGAAGGGCACATTACCTGTGGCCATTGCCGCAACTGCCGCGGCGGCCGCACTCATTTATGCCGTAATACCATAGGGGTCGGCGTGGATCGCGCCGGGGCTTTCGCCGAATACCTGGTGATCCCCGCCTATAACGCCTTTAAACTGCCGGATGAAATTTCCGATGACCTGGCGGCGATTTTTGATCCCTTCGGCAATGCCGTACATACCGCCTTATCTTTCGATTTGGTCGGTGAAGACGTCTTGATCACCGGCGCCGGTCCTATTGGCATCATGGCGGCAGCCGTGGCCAAACACGTCGGCGCGCGCCATGTGGTGATCACGGATGTGAACGACTATCGCCTGGAACTGGCGATGAAAATGGGGGCGACCCGGGCGGTGAATGTTGCCAAGCAAAACTTAACCGAGGTTATGTCTGAACTGGGCATGAGTGAAGGTTTTGATGTCGGCATGGAAATGTCCGGCGTACCGGCGGCCTTTACCGATATGCTGGAAAACATGAATAACGGCGGCAAGATTGCCATGTTGGGTATTCCCGGCAAGGATATGGCTATTGACTGGAGCAAGGTCATCTTTAAGGGCCTGACCATCAAAGGTATCTACGGCCGGGAAATGTTTGAAACCTGGTATAAGATGGCCAGTTTAGTCCAGTCAGGATTGGATTTATCGCCGATTATTACCCATCATTTTAATATTGATGACTTTCAGCAAGGCTTTGATGTGATGCGTTCGGGTCAGTCGGGCAAGGTCATTCTCAACTGGGAGGATGAATAAATGTCGCAGGATGACACCCGGTTTAAGCATTTTAAAACCAGTGACTTGCATCAGGTTTTGGCCGGTGGTGAGTTTACCGTGGTTGATATCCGCGATCCGGCCTCGTTCCAGGCCGGTCATATTCCCAAGGCGGTGCACCTGAGCAATGAATCCCTGGCGGATTTTTTGCGCAGCGCCGATCCCGATGCCCCTGTGGTGGTGTGTTGCTACCACGGCATTTCCAGCCAGCAGGCGGCGCAATACCTGATCAGCCAGGATTTTACCGATGTCTATTCGTTAGATGGCGGTTTTACCGAATGGCAGCAGGTTTATCCCGATGATGTTGAACACTCATGACTGAGCAGCCGCTGCAGGCACTGGTTGAGATTAACCAGCAGGCCATCGCCTTATTATTCGTTAATCACCTCACCAGTTTGGGGATCCGGGCTGAGGCGGTGAGCGAGCAGGATGTTTATGTGGTTTATTGCCCGCCGGATAAAATCTCCCAGGCGAAAGCGGAATTTGAGCAGTTCAGCCAGCAGCCCTATCACCCCAAATATCAGCAGGCGGCGTGGCAGCACGGCAATGCCGGGCAGGTGCAGGCCAATGGTCCGTCGCTGCTGGCAAGTTTCAAAGAGCACTTTCTTGCCCATGCCGGTGTGGTGACCTTAACGGTTTTTGCCTTATGCTGGCTGGTGTTTTTTGCCAGTTTATTCGGCGGCGCCCGTACTATTTTCAGCTATCTGCAGTTTTATCCGCAATTTTCCTGGCAGGCGTTTGTCGATCAGCCGCTTAGGTTACTGGGACCGGCGTTTTTCCACTTTTCCTGGTTGCATATTGTCTTTAATACCATGTGGTGGTGGCAGCTAGGGGGCAGTGTGGAAAAAATCCTGGGTAAAGGGGTTTTAGTCCATTTGCTGCTCTTGTCGGCGATTGCTTCTAATGTCGGACAATACCTGGTGTCCGGGGCTAATTTCGGCGGCTTGTCCGGCGTAGTTTATGGTCTGGTGGGTTTTGTCTGGTGGATGGGCTGGCTGGCGCCGGAAAAAGGGCTGTTTTTATCTAAGCCTTTGGTGGGCTTTTTGTTGTTCTGGTTACTGCTCGGTTATACCGATGTCTTACCGATCAATATGGCCAACACCGCACACTTGCTTGGCCTTATCAGCGGCTGTTTACTGGCGGTAGCGCAGGCGGTGTGGAAAAAAGATACCTGATTTTCACCTGCTAAAAACAAGCAGGCAACTGTGTCTGCTTGTTTTTCCACTTTTCTAAGCTTTTAGTTATCCAGCCACTGGGTAAAGAGCAACTTCTTCACTAAAGGTTTGCCGGTTTCCTGGGTCAGTAAATTTTGTACTTTAAGCTCACATAAGCGCTGGATTTCCGAGCGGCCGCGGATGGATTTTATTTTTTCTTCCGGCTGCTGGCCGATAATGGTAATAATGGCATCGCGCAACAGCGGTGAGTGGTGCTCAACCACTTCAAAATTATTGGGGCCTTCGATCATCAACTCTACCGTCAGGCGCACATAACCCATTTTTTTCTTGACCGCGACATAGTTGGTCACGATCGCCGGTTCAAAACCATAATAAACGTAATCGGCTGCTTTGGTTGTCGGTAAGGCTAACAGACAGACAAAAAACAAAAGAGATTTTTTCATAATGGTCAACATGTGTTTCGTGATAAGAGAAAAGTTCTTGGCGCTATAATAACCTGATTTTTGGTTAAATAGTCTAGCATTTTCATAAAAAACTGTTTTTTATTTAGTGCTGATAACAAGATAACCCCTTAACAGGGGCCAGGCAGCAAATTCTTTACCGCTTAAGGGATTCATTATGGGAAAGCTCAAAACCCTGATATCATGTGCGCGTTTAAAGATAACAGTCTACTAATATCAATGGCGATGAGTGAACAACATATTTTATTTCCGGTAACCCTGGACGTGCGCTGGCAAAGGCCGGCGGCTTATGCTTTAAATGCCGGTTTGTCTGACTGGTTGCTTGCCCCGGGCTCCCTAACCGCAAGATTAAAGCAGTTATGCTCACACTTTCGGGTTGAAGTGCTGGGACAGCAAATGTTGCCGTGCAGCGCGGCTGAAGCCCATGGCGACATCAAAGCGGGTGATCAGGTGCTGGTGCGGGAAGTGATCCTCTATTGCGATGATGTGCCGCAGGTTTTTGCCAGAAGTTTATTGCCGTTAACCAGCTTAACCGGCAGCGAGCGGCAATTGGCCCACCTGGGGGAGCAGCCCCTGGGACAGGTACTGTTCAACAGTCCCGATTTAGAGCGTAAAGATATTGAAGTTGCCTGCCTGGACCGGCAAAGCCCGGTGGCGGGGTTGGCCCGGATGATGGCGCTTGAAGATGCCACTGAGCTTTGGGGCCGCCGTTCGTTATTTTACCTGCAGCAAAAGCCGATTATGGTGGCGGAAGTCTTTTTGCCCGGCGCCTTTGCCTATCAGGAAGCTGTGGTTGTTTAATGTATCAGATTTAGGCTATTGGCGGGTTAGCGCCTATGGCCTGCAGGAGTTTTTGTTTTGGTAAATGATATAGCCACTAAGTGGCGGGGTGTGGTTGAGATCACCCGCTTGAATAAACCCATCGGCAGTTATCTCTTGCTGTGGCCGACTTACTGGGCCTTATGGGTGGCGGCCGGCGGTTTCCCCGGGCTGGAATTGCTGGTGATCTTTACCCTGGGGGTTTTTGTGATGCGCAGCGCCGGTTGCGTCATCAATGATTTTGCCGATCGCAAGGTGGACGGTCAGGTGGCGCGTACCAGTGAGCGGCCTTTGATCACCGGCTTGATCAGCGAAAAAGATGCCCTGGCGTTATTCGGCTTTTTGCTGGGGATTGCCCTGGCACTGGTGTTATCCCTGAGCTGGTTCACGATACAACTCTCTTTTATTGCCCTTGCCCTGGCAACGGCCTATCCCTTTATGAAGCGTTATACCCATTTGCCCCAGGTGGTGTTGGGGGCGGCCTTTAGCTGGGGTATGATCATGGCCTTTGGCGAACTTGAGGGCAGGGTACCGACGGTGGCCTGGTTGTTGTTCGCCGCCAATTTGTTATGGACAGTGGCCTACGATACTATGTATGCCATGGTGGACCGGGACGATGATATCAAGATCGGGGTGAAATCTACCGCGATATTATTTGGCCGCTTCGACAAGCGTATTATCGGCTTGCTGCAGGTATGCACCTTAGCACTGCTGGTACAAGTGGGTGAGATGCTGGCCATGGGTTGGCCTTATCATTTGAGCCTGGTGATTTGCGGCGGCCTGTTTTGTTATCAGCAAATGCTGATCAGCGGCCGTAAGCGTGAGCTGTGTTTTCAGGCTTTTTTAAATAATCACCTGGTGGGGTTAGTGATTTTCACCGGCTTCTTTATCGAATATCTTTAATTTTCGCGTTGATTAAAATGGCCGGGCAGTGAACTGCCCGGCGGGTATCAGCCGTTAGCGGGCGATGCTTTGCAACACTTCAATATCCACCAGGTTGGTGACGATAGCTTTCAGCTCCGCCAAGCCTGTACTCTCGATTAAGCGTCCCTGTTCATCGACACCGATATAACCTTGCTCTTTCATGGCGTTGATCAGGGTGCCCTGGGCTTTTTTATCGATAAATTCCGGGGCATTGATATTGCTGAGCACCGACAGGCGTTTGGCAATGGCGACGACTTTTTCTTCCAGTTCACCTTTGCCTACCGGCGCCAAACGGCACACCAGGGAAGTGATGATGGCAAACCTTTGCAGGGTTTCATCGACACATTCGCCCATTAACCGCACCTTGGTACGCAACTGGGTGTCATCGGTGAGGGACCAGAAACCGGCCTTGCTCTGTTTGGCAATGTCTTGCCGGCCAAGGAAAGCTAACACCTGCTCAACCTGCTGAGCCACCGTTTGCTCATCCTGCCATAAAAACAGATCGCTTTTGCTCAGGGCAATGATTTTCTGGATTTGTTCAACCAGCTCATTGTGATTGATTTTCGGGGTAAATTCCAGGATGCGACATACCAGGGAAGGCAAGGCATAGGTATGCAAGATGTTATTGCGGTAATAACGCATCTCCAATACGGAAGAGCCGGTCAGGGAAACAATGGCGCCGAAGCTGTCTTCGCTGACGGTGACCTTGCCCAACTTGATCACATGGGCCAGTAACTCGCGGCCGTTTTCTTCCGGCACCGTCAGCAAGTCGCTGTAGGGCGCCTGGCGCTGCATATCCAGGAAGAAGTCGAGCTGGGCTTCCAGTTGTGCCTTGGACAGGGCTTTGTTTTCCGATGACTGTAAAATCAGCGCCGTCAGGGCAACACCGTTTAAGGCGGCAGAGCGGTTGACCGAGGTCATCACCTGGTTGGCCAGCACATTGACACTGGGGGTTAACCAGCTGGGTTTTTGCGGGTCGATAGGGTCGATGGCGGCTTTCCAGTCGGGCACCTGCTGGTTCAGGAACTGGTTGATATTCATCGGCTGGCCGAAATTGACATAACCTTTACCGTAATTGCGCAGGTTTTTGATCGCCTTCAGTACGCCGAAGATGGACTCTTTTTTCTTCTGGCTGCCGCTTAATTCCTTGTGATAAGTACCCACTTCCATCACATGCTCATAACCTATGTAGACAGGCACCAGGGTTAACGGCCTGTCTATGCCCCTGAGCAGGCTTTGGATGGTCATGGCCAGCATGCCGGTTTTCGGCGCCAGCAAACGGCCGGTGCGGCTGCGGCCGCCTTCGGAGTAATATTTGACCGAATAACCGCGTTCAAACAATAAACCCAGGTATTCGCGGAAGATGGTCGAATAAAGGCGGTTGCCGCGGAAGCTGCGGCGAATGAAAAATGCCCCGGCTTTGCGGAAAATCGGTCCGGCGGGCCAGAAATTCAGGTTAATGCCGGCGGCGATACGCGGCGTGACCAGGCCTTCATGGTAGATAACATAGGTAAGCAACAGGTAATCCATATGGCTGCGGTGGCAGGGCACATAAATGATCTCATGGCCGTCCTGGGCAAGTTCGCGCAAGACTTTGGCATTTTTGACTTCGATGCCGTCATAGAGGCGGTTCCATAACCAGCTGAGCATGCGTTCGCCGAAACGTATCATGGAATCGCGGTAATCACCGGCAATTTCATCCATGATCGCCAGTGCCTGTTTTTTCACTTTCGCTTCATCAAGCCCTTTATTTTTCACCTCGTCGGCGATCAGCCGCTTGATGGACGGGTTGGCAAACAGGGCGGTAAACATCTGCTGCCTGTGCATCAGGCGCGGGCCGGTGGCGGCTATGGTCTGGCGGTAAAAATGGAAACGGGCCACACGCATAAATTTATGGGCGGTGCGTTCGTCATGACCGTGCTTGTCCACCATATAACGGAACGACAGGGCTTCGCTAAAACGCACTAAAGTATGGCGTCCGAGGAAGAGGACAATAAAAAACTTGCGCAGCCAGTTCGGAGATTCCTGATCCGCGAGCAAGGTGCCGACATTGGCATCGTTTTTTTCCTTGGCCGGGGTACGTCCCCAGATCAGGTTGGCGGGGATCAGCCGGGCATCGAGTGTCTCGTCCAGGTGATGCTGGTTCAGTATCGCCAGCCCCTGGCTGGTGGCGGTGGTTTTACCGGCTTTACCCCAGGGCAGTACCGAAGAAGGTTTTTCCAGACATAAGGTGCGGGGGAATAACTTGTCCCCGAGCTTGACCTGGCCCAGGGGATCCGGCAGTTTTTGCTGCTTACAGGCGCTTTGCAGCGCCAGCAGATCGCTGGCGCTCTGGTAACGCACGATATAGAAAATCGGCTTTTCGGGCGTTACAGCGGCGGATTTATCCTGGTTGTCAGGAACTATTTTACAGCGGACTAATAAGCGTACCGGCAGTTTTAATAATAAATAAAATAATGAACGTAGTGCTAACATATTGTTTCGACCAGCTTTATCAAGGGCGACATTTTAACACCCTTAAATTCACTTGTCCTTAAAGCAAATAGATTAATTCTTGGGCGTTTATCGGTGAACTTGCTTTAGTTTCGTTTTCATTCCTGTTAGCTTAGCGGCGGATCGGGTTGATATCAGGATGTTCTCAGTGAAAAAAATCGCCGTGTTTGTCGATGTGCAAAATATTTATTATACCTGTCGCCAGGCGTACCGGCGGCAGTTTAATTACCGCCGCTTCTGGCAGCAGTTAAGTGAGCAGGGAGAGATAGTGGTTGCCAATGCCTATGCCATCAACCGCGGTGATGAGCAGCAACAAAAATTTCAGAGTGCGTTGAAACATATAGGTTTTAACGTCAAGCTTAAACCGTATATTCAGCGCAGCGACGGCTCCGCCAAAGGGGACTGGGATGTCGGCATCACCTTGGATGTGATGGATGTTGCCAAAAGCGTCGATACGGTAGTCTTGCTGTCGGGAGACGGCGATTTTGATCTGCTGTTAACCAAAGTCAGGCAGGATCACCAGGTCAGCTGCCAGGTATACGGCGTGCCCCAGTTGACCGCTGCTTCCCTGGTGAATGCCGCCGATGACTTTGTTGCCATTACCCCGGCGCTGCTTCAGTAGCTAAAGCGCTTTATTGGCAGTAAAAACCAATCATATTAAGACAATAGTTGCGTTTATCCCAAGGCTGTATATACTGACAGTATACATTACTGTACAGAATAACAGGATACTTATGCGCCCGTTAACGCCAAGACAATCACAGATATTTGATTTGATTAAGGAAAAAATTTCTGAAACCGGTATGCCGCCGACGCGTGCCGAAATCGCCGATTTCTTTGGTTTTAAATCCGCCAATGCCGCCGAAGAGCATTTAAAGGCGCTGGCGAAAAAAGGCTTTATTGAAATGTTGCCGGGCACCTCCCGCGGCATACGCCTGGCGGAAGAATATGTCGAAGAAACCGGTTTGCCCCTGGTGGGACGCGTGGCCGCCGGTGAGCCGATTCTGGCCCAGGAGCATATTGAAGACAGATATCAGGTCGATGCCAATTTGTTTAAGCCGGCGGCGGATTATCTGCTGCGGGTCAACGGCGAAAGCATGAAAGATATCGGTATTATGGACGGTGATTTATTGGCGGTGCATCAGACCCAGGATGTCCATAACGGTCAGGTGGTGGTGGCCCGTGTGGAAGATGAAGTGACGGTGAAACGCTTTAAGCGTGAAGGCAATGTTGTCTATTTACACGCAGAAAATGAGGCATTTTCGCCGATTAAGGTGGATTTGAGCGCCGGACATTTTAATGTCGAAGGCATAGCGGTAGGGGTGATCCGCTCAGCCGACTGGATGTAAATGATATCGGGTTGCGCCAGCTAGTGGCGCAACCTTTTGTGATCACTTCCTGGTGCGGTTTTTAGCCTGGTTCCCCGGGCTGGACTCTCTATTTTGAGCGCCTCAGCTAAAGCTATCCGGTGAAAACTCCCTGTTAACCTAAATTTTCGTTAACCCTAACCTTTTATTAGCCTGTTCCACGGTTTTTCACTTGCTTATTACTAAATAGGAATCATTCCGGTCAGTCTGTTTTTTAAACAGATGTTTACTTTTATTATTTTTTAACTGAGACCTGCGTTATTTTTATTTTCCTGTTTTTGATGGAATTTTTAGAAAAATTTTTTGACTTTTTCTAATTTTCTGAACTGCTCTCCAAGGCTTGTCTTGCCTGCTTTTTGAACGGCTTTTGCGTTATTTTTATTCTCTGCTATGTCGCTGACTTAGAGTGCTAACTCTACTGTATTTATTCGGTTTTTTTTTGATCTAAATCACAAAAGGCTAGACGCTGACCGATTTTTGAGTAATTCTAGAACAGAATTCAATCAGGGAATGATTCGAGAAAATAGTAAAGGCAAAGGGGTTTGGTTTAGCCAAAATTCCCTTTGGATAACAACAAGAATAAATAACAGAATTCGAAATGGCGAGCCGCGTAGTACTCTGTGTTTTTGTTTTCTGTTTTTTGCATTTTTATCAGGACAGAGGAGATGTCGAGTGAACAGACGTAACCTGGGGGCGCTGGTCACGGGAAGTATACTTTCCGGATCGGCATGGGCAGATTCGCAGTTAAATCTGACCCAAGGCGTAACAGAAATCAGTAGGCAGGTATATGATCTCCATATGCTGGTGCTCTACATCTGCACTGCCATCGGCATTGTAGTCTTTGCGGCAATGTTTTGGTCCATGGCGTTCCATCGTCATTCCAAGGGGGTCAAACCGGCGACTTTCCATGAAAGCACCAAAGTTGAGATGCTTTGGACCGCAATTCCCATTCTTATCTTAATCTCCATGGCGGTGCCCGCCACCAGCACTTTGATTGATATGGAAAACAATGATGATGCCGATATCACAGTGCAGATCACCGGATCTCAGTGGAAATGGCATTATAAATATTTCGATCAGGATATAGAGTTCTATTCGGTATTATCCACACCCAGGGAGCAATACGAAAATCTCGACGGCAGCTCGGCCGTCAAAGGGGAGCACTATCTGTTGGAAGTGGATAAGCCGCTGGTTATTCCCATCAATAAAAAAGTCCGTTTTTTAATTACTTCCGATGATGTTATCCACTCCTGGTGGATCCCTGCCTTTGCGGTAAAACAGGATGCCAACCCGGGTTTTATTAACGAAGCCTGGACTAAGGTGGATGAGCCGGGGATCTACCGCGGCCAGTGCGCCGAGTTATGCGGTAAAGATCACGGTTTTATGCCGATTGTGGTCGATGTCAGATCCGAAGCGGATTATGCCCTGTGGCTGGATGAGCAGAAAATGCTGATCGCCCAGGCGGCGGCAGCGGAAAAGGCGTCTTTGAGCGCCGAAGCGTCTATGGATGAGCTGATGCAGCTTGGTGAGCAGCTCTACATTGCCAATTGTGCCGCCTGTCACCAGATCAACGGCGCAGGCTTACCACCGGCCTTCCCGGCCTTGAAAGATAGTCCAATCGCTTTAGGGGATGTTAATGCCCATATCGATATTGTTTATAACGGCAAGGCCGGCACCGGCATGCAGGGCTATGGCAAACAATTCAGCTTAAAAGAAATTGCCGCGGTCGTGACTTATGAGCGTAATGCCTGGGGCAACAATACCGGGGATGCGGTGCAGGCGTCACAGGTGAATGCGGTCGCGGGCGATGTCAGCGCCGACAGCGAGCCGGCCAAGGCCGCAGCAGAAACTGCGCCGGCAGCAGCGGCAGATACACCTGCTGCAGAACCGGCACCGGAAGAAGACCTGAGTAAGGTTTATAGCATGGATGAGCTGATGACTATGGGAGAGCAGGTTTATAACACCAGCTGTGTCGCCTGTCACCAGCCCACCGGATTAGGTTTGCCGCCGGCATTTCCCGCCCTTAAAGGCGGCGCCATCACCACAGGAGATAAAGCGGGCCATATCGACATGGTGCTTAACGGCAGTGCCAAAAACCCTGCGATGCAGGCCTTTAAAGCTCAGTTAACAAAAACACAAATTGCCGCCGTGGTGACCTATGAAAGAAATGCCTGGGGCAACAATACCGGCGATCTGGTTCAACCGGCAGACATAAACGCTGCAAGTGCGAAGTAGGGGGAAAGGAAATGACTACAGAAGTTATACATGATTCGCACCAAGGTGATGAACATCATGATCATAAAATGACCGGGTTTAAACGCTGGTTATATACCACCAACCATAAAGACATCGGCTCTATGTATTTATGGTTCTCGTTTATCATGTTGCTCATCGGCGGTGCCATGGCCATGGTGATCCGGGCGGAATTGTTCCAGCCGGGACTGCAGATCATAGAACCGGACTTTTTCAACCAGATGACCACGGTCCATGGCCTGATCATGGTCTTTGGCGCCATCATGCCCGCCTTTACCGGGCTGGCCAACTGGATGCTGCCTATGATGATAGGGGCGCCGGATATGGCGCTGCCGAGACTCAATAACTGGAGTTTCTGGATCTTGCCTTTTGCCTTTAGCATTTTGCTGGCATCGTTTTTCATGGAAAGCGGTGCGCCGAATTTTGGCTGGACTTTTTATGCCCCGCTGTCGACCACCTATAGCAACGGCAGTACGGCATTTTTTGTATTCGCCGTGCATATCATGGGGATCTCTTCCATCATGGGGGCGATCAATATCGTGGTGACCATCATGAATATGCGTGCCCCGGGTATGACCTATATGAAGATGCCGCTGTTTGTCTGGACCTTCTTTATTACCGGTTATCTGCTGATCGCGGTGATGCCGGTGCTGGCGGGCACCGTGACTATGGTGTTGACGGATACCTATTTCGGCACTACCTTCTTTGACGCTGCCGGCGGCGGCGATCCCGTGATGTTCCAGCATATTTTCTGGTTCTTCGGGCATCCGGAAGTGTATATCATGATCTTGCCGGCGTTCGGTATTATCTCGACTACGATTCCGACCTTTTCCCGCAAGCAACTGTTCGGTTACAGCTCTATGGTATACGCGACCGCGTCTATTGCCTTTTTGTCCTTTATCGTCTGGGCGCACCATATGTTTACCACAGGCATGCCGCTGTTCGGCGAGCTGTTCTTTATGTATTGTACCATGCTGATTTCTGTGCCTACCGGGGTTAAGGTCTTTAATTGGGCCGCGACCATGTGGCGCGGCGCCATCAGCTTTGAAACCCCTATGCTGTTTTCCGTGGCGTTTGTGGTGTTATTTACCATCGGTGGTTTCTCCGGTTTGATGCTGGCGTTAACGCCGGTGGATTTCCAGTATCATGATACCTACTTTGTTGTTGCCCATTTCCATTATGTGCTGGTGACCGGCGCCCTGTTCTCTATTTATGCAGGGGTCTATTACTGGTTGCCGAAATGGACGGGTTATATGTACAGCGACGCCTTGAGTAAATGGCACTTCTGGTGTTCGCTGATCTCGGTAAATATTTTGTTCTTCCCGATGCACTTTTTGGGACTGGCGGGTATGCCGCGCCGGATCCCGGATTATGCCCTGCAGTTTGCCGATTTCAATAAATGGGTCAGTATCGGCGGTTTTGCCTTTGGTTTGTCGCAACTGATCTTCCTGGCCTTGCTGCTGAAATGCATTAAAGGCGGCAAAAAAGCCGAGGCTAAGCCCTGGGACGGTGCTGATGGTCTGGAATGGACGGTTGCCAGTCCTGCGCCTTATCATACCTTTGAAGTACCACCGAAAATTAAATAAAGGGTAAACACTATGGATAACGCACCTGGGAAAAACAAGCAAAAGCAGGCGATCAATAACACCATTAAGAAGTTGGTGGTGCTGGTGTTTGCCATGTTCGGTTTCGGTTTTGCCCTGGTGCCTTTATACGATGTGTTTTGTGATATTACCGGCCTTAACGGCAAGACCTCGACCGAGGCGGCCAGTGTTAAGGATGCGGGTGTCGATAGTGAACGTACCGTGACCGTACAATTTATCAGCCGTACCGCACAGGGCATTCCCTGGCAGTTCGAACCTATGATAAATGAAGTGAAAGTACATCCCGGTGAAATGAAATTTGTTAAGTTTTACGCAAAAAACCAGTCGATGCGTGACATCGTCGGTCAGGCGGTGCCTTCGGTGTCGCCGGGTAGGGCGGCCAACTATTTTCAAAAAATAGAATGTTTTTGTTTTAACCACCAGCCGCTTAAGGCCAACGAAGAGGTGGAAATGGCGTTGCAGTTTTATGTTGATGAAGAATTACCGGAAGACGTATCAACATTAACCCTTTCCTATACCTTATATGATGTTACGGAAAAATCTGATTCATAACGTTATTTAACGCGAAACAGGCGTGAAACAGGGGAATAGTGATGACAACGAAAGAGTATGAAACTTATTATGTCCCGGCCCAGAGTCACTGGCCGATTGTCGGGGCGATAGCGTTATTTTTAATTGCTGTCGGGGCGGGGGAATATGTCTCCAACCTGAAAAGCGAAGAGGCGGGCTTTGGCGGTTATGTGCTGCTGGCGGGCATTGCCCTGGTTATCTATATGATGTTCGGCTGGTTTAACAATGTGATCACCGAGTCCATGTCCGGCAAGTACAGCCACCAGATGGACGGTTCTTTCCGCCAGGGCATGAGCTGGTTTATTTTTTCCGAGGTGATGTTTTTTGCCGCTTTCTTTGGTGCCCTGTTATATGCCCGGGTATTTTCCGTGCCCTGGCTTGACGGCGCCGGCAATAACTTTATGACCGGTGAAGTCTTGTGGCCGGAATTTACCGCCACCTGGCCGCTGATCAAAACACCGGACGGCACAGAAACCACCGCCATGGGCTGGTACGGTTTGCCTTTGCTTAATACCATTTTGCTGCTGACTTCATCCATCACCGCCCACCTGGCCCACGTCGCTCTCGAAGAAGGCAAGCGCCCTATGGTGAAATTCTGGCTCGGATTAACCGTGCTGCTTGGGGTGGTTTTTTTATTCTTCCAGGTGATGGAATATGCCCATGGTTATTCCGATGAAATGAAGTTATATCTCGACAGCGGCATCTATGGCAGCACCTTTTATATGCTGACCGGTTTCCACGGCATGCACGTTACCCTTGGGACCATAATGTTGTTTGTGGTCTTGCTAAGGGTATTTAAAGGGCACTTTACCCCGGATAACTTCTTTGCCTTCCAGGCGGCAAGCTGGTACTGGCACTTTGTTGATGTTGTCTGGGTGATGTTGTTCGTTTTTGTTTACATCTTATAAGGTTCGCCCGTGCAGGGGATTTTTCCCTGCGCGTCGCAAGCTTACCGAACCCGGCCTAAAAGGGGCGCGGGTTCGGGGTAATAATACCGGTTAATATGCCCAGCAGTAACAAGATCACCAGTACCACGGAAGCCATCAGCCGCCGGCCGATAAATTTCGTCATCGAAGGTTTTTCAGGATCGTTTTTATTCATGATAAACAAGGCCCTGAATAAGTTGTAAACCATAAAGGCAAGTAACGCTATCGCTATGATTTTGATATACATAAAAACCTCCTTTTCCCTGTACTGTGCTAAAAACAGCTTTGCTGGCCGGTGTTTTTTGTTGAGTTTGTATGCATAAGGCTCTGCATAAAATATCACCGGGTCATTTGCTGTGGTTGTTGTTTACCTTGCTGGTATTTTCATCATTAATCAAGCTCGGCGTATGGCAATCTCAGCGGGCAGAGGAAAAAGAGCAGAGATTAACACGTATTTCCCAGTACCAGATGCAGGATGCCCGGCCATTAACACAAGTGCTGTCGCTTGAGCAGCAGGGGCTGGACATCAATGATATGCCGGTATTGCTTGAGGGGCAGTTTGCGCCAAATGCGCTGTTTTTTCTTGATAACCAGATGGACAATGGCCGTTTGGGTTATCGGGTGTATCAGGTGTTCTTGTCGGGACAAGCGGCTGTGCTGGTTAATCTGGGTTGGGTACCGGGCTCGCTAGACCGTCAATTACTGCCTCAGATCCAGCCTGTATCCGGGCTTTTCACCTTAAAGGGCAATGTCCGTAAGCTCGAAAGTGGGGTGATGCTGATGGAGCAGCAATTGCCGCCGAGATTGCTGGCAGCAGATGAATGGCCCCTCAGGGTCCAGCAGATAGAGCCGGAGAAATTTTCACCGTTAATTGCTCACCAGCTATTGCCCTTTGCTGTTTACTTAGATAAAAATGAAGCAATAGGATATAAAAAAAATTGGCAAGCGGTTGTTATGTCGCCACAAAAGCACAGGGGTTATGCTTTTCAGTGGTTCAGCCTGGCTTTCGCTTTTCTGGTGTTAATGGTGTGGGCAAGTCTGCACCATAACAAACAGAGCAAAAATAATAAATGACAGGGATATTAGTATGGGTGCTATAGCGCAAAAGAAATCACGCCGCAGTTTTATCTATGTTTGCTGCGCCTTCATCATCCCGATTGTGCTGGCCAAATTGGCGCTGGAACAACAATGGTTTAACTACGGGGTGACCAATCAGGGGCAGCTGCTGGAAAGCGGCTTAACCCTGGAGCAGCTGGGATTGTCGGAGCAGGATTTTGATCAAAGCTGGCTGATTTTATATCGTTTGCCACAAGAGTGCCGCCTGCAGTGCCAACGGACCCTGGCCAGTGTCAATAACACCTATATTGCCCTGGGTAAGGAAATGCCCCGGGTCAAGCCGGTGGCGCTGATCTTCGAGGCGTTAACCGCAGAGCAGCTGGCGGCTATTCAGACCAAACGCTGGCATATTCAGCCTATTCCCAGTTTAGCCCGCAACCTTATCAAAGAGCCCCAGGTTTATATCGTCGATCCTTTAGGTAACCTGGTGTTATCCCATGTGCCGCCGCAAGAAAGCAAAGACTTGCCGGCGTTTGGCAAAGGTATTCTTGCCGATCTGCAAAAATTACTGAAATACTCGAGGATTGGATAAGATGGGCAATCAAGATGTGAAGAATATCAGAAACCTGGTGCTGATCAGCATCCTACTGGCGCTGGTTGTGGTCAGCCTCGGGGCCTATACCCGGTTAACCCATGCCGGACTGGGGTGTCCCGACTGGCCCGGTTGTTATGGCTTTATTGATGTGCCACAAACCAGCGAGCAGATCCGCCAGGCAGAGCTGGCCTTCCCCGAGCGACCGGTGGAGCCGGAAAAAGCCTGGAATGAGATGATTCACCGCTATTTTGCCGGCAGCTTAGGTTTACTTATTTTGCTGATCAGTATTTTATCCTTTAAACACAGGCGATTGGGTATTCCTGTCTATCTGCCGCTGGCGCTGCTGGCGTTAGTGATCTTTCAGGCCGCGCTGGGCATGTGGACGGTTACCATGAAGCTGATGCCTGTGGTGGTTATGGGGCATCTGCTTGGCGGGTTCTGCACCTTATGTCTGTTATTCTTGTTATATTTGAGGCTTAAACCTTACCGTATCCCCAGCGGCGACTGGCCGATCAAGAAATACTGGTCTTATGGCCTGCTCGGGGTGGTGATCTTAACGGCGCAGATAGGTCTTGGCGGCTGGACCTCCTCTAACTATGCCGCCCTGGTGTGTACCGAATTGCCCATCTGCCAGGACGGCTGGGTGGAGCGACTGACGTTTAGCGAGTCTTTCGACTTGATCCCGCCGAAGCGGGAAAGTTATGAATTCGGCCATCTGGGCCATAACGAGAGGCTGACCATACATGTGATGCACCGTTTCGGTGCTATTGTCACTGCCCTTTACCTGGCCTGGCTGGCGCTGGTGATTTACCGTAAAGCCCAGTCGCAATTTTTTAAGAAAACCGCCCTTGGCCTGGCAGCTATCCTGCTGTGCCAGCTGGCACTCGGGGTGAGTAATATCTGGTTCTCTTTACCTTTAAGCGTTGCCGTCAGCCACAACGTGGTGGCCGCCTGCCTGATGCTGATCCTGATCACCTTAACTTACAGTTTAAAACGCAAAATATGAGGGTCCTTATGGCTAAAACCACCAGTATTGATCTCAAGGCGCCGATCGCTGAAAAAGCCCTCTGGCATGATTATTATGAAATAACCAAACCTAAGGTGGTGGCGCTGCTGGTACTTACCGCCCTGGTGGGCATGAGTTTGTCCGTGCCCGGCGCCATCCCCTGGCAATTATTGCTGCCGGCGATGGCAGGCATCGCTTTGCTCTCTTCTGCAGCGGCGGCAATTAACCATATTGTCGATGAAAAAATTGACAGTATTATGGGGCGCACCCATAACCGGCCCATGCCCAACGGCCGTATCAGCCAGCGCAATGCCGTTATTTTTGCTACCGTACTGGCGGTGTCGGGTTTTGTGATCTTGTACTTTTTGGTGAATCCGTTAACCGCTTATCTGACCGCCGCCGGTCTGGTGGGTTATGGCTTTGTCTATACCATGTATTTAAAGCGGGCAACGCCGCAAAACATCACCATCGGTGGCCTGGCGGGGGCTATTCCGCCGTTATTGGGCTGGACCGCCATGACCAATGAGATCCATCCCAATGCCTTATTGCTGGTGCTGCTGATCTTTACCTGGACGCCGCCGCATTTCTGGGCGCTGGCTATCCACAGGAAAAATGACTATGCCAAAGTTAATATTCCCATGCTGCCGGTCACCCACGGGGTCAGTTTTACCAAGACGCAGATATTGCTCTATACCGTGCTCTTGTTTGTCGTCGGCCTGTTGCCCTACCTGGTGGGCATGAGCAACTGGCTATATCTGATCGGGGCAATCGTGTTAAACTTTATCTTCTTTATTTACGCCTGGAAATTAAAGTTTCACGCCGATGCCAATACCGCCATGGATACCTTTAAATTTTCCATTATCCATTTGATGTTGTTGTTTGTGATCTTATTGCTCGATCACTATTTATTACCCGTGGCGTAAGTACTGACAAACGGTTTAACTGAGGAAAGTTTTTTATTATGAATAAAGTGCTTTATGGCCTGGTTGCTTTGCTTGCCCTTGTCGGCGGGGTGTTGTTCTTCTATCAGGTGGCGCATTCGGCGCCGCCCAAGCATGCCTTGTATTACCAGCAACCGAGGACGATTAATGCCTTTGAGCTTACTGACCATACCGGGGAGACATTTGATAATCAGGATCTGGTCGGCAAGTGGTCCTGGGTCTTTTTTGGCTATACCTCCTGCCCGGATGTTTGTCCGACGACTTTGCAGGAGCTGAATTTTATTTATGAAGACCTTAAAGGGATCAGAGACAATACCCAAATCCTGTTGGTGTCTGTGGATCCCGGCCGCGACAGTCAGGAAAAGCTGGCGCAATATATAGGGTATTTTAATCCGGAGTTTAAGGCGTTAAGGGCCGGTCATTCGATGTTGTTTCCTTTTGCCCGCAATTTAGGCCTGATGTATGCCATCAGCGGTATGGGAGAAGAAGATGAAGGAGACGAGGAAAATGAAAATTACCTGGTGGATCACAGCGCCTCTATGGTGTTGATTAATCCCGAAGGCAATATCAGCGCCATCTTTAAGCCCGAACATGAAATTGGCCAGCCTCCTGGTGTTAACGGTGAGGTGCTGGTGGAAGACTTTGCCAGGATAGTGAAGTTATTTTAGCTGTTTGTTTATAACGGGTACCACTGGTTATGTTTATCCAGCACTTTACTTGAGAAAGGGCTGGGCCTGGAATAGCGGTAAAACCTGCCGGCCTGACTGATACTCACCACAGAGCAGTTACTGCGCTGGCATCCCGGGAGAGTCTTTACAGCGGGTACCACTGGTTATTTTTATCCAGGATAAACCAGGGCCTGGAATACCAGTAAAACCTGCCGGGCTGACTGATACTCGGCGCAGTGCAGTTGCTGCGCTGACGCCCCGGGGTTAAGGGCTTATCCAGTTTGATGGTAAAAAAGCTTTCATCTTGCCAGATCACCTGCTGGCGGCCCAAGCCGGAAACATAACAGCTGAGTTTTTCCGGCACAAAGTCATTCACTATCACTTTAAAGCCCAATGCCGGCGCCTGCTGAAAATTAACTATAGTACTGGCCTGTTTGCCCGGCAGGCTGATGCTAAAGGGCAGGGCATAGAGCTTATCGCGTAAACTCACCAGTTTGTCATAAGGACGGGAAGCCGGAAAGCGGGGCACGCTGGTTAAATCCGTGGCTAAACCTACGGCGCCGGATTGCTGGGAAAAACCGATATAGTCATTTTTCCTGAGCCAGTTTTGAATGGCCGGGGAATACTCGCCATAGGGATAAGAAAAGTATTGCCAGTTCTGGCCGGTTTTTTCTTTGATGATCTGCTCGGCTTCAATAATGTTGTAACTGTATTGCAACAGCCATTCTTTATCTGTGATATTATCGGCTTTGCGGGTGGCGGAGTCATGTTTTAAGCCGTGGTTGGCAATAATGGCCCCTGTGTCTGCCATGGTCTTTATTTGCTGCCAGTTTAAGAAGCCCGCGTAACCTTTTTCCACCAGGTGCGGGTTGATAAATATGGTGTATGGATAGTTATATTGCTGCAATAACGGCCTTGCCCGGGTGAAAATATCGAGATAAGCGTCATCAAAGGTGATAACCACGGTTTTATCCGGGATAGGTTGTTGTTTTTTGATGGAATTCATTACATCGGATAAGGGCGCCACCTTAAAGTCGTTCGCTTTCAGGAATGCCAGGTGCTTTTCGAACTGGTCCGGGGAAATACTGGTGCTGGCGGGGGTGTTATCATCGACATGATGATATTGTAAGATCACCGCGCTTTGTGCGCTTTTCAGGTTAAAGGCACAAAGTAATACCAGCAGGAGAAATTTCATAGCCATGTTCTTTTTCTTCGGGATAAGTATTAAAAATAACGCTTTTTAGTAAAAATACCCAGTTTATCCGAGATATCTCTTGATCTAAGTCTAAGGAAAAAATTTTTGTTGTCGATAAAAAACAGACATATGCATAAACATCTGTTTACCCTGGCGATCCCTATGATCTTGTCGAATATTACCGTACCCCTGCTCGGGCTGGTGGATACTGCGGTGATCGGCCATTTAGAGCAGGCTTATTTTCTCGGCGGTAGCACAGTCGGCGCTATGCTGATCACTGCCATTACCTGGCTGTGCGGCTTTTTGCGTATGTCGACCACAGGTTTGTCGGCCCAGGCCTACGGGGCCTTTGATAAACAGCAAGGTTTGATCATCTTGATGCGCGGCGTGCTGGTGGCTTTGCTTATTGCTGCTGTGGTGCTTATTTGTCAGGGATTTTATCTGGATATTGCCCTTTCCCTGGCGGGGGGCTCGGAGCAGGTACAGTTTTATGCCCGGCAATATAGTGAAATCCGTATCTGGGGGCTGCCGGCGGCATTGGCTAACCTGGTGATTTTAGGCTGGCTCCTGGGTAACCATCAGGCGAAAACCGTGATGGTACTCTTGATTGTCACCAACCTGATTAACCTGGTGCTGGATTTGGTTTTTGTCCTGGGGCTGGGCTGGCAGGTGCGGGGGGTTGCCCTGGCGACACTGGTGGCGGAGTATTCGGGGTTAACCTTAGGGCTGGTGGTGATCATACGCAGTAAGTTCAGCGAATTAAAGCTGATGTGGCAGGATAAAAACTGGTTTCGCCTGTTAACCAACCGTGCTGCTTTGCTGGAGTATTTTAAGCTTAACCGGGATATCTTGATCCGTACCCTGTGTCTGGAGATTTGCTTTATTTTTATCACCTTCCAGGGAGCACGCCTGGGGGATAATATTGTCGCCGCCAACGCCATTTTAATGAACTTTTTGTTGCTGATCTCTTTTGGCTTAGACGGCATCGCCAACGCCGCCGAAGTTATGGTGGGCAAAGCCAAGGGGGCCGGTGACAATAAAAAGCTTAAACAGGTGGTCAATATTTCTTTGGTGTGGAGTGCCTTATTCGCTTTGGCTTATAGCCTGGCATTTATTATTGGCGGACAATATTTTATTACCCTGATCTCGGATATTCCTTCCGTGGTGGCAGAAGCTAACTTGTACTTTAGCTGGATTATTTTTCTGCCCCTGATCAGTTGCTGGTGTTATCTATATGACGGCGTTTATATCGGTTTAATGCAGGCCAGGGCGATGCGTAACAGTATGCTGATTGCCACCTTTGCTTGTTTCTTTCCCATGTGGTGGCTATTGCAGGGTTATGGCAACCACGGCTTATGGGCAGCGTTTTCCGTGTTTATGCTGATGCGCGGCCTGACCCTGGCCTGGCATTTTCATATTAGCGCTGCAGGCAAAGTGGTGTCGGCAAAATAACGGATAAACTATACCGGCTTATTTAAACAGATCTTTCCTGACCCGGGTGCGGTTAAAGATGTTGAGCAGGCGATTGGCAAAAATACCCAGGTAGCCGATGGCGGCCATGACAACCCCCGGCACCAGTAACAGCAAGCCGGGAATTTGCCACAGGGGATCGGTGAAATAACCCAGCATAATGGCTAAGGCGCCGACAATAAAAAGACCAAAACCCCGAAGAAACAGCTTTAAACTCTGTTGGGGATTTTGGCCTAATCTTTCTAAAACAGCTTTCATTTACGTTTTTATCTCAAGAGCAGGTCGAGGTTTTGCCCCGGACCTGTGCTCTTGGTGGTAAACAAGGTTTTAGTAATAAGAGTGCTCACCGCGCTGGTGTTCGGTCATATCACGGACACCGACGATCTCATTGCCCATAGTGGCCAGCAACTGTTTTTCGATACCGTCTTTTACGGTGACATCTATCTGGCTGCAGCCGTTACAGCCGCCGCCAAATTGCAGCACAACATAACCGTCTTCGGTGATCTCCATCAGGGTACATTCGCCGCCGTGTCCGGCCAGTTGCGGGTTGACTTCGGTTTGCAGGAAGTAATTTACCCGGTCAAATAAGGGGGCATCGTCGGCCACTTTGCGTAATTTGGCATTAGGCGCTTTTAACGTCAGCTGTGAGCCCATTTGATCTGTGGTGAAATCAATTTCGGCCTCTTCCAAAAATGGTTTGCTGTCCTGATCGATATAAGCGGAAAAATCCTTGAAAGGAATTTCGATATCGTCCTGCTCTATCGCTTCCGGCGGGCAATAAGAGACACCACATTCGGCGTTTGCCGTGCCGGGATTAACAACAAATACCCGGATACTTGTACCTTCCGCCTGTTGTGATAATAACTTCACAAAGTGCGCTTGGGCTGATTCTGAAATACTGATCATTGTGTCTACTCACTGTCAACACAGGTATAATAAGGATTTATACCTGACTATTTTACTCAAGTATGGCCATTTTACTCTGCATTGATGAGCTGTGCCAGCACTAGTTGTGGATAATAATAAATAAATAATCGCTTTGTTACTGGTTTCAATGGCTTTTGTTTGTTATTTTTATGCTTGCTTACAAAAGGAAATCATCATGTTTTTTCAGCGTTTATTTTCTCGTTCCCTGCTTGCCGGGTTCTTTTTTTCCCTCGTTTTAAAGGGGGCCTATGCCGCTCCCCTGTCCGAGTACCTGTCAAAAGAAAATAATTATATGCCGGGGGTGCCGGAGCCCGCTGCTGTGCTGGGCTTTGATGTTGGTGACCGCCAGATAAGACATGATCAACTGCTGAATTATTTTCAAACCCTGGGGCAAGCCAGTCCCAGGGTAAAACTGACCCCGATAGGGCAAACCAGTCAATACCGGCAGCAACTGCTGGTGACCATCTCCAGCGAAGAAAACCTCGCCAACCTGGATAGCCTGCTGGAAAAAAGAAGTGTCAGTACGCTGATGAAATCCGGTAAAAAAGACAGCGGAAGTGACGGACCTTTGGTGGTTTGGCTCGGTTATAGTGTCCATGGCGATGAGATCAGCGGCGCCAATGCCTCTATGCTGGCAGCCTACCATTATGCCGCCAGTCAGGATAAAGAAGTGACCGAAATGCTGGCGCAAACCATTATTGTGATGGAGCCGAGCATTAATCCCGACGGCATGGACAGGTTTGTCAACTGGGTTACCACCTTCCGCGGCACCGTTGCCAATGCCGATGCCAACCATATCGAACACCATCAGGGCTGGCCGAGTGGGCGCACTAACCATTTCTGGTTTGATCTTAACCGTGACTGGTTATTGCTTTCGCAAAAAGAGAGTCGTAACCGGTTGAAATATTTTCACTATTATCAACCCAATGTCCTGGGTGATTATCATGAGATGGGGGCCAATTCCAGTTACTTTTTCCAGCCGGGCATACCGACCCGGACCCATCCACTGACGCCCAAGGAAAATACCCGTCTCACCCAAACCATCGCAGGTTTTCATGCCAGGGCACTGGATCAGGAGCAGCGCTTATATTTCAGTGAAGAAAACTATGATGATTTTTATTACGGCAAAGGTTCTACCTATCCGGATATCAACGGCAGTATCGGTATCTTGTTTGAACAGGCCAGTAGCCGGGGTATGCAGCAGGATACTCTCAACGGGCTATTGACCTTTGATTTTGGTATTAAAAACCACTTGTTAACGTCCCTGTCGACGGTGGAAGGCGCCTGGAAAAATAAAGACAAACTAACAGCCTACCGTAAAAAGTTTTATCAGCAAGGACTCAAACTGGCGGGTAAGGAAAAATTCAGCGGTTATTTGCTGCACGAGGGCAAGGACAGTCACAGACTATTTGCCTTTTTAGATAAGCTGAAACAACATCAAATCCAGGTTTATCCGTTAACGGAAGACTACAGCCATAACGGTAAGCAATACCGTAAAGAAAACAGTTATTTTGTGCCGCTGGAGCAGCCCCAATACCGGGTGATCCAGGCGCTGTTCAATCAGGAAACCAATTTCCGCGACAATACCTTCTATGATGTTTCCGGCTGGACCATGGCGCTGGCGATGAATATTGAATTTCAGAAAGTCGAACGTACCTGGGGACTGGAATTAGCCAAAAATACCTGGCAGCGCAGCGAGTCCCAGCCACAGGAGATAGATGAAAATGCCTATGCCTATGGTTTTGAGTGGCACCATTTCCTGGCGCCTAAAATGCTCAATCAGTTGCTGGCCCAGAGAATAAAAGCCAAGGTCGCCACTAAGGCTTTTACCGCCGCGATGGCAAAGGGTAACCGCAGCTTTAAACCCGGCACTATAGTGATCCCCGCCGGCCTGCAAAAGCAAGCGAACTGGCGTGAACTGGTCGCGCGGGCCAGTCAAAGCAATAACATCGAAATGATCAGCTTTAGCACAGGTTTTACCCCGAAAGGTATAGATTTCGGCAGTAATTCGTTAAGGCCTTTGTCTCAGGTGAAAACCTTGCTGGTGGGCGGTGTCGGTGTTTCCCAATATGAAGCCGGCGAGATCCGCTATTATCTCGATGAGCTGCTCAATGTTCCGGTTTCTGTAGTCGAGCAGCAAAGGTTGGCTAAAATCAACTTATCCGACTATAGCCATGTGATCTTTGTTGACGGCAACTATAGTTCGCTCCCGGAGGCTACCGTGACTAAGCTGACTGCCTGGGTGAAACAGGGGGGCACCTTGTTCGCACAAAAGCGGGGGGCGAAATGGCTGGCGGACAAAGAATTGTTAAAAGCCGACTTTGTCAGCAATAAACAGTTAGATCAGTTGTTTGATACCGAGAACTTAATTTATGGCGATAAAGAAGCCCTTGCCGGGCGTAAGCGTATTGCCGGCGCGATTTTTAATACCCGCTTGGATACCAGTCATCCCCTTGCCTATGGTTATGATAAGGCCGAATTACCCATGTTCAGAAACAGCACCCTGATCATGGATCGCCCGACACAACCTTTCATCAGTGTTGCCAGCTATACCGAAGAGCCGTTGTTAAGCGGTTATACCGACCGTAACCTAGTCAACCGCATTGCCAATAACAGCGCCCTGGTGGCGCATAATTTAGGTAAGGGCAGGATTATCGCTACCTCAGATAACTTTGTTTTTCGCGGTTACTGGTACGGCAGTGCCAAGCTGTTGGCCAACAGTTTGTTTTTTGCCAAAGCCTTCCATGCGCCGGTGAGAAAATAACGGCTCTGTTTTTCTTCGCCCGGCTTCATCTGTCAGCCGGGCAGGGTCAGGCAAGCACTGACCACAGTTACTTTAACTACGCCCTGTTTTTTTAGCAATCGGCTGATTTCATTGACGGTACTGCCTGTGGTGATGACATCATCCATTAACAGTATATGCTGAGGCAGTAATTTTGCATTGACGGTAAAGGCCTGGCGTAAATTTTTACGGCGGGCAATGCCACCTTGCCCGACCTGGGCACTGGTTTTTCTTTCCCGAGTTAAAGCCGTTGCCTGATAGCTGTAACCTGTTTTTTTGGCAAAGGTTTTTGCTATTAAATGGGCCTGGTTATAACCTCTGAACTGCCATTTGCTGAAATGCAGCGGTACTGACAGTACTAATCCGGGCTCCTGCTCCAGGTAGGGCTTTATCTGCTTTTGCCAGTGATCGGCGAGTAGCTGGCCGAGCAATGTCGCCAGTTCGAACCTGCCCTGATACTTTAACTGTTTCAGCCATACGCTTAACGGCCATTGGTAAGGGGACAAAGACACCAGGTGATCAAAGCAGACCTTAGGCAATGCCCGGTGAACCGCAGGCCAGTTAAGTAAATCTCCCCTGATATCTGCGGTTTTAAAAACCGGTAGATCCCCGGTACAAGTATGGCAAAGCAAGGCATATTGCTGACAGGGGCTGCCACAGAGGTCGCAGCAGCTTAACCGGGAGGTTAAAAAGCTTTTAAGATGGCTAAGGCCTTTAAGGTAGCTGCTTTGACCGGTCTCCAGTAGCTGGCGGGCATTTTTTAACAACTGCGGCTTTAATTCCATTTCTCCCCTCCTTTTTGTAAACTAGCGCAAATTTTTACCGTAAGTAGTAAGCATGGCAGAAAGATTAGCTATCACCTCCCGGGGAACAGGTATTCCCCTGGTATTTATTCATGGTTGGGGATTTAATTCCGGTATCTGGCAACCCCTGGTGGAGCAGTTGGCGGATGTTTTTACCGTGATCACAGTCGATCTCCCCGGATTTGGCAATAATGCCGATAATATTCCGGATGACTACAACCTGGAGGAAATTGCCCGCTTGGTACAAGCCGGGGTTGGCCGGCCGGCTATCTATGCCGGCTGGTCGTTAGGCGGCCTGGTGGCGACGGATATTGCCCTGAATTTTCCACAACAGGTGCTGGGCCTGGTCACCATAGCCAGTTCCCCCTGTTTTATTGAAAAAGACGACTGGCCGGGTATCAAGCCAAAATTATTGTCGGGATTTCATCAGCAGTTATCCGAGAATATTGAAAATACCATAGAGAGCTTTTTGAAAATCCAGGCAATGGGCAGCCCGCATCTGCGTCAGGATTTAAAAGAGATCCATCGCCTGGTGATGCAATATCCGCTGCCCGGCAGGAAAACCCTGGATGATTCACTGTCATTACTGGAAAGCAGCGACAGGCGTAACCAATTGGCGGATATTCGTTGTCCTTTTATACGTTTGTATGGCCGCAATGATGTCTTGGTGCCTAAAAGCATTTATCCGCTGATGGAAGTACTTGCCCCGCAAAGTGAAGTGATGGTTTTTGAAGGAGCCTCACATGCGCCGTTTATTTCCCACCAGGATGAATTTTGCCGTCAGTTGAAAACCTGGCTGGTAAAGCATTTTTGTTGATAGGTTTCCCCGGCATGCGCGGTTGAGCTGTAGCCTGCCTATTTACATTTGTCTCGATTTGGTTAATAATTAAGCAAGGTATACTTAAGCGTAATGTGGTTACTCTATTTAGCTTACGAGTAATGCTTATGTTTCACCAAAGGTATAGGAGCAGATCACATGGAAATTCAATCAGCATTTAATGCCGGAGTACAGGGATTTCAGCGAGCTACTGAAGATGTAAACAGAGCTGCGTCGGATATCGCTCAAAATACAGCGGTAAACCGGAATGCAGAGCAAGAGCTGCAAAGTCAGCAAGGGCTTGAAAGCGCCAATACAACAGAAAATACCGCAACCAATAACGTTAATGCGGTAAGCGCTAATCAGGCGCCAGCAGGGCTGACAGAGTCGATAGTGAATTTAAAAGTGGCGGAAGTACAGGCCAGATCATCTGCAGAAGTGATACAAACCGCGGATGAAACCTTAGGCACCTTAATTGATGTCCGCGTGTAACGCACAAAGTTAAAGACAATGAACATTACCCCGCAATTTAATTATCTTCCTCTGGCTACGGCGGTGAACCCGCCGACAGATCATCTGCGCCGGGAAAATCACATGCGGGATGTGATCAGCCAGCCGGCGGCACTTAGCCAGTCGGCAGCAGAAAAAGGGGTTGCTTCCGAAAAAGACAAGGCCCGTACCCCGGTCCAGGACAACGAGTTTATTGATTTCGTTAGCTTACAGGACCAGCAGGAGCAGGAAGAAACTACGGTAGGGGATTCCACCCAAAACCGTAACCAGTCATCAGATCAGGCGCCGGATCAAGGGGCGCAGGGCGGCAGTCAGGATCAGGGGCGGGAATCTGGCGAGGAAGCTGCCCAGGATTCGCGTCAGGAGCAATTAGCCGAAGCCGAACAACTTGCCGAAGAGAAGGAAATTCAGGCATTACAATCCAGGGATCAGGAAGTCCGCACCCATGAGCTTGCTCATGCCAATGTTGGCGGGGCAGCAACCGGCAGCCCTTCATATACCTTTCAAGTCGGCCCTGACGGCAGAAGATATGCCATCGGTGGTGAAGTTTCCGTTGATTTGGCGCCTGTGAGCGGCGATCCCCAGGCAACGATTGCCAAAATGCAAAAAGTGCAGGCAGCAGCGCTTGCGCCGGTAGAGCCTTCCGGCCAGGACAGGCAGGTAGCTGCAACTGCTGGCAGGATTATTCTTCAGGCCCAGTCGGAACTGGCCAGCGCCGAGCCAACAGAGGACAACGGCTTTTCTACTCCGGCGAGTGCGGATAATGAGGGAGCAGGAAGAGCTGAGGATAGCCCGGCAGCGGAACAGGGGGCAAACTTTGCCGGTACAGCCAATAGCGGCTTGTCATCCGGCGGTGAAGAGTCTGATTTTGATACCCTGATCAACAGGACGCTGGAAGCTCAGGAAGAGGTTGTGCCGACCCGGCCGGCAGAAGTGGATGCCCGGGCGAACCGGGTTGAGAATTTTTATCTGAACATTAATCAGGCCTATGAAAAACCACCCAGCCATAATTTTCAGTTAACAGCCTGATATGGCTATTAAAGTTAAGATATAAATAAGCCCGCATCCGCGGGCTTATTTTTTGATGGATTAAAACAATCAGATACCAAAGTCTTCGCGGTATTGTTTGATATTTTTCAGATTTTGTTCCATCTCCGGTTTATCTTCCAGATAAGTGATCAAATCGCCCAGGGAAACAATAGAAATAACCCGGGTATTAAAGTCGCGCTCGACTTCCTGGATGGCAGAAAGTTCACCCTGACCTTTTTCCTGGCGATCCAGGGCAATTAAAACTCCGGAAAGCTCGGCGCCATTGGCCTTGATGATTTCCATGGATTCGCGGATGGCCGTGCCTGCGGTGATGACATCATCGACCAGCATGACCTTGCCGGTAAGGGCTGAACCTACCAGGTTGCCGCCTTCACCATGGCTTTTGGCTTCTTTACGGTTAAAGCAATAAGGCATGTCGATATCATGGTGGTCGGCAAGGGCGACGGCGGTCGTGGTGGCAATCGGAATGCCCTTGTAGGCAGGACCGAACAGCAATTCAAAATCGATGCCTGAATCCACCAGGGCCGAGGCATAAAAACGTCCCAGCTTGGCCAAATCGCCGCCGGTATTGAACAAACCGGCATTGAAGAAGTAGGGGCTGGTACGGCCTGATTTTAAAGTGAACTCGCCAAAGCGTAATACCTGTTTAGCTAAAGCAAATTCAATAAATTCACGTTGATAGTCTTTCATCAAATAGTTCTCGCTGTTAGTGGGCCGGATAAGTTTAGCTTAGGGCCGCTTTTTGCTCGTCAAATAATTCATTGATGCCTTGCTTGGCCAGTTGCAGCATTTCCTGCATTTCTTCGAAGCTGAAAGGCTCTTCTTCCGCGGTGCCCTGAACTTCGATCAGTTTGCCGGTTTCCGTCATGACCACATTCATGTCGGTGTCGGCAGCAGAGTCTTCCAGGTATTCCAAATCTGAAATCGGCTGGCCTTTATAAATACCGACAGAAACCGCCGCTATCATGTGTTTTAACGGGTTGGTGCTGATAATGCCTTTGTTTCTCATGTAATTTAAGGCGTCGACCAGGGCAACGCAGGCACCTGTGATTGAAGCTGTGCGGGTGCCGCCGTCGGCCTGAATGACATCACAGTCAACATTGATGGTGTTTTCGCCTAAAGCGCTTAAATCAACCGCGGCACGTAATGAACGGGCGATCAGACGAGAGATTTCCAGGGTGCGTCCACTTTGTTTGCCGCTGGCGGCTTCACGGCGCATACGGGTATGGGTAGAGCGTGGCAACATGCCGTATTCGGCGGTTACCCAGCCTTTGCCCTGGCCCTTAAGAAAACGCGGTACCCCTTCTTCTACCGAAGCGGTGCAAATTACTTTGGTATCACCAAATTCAATCAGCACTGAGCCTTCGGCATGGGTAGTGAATTGACGAGTAAAAGTAATAGGGCGAATTTGCCCCGGGGTTCTTCCGCTTGGACGCATGATGAAATTCCTGTCGTTAATTAATTGCTGCGCATTATAATCTTTCGGCTCATAATTTGACACAATGAGAATGCAAGTATTTTGAAATATAGTTATTTAAACCTGGGTCTCTTTGAATATCGAGTTATAAGGGGGTTTCATGCAAAAGTTTTTTTCCCGGTTTGTGCCGGCATTTTTTTCATTCCTGGTCTTGCTGCCGCCAGGAGCACAGGCTTTTGCCGAGCCCGGCCTTAATTTACCGGTTTACAGCACCAGTTACGACGATCAAAGAGATCCGTTTGCAGATGCCAGAGCCGCGATCAAGCTGGCAAAGAGTACGCAGCGTAATGTTTTGCTCGAGATTGGCGGTAACTGGTGTACCTGGTGTAAAAAGATGGACGCCTTTTTAGAACAGAATCCCGAAGTTTATCGCCAGCTGCACGATAAGTTTGTGCTGTTAAAAATCAATGTCAGCGACAGCAATGAAAATGAAGCTTTTATGAGTGCCCTACCGCCGGTGCTAGGTTATCCCCATATGTATGTTTCGACGGCTTCGGGCAAAATGATTTTATCCAAGGACACCGCGGAATTACTGCAAAACGGGAAGTATTCGGTAAAACACTGGCTGGAGTTTATTAATACCTGGCAGGCTAACGGTAAGCAGGGGTAACGTAAGTGGTAAATATTCGCTCATTTTTTGATGTTAACTATCAAACGCCTCTTTGGTTTAAAGAAAAGCACGCTCAGATAAAAATTTCCCGTCGGGCTTTGTTGAAGTCGGCGGCGGGAGCCTCGGCGATTGCCGCTTTACCTGCTAAAAGCTGGATCCCGGCACCGGAAGCTGAACTTATACAGGCGCTTAAAACCGATCCCTGGCTTACCTTGAATGCGGTGTTGGATCATCTGCTACCTGCCTCGGATTCCGGACCCGGCGCCCGGGATATCCAGGCGCTGGACTATTTATATAATGTCGTCACTAAACAGCCGACGGAGCAGGACGAAATAGAGTTTATTTTTAAAGGAGTTGGCTGGCTCAATGATTTTAGTAACAGCCAGAGCGGTAAGCCTTTTGTTACGTTGGAGCAAGCAGAAAAAGAAAAGCTGCTGCGGGCCATCAGCAACTCCCGGGCGGGGGAAAACTGGCTTAATACCCTGTTGAATTATATTTTTGAGGCCATGCTGTCACCTCCTGTGTACGGCGGTAATCCCGACGGTATCGGCTGGAAATGGCTGGAACATAAACCGGGCTTCCCTTTGCCTAACAAGGGGAAACGTTATTATGAATTACCGGGTCAAAAAGGTATTGCGGTGAAGGTTGTAGCAGCTAAAGGAAGTAAAAAAGCATGAGTTTTGATATCTGTGTGATCGGCAGCGGCGCCGGGGCTTCACCCGTGGCTTATACCCTGGCCAAGGCCGGTGCCAAGGTGCTGGTATTGGAAAAAGGCCCCTGGCTGACGGAAAAGGAATTTTATAAAGACGAACTGGCCATCAGTTTACGGGATGCCTACAATCCTGAGCTCACCGATGAGCAGCATGTGATTGAAGAGCTGTACGAAAGAGAAAGCGGTGAAACCTTTTGGCAGGGAGAGCCCACCAGCGAATCCGGCTGGAGTTTCTGGAGCGGCACGGTTGTCGGCGGCTCATCTAATTTTATGAGTGGTTATTTTCACCGCCTTAAACCCGATGACTTCAGGTTAAAGTCTGAATTTGGCGATATTGAAGGTGCTAATATCGCCGACTGGCCGATCAGTTATCAGGACCTTGAGCCCTATTATGCCAGGGTAGAACAGGAAGTCGGGGTGTCGGGCAGGGTTGTGGATCATCCCCACCAGGAGCCGAGGTCGACGCCGTTCCCCTATCCGCCGGTGGCGGAGCACGGGGTGTCTGCCTGGATAGACGAGGCGGCACAAAGTATTGGTTACCATACCATGCCGGTGCCCAGGGCGATTTTATCCCGGCCGGATATGGGGCGTAATTCGTGTGAATATTCCGGTTATTGCAGCAGTTATGGCTGCTCTTCCGGCGCCAAGGGCAGTGGCCGGGCGGCGCTGTTAAATCATGCGGTCGCCAGCGGCAACTGTACCATCAAGCCGGAGTCTAAGGTTTATAAAATTGAAACCGACAGCGAGGGCAAGATCACCGGTGTGCTTTATTATGATAAAGCCGGGCGCAAACATAAGGCGGTCGCCGATTTTTATGTAGTGGCCTGCCAGGCGATCGAAAGCTCCCGGTTATTGCTTGCTTCTAAAGGGGAAAAATTTCCCAACGGTTTGGCCAATAACCAGGGGCAGGTAGGTAAAAACTTAATCTTCAGTGCCGGCGGTACCGGGCGCGGAGATTTTTTCTATCAGGATCTGACCAAAGATCAGGTGAATACCATGAAGCAGGTGGGGCCCTTTGTTAACCGGGCCTTGCAGGACTGGTACCGTATTGAGGACAAAGCCTTTGGCAAGGCGGCTAAAGGCGGTACCATAGATTTTCTTTTCCATCAAAACCCTATTGCCCGTGCCCGGGGCAGTCAGTGGGATGAAAACGACAACCTGGTGTGGGGGGAGCAATTAAAGCAGAATTTAAAGCAGGAATTTACCACTTATAAAACCCTGCGTTTTGAAGTTTTTAACGACTGGCTACCCAATGATGACTGTTTTGTGACTTTAGATCCCGATGTCACCGACAAATGGGGAGATGCGGTGGCCAAGGTCAGGATAGGTTTCCATGAGCATGATCTTAAGGTCGGCGAATACCTGGCGGAAAAAGGTGAAAATCTGCTCAGGGCCATGGGAGCGACGAATATCAGCTCGTCTGTCAGCGGCGCGCCGCCGACCAATTTAATGGCAGGGGGTTGCCGTTTCGGTAATGATCCAAAAACTTCGGTATTGAATAAATATTGTCAGGCACATGAAGTGGATAGTTTGTTTGTGACCGACGGCTCTTTTATGCCCACCGGGGGCAGTGTGCCCTACACCTTTACCATATACGCCAATGCCTTTCGGGTGGCGGATCATATTAAACAGCGTTGGCAGTTAAAGCAGCAGGAAAAACCGGGTTAAGTATTTCCTGGTTCGGGAATTTCTTATACGCAGGTATTTGCGCCTGTTCAGCAATAATAACCGTGAAATAGCCGGGGAAAAATGATTTAAGGATTTGCTTAAGGTAGATCCTTTATTGTTGCTGGGGCATAATTAGCATACTTTTTGTTGCAGGTATTTATTATGATCCATAGCATGACCGGCTTCGCCCGTTATGAAGTCAAAGGTGAGTGGGGTAACGCGGTATGGGAAATTCGCTCGGTAAACCAGCGTTTTCTGGAAACCTACTTCCGCTTACCCGAACAGTTTCGAGGCATAGAGCCGGTATTACGTGAGCGTTTTCGCAAGCGCTTGAACCGTGGTAAGGTGGAATGCCATTTACGCTTTACTGCTAACCCTGCCGCAAAAAGCAATTTAACCCTCAATAAAAATTTAGCCGAGCAGCTGCTGCAACACGCTAATTGGGTCAATGAACAAACCCTTAACAGCCAGATTAATCCGCTGGAAATCATGCGCTGGCCCGGAGTGATGGAAGCGGAAGAATCGGATATCAATGCCATTCAGGCGGATATCCTGGAGGGGTTTGATGCGGCCCTCAAGGAATTTATTACCGCCCGCGGCAACGAAGGCGACAATCTTAAAGCCCTGATTGAACAACGGCTTGAAGCGATAGTGGTAGAGGCGGAAAAAGTCAAAGCCATGATGCCGGAAGTGATTTTATGGCAGCGTAACCGTATTACCGAAAAATTTGCCGAAGCCAGCCTTGAGCTAGATTCTACCCGGGTGGAGCAGGAGCTGGTGTTGCTGGCGCAAAAAATGGACGTCGATGAAGAGATCGACCGTTTGTTCAGTCATGTTAAAGAAACCCGCAACATCCTGAAAAAGGGCGGCCCGCAGGGACGGCGCCTAGATTTTATGATGCAGGAGTTCAACCGCGAAGCCAATACCTTAGGCTCTAAATCCATTAATGCCGATATCACCAACAGTGCAGTGGAATTGAAGGTGTTAATCGAGCAGATGCGCGAGCAGATCCAAAATATTGAATAATCTTGTTTGTTTTTTCCTGGTAAAACGTCTTTTTAAAGCCACTGATTAAAGTGGCTTTTTTGCAGTTTTTCTGCTGTAAAAGCCATGACTGATTTTCTATGCGCCTTGATAAATTTATTTGTAAAAGTACCGAGTTTTCCCGCGAACAGGCCAGGGAATTAATCCTTGGCGGCAATATCCGGGTCAATGGTGAAATACTGACCGATCCGGCGAAACAGGTGCATGAAAATAATGAAATTCTCTTTAAAGGCAGCAGGTTAAAAGCGCGTGATTCCCGTTATATTATGCTGCATAAACCGGCAGGTTCGATTTGCTCGAATGTTGATGAAAACTATCCGTCGGTTTTTAGTTTATTGAGTTTTGACCGGGTCGATGATTTACATCTTGCGGGCCGGCTGGATGTCGATACCACGGGGTTGGTCTTTATTACCGATGACGGGCGCTGGTCACAGCAGATTATTTCACCCAAAAATCAATGTTATAAAACCTATCTTGTCGGACTGAGAAATCCGGTTGCTGACGGTGTTGTGCAACAGTTTGCATCAGGTCTTCAACTGCAGGGAGAAAAAGAGTTAACCTTGCCGGCTAGATTGCAGATCATCACGCCGCAGCAGGTGTTACTGTCCATCATGGAAGGTAAATATCACCAGGTAAAACGTATGTTTGCAGCGATAGGAAATAAAGTCGTGAGTTTACACCGCCAGCAGATAGGTGATATTGCTTTAGAGCCGGGATTGCAGCCCGGGCAATGGCGTTATTTAACCCCGGATGAAGTATCGTGTTTTTCATCTCCTTCGTTATGAGGAAAGTTAAGCTGGCAACTTTTGAGCGTCAGATATTTTTAATAAGGTCTTTGTTTATGGTGATTTCAGGTGTGAAAATTAATGCTGTTATTTTGGTGTTATTGGGCCTTAATGTTTTTATTCCGGCTGCCCTGGGGCTAAGTTTTTCGCTTGAGCCTCAACCGGAGCTAGGCCAGTTGAGAGACTTTAAGGGCAGTGAACTTTGCCAGGTGGCAGAGAATAGCAAGCATTACCTGCAGAGCCAAAGGCAAGACACTTTTGCCGTACACCCGGGTAAACAAATCGATGACAAGATCACGCTGAAAAGGGTAGAGGATACCCTGGCTTTTATTTGTCAAACCTATCGGGAAGATGTGCGGGCGAAACGGCATAGCCGTTTACATGATACAGCATTCTTAAAACAGCACTTTGAGTTTGTCCGCTGGCGGCCGGATAAAGAAACGGCGACTAAAATTGCCGGGAAAAGCACCAATGAAACCAAAGCAAGGATGTTGAATAATATCCCTGATGAAGAAATTTTTCTCACCAAATATTATACCAAGCTATTGGATGGCAGTCCGGTAAAAACCCAGCACTATGATCAGGCGCTTTACGCCCTGCCGGAAGATGAACAAGGCCTTAGTTTAGCGCAGGCTGAGCTGCAAAAAGCGCAGTTAACCCGCTTTCGTTTTACCCGTCAGCAGATTATTGCCGGCGCCCTGGAGAAAGACAAGCGGGCAAAACCTTTGGTGTGGCTGACAGAAGAGGCGCTACATGATGTGTTGCTGCAGGGCACCGGCGTGTTAAAGGTCGATGGCAAGATCCGCTATTTTAATGTCCACCGTAATAACGGTATTGCCTATGACTACAGTATCGGAAAGCGAGAACAACCAAGGTATTGGTACTTTGTAGAAACACCGGAAATCATGGGTTATGGCCACGATCAGCCCAGTAAAATTGCTATTAAGCCCCAAGTGACTTTTGCCGGCAATATTGCCGAGCTCGGCGTGGGGAAGTTGATCATGGTCAGTTACCGGGACAACAAGGGGCAAGTCAGTCGGCTGGGGATCCTGGCAGATCAGGGAGGCGCTTTTGATAATAATCTTTTCCAACTGGATCTGTTGGTGGACAGTTATCGTGGCTGGTCTGATTATCACAGTTACAACGGCCATTTACCCGATTACGCCAGGGCCTGGATACTTTTACTGAAGTAAATGTCAGTTAAGGCGCTTAACCAGAAGAGGATAAAAGTCAGCGATGTCTTTATCCTTTTTTTTGGGCAATTTCCGCCGTACTTACAGGTTGAATTCTGGTGAAATTGTGAGAGTTTGATATCGATCAAACGAAGTCGGATTAGTGTCAATAAAACACAAATGACATTGATTCGTATTAGTAATAATGCTTAAATATATATACTTACAAAGTTATTACCTCAATAAGGTTTCCCATGCGTAGTTCATCGTTTTTTCAACCGGCTTTAATTGCCTCGGCAATTTTAGCTGCGATTAGTCACACTGCTGTTGCCAAAGACACAGATGATAATATCGAACATCTGGCCATTTTTGGCAGTGCTCAGGCAGTAAATGATGTGCCCGGAAGCGCCCATATGATCACGGAAGAAGAGCTGAACAAGTTTGATTTTACCGATATCATGCGTACCTTAACCTCAGTGCCCGGCGTTTATGTACTGGAAGAAGACGGTTATGGTTTACGTCCTAATATCGGTATGCGCGGTACAGGTCAGAACCGCAGTGAAAAAGTTACTATCATGGAAGACAATGTTTTAGCGGCTCCGGCGCCCTATGCTTCACCTTCAGCTTACTATTTCCCGACCGCGGGTCGTATGCAGCAGGTAGAAGTGCTTAAGGGGACTTCCAGCGCCATGTATGGTCCGCGTACCACAGGTGGTGTGATCAACATGTTATCCCGCCAGATCCCTGATGAAGCCCTTGCCGGTCAGCTTAACCTGACCACAGGTGAAGACGGTTACGCGAAAGTGCATGCCTACGCCGGCGGTTCCGGTGAGCAGGTTTCTTCGGTATTTGAGGTGTTCCGTTATCAGGCGGATGGTTTTAAAGACATTAACAACAGTGATCGTGATACCGGTTTTGTAAAAAATGATATTTTAGCGAAAGTTCGTTTTAACAGCGACAAAAACGCCGCTTACGATCAAGAGCTGGAGTTGAAATTAAAATACTCGGATGAAGACTCCGATGAAACTTATATGGGCTTGACGGACGCAGACTTTGCCGCCGATCCTTATGCCCGTTATTCAGCTTCTCAGCTGGATAATATGGACACTACCCATAAGCAGGTACAGATTAACCACCTGATCAAAATCAACGGCCGTTTCAACCTGATGACTACCGCCTACTACAATGACTTTAGCCGTAACTGGTACAAAACCAGCAAGGTCGGCAAGATGGTTGAGGAAGTACAGGAAGACGGCAGCGTTATTGAAGTGAAGAAATTCTCCAGCCTGGGTTCTGGCGGTACTGAAATCGCTTCAGATTATGATCGGGGCGCAGAGAGTGAAATTTATGCCCAGGTGAAAGCCAACAGTCGCGATTACCTGTCTAAGGGTCTGCAAACTGTATTGGATATCGACCTTGACGATCATCAGCTGAAATTTGGTGTTCGTTATCATGAAGATGAAATGGACCGTTTCCAGTGGGTTGATGAATACACCCTGGATCAGGATTACCAGATGACCCTGGATGTTGCCGGTGTTCACGGTGCCGATTCTAACCGTATCGACAGCGCAGAAGCTTTGGCGTTATTTGTTCATGATGAATATACCCTGGGGAATTTTATCATCAATGCCGGGTTACGTTATGAAGACATCACCTTAGAACGTCATGACTGGAAAGATGATCTTGCCCGCACCCAGGATCCGGTAAAACACACCAAGAATACCGTAGATGTCTGGTTGCCGTCACTGGCGCTAACTTATAGAGTCAACGAAGAGTTAGTACTGCTTGGTGGTATCCAAAAAGGTTTCGCGCCACCGGCACCGGGTAATGAAGAAGCAGACGATGAAGAAAGTATCAACTACGAGTTAGGTTTACGTTATAACAACGAAAGCTTACATGCCGAAGCCATTGCCTTCTTCTCTGACTATGACAATATGCACGGTAATTGTACCGTCAGCCAGAATTGCGCCGATGAAAATGTCGGTGAGCAATACAATGCCGGTGAAGTAGAAGTGAAAGGCCTGGAAGTGAAAGCAGGTTATGAATTTAAACTGGCTACCTTGTTGGTGCCGGTAGATTTGACCTATACCTTTACCGACACTGAGTTCTTAAACAGTTTTGAATCTAAGCTCGATACCTGGGGAGATGTCACTAAAGGTGAAGAGTTGCCATATGTACCGGATAATCAGCTGCAATTTGCTGCCGGTCTGGTGGGAGATAACTGGCGTGGCGATGTCTTAGTGCGCTATATGGATGAGATGCGTACTATTGCCGGCAGCGGCGATATTCCGAATGATGAAATGATTAAAAGCCGTACCGTAGTCGACTTAGCGGCTCATTATAACCTGGCCGAGAATCAGGAACTGACCCTGAATATCGACAACCTGTTTGATAAAGAGTATGCAACAACCCGTACCCACGGCTCTTTAATGGCAGGTAAACCTCGTACCATGACCATAGGTTATAAATACAGCTTCTAACCGGGCAAAAATGAATTAATCATCTATTGATTGGCTAAAAAAGACGAACCTGGTTCGTCTTTTTTTATGCCTGCTGTTTTGTGTATTGTCTGATAGCGTCCGGTTGTCAGCCTGATGTTTAGTTCAGCCGGGTAGCAGGGTATGATAGTGATAATCGGATTTTATTTATCGGAATGAAATGGGCATGTTAAATTTTTCACCTTCATGTGAGCGTAATCAGGGTTATATCTTAACTGAGTTGGAACAGCTGTTTGCGCCTGTTACCCGGGTGCTTGAGCTGGGCAGCTTATCGGGGCAGCACGCCTTGCACTTCGCTTCAGGTTTGCCGCATTTGAGCTGGCAACCCTCAGACTTGGCTGAAAATGTGCCGGCATTAACGGAAAATATCCGACACGGTGCCATCGACAATTGCCTGGTGCCGATAGCTTTAGATGTAACGCTTGCCGGAGATTGGCCTAAGCAGCAATACGACGGTATTTTTACCGCCAATACTTTACATATCATGTCCTGGCCATCTGTGGTGCAGATGTTTGACTATTTACCAAAAGTTTGCCGGCCAGGCACCTTGCTCACAATTTACGGACCCTTTAAGTATCAAGGGGCATATACCAGCGACAGCAACGCCAATTTCCAACGGTGGCTGCAAGACAGGGATCCCCAAAGCGGTATCCGTGACTTTGAACAGGTAGATCGGCTGGCCCGGCAGCAGGGTTTTGAACTGGTTTCAGATATTCAGATGCCAGCCAATAACCAGCTGATCAGTTGGCGAAAGCAGGGCTAGTATTGCGCTTTTATTTGATACTGCCCTTTCGGTGGCGGTTGTCAGTATTAATTACAACTGCTTGTCACAGCTGGGCTAAAGTTTTGGGATTAGCTTTCGATGATCAATAAGGTACTAATAAAACAGTTGCTTATATGCTTTTTGTGGTGAGTTTGGTTGTATTTTGTTATTTCATGTCAGTATTTTTTACAGTGATAACAGCTCCTTTAATTTAACTTTATGAATATTCAACAATATTTATTAAGGTCTGATTTATGCTTAAAACCTGAACAGCAGTAAAAGCGCAAAGAGGACGCTGGAGTTGTAAGCAGTCAGGATGCTAATCGTGCATTGAGGGCTGATAATAATGAAAATATTTAAAACAATATTTCTAACCGCTATTGTTTTTTTGTTAAACCTTTCTTTTGCTTTTGCCGGGCATTTACCCCCGGCTCCTTGTAATGTTGCAGATGTCCAACTGAATAGTATCCAATTGCTCGATGGCAGTCCGGTGGTAAATGTTCCGCCGATCGACTCCAGTGAATGCTATGGCGCCTTCAGAGGCAATAACAGTCTTTTCACTAAACCCAGCAATGGTAACCTGGGCTATGATGATGATGGCTGGTTAAACAGCGAATCACCTTTCTGGTCGGGCCCCGGGGCTTTTATTGAAAACGCTGATTTACTCGACTTAGACGGCGAAGGGGATGTCGATGATCCCGGTTGGATTTATCTGGGAAAAGATGAAGGGGCTGGCTTTAAAGGCGAAACCAGTACCGATGGTGTCGATTCCTATACCTTTATCGATGACTTGCTGACCATGAGCAATTGCCTGGATAAAGACGATAACAGTACCAATTGTGTCGGCGGAGATGCCGTTAAAGGCGATTGGGCCTGGACGCCGCCGGCGACTAACCCGCAGGCGCTGCTGGATTTACTCGGTGGTTTGTTTTTTGATCAGGTGGCCATTATTTTCAAAAGCGGCAAACAATTTGCCATGTATGATTTTGATATTGGCGACCTGGGGTTAGATCCTGTCTTAGCCGGCGATTTTAATTTTGCCTTTACCGGCACCTGGGACATGAGTAACACCTTAGGGAAACATGGTCTGTCAAACTATACCTTATGGGCCAGGGATCCTACTATTGAAACCACGGATATTCCTGAGCCTTCGACCTTAGCCTTGTTTAGTTTATTTATCTTGTTGATCGCCCTCAGGCAAAGGCAGTGGCTGAACCAATAAAGTTGCGCTAAGCTGATATAGCGCGACACCATTGTTTGATTAGCTAATAAGTGCGGTGGTAGTGGTAGCGTAGTAGTACTTATTAGTTTCCCCGTTCCTTTTCCCGGAAAGGCGCTTTGCCGATACTCCCTTTGTTTCTTTTGTGTTTTTTACGATCCGTTTACCGGGCCAGGGCGTTTGCTATTTCCTGTTCATATAAAGGGATTTTTTTCTCGCTGAAGCCGGCGTGATGGCTGATGATGCCGCCGCTGCGGTCAAACAAAAAACTGCTGGGCATGCCTTTTATCTTATATTGTTTCATTAGTTCGCCCCGGGGATCGTAAATCACCGGAAAATCGGCGGGTACCTGCTGCAAAAACTCGTCGGCGAACTGCTGGTTATGATCGAGATTAACGCTGAGTACGACAAAGCCTTGTTGCTGATATTGTGTCTGCATTTTTGACAGCCAGGGAAAGGATTTGCGGCACGGGCCGCACCAGGATGCCCAAAAATCCAGGTAAACCACTTTACCCCTGTGTTGCTCCAGTTGCCGGGCCAGTTCGTCAGCGGGGGTTACCTTTTCGGCGTAAGCAGAAGCAGCCCAGATGGCCAGGTAAAGATAACAGCAGACAGCAAAAAGTTTAGACATAAGCTTTCCATGGATGTTGTTGACTTTTAAACACTAATGCTTTTGCTCCGTGAGTGCAAACAGATTTTTCGGCGGTAAAGTTTACTGTCCGGATAAGGATATTAAGTTTTAATTAAGCACTTGTCGGTAACTTGTATTCGTCTTCTCGAACGGGGTAAACTTGTTGTCGATGTCTTTGAATAAAAATACCCGGAAGCGAAAATGAAGGTTATTAAAAATGCTGTTTTGATCGCCTTAACCAGCTTTAATTTTTTAGCGGCTGACCCTGTTCTGGCTGATGAAGCGGCAAAACAGCAAGAAGCCCATAATTTATGGCTGAAGAAACAATTTTCCCAGCAACACCAACAACTCATTCCCGTGGTGACGGTAGCGGATATGTTTTACGGTTGTAATAAAGAAAGAAAAATCGATCCCATCAATTATCATATCAGTGAACTGGTGTTGAAGATGGATCGGGATCAGTTGGCGGACAAACTCACTACTTGCCTTGCCGACGATTCTTTAAAATCGGATGTTGCCCTTAATTTCGGTTTAATCGGCTGTTTTAACGAGCAATTTTCTGAGATGTCTCAGCTGGAGAAGCAGCAGAAGATGAAGCTGGTACGCCAGGCCATTGCGTCCTTATCCCGGGAAGAAAGGCAAAAAAGCCTTACTAAGTGTGTCACCGAACAAGCCATCCGTTACCTGAAATAATCGGCTAAGATTTTTCTTGCGTCTTTTGCTGTTGTTGCCGTGGCAGCTTGGCTGATGAAAATGAACTGGGAATAATGTCCACTCCCACCCATCTTCCGACTTTGATCATCACGGGAATGGTAATAGGGGCAAAAGGTAACACCACAAACACCCCGAGTCCCAGGCCTTTAAGCACATCCAAAAATTGCTTGTTGGCCATTTTCATTTCTGCCTCGCTGGCATTTCCCTGGGTATACTTGCGGTATATCACCAGCATTTCTTTGGTTTCGGTTTTTTCCTGGGCAAGGGCGATTTTAACCCTGACCATCTGGCGCTTGAGGCGAATCGTACTTCTTTTACGGCTGATCTGCACAACGCGAATTGGTGCTCTGACAAAATGGACCCATACTTTCATCCGCTCAGTGTCCCATATTTAACGGCATTTGTATCTAGCTTAATGTTTGTTTTTTATCGCCATCTCTAAAGGGAGATTTTATTCCTTTGCCGGGAGGCAATGAAATAGCATTTCATAATTTGTAACAAATGCCTGAATAATTATCCCCTCAGCCCTTTCAAATCTAAGGGAAGATGTCTTATAGTGGCAGCAAGTTAATCTGGTATGAAAATAGTGCGCTATGGGACATGAAACACCGAAAATTTTAGTTGTTGATGATGATATGAGATTACGGGCTTTACTGGAGCGTTATCTGGTAGAGCAGGGATTTACTGTGCGTAGCGCCGCCAGCGCCGATCAAATGGATCGTTTGCTGGAGCGGGAAAACTTTCACCTGCTGGTGCTGGATTTAATGTTGCCGGGTGAAGATGGTTTATCTATTTGCCGCCGCCTGAGGCAAAATTCCAATAATATTCCTATTGTTATGCTGACGGCGAAAGGGGATGAAGTTGACCGCATTATCGGCCTGGAACTGGGGGCCGACGATTATATGCCGAAACCTTTTAATCCGCGCGAATTACTAGCGCGTATTAAGGCGGTACTCAGACGCCGGGTTCAGGAAGCCCCGGGGGCGCCTTCGCTGGAAGAAAACGTTATCAGTTTCGGCGAATATGAATTAAATCTTGCCACCCGGGAAATGAAAAAAGGCGATGTCAACATGCCGCTGACCAGTGGTGAATTTGCCGTGCTTAAAGCCCTGATCACCCACCCGAGGGAGCCTTTATCCCGGGATAAGCTGATGAACCTGGCCAGGGGACGGGATTACTCGGCGCTGGAGCGCAGCATAGACGTGCAGGTTTCCCGCTTGCGCCGTATGCTGGAAGAAGATCCCGCCAAACCCAGATATATCCAGACCGTTTGGGGCTTAGGGTATGTTTTTGTGCCCGACGGTAAAGAAGCGGTATAGGGCGAAATCCAGTTAATATGAAGTTGTTACCACGCAGTGCGTTTGGCCAGACGGTTTTATTGATCGGGATCTTGCTGTTAATCAACCAGGTAGTGTCCTGGGTGTCCATGGCGATATTTTATATCCAGCCCAATTCTCAGCAAATCCATCAGCTGCTGGCCAAACAAATCCGGGTGGTGTTTATCGACGTCAAACATTCCGAGCTTAGCCCGGCAATGGCAGAGGCGTTCCAGCACGAAACCGGTATCGGTCTCTACCGGGAGAAAGATGCCCTGCAGCTGGGGCTGGCGCAGGCGGTTTATTATCCGTACCGCTCCGATGAAATGAGCAAGTTGCTCGGCGGCCCGGCGGAAGTGCGTATCACCCAGGGAGACGAATATTTATTCTGGATCCGGCCGCCACAGGCACCGCGCTTATGGGTCAAGATTCCCCTGACCGGGCTGGAAGAAGCCAATTTCTTACCCTTATTGTTTTTCCTCAGCCTGATCGGTGTACTCAGTGTCGCCGGCGGCTGGCTGTTTGTCCGGCAACTCAACCGGCCGCTGAAGTCCCTGCAGCGGGCGGCGGAAGAAGTGGGCCGGGGAGATTTTCCTGAGCCGTTAAAAGAGCGGGGCACCACGGAGATTTCCGCGGTCACCCAGGCGTTTAACCATATGTCCAAAGGCATCAAACAGCTCGAAGACGACCGGAATTTGCTGATGGCGGGTATTTCCCATGATTTACGCACTCCGCTGACCCGGATCCGCCTGGCCACGGAAATGATGTCCGGGGAAGATGACTTTTTTAAAGAAGGTATCGAAAGCGATATCAATGATATGAACAGCATCATCGATCAGTTTATCGATTATATTCGCCATGATACCAAAGACAAAGCCGAGCCCGGCGACCTTAATTACCTGATTGAAGAAGTGGTGCATACCGAAACGCCGGCGGACCGGGTTATCCAGTTTAGCGCCGGCGACCTGCCGGAAATTCCACTGCGTTATGTGGCGGTTAAGCGGGTGGTGGCCAACCTGATCCAAAATGCCCTGCGCTATACCGAGGGCGGGATCTTTATTGAAACTGGTATTGAAGCCAGGGTAGCGGCTAGCGGACCGGCGGTGAAATATGCCTACTTCAGCGTTTGTGATGAAGGGGAAGGGATCCCTGAAGCCGAGATTGACCGTTTATTCCAGCCCTTTACCCAGGGAGATAAGGCGCGCGGTACCGAAGGAAGCGGCCTGGGACTGGCGATTATCAAACGTATCGTCGATACCCATGGCGGCAAGGTGATCTTATCCAACCGTGAGCAGGGAGGCTTGCAGGCCAAGGTTTATTTGCCTCTGTCATATTAAGTTTTTGCTTTGCTCAAAAATGTTTTTGTTGAAGCTAAGGGGAAAACAGACATAAAAAAAGCCGCATTTGCGGCTTTTTTTATGTCCTATATCACGAGTTCACATGAACAGGACAGGATCAGTTATTATAACTGAGGACCGGCAGACACTAAGGAAGCGCCGTTTTCGGTATCGGTAAACTTCTCGAAGTTATTGACAAAACGCTTGGCCAAATCGGCAGCTTTGCCTTGCCACTCGGCTTTATCCTGATAAGTATCACGCGGATCCAGGATATTCCCTTCAACACCGGCAACCTGAGTTGGAATTTCCAGGTTAAACAAAGGTAATACCTGAGTTTCTGCATTGTCGATAGAACCGTCAAGAATGGCATCGATAATCGCCCGGGTGGCCTTGATCGAGATACGCTTGCCGGTGCCGTTCCAGCCGGTATTAACCAGGTAGGCTTCTGCGCCAACCGCTTGCATGCGTTTATTCAATACTTCAGCATATTGTGTCGGGTGCAGGCTTAGGAAAGCCGCGCCGAAACAGCTGGAGAAAGTGGGGGTCGGCTCGGTAATGCCACGCTCGGTACCGGCCAGTTTGGCGGTAAAGCCGGACAAGAAGTAATATTCCGTCTGTTCCGGGGTTAACTTGGCTACCGGCGGTAATACACCAAAGGCGTCCGCGGTTAAGAAAATGACTTTTTTCGCATGGCCGGCACGTGAAACCGGTTTTACGATATTGTCAATGTGATGGATAGGGTAAGAAACCCGGGTATTTTCGGTTTTTGAGTTATCGTCAAAATCAATTAACCCACCTTCATTTACCGTGACATTTTCCAGCAGGGCATCGCGGCGGATGGCCTGGTAAATGTCCGGTTCGTTTTCTTTGCTCAGGTTAATGGTTTTCGCGTAACAGCCGCCTTCAAAGTTGAATACGCCGTTATCATCCCAACCATGCTCGTCATCCCCGATCAGCTTACGCTTAGGATCTGTAGACAAGGTGGTTTTACCGGTTCCGGATAAGCCAAAGAAAATGGCAACGTCGTCGTCTTTACCGACGTTGGCGCTACAATGCATGGAAGCGATGCCTTTTAACGGTAGCAGGTAGTTCATCATGGAGAACATACCTTTTTTCATTTCGCCGCCATACCAGGTGCCGCCGATCAGCTGCATTTTTTCTGTCAGGTTAAAGGCTACGAAATTTTCGGAGTTCAGTCCCTGCTGTTGCCAGTTCGGGTTAGTGGTTTTGGCACCGTTTAATACCACGAAATCCGGTTCATAGTTTTTCAGCTCTTCATCCGTCGGACGGATAAACATGTTTTTGACAAAGTGCGCCTGCCAGGCAACTTCGGTAACAAAACGAACTTTTAAACGGGTCGCTTCGTCGGCGCCGCAAAAGGTATCAACCACAAATAAACGTTTGGCAGATAACTGCTCGGTAACCAGGCCTTTTAATTCAGACCAGGTTTCAGGCGTCATAGGTTTGTTGTCGTTTTTACCTTGATCAGACCACCACACGGTATCCCGGGTCACATCATCGCGGACGATGTATTTATCTTTTGGCGAACGGCCGGTAAAAATGCCGGTGTCAACGGAAACCGCGCCCAGTTCAGTGACAACACCCTTGTCATAGCCAGAGAGACCTTCTTTGGTTTCTTCGGCAAATAGCAACTCATAAGATGGATTATATACAATTTCAGCAACGTCTTTAATTCCGTATAAAGACAAATCAATTGAGCTGTGTACTGCGGTCATGGTAAACACTCTCCTAACGGTATGACAGGTTTTAAAATTAAGCTATAGGGCACTTGTTCCGGGCGCTCATTCTAGGGCAATAGCGGTTAAAACAAAAGCACTAAATTTGTTTTGTCTGAAAGTTTTCATAATAGTTTTCACTTTTGATCAGAAATAGCTTTTTCACTCAAGAAAACCCCGGTTTTTATGGAATTTTATTAGCATTTTGATCCGGGAATTTCTTCCATTTTTAACAGTGATTATTGTCGTTATTGCCAACTTGGACTGTGATTGACTTTCAGGCAGGGTATTTTAGGCAGTTAGCCTTACTGTCAGGCAGGTAAAAAGGTCGGTTCGTCAGTTGAAAAAGAGATGTTTAATTGGCAATTTTAAATCTGCGGAGAGGGTACCAGGTATATTGCAGGCATAAAAAAAGGGCGCCGGGCGCCCTTTGATATCACCTGGTGATTATTTCTTCATGCGACGAAGGAACAATAAAGGTGCTGCCAGTAATGTGAGCCAGCCAAAAGACCCGCCGCCACCGTTGCGTCTGTTGATGACGTTAACGCTGGTGGTTTCTGTGCTGGTGTTGCCGTTGGCTTCGGTTACCGTCAGGCTGAATGATAATGTTTCATCCTGGCTGACTTTAGGTGCCAAGAAGCTGATGCTCTGGGCGTCGGCGTCAAAGGATACCTGAGGGCCTGACAACTGCTCCCAGCGATAGCTCACTTCTGCGCCGTTCTTATTAAACGCCGTGGAACCGGTTAGGGTGACCCTTTGTTCTTCGATCACATTGACGGCAGAGGATGAAATCGTCGCTGTCGGTGTGACTTCTGTGATATCGAAGGTGAAATTAATAGGGTAGTTGCTGCCGTCTTCGGCGGTCAGGTAGAGCAAGCCGTTGGTGCTTTCATCTAAGCTGTTGCTCAGGTCCCAGTCAAATTTCAGAGAAAACTCGTCACTGCCCTCATCCTGAACAACAGCAACCGCGACATTGTCGTCTTGTGAAGCCTCATCCTGATAGATGGCTGAAATATTTAACTCATAGGCATCCGAGCCTCCGGCAACTGAGGCCTGGTAATTGACCACTTCCACTATATACATGCCGGCGGCGACATCTGTCAGTGTGATGCTTTCATCCGAAGAAGATGTTGCTGATGAGCCCAACTGATTGCGATCGCTATCATAAACATATAAATCCAGATCCGGTGCCGTGGTTTCACCCAGGGAGAAAGACACCAAAGCGGCATCTTCTGTCAGATCTAACTGCCATTCCTGGGCAAAGTTTTCCTGAAGTTCATCTGTTTCTTCGCTGATCACGTCTTTTTTGGTGTAAAGACTGGCACTGATAATCGATAGTTTTTTATCCTGATAACCGCTGTAGGTTTTTGAGCCTTGAGCGCTGTCGGCAAGCAGGGTCAAAGTTTCCGGCAGGTTGCTCTCGCCGGGTTTCACGGCAAGCGGCAACCGGGCATCGGGAAAGCCTGCTGCTGTTAGCTTGATATTGGCAAAATTCCAGTCATTTTTACTGGCGCTGACGTCTGCGGTAATGGTCAGTTCCTGAGATTCACCGGCAGCCAGTTCAAAACTTTCCGGTGAGACTGTGACGGTAAAATCGCTGTTGGTATCAAGTAACTCGGCACTGGCGCTCCAGCTGGCATCTGAAGTTGCCGTTACTGTGCGGATCCAGGTGCAGCTGTCGATACAGGTCGCATTTGCCATGCTGGGTAAATTCAGGGCTGACGGTTTGCCGCCGGTGGCCGGGTTGGCAGCCACATAATTGTCATAGCTTTCATCCATCACCAGACCACTGGCCGCAGCCAGAGCAACGTTGGCATAACCTGAGCCCATATCGAAGAAATCTGCCGGAGTTTCACCGTCTTCTTTTAATACCTCCTGGTTGGCGGTCAGCATTAATGCCGATTGTGCCTGTGCCGGGGTCCAGTTGGGTTGTAATCCCGCCAGCAGGGCCAGGGAGCCGGCAATATGCGGGCTGGCCATGGAAGTACCGCTTGAGAAGCCGTAATCGCTGGGAGCCGGGAACTGTATCATGCCGGCAGACATTTCATCGGCATAAGCAGCTAAAATACCGACACCCGGGGCGGTAATCGACGGAGATAAAACATCTGCCACCGACAGGTTAGGACCGCGGGAGCTGAAATCTGCCATTTCACCGCCGTCGGCTTCTGCAATCTGGAACGGCGCAAAGGAGGCGCTTAATGCCGGGTCTTCAGCCAGTGCGCCGATAATGGCTTTGCCTGAATTTTCCGAGATAAAGAGCGAAGGGATGCTAGTGCCGGCCAGGCCGCTCATGCTCAGGGCGGAGTCGTCACCACCCTGGTTGTTGTAGACAACCACGGCACTGGCGCCGGCGTCAGCGGCATTGATAATTTTATCGGAGAAGTTACAGCTGCCGCGGCTGATCAGGGCGATTTTATCTTTAAAGGCGTCTGCCGCATAAGCTTCACAGCCCTCAATATTGGCTTCGTCTACGCTGCCGGCATATAACAGGGTGCCGGTAAACTCTGCATCAACTTCCGGGCCTGTGCTGTCGGCATAATCATAGTCAAGGCCATTGACCGTCATTTGGTTTTCGATGAGCTGGCGATCATGGGTACCGGCGGCCACGGTGGTGATCCAGGGGGCTTCACTGGGAGAGCCTAAAGTGTACGGATTCGGACCATCGTTGCCGGCGGAAGTGGCCACATGGATGCCTGCCTTACGGGCAGATAAAAAGGCTAAAGAATCACCGTCCTGCCAGGGATCTGAGCTGCCGCCGCCAACGGAATAGTTGATGACATCAACCCCGGCTTCTATGGCATGCTCTACCGCTAAAATGGTCAGGGAAGGGTAACAACCGTCAAATTCAATATTATCGCCGGGATCCCCGGGTAAACATACCTGGTAGGAAATGATATTGGCATGCGGGGCGACACCCGACATTTCTTCGATCTCAAGGCCATTATCCAGGGTGACGTTTTTCAGGACGTTACCTGCGGCGGTACTGGCGGTGTGGGAGCCGTGGCCATTATGGTCGACGCCGTTGGCGGGTACAGTATCGTCAAATAAAGGGTAGTCGTCTGTGATCAGGGGATAACTGTGGACACCGATCAGTTTATCGTTACACAGGCCGGCCCATTCTTCGGTGGCGCAGTCGCCGCTGTAGACGCCGCTGCCGTCCGGGTTAGTGTGGTCGTAGCCGTCGGCGCCGACATCGGCAAAAGACGGGTGATCGCTGTTGATACCGGTATCAAGTACGCCGACGATTAAACCTTCACCCTGATAGGCGGTGCCGCTGGCGCTGCCGTTCCAAATACTTGGTGCCTTGATAAAAGCAGGACCGGCATCTGTCGTCAGGTGGCGTAGCTGTTCGCGCTGGATTTGCGCGATACCTTCTACCTTGGCCAGCTTTTCAGCTTCCGCCTGGGTCATTTCAACCACTATGCCGTTAAAGGCCAATGTGGTGCGTTGTTTAATATCCAGTTTGCTGAGGACTTTTTCCGCCTTGGCAATTACCTGATCCTGGCGTTTGTTCAGTAAGCCGCGGTAAGCCTTGACTTCATCGGATTTGATATTGAGTTTTCCGTCCGCTGTTTTTGCCGCACTTGTGGCGACTGCCGGGCTGGTAGCTTTAAAACCGGCGATATTGCCCTGGTATAAGGCTACGGGAGCTTCGCTAAGGCGGATCAAATAACGGTAGGTGCCCTGACCCAGATTTGCTTCCGGGGTAAAAACTGCCGGTGCATTAGTTTTGGCTAACGTTTTGGTTGGTGTGTCTGCTGACAGCTGGCTTTTCCCTAACCGGGTTAACTGGCTTTCGGCGGCCGCATTCAGGGACATTGACATCAAAGCCGCGGAGACGGCAATGGCTACTTTACTACTCATGGATACTCCAGGTTTCACAGAGGTGAAATTTTATAATTGTTTTACTTCGCGTCTGTCTGGCTTGTGAGGGGGCCGAGCAGACGTTAACTTCCAACGCTAGGTTAATTATTGAACAGCTGCATTTAAGCTTAAATTTAATAATAAGGCCAGAGGTTTTAGCACGGCTTAGCTAGTGATGTAAATAAAAGTCTCTGAAAATGTAACCAGAATGTAATGGTGGTGGGTCGTGAGGCAAGGCAGGGACAAGCGCCATTGCTGTTGCAGAAATGGCGCCTGGCTTGAATTGGCTAATGCTTAGTGACAGCACCGCCTGCTGCGTCTTTACCTTCGTCAAGGTAAGCGCTTAAGTCCTGTTCGTTAAAAGCATAGGTGGTCATGCAATAATCACAGGTCATGCTGAGGTTGCCTTGTTCAGCAAGAATCGATTTCAGCTCTGTCGGTTCAATCTGGGCAATGGCGGCCAGGCATTTTTCTGTCGAGCAGCTGCACTGGTAACTGACATTTTGAGGCTCAAACAGGCGTACTTCTTCCTGGTGATATAAGCGGTATAACAAGGTTTCGGCATCCAGGGTAAAGAGTTCTTCACTCTTGATCGTCTGGGTCAGCTGGCACAGGTGGTCAAAGTCCTGTTGCTGCTTTTCCTTATCTTCACCATCGGGCATTAATTGCACCAGGGCGCCGCCGGTTTGCTGTGCCTGCTCATCGCAAAACAGCCATATTTGGGTGGGGATTTGCTCCGATACTTCAAAGTAGTGGGCGAGACAATCCGCCAGGGTGTCCCGGTCCAGGGCCACCACGCCCTGATAGGCTTCTCCCTGGTTCGGACGTATGGTGATGATCATATTGCCTTTGCCGATAAGGGCTTTCAGGCCTTGTGCGTCTGTGGCTTCTTTTAACCGGGCAATGCCGCGCATTTGCTGGTTATGGTTGCCGTTGACGGCGATATAACCCACGGGGCCGTCTCCCTGGAGCTGTACCGTGATTTCGCCTTCAAACTTTATCGTGGCGGTCAGTAAACAGGTGGCGGCGAGTAATTCACCCAGCAAGGTGCGTACCCCGGCGGGGTAGTCGTGCTCACCTAAAATTTCTTGGTAGCTTTGTTTTAATTGTACTAATTCTCCACGCGCATGCAGATCATCAAATAAGTAGCGGTTTAAAACGTCAGAACGAGACATATTCAGTTATATCCTTTCTTTAAGTTGTCGGATTTTACGGCGTTGTTTCTTGTCCGGTTTAGCGTCACCGGCGGGACTTAATAAAATTCCCTGTTTGCGGGCCAGGGCATTTTTTTCGCGTGTTTCCAGGCTGCTTTCCAGCTCCCGGTACAGGGTTTGTGCGAAGGTGGCGTCCCTGCGTTTATCCGCAAGTGCGATGACAGTGACCTCTTTTTCTTCGTAACCTTGCCTAACTTTTATTGTATCACCGATTGACACGGCTCTACCTGATTTAGTACGTTGTCCGTTGTAAAAGACTTTACCGCCGTCGATCATTTGCTTGGCAATGGCCCGGGTTTTATAAAAACGTGCCGCCCAGAGCCATTTGTCTAATCGAGTCGTGTTAGTTTCCGTGCTCGATGCCACTGGTTTTGTTGCCATAGCTGCTCCCCCGATTAAAAATTGGGCGAAAGTTAACATAACCCTGCGCATTTCGCCATAAGGATTTAAATTGTAAATTTTAGTGACAATGTCGCCGCTGTGCTTGTTGCTTATCTAATGGTCAAGTATCATCGGTTGAGCTTAATATCGTCACTTAACGTAAATAATAAAGAAAAACATAGAACTATATGGAATTGCCAAATAATATGGCCTCGTTAAATGAAACGATAGCCAAACTCCCGCAACAGAGAATTGCGCAAGTTGTCATTTTTTTATTGGTGGCTTATATCGCATATCTGGGAGCACAGATTACATGGATGTTAGTGCCCGACCCCGCCGCTAACAATACCGCAACCAGCTTACCCGGAAACCAAAAGGTTTCTGCGGAAAAACAAACCGTCAGTGTCTCCAAGATACAGGCATTAAACCTTTTCGGAGAGTATAATAGCCAGGCGGTAGAGGAAGAAGTGATTGAAATCGAAGATGCGCCGGAGACCCGGTTAAATCTTACCCTGACCGGTGTGGTGGCCAGTAGTAACAGTGACAATGCCGCTGCTATTATTGAGCATCAGTCGAGCCAGGAAACCTATGGTATCGGCGATTTAATCACAGGTACCCGGGCAACCTTGGAACAAGTACACAATGACAGGGTCTTAATAAAACAGTCGGGTCGTTTGGAAACCTTAATGCTCGATGGTTTTGACTATGAGCAGGGTAAAGGAGGCAAAACGCAAACCTTCCGTGCCAAGCCGGTGACTAATAAGAACAAGAGTAAGGCTAAGTCATCGCGGACAAAATCAAGGGAAAGAAGCAAGGGAGCCAAAACGTCGGCAAAGCGCGTAGATCAGCGTGATAACCGTCAGTTAAGTAAAAGTGTGACCAGCTTGCGTAATGATATCACCAAGGATCCGGGGAAGATTACAGACTATCTGAAGATTTCCCCCAAGCGAGAAAATGGTAGTGTCACCGGTTATCGCCTGATGCCGGGTAAAAATCCCGAGTTTTTCCAGAACTCAGGGTTAAAATCGGGTGATGTGGCGGTGCAAATGAATGGTTTCGATTTAACCGTGCCATCGGATGCGGCCCAGGCATTAAGAGCCTTAAAACAAGAACGAGAAGTGGCTTTACTGATAGACCGTAATGGCGAAATGACAGAAATATTGTTCAGGATAGATAATTAGTTATGAGAAATTTTTTAATGAGCCAGACAGTAAGTGCTCCTAAGTTGAAAAAACTGGTACTGGGCGTATCAGCCGCCATTGCTTTTAGTACTTTAACAGTGCCGGAGCCGGTTTATGCCGCGCAATATTCTCCTAATTTTAAAGGGACGGAAATCACCGAATTTGTAAATATTGTCGGTAAAAATTTAAAGAAAACCATGATCGCCGACCCCAACGTGCGCGGTAAGGTTAATGTTCGCAGTTATGACTTATTAACGGAAGAGCAGTATTACCAGTTTTTCCTCAATGTGCTTGAAGTTTACGGTTTCTCCGCCGTGGAAATGGATAATAATGTCATTAAAATCATCCGCTCCAAGGATGCGAAAACCTCTTCTATCCCGGTAGTCAGCAATGAAGACCCGGGCATGGGAGATGAAATGGTCACCCGGGTAATCGAAGTCAAAAATGTGACCGTACGTGAGTTGGTGCCTTTACTGCGCCAGTTATCGGATCAGGCCGGTGGCGGTAACGTGGTCAACTATGACCCCGCCAACGTTATCATGCTCACCGGTACTGCGGCCGTGGTTAACCGTTTAGTGAAAATCATCCAGCGGGTGGATAAAGCCGGCGATAAAGACGTACAGATCATCCGTTTGAAGCATGCTTCAGCCGGTGAAATGGTGCGTATCGTCGAAGCCATGAATAAATCCACCCAGGGTAAAGCGGGTACCCCGACTTTCCTGATCCCGAAAATTGTTGCCGACGACAGAACCAACAGCGTTATTGTCAGCGGCGAGCGCCAGGCGCGTGAGCGGGTGACCCACTTGATTGAGCGCCTGGACAGCGAGCTGCAAACCAGCGGCAATACCCGGGTGTATTACCTGAAATATTCCAAAGCGGAAGATATGGTGAAGGTGTTGACCGGCGTCAGCGAGTCTATTGAAGCTGAAGGGCAAACCAATAAAACCAAAACCCGGAGTGCGAAAAAACGCAATATCAGTATCGAAGCTCACGAAGACACCAATACCTTGGTAATTACTGCACAGCCGGATATGTTACGTTCCCTTGAAGCGGTTATTCGCCAGCTCGATATCCGCCGTGCCCAGGTACTGGTGGAAGCAATTATCGTGGAAGTATTCGACGGTGACGGCGCCAACCTCGGCGTGCAGTGGTTCCACGAGAAAGGCGGCTTTACCCAGTTTACCAATGGTCCTGCGACTATCAGTTCGGTAGCGGCCGGGGTTGCCGCGGCTGAAGGTGAAGAAGGGACTACCATTACTACCTATGATGAAAATAATAATAGGGTTGAAACCAAGAACCCGGATACCGACGGTGACTTTACTGTCCTGGCCAGCGCCTTAGGTTCGGTTAGCGGCGGTATGTTAGGTTTTGTCGATAACGATTGGGGCGCGATTTTACAGGCGGTCAGTACCGATACTAACTCTAACCTGTTATCCCGTCCGAGTATTACCACATTAGACAACGAAGAAGCCTACTTTATTGTCGGTCAGGAAGTGCCGATCATTACCGGCTCTGCCACCGGCAACAATAACTCCAACCCGTTCCAGACGGTAGATCGTCAGGAAGTGGGGATTAAGCTTAAGGTTACGCCTCAGGTCAATGAAGGTTCTGGGGTGCAGCTGACCATAGAGCAGGAAGTTTCTTCGGTGAGCGGTGCTACCGGGGTGGATATTTCCATCAACAAACGTGAAATCAAAACCACTGTGATGGCTGATAGCGGCGCGGTCATAGTGCTGGGTGGCCTGATTGATGACGATGTCCAGGAAAGTTTGCAGAAAGTACCTTTGCTTGGGGATATCCCGGTGCTGGGGCACCTGTTTAAATCCACCAGCAATAGCGTGCGTAAGCGTAACCTGATGGTGTTCCTGCGTCCCACCATTATCCGGGACGGCGAAACCATGCGCACCATAAGTAAAGAAAGATATAACTTTATCCGCGCCGGTGAATTAGAAAAACAACAACGCGGGTTATCTTTATTAGGCGATGCCGAACTGCCGTTGATCCCCGAGTGGAGTGACGAGCTGGCGCTGCCGCCGACGTTTGATGAATATATTGAGCAGAAAGAATCGGATGATACTTCATCCGATAAGCAAGAACATTAGTGATGAAAGTTATGGATAGGGAGGCTGAGGTGACAGAGCCGGAAACATTTTCAGCCGCGCCTGAACAAGTAAAGGCTGAGCAGGCAGAAGCTGCGCAGGTGGCGGCTGAGCAAATCGCCACTGAGCAATTTTCAGGGACAGAGCAGGATGACACTGCCGGGTTCGACGACGGGCTTGAGCAGCAAGGTCCTGCGGCCGACTTAAGCCTGTCGTTTGGTTTTGCCAAGCGCCACAGTGTGCTGATCAGCCAAGAAGAAAGCGGCCTGGTACTGGCCTGCCTGAAAAGCGTTGATGCCGACATCCTGATGGAAGTGCGTCGCCGGGTGCGGGCGCCTTTTAGCGTCGAATTTCATAGTGAAAATGAATTTGAACAGTTGCTGACCCTGGCATACCAGCGGGATTCCTCCGAAGCCAAGCAAATGATGGAAGACATAGGTAACGAAGTCGACCTGTATTCGCTGGCGGATGAAATGGTGGAATCGGAAGATCTGCTGGAAAATGAAGATGATGCGCCGATTATTAAGCTGATCAATGCCATGTTAAGTGAGGCGATCAAGGAAAATGCCTCGGATATCCATATCGAAACTTTTGAAAAGGCGCTGCAGATACGTTTCCGTATCGACGGCGTGCTCAGGGAAGTGTTAAAACCCAACCGTAAACTGGCCTCTTTGCTGGTGTCGCGTATCAAGGTTATGGCCAAGCTGGATATCGCGGAAAAGCGTATTCCCCAGGATGGCCGTATTTCCCTGCGTATCGCCGGCCGTGCGGTGGACGTGCGGGTCTCGACTATGCCTACCGGCCATGGCGAGCGGGTGGTATTGCGTTTATTAGATAAAAACGCGGCCCGCCTTGATTTACAAGATCTGGGGATGACAGATTCTAACCGTAAGCGTTTCAGCGATTTAATCGATAAACCCCATGGTATTATCCTGGTAACCGGCCCTACCGGTTCCGGTAAGAGTACCACCCTTTATGCCGGTTTAACCCAGATAGACAGCCGGGAAAGAAATATTCTGACGGTAGAAGATCCGATCGAATATGCCATCGAAGGCATAGGCCAGACCCAGGTAAACAACAAGGTCGATATGACCTTTGCCCGCGGCTTGCGCGCTATTTTGCGTCAGGATCCCGATGTGGTGATGGTGGGGGAAATACGTGACCTGGAGACCGCACAAATCGGTGTGCAGGCGAGTTTAACCGGTCACCTGGTATTATCGACTTTGCATACCAATACCGCCGCCGGCGCCATTACCCGGATGGAAGACATGGGGGTTGAACCTTTCCTGTTATCTTCATCCCTGTTAGGGGTGCTGGCACAGCGACTGGTGAGGACCTTATGTCCGAATTGCCGCGAAGCCCATTATCCGGATGAAGAAGAAATTCATATGTTAGGCCTGGGGGATGATAATACCCAGCAGATATACCGCGCCGTGGGTTGCAGCGAATGTAACCATAAAGGTTATAAGGGACGTATGGGTATCCACGAATTGTTAGTCGTGGATGACAAGGTCAGGGAAATGATCCATAACGGCAAGGGCGAACAGGCGATTGAGAAATTTGTCCGCCGCAGCACCCCGAGTATCCGCCGCGACGGTTTCGATAAGGTGATGGCCGGTTTAACCACCCTGGAAGAAGTTTTACGTGTCACGCGTGAAGATTAGGGGGTGAAATGGCAGCATTTGATTATCAGGCGGTAGACAACCGCGGCAGAACGAAAAAAGGGGTGATCGAGGGAGATACCCCGCGCCAGGTGCGCACCCAGCTCAAAGAGCAGGGACTGATGCCGATCGAGGTGGTGCCCAGCCTGCAAAAAACCAAGCAAAATACCAAAAAAACCGGCGGCAGGGGCAAGGTCTCTGCCGCTGAGCTGGCACTGATGACCCGTCAGCTGGCAACCCTGGTGGAATCAGGTTTGCCGCTGGAAGAATCCCTGATGGCGGTGGCGGAGCAATGTGAAAAAAACCGCATCAAAAGTATGGTGATGGCGGTGCGTACCAAGGTTACCGAAGGTTATGGTCTGGCAGAGAGTATGGCGGAGTTTCCGCAAATATTCAGTCATTTATACCGGGCCATGGTCGCTGCGGGGGAAAAATCCGGTCATTTGGACAAGGTATTGAACCGTCTGGCGGACTATACCGAACAAAGACAAAAAATGCGCTCCGATTTGATCCAGGCGCTGGTTTACCCGGTGATCATGACCCTGGTCGCGGTCGGGGTGATTGCAATCTTATTGGTGGCGGTTGTGCCGAAAATTGTCGGTCAGTTTGAGCATATGGGGGCAAACCTGCCGGGTACCACCCAGTTTTTGATTTCCTCCAGTGACTTTTTACAGGCCTATGGTTTATTTATCCTCTTGTTTATCATGCTGGTGATGATGGGCTTTTCCCGGTTATTGCAAAAGCCCGCCTTCCGCCTGGCTTACCACGAGCGGCTTATTGCCATGCCCGGTATCGGTAAAGTCGCCCGCGGCCTTAATACCGCCCGTTTTGCCCGTACCTTAAGTATCTTAACTGCCAGTGCCGTGCCTCTACTGGAAAGCATGCGTATTTCCGGCGAGGTACTGGATAACCTTTATATCAAGCAAAAGATCAAAGAATCGGCGGACAAGGTACGCGAAGGCTCGAGTTTGCGGGTGTCGCTGGAACAAACCAAACTGTTTCCGCCTATGATGCTGCATATGATCGCCAGTGGTGAAAAAAGCGGTAAGCTCGAAGGCATGCTGGAGCGGGCGGCGGATAACCAGGACAGAGAATTTGAAGCCTTGATGAATATATCGTTAAAGGCATTTGAGCCGGCACTGATGGTGTCTATGGCCGGGGTAGTGTTGTTTATTGTCATGGCAATTTTACAACCTATTATGCAACTAAATAATTTAATGGGAACTTAAGCAGGAAGTTAATGATGAAAAATTTACACAAAGCGAAAAAAGCGCGTGGTTTTACGCTACTGGAAGTAATGGTAGTGATCGTGATTTTAGGTATTCTCGCCAGTATGGTGGTACCTAACCTGATGGGCAGCCAGGAGCGCGCCAATGTCCAAAAAGCGGTTTCTGATATCAATGCCCTGGAAACCTCGTTAAGTATGTACAAGATGGATAACTATAACTACCCGAGCACAGATCAGGGGCTGGAAGCCTTAGTGACGGAAACCGATATTGAGCCGCTGCCGCGCCGCTTCCCTGAGGACGGTTATGTAAAACGTTTACCTCAAGATCCTTGGGGCAACGACTACCAGTTATTAAATCCTGGCGAGCAGGGCAAGATGGACGTTTTCTCCATGGGACCGGACGGTGAAGTGGGTACCGAAGACGATATCGGTAACTGGAACCTGGGTGATTATCAGTAATCATGACTTTGGGCAGGCAAGGGGCCTTTGCCGCTGTTAACGCATCGGGCAAAGGTTTACGGACAGGACGTGGGAGCAAAGGTTTTACTCTGATCGAGGTGATGGTGGTGATTGTGGTCATCGGCATCATGGTCTCCCTGGTACAGTTTTCAACGTCGGGTAGCCGCCCGGAAGAAAAACTCAGGCAAGCCAGCCAAAGGTTTGCCGGTGTGTTCGATATTGCCGCCGAATATTCCATGCTCAACAATGTCGAGTTGGGCCTGCTGGTAGATAAAAATAGCTACCAGTTTGTCGGTTATGACGGAGTCCGCTGGAGTCCGTTGCCGGATGAAGATTTATTTGCCTCCTACAGTGTGCCGGAAGATCTGGTTATAGCACTGGAACTTGATGACCTGCCGATAGAAGAGCCTGCCTTATATGACCGCAGTATCTTTGAAGTGGAAGAGGAAGATAGTTTTAGCGAAGAGGAAGAAGAAAAAATTATTCCCCAGGTCTATATCCTCTCAGGCGGTGATATCACGCCTTTTAGCCTGACCTTTAGTTTTATCGAGGAGTTAGTGCTGGATGAGGAATTTGCCTACCGGGTGACAGGCTTGTTTACGACGCCTTTGACCATGGAGTTTTTAATTGACGGCAAAGTTATCGCAGGACCGGAAGCCGATGAATAAGTTTGTTAAAACCGCCGGTTTTACTTTGATTGAAGTCATGTTAGCTATGGCGGTGTTTGCTATTGCCGGTGTTGCCTTACTCGGGGCAGCCGATACCAACTCGCGCAACCTGGGTTACCTGGAGCAGAAAACCTTTGCCGACTGGGTGGCGGCCAATCAGTTAGTAGCGACAAGTCTGGTGACCACCTGGCCGCCGAAAAATAATAAAAAAGGCAAGGTAGAAATGGCTGGCCGCGAATGGTTCTGGCAACAAAAAGTGGTAAAAACCGCCGATACCAATATGAGACAGGTGGTAATGGAAATCCGTTTAGAAGAAAAAGCCGAAAAACCGCTCACCAGTTTGACCACCTACCTGGCCAAGGGCAGCCTCTAATGAAGCCCTTTGCTAATTACCGGGGTTTTACCCTGCTGGAAGTGCTGATTGCTATTGCCATTTTTTCCGTGGTCAGCCTGTCAAGTTTTACTATTTTCGATACCGTGCTTTCCAGTGAGGAAGCCTCTAAAACCCGCACCGAGCGCATGAACGAGTTGCAGCGGGCGTTTTTATTGATTGAAAGGGATCTGACGCAAATTGCCCGTCGCAGTATCCGGGTGAACGGTGAACAGCCCCTGGACGGCTATATTCATACCGACGAGAGCAGTTTTTTTTCTGAAACCCAGGCCATAGGTTTTGTCCGCAATGGCTGGACTAACCCGGGTTTGTTATTGCCCCGCAGCGACATGCAGTCGGTGGCTTACCAGCTAAACGAAGAAACCCTGGAGCGTTTGCATTTTAATTTTGTCGATGCGGTGCCGGGAGAAGAGCCTAAAGTACGGCCTTTGATCTCCGGGGTAACTTCGCTGAAATTTGACTTTTTTGACGGTAAAGAGTGGCAGGAAGAACTGGCCAAGGGCACTTTGCCGCTGGCCATTGCCATTGAAATTGAACTGGAAGATTATGGCCTGGTGCGCCGCCAGTATTTAGTGGCGGGTGATATGCCTGAAGACAGCGGTCCCGGCGCTTCGTCGCGCGGCAACTCCTCACAAGGCAAAGGTTCGAATAATAATGGCGGTAACTCGGCAGGCGGCGGAAATAACTCCGGCGGTGCCTCTAAGGGGAGCAAATAATGGCCAGGCAGCAAAAAGGGGTCGCGCTGATCACTGTGATGCTGGTTGTTGCCCTGGCATCGATACTGGCAACCCAGATGACCGCCCGTTTGCAATTGCAGATGCAGCGCACCACCAATGTTAACTTTAACCAGCAGGCCTATTGGTATGCCATGGCAGCCGAAGCCTATGGTAAAAGGGCAATCTTGCTGATCAATGAGGATGAGCCGGATGTCACCCATCTGGGCCAGGCCTGGGCGCAGGGAGAAGTCAGCTATCCGGTGGATTTTGGCCAGATCACAGCCGAGGTGGTTGATTTACAGGCGTGTTTTAATTTAAATGCCTTAAGGGCTCCGGCGAGTTCGCAAAATGCCAATAACAGCGGCAATGGCGGCAATAATAAATCGCCTGCCCATCAAGCCTTTGAAAAATTGATCACCGACCTGAATGTTGAAGGGGTCGGGCAATTTGAAGCAGAATATATGGCGGATGCCTTAGCGGACTGGCTTGATGACAACAGCTCCATTGTCAGTGCCGGCGGCGCCGAAGATAATGATTATGCCGCCAAAGAGTTTCCCTATCTGCCGGCGAATAACTTACTTGGCAGTGTCAATGAGTTGCGTATTGTCGAGCACTTTACCGTGCCGGTGATCAATGCCCTTAAGGAGCATGTGTGTGTGATCCCGGGTGAGCCTACCCTGGCGCTGAATATTAATACCGTGGATGCCGAGAAGGCGGTGGTGTTGCAGGCGTTATTGGATATCCCGTTATCGGATGTTCAGCAGGCATTGTCTTCCCGCGATGAGGAAGGCTTTCAATCGGTAGACGATTTTTTTAATTTGCCTGAAATAAGCAAGGCGAAATTAGATGATGATAAGAAGAAGCAGTTTGTTGTCGACAGCGAATATTTTAAGCTAAGAACAACAACCAAGTTTAACAATAGTTATTTTGCACTGAATTCGATTATGAAAGTAGATAATAATAATCAGGTACAGGTAATTAGCCGCACTATAGGACGTGATTGATGGCTGAAACTTTATTTATTAGACTGCCCAGCCAGAGCCAGGAATGTATTCATTGGTTGATCTGGTCCGGGGCTAACCGTGAAATTATTGCCAGCGGCGAATTGGACCATACCGGGCAACTGGGCGAACTGAGTGACAAGGCGGAAAACCGCCAGGTGACGGTTTTTGTACCCGGTTGTGACGTCTCATTGCGGCGCTTGAAAGTGCCGGGTAAATCCGGCCGTGCTGTCCGGCTTGCGGTTCCCTATATGCTCGAAGATGACCTGGCTCAGGATGTCGAGCAGCTATTCTTTGCCTACGGCAATATTAAAGAAGATGAGCAGGGGCATAACTGTTTTACCGCGGTAGTTGATCGCGAGCAAATGCACTTATGGCAAAGCTGGCTGGCGGATGCCGGCATTAGTACCAAGCATATCATCCCGGATGTACTGGCAATGCCTTTATCCGAAAATGATGATAGCTGGTCAGCCGTTGGTTTAGGGCAACAAACGCTAGTGCGCCAGGGCCAGTGGCAAGGGCTATGCCTGGATAACGGTATTTGGCCGCTGATGTGTGAAAAATGGCAGCAGGCAACGCAGACACCAAGTGAAAGCGATGATGGTGAAGTTTCAGATGAAGATCATGAAGCCCCCGATAGTGAAAACAGTTCGGCTGAGCTGGTTATTGATGCCTATTCGGCGCTTGAGGGGGACGATCAGCTTATTATCCGGGCACAGCCGGAAGAGCTGCCGCTAGCTCTGTTGGCACAACATGTAGACCCTTCTCTGGTAAACCTGTTACAGGGAGAATTCCAGCAGGTGCAGCCGAGATCTAAAGCCACCACCAGCTGGCTGTGGGCGGCAGGTATTGCCGTATTTGCCCTGGTGATGAATGTCGGCATTAAAGGTGCGTCACTGATGCAGGTATCTAATCAGCAGGCAGCGGTTGAACAGCAGATAATCGACACTTATAAAAAAGCATTTCCTGCCACTAAAAGGGTGCGGGTAACCACGATCAAATCGCAGTTAAAGCAAAAGCTTAATGAATTGGGGCCGGGCAGTAGCAGCGGTGGTTTCCTGGAAATGCTGGCTAAAGTACAACCTGCTTTTGCCACTGTGCCCGGACTGAAACCGGCATCAATTAAATTTGACAGCAAACGCCAGGAATTACGCCTGCAGGCGCTTGCCAGTGATTATCAGCAGTTTGATAAATTTAAGAATGCGTTGGAAAAAGCCAGGTTAACGGTGAACCTCGGGGCGCAGAGCAACCAGGGTGAGCAGATTTCCGGCTCATTTAGTATTAAGGGATAATCATGAAGGCTAAATGGCAACAACTCAATGCTCGCGAGCAAAAGTCGATTATGGCGTTAAGCGCTGTGGTACTGGTGTTTCTTTTATATAGCCTGGTGTGGCAGCCGCTTAATGAAAACCTGGCGAAAACCCAGTCCAAGCTCAAACGTCAGCAAGAGCTGCTGGCCTGGGTCAGCGATAATACCGCCCGCTATCAGCAGGCCAGTAAAAACAAGCAATCATCCAGGGGCGGCAGCTTATCCAGCATAGTTAACCGTACCGCCAAACGTAACGGTATCGGCATTACCCGGATGCAACCCCAGGGCAATGATATTCAGATATGGATCGATGAAGTTTCTTTCAGCCAGCTGCTGCAGTGGTTGGAGCAACTGTCCAATAACGAAGGTTTAAATGTCAAATCCATAGATCTCAATAATGCCAAGCAACCCGGGGTTGTCGGTGTGAGACGCTTGCAGTTAGGAAGAGGTTAATGAAGCAGGGTACTGTTTACGCTGGCGTATTTGTTGGCGTTTATTTGATTTTCGTTATTGCCACCATACCGGCCAAATTAATTTTTAACTTTGTTTCTTTGCCTAAGGGGGTTGTTGTTGAAAACCTCTCTGGTACAGTATGGCAGGCGGAAATAAAGCGCCTGGCGACACAAGATGTTGAGCTCAACCGGGTCACGGCCAGTTTGAGTCCCTGGTCCTTGCTGGTATTCGATCCTGCCGTCAGCTTAAGCTTTGGCGATGACTTATTGCCCGGCCCCCAGGGGGAAGTTCAAGTGAGTGGTTTACTGGGCAATCTGACCCTGTCGGATGCCGATATCCTGTTGTCGGCCAACGACATTTCCCGGCAGCTGGATTTACCTGTACCTGTCAATGCTTCCGGCGATGTCTCGGTGAAACTGGATACTTTAGTGTTCGATAAGCCGTTTTGCGCACAGGCGGCGGGACTGGTTTCCTGGCAAAAGGCGAAAGTGACGGCATTGGAGCAAAGTGTGACCTTGGGGCCGCTCAGTGCCGATATCAGTTGTGAACAAGGGGCACTGGCTTTTAATATCCAGCCGAAAAATGATTTAGGGCTGACCTTTTCCGCTTATTTGCGCCAGGGAGGCAAGTTCTCCGGGCAGGGCTATTTGCAACCCGGCGACAAGTTTCCCGAATCCCTTAAAGGGGCATTACCTTTCTTAGGAAAAAAGGACGCCCAGGGGCGATACCGCCTGGGTTTCTGATCCCTCTTTTCATCCCGGCCGGTTTATTTGCTGACCGGGGTGTTTCTGATCTCCTCCAATAATACCCTGTAGTCGGTAATTGACTGATATTCCGTGATGTTACGCTCTGCCTGCTGGCTGTCCGGATTGGCAATGGCCAGCAGATGTTTGATACCGTATTTTTTTGCCGAGTTGAGCACCGGCAGGCTGTCATCAACAAACAGGGTATTTTCCAGTGTAAACGGGTGTTTTTGTTGCAGCCTTTGCCATAACAGCTGCGATTCTTTGGTGGCGCCGAATTCATGGGTGGAATATAGGCTGTCAAAGTATTGATCCAACTGGGTACGCTCGACTTTCAGTGACAAACTGTCCGGGTGGGCATTGGTCACCAGCACCACTTCACGGCCAGTTTCACGTAAGGCGTTAAGAAAGTCTACAGCATCTTCCCTCAGGCGAATTAAGTGCTGTATTTCCCGTTTCAATGTGGTGATCGGCAACTGGGTTTGTTCCTGCCAGTAATCCAGGCAGTACCAGGCGATGGTACCGGCAACCCGCTCATAATGGCTATGCAGTTTTTCCTGTGCCTGCTCGAAACTGATGTTGGCATATTCGCTGTAACGCTTGGGCAGATGTACCAGCCAGAACTGATTATCAAAATGTAAGTCCAGGATAGTGCCGTCCATATCGAGTAAAACGGTGGAGATTTCAGACCAGTTGAGCATAAGGTATCGCTTTTTGTTTCTCTTAGATGTGGAGTCATGATAGCCAATTCGCGGCTTTTAGTTAAGTAGATTACCTGCCTGGTAAGAGATGTGCAGCTTGCTTGCCGGATAAGGGGTCGTGAAAATATTATCGCTTTTGCTTGAGGGGCGTAATTATCCCGGCCTGGTAGGTTGCATCCTGGCTTATGAATGTGTTTAATTATATTAAAGCGATAAATCACTGACTAATGCCTGCCTTGTGTAATCAAAGCGCGGGTATCTATTTAAGTTTATCGTCCCGTTAGCCGCTATTTATAACAAGAGATCAGGCCGCCGATAAACATGACAGCTAAGACCCAGTTACCTAAAATCACCCGAAGGAAGCAAGTCGCCAAAAGTCGATTTTTTGCCATTGAACAAATCGACCTGACCTTTAGCAACGGGGTGCAACGGGAATATGAACGCATGCAGGGCTCGGGCCGTGGAGCGGTCATGATAGTGCCGCTGCAAGAGGACGGCTCTATTTTGCTGGTCAGGGAATATTGCGCCGGCACCCATAGTTATGAGCTGGGCTTTCCTAAAGGCTTGATTGATCCCGGGGAAACGGCACAAGTGGCGGCCAACCGGGAACTGCAGGAAGAAATCGGCTTTGGCGCCGAGATTTTACAGCCTATCCATCAGGTAGCCATGGCGCCGGCGTTTTTTAACGCCCGGATGGATATTTTTCTTGCCCGGGGCTTGTACCCCCAGTCACTTGAAGGGGATGAACCTGAACCGTTAGAAGTTGTCAGCTGGCAGCTGGATGATTTTCAGGCACTATTGACGGATCCAAATTTTACGGAAGCGCGCAGCATAGCTGCATTGTTGTTGGTGGTAAATCACTTGAGAGGCTAGATATGGGCGAAGACCGACTGTTGGATATCGCGCTGCAAAGCGCCAGGTTAGCCGGTGATGAGGTGATGAGTTATTATCGCCAGGGTAATTTCGATACCGAAATAAAAGGCGATGAAAGCCCGGTAACCAGTGCCGATCTCGCCGCTAACCGGGTGTTGATGGACAGGTTAAAAACCCTGACTCCGGATATTCCCGTTATCTCGGAAGAACTTGATATCGAGGGGCTTGAACAGCGTAAGCACTGGTCGAAATACTGGTTACTCGACCCGATAGACGGCACCGGTGAATTTATTATCGGCAGTGGTGATTTTGCCGTGAACATTGCCTTAATTGAAGACGGTTGGCCCAGTATCGGGGTGATCCATGCACCGGATCATTGCCTGACCTATTACGGACAAAAGAACCTCGGTGCCTTTAAAGATAATGACCAGGGTAGCCACCAGATCCGGGTTGCAGCCTATAAACCCGGGCAAGCAGTCAAGGTGGCCATCAGCCGCCGGCAAGAGCTCTCTTTGATGGCGCAATACCTTAACAAGGATTATGACTTTGAGTATGTTGCCTTGGGCAGCTGTTCGTTAAAAAATTGCCTGATTGCCGAAGGCGGCGCCGATTGTTATTTGCGTATTGGCCCTACCGGCGAGTGGGATACCGGCGCCAGTCAGTGTATTTTAGAGCAGGCGGGGGGGGCCATTTTAGACAGCGAGTTTAACCCCCTCAGCTATAACCGTAGGGACACGCTCATTAACCCGGACTTTATCAGTATGGGTAACGGTGACTTTCCCTGGAAACAAATCATACATCCCCATAAAACTGCACGTTAAAGCTTATTCCGCCCTATCCCGGGCCTGGTGCCCGGGTACTGTTTCTCGCCGATCACTGGCTAACGCTATTATAGATAAAGATTATTTCTTGCAATCTGGTGATTTAGCGATGAGTTTTCGCTAGTTAATCTTTTGCGCTTGGTTATAATTGTTATGATAACTTTTTGTGTCCAAAGAAAAATAAATTGACCCGAACCGGCGGCGTACAAACGGTGACGGGTTTAAAAGGAGAAATACGTGCGTATATTATTATTATCATTATTGGTGAGTTTAACGACCTTCCCGGCATTTAGCGCCTGGTTACTGGATAACCAGTTTTCAAAACTGAGTTTTGTGACCATAAAAAAAGGCGATATTGCCGAAAATCATCATTTCGCCCGTCTGGCGGGGAAAGTCAATAAAGAAGGTAAGGTGGACTTTACCGTAGATCTGACCAGTGTCGATACTAAGATTGCCATTCGTGATGACCGCATGAAACAGTTTTTGTTTAATACCGATAAATTCCCTAAAGCCAATTTTAAAGCCAAATTGGATATGCAGAAAATCGACAAGCTTGCCAGCGGCAAAACCCTGCTGATGCCGCTAACTGGCAGCATCAGTTTGCACGGGCAAAAGCAGGAAGTCAGCACCCAGGTATTGGTGGCCAAACTCACTAAGGATAAGTTTGTTGTCTCCAGTATGCAGCCGGTACTGATCAATGCCAAAAATTATGATCTGGTTGCCGGTGTTGCCAAGTTACGTGAGCTGGCGGGTTTGCCCAGTATCAGTAATGCCGTGCCGGTAAGTTTTGTTTTATCTTTTAACCAGGCCCATACCGGTTAGTTTTTCCGTTAGGAAAAAACCAGGGAGCAGTTTATCTGCTCCCTGTCTTTCTTGTTTCAATTCCGTTTCAGTTACTCGTGCGTGTCGGCATTAAATTGATCTGCGGGCATGATGTTGACGCTTTCATAGAGTTCAGAATAAACCAGTAACGCGCTGCCGTCGGCAAGCTGCCGTTTAACTTGTGCTATTTTAGTCGATAAATCGATATCGGCGGCGCCGTATTCTGTGCCTTCCCTTAATACAAATTCTTCGATTACCGCGGCAAGTACCTCGGGGGAAAGTTTATCTGGCGGAATGATCATGTTTTTAACTGCTCCTTAAGGTAGGCAGGCACTCTGTGCTCTAGCCAAAATTTCGGTTTAAACGGGTTATTGCCGGCAATAAAGCCGACATGGCCGCCGCGGCGGCAAAGTTCAAAAACTGTGCTTGCCGACAGCTTGAGTTGGGAGGTGATATGCCGGTGGCTTAGAAAGGGATCGTCCATGGCATGGATCACTAAACAGGGCTGGCGAATATCTGCCAACAGGTCCCGGCTGCTCATTTGCTGATAATAGTCTTCGGCATCAGCAAAGCCATTGATGGGGGCAGTTACCTGGTTGTCAAAGTCACGTATGGTGGCAATGTCGGTCAGGCTTTTGGTATCTAACCGGGTGAGTTGCCGCCGGGTGATTTTTTCACGGGTGCTGGCTTTGAGCATTTTCACCAGATATTGCTGGTAAATTTTAGAAAAGCCCCTGTTGATACGGTCGCTGCAACTGGAGAGGTGCAGCGGGGCGCAGATGATCACCGCCGCCTGATACGGATTGTCCGGGGTCAGGGCCAGATAGCGGGCTAAGACATTGCCCCCCAGTGAAAAACCTATCGCCGAAAGCGGACAATCGGGATAGCGTTGCCTGAGTAAATCGGATAAATAGCTGATATCCCGGGTATCGCCGGAATGATAAGAGCGGGCCTGGCGGTTGGGTTTACCGCTACAGCCGCGAAAATGCATTAACACTCCAATCCAGCCCCTTTGTTTGACGGCTTTGAGCATGCCTTGGGCATAATGGCTCTCGACCGAACCCTCCAAACCGTGCAGCAACACCACCAAGGGCCGGGTATTATCCGGCGGTGGAATTTCGGTCCAGGCAAGATCGATGAAGTCGCCGTCAGGCAGTTCCAGTGTTTCCGTGATCGTCGCCAGCGTTTCTTTTCGGCGTAAATACTTGGCGACTATGGTTTGTAAGTGAGGGTTTGCTAACCACCAGGCGGCTTTAAACTGACTTTGATAAAACATAAAACCGGGTACGGCCTGTAATTGTTTACTGGACTGATATTGTAAGGCAAAGACGGTAAAAAGCCTAAATTAATGCCAGAAAAGCTTTATAGCAGCTGGTCAATCAGCAGCCCCTTACGGCTTTCCTCGTCGCGTTTATTTAATAATGCGATTTGAAAGCGGGTCTCCGCCTGGTCTCTCTCTCCCGTCACCCGGGCAAAGTCGGTGTCTTCTATTCGCGAGCGGCTGTCACTCAGGCTGACCCTGCTAATCTCATACGTGGCCACCTGGCTCGCTAACGCATTACTTTCAGCTCCCAGGCTCGATGCCCTGTCGTTGATATCGGCCCGGGCCGTTTCTAATGCCGCCTGGGTGGTGGCGGGATCGCTGGCGTCGAGGCGCTGGATAAAATCATCTTCCCCCAGGGCTTCTCCGGCTATGACATTAATTTCTTGCGTGATCTGATCTAACTCACCCTGAATGGCATCTCCCTGATAGAGGGGGTTTCCGGATTGAATTGCCAGCACATTGGCCCGTTGCAGGCCGTCATTAATGGCGCTGAGTTGCGAATCCTGTACCTGGTTGATATTGACCTGATCCCTGGCATTGGTTGCCAGCTGTTCAAAGGCATTTATGCCGGAAGTAAGACGGTTGCTGATCTGCAGGCCTGCGGCGTCGTCGGCGGCGCTGTTGATACGTTTGCCGGAAGCGAGTTGTTCCTGAGCCTGTTCACGCTCTTTATTGATACGTTCAATAAAGCTGAGGTTGGCTGAGCTTTGCTTGATGGAAAAATCCATAATAAGGCCCTCTATTGACTATATGCGGGAGTCCTTATTGGAAATTATACCACAGGCAAGCCAGAGTCTGCTTGTTTTTTGAACAGGGTTAACTCAGGTTCAATGGGAAAAATGTCAGATGTTAAATAGCGAAAAGCACAGCAGACAGCAAAGCAAGATAATCCGCAGTATAACAGGTGCTGGTTTTCCCTGGCTGTTAGTTATTTTCTTTGATGTTTTTCATAAAGAAATAGACATAAAAGGCACAAATGCCAAGTACGATAGCCAGTCCGCCAAATGAGAACCAAATTACCGGGTCTTTTAATAATGTTGCGAAAATATCCATTACAGGCTCCTTAATTAATCTACTGTTTTAGTGTAATTAAAGAGCCGGTATGGGCTTATGATTTAGATCAACGAATGATCTGTTTCAAGGGATCAGATCAAGCCCTTATAGGCTTCTTTGGTTTTCAGGTCGACTTGCATCATGATTTTGCGGTACATGTCTTCGGCTTTGGCGCGGGATTCTTCGATCTGCTCGACGCTTAAATCCCGTTCATCCATATCCCGGCTTTTTTGTGCCTGGACATAACCGTTTTTCGCGGAAATGATGTTCCAGATATAAGACTTTTCAATATCTTTCTCTACCCCTTTTCCTTCGTAGTACATCAAGGCGAGGTTAAACTGCGCCAGGGCATAGTTTTGGTTGGCGGCTTTTTCGTACCAGCGGGAAGCGGTTAAATAATTCTTCACAGTTCCTTCGCCGTTATAAAACATCACCCCTAAATTGAACTGGGCGCTGGGCAGGCCTTTTTTCGCGGCTTTTTCCGTAAGCTCAAACGCCATTTTGGCATTTTTCTTGACGCCTATGCCGTCACTGTACATTACCGCCAGCTGAAACTGGGCATCCGGGTAGTTTTGATCCGCCGCCAGGGAAAATAACTCAAAGGCCTGGCCGGGATCTTTTCTGACGCCGTTGCCGTTAAGGTAAATCAGCCCCATCTGGTATTGCGCCGGAGCATAACCTTCAACCACTAACGGTTTGAACTCCTGAATAGCCGCTTTAAATTCCCCCCGGTTAAGCTGATAGATACCTAGTTCGAGATCATTGGCATAAGCCGAACTGGCTGTGCCCAGTGAAAGTAACAGTAACGCTAATACGCTTTTTTTCATAAGAACTCTCTGCTGTCAATCCGGTGAAATTGCTACCCTTTATTGTAGCAAGTTATCGTAAAAATAGAGTTAAAACAATACGCAGTTATTCTGAAGCCTGTGACATGATCTCTTCTATCTGCTCTTCAACCTCCATCCACTCCATCTCTGCCGCTTCGATATCCTGTACCAGGCTGGCTTGTTGCTTTAATAATTCCGTCAGGCGTTTTTTATGTTCGCTTTGATAAATTTCACTGTCGGCAAGTTCGGCTTCAACTTCTTGCAGGCTTTGCTGCCACTGGTGAATATTTTTCTCGAATTTATCCGCCTGTTTTTTCAAAGGCGCGGCTTTTTTGCGTAACTCTGCCTGTTCTTTACGTTGTTGTTTTTTATCGACAACATTTTCTTTAGTGACTTTATTGCCCTGACCGGTGAGCTTTTTGTCGTCGTTGAGCCATTGCTGGTAGTCATCAATATCACCGCTGAAGTCGCTGACCTGGTTGTTGGCCACCAGGTAAAACTCATCAACACAGGATTCCAGTAAGAACCTGTCATGGGCGATCAGGATAATGGCCCCGGCAAATTCCTGCAGTGCCAGTACCAGTGCCTGACGCATTTCCAGATCCAGGTGGTTGGTGGGTTCATCAAGCAGCAGCAGCTGGGGTTTTTCAAGCACGATCAGCGCCAGTACCAGGCGGGCTTTTTCGCCACCGGACATAGTGCCGACCTGGCCCAGGGCCTGATCGCCGCTAAAGCCGAAACGGCCTAAAAAGGAGCGGGCCTGCAACTCGGTTAAGGCCGGTTTGGCTTTTAAAATATGGTTGATGGGGCTGGCATCGGCATGTAACTGCTCCAGCTGGTGCTGGGAAAAATAACCGATTTTTAATTCCTGGGCACAATAGCGTTCACCGCCCTGCAGTGCCAGCTCTCCCGCCAGGGATTTGATCAAGGTGGACTTACCGGCGCCGTTGCGTCCCAGTAAACCGATACGGCTGCCGGGCACCAGGGTGAGGTTGACCTGGTTTAAAATAATGGCATTCTCATGGTAACCGCACTGGCTGTCGGTTAATGACAGCAGCGGATAAGGCAAACTGTCCGGTTGTTCGAAAGTAAAGGTAAACTGGGTATCGACATGGGCGGGGGCTAAATCCGGCAGCTTTTGCAGGCGCTTTAACCGGCTTTGTGCCTGTTTCGCCTTGCTGGCTTTGGCGCGGAAACGGTCAACAAAAGAGGTCAGGTGGGCGACTTCTTTCTGTTGTTTTTGATATTGCGCATCTTGCTGGGCCAGGTGTTCGGCGCGCTGGCGTTCAAAGGCGGTGTAGTTGCCCGAGTATAATTTGGCCCGCTGTTGTTCGATATGTAAAATTTGCCCGATAACATCATCGAGAAAATCTCTGTCATGGGAAATCAGTACCAGGGTGCCGGTAAAACGTTTCAGCCAGCGTTGCAGCCAGATCACCGCATCTAAATCCAGGTGGTTGGTGGGTTCATCCAGCAGCAGCAGGTCGGCGCGGCTGATCAGCGCCTGGGCCAGGTTTAGGCGCATGCGCCAGCCACCGGAGAAATCTTTTACCGGGGCACTGAGCTCGTGTTGCAAAAATCCAAGGCCGTGCAGCAATTCCCCGGCCCGGGCGGGCAGGCTGTAACCATTAACCGCATCGATTTTATTGATTAATATCGCTTCTTCATTGCCGTCGTTGTTGGCCCTGGCCTTTTCCAGGTGCTGTTCCAGCTGGCGAAATTCTTTATCGCCGTCCATGACATAATCCAATGCCGACATTTCCAGCGCCGGGGTCTCCTGTTTTACCGTGGCAATTTTCCAGCTGCCGGGCATACTGATGCTGCCGCTGTCTGGCTGTAGTTGTCCTAACAGCGCGGCGAATAAAGAGGATTTACCACAGCCATTTGCACCGACCAGGCCGACCTTATGATTGGGGTGTATGGTGAAGCTAGACGATTTAATCAGGTTTTTAACCCCCCTGTCTAAGCTTAATTCGTTGGCTACGATCAATCTTTGTTCCTCTTTTTACGTCGCGGATATTATCAGCGGCTATTGTCGCTTTTCCTGAGGGGCTTATTCAAGGTAAAATATACACTTTAGTTGTGATCAGCCTTGCTGCTTTAACGCTATAAAGCGCTTTTAAAGTAGATAGGGGCGAGCAGAAGTGTGAATTAAAACGTGAAAAAACGATTTATTGCCGGGGCGATATGCCCTAAATGCAAGGCCATGGATACCATGGCCCTGACCAAAGAGCAGGGCGTAGAAACCGTTACCTGTGTCAGTTGCGGTGAACAGATGAGCCAGCCCGAGGAGCATGTGACCACACAAGTACGCTCCAATGAGCAAGTGATAGGGGTTTTTAAGCCGGAATAAAAGTGCCCGGTTTTATCTTATCAGATCAGTTTTTACCCTTTCACCTTTATTGTTAGTAATGGGGCGGGGGCGGTTCGACTTCATTTTTCATGCCCTGTGCGGCAGTACTGTCTTTGATGCGGCTGGCAAGGACTTGTAGCTGGTATTTCAGATCGGCAATTTGTGCCTGGTGTACTGCCAGCTCCTGGCTGAGCTGTTCGATGACGTCGTCCTGAAAAACATTGCGGGCTTCGAGGGCATCAATACGTTCTATCAGGGCGGTCAGGGGATTTTCTAGTTTGTTATCGGCCATAATTCGGCATATCCGGAAGAGCTTTCGGTTAATATGTGGTTATTATCGCGAAAAGCCACGCTATACACAACCGCACCCGCCGGCCGGATATCTTCCCTGGGGCTGACCCGCCAGCTTTTCAGGCGTTTGCCCGTGCTGATATCCCACAAACTGACCTTTCTCGACGGCGCGCCGGTGAGCAAATGCTTGCCGTCTTCGGAAAACTGTACCGAGCTGAATACTTCCTGGCGGTTGGTATATTTTAAATTGCCGATACGTTCGCCGGTTTTTAAATCCCAGATATAGGCGGCTTTTTTGCTGTCGGCGCTAAAGGCGTAACGCCCTTTGGGGTCCAGCGCCACCTTAGTGACCCGGCTGGGGTGGTTAAAGCGGTAGATCACCTGGCCCGAGCGGGTATCCCAGACATAGGCGACAAAGTCATTGGAGCCGGAAATGGCGACGCGGCCGTTGGGCAGCATATCCACCGAGTTGATCCTTTCCTGGTGGCCGAGAAATTCCAGCCTTCGCCCGGAAGCTAAGCTGACATGCACCACAGTACCATTACCTTTACCCAGCAGGATATGGCCGGCGTTGTTGGACAGGGCGATATCTCGGATGCGGGATTCCCTGACTTGCCAGTAACCCTGCGCCTCGCCGGTAGTAATGTTCCATAAGGCAAAATTGCTGCTGCTGGCGGTGAGCACATGGCTGTTGTTATCACTGATATCCGCTGCCAGCACCAGGTTGTCTGCGCTGTCCTGCTGCTGGAACCAGGTATATTTCAGGGCGTTTTTTTCCAGGTCCCATAAGCTGATGCCGTGGTGAATGGAAGAGACCACGCTTAAGCTGGCGTCATTGGAAATATCGGCGGCATAGGCGCCTTCTACCGCATGTTGCCAGCGCTCGCTGGGGGGGCTGCCGGAAGGCTGGCAGGCAGTGAGTAACAGCGAAAAAATTAAGAAAATCGTTGCTTTTAAAGTCTTATTACATTTGTACAAGATATTAATACTTTTTTCTCTCGGCATTTCTCGTTAGTATAAAGCGTTTTTATCGTATTGTTTACAATATTTCAACTGCGGCTTGGGGGCGATTCTCCAACTGTGAAAAAAATGGAGAAATAAATGAAATTGTTCAAACCCACTATGGTGGCTATAGCACTTGTTTCTGTACTTGGATGTCAGGAAGCAAAACAAGAAGAAAAAGCCGCGGTATTAGACACTGAAATTCAAAAGCAGGCTTACGGCCTGGGTGCGTCTATCGGTATGTATATGGAGCGTAACCTGGAAGAGCACACCAAAATGGGTCTTTCGCTTGATAAAGAGCTAATTGTTAAAGGTTTTGTCGACAGCCTTGAAGGTAAGTCCCAGATCGAAAAAGAAGAGATCCAGGCGTTGCTAACTAATCTTGAGCAAACCATGAAAACCAAACAGCAGGAAATGGCCAAGCAAGAAGCCGAAGCCAGTTTAGCCGAAGGGCAGAAATTCCTGGAAGAGAATGGTAAGAAAGAAGGTGTTACTACCACAGAATCTGGTATCCAGTATTCAGTGATCACCGAAGGTAGCGGCGAGAAGCCAAGTGCTACCGATACCGTAGAAGTTCACTATAAAGGTACTTTCTTAAACGGCGAGACTTTCGACAGCTCTTATGACCGTGGTCAACCGGCTGTATTCCCGTTAAACCGCGTGATCCGCGGTTGGACCGAAGGTGTTCAGCTGATGTCTGTCGGTTCTAAATATAAATTCACTATCCCATCTGATTTAGCCTATGGTCCTGTCGGTAATCCGCCGCGCATCCCGGGCAACTCGGTATTGGAATTTGAAATTGAATTATTGAAAATTCAAAAGCCTGAGCAACCGGCTGAAGTTGGCGATAAATCAGAGTAATGCCTGATGAATAACGGACCGGAATAATTACCGGGCCGTTTATTTGCTGATAAAGCGAAGAATATGAGAGCCAAAGCGGGTGACGATCCGCTTTGGCTTTTTTTATATACAGGATGTATGACACGATCATAGGGGCATGAAGGAGTGGCTATATACAGGATGTATGGTCAGTTTATTTGTTCCCGACATAAACTAAGTACCTGCATCCATGCAGGCAATGGCACGATCATAGGGACATGAAGGAGTGGCATCCGGCAATATTTCACTTAACCGCGTTATTACATCTCGTGCCCCGCGCCTTATTTCCGTATAATCCTCCCTGTTTTTCCTTCTGTTATAAAGTTAGTTTTCATGAAGCATGTTTTGATCATAGGTTATGTCTGGCCCGAGCCAAATTCTTCCGCCGCCGGCAGCCGTATGATGCAATTAATCGAGTTTTTCAAGGCTCAGTCCTGGTCGGTGACCTTTACCAGCCCGGCGCAGCGTACCGAGCACATGGTGGATCTGGCCGCCTTTGGTGTCGACAGCCAGGATATCAGTTTAAATTGTCAGAGTTTTGATGCTTATATTGAACAGCTACAGCCGGATATGGTGGTTTTTGATCGCTTTATGATGGAAGAGCAGTTTGGCTGGCGGGTGCGTCAGCAATGCCCGCAGGCGATGACAATACTTGATACCGAAGATCTGCAATTTTTACGTCATGCCCGGCATCAGGCCCATAAGGGGCAGCGTGAAGTTTTGCCGCAAGATTACCACTCGGATCTTGCGAAACGGGAAGTGGCGGCAATTTTTCGCTGTGATCTCAGCCTGATAATTTCCCAGGAAGAAATAAACTTATTGACCCGGTTACATAAGGTAGACCGACAGTTATTGCATTACTCTCCTTTTATGTTGGAAGAGCAAGTCTTATCGCAGGAGAATCCGGATTATGAACAGCGCCAGGGTTTTATTTCTATCGGTAATTTTCGCCATGCCCCCAACTGGGATGCGGTATTATGGTTAAAGCAGCAGGTATGGCCGTTAATTCGTAAAGCCTTGCCGGGTGCGCAATTGTATATTTATGGCGCTTACCCGCCGCCGAAAGCGACGGCATTGCACGATACGAAATCGGGTTTCCTGGTTAAAGGTTGGGTCGACGATGCCATAGAGGCGATGCAGTCCGCCAGGGTTTGTCTGGCGCCGCTGAGATTCGGCGCAGGCCTTAAAGGCAAGCTGGCGGAAGCCATGATTTGCAATACCCCGTCGGTGACTACAGATATCGGCGCCGAAGGCATGCAAACCGATCAGGCGTGGGGCGGGGCCATTGCCAATGACGCCGAGGCGATAGCCGAAGCTGCGGTGGAGTTATACCAGCAACAAGCCTTGTGGCAGCAAAGCAGTATCAGGGGCCAGGAAAATGCCCGGCAGTTATTTCATCAACAGCAGCACTTTAGTGCGCTGGCAGATAAGTTAGCGCAAGTGGCCGAGGATTTAGCTGCTCACCGCCAGCAAAACTTTATCGGCGCCATGCTTAATTTCCATCATCACAGAAGCACCCAATACATGTCCCAGTGGATTGAATCGAAGAATAAGCTGGCGCACTTGCAGGAGCAGCAACAGCAGTCACTCACTCCTTCACAAGGCCTTTCACAAGAAAAGGAGCAGGATTAAGCGGGCAGGCTTATAAAGCCTGCTCCAGCAAAGCGTTCAGGCGCACTGCAGCCTGCAATATACGTTGTTGCAGCACAGGGGCGAATTTCATTTGATAATCTTGTCCGATAGTGACTTTGCAGCTGCCATAAGCTTTGCATTCCTTATCTTCGGTTAAACGGCAATAACCAACATCCTCCTGCCGTGTTATCTGCAGGGACTCGGTGGCCCATTGCCAGACATCGGTTTTTTGCCAGTTGCCGACCGGGGCGCTTTGCCATTGGGAGCTTAATTGCGCCAACAAGGCTTGTTGATGCGCCGCCAGTGCCTCCTTGCTTTCTGCCGGATAAGTGAGTAAACAGTCATCCCACAACCAGTGCATGCTGCTGCATTTTCCAAGGCTTGATTTTATTTCACTGCGGTTACCACCGAGATCGCTGGCATAGCTGATATGCAGCGGCTGGTGGATGTCGCCGAGCCAGTGCCCCAAAAACATCAGTGCCTGCAGCTTTTGCCAGTTATCATTTGCGCTGGCTAATTGCTGCTGGTGGAACAAGATCCCCCGGGTTACACAATTCTCCTGGCAGGTATCCGGGGTGATCACTTCAATATCCCGCTCGATATTCAGATAATGCCAGGGTTTAAAGGCATCAAAAGCTTCATCTTTTTTAATGGCATCTGCCCATAAACAGCTATCGGCGAAGCTGATATTGTCACTGCCTGCTGTGCCTCCGGCATAAGCGGCGATTTTTTTCCTGTGCTCCTTGGGTAGCTCGGCTAATAACTTGGTTATTTTCTGGCGGCTGGCCGGGGTAAGGTGATCGTAACTGAGCTGGCACACCAGTTGATGGCCCATTTTTCCCAGGGCAAAAGCCTTGAATGTGCCGGTTAAAAGTATTGCCGGCAGCAGTAACATCAGTATTTTTTTCAGTGATTTTTTTGTCAACATAAAGGCCTATGTCTTTGAGATAGTTAGCAAACAGTATAAAGTGCCAATGATACGGCCACAAGGCGCCAGCTGATAACACCGGGCAAGGTCCGGGCTGGCGCCTGTTGTTTTGTTAAAGAAAGTTTACTCGGGTAATGCCATTAATTCGCCGCCAAGGGGGATTTAGCCGGGGCTTACTCTATATCAAAAAGTCATATGCCTTTATAATTTCGCCCGAGAGTACGACTTTAAGGTCGTTAATACCTGTCAGATAAGGAAAATATTTTGAAACTTGGCATTTCCACATTATTAGCATTAAGCCTGGGCTTAACGGCGTGTGCATCAAAGGATGATGCAGCCGGGAAAAATTTGTCCTACACCCCAAGGGAGCAAGCAAGTTATTTAACGCAGCAGCAGGCAATGTTGAGATCCGAGCGGGTCTCGAATGTTGATTATGTGCTGGACTTTACCCTGGGCACTGAGGAAACCTTCTCTGCAATTTCCCGGGTTGACTTTGATTTAAGCGATGTGTCATCGCCGCTAACCCTGGATTTGGATCAGGCCAAAGTCACGAAAGTGGTGGTTAATGGCGAAGCAGTCAGTGTCGATTATAACCAGTGGTTTATCACCTTGAGCGAGCAAAACCTTAAGCTCGGCCGCAATAGCGTGAGTGTCAGCTTCGAGCGCAAGCACAGCACCAATGGCGAAGGGCTGCACAGGTTTAAAGACCCGGTGGACGGCAAGGTCTATCTTTATTCCCATTTTGAACCGGCGGCGGCCCACCAAATGTTTGCCCTGTTTGACCAGCCGGACCTAAAAGCCAATTTTGAAATGCGGGTGCTGGCACCCAACGACTGGCACGTTTTCACCGCCATGAGAGAAAGCCGTATTGAGCAAGTCGGTGATAAAAAGCGCTGGTATTTCGACTCTTCCCTGCGCCTGAGTCCGTATAACTTTTCCCTGCATGCCGGACCTTACCGGGAGTGGCAGGACAACAGCGGCAAATATCCGCTCAGATTGTTTGCCCGCCAGTCGGTGGCCAAGCAGGTAAACCCCAGTGACTGGTTTACTTTTACCCACCAGGGGATTGGTTTCTTCGAAGACTATTACGGTATCGATTATCCGTTTCGCAAATATGATCAGGTATTAGTACCTGACTTCCTTTATGGCGCCATGGAAAATGCCGCCGCCATTACCTTTTCCGAAGGCAGCTTTTTAACCAATGGCGAGATGAGCCACAGCCAGCGGGAAAACCTGGCCCGGGTAATCATGCATGAAATGGCGCACCAGTGGTTTGGCAACTTGGTAACCATGAAGTGGTGGAACGGCCTGTGGTTAAATGAAAGTTTTGCCGCCTTTATGGCCACGCTGGCCACGGCGGAAGCGACAGAATTTACCGATGTCTGGCGTACCTTTTATGCCAGGGGCAAGCAGGCGGCCTACCGCCAGGACCAAAGGGTAACCACACACCCGATAGAAGTACCGATAGCCACCAGTCACAACGCTTTTGACAATATCGATGCCATTACCTATTCGAAAGGGGCCTCAGCGTTAAAGCAACTGGGGCATTTGCTCGGCGAAGAAACCTTCAGACGCGGCATTCATAACTATTTATCGAAAAATGCCTATCAAAATGCCGAACTGGATGATTTTATCAATGCTTTAGCCAAGGCGGCGGACAGGAACCTTGATCAGTGGAAGCAGGACTGGCTCTATCATGCCGGGGTCAATACCATACGTGCCGATTATCAGTGTCAGCAGGGAAAAATCAGCCGCTTTGCCTTAAAGCAATCGACCCAGGAAGGTATACCGACCCTGAGAGAGCAAAAAGTACAGTTGGGCTTGTTTAACAGCGACAACAAACAGTTAAAACTTACCGGCAAGCTGGCGGTGACCTATAAAGGAGCAGTCACCCAGGTTGATGAACTGATTGGCCGCCAGTGCCCTGAGTTGGTATATCCGAACTATCAGGACTGGGGTTTTGTAAAGGTGAACCTGGATCAGCGATCTTTTAATACCGCCAAACAGCAGCTAAGCCGGGTAGCCGATCCCCTGCTGCGCTCGATGTTGTGGCAAAGCCTGTGGGACAGCGTGCGTGACGGTCAGTTAGCGTTAAACGAATACCTGGAAATTGCCCTGTTAAATATCGAGCAGGAGCAGGATTACACCATTTTAGGCCAGGTATTGTCGCAAATCAGCCAGGGGAAAAATTATCTCAACCGTATTTACGGCCCTGAGCACAGCCGGGTGCAAGCCGTCAGTGAGCAACTGGAACAGCTGAGCTGGCGTGCGACTTTAGCCAATAAAGCAGACCGCAATAAACTCAGACGCTGGTTTAGCTATTACCGCACCTTTGCCAGTTCGCCTCAGGCGCTGGATAAGCTGTTACAGCTGTTGCAGGGGAAAACCGCCGTAGACAACCTGGAAATAGATCAGGATAAGCGCTGGCAGATCATCGGCCAGTTAAGCCGCTTCCAACATCCGCAAGCGGGTGAGTTGATCGAACAGGAACTGGCCCGGGATAATTCGGATAGCGGGCAGAAGTCGGCGCTTTATGCCCGGGTAATCGTGCCGGATGCCAAGGTCAAAGCCTCCTGGCTGGAAACAATTCAATCCGGCAACAGCGACTTGCCGTTTTCGAAAGTACGCACGGCGATGAATGCCCTGTATCCGGCGGAGCAGAACCGCCTGGCAGAGCAGACGGCGCAGCAAAGGCTGGCGACTTTGGCGCAGATGGATAAAGACAATAATCCTGTGTTTATGCGCAGTTATGCCAGACGCTTGATTCCGGCGACCTGCAGTGAAGCCAGTGTTAAGCGCCTTGATGCTGCCATTGAAAATTCAGCGGCTTTATCTGCCGGTACCCAGCGGCGGTTATTGGAAGCCCATCAGGAAGATCAGCGCTGTTTGACCATTAAAAATAAGATGTTGTAACTTTTTTTTTGGTTAAAAGTTAATCATTGACTCAAGAGCGTTTTTCGCTATTAAATAAAGCCTGGACTTTTGTCCGGGCTTTTTTAATTCAGACTTTTTTATTCAGAAAGCGACACGAAAGGGAAATAAAATGCCTGTTAAATTAATAATGTTTTTGCTGGTTATTGCCGGCCTTAATGTCACTTCGGTAACGGCCTGTGATTTCAGATGCACCTATAAAAAACATATCAGCGCGATTGAGAAAAAAGACCTAGCCTCGTTCGAATCTACCATTACTCCCGGAGACAAACTCACCTTTATCTTACCCGACGGTACCTTTTTTGAGGACAGCGCCAGCTACCGCAAGTTACTCAAGGGCTGGTTCGCCGAAGGGGGCTGGAGCTTTACCCCCGAGGTGCTTCAGGTGGAGGAAACCAGTGAAATGGGCACAGTATTGTTGAAGGTGCTTTACCATGAAGATGACCGTAACGGTAAACCTTATGACCTGGAGCACTATTTATATCTGGTGTTTAAAAAGCAGGGTGACAGCTGGTTTCTGATCCATGATCAAAATACCAAGGTTAAAACCGTTACCGGTGATAAGGCTAAGGCAAGCTAGCCGTCGTCAAAGCGGTAACCGACGCCGTATACCGAAACAATAGGATTATAGTCGCTTTTAATATTGCTGATTTTGCGGCGGATGTTTTTGATATGGGTATCGATATTGCGGTCGCTGACCTCTTCCGATGCAGTATAAACACTGTCGATCAGTGCCTGGCGGCTGTAGACCCTGTGACTGTTGGTGAGCAGTTTTTCCAGCAGTCGGAATTCTATTGGGGTCAACTCCAGCGCCTGGTCAAATAAACTGACCTGGTATTTGTCCGGTTCAAGGGCAAAACCCGATTGCTTGATCAGGTTTTCCGCTGAAACACCCACCCGCCTTAATACCCCTTTGACCCGGGCAATCATCTCCCTCGGGCTGAACGGTTTGCAGATATAATCATCCGCCCCCAGCTCCAGTCCCAGCAAGCGATCTATCTCTTCATTTTTGGCGGTCACCATAATAATGGCCACCTGGGAAAACATTCTGATTTCTTTGCATAAGGTAATACCGTCGCTGTCCGGCAGCATTAAATCCAGCAAGATCAAGTCTACCTGATTGTTTTTCACATGACTGACCACGTCTTTACCGCTGTCCATGTGGGTCACGGCAAAGCCGGCATTTTTACAATAGGCGATTTGCACTTCGGCGATATTCATTTCATCTTCAACAATCAGGATTTGCTGTTTGCGCATCTTGTTATTCACCTTAAATGATCAGTACTTTGACAGGGGCAGGGTCAGTTTAATGCATAATCCCCCCAGCGGGGAAGACATGGCGGTGATGGTGCCCTGGTGCGCTTCGATAATCTGTTTACACAGTGCCAGCCCTAAGCCTGAGCCGCCATATTTTCGGCTGCGTGAAGCTTCTACCCGGTAAAAGTGCTCGAACAGCTTGGGCTGCTTGTCTGCGGCAACGCCGGGGGCTGAGTCCTGAATTTGAATTTCCAGCGTTTGTCCCGTGTTATAGCTGATGATGTTAATCTTGCCCCCCGGGTGGGTATAGCGGCAGCAGTTTTCCAGCAGATTGGAAAACTGCTGCTGAATTCTGTCCTTATCGACAACGGCTTTAAATGCTCCGGCGTTGGCGGCATGCAGGTTATGGCTGACGCTGAGGTTACACTGCTCAAACTTCCCCCGGTAGTTCTCAACTACCTGCGACAGTAGCACCAAAGGCTGTTGTTCGGTTTTTTTATAGGTCAGGCCGCCGATATCTGAGCTGGAAAGCTGGTAGAGGTCGTCCACCAGGCGGTTTAATTTCTCGATTTCATCGATAAACAGGGCGATTTTTTTTTCATCCGCCTGGAATATGCCGTCCTGTATGGCAATCAGCTGGGACTTGATCACTGTGAGCGGGGTTCTTAATTCATGGGAGGTGTCCGACATCCACTGGTAGCGGTTGCTCTGGTTTTTCTCCAGGGTCCGGGCGAGGTCGTTGACGTTTTCTGATAATAGCCCCAGTTCATCCCGGGTCAGCAAAGGCACCCGGGTGTCGTAGGCACCGCTACGCAACCGGTTGGTGGCTGCTATCAGGCTTTTTATCGGCGCCACCAGATGGCGGGATAAACCCAGTGCCATAACCACGGCGAGAAAAATTACCGCCAGGGCGATCAGGGCAAACATTTGGTATTGCTGTTTCAGGAAAATGCTGGCGGGGCTGTTTTCCTGGGCATGGGCCGGCACCAGCGCCAGGTAGCCTACGGTATCGCCGTTAAAGGTGATGGCCTCGATCCACTCATTTTCATCAATATCTTGCCGGCCGACAAAAGGTACTTTGTTGGCGTCATAAAAACTGATGCGGCGCTCGGTTTTCATAAAGTCGTCGCTGCTGTTTTTAGCTGGTTGGTTTTTTGGCGGTCTGTTATGCCCGTCTCTGCGATCGTCTCTTGGCGGTGGCCTGTTATTCTTGTCTCCGCGCTCTTCTCTCGGCGGTGGCCTGTTATTCCTGTCACCGCGCTCTTCTCTTGGCGGTGGCCTGTTATTCCAGTCTCCGCGCCTTTCTCTTGGCGGGGGTCTGTTGTTCCAGTCATCGCGCCCTTCTCTTGGTGGTGGTCTGGGGCTGGATCGGTTTTCAGCATGGGGAGAGGCGCGGGGAGCTTCACTGGCCTCAGTGTTGTCGGCGTCGGGTTTAAAAACATCACGCCATAACTCCCGGTTTTCCGTCAGGGGCTGCCAGCTTTGGTGTTGCTGATAAACTTGGGTCAGTGACTGCTTCACCCGGGTAAAATATTGCTGGTCGCTGCTATCGACAAACTCGTTAAAACCTGAGGTTAAACTCCAGATCACCAGGCCCAGCAATAGCAACACGGCAATAAAATTGCTGACTAAAAAGGCGAGTGAAAATTTATGTAGCAGTTTCAAAGGATAAGATCCGGTGTTGGCGGTACTGGGGTTGATATCGGATTTGTTCACTAGCATAACCCCATTGGCAAAGAAAATACCGTTCTTTTTGGTTTTTTAGCTGATTTTTCTGCCGCTTAAACGCATGGGCAAAGGTGCACTTAAGCGGCTTTTTGGGCTTAGCGGCAATAAGTGCCGGTTTCCATTCTCCCGCCGCTGCTGACGGTTTTCTGTTCGAAATCATAGCAGTTGGCTGAGCTTGGCGATGGCCGGTAGGTCACGTAGTAATTTTGGCCGCGGTAGTCATAGCTCATGGTGCGGCTGCCGTCCTGGGCAATGACATGGCTGAGGTTGTCAACATCTCCTTGCGGCGGAGTCAGGTTGGCGCGGGCGCCTGTGCTGTCGCCGCTTAACGGGCTGACACGCGGCAGGATAGCGGTATTCACTTCACCCACCAGACACTGGATGATATAAGGGGGCGCCTCTGAGGTATGGTAGCGGTAGCCATAACTGGTATCGGGCTGGCCGTTACAAACATCTAAAGCACCGTCCTGAATCACCGAGCCGTCCGGGTTGTTATTGCCGTACAGGGGATAGCCGTCGTAACCCCAACCTATGATGGTATCGTCGGCTTTATCCGGTATGGCATCAATCATACAGTTGGGAGAAGCGTGGTAATGATAATCATCGCCGCGACCGGCATGGCCGCCGCAGTTATCCAGCTGGCCCAAAACCAGGGTATCGCTGTTGGGGTCATAGTTATAAATATCTAATTCTCCCTGGGCGGAATAATCGTAAATCGGTACGCCGTTCACCGCGACGCCGACGGCGGCATCGATTGTGGTCGGGCTGTTGGCCAGTTGCGGTAGCAGTTTGATCGGGGCGGCATAGTTGATGGCAGGTACCGGAATTTGCTCGTTGGTGCCGGTAATGCCATTCATCAGATCGTGAGCCGGATAGGTATCTGAGGTGATATAGGCATAATTTTCATCACAGCTCACCACCACATCATCAAAACCGCCGGCGGTGACGGAATCTGAGATCCGCTGGCAGGCGCCCGGGCTGATGTTGCCTTCGACGCCGCTTTCTGTACCCGAATTAAGATCACGTGCATAGCTGACGGTTAAACTTGCCGAGGCCAGGGTGATATCTTCAATGGCCGTCAGCAAGGTTTCCCGGTCCGCTGCGGCCGGATCGCCCAGGTTGGCATTATCGGATAAGGCATACAGGGTGAAGGTATAGGTTTTATCTCCCGGGCCCTGGGAACAGGGGGGCGTATATTCATTAAGGCCGTTGACACTGTTGGTGCCTAAGGTGCCGATCAGTTCTCCGCTGGCGATGGCATTGATTTCGGCGGGAATGTCATAGTCTATCCAGTACCAGTGGTTCCCCCCGTCGGGGGCCTGGTGGTCCATTAACAAGGCGAAATTTGTGGTTTGTGCCGGTGTGCCCTGCCAGCTTACCGGCGGAGAAATACTGTTGCCGTCACAGGTATAAGCTTTTGGCATGTTACCGCCGTCCGTCATCACCGGGCTGGTTAAGCTGAAATTTGCCGCTGCCGGGTCCGGCTCCGGGGTGGTTTCTTCCTGTCCTTGCCCTTGCTCTTGCCCTGGTTCTGAGCCGGGTCCCGGGCTTCTCGGGTTGCAGGCAAAATATTGCCGATCCGGGGTAAACTCACAATAGCCGTTTTCAACCCGGTTGCCCCGGCTTACCTGGCACTGGCTGAATTCAGCCTGATCCTGACAACTTGTGATTGCCTGGGGTGGGGGCTGGCCACCGGGACTTGGCGGTCTTGGCGGTGGTTCAGGCATAAAGGCCTGGGCCATAGAGGTTAATGCCAGCAGGCAGGCCGGGGTGATTAAATTAAGCTTCATGAGATATCTCCTTAATATGTGACTTAGTGTTTATCCGTATTCTGGTGTTGGTGTGTTTTGGCAAGAGTTTGTGCACCAAAGGCAACCCGGGCGCTTTGTCCTGCCGGGATCATCTGGTATCGGGGTTTGACTATGCTGGTATAAATCGCCCCCAGCGATGGCGGAAAGTGCATCTCCAGGTGGGTAACTTGTGTTTGTCCGTGGCTGCCGGCGAGTTTGACCGGGGTAAAGCCATGATGGTTCTGCGGTAAAAAAGCTATCCGCTCCAATATCAGCTTTTCGTCATTGATAGCTAAGCGGGTTTTTTTGATCAGCAGGCTTTTCAGGAATTGGCTTTGCTGCTCCGGCGTTAATGTGACGGGCATGAGTTCCGATATCTGTCCCGTCAGCCAGGCCTGGTTGTCCTGCAACCTGGCTTGCCAGTGTGCCAGATCCAGTTGCAGCAAGATTTCCACCTGGCCGTCCCTGAGGGTGATTTTGGCGGTATTCTCCTTTAAGGCGTGGCCATAGGCCTTATTGCTCAGCAGGGCGCTGCTGGACAATATCAGGCAACAAATAAAGATAGTGCTCAGTAACAGATAAGCCAGGTAATAGCGGTAGCCGGTATAGGCTTTTTTAATAAAGCTCAGCATGATGACTTCCCCCGGCGGCAGTTGCTGTCGCTACCGGCATTTAGGATGGAAATTATCAGGAAAGCGTAAAATGACTTCAGTTTGTTATGCATAAAGATCATCTGTTTCTGCTGGATGAGGAGTTAATAATGATCAGTATATCGAGGTAATATGGGGTAAAAATGGAAATGGGTGTGATGTTAATTTATTGATATTTAAAGTTGTTTTTATTTGCTGTGAAATTTTTTGTTAAATGTGTGGAAAATGTGTACCGGCTTGGCTGGAGCGTATGATAAAACTCCGGGCCTTAGCTATCAGCCCGGGATAAGCCCGGGCAATAATTTGCAAGGGCAGTGATGCTAATTTTTTATTTGATGCATCAATAAAGGATTAATCATTCCAGTAATGGTCAATCTTGTTGCCGTCTACCGTGATGCGCACATGGTAGCGGTTGCAAAAACAGGAGAAATGGAAATCCAGGGAGTTGTAATAAGAGGCATTATCTATGCTGTTGAGGAAGTTCTGGTAATTGCCATGGGTGCTGCTATTGCCGACATAAGCTCCCCAAAGCTGTCGCCCGCGGTTACCTTCGCAGCCATATTCGCCGTTGATCTTGCTGCTGCAGCCCCGAAAGACGGCAATATAAGAGTCGTTTTTGCGACCGATAATCCAGCGGCCGTTTTCCTGGCTTTCATCAAACTCTTCGCTTGGCCAGTGCAGACTGACATCGGTATCGAGCGGGCCAAAGAGATCGCCGGCATTGATTTCAGAATTGGGCCAGTAGATGGCCATCAGCAGGTTATCCTGTTGGATCACTTTCGGCAGGTGGGTGTTGTTGGTTTGGCTACCCCGGCTGTTAAAGCTTTTCACTTCGCCGGACTGGCTCCAGACGGCAATATCTTCCACCGTGGCAACCCAGGGCCAGGTCTGATAACCCATATAACCGCCGTAGTGGTTGCCAAGCGAGCTCAGTACCACGGAGTTGTTTTTATAGATATCGACATTCAGCCCTGAGAGGTTGGAGCCGCGGGTAAAAGTCGGTGTCAGGTTTTTGCCCAGCAGGCGCAGCGGCGTGACGACATCTTTAAACGACTGGTGCTCTTCCAGCGAGTAATAATCGTCTATGCCCCAGAACGTATCGGACCAGGTATCGGGATGGAAATACCCGCCGAAGCTCCACTGGAACAATACCCTGTCCTGGCGGGAGAGACTGCTGTTGACGGAGGCCGTAGTGCTGTGGCCATTGGCAACAGTTTTATTCTCAACCGCCGACCAGCTTTCGATCACTGAGGTCATGTCCACGTTTGTGGTGCTGATAAACGCACTGCCGGCGCTGGCACTCGTTGGCTCTTGGCCCAGGCCGGTCAGCACATAGATAACCTTGCTGTGGTTGGCGGTATAGGCGTTGAGGTATTTGCCGGTATTGGAACGTCCAGCTGCCGGGAAAAAGACCCCGCGATCATTGGTGGCCCATAATACTTCCGTTAACAGGCGTTTCACCGCCCCTGTGGCCAGGGTTTTAATGGTTTGATCCCGGGAAAAGTCGGCCAAATTCAGCAGCGCCGACATGGTATAGGGAAAGTAGTTGGGGGACAGGAACTCATAAAAACCGTAGTTGTTTTTCAGCTCTAGAAAATGCACTAAACGCTGGCGCATTAAGCTGTCCGCAGCCTTGTTGTGATGTTCATCCAGCAGCCAGGCGGAAGAGAGCCACATGATCATATGGTTTTCCGACCAGTAAATATAACTTTTCTCGCCGGACTCCAGCCACAGGGGCACACCGGAGTCTTGGATGCCGTCGGTGATTTGCTGGTCGTATTCGTCACTGAGGTTGAGGACACGGATCAGCTTGATCAGGGTGAAATCTGCCTTGTCTGAGCTGCGGTAGTCGTCGAGCAAATCATCCACCACTGAAGGGTTGCTGATATCCAGGGCCGCCAGTATCGGCATGGCGCTGGTGGAGGGGCTGGCGGCGGCAATCTGGTTATGTGCCTGCTGGCGCTCCTTAAAGGCCTGCTCGGTTGTTTGTGCCTTGGCGGCGGTGATAAAAAAACTCAGCAATAGCAAGATAAAAACACTTACTCTATTGCTGAGGGGAGAAGCTTTTAACAACGGATATTTCATGTATTTTCATTAATTTATTCTGATGGGGCATACCTTCCCCTTACAGGTCCGATGACAAAATTTGACAGGAAAACTGCCATATCTGTTGAGGTAAACAAGAGGCAGGGATAAAAAATGGCGTAAAAATGAACTTTAGGCGGAAAATTGTCCGGGATTTTCCTTAGACGGGCAGGGAGAAATATAAGTCTGGGCTTTGGGGTTGCACCGGGGGAGAGTCCCCCGGTGTTTTTTGCATATGTGCTGTTGTACGTAAAGTGCGGGGTTATTGCTTTTGCCAGCTAAAAGCTTGAAACGGTTCATCAACCGGGGTTTGTGCCAGGTGATTAACATAATTGCTCATCACTTTCTGGGACAAGCCCAGCACTATATCCAGCAGGTGTTTTTTCTGGTAGCCGGCGGCATAAAACTTTTCTATATCGGCGGCATCTATCACGCCGCGGTTTCTTACCATCAGTAAGGTGGTTTGCCGTAAGGTTTCCAGTTTATCGCTGGGCAAAGGGCTTTCATCCCGCAATGCCGTGATAATGCCCTCATCAATTTTCATGCTGTGGGCGATGGCGGTGTGGGCGGGCACACAGTAATGGCATTGATGCTCAACATTGATGGTTTGCCATACTACGGTTAATTCCTCTTTATCAAAGGACGATTGCATAAATAAGGCATGCAGTTGCTGGTATGCCTCGAGCGCCTGGGGAGACTCTGCCATGACCGCATGCAGGTTGGGGATCATACCAAAGGATTTCACCGACTGTTCCAGCAGGGGTTTTGCTGCTTGCGGCGCTGTTGCTGATGTATGTAGTTCAAAGCTGCTCATGGCTGTTTACCTCGATTTTTTCAGTGTTTGGATAAAGAAAATGTTCAAGTTTATATTCATGCTTTAATAAACATTAGTTGATATTGAACGATCGTTCAAGTTATATTTGAACAAGTGTTCAATTTTGTTTTTTGGATGTTATTTAACCCTTAACTAAAGGAAAGTAGAAAAGTAGGAAAGTGAAGCTGTTATGGCCAATAAAGTAAAATTTGATCGGGATGAAGTGATAGATAAAGCCACCTTGCTCTTTTGGCAGCAGGGTTTTGGCGGCACCAGCATGCGTGATTTACAGCAGCACCTGGATATGCGCCCGGGCAGCATTTACGCCAGCTTCGGCAGTAAAGACAATTTATTTAAGGAAGTGATCAAGTGCTACGGCGAGCAATGCCTGCAAGCTCTGGATCGCTTTCAGCTTGATGCTTCGGGCCCGCTGGTGGGATTAAAAAACTTTATTCATCATGTCACTTTAGGGGAGGAGGAGCCTGCCCAGTGCCGTTTATGCCTGCTGGCAAAAACCTTAAGTGAGCTGCCGGCAGAACAACAAGAGCTGATCGCCGCCGCCCAGCAGGCGTTATTGCTGGTGGAAGGTAAGTTTGAGCAGATATTGCTGCGGGCCAGGGAGCTGCAGGAGTTGTCGTCCGGCGCCGACTGTCAGCGGCTGGCGAAATGGCTGCAAATGCAGCTTATGGGGCTCAGGGCATATGCCAAGAGCCAGGCAGGTAAAGCCGAGCTGGAAATGATGATTGACGATATTTTTACCAGTTTAAAAAGTCGCTGAAATTTAATTAAAAATCGATAAATTCCCTTCATTTGATAAGAAATTAGTTGTTTGTCAATATTGTCTTCAAACTAAAAATCCGTATGATGCACGACCCAATTTAATAATTCTGCCACTCAGCCAGTGGTTTTTATTTCCGGAGCGCTTGTACACAGTGAGAAAGCTATTAACTTCCCCGTCTAAAATGCCTTTATCCGACAATGAAGTCATTATTTATCAAAATGCCCTGAAACAGGTATCTGACATCAGTTTAAACCTGATGGCGGTGAAAGTTGAAAATCACCCCGCTGAATTTAATTTATGGTGCCGTGAGCTGGCGGAAATTTGTTTATTCAAAGTTAATCGTGACTTACTGGACGAAGCGCAGTTTAAGCCGTTAAATAAACTGATCGACCTGATGAAGCTTGGCGCCAGCGTCAGCCAGCTACGTATGTCCTGTATTGCGCCTTGGCCGTTTTATGTCGGCTTTTTGCAGGAGCAGGCCGAGATCCATGCCCTGGAAGAACGCAGCCGCTTGCTGACTTTTATTGAGAAAATAAAAGCCACGCCGCTGGCGGAAATGATCAATGAAGACCGCCTGGCTTTTGCCGGCAAGCACACCAGCGGCCATGATACCGCCGTGTATAACTTTGATGTCGAATGGTTTGGCGGCACTAAGGGCGCGAAAGCGTTTCACAATGTCCTGGCCCAGTACCCTGAGCTGCTTGATACTGCCCTGGCGCATATCCCGTTAACCGGGGAAGTGACCAAGAGCGATTATCAGGCGTTTGTCCGCGATTTTAAACTTGCCTTCGATAAAATCGGTGAAAAAGCCACCTTGGCCCCCGCCACCCGCTTATTGGCGATGCGCCGCCCGGACCAGTTTGTGGTCTTGACCAGCGGCAAAATCGACAGCATTTGCCAGGGGGTGGGCATTCCGCGTTTAGGCAACCAGAGTTTTGACGATTATTTCACTGCCCTGATCGGCAGCGTACGCAATATGGCCTGGTGGCGTCAAGATGCGCCGGAAGATGAACAGGAACTGTTCCTGTGGCAGCACAGGGCGATCTTACTCGATATGTTGTTTTATGCCGACAAGCAAACGGCTGAAAACTCCAATTATCTGAAATTATTGAATAAGCCGGTGAAAGTGAAGGCTGAGCGGGCTGCAGGAACAAGCGGCCGCCGCAGCAAAGATACTGCCGCCATGCTGGTAGACCGTGCCCTGGCCGCTGAAGATATTCCCGAGCATATCCTGGCAAAACGCGACTCTATTGTTGCCGAAGTGGAAAAGGGTAAAAAAGTGGAAGATGTGCTGAATTTAATGCGCATGATTTTTGGTTAAGCCTTTTTCTTAACTTGTTGTTTTCAGCGCTGCTAATGCGGCAGCGCTGTTCTGCTCCACTCGGTTCTCTTTTTAATTCCCGCTGTTATCTGCCGTCAACTTCAAGGCATAAAATAAAGGGTAAGCTAAAATAGTTATTGTCAGCTTCTGTCTGGACAATACCTTATGCGATGCTTATCTCACCCGGGCATATCTGCTGCTTGCTATCTCCTGGCCCTGAACTGTTTTGCTGTCAGTGCAGAAGAAGATGCCAACAAGCTTTTTAGCCTCTCCCTGGCGCAGCTGTCTGAGCTTAAAGTGACCTCTGCCACTAAGCATAAGCAGCCGTTAAACCAAATCCCGGCAACCGTTTATATTTTTACCGAACAGGACTTTAGCCGTTATGGCTTTCGGGACCTTAAAGATGTACTCAAATATACCTGCGGGGTGGAATATGGTGATCCCCATTCCTGGCTGCAGGGAGGACAGAGAGGTTTTACCGGTACCTGGGCGCAGACCCGGATACTGGTTGATGGCCGGGATGCCGATGAAATCAGTCGCAACAAGGCGCATATCGTCCATCAATATCCCCTTTATAATGTTAAGCGGGTGGAAGTGATCCAGGGGCCAGCCTCCTCTCTTTATGGCGCCGATGTTTTTGTTGGCTTGATTAATATTGTCACCAAAACCAGCGACAATTCCGCACCGGGACAATACATGTCCATGGTCTATGCCAGGGGGGAAGATGAGCTGGAAAGTGCGCAAATCAACTACTCATGGATACACCGGGAAAAACCTTGGGGCTTAAGCCTGCATGCCAGCTACCTAGATCTTAAAGACCCGGATTATTCTGACTATGTATTAACAGATGAATACAGTTATTTGAACCAGGAGCTCAGAGCCGGTTTTATGCGCACCGGTTTCCCCTATAAAGACGATAATGAAGGGCTGAACCTGCTGCTTAATTACCAAAGGGAGTTAAGCGACTCAAGTCAGTTGGAGCTCGGCGTGGATGTGCGCAACAGCCGGGATGGCGGCGGCATAGAGAATCCCGAGCTGATTTATAGCAATTTCAAGGAAACTAAAGATCAGCTGCGTACTTATCTGAGTTATCAGCAAACCCGGGAAAACGGGGATAAGTTATCCTTCGATTATCAATTTGTGCGGGAAAGAACCATTTATGACTTTAACCTGCGTAATCTCGATCTCGGCAACCCGCCGCCGCTGCTGAGCTTTGCCCAGGAATGGACCCATCTGAAAAACTATACCCTGCAATACGATATCAACAATCAGGAATTGGATAACTATCTGATTTTGGGGTTGAATTACAAACATTTGGATCAGGCGAAACCGCAATTCGAACTCAGCAGTTTTGATGCCACCGAGCCGTTTCTCGAACACAAGGTAAAATCCCTGTATGTTCAGGATCAGCAAAGCTTCTGGCAGGGTAAGTTCTTGCTGACATTGGGGGCCCGCCATGATGACAGTGATTTATACGGCAGCGTTAATACTGTCAGGGGGGCAGTGCAATATAATATCAGTGCAAACCAGTCGGTGAAGCTGCTTTATGGTGAAGCTTTTCGGGAGCCGACCCTGTTTGAATTAAGTACCAATAAAGATCTCAACCCTTCGGATATCACCACTACGGAATTTGTTTATGATCATCGGCCGAATAATGCTGTCAGCTATAAGCTCAGTCTCTATCACAGTGAAGCTAAAAATATTATTGCCGAAGATCGCCAGTCTACCGATGGCATAGATCGCAATATCGGCAAAAAAGAAGCCGATGGGCTTGAATTATCCATGCAGTGGCAATTAAGCCGCTATCAGGGGTTCTTCTGGCTCAACGGTGTTGATGTTTCCGAAGAGCTGGATGTTGCCGAGATAAAAATGGCAGCCGGTATCACCCGGATATTGGATAGTCACTGGCAAGTCAGCGCGATAACAAAATATACCAGCGAAGTCGATACCGAGGCTTTTAATGAAAATGCCGATCGGGAAATTGTCGAAGTGGATAGTTATCACACCTTAGATATTATTCTGAAAAGTAAAGAATTCACTTTCGGTAATGCCGGCTTGGCTTCTCTGACAGCAACGATAAAAAATGCCTTTAACCATAAAAACTTTTATTCCAATCCCAGGGGACCGGACCCGATAAAGTTTCTCGATCAGGGACGCAGTTTCAGCCTGCAGGCAAACTTTACCTTCTAGCCGTTATTTCCTTCTGCCAAGTCCGTACAAACAGCCTGCCACGGCTATTTAGCTGCTACAGGCATAGTAATTGCTCAGATGAAGATGAATATTCGTGAGTTAATCTCATGTTTTTAATGCTTTATTTAGCTAAGCATCGGTTGGCTGGCTGCTAAAGGCCGCAGGCAGCAAGCGCGGCTACTTTGCTCATTTGTACACAGGGGCGGATGTTTGAAAATAGTCTATGCTCTAATTTGGTGCGCCGGTGATCACCAGGCACTAAAAAGGTGCAAAATAAAGGAGCGATTACTCTTTAGCCATAAAAGTAATAAAGCTTTGCCTGAAGGAAAAGGAAGAAATGATGATAACCCGGTTACAACAAAAACAAGCGGGTCAGAACAATTTGCCGGGGAGTAAACTGGCGGGCTGCATATGTTGACCGAAGAGCGCATTGCAGCAAGCACGCCGGAAAAAGAAGTTATCCCTAAGATAAGCGCTGCAACTTTGGGTAAAAGAGCCTGGTTTGCCAGGCTGGCATTGGAATTTAGCTTTGGTGCTTACGGTACTAAACTAAGCTCGGTTAAACGTCATGGGCCCCTGTCGGTGCAAAAAGCCTTTTATCCCGAGGGGGCCGATTGCGCCCATCTGTATTTATTACATCCTCCCGCCGGCATAGTCTCCGGCGACTGCCTGGCGATTTCTGCCTCGGTTAATGAAAAAGCCCATGCCCTGCTGACCACCCCGGGGGCCAATCGTTTTTACCGGGCGCGTTGCGATACCCGCTTGGGGGAGAGCAAGCAGCGCCAGCAAGTTACCCTGAAGCTGGCCAAGCAGGCGGTTTTGGAAAACTTTCCCCTGGAAATCCTGGTATATAACGGCGCCGATGCCGTCAGTACGCTGGATATTCATCTGAGCCGTCAAAGCAGTTATCTCGGTTGGGATATCGTTTGCCTGGGGCTGCCGAAATCGGAGCAGCCCTTTAACAGCGGTGGTTTTACCCAGGTAAACCGCATTTACCTGGAACAAGCATTAACTTATCACGACCGTATTCATATTAACGCCGAAAATGGCTTATTAACACATCCCGCCGGGCTTGGCGGCAACAGTGTCTTTGGCACTTTCATCATTGCTGCCGGTGCCTTATTTGGTGACGGCAAACAAAGACAGGCGCTGATTGACAATATCCGGGCATATCTGGAGCAAGGTCAGGCACAGCAACATATCAGCATCAGCGATATCAATGGCATTTTAGTGGCCCGTTATCTTGGCAATAGCGCACAGCAGTGCCGCTTGCTCTTTACCGGTATTTGGCAGCTGGTGCGGCCTTTATGCCTGAACCGGGAGATCAGCGAGCCGCGCATCTGGTTTACCTGATGTTGCCGGGCAAGTGTGAACAACGAATAAATAAAACGAGTGGAAACCTATGGAACTATTACCCAGAGAAAAAGACAAGTTGCTGCTGTTTACTGCGGCACTACTGGCAGAGCGGCGTTTAGGCCGGGGATTAAAGCTCAACTACCCGGAAGTGGTGGCTTATATTTCGATGGAAGTCATCGAAGGGGCGCGGGACGGGAAAACCGTGGCCGAGCTGATGGATTTTGGCCGTAGCTTACTGACGCGGGAGCAGGTGATGGAAGGGGTGCCGGAAATGGTGGCGGAAGTGCAGGTTGAAGCCACTTTTCCCGACGGCACTAAGCTGGTGACGGTACATGAACCCATAGTTTAACGGAGGAAATATGATCCCAGGTGAAATCAAGACCGATGGCGGCGTACACGAACTTAATGTCGGTCAGGAGAAACTTACCCTCAAAGTCGCCAACAGCGGCGATCGTCCGATCCAGGTGGGTTCCCATTATCATTTTTACGAAGTGAATCCGGCGCTTAAATTTGACCGCGAGGCCAGCAAAGGTTTCCGCCTGGATATCACTTCGGGGACGGCGGTGCGCTTTGAGCCGGGGCAGGAAAGGGAGGTTACTTTAGTGGCCTACCGCGGACGGCGGCATATCTATGGCTTTCGCGGTGATGTTATGGGCGAACTGGAGGATTAACAGATGGCAAATATAGATAAAGATGCCTATGCCCATATGTTCGGGCCAACCACAGGCGATAAGGTAAGGCTGGCGGACACGAATTTGTGGATTGAAGTGGAATACGACTACACCGAATACGGTGAAGAAGTGAAGTTCGGCGGCGGCAAGGTGATCCGCGACGGCATGGGACAGAGCCAGGTGTCCAGTGTCGAAAGTCCGGATCTGGTGATCACCAATGCCCTGATATTAGATCACTGGGGCATAGTCAAAGCAGATATCGGCATCAAAGCTGGGCGTATTGCCGCGATAGGCAAGGCGGGTAATCCGGATATTCAGGATAATGTCGATATTGAAATCGGTCCGGGTACGGAAGTGATCGCCGGTGAAGGCCAGATAGTGACGGCGGGGGGCATAGACGCCCATATTCACTTTATCTGCCCGCAGCAGGTGGATGAAGCCCTGATGTCGGGGGTGACCACTATGATAGGCGGCGGCACCGGACCTGCGACCGGCACCAATGCCACCACCTGTACCCCGGGGCCGTGGAATATCACCAAGATGTTGCAGGCCACCAATGATATGCCGATGAACTTTGGTTTTCTCGGTAAGGGCAATGCCAGCCTGCCACAGGCGCTGGAGGAGCAGATCAAGGCGGGGGCGTGCGGCTTGAAACTCCATGAAGACTGGGGCACTACCCCGGCGGCTATCGATAATTGCTTGTCGGTGGCGGAAATTTATGATGTCCAGGTGGCGATCCATACCGATACCTTAAATGAGTCAGGTTTTGTGGAAAGTACCATTGCCGCCTTTAAGGGGCGTACTATCCATACCTATCATACCGAAGGGGCCGGCGGCGGCCATTCGCCGGATATCATCAAGGCCTGCGGCGAGGAAAATGTTTTACCTTCTTCCACCAACCCGACCCGGCCGTTTACCGTCAATACCATAGACGAACACCTGGATATGTTGATGGTGTGCCATCACCTGGATCCGGCGATACCGGAAGATGTCGCTTTTGCCGACTCCCGTATCCGTAAAGAAAGTATCGCCGCCGAAGATATCCTCCATGATCTCGGGGCCATCAGCATGATTTCTTCCGATTCACAGGCCATGGGCCGTGTGGGGGAGATGATCACCCGCACCTGGCAAACCGCCCATAAAATGAAGGAGCAGCGCGGGCCGCTGTCGCCGGATAAGGAAGCTAATGATAATTTTCGCGCCAAGCGTTATGTGGCGAAATATACCATCAACCCCGCCATCAGCCATGGTATCAGTCATGAAGTCGGCTCGGTGGAAGTGGGCAAACTGGCGGATCTGGTGTTATGGAAACCGGCATTTTTTGCCATTAAACCTGCGTTGATCATCAAATCCGGCTTTATTGCCGCTGCGCCCATGGGAGATGCCAATGCTTCTATTCCCACGCCGCAGCCCGTTTATTACCGGCCTATGTTTGCCTCGTTTGGCCAGGCCAGTGCTGCCAGCTCGATGACTTTTTTATCCGGGGCGGCAATCGAGGCGCAGGTACCGGAAAAAGCCGGCATGACCCGCATGGTGGGGCAATGCCGCAATACCCGCAATATCAGTAAAAATGACATGGTGCACAATGACTGGCAGCCAAAAATAGAAGTGGATGCGCAAACTTATGAGGTGCGGGCCAACGGCGAGTTGTTAACCTGCGAGCCGGCAACAGAGCTACCGCTTGCGCAGCGTTACTGCCTGTTTTAGTTCCATGGGAAACAGAAGGAAACATAGATGTTACAAGTATTTGAGCGCCTGGGGCTGAAGTCTCAGGCGCATAAGCACCGGGTTATTGATGACAGTATTACCCTGGACTTTGATACCCGGCAAAAGGCGCGTATTAAAGGCACCACAGACAAAGGGCTGGCGGTTGCCATTTTTGTCGAACGTGGGCATCCGTTAAAAATCGGCGAGTTGCTAAAAAGCGAATGCGGGCAATTCATTGAAGTTATGGGCTCTCCCGAGCCTGTGACCACGGCCCTTGCTACTGACTGGTTAACTTTCAGTAAGGTGTGTTATCACCTGGGCAACCGTCATACCCGGCTTCAGGTAGGGGAGTTATGGCTGAGGTTTCAACCGGATCATGTGCTGGAAGAGCTGGTATTAAGGTTTGGCTTAACCTTAAATCATCAACCTGAAATATTTGAACCGGAAAGTGGTGCCTATGGTGCGGGGCACAGCCAGGGTCATCACCATACTCATGAGCATGCCCATGAACATGGATAGTGCCGGAGGACGGGAAGCTATGGCGCCGCTGCAACTTAACCGTTTATTGCAACTGTGCAGCGCCAATTTACCCGTGGGCGGTTTTTCCTTCTCCCAGGGACTGGAATACGCCACAGAAAAAAACTGGGTAAACGACCAGGCCAGTGCCCACAGCTGGATTGTCCTGAACCTGTCCCAGGGGATTACTTATACCGACCTGGCGCTGTTAAAGCGGTTATATCTTGCGATTGAGCAGCAAGATATGGCGCAGGCCATTTATTGGAATCAACACTTGATAGCCTGCAGGGAAAGCAAGGAATTGCGGCTGGCGGATGTGGTCATGGGCAAGGCCCTGATGCGTTTGCTGGCGGGGTTGGATGATATAGCGCTTGGCCGGTATCAGGCGTTAACAGATCGGGCTGAAATCAGCTTTGTCTGCACTTTTGCGCTGGCGGCTTATTTGTGGGACATAGATATTATCAGCACCTTAAGCGGTTATTGCTGGACCTTTATCGATAACCAGGTGGCGGCGGCGACTAAGTTAATCCCGCTCGGACAAACCCAGGGACAAAACCTGCTGTTTAGTTTAAGCCGGGAAGTGGCACAGGCGGTGAGTAAGGCCGATCAGCTTGTTGATGAAGATATCGGCGCCAGCCTGCCGGGATTAGCCATGGCTAGCGCCTGGCATGAAAGCCAGTACAGCCGCCTCTTTCGTTCATAAAAGAGTTTGGCAGGGAGTTTACTTTGCATGTTTTTAGGAGAAGGTTAGGAGAAGAGATGAGAAAAAAACAAGTATTAAGGATAGGGGTCGGCGGACCTGTCGGCTCGGGAAAAACCGCGCTGTTAAGGTGCCTGTGTCTGGCATTGCGGGATAAGTACGATATAGCGGTGGTGACCAATGATATTTATACCCGGGAAGATGCCGAATTTCTTACCCGCCATGATGCCCTGGAGACGGAGCGTATTGTCGGGGTGGAAACCGGCGGTTGCCCCCATACCGCGATCCGCGAGGATGCTTCCATGAACCTTGCTGCTATCGATGATTTGCAGCAAAGCTTTCCCGATCTGGACTTTGTCCTGGTGGAAAGCGGCGGTGATAACTTAAGCGCGACTTTCAGCCCGGAACTCTCGGATCTGACCCTGTATGTGATCGATGTTTCCGCCGGCGATAAAATTCCCCGCAAGGGCGGTCCGGGGATCACTAAGTCGGACTTATTGATCATCAATAAAATTGACCTGGCGGATATGGTGGGGGCCTCGCTGGAGGTGATGGATCGGGATGCGAAAAAAATGCGCGGCGATAAGCCTTTTGTTTTTGCCAATATGAAAACCGAGCAGGGACTGAGTGACATTATCGGTTTTATCGAATGCGAAGGCATGTTGCAGCCGTTAGCTGTAACTTAATCATAAATATTCACCTTAAAAAGAAGAGGGCAAGATGCGACTATTCACTGTTATTAAAATAACCTTCATTTTTATTGCCAGCCTGATCTCTGGCCAGGCGCTGGCCCATACCGATCATGCGCTGGGAGAAGGTTTGGCTCACTATCTCTATCATGGTGTTTCAGCTGTTATTGTTTTGTTGGTGTTGGCCAATGTCATTGGCTGGTGGCGGGAAAAATACCTTAAACAAAAATAACGGATATGGCTTAACGGGATTGCAAGACTCCCCAGATATTTTGTGCCATATCAGGCATAAGTTTCTCTGTTTGATATGGCGGTTTTTATCTATAAACCCTAAATTATATCGGAGTTACCGGAATATATATTTTGATAACATGCTTGTTTTGCGGGTGCTGGTTGGGGTCGTTCAGGTACTCCTCAAAGGCGCACCTGTCATCCGGCATATAACCGCTGCCCGGCAGCCAGTCACTGTAGAGTATATCCCAGGCCTGCTGATATTCGTCGGCGTCAATTTCAAAGTGGGCGCTGGCGTACTTACCGCTGGGCAAGACAGAGGTGCCGATATCGCCGTCGGATTTGCTGCCGGGAGGCACAGAAATACAGACATCGGATTTAAACTTTTCGAAATCCGTGATCTTTAAGGCGTCGCGAAACACGGTAAAAAACCGGGTGCCGGGGCAGCTGACCAGATCACGGGCGGCCCCCCAGGTCATTAATTTTTCAAACAGCTGCGCCCATTTTTTCTGCTGGCCTTTAAAAGGCCCGATATGGCGCAGATAAGCCAGCTGAACCTCAGGCAAGTCACTGACTTCTATGGTGACATTTTTTCTTGTTAACATATCTAAATTCCACTGTTTTTGATTGGTTTCAGGGTCAATATACAGGGAAGATATGCTGTTCTTTTGCCAGTGTTTGCTTTGTACTTTGCAATTCTTGCTAAATCGCTGCTCCGGTGTTTTACGCCAGGCGGTGGCACTGATGGCAAAATATTCTTTAAAGGTGCGGGCGAAAGAAGCCGAGTTGCTGAAACCGCAGTCCAGGGCGATGGCGGTTACGGATTTTTGTTTTTGGTATTTCAGCTGATGGGCAGCTTTTTCTATGCGGATGCGCTGGATATATTTATACAGGGACTCGCCGACGATAGCTTTAAAAATACGGTGAAAATGAAAGGGAGAAAAATTGGCAATACCGGCTAAGATTTCCAGGTTTTGTTCGCTGGCGTAATGCCGCTCCAGATGATCCAATACCGTATTGATCCTGCGCTTATATTCATTAGTTTGCTTGATGTTTTTGCTTTCCATGATCTGATCTATTGACGTACAGGCAGGGGTTAACAGCCGATATTTTTGCCTGCCTGGTGTAATGCTATTGCTTTACTGATAAAAGCCTGAATCTGGGTACTTGCAACAGGTACAGACTTTTTGAACCGGATACAGCCTTTGCCGAGATCTAAACCGGCCAATAACTCTCCCTGCTCATCGATGGCGCTGATGTTGCCGACGTAAAGGCTGACATAATGTTTTTGTGCATTCAGGTGAAACAAGCTGCCGCTGTGGTCGCTGTAACTGAGCATTTTATACGCTATGCCTTCGTTTAAAAAAGGAGCCGAGGTTTTAATCAGCTTCCTGAGCTGCTCCAGGGTATCGCGGCGCCAGTCGTCGGCTAAGGCCGCGATATATTGTTCGGGGGTCGTGACATCGTATTGCATACCTGCTCCAGTTTAAAAGGCTTGAAATAAAATGCTGCCGGCGATAAAGGAGGTTAACAAAATCAATAAGATGCAACCAAAAGTAAATACCTTTTTCCTGTGGGGCACATAGTTGGAGCCGGTATGGATCACGGCGTGGGCGATGCGGCTAAAGACAAACGCCCAGGCAATCAGCTGGACATAAAGGTTAGTGAATTCCATGGCCCAGAGGATAAATGTCAGCACATAGAAGAGTACCGGCAGTTCGAACTGGTTGCGGATGCAGTTATTGATCTGGCGGACATTGTCGGGCCAGGCATCGTCATGTAAGGCTCGTCTTGCCTTGTCGACCTGACCCTGCTGTATCGCTTTCGCCTTGGTTTTGGCAAGGCGGATATATAAGACAAACACGATGGCGATATTGACTAATACAGGTAAAAATATCAGATTATTTTGCATGTGATCCCTCTTTAATCTTGGTTAACAACGCCTGGATAAAAGGCCATTTGTTTTGGGTATATAGCTCGCGGTCCTGCTTGTGCTCCCGGGCGAGTTTCCTTTTTAATTCGCAATATGCTTCTGCATCTTGCGGGCGATTACGTAAATGGTCGCGAAATGCCAGGCGCTCAAGCCATAATGGGCTGTTAAAAGGCACCAGGTGCAGATGGTGGGTGCGGATCTCCGGTGTCGGCTTGCAAAACCAGTGCATTACGTCGCTCTTGTAAGGATAATAGCAATAACCGTTGGCGGATAAGATCTCTATTGCCCTTTGGGACTCTGCCAGGCCTTTTACTCCGAGCATAATATCTATTACCGGCTTGGCCGCCAGTCCCGGGACCGAAGTACTGCCGACATGCTCAATGCTGCCGGTGATAAACTGCGGCAACAGCCCGGATAAAAAGTTTTTTTCTGCCGTGAACATAGCGGGCCAGTCGGGATTATATTCGCTGATGATGACATCTTCACTCATGGTCTTCCCCGGGGACTGCACTGGTTTCTTTATTCCCGGCAAATAACCACAGCAGGGATTCTTTTAATAATTGCGCGCCGTGGATCAGGTTGTGTGCCTGGTTGCCAAATTCAAAGTGATAGTGATAATCCTTAAAGTGCAGGGCCGCCGCCATTTGTTTGTTGCCCAGGGCCCAGTTGCCGTAACGGGTATCGAGATCATGGCTGCCGCTTTGGAAATACATCTTGATCGGCTTCGGTGCCTCATTCCTGATCAGATAGGGGTATTTGCCGCCGCCGCGGATATCGACAAAACTGCCGCAATGGCTCAGTACCTTGCCAAAAGTATCGCTGCGGAACCAGGCCACCGACCAGGCGCAAATGCCGCCCGAGCTGAAACCGGCAATCACGCGGTTTTCGGGATCTTTGGTTATGTTCAGTCCGGCAAGCGCCTGTGGCAGTAGTTCATTAATCAGGAAGCGGCTGTACTGGTCGCTGACGGTATCATATTCGAAGCTGCGCTGGCTGTCGGGATGGTGTTCCGCCTTGGTTGGTGCGATCACTTCTCCGGGGTTGACGAAGATACAAACCGTGGGAGGGATCTCGTTGGCGGCGATCATTGCATCCATGACCGCCGGTACCTGCATGGGCTTCTTGCTGTCGAGATAACTTTCGCCATCCTGGAATACCATCAGGTTGGCGGGAGACTCAGACGAATATTGCTCAGGGATATAGAGCCAGTAATCCCGGGTGGTACCGGCATAAATGTCACTTAAAAATGTCTGCCGGGTTAAGGCGCCTGTTTTCATATCTTTGCTCTTGCATCTATCAGCCATTTTTATTGGCTATAACTTAGCACAAGTCCCCGTTTTCAGGCGGGAAAACTTGTTCCACTTAACTGACATTATCACCGCTACAGCGACAGGTGCAATAAAGGGAAAGGTTTTCCCTGTCCGTCCAGCGGGGAGCGGCCGGTTACTTTAAAGCCGAGCTTTTGATAGAAAGCCAGCGCCTGCGGGTTCTGCTCGTTGACATCGACCTTAGTGGCAGCCAATTCTTCAATGGCATAACGGGTGAGTGTTTTGCCTACCCCTTGTCCCCGGTTAGCGGGCAGCACAAATAACATTTCGATATTGCCCTCGGCAACCCCGAGAAAACCCAGGATAGTATTGCTGCCGTCTTTAATGCATCTCAAAGTTACCGCATCGAGGTAGTCATTTAAAATTAGCGGCTTTAAAAATTGAATATCGGCTTCGCTTAGAAAGTCATGAGTGGCTCTTACCGAGGCCTCCCATAAGTCCACCAGTTCCTGATGATCTTCTTTTGCTACTGCTTGTATTTTCATAAGGGCTCCAATAAAGCTTGTTGCTTTATGCTGATGTTTATACGGGAAGGTTTTGTTGTGGCTGTTTTTCAATGGTAAGGTTAACAGCTTCTCTATTTGAATGTCGATAAGCTCATGATCTTTAAATGTAAATAACCTTGTCCTCTGGATTTGTTCAAATTATTAGAACACTTCAATCAGTTATTCGCTGTTTTTCCGCTCAGGCAAATCCCTACAATAATGCCAGATCCCGACAATGCTATTGGAGCGGAACCCTTAAGCACAGTTAAGTGCAGGCCTTTGCAGGGCTCATTTCACCAAAGGGCAATAGCAAAAAACACATTTTAGCGAATCAGTTGCGCCAATTCAGGTACTGCTCGCCAGTCACAAGGAAATAAAGATGATCACGCATTATGCTTATAACCGTTTAGGTAAAGCCAATCATGGCTGGCTTAAATCCAGCCATCATTTCAGCTTTGCCAATTATTATAATCCCAGACGCATGGGCTTTGGCACCTTACGTGTAGTGAATGACGACTGGGTACAACCGGGAACCGGCTTTGGTTCGCATCCGCATAAAAATATGGAGATCATCAGTTATATCCGCACCGGTGCCATCAGCCACCAGGACAGCACAGGCAATAAGGGCACGGTACAGGCCGGTGAAATTCAGGTGATGAGTGCCGGACGGGGCATAGTGCATTCGGAATATAACCTGACCAAGACGCCGCTGACTTTCTATCAGATCTGGATAGAAACCGACAGTTACAACGTTCAGCCAAGGTGGGACAGTAAAGTCTTTCCAACTAAGGCGGTGTCTACCGAGTTACAGCTCCTGGTTTCCGGCTACCCGGAAGATAAGGGAGATGCCCTGTTTATCCATCAAAAAGCGCGGATTTTTGGCGGCAAGCTGACCAAAGGGGTGAAGTTTGAACATACCATCAACCACCAGGCATATATTCTGGCTTCTGACGGTAGTTTTGAAATCCAGGACAGCACCTCAAAGAGCATCATGAACAAGGGTGACGGCGCCGAAGTAAGCAAAAGTAAAACCGTGACTATCACCGCCCTGAGTAATTGTGAAGTTGTACTGATTGACGCACCCGAGCATTAATCTCTTCTTGTATTAACAACAGAGAACCGGTTGTTCAGCCCGGCCGGTTTTATGTCTTTGTCTGTTTGCCTGTCCGCCTGAGTTATCTTTCAACAATACTGTTTTAAAACAATTACATTAATTAACAAACATTTATGTTAGCTTGATTTACTGCTGGCCGTGAATAGTTTGTTGTTATTTAAATCCATTAATATCAATAAATTAATTGTGGTTTTATCTTAAGTGTCAGTTATTAAGCATTATTCAGATATTCAGAACACTTCGAACAGATTTTTGCGGTGTTTTCATTTTGTCCTGCTCATTAGAATGGTGATCTGACTAAAAAGATAATCAGGAATAGCGATAGCCGGGCGGTGCTGATTTTCACTGCCTTGCTGGCGATATTCTGCTTGATGTGGCCTCGCCGGGCTTGTGTCGGCTGCTGTGAGGCTATGGCTGGTTTATTGTCCATCAACAGCCGTGGAAAAGGTTTGTTGAAGACGGATTTGTTTTGCTCCGGCAAGCAAAGCCAATTGTTTGAACAATTGATTAGCGAAGACATTTATATAAAAACTATATTCGGGGAGAAAATACGATGGGATTATTGGTCAAAGGTAAGTGGGTGGATAAATGGTACGATACCGAGAGCAATGCAGGTGAATTTAAACGCGGCGCCAGCATGTTCCGCAATTGGCTGACTGCAGATGGCGCTCCCGGCCCCACCGGCAGCGGCGGATTCCAGGCAGAAAAAGGCCGTTATCATTTATATATCTCCCTGGCCTGTCCATGGGCGCACCGGACCTTGATTTTTCTTAAGCTTAAAGGCTTGGAAGATTATATCGATGTTACTGTGGTCGATGCGGTGATGCTGGAGAACGGTTGGGAAGTGAATGATCCCCTTTATGATGCCAGCTATATGTACCAGTTATATTTAAAAGCCGCCGGCGACTACGAAGGCCGGGTAACTGTGCCTGTGCTGTGGGATAAGAAAAACGCCACTATCGTCAGTAATGAATCGTCAGATATCATCCGCATGTTTAACAGCGCCTTTAACCACCTGACCGGCAATGAAGACGATTATTATCCGCAAGCATTGCAGGAAAAAATCGACCAGATTAACGACCGTGTTTATGAAGAAATCAATAACGGTGTTTACCGTGCCGGTTTTGCCACCACGCAACAGGCCTATGAATCGGCTTATTACCAGCTTGGAGATGCCCTTGAGTGGGTGGAAAGCATTTTATCCAGCCAGCGTTATCTGACCGGTGACAAAGTGACCGAGGCCGACTGGCGCTTGTTTACGACCCTGATCCGTTTTGATGCGGTTTATCACGGCCACTTTAAATGCAACAAGAAAAAGTTGTCGGAATATCCTGCCATTACCGGTTATATCCGCGAGTTATACCAATGGCCGGGTGTCGAGCTGACGGTGAATTTTGAGCATATTAAAACCCATTATTATGCCAGCCACCTGATGATCAACCCGACCGGCGTCGTGCCTTTAGGACCGGAGCAAGACTTTAATCTGCCCCACGGCCGCGACAAAATCGCCTTTTAACTGTCGCCTTTAAATCATCACGGATTAATGGCGAATACCGGGTGTAACAACGCGCCCGGTAAAAGTTTAAAAAATTAATCAAGCCGGTATCCGGCTTAGCCTGGAAACTCCAGTGCTTATGCTTCCCGGAAATCATATGGATATGATCGCCGGATAACGAAATCAGTTATCCCGGCTCCCGGCAAGGAAGTTCACTGCTATTAGCTGACTGCTAAGGCCTTGCCGTTTCTTGTTTATCCATCTTGTGCCCGAGTGAAAATACCGGTTAAATTTTATTTCCCTGAAATTTAAGCACCAGGGAAATCCTTGTAAATTAGGTTAGTATGCTGAAAACAACACTCGAACAATGGCGTATGTTCCGTGCGGTGGTGGAAAATCATGGTTTTTATCAGGCGGGTAATGCCATCAATAAAAGCCAGTCCACCATTCACTATGCGGTACAGAAACTGGAAAAGTCATTGGATGTTAAGCTGATTGAAGTGGTGGGCCGGAAAACCCGGTTAACCAATGCCGGTGAATTATTGCTGCGCCAGGCCAGCCATGTGCTGGATGAAGCCCATAAACTTGAGGCCATAGGGCAGAGTTTAACCCAGGACAGCGAGCGGCAGCTTAAAATTGCCGTGGATGAGGTTTTTCCCCAGAAAGTCCTCTATAACATTCTCCAGGATTTATCGGCGCAATTTCCCCTGCTGCGCATTGAACTGATGGAAACCGTGCTCACCGGCTCGCTTGAGTTGCTGGAAAGCGGGCAAGTGGATATCTGTATTTCTTCCACCTCGCCCAATTACGGCTTTAGCGAGCAGCTGTGCATGATAGAGTTTATTGCCGTCGCCCATAAAGATCATGTGCTGCACCAAAGCGGGCAGCCGTTGACTTTTGAAACCCTGAAAGACCATCACCAGATAGTGGTCAGGGATTCTGGGGAGCATGCCGACTATAATGACGGCTGGCTCGGCTCGGAGCAGCGTTGGACCGTGAGCCATATGCGTACCTCTATCGATATGATCAGTAACGGTTTTGGTTTTGCCTGGTTGCCAATGACGGAAATCAGCGAACAGTTAACCCAGGGGCTGCTAAAACCCCTGCGTTTAGGGCAGAGTGCCAGCCGTCTGGCCCAGCTGTATTTATTATTAAATGAGGCCACTATCCTGGGGCCTGCCGGGCGCAGTTTTATCAGTGCCGTGCGCTATCATAGCAAGCAGCTGGCACAGCAAAATGGCAGACAGTTGTTTATTCCAGGCACTGAGAGGGAAGAAAAGCTGGTGCAGCAGCATAAGGCTGTAGAACTGCTGGAAGAAGCTGAGATAATGGCGTTGGTTTAAAGGGGGGTTAATTGAGGCTCATTTGAGCCTCAATCAGTATGTTTGCCGGGCAGAAAATTACTTGGCCAAAGCGCTTTTCAGTGCCGTCAGGCACAAGGCAACATTTTCTTCGCGGGCGGCATAACCCATCAGGCCGATACGCCAGGCTTTACCGGCGAAAATACCTAAACCGGCACCGATTTCCAGGTTGTAATCGTTAAGCAACTTACCCCTGACTTCGGCGTCATCGACACCGGCCGGGATCACTACGGTATTTAACTGCGGCAACCGGTAGGCTTCATCAACGATAAACTCTATGCCTAACTCGGTTAAGCCTTTTTTCAGCAGTTCATGCTGGTCTTTATGGCGCTGCCAGGCATTTTCCAGGCCTTCCTGTTTTAACAACAATAAAGACTCGTGCAGGGCATACATGGCATTGACCGGTGCGGTATGGTGATAGGTACGTTTACCTTCGCCGCCCCAGTAATTCATGACCAGCGACTGATCCAGGAACCAGCTCGGTACTTTGGTTTTACGAGACTTAAGCTTTTCTACCGCTTTCGGGCTAAAGCTGACCGGCGAGATACCGGGAACGCAGGAAAGACATTTCTGGCTGCCGGAATAGACGGCATCTATGCCCCAGTCATCCACTCTTAATTCGACGCCGCCAAGGGAGGTGACCGCATCCACAATAGATAAGGCACCGTTATCGCGGGCGATCTGACATAAGGCTTTGGCATCGGATAAAACGCCGGTAGAGGTTTCCGCATGGACAAAAGCCAGGCAGGCGACATCCGGGTGCTCACTGAAGGCTTTTTTCACTTTCTCGATATCAACCGGCTTGCCCCAGTCGTCATTGACAACAATGGCGGTAGCGCCGATGCGCTCGACATTTTCCACCATACGGGTGCCGAACACGCCGTTGACACAAACGATAACTTTTTCACCCGGCTCAATCAGGTTGACAAAGCAGGTTTCCATGCCGGCAGAGCCCGGGGCCGATACCGGCATGGTTAATTCATTTTCTGTCTGGAAAGCGTATTTTAACAGGGCTTTAAGCTCGTCCATCATAGCAACGAACTCGGGATCTAAATGCCCTATAGTCGGGCGGCTCAGGGCAGATAACACCCGGGGTGAAACATCGCTTGGACCCGGGCCCATCAAAGTGCGCGGTGTCGGGTGAAAGGAAGTAAAATTCATAACAACTCTCTTTAATAAAAGGGTTCATTTAATACCAAACGAAATAATTAATTGACCACCTTAAATGGTCTAAACACTCAACTTCTTCGTTGCGCTCAATCCCAATAGCTGGCTATTGCTCAATCCCGCGCCTTGAACTTGAATGTTTATCCTCATTGAATCCAGATCAATTATTTATTACGTTTGGTATAATTCAAAGAAAAGGAGGGGAAAACCCCTCCTTTTTCGTTAACCTTACGTGCTTGGCACCAGGTTATTTAATTTCAACTTTTTCCATCATACCACGATCTTCGTGATCGAGAATGTGGCAATGCATCACGAAGGAACCTTTGAAGTCTTCATAGCGGGTACGGATTTCCACAACCGCGTCTTCAGGATCCTGACCGGCATCGGCAGGCCATACCAGCATAGTATCACGCCAGTAACGGTCGATGATATTGCCGCTGTCATCCCGGGTGATTACTTCGAACGGATTTACATGGATGTGGTACGGGTGGAAATAAAACAGTGAGCTTAACTTCCAGGTTTGTGCGGTACCATATTTCAACTCGCGTACATCAGCAGGGTCAAAGGTTTTGCCGTTGATGGTGAAGTCGAAGTTGGCGCCGACAAACTGGGCTTCATCACTCGGGTCTACACCTTCTTTAGGGTTGATATTAAATACTGAGTATTCAATTTCATCGCTTAATTCGCTGTCTTCAATCTGTCTTGGACGGGTCAGTTGTTTCAGCTGCTTATTGCGCGGCAGACGCATGCGGTGACGTTCGCCGGTAACCGTTACCCGGGCCAGGATATTCTGGGCGGACTCGTCTAAAGTGAACTCTTCGGTTTCGCGGTTTTTGTGACAGTAGCTGGCCGGTAATTCGGTCGCGCCTTCAACTGAGGCATCGATCAGGTAATAAACACCACGACGTCTGGGTTTAACCATTACATCTGAGCGGTAACCCGGGGCAATAAAGGCACCCTTGTCGTCGGATAAACGTTTTTTACGGAACGGAATACCGTCGGCCGCCAACTGCACTAAAGGCACGTTGTATTGGCTGTCACAGGCATTAACCAGCTGCAGGTTCATATATTCACGGATACCGGCGTGAACAAAACGCCATAATTCCGTGCTGCCCGGTTGCATGATGATCTCTGGCATCACCTGGCCGTTGATTGAAGTATGCCAGCCGTTAGCCCAGCCTTCCGGGTGCCATTTTTCAACGAAATAGTTTTCGTTGTCTTCGATTTCACCTTTTTCATCAAAGGCCATGGTTTGCAGCATCATGATGCGCTCTTTTGCCTGAGCGATTTGCGGTACTTCATCGTAGTCGCCGCGTACGATAATGGTGCCGTGAACACCACTGGCAACCTGTACCGTAGTGGAACCGTGAACATGGGCGTGGTACCAGAAAGTACCGGCGGCATGATCTTCAGGAATATGGATTTCGTAGTCGAATGACTCGCCGCCTTCAAGTTTCACGAAAACATTGTCACTTTTCCCGTTCGGGTCAACATGTAAGCCGTGGGTGTGCAAGTTGGTGGTATTAAAGGCATGTGGTGTGGTGTGATCGCAATGGGCGTTAGGATCGCTCATATCACATTCCATTCTGTGGGTTTCCGGCGGCAATAAATTGTTCAAGCGGATTTTTAAGGTATCGCCCGGTTTAACCACAAAGGTTGGTCCCACCAATTCTCCGCCGTAACCGCGCAAGTGCAGGTCTTTAGTGACCTGTTTGCCTTGCTGTAAGGTTTGGAATTTATGAGTGCCGTATTGTACGTTCAGATCATATTTTAAATCGCCTGACTCATCGGAAGTCACTTCCTTTGGATTAGCAAAAGCCGGGTGATCATAGTTAGTCGGGTAACCGAAGGTGCTGTTTTTATTGACAGCGTCGATATGGTTTTTTAACTCAGCGATATCTTTTTCTGAAATATCGGCGGTTAACTGATCCAGCAGCTGATCGTCAACTTCATTACCTACCTGTTGCAGGGAGTTTTTGTTGCGGATATGGCGTGGATTATAAAAGTTATACGGGAAGTAGTAAGCACCGTTACCTTTCTCTTTTAACTCGATATTGAGTTTTTGCTGTTCTGTGGTTAATGCTTTTTTTACTACTTTATGCTGGGTTTTATGCCCGTGTTCAGTATGAAAAGCCAAAGTACTGCCTGAAGTGCCGATAAACGCCGTAGCGATCAACGAACTCAGAAATAACTTCTTACTCATCTTATTTCCTTAATTATGGTGGTCCGTAGTTTTCGTAGTTATACACAGGCCGGTGATGATAAATATCAGCACCAGCCCGGTTATTCTCTTGTTGTTATTAGGGTTATTCTTTTAGTGGAGCTACCAATGAAAAAGCCCTGGATTCGTCCAGATATGCCTGTATCTGCTCAAGCTCGGGAACGTGCTTAAGCATCAGCAATATCAGGCTGGAATTCAGTCGTGCCGACTGCTCTTCGGTTAAGCCTTCATGGCTGGCAATCAAGCGGGCATAAACCTCGTCCCAGTCATGTGTTGCTTCATTGGCGGGGTTTTCATTGTTCATCACATTTTCATCCTGGTGCTTCATTTCAGGCATCCTGCAAATGTTGATTGGATCTTCTCTTTATCCCAGCTGAGCCAGCGGCCGGCGATAAAGTCATCGGGGCGGATCAGGTAGGTTGTACCCTGTTCGCTGCTCTCATTGCCAAGGTAACGCTGAGCCATGAAACCGTCCTGGTCAAGCAGGTGCTGAATACGTTTGTCACCACTTTGCTGTTTTTGTTTCGAAACAATAAGCAAACGCAGGCTTTGATCGATTTCGGTTAATAAATCAAAGTCTTTTAGCTGCTGCTCACTTGGCTCGCCAAAGTGTATCAGGGCGAAGTTGCCTGCCAATTGTTCCAACAGCCAGGCAGGGCCTGTGGCTGTGGTGATGGCGGCATCAAGTGCTACCTGGCCGGGTAAGATACCGCCGGTCATGGTATCGCTGTCGCCGTTCAACGAAGAATTCAGGTGATCTGTGGCGGTAGATAAACGGCCGCTGTTGATCATCTGCTTGGCGCTGTGATGGGTTTTTGCCAGGGTCAGTACCGCATCCCTAAAACGGAAGCTTTGCTTTGACTTAGGGGTAATAAAGTCGGTGCTGCGGCTTGATTCCTGCAGGTTTTTCATGGCGCCGGTATGGCGTTCTTCGCTGTAGCTCTCCAGCAGGGCATCAGTGGCCTGGCCGTTAATGACCCGGGCCAGTTTCCAGCTGAGGTTGTCGGTATCCTGGAAACCGCTGTTGGCGCCGCGGGCGCCAAAAGGAGAAACCCTGTGGGCGGCATCACCGATAAAGAGGGTGCGGCCATGTTTGAACTTGCTCATCTGGCGACATTCAAAGGTATAAACACTGACCCACTTAAGTTCGAATTTGGCATCGTCGCCGAGCATTTTATATAAACGCTGTTTGACTCTTTCTTCTTCGACTTCCACTTCCGGATCGCTGTCCCAGCCGAGCTGGAAATCAATACGCCAGATATTATCCGGTTGCTTGTGCAGCAGTACCGAGTGGCCTTCGTGGAAGCTGGGTGAAAACCAGAAATGCCTTTCCGGGGCATAATCGGCTTCCATCACCGCATCAACGATCAGGAAGCGATCTTTAAATTCGCGACCGTCAAAGTCCAGGTTCATGGCTTTGCGGATCGGGCTGTGGGCGCCGTCTGCTGCCACCATGTATTGGGCATTTAACTGGTACTCGCCTTCGGGATCTTCAAGGTTAAGTGTTACCCCTTGCTCATCCTGCTGGTGGGAAAGCAGCTTGGTGCCCCAGCGGATATCCAGGCAGGGTAACTGCTGCGCCCTTTTGACCAGGTAATCTTCAACATGGTATTGCTGCAGGTTCACGTATGCGGGGCGTTTCAGACCCTGCTCCGGTTGCAGGTTTTTGGCGTCGATCATTTCACCGCCAAAGTAAGTGCGGCTGATAGACCATTGGGTGCCATGTTCGGTGATCTGATCGCCGACCCCCAACTTATCGAAGATTTCCAAAGATCTTTTGGAAAAGGTCACCGCCCGGGAGCCCCGGCCGACCTTGGTTTTCTGGTCGATTAATACCACATTGATATCGCGTTGAGCCAGGTCGACGGCCAGGGCGAGTCCTATCGGACCCGCACCGACAACGACCACAGGGTAGCTGCTTTGCTGACTCTTAGCGCGTTGGGTAAACTCTCTCATTTTACTACTTCCATTTTAATGAAACTTAGGCAAGCAAACCGCGCTTGCGTTGGTCGAGTTCAACCGCTTCGAACAGGGCTTTAACATTGCCTTCGCCAAATCCTTCATTACCTTTACGGTGGATAAGTTCGAAGAAAATAGGGCCGATTAAGGATTCGGTAAACACCTGCAACAAGATAGCGTTTTTGTCGTATCTGTCGTTATCGATCAAGATGTTGTGCTTTCTTAATTCTTCAACATTTTCACCGTGACCCGGGATGCGGCCGTCGATAAGGTCATAATAGCTGTCAGGTGTCTTCATAAAGTTGATTTCATTATCCACCAGGCGGCTTACGCTGTAAGGCATGCTGGAAGATTTGAAGGCGATATGCTGAACACCGTCGCCGTTATTGGCTTGGATAAACTCTGAAATTTGCGAGCCGTCTTCAAAGTCTTCGTTAAGCACGATTTTGATATTGCCGCATTGAGAAGCGGTCGGGTTACAACGGAAAGACGTTTGCTTGCCCTGAATGATAAAGTCAGAGGTTTCAACGAAATCAAACACGTTGAAATAAAACTCACGCCAGGCTTCAAGATTACCTTTGCGGGCGTTTACCGCGATGTGGTCAATGTTGAGCAGGCAGTAATCCGGGCGGAATAATTCAGACGGCTGCATGTCGAAATGAATGGTTTTGAATTCATTCCAGCTGTTTTCCGAGAAAGTGCGCACTAAGACATTGCCGGGTCCGATGATTGAAGGCAATGTGATGCCGGTTTTGGCTTCCCGTGCGGTAAAGGTCTGGTAACCCAGGGCTGCCGCTTTGTCCATGATGGTATCGTCTTGCATTTGTAAGCCAAGAGAAACGATTGACGGTCCGTGTTCGGCACAATGCTCGGCTGCATAACCTGTTCTTTCACAGTTGGCGATAAAGGTAATGTCGCCTTGCTCGAATAAGAAGATGTTTTTTGTTTTATGCTTGCCGGAATAGTTAAGCCCCAAGCGACCAAAAGCACGTAATAATTCGCCTGCTTCTGCGGCACAAAACTCAATAAATTTAATTTGATTTTTCACGTAATACTCCCTGTGTAATGATAACTCTCGATGAAGTGAGCCAGAATTGATGATAGTGAAGCTGTTTTGTTACATCGTTGTTAACATTAGAAAAAACAATCGACCTGCAAACTTCACAAGCTCTGTGGAAAAGACCATCACTCCAATAAATTCACGATAAAAATTTTAATTAATATCAAGATTCTAAAAAACAGTGTAAATTAGTTTAAAATGTTCTAAAAAATTGAATATAAAAAAGGAATTGAAATGAGCAAAATGCCCATCACGATTGAAGCATTGCTTGTGATAGATGCCATAGACAGGCGACAAAGTTTTGCCAAAGCCGCGGAAGAAATGAACAAGGCGACGTCGGCTTTATCCTATATCATGCAAAAACTTGAAGAAAATCTTGGTATTACCTTGTTTGAACGCCAGGGGCGCCGCTCGGTGCTTACCGCCGCCGGTAAAGTGGTACTCGAAGAAGGACGGCAGATCCTCCAGGCCAGCAGCCAGCTGGTGGAAAAAGCCCGGGAAACCTCTACCGGCTGGGAAACCCATCTTAAAATCGCCATTGAATCTACCGGCAACTATAAGGTCTTTTTCACTGTCTTGCAGGACTTCCTTAAGGAGCATCCGAGCATAGAAGTTGAGGTCAATGAATGTGTGCTCAGCGGCGGTTGGGACGCCCTGGAGCATAACCAGATAGATCTGGTGGTCGGTGCCCCCGGACCTATTCCCCTGCTGAAAGGTTTCCGCTCTGTGCCTATGGCAAAAGCGGAAATGGTACCTGTGATTGCAGCACATCATGAATATGCCGAATTTGCCGAAGACGGTAAGTCTATGTTGGCGGTATTATCAAAAATCAGGCGTATCGTGATCCCCGACACTTCAAAATTGAATGTAACTCGTTCAGCTGGACTGACCAATGGTTACCAGAAGCTTTATGTACAGAATATGGATCAAAAAATGGCCGCCTTACGCGCCGGCTTAGGGGTCGGACACCTGCCGCGTAAACGTATCGTCGATGATCTGGCCAAGGGTACCTTGCTGGAATTAAAGCTGGATCCGGCCAATGATTTGGAAAGCTTCCTCGCCTGGAAAATCAGTAATAAAGGCAAGGCATTACGCGCGCTTACCCAGTTGCTGGAGCAGGCGGACTGGAGTGATGGCTGAAATCATAGTGCTTCTCTGTAATGGCTTGTAATTGCTCATCTTATCAAAGCTGTTTAGCCTATGCGACTTGGTAAACGGACCAGGGCAGTATCTTGCATTTACTGTGGGAATAAGCTGCGGGAATGAGTCCGTTGAACGCTATCAGCTAAAAGGAGTTTTTCAGTTTGATCCAGTGCGCATCTTGTAGACAAGACATCGCAGAAGAGGCAAGCAAGTGTCCTTATTGCCAGGGTTATCAAACCTGGTATAAAAATCCTCACTATTCCAATTGGATTTTTCTGCTGCCGTTTTTAGGCTTTATTTCTTGGAGTACGGGGATTTTCACCGAAAAAGATTACCAAATGTACCGGGACGATTTTTCGATCAGTGAAGAGAATATCGTGGTGATGCCGAATAACCGAACCCGGTTAATTACTTATCGGGTTGCAAACAATACCGAATATAAATGGAAGCATATCAGCTATGAAATTATCGGAAAGCATCAGGGGAAGCTGATTGCTGCCAATACCGATATTGATTATGGCTGGGTGGTACAACCGCATTCTGAATCATTATTAACGGCAAAAGTGCCCTTTATGCCCGGTGCCAGCTCGTGGGAATTCAAAATAAAAGATTTAGAGTCGGCACGTTATTAGTCATCTGCCAGGCTTATCCAGGCCGGAATTACTCAAGATAAGTTAATTTTCATAATCTGTGACAACAAACTCATCTTGAGCTATTTTGGTCATCATAGTCGTCCAAAAAGCTCTGTTTTCTTCTTTACTCATGGCGGCGATATCCTGCTCCATGCTCTGCCAGGCGTTGTCGTCCAATACTCCTAATTCGATTACTTTTTCTATTGAATCGGCAAAAACCTGCTGTTGATTAAATGGTTCTGAATCAGCGAGGAGCTGGTTACTTTGTTTGCTAAGCTGTGCATCGGTCAACGCTTTACTGTTTTGCGCGCTTGCTTCGGCAAGTTTGTTAAGGCTCTGGCTGATCCCGGCTAATTCGGCAGATAAAACATCAAATTGGGATTCAAGCTGAGTTAACCTGTCCTGCTGTGCCATTGAATGATCTTTGGTGATTTGCCCTCTTTCAACCGATGGCTGGTGGTCCTGGCTGACACTTGATTGCAGGTCATATATCATAACGGTGTGGGCCAGCATAAGCAGGCAGATGAAGGTTAACAGATATTTGTTTACGGTCATTTTCTTACTCCTTCATCGGTATTGGCGGGGCCAGCCCGGAAGCCGGCCGCTGTCTTTGTTAATAGGTGACGGTGATAGCGTTGTGGTTACCGGCAAAGGTGGCACCTTCTAAATAGGTAAAGCCGGCAGAGGTGGCGCTGACGCCGCCCACTTCCGCGCCGTTGCCAAAGTAGTGGGAGCCTTGCACGGTAAAGTTGTAATTACCCCATTTCCAGATAATGGTCATCTCCATCGAAGACTTGTTAACCGAAGACGGAATGCCAAAGCTGACCCGTTTTTTGCGGGTATAATAACCAACATGGGTATTGCCAATATAGACATAACCGCCGTCAAACTGCCAGCGTCCTTCGGCGTCGTTGACATTGGTTAAATTACTTGTCTTTACCAGCTTATAGGTTGCGGTAGCCGCCTGTGACGGCATAGACGCCATTACCCCTAAAGCGACGACGGTTGCCGCCAGCAGTGCTTTGTTATTAAATTTAATCTTAAACATTTGATCTCTCCTCAGCTGAGCTGATTATGTATAAAACCAAATGGTTACGCACAACTCCATCCGGGCTGACCGCCATATCCGCCGTAACCGGGCACGGGAATATGCAACTTTATACTGATTGAAAAATTACCTGTGAAGTCTTTAGCCCCGGCATAAGGACTTCACTTACTCTAGTGTTACTACAGGGTGAAATGTCTCACTCGGGGAGATAAAAAGTTACCGGCTCAACTTTTCCTATGGGAAAATCTGCTGAATCTTTAGGGAAAAATATAAAATTTCATCCGCTTAATGGCTCGGATATCTGCTGTGATTGCTTATGGCAGGCGAAAAAATTCTTTATCGGCTAACAAGGGAAGTTCATTTGATGAAATATCCCGTCCGATATTTCAGGTTATGTCATCCGATATTTTCTAATAGATTTCACCGATTTCAAATGCTACTTTTTTGCCCGGATAAATACTCACAAATCAGGGAAAATGAAATGAGCAATATTCTTATTATCGGTGCAGCAGGAGCTAATGGTCAGGCGACACTTAATGCTTTATTTGCTAAAGCGGATTTAACCGATCATATTATCGCCGGTGTGCGCAGCGAAGAAAAAGCCAAGGCGCTGAAAAATCTTTATCCGCAGCTGGAAACCCGGGTATTTGATATTGAGCGTGCCGATGAACTGAATTCAGCAATGCAGGGAGTGGATAAGGTTTTCTATATTCCCGGCAACATAGAGCCGCGGGAGCTGCATGCCAAGGCCGTGATTGATGCCGCCCTGGCCCATGAAAGTGTCAAAGATTTTGTCTTTTATTCGGTATTCGGCGCTGAATATGAAGGGATCTTATTTGCCCGTCAATTCCGTTACGGCGAGAAATATCTGGAAGATAGCCGTTTGAACTGGACGCACCTGAGAACCATTTTCTTCCAGGATAACCTGCTGGGCTGGGCGGAAGACGTGAAAAACGGCACCTTACATTTAGGTACAGGCAAAGGCCGTTTTGCTCCTTTACTGGTACAAGACATAGGTGAAATTGCCGCCAACATCCTGACCAGCCAGGGGCATGCCGGTAAAGCCTATAATATTACCGGGCCTGAGCTGATTTCAGGGGGCGAGATTGCCGAAATCTTTGCTAATGAGCTGGGGAAAACCGTAAGCCACATCTCACCGGATAATGCCACGACCTTAAGCGCATTGACCGACAGCGGCTGGCCGGAATGGCAGGCGAAAGGTATGGTGGAATTATTTAACGCCTTTGCCGATGACCAGGCGGCCATGGTAAGCCCTGACGGTGAACAGTTATTGGGACGTCCGTTAACACCGTTAAAAGCTTTTGTTAAAGCGAATAAAGCCAGCTTTAGCTAAGCCTTGGTTTAGATAAGGGAAGTATATCGCCGCCTCTTTGCATCCTTGCGAGCACGGCATAGATACATCTTGTATATCGCTGCTCCTTCGCATCCCTGCGATCACGGCATAGATACATATTGTATATCGCCGTACCTTCGCATCCCTGCGAGCACGGCATACCATACATTCTGTACATAAAAAAACAGCTATCCCCCTTAAGGGATAGCTGTTGCTTCATTGATTAAACTTGGCTGTTAACCGCAAGAGCCAACTTAGTTGATCGGGTAGTTAGGGAACGGGTTGTTGTAGTTAATGTCCGGTCTTTGCTCGGTGAACATAGAATTAACGACCAGCTTGTCTATCATCCATTCGCCGGTTTCTGTGGCGATAACGCCTAAAGTATTGTTACTTAAAAACAGCTGAGGTCCCGGCGTTGGTTCGAACGGCAATTCGACATCTGTTGACTGGATAATTTCCTGGTGTACTAAGACGTTAAAGTTAAACTCCATGCGGCCGGTACCTGGCTTTTCGCCTGGCTCGTAGTGGCTGACATAGAAGGAAGTCGGCGAGAAAATCGCGTTCTGTCTTAACTGCGCCAAACCGTCGGTGGCGATGCTGATGGTAGACTCAACCCCGTAGGACAAGGCGCCGTTTAAATCCAGTTCAATATCCGGGCTGGTAATGTCGTAGAAACACTGGTTTACTTCGGCCATTCTTTCCATATTAAACTTCTGGTTGGAGGCTTCCGGGATACATAAAAAGAAGCGTCTGACAATCTGGCTGCCTTCAAAATAGGCGTGTTGCTTATTTAGGCTGGCGAGGAAAGTTTTGTTGCGCAGGGCACGGCGCAGCATTTTTTTACTGACATCGGTTTCTTCTAGGCCATAAGCGCCGTTAATTTCGTCCTGGTAGCCATAGTCATCATCATAATCATCGTTTGCCATGGCAACAGAAGTGGTTAAGGCAAAGCCTGTTAATAAGGTAAGCGCTTTAGTGATTTTGTTTTTCATTATAGTTTTCATCGTCTTGTTTCCTTAGTTTTTAATAAAGTTTTAAAAAGTTTGCTTTTATTTTTCGAGTTGTCGTTCGATGAGCAAACTATAAAAAGACCTTCTCTGAAATGGTATTTCAGACTATTTCACAACCCTTCACTCTTTCTTTCACCATTGCCCTTTTACCGGAAATCTTGCGATAGCTTGCGTAATTAACCTGTCCCGGTTCATGCCTTAATCTGGGCTCCGTGTTCAAAACTAATTTTCACAACGAAAACTTTTTTAACTTTTTACTTATAAAGATTTGCAAGGAGCAAACCATGACTACAGAAAATATGATTATTGTTGGCGACAAGTTCGAGTGTTTCGCAGAAAACGAGGGGGTATTAACGGCAAGTGAAGCTTTACATATATTAAAGCACCAGCTGTTAAGCGATAAAAAAATCCGTTTTAAATTAGGCCAGGGGTTAAGTGAAGCCCAGGTCTCCCAGCTGGTTAAAACGGCCCAGGATGCCGGTTTAAGCAATTTATTAGAGTTTAATGAAACCGTTAAATCAGGCCGCAATTATGTGCATAAACATCAGCAGCGTAACTCTATGTTGGGCTTGCCGCGCCGCATCTGTGAAAAGAAATTTGAACTGGATGTCATGCTTGACGATGCCTGTGATGAGATGGGGGATCACGTTACCGGACACCACGTACAAGGCATGGTGATCACCGAAGCGGCGCGCCAGGCGTTCCTGACCATTACCGAGGCGTTTTTCCTTAAAGACAACGACTTCTCCAGTTATTTCGTTATCAACACCTTAAACAGCCAGTACACCAGTTTCATGTTCCCGGTGCCTGCAACCATAGAATATGAAATTGTTGAACATAAAGAGAAAAAAGCCGGTGCGCACTCCTTTGATGTGGTGATGAATGTGGTGCAAAACGGTGTTATCTGCTCTGTGGTCACCACCAGCTTCAGTACCTATAACGCCGAGTGGCTGGAGAAAAAAGAAGCCGCGATGGCCTGCGATGCCATTAAATATGTCTTGAACAATGAGGGCGAGCAGAATGTGGCTGCATAACCTGGATACCAGCAAACCCTGCGCTTTTTTTGATGTCGACAATACCCTGATTTCCATTAAAAGCATGTTCAGTTTTTTAAATTACCTGCAGCAGGAAACCAAGCTGATCCCGCAGCAGGTGATGGACGAGATGCAGGTGCAGCTTAAGCAGATGTTTGCCGCCAAAGAGCGCCGGGAAAACATCAATGCCCATTATTACCGGGTGTTTGCCGGGGTATCTGTGACTGAGCTCGCCGAGCTGGGACGCAAATGGTACCGGCAGGTGGCGGATAAGGCGGACTTTTTCCACCCCCATGCCCTGGCGAAGCTAAGGCAGCACCAGAGGGAGGGATACAACCTGGTGTTTGTGTCCGGCTCCGGCCTGGCCATGCTGCAGCCGTTGGCAGAGGCTTTGGGGGTGAATACCGTGTTATGCGCTCCCCAGGAGCAAATGGAAGGCCGTTATACCGGCAAGCTGGTTGACCAGCCCTGTATCGGTGAAGGCAAGGCCCATTATATCCGCCGTTATTTGCGGTTGTTTACCGATGTTGCCGCCAGCTCGGTGGCTTATGGCGACGATATCAGCGACTTCCCTATGTTAGCCACGGTAGGCCGGGGATACCTGGTAAGTCCGGGCGAATTAACCCGGGCGGCGAACCAGGAGCAAGATTTTATCATTTTGGATATTGAACAGGAGGCGGCATAAATAAAGGGCTGGAGCAGTGAGCTTGAAGCATAAATTTAACCGCCCTGTACCACTAGTCAGTAGGCCGATAAATTTAACCGAGTAATATACCCCTCAACGCAGGAGTTCAGGGGCGGCTCGGCAAGCTAATGACCTGAGATGAGAGGTCAGGTTATCAGCTTGCTGAGCAGGAAAACGTAAGTTTGGAAGATTTAACATAAATAACGAGAAAATCACTTTTTAAATTAAACAAGGAAATTGTTATGAGTAGAGTAATTGCAAATAAATCTGTCGCAGCCGTTGGTTTAGGTTGTATGGGCATGAGTGAATTTTACGGTGACCGCAACGACACCGAATCGCTGAAAACGTTACATGCCGCGCTGGAAATGGGTTACAACCATTTTGATACTGCCGACATGTACGGCCAGGGCCATAACGAAGAACTCGTGGGTCAGTTCGCCAAAGAGCTGGGTTCAAAACGCGATGACGTAGTGATTGCGTCCAAGTTCGGTATCCGCCGCGACCCTAATGACAAATACAACCTGATCATAGATAACAGCCGCGATTATGTCCGTGCTGCCTGTGAAGCGTCTTTAAAGCGCTTAAATGTTGAAGCCATTGATATTTATTACATGCACAGACGTAACGCGGATACGCCTATCGAAGAGCCGATGGAAGCTTTGGCGGAATTGGTTAAAGAAGGCAAAATCAAGGCTATCGGCCTGTCGGAAGTTTCGGTAGAAACCCTGAAACGCGCCCAGAAAGTTCACCATGTTGAAGCCCTGCAAAGTGAATATTCTTTATGGTCACGTGATATCGAGCAAAACATCTTGCCGGCCTGTAAAGAGTTAGGCACTAAGTTTGTTGCTTACAGCCCGTTAGGCCGTGGTTTCTTAACCGGTGGCATTACCCAGGCAGATATCCAAAAAGCCGACGTGAACAAAGACTTCCGCGCCAAACTGCCGCGTTTCCAGGACGAAAACATCGAGAAAAACCTGGAACTGGTGGCCAAAGTACAGGAAATCAGCAAAGGCCTGAACTGTACTCCGGCCCAGTTAGCCTTGGCCTGGTTGCTGGAGCAATACGACAACCTGCATGTTATTCCGGGTACCAAACGGGTGAAATACCTGGCGGACAACTTCGGCGCCCTCAATGTCGACCTGACGCCGGATATCGTGATGAACCTGAGCGGTATTTTTGCCAGTGAAAATATTCACGGCGCCCGTTACCCACAAGCCATTTTAGACGGCACTAACCTCTAATCGTTATCTTAAGGTGATAACACGTTTTTAATCATGCCGGCTCTTGGAGCATAAGAGCCGGATCAGATAAAAGGTCTATTCATTATGTTGCAGGAAATAGAGCAGGAAGTTCTTATCGTGGGCGGCGGGCCAACCGGCATGATCACCGCATTACAGTTACACAGATTTGGTATTCCGTTTCGTATCATAGAGGTGCGCACGGAAAAATGCTCGGGTTCAAAAGCCCTGAGTGTTAACCCGGCGGCATTAGATATGCTGGCGGACTTAGGGATCACCGAGTCTTTATTGCCGCAGGGGCAAAAAAACCAGATAGTGAACCTGATGTATAACGACAAGCGCATGTTTAAACTGGACTTTAACCGGATATCCGCCACGCATCCTTATTTTTTGATGCTACCCCAGCCGGTCACCGAAGCGGCCATTGAAAATCGCTTAAATGAACTGGGTTATGAAATTGAGCGCGGCACCGAACTGGTGAGTTTAGAGCAAAATGAACACGGCGCACAGGCGACCTGTAAAGGCGTAAACGGGGAAGACACCCGGCAATACCGTTATATCGTCGGCTGCGACGGCGCCAACAGTAAAACCCGGCAACAGGTAGGTTTGCCTTTTGACGGCTATAACTATGATCTGCACTTTATCCTGGCGGATGTGAAGGTCAAGTGGGACCGGGATTTAACGCAAAGTTATTATTACATCAAAGAGCAGGGTTTTATTATCGTGCTGCCGCTGATGGAAGGTTATCACAGGATAGTGATCAAGGCCGACGGCAAGATCCCCGACAATTATCAACCGGGCCTGGAAGACTTTCAAGCCGCCATCGCCGCACTGGATGTGGATATAGAAATTTCCGAGCCCACCTGGATGTCGGCTGCGCCGTTTTATAACCGCGCTACCTCGACTTTCCGCCGCGGCAATGTTTTTGTCGCCGGAGATGCCGCACACTTGTTCAGCCCTATCGGCGGTTTTGGTATGAATACCGGTATCGGTGATGCTTTTAACTTGGGCTGGAAATTAGGTTATGTGATGAGCGGTGCCGGCTCTGACGCCTTGCTCGACAGTTATGCACAAGAACGCCACTGGAATGCCGAGCAGTTGTTGAAATTAACAGATCTCAATACTTCGATGATCGCCGGTTTAGACCGTCACGGCGAGCAGGATGAAGCGAAATTTTTGCCTAAGGTTGCCAACCGCGACTTTATCAAGGCCTTCCCGCAAATTTCTGCCGGTTATAAACTCAATTACGCCAAACAGGCCCCGGACCCGCAGGAAAAATATCATGTCGGCGGCTTACTGTTAAGTTCGCAGTTTTTACCTTTTGCCAACGAGTTCCCGTTGGGCAACGGCAAACATAGTTTGATCGTCAGCAGCGAAATACCGGCTGAGCAGCTGGCTGAGTTAGAAGGCATTATGCAGTCTGCTTTTGGTGATTTCTTCCGGATCAACACTATCTGGGATCCGCAGGCCTATATGCTGGATGCAGGGCAGTTTATCCTGGTGCGTCCCGATAATGTTATCGAATACGTCGGCACCACCAAAGACAGCGCCGCTTTTAACTGTGCTTTAAATGCCCTTTATCAAAAAATGGATGTTGCCGCATGACTACTACAAGCCTGATCCGTCCCCTGGGAGATATTGAAAGCCGCATGGCATTAATGCACGAGCTTTCGGGAAACTCGCAAACCACTTCTGTGGTGGATTTCGACGCCATACTGGATTTCGATTATTTGAAAGTGGCGGTTGAACTCTGGTTGCACAGCTATGAAATCTTGTCTACCCGGGTGGTGACTACCGGATCTGGCTTTGAATTACATGGTACTCAGCTTGCTGCCGGTGACATTTGCCGTCAGCTTGAATTAACCCGGGATTATGATTTACAGCAGGCGACCACCCTTTGCCTTAATACCGTGCTGGCGGCAGAAAAAACTGTGCTTTCTGTGGTATTGATGCAAGACAGCAGCGGGCAAAAAAGCCACCTGGCACTGACCTTTCATCACTCTATTGTTGACGGTTTATCTATTGCCACCCTGGTGGAGTCGTTACTGAACTATTACGTACAGGTGACCCGCAGACAGGGGCGGCTGCAAGTGAATAAGCGTCCGGTGGGGCCCGAGCTGGAGCAGTTTATATCGCCGTTAACCCAGGTTTCTGAGCCAGAAGCACAGCCACCTGAGTCGTTAACGCCAAGTTGGCCGGTAGAAGAGATGGCTCCGGTAGCAAACCGGCAAACCGGTTACCTGGAAACCTGCTTCGATCAAAAGGTATTAGCGCCATTAAAGCAACTGGCGAAAGAGCAAGATTCAACCCTGAATACCTTGCTCACCTACGCCTTTTGCCGGTCGGTGGCCGGTTTGCAGCAAAAAAATGAAATTACCTGTTTAAGTGCGGTGTCTATGCGCAGTCGCTTGCAGGCGCCGATCAGTGAAGAAGAGATTGGCTGTTATATCCGGGTTTACCCCCATAAGATATCGGTCGCTTCCTCTTTAGCCGAGTTCGCCCCCGGCTATCGTCAGCAGCTCAGTAAAGGAATAAAGCTGCTGGCCAGGGATTTGGGCGAGTTAAACCTGGCGTTAATGCGCCAGGGGGCGAAAGGCCTGAATGATATCAGCGTGTTTTCTCATGATGTTGCCATGACCAATCATGGCCAATTGAATTTAACGCAGCAATATGACGGCTTTAATATTGTCGGCTACCGCAATATGGCGAACCGTAATGGCGGCGTTTTTGCCATTGCCTTACACATTGCCAGTCTGGATCAAAAAATGAGTTGTGCGTTTAGTTATAGTACTCCGTTGTTAAGTACTCACACCGCCGAAGAAATTCAGGCTTTGTTTGAGCAAAATATTCAACGGATGCTGTTATCAGAACAGGGAGAGAAATATGAAAAGGCTATTTAAAACATTGCCTTCAGGTAACGTCAGTTATCTGGAAACCACAGGGACAGGACCAACATTACTATTTGTGCACGGCAACTCATCATGCGCCGACGCTTTTCACCATCAACTGGAGCATTTAGGCAGCAGTTATCGCTGTCTTGCCCTGGACTTTCTTGGCCACGGCGAGTCATCACCGGCGAACAACGCCGGTGCCTACAGCTTTGCCGGTTGCAGCGAGCAGATCATTGAATTTATCGATGAGCTGCAGCTGGAAAACGTTATCGTAGTGGGGCACAGCCTGGGCGGGCACGCCATCATAGACGCTTTGCCCCGCCTTGAGGGCATTGCCGGGGTATTGCTGGTGGGGGCGCCGCCTTTTAACGCCGACAGTGCCGGAGATGCCTTTTTACCGGATCCGTCAGAAGGGTTAATTTTTGCCGCTGAACTTGACGGCGATGAGCTTACCAAAGTGGCAAAGGCGTTTGCCAATGAAGATAAGCTGGAGTTAAGTGATTGGATCCGTGTGGTTAAGTCGGTGGACAATACCCATAGCTCGGCACGGCCGGGCATACTGGCGGGCTTTAGCGAAGGCGAGTTGCAGGATGAAGTGAATATTTTGCAGCAATCCGGAGTTTGCGCCATGAGTATCGTCGGCGAGCAGGACGGTTTTATCAATAATGACTATTTCAATAGTGAGCCGCTAAAAGCCATTTTTGGAGACAATGCCTTCTTTATTGATGACTGCCATCACTGTCCTCATCTTGAAGCACCGGAGGTTTTTAATGGTTACCTGGAAGGTTTTATCAAACAGTGTTTCCCGAAAAAAATCACCCGCTCCCAGGTCTTAAACGAGCACAAAGACGGCGATATTTTTATTGACCGTTATATGCCGTTAGCCGAGCCGGGCGTTGGCGAGGTGATGATAGAAGTCAAGGCCACCAGCGTGAACCCCTTCGACTATAAGATCAGCCGCGGCGAGTTACCCCATTTGGCTCCTGAGCATCCCGCGGTACTGCATTCTGATGTTGCCGGTGTGGTGATCCGGGTAGGGGAGCAGGTCAGCGAATTTAAACCGGGAGACAAAGTCTTTGGCTGCGCCGGCGGCGTGAAAGGCCGTCAGGGCGCCCTGACGGATGTGATGCTGGCGGATCAGCAATTGCTGGGTTTGATGCCAAAAAACCTGAGCTTTAAACAGGCGGCGGCTTTGCCTATGGGGGCGATCACCGCCTGGGAAGGCCTGGAAGCTGCCGGTTTACAAGCCGGTATGAAGGTACTGGTACACGGCGGTACCGGCGGTGTCGGCCATATGGCGGTTCAGCTGGCAAAGCATATGGGGGCTGAGGTCTATGCCACCGTGGGCTCGGTGGAAAAAGGCAAGTTGGCCCTGAAAATGGGGGCCGACGGCATTATTCATTATCACACCGAAGATGTCGAAGAATATGTCAGCCGCATCACCGGCGGCTGCGGTTTTGACCTGGTGTTTGATACCGTAGGCAATGAGAATATTCCTGTTGCCATGCAGGCCTGTACGGTCGGCGGTCATGTGGTAACGACCCTGGCCAACAATAAGGTGGATTTAAAAATTGCCTCGGGGCGGCGGTTAAACCTGCATTTTATCAATATGCTCTGGCCTATGTTATCCGGCAGGGAAACCGAGGCGCACGGCAAGATATTAAAGCAGCTGACCCCTTTGGTTGAAGCGGGCAAGTTAACGCCTTTACTGGACTCGCAAAGCTTTTTATTCGAGCAGGCGGGGCTCGCGCATGAATTTGCCGCTTCCGGGGAAGCAGTGGGCAAAGTGACCTTAGTCAACGGCTAAGGTCAGGATAACAAAGCAGCAGGAAGCAAATCATGACGTTATCGATTTCAAATTCATCACAGGCGCTGGTTGCCAATATCTGTGCATTTTTTCTCTGGTCGGCGGTGACCCTGATATTTAATGCCTTGTCTGGGATAGATAATTTGCAGGTACTGGCATTACGCATCCTGTTTTCCATGTTGTTCTGCGGTGTTTTGCTGGCCTTGACCCCCCAGGTGCGCCGCTCGGTGGTTCAGCTCAAGGGGCAGGAGTGGCGGTTATTGCTGTTAAGCAGCCTGTTGATTGCCAGCAACTGGTACCTGGTGATCTTCGCTATCAGCTTGAACCAGCTCAGCTCTGCCAGTTTAGGTTATTTTCTTGCACCTATCCTCAGTGTCGCCCTGCTGAAGTGGCGGCAAAAAGAAAAGGTGACCGCGGTAGAATTTATTGCCATTGGCTTGTGTTTGCTGGGAGCGGCGGTGGTGATTCAGGCGCGTTATCTGAATTCGCTGCCCTGGATAGGTATCACCATTGCCGCCACTTTTGCCTGGTACAGTGTGCTTAAAAAAACCAGACCGATAGCGCCGCTGGTCACCCTGTCGGTGGAAACGGGTTTTGCCGCGATACCGGCGCTGCTGTTTATCGCCTTAGGGCTTCTTGGTTTAGGTGATAGTGGTTTAGGCATTACCGGGCACAGTTATGATTTTACCGCCGGCCAGTGGGGCTTGATGCTGCTGCTGGGGGCGGTAACCACATTGCCGATTTTGCTTTATATCGGCAGCGTAGTGCATTTGTCGGCAACCACGGTTGGCTTGCTGCAATATTTAAATCCCACGCTGATGTTGTTGGTGGCAATCGGGATTTTTGGTGAAAAGGTGTCAGACAGCGTGCTGGGGGGCTTCCTCATTCTCTGGTCGGGCATACTCGTTTACGCTATTTGTTCAGTATACGGAGTCGTTAATACCATAACGGCAAGGAGGAGTTGAGATGAAAAATGACTGGAATAAATATATCTATCCGGAAACTTTTCTTGGTTTTATCGACGCAAGCAGCCATCAAAATAACGGCGCGGAGTTAAATGCGTTGACCGAGAGCCGGGTAACCACTCTGGCGGATTTAAGCCAGCAGGCAAAATTTGACGGCAAGCTGATTGACGCCAGGTTATTGCAGGGTTTAAGCCATAATGATCATGTGTGGGGAAAAATCTGCTATCAGCAATTACGGCAGTATTTCAATAAGGGGCAGCCGATTGGCCATCATCAGATATATGTGCTGATTAACCCCGAAGAAATGTCGGATTCCGCAGCCATTAACCGCTGCGCCGAATTATTGGAGCATTTTATCGGTACCGGTGAAGTCAGCATACGCTTACTGCTGAAAAACACCTTTGAGCTGTGCCACAGCCAGCTGCTGAAAATTGTCAGGATGTGTGAATTGTCCGGGGTGCAAAGGATTTGTTTCGCCGATGATCATTCGCAGTTTTCACCTGCCGGGGTGAAGCGCTTTTTGGCGGCATTAAACGCCACCAGCCATGCCAATGCCTTAACCTTTGAATGTGCCTTTGCCGGCGGCGGCGAGCATGCCAAGGAGAATGCGATCACGGCGATCACTTCGGGTATTAATTATATCCATGTGACCGCCAGCTATCTGGCGCAATCGGATCAGGCGCAGCCGGTGATTCAGTTGATGCAGGAATTTAGCAGCCATAATTTTGCTCTAAACAAAGAAGCGCTGCAGCAGTATATCCTGGTGTACCATCAGCAGGGCCTGGAAAACCCCTTGGCAATCACCTCAGGCCTGGCGCCGGTCACCTGCGAGCAAGTTACGCAAACGGCGGCCAACTCCGGCAATGCCAAGGAGCTGGCGGCGGCAGAGTTGACGGATAAAATCGCCCTGCGTTTTGATGTCAGCGCCAATGACTGGCATGTCAGTATCCAGCTGCTCGCCAAAGGACAGGCGCAGGATCTCGGCGAGCGGGTGCATCATTATGTGATGTTGTTGTTGGCCCGGGAATATTATCAGCAATATCAGCAGATGATGGCGCGTGACGGTGTGGTTGATCCTTTATTGGTGGGCTGGGTAGAGCGGGAAGCCCTGCACCAGATGATCGGGGATAACGAGGCCCAGTTTAACGTTAAATTATGCCGTGCCCGTAAGCATATAGTGACCGCTGCAGAAACGCTTGGCGTGATGGACTATCAGCCGTTATCGACCCGTCAGGGAGCGGTGCGTTTAAATTGCGGCAATGTCACTGTGGTACAAGGATCAAAAGTGGAATTTGAAATGGAGAACTGGCATTTTGCCGAGGAGTATCCTCAGTTGAAACAGGCTTAATATGGACTGATTTAGGGAAAACCATAAGCCATTTATTCCTTACTATGGAAAAACACAAATGTTGATAGTTGAAATATTGTATCGGGCTACGGAAGGCTCGTTCATTATTTTTCCCTCAGGGTGTTTATCCCAACCCCAACCCCAACCCCAACCCGGGACCATGCTGTAAACCGTCACACCACAATAAATGCGTGGTCATCATTCACACCAGAGATACGCTTCTTCATTCGCTATTCTTATATCCGTTGATGGGAAAATTCAGCGATTGGCTGAGGATATTATCAATGCAGCATATGAGCGCGTGAGCCAAGCAGATGTTTTTTTAAATCGACTGTTGACTCTCAAGTGGCTTTAGAGTCCATACTTGGCAACACAAAGCAGAGATTATACAAAAGAGGCGGCGCTATGTTCCGGATCGGTGAATTCTCGAAAATAGCTCAAACGGCTATTTCACAGTTACGTTATTATGATCAAATCGGTCTTTTTCAGCCGGCATATACGGATGAGTCGACAGGCTATCGTTATTACAGCACTAAACAGTTGCCTGAATTAAACCGTATCATAGCGCTAAAGGAGCTGGGAGTTTCACTGGAACAGATCAAAAAGATGGTTTTGGAAGCGGTATCTGCGCAGGAAATCCGTGGCATGCTAATGCTTCGAAAAGCCCAGGTTGAACAAACTGTTCAGGAAGAAATAAACCGGCTAAAAATTATAGAAGCGCGGTTGAAAGAAGTTGAGCAGCCAGAAAACCTTATCGGTGAAGGCATTATCCTGAAAAGTATTTCTGCCCAGCCATTTTATTCAAGCCGTAAGGTGATGGCCAAGCTGTTCGATACCATCTATCTGGTGACTGAAATGCGAGAGCATGTGCCGGCTATGCTCGGACAAGAGCAGCTTGGTCATCTCACCATCATTATACATGGCGATGCTTTTAGCATTGAAAATACGGATGTTGAAGTGGGTTTTCCGCTGGAGAAAATGCCCGAAACGCCCCTGCTTCTCCCTGGTGGAGATGAAGTTAGCGCACGCATGCTTCAACAGGAAGAAAAAGTGATTTCCGCCATGCGAGTCGGCTCGTTTGAAAATGGTTATGAAAAATATGCGCAAATAGGCAGGTGGATTGAAAATAGTGATTTCCGGATATCCGGCCCTGCAAGAGAGGTGTTTATCAAGCCGCCATCGCCGGGTAACCCCGACGACTGTGTTTGCGAGATCCAGTTTCCGGTCACCCGGTCGACAGCCCTTGTTTGACGTTATTAGCGTATAAACGAAAAAATTCCCCATTTATTTTACCGCAAGGTCTTAGCTTTAAAGGTTCATATCTTCAAGGCCTAAGGATTCTTGTATCCAGAGAAAGCCAATGCACAACATTGTTGTGAAATGATGTCCCGTACTTGAGGAGAAAGAAAATGCAGATAATTAACAAGATCAATATCAATGCCCCGGTTGATACTTTGTGGAAAATCCTTGCCGATGATTATAACGATATATGCCAGTGGACCAGTGTGGTAAATAGCTCTACTGAAAATCCAGAACTTTCCCCCGGCGAAGGACGTGCCTGTGAACTACCCGACGGTGCGGTAGCAAAGGAGACCTTGACCAGAATGGATAAAGCACAGCATACCTTTAGCTATCAGGTGGAGTTGTCCGGCATGCCGTTTTTTGTAAGAAGCATGGAAAATACCTGGCGTGTTGAAAAATACGGCCAAAATCAATCACGTGTTACCTTTGAAATTCATGTGGCTTTATTGCCGGTATTTGCTCAGCTGATGGGGCCGCTGATGAAAAGTAAATTTAATAAGCTGGCGAGTGTCGTGTTTGAAGAACTTAAATTTTATGCTGAAACAGGAAAAGTGCATCCCCGCAAGCATGAGTTGTTGTCGGCTAATGTTGGCAGGGTTGCCTAAAGGGATACTGTAGCGACAAACAAATAGTTTTTAATGCTGCAAAATCTATACGGGCATGTTTTGGGTTGGGCGTGTCCGTTTTTATAAAAACAGCAATTCCTGAAATGGAATAACATTCAGTTCCGATTCTGGCTAGGTTTTTTCTTTTACTGGCGTATAGTGACCTCATTAGCTTGAATGCTTAGTGTGAAGGAACAAAAATGCTTAACCCAGAAACCTGCCAAAAAGCCCGCTTTTCCCGGGATCCTAGGTTTGACGGAAAATTTTTTACCGCGGTAAAAACCACGGGCATCTATTGCCGTACTATCTGTCCGGTATCGCCGCCAAAAGAAGAGAACGTCTGCTATTACGCTACCGCCATTGAAGCGGCCAATGCCGGCTTTCGTCCCTGTTTGCGTTGCCGGCCGGACAGTGCGCCGGGCTCTCCGGCGTGGAAAGGGGTTAATACCACGTTAGAACGCGCCATTAAATTGATTGATGAAGGGGCATTGCAAACCGGCGATTTACCTGCCTTGGCTGAGCGGCTTGGGATCAGTGACAGATACCTGAGGGAGCTCTTTAAAAAACATCTGGGCACCTCCCCGAAAACCTATGCCCAATACCAGCAATGCCTGTTTGCCAAGCAGTTGTTGCAGCAAACAAAACTGCCGGTCACGCAAGTGGCTTTGGCCAGTGGTTTCAGCAGTATCCGCCGTTTTAACGACTGCTTCTTAAATCAGCTGAAATTAACGCCGTCAAAAATGCGTAAATCAGTTGAGGAGAAGGCGAACAGTTTGCAGCTTAAGCTCTATTACCGGCCGCCGTATGACTGGTCCCTGATGTCGGCTTTTCTGATGGCAAGGGCAATACCCGGCCTGGAGTGGGGCAGCGAGCACAGTTATGGTCGCATGTTTCAATGGGCCGGTACCCAGGGCTGTTTTACCGCCAAACATATTGCCGATGATTTCAGGTTTGATGTCACCATTGAAGTGGATGATGTCAGGCACTTAAAAGCGATAGTGAACAATATCCGCCGTATTTTAGATTTGGATGTCGATATGCAGGCGGTAGAACAAGATCTGGCGTTGAGCTGTCCGGAAAGTTTTACCGTGAAGCCGGGTGTTCGCCTGCCGGGGATCTGGAGCATGTTTGAAGCAGGGATCCGGGCGATTTTAGGCCAGCAAATTTCTGTGGTGGCAGCACGTAACCTGGTGACGATTTTAGTGAACTCCCTGGGGCAATCCAGCGGCGGAAAATATTATTTCCCGACCCCTGAGGTGATTGCCGACAATGAACTCGATTGTTTGAAAATTCCCGGTTCGCGCAAACAAACGTTACGTAATCTTGCCCGCCATTATCTGGACAGCGAAAATCCGGATGATGCTTCGGCCTGGCTCAAACTCAAGGGAATTGGCCCCTGGACCGTAGATTATGCCAGGCTGCGGGGCTTAAGCGAGCCGGATATTTTTCTTGGCGGCGATCTCGGGGTGAAAAAAGCCATGGGACAAAACGGTGAAAGCTTGAACCCACAAGAAGCGTCCCCCTGGCGCAGTTATTTAACCTTTCAATTATGGAGCTTGCTCTGATGTATATCGATTATGTGGATACCCCTTTGGGGGAAATGGAAATTCAGGCGACCGATGCCGGGATAGCCCAGGTGATATTTTGCGGTTTGGAAAAAAAACCGGCAAATCCCAGCGAGATCACCCGCTCTTGCCGGGAGCAATTAACGGAGTATTTTTCCGGCCAGCGAAAAACCTTTGATTTGCCGCTGGACCCTAAGGGCACGGCATTTCAAAAGTCGGTGTGGGGCTGTTTGCAGGAGATCCCTTTTGGCCGGAGTTTATCTTACGGCGAAATTGCCGACAAGCTCAATAACCCTAAGGCGGTGCGTGCGGTGGGCGGCGCCAATGGCCGAAACCCGCTGACGATAATAGTGCCCTGTCACCGGGTGATCGGCGCCAACGGCACCTTAACCGGTTATGCCGGCGGGGTAGAGCGTAAGTTATGGCTGCTTAAGCACGAAGGTTTCCAGGGGCTGGCGGACAAGGAAACACAGGAAAATGGCGACGAAGCGCTGAATAAGGTCATTCACCGGCGTCAGGATAAAACCCAATTTTTAAAGTAATGTTCGATAACCTTATTAACAGGAGAAACCATGAAAAAGAATATCGCGGCTTTTAATGCCTTGCATCAACAACAGCAGGTCTTGTGTATAGGCAATGCCTGGGATTTATTGTCGGCCCTGGTGCTGGAGCAGGCGGGTTTTAAAGCCATAGGCACCACCAGCTGGGGCGTGGCCAATGCCCTGGGTTATCAGGACGGTGAAAAAATTTCCTTTGAGCAGGTATTAACCCTGGCAAAGAATATCATTGCCAATGTTTCCGTACCGGTTACCGTGGATATCGAAGCCGGGTTTGCTACAGAGGCGTCGGCCATTGCGGATAATGTGTTACAGCTTGCCGAGCTGGGGGCTGCCGGTATTAATATTGAAGACTCCCTCAAGCATGAAGCCGGTTTAAGAGCACAGCCGGAGCATTGCCGTGTGCTGGAAACAATACGCTTAACCTTGGACAGCAAAGGTTACCAGGACTTTTTTATCAATGCCCGCACCGATACTTACTTGCAACTGGAACAGCCTCTAGAAGCAACCATCAGCCGGGGGCAGGCTTATATCGACAGCGGCGCCAGCGGTTTATTTGTGCCGGGATTAAGCCAGGCAGATGAGATCCGGGCCGTGGTTGCGGCGATAAAGGCACCTGTGAATGTGATGTCACTGCCGAACCTGACGGATGTGGCGGCATTACAGCAGCTGGGAGTGAAACGTTTCAGTATCGGCAATGCCTTGTCCGATGCGACTGTCGCCTTTATTGAAAGCCAGGCGCATCAAGTGCTGGAGACAAAAAACAGTGCCGGATTATATGATCATCCCGATGTCAAAACCCAGTTTAAGTAGCGTGCTTTCTTTAAAATAACAAACCAGCCGGGAGAAAAAATCTCCCGGCTGGTTTGTTATTTTCGGCTTGCTATCGATTGGACAAAAGCCTGCTTTAAGCCATGTTATTAAGCGGCCAGTTGCTGCTCCTGCTCCTGCATGTTGAAGTCCAGGTAATAAGCGGCGCAGTTTTCAATAAAGGTTTCAACATCGATGCGTGCCGCCAGGGTTCTGACGCCGTCCGGCATTACCGTGGTTTTACCCAGTTGCTGGCAATCGAGGCCGCGGCGGTTAAGCAGGGAGAAAATTTCCTGGGAAACCACTATGTACCAGTGTTTGATATTGTTCTCCAGCGAGAATTGCAGCAGTCCCTTGATCAGCATGTCACATAAGGTAAATTGCTGGTGTATCTTAAGTTTTCTGAACTGGGCATCTACCGCCAGGCGGGTGACTTCAACGCTGTTGTCGAGAAATTCATGATCCCTGCCTTCGTTAATCAAAAAAGAAAAAGTATCGGTCAATAACCAGGGAGAATGCTTGGGGGTGACGCGCATATAAGCATTCACTTTCTGGTTCTGGGAAATAACGATATGGTTGCTGGCAAAATCGAATTTATCGATTTCTAAACGGTTATCTTCTTCGGCAACCCATTCAAGCTCTTTGGCAAAAACATCATGACGTAACTTATAGCAATCAATTAATAACTTGTGTTTTTTAGAAACTGCTAAATCGAAACCGTTTTCTTGCATAAAGATATTGTTTTCCATTACTTCACTTCCTTCGTGTCAATAATTTTGATTAATTCGTCTGTTTGCTTGCTTGAGATAAATGTAATCAGTAAAGGCAAATGAGATAACCGACCCTATGGACAGCTGTACCACCGGACAGGGTAGTGTTTCTGTCAAGGTTTTATCTCTTAAAAATTGATTTAAAACAATGGTTTGTTTTTGTTTTGTCTGGCGGTTTTCTTTTGGCTGAATTTTATCTTTTTACTGATTTTAAGCGCTGGTAATGGCTGGTTTTTTCTCCTGACCATATGGACAGGTATGGCTGTTTTTACTGGGGTGAAACAGGACTGAAACAAGAACTGTTCAATATGACTGGCTTATTTTTTTCTTCTGTAACAGGGAGAAAAAATTAAATTTTCACCGGTGAAATCTTTTTTAATTTGCCTTGTGTTTAGCAAAAAATAGTTAGTTAACCGGTATTTCCGGTTTGGTTTTACTTTTGGGGTGCTGTTAAGGCGCCTGGCCGGTGCGATATTGCGCAATACAACGAAAGGGGCTGAAATTCCCTTTCACTATATCCGGGCCTAACCTTGTCGATAATTTTTAACTTCAAGGAAAAATACATATGAAAACCATGGCAAGCAGTTCAATTCGCACCATAGATCCCGGCAGCGAAGATTATGAAAACATCGTCAACCTGGTCACAGAGTCTTATTCAACCATACATAAAGCCGACGTCACGCCAACGCCGGATGAGTTTGTTTTTATGCAGGTAGCAGAAAGCGAGCAGGAAAATTATGCCGGTGCCTACGGTATTACCTATCCCAAATTTAATTGCTTGTTTTCGGAGCAGTACCTGGATCGCCCGGTAGAGCAAATAGCCTATGAGATCACCGGAGACTTTGTCGACCGGCAGCATATTTGTGAAATCGGCTCTTTTTCGTCTTTTGGTTATAAATCGGCAGCATATAAGTTACTGGAGACCTTGCCCCATATCTTATGGTCTAAAGGCATGAGATTTACCCTGGTAACCTTAACCCCGATAGTGGAGAAAATGATCAATAAGCTTGGTTATACCTATCATCCGGTGGGGGTGGCGGATATCAGTAAATTATCAGCCGAACAAAGGGGGAAATGGGGGTCGTATTATGAGCATAAACCGGTCGTTTTTCTGGTCGATATTCTGGAGAGCGCGAAAAGCACCTTACCTTTGCAATTTGGTCGCTTTACTATTGATGTCATTAAAGTGAATCAGCAAATTAGCAATAAATTACTCAATGTGGCTTAAGAATAACTATGATCTTTCATCGATAAAGTGCCTGGTTTTTTAAGATAGTTTAAGTATATCAATTAGATAGTGGGTTTTTCTGGACGACAAAGAAAAACACTTATAATTATTTGTTAATCTTTAGTTACAAATGTTAATACATATTGTTTAAATTATCTTGTAGAGTACACTATACGTAGAATTCAGGATGTATCTACCAAGGCTGCTATTTTATCCCCTTGCCAGCAAGCCGGATAAAATAACGCAGCGAACTCTATCTACCAGGCACTCTACTGTTTTTGTTTGGGCTGAAGGAGTTAACCTCTGTGCTGTAACCCTGATTTGTTTATCACTAAGCAGCTGTTTATTTTATTGATGATAGGGACGTCATTTTGAAAGACAAAAACAAACTTATCCAGATCTTAGATCTGGCCGATACCTGTATCCGTGCCAGCAGCGACTCCGATGCCATTTCCAATATCCTGGAAAAAACCAACGAGCTTATTCCTTTTGAGGCGGCGACGCTGGCCATTGATACCAATGCTGATTTTTCTCTTACCGCCAAGCAGCAGATCTTTACCCAGAATCTTAGTGAGGACTGGCAGGAAATTTACTTTCAGCGGAAATTTTTTAATCAGGATCCTATTCTCAGTGCTGTCTCCAACACCGATTCGGCGGTTGACTGGCGCAGTGCCGTGAGTCAGTCTGAGAATGTCAGCTCGGATTTCAAAAACCTTTCTGAAAAATATGTCGGCAGTGACGGTTTGTCTATCCTGGTCAAAGCCGATGTCGGCTCAACCTTGCTTTCTTTTGTGATGCCCGAAGGCAGCATCACCCCCGAGCACAGTCAGCTCATTGAATATATTGCCCCCCATGTCCATGAGGTGTTTAACCGCCAGGGGGAAAATATGCGCCGGGGCTTATGGCAGCCTAATTTATCGGCGCGGGAGCTGGAAGTGCTTAACTGGGCTAAAGAAGGCAAGAGCAACTGGGATATCTCCCTGATACTGGCGATATCCGAGCGTACGGTAAAGTTCCACTTTTCCAATATATTCAAAAAGCTGGAAGTGCTTAACCGTTCGCAGGCCATCGCCCGGGCGATTCATTACGGGCTGATTTCGGTATAGCCGATATCAACCGTGAGGGGGAATTTCCCCTCGCCGCATTGCGGTAATCTCCCCTAAAGCCGCGTCAACATTGATGTTTTATCTCCTGATTTAACCGTGTTTTCTCCCCGTAAAAATAAGCGTTTTTAAAAAAGTGCCCCGGCCTGACTTTTCGGACAGGTGTCAGCCAAGCCCCTCCGGCATAGAATTTCCACACTGATATTCATTAAACATAAACCAGTGGGAACAGACCATGACAATTAAATCGCTTATGAAGGCCGTACGTATTCATGAATACGGCGGAAAACAAACCTTGCTTACCGAGCAAATCACTTTGCCGGACATTACCGCCAACGAAGTATTAATCGAAGTCATTAATACCAGTGTTAATCCGGTGGACTGGAAAGTTCGTGAAGGCTGGCTGGCGGATGAAGACCTGCACCAATTGCCTTTAACCTTAGGTTGGGATGTCGCCGGCAAAATCACTAAGGTCGGCGGGCAAGTGGAAAACTTTAAAGTAGGCGACGAAGTTTATGCCTTTGCCGACTTAACCCGTGACGGCGCCTACGCCGAGTATATTGCCGTGGACGCCTCCGCGGTATCTGCCAAGCCGCAGAGCATCAGTTTTGCCCAGGCGGCAGCCGTGCCGCTGACCTCATTAACCGCCTGGCAGGCCATTCATGAAGAAGCACAGGTAAAAGCGGGCGACTCTATCCTGATCAATGGCGCCAGCGGTGGTGTCGGCAGCTTCGCAGTGCAGTTTGCCAAAAAAGCCGGGGCCAAGGTAACGGCCATCGCATCCGGTGCTAACCATGATTATTTACGTGAGCTTGGCGCGGATGAAGTGATTGATTACAACGCCCCGGATTACCTGGCAAGCCTGGGGCAATTCGATGTTGTGTTCGACATAGTAGATAACGATATGCCGGGTATTTATGACCGGGTTAACAGCGACGGCAAGTATGTCGCCACCTTAAAAGAGCATGACATTCCCGAGCAGTTTACCTTTGGTCATTCACGTGTCCTGGTGATGCCTAACGGCCAGCACCTGACAACCATCCGTGAGTTGATCGACAACAACGAAATCCGGGTACCGGCCATTGCCGAAATGCCTTTCGAGCAAATAGGTGAGGCACATGCGATTTCAGAAACCGAACATGTACGCGGCAAGATCGTTATCAGCATCTAGTCGCTTTCACTTTGAAGTAAGAATAAAAACAACAATAAAAATAAAGGAAAAAATCATGAAAAAATTAACTTTATGCTCAGCTATTTTTGCCGCCATCACAGGTTTTGCTGCCAGTGCCGGTAGCTATCCAGCCAATGTTATTGAAAGCAAAGTGATCAAAGGTCATATCACCACCGGGGTAAACAATTACTGTGGTAAGAAATTGTTTAAATTCCCGGATGCTTATGAATCCCTGAATGATCTTTCTTTCCAGTTTGTCGGTCAGTATGATCCCGATCCGAATGCCCAGGATGCCATCCGTTTAAGTGCAGACAATTGCCAGGACGATACTATTTTGGCCTCGACCACAGATCCGGGCAACGTTGCCTGGTTGCAAAGCTTTTTAGATATGCCGGATGCCGATCCGCGCTTGAAAAATATTAAGCTGATGGACAAACCTACCTATGTTGATTTAGTGGGTAACCATGGTTATATCGACCGTACCCGTCCCGAGCATTCTAACCCTGTGCCTTATTTTGACGGTCCCTCGGAAGACATTACTTTGGGTGAATGGTCTCAGGCCCGCGGTAAATATGCCTTTACCTGTTATGACGACGGCTCGGCTAAAACCGTTGCCCGTTTCCGCAAGCTGTTCCCCAATACCATGTATTCGATGTTAGGGGTTTGGGACAATGCCGGTCAGGTGGTGGTACAGCCGTTTGGCGGCCTGCCTAATGTTTTCATTACCGATAAAAAAGGCCGCGCCCGTTATGAAAAACACGTAAACGGTTGTCCGCTGCGTCCCAGCGATGACGGCAGCGAGCTGCTTTACCTGATCATCAGCTGGCACCCGAATGCCTCGATCACCGGTGCTTCCTCCTTTATTACTACCGCGAAGGCGACCGTGATTGACAAAGACGGCTCAACTTATGAGAGCACGCAACCGCCGGGCATAGTGATCCATGATCAACTGATGTTTCCTTTTAGCAAGCTGGTAAAAATTGAAGACTAACCAGCAAGGTTTATCAGAAAGGCCGGGTTTCCGGCCTTTCTGATCACCGCCGAATAAGAACTGACTAAGGACAGACAAATGAATTCAATAGATATCCAGTCATTATCAATTGACACACTTGTGAGCCTGATCGCACAGGGACAGCTGACCAGCGAACAGGTTACCGAGCATTATATTGCCGAAATCAAGGCCATTAATCCGAAGATCAACGCCCTGGTGCGCCAGGCGGATTTTGATGAGTTAAGGGCCCAGGCAAAAGCCGCCGATGAGGCGGTAAAAAACGGCGAGTCCTTAGGACGGTTGCACGGAATTCCCTTATCCATTAAAGATATGTGTAAGGTAAAAGGTTTTAACTGCACCTTAGGCACTTTAGGATTAAAAGACTTTGTTGCCGACACGGATGCCACTATTGTCGCCCGGTTAAAACAAGAAGGAGCGTTAATTTTAGGGATCACCAATACCCCGGAATTACTGATGGCTTTTGAAACCGACAACTTACTTTATGGCCGCTGTAACCATCCCCTGGATACTGACTATTCTCCCGGCGGCAGCAGCGGCGGGGAAGCGGCGCTGATCGGCGGCGGCGGCTCGCCTGCCGGTATGGGCTCAGACTCCATGGGCAGTGTCCGTGTGCCGTCCAGCTATTGCGGCATTGCCGGTCTTAAGGTGACCCAGGGAAGATTACCGCAAACCGGCCGGGTGCCGGAAGAAGGCGCGGGTTTGCATGTCAGGAGCGCATCTTATGGCCCCATGGGCCGATATGTCGATGATGTTGCTTTATTGCTTGATATCACCCATGGCCCCGACGGTATAGATCCCAACTCGCCGCCTGTGTTATTGAACAATTACCGCGAGGTGGATTTAGCCGCTTTATCTGTGGCCTGGTATGACGATAACGGCATCAGCACGCCGGATGCTGAGGTAAAAGCGGCGATTGCCAAAGCGGCGGATAAACTCGGCGGGAAAACGAAAAGCTGTGAATGGGCAAGGCCCGATTGTTTGGATCAGGTCGAAGCCCTGGCATTGGAAACGATCGCCTTTGGCGCCGATGCCGGGCGCAGTTGGGCCAACGGGGCAAAATTGTTGGGCACCAAAGAAAATTCGCCTTTGTTCGATGCCTTTTTAACGGCGGCACAAAGCTGTGATATCAGCTTAACGGAAATGCGCGGCCGCTTGCGTACCTGGGACAAGTATAACTTCACCATGAACGCCTTCAGTGAAAAATACGATATTACCCTGTGCCCGGTGACTCCGACCACGGCCTTTAAACATACCGAGTCGAGCAAAAATATCCGTCAGTTTACCTATACCATGGCCTACAGCCTGACCGGCCAGCCGGTGGCGACGGTAAATATCGGCAACGACAGCCGGGGTTTCCCTATCGGTATCCAGATTGTCGGACGTTTATGGTGTGAACATCAGGTGCTGGCGGTGGCCAAATACCTGGAAAACACCTTAGGCGGTTATCAGTTAACACGGAAAAGCTTAGAGAAAGCTTCTTAAGGACAAAAAAACATGAAAAGTTTATTAATCTTGATCGCCTGCGGTGTTATTTGGGGATCTCAGTATATTTTTAATGCCGCGGCGCTGGCGGAAGTTGACGCCTTGTGGATAGCGGCAAGCCGCTCGACCATAGGGGCCATATTCCTGATTGTTGTCTGCCGCTTGCTTAAGCTGGAACGATCGCCGGGTAACTGGCCGCTCATCGCCCTGATAGGCCTGCTTGAAGCAACCGTGCCATTTCTGTTGGTGGCCTGGGGCCAGCAAACCACGCCGCCTGCTTTTGCCGCGGTGATCACCGGCACCAATCCGCTGATCACATTGTTGCTGGCGCCTTTGGTACTGGCAGGCACCCGGATGACGACAAAAGCCGTGGTGTGCAGTTTGATCGGTTTTGGCGGTTTGCTGTATTTATTCTGGCCGCAATTACAGCAACAGGGCTTAACCGAATTTGCCGGTTCCTTTGCGATTTTGGTTGCCGCAGCCAGTTTTGCTCTAAGTTTGTTACTGGTTAAGCGCCTGGAGCACTTGCACCCGATAGTGCTGGCCCGTGATGTGATTGCCGTTTCCGCATTGCAATTACTGCCGATGGCGTTGATCTGGGGCACTGTTCCTGTTGAGATGCCCAGCCTGACCAGTGTCGGCTCAGTGTTATATCTCGGGGTCTTCTGCGGCGGCCTGGTGTATGTTCTGTTTATGACCCTGATTATGGATAAGGGACCGACGTTTGCGTCCTTCAGTAATTACCTGGTACCCACGGTCGGTGTGCTGCTATCCATGTTGGTGGCGGATGTTGCCCTGGATAACCGTATCTTTATCAGTTTGCTGATCATCATAGGTTCCATCTATCTTTATCAGCTGGATTTTAGTTTTAATAGTAAGTCGGCTAAAAGCACAGCCAATGGTTTAGGTGAATTTCAGGAGGAAAAATGATGTTAGCAGTGAACGGCATAGATCATATTAATTTAAAGGTGGCAGACCTGGCAAAAACCTGTGAATTCTATCATGAGTTATTCGGCTTTGAAGAGCTCAGGGATATGCCGGAAGTGAGCGGGAAAATTATCGGCAATAAGCAGGCGAAACTGGCCCTGTATCAGGTCGATGGTTTTGAAAAGTATGAAAAACACGGCTTTTCCCACGTCTCTTTCCAGGTGGACAATTTTGAACAGGCACTGGCGGCCTGTGAGAAAATACAGGCGCCGATAAAATATAATGGCATCCTGGAATGGGAAAAGTCCCGCTCCCTGTATATTCTCGACCCCAACGGTTATGAAATCGAACTGGCGGAAGTCTGGGGCGGGGGACTGTAGTACCTGATTATTATCGCAATGTTTGCTTGTTTATAAACGCCATAAAGGGGCTTTGCTCTCTTTATGGCGTTTTTCTTTGTTCTTGTTATTTCATCACTTTTTCAAATTAAAGCGGAAAATAATTGCCATACCTGTTTTGTCGTACAGTTTTTAATTTCTCCCTTCTCTTTAAGCTATGACTCATCCCCCTAAAAATTAAGAATGAGGTGTTATATGAGTTATAGATTGTTAGACAGAGAGCCGGGTGAAATTCAAATTATTGAAGCAGATGCCAATGCCCGGGTAGAAGATTTAGATAAAGAGCAAGTATTAAACTGGATGAAAGCATATGGCGCGGTTTTGTTCCGTGGTTTTGATACCAGTATCGAGGCTTTTTCAACTTTAGTAAGAAATGTCAGCACCCGGGTCACTTTAGATCCCGCCAGAAACCATGCCTCTGACAGCGCCCAGCTGGTGGATGCCGGTACCGATAAGGTAGGTTTACACCTGGAAAACGGCAATGCCCCTATCTTGCCTCATCTGGCCTGGTTCTACTGTAAAAAAGCCGCGAAAGCAGGTTCGCAAACCACCTATTGCGACGGCAATGCGGTATGGCCAACGCTAAATGAGCAGGCGCAAGCCTTGTTCGCCGGTCAGCGTATCAAGTATGCCCGACGTCTGCCGGAGAAATTATGGAAAAAATACACCCACAGCGAGCTTGACGGTATCGAATCACCGGAGCAGGTCACCTTTGCCGATTTGCAAACCCTGGGTGAGCGGGTGGAAGGACAGAAGTTTACCCTGCTGGAAAATGACGATGTTTATTCTGAATTTTCCGTATGGGCGGTAAGAAAATCCCTGTTCAGCGATGAAAAAGGTTTCTCCAACAGCCTGTTGGGTCCTTCTTTCAACTACGAGCCGCCGGTGATCACCATGGAAAACGATGATGTGATCCCGGATGAAGTTTGGCAGCACATCGAAGAGCAAACGGATCGCCTGACCCACAATATCGAATGGCAAAATCACGATATCGTGTTACTGGACAATACCCGGGTGATGCATGGCCGCCGCGAGATCATAGATACCGACAGGGAACTCTACAATGCCTTGAGTTACGTTGCGTAAGCAAAACAAGGTATGATTTTTAAAGGAATAAACAACAATGAAAAATAATAGTTTACGTGCGCAAATCAACCGCTTTCTCATGGAAGATGAGAACCGCACTGTTTTTAAACGTTGCGGCACCAGCCTGGCGATAGATAAAAATACCATGGCGCAAACCGTTAAAACCAGCGCCGAACGCCTTAGCCAGGAAGGTATCGACCTGTCGAAGATGACGGTGGCTATTGCCCTGGATCCGTCTTTTGACTGGATTGTCTGCGACCTGCTGTGTATCCAAAGTAATTCCGTCAGCATTCCTATCCCCACGGAATTCACCGACAGCCAGATCGCGCATTTATTGCTGCCGGCAGAATATTGTTTTGTTAACAGCATGGATATGGCAGAGCGTATCGCCAGTGCAATACCCGAGATCGGTATCTTATTCCCCGACGGTCAGGTGTTTAAACGGGCGAGCAAACAAACCGATGTCGAAGAATTTAAGGCGTTAAAGCAGCAGGATGTCATTAAGATCATCCATACCTCGGGCACGACATCGGCGCCTAAAGGGGTGTTGATCCGCGATCAGGGCTTAGGCTCGTTAGTGGCGACCTTACTGGATATCTATAAGCACCTTGACGGTATGCATTATTATTCCATGGTGCCGTTTTCCCTGCTGATCGAACAGGTACTGGCGGTTTATCTGCCCCTGCTGTCCGGCGGTTCGACTTCGCTATTGCCTTCCGGGTTACCGCCGTTCAGTACCCAAAGCGGTATTGCCGAGCGTTACCTGGCGACTATCGCCTATGCCGACATCAACTGTGTTTACCTGCCGCCGAAACTGCTGGAAGAAACCCTGGAGCACTTGCGTAAAGACAGCAATGCCAAACGCCGCTTCTTCGGCGAGCCGCAGGCAACCATTATGACCGGCGGGGCAAAAGTTTCGGTGAATATATTGGAAGAGCTGGCTGGCTTTGGCGTGGTGGTTGATGAAGGTTACGGCCTGAGCGAAAACTCTTCCGTGGTCTCCCTGAACCGCGGCGCAGAAAGAAAGCTGGGTACCGTCGGCCGGTTACTGCCGGGCATAGAAGGCAAGATTGTTGACGGCGAACTCTTGATCAAGAGCAATACCTTGTGCGCCGGTTATTCCAGCCGGGATGTTTCATCGTGTGAACTCACCGAAGACGGCTTTTTGCATACCGGGGACATTGCCCATTTTGATGAAGAAGGTTACCTGGTGATCACCGGGCGTAAGAAAAACGTCATCATCTTATCCAATGGCCGCAATGTCAGCCCGGAATGGGTGGAAGCCACCTACAAAGAGATCGACGGCGTTGCCGATGTCGTGGTCTTCGGTGAAGCGCAGGAAGCCATCAGCGGCGTGATCTTTACCCAGGTTGCCAGGGATGAAGAAGCTGAACTGCTGGCGCAAATCCAAGGGATCTCCAAAGATCTACCCAGTTATAGCCGCTTAAGCGAACCTAAGCTGGTCAATCTCGACGGTGAAACCCGTAAAAGTTATTTCACCGTTACCGGACGCCCGAAACGTGAAGCCATTTATGAGCAATTTATGCTTGCCAAAGCCTCTTAAGGAAAAGAAACATGACAACCAATATTGAACAATTTAACGCACATGCCCCTAACAGCTGGCAGCAGGAATTTATCGGTAAAGTGGTGATTAAAGCGAAAAACGCCACCTTAACCTATCAGGACGGCAGCGAGGCGATCGACCTTGCTTCCGGCGGCTTCGGCCACCAGCAGGCGGACATTACCCAGGCGGTGAAAAAGCAGGTGGCGCTGATGCCGCTTTCCAACCGGGTAATGATCAGCCCGACGCTGGCGGAATTTGTCAAAACCTTGGATCAGGCAACACCTGCGCCCTTATCCGTCAGCTATATCTGCAACTCGGGAGAAGAAGCCTTTGACGGTTCGTTAAAACTGGCGAAAGGCCTGCACCGGGACCGCTTCAAAGTAGTGGTGGTGCGCGGCAGTGACTTTGGCAGCCTGAGTTTTGCCAGCTTGTTTAAGGAAATTGATGCCCCGACCCTGGCCCATTTACCGTTAAAACCGGTTTTTGTCGAAGCCAACGATGAAGAAATGTTGTTGCGCGCCATAGACGATGAAACCCTGGCGGTGGTTTATGAGCCTGTGCTGGTCGGTGATGATATTACCGTGTTAAGCGCCGATTATTTGTCCTGCATGCGCGAGCTTTGCCACCAGAGCCAGGCGATTATGATCGCCTATGAAGTCAATTCCGGTATGGGCCGGTTTGGTGTCGACTTTGCCAGTGAATTATCCGGTATCAGCCCAGATACCCTGGTGCTTGGCGGTGCGTTAAACGGCGGCTGTGTACCGGTCGGCGCTTATGTTACCCGTAAAGCCATTAACGATACCGTATACGGCGATAAAAACCCTTCTTTGCACGGCAGTACCACAGGGGGAAATCCTGCCAGCTGTGTTGCCGGACAAAAAGCGGTAGAAGTGCTGCAAAGCAAGAAGCTCAGCGCCAGGCAAGCGGCTTTGGGGCAAAGGTTCAGCCAGGAGCTGATGTGCCGGGATAAGGTGGAAGTGAAACACCTGGGCAGTTTGGTATTGCTGAATTTTGCCAATCATAAGCTGGCGGATAGTTTCCGGCAGCAGGCGGTAGCGGCAGGTATTAATATTGCCCGGGCCAAAGATAACACCCTGACCCTGAGAGCGCCGCTCACCATTACCGACCAGGAAGTGGATACCGCCATTGCCACCCTTAACCAGGTAGCGCTGAATTTATTTGAAAATAAGGAAATTGCCTAATGAACCGCGAACAAGTCATCGACGTATGTGACAATAACTGGAACCCGACCGCCGCGACCATGTATCGCATCAGCCACAGAACCATGGAGCAGTCGGCGCACGGCCAGTGGATCCACGACAATGAAGGCAATAAATTTTTGGACTTTGCCTGCAGCTACGGCGTGTTTATTGTCGGCCATACCCAAAGCTATATTCAGCAGGCGGTACAAAAGCAGCTGGATCAAGTGGCGATTAAACCTTACGGCAGCTGCGATGAGAACACCATTAAGCTGATGGCTAAATTAGCCGAGATGCTGCCGGGGGATCTTAACCGCTCTTATTTTTGTAATTCCGGCGCCGAAGCGGTGGAGCTGGCGATGCGCGCTGCCTTCGAGGCCAACCCCAAGCGCAAGAAAATGGTGGTGATCAGCGACAGTTATCACGGTAAAACCCTGGGGGCTTTGAATATTCTGGGGCAAACCGGCCACCGAACGCCGTTTACTCCCTTGATGGAAAATGTTGAATATGTGCCGTTTGGCGACATCGCCGCCATGAAAAAAGCCATTGGCGACGGTGTCTCTGCCGTGTTTATCGAACCTGTACTCGGCGGGCCATATTTGCAGGTGCCGCCTGCGGGTTACCTTAAGCAGATCGAATGTCTGTGCCGTGAAACCGGTAGTTTGCTGATTGCCGATGAGATCCAGACCGCCTTTGGCCGTGCCGGTAAAATGTTTGCCATTGAATACGACAATATCGTGCCGGATATGATCATCTTGTCAAAAGGCTTAACCGGCGGGCATGCCGCCATTGCCGTGACGGTCATGAGTGAAGCTCTTGAGAGTAAGCTGATTGACGAGCAGGGTATAGATCCCCGCTTGCTCACCAGCGGCAGCGGCGGTAATCCCTATAATAATACCGCGGCGCTGGCGGCGATAGAGTTTATCGAGCAGCAGGACCTCACCGGCCGCGCCCAGCGCCTGGGTACGCGTTTGCTGACCGGGATGCGGCAGATTTGTGCCGATTACCCCCAGTTGGTGCTGGAAGTGCCGGGCATAGGTTTGATGACAGGGTTAAAATGCGCCAATCCGGCGGTGGAAACGGCGATTACCATGGTGATGGGCAAACAGAATATCCATTTGGGTCATTCCATGAATGAAAAGGCCGCCCATCCGGTGCTGCGTTTTTATCCGCCGCTGACGGTAACCGAGCAGGAAATTGACCAATGTCTGGCGGCGCTGGAGCAAACCATGAAACGTTTAGGTTCACGTCCCAAGCTGATGTTCAAATTATTGAACCAGCTGATCAAGCGCCAATACACCCTGCCGAGGAAATTCCTGTATAAATTAACCGGGGTTAAGCAGGCGGCCTAAGTATACAGGGACAGTGCATGGTTTATTTGATAAACCCGGTAAGCGGACATTTGCCTTACCGGGTTTTCTTATACTCCATTTGCCCCTTAGTGGAGATTTCCCTGTCATTTTTATGCCGCTAAATGGCCAATATTTGATTTAAAATAGCATAAGCGCAGACAGTCTCATCAATGCTTGATCTCATCGTGATTCTTTTCTTTCCCCTTTGTTAATATGCGCGGGTTTTACATCTTATAACCTTTTATTGACTACTGGGGCCGTAATGAAACACGTGTTTTTGCTGCTATTGGCTTTGTTACTACCAAATATCGCACTGGCATCGGGTGCCGTGCATGAAACCATTAATCTGACAGATCACTGGCTCGGTTATACCGCGCTGGCGATTTTTGCCCTGGCATACAGCCTGGTGATCCTGGAAGAAAAATTACATCTTAGAAAATCCAAACCGGTATTGCTGGCCGCCGGCTTGATCTGGATATTTATCGCCGCCTATTATGGCTCCCATGGCATGCCGGATGCGGCCGAGGTCGCCATTCGCCATAACTTCCTTGAATATGGCGAGTTATTTTTCTTCCTGCTTGTGGCCATGACCTATATCAATGCCATGTTGGAGCGTAATGTCTTCGATGCTTTGCGTGACTACCTGGTGGCGAAAGGTTTTACCTATAAGTCGTTATTCTGGTTGACCGGTATTCTGGCTTTCTTTATTTCTCCTATTGCCGACAACCTGACCACGGCCTTGATTATGTGTGCTGTGGTGATGGCTGTGGGTAAGGACAAACCAAAATTTGTCGCCATGAGTTGTGTGAATATTGTGGTTGGCGCCAATGCCGGCGGTGCTTTCAGTCCGTTCGGCGATATTACCACCCTGATGGTGTGGCAAAAAGGCATAGTGCAGTTCAGCGAGTTCTTTGATCTCTTTATCCCGTCTGTGGTGAACTTTGTTGTGCCGGCCTTTATCATGCAATTTGCCCTGCCGGACGGGAAACCGGAGGCAAGTTCAACGCAAATGACGCAAATTAAACAGGGCGGTTTAACGATTGTCGGCTTGTTTATTATGACCATCATTACAGCGGTATCTTTTCATAACTTCCTGCATTTACCGCCGGTATTCGGCATGATGCTGGGCTTGGCTTACCTGAAGTTTTTCGGTTATTACCTGCGTAAGGCCAGCCATAACCATTTGAACAAACTGGAGCAGCCTATCAGCCATACCTCGGCTGATGTAGTCGATGGATATGATATTTTTGACAGTATTGCCAAGGCAGAATGGGATACCTTGTTTTTCTTCTACGGGGTCATACTGGCGGTGGGCGGTTTGGGCTTTATCGGTTACCTGGGGATGGCGTCAGCGTTTATGTACGGGGAACTCGGTGCAACCACTGCCAATGTCCTGGTGGGGATTTTATCCGCGATAGTCGATAATATTCCGGTGATGTTTGCAGTTTTGACCATGAATCCGGAAATGCCTCACAGTCAGTGGCTGTTGGTGACCCTGACCGCAGGTGTCGGCGGCAGCTTATTGTCCATCGGCTCTGCCGCCGGTGTGGCCCTGATGGGGCAGGCCCGCGGTTATTATACCTTCTTCGGCCATTTGAAATGGGCGCCGGTGATCGCTCTGGGTTATGGCGCCAGTATTTATGTGCACCTGTTGTTAAACGGTTAAAGCGTTATACTGCCTTGAGCAGAAAAGTGATGTGCTCCCCGAAAGCCGCTAAAGTTTTTTAGCGGCTTTATATTTAGGGTGAAGGCCTTATAGAAGAAGACTTCTGATAATCATGGTTAACTTCCGTTCTGACTCTTCTCTCGTAAATACATTTTCCTTGAACTTGCATGAGCTACAGCTAGTTTGGGCATTTAAATTACACCAGATTACATTAAGTATTGTCCTGTTTTTAAAAGTGATATTATTTTTTTGAAAAATATAGCGTTATTGCTAGAAGCAGTGACATATGAAAGCAAAAAGGAATGATAGATGTATTTAAAACTCAATAGCTTTACTTTTTTATTGTGGTGTTTATTGACCCTGGGTAATGTTGCCCAGGCTGCTTTGCCGGTCCCGGGAGCAGTTAGCTCGTTTGAATTTGACAATGAAGAAGTTTTTGATGGCGGTGCCGCCAAACTAAAGTGGAAAGCACCAAGTAATCATACAGGGGATATTTATTACAATATCTACTGGCAGCAGCCTAATAGCAGTTACCTGTATCCGTGGCGAACTGTATATACTCCGGGGGTAATAGAAGACGGGTTTTATGTAACCTCTCGTACTGTCAGTGGATTAGGCGCTCATACTTTTCATATTGAAGCATGCAATGTTGAGAAAAAATGTGGGACACGACTGTCACGTTCTGTTGAGGTGGTAGCTCCCGTTCCTACAGCGGTAAATGGCTTTACCTTAGAAAATACAGTACTTATTGATGGCGGGCGTATCAGGATGAACTGGCAGGCACCGAGCAGTCATTCTGATACCGATTATTACAACATATACTGGCGACAGCCTGGTAGTCAGTATGATTATCCCTGGGTAGAAAAAGCAGCTATCAGCCTGCAGACAGCCTCTCGTATTATCACTGGGCTAGGCAGCCATACCTTTGGTATCGAGGCATGTAATATTGAAAATAAATGTGGTACCCGCATATCACGCTCTGTCGAGGTGATTGAAGAATTAGCAGAATTAAGCGTGCCTGAACTGAGCTTTAAATCCTATCCGGAACAAATTGAGATCTCCAGTTCCGGTTTAGGGCAATATCAGGTTAGCTGGAATGATGTCGCCGGCGCAACATATTATGAACTTCATGAAGAAGCGCTTGGTTTATTGGATAAAGCCCCGAAAACAGAGCAGATCTATAATGCTTTATTTTGGTTGCGTAATAAGGTGAGCGGTGAGTATTTTTATAAAATCAGGGCTTGCAGGGACAGCAACGACTGCAGTGAATATTCTTCATTAAAATCAATTAAAGTCGGCATTGGCGAAATTGGAATTTCCTCACAAACTCAAGAGAGTGATATTGCCGACTTGAATCCTCGTACCGATCTTGCCTTTGGTGGAACCGTTGAGTTTAGTAATGCGATTAGCTTTACCGCTAAAAGTCGGACGAATGCAAAGTGTGAAGGTATAGGTAACGCTGAATGCAGCAAAGCTATGGTTTTCACCGGTTCAGTTGCTGAATTGGAGGATGATAGGGAAATCACTATTGAATTTGATATGCAAATAAAAAATTATGCTTGGTTATATGAAGGTAATTTATGGTGGATATTATTCCAGGATTGGTTCCGTGTTGACGGTACTGGTACTGCCAATTCGCCGCTAAGCGCCTTAACAATCGAGCGGGTTGGCGATGAGTTATATCTGCAACAGGTACAAAGAGCTTATTTATGGTGTGAAAATGCTCCTGCTGCAGGAATGGATATGCCGGCTAGAGTGCAACGTGAAGAAAATGACTGCAGCAATACCCAGGAAAAAATTGTCGGACAATATAAAATTGCCGATGTGAATGATAGTACATATCCTCAATTAACTATTGTTATTGAAATCACTGAAGGGGGCGCGGGAAATCCTGATTCAGGCATGAAAGTTTGGGTAAATGAGGTATTAATTTCGGATCCTGAGTTAAGTCATTATCAAGTAAAATCTTACGGACCAAGTGTTGAAAGCGTTAATAATGATAAGCGATTGCACCGTAATCATTTGTATGGGGTTGGTATTTATCATGGCTATGGTTTTAACTCGTCTCAGGAGTTTGGAGAGGATAACAACTTAGAAGTTGAAATCAGCAACCTTTCGTTTACCAATTTGTTTGACGGAGAATATCAGCCGGTAGCACCGGATACTATGCCATCGGCAAAGCTGGAGAATGGCAATGATATCAAGCTCTCCTGGGGTAGGGTTTCCGGTGCAACTCACTATTACAGCCAGGTAAAAATAAATGGAGGTGAATGGCAAGGAGAAGAGAAGCATTTGATGAGAGAAAAAACCTTCTTAAATCTGCCGGCAGGGGTATATCAATACAGGCTAAAAGCCTGTAATAAAAACTTATGTTCGAACTATGAGCAAGCTCCCATATCCAGTACGATAACGATACATTAGCATGGCAATCATTGAGTTGGCTGGTATTTATGGGTATTCCATAAGGTTCAGCTTAAAGTTATAAATATTTTAAAAGCCGCACAAAGGCCATTGTGCGGCTTTCTTCTTCTGGAAATTCTCTTTTTCGTAATATTCCCTCGACATTACACGCCATTACACTTTGTATGGATCCGACAAAAGAGCTGCTAATATATCCCTGCGCTTATAACATTATATTTACTTTTGTTTGGCGCTTACGTTGTCGTTTGAAACCGGGGAAGAAAGCAATGAGAATATTATTGAAACTGTTAGCCTTGTTAGGAGTTGGCCTGGCTGTGTATACGGCTTTCAAGTCAGGAGAATTATTCAGTTCAATGGTTATTTCCGCTATCTTTGCCATTGTTTTTGCGGTAATGTTTTTGCAATTTCCTTCCCGACGTCAAGTGAGCGAACAAAACTTTGATTCGGCTGCGATCACCTCTTCCAATACACCTTATAAAAGTGTCTTTCTTTCTGCCAATGGTAGTCATTCCGGCTGTGATGGCGAAAGCTGTTAATATTGGCTGATTTATCACGGCAGGCCGAAACTGTCTGTTGTAAACTGCGCCCTTAACATCCCTGTTCTTTCCTTTTTCTTAAATTAAACCAGTGAAACCGATTAAGTAATAACAAGCGCTTAACCAAGCCTTGCCTGTTATTGTCTATAATTGCGGTATCTTTTTGATTATTTTGGCGATAGATAATGAGGCAAATATTCTGGTTGAGTCTTCTGATCTTCGGGAGTTTTTTGCTCTCTGTCGCCAGAGTTTCCGCCAGCGAACTGATCACTGTTTATACCGAAAATTATCCCCCTTTTAATATGTATGATGAAAATAAAGCAATCATCACGGGGAAATCAACCGAGCTGGTGCGGCAGATCTTTAAGCTGGCAGGTATTGACCATGCCATGATACTGACGACCTGGGCCAGATCGCTGCAAACCGCCAGAAGCACAAAAAACACCGCCGTTTTTTCAACCGCTAAAACCGCCGACCGTGAAAAAGACTTTTACTGGATAGGCCCCCTGGTGCTGAATAAATGGGTCTTTATGGCAAGAGAGGAAGATAACATCACACTTGATTCATTAGCGGATATCGGGGAATTGTCCCTTGGTACCTATCGCAGTGATGCTTCAGCCCAATATTTACTGGATAAGGGGTATGCCGTGAAACTTACCAGCTTTGACGGTCAGAATGCCCATAAGTTAAAGTCTAAAAGAATTGATCTCTGGGCCACCGGTTATTTGCTTGGTCCTTATCTTGCCCGGGAAAATAAGGTAAGCGGCCTGAGTATAGTGAAAAACTCTCAGGGTCAGCCGTTTGTTTATATCGAAGTGGGTATGTACCTGGCGTTAAATAAGAAGACTTCTGTAGATATTTATCACCGGCTTAATAATGCTTTCAGGGAAGTCTCCGATTTACATTAGTTGCAAATCTAGCGGGTAATAAAGGTGTGGTCACTATGCTTTAGACATAAAAAAGCCTTACCAAAGGTAAGGCCCGAAGTGCTCGCTGTATGGTCTTGTATAGACAAGCTTCTTATTAGTTATCTCTTAACTAGCGCGAATTATTTATATCAAAGGTGGATCGGCTGTGCAACATCTTTAATAGAGCAATAGCTTTATATGGTGCAGCATTTTTCGGCAATTATCTTGGCGAATATGAAAAATTCTTTGATTCATAACATGGTCAGCGGCGCCAACTCCATGTAGAATACGGGCGATATTTTATGGGGATCTTATTTTATGACTGAATTAAAAAACGACAGTTATTTACGTGCATTGTTACGTCAACCTGTTGATTACACACCAATATGGATGATGCGTCAGGCAGGCCGTTATTTGCCTGAATATCGCGAAGTGCGTGGTCAGGCGGGTGACTTTATGTCGTTATGCCGCAATGCCGAACTTGCCTGTGAAGTAACGCTTCAACCTTTACGTCGTTTTAAGCTTGATGCTGCTATTTTATTTAGTGATATTTTAACAATTCCTGATGCCATGGGTTTAGGTTTATATTTCGAAACCGGCGAAGGACCGAAATTTGAGCGCCCGATCACCTGCAAGGCAGATGTTGATAAAATCGCTATCCCGGATCCGGAAGACGAACTGGGTTATGTGATGAACGCGGTACGCACCATACGCCGTGAATTAAAAGGCGAAGTGCCGTTAATCGGTTTCTCCGGCAGCCCCTGGACCCTGGCGACCTATATGGTAGAAGGCGGCAGCAGCAAAGCCTTTACCAAGATCAAAAAAATGATGTTTGCCGAGCCGCAGGTTTTACATGCCTTGTTGGATAAGCTGGCGGATTCGGTAATTTCTTACCTGAATGCCCAGATTGCCGCCGGCGCCCAGTCGGTGATGGTGTTCGATACCTGGGGTGGCGTATTGTCGCCGCGTGATTATAAAGATTTCTCGCTGCAATATATGGCGAAAATTGTTGACGGTTTAACTCGCAGCAACGACGGTCGCCAGGTGCCGGTTACCCTGTTTACCAAAAACGGCGGTATGTGGCTGGAAGACATTGCCGCTACCGGTTGTGATGCGGTAGGTCTGGACTGGACTATAGACATTGAAAATGCCAAAGCCCGCGTCGGCGATAAGGTGGCGTTGCAGGGCAATATGGACCCTTCGATGTTATATGCGCCTAAAGAGCGTATCGAGCAGGAAGTAGCTAAAATCCTTGGTGGTTTTGGTGAAGGTGGTACCGGTCATGTCTTTAATCTGGGTCATGGTATCCATCCGGATGTTAATCCGGACCATGCCGGTTACTTTATTGATGCGGTACATAGGCTGAGTAAGCCTTACCATAAGTAAAAAGTACAAGTAAAAAAGTTTAGCTGTCTCTTGATTGCTCCTTAAAAATCAAGAGGCCTTGCTGGCAAATACCCTTCAAGGATGGTTCGTAATACCAAGCATCCTGTTCACACCCTTGTACATCCGGATACCAATAAAGCTGCTGCACCTGACTTGGGATGCAGCAGCTTTAATTTTTACCTGTGTTTACAGGTGAATCTGCCTAACTGATCTGTTTAGGCTTAATGACTATCTCCTCTTGATTGATCACAATACTGACTTTACGGCCGATAGCAAAACCGGCTTGCCTGAGCCATTTCCCCCTGAGTACTATGCAGGGTTCAAGGTTGACCGGTACATAGTTAATGCCTATGCCGCGGGTTTTTGCCGCCGACTCGCAGATGGTTTCCAGCACGGTAAACTGCCGATAAATGGGATAATTTACTTTTGCCGGGGCGGGGTCTGGCGTATGCTTATAATTAGCCATGACGTACTCCTCGAAGTTCGTTGCGGTTAGCAGCCTCTGGGTGCTCTGAACACTCAGGGGTTGCGACTTTAGTTACGGCGTTATTGCCGGGTGGCAACTGTATAGCAGCCAAGCTTTATAGAAACTAAGGTAAGCGCTATTGTTGCCACCTTTAACTAAAGACCGTGTGGCCGGTTAGATCAATAACGGGCAGGGTTCTTTTTAAAGGGAATAATGGCGGACTTGTCTGTAAAAATTTACAGCCTGGGTTAAGGGCTGCTTTGTGCGCGGCAGGCGGGTTTAGGTATCTTTTTGTTGGCTGTTTTTTAAAGTTATTTTGCGCTCTGCTGGCTATGGTGTAAGCTGGGGGCATAACTAAATCATAAGGATCCAGCAGATGAAACTTGCGCTTAAAAACGGTTTAAGTTTGGTGCCTATGGCGTTTTTCTTGATGGCTTGCCAGTCTGAGCCGGCGTCAACAGAAATGACTTCGTCACCGGCCGCGGCTGTCACCAGCGAGCAGGGAGCAAACATGTCCAATAAACTTACCAAGCAAGAACGGCGTCCGGTATTGAAGTGGCAGCAGGGGACGGTGAAATACCTGACCATGGAAGGGGGCTTTTACGGCATAGTCACCGACGAGGGCAAGAAGTTATTGCCTATGGGGTTAGCGCCCGAGTATCGCCAGCATGGCGCTATAGTTAAGGTGAAGGGGGAGCTGATCAAAAATATGATGACCATACAACAATGGGGCACCCCTTTTAAAATCACCGAAATAGAGCTTATTGCCCCCGGACTGAAACATCCGCCGGGACAGGTAGACAGATAACCAGATATAAAAAAGGGCGCTTCATGTTAGCGCCCTTTTTATAGGTTAAAAATTCTGCCTGAAGTTAAAACAAGCGGTTTAAGCCGTTTAACGCCGCTACCCTGAAGGCTTCTGCCATGGTCGGGTAGTTAAAGGTGGTTTCGACAAAGTATTCTATGGTATTGCCGCCGTTTTCCTGCTGCATGATCGCCTGGCCGATATGGATGATTTCCGCGGCATTTTCACCAAAACAATGTATCCCCAAAATTTCTTTGCTTTCCCGGTGGAAGAGAATTTTCAACGAACCCACCAGGGAATTGGCGATTTGTGCCCGGGCCAGGTGTTTGAACTGGGCGCGTCCCACTTCGTAGGGGATCTTGGCTTCGGTCAGCTCCTGTTCGGTTTTTCCGACTGAGCTGATTTCCGGTATGGTGTAGATGCCGGTGGGGATATCGGTGATCAGTTTGGCATTGCTGCAATCGTCGGTCATGGCACAGGCGGCGATACGGCCCTGATCGAAAGCAGCGCTGGCCAGACTGGGATAGCCGATCACATCGCCGACCGCGTAGATATTTTCTACCTGGGTCTGGTAGGTATTGCTGACCGCCAGTTGACCGCGGCCATCGGCCTTGAGTCCGGCAGCATCCAGGTTTAAATCTGCGGTATTGCCGGTGCGGCCGTTGGCGAATAACAAACAATCGGCGCGCATTTTTTTACCCGACTCTAAATGTACCACCACAGAATCATCTTTGGCTTCCACCCGCTCGATTTGTTCGCCGTGGCGGATCACTACGCCATTGTTCCATAGGTGATAACTCAAAGAGTCGGACATTTCATCATCGAGGAAAGACAGCAGGCGGTCGCGGGTATTGATCAAATCTACCTTAACCCCCAGGCCGCGGAAAATAGAGGCATATTCTGAGCCTATTACCCCGGCGCCGTAAATAATGATATGGCGCGGATCATGAGTCAGGCTTAAGATGCTGTCGGAGTCGTATACCCGCGGATGGCTGAAATCGATATCGTCCGGATGATAAGGACGTGAGCCGGTGGCGATCAGGATTTTCTCGGCAGTGATTTGTTCCACCGAGCCGTCGTTTCGTAAGATCTGTATGGTATGGGGATCGATAAACGACGCTTCGCCGCAGTAGTGTTCTACCCGGTTTCTGTCATAAAAACCGCTGCGTAACCTTACCTGTTTGCGGATCACGGCATCGGCGTGACTTAAAATATCCGGGAAGGTGAAATGCTTGGGTTTATCCGTGCCGCTAAACAGCGGATTGGCATTGTATTCGATCAGCCGACTGACGGTTTGCCTTAAGGCCTTGGACGGGATTGTGCCCCAGTGGGTACAGCCGCCGCCGACATCCTTATATCTTTCGATTACGGCGACTTTTTTATTTTGTTTTGCCAGGTTCATGGCTGCGCCTTCACCACCCGGACCTGTGCCTATGATGATAGCGTCGTATGTGTAACTGACGGGTTTCTTTTTCCGGGGGGAGACGTTTTTTTTAGCCAATGATAGTACCTCAAATCCTGCTGCGTGGTGAAAATTCTAGCAGGATTTGGGTACCAGGTAACTAGTTAATAACTAAGAATTTGTTTTAAGCCAGTTTTGCCGTAAGTAAATGCCAACTGCGTTGCTGTTCTGCCAGGCGTAATTTCAGCTCTTTATACTGTTGTACCAGCTCTGACTTTTCGACATCTGCCAGTAGCTGGTCACGTTTGTCGGCCAGCAGCTGTTTGCGGGCGGCATAAAAATCATTGAGCTTGGCAATCAGGGCATCGTATTCCTGTTGCAGGCGCTCGAGCATCAATTCGGCTTCCGGATGACTTTTCAGTTTTAGCTGACTGCGTTTTAAGGTCATGGCCAGGCGAGCTTTTTCAACCTTGTCTTCCGGGCTGGTTCTCAGCTTTGAGGTGAGTTTGAGCCATTCACAGCTTTTGATCAGCCATTTGGTCGGATCAAACTGCCACCAGCGGATGCCGTTGCGATAGTCATTTTCAAAAATATGGTGGTAGTTGTGATAACCTTCGCCAAAGGTGAAGAACGCCAACACGCCATTGTCGCGGGCGGTATTTTTATCGGTATAGGTTTGCTTGCCCCAGATATGGGCCAGGGAGTTGATAAAGAAAGTGGTGTGGTGACTTAATACCAAACGTAAGAAACCGACCAGCAATAAGCTGCTGATGACATCGCCGTGCCATAAACCGAATAACAGCGGGACGCCGACATTCATGGCAATCGTTAATAACAGGTAATGTTTGTGCTGCCACATGACGATGGGGTCTTTTTGCAGGTCGCGGGCATTGTCATAGTTGGCATATCTGTGTGCCTGGTATTCCCTTAACATCCAACCGATATGTGAATACCAGAAGCCCATTTTGGCAGAATATGGATCTTTGTCATTTTTATCGACATGTTTATGGTGAATACGGTGATCGGAAGACCAGTGCAGGATACTGTTCTGCAGAGCAAAGGCACCGCCCAGGGCAAACAACAGTCTCAGGCTCCAGTGTGCCTGGTAGGTTTTATGGGACCATAGTCTGTGGTATCCGGCAGTAATGGACATGCCGCAATAGATAAAACACAGCACGGCCATAGTAATTTCAGCACCGTCAAAGCCGTGGGTAAATGCCCGGTAAGGTACGGCAACGGCGGCAAATAAAAACGTTATCAGAAAAACAGCAACGTTCAGCCAGATAATTGGGGGTTTTTTCATTAAAAAGTCCGAAAAATAAATTCAGCGTACAAGTGTCCACCATTCTAGAGAGTTGGTCGGTTATCCGTCAAGTGAAGTTTGTGTTAATTTTACTCGCCGGTGGGCTTTTTCGCCTATTGGCTGGTCGCTTGATATGATTGTTCAGCGATTCGTTGTGCGATCAGCCAATATTTGAGTATGATAGCCTTTAAGTTGAGAAAAATGAGATAGGATCAGCAATTTATGACTGGGATTCGAGCACAGCAAAAAGAAAAAACACGTCGCCAGTTGATAGATGCTGCATTGGGACAGCTTAGTGCCGAGCGTAGCTTTTCCAGCTTAAGTTTACGTGAAGTAGCAAAAGAAGCCGGTTTGGCCCCAACTTCTTTCTACCGCCATTTCTCCGATATGGATGAACTTGGGCTTACCCTGGTTGATGAAGCGGGCCTGACCTTGCGTCAATTAATGCGCCAGGCGCGCCAGCGTATTGAGAAGGGCGGTTCTGTGGTGCAGATATCGGTACTGACCTTTATGGAATTTATTGAGAACAATGCCAATATTTTCCGTTTGTTATTACGGGAGCGTTCCGGTACTTCGGCGGCTTTTCGTGCGGCGGTAAGTCGGGAAATCCGCTATTTCACTATGGAGTTATGTGATTATTTAGAGCAGGCCAATAAGCTGGACTCGGAAGTTGCTTATATACATGCCAATGCTGCGGTGACTATTGTATTCAGTGCCGGTTCAGATGCCTTAGATCTGGATAAAAAGGAGCGGGAGTTACTGGCGGAGCGCACTATTTTACAGCTCAGGTTTATTGCACGCGGGGCTGCCGAGTTCAGTCGTCGTGAACGCGGTAATAAATAATATAATCCTATAGGTTTATTTCGTTACTCAGGTACAGTCGCCGGGTTCGGCCACTGTGAACGGGGCAATAAAGCTTAGTCACTGTTAAGAAAAAGCCGGGGAAATCCCGGCTTGTGTTTTCATCTCTGCTTTATATCTTTATTTACGGGTAAGTACGACACCGGTCTCTACATGATGGGTGTAGGGAAACTGATCAAATAAAGCAAACTTTTCAATATTATGGGTTTTCGTTAATACCGTTAAGTTATCTTTTAGTGTTTCCGGGTTGCAGGAAATATAGATGATGCGTTCAAACCGGCTCACCAGTTCGACACTGTCCGGGTCAAGACCGGCACGTGGCGGATCAACCAGCACGGTTTCGTAGTTATATTGCGTTAAGTCGAACCCTTCCAGGCGTCTGAACTGGCGTTCACCATTCATTGCCTGGCTGAATTCTTCACTGGACATACGTACGATATCAATATTATCCATTTTATTCAGGGCGATATTAACTTGCGCTGACTTTACCGAAGTCTTGGAGATCTCTGTGCCTAATACCCGGTCAAAGTTTTGTGCCAGGGCGATGCTGAAATTACCGTTACCGCAATAAAGTTCGATTAAGTCACCGCCTAAACCGGCAGTTGCCTGTTGCGCCCAGGTCAGCATTTTCTCGTTGACCTTACCATTAGGCTGGGTAAAGCTGTTCTCTACTTGCTGGTATTGATAGCTTTTGCCCTGTACCGTTAAGACTTCAGTGACATAATCTTTATCCAGGACTATTTTTTGTTTTTTCGCCCGGCCGATAATATCTACCGGCGCAATAGCAGATAAACTTTCTTTTAATACTTTGGCGGCATCAGTCCAGGCCTGATCCAGTTGTTTGTGATAAAGGAGGCTGATCAATAACTCGCCGCTGAGGGTGGACAAAAAGTCTACCTGAAATAATCTCTGCCTTAATACCTGGTTATCTTTAATCTCATCAAGCAAGGCCTTCATGGCTTTATTAATTAGTTCACTGGCAACGGGAAAATATTCAACGCGAAATTTTTGCTTGGTTTCGCTGTTAAACATTATGTAGTCAAGGGCATCACCGTCATGCCAAACACGAAACTCAGCTCTTTGCCGATAGTTTAATCTTTCGGATTCATAGATATCAAAATCAGGTAAATCAAATGCTGAAAATAACTCTGCAATATCTTGTTGCTTTTGAGTGAGCTGCTGATCGTAATTATCGGGATGAATAAAACTGAACATGTTTTCGCCTTGTCGCTAGTGGAGCGCAGATTTTAGCGCCGCATTTTACTTTGTCTAGTAAATTGTCTGCTGAATTGGCCGGTGAGCAGAATTCGTCATTGTCCGGTAAAAGAAAAGATGCCAATTTTAGTTCTTCTCCCTTTGTCGCAAATCTTATAAGGACAAAGGGTTATTTGAGTACTGCTCCTGCAGCTTTAAATATAGGGCTAAAAGTCGGCTACCGTTAAAGGTGCCAATAAAAAAGCCCGCAATTGCGGGCTTTGATTTGGATAGTGCTTACTGAGGTGAGCAGTTAGACAGCTTCATCTGTACGTTCGGGCCGGTCTTTGGCTTCACGTACTTTTAAAGTGCGCTGCTGGAATTCCGTATCATTCAAAGCTGAGATTGCTGCTTCAGAATCACGTTCGCTCATTTCAACAAAACCGAAACCGCGGCGTTTGCCGGTGTGCTTGTCTTTCATCAAGCGAACAGAATGAACATTACCGTATTCAGAGAATAAGCTTCTAACAGATGCTTCGTTGGCGCGATAAGGCAAGTTACCAACATATAATGTTTTCACTTCATCGCTTTTTGAACTTTCAACTTCTTTCTTGCTGATAAATGGCGCAAGCAGAGCACCGATAAAGATACTGACAGCAACTGTTGCAGGATCTACACCTATAGGTCCTGCGATGAAATAACCGATCAGGGCAAAAACAACTGCCACTATGATAACGGTTAATACTTGGGGAGACTTCATAATATGTACCTGATTATTTTTTTTAAAATCACAAAATTGCAATTATATGTTACCCGGCTTTCATTAATGTGCAACTATAAGTGTAATTTTTATGCAATTTAATCAATTGAATATACTATAGAGCACTAAGTCCGGAAGAAAGTAATGCACAGCATACATTCATTTATAGGCCTAACTTCTCGAAAACCCTATCAGACAAGCTCTCTATAGCTCTTATTTTAGCTGGATTGTTCTAAAAGTAATCGCTTGAATAAAATATTGAAAATAGTGCTTGATCTATTCCTTAAACTCTCTAGAATGCGCATCCACTTCCACGGGGCAGCCCAACGAAGGGTTTTGATAAGTTTACTCTTGCTTTTTAAGTAGAGGATAAACAGTTAACGGTTGAAAATGTTTTTTTAAATTTTTAACGAAAAAGGTTGACATCGAAACTGAGGGGCGTATGATGCGCATCTCGCTAAGGGCAAGGCCTGAAGCAACAATGATTAACGAATGCGATTAATCATTTCTTCTTCTCTAATAAAGAGCAGAAGAGTTCTTTAAAAATTAGTTATCATGCAATTTGTGTGGGCACTCACGTTAATGTTGATTTTACATAGTTCTTCGGAACACTAAATAAACTTAATGATGAATGACACACAAAACTATTTATTCATAGTTTTATATGTACAGATTCATTGAGTCAGAGAGCTTGTCTCTCACAAACGATTTTTAATTGAAGAGTTTGATCATGGCTCAGATTGAACGCTGGCGGCAGGCTTAACACATGCAAGTCGAGCGGTAACATTTCAAAGCTTGCTTTGAAGATGACGAGCGGCGGACGGGTGAGTAATGCTTGGGAATATGCCTTATGGTGGGGGACAACAGTTGGAAACGACTGCTAATACCGCATAATGTCTACGGACCAAAGCGGGGGACCTTCGGGCCTCGTGCCATTAGATTAGCCCAAGTGAGATTAGCTAGTTGGTAAGGTAACGGCTTACCAAGGCGACGATCTCTAGCTGGTTTGAGAGGATGATCAGCCACACTGGGACTGAGACACGGCCCAGACTCCTACGGGAGGCAGCAGTGGGGAATATTGCACAATGGGCGAAAGCCTGATGCAGCCATGCCGCGTGTGTGAAGAAGGCCTTCGGGTTGTAAAGCACTTTCAGTTGTGAGGAAAGGGTGTAGCTTAATACGCTGCATCTGTGACGTTAGCAACAGAAGAAGCACCGGCTAACTCCGTGC
>NZ_CANDNZ010000007.1 GCF_947387555.1 Thalassomonas sp. RHCl1
GACCCGTGAGGCTTAACCATACAACACCCAAGTGGTTTTGTAGATAAAGCTGACAAACAAACATCACGTACACATAGCATTGAATAAGTAAAATATATATCGTTTTCCAAGATTGACTGTTTTTGTCTAGCGACAATAGCAACGTGGTACCACCTGATCCCATGCCGAACTCAGAAGTGAAACGCGTTAGCGCCGATGGTAGTGTGGGAGGTCCCATGTGAGAGTAGGACATTGCTAGACTTCTAATTACGAAAGCCCGGTTCAAAGAGCCGGGCTTTTAAATTAAAGTAATTTATTAGCTAATTTATTTTTCTGAAAGAAAGTTATCTAACAAATTACAGTTTTTGTCTGGTGACAATAGCAACGTGGTACCACCTGATCCCATGCCGAACTCAGAAGTGAAACGCGTTAGCGCCGATGGTAGTGTGGGAGGTCCCATGTGAGAGTAGGTCATTACCAGACTCTTATTAAAAAACCCGATTCGAAAGAGTCGGGTTTTTTGCTTTCTACTTTTTGCTTTTTATTTTTTACTTTCGAAAAGTAAATTTTCCTTTAACATAACCGATAGTTTTTCTTAGCGGCTAGTTTTTTAGCAGCTCATTTTTTAACAGGTAATAATATGATTTCGTGGCAAGCAACACTTCAATGGCAAGATGCCAGGCAAAGGGCAAAAGTATTACAGCAGATTCGAAGCTTTTTTACTGCCCGTGATGTCGTCGAAGTTGAAACGCCATTGTTGTCACAAGGCACCATTACTGACCTGCACTTAGATGCCTTTTCTACCCGCTATGACTACCTCTGTGAGGGGCCTGCAAGCCTCTATATGCAAACATCGCCAGAATTTGCTATGAAGCGGTTATTGGCCAGTGGTTATGGTGATATCTTTCAACTGTGCAAGGCATTTCGTGATGAAGCGCATGGCAGCCACCATAACCCGGAGTTTACTATTTTAGAGTGGTATAGGCTGGGTTTTGATCACTTTCAGTTAATGTCTGAAGTTGGCGATTTGTTAGAGCAGATCTTAGCCTGCAAACAGGCAACAAAAATCAGTTACCAGCAGGTATTTTTAGACAAGGTGAATATTGACCCATTAAACACAAACATTGCTGAGTTGTTGACACTTATCAAGAGATATGATAAATGCAGCGACTGGTTGCTTCAGGAGCAGGATATTGACACATTATTACAGTTTGTTTTTTGTGAAATTATAGAGCCTGAGATAGGCTTAGAGGCTCCCTGCTTTGTTTATCACTTTCCGGCATCCCAGGCATCCCTTGCTAAAATATCTGCCGATGATAGCCGGGTGGCAGAGCGTTTTGAATGTTATTATCAGGGGCTTGAATTGGCCAATGGTTTTCATGAACTCACTGATGCTCAAATACAAACGAAACGTTTTCATCAGGATAATGCTAAAAGGCTTGTCAGCGGCAAAGAAGAGAAGCCGCTGGATGAAAGGTTTATTTCTGCACTTGAACATGGTTTGCCGGACTGTGCCGGGGTTGCTTTGGGAGTTGATCGCCTGGTGATGTTGGCCCTGAAAAAAGACAAGATCAAGAATGTCCTTTCCTTTGCGGTAGATCAGGCATAAAATTTAATTAATGTTATAATATATCAAATGTGATATTATCGCGTTTATAGATGATTTTCTTTTTCTTCATTTGTATTCATCACTAGTTACCACCGTTTACCAGTAAATAAAGGTTCAGGCAGAAATGTTAGATAAATTTGGTATCACAGCGGCATCCTTATGTGCCCTACATTGCATACTGTTGCCGGTACTGCTTCCAGCTTTACCTTTGCTTGGCTTGAGTTTTCTTGCTGATCATGCGTGGGAGCATGTTTTTCTGATGGTAACGGCGGCATTGGGCAGCATCGCCTTGTTCTCCGGTTATAAGCGTTACCACCGCCGTTTATATCCCTTTTACTTGTTATTTATAGGTGTGGCTGTCTATTGGCAAAAACATGACTTTTCAGCTGAAGTACAGCCCTTCTTAATTTTTATCGGCACGTCGTTGATTGTTGCGGCACATTTTATCAATTTAAGACTATGCAACAGCTGTAAGCAATGTACCGACCATGAATGCCACTCAGTTGTGGAAACTGACTAACTCAGCTTCTTCTCTAAAAGGAAATTTAGAGATTTAAATCTTTAAGTTTCCTGGTCAAGGTATTTCTGCCCCACCCCAGTTTTTTCGCTGCTTCCTGTTTATGTCCCTGGGTATAGACCAAAGCACGCTCTAGCATAATTTTTTCAAATTCGGGTAATACTTCATCGAGTATTGCGGAATTGCCCTGGGATAATTGTTCGTCCATCCAGCTGCCAAGAGCGCTTTTCCAGTTGATTGAGGTACCTGGGCTGGAGATTTTCTTTTCGGTCAGCTCAGCCGGTAAATCTTCAACCAGGATTTCTTGTCCGCTGGCCATCACAGTGAGAAAGCGGCAGATATTTTCCAGTTGCCTGACATTGCCCGGCCAGTCGCATTGTTTAAGGAAACTCACGGCATTTTTATGCAGTGTTTTTGTTTCTACCCCGAGTTCATTAGCGGCCTGCTTGAGGAAGTGTTCACATAGTTGTTCTATATCTTCTTTGCGTTCTCTTAAGCTTGGAATATGAATACGGATGACATTGAGACGGTGAAAGAGATCTTCCCTGAATTCACCATTGACGACCCTTTCCTCGAGGTTTTGGTGGGTTGCGGCAATGATCCTGACATCCACCTGGATGGGGGAGTGACCGCCGATGCGGTAAAACTGGCCGTCAGCGAGTACACGCAGCAATCGGGTTTGGATATCCAGCGGCATATCGCCGATCTCATCCAGGAATAGGGTGCCGTTGTGGGCCTGTTCAAAGCGTCCCTGTCTGACGGTATTGGCGCCGGTGAAGGCGCCTTTCTCATGGCCAAAAAGCTCGGTTTCGATCAATTCTTTGGGGATGGCCGCCATATTTAAGGGAATAAAAGGCGCATTGGCGCGCGGGCTGTGAATATGCAAGGCATGGGCGACGAGCTCTTTACCTGTACCGGACTCACCGTTTATCAGCACGCTGATACTTGAGCGCGACAGACGGCCGATTGCCCTGAAGACTTCCTGCATTGCCGGGGCTTCGCCAATGATGCCGGCAGCTTCGGGCGTAGCATTGGCCGCCTGGTTTTGAACATTTTGCTCTCTGGCATGCGTCAGGGCCCGTTTGGTTAAGGCCACCGCATCGTCAATATCGAAGGGTTTAGGTAAATATTCGAATGCCCCGCCCTGATAGGCATTTACGGCACTGTCTAAGTCTGAATGGGCGGTGATGATGATCACCGGGATATGGGGGTGCTGGGCACTCACGGTTTCTAATAAGGTCATGCCGTCGGTCTTTGGCATACGGATATCGGAAATTATGACTTCCGGCTGGCCGTGATCTAAGGCAATCAATAAATTTTCGCCGTTATCAAAGGAGGCGGTGCTGATATTGGCTGCGGCAAAAGCTTTTTCTAATACCCAGCGAATTGAGCTGTCATCATCAACAATCCAAACTTGTTCAGTAATCATTAAAGTTCTCTTCCGTTAAGGGTAATAAAATAATAAATTCGGTACGGCCCGGGTAGCTGTCGCAGGACAACTTGCCTTTATGTTGGTTGATCAGGGTTTGTGCAATCGACAGGCCTAAGCCGGTACCATTCGGGCGTCCCGACACCATGGGATAAAACAGGGTGTCCTGGATATGGGGGGGAATGCCCGGGCCATGATCGATAATGCTGATTTGCGCCGACAGTTTTATCCGTTTGCCGTTGATGGTCTGATTGCTGGTGACCCGGGTTTTAAAATAAATATGGCTGGAGTCGTCCACTGCCTGCACGGCATTACTGACGATATTTAAAATTGCCTGCTGCATTTTTTCCTGATCAAATTCTACATCCGGAATAGAAGGATCGTAATCCCTGATGAATTTGATTTTTTTCGGGTTATTAAAACTCACCAGTTGATTAACCTTTTCCAGTACCAGGTGAATATTTTGTTTGGTCATATTCGGTAACTGGTTGGGACCAAGCAGGCGGTCAACCAGGTTGGTTAACCTGTCGGCCTGCTCGATGATCATGGTGGTGTATTCCTGCTGCCCTGAGGACAGCTCTTTATGCAGCAGCTGGGCGGCACCCCTTAATCCCCCTAGGGGATTTTTAATTTCATGAGCCAGGCCGCGGATAAGGTCCCGGGCCGACTCCCACTGTTGTTGCTGAAAGACTTCGATGCTGATTTGTTTTTGCTGGTCGATTTTTTTAAATTCCAGCAGCACATGACTTTGGCGGTCAAACTCTACCGCAGATAGGGTAATTTCGGCGGTGAACTGGTGAGAACCGGCAATATGCAATAATACATCGCTGTCGGTAAATTCCTGCCCTGTGGCCACGAGTTGCTGTAATCGTTCGTTATCAATGGAGGTATTACTGAATACCGCCTCAAAAGCCAGGCCTCTTAATTTATTCTGGCTCCGGTTTAATAAAGCTTCTGCGGCGGGGTTGGCATATTGGATGGTGAATGCGTGATCGAGTATCACCACAGCCGTTACCAGTTGGCCGGGTAACAGCTGTTGATAATCTATTTTTTGTTGATTTTCACATATCTCGTGCAAGACAGAACCCCGATGCACCAAAAAGGTGCATAAATAAATTTTAGTTTACTCAATAATGATCAAATATGCACATAAACAAGGCCAATCGCTGTGTTACTTCGATGCCCGGTGCATATAAAAAACAATCGGTTTAGATGATGCAATAACCTTGCCCTGATTGTTGATTAAATCCATTTTAATTTTATGCTCGCCGCGGTCGATATTACGCAGGACAAACATGGAATGATCCTGAGGCTCCTGGTAGGGGGTGTTGTCGAGATAAAGCTGTATTTTTAAGCCTTTTTTGAAGATAGGTTTAATGCGTCCGGCGACATACACTGAGCCGGTATTATCCCTTACCGTGGCATTATTTTCCGGTTGGCTGATACTGACTTGATATTTTTCTTCAATTGCCTTGGGTTTAATATCTAAAATGGAGGTATCTACTGAGGTGAGCTGATCGTTTTTGTTTTCAACTTTAACTTCTTCAGCCCCGGGTCTTGGTGTGTCGGAAAAAACCAGTACGCCTTGCTCATTGCGCCAGACATAAATCTTGGTGGAGGTGGCTTCGACCGCAAAAGATAATAAAACCGCTAACAATACACTTAATCTTTTGATCATGGCGCAGCATTTTCCAATTCCGTTAGAACATCAATTTACCTAAATTATAGATAACAGGCAAAAAAAAGCTCACCGGAGTGAGCTTTTTTCTTACTTTGATTAAAGTGTTATCGGTTAAACACTGTAATACATGTCAAATTCGACCGGGTGGGTGGTTGAGTTCAATCTTTCGACTTCATCACGTTTCAGGTCGATGTATGCCTGGATCATATCGTTATCCATAACGCCGCCGGCGGTGAGGAATTCATGATCTGCTTCCAAGGCATTAAGCGCTTCTTCGAAAGAGGCGGCTACCTGAGGGATCTCAGCGGCTTCTTCGGCAGGCAGGTCATACAAATCCTTATCCATGGCATCACCAGGGTGGATTTTGTTTTTAATACCGTCAAGGCCGGCCATTAGCATCGCCGAGAAAGCCAGGTAAGGGTTACCAGTCGGATCCGGGAAGCGTACTTCAATACGGGCAGCTTTCGGGCTAGGCACCATAGGAATACGGATAGAAGCCGAGCGGTTACGTGCCGAGTAGGCAAGCATTACCGGCGCTTCGAAACCCGGGACCAGACGTTTGTATGAGTTGGTTGAAGCATTGGTGAAAGCATTTAATGCTTTAGCATGCTTGATAATACCGCCGATGTAATAAAGGGCTGTTTCAGATAGTCCGCCGTATTTGTCGCCGGAGAATAAGTTCACGCCGTCTTTGGCCAGCGATTGGTGACAGTGCATACCGGTACCGTTATCACCTACTAAAGGTTTCGGCATAAAGGTCGCGGTTTTACCGTAGGCATGGGCAACGTTGTGTACTACATACTTATAAATTTGCACTTCATCGGCTTTGTTAACCATGGTATTGAAACGACAGGCAATTTCATTTTGACCTGCAGTGGCTACTTCATGGTGATGGGCTTCAACCACCAGGCCCATCTCTTCCATGACTAAACACATGGCTGAACGTAAGTCCTGTGAAGAATCAACCGGGGCTACCGGGAAGTAACCGCCTTTCACGGTTGGGCGGTGGCCGGTATTGCCGTCTTCATATTCAGTACCTGAATTCCATTTCGCTTCTTTGTCATCGATAGAGTACATAGAGCCACTCATATCGGTATGGAAACGAACATCATCAAAAACGAAGAATTCAGGCTCAGGACCAAAAAGTACGGTGTCGGCAATGCCGGTGCTGCGCATATATTCTTCGGCGCGTCGTGCTACCGAGCGAGGGTCACGGCTGTAGCCCTGCATAGTGGTCGGCTCTAAAATATCACAACGGACATTTAAGGTAACTTCTTCGGTGAAGGGGTCTAATACTGCACTGGCAGCATCAGGCATTAATACCATGTCAGATTCGTTGATTCCTTTCCAGCCGGCAATAGATGAACCATCAAACATTTTTCCTTCTTCAAAAAAGTCTTCATCAATTTGATGATGAGGAAGGGAAATATGCTGCTCTTTACCTTTGGTATCAGTAAAACGAAGGTCAATAAATTTGACATCGTGTTCTTTGATTAAATCTAAAACGGCTTGTGACATTTATTGTCTCCAGTATTATTCGTTCGTTAATAGTAAATGTGTTTTTCCAGTTATCGAATCAATAGCCAAGTTCATGCCAAAAGTTAAGTTGTTGATATTTTTGTTTTTTAAAAAGTGTTATGTTTCTCTGTGCACCAAGTTGGTGCGTTAGATGTTCTTTATTGGTGCATAACCCCTTTTTGGTGCAAAACCTGGTTTTTTTACTGCATTATTATTCGCTTCAGTACTTTAGCAGATCGATTGTGATAAATACGTGATCAAAGATAAAAAAACTAACGTTTTCTTTGTTGTTAATACTCCTGTACAATATGCGCCCAAATTATATCCCTATGAGCAAAAGCCAGTGTTAGATAAATTACGCAATATAGCCATCATTGCCCACGTTGACCATGGTAAAACCACCTTAGTTGACAAGCTACTCGAACAGTCGGGTACTTTAGATTCACGAACCGGACATGACGAACGTGTGATGGATTCTAACGATATCGAAAAAGAACGCGGTATCACCATCCTAGCCAAGAACACGGCGATTAACTGGAACGATTATCGTGTGAACATCGTTGACACCCCGGGTCACGCCGACTTCGGCGGTGAAGTAGAGCGTGTTATGTCTATGGTGGATTCGGTATTATTGATCGTTGATGCTCAGGAAGGCCCTATGCCGCAAACCCGCTTTGTTACCCAAAAAGCGTTTGCTCAGGGATTAAAGCCAATCATCGTTATCAATAAAATTGATAAGCCGGGCGCCCGTCCTGACTGGGTAATGGATCAGGTTTTTGATCTGTTTGACAACCTGGGTGCTACCGACGAACAGTTGGACTTTAAAGTGGTTTATGCTTCGGCACTAAACGGCTGGGCTTCACACGAAGAAGGTGTTGAAGGCAGCGACATGACGCCGTTATTTGAAACGATTGTTTCTGAAGTACCGGCACCGGCTGCCGATATTGACGGTCCTTTCCAGATGCAGATCTCACAGCTTGATTACAGCTCTTATTTAGGTGTGATCGGTGTTGGCCGTATTATGCGTGGTAGCGTTAAGCCAAACCAGCAAGTCACGGTAGAAGGTGCTAACGGCAAACTACATAACGGTAAAGTAGGTAAAGTTTTCGGTTATCTCGGACTTGATCGCCATGAAACCGAAGAAGCCAAAGCCGGTGACATCATTGCTATTACCGGCCTGGGCGAGTTAAAGATTTCAGATACTATCTGTTGCCCGAGTGAAGTAGAAGCTTTGCCGGCATTATCGGTTGATGAGCCTACTGTTAACATGACCTTCCAGGTAAATACCTCGCCATTCTCCGGTCAGGAAGGTAAATATGTTACTTCCCGTAATATTAAAGACCGTCTGGAAAAAGAACTGGTACATAATGTTGCCCTGCGTGTTGAACAGCTTGACGATCCGGATAAGTTTAAAGTATCCGGTCGTGGTGAATTACACTTAGGCATCCTGATTGAAAACATGCGTCGTGAAGGTTACGAATTAGCTGTTTCTCGTCCTGAAGTTATCATGAGAGAAATTGATGGTGAGTTGCAGGAACCCTATGAAACCGTCACCATAGATGTTGAAGAAGAGCATCAGGGACCGATCATGGAAAAAATGGGTGTTCGTAAAGCGGAACTCACCGATATGGCCCCTGACGGTAAAGGTCGTATCCGTATGGACTTTATCATGCCAAGCCGTGGTTTAATTGGTTTCCAGACTGAATTTATGACCCTAACTTCAGGTAGTGGTTTGATTTACCATACTTTCTATGAGTATGGTCCTCATAAAGGCGGCGAAATCGGCCAGCGTGTTAACGGTGTGATGATCGCCAATGCCACAGGTAAAGCATTAACCAATGCGTTATTTAACCTGCAAAGCCGTGGTCGTATGATGATAGGTCACGGTGTTGAAATATACGAAGGCCAGATCATCGGTATTCACAGCCGCGATAACGACTTAACGGTTAACGCCCTTAAAGGCAAGCAATTAACCAACGTACGTTCTTCCGGCGCCGATGAAGCGCAAATCCTGACGCCGCCTATTCTTATGTCGCTTGAGCAGGCATTGGAATTCATTGATAACGATGAGTTGGTAGAAGTTACACCTGAGAATATCCGTATACGTAAGAAGTTCTTGAAAGAGAGTGACCGTAAACGCGAAAGTCGTGCGCCTAAATAAGCAAGCATAACCTGGTTATTGCGAATCAAGCCGACAGAGAATATCTGTCGGCTTTTTTATACATGGAAGTATTTATCCAGCGGGCTCAGGATGAGCAGGAGCCGGGTTATACATGAAAGTATTTATCCTGTGGACTCAGGATGAGCTGGAGCCGGGTTATATCTGGAAATATTTATCCAACGGACTCAAGGATGAGTAGGCGTCGAGGACAAGTAGTCAGCTTATATGTTCCGGGTTGTAAGCGTTGAAAACGCCTTAATTTGCCCGACTGGAGTTAATTAAGATATCGGCTAAACTGATAAGGAAATGAGTACGCTATATTGCACTTAGCTGTTGTCTCATCAGCCCGCGAGCAGTTGCATAGCAGGAAGCACTGTTTAAGTTAACCTAATTTACAAAAGGACTTGGTCACTATGTCTCCGGATCAACTAAGGGCTTTAAAGCAGCTTCGCCAGTTATTTGAAGAAGGGCGGGCGAATCCCCAACAAATCAAACAACTCTCTGATTTACTTTCTTTAATTAACCAGCAAAGGCCTGTGCCCAGGGACTGGGATGCGGATATAAATGACAGTAGTGATAAGAAAGTGTGATATTGCCGAATTTTATGCAACTAAGTTTCAAATCGTTGTCAGTTGCTTAGCATCGTTTTAGCGTATCAGGCAGCTTCCTTGCCATGCTCGCTTTAATCACTTGCCTTAAAACGTGCTGCATCAATAATAGACCATAGGTGGAATACACCGGCAATGATCGCCGGGATCACCAGCCACCAAAGCGCATATCCGCCAACGACTATGATGGCAAATATTAAAGCGGCGATGATGCGCCCTTGCACTAATTGTCCTAACCCCGGAAAAAACAGATTACATATTGCGGCGATAACATTACCGCCTGAGCCTTGTGCCATTGGTTTCCCTCTATCGTTGTTTAATTAAGTCTATGTTTTCATTTAATAACAATCACCAGGTTTCGCAATTGCGGCGAATGTGGTTATCATAGTATATCGAAAGGGCTTTCTGGAAACCTTAATTGTTAAAAATTATTAAAAACTTTAATCGCAACTCTTACCTGTCTCATCAAAAGACACTGGTACAGTTTGCCGGTTATTTGCTCAATCGCCTGCAGCAGGAGCATATCCATGTGGTGGCGGGTTACCTTGCTTATGTTACCCTGATGTCTTTGGTGCCGCTAATGGTGGTGATGCTGTCGGTGATGACGGCTTTCCCGATCTTTGCCGATATCCGGCAGATCATTGAAGAGTTTGTTTATAGTAATTTTGTGCCCACCGCCGGTGATGTGGTGCAACACCATATTTCCGGTTTTGTTGATAATGCTTCTAAAATGTCTGCGGTCGCCATTACGTTTTTATTCCTGTTTGCCCTCTTGCTGATCTCCGCCATTGATAAAAGTTTAAATAAGTTGTGGCGGGTGACGGAAAAAAGGCGGGTGATTACCTCGTTTTCCATGTACTGGATGGTGCTAACCTTGGGGCCTGTGCTGGTAGGCAGCAGTATCGCAGCCACTTCCTATATTGTTTCCCTGGTCTCCATCGGCGATTATGATATTTTCGGGCTTGCCAATGTTTTTTTGCGTTCCTTGCCCTTGTTGGCCTCTATCGCTGCCTTTGTGATCCTTTATATGGTGGTGCCCAATAAGATCATTCCTTTTAAATATGCCCTGTCCGGTGCTACCCTGGCGGCATTATTGTTTGAACTGGCGAAAAAAGGCTTTGCTTTTTATGTGACGCAATTACCGTCTTATCAGGCGATTTACGGGGCGTTGGCCAGTATTCCAATTTTATTTCTTTGGGTGTATCTGTCCTGGTTGGTGGTCTTGATCGGCGCCTTGTTTACAGTGTCGTTACAGGGCTTCTTTGAGCCGGAAAAGCGAGCAGCAAGGCAGGCAGAGATGCAGGGGAGAAAAGACACAGCAAAACTGGCAGAAGCTCAACCGGCAGCATTAACACAGCCGCCGGAAAAACCGGATAAAGCACTGCTGTCACAAAAACAAGAGTTATAAAATTAATCGGCACAACTCCCTCCGGCTGTTGTGCCGCTACTCCCTTTAATACGGTAATTGGTATAAGCTTATTGAATGCTTCCCTGGAAGGAAAAGTTTATGTCGCGCACCTTATATCCCAAAATATCTGTGACTTCTCAGCAGTGGCTTGATGTCGGGGACGGGCACCAGATCTACCTGGAGCAATCGGGTAATGAAAAAGGCATTCCTGTGGTCTACTTTCATGGCGGGCCCGGGGGCGGCTCCAGTGAAAATCACAGGCGTTATTTTGATCCGCAGCTGTATCGTATTATTTTGTTCGACCAGCGTGGTTGCGGGCGTTCAAAACCCTCCCCCAGCATAGAAAATAACACCCTGGATCACCTGATTGAGGATATCGAACTTATCCGTGAGCATCTGGGCATTAAGCAGTGGTTGGTTACCGGCGGCTCCTGGGGCACAACGTTAGCATTAGCTTACGGTATCCGTTACCCCGGCCGGGTGTTGGGATTTATCCTGAGAGGCGTTTTTTTGGCCTCGGCAGCAGAATGTGACTGGTTGTATAAACCCGGCGGTGCTTCCTGTTTCTATCCCGAATATTACCGGGAATTTGCCGGCCATCTCGGGGGGAAATATAACTCGGATGTGCTCGGCGGTTATCACCAGCTGTTATCCTCGGAAAATGAAGTGGCCGTCATTGCCGCCAGTAAAGCCTGGTACCTGTGGGAGTTGCGTTTATCCACCATAGAGCATGCCCATATTGGTATGGCCCAGGTAGAAGATACCCACCAGGCGTTATGTATGGCGGTGATTTCCAGTTTTTATTTTACCCGGCAATGTTTTATGGATGAAAATTATATTCTCGACAATATCAGTCAAATTCAGGATATACCGGCGATCTTGTTACACGGGCGTTATGATATGGTGTGCCAGTTGCATATTGCCGATCAGCTCTGTCAGCAGTGGCGAAATGCGCAATTGCAAATATTGCCCTGCGCCGGACATAGCGGATTTGAAACACAAACTATTGATGCTTTTTGCAAAGCCACCGATACTATGGCAAATTTTTTAACAGAAAAAGAGTCATGATCGCCTTATTGCAAAGAGTCAGTGAAGCCAGTGTTAGCGTAGAAAATAAAATTGTCGGCGAAATCAACCAGGGATTACTGGTCTTGCTCGCTATTGAACCGGGAGATAACGAAGCCAAAGCCAAGCGACTGGCAGAAAGGGTGGCCGGTTACCGGATTTTTGAAGACGAACAGGGTAAGATGAACCTGAATGTTAAACAGGTGAACGGCGACATCTTAGTGGTTTCCCAGTTTACCCTGGCTGCGGACACCAGCCGTGGTATGCGTCCAAGTTTTACCTCGGCTGCCGCTCCCGAGCTCAGTGAAAGCCTTTACCAATATTTTTGCGGGCAATTAAGAGAGTTGGACTTTACCGTGCCCACCGGCATTTTTGGCGCAGATATGAAAGTGGCGCTGGTCAATGACGGCCCGGTGACCATTAACCTGAATATCTGATAGCTGCCATTCCCCTGAAATTATCCTTCTTGTCCCGCTTGCCAGCACTTTAGCCAGGGCGGGATAAGCTTGGGCGGTAAATAACCTCCGGCGAGATATCCTGTCCCGTTTAGCTGCCAGGATTTGGGCAGCAGCTGGATAATGACATTGCGGTAGCGGGCAACCGTGAAATAATATAACCGGTGACTGGTGTGCCTGTGACTTAATTGTTTCAGCAGCAAGGTGAGTTCTGGAGTCGAAGGCTCGGGCAGGTTAATGGAAAAACAGCTGTCCGGAGTGAGTGTTTTTAGCAGTAATTGCAGTAAAGTATCGGGGGGATTGTTTGGCACTTTCGGCGGCTGGTAAATATCATAAATAATCCAGCTATGTTTGCCTGAACTGTGGTGCTTGAACCAATGATTGATATCGGCATGAATAATCTGGTTTTCCTGAGATAATGGATTGAAATAACGCAGGAAACAGTCAATAACGTTTTGCTCGTATTCGATAGTGAGCAAATCAATAGCCGGTGCTATTTTTTTCAGAAAACGCGAAAGGTTACCGCCGCCAAGTCCCAGTTCTATTACCTGTTTGGGCCGAAAAAATAGCAAGGGTAGCAGTAAGGCATTATGATGGGGCAAGGTCAATTGCCAGGGGCGGCTTTTCAGCATCAGGCTTTGCAGTACCCGGGAGCAGGTTATCCAGCGGTAATAAGCATTTTCATAAACAGAAATCGCCTCCCGCTCCTGATTGAAATAAAGTAATTTTTTTTGCTGAAACTGAGTCGGAAGCCGCATAAAAAAGAATGAATAATAACAAGCTGATAAGAACATATAGGATAAAGCATAGACAATGAAAGTGTGTACTACACCACAAAGCGAAGAAGAGTTTCAGGCTTATTATCTTTTGCGTTGGCAAATGTTGAGAAAACCCTGGCAGCAAGCACCGGGCAGTGAAAAAGATGAGTTTGAGCAGCAGGCGATTCATCGTATGTGTCTCGACGAAGAAAATAATGTGGTTGCCGTCGGGCGGTTGCATCGAAGCGGGCAATTTAGCGCCGAGATCCGCTTTATGGCGGTGGCTGAGGGTCAACAAGGAAAAGGGCTGGGCAAGTTAATCATCCAGGCTCTGGAGCAGGAGGCGCGCAAACTGGGGATCACAGAAATAAGCCTTAATGCCAGGGAAAATGCCGTGCCTTTTTATACTCGGCTGGGATACCAAAACCAGGGCTTTTCTCACTGGCTTTTTGATAGCATCAGGCATGACAAAATGGTTAAAAGCCTGGAGGCTCACAGTGGCCATCAATTTTCTTTAGCGGACGAATTGCAAAGCACCTGGCATCAAACGATCCCCATGAGCCGGGCGATGGATATCCGGGTGTGTTTTTATGACGGGCAGGAAATGATCACCCATTGCGATCCCGACTTTAATAAGAATTTGCACCATACCATGTTCGCCGGCAGCATCTATACCCTGGCGACCTTAACGGGATGGGGTTATGTCTATATGCAGTTACGTGAGCAGGGGCTTGACGGGGATATAGTGCTGGCTGAAGGCAATATTCGCTACCTGGCGCCGATAAAAGGGCCGGCATATGCGAAAACCTCAACGCAAATGGCGTCCGGGGAAGTTTCCCCCTTGCGTCAGGGCAAACGTGCCCGCTTTCACGTTGAAGTTCGGGTTGCCAGCGGCGATAGAGCCGCCGCCAGTTTCACCGGCAGTTATGTGGTCTTGCCTAAATCGGCTTAAGCTCAACGTAAACTCAGCTTATGTTCAACAAAAGGAAATATTGGAGATGAAAATTTTATTTTTGCTGGTTACTTTTTTCACCGCAAGTTTAAGCCATGCCAATGAGGATATTGCCCGGGTGTTAGATAATTTCCATCAGGCGGCGGCCAATGCCGATATGCAAACCTATCTGGGATTAATGACAAAAGATGCCGTTTTTCTGGGCACAGATGCCAGCGAGCGCTGGGACAAGCAGGCTTTTAGCGAGTTTGTAGAACCGTACTTTAGCAAGGGCAAAGGCTGGTTATACCGGCCGCAACAGCGTCATATCAGCCAAAGTGGCAATGACATGGCTTTTTTTGATGAACTGCTCAGCAATGAACATTATGGATTATGCCGGGGCAGTGGCGTGCTGGTAAAAACTCAAGGGGGCTGGAAAATTGCCCAATACAATTTATCCATTCCGGTACCTAATGCTATTGCCAAAAAGGTCGTTAAGCAGATAAAGAGCTTGTCGCAAGCCAAAGGTTTATGATGACTCTGCTGCCATTATCCGGCCATGTTCTGATATACTGGCCGGCCAGTATTTTGGCAAAATTAACTATTCAATTGATGGAGGCTCCTTGTCAGAACTAGCAGTTGATAATGCGGCTAACAGCGTAGGGATCATAGGTTGCGGCTGGTTGGGCAAGGCCCTGGCCAAGCAGTTGATCAAAGAAAATATCCCGGTGATGGCAACCACTACCCGGGAAGAAAAAGCCGCTGAGCTTAACCAGGCCGGCATCAATAGCCGGGTATTGCAATTACCGCAGGCGCTTTCATTACTGAGTGAACATGATATTTTCTCCTGTCGGCAACTGGTGATCTGTATTACACCGCAGCTGAAAAAAGGCAGGGTTGATTATCCTGAAAAAATTGCCCAACTGGTGACCGCAGCAGAAAAAAATGACGTGGAAAAAATTATCCTGCTCAGCACCAGCTCGGTTTATAACGGCCTTGAAGGGGACGTTTCTGAACAAAGCGAACTGGATCTCAGTGCGAATAAAGTGGCAATTGTGGCACAGGCGGAGCAAAGTGTGCTTAATTTTAACGGCTTATCTGCGGTGATACGCCTGACCGGTTTAATTGGTCCCGCCAGGCATCCAGGGCGCTTTCTTGCAGGTAAAAAAAATCTTGCTAACCCGGATGCGGCAGTAAATTTGATCCATCAAGCCGATGCCCTGGGATTAATTTGCTGCCTGTTAAAACAAAAGCAGGCACAGGGGATTTATAACGGTGTGGCCAATACCAGGGTGAGCCGGCAGCAGTTTTATCAACAAGCGGCCCTTACCTTAGCTTTGCCTGAGCCTGCATTTAACGAGCAGGATAGAGGAATAACCGGTAAAGTAATAAACGGGGACAAAGGACGGCGTGAGTTGTCTTATCAATATCGATATGATGATTTAGTGCTGTGGATGAAGAATAGTGAAAATTGATGCCATGAAAGTTAATACCATGAAAAAGAAAGCCATGTTATTTGTGCTGGTGATCTGGGGGCATATTACCCTGTTGGATCTGATGTTTATCAATCACCGGGGCCTGGTGATTTTATGGCAGGAAAACAGCCGTTATCAGACCATTTTCACCCACCTGTTTATTGTCCTGTTGACTTTTGCCCTTTACCTGGCCTTGGTGAAGCTGCAGCAACGGCTGCCTGCTTTTAACAAGGCAAGGAAGGTTGATAAGCCCTGAGCATTTAAAAGGAATTTCCCGTCTACTTTCAAACGGGAATGGATTTTCCCCCTGGCGTTAACCTTTGGTTTTGATGCCTAAGGTGCCCAGCCACTGGTTAAAGTCCAGCAGGTTGGCGGGCAAGATCACTTTGCGGTTTTCCTGACTTAAGCCTTTCATCTGCTGCAGGTATTGCTCGCTTAACTGCATTTCCAGCGCCTGTTTGCCGCCTGGCTGGCTGATGGCATTGGCAACCTTGGCAATGGAATCCCCGGTGGCACGGGCGATTGCCAGGATTTCTTCGGCTTTACCCTCGGCAGAGTTGATGCGTCTTTGCATTTCACCTTCGGAAATGTTGATCATTTCAGTTTTTAAACCCTCTGAGCGGTTAATGCGACTGGCCTTATCTCCCAGGCTTTTCGCCAATATTGCCTTACGCTCGCGTTCGGCATTGACCTGTAATTCCATGGCATTTTTTACCGTCAGCGGCGGGGTGATATTCTTGATTTCATACCTGTGCACCCTAATGCCCCAGCTCTCACCGGCTTTGTCCAGTACATCGACTACTTTGGCACTGATGATATCCCGCTCTTCAAAGGTACGGTCAAGGTCCAGGGTGCCGATCACTGACCTTGTGGTGGTTTGCGCCAGCTGCATGGCGGCAAAGCGATAATCGGTAATGCCGTAGCTGGCTTTGACCGAGTCCACTACCTGGATATAGATAACACCGTCCACTTCGACATTGACTTCATCCTTGGAAAAACATTCCTGCGGCGGTACGTCTATGGTTTCTTCTTTTAAGTCCTGGATAAAAGCGACCTTATCGACGAAGGGCAGTAACAGGTGAAAGCCCGCCTCCAACGTGCAGCGGTATTTACCCAGGCGCTCAACAATATAAGCGGACTGGGTCGGTACCAGGCAAATGGCCTGGAAAAACTTTACCGCCAGGTATAAAAACAGTACGCCCCAGATGGCTAACATAATCAGTTCCATGTTGTTGATATTGCTCAGATCCATTATTTTGTCCCCTGCATTGTATTGGTTACTTCACCCATGCCGGCAAAAAAGCCTTCAACCTTGGCTAACTCGGCGGGCACCACAGAAACATCGGCGGTGTTGAGAATAGCGCCGGCTTGCTGGATAAATTGCTCCATCAGACGCATTTTTATCGCCTGATCTCCTCCCGGCTGCTCTGCCGCAGCAGCAATCATATGGATGCCCTGGGCGGTTGCTTCCGCCAGTATGCCGATTTCTTTGGCGCGACCATTGGCTTCATTGATTTGTTTTTGTTTATCCCCTTCGGATAAATTAATCGCCTCCTGGCGTTCACCTTCTGACAGGTTGATGGTGGACTCCTTCTCCGCCTGCGCCAGGGTGATTTCCGCGCGTTTTTGTCGCTCGGCTTCCATTTGCTTTTCCAGGGTGTGAATCACATTCTCCGATGGGGTGATGTTTTTCACTTCGTATCTTAAGACCTTGATACCCCAGGGATCCGAGGCTTTGTCGATTTCCCGGACGATAGTTTCATTTAGGGCATCGCGCTCGGAAAAGGTCTGGCTCAATTTTAATTTACCCACTTCCGAGCGCATGGTGGTTTGCGCCAGGTTAACACTTGCCCGGCGGTAGTCTTCGATACCGTAACTGGCTTTGGCGCCGTCCATTACCTGGATATAAACCAAGCCGTCGACATCGATTTGAATGTTATCCCGGGAGATACAGCTTTGTGCCGGAATATCCAATACCTGCTCGCGAATTTCATGGCGGTAGGCGACCCGGTCGATAAAGGGAATAAGAAAATGTAATCCCGGCTGCAATACCGCGCGAAACTTGCCTAAACGCTCAATCACGCAGACTTCGCGCATCGGCACGATCAGCACTAATTTCAGCAGGATAAAAAGCAGGCCGAGAAAAATAAAGGTAAAGCTTGCTAGCATAGTTTGTCTCCTGTGGGCTTGCGCCCTTGGTTTCAAAGTGAATGTCAGATTATTTTTATAGGGTGAGCTGTATAACAGCTTCAGTTATTTGAGGGGCTCGACAATCAGGGAGATATTGTCTTTACAGATGATAGTGACCCGGCTGCCGGCGGCGATTTCCGAACCGTCGCTTAACGCCTTCCAGGTGGTGCCCTGAAATTCCACCCGTCCCGGGTGAGTGCCGGGGCCGATTTTTTCAACGACTGTCACTTCCTTGCCGTAGCTGTCCACCTCTTCAAAGGTATTGTCTATGCGTTTAGTGTCACTGAAAAAACGCTCGGTAACGAAATACATCACAAACAGTAGTACACAGGCGATAATAAACCAGGCAGTCAGGGTCATCGGCCAGGTATCGAGTAGTTGAAACTTAACCCCCAAAGCGACAATTAATGAGGCCAGGCCTAAGTTAAATAAGATGCCGCCCGGCACAATAAATTCGAGGCAGGCAAGTATTGCGGCCAGTATCAGCCAGGCTTGAAATGATAGTATCAACTCCATGGTTAACTCCTTATTCTTGGGTTAGGTACATTAACGCGAGTTAAGTGGTGTGGCTATAAAGGCTCAACGACTTGTTAACAACAAGTGTAAATAGAAGGTAACAAGTTTGACATATTATGTCAAACTTGTCGGTGGAAATGCTTATCCGGGAGAGGTTAACTGTTTGCTCGTTATTTTAATTTACGGCTTTCCAGCTTGATGGCTAATGGCCGGAGAATGGCTTCGGCAATGATGGCGCCGTACAAGAGTACCAGCAGGTTAACGGCATAAGCGGTATGCAGGCTGGTGTTATTATCCATCTCGTCATAATGGCTATGAATAGCAACCGAGCCTGTCACTAAAGCGATCAGGGCGCCGCCGTAAAGAAAGGTGATTTGCTTTTTAAATATCAGCGATAAATAGTCACTGGCGGGGCCGGGGCTGATTTCACTGGCAAATAAATACCTTAACCCGCGGATAGACTTCATTAGGCCGTGCGGGCCAAAAGCGACGGCGGTACAGGCGTACATAAAGAGAGCCAAAAATAAGCCGCCATAGAAATCGCTGAAGTTTTTCAGCTCTCCTCCCAAGATAAATAACATTAAAATCGCGCCGGCCACCACCAGCAGGGCAATAAAACTTTGCATCATATTTGTCCTTTTCCAATTGACATTCGGGGTTGGTGAAACCGCATATAACTCTTCCTGCTTGACATTGAGTGCCGCGGCAATGGCCTGCTGGGTCTCCAGCGAGCTGTTGCCTTCTTTTTCCGCCCGTTGAATGGTGCGCAGGCTTAAGCCGGATGCCTTGGCCAAAAGTTCCTGTGACCAGCCGTTGTCGTGACGCAGGTACTTAATGCGCTCGGGTGATAAATTTGTCGGACGTTGTTGCAAGGGTAGACTCCAAAAAAGTGATTTGCTGTTTCGGGACAAAAGATGCCTGAGGCGGTATAAAAAGACGAGAAATCCCTTACGTCATTATAACGTCATCATTATGACATGCCAGTAAAAGCAAGGCTTGCAGCGGTAGAGGGAGATAAACAGCGAAAGGCCGAAAAACTGGGAGAGCGGATATTAAAAAAGCCAGCCAACGTATAAAACGTCAACCAGCTTTTAGTTAGTACCTGTTAACTATAGCTCAATTTTGGCAATAGCAAGTGCTTATGCTGTAAAAAAGCTTAAAAACTCGGCAACAGGTTTTCCGGCATCAGGTGATTAAACTGGCCGTCGCCGATAATGCCTGAGGCTTCGACTATATCCGGAGCAAAATAGCGATCTTTGTCGTAGTAGGCAACATGGGTGCGCAGCAGGCCTTTGGCGATTTCTACCTTAGTTGAACCTTTAAGCGGCGCCCTGAAATCAAGGCCTTGTGCCGCCGCCAGTAATTCTACCGCCAATACGCCATTGGTATTTTCTGCCATATCTACCAGACGACGTCCGGCAAAGGCGGCCATGGAAACATGGTCTTCCTGGTTGGCGGAAGTCGGAAGACTGTCAACCGAGGCGGGATGGGCCAGGGTTTTGTTTTCCGACGCCAGTGCCGCCGAGGTCACCTGGGCGATCATAAAGCCGGAATTGACCCCGCCGTTTTCTACTAAAAATGGCGGTAGTTTGCTCAGGTTGGCATCGATCAATAAGGCCATGCGGCGCTCGGATAAGGAGCCGATTTCGGCAATGGCCAGCGCCAGGTTATCTGCCGCCATGGCTACCGGTTCTGCGTGGAAGTTACCGGCAGAAATAAAGTCCCCTTCGTTGGCGAACACTAACGGGTTATCGGTCACGCCATTGGCTTCGACATGTAAGACTTCGGCGGCCTGGCGAATTTGCGTTAAACAGGCACCCATCACCTGGGGCTGGCAGCGCAGGGAATAAGGATCCTGGACTTTTTCACATTCGAAATGGGACTGGCCGATTTCAGAGCTGTCGCCGAGCATTTCACGGTAAGCGCGGGCAGCATCGATTTGACCTTGTTGTCCGCGGATTTGGTGTACGCGATCGTCAAACGGTGCCCGGCTGCCCATGGCGGCTTCTACCGACATAGCGCCGATAGTCACGCCTGCGGCATAAAGATCTTCTGCCAGGAACAAGCCTTCTAAAGCAAAAGCCGTTGAAGCCTGGGTGCCGTTTAATAACGCCAGGCCTTCTTTGGCGGCTAATGTGATAGGCTCAAGTCCGGCGATGCGTAAACCTTCTTTGGCGGGAATCACTTCGTCCTGGTAAGACATTTCACCTTCACCCAATAACGGCAGTACCATATGGGATAATGGCGCTAAATCGCCGGATGCCCCGACCGAACCTTTTTTCGGCACGCAAGGGTAAACTTCGGCATTAAGCAGCTGGATTAGTGCCTGGATCACGGATAAACGGATACCGGAGAAACCACGGGCGAGGGAGTTGATTTTCAACACCATCATCAAGCGTACCGTGGCATCTTCCATATATTCGCCGAAGCCGGCAGAGTGGGAAAGCACGATAGAGCGCTGTAATAATTCCAGCTCTTCTTCTTTGATACGGGTGCTGGCCAAAAGACCAAAACCGGTATTGATGCCGTAAACCACCTTGCCGTCGCGGATCACTTGCTGTACCGCTTCCGCGCTTTTGTTGATGGCGTCAAAGGCGCTCTCATCCAAAGAATACAGGATACCATCATAACTGTTGACGGCACGCAACTGGGCCAAAGTCAGCTGGCCCGGGACTATGTTGAGTTCGTTAAGTACTTGTTCAGTCATCTTAGGCTCCTTTTTTACCGTTGGCGCCGTCGATCATCGGCAGATCCAGTCCCTGCTCTTTGGCGCAGTTAATGGCGATATCGTAACCGGCATCGGCATGGCGCATTACGCCGGTTGCCGGATCGTTCCACAGTACCCGGCCAAGGCGTTTATCGGCGGCTTCTGTGCCGTCGGCAACAATAACTACACCGGCATGTTGGCTAAAGCCCATACCTACGCCACCACCATGGTGCAGGCTGACCCAAGTGGCACCACCTGAAGTAGATAATAAGGCGTTGAGCAGCGGCCAGTCAGAAACTGCGTCTGAGCCGTCCATCATGCTTTCTGTTTCACGGTTAGGAGAGGCAACCGAGCCTGAATCCAGGTGGTCACGACCGATAACTACCGGCGCCGTTAATTCGCCGTTTCTAACCATTTCATTAAAGGCCAGTGCCAGACGGGCGCGATCTTTTAAGCCGACCCAGCAAATACGTGCCGGTAAGCCCTGGAATTCGATGCGCTCTTTGGCCATATCCAGCCAGTTGTGCAACTGAGGATTGTCCGGGATCAATTCTTTTACTTTGGCATCTGTTTTGTAGATATCTTCCGGATCGCCGGATAAGGCAACCCAGCGGAAAGGTCCTACGCCTTCACAGAACAGCGGACGGATATAGGCAGGAACAAAGCCCGGGAAATCAAAGGCATTTTTTACGCCCTCTTCCAGTGCCATCTGGCGGATATTGTTACCGTAATCTGTAGTCGCAGCGCCGGCGGCCTGCAGGTCGAGCATGGCTTGTACCTGGATAGCCATCGACTGTTTGGCGGCTTTCACTACCGCGGCTTCGTCTTTTTGACGCATTTCGGCGGCGTATTCCATGGTCCAGCCTTTAGGCAGGTAACCGTTTAACGGGTCATGGGCAGAAGTCTGGTCGGTTACTACGTCCGGAGTGATACCACGTTTTACCAGCTCAGGGAAAACATCGGCGGCATTGCCTAACAGACCGACCGAGATGGCTTCACCTTTGGCGTGAGCTTCATCAATCAGGGCTAATGCCTGGTCTAAATCTGTGGCTTTGGCATCGACGTAACGGGTGTTTAACCTGAAGTCGATACGGGTTTCATCACATTCCACCACTAAGGCGGAGAAACCTGCCATAGTCGCTGCCAGAGGTTGAGCACCGCCCATGCCGCCTAAGCCGCCGGTCAGTACCCATTTGCCTTTGGCGTTACCGCCGAAGTGCTGCTTGGCCATGGCGGCAAAGGTTTCGTAGGTGCCCTGAACAATACCTTGTGAGCCTATGTAGATCCAAGAGCCGGCAGTCATCTGGCCGTACATCATCAGGCCTTTTTTATCCAGCTCGTTGAAGTGTTCCCAGTTCCCCCAGTGCGGTACCAGGTTAGAGTTGGCGATCAATACCCGGGGAGCATCGGCATGGGTTTTAAATACGCCAACCGGCTTGCCTGACTGTACCATCAGGGTTTCATCGTCTTCCAGGCGATCCAGGGTTTCTACTATCTTGTCATAACACTGCCAGTCGCGGGCGGCGCGGCCGATGCCGCCGTAAACCACCAGGGATTGTGGGTGTTCGGCCACTTCAGCGTCAAGGTTGTTCATCAGCATGCGCTTGGCTGCTTCGGTTAACCAGCTTTTTGCGGTGATTTCACTGCCGCGGGCGGCGCGAATATTACGGCTGGTATCTAAGCGGTTATTTTCTGTCTCATTACTTGTTGTCATGATCTGCTCCTCAAGTTCTGATCTTAAAAAGTTAAATGGCTTCCCAGGCGGTATTTATGGCCCGGTGAAGTTAAAATGGCCAGGCTGACGACACCCTGGCTGGACCAGGTACGTCGTTTTACCTGTAAACAGGGTTGTGTCTGCTCGATGGCGAGCAGGGCACAGGTTTTCTGGTCGGCGAGCACGGCTTCCACTTCATGGGTGGCTTCGGTGAGCGGCGCTTCCACCGACAGGTATTCATGGGGGGTGATCACAGTGAAATCCTGCAGCAAATAATCAGGCACCAGGCGGGCATTGACAAAACGTTGCTCAAGCTGGATCGGCTGATCATCTTCAAAATGCAGCACTTCGGAGTAAAACACGGTTTCATCGGGCTTTACCGCCAGCAGGATAGCCATTTCCTCACTGACGGGCACGGCTTTAAGTTGCTTTTGCTGTGCGTGATGCTTATGTCCCCTGACCTGGATTTCGTCGGCAATATTCTTGATTTCCAACAGGGATGACTGGGATTTAAAGGTGGCGACAAAAGTACCGGCCCCCTGGGATCTCACCAACAGCCCCTGCTCGGTCAGTTCCTGCAGTGCCCGGCGGGCGGTCATGCGGCTGACGGTAAACTGCTCAGCCAGTTCGTTTTCCGAAGGCACCTTGGAATGCTCGCACCACAGACCGGATTCGATCATGTCGCAAATATGTTGCTTGATTATGGTGAATTTCGGCGTTGTCATCGGGTACGAGATCTCATTTTGCAGTTTAGCTTGTATATACAATCTCATATTTTAGTTGTATATACAAGCTTGCTTGTTTAATTGCATTCAAGTACATTGGCATCAGATGGCGGCCCAGGTTAACCGGGCTGCAAATCCGGTGAGCAATGACAGTTATCTTCAGCGTTTGCTGTCGGCAGTAAACCGGGTTTATTTACTATAGTTCAGGGGAATGATTTGCCGCTGGCAGGGGAGAATTTTATGACGATAGAAACACAACAATGGCAAACCCTCTGGGTCAATATCAATCTGGCCACCATGACAGAAGGCGGCGCAGGTTACGGCATTATAGAGCAGGGTGCGCTGGCGGTAAGCGAGGGGAAAATTGCCTGGGTTGGGGCGCAGGCTGAGCTGCCCGAATATGACCCGACGCAGGTTGAGGTTATCGACGGGCAGGGGCAATGGCTGACCCCGGGGCTGATCGATTGCCATACCCACCTGGTTTATGGCGGCAACCGTGCCAATGAGTTTGAGATGCGCCTGCAGGGAGCCAGCTATGAAGAAATCGCCAATGCCGGCGGCGGTATCGTTTCCACCGTGGCTGCTACCCGAAAAGCGAGTGAGCAGGAGCTGTTTGCCTCGGCCCTGCCCAGGTTAACCGCCTTGCATCAGCAGGGGGTAACCACGGTTGAAATTAAATCCGGTTATGGTCTGGATGCCGAAAACGAAATAAAAATGCTGAAAGTAGCCGGTTTGCTGGCACAGGCATTGCCGGTAACGGTCAGGCGCACTTTCCTCGGTGCCCATGCCCTACCAGTGGAATATAAGGGCAGAGCGGATGATTATATCGAGCTGGTGTGCGAGCAAATGATGCCGCAAATCGCCAAAGATAAACTGGCGGATGCGGTAGATGTTTTTTGTGAAAGCATAGGTTTTAGCCTGGAGCAAACCCGGCGGGTGTTCGAGAGTGCGAAAAAACACCAGCTGCCGGTGAAGGTGCATGCAGAACAACTCTCGGACCTGGGGGGCACAGAGCTGGCGGCCGATTATCAGGCGTTATCTTCGGATCATCTGGAATTTTTATCCGAAGCCGGGGTTAAGGCAATGGCAAAAGCCGATATGACGGCGGTATTGCTGCCGGGGGCTTTTTATTTCCTGCGGGAAACCCAGCTCCCCCCGATTGAGCTGTTACGTAAACACAAGGTGGCGATGGCGATTGCCAGCGACGCCAACCCGGGCTCTTCGCCGATAAATTCCATCCAGTTGATGCTGCATATGGCCTGCACCCTGTTCAGGTTAACCCCGGCAGAAGCTTTGGCAGGGGTGACCTGTTTTGGCGCCAAAGCCCTGGGGCTTGCGGATACAAAAGGCCAGCTGGCTCCTGGCTATGATGCCGACTTTGCCCTTTGGAATATCAGCCAGCCGGCAGAGCTGAGTTACCAGTTTGGTGTTAACCCGTTAACGGCCCTGGTAAGAGCAGGTGTTAAAGTTATCGGCTAGCTTTTGCCTGCTTAAGGTCTGTACAATTATTAAGTGATTGATTAGGCTTAGCGTTACCTGTTCCATTTGCAGTAACGCTAAGATCTGATTATGTCTCACCCGCGCAAAGGCCTGATTTTTTCTAAAGCAATCCTGGTGTATTGCCTGCTTGCTTTGGCTTTCCCCGCTCAGGCGACAGCAAGTGTTTACCCCGATCCCCTGGTTTTATTTCTTGGTGGCGCAGGTTTTATTGCCGGGCTTGCCCTGGCGGTGATGTTTTTTTTATTTGCCAATAAAGAGCTGGGCTTGGGCAAATGGTATTATCCTGGGTTGTTATTGGCCAATACCCTGGCGTTACTCTATCTCGTTATCCACTTCGACAGCGAGCCCGATCAACTCTACCTGGTGCTGCTGGTTTCTGCGGTGCTGATCAACCTGATTTTTTTCATCGGCGGTAAACAAGCGTTTCCACCGGGGGATAGCGAAGCAAAAAGCTTTGCTAAGTTCTGTGTTATCCTGGTGGCATGTGCCGACCTTGGCTATTGTGCGGTCTTGTTTACCTTGCCGTTAGCCTGGTCTGTTTATGGCTGGTTGTTTATCGGCGGCTTGATACAAGTATTATCGGCATCGTTAGCCGGTTTAGCCGCAGCCGGCCAGGCCAGTACTAAGCGATTTTTTGCCCTTTTTGTCCCGCAGTGGCTGCTTACCTGTGCTTTTGTGGTGTTGCTTTATCTATGGCTCACTGCTATGTTGCCCTTGTCCTGGCTGCTGGCCAGTATCCTGATCAGTTTCACCCTGGTACTGCTGAATACTTCCCTGGTATTAACGGGTTTGCTCAAAGAGGGGCGGGAAGAAAAGAGCGACGGCACCAAAATTTCAAGCGAAGAGCTGTTTTCCTATACCCATGATCCGGCCACTAATTTGCCTTCCTATCAGCAAGCGCTGAAACAGTTCGAGCGGGTACTTAAGCAGGGAGGCAATCAGCGCTTTGCCGCCATTGTTTTTAAACCGGTCAATTTTCAGCAGGTTAATTCGGTGCTGGGACATCATAATTCTGATCTGCTGTTATTGCAGCTGGCTTACTGCATACAGCAGAAAGTCGTGGAAAATACCGCGCTGGTAAACTTCGATGCCAGCCACCAGCCAATACGGCTGGCGCGGCTGCAGGGATTAAACTTTTTGGTTGTGGTTGAGTTGGCTCATAGCGCTCATCCTGAAAAAATCCTTATCAAGGATTTATGCCAGCAACTTTCCGATGCCGTGCCCGATGCCATGAGTTTTAAAAGCTTCTCCCTAAACTTTGAGCTGGCATTTGGGGTTGCTTTTGCCCAGGGGCATGAAGCCGGTGCCGCCGAGCTGGTTGCCTTTGCCGGGGATGCCTTGCTCGATGCCGAGCAACATCAGCAAAGCTTGAGTTATTTTGATAACAGCACCACCTTGTATACCGAGCAGCAGCTATTGAAAATGGAACGTTTAAAACAAGATTTAATGGAAGAAAACCTGCGCTGGTATTTACAGCCGCAAATCGCCTTAGGCGATAAAAGCATTAAAGGTTTTGAGTTGATGGTGCACTGGTACTGTGAAACTGAAGTTGCCCAGGATCTGCATGAGTTTATCGATATTGCCGAACAAAGCGGTGAAATCCATTTGCTGATGAAGAATATGATCCTGCAGGCGTTTCGTGTGCTGGCTCAACTGCAGCAGCTGGATATCTACCGGCCGTTATCCCTTAATATTCCCAGTAAAGATTTACTGGAAAGTGAGTTGGTTGATTTTATCGAATTGCAAAGCGGTATCTTTGCTATTGAAACTAAGTATCTGGTGATAGAATTAACCGAAGAGGTGATGTTATCTGCCTCGACCCGGACCAAGGCGATTATCGATCAACTCAAGGTACTGGACATAGGTATTGCGATTGATCAATTCTCCGGCAGTTATGAGTCATTGCGCTATTTGCGAAAAATGGCGGTTAACCAGGTCAAAATAGATTGCTCCCGCCTGGACGGGCAGGAAGAAAACCGTGCGGATAAGGCGATCATCAATGCGTTGATTAATCTCACCAGGAGCATGGGCTTACCTATGATAGGCATAGGAATAGCAACACCGGAGGTTGAAAAAATGTTTGTTGCCATGGGTGGAGAAGTCGCCCAGGGGAAGGTGATTCACCGCGGTGTGGTGCCGGATGAACTGGCCATCTGGCTTAAGCGTTGGTACAGCCAGTACCCGCAGGCGCAAGAGGGTAGAAGTTAAGGCTCAGGTCTTTAGAGCTAGGTTTATCTGTCAAGCACCTGGGGAAATTGCCGCTGAGAGCCTGCGGTTATTTGTTACCGGTTGTGAAAGTTATTCGAGATCCAGAGGTTCCGGTGACAAGACAACACCGGTATTATCCACATAGACATGGTCGTCAGGGAGAATCGTTACGCCGGCAAAATTAACGGCCAAATCGCTTTCACCCGTCATCTGGTCGGGAGCGCCTACCGGAATGGAAACCAGTCCCTGAATGCCTATATCCACTTCTTCGATGGCATCGACATCGCGCACGCTGCCATAGCAGATGATGCCTTCCCAGCCATTTTTTTCCGCCAGGCGGGCCACTTCAATATCGATCAGCGCGCAACGGGTGGAGCCGCCGCCGTCAATCACCAGTACCTTGCCTTCACCGTCCGAGTCAAGCAGTTGCATGATAAGGCCATTGTTTTCAAAGCACTTAACGGTGACTACCTTGCCGCCGAATGAGTTTCTGCCGCCATAATTACTGAAAATAGGTTCAACAACGTCGATCAGATCAGCGTAGACGTTACATAACTCAGAAGTATTATATTCCATGGCAGTTCTCTTCAAATTTTCAATAAGATAAGTGAATTTTACACCCAGTATAACCTGCTGTGGCTAAGGTACAACAGAAATACGCCTGAGTAGCTTAAATAAAATTCTGTCTACAGTTATTTTGTTGATTGGTGATAAGGTATTGTCAATAAATCATTTTGCTGCTTAACTCAAGTTGTTAATGACTTGTATTTGCAGAGAAAACACTATCTAATGTCAGCATCCATGATCATTTTAATAAAGAAATTGTTGTTATGGAAGAACACCTGTTAGCCCAGGCCTTGCTGTTTGCAATAGAAGCATTTGTTTTTGCTTTATTGGCATTTTTTCTCTGGATTTATTATCAGGGGTTAGGTCGTCAATATGTCAAATTATGGATGCTGAGTTTGCTTGCCTTGTCGGTAAGCTCAGTCGCAATCTCCCTGCAAAACTATTATTATGCGCTGCCGCAAACCCATATCATTTCAGTTGTCTTAGAGGTTTTTGAGCAAGTTTTCCGCTATCTGCACCTGGTATTATTGCTGTTTGGTCTTTATTGCGCAAAAACTCAAAGAAGCCTGGCAGGCAAAGAATTGTTCTGGGCTGCCAGCTTGGCCCTGCTGCTGGGGGGATTGGCGACACTTTTATATGCTTTTGAGCAACATGATGTTTTTAATCGTTTTTATTTAAGGGTCAGCCTGCAAACTTTTGTATTTGGCTGTAGCTTACTCGGCGCCAGTTTTTACCTGTTATTTTCTCCCAAGCAGCACTTTTCCAGCAAGATCTTGATGTGGTTGCTGTTTTTGATGGGGGCCCGTTATCTGTTGTTTTCTTTCGCTTCCATCATTGCCATCACCGAAGACTGGTTCGGGGAATTAAGCACTATGATGGTGTTTATCGATTTTGGCGCCAACAGCATTTTAGGTTTTACTATGTTGATCTGGATGCAGGGGGCGGAGCGCAATGCCGCCCTGGTGGCCATGAGCCAAATTCAGTATTTAGGCAAACATGACTCCCTTACCGGGGTGCTAAACCGTGAGCAGGTGATCGAAAAACTGCCCCTGGCCATGACCATGGCGTTAGAGAAAAATAATAAGCTGTGTATTTTTCTGCTCGATATCAAACACTTTAAATTTATCAATGATACCTACGGCCTCAAGGCGGGAGATTATCTGCTCGGGGAAATTGCCAAACGGCTGAATAACAGTATTTTACTGCCGCAAGTGGTGGGGCGTCTTAGCGGTGATTCTTTTGTTTTTGTGCTCGACATTCAGCGCGCCCACATGCTTGATATGGCGCTGGATCATCTGCATGAATTGATCTCCCGGCCATACCGTTACCAGGATCATGAAATCAGCATCAGCTGCAGTATCGGTTATTGTTTCTTTCCCGAGCATGGTGAGAATGCCGAAGAGTTACTGCAAAACGCCAATATGGCGTTGTTTGAGGCGGAAAGCCATAACAAACCGAGTGTTGAATTTGATGAAAGCATGCAGTCACAGGGGCGATATTACCTGCTGATGGAAAAGGAAATACGCAATGCCCTGGCGGCGGATGAGTTTGTGCTTTATTTTCAGCCGCAACTGAACCTGTTGACCAACCGCCTTGAAGGGGTTGAGGCGCTGGTACGCTGGCAGCATCCGGAAAAAGGTCTGCTCACGCCGGATAAGTTTTTGCCGGATATTGAAAAATTGGGATTAAACAGCGAACTGGATGGTTATGTCTTAAACAAAGCCTGTCAGACCATAGGGGAATGGTATGAACGTTATCATCGGCGGATTGTGATTGCGGTGAATATTACCGCGGTTGAGTTCCAGGATCCTGAGCTGGTGGATAAGATCCAGGCGCTATTGTTTGAGCATAATGTACCGTCGAGTTTCCTGGAGCTGGAAATTACCGAAAATATGGTCATGACAGATATTAACAGTGCCATGGGCACTATCGTCACCTTGCAAAGTATGGGGATCAAGGTTTCGATTGATGATTTTGGTACTGGCTATTCATCCCTGGTATACTTGCGTAAGTTGCCGATAGATAAGATAAAAATAGATAGAAGTTTTATCACGGAGGTGGCGTCAAATGATTCTGATTTAACCATAGTTAAGTCTATGGTGGAGCTGTCCCATGGCCTGGGCAAACGGGTACTGGCAGAAGGAGTGGAAACGGTAGAACAGCTTAATTTATTGCGCCATATCGGCTGTGATGCGGTTCAGGGATATTTTATCAAAAAACCCCTGCCTGAAGATGAGTTTGTCCAATACCTGAAAAGACGATAACTGTAAATAATAGGAGAAAAAATCACCTGATTTTGTGAGAGAACGACTACACTTGTAAGGAAAATAAGGATATGCGAAGAAGCAGGGAAGTGGGAAACCTGGCAATAGCTGAGAGCATCCTAGTCTAAATTTAGGCTTGATGTAGTGAATTATTTGTATTGAATTGATTGGATGTTGTTGTATGTTAATTAAGCATAAACTTATTGCGAATACCCTGGTGCTGGTAGTGGCTATGTTGTCAATGCTGGTCATTATTAATTATTCGGTATCGTCTTTAGGAGATGATCTGAAAATTGCCCGTGAAGTTGCCAATGTTGAAACCGAAGTGTTGCAGCTACGACGGCATGAAAAAGATTTTATCGCCCGTAAAGATCTGAAATATCAAGATAAGTTTGCTAAGCAAATGAAAGACTTGAAAAAGGATGTCAACATTCTGGACGCCGATTTGCTCGAAGCCGGGGTTGATATTGCGGAAATTGATACCTTGCGAAAAATACTGCAAGAATACCAGGGGCATTTTAACGCGCTGGTGGCATCTCAGCAAAAAATCGGTCTGCACCCTAAAGACGCTCTTTATGGCCAGCTGAGAGGAGCGGTGCATGATGTCGAAGAGTTAATCGGTACCAGCGATTACCAGCTAAGGGCCGGCATGCTGCAGTTAAGACGTAATGAAAAAGACTTTATGCTGCGCCTGGATGATAAATATGTCGATAGGTTTGCCAAGAACTTAGCGCTTTTGCAGACGGATGTGGACAACAGTGAGCTGGCCTCAAGCAAGAAAGGGCAAATTAATAATTTGCTGGCCAGTTATCAGGGGGCTTTTCTTGATTTAGTGCAGGAGCAGAAACATTTAGGCTATTCTTCCGCCAACGGTATCCTCAAGGAAATGCGCAGCACTGTGCATCAGGTGGATAAAGTGATGGCCAGTTTGTTGAAAAAAAATAATGAGTTGGTTGAAGAGCATAAGAGCTGGATAAACCTTACCTCTTACAGTATTGCGATTATTGTGTTACTCATTGCGGTTGGTTTTGCCGTGGTGCTGACCCGAAGCATTATTTCCGCTATTTCCGAGATGAAAAGCACTATGGAAGTGGTGGCAAAAACCAATGATCTGACTGTGGTGGTAAAAGAGTCCGGCAAAGATGAGCTGGCGGATATGGCGAAAGTCTTTAATAGCATGATCACCAGTTTCAGAAGTTTGATCGTTGAAGTGAATCATTCCGTGAGCACCCTAAATGGTGCGACCCAAAGCCTGGCGGAGAATATCAGTGTTTCCAATGTCGGTGTCGAAGCGCAGATCCAGGAAACGGATATGGTGGCCACTGCGGTTACGGAAATGGTGGCGACGGTGGATGAGATTGCCAGCAATACCCATGAAGCCGCCAATAAAGCGGAAATGACCAATCAAAATGCCGACCAGGGCAAGCAGGGGGTGGATAAAACCATCAATCAGATCGAGCTGTTATCGGAAAAACTGCTGGAGTCGGAAAGTGTTGTCAATGAGTTAGCCAAAGACAGCGATACCATAGGCTCAGTGCTGGATGTGATCCGCGGTATCGCCGAACAGACCAACCTGCTGGCGCTGAATGCGGCGATCGAAGCGGCCCGGGCCGGAGAGCAGGGGCGTGGTTTTGCTGTGGTTGCCGATGAAGTTCGAACTTTAGCCAGCCGTACCCAGGATTCTACCCAGGAAATCGAAGGTATTATCAGCTCATTGCAGGGGCGTACTAAGGAAATTGTCGAGCATATGGCCAGCTGCCGCAGTCAGGGGGAAAGCAGCGCCGAGCAGGCAAGCATTGCCGGTACTATGCTGGAAGAAATCAATCAGGATGTTTCTACCATTATGGAGATGAATACCGCCATTGCCACCGCCATCAAAGAGCAAAGCGCCGTGGCTTCGGAAGTGAACCAGCATGTGGTTTCCATCAGAGATGTGGCAGAGCAATCGGGCTCGTCGGCACAGCAAAATGCCCAGATGAGTGAAGAACTCTCCCAGCAGGCGGATGTGCTGCATAATGAAGTCAGCCGCTTTAAGGTTTAGTTGGCAATGAAGCTGATGTTGGTTGTTTATGGCCTTGGCTGTAAACAACCCATATCAGGCGTTGAACGGTGAGGATTGCTTGAGTAAGGAGATAAGTATTAAAGCTGGGTGATGCTGATATTCGCTTCCCGGGTTAACTTATTACTTTTCATGGCGTTGAGGTATTCAGGCCATAACACTTGCTGCTGGCGGCATAAGCCCAGCAGGTAAGCCTCAGAATAAATCGCCTGATGCTGATCATCAAAAATAAAGCGGTAGCCGTGTTTGCCTACCGCTTCTATCTTCAGTAACAACACCTGTTTTTTATGGGCGATTAAGGGGATCTCCCAACCGGAAGCCTGGCTGGGGTCTGTCCCTTGAGCTTGTTTGCCTTTTGCCGGTGCACTTTTTACCGGAGAAAAGACCCGTAAATACTCAAAACTCAGCTGATATTGCTGCTCCCGGTCATTACGTTCGATAAAATCCAGGGTCAGGGTTGCCGTATCAGCGGCCAGGGTAAAACGGGTAATTTTCATCTCTGTTCACTCAGGCTGTTATCAAGCGGTTATAAAATAAAGCGGCTTAAGTCTTCATCCTTAACCAGCTCGGTCAGGGTTTCTTTCACATAGCTTTCATCAATGACTATGGTTTCACCGGCTCTGTCGTTGGCGTTGAAGGAAATATCTTCCACCAGGCGCTCAAGCATGGTATGCAGGCGACGGGCGCCGATGTTTTCCGTGCTTTCATTTACCTGCCAGGCAGCTTCGGCAATAGCGGCGATACCGTCATCACTGAACTCCATTTTTACTCCTTCGGTGGCCATTAACGCAATATATTGTTCGGTTAATGAGGCATTGGGCTCGGTCAGGATACGGACAAAATCTTCTGTCGTTAATGCCTGAAGTTCAACCCGGATCGGCAGACGCCCCTGTAGCTCAGGGATCAGGTCTGACGGCTTAGCCATCTGGAAAGCACCCGAGGCAATAAACAGGATATGATCGGTTTTTACCATGCCGTGTTTGGTGCTGACGGTTGAACCTTCAACCAGGGGCAGCAGATCCCGCTGTACCCCTTCACGGGAAACATCCGGGCCGGAAGTGTCGCCGCGTTTACAGATTTTATCGATTTCATCGATAAAGACGATGCCGTTCTGCTCAACCGACTCCAATGCTTTTTGCTTGATATCATCGTTATTGACGATTTTTGCTGCTTCTTCTTCCTGCAGCGCTTTAAAGGCGTCCTTGATTTTTAATTTGCGCTTGTTGGTTTTGTCGCTGGACATGTTCTGGAACATGTTCTGCAGCTGTGAGGTCATATCTTCCATGCCCGGAGGGGCCATGATCTCTACGCCCACAGGCTGCGCCGCCAAATCAAGTTCTATTTCTTTATCGTCTAACTGGCCTTCGCGCAGTTTCTTCCGGAAAATCTGGCGGGTACCGCTATTGTCCGTTTGCTCTTCGTTACCGAAACCGTCGCGGGGGTTAGGCAATAACACATCCAAGATGCGCTCTTCGGCCGCTTCTTCGGCTAAATGTTTGACCCGGGCCATTTCCTGCTCTTTGGTCATTTTTATCGCCATATCCGCCAAATCGCGGATAATGGTTTCCACTTCCTTACCGACATAACCGACTTCGGTAAATTTAGTGGCTTCAACCTTAATAAAAGGGGCATTGGCCAGCTTGGCCAGGCGACGGGCGATTTCGGTTTTACCGACACCGGTCGGGCCTATCATTAAGATATTTTTCGGGGTTACTTCAACGCGCAACTCTTCATTAAGTTGCATCCGGCGCCAGCGGTTTCTCAGGGCAATCGCCACAGCACGCTTGGCATCACTTTGTCCGACTATGTGGCTGTCTAGTTCGTGAACGATTTCACGAGGAGTCATGTTCGACATCATTAATTCCTTGCTGCTGGCTAATTAAAGCTCGTCTATGGTGTAGTGGTGGTTGGTGAAGACACAAATATCACCGGCGATTTTCAGGGACTTTTCCACGATTTCTTTTGCCGATAATTCGGTGTTTTCCAACAGCGCCATGGCGGAAGCCTGGGCAAAGTTGCCGCCGCTGCCGATGGCGATCAGATCATGCTCAGGTTGCACGACATCGCCGTTACCTGTGATGATCAGGGAGGCTGTTTCATCGGCCACCGCCAATAAAGCTTCGAGCTTTCTTAATGCCCGGTCGCTGCGCCAGTCTTTTGCCAGCTCAACCGCTGCCTTGGTTAAATGTCCCTGATGCATTTCCAGCTTGCTTTCAAAGCGTTCAAAAAGGGTAAACGCATCTGCGGTACCGCCGGCAAAACCCGCCAGTACTTTATCATTGTATAAACGACGCACTTTTTTCGCATTGCCTTTCATTACCGTGTTACCCAGGGAAACCTGGCCATCACCACCGATAACGACTTTGCCATTACGTCTTACAGAAACAATAGTTGTCACAATTAATCCCAGTTATCCGGCCGGCAACGATTTATCGCCGGCATTTTATCATTGTAGATTAAGTTGGGTTGGCGAAGAGATCTTTCAAGGGGCAGGAGGTAATTCTCGATAAATAGCGGTAAATTCACGGCCTTGCGGCGTAAACTTGCTGAAATTTTAGCGGATACTCTCTTTGAGGGAAAAACATAGGGGGTGGTAAACGGGTTTTCCTGCAAGCGGTTAGCGGCGCTGTTTTGGCGCTATCCGCTGCTGTTATTTTGCTCTTGGCTGCGGGGGAGCCAAGAGCATAGCAGGCTTAGCGCCAGAGCCAGATTTGGCAGCCGTTGATATTATTGTTTTTAAGTTTGTGCTTGTCTTTTTCCGCCAAACGTTTTCTTTCATAAGGTCCGAGGATCACTTTATGCCAGATGCCGCTGGAGCCTTTCACCTGCTTTATCTGCGCTTCTATGCCGGTAAAAGCAATATTGGCTTTAAGCACTTCCGCCTGTTTTTGGGTACGAAACGAGCCGCATTGCATCTGGTAGGGGCCGCTGGTTTTAACTTCGTATTCGCCCACTTCCACTTCTTTATTTTTCAGCTCTTCCATATATTTCCACTTTTCCTTGGGAGGCGCGGGCAAGCTTTTGGTGCTTGGTTTTTTCGCCGGTGACTGCGGCGTACCGGTATGGATCGGCGCCGGTTGGTTATCTTTTATCGACCATAAAAAATAACCGAACATAGCAATAGCCGCCACGGTGAATAAACTGATCAGTTTAACCTTTAAAGGTATTCCCTCGCTGGCAGCTTCCTGCTGGTTATAGGGATTATTTTTTTTATTGTTTGCGCGGGGGCGTGAAACGTAATCCTGATGAGCCATGAAAATATTATATACTGCGAAAATTTAGCCTGATTCTAACCGAGTCAAGGGAAAATAACAGTAATTTATCCGCTTAAGGTTTGAAATTATCTTTAGCTATTACCCGTTTATGGAAATTTAACCAGACACCGGTAACGGCGGGCAAACAAGCTTTGCTGCTACCAGCTTAAATCCTGGGGGTCTATATCCACCGACCAGCGCACTTTTTTATGCCATTCATTTTCGCTGGTGGCGGCGATTAAGGCATATACTCCCTGATGCAGGAGCTTACGGGATTTTGACTGGACAATTAAATGGAAGCGGTATTTACCGGCTTTTTTCTCCATGGCTGCCGGCATAGGGCCGGCAAATTCACAGCCATCGAGCTCAAGGTCGCTTAAGGCGCGCAGAAATTTCTCGGGGTATGAGGGATAATTGGCCTCGGCGCGAAACAGGGCCTGAAAACTAAAAGGCGGCAGGTAGGCTTGTTTACGCTCTATCAGCGCCTGGCGGGCAAAGTGATGGTAGCCGTTATGCACCAGATCCTGTAACAACGGGTGTTCGGGAAAACTGGTTTGCACTAATACTTTGCCGGGTTTACTTTCCCGTCCGGCGCGTCCGGCAACCTGTACTAACAATTGCGCCATTTGCTCTGCGGCGCGAAAGTCATAACTGAACAGGGCGCCGTCGACATCTAAAATCGCCACCAGAGTGACATCGGGAAAGTGGTGGCCTTTGGCCAGCATCTGGGTGCCTATCATCAGTTGGTGTTTTTTATCGCTTACCTCGTTGAGTAATTTCGCCAGTTCCCCTTTTCGGCGGGTGCTGTCGCGGTCGATGCGTACCACGCTGTGCTCCGGGAAAAGTTCGTTGATGCGTTGCTGCAGCTGCTCTGTGCCTTGGCCAATCGGCACAATGCGGATACTGCCGCAGCCTGGGCACTGGTGCGGCACGCGTTTTTGGCTGGTGCAGTGGTGGCAAATCAGCAGTTGTTGGCCCTGGTGCAGGGTATAGGGTTTATTGCAGCGCTGGCACTGGGCTATCCAGTGGCATTCCTGACAATTGATCGCCGGGGCAAAACCGCGGCGGTTTAAAAAGATCAAGACCTGCTCACCGCGCGCCAGGGTTTGCTTGATCGCATGTTTTAAGGTGCCGGATAAGCCGTATTCCATTTGCTGTTGTGCCACATCCAGCAGCTCTATCTTGGCCTTGGTGCTTTTACCGGCCCGGCGTAATAGCTGGTGATAATGATATCTTCCCGACAGGGCATTTTGCAGGGACTCCAGGCTGGGGGTGGCGCTGCCCAGTACCACGGGAATATTGAGCTGCCTGGCCCTTAATATCGCGATATCCCGGCCGTGGTAGCGAAAGCTGTCCTGTTGTTTTAACGAGTTGTCGTGCTCTTCATCGACTATGATCAGCCCCAGGCGCTGCAGCGGGCTGAAAATGGCGGAGCGGGTGCCGATAACGATAGCGGCATTGCCTTGCTGTGCCGCCAGGTAAGTATCCAGGCGTTCCCTGTCGTTTAAGCCGGAGTGATGCAGAAAAATAGGGGCGTTAAACCTTTGTTCAAAGCGGATCAGGGTCTGCGGGGTCAGGCCGATTTCCGGCACCAGTACCAATACTTGCTGGTTATTGGCCAGCACTTGCTCCATCACCTGCAGGTAAACCTCGGTTTTACCGCTGCCGGTGACGCCGTCAATCAGGTGGCAGGAAAACTTATCCAGGGACTGGTTGATGGCCGAGACAATCACCGCCTGCTCGGTTGACAGCTTGTGTTTGTTTTCTTCGATCAGCACCTGCGGCTGGTATTGATAAACCGACGGCGGCTGCTCCTGTTCTTTAACAAAAGCTTTATCCTGGATGGCGTTTAATTGTGCCTTGCTAAAGCCAAGGGTGCGTAGCTCGACCCAGCTCAGGCCCTGATGCGAGGCAATCAGCCGGTACAGATCGTATTGTTTCGGGGCTTTTTTCTTCAGAGCGGCAATGGTTTCATCGCTGATATCATCACAGGCAAACCAAAGCTTAGGGTCGCTGATATCCGGTTGTTTTAATTGCCTTAGTAATACCGGCAGCGCCTGCTGGAAAACATCCCCGATGGGATGATGGTAGTAGTCGGCGCAGATGCGTAAAAAATGCAATAACGAAGGGCTGAAATGACAGTTGTCCGTCAACCGGGATAAGACAGGTTTGATTTTACTGGTTTCAATATCCGGCTCAGCCTGAGTTGCCATGACAATGGCCACCAGCTGCCTGGGGCCAAAAGGCACGATCACCCGCTCTCCCGCGGTAATTTCAGGAGACTGGAACTGTTCCGGTAACTGGTAAGTGAACAGCTGACGCATGGGCACAGGGATGGCAACCTGGATAAATTGAACCGACACCAATAAAACTTCTTTACGTGATTGATGCGCTATTTTGACCCCAGAACGACTTGCTGCCAAGTCACAAACAGCAGATCGGTGAAAAAGTTATTTTTTCCTGCCAGATTGCTAAGTTAATGTTGAACTTCAAGGCCTGATGCATTATCATTCGGCCCCATTATTTTTAACTCGTATGGTACCTGGCAAAAGATCAGGTGGCGATACGGCCTTAACAGAGGTTTCCATGAAAGAAGGTATTCACCCTAATTACACCGAGTTCAAAGCAACTTGTTCTTGCGGTAACGTTATCGTAACTGGTTCTACTCGCGGTAAAGATATTCATTTAGATGTTTGTTCAGAATGTCACCCATTCTACACTGGTAAGCAGAAAGCTGCTGAGACCGGTGGTCGCGTTGACAAGTTCAACAAACGTTTTGGTGCTCTTGGTAAGAAGTAATTTCTGCCTTAGCATGAAAAAAAGCGCCAACCGGCGCTTTTTTTATATGTGGACGTTTATCCTGTGATGTTTTTAGCGGCTGGCAGGGGAGAGCAAGATCCGAAGCACTTCCTTTATCGGATACAGATAAGTTAGTGAATGCCATCTTATGGTTAATGCTAAGCTTTCTTTGCAATAAGTCTTATGATTTATGATAAACGATAGCAGGGTGAACATTGAATTCTGTCCTGATTGCTATATACTGCAAACCGTAAAGTTGATTTATATCAATTTCCCTTATTAACCTTGATATTCTCGCCTTTATTCATCTCTTTCCAAGTAACTCATATTTTTCAATATCTTTACCTTCAAGACAATCGCCGGGCAAATTTGCCCTGTTTTTCTATGCTGAAATGGCTATAGTTTAGCTACTCTTCACCAAGTGGCAGGCGTTTTACCAACGCATCATGGCTCGTTAATTCCAAACGAAATAAGCTGTTTGCTTAACACTTGGTTTCTACTTTTTTAATAACCCGATGGCTAATAACCACTCGGGTTTTTTTTATGCATCAATTAATTCAACAAATTAAACGACATAAGGGATTTAAGTCTTATCCTGAATATTGTCCGGCAGGCAAACTCAGCATAGGTTATGGACGAGATCTTGATGGGGTCGGTATTCGTCTCGAGGAAGCGGAAATTTTATTGGCAAATGACTTAAATGCTTTGCTTGGCGAGACCCGGGAAAATATCAACCTTGAGCACTGTAATCCGGCGCGTTTGGCGGCGCTGATCAACCTTATCCATTTGTTAGGGCTGGAGTGCTTTTTGACTTTTAACCGGGTGATTACCGCAATTGAAAGCCGTGATTTTGTCTTGGCAACCAATGAATTATTACTTTGCCTTAAGGCCAAGTACCTGCCCCAGTATACCGCCCAGCTGTTATTGCAGCTCGAGTCCGGGCAATGGCAATAACACCTTTGTGGTTGAATTTTTCCGGGTAATGCCCGGGATTAAAAATTGCGATATTAGCTTCAGCAGTTTTCGGGAAAGTGCCTGCAGATATCTGCTTTGCTTGTTCGGATAAAGTGAATTTTTCCGGGTAATCTCCGGGACAAAAAGTTGCGATATTAGCCTCGGGAATGCCCGGGAAGCCGTCAGTTGATATCCGCTTTTTTTATTCGGCTAAGGTGAATTTTCCCGGGTAATCCCCGGAGGAAAAGTTTGCGATATTAACCTCAGGAATGCTCGGGAAGCTGCCAGCAATGACCTGTTTTGCTTATTCGGCAAAGTGAATTTTTCCGGGTAATCCCCGGGATAAAAAATTGCGATATTAACCTGACCGCAGTTACCGGTTTGCTTTATTGGCCAGCGGAGAGAAATCAGCCTGGCAATAAATATTGCCGATGCCTTATTGATTCAGCTCAGGTTAATGCCTGATACCAATACTAAGGCAATAGAGCTGGTGGTGAAGTTGCAGGGATTTACAGCGTTAAAAAAGGATATCGACAGATATCTGATTACTTAGAGGAGATAAGTGATGGCTAAAAACACAGTCAGAGCAAGGTTAAAACCGGGTTATCTGTTCACGCTTATTTAAACGGTTTTATGAAGAAATAAAAGGTTCCACTTTAAAGGGAGCAGGGAAGTTAGCTAACTGGGGTTGGCTGATTTAATCATAACAGTGAGTAAAGCCGGAAACCTTATTGAGGGGATTTTCGGTAACGTAGAAAAATAACAGGATAGGATGAATATGGGCCAGTCAGTTGTAGGTTTTGCTGCGACAAATACCTGTCGTACGCCAAAAGGTTCGGATTTATTAAAGTATGCCAGACAAAGCCGCGGGTACACGCAAGCGGAGTCTGCTGCCGATTATGGCATTGAAGAGCGAACCTTGCGCCGTTGGGAGAATAATGAATTCAACCCGAAATGGAATGATGTCGTCGGGTTAATCGAAGATGTCTATATGTTAAAAGTTATTGATGTCATAGGAGAGCTGTCCAATGGATAATGTTATGCCGGAGCAAGTAAATAAGCAGATCAATATTAAGGCACTGCGCAGCGAGCTTAAGGCTTGGGGAAAATTTTGGCGGAAAAAAGAGTCTGTGAACGGCTTTGCTTCAAGCTCTATCCGCGAGCGTTATGACAGCGGCAACGGCGATAAAAATCGTGCGGAGAATATTTATGTACCGGGGCAGGTGGAAGAATTAACGCATTTTATTTCCCGGCTCAGACCCGAATGTATCCGGGCATTACGTGCCCGCTATGTGGTGGATAAGCCGCTCGACAGTGCGGCCACCCTGATGGGTTTTGACTCAAAACGTTCGTTGCAGTTTTGGCTGGCCAAAGCCGAGCGGGGTTTGATTTCTACGATGTAATCGCTTGCCGCCCTTGTGATATTAATGTTTAAGGGACTGAGTAAGTGACTCTTTTATCTACTCTACCTGGCTGTTAGTTTTGTGTTTTTCGGGGTTTATTAATATGCGCGCGTTAATGGCTCCCAGGCATAAGTAACAGTAAAGTCGCCGGTTTTTTGCAGGCGATAACTACTCTCTCGAAAATACTCTCTTTATCCCGCAGGGAAACTGCCGGGGTTACACCGATCTTTTATTTTATCGCCGATTATTTTACTCGAGCCGTTAGCGGATGTGATCCGCCAAGTGAGCTCAGGGCAGACTTGTCCTGTTGCCTGGCCTGAAAAAAGCTAAAATAACCCTATTGTTAACAAAACCCTTTCTGGTTTTATTTTACATTTTTACCGGGCCCAAAGAGCTAATAACTGTTTGGGCTTTTTTTATGTCTATACAAAATACCGTTGAACAAATTAAAAAACATGAAGGCTTTCGCAGCCATCCCTATTACTGCACGGCGAAAAAATTCACCTTAGGTTATGGCCGTAACCTTGATGATGTCGGTATCAGTGAGCAGGAAGCGGAAATTTTATTACAAAACGATCTGAATGAATGCAGGGCCGTGGTCAAACGTAATATTGATACCCGCCATTGTAACGATGCCCAGGTTGGGGTGCTGATCAATATGGCTTATAACCTGGGGGCAAGCGGCCTGATGGCCTTTAAGAAAATGCTTGCCTGTGTCGAAGCAGGGGATTTCTCCGGGGCCGCCAATGAAATGCTTGATAGCCGCTGGGCACAGCAAGTGCCTAACCGGGCCGAAGAGTTGGCCAAGCAAATGGTGCTGGGCGAATGGCAAAAAGCATGAGCTGGTTCGGTGCCTTATTCGGCGGCAATATCAAAGAGCCGATCCAGGCGGTGGGGGGCATACTGGATGAATTATTCACCAGTGAAGAAGAAACCCTTAACTTAGCCTTGATCAAGCATCGGCTGCTACAACAGCCGGCGCTGGTACAGGCGGAAATCAATAAGGTACAGGCGAGTCATCGCAGCATTTTTGTTGCCGGGGCCCGGCCGTTTCTGATGTGGATTTGCGGTCTGGGTTTTTTGTTTGCCTTTATTATCAATCCCAGTTTGCAATGGCTGTTTCCTGAAATAGGCGCACCTGAATTGCCGCTGGAGGTGATGATGGAATTAACCCTGGGCATGTTAGGTCTGGCCGGGCTGAGAACCGTAGAAAAAATTAAGGGGGTTGCTAAATGACCCCTGTTATTAATCGCCATGTGAAAATGGCAGCAATTTTAGCATTAAGCATATCAGGCTTAGTTGTATTAACAGCCACAGAGAAAATTAAGGGGGTTGCTGAATGAGCCAAGAGAAACCAATGGACCATTTGAATATGGCACGTAGGGAGAAGTTAACTACATCAAACTTAGTTGTATTAACAGCCACAGGGAAAATCAAGGGGGTTGGTAAATGAACCAAGCGGAACAAATTAGCCATTTGAATAAAAGGCAAATGGGAGGATTAAGTGTATCTGACTTAGTTTTATTAACAGCCATAGAGAAAATTAAAGGGGGCTGTTAAATGAATCAAGAGGAACACTGGCATTTAAAAAAGGAACTTAACCTGGCCCATATCATTACCACGGTCACTTTGCTGGTCACGGGGATTTTATATCTGAGCGGACTGGATAAACGTATTAATACCAACTCGCAAGAGATTCAGCACCTTAAACAGATACGTAATGAAGATCAAAAAAGGATCGAAAAGCGTCTGGATTCTATTGATAAGAAGCTCGATACCCTGCTCAGTGGCCGTAAGTTATAACTCAGATTTTTTTTCTCTTTAGTTGCAGGTGATATGGATATCCCTATCGGCATAAATTTTTGCACATAAGTCCTGCGTTAACTTTAACAAAAGTCTTATTTTTAGGCTGTAACCTGTGAGAGCTTACCCATGAATTTTTCTCCAACAAACAATGCTATAAACCTGTCTTTGTTACCGCCACCAGAGATCATCGAATCACTGGATTATGAAGATATTCTTGCCAATATGACCGCCGATCTGAAAAACCGGATGCCGGAATTTGATGCCATGGTGGAGTCCGACCCTGTCTTTAAAGTACTGGAAATCGCGGCCTACCGGGAATTATTGTTGCGCCAACGCATCAATGAAGCTTCACGGGCGGTGATGGTGGCTTATGCCGGAGGCACTGATTTAGATCACCTGGCGGCGTTATTTGGTGTTGAACGCCTGGTGATCACCCCGGCAGATCTTGAAGCAAATCCTCCGGTGGCTGCGGTAATGGAATCCGATGAAAGACTGCGGCAACGTATTCCGTTCTCGCTGGAAGGTTATAGTACTGCCGGGCCTTCGGGGGCTTATAAATATCATGCGCTGGCGGTATCTACCGAGGTAAAAGATGTTGCCATCTCCAGCCCTTTACCCGGGGAAGTACATGTTGCTGTGCTCAGCACTTTGGCCGACGGTACGCCGGATGAGGTGTTGCTGGAGCAGATCACAGAAACCCTGACCCATGATGATATCCGGCCGTTAACGGATCGCGTTATCGTTAAGGCGGCAAGTATCAAACATTATCAAGTAGATGCCGAACTGTTATTTCATAGCGGCCCGGATAAAACACTTGTCGCACAGCAGGCAAGGGAAGCGCTTATTCGTTATTTGCATGAAGAGCAAACCTTAGGCAATGAAATTACCCAATCGGGAATTTTTGCTGCCCTGCATCAGCCGGGGGTGAAAAAAGTGATTTTACAAAACCCGTCAACCGATATTACCGTAGCGGCGGATGAGGCCGCTTATTGTACCGATATCAATCTGACGATTGGAGCAAGTTATGGATAATGCAGCAAGTTTGTTGCCGGTAAACGCTACGCCACAGGAACGGGCAATAGAAGGCGCCATGTCACGCGCAGCCAGCCTGGAGTTGGCGATTGCACAGCAATGGCACCCGGATACCTGCCCGGCATCGCTTTTGCCCTGGCTGGCCTGGTCGTTATCCCTTGATGAATGGGATGAAGGGTGGAGTGAGCAAACCAAGCGCAATATGATCAAGCAGTCTGCGGCGGTGCACAAGGTTAAAGGCACGGTCGGCAGTGTCAAACGGGCATTGGCGGCTTTAGGTGTCAGCCTGGAGTTTATCGAATGGTTTGAGCAGGATGTCGACCTTACCCTGGCCCCCATTCATAGCACCACCCCCCATACTTTTGTTTTTATTGCCTGGGTGAATGCCCAGGCCTATAGCAGCAATGCTGTGGTATTAGATCAAGCGCTTTATGACGCCATTAACCGGGTGACCAATAAGGTGAAACCGGCCCGTTCGCATTTTGACTTTTTGGTGGGGGCTAAAATCAACGGCAATATCCGTTTGGGTACTGCAAGCTCAGGATGGCTGCAAAGCCGGCGGCTGAGTAATGAAACCAAACCGGTACAGGTGCCGGCAAGCATCGGTACCTTGGCGGCACATATGCATTTGAACAGAAAACGTTATGCCGTTGGCCGTTTTTATTTACGCTAACGGCTCAACAGATATTTCAGCTTTAACCAAGTATTTGAGCCGTTTTTTATCTGGCGTTTTATAAGACTTTTTTATAAGGAAATAGAGGGAGGAAACCAGGTGAGTACCATATTAACACCCACCATTACCGAGGCCGGATTACAGGCGTTATTTAACGCTCAAAGTAATGGCCTGCAGGCACAAATCAGTGCTATCGCTTTAGGTGATTCGGCCTATACGCCGCAGCAAAACCGCACGGCGTTAACCAGTGAAAAGAACCGTATCAAGATCAGCAGCGGCACTTTAGTGAGCCCGACCCAGCTTCATATGAGTGTTATCGACGATAGTAACAAAACATTCTGGGTGCGGGAGGTTGGCTTTTATCTTGATGACGGCACCTTGTTTGCTGTGTATTCGGAACCGGATAAAACACTTGCCTATAAATCACCGGAAGTAGATTTGCTGCTGGCTTTCGATTTAGCACTTTCTGGAGTGCCGGCGGGTTCGGTGAATATTATCGATCAAGGGGTAGATCTGAATATATTAATTGCCCCTGAGCTGGCGAAAATGGCAACGGCTCAAATCAGCAATATGTATCGCCACGTAAAACATTCATTTTTATTGCAGGATGCCGGGCTGATTTAACCGGGGTCACTTTCACTTCATTTTCATTTCAAACAAGTACTCATTTATATTTAAAAGGATAAGGATATGGCTTTAGAGCAAGATATTGCCGACCTGGTACAGGCGTCGAATAACCTGACCGGGGTGGTGGATAATAAGATACAGTTAATTGACCAGAAGGTTGCGCAAGCGCAAAGCCAGTTCCAGCAATGGCTGGATACCCGGCATGTCGGTTTTAGTTTAACGGATACCCTGTTAGATCACAGTGACAGTTATATTAGCATCCCGCCAAGGTTTACTACCCTGGAAGAAGCAGAAGCTTTTAGCTTTAATGCTACCGAAGATTATGCACCGCAAAATGGCGAAGGTACGGAGAACTATTATGCCGATATTTATTCCAAAACGCCGGGAGTGACCAACTGGTATTCTGAGCCGGGGCCGACGCAATTTACCGGGCGAAAATCGGTTTATGCCAATATTTCGGTGGGCACTGCTCCGCACCCGTCGCCTAAACCGGTTAACCGTGTCGCCGTACTGATGAATTCTATCGGCTCGCATCATCAATGGATCACCACCGGAGATCCGACGCCGAACTACGCCCAGCCAAGAACATTTGGCAACAAGAGCATCAATGCCAACCGTGAAATCAAGGGGCAGTCCTGGGGGGTAACCAACTATGATGACCTGATTGCCTTGCATGAGAATGAAACCACCGGCTTTTCCGTGGGGTTCTCCACCGTCAGGGTGATTAACTTAGGGCCATACCCGATCCAGCTAAAAGGGTTCTGGCTTATTCATCACGGCCATCAGAAGGAGGCTTAATCATGAAACTTATTAATAAAACCACAGGTATCGTTGAATTTGACGGCCCGGCAGCACAATTTCCCGGCATTGACGTTTATCAGCATGAAGAAGTTAATGCCGAGTTCGAACTGATCTGCACTGCTGAGGAGCAAAGAGCTAGTCTCAGAGATGAAATTACCGTGAATGCCGGTGATACCGAGTCTTTGCTTGGGACGGCAACGGATGGTATGCATATGCTGCTTTATCAAGTGGCTAAAATGAGTGCACAATTAAGCACGGCAGAGTCGCTAGCACAGGTGCGTGCCGCAGCTCAAGAGCTAAACACACTTTTGGCTGGCTTTGCTGCTAAAGTGGATAGCCAGGAAGTGAAATTGCCTTATCAAACCAAGGGGGTAGATGTTGTATTGCAAGATATTGAAAGCCGGGCCACTGCGGTAAACCAGCTGATTGCAGAAGCATCCTGATGCCCTGTTTGTTTATAGTTAAGTGAGCGGTGTTTTTCTCCGGCAATAGCGGTCGAATTTGACCTGTTGTTTGCCGGGAAAAAGCGTATCATTTAGCTACTCTGGTTACCCCGGCAGGGGGACTTTTCTGTGCCGGGGCTTCCTTAAAAACTAAGGTTATTGATATTGAAATTAATGGCCACCCCTTAAAGCCTCTGTTGTTATTTTTCGCTTCGTTTTTGTATACCAGTAAACAGGACACCAACCGGAAGGTATCCAACTCATTTTCCTCTCCCTTTAAGTTAAAAAAGTAAAAGAAGTTTATGTCAGCTTATAATTTATTGGACCTGTCCCAGGTGCCTGTGCCCGATATTATTGAGGCGCTCGATTTTGAAAATATTTATCAGCAACTCAAAGAGCAGTTGCTGGCGATAAACCCGGATTATCAAGAAGTGCTCGCGCTTGAATCCGAACCTATGGCGGTATTGCTGCAAAGTTTTGCCTATCGTGAATTGTTATTGCGGGCACAAATCAATGATGCTACCCGCGCCAATATGCTGGCCTCGGCCACGGGCAATGATCTCGATAATATCGGCGCCCGCTACAATGTCGCGCGCTTGGTGGTGCAGGAAGCGGATGAAAGCACCACGCCGGTGACGCCACAAATCCTTGAAGATGATACCAGCTATCGCCGCCGCATCCAGATGGCCTTTAACGGCCTTAATACCGCGGGCAGTGAAAACAGTTATATTTTCCATGCCTTAAGTGCCGATAACCGGGTGGCGGATGCCGATGTGGTCAGCCCGCAGCCAAGCGATATTGTGCTGACCATTCTTAGTAAGGAAAGTACTGATGGCAGTGCCAGTGATGACTTGCTCATTAAGGTACGTAATTATTTTGGCCTCAGTGATGATGGCTCAAGCTTATTGGTGACAGCCGACAGTGATAATCCTGTTCATGGCGTCCGGCCGCTGGGTGATCGTCTTACCATTAAAAGTGCCGGGGTACAAAGTTATCAGATCCAGGCAGAGATCTCCTTGTTAGCCGGGCCGGGTAAAGAAAACACCTTAGTCCTGGTTAATGAGGCTTTGGCAGCTTATACCCGTGAAAATCAAATCTTAGGTAAAAAAGTGACCTTGTTAGGCATATATACCGCGCTGAATCAGGTGGGGGTAGACAGTGTTAACTTACTTCAGCCAACGCAGGATATCCAGGTTGCCAGTGATCAAATAGCTTATTGCAGCGACATTATTTTGACCGAGGCAAGTCATGGCTGATCTTGATTTATCCGGTAGCAGTACCTTAAATGCCAGCGGCTTACCCGCAAATACCAGCGAGCTTGGCTACCAGCTGGAACAGGTCATGAATAGTGGCTTCAGCGCCGATAACCTGCCCGTTGGAATAACCGAGCTTTGGCAACCTGAATCTTGTCCCGAACATTTGCTGCCCTGGCTTGCCTGGGCCAATGGCGTAAAGAGCTGGGATGATAGCTGGCCGGAGCAAACCCGGCGCGGCGTGATTGCCAATTCTTTCGAGGTACATAGCTACCAGGGTACCCGCTATGCCATCGAAAAAGCACTGGAACCGCTTAAGCTGGAAACCGAAATTCACGAATGGTTTGAAGTGGAGCCCAATACGTCCCCAGGTACCTTTGCCGTAGATGTTTACGTCTCAGAGCAGGGGATCACCGATGAGCTCATCGACACGGTACATGAATCCATCACCAGCAATAAACGCGGTTCAAGCCATTATACCCTGACCATGAATTTGAGTGCTCCGGGAGACTACTATCAGGCGGGGGCGCTACAGCTTGTCGGAGAAGTGGACGGGAAACCGTTTGAGCCAGTGCTTGACGGTATTGACTCGACCCATTATCGCTGCGGCAGCTTGCAAGTGCATTGCCGGATAGAAGGTGGGCCTTATGTGACAGGCTAAAAGTATAAATGTATCAGTGGCCACGAAGCCAAATCAATGAAAATACAATTAATGATAACCGAAGTACAGGACTGATAGATAATGTCATCTAAAAATGAATCCCTGTGGTTAGCCTCAGGTATGGCAGGGGAAAACCAAGCCAGAATATTAAACCAACCGCTGGAATTTACCCGGGTTGTTGTGGGGGATGCCAATGGTAGCTATCCCCCTTTGGATAGCGCGTTAACGGCTCTGGTTAATGAAAGACTTACCGGGGAAATATTGACCCACAAGTTAGATCCCGGCAATGGCAATCAACGTATTATCGAAATGAGTATTCCGCCGAGCCTGGATTTTGAGGCGATAGAACTTTTGCTTTATGCCAAATATGACGAAACAGAATTTGCACATACTTATTTTCGTCTGGCGGCCCCTTTTCCGGTACGTACCATAGAAAACGGTGGCTCCCAGCTAAAACTGAAATACACCATCAGGGTGAGTCAGTACTCTGATTTTAGTGTCAGTATATCTCCTAATTTGACTTATTTAACTACTGCCCAGTTAGCGGATACCCAGGCGCTAGCTATTGTTGCTTATGAGAGTGAAGCTGTTACGACAAGTAATAAATTGCATATTTTAACCGGACATGCCGATCTGAAAATTCCCGATGATAGCGGCACATCGTTCCGGCTGATGGTCGATGAAAGTGTTGATTTAACTTCTGGAAAATGCCGATTATTCGCACCAGCAGGGCAGAAAATATCTGTTAACGGGGTAATGTCGGATATCGCCAATTTCAAAGAGTCCGGTGTGGTCCACCATGTAGTAAAGGTTAATGGAATTTGGAAAATATGATTGAAACAGATGTGAAAACAACAGGTGGCGGAGCGTTTGAGATAGGCGATTATATTGTCACTAGCAGAGCCATGCTTGATGATGGCAAGCGACTCCTGATACCTGATGGCTCAGAAGTGGATGCCGGAGAATATCCGTTATTGGCAGCAACAATCGCTGATTCTGTATCTCCAGGCTTTGCCTTTAGTTCCGGGACTGGAAATATGGAGACGTATGACCTGGATGGAAACTTAGATGTTAATAGAGCGGCAACAATAAAATCATATTATGGTACTGATGATTACAGTTACTGGGATGGTAAAGTATGGCTAACTTCGGATTTGGCTTTTACTGGTACCAACCGAAAAGTACACGGCCTGACAATGTCGGATGACGGTTTGAATGTATTAATTATTGGTGACTCAGTCGGAGATAATTACATTCAATGGCAAAGGTCAACCGATGGTGGGGTTACCTTCGGCGCCAGAAAAGAAATGACATTTACTGATGGGCCGTACTTTTCAAAAATTAACGGTTGTGAAGGAAATGCCGATGGCAGCGAGATTTTAATTTCATTTCGTAACCCAGATACCGCATCAGTTGAGCTTCATAAATCCGTTGATAGCGGAGAATCATTTCAATTGCACAAAACATTGATTGATGCCCCCAATGTCAGAATGAAAGCGAGCCGGGATTTATTAACCATTGCTTTACACCTTCAAGGCTATGACCGTATTGAACTCAGCAAAGATGGTGGCTCGGTGTTTAACAGCATTACACTTGAACCCCAGGTTGTAGCGGGCGCCGAAAGCTCTTATCAAATTGCGGTAGGGCCGGATGGCAGCACCATAGTTGCTGCCAATTATTATACCGGTGTTATGCAAATCTCGACGGATACTGGTGAAACATGGAAGGTTGTTACTCCTGCTATTTTTAATTATGACCAATCTGCCTATTCACTCGGTTTCACTTTGGGGCAAATTGTCATTGGAAAGACTTCAAACTCCATTCACGTTAGCTTGAGGTTGAGAAAGGATGTTTCAACAGCTGATGTTTATGTTACTTCCAGCTTTGACTCGGGGGAAACATGGACGGACTCTTTTATGTCAAATACAGGAAAGACGGAAAATTATAACCCAAATGGTCTCATCGTTTCGTCTGACGGGTTAAAAGTCATGTGCTTGATTAATGGTGGCGGTAACCCACACGCAAGAATTGCTACTTTTAATCAGGGTAAGCTTCTACCCAATTTAACTGGAGAATCAGTTCCCTGGAAAATCGTTGCTGATTCGCTTTCATAAAATGAAAGGCAGGATACTGCACTCTGGATATAAGTTTTAATAATATTGAACTCATAAATTTTTCTCTGCGTGCTAACTGAAGTGTCACTTTTTTATTCTTCAATAGTGATAGTCAAGCAAATAGCTTGACAGGCATAGCAGTGTTCACTGTTCTTTAAGGACAACTCTTTCATGTCATCTAAAAACGAATCCCTGTGGTTAGCTTCAGGCATAGCCGGTGAAAACCAGGCCAGGGCGCTGAACTTGCCACTTGAATTTACCCGTGTTGTGGTGGGAGATGCCAACGGCAATTATCCTCCTATGGACAATACAATAACTGCATTGGTGAACGAACGTATCACCGGTGAGGTACTGGATCACCGATTAGATCCCAATGATGCCAATCAACGCATAGTGGATATGGCCATACCGCCAAGCCTGGATTTTGATGCGGTTGAGCTACTGCTTTATGCCAAATATGGTGAAATTGAATTCCCTCATACTTATTTTCGCCTGGCTGCGCAATACCCTATAAGAACACTGGAAAATGGCGGCTCTCAGGCAACCTTGAAATTTACCATACGTGTGAGTGAACACAGTGATTTTTCTGTGTTTCTTGTGCCAAGTCTTTCTCATGTTGATCAGGAGCAGTTCGATGAAAGCCATAACTCGGCCTTTATCACAAAGGATACCGTGGCCAACATTAATCGTAATAAGTTACATATCTTCTTAAACCATGCGGACTTACAAATCCCTGATAGTTCAGGAGATAAATTTCAATTTATGGTAGATGACAGTGTCGATTTAAACACCGGCACTTGTCGGGTACTGGCGCCAAGCGGGCAGCAAATGACGGTGAGCGGCATCACTTCTGATATTGCTGATATTCAGGATGTTGGTGTGATCCACACAGCGCTAAAAATTAACGGAGTCTGGAAAGTATGATAGTGACACCTTTAAAAGTATCAAATGGTATGGCTGAAATAGTAGGAAAAAGCGTACTTCACCGGGGAGATAGCGTGAAATATGGCTTACTTCCCGCCAGCGGAGAAGCTTTTTCCGCGGACTCCTTCCCGTTACTGGCAGAAGAATTTCCTTCCTTGCATTTGCCTGTGGGAGACGAGCATGAACATATTGTCTCGGGTATTAATAAAATTGCGACTCAGCGAGATGTTGTTATTAGCGAGCCTAACAAAGCCGAAATATGGCAACCGTTAACTCAAGGGTTAAATTCAGGAGCACCGTTGAGTGGAGGGAATAGTTATATTGTTAGTGTCCGAGGTGATGGTCACGGCGTTTTTGTGGTGTTATTTGGCGGCGGGGAGGCGGCACGCTCAGATGATGCCGGCGTGACCTGGACGGCATTGCCCCAATATCTTAACTGTGATGCAAGTGCTGGTCGCCCCTATTCAATCCAAACTGATGGTAATGGTGTTTGGGTCGCGGGTTTTTCTAATGGTTATGCGTCCCGCTCTGATGATAACGGGGTTAGCTGGAGCCAGCTTTCTCCAGTATATCTTCATTCCGGCGGTTCAAACCATATTTATTCCATGGGCACAGATGGTCAAGGTAACTGGGTGGCCGGTTTTCATAGTGGCCATGCAGCCCGATCGACAGACAATGGCATAACCTGGTCGACACTACCGCAAAACCTGGGGACAGGCACAACCTATAGTATAAAAATTCTTAACTGTGTTGTCGGTAGCCCTAGCGGAGTTTTTATCGCCTGTTCTCAGAGAGGTTGGGCTTCCCGGTCTACAGATAATGGTCTTACTTGGAGTGCTTTGCCACAAGCCTTAAATAATGGCACTGCAAATGATGATATCGTAGCGACTCACAGGGGACTGGCTACAGATGGTAAAGGCGTTTGGGTAGCTCAGGCAGACGATGGTTATGTTTCTCGTTCAGAAGATGATGGCCTTACTTGGACACCCTTACCGCGCCACCTAAATTCAGGCTCTACCGGGGTTCAGGCTGAAGGCGTGGAGACAAATGGTAAAGGAGTTTGGGTTGCCACCTGGTATGACGGTACGGTGGCACGCTCGGTTGATAACGGTATTACCTGGACCGCATTGCCCCAATATTTAAATTCAGGGAGTAATGGTTCGGCTTATGCGGCTGCTTCCAGTGGTGATGTCTGGGTGGCCGGGTTCAATGAAACTTATGCGGCTATTGCCAGCGGTGAAACCTCAACCACGATTAAAGAGTGGTTTATTGAATAATACCATGAAAAATCTTGTCAATATAAAACATAGAAGGTGCCGAAGTCATGTTGCCAGAAATATCTGCTAAATATTGTGAACAGTTGGATAAATTTGTTTTGCTTCGTGCTTTAACAACACCTGAAGTTCATTTGCCTGAAGGCATGTTCTCCGATGGTTTTTCCTCCCCCTGGTATCTGCGCTGGTATGTTAATCGGGTAGAGCAGGGTTGGATTGCGGCTTGGGTACATGACAGATGTTACCAACAGGCGATTAATACCAAGCCCTGGGCGGATAAGTTATTTTATAAAAACCTACGTCGCTGCCGAGTGAAAAAATCTAAAGCAAAAATCATGTACCTGGCAGTGAAATTATTCGGAAAAGGTAGCTATTAATCCGCTATATCGAGATGTAATTGCCTGACTTAGCAAAGAGTTTCATGAAACTTTGCCCGCTTCGGCGGGCGATTTTTTTATGTGATTAACCTTTTTATGGTTTGCGTTGAGCACGCTATAGAATAATACCACTCAATAAGAATAGTTGGAGTGCCATCTATTCGAGCGAATTTGATGATACATCCCATTGTTATTGAATGAACCGGATATCAGGTACACACTTCCCTAGTTACCCTAACTCAAGGCAAGCGCCTTAAATTACCCGGCCCGGCAATGCTTATTGCCGGGCTTTCTTATATTTGAAGAGGAAAATATGAGTAATAGTTCTATTGATTTTAATGCACTGCCATCCCCTGATGTTATTGAAACTATCGAGTTTGAGCAGTTGTTCCAGGAGCGCAAACAACGTCTGCTGGAAATGGCGCCGCAATATGCCGAGGCGCTGGAGCTGGAGAGTGAGCCGTTAGTGCAAAACTTGCAGCTGGAAAGTTACCGTGAAATGTTACTGCGTCAGCGCATTAATGAAGCGGTATATGCCAATTTACTGGCCACGGCACAAGGGGCGGATCTGGATAACCTCGGGGTTTTCTATGGGGTACTGCGTTCACCTTTGGAAGACGATGAAACTTTCCGTTTGCGTATCCGCGACCGTACGATTGCCTCAAGTACCGCCGGCAGTAAGGCCCATTACCGCAGCCGGGCGATTGAAGTGGACCCAGTGGCCATCCGCGATGTTGAAATTGACAGCCCGATCCCAGGGCAGGTGCGTGTGTCTGTGTTGGTGCGCACCGGTTATGATGTCGATGAAATTGTGGCTAAAGTACGCGAACATGTTACCGCGGAAGATGTGCAGATGCTTACCGACACTGTGGAAGTGGTGTCTGCTGAGCTTATCCCTGTTGATGTTACTGCCGATATTTATCTGCATCCGGATACGCCGCAAGTGGTTTTTGACTCCTTAAAACAAAGTCTGCTTGATGCCTGGGAGCTTTCTGCGGAATTAGGCTGGGATCTGACTCCGAGCTGGTTAGATGCCCAGTTGCATAAAGATGGTATTCATTATGTTGAGCGCAGCACGCCGACAGAATTAATTACCATAGCTGCCAACCAATGTGTAGTGCCGGGCACTATCAGTTTAACCTTGAAATCACGGGGGTGATCATGAGCTTATTACCTCCCAATGCCTCCGAGCTGCAACGCCATTTAGCTGAGCTTAACCAGTTTAAGCCGGAATTTGATTTGGCGCTAAAGCAGATCCGGGAGCTGAAAAATACTCCGTCGGATGAACTGCTGCACTGGCTGGTGTGGGAATATGGTTTAGAAGCAATATTACCCTACAGCAGCGACATGCGTCAGATGCTGACCACAGGCTTAAACTGGCAGCGTATCCGGGGTACTCCCGGGGCGCTGAAAATGGCGCTGTTATGGTTAGGCATTGTCAGTCCGGATATCGAGCATGAAGAACCAGGCCGCCATTTTTACGAGTATCAGATAGATCCGGGCAAGGTGCCGGGTGATGAAGATATTACCCGGATCATCAACCTGGCGCGGATGTCGGCGCCGGTGCGTTCGCGCCTGGCACGGATTTTTCACGACTACGACGTGCGCAAACTGAAACTGTCTGAGCAGCATGTCAGTGAGTTTGGTCATTTGCTATCGGATTATTCGGGGATTGCGGTTGAAGGTGGTGAGACCAAATTGTCGTTTAGCCGCAAGCACAGCAGTGCGGTCAGCGCGATTGAATATCAAAATATCTCTGCCCGTAAAAGTCTCAGAACCGATGAGATCCGTTATATCAAAGAGCCCATTTTAGGAGAAATGACCCTGAGTGAGCGCTACGATCATGGCGTGTCCAGCATACGTGCCAGTGTCAGACAACTGACTTCTGGCTTAAGTTATGCGGCATCGGGTTGGCTGGGGAAATGGACGGCCACTCCCTGGTCGAAAACCAATTTTACTTTTATTGGTGTGAATCATACCAGTGTGCTTGGCGCTGCTTTAGAAAGTAGCCAAGGGAGCACAGTGCAAGTTATGGCTGAACTTACCGGGAAGCCGGCACAGTAGCGCTCTTTTTCAGGAGGAAACCTTGCGTGGATCTTGCGCAGTTTAGAAGTTATTAAAGGCATTTCATTTATGCTGATTTGTGATCGTTAAAAACCATCAAGGCAAGTATGGCGATAGCCGGTAATAACCGGCGGATAATGAACTCCCGGTCACACTTGACCTGTTGCCTTGTGAAAAAAAGCGTATCATTTAGCGATACTCGCAGATGAAGCCCGGATTTAACCAGAGGGCTTTGCTTCTTTCTTACTGTCTTTGCCTCCTGATAAGGGGCAGGATTAAATCTTCTGATTTTAAATGCTCAGTTAACCGTTATTTTTAAAGCTAAGTCTCTCAACTTAGTATTAAGACTGAGGTTTTACTTTAAATAAAACTACATCTGTCTCAGGGAGGGGATATGACCGCTTTTAAATTACTGGACCTGTCCAAGGTGCCTGTCCCGGACGTTATATCGTCCCCGGACTTTGAAACAACTTACCAGGAATTGAAGGATATCCTGGTTGGCTTGAAAGAAGAATACCGCGATGTGCTGGCGCTGGAGTCTGATCCTCTGGCCAAAGCACTGCAGGTGTTTGCCTACCGGGAGATTTTGCTGGAAGCAAAAATTAATGATGCCACCCGGAGTAATATGCTGGCAACGGCTACGGCAAATGACCTTGATGCCATAGGTGCCCGCTATAACGTTGAACGCCTGGTGATCCAGGAGGCGAACACTGCTGCCGTGCCGCCGGTGGCACAAGTACTGGAGCAGGACAGCAGTTACCGTCGCCGTATTCAGATGGCCTTTGACGGTTTAAATACCGCGGGCAGCGATGACGCTTATGTGTTTCATGCTTTATCTGCCAGCGGCGAAGTGTTGGATGTCGATGCTTCCAGTCCCAGTCCCTGCCATATGGTGGTGACTGTCTTAGGGCGAAACGGTAACGGCGTACCCGATAATAATGTCCTGGTTGATGTGCGTCGTTATTTCGGTCTTAGTGATGACGGCAGTCAGGTGCTGGAAACCGCTTCTAAGGTGCGTCCTTTAGGGGATAAAGTTTCTGTGGTGGCGGCACAGGTGATTGAATATCCGGTTGAGGCGGTCCTCACTATTCTGCCTGGACCGTCGGGCGAGGTGATCCAGCAAGCTGCCGAGACCGCCGTGTGGGCTTATGTCCGGGACCGCCACAAGTTGGGGTATGACGTGACCCGCTCCGGTTTATATGCTGCTTTACATCAGGCAGGTGTTCATAGTGTTGAACTGATCACGCCGACAGCCGATTTGAAAATGAATAATGTTCAGGCGGCATACTGTAGTGGTGTTCAAGTGACGATAGGAGGCGTGGATGTCTAGCCCTGAGCAGGAAAACAGCTTGTTGCCGCCTAATGTTACCGGGTTGGAGTATCACCTTGAGCAAGTCGTCAAAAAAGCGACTGACTTGCCGGTGCCGATAGCCCAGTTGTGGGATCCTCATGCTTGCCCGCTGTCGCTTTTGCCCTGGCTGGCATGGGCGTTCTCGGTCGATGAATGGGATGACCGCTGGCCGGAGCATATTAAACGCCAGGTAGTGCAAAACTCTTTTGATATCCACCGCTATAAAGGCACCCCTTATGCGGTGCAGGAAGCGCTGGACAGTTTAAATATCAAAACGCACTTGCGTGAATGGTGGGCGCCAAACGGCAGTCAGGAGCCCGGTACCATGACGGTAGTGGCGTTAATTAATGAAAACCTCACCGACAATGACGAAGGGGTCATTACCCGGGAGATGCTGGAGCAGGTTACCCGGGTGATCAAATCGGCGCGGCGCGGGGTTATTCACTTTGATGTCGAGCTGGGGCTGGCGCTGGAAGAAAGCTTTGCGCTGTCAGCGGCCGTCGGACCGTCAATTGGCGTTATGGCGGATAACCTTGAACCTGAGCCTGTGGTGCCGGACGGCATAACTGCGAGTTTGGGTTATGGCGGGGTTATACATCGACAGGATTTTAATGATCAGCAAGTCGAATTTTCCCCCCTGGTGCCAGAGCTGATTTTTGCCAGTCCTCAGTTGGCCGGGGTCAGTCACCAGATGTGTTTATCTGATATTGACTTAGAAGGGATACTTTATTAATGACAGGACTTAAGGGCAATTTTTGAAAATGGGGCTGGCCATGTGCCAGTTTGATATCGTCGACATTGATTAAGAAGGGATACATTCATGGCAGGACTTAAACTGCAATTTACAGAAGCCGGACTGGCTAAGCTGTTGTCTGAACAAGACAAGGGCTTGAAAGGTGAGATCACGCATATGGCCTTTGGTGACGGGGCTTATGCGCCGGGCAAAAACCAGACGGCTTTACTCAGTGAAAAAGAACGCATCGAAGTGATGGATTACCAGGGAGACGGTAAGAACTTACGCATGGCGGGCAAATTTGAGGGGGAGCTTGAATACGCGATCCGCGAAATAGGTATTTTCCTTAGTGACGGTACCTTACTCGGGGTGTATTCCCAGGCAGGGAAAACTTTGGGTTATCGCACCCCGGTGGTGAAAATTATGCAATGGTTCACCCTCAATATCGAAGCCTTGCCAACCGACAGCGTCACCGTTGTCGTTGGCAGTGAAAACCTTAACCTGGTCATCGATGAAGAGTTCGCACAAATGGCTGAGGTGCAAATTAATACCTTGCACCGGCAAATGCAGCAGGAATTTCGCTTGTTGGCCCTTGAGCAGCAGGCGGCTTCATAGCCAAGTCAATAGCGGTTTTTTTTGTGTAACAAATACACTTTAGCGGCTCAGCCGCTAAAGTAAAACTAACTCAAACTCTATTCAAGTTTCTATTCAAATTAACGGTCTGGCGAATTGGCTTAGCCTGCCGGGCTTTTCAGTACGGCGTGCATCAAGTTACACCGTAGAACAACAGGAGGACAAGAATGTCTTTAACACAAGATATTGCCAATGTGGTCCAGGCAGCTGAGAACATGACAGCGACCGTGACCGGCAGAATGGGGCAGATTGACCAGCGCATGGATGCTGCCGAAGCAGAATTTGATGTCTGGCGAAACCAGAAAGATGTAACCGGCGATATCGCCGTCAACGGCGCTATGCGCTTGAATATTTTTCAGGGTTTTCTTCATTCCACCGGAGCGCCGTATGGCTTTGGCGGAGATAGTGGCGGTTTTGCCGGAAAAATAGATGATCTTGGCACCAGCTCTAATGTCTATTTGCATTTTAAAACGCCAATGAACATCAACACCCATAGTGAAATGTATTGGTTCAATATCCGCGGTTATTGTTATGGTGCAGCAAAACTGATCGATGAGGTTATCTCCGGTTATTGTTATGCCACCAGCAAGTCCGTTATTAACAAGGCTAACGCCGGGGGCATGAGTCCTGACTCATACTCAGATGCAGCCGGTAATGTCATTTTACGTATTTTGGTGCCTAATACTTATTACAATTCCGTGTGTATTGATACCATGCGGGTGGGCAATGGCCGTTTATTTAATGCCGGTGATTTGGATGTCAAAGTCTCGCTTGCCGATACGGTTGATTTTTAACATTAGGAGTATGTATGGATAATATCACTTTACCAACACCGACCACGGAAGAAATCCAGTTAATGGCATGGACCCAGATCAGAACGAAGCGGGATGCCTTGATGGCCGCGACCGACTGGACACAAATTTCTGACAGTCCCTTGTCCGCAGAAAAAAAAGCTGAGTTTGCCCAGTATCGCCAGGCCTTGCGTGACTTGCCGCAATCAACGGCTAATCCCGATGATATCGCCTGGCCGCTAAAACCTGAATAATTGGCTGATTGTTCGGTTAGCAATATTTAAACCCGGGTTATTGCCCGGGTTTTGCTATTTAGCCCCAGAGTCCTGTGCTTTGGCGCCTCCGGGGAAATTGTCGTTTAAATTAAGCTTAAGTTTACGTCAGCAAACTTGGCTTAATTTAGCCGATAAAGGTTATCAGGTCAGAGTTGACCTGTAACGCAGCGAAAAAAAGGGTATTATTTTCCCATACTGACAAAGAAGCAAACAAAGTGCTTTTGACATCAGATGTTAACAATATTCAATCAGGTGAGCTGTAATAAACCCGGTTTACCAGGTTTCACGGCGCTCTGTTTTTATGGCAATACTCACTGAATTTGTCGCCGGTCAGACTTGACCTGTAATACAGCGAAGAAAAGGGTATTATTTCCCCATACTGACAAAGAAGTAAATAGCAGACAAACCGTTATATCAAGCTTATCTGATATAACGGTTTGTCTGTTTTTAAGGCAGTATTCACTGAGTTTATCGCCGGTCAGACTTGACCTGTAACGCAGCGAAAAAAAGGGTATTATTTACCCATACTGACAAAGAAGCCCATTAAAGGCTTCATTAACTACAGCAATGAAAACCAACCATTTCTTTTTAATGGTTGCCTTTTAAAGAAACCCGCCGCCGGCGGGTTTTTTCGTTTTTACCCGACGATAAACCAACGACCGGAACTGAATTCAGTTATCCCGGTGCTGGTGTTATGTGTGCTGGCCATAAGTCATTGACTCTATGGCTGGTGATGTTCGTCATTAACCCCACAGGAGTGAACTACAGTGGCCATACTTACCCAAAGCGGGCGTACTGCCCTGGCGGAATTTGTTGCCAGCCAGCCTATTTTTATCGGCTGGGGACGAGGTGATGTCAGCTGGGGCGACAACCCCCCGGCAGAGCAGATCACCAGCACGACATTACTTGATGCTTTTGGTTATCGTAAAGCCAGCCGCATTAAATTTTGCCAGCCGGACAGTGACGGTGTGATTGAGGTACCCACCGGGAAGTTTTCCCTGGTGGAAACACCCACCAACCATATTTATCTCGAGTTTAATTTCGACTTTGACAACGGCTTAGGGGAAACCTTAAGGGAAGTGGCGGTGATGGTAGGTGCTGAGCCTAAAGCCGGCTTACCTGACGGGCAATACTATTTTACCCCGGATGAGCTGGAGTCTGCTGGCAGCTTAATGCTGTTGGAGCATCGCAAGCCTTTATTCCGTGACCAGGGGGTCAAGGAAACATTTGAATTTGTCCTGAGTTTTTAAAGGAAGCTTTATGCAAGATTATTATCAAAGATTTGACCCTGCAAAGGGTTATGAACAACTGCTGTTTCGTTCGGGCAAAGGTTTGCAAAGCGCGGAATTAAACGATATCCAGGCCCAGGTTTCCCACCAGGTCAAAGGTATTGCCGATGTCTTGTTAAAAGACGGTGATGTCGTGCTTGACGGCGAACCGGCGGTGAACAGTGAAACCGGCCTGGTACAAATCGGTGCCTGTTCGGTTTATCTTCGCGGCCAAGTGCGTAGCCTGGAGCCGTCTGAGCTGGTGGTTGCTACCGATCAGATTGTCGATATCGGCGTCTGGCTCAGCGAAAGTGAAGTGACTGAACTTGAAGATCCCAGCCTAAGAGATCCGGCGGTTAGCGCCCACAACTACGACGAGCCCGGCGCGGCGCGTTTAAAAATCACCTGTCAGTGGGGTCTGGCTACCGACAGCGGTTTCGATGACGCCAACTTTTACCCGGTATACCGCATCGACAAAGGCGTGCTGATCATCAAACAGCCGCCGCCGCAACTTGATGCTGTGACTGTGGCGCTGGCCCGTTACGATCGTGAAGCTAACGGCGGCAGTTATGTGGTTGACGGCATGAAATTAACCTATCGCGATATTGAGGGTGATTATCAGGTTTACAGCCTGGAAGAGGGCAAGGCCCATATCCAGGGCTATGAAGTGTCTTTTCCGACCTCACGCCGTGAACTTTTTGCCTATGATCCCGACAAGCAGCTGATTGAAAGTGAGCCGCATGTTTTTACCCCGGATCAAAACGGTGATATGCGTATCAACCTGGCTTTCTCTCCGGTGAACAATATCAGCCGTGTGGATGCCAACCTGGAAAAAACCGTCACCCTGACCCGCAGTGATATACGCGGATCAGTCGATCCGCTGCCGGATGTCGCGGTTTATGCTTTAGTCTCCGTGACTCAGAACGAGACGGTTTATCAGGAAGGGGTTGACTATAGCCTCGCCGGTAATCAGGTCAACTGGGGTCTGGGTGGCGCAAGGCCGGATGACGGTGAAAGTTATGAGGTTGTTTACCAGTTCCGTGAACAATTGGATGTCACCGCCGATGAAACCGGTTTTACCTTAAATCAAACCCTGGCTGACGGCACCACCATAGTGGCCAACTCTGCTTTTGATGTTGACTATCAGTGGAGCATGAACCGTATCGACCTGGTGGTGTTGGATCAACAAGGCCAGGTACAGCGTATTAAAGGCGCATCCAACAGTTACGAACCGACGGCACCGGTAGCCCCGGATAATCAGCTGGTGCTGGCGCAAATCAGACAAAACTGGTTTAGCGACGGCAAGCCGGAAGTAACCAATTTAGCGGTACGCTCGGTACCTATGTCGACGCTGGAAGAAATGCAGCAGCAAATCGGCGATTTATATGACTTGCTGGCCATTGAGCGCCTGCGAAACGATGCCAATGCCGAAGAGCCGGCAGCCAAACACGGCGTCTTTGTCGACCCTTTCCTTGATGACGATATGCGTGATGAAGGGCTGGCACAAACGGCCGCCATTATCGACGGTGAGTTGATGCTGCCGGTGGATGTCGAAGTCAGCGATTTAGCCCTGCCCAGTGAGGATCGTCCGGTAACGCTCAATTACCAGCTTGAAGCCGTGCTTGAGCAGACCATGAAAACCGGCAAAATGAAAGTGAACCCCTATCAGGCGTTTTCACCTATCCCGGCGACAGTGAAACTCACCCCGGCGGTGGATCACTGGACCCAAACCACCCGGGTCTGGACCAGCCCTGTTACCCGCTGGATCACCCGCGGCTGGTGGCGGGTAAGACAACGGGTATGGAATAGCCGCACCCGTACCTGGAACTGGGTCTGGAGAAGGGGCTGGAATACTGTCAGCAATACCAATGAAACCGTGTCGGTTTCTTCCACTGCCGCCGAGTTTTTACGGGTACGCCAGGTCAATTTTGAGATCACCGGCTTTGGCGGTGGTGAGAAATTAGATCAGCTGATGTTTGACGGCGTCGACATTACCTCGGGAGCAAGATAATGGTTTTTGCACAGGCAACAATAAAGATTACAGCGGGAGCAAAATAATGGTTCAAGCAGACAGCAACGGCGTTGTCCGTGGTTCTTTTACCGTACCGAGCGGTGTGCCTTCGGGCACGAAATCGGTAACCTTTAGCGGTGATGGCGGCTCTTTTGGCGAAGCCAGCTATACCGGCAGTGGCCGTATCCAGGTCGCAACCATGCGCCGGGTACGTACCATTAACACCTGGCGGCAACGCTGGGATCCGTTGGCGCAAACCTTTACCTTACCGCAAAGCCGGCATATTGCCGGGGTAGATCTGTGGTTTACCACCCTGGGTGAAGACACTGTCCGGGTGCAAATCCGCGAAACCGCCACCGGTTTGCCTAATCAGGAAGTACTGGCGGAAGCGACCCTGACCAAGGACGACATTTTATTAAACGGCCAGAGCACACGCTTTGAATTTGCCCCGGTATTCTTAAATGCCGATCAGGAATATGCCATCGTGGTACTAACCGATGATGCCGACTATGAAGTGTCGGTAGCGGAGCTGGGTAAATATGATAAAGAAGAGGGTTGGGTAACCAGCCAGCCGTACCAGGTAGGGGTATTACTGTCATCCAGTAACGCCAGTACCTGGACCCCGCACCAAAGCATGGATTTAACCTTCCGTTTATTGGCGGCGAAATTCGATGAAACTTCCATGGTCTTGCCTTTGGGTGAAATGGAGGTTGCTGATATGTCCAACTGGTTGCCGCTGGGCACCGTTGAACGTCCGGGCACGGAAACCGACCTGCGCTTTGAATTTACCCCGCAGGGGGAAAACCAGCCGGTTTATACCTGCCAGGAAGGGGAGCCGGTTAATTTGTCGGCCAACTTTACCGGCAAACTGGATGTCCAGGCGCGTCTCACCGGTACCGAGACCCTGAGCCCGGTATTATATCCGGGGGTACAAGCGGCATCGGGTACTTTGGCGCAAACCGCTGATTATATCACCCGGGCCATTACCTGCGGCGCTAACAAAAAAGTAACCGTAGTGTTCGAATCTTTTGTTCCCGGGCTGGCCAGCGTGGATGTCTTTGCCGAACTTAACGGTGAGTGGCAGCAGATGACAGTGAATTCCGCCAGCGCTGTCGGGGATGAGTGGCAGAGTCTGAAGTTTATCTTTGATGATGTGACCAGCGATACCGTGCGCGTGAAGCTGGTGCTTACCGGCAGCGCCCAGGACAGACCCCGGGTGCGTGATTTACGGGTAATGACCACTTAATACTTGCGTTATAACCGCCGGTATGAACTTCAACAATTACATTCAAGTGGCCGGCTTTATCCCTGGTCACTTGATTCTCTGGTATTTCATTACCTCATTTACATTTCAGGAGGATTTATGTTCGATAACAGAACACTCCACCAGGACTACCCCTTGCCGGATGCCGATAACTTCCTGCAGGACGACGTGGTCCGCATCGCTGAAGCGATCACCGCCATCGATAATGATTTCTTTCAAAACTCCGTCGATCTCCAGGAAAAACTGGAGCAGGAAGAAAGGATCAACGCAGAAAGATTCCGCCGCATCAAGATCAACCACCTGGTGGATGACCAGTTGTTTAACGTTTAAGTAAGCTTTAAGGAAATTACATGTCAACAATATCCAATGCTGCACAAATCATGGTTGACAAGCTGGTCGCCGATTTAAACAGCGAAACACCGCTTAGCGCCGAAGACCAGTTACTGGTGGCAAAAGCGCTGGACACCATGAAAAACAGCACCACTTTTGAAACCGCCTTGATTGCGGTTGTCGAGGAACACTTTAATACCGCAGATGCCGCGTTAACCGCAGCGAAAAACGATATTAATGCCGCCAAAGCCTCGATAGAGACTCAATCGACAAATTTAAATTTAATTCCCGGGTTACAAACCAGTATCGACACCAGTTTATCGGGTATGAACTCTAGCTTAGACAGCTCTCTGGCAACGATAGCGCCGACGGTGCGTGATACTATCGGTGGTAGCTTTAACAAGTTTCAGATAGGTTATAATGCCTACGAGCATCAACTACATAGAAATCATGATAGTAATGGCTATTCTAAACGGGCGGCTAATGTTACCTGTTTAGACAACTATGTTACTGGTGAGTTTTATGCGTACTTGGATTTTGGTAGTCAAACAACCACCTATAGAAGAGCTCATATTGTTCGGGTTACAAAAGATCAGTCTGTACAAGTTGCTTCCAAAACCAGTCAGCTTTTTACCGGCGGCACTTTTGGTTTTTGTCCGTTCGCCGATGATACTAGCAGGCTTTGCCACTATCAGTCGGGAACTTTGAATATTCAACATGTGGGCGCCTTTAGCTGGGAATTTAGTAAGGCAGTGGATTATCAGGAGATTTATTATGATAAAGCCACTAAAGACTTGTATGTTGTTAGTGGCGGCTTCTTAAATAAGATCAATACCGACGGTTTCGTTGTTGTCGCAGATACTACCTTTGTTGACCAGGCTGCTTTCACGGCTTGGGCACAGGCGGCAGGATACTTGAGAGCCGACTCTTTTAAGACCTATTTACATAGCCACTCGAGTACCAGTTCTATTAGTAATAGTTCCAGCTACTTTTCCGCTGCATATCTTACTTCCTATATTGGAGGTGAGAGTGCTTCTTATACTAATTTTACCGGTTTTGATGCTACCAGCGGGATTAAGGCGGTAACCCGGTTGGCTCCGCAACACTTTTTGATCGGCGAGACTGCGATAACTCCTAAAAGCGGTACCACTACATATCCAATGTTGAGTACCTTACGCGGGCAGACTTCGTTTGTTGATATTTATGGCAATTATGCCCGGTTAGCGGTTGAATATCATGCCAATGCGAATTTGTACAACCCCAGTAGCCAGAATATGCAATCTCCTGTTTTTATCGCTTACTCGCATATTCATAAATGCCTGATTTGGTCCATAGGTGGCTATGATCATTATCAAACTACCTCGGGTAATTATCATTCAAATACTAGCTTATCATTCGGGAGGTAACAGATGACAGAACTTACCTGGAATACAGAAAAATATGCACTGGTGTCGGCTGATGGCACTGAGTTTACCAACAATCCGGAAACTGGTTTGCTTTGGCAAAGTGAAGACGAAGCGCTCGCTTTTGCGCAGTCAGAAACCGAATATCAGGCTGAGCAGAAAAAAGTTGAGGAAAATTATACGGCGTATGTGGTCTTCGATACACCGGCAGTTGCTGCTGATAGTGGGGTCATTCTACAGGCCCCTAACCCGGAAGCGGAGTTCAGTGAAACGACAGTGACTTTAGGTTCGACTTTACAGCTGACGGCGAAATTGTTAAAAGATAAAGAAAACCCTGAGTCACTCTTAACTAGTGTAGCTAAAGATCTATTTCGGATCCCGGTACAGAACGAGAGTACCGGTGAACAGGATTTATTTGCTGGTATCCTGGAGAATGGGGTGATCACCGTTAATGCACCTATGACCAAGGCTGGTTATTGGGAAGTTAATGAAGAACTGATTAACAGCAAGTTAGCCGATAACTTTCGTTTAGGTCTGGACAAAACTGTTTTTGCCGTAGTTAATGTTGATGCAAGCATAGCGGCAACATTAACCGCTAGTGAGCTTTCAACTGAAGCTGCAGGAGTTTAACCATGGCGACTAATATATCAGCCTCGGTGCAATCTCTGCTGACGAAACTCAAGGCCGGCGCCGAAGCGCAAATGACCGCCGAAGAGCTGTTGCTGTTGTCTAAAGCTGTGCAGGCATTATCCGATAATAAAGACTTTGAACAGTCGCTTATCGCCATTGCCGAGCAACATTTAGATACTGCAGAGCAGAGCATGACTGATGCAGTGGCTCAGGCGGTAGCCAATATGAGCACGGCAAAAGATGATGTCAATAGTGCCACTAGCGCGCTGGAAAGTGCCAAAACTACTTTTGACAGTAAAACCGATGAATTAAACCTGGTGAATGAGCTGCGTCATATGCTTGAAGGTTTAAAGCGTCGGGAAGATGGGGCTATCGGCAGTACCTATAACTTGACGGTGCTAGATGGTGACAATGAAATAATAGATGAAGCATTAAGTAATTGCCCGCAGCAGTCGGTAATTTTCAGTGATAATGGTCAGGTGAATATCTGCTCTTCGGCATATACTGAGACAACCGGAGGGCCGAGCTCGGTACAGCACAGCCATAACTGGTATGAGCTTGCTGCGGGTAGTGATTTTCATAAAGGAACTTTTACTCGTAAAGATTATATGGGCTGTTCTAGCAATAGCGTCAGAACGTCTACTTCGCATCGTTATGGCTATAAACCGGTAGCCGGTGAATATCCTTTAGCCAAATCAGATGATGCCAATAACATAAAATTCTCAATGGTGTGTGCCGACCATAGTTCAGCATCGCTTACTCAGGCCAACTGGCGGGGGATAGGGTTATATAATGATACCGATTATGGCATGACTGTCGGCCATTATAATGATGCTTTACTAACCGATAAATATGGCCGTAAAGCGACGCAGACCACAAACCGCACCGGTAATTATCCTGTGACTGCTTTTTATGATAACAGCAAAAATTGCCTGGTGGTGGTTGAGTCGTTAAAGGCCTGGTACTTGTATAGTGACGGCTGGGTGGATCCCAATATTCCAACTTTTGCCAACCTGTCTTTTGCGCAAGCCTGGGTAGATGCGCAAGAGGATATGTTTTTAGTGGCTCTTAGAGCGCCGGGCACGACGAATCCGGCTCACCCGTTAAAGTATAATTCCTACCATGATAAGACGGAGTTGAACGGGCAGGTTAATCAGTATTCTTCTCACTATATTGGCCGTTTGGGCAGCACTACAACGGGTGACAGCCATTCCACTAGTTACTACTATTATGCCGGTCTGGATTATATGACCAGTGAATGTGGCAGCGATGAAAGGGAAAATACCTCTTCAAGCTGGACTGGGAGTCAGACCTTTTTATGGGAAGTGGCAACTAAAACTTTAGTCCCGGTGTTTAATGAACTGGTTGCTGAAATTGTCGGCGGTACGCATCTTGGTGCTAATACCAGTAGTGGTGATGATGAGTGGGTGAAGGTAAAATTAAATGCCAAAGCTATTCGTATGGACAGCCAGAAAATATTGGGGGAGTGTGTACATATAGTACAAACGAAAGGAACCGGCGCCTACCGAGGTGTTTATTATATTGATATGCCTCATTATAACCCTTATGCCGATGCCTGGTTATTCAGCCACGCTCAATATACCAATAGTGTTTTTTATTATAAGCTCGCCCGGCTTTCAAGAGCCAGCCGTTATCATGGCATACACGGGGAGTATAAATAATGAAAGCACCTTATTACGATAAAGCAACCAACAGCGTGTTTATGCGCGGGGCGTTAAACCCCATTAACCCTGAAACCAGTCAGACATGGTTAAGTGAACAAGAGGCATTGGCCTTTATTGCGGCTTTGCCCTGTGATCGTAAAGCAGAAAGTCTCGATAAAGTTAGCACAGGGCTCACCGCTAAGCTGATGTCCGCACTGGCAGTATTCAAGCGCCGCTAGGCATTTATCTGTCTTATTCTTTTCGTTCAATAACGAGATAAAAATCATGGTAATTAACCGTAGTGCCTTGCTGCAGCAATTAGTGCTGCGGTTAAAGGCTGGGCTGTCGGCCCAATCCTTAGAGCATACCTTAGTGTCCCTGCTGCTGCCGAGCCAGGCGCAAAACCAGGTGCCGGCCTTGCCGGAAGTAGTGCTTAATGTTCAAAGTGAACAAGTACTGTCGCCCGCAGTAGCTAAGAGTGATGATAGTTATGTCGCAATTAGTGAAGGGGTGCAGAATCACGTTGATCACAAACGTAAACTCGAACTGATGTTAACGACCCGGGTTGGGGCTGCTGACAGTGATGCTTTAATGCTGCTGGTGGATCAACTAGCCACGGCGCTGGAAAGCAGTTTACAGGCACTTGACCCCTTAGAGGAACAAACTGAAAGCCAGGTGCTGCCCTGGCAGGGAGCCCAACCGGTAAGTTGTGATTTCAGCTTTGAAGTTATTGACACTAGTATGGTTGCCACTGTCAGCCAAAAAGTGAATCTTTACTATTATACAGAGCCGGATGCAGAAATACCGGGTCATGATATTCATGAGGTCTACCTTGGTATACAGGGGGAGAATTATCAGTTGGTTGCTTCAATTCCCGAGGTGGCAGAATGATATCGCTAACCCTTAAGCATAAGAGGTTTGCTTTAATTCCGGGGAGGGTTTTATGAATTTAAATCAGGTCTTTGCCGAGATCGGTACTGCCGATGTACCCCACAGGTTAGCTAAGCTGATCAGTGTCGGCACTATCGCTGAGGTGGACTATCAAACTGCCCGGGTTAAGGTAACTATTGGCGACTGGCTGACAAGCTGGCTACCCTGGTTAACGGCCCGGGCCAGCAATAATTTGAACTGGCAGGCGCCGGAAATTGATGAGCAGGTATTGGTACTGGCCCCCTGTGGGGACATTGCCCAGGCAGTGGTGCTCGGCGCTGTTTATCAGCAGCAACAGCAAGAGCTGGTATCCGATATCCCCGCCGAAGAGCGCCAGGATATCGAGCGGATGCAATATCTTGATGGCACTGTGGTGGAATATAACCGTAAAACCCACAGATATTTTATCGATATCAAAGGGGAGGATGCCACCTTAGATATTGTTTCCGCGGGTACTTTAAATATCAATACCGCTGCTGATATTACTGTTGTTACTGAAGCGAATGCCAAAGTGACGGCAAAGGAAAATATTGATCTGGAGGCCAAATCGGTCAGTGTCAAAGCCAGCGAAAATATCAGCCTGGATGCCGGTAAAGATCTTGGTATCAAGGCGGGCGGCAATATGACTCTGGAAGCCGGCGGCAATATGAAACTCAATGCCAGCCATATCAGTGCCCAGGAATAGCGGCATTTATGGTTAATAACGGGAGGTCAGATGCCACAGGTATCACTTGACGGTCATGTTACCGATGTTCATTCGCTTTTTCTACCGGGTGCCGGTTCGGCTACTGTTGGTAACTTTACCATAGGCGGTATCGCGCCGCTGCGCCTTGGCGACGAAATCAGCACCCATGTGCTCAGCACAGATCCTAAGGTCAAGCATGAAAAAATTACCATAGCCGCAGGCTCAGGTAGTTTTAGCATCGGTGGCAAAGCCGTTGCCCGTATTGGTGATGCTTGCGGCTGTGGCGCAAAAATGGCCCAGGGCTTTGGCACTTTTACCGCCGGAGGCTGATTGCCGGTCACATCACAAAAGCAGGAGCGATAACATATGTTAGGTATGAATGCACAAACCGGGCGCAGCCTTTCTGGCTTAGCCCATTTAAAACAAAGTATTGTTGATATTTTAACTACGCCCAAGGGCAGTCGGGTAATGCGCCGTGATTATGGCTGCGGCCTGTTCGACTTGGTCGACCGGCCCTATTCGCCGTCACTGGTGGGGGATGTCACTATGGATATTTCTCAGTCGCTGGCCTTATGGGAGCCAAGATTTGAGCTGGAAAGTGTTGCCGTTTCCAGGATTGAAAACGGCAAGCTTGGCCTGGACATTACCGGCCGTTATCTGCTTAACGGCGAGCCGGTAAAACTAGAAGGCCTGGTGGTTTAAGGCTTGATGCAATACTTCATTATTCTTTTATATTAACTGAAATCAGTTAATTCATTTTATTGAAGCCGGGTATTCACCCGGCTTTTTACATTTACTTTGCTTAATCCCCCGATAAGTTCGCTTACCGGGTATTTTTGCATGGTTTTTTTACTGACGACTTTCAAAGGAGAAACATATGTCAGATATTTTCCACGGGGTAGAAGTGATCGAACTCGATCAGGGAACACGTCCAATTAAGACGGTAACAAGTTCGGTTATTGGTGTTATCGGTACCGCGCCTGGTGCTGATACTGCTAAGTTTCCGGCAAACAAGCCGGTATTAATTGCCGGTAAAAGAAGCGAGGCCGCTGCATTAGTTGCCGATAAGGATAAAGCAGAAGGTACTTTGCCGGCGGCCCTTGATGGTATTTTTGATCAGGTTGGCGCTGTAGTTGTGGTTATCCGTGTTGAGGAAGGTCAGGATGATGCCGCGACGCTCAGTAACGTGATTGGCTCGGATCTTTCCGCCGAGTTTGAAGGCATCCATGCCTTTTTAGGCGCTGAGTCGGTATTAGGTGTTACCCCGCGTATCTTAGTTGCGCCTGGTTTCAGTCATGAGGTGGGTGTAGCCCAGGCGTTGACTTCGGCGGCCAATAGTTTACGTGCAGTGGTGATTGCCGATGGTCCGAATGACACCGATGCGGCAGCTATTGCGCAGGTAGACAGTATTGCTTCTAAGCGTTTATTCCTTGTCGATCCTCATGTTCAGGTATTAAAAAATGGTGTTCCTGCGACTGAGCCTGCCAGTGCCCGTGTTGCCGGTATGATTGCCAAGTCCGACAATGAACGTGGCTTCTGGTGGAGCCCAAGTAACCAGATCATGAACGGTATTACCGGTCTTGCGCGCTCTATTGACTTCCAATTGGGTAATGATGCTTCTCGCGCCAACCTGCTGAACAAGGGTAAAGTGGCCACTATCATCCGTCAGGACGGCTTCCGTTTATGGGGTAACCGCACCACTTCCGGTGATGATAAATGGGCATTCTTATCGGTTGTCCGTACCGCAGACATGGTAAATGACTCGCTATTACGCGCTCATATGTGGGCGGTGGATCGTAACATCACCAAAACTTACATCGAAGATGTTACCAACGGCGTGCAGTCCTTCCTGGATGGCTTAAAAGCACAGGGTGCTATCTTGGGCGGTAAAATCTGGGCGGATGAAGACCTTAACAGCAAGGAAAGCATCCAGGCCGGCAAAATCTACTTCAACTTTGATTTCACCCCGCCAACACCTGCCGAGCACATCGTATTCCGCAGCATCTTAACTAATGACTACTTAGAGGAGCTTGTATAATGGCTATTTCTCCTAAAATCTTAAAAAAATTCAAATTGTTCGTTGACGGTAAAGGTTACCTGGGCATTGCCGATGAAATCACGTTACCTAAAGTGACGGTAAAAACCCGTGAAGTAACTTCCGGTTTTCAGGCACCAATCGAACTTGATGTCGGCCAGCTGGAAAAACTTGAAGGCTCCATTTCCTTACTGGAATATAACACCGATGTGATGAAGCTGATGGGCGGCTGGGGTGGTAAAACCACTACCATGACAGCCCGTGGTGCTATCCAGGCGCAAGGTAAAGATCCTGAGCCGGTTGTTGTTACCCTGGAAGGTTTCTTCAAAGAAATGGACATGGGTAACTGGAAAGACGGCGAAGAAGCCAAGCTTTCAATGCAATATGCCGTACAAAAATACAAGTTAGAGATCAACGGCGAATCTATCTACGAGATTGATCTTTATAACGATACTCGTGTAATCAACGGTGTCGACCAAATGACTAAACTACGTGCCGCTCTAGGAGAGTAATAGACAATGAAAGAACATATCAAGTTAGCCTTCCCCATTAAAATAGATGGCCATGAATATACGAATCTTTCTATGCGTCGACCTAAGGTACGTGACCGTCTGATGATTGACCGTAATGACCTGCATGAATCGGAAAGTGAAATTCACTACTTCTCGCATTTATGTGAAGTCTCTCCCGATGTTATTGAAGAGTTAGACTGGAGTGATTTCGTGCAGTTAAGGGAAAAATTGCAACTTTTTCTCGCATCCCGCCCCAGCGCTTAAAAGCTATGGTTATTGCCTTAGCTAAGTATACCGGGTGGGGCATGCAGGAACTGACGGCCCTAACAGAGCAGGACTTAACCGATTGGTTTGAGGCTGCTCTGAGTTATAAGCAGGAAACGGAGTCCTGAGCGCTTTAACAAGCGCGGGAGGCACTTAGCTTTCCTCATCTTTAAGCAGGGATGCACAACAGCAAAGGGTGACACGGATAGGGTCCCCCTTTGCTGCAGATAAAAAATCATGGATGCTCAAGAGCGGCTTTACATATGGAGATGTTTATCCTGCGGGATAAGGGCTGCTCTTTTTATTTTCCCAGGTTAACGCTGCAATTAATCACCTAACTATCACCTCGTAATAATCCCTTTGCTAATAGCAAGTCCGTTGATGCGTGCTTGTTATTAGCAAGCGGATATTTATTCAAGCCGGGAAGCCTCTCGTTTCCTTATTTTTCTTTGCATTCTTTGGATTACGTTATGCCACTCAAGAAAAACAAAGGTGAAAAGAACCTTGCGACTTCGCAAAAATCTTCAAAACAAGCGCAATCAAAACAAAGGCAGCTTGCGCAAAAGCAATCAAAACAAAACCAATCAAGACAAAAAAAAGCGGCACAACAGCAGGTTTCGGTTAATAAGCAGGTAAAAACACAATTAGCGGCTGAGCAAGCTCAAGCAGCTGCTGCCGGAGAAGAAATGCCGGATCTCGGCGAGAGCCTGGGCTCAATTGTTAAGCAATTGACGCAACTGGGTTTTAAAACAAAATCGCCGGAATTGGTTAAGGCGATGGACGGCCTGGCGAAATTAGACTTCCACAACCTGATGGCGGAAGATCTGACGAAAATTACCGGTGCTGCGCCGCAATTTCTCCGGGCTTTTAAGCTTGATGACGCCGCCGATGTGGTGGAAAAAGCCCAGTCCGGTATTGCCAAGCTTGATATTAACGGTGTACTCGATGGCGATTTAAGCTCATTGAGTGTCGCTGCGCCTGAGCTGTTGCGCTCATTCGATCTTAACGATGCCGCGAAAACCTTTGAACAGGGCAAGGCGGTTATTGACAAGCTCAATGTCAAAGGCGTACTCGAAGGGGATCTCACTTCTCTGCTTGATGCCGGTCCCGAGCTGCTAAAAGGTTTGGGTTATGACAGTGCGGCGCAGGCCTTAGTCAAAGGCACTGCCGGTTTTAAAAAGCTTGATCCCAAAGCTATTGTCGAAGGCGATCTTAACTCCTTACTTGATGCCGGTCCCGAACTGCTACAGAGCTTAGGTTACGATGACGCGGCAGCCGCCCTGGTTAAGGGCACCGCGGGCTTTAAAAAGCTCGATCCTAAAGCAATCCTAAATGGCGACATCAACTCCTTGTTTGATGCCGGTCCCGAGTTATTGCAGGGGCTTGGTTTTGACGGTGCAGCCGAAGTACTGGCCGGTCATGCGGCGGGACTGAAAAAACTCGATCCCAAAGCGATCTTAAATGGCGATCTCAACTCCCTGGTGGATGCCGGGCCCGAGCTGTTAAAAGGCTTAGGTTATGACGGCGCGGCCGAAGCCCTGGCTCACGGCACCGCCGGTTTTAAAAAGCTCGATCCTCAGGCGATATTATCCGGTGATATCAGCTCACTGTTTGATGCCGGCCCCGAGCTGTTAAAAGGCTTAGGTTACGAGGGGGCGGCCGATATCCTAGCCAACAGTGCCGAGGGCTTTAAAAAGCTTGATCCTAAGGCGATGTTAGACGGTGATCTCAGTTCATTGTTTGATGCCGGTCCGGAAATTTTGCAGGGACTGGGCTACGGTGATGCTGCCGATGCCTTGGCCAAAGGCACAGCAGGTTTTAAAAAGCTTGATCCCAAGGCCATTCTTGATGGCGATCTCAGCTCATTACTCGATGCCGGCCCTGAATTATTACAGAGCTTAGGTTTAGACGAAGCCGCAGATGTGATGGCGAAAGGCCAGGCGGCTTTTGACAAGCTTGATGTCAACAGCATCATGAGCGGCGATATCAGCTCGATTGCCAGCGCCGGCTCAGATTTATTCCGCTCCCTCGATATGGGCGGCGTGGCCGATATTTTTGATCAAAGTATTGCTGGCCTGGAACAGGTTAATTTTAAAGAGGTGATGTCGGGGGATCTTTCTTCCGTACTTGATGCCGCCCCTGATTTATTAAAAGGCTTTGGCTTTGACGGTGCTGCCGACATTTTTGAGTCTATGGACGGTCTGTACGATAACCTGTTTGGTGAGGCGCAGGATGAAGCCATGGCTGAGGTAGAAGCCGAAAAAGAGAAGAAAAAACAGCGTAAAAACCAAGGCAAGGGTAAAGGCAATAAGAATAAAAAGGGCAAAGCAAAGCATAAGGGCAAAAAAGGTTTTAAACCGTCTCAGCTAACGGATGTTGATGATGAAGGCGACGGGGCGAAGAAAAAAGCTAAGGCCAAAGCGAAACCTAAACCCAGCCCTAAACAGGGTAAGTTAGGCTCATTTGGCAAGGTGCTGGGCGGTAAAGGCAAGGGGGGACTGTTTAAATCCCTGCTTAAAGGCCCGGCGTCCAAACTCTTAGGAAGGGTTGCGGCTCCGGTAACCGCACTGATGGGAGCGGCTAATATTGCCACCACTTTATCCGACGACAGCCTCAGCACCGATGAAAAAACCAAGCAGGTAGGGGCAGCTGCAGGTGGGATGGGCGGAGCCCTGGCAGGAGCCGCCGCAGGCGCGGCCATGGGCTCCGTCATCCCGGTGTTCGGTACCGCTATCGGTGGTTTGATCGGCGGCGCTCTGGGAGCATTTGGCGGTGAAAGCTTAGGTGGCTCTGTCGGTGGCCTGGTATCGGGCTTTTTTGGTGGTGACGACGCTGAAAAAGTATCGGCACAAAACCCTCAGAGCCAGCAAGGTGTAGCAGCAGGAAATGTTTTAAATAATCAAGTTTCCGATGCGGCAATATCTGCTGGCACCACAGCTCCTCAGGGATTGTCATCGGCCAAGGTGAGTGCATTAAACCAGCAAGAGGCGAATATTGCCTCGGTTAACTCTGGCGCAGGTGCGGCTCAGCCAGGCAATGCTTCGGTGACGGTCAATGCCGAAATCACGGTGAACGCCAGTGACGGTATGGATGAGCACAAACTCGCCATGCAAATTAGACAACAACTTGAAGAAAAAGAACGTGAAGCCCTGCGTGGCGTGCGTTTACGTTATATGGATGAGGTGGCCTGATCATGGCGGCAAGCAATAAAAACTACATGATGAAGTTGGGGGAATTTGAGTTTGCGGTGAAAGCCGCAAGCTTTCATAAGCTCAGTTATGCTTCCAGCTATCGCTGGGAGCCCAATGAGGCGCCAACAAAGACGAATAGTCCGTTAATGCAATATATCGGACCGGGGGAGCGTACCCTGGATATTGAAGGGATTATTTATCCGCAAATGGCGCCCAATGGCTTAAAGCAGGTTGATGATATGCGTAAGCAGGCCAGTAAAGGTGAGCCGCTTCAACTTTGTTATGTCGAAGCCGCCTCCGGAGGCATTGGCGGAGTCGGCCGAATATTAGGTAAATGGTGTATCAGCTCTATCAATGAGGAACGTACCTTGTTTTTAGCCGACGGTAACCCGAGAGAAATTACCTTTACCATGTCATTAAAAGCATACAAATTCAAAGTCGAGTAGCAGGGGGGAATTATGGCAAGTGTTAAATATCAAACCCGCCAGGGGGATTCGCTGGATTATATCTGCTGGAAACATTATGGCCGTCAGTCGGGGGCGGTAGAGCAAGTCTTAGCCGTTAACCCGGGTCTGGCGGAACTTGGCGTGATATATCCGGAAAATGTCACGATCGTGTTACCTGAACTGGCGGTGGTTAAAACCGAAAACACCATCAATATCTGGGACTAAGCATGAAAAAATTTCCAATATTTAATATCGAAGCCAACAACAAGGACATCAGCAATAAACTGATGGAGCGTGTGATCTCTGTCCGGGTAAACCAGAAAATGGGCCTGGTCAGCGACAGCTGCGAGCTGGTGGTGGACGACCATGTCGATCACCGTATCCAGCTGCCCGGTGATGACGACAAAGTGCGTATTTCCCTGGGCTATGGCAAAGAAGAAGATGAAAAGGAGATCTTGCATGATTTTGGTGAGTATAATGTTGGCGAGTTTGCTCTTAATGGCCCACGAGACAAATTAACCTTATATGGCGATAAGCGTCTGTGGACAAAAAGTTTAAAGGCGCCGGTGAAATTCAGCTGGTTATCGACACCGGAAGAACCTTTATTGCTCAAAGATTTGTTTGCTAAGGTTGCCGGTAACCACGGCCTTGAGGCAAAAATATCGCCTGAGCTTGAGAGCATAGTGTTGCCGCAAATAGAGCAAAGCGAAAGCGATATCCAGCTATTGACCCGGCTGGCAAGTTATTATGATGCGGTTTGCAAGGTACAGGAAAATGTGATCTTTTTCATGCCGCGTGGCACAGGTAAAACCCTCAGTGGCAAGGGCATAGCCGAAGTGGCGCTGGATATTGAAGATTTACTCAGCTGGCGCACCCTGCAAAGCCAATACCCTGCTTATCAATCGTGCCGGGCCTGGTATCACGACTTTATCAGTGCCACCCGCACTATGGTGGAAGTGGGCTCCGGCTCTCCCTGCTTTGATTTAAGTTATACCTATGCCGATGAAACCACGGCCAAATGGGCGGCGCAAACCCGGTTAAACCATGCCAGCCGGGTGGCGAAAACCATAGAAATTATGGTCATTGGTGAACCTGATATCAGGGCCGGCGGTACCGTGAGTATCAGTCAGGTCAGGGAAGGGGTTGACGGTGCCTGGTTTGTGGCGGAAGTTGAGCACCTGATTGATAAAAAAGGGTTTGTCACTAAAGCGATTTGCCAGCAACTTAAGGGATGATGCTGCTGGCTTATTGTCGTTGGGCAAGTTTCTTTGCCTGGTTGCTAAAAAAGGTATGGCGTCCTTGCCGCTAGCAAAAGGCTAGTTTCAATAGCAACATTATCCGTTATCAATTAACCTGTGATTAACTGTTTAAGCAGTTTATTTTCTACTACTCCTTTGGAAATACAGGTTAAGGTGATGTCCTGGTCTACTCTGCCGGGTTTGTATTCACCGTGGATGTTGGATTTCACGGTAACTTCTTTTTCCGTCACGATAATGTTCAGGGCCAGTTCGGTTTTGGTGCGGTTATCTTTGAGATAATCAAGCCCCATGGTTTGTCCGCAATCGGCTTCCTGTGGCGTGAGCTTTTTATTTTTTAATGAGGTGGAAATAATACCTGCTTCATCATCAAAGGTCTGGATCCGGTAGCCATCCATTAAAAGTGTTCTTTTAGCATTTTTAAGGATATCTTTTACCGATTGGCTATGGTTGGCTTTAACTACCGGCTCTACCGTATGTGGCGCTTCATAAGTGACAGAACATGCTGACAATAAAGTTGCGCTTAAGAAAATGTACTTCTTCATTCATTTTTCCTTATTTTTATTCTTGATAATAAAACGCTTATAACCTGCCTCTCTGGCCGATGGCGTCCTTAAATTATTTGTTGCTAAAAGTTAATACGGCGTTAATCTAACATGGCCGCCAATACGGATGACATTACACAACATTACAAAGGCTTATCTGAACAACTGTTCCTGATTTTTTACCTCTCCAAGCTGCCTGCCACTTTTCCCCCTGTTATTTTTCACTTTAATATTTCGCTTTCCGACTCCTGGCAATCAGGACAAATCTTTCATCGACTCTTTGTTTGCGTTAACGGGACATAAAGCCTCTCCTGTACCTTTCATGACCCCATAGCCATTGTTTTTTACCGTTAGGGGGTAAATTGTTTTTTATTTCTTTGAAAACAAATAAAAATTAAAAAATTATCCTTTCCTTTAAACCCTTTTCCGGCATACTGCATCTAATCTTTTAACACGACACATTTGGTTAATACGAGAGCAGGCTGATTGGACAATTCAACAATAATTGATGCGCAGAAAGTTTTTCTTGCCGATCAGGAGCAGCAGTGGATTAAAGCTGCCCAGCAAGGAGATCAGCAGGCATTTCATCACTTATATCAGCAGCATCATCGCAGGGTTTACGCGTTGTGCTGGCGTATGCTGGCGGATAAAAACAGTGCCGAAGATGTTTGTCAGGAAGTTTTTGTGCAGTTATGGCAAAAAATTGCCAATTTTCGCGGTGAAAGTAAGTTCACCACCTGGCTGCACAGTGTGGCCACCAACATAGTACTGGCGCATTTGAGAAAGCAGAAGAACTGGCTGCAGCGGGTTTTCAGTATCGAAGACCAGCCGCAGGCGGAAGACAGTGCCGAGATGCCTGAACTGCACGAGCTGGATAAACAAATTTTGAAATTACCCGAGCGCGCCCGGTTAGTGTTTGTTTTATTTGCCGTTGAAGGCTACCGGCATGAGGAAATTGCCAAAATGCTCAATATGGCGGTCGGTTCAAGTAAGGCGCAATATCACAGGGCAAGAAGTTTGCTAAAAGAGTGGGTGGAAGAATGAGTAACGAGATGAACAAACCACTATCTGACCAGGCATTACAGAGCCGGATAGATCAATTGCCTGAAGAAATGTCACCGGAGCGTGATTTGTGGCCGGGTATTGAGCGGGCGCTGGTGCAGCTGCCGCAACAAAAGCCGCAGCAGACAAATGAGCCGGTATTATCCGTTGGTATGAAAACCAATAACATGAAAATGCCACTGGCCTGGGCGGCGTCCGTAGTTGCCGCGGTATTATTGACCTGGATGAATTTAGCCCCGCAGCAGGGCCAGCCAGGCCAGTTAAATTTAGTGGTGGCGATGCAGCAAGATTTTGAATTACAAAAAAATACCATGTTGGTGAGTTTTGGCCAGCCGAAAATAAGCGAGCTACCGCTTGATATGCAGAACCAGCTGAATCAGCTGGCGGCGGCAAGGTCATCAATAAATAAAGCCCTGGCAGAAGATCCCAACAATGCCGATTTGTTGAATTTATTGCGCTGGACCCAGCAGCAAGAGCTGGATTTAATCGAACAGTTATACAGCCCGCAGTGGCAATCGATTTAGTCTGGCTTTGACTATTGGTTTTGAGTGTTGTGTTAAGTAACGAATTTTAAGAAAGTAATTTTACCGGCGAAAGAGACTTGCCGGAAAGAGGTTGATTATGAAGGTTTTTCAATACATTTTACCGGTTTTACTGACAAGTTTGGCGTTGCCGGCCTTGGCCGGGGAAAAAATAGATAAAGTCTTGCCCGCCTCCGGGGACAGCAATATCAGCATCGAAAGTCCAAACGGGGAAGTGAGTATTACCGGCTGGGATAAAGACCAGGTCTCGGTTAAAGGGGAGCTGGACGATAACGCAGAGGGGCTTACCTTTGAACAAAAGGGCTCGTTGATTGAAATAAAAGTGATGATGCCGCATAACAGCAACAATCGCTGGAATGAGCAAGGCTCAGATCTGACCATCTTCGTGCCTAAAAATGCCCGGGTAAGTTTTGGCGGTGTTTCCAGCGATGTTACCTTGGCGGAGTTAACCCGTAATGTTGACGTGAAAACGGTGAGCGGCGATCTTACCGGGGAAAACCTCAGCAATCATGTGGAACTGTTAACCGTCAGCGGCCATATTAAAGTTAAGGGATTATCTGGCAAGGTGCAGCTCTCTACCGTCAGCGGAGATATTCGGGATAAGGCATCAAGTGGCCGCCTTCAGTTGAAAGCCGTCAGTGGCGATATCAAGAGTCAGTCCGAGGCCAGTGAAGTCCAGGTGACAAGTGTTTCGGGTGAAATCGAACTTAATCTGGCGCAGGTCGATGAATTGGCGATATCCACCGTCAGCGGCGATGTGGAAGGGCAGTTGAACTTAAATGACAGCGGTTTGGTTAAACTCAGTAGTGTCAGCGGTGATATGGCGTTGAAATTTCAGCCGGACGTTCAGGCAAGTTTCCGCCTGAAGGCCAATGCCGGGGGCGACTTAGTCAATAAACTCACCTCAGACAAGGCGGTGGAAGCTAAATATGGCCCGAGCTCAAAATTGGAATTTGTGACCGGCAATGGTAACGGTTCGGTCAGGGGTAATACCGTTAGCGGCAATATCAGGGTTGCCAGCCGCTAAAGTGTACACGAACATGCCCGGAAAGTTCTTTTCCGGGCGCATTTTTAATTCCTTTCTTTATGCTTTGATATTCTTCTTAGCGCCATAATCTGCTACATTAGCGGTCTTATACAATGACCGTGATATTTGTCCTTATATCCCGGTGATCAGCACAATCGTCAAGGTAGTTATTCATGGCCGAGCGCAAGCCACCTAAATTTAAAAAGAACAAAGATTTTGATCGTGACCAGCAGGTTGACGCATTAAAAGTACCGCCGCATTCGCTCGAAGCCGAGCAATCGGTGATCGGCGGCCTGCTGCTCGATAACGATACCTGGGACCGGGTCAGCGAAAGGGTGGTTGCCCCCGACTTCTACAGCCGGGCACACCGGGTGATCTTTGAATCTATCGGCGCCTTGATTGAATTAGGCGAACCCGTGGATTTGATCACTTTGTCGGAATCGCTGGAAAACGATCAAAAACTCGAAGATGCCGGCGGTTTTGTTTATCTCGCCGAGATGATGAAAAACACCCCGAGTGCCGCCAATATTACCGCTTATGCGGAAATCGTCCGTGAACGTGCGGTTACCCGGGAAATGATCAGTGTCGCCAATGAAATAGCCGAGGCCGGTTATGATACCCAGGGGCGCACCAGTGCCGACCTGCTTGATTTTGCCGAAACCAAAGTCTTTAAAATTGCCGAACAAAGGGCCAATAAATCCGAAGGTCCGGAAAATATCACCTCGGTGTTGGAAAAAACCGTAGACCGTATCGAAAAACTGTACCAGCAGCCCCATGACGGTGTTACCGGGGTCTCCACCGGCTTTGCCGATCTCGATAAGATGACTGCCGGGATGCAGCCCTCAGACTTAATTATCGTCGCGGCCCGTCCGTCTATGGGTAAAACCACCTTTGCCATGAACTTGGCGGAAAATGCCGCCATGATGCAGGACAAACCCGCGCTTATTTTCAGCCTGGAGATGCCTTCAGAGCAATTGATGATGAGGATGCTGGCCTCCCTCGGCCGCATTGATCAGACAAAAATCCGTACCGGTCAGCTCGATGACGAGGATTGGGCGCGGTTATCATCAACCATGGGCTTGATGATGGAACAAGGCAAGATGTATATCGATGATGCCGCGGGTCTTACCCCGACCGATGTCCGCTCCCGCGCCCGGCGTATCGCCAGGGATCACGGCGGTTTAAGCATGATCATGATAGATTACCTGCAGCTGATGCGGGTACCGGCGCTGGCGGACAACCGTACCTTGGAAATCTCGGAAATCTCCCGTTCATTAAAAGCACTGGCGAAAGAGCTGGAAGTACCGGTCATCGCCCTGTCGCAGCTAAACCGTAGTTTGGAGCAGCGTGCCGATAAACGCCCGGTAAACTCGGATTTGCGTGAATCGGGAGCGATCGAGCAGGATGCCGATTTGATCATGTTCATCTACCGGGATGAGGTCTACCATGACGACTCGGAATTTAAAGGTATGGCGGAGATCATTATCGGTAAACAGCGTAACGGTCCGATAGGCCGGGTGCCGCTGACCTTCCAGGGGCAATTCTCCCGCTTTGACAATTACGCCGGTCCACATGTATTAGAAGAAGATTAAGGCTGTTATCCCAGTGACTTTAACAACAGCAACGGCGGTGATCGACCGCCAGGCCCTGGTGGATAATTTCAACCGGGTAAAAACGTTTGCTCCCAAGGCCAAGGTCCTGGCGGTGCTTAAAGCCAATGGTTATGGCCATGGCCTGGAGCGCATCGCCCGCGCCTTGCCCCAGGCGGATGCCTTCGGCGTTGCCCGCCTCGATGAAGCGCTGGCCCTGCGTGCCGCCGGTGTGGTTAAACCTATCGTTTTGCTGGAAGGTTTTTTTACCGAGCAGGACTTGCCGATTCTGGCGGTCAATAACCTGCAAACCATAGTACACAACCGGCAACAGCTTGACGCCCTTACCCGGGCGAGACTGGAAAAGCCGCTCAAAGTCTGGCTGAAAATAGATACCGGCATGCACAGGTTAGGTATCAATCCGGAAGAATTTGATGAATTTTATCAGGCACTTTCGGCAAGCGATAATGTTGACCCCGATATAGTGTTGATGAGCCATTTAGGCTGCGCCGATGACAAAGAAAACCCCGTCACCAACAGCCAGCTGGCATTGTTTGAGCAATTAACCTCGACTTATAACAATGAAAAATCGCTGGCCAATTCCGCCGGCAGTTATGCCTGGCCGCAAACCCGCTATGACTGGATCCGCCCCGGACTGATTTTATACGGGGTATCGCCCATGGCGTCGCCGGAGCAAAGTGCACAAAGCCTGGGGATCAAACCTGTGATGACCCTGCAGTCGAGCCTGATTGCGGTGCGCTCCCTGAAAGCAGGGGAGGCCGTGGGTTATGGCGCTGCCTGGGTAAGCTCAGAAGATACCACTATCGGTGTGATTGCCATAGGTTATGGCGACGGTTATCCCCGCCATGCCGGCAATGGCACCCCGGTACTGGTGAACGGCCGCCGGGTACCGCTGGTCGGGCGGGTGTCCATGGATATGATCACTGTAGATCTTGGTAAAGACTCCCAGGATCAAGTAGGAGATTTGGCAATCTTATGGGGGCAGGGCTTGCCGGTGGAGGAAATAGCCCTGCATGCGACCACTATACCCTACGAGCTGTTATGTAATATTACCCGGCGAGTACAGATAGAAGTGGTTTAAACAGCTGGCTAACGGTTAATTACTTTATGAGAGCGGGCTAGGGGATATATGTCTAATTCTGCTTTCGGCTCGCTCGGACGCCCTCTTTACAATTAAGCAAAAGACCTGCAAATTTACCTCAAAAAAAGACCAATTCACTATTGATTTCCCCGCAAATTGGTCTTTCCTTAATAGTGCTATCCCAGTCCAAAAGGAGAGCATTTATTGCAGCAATTCCACCAATGAACTGCTGCAATAACAGGCGTTATTACTAAGCAATAAAGCAAAAGTAATAACTTAAGTCGCAACCCCTGAGTGCGTCAACACCCAGAGGTCGCTAACCACAACGAACTCACCGGAGTACGTCATGGCTGAATATCATCATACGCCAGAGCCCGTCTCGGCAAAAGTAAAATATCCCATTTATCGGCAACTTACCGTGCAGGAAACGGTTTGCAACACGGCAACGAAAACCCGCGGCATAGGCATTAACTATGTGCCCGTCAAGCTTGAACCCTGTGTGATACTCAGGGGAAAATGGTTGCGGTTGGCCGGTTTCCCTGTCGGACAAAAGATCAGTATTGTTGTCAATCAGGCAGAGTTGGTCGTCACACCTAAGCAGGCGGCACCAAGCCTGTCCGCTGAAAACTAGCCCAGGTTTTTTTAAAAGGCCATAAGCCAAGCTGCTGTACCTTAAAGCAGGTACCGCAGCTTTATCATAGCGAATAAGGCTGATTAATCTTGATAACTGCTGGCGGCTGTTAAAGCAGATAAAACATGTGAGCTAAGTAAAAGTTAAAGTGTTTCCCCCTGAATGGTAGCCACCAGGGTGCGTTTACCGCCGTGGTTCCTGTGCTCACCCAGATAAATACCTTGCCATATGCCCATATTGAGCTGGCCCTTGCTGATCGGGATAGTGACATTATTGCCTAAAGTGCTGGCCTTGATATGGGCGGGCATATCGTCGCTGCCTTCATAAATATGCTGGTAATAGATGGCATCGGCGGGGACAAAGTGGTTAAAGTGCTCTTCCATATCCGATCTTACCGTGGGGTCGGCGTTTTCATTGATGGTCAACGAAGCGGAAGTGTGTTTAATAAATAAATGCAGCAAGCCGCATTTGATTGAGGCCAGCTGGGGCAGGTTATGTTCAACTTCATCCGTGATTAAATGAAAACCACGCCCCCTCGCCGCCAGAGTTATTTCCGTCTGAAACCACATCATTACTCTCCCGCTTTATTCTTGCTAAACGATTGCTAAAACATCTTTGCTGACAGGTATTTTTAGCAGATAACCCGGGGCCGGGCAATCAGCAATAAAACTTTTCAAATGAATGTTATCTTATTTATGCTGATTGTCCGTTGTTGTCTTACAAGTAGGGCCTAATGGGCAGCGATTTCAGTTTTTTTTGCACTGACAGGAAATAAGCTCTCTTGCTGTTTTGCCAGCTCGGCGAGCAGTTGAGGATGGTTCGCCCGGGCATTTAGCAGCAATACCTTGACCCCGTGTGCTTTCACCCGGGTATTGATGGCGGCATTACTATCGTCAACCAGGTATTGTTCGCCGCTGATGGCGTCCGTCCAGCGGCCGCTGCTCAGCTTTTCGCTGATGTTAAAATCGGCGGCCTTGTCCCCTTTGTTTAACAGTACTAACGCGGTTTGGCTGATGCCCTTGTCCTGATAAACCCGGTAGAAACTCGCGGTTTGTCCGTTAAAGTCAAGGTTAAGCTGTAATCCCCGCTGCAGGGCCGGAGTGGTTTTTCTCAGTCCGGCGATTTTTTTGAGTTCGTTATGGATAACATGACTTTTCGCCTCTTCGATCCTCTCCTGGCCGAGATAGTTGCGGTTGCCCTGGTGCTCCGGCTTACCGGTCATAAAGTTCATTTCTGAGCCGTAATAAATCACCGGAATACCGCGGGAAGTAAATAGCCAGTTATTGGCATCAACAAAGCCCATGTCGGAGGCATTCATGCGCTCCATATCGTGGTTGTCGTAAAAGGTCATCAGCTCATAGGGATTCTGGTATACGCCGTCATCTAAATGCAGGTAAGACAAAAGATCCCCGAAGTCGCTTTCGGGATTTTCAAACACGCCTGTGATGGCTTTTCTGCCGGGAAAGTCCAGTACGCTGGCGCCGCCGTTTTCTTCCCGGGTATGTTCGGCAATAAATTCTGCCTCGTAGGAATAGCTTTCGCCGAAAATAAAGATCTCCGGATGAACCGCGCGGATGCGGTCAAACAATTTTTTCCAGAAAGCATGGGGCATTTCCTTGATGGTATCTACCCTGAGAGCATGTACCCCCTGGTCGATCCATTTCAAATAAGCCCCGGTAAAATAATCAAGTGCCGCTTCGTTGTTTTCATCTACATCCGAAAGCTGGGCCAGGCCGGTATGGGTATTATAAAAGGCATGCAGGGGATTGTGCTTATCCAGCTTTTCCGGGTGGATATTTTGGTGGTCGGCAATCAGCTCTCCCTGTTCATTGAAGATTTTGCCGAAATTCCCCTGTTGCTCGGGCATGCTGTAGGCCGGTGAGCCGTGGTTGGCCACTATGTCGAGGATAAAATTCAGTTGGTGTTCCTGCTTTAACTTACGGGTAAAATCGGCAAAAGTTAAATCTTTTGACGGCAGGTGTTCGTCTACCTTGTAGAAGTTTGTGCCCCAGTAGCCGTGATAACCGGTTTTACCGCCGTCTTTGTAATAGGCGCCATAGGTGACTTCTTCTCCGCCGCTAAAGGCCTGGTCCGGGTTATCGACTATCGGTGTCAGCCATACCGAAGTAAAGCCCATGTCCCTGATATAATCTGCGTTATCCAGTACCCCTTTAAAGTCACCCCCCATATAGCCGACATTGGCCTGTTCGCCGTTTTCCCCCTTGAGTACCCGGTTAAAGGTGGGATATTCTCCCCCCTGATTTTCCTGGTTATTGCTGGGGTCGCCATCGACAAACCTGTCGGTTAACAGGAAATAAACCGACTCTGAAGCAAAGGGATTTTGACTGCCATAAAAGGCTGGCTTCATGCTCTGTTCATGAGGTAAATTTGCTTTTTGTCCCGGCTGTGACACACAGGCGCCAAGGGAGAGGGTTAAGATTGCCGAAACCGGCAGTAAAGCCAGGCGGGTCAGGTTCATGGTTAATTATTCCTATTTTTTATTGCTGTTTATATGGCCAATATTCAGGGATTAAGGCCAGGTTTGTCGGCTTCCGGCATTTTGGCCTCCGGCGTTAGTGTTATTTATATTATCCGGCCGGGTACTGCTTCGAGTGAGTTTATCCTATTCATTCGGGCACGGATATGACAAGCAGTTGCATACGTATTCACCCTGGCGGGGCTGGCCTGGGCCATTTTATGCGGGTTATATTGCCCTGATATTATGGCGTTTTGACGCCTGCTCTCAGCCTGAAAAGCCGCCAGCAAATGGAACAAACCTTATGAAGTTATTAACTAAACTGTTGTTAGCCCTGAGTATCTCCTTATCTCCGGCTTTATTCCTGCCGGTACAGGCTTTGGCTCCAGATACAGTGACGCAACCGGCTTTTGCTGAAAAGTGGCAAAGTTACCGGCACCAGGGCAATACACTTGTGCTGCACTCGCCCCGGGGACAGATTGCTATCGAATATATTACCGATAACAGTGTTTATGTCCATTATCAGGCCAATGGCGTCAAGCAATTGCCCGGTTATTTACTTGATGAGAAAAGGCTAGATGAAAACTTACTGCTTGATAAGCAAAGCATAACGACGTCAGTCACTGAAAAAACAGATGCGCTGAGCTTTAGCAGTACTACCTCTTCGGTAGTGATCCAACAATCACCTTTTAAACTTGCTTTTTATCATCAGGGGCAGCTGAAACTCGAGGAAGAGCTGGGTTATATCGCCGCTAAAAACAGCCAGGGCTTTCGTTTTAAGTTAACGGCGGATGAGAAGCTCTTTGCCGGCGGGCAAAGGGTGCTGGGCATGGACAGGCGCGGTTTTAAACTGCCTTTGTATAACAAGGCCCATTACGGTTATGAAAATAACTCCAAACAGATGTATTTTGGTTTGCCCGGTTTGATGTCCAGCAATAAATATATGCTGATGTTCGATAACAGCGCCAAAGGTTCGCTTGATTTAGGGGCCAGTGAACAAGATATTCTGGCCTTCAGCGCCGGTGGCGGCAGAACGGCCTACCTGGTGACTATGGCGGACGATTATGCTGACTTGCTCGATCATTATACCTCGGCCAGCGGCAAGCAGCCTATGCCGCCTATGTGGGCCCTGGGTAGTATGGCATCGCGTTTTGGTTACCGCAGCGAAGCCCAGGCCAGGGCGGTGGTGGCCGAATACCAAAAACAAAACATGCCGCTTGATGCTATTATTTTCGATCTTTACTGGTTTGGTCCGGATATCAAAGGGCATATGGGGAATCTCGACTGGGACAGGAAAACCTTCCCCCATGGCGAGCAGATGGTAAAAGATTTTGCCGACATGGGCATTCAGAGCATCTTGATCAGTGAACCTTTTGTTTTAACCAGCTCCGGTAACTGGCAGGCAGGGAGTGATGCCGGGGCGTTTGCCAAAGACACCTCGGGTAAGGCAAAAACCTTTGATTTTTATTTCGGTAATACCTCGCTGGTGGATATTTTTTCCGAAACCGGGCAGAACTGGTTCTGGCCTTTTTACCAAAAACAGCTCGACTGGGGCATAGCAGGTTTTTGGGGGGATTTGGGCGAGCCGGAAGTGCATCCCGCGGATGCCGTACATAGCTTAAGCGAGTCCGGACAAAGCGCATTGGCGGATGAAGTGCATAATGTTTACGGCCATCAATGGGCGAAAACCCTTTATCAGGGCTTTAACCGGGCGAAACCAAAGCAACGTCCTTTTATCATGATGCGTTCGGGTTTTGCCGGCAGTCAGCGCTACGGCATGATCCCCTGGACCGGGGATGTCAGCCGCAGCTGGGCGGCATTAGCGTCCCAGGTAGAGTTATCGCTGCAAATGGGCTTATTGGGCCTGGGCTACACCCATTCTGATTTAGGCGGTTTTGTTGCGGCAGAAACCTTTGATGCCGAACTTTACGTACGTTGGCTGCAATTTGGCGCCTTTTCGCCGGTATTTCGCCCCCATGCTGACGACAGTGTCTTGCCTGAGCCTGTGTTTCATGGTGAAGAAGTGGCGGCGCGGGTGAAGGAGGCTTTAAGCTGGCGTTATCAACTCTTGCCTTATAACTATACTCTGGCCTGGGAAAATCATAGCAAGGGCACGCCGTTGATGCGCCCGGTGTTTTTTGAAGATGACACCTTAGCCGGTGATGCTTTATTGGACACTAAGGCTTACTTCTGGGGGCCGAACTTGCTGGTGTTGCCGGTTACCGCTCCCGGGGTGACAGCGCTTGATTATCAGTTGCTGGCCGGTAACTGGTATGATTACTTTACCGGTAAGCGCTATTCAAGGGCTAAAGAGGGCGCTAAGTCAAAGATCCCCGTTAATAAGGAAACGATTCCGGTATTGGTGAAGGGGGGCGCTATTATTCCCCATGCCCCGGATATGCAAAACACCCGGGAGTATTCCGGCGATGAACTTATTATCCATTATTGGTTTGATGCCGGTGTCGGCGAGTCACGTTTTCAGCTTTACCAGGATGACGGGCAAACGCAGGAGTATCAGCAAGGTGAGTTTACTAAGATCGACTTTGTCGCGAAAGCAAGGGAGCAGCAGCTCAGCTTTAACATAGCCCTGGCCGATCTCACCAAAAAACAGCTACCGGGTAAGCAATTGAGCCTGGTGGTGCATAATGCGCCGCATTTTAAAGCGGTATACCTGGAAGGCAAGCGTCTCAACAGCAGTTATGATCACAGCAGCAAGCAGCTGAAGTTATCACTGACTTTTGACGGTAAGCCGCTGGCACTGACCTTTAACTAGAGCATGATGTTATCGGTACAGCGCCTTAAAGGCGTCGATGGCCCGGGGCAGGAAGGCTGTTATTTCAGTCAGCTTGCTATTGGTCGGGCGATAACTGGCATATAAGGTTTTAAACAGGCCGGTTTTGCCCAATGGCAATCTTTTCAACAGCGCAGGCGTGGCCAGGCTGGTGACCAGCCAGTCGGGCAATACCGCCACCCCCATATCTGCCGCTGCCATTTGCAACATCATATGGCTGTTTTCCACCTGCTTTATCTTGTTCGGGGTTATTGCATGCGGGCTCAGAAATAGGTTAAAAATATCCAGGCGTTGTGTTTTCACCGGATAAGTCAGCAGGTTTATTTCCTGAAAATCCTGCGGCGATAAAAATGTCTTCTGCGCCAGCGGGTGCTGATTTGCCACGACGGCAACCAGCTCAAACTGGCCTATTTCCTCCAACTCCAGGTCGTTTTTTTCAGTTAATTCATCGGTAAACAGAATATCTGCCTGTTGATACTCCTCTATAAACAAAGGATCGGCAAAGCTGAACCTTAATCCCGGATTTTGCTGACTTAATGCCTGGGTTACCGGTAATAACCATTGAAAACAGGCGTGGCAGGCAAAAGCCAGGGTTAATGTTTTTTCAGCACCGCTCTGGCCTTTCAGGGCTGACATTGTGTTTTCCACTTCCGGCAGTACCTTGTGGGCCAGTTCAAGCAAAAGCTGGCCCGGGCGGGTAAATTGCACCGGGGAGGTATTGCGGATGAAAATTTTATCGCCGAGTTTAAACTCCAGCTCTTTAAGCTGGTGGGATAAGGCCGACTGGCTTAAAAAAAGTTTTTCCGCCGTTTTACGAATCGTGCCGCTGGCATTAAGGGCCGAAATGGTTTTTAAATGTTTAAGCTCGAACATGATGAAGTTTCTTCATACCCCGTTGAATATTTTGCGCTTGTTTGTCTTCCTTTATTGGATAAGTATATCCGTATAAACATCTAGACGTCCATGTAAATATTTGGAGACAATATGCAAATTCATAACTTAGGTTTTCCCCGCATCGGCGCAAAGCGGGAATTGAAATTTTCCCTGGAAAGGTACTGGCGCGGTGAAAGCTCGCAAGAAACCTTGCTGGCAGAGTGCCGGAATATTCGTAAAACAAACTGGCAAACCCAGCTGGATGAGGGCATTGAATATTTGCCGGTGGGAGATTTCGCCCATTACGATCATGTCCTCAATACTTCTTTACTGTTGGGCATAGTGCCGGAGCGTTTTCGTCACAGCAGCGATGACAATGAGTTGGATCTGGAGTTTCGTATTGCCCGTGGCCAGGCTCCTTCCGGCTGCCAGTGTGCGGCAAGTGATATGACCAAGTGGTTTAATACCAACTATCACTATATCGTGCCTGAGCTTAGTGACGGGCTGGATATTAAGGTGAATACGCCCCGGTTGCTGGCGCAAATAGCCGAAGCACAACAGCTTAGCGACAAGGTGAAGCCTGTATTGCTGGGGCCGGTGAGTTATTTGTATTTAAGTGTTGCCAAGGACGTAGAGAAGCTATCCCTGCTACCGCAGTTACTCAAAGGTTATCAGCAGATTTTGACTCAATTGGCAGATGCCGGTATCAACTGGCTGCAAATTGATGAGCCGGTGTTGGGACTGGAATTAAGCCCAGATTGGCAGCAGGCGTTTAAAAGTAGTTATCAGCAGCTGGATAAGGGGACAGTAAAGTTATTGTTAACCACCTATTTTGCTTCCATTGATCATCATCTTGAGCTGATCAAGGCGTTGCCTGTTGACGGTATTCACCTGGATACTGTGGCTGAAGAAACGGATATGATTAATGTTATTGATACTTTGCCAGATTCCTGGGTGATCTCATTAGGGGTGATCAACGGTCGCAATGTCTGGAAAACCGATCTGGTTTCTGTTTATCAAACTCTGTTGCCGCTATATCGCCGCCTGGGGGAGCGCTTGTGGCTGGCGCCTTCGTGTTCTTTGCTGCACTCCCCGGTTGATTTGGCCCAGGAGCAAAAGCTGGATGCGGAATTTAGCTCCTGGCTGGCCTTTGCCCGGCAAAAATGCACTGAGCTGGCGTTATTAAAGTCTGCCCTGGTAAAGGAGAACAGCGATGCCATTACCCTGTATTCTGCCCCGGCGATAGCGCGCAGGGTGTCTGAACGTATTCATAATCAAGCGGTACAGCAACGCATTGGCCTGTTGAAGCCGGAAGATTTTCATCGTAAACAAACCTTTAGCGAGCGTAAGGCTATACAGCAAAGAGAGCTTAACTTACCCTTGCTGCCGACAACGACCATAGGTTCTTTCCCGCAGACCGGGAAGATCCGGGAAGTCAGGGCCAAATGGCGCCGTGGTGAGATCAGCGATCAGCAATATCAGGAATATATCCGTGGGGAAATCGCCGATGTTGTCGCTAAGCAGGAAGCCATAGGTTTAGATGTGCTGGTGCACGGTGAAGCCGAACGCAATGATATGGTGGAGTATTTTGGTGAACTACTGGAAGGAGTGGCTTTTACCCAGTTTGCCTGGGTGCAAAGTTACGGCTCACGCTGCGTAAAACCGCCGATCATTTTCGGCGATATCAGCCGTAAGCAGGCCATGACCCTGGAATGGATCAACTATGCCCAGTCGCTGACAGACAAACCGGTGAAGGCGATGCTAACCGGCCCGGTGACTATCCTCGCCTGGTCTTTTGTCCGCGATGACCTGCCGCGGCAACAGGTGGCGGAGCAAATCGCGTTGGCGATAGGGGATGAAGTGGCGGAGTTAGTAGCCAACGGCACGCAAATCATTCAAATCGATGAACCGGCGATCCGTGAAGGCATGCCGGTGAAACAGAGTTTATGGCAGGAGTACCTTGACTGGGCTACCGCTGCCTTCCGGTTATCGGCGGCAACGGCGCCGTCGGCGACCCAGATCCACAGCCATATGTGTTACTCGGAGTTTAATGACATTCTGGAGGCGATTATTGCCCTCGATGCCGATGTATTAACGGTGGAGACTTCCCGCTCGAATATGGCGTTGCTGGATGCCTTTGAGCAGCAGGCGTACCCCAATGACCTAGGGCCCGGGGTTTATGACATTCACAGCCCTAATGTACCGGATGTCGACTGGATGGTGAATTTATTGGATAAAGCACTGGATTATGTACCGGCACAGCGTTTATGGGTCAACCCGGATTGCGGTCTGAAAACCCGTGGCTGGCCGGAAACTAAGGCGGCACTGGAGAATATGGTGCTGGCGGCAAAAGCCCTCAGGGCGCAATTGCAGGATAAAGTGGTTTCATAGCGTTTTGCCTGTTTGGGCCGGGGACAATCATGTATTGCCCGGCTCCTGACTATCCCCGCCTCGCCGGATACATACCTCCATGTATTATCCGGCTCTTGGCTATCCCTGTCTCGCTGGATACATACCTCGATGTATTACCTGGCTCCTGGCTATCCCAGCCTTGGAGGATACACACGTCCATGTATTAAAAAGCCCTGCTTTAGCAGGGCTTTTTAGGTTTTGATAATTGATTTGATCTGATTACTTATCGAAGCTGAACTCGATAAAGGCTTTACCGTGAGGGGAGTTTAACGGAATAATCACCACTGGCCCTTCGGCTTTGTGGTGTATGGTGTGGTTATTACCGGAAACTACCATAGGGGTTGCCATATCAAATTCGATACCCTTTTCACTTAACATGCGCTTGGCGCCGCCGGTGACCATGTTAGTGATTTCACCCACCAGATCGGTGATTTCTTCGTTGATCTCATCAGGTCCTTCCCCGACCATGTTTTTCATGGTGGCTATGGCTAATGGGCCTTCAAAGGTTATGGATAATGAGCCTTTAGCCTGATCACTGACCATGCCGATTAATCCCGAGACATCACCCATGGCTACTTCATCTTTCTTCAGCTTAGGCTTCTCCGGGGACAGCTCCATTTGTGCCATAGTGGACATTACATTGAGCATTGAAGCTAAAAAAGGATTAATAAACTCTACATTCATGAAGTTTTCCGGACCTTGATTGTTTCTTAGTAGATTGATTTTGCATGCTTATCGGGCAAATGTAAATCCATCTGGGTTAGTTATTAGACTCAATTTTAGCAATTTTCCTTAATTGAGTAAAAGTTAAGCTACCTTTGATATCATTATCTTGATAATTCAAGGTATTTATCTGCTCAGGGTAAGTATCGACGAGTAATGTATTTTTTACCACTAAACCCGACAAAAAGTTTTTTGCCGGTCCTTCCTGATAAACAAAGACTTTTCCGCGCACAACTTCCAGCCCTACCCAGGTCAGGGGCAAAACCTGCTGCTCTTCCATCACGGAAAAGTGTTGCTCGAACAATTGCCGGATCAGTCCCCGGTAGTTTTTATGCTCGGGGGAAAAATGTGTTTGCTGCTGTTCGGCAATGGCATTTTCAATATCATGGGCGGTAAATTGGTGGATAATTTCGATATGCTTGCTGCTAGGGTTCACCGACAAGTCGGTGATAGCGAAGAAAAAGTTATGGGCGGCAGCGGGTGCTGCCCCCCAATAGGCCGAGAAAACCAGGCAAAGCAATAATGGCTTAAGCATAAGTGCGCTTATCGAGCCTCATTATTTGCAGAAGTTTCATCTTCTGATTTACCCGCTGATGGCTCTTTACCTGCTGAAGGCTCCTCATCCGCTGATTTTAGCGCTTCATTATAATCACGCATCATATCTGCTTTCTTCTTCTTATATAGGTCGAAGCGGGATTTGATTGGTCTGGCCGGCCAGTAGTTGTTATTGACATTAACATCGGCGGTTTCCCAGTTAGGATCAACGGCAATGGCGGTGATTTCCTTGTCGGTGATCAGCATTTTCGAGGTCTTCTTCGGGTTTTTCCGCCAGATTTCTGCCGGCAGGATTAACCGCTCCTTGCTGCCGTCATGGTAGCTGACTTCAAGGATAATCGGCATCACCAAGCCGCCTATATTGCGAAAATCCAGGATATAAAAGTTGCTGTCATTTACCAGCAGCTCTTTTTGCCATTGTTCCAGATCTTTTTGCGCCTTGTTGTATTTATTGCGGTCGGCATTGGTGGCGGTAAATTTATCATGCTCATTGTAGAAGTCTAACAACTCAGGTTTGTCCTGGGTGCGTAACCACTGGCCTTTGTTGCGTAAGTTGCTGATAAACTCAGGGCTTTCATTATTCAGCGCACGTTCCCAGGCTTCTTCGGTATCCGGGTTCTGGCTGTTGGGGCGGTATAAGTGAATGTCTTCCAGGGCAATGTCGACATGATCTGTGGTGTAGAACCAGCCATGCCAGAACCAGTCTAAGTCGGTGCCGGAAGCATCTTCCATGGTGCGGAAGAAATCTGCCGGGGTCGGACGCTTAAACTTCCAGCGCAGGGCATATTCTTTAAAGGCAAAATCAAACAGTTCCCGGCCGAGAACAGTTTCACGCAGGATATTCAGGGCTGCCGCCGGTTTGCCGTAGGCATTGTTGCCAAACTGCATAATAGACTCGGAGTTGGTCATGATAGGCACCTGGTTGCTGCTTTTCATATAGCTGGTGATATCATTGGCGTGGCCGCGGCGGGACGGGTAGTTTTCTTCCCAGGATTGCTCGGCGATAAATTGCAAAAAGGTATTTAAGCCTTCATCCATCCAGGTCCACTGGCGTTCGTCGGAATTAACTATCATAGGGAAGTAGTTGTGGCCCACTTCGTGGATGATCACGCCGATCAAACCGTATTTGGTCTTGCGGGAATAGGTTTTTTCACCGGTTTCTTCATTCAGGGTCGGACGCGGGCCGTTGAAGGTGATCATCGGGTATTCCATGCCGCCTACCGGGCCGTTTACAGAAATCGATACCGGGTAGGGGTAATCGAAGGTGTACTTATTGTACTGCTCCATGGTGTGAATGATGGCTTCGGTGGAGTAGCGCTCCCATAACGGGTTACCTTCATTAGGGTAATAGGACATGGCCATGGTATCTGTGTTGCCGGCTTTATAACCCTGGGCGTCCCAGATAAATTTACGGCTTGATGCCCAGGCAAAGTCACGGACATTCTTGGCTTTGAACTGCCAGGTTTTCGTTGTTGTCGCGCGGGATTTTTCGTTGGCCAGGGCTTCTTCCGGGGTGATTACCAGCACAGGTTTTTTGGCATTTTCAGCCTTTTTCAGGCGTTTTTGCTGGGTTTTCGTCAGGACTTTTTTCGGGTTTTGCAATACCCCGGTGGCGGCAACGATATGATCCGCCGGTACGGTAATGTCGACTTCATAATCGCCAAATTCCAGGGTAAATTCACCGCGGCCGAGGAATTGTTTGTTTTGCCAGCCCATGACATCGTAGTAGGCTACGGCGCGCGGGAACCACTGGGCGAGTTCATAAAGATAGTTGTCATCTTTTTCAAAATATTCATAACCTGAGCGGCCGCCGAGCACTTTTTGCTCATGCAGTTGGTAATTCCAGTCGATATTGACTTCAACGCTGTCACCGGATTTTAGTGCCTTGGGTAAGTCGACCCGCATCATGGTGCCGTTGATCACATAATGTAACGGCTTGTCGTTGCTGTCGGTGACTTTGGTGATTTGATAACCGCCGTCAAATTTCGGCGTTTCCACCAGGGTGCGGAACTTTTTATAGGTGATCTTTTTCTTGGCGGGAGCACTTTCGCTCATTTTATAGCCTGAGCCCGGCTTCATCCGGTTTTGATCTAGCTGCAACCACAGATAGCGCAGGCTGTCGGGAGAGTTGTTCTGGTAGTCTAAGGTTTCACTTCCCGTGAGGCGCTGAGTTTTATCATCCAATGAAATGTCGATGTCGTAATTGACTTGCTGTTGCCAGTACTGGTGGCCGGGGGCCCCTGAGGCGGTACGATAGCTGTTGGGAGTCGGTAAAATTTCTTCTAACTGACGAAACTTGTCATCAAAAGCTAATTTTCCTGCGGTAACATTGCCGCTCACGGCAAGGCATAAGCAGACAAAAGCTGTGCGCATTGAGTATTTCATGGATTTCCTAACGTGGTGGATGATTATTTATAACGCCATATTCTTTTGATATGGTCTGGTGGCTGACACGCCTTATTAACTTATAAAAATAGTTTATAAATAGTTAAATTATGCTCTCTTAATTACATGCCTGGCAGGTGCCGTGGGCTTCGATGATTTGGTGGCTGATATTGAAACCGCTGGCGTCTGCCATTGAGCGTAATGCCAGGTCAAAATTGTTTGACTGAATTTCTTCCACATGGCCGCATTCATCGCAGATCAGCAGTTGTACTGGATGATTGCATTCACTGAAATGGTGGCACATCACAAAGGCATTAATAGATTCTATTTTATGGACAAACCCCTGCTTGCTGAGGAAGTCCAGCGCCCGGTAGATGGTGGCGGGTTTTGCTGCCGGATCTATGGCTTTCAGTTCCTCCAGCAATTCATAAGCGCCGACGGCACCGTCATGTTCGGCAAGCAGCAAAAAGACTTGTTCGCGAATTTTTGTCAACCGGGCGCCCCGTTGCTGGCACACCTGTTGAGCTTGTTGTAGTAGTCCCTGAATAGCCATATCGTTATCGTTTGAGAGTTTGCCTCAGTTTATCATATGAGTGCGCTGCTGCAAAATAGCGCTGGCGATAAACTGGTCTGAACTGGTTTTGGCTGAGCTGCTACTGCCGAAGGGCTATTGCACTTGATGGTTATTTAGAAAAACCTGGTTGAAATAACGGGTAAACTCGTTTTGATTGTTTTTTGCCACCCCTTGCAATTGCATCTGGTAAAAGGCTTGGGTGGGGATGCGTTTCTTTAATGAGAAATTAAAATCGTCAATTAATTGCGCGGTTTTCGCCGATTTTGCACACATCATATGTCCTAAAAGATAGCTGTCGGCTCCTTCAATAGCGTAGCTGTATATCTCTTCTTTGCTGATTTGCGGCCAGTAAAAGTCAACTTCGGAAGGATATTCTATCAGGAGTTCAAAACGGCCGTTATTGAGTTGTTTTAAGGCGGTTTTAGCATCTACCGGGGTCGGGTAGCGATGCGTCTGGTCTATCTGGCTAAGCTGTTGATCTAAGCCTTTGCCATAACTCCTGCCGCTGATTTTTGCCAGCCTGAGCTGTTTTCCCCCTCTCGACGCTTGCTTAGCGAAAAACTGTGGCAAATTAATGGCTTCTTTATCGCTAAGCAGGATTTTACTGTAAAGGTGCTGGCCTAAATAAAGGGAAAAAGGCTCGCTAAAGGCAAAGTGCGCCTGTCGTTGCCGGGTTTTGAGCATATCGATAAAACAAACGTTATTTCTTTGCTTGTATTGATATATCTTGGAAAAGTCATGCATGACCTTATAGGTAAAGTGGTAATTATCCAGTGAGTCCAGTGTCAGGTTGAGGATACGGTTCAGGCTGGGCTCCAGCATAAGCTGTTCTGAATGTGGTTCTTTTAAAACATTGACTTCATCGGTGTAAATAATAATTTCTTTTTTATCGGGATTAAAATCGGCAAGTCCGGTGCGTTGATAATCATCTGAAAATAATTTTTCCAGCTCTCCTGATTGCCTTAATTGCGCCATTTTTTGATCGAACTGTAATGCCAGCTTTTTGCCATGCCGGTTGCGCTGAAAGGCGATATAAATACGGCGGGACGGTAATACTTCAAAGGAGGAAAATTGGTCCTGATATTGCTCCGGCAGGTTATAGCTATAGTCGATAAAAGTATCAATACGTTGATTGGCCAGCATTTTAAAACCCAGATTGATATCGTCAATCAGGTAGGTGTTTTCAGACTGCGGCAGGTAGCGCTGAAAAGAATAACCCCTGAGCCAGGAAATACTCAGTTGTTTGAAGTCGTTTAAGTGATTGATGGTTAATGACTTAGGATTGTAAAAAGCCATGATCGGATATTCGGTATCCAGATACCAGTTGGGAAAAAGGGCGCGTGCTAAGTCTTCTTTATAGACTCCGATAATGATATCAAGTTTCTTCTGGTTGAATTTTTTCAGGGTGCGGTTGAAACTGTCGAGTTTAAAGTCTAGCTGGTAGTCAGGATAAATTTTCTTCAATAACTCAAAATAGATGCCGCTGCCGTCATTATGGGTATATCCCTGCCACTCATCGGCACCGATAGAAATTTGTTCGGTGTAGCCGGGGCTTATCAGCATAAAGAACAATAATGCGGTGATTAACTTCAAAAGATCTGACCTGCGTTAACAAAATATATATATACTCTTTACCGATTTGCTTAATTTCTTATCGGTTTAGCTCATACGTTATATCTAACTGTCGGCGAGAGTCAATTAATCAGCAAAGAATTCACGGGAGCGGGAATAGGGGAATTGACCGGGATTATCTCATTCTTGTTGAATTTCTGCATATTCTTTACCGGGATAATTGTAATGAAGTATTGTTTGCAAAGTATCCTGGTGCAAATCAAACCGGTAACATCATTTGTGGCTCTTATCTCGTAAGTAACCCTACCTGTCATTATTTTTGTTTAGTTCTTGTGTGGGGGCTCTGTTAAAGGCCTTATTATCCTTGGTTAGGGTTTTGTCCTGGCGACAAATGAATGGGGCCCGTTTCATGAAAAGTTATTCAAACAAATCTGGCTTTAAAAGCTGACGGGCTTAGTCCAATGACTTTAATGAAAACTTTACGAAAACTGTTGACGTCATCATAGCCGATATTCAGGGATATTTGCTCAAAACTCTGTGTGCTCGATTCTAAGAGTTCGCATGCCTTTTGTACTCGAATTCTTTGAATATATTGTATAGGTTTCATTGTTGTTGCCTGGGTAAACTGGCGCAGGAAGGTACGTTCACTCATACAGGCCAAAGCAGCCAACATAGCAATATTCAAGGCTTGGTTATAATGTGCCTGTATATAGTGCTGAACTTGCAATATCTGTTGATTGCCGTGGCTGAGTTTGGGGGTAAAGCTGTCGTAATAGCGCTGTTCTCTTTTGCCTGTATCGACAATAAGGTATTTGCCAAGTGTGCGCATGATATGTGGCCGGGTGAATTGTGCGACTATTTCCAGTCCCAGGTCGACCCACGACATCAAACCACCGGCACTGATTATATCTCCATCATTAATGAGCAAGCTTTCTATCTTAAGGCAGACTTTGGGGTATTGCTTATTGAATTTATCTGCCAACTGCCAATGTGTGGTCGCTGCCCGGTGATCTAAAAGCTTTGTTTGAGCAAGTATAAAGGTGCCTGCACAGGCTGAACATAAGATTGCCCCGCTTTGGTGGGCGTGGTTGAGAAATGTTAATAATCCGCTTTCGGGGGCACGGTAATAATCACCGTCTAAGTTGGGAGGAAGAATAACGATATCGCTTTGTACGACAGAGCCCAATTCTTTCTCTGGGCAGGCTACGGTTATTGCAAACCGGGTATCCAGCTGGCTTTCCGCAATTATCCGGTTAGCGATTAAAAAAAGTTCTTTTAACCCCTGTACCGCACTTTGCAGTGCATTAGGATAGTCGATAATAACGACATGAACATTTTTTGTCATTTTTGAACTGGTTTATGGCAGTTACGCCATAGGTGTGATTGATATGTGTTTTGCATAATAGTGCCTACAACACGTTGAAACAATACACGAGAGATGATTATGTCAAATACAGCTTTATTATTAATTGATTTTCAAAACGACTATTATGCAAGTTACCCGGGCGCTAAATGGGCGTTATCGGCGACTGAAGCCGCTGCAGCGAATGCTGCTGCTCTGCTGGCTGAGTTTCGTAAGCAGGCATTGCCGGTTATTCATGTCCGCCATGAGTTTCCTTCACATGATGCACCTTTCTTTTTGCCTGAATCCGAGGGAGCAAAAATTCACACCAGAGTAGCCCCGGCTAAAGGTGAGCCGGTTATTTTGAAGCATCAAATAAACAGTTTTCGTGATACTGAATTAAAAAGCCTCTTGCAGCGTCTTAATGTCGAAAAACTGGTTATTGTTGGTGCAATGAGCCATATGTGCATAGATGCTGTGACCCGTGCTGCTGTCGATTTTGGTTATGAATGCCATGTTGCCCACGATGCTTGTGCAACGCTGGATCTGGAATTTAACGGGGTGGTCGTACCTGCTCATCATGTCCATCATGCGTTTATGGCGGCATTAAGTTTCGGTTATTGTAATGTTGACAGTTCCGAAAATTTGCTGAGTTTAGTCCGGTAGGAGAGTTGTCTTAAGGGCTGATGCCGGTAAATAGCCTTAATCAGCCCGGATGAACAGTGTTTGGATTATCGATTAGGAATTATATTGTGAGCCGAATGACAACATTTGCATTTGAAGCAAAACCCGGGCAATCAGAAGCGCTTTTATCTTTTTTTAAAAAAATTCTACCGGGAACCAGGAGCTTTATAGGGAATAACGGCGCCGAGCTTTCACGCTTATCTGAAAATGAATTTATGATCATAACCTATTGGCAGCAGGAGCAAAATTTAGAACTGTATCTGAGCTGGAGAGAGAAGAAGGGAGATTTTGCCATCCTGCTGAGCTTTCTTAATCAAGCTCCTGAAATAGTCACTTATGAGGTGCTTGAAGATATCTAGCCTCACACAGTGGTGTCGCTGTAAGTGATAATAGTGCTACATTGGGTCAAGGTTATTTTACTCTAGCCAGGAGAGCGTTTTGGCTTTAGGGGGATTTATGCTTGAAAAAGAAAATTGCGGTCTGATCCTGGTGGATATACAGGGCAGTTTAGCCAGGATGGTGCAGCATAGTGAGCTATTTCTTGCTAATACCAAAAAATTGCTTCAGTGCAGTAAATTGCTGGCGATGCCGGTTATATGGCTAGAGCAAAATCCCAAAGGCTTAGGTGCAACAGTTCCGGAAATAGTTGAATTGATGAAGGGAGCGGATGCAATTGAGAAGTTTCATTTTAATGCTATGTGTGAACCACAGGTCAATAAGGCTATTAAAGCCACGGGAAGGCAGGAGTGGCTGGTTGCCGGCATTGAAGCCCATATTTGTGTCTATCAAAGTGTGTTAGGTTTGTTAAATGAAGGGTTTAAAGTTGATGTGGTTTCGGATTGCATTTCCTCTCGTTTACAATCAAATATAGATTTGGCGTTAATAAAGATGAGGGATAGCGGCGCCCGTTTAACCAGCTTAGAAATGTGTATTTTTGAATTGATGAAAACGTCTAAAATTGAAAACTTTCGCAAGATTCTTTCGATCATAAAGTAAGTGATAGGCAGCAATAGTTTGTTTAATCATAGATTATTATTTTTTTGTTCAGCACTTTATAATCCCGTATAATTTAGCCATCTTTCAGCTGTTACTTCCAATGCCTGAACTCGCTTTAAATTTAAAGGTTTTTTGTTAACTATATGATTTCTCATAAACTATCCGTGGCTCCCATGCTCGACTGGACCGATCGTCATTGTCGTTATTTTTACCGGACTATGTCAAAAAAGACTGTTTTATATACAGAAATGGTGACAACAGGGGCAATTTTATTTGGCAAAGGGGAGTATTTGGCATTTAATGATGAGGAACATCCACTGGTGTTGCAGTTGGGAGGCAGTGATCCGCTTGCCATGACCGAGTGCGCAAAAATTGCTGAGCAGCGTGGTTATGATGAAATCAATATTAATGTCGGTTGCCCTTCGGATCGGGTCCAAAACGGCCGTTTTGGTGCTTGTTTGATGGCGGAGCCGTCCCTGGTGGCCCAGTGTGTTGAGCAAATGCAAGCGGCGGTGAATATTCCGATCACGGTAAAATCCCGTATTGGTATTGACGATCAGGACAGTTACGAGTTTTTGCACCAGTTTATCAGCGAAGTTTCGCAAGCAGGTTGTCAGCATTTCATTATTCATGCGCGAAAAGCCTGGTTAAGCGGTTTGAGTCCGAAGCAAAACCGTGAAGTGCCGCCGCTGGATTACCAGCGGGTTTACCAGATTAAACAGGATTTTGCTGATCTGGAAATCTCCATTAATGGCGGGATTAAGTCCTTGGCGGAAGCGAATGAGCATTTAGGCCATCTCGACGGTGTTATGATCGGCCGGGAAATTTACCAGAACCCTTATTTGCTGGCACAGGCAGATCAAAGCCTGTGGCAAAGCTTTTCACCTGTGATTAGCCGGGCGCAGGTGATCGATGAAATGGCCGATTATATTGACCGTTATGTTGCAGGCGGCGGCAGGGCCTGGCATGTGCTCAGGCATATGCTGGGGCTGTGCAACGGTTTTGCCGGTGCCAGGTTGTTTCGTCGTCATTTAAGTGAGAGCTCAAGTAAATCGGGCGCTGACAGTAAAGTGTTGCGGGATGCTTTCGCCCAAGTGTCTTTTGATTAACGCGGCATCCGTTTCTTTGGCTTCTGTCTGTCGTTTAAAATATTTTTTGTGATTAAGATTTCCCGTTTTCGGGAAATCTGATCCCTAATTCGGGATCTTGTTTCTTCTACCCTTCTTACTGTTTTATAACCTCATTGTTATTTAATCATTATTTTTACCAATTAGTGGTTTTTTTCACTAACTTTCAGCTGTTCAATGGCTTTCCTTGTTAGTTCTTTTTCTATCTTAATTTGCCATCAAAACTAAATTTCATTAAAAATCATGGTTTTATGATTTTTTTCATTTGCTGGCACAACCTTTGTAATAGTTATGTCGACTTAATAATTAATACCGAATGAAAGGGAGCTGATTTGGCTACCTTTTTTAATAACAGACTTGTGGAGAATAGTGATGAAATCTTTAGTTACCGTAGTGATGACCGGCTTGTTTTTAACCTCTTTATCCGTACAAGCCAATGAAGAACTATCAGTAAAGCAGGCAGTTGAAAATATGATGCAGCAAAATGCTGTGCAGTTGAACAAACAAATGCAGCAGGAAAATCGCCAGGCGATCAGGAAAAACCTGTTATCGGTGCAAGAGCTAAGCAAAGCGAATGAATTGCTGGTACAGACTGGTTATTTCAGCGGTGCTAAAAACAATGTCCAGGTTAACGCAAAATAAGTGGGGTTGTGGTTATGATCAGTTTGAGCATGTTATTTATTTTGATGATGCTGCCCGGGGTTGGTTTGTTAGCCGTGTCATTAATCGTCGCTTATTTTGAAGGTAAGCAAACAAGTTTGCTCAACGATGAATCGTCTATGATTACCGGCTGTGATTAAACGGATGGTGCTGGCTGTCCGTTTTATCTCTATTTTTTCTTTGCTGCCTAAGCCATAGGCTATTCCCTTTATTGCCTTTCTTTTCGGCGCTTGGCTGCTGATTTAGTGGTTGAAACCGGCCATTTTTAAAATTAAGCTAGTTTAATTCTTGTTCTATAAATGCTAGCTATGTCAATTACTTTTAAGCATATCATTACCCCCGAACAGCTTTTATCAAACCTGGAAGCTGCTAATTTAATTATTCTTGATGCCAGTATTCCTCCTGTGGGAAATAATCCAGCTCCGGTATGCCAGTGGCCGCAATATGCCATTGCCAATGCCCGTCGTTTTGATTTGGAAGGACTCTTTTCTGATCAGCAAAGTGATTTACCCCATACCATGGTCTCAGCCGAAGCTTTTACCCGCGAGGCGAGAAAGCTGGGAATAAATCAGGATAGCCAGATTGTGGTTTATGATGATCTGGGGATTTTTTCCAGTGCCCGGGCCTGGTGGATGTTTAAAGCCATGGGCTTTGACAATGTGGCGGTATTAGACGGGGGCTTGCCCCTGTGGTGTCAAAAGCAACTCCCGCAGGCGCCAGCTACAACGCAGGAAATAACACAAGGGAATTTTATTGCCAGCCCCAGGGGCGGGTATTTTTGTGATTATCATAAGGTGAGCCAGGTATTGACGGATACTGATGTTACTGTGATGGATGCCAGGGGAGCGCCCCGCTTTTATGGTAAGGAAGCTGAGCCCAGAGCCGGTGTCCGCAGCGGCCATATGCCGGGGGCGGTAAATTTACCTTATCGCGAGTTGCTCAGCGACGGGCAATTTAAAACAAAAGATGAATTGCAGCAGAAGCTTCGGGCATTAACCGGGGAGAAAAATAGCCTGGTGATGACTTGCGGTTCAGGTATCACCGCCTGTATCCTGGCGCTTGCCGCCGATTATTGCGGTTATCGGGATATCAGTGTTTATGACGGTTCCTGGAGTGAATGGGGACAAAAGCTGAATTTACCCGTTACTTGCGATTAATATTGAACGCTGCAACAGGCCCGTATGTAATTGCGGGCTTTTCCTGATCTTTCTCCTTAGTTACCTTTAACGAAAACACCCATTTGCACTTAACTTTTTTTGTTGGTCAATTTCACTCCTTCAGTGGTTAAAATCGCTATATTTTAGTTTGACATAATATGTCTTTGTTTGGGGTGTCAATCCTTACTTTTGAATTTGTCTTTATTTATCAGTTGTTTATTTTTTATTTTTAACTTGGCATGTGGATTGTAATAGATAGTTCAAAGCTTATGTGATTAAGCACTTTTATCAGGTTATTTAAAGGCTATAAGGATCTCGGTTATGAATAAACGAATGAATAAAAAACTGGCACTAGCAGGTATTTTATTAACGGCTTTAGCAACTAACGCCAATGCCCAACAGGTGTCGGTAGAAGCGACGGTAAGCCAGTTTGTTGTTGCCCAGGGACAGCAGATGGTGACTGAGCTGACACAGCAGTTGAGCCATTCTATCAGCCAGGAGATCCGCGAGTTTAAAGCCGAAAGTGCCCAGTTGTTTTCCGGCGAAACGGCCAAAACGACAACGGATAAAAAACAAAACAGTCAAGAATATAAAAATTATTTACAAGAGTAGGAGAGTGCCATTATGGGTATGTTTTCAAGATTTGCCGATATCATCAACGCCAATATCAACAGCATGTTAGATAAGGCTGAACATCCGGAAAAAATGATCAAATTGATCATTCAGGAAATGGAAGAAACCCTGGTTGAAGTGCGGGCGGCGGCGGCAAAACATATTGCCGAGAAGAAAACGTTATTACGGCAAAAACGCACCATAGAGACCAGTATTAGCCATTGGCAGGAGAAAGCCGAACTGGCGGTTAGTAAAGATAGAGAAGATTTGGCCCGTTCGGCACTGGCAGAAAAAAACAAAAGCAAAGAGCAGGCGCAGCTCATTCAGGAAGAGCTGGATACGCTGGAAGAATATTTAAGCAAGGTGCAGGAAGACAGCCAGCGCTTGCAGGATAAGTTAACCGAAGCCAAACGTCGCCAGCAGGCATATGTGGTGCGTGAGCAAAGCGTCCAGGCCAGATTGAAAGTACGTCAGCAGGCGGCGGTGGTCAATATTGATGAAGCGATAGCCAAGTTTGAACGTTACCAGCAAAAAATCGACCGGGTCGAGGCGGAAGTTGAGGCTTATGATCTGACGGAAAACAAAGATCTTAATAGCCAGTTCCGTGAGCTGGAAAATGACGACAACATAGAGCAGGAGCTGGCGCAGCTGAAAAAGCAGGTGGCTAACGGTTAGTTATTAACCAGGCTCCGGCCGCCAACCCTGGTTGGCAATGATTTTATCAACAAGTAATCCGGTATGCCTTCAATGATGGAATCGCCTTGAAGGTGCCGGAAAGGGGAGTAGAGATGCAATACGAGAGAAGTTATTCAGTTAAAAAAACACTGAGCAAAGATGTCCACCATAAAAAACTATCCGGGGTCTGCGCCGGCCTGGCCAAGTATTATCAGTTACCCAGATTAGTGGTAAGGGTGGCAGCAATTGTAGCACTGATCACCTTTCCGGTAGCAACCGGCGTGGCTTACCTGGTGTCGGCCTTGCTGATGTCGGACAGGTAATCAAAACCGTAAAAGCTGCGGTGGAAGAACTAAAGAAGGAGGTTTTATGTCATTTATGAAGTCGTTATTGCTGGCCATTATTGCCACATTATTTTTAACCTATGTGTTTGGCGCCAGTGTTATCGATTGGTTTAACGTAGATGTTTATATGGACAATGAGTTGCTTGAGCCGGTTCAGGCGGTCAGTTTTGCTGCCTTGTTTGTGGTGGTGCTGGTGATAGCGGCGTTAGCCATAGTATTAAGTGTCTTTGGTTCGATTATTTTTATTATCTTGTTGATCTTCGGTGGCGCTTTAATGTTGATGCTGGGCATGTTCTGGCCGATCATTTTGATTGCCTGTGCTATTTGGCTGGTTAGCCGCGGTGGCCGCCAACCAGCCCATTAAAGAGAGGTTTTTACTTTTTTATCGTGAAGAAAAAAGCCAGATAACTTGTGGTCATTATCTGGCTTTAAGGTTAGATAAAACAATTATTTGAAGAATTTAGCCAGGATATTCTTGCAACTATCGGTGGCCATCAGCCGGACAAACTCCTTACCTTCATTTTCAATGACTGCCGGTAATATTGCCTGGCTGGCTTGATGAATAAGGGCCCGGCTGGTTTTAACGGCATCTTGCGGCAGGGCGGCAATTTCAGCGGCCAGGGTTGCGGCACGTGACAGTACTTCATCCGGCTGGCATACCTGGTTTACCAGGCCATATTCCAGCGCCTGCTCCGCTTCGAAGGACTTGCCTAAGACCAGGAGTTCAAAGGCGCGGTTATGACCAAGGCGTTGGGTCAACAATAAGCTGGAGCCGGCTTCCGGGCACAGGCCTAACTGGGTGAAGGGCAGTTTAAAGTGACTGTTGTTGGCGGCGACCACCATGTCGCAGTGCAGCAGCAAGGTGGTGCCTATACCCACGGCAACACCGGCGACAGCGGCAATAATTGGCTTGTCGAAAGCGGCCAGGGCCCTGACAAAATCCATTGCCACCAGGTCTCCGCTTTCGGCGCTTTCAATAAAGTCCTGCAGGTCGTTACCTGCGGTGAAGCAATTTTGATCCCCCTGGATCAGCAGGCAATGCACAGTGTCGCTTTCGCTGGCATAAGCAAAGTGTTTGATCAGGGACTGGTACATGGCCGTGTTAAGGGCATTTTTTTTATCAAGGCGATTCAAGGTGATAGTGAAAACACCTTGGTGTTCATGAGTAAGAATTAAATTATCCATTTTGTCTTAGCTTAGTTACAATAGCGGGCACCACAACCATAATGCGTCTGGATAAGGAAGTATAGAGAGAGATGAAAAAATTTTACCCGGCTTTTTCATTGTTTATATGTTGTTTTTTAACTGTTTGCAGCTTCAGGGCCTTAAGTTTTACCGCAAGCGGAGCAATCGCTGTTGATGGCGGCTACGTCAGGGAAACCATTCCCGGCACCGTTATTTCCTCAGCCTACATGACCATCACCAATAGCAGCGATAAGACCTTTACTTTAACCGGCGCCAGCAGCAAACGCAGCCCGCGCATTGAAATTCATGAGCATACCATGTCCGACGGCATGATGCGTATGAGGCAAAAGGCGTCAATCACTATCAAGGGCAAGGAAAGTGTGACCTTACAACCCTCAGGACTGCATTTAATGGTGTTCGATTTACCTGGGCCGTTAAAGCATGGGGAAAACATGCCGGTCACCTTGCATTTTTCCGGGGGGCAGGATGTCAATATCGAGTTGCCGGTGCAGGGCTTAAAGAAAAAAAACACTCATCAGAAGAAAGACAATCACCATCACCATCATTAGGAGATTAGGAGCCGTTTATGAAAGTTAGTTTTTCCACAAAAACAGTCGTGACTATGGTCGTGGCTGTGTTTTTTATTTTTTATTTTGTCGGGGTGTGGTGGAGTTTTGAGCCGGATGAATTTGATATCAAGACCCAGGTGACCCAGGATGCCACCCTTGATAATGTTGCGCCTGTGGTCGGTTATACCACAACCACGTCTTTGATCCGGGTGATCGAAACCATGCTGGATAAACCCGGCGGTTATTTATCCAACGATGCCATCCCGCCGTCGGTGTTTTTAGATAATATTCCCGCCTGGGAATTTGGCGCCCTGGAAATGGTGCGGGATATGGCCCTGGTGATGCGCCAGGAGTTTAGCCGCTCCCAGTCCCAGTCGCTGGAAAATCAGCATTTAAAAAATGCCCATCCGCAATTGAATATCGACCATACCAGCTGGGCGATGCCGAGTGCCGAAGGGGAATATAAGAAAGCGATCAAAGAGTTATATGCCTATCGCAGTGCGCTTACCGATGTCAGCAGCCAGAATGCGCAGTTTTATGCCCGTGCCGATAACCTGCGCGACTGGCTTAAAGAAGTGGAAAAACGCTTAGGCAGCTATTCCCAGCGGTTAAGTGCCAGTGTCGGCCGGGAGCAGATGAATACCGATCTGGCGGGTGACAGTGTGGCCCAGCAGTCCACCAGTGCGGCATCGAGTCTGCAAATGAAAACCAGCTGGTGGAAAATCGACGATGAATTTTATGAAGCCAGGGGCGCCTGCTGGGCGTTATTGCACTTTTTGCAGGCGATAGAAATCGATTTTAATGATGTCCTGGAGAAGAAAAATGCCAAAGTCAGCGTGCAGCAAATCATCCGGGAATTAAAAGCGAGCCAGCAGCCGGTATGGAGTCCGATGATCCTTAATGGCGACGGTTTTGGTTTTCTTGCCAACCACTCGTTAGTGATGGCCAATTATATTTCGCGGGCCAATGCCGCATTAATTGATTTAAATGAATTATTAAGTCAGGGATAAAACATGAAAAAAGCAGCAATAGCATTAACTCTTACCACCTTGTTATCGGCATCGGTACAGGCGGACACTTTATTGGGGGTCTATTTCGGCGGCCAGGTATGGGATAACGAAGCCGAAGGGGTATTCGGGGAAAGCACCACCCAAAGCGATTTTAATTTAAAGGATGAGCAGCAGGGCAGTTTTTTCGTTGCCGTGGAGCATCCGCTGCCGTTTTTACCGAATGTGAAACTGGCGCACACCAATTTGGATACCGACGGTAATACTACGCTGACAACTGATTTTGAATTTAACGATCAAACTTTTAGCGCAGATACCAGTGTCGATGCGGTTTTTGATGTCAGCTATAACGATTACACTTTTTATTATGAGTTGTTTGACAATGATCTGCTGACCTTTGATTTTGGTTTAACCGCCAGGGATCTCGACGGTGATGTAAAGGTTGCCGATACCGGTAATACTCAAAGTGCCAGCCGTTCGGTGTCGGAAATCATACCTATGGCCTATAGCTCGGTGATCATAGGTTTGCCTTTTACCGACTGGAACCTGTTTGCCGAAGGTAACTATTTAACTTTTGATGATCATACCTTATATGATTACCAGGTCGGGGTCAGCTATGCCCTGACGGATAACTTTGCCCTGGATGTTAACTTAACTGCAGGTTACCGGGCAGTGAAATTTGAATTAGATGATCTTGATGACTTTTATGCAGATCTTGAATTTAAAGGTCTGTTTGCCGGGGTTATCATGCACTTTTAATCTTTATCAGCCGGTGCTGGTTTTTCCGGTACCGGTTATTTCTCTCTGTTTTCTCCCCGTTATCAAATAAAAAAATAACCTGATTAAATCCAAATACTTTACATGAGTTGCAACCGGCTCGTCGAAAACCTGTGCTTTTTTAAACTAGAATTAAAGGTGTATATGCTCAAAAACAGCTGTACAGGAGGAGCGGGTTATGACACAAAAAAGGTGGATTTTCCTTGGGGTTACACTTCTATTTTTAGTCACTATCATTGGTTTTTTCTTTATTAAACTTTGGCAGCCGGCTAAATCTTTTGCTTACCGGCAGGTAAAAGCCGTGGCAGTGGCGCCGGATAATTTTCAACTGCCGGTTACGCGCCATATTCGATTGCTGCCGAGACCGCAAGAAACCTTTGCCTTCCCGATTGCTATCGGTGAAACCGGGCCGGTCAACAGCTTATATGCCGGAAAAATGCAATATCCCTTTTATTGCATGACCTTAGATTCCGGGCTTGGACAGCCTGAAGTGGATAACCAGCTTGGTCTGGGAGTACCCGTCTACCGCTCAATAACGGACAAAAAAGAGGTTATCGGCTACAGCAAAGATTGCTCTTTACCAACATCCGTGGCCTATTACAGGGTTGACGCCGGGGATAAGGTTGAGCGGGTTACTCAGGACTTGCTGGAGCAGCAGGCACATGGCCAAATGAGCAAAGGGAATTTATTTCGGGTGGAGCAGGGCACCATTAACCGCTTTATTTATACCCTGGTGGTGCCGGTATCCCCGGATGACTTGGATTCTCGCACGGCAACATCCAAGTGGAATCAGCGTTTGATCTATCAGTTTAACGGCGGCTCCGGCATAGGCTACCGCCAGGGGCGGCAAACGGCGCGCCGGGTGATCACCCGACAGCTGCAGCAGTTACAGGACGGTTATGCGGTGATCAGCTCCAGCGGCAACCGCACCAGTTATACTTATAATATGTTGCTGGCAGAAGATACTGCGCGGCGGGTGAAACAACAATTTGTCAGCTTATATGGTGAGCCCCTTTACACTGTTGGTATCGGTGGCTCAGGCGGCGGGTTGGCTCAATACCTGATAGGCCAGAACAGCAGGGGTATACTCGACGGTTTGATCCCCCTATATTCTTATCCCGATATGATCACCCAAACCACTTATGCCTTAGATTGCGATTTATTAAATAACTACTTCACTTTCCGCAGCCGGGATAAGGCGACTTGGAATGACTGGCAAAAAAGGCAGCTGATCGAAGGCATGAATGCCATTAATGACTTTCCTCAAAGAGCCGGCTTCCTGCAGCCGGTTAACCAGTTGATGGCGGGCTTTGTTCCTTCCCTGCCTAAGGGCAACAGTGAATGCATCAATGGTTATTTTGGTTTGTCCAGTTTTATCAATAATCCCAGGCAGGGCTTTATCCGCGATTTTTTCCACCCCGATGTGGTAGAGAAGGTCAACTGGAGTTACTGGCAGGATATGGCAAATGTATTGGGCAAGGATAACCAGGGTTTTGGCCTGACCACCTGGGATAATGTCGGCGTGCAGTATGGTTTATCGGCTTTTGTTGATAACAGTATCAGTTTTGAAGAGTTTCTGGATATCAATAAACATATCGGTAGCTGGAAACCCCAGGATAAGATGAAAGCAGAATCGCTGATCACGCCATTTGGTAAAAAACTCCCCTTATGGCTTTCCTTATGGGGCAATCAGAATATCACTAAAGTGAACGGGCATGCGGCGCAAAGAAGGACCGGTTCCCTTGCTGCTATGCAGGCGGCCTACCGCTCCGGCCAGGTCTTTATCGGTAAGGTGGCGTTGCCGGTGATCGATGTGCGCCATTATTTAGAGGATGATCTGGATATGCACCATGTTTCCGCATCATTTTACAGCCGGCTGAGGATGCAGCAAGCCAATGGCCATGCGGATAATCATGTGATCTGGATCTCTCACAAAGAGCATAATCCGTTGCAACAGGCGTTTAATATGATGGATAGCTGGCTGTTAAATAAAAAAGAGGACTCTTTTGCCGGTGTACTTGAAGCCAAGCCGGAGCAGTTGCAAGATACCTGTTTTGCTGCCGACGGCGCCATCTTGCACCGGGGGAAGGATGTCTGGGATGGCCAGTGGAATCAAAAACAGAGCGGCAGTTGTCAGCAAGTATATCCCATGTACAGCACCAGCCGTATCCAGGCCGGTGGCGGCTGGGCCGGAGATGTCTTCAAATGCCAGTTGATGCCGGTGAAACAGGCAGTAAAAGCAGGTCTTTACGGAGAGCATGATATGAGCGGATATATAGCGCAGCTTGAAGCGGTTTTCCCCGACGGCGTCTGTGATTATCAACAAGGTGATCTTGGTCGCCCGGATGATATTTGACTCCGGCTGATAAGGGCTGGCTTTATTCCTGGCTGAAGAGTTTTTTACGTACCATCTGGCGGTAATCCTTCGGGGTTAGCGCCAGATGTTTTTTAAATAACCGGGTCAGATCTCCCTGGTTCGGATATCCCACCTGGTAGGATATTTCCTGGATCGATAAATTACTCGAAGATAGCAGCTCTTTGGCGGTCTCCAGTTTTAATTGCTGCCAGTAGTCCCCGGCGCTGCTGCCGGTAGCCGTTTTAAAGCGCCGGGTAAAAGAGCGCTGGCTTAAACCGAACTGAGCGGCGACCTGGTTTAGGGTCAGGGGGGAAGAGACATTGGTTTTTAACCAGAACTGGATTTGGGAAATCAATTCATCTGGGTGGCGATCTACCGCTCCTTCCCTGTACCTCTGCTCTTCATAGGGTTTCCGGATCTCATGGGAGAAATTACGCTCCACCTGCTGGGCAGCCGCGCGGCCGTATGTCTGATCTATGATATGAACAATGATATCTGCCAGGGCATTTAAGCTGGCGGCACAATAAATCCGCTCCGACTGGGTGATAAAAAAATCCGGTTTTAGCACTACAGCCGGATAGTCACGTTTAAACTGTTCGACATAATGCCAATGGGTGGTGGCGGGATGGTTATCGAGTAACCCCGACTGTGCCAGAAAACATACCCCGGTGCCTGTGCCTATCAGGGTGGTGCCCTGTTGCCATAAATCATGTAACCATTGAATCAGCTCCTGCTGCTGGCGTAACACCGGCCTGGGATTTCGCCACAGGCTGGGTACGATCACAATATCCGGAGTCGGGCAGTCCCGAAGCTGGGCATCAGGTGTGAGTCGAATACCGGCACGGGAGGCAATTGCCCGGTCATCCTGGCTGACCAGCTGGATATTCAATGAAGTTGCATTTCTGTCATGGCGTCTGGCAAAGGCTTCTCCGGCAAGTAACATTTCTATCGGTAAGGTCAAGCTGGTTGCCAGCACATGCTGATAAATCGGCAGGGCTATGGTGATTTGCTTTTGGCTCATGAGGGTTCTGTTTTTTCTTTATATTGAGTCAGTTTACTTTTGTTTGGCCTTTTTTGCATCTTATATGGCCTGATATGCTAATTATTTTTAGGGTAAAGCACATAAACTAATAACATCTGAGAAAACTATTGAATTAAGTAAAGGTTTATTAATGACGGCTTTACCTCTTATTGTTGGCATGGGCGGCATCAACGCTGCAGGACGTACATCGTTTCATCAGGGCTTTCGCCGAATCGTTATCGATAAACTCAATGCCCGGGCACGGCAGGAAACTTTTGTCGGTTTGGCGACATTAATGAACCTGGTGAGCTACCGTGAAGGCCAGCTCTTTGATCAAGAAGGTAAGGCGATTGCACCTGCCGATATTGAAAGCGTGTTTGGCGAACAGATCCTCAACGGCACCCTGATCCGGAAAATAGAAAACAACCACTTTGATCCGGATGCGACCCCCTGGCATCAGAAAATGACCCTGACCCCAAGCGAGCAGGGTTTTAGTTTTGAAACCCGTAAACGTGATCTACCAACGCCATTACCATCAAGCTGGCAAGTCACTGAGCTTGATGATGGCCGGGTGAAGGTGGACATTCCGGATAATTTGGATATTAAACATCACTCGGTGCGCGACAATCCCATTAAGGCGGCAGGACAGTTTCCTACCGGTTTTAAGCCGGAAAATCTTTATAACAGCCGTTATCAGCCCAGAGGTTTGCAGGCGACCATTTTTGGCGCCAGCGATGCCATACATTCAACCGGGATTGCCTGGGAAGATATCCTGGAAAAGATCGGCGCCGATCAGATCGGAGTGTACTCGGCTTCCGTGATGGGGCAGGTACAAAATGAAGGTCTGGGCGGCATGATGAACAACCGCTTACGCGGTGACCGGGTGTCAACGAAAAACCTGGCATTAGGTTTAAATACTATGTCTACCGATTTTATCAATGCCTATGTTACCGGTAATGTCGGTACCACCTTTACCGCTTCCGGTGCCTGCGCTACTTTTCTTTATAATATGCGCGCCGCCGTGCAGGATATGCAGGCAGGTAGGATCCGGGTAGCGATTGTCGGTAGTGCTGAAGCAGCTGTGACCCCTGAAGTGGTAGAAGGTTTTGGTAATATGAGCGCCCTGGCCAATGAAGAAGGCCTGAAAAGACTCGATGGCACAGACAGTGTCGATCACCGCAGAACCAGCCGTCCGTTCGGGGAGAATTGCGGCTTTACCATAGGTGAAGGCGCTCAGTTTGCGGTATTAATGGACGATGAATTGGCGCTGGAAATGGGCGCCCAGGTGATGGGATCAGTAGCCGATGTTTTTGTTAATGCCGACGGCTTTAAGAAATCTATTACTGCCCCGGGTCCGGGTAATTATATCACCATGGCAAAATCGGTGGCGCTGGCAAAAAGCATTTTAGGGGGCGAAGCCCTGGAACAGCGCAGCTTTATTCTCGCCCACGGTTCCAGTACCCCGCAAAACCGGGTAACAGAGTCCTTGATTTATGATCGCATTGCCGACAGTTTTAATATCAGCAACTGGCCGGTAGCAGCCCCTAAAGCCTTTGTCGGTCATACCATAGGCCCTGCCAGTGGTGATCAGCTGGCGATGGCGCTGGGTATTTTTGCCCATAACATTATGCCGGGAGTGACCACAATCGATAAGGTGGCGGATGATGTTCATGATGAAAGATTAAACATTGCCACCGAGCACTGGACTTGCCCGGATATGGACGTGGCTTTTATCAACTCCAAGGGTTTTGGCGGCAATAATGCCACGGCGGCTATCTTTTCACCTAAGGTGACGCTGTCGATGATGGAAAAACGTTACGGTAAAGAAGCCTTTGCCGGTTATCAGCAGAAGCTGCAGCAGGTAGAACAGGCGCAGGCCCGTTACCAGCAAAATGCCGATAATGGCCAGTTTGGCTTGATCTATAAGTTTGGCCAGGGCCAGATTGATGAGAATGACATCAAGATCAGCGAACAGTCGATATCCGTGCCCGGGTTTAAGCATGACATCACTTTACCGACATCTAATCCGTTTGAAGATATGGTCTAGGGTTAACAACTAAACCTTTGTTATTTGAAAAGAGGCTACGGCCTCTTTTTTATGTTCAGGAGGAACGGTATGCCATGATCACATGGATGTGAAAGAATGGCGATGTTCAGGAGGCACGGTATGCCATGATTACATGGATGTGAAAGAATGGCGATGTTCAGGAGGAACGGTATTTTACACCTTCCTTAGTAACAGCAGGAATAAACAAGTGCAAACCTGTTTGTTATCTGAACGAAAAGCACTTTTTCACTTCATTAACGCTTATATACACTTTTGGAATAAAAAATCATTTTCTATTCTTTTTAATTTCGTTTTGCTTTGTCTATCCTGTCGCTATCAAATTTAATGGGCGAAGTATCTGTTATGTTGCCAAAGCAGCGAAATTTAAGTCAAACCATGTTGGATGCGGATCAGTTGGCATCCCTTCAACAAACCATAGGTAGTTATTCTCCACTTCAGCTTGCCTGGGCCAGTGGTTATTTAGCCGCGAAAAGCGAGCAGTCTTCGGTGGCGGTATTACCGGCGGCGCAAGCGGCGGTTTCATCGACGTTAACCATTTTATACGTTTCCCAAACAGGTAATGCCAAAGGTGTGGCGCAGCAGTTGGCGCAAAGCGCTGAAGCGGCGGGGATCACAGTTAATTTAAAAAATGTTGCCGACTATAAAGCGAAGTCGCTGAAGTCGGAAACACACCTGTTAATCGTTGCCAGTACCAACGGCGAAGGTGAAGCGCCGGATGACGGCCTTGAATTCCATGAGTTCTTGTTTTCGAAAAAAGCCCCTAAACTGCCGAACTTGAAATATAGTGTTTTGGCATTAGGGGACAGCAGTTATGAGTTCTTCTGCCAGACGGGTAAAGATTTTGATGAACGCCTTAAAGCCTTGGGTGCAACCCAGGTAAGCGCCAGGGTTGACTGTGACGTCGACTACGACAGCGATGCCAAGGCCTGGAGCACACAAATTGTTGAAACCTTAAAGGAAGAGCTGACGTCATCTGCTGACGCCCTGGCGCCTGTAGTGAACCTGCCGGTTTCAAACAGCGCTGACAGCAGTTACAACAAGCAAAACCCTTATGCTGCAGAGTTTCTGGTAAGTCAGAAAATTACCGGTCGGGAGTCGGCAAAAGATGTCCGTCATATCGAAATTGACCTGGGCGAGTCCGGATTAACTTATCAGCCGGGTGATGCTCTGGGTGTCTGGTTCGAAAATGACCAGGTCCTGGTAGATGAATTGCTCCAGCTGTTGGCTTTTTCCGGGGATGAGCAGGTTACTTTCAGCAAAGACGATAGTGAACAAACGCTTGCTATTAGCGAAGCCCTGGTTTCTGTGTTTGAAATTACCCAGACGGCACCGTCATTTGTTGATTTTTGGGCAAAAACATCCGGTTCGGCCGAGCTATTGACTCTGGCGGAAGATAAAAATGCTTTAAGGGAGTTTGCCGCTAATCATCAGCTGGTGGATATCCTGAAATTAGCTCCGGCACAAGTAACGCCTCAGGAACTGATTGACACCTTACGTAAAATGACGCCACGTCTGTATTCTATTGCTTCGAGCCAGGCAGAGGTAGATGAAGAAGTTCATTTAACCGTAGGCCTGGTGAGTTATGAGCGAGATGGCAAAACCCGCCTTGGCGGCGCATCCGGCTATCTGGCCCAGCGTCTTGAAGAAGGCGCTAAGGTAAAAGTTTTTGTTGAGCATAATGATAACTTCCGCTTGCCGGAAAGTGATGATACCCCGGTGATCATGATCGGGCCGGGCACAGGTGTTGCACCGTTCAGGGCCTTTATGCAAGAGCGTGAAGCCCGGGATGCCGGTGGTGATAACTGGATGTTCTTCGGCGATCAAACCTTTACCCAGGACTTTCTCTACCAGGTGGAATGGCAAAATTACCTGAAATCCGGCCTGCTGACTAAGATGAATGTTGCCTTCTCCCGGGATCAGGCAGAGAAAATCTATGTTCAGGACAGGTTAAAAGAGCAGGCAAAAGAAGTTTTTGCCTGGTTAGAGCGCGGTGCTCATCTGTATGTCTGTGGTGATGCCAATCGTATGGCCAAAGATGTTCACAATACGCTGCTTGAGATCATTGCCGAACAAGGCGGTTTATCTACAGAGCAGGCAGAAGATTATTTAAAAACGTTACGGGTAAGTAAACGTTACCAGAAGGATGTGTACTAATGAGCACCACAGAAATTAATCCGGATTTAGTTGTTGACGGCAAGCTGGCAGACAACGAACGTTTAAAAGGCCAGAGCGACTTGTTGCGCGGCACTATTACCCAGGATTTAGGCGATCAGATGACAGGTGGTTTTACCGCCGATAACTTCCAGCTGATCCGCTTCCACGGCATGTACCAGCAGGATGACCGGGATATTCGCGCCGAGCGCCAGAAGCAAAAACTGGAGCCTTTGCATAACGTGATGTTACGTGCCCGTATGCCCGGCGGTATTATTACCCCGAAGCAATGGTTGGCGATCGATAAGTTTTCCCAGGAAAAAACCAGTTACGGCAGTATCCGTATTACTACCCGCCAGACTTTCCAGTTTCACGGGGTATTAAAGCCGAACATTAAGCTGATGCACCAAACCCTGAACGACTACGGCATAGACTCTATCGCCACGGCAGGGGACGTGAACCGTAACGTACTTTGTACTTCTAACCCGGTGGAGTCTGAGCTGCACCAGGAAGCCTATGAATGGGCCAAAAAAATCAGTGAGCATTTATTGCCTAAGACCAAGGCCTATGCCGAAATCTGGCTAGACGGCGAAAAAGTGCAGGGCGGTAAGGTTGAAGAAGAGCCTATTTTAGGCAGTAATTATCTGCCCCGTAAATTTAAAACCACGGTTGTGATCCCGCCGCAAAACGATGTGGATGTGCATGCCAATGATCTCAACTTTGTCGCCATTGCCGAAAACGGCAAGCTGGTTGGTTTTAACGTCCTGGTCGGCGGCGGTCTGGCCATGACCCATGGCGATAAGAGTACTTACCCGCGTAAAGCGGAAGACTTTGGTTTTGTGCCGCTGGAAAATACCCTGGACGTTGCCGCAGCTGTGGTCACCACCCAGCGGGATTATGGTAACCGGGTTAACCGGAAAAATGCCAAAACCAAATACACTTTAGACCGTATCGGCGTTGACGTCTTTAAGGCGGAAGTCGAGCAAAGAGCCGGCGTTAAATTCAGCGACAGCCGTCCTTATGAATTTACCGGTCGTGGCGATCGTATCGGCTGGGTTGAAGGCATAGATAATAAACATCACTTAACCCTGTTTATTCAAAGCGGCCGTTTACTGGACTATCCGGATAAGCCCCTTAAATCAGGTGTTGCGGAAATCGCAAAAATCCATAAAGGGGATTTTCGCATGACCGCCAACCAGAACCTGATCATTGCCGGTGTTGCCGAGCAGGATAAGGCAAAAATTGAAGAAATTGCCCGAGCCCACGGCCTGATTGATGACAATAATACCGTGCAGCGGGAAAACTCCATGGCCTGTGTGTCATTGCCGACTTGTCCGTTAGCCATGGCAGAAGCCGAACGTTACCTGCCGACGATGATCGGCCATGTTGAAGGTTTGCTGGCCAAGCATGAATTAACGGATGAGCATATTATTTTCCGTATCGTCGGTTGCCCTAACGGCTGTGGCCGGGCAATGCTGGCGGAAATCGGCTTAGTGGGTAAAGGACCGGGTAAATATAATGTTTATCTGGGGGGCAATAAGAACGGTACCCGTATTCCTAAGTTATTTAAAGAGAACCTCGACGAACAGGCGATATTGGCGGAGCTGGATCAGCTGATTGGCCGTTGGGGACGTGAGCGCAATGAAAACGAAGATTTTGGCGATTTTGTTATCCGTGTCGGGGTAGTGGCCGAAGTCATCGTCAGCGTAAGGGACTTTCATGACTAAAGCGGCAATTAATAACAGGTTTCCGGCATCTTTGCCGGAGCCCTGGTTAAACCAGTGGAATGAATTGCTGGAACAGCAGTCTCCGATGGAGCGGGTGGAATGGGCAATGGAAAACTTGCCCGGCCATTTCGTGCTGTCATCCAGTTTTGGTATCCAGTCGGCGGTGATGTTGCATATGATGACGCAAATCGACCCTGATATTCCGGTGCTGGTGACCGATACCGGGCATTTGTTTCCGGAAACCTATCGTTTCATCGATGAACTGACCGAGCGTTTTAACTTAAACCTGCAGGTATACAGCGCCAAAGAAAGTGCCTCCTGGCAGCTGGCCAAATATGGCAAGGCGTGGGAGCAGGGCAGTGATGCGCTGAAAAAATATAACCGTCTTAACAAGGTGGAACCGCTTGAGCGTGGCTTGTCCGAGTTAAATGCCGGTACCTGGTTTTCCGGGGTGCGCCGCCAGCAGACGGAGCACAGGAAAGGTTTGTCTGTGGTCAGCATTTTACGGGGGCGCTTTAAAGTACACCCGATCATCGACTGGAGTAATAAAGATATTCACCAGTACCTGACTAAACATGGTCTGCCTTATCATCCTTTATGGGATCAAGGTTATGTTTCCGTGGGGGATGTGCATAGCACCAGGCCGTTAACCTTAGGCATGGATGAAAGCGATACCCGTTTTGCCGGGATGCAGCGCGAATGTGGTCTGCATACGGATGGTGACGGTATTTAGCCCCTCTGCCTGTTTATCGGGGGCTGGAACCGGCTTTTTAGCGCAGGGCTAATAATAGAAAGGCATGCTATAACTGGAAATGATGGCCGAGTTTGAGCTTTAATTCATCCAGGTATTTAGTCTCGGCATTATCGCCGATTAAAGAGGCTAACTCTGTACCCACAGGTGTGAACTTATAAAAGCGGATCACGGTATTTGCCCCTTTAGCCGTTAAATCCAGCGGCGAACCATTATAAAGGAAGTGCAGTTGCTCTCCTTTGGCCAGAGAGCTGGACTCGGTTTCCTGGATGAACAGCAAGTTATTGTCCGATAAGGTCAACAGGTCGGCATAACTTAAACCGTGGTGGCTTAAATTGAGGTTTTGCTCGCGGTTCTTATCGAAAAAATTAAACAGGCCGGGTTGTATATAGCTGCCGGAGATGATCCGGATGTTTTTCTTGCCCTGATCTTTAACCGCCAGCGAGCAGGCCTTGGCCAGCAGCTTGGCGTCATTGATACTCATATTACGGAATATTTTCAAAGCCTTTAATGAAAAGGTCCCGGGCTGGGAAATTTCACCCGAGAGGATTTTCGCCCATAACTCCTGCATGGTTTTATTGCTGACTTCTTCCGCCAGGGAAATAAAGCGGTTAAACCAGTCTTGATCTGCCTTGTCGGTGATTTCACTTTCAGAGCAGTAGGCCAGGGCTTTTTGGATGATGCTTTCCATATTCTGCTGTTTGCGTAAACTGAGCAGTCGTTCGCGTTTGCGGGATCTGTCTTCTAATGGCATCTGCTTATCGGGTGACACCAGGCCGCCGTCTAAGACAAATTGTTTGGCCAGATTGAGTAGTTGCATTTGTGAACTGGCGCCGGAAACCGATGTCTGATGACCGCTCTCTTTGGCGGGAACTTTAGCCGGGGTAGCTTCAAGTTTGGTGCTACTTGCCGGTACCACTGCCGGAGTGTTCGTTGCGGGTTTCGTTATCTTCATCTTGCTACCTTAAACTCAAACCTGTGCTTATGCGGTCAATGTGATTAACAGCGGTAAATAAAGGGAATATTCATCGCAAATTCCGGACAAAATCGGGGGATTTTTGCCTGCTCCAGTGTAATCATATTTAACGGCGATTCCTATATAAGTGTCTTGTTTACCTTTCATTTTTTAATATACTTAGAACAAAGCATTGAAAGATTGTATTTTATTACATTGATTTGTTGAATATTTAGAATCTGACTTTTATTATGTAGTAGAATGTTATATAAAAATAGTTTCAAGTTACAGTGATAATAATCCAACGAGAAGCAGACTTAACTAGTTGAAGTTTTTACTAGTTATTTGAGGACAGTATGCAGGCTACAGAAAACACTAACGACGATTTTTTGTTTATTGATGATAGCGACGAAGATGACATTATCGATGAACTAAATGGTGATGCTTGGAAAGTGTTGATCGTTGATGATGATCCGGAAATTCATTCTGTTACTCAATTAGCCTTATCTGACCTTGTGGTATTGGGGCGCCGCCTCGAATATTTACACGCCTATTCCGGCAAAGATGCCTGCGAACTTATTGAAGAACATGATGACATAGTGCTGGTATTGCTCGATGTGGTTATGGAAACGGATGATGCCGGTTTGAATGTTGTTAAGCATATCCGTGAAGAATTATGCCGCGAAGATATACGCATAGTATTGCGCACCGGGCAACCCGGTTATGCTCCGGAAGAAAGTGTCATTAAAGATTATGATATTAATGACTATAAAACTAAAACCGAATTGACCCGCCGTAAACTGGTGACCACAGTTTATGCGGCTATCCGCTCCTACCAGCAAATTTCTACCGTCAGCCAAAACCGTATCGGGCTGGAAAAAATTATTGAAGCCGCTGCCGACTTACTCGAACTGCATTCGGTGCAGGCATTCGGGCAGGGAGTCTTACAACAACTTAACCGCTTGCTGGGCGATGACGTCTGTGGTTTGTTCTGCGCCCGCGGTCAGGGCATTATCAGCAGCGCCGATGATTTAAGTTTTTATATTTTAGGCCAGCAGGGGCACTCCGCAGTTATTGTTAACCAAAAACTCGATACCCTGAAAAATGAGCAGATCAGCTCGCAGGTCGCTTCTTGTTTCGGGCAAAAGCAGCATAATTTCGATGATAAAAATGTCAGCTTATATCTGGCCAGCGGCGGTTATCGTGCCGTTATTTATTTAGAGTTAGCCAATGAGTTAACGGAAACCCAGCAGCAGCTGATCGAGGTTTTTCTTACCAATATCGCTATTGGTTATGAGAATGTACATTTATTCCAGAAATTACGTAATGCTGCCTATAAAGACTGGTTAACCGAACTGCCCAACCGGCTGGAATTTGTTAATTTATTAGATCAGTTTTCCAACAGCGATAATCAGGACCTGGTCGCGGCCCTGGTGGATATCAATCATTTCAGTGATATCAATGACGGTTTAGGACAAGATGTCGGTAATCTCTTGCTAGCGGCTGTGGCAAGGCGTTTGTCCGGATTAAGTGAGGAGTGTCAGATTGCCCGTGTCGGCGCCGATGTTTTTGGTGTGATAGGGCCGAGTGAGTTTATCAATCCCGATCACCTCAGTGCTTTGTTCTACCAGCCTTTTGATGCCGGCGAGCAGAAGTTGCCTATTAATGCTTGTATTGGTTTTTGCACCAAAGAATATGCCCGCCTGCCGGGAGTTAAAGTATTAAACCAAATTAACATCGCCCTGAATTTGGCCAAGAAAAATCGTGAACAACACTGCATGTACTATATGCAGGAAATGGAAGACAAGACCCTGTGGCGCCTGGGTATGATACGTCAGTTAAGAACTGATTTTTCCGAAAATCGCCTGGAACTTTGGTATCAGCCGCAGCTGAGTTTGGAAACGGGAAAAGTGATAGGAGCCGAAGCCTTATTGCGCTGGCGCACCGCCGACGGCGCTTTTATTTCTCCGGAAATCTTTATCCCGCTGGCGGAATATTCCGGCTTGATCATCGAAATCGGCGACTGGGTCATCAATCAGGCCTGTTTACAAATCACGACCCTGGAAGAGCAGGGCTTTGACCAGGTCAGTATCTCCGTTAATGTCTCCATTCCTCAGTTCAGACGCAGTAATTTCGTCGATAATATTATCGAGACTACTAAGGCCCATCAAGTACAAGCAAGTAAGTTAGAGCTGGAAATCACTGAAAATATCCTGATGGATGAACCTCAGGTGGTCATTGATTCTTTATTAAAGCTGAAAGAGCAGGGGATCAGTATTGCCCTGGATGATTTTGGTACCGGTTACTCTTCTTTGAGTTACCTGCAAAAACTGCCTTTTGATCGCTTGAAAGTGGATCGCTCTTTTGTCAACGACATTACCCAGCCGGGACAGTCTCTAATTGCCGATACTATTATTAATTTAGGCAAGCAAATGAACCTTAAGGTGATTGCCGAAGGGGTTGAAGATCTCGCCCAAGAGGCGCACCTGAAAGAGCAGGGATGTCATGAAGTGCAGGGTTACTATTATGCCAAGCCTATGCCGGAACAAGACTTCTTAGCTTTTTTGCAAAAAAATAAATAACTGCCCTTTCTGTCTATTCTTTTAATAAATAAAACCTTATTGCACCACTTAGCCGCTGAGCAGCTAAGTGGTAGTGTTTGTTGCTTTGTACGCTGAATTATCTGATTGCCAGCCGCTTTTCCTGATAACGTAGCTCAATACCTGATTTAGGTGCTACAGGGATCAATAAAGATAACAGTAAAGAGCAAGCAGCAAACCCGGCCCCGATATAAAATACCCAGGAGCTGTTGATCACCCATAACATGCCCAGCAAGGCCGGAATAACGACGGCGGCAATGTGGTTAATGGAGAAGCTGACGCCGGCAGTGGAAGCTATGTCTTCGGGAGCGGCGATTTTCTGAAAATAAGTCTTGATGGCGATGGCCAGGGCAAAAAATAAATGGTCGACCACGTAAAGCACCGCAGCAACCGTGGCATTGTCTACCAGGCCATAGGCAATAAAAACGACGATCAAACCTATATATTCAAATTTGAGTATTTTGCGCTCTCCGAGCTTGCCGATAAGTTTTCCTATCTTGGCGGCAAAGAGCCAGTTAAAGACATAGTTGATCAGGAACAAGCTGCTGATTTCAGCAACGCTGTAATGAAATTTCTCAACCATTAAAAAGCCGGCAAATACCACAAAAATCTGTCTGCGGGCGCCGCTGAAAAAAGTTAAGGCGTAGAACAGCCAGTAACGTTTTCTTAAAACGAGTTTTTTGCTTTGCTCGGTATGGGGTGTAAATTGTTTAAAAGACAGGGCGATAAAGCAGGTAAAAACCAGCGCCAGCGCGCCGAATAATAAATAGGTGGCTTGATAGGACCAGGTGAAATGCTCCATCAGCAGCCATACGCCGCTAAAGGCCATTAAGGAGGCGGCGGATTTAGCCGATAACATTTTCCCCATAAAATGCGCTGTTTTCTCTTTTTTGATCCACTGTAAAGTCAATGATTGATTGACGGTTTCAAAATAGTGAAAACCAACAGACATCAATACCGTAGTGAAATACAACCCGGCGGCATAAGGAAAGTAACCTGTCAGCGCTACCCCTAAGCTGGTCAGGGCCAGGGCGGCGATTGCCAGGCGTTGCTCTTTGATAAAAAGCAGTACATAGACCACGGTAAAAGCAAGAAAACCGGGGATTTCCCGCAGGCTCTGCAATATGCCTATCTCGGTACCGGTAAAGGCTGCTTTTTCCACGACAAAGTTATTGAGCAATACCATCCACACAGAAAAGACCAGCGGCATAATAAACGCCATTGCCAGGAGTAAATGTTCAGGCTGGTTAAATCTGCTGACGAGTTTCATCGAAAAGGTTTCCTTGTTGACTGTACTTGAGTATTGGCTGGGGAATTGTACGTGAATTCGCCGGTTATAACATTAATGGTGGGAAATTCAGACAAAAAATTACCGATTGCTGCTGAAATAACGACTAGAGTAATAATAGTTACCGTTATTTTCTCAGTAAAACCGGGAGTAGCTATGAGTTTAAATCAGGTACCGGCAGGTAAAAGTATTCCGGAAGATATTAATGTGATCATTGAAATCCCCGCTTGTGCTTCACCGATAAAATATGAGGTAGATAAGGATACCGGGGCAATTTTTGTTGACCGTTTTATGTCGAGCTGTATGTTTTATCCCTGTAATTATGGCTATATCAACCATACGCTTTCAGAGGATGGCGACCCGGTAGATGTACTGGTGCCGACTCCTTTTCCTTTGATCCCCGGCGCGGTGATCCGCTGTCGCCCGGTGGGGGTGCTGAATATGTCGGATGAAGCCGGTCAGGATGCCAAGGTGCTGGCATTACCGCTGGATAAATTAACCCCGATATACAGCAATATTACCGAGGCGAGTGAGCTGCCGCCGTTGCTGCTCAACCAAATCAGTCATTTTTTTGAACGTTACAAAGATCTTGAACCGGGCAAGTGGGTTAAAATTTCCGGCTGGGGTAATGCTGCTGCCGCCAGGGCAGAAATATTAGCCAGCGTGAAACGCTTTGAAGACACAACTAAGGGGTGAGAAAAGCGGTTATTTGCCACCGGGAAAGCGATTCAAAGCCAGGCAAGGTGCTTAATCAGGTTGCTTTCCCGTCACGCGGTAAACCTTTGTTGCAATCTAATCCCTGTGCTTGTTGAAATTCCTGTCATTTGAGTATGGCTTTCGCTCCCGGTTTAATAGTAAAATGTCTGTTAAAGGGAATGAATAAATGTAAATGGAATGTTTTTATGCGCTCCGCCATTCCCTTGGTTTAAATTTGACCATGGATGAATGGAAATCGACTGGCTTAGTTGTAATTTAGTAGTGTCTTCAAAGTACGACCATCATTGTTACCTTAGCGGCAATTCCTCTTTCTGTAATATATCCGGTAAAGCACTGTTTAACAGAGTCTTTACTCGGTGTTTTCAGTTTTTATCCTGTCAAAAATAAAAATTAAAGAGCAACTTATTTGTTTTAATAGCATTAACTTAATAGTTAACGGCAGAACAAGCAGGTGAAACCTGGTTTTATCTATAGTTGGCCGTTGGTTTATTTAAAAGGAATTTAAAAATGGCAGTAGAAAATCTTCAAGGCATTGTAAAATGGTTTAATAATACTAAAGGATTTGGTTTTATTAATACTGAAAGCTTAGCCGGTGATATTTTTGCACATTATTCATCTATTCAGATGGAAGGGTATTTAACCTTAAAGGCGGGGCAATCCGTGACCTTTAATGTCGAAGAAACACCCACGGGCTTCCATGCGAAAAATATTATTCCCGCACCTCCTCAAGCCTAATTGATATCGGGCACAAGCGCTACCCGAAGCATTTAAAAAGCGTCAGGCAATGAGACGCTGACAATTCATTAACTTTAGCAGGCAGAGTTTTTGCGGCTAAAGTTAATGGATATATTGCTTAATTCAGAAGCTCTCGTCTATAACATCACTTGATTATTTAATCCGTGATCAAATGATTAAGAGGGAATATTATGCCGATGCCAACGACTTTATTTTTGAGTCATAAAACTTGCCAGCGTCATGATATGGGGCAAGGACATCCCGAGTCGCCACTGCGCTTGCAGGCCATTGACCAGCTGGTGCGGGCAACCGACTGGCAGGGCAAACTGACTTTTGTCGATGCTCCGAAAATTGATTTAAATTGCCTCAGTAACATCCATCCCAAACACCATATCCAAGCCCTGATGGAGCTTGTGCCGCAACACGGCTTTGCTGACATTGACGGCGATACCCGGTTAAATCCCTATAGCCTGGACGCAGCGCTCTATGCGGTAGGAGCGGCCTTGCATGCTACAGATGAAGTGATCGCGGGGCGGGCCAAAAATGCCTTTTGTGCGGTGCGTCCGCCGGGACACCATGCCGAGTCGGCAATTGCCATGGGCTTTTGTTTGTTTAACAGTGTTGCCCTGGCGGCTGAGCGGGCATTGGCATCGGGTATGTCACGGGTCGCTATTTTAGATTTTGATGTTCATCACGGTAACGGTACGGTGGAAATATTTCAGGACCGTCCCGAGGTGCTGGTGTGCTCCAGTTTTCAGTATCCGTTTTATCCGGGGCGTTTTGATGATGTAATCCGCCCTAATATTTGTCTGACTCCCTTAAGTGCCGGGAGTGACGGTGAGGATTTTCGCAAGGCGGTAGAGCCGGACTGGACTCAGGCGCTACGTCAGCACCAGCCGGAAATGATTTTTATTTCCGCGGGCTTTGATGCCCACCGTGATGATCCCCTGGGAGGCCTTAATTTGCATGACGGAGATTTTTTATACATCAGTCAGTTAATCACAGATCTTGCCACGGGAGGTGCCGGAGGGCGTGTTGTCTCTTTGCTTGAAGGCGGCTATCAGCTTCAAGCCTTATCTCGCTCTGTGGTGCAACACCTTAAAGCCTTGACAGAATAAGTCTGGTTGAAGAGGCATTTAATTTAACACTAGATAATGTCTATTTTATTTATCGTTTCACACCCTTTCTTTATTGGTTTTTTTCTGTAGTATCTAAGGTTGTACAAAAAACACCCAATCATTTTCAGTTAAGGAAGAGCCATGAAAATAAAATTAAAAAAGACACATCTAAAAAAGCTTTCACAAGACAAAAAAATATTGCCGGCAGATATGACACCGAGAGTTGGTGGTGGGGGAGATTATGCGACGGATACCTGTCTTCCTACTTATAAAGCCTGTTTGACCGTAAATCAATGGTGTGGCCCTACAGGGGTTTGTTAACCGGGCTGATGCTTTATGAAGACTCAGTAAAAGCGCCTGGTGCGCTTTTTCCTTTTTATAGGGTTTGTGAGTGCGGGAATAAAATTAAATTGCCGGTAGTGAAGTTCAAGTCGTTTGTTCAGCTTTTATTTTGTTCAGGTGACGGGAGCTTGAAGGTTATCTGCTTCTTTTGGGGTAAGCATAAAATAAAAGCAATTAGCTCTTTAATGCCCTCAACAAGGTTATTTTCAACTTAGCTATGATCTCAACGGTTTAAAAACGTCTATTCATTTGAAATGATATCCGTTAGTTGCCTTCTTTATTCTTTAGTTTTAAAAGTGGATTATTGTGCGGGAAGGAGTAAATGAATTAAAAACATTTGTCAGGCAGGATATTTATATGATGCTGACAGTCGTATAAATCAAGATTGATACATTCAATTTAAACACTTGTTTAAAAGTATTTGCTTTCAGCTTTTTTTCAGGGCACACTCAGACAGCTAATATTTTAAACTAATTATTTATCAGTAAATCATCAATAATCGACACCAGGAAATGGTGAAGGAGTATAGGCATGATATTTCAAGGCAACAGCCTTTCTGCCCAATTATTAGACGATGGCATCGTTGAACTTAAATACGATGCGCAGGGATCGGTTAATAAATTTGATCAGGCAACATTTGAAGATTTCAGGGCTGCAGTAGACGCCATTAATAACTGTGCAGACGCCAAGGGCGTTATGGTTACCTCTGGCAAGCCGGCATTTATCGTCGGTGCCGACATCACGGAATTTTTAGAAACCTTTAAACAACCGGAAGATCAGCTGGTCCCTTGGGTCAAAGCTGCTTCTGATGTTTTCGATTCGTTTGAAGATATTCAATTACCTACTATCGCTGCCATCAATGGCTTTGCCCTGGGCGGCGGTTGTGAAATGACCTTGGCCTGTGATTACCGGGTTGCCGATACTACGGTCAGCATAGGTCTTCCAGAAGTGAAATTAGGCCTGATGCCGGGCTTTGGCGGCACGGTACGTTTACCTCGCCTTATCGGCGCCGACAATGCCGTTGAGTGGATGTCTACCGGCAAGGCTCATAAGGCCGAACAAGCATTAGCGGTAGGTGTTTTAGATGCGGTTGTAAAACCGGAAGCCTTGCGTGATGCTGCTCTTAGCATGCTTAAAGCCGCTATCGACGGCAAGCTGGACTGGCGCGCCAAGCGTCAACCAAAACTTGAGCCGTTAAAGCTTAGCAAAATCGAACATATGATGACCTTTAATACCTGTAAAGGCATGATTGCGGCGAAAGCGGGTAAGCATTACCCGGCGCCTATGGTTACCGTAAACACTATTGAAGCGGCGGCAGGTTTAGATCGCGCCGGTGCCATGGCGATGGAAAATGCCGGTTTTGCCAAGCTGGCGAAAACCGAAGCGGCCACGGCGCAAATTGGTATCTTTATGGCGGATCAGGTCATTAAAGGTAAAGCGAAAAAAGCCGGCAAGCAGGCGAAAAAGGCCGTGAATAAAGCGGCGGTATTAGGTGCAGGTATCATGGGCGGCGGTATCGCCTACCAGTCGGCCTATAAGGGCACGCCTATTATCATGAAAGACATCAATGACCAGGCGCTTGACCTTGGCTTAACCACGGCCGCTGGTATTTTAACCAAGCAAGTAGAACGCGGTCGTATGGATGCCAAGAAAATGGCTAAAGTACTCAACAACATCACCCCGAGCTTAAGTTATGACAGCGTTAAAGATGTTGATGTGGTTGTTGAAGCCGTGGTCGAGAATCCAAAAGTGAAAACCGCGGTACTGGCGGAAGTTGAAGATATTGTGGCTGATGATGCCATCGTGACTTCTAATACCTCTACCATCTCCATTGATTTGCTGGCTAAAGATCTTAAACGTCCGGAAAATTTCTGTGGTATGCATTTCTTTAACCCTGTGCATAAAATGCCATTGGTTGAAGTTATCCGCGGTAAAGACACTTCAGATGAAACCGTGGCGGCCGTGGTTGCCTATGCAGCGAAAATGGGTAAATCACCTATCGTCGTTAACGACTGTCCTGGTTTCTATGTTAACCGGGTATTATTCCCGTATTTTGCCGGTTTCAGCCACTTAGTACTGGAAGGTGCTGATTTTACTGCGGTTGATAAGGTCATGGAGAAGCAATTTGGCTGGCCTATGGGTCCTGCTTACCTGCTTGACGTTGTCGGTATCGATACTGCCGATCACTGTACCGGTGTTATGTCTGCCGGCTTCCCGACCCGTATGGCTAAATTGGAAAATGATCCGGTCAGCACTTTATATAGCAACGAAAGATACGGTCAGAAAAACGGTAAAGGTTTCTATGACTATGGCACAGACAAGCGCGGTAAGCCGACCAAAGTACCGGCTGAGACTGCCTTTGAGTTATTTGCTGCAAGCTGCGGCGATAAAAAAGACTTTGCCGCCGATGAAATTATCGCCCGGTTGATGATCCCTCTGGTCAATGAAGTAGTTCGCTGCTTGGAAGAAGGTGTGGTTGCCAGCGCTGCCGAAGCCGATATGGGCTTATTATACGGTTTAGGTTTCCCTCCGTTCAGGGGCGGTCCTATCCGTTACCTGGAAACGCTTGGTCTGGATAACTTCATTGCCATGGCGGATAAATATGCCCACTTAGGTGAAATTTATCAGGTAACCGATGGCCTGCGTGAAATGGCCAAATCAGGTCAATCTTACTTTTCCACTGACGTTAAAAAAGCTTAATCCCAGGAGAATATGATGAAAGAAGTCGTAATTGTCGATTGCATACGGACTCCTATGGGACGTTCCAAGGCCGGTGTATTTCGTAATATGCGTGCAGAAGCTCTATCTGCACATCTGATGGAGCAAATTCTAAAACGCAACCCGGCATTGGATCCCGCCGAGATTGAAGACGTGATCTGGGGTTGTGTTAAGCAAACTAAAGAGCAGGGTTTTAATATTGCCCGTAATGCCTCTTTACTTGCCGGCCTGCCAAAAAGCATTGGCGGCGTAACGGTGAACCGTTTATGTGGTTCTTCGATGCAGGCGCTGCACGATGCCAGCACCAGCATTATGTCCGGACAGGGCGATGTCTTCCTGATCGGTGGTGTTGAGCACATGGGTCATGTGCCTATGATGTATGATGTCGATTTTGATCCGGCACTGAGCAAGTATATTTCCCGCGCCTCCGGCAACATGGGTTTAACCGCCGAATTGCTTGGCCGTCAGCACGGCATCAGCCGTGAAATGCAGGATGCCTTCGGTGCCCGCTCTCATCAGCGTGCCCATGAAGCCACACTGGCCGGCCGTTGGGACAATGAAATTGTGCCTACCTTAGGACATGATGAAAACGGTGCCCTGATCATGGTTGAGCACGATGAAGTTATCCGCCCGGAAACCACGGTAGATACCTTATCCGGCCTGCGTCCGGTCTTTGACCCGGTAAACGGTACCGTGACTGCGGGTACTTCATCAGCCTTATCTGACGGCGCATCTGCCATGCTGGTAATGTCGGCAGATAAAGCGAAAGAGTTAGGTTTAACTGCCCGCGTTAAAATCCGCGGTATGGGCGTAGCCGGTTGCGATCCTTCTACTATGGGTTACGGCCCGGTTCCAGCGACTAAAAAAGCCTTGAAACGTGCCGGTTTGACTATTGATGATATCGAGTTAGCCGAGTTTAACGAAGCTTTTGCTGCCCAGGCTTTATCTTGTGTCAGAGCACTGGATCTGGAGAGCAAGATGGATGATATGATCAACTTAAACGGGGGCGCCATCGCCCTTGGTCACCCGTTAGGTTGTTCCGGTTCACGTATCTCGGGTACCTTGATTAACCTGATGGAAGGTCAAGATGTCAATATCGGCTTAGCCACTATGTGTATCGGCTTAGGTCAGGGTATTGCTACGGTATTCGAACGGGTTTAACTTTCCGGAAATAACCATGTTAAAGCCCGGCACCGCCGGGCTTTTTTTTGAGTCGGAAAAAGAATTTATGCAAATGCCGGTATCGGCAAGTTTATGCCACATTTCCTAAGAGCTTTGCCGGTTAAGTGGTTAAAGATTGCCGTTCAGGTGAGAAACTAGGAAAGTTAATGACAAGTGATTGTCTCGGTCGGCAGTCGTGGGTGAAAGTGCAACGGAAAAATAATCTGTCGGTATGGAGAGGAAAATGGCAGGGCAGTTAAAGGGCTGCTTCCTTGCAGCAAAGATTTATCGGCTCAGTTGATTTTTATTACCGGGAGTCCAGGTCTTGCGTTGTAAATCTTACTTAGCCTTGCGTTTGCGGGCGAAAGCCAATCCGGATAAACCCAGTAACATTAATATGGCGCTGCCGGGCACTGGTACCGAACTTGGCTGGCTATCCCCGGCGACCAAAAAGAGTCCGTTGTAGTTATGGCTGCCTTGCGCCAGGCCGGGTGTCATATGGCCATAGGCATTGTTATTGATGATAAAGCCGTATGCCTTAGATTGGTTGTTATCATCTAAAAATAATCCGTAGGAATAGCGGAACCCGGTTGTCCCCCAATAACCATATCCCAGGGCGTCGGTCCAGGCCAATGCGGCAGCCGAGCCAACCCCGTCTATGGTATCCATATCGGTATAGTGGTAATAGGTGGAAGGAGCGTCGGGGAAAAAGCTTCTCCAAAGGTTGGTTATTTCTTGCTCCGTTGGCAAGCGCCATCCTTCAAAAATCCCGCCTTGTCCTAACTCTCCTTGTATTGAATCGAAAGTATAGCTTCGGGTTTCGGTAATTTTTAACCATTCCAGTCCTGTGGATGTATCAATAGAAACTTTGTTATCTCCTGCTGTTTGCCAGTCAGAAGTGATAATACCTGCATGGGCCGTTAAAGAGGTTAATGCTAATGTGGTGACAAGGGCAATGTTTTTAAATAAGCGCATAACTTATCCTTCTTGTTGTTATGGGGTAAATTTATTGTTTTATTCTTGTTAGCAATGCTTATGCCAAAGTATTAGCAAACAGATCTACAACAATTATGCCTGGGATGACTTACCGCTTCGTATTGGGAGGTGTTTAAAATATTTAATTATTTTGTAATGAAGAACTATCTCCCGGAGTTTCTGGGACTGACTCAGGGAAAGAGTGCCAATATTGAACTACATTTTTACCGTGATATGCCGAGAATCCTGGGCAGTTAAGGCAAACTCTAATACCCTTGACTGGTATTAAACTGGCGAGTTGGTTGTAAATTAAAGACTGATTATTTAAGCAAATAAAAAGCCCGACACTTAGGCCGGGCAATTATAATAAGCAGGGTGTTGTTCAGCTACTTGTTAATCAAGGTTTTGATTAAGCGAAAGTTTCCTGTAGCGGCGGAACGACCTGCTTTTTACGGCTTAAGAAGCCGTCAATCCAGACTTTACCGTCTATCGTGGCTTTGCCGTAAGCACGCTCGGTTAACGTCTCATCATCGCTGACCACGAGAAGTTCTGAGCCTTCTTTCATGATGTCGGTCAGCAGTAAAATAACGCTGTGGCGCTCGCCTTCGGCTTTTAATGCCGCGATATCCGCTTCAAGCTCGGCTTTCATTTCGTCAAAAACACTCAGGTCGATGACTTCCAGCTGGCCTATGCCTACCAGGTTGCCGTTCATATTGAAATCTTTAAAGTCGCGTAATACCAGGTCGCGTACCGGGGTACCGTCAACGGCCGATTTCACTTTAAACATTTCCATGCCAAGTGCTTTGTAGTCTTCGATACCGGCGATTTCTGCCAGGGCTTCAACACATTTGATATCGGCTGTGGTGCAGGTCGGTGATTTAAAAATCACGGTATCGCTTAAAATGGCACACATCATGGCGCCGGCGATGTTTTTCGGGATTTCTACACCGTGGAAATCATACATCATCTTGATAATGGTATTGGTACAGCCTACCGGGCGGATCCAGCACTCTAACGGGGTAGAAGTGGTGATATCGCCGAGTTTATGGTGATCGATAATGCCTAAAATGGTAGCGTCATCGATATCATCCGGGCCCTGAACGCGATCGGAGTGATCAACAATGTACAGGCTTTCTCCGGCATAGCTGGTTTTCAGCATAGGAGCTTCAAAACCAAATTTATCCAGGATAAAGTTAGTTTCAGGTGACAGCTCGCCTAAACGTGCCGGCACGGTTTCTTTACCTAAGGTGGTTTGCAGGTACGATAAAGCTATCGCAGAACAAATTGAATCAGAATCAGGGATCTTATGTCCCACTACATAATCTGGCATAAAACAGAGCTCTCCTTTAATTGGCGCACATTCTAGCAAAAAATAACTGCCATGCCATAGTAGGAATGAAATAAATTGGCTATTTTATCTGCAACGCTGAACCAAGGGGAGGGAATAGGAAATATGCCCGGATGTCAGCTGTTAGCTAACACCGGGCTAAATAATAGAAATGTCTGGTTATCGCTATTTGTAATAGCCCAGGCAGGCTTCAACTTCTTTTTTCGAGCCTAAAATCACTTCTACCCGCTGGTGTATGCTGGTGGGCTCGATATCCATAATGCGGCCTTCACTGGTCATGCTTAAACCGCCGGCCTGTTCAATCAAAAAGCTCATCGGGTTGGCTTCATACATCAGGCGTAACTTATAGGGTTTTTCGGCGTTACGGTTATCGGCAGGGTAGGTAAAGATGCCGCCGCGGGTTAATACCCGGTGGACGTCGCCGACCATAGCGGCAATCCAGCGCATATTAAAGTTTTTACCACGCGGGCCCTGATCGCCCTTGAGCAGATCAGCAATATAATCCTGCATCGGTGCCTGCCAGAACCTCTGGTTGGACATATTAATGGCAAATTCCTGGGTTTCTTCCGGTATTTGTACATTGCGTTCAACCAGCAAATAACCGCCGTGGGTACGGTCAAGCACATAAAAATGGGTGCCGCTGCCTGTGGTCATTACCAGCATGGTTGACGGGCCGTAAAGCACATAACCGGCACAGACCTGCTTGTTGCCTGCTTGTTTGAATATATCCGGATCATCGGCGGCCATGTCTTTCGGGGCTTCATGGATAGAGAAAATCGTGCCGATCAGGGAGTTGATGTCGATATTAGAGCTGCCGTCGAGCGGGTCGAAAGAGACAATAAAGTGACCGTTTTCATCGCCGGGCACCGAGGTATCTTCTTCCTCTGAAGAGATGGCTTTAACAAAACCGGACTCGAGTAACACATCCTTGATCAGCTGGTTGGCGACCACGTCCAGCTGTTTTTGTACCTCACCCTGGATGTTTTCATCCAAAGTTGATCCCATCAGGCCACCTAAGTGGGCCTGGCTCACCCGAAATGAAATTTCTTTGGTGGCGGCGAGGACGGTTTTGATCAGGGAAATAAGATCTAACGGAACATTATCTTGACGTAAAGCGGGCGCTAGTCGTTGCATAGGGTTACCTAATTGCCTTAAAGTGTATATTGTATATTCTGACGATGTCAGTGAATTATGTATAATACGTTAGCTTGTGAAAATTAATAACGTATCTATTTCGCCAATTATAACAATAGTGTGCTGTTTTTCAGCAAATAATAAGGACAATTGATGAATTTTTTCCGACCTTTAATACTGCTGTTTTTATGCAGTATCCACTCTGCCTATGCCGGGACCAACTTTAGCGATTTTATCAAGGATAAAAGCTATCACCCGGGGTTCTATTCGTTTTACCATGACCAAAGCCAGGGCAAGGTTTACCTGGAAATAAAGGATTTCAATCAGGAGTTCTTATTTCAAAGCAGCCTGCCTCACGGCATAGGTTCCAACGATATCGGCCTGGACCGCGGTCAGCTTGGCGATACCCGGCTGGTGCGCTTTGAGCGCTCCGGCAACAAGGTGTTTTTACGCCAGCTAAATACCTACTACCGCGCCGATTCTGACAATGCCCTGGAAAGGCAGGCGGTGGATGAAGCTTTCGCCACTTCCATCCTCTGGGGGTTTGAACTGGTAAAGCTGGACGATCAAAAGCAGCAAAGCAGTGTTTTCATTGATTACACGCCGTTTTTATTATCAGATATCCATAACCTGGCAACTAGCCTGGATAAAAGCAAGCAGGGCAGCTTTAAAATTGATGGCAGCCGCAGCGGTTTATATCAAAAACGTAGCAAAGCCTTTCCAGAAAATACCGAGTTTGAAGCCATAGTTACCTTTAAAGGCAGTAAAGCCGGTGATTATCTGCGCTCGGTGACTCCGGATGCCAATATCGTCAGCGTGCATATGCACCACTCCTTGATCCAATTGCCAGACACGAATTATCAGACCCGGGAATTTCACCCTTATAGCGGCTATTGGTCCATCGAATATGCCGATTATGCCAGTGCTATAGATGAGCCTCTGCTTAAGCGGGTTATCCCCCGCCACCGCCTCAAGAAGAAAAATCCGAATGCCAAAGTCAGTGAAGCGGTTGAGCCTATTGTTTACTACCTGGATCCCGGGGTGCCGGAGCCGGTACGCTCGGCGTTAATCGACGGCGCTTTATGGTGGGATCAGGCCTTTAGCGCTTTAGGTTATAAAAATGCTTTTCAGATAAAAATCTTACCTGAAGATGCCGATCCCATGGATGTACGTTACAACGTGATCCAGTGGGTGCACAGGGCGACCCGCGGCTGGTCTTATGGCTCAAGCGTTATCGACCCCCGTACCGGTGAGATCCTGAAAGGGCATGTGACTTTGGGCTCGTTGCGGGTCAGGCAGGATTACCTGATTGCTACCGGGTTAACTTCTCCCTATAAAAGCCGTAGTGCCGATACCACTAAAATGAAAGAAATGGCGCTGGCCCGCATTCGTCAGCTGTCCGCCCATGAAGTTGGCCACACACTCGGTATCGCCCATAACTTTGCCGCCAGCACCAATAACCGGGCCTCGGTGATGGATTACCCGCACCCGGATATCAAGCTTAAAGGGGGTAAAGTCGATTTAAGTCAGGCTTACGCCACCGATATCGGCGAATGGGATAAATATGTGATTGCCTATGGTTATGGCGATCAAACTAGCCAGCAGCGGCAACAGCTGATTAAACAAGTGCAGAATCGCGGGCTGAAATACAGCTCAGATCCCGATGCCAGGCCGGTATCCGGCGGGCAGCTTGCTGGCCATTTATGGGATAACGGTAAAGATGCCGTCAGCGGTTTTGACCAGGTAGTAAAGGTCAGGAAAAAAGCCCTGGCAGATTTTGGTATCAATTCTCTGGCCTATGACCGTCCGCTTTCCGAGTTGGAGCAGGTTTTGGTGCCAATTTATAATTATCACAGGTATCAGCTTGAAGCCGTGGTGAAACTCATTGCCGGTGTCGATTATTTCTATGAAACCCGGGATGATGACGCCATAAAAGGAGTATCGAATATCAGCGGCAAGCAGCAACAGGCGGCATTAACGGCGCTGTTGTCCACCCTCAGCAGCGACTTTTTAACTTTGCCGGAAGATATTTTGGCGTTGATCCCGCCCAAAGCCTACGGCTATAAAAGGAACCGTGAAAGCTTCAGTGCCAATACCGGATTAACTTTTGATGCGGTCAGTGCTGCACAAGCCAGCGCCAAACACAGCATCGGTTTGCTGTTAAATGCCGAGCGTCTGGCCAGATTGCAACAGCAAGCGGCATTGGATAGTGATATTCCCGGGGTAAGCGCTGTGATAAAGCAGCTGGTGGCCAGTACCTTAGGGGCACAGGTAAAACCCGGCTTGGCTAAACTGGTGCAGCAAAGGGTAAACCAACAGGTGGTCGATCAACTGCTGCTGCTTTGGCTTAAAAAAGAGCTGGTACCTGAAGTGCGTGCTGATATCTACGCCGCTCTGCTGAAGTTGCAGGGCTGGCTCAATGCTAAGGTGAAAGGCGGGATGGATAAACCGCTTGCCGGCCATTATCAGTTATTGGCACAACAAATTGACTTTGGTTTAAGTAAAGGCAAGCAAGTGGTGATGCCTTCCGAGATCAAAATGGCGCCGGGGTCACCGATAGGAAACTAGGTTGGCGCGATAGCCAATAATAAAAAACGGCATGGGGGGGAAGGAAATCCCATGCCGTGGTGCAGCGAGCACTCAAATAATTATTGAACCAGAAAGCGTTAATTAAAAGCTTAACTGCAAAGTTTTTTCCTCTGCCGGCTAAGCTTTAGCCGGTGTCATTTCTTCTTCTGTTATTTCCTCCGGTGATATTTGCTGCTGATGGCTTTTGCTGTCGGCTTTATCTTTTGCGTCTTGTTTGGAAGGCGACAATACCACGAGATTTCCCAGCATAATGCAGATAAAACCTGTGACTGTGGTCAGATCCCAGACAAAACCTTCAACAAAGGTTGAGATCACAACGGCAACCGCGGGAAACATCACGGTAGCATAGGAGGCCTTGTGGGCGCCGATGCGTCCAAGCAAGGTCAGGTAACAGCCAAAGGCGATCACCGAGCCAAAAATGGACAAATAAAGCAGCGAACTGACATAAGGCAAAGTCAGGGAAAAGTTAAATTCAACCCCGCGCACTAAGGCCAGCACCGCCATAAACGCAGTACCGTAGGCCATGCCCCAGGCATTGGTTTGCATTACCGGCAACTTCATTTGCTGATTTTTTATCGACAGCATATTACCGCTGGAAGCGAACACAGTACCGATCAGACACAGGGATAGACCCAGTAAAGTGTCGGCGCCGATATCAATGTCGTTAATCTGCGGCCAGAATAGGGTGATTATGCCGAACAGGCCGAGGGCGGCACCATAATAGACCTGTTTGGTGATCTTGGTTTTATACCATAACCTGGCGTTGAGGATATTGATGATCATCATGGTGGAAAAACCGATGCAGGTCAGCGCCGAGTTAATATGCTGCTGGGCCAGATATAAAAAGTAATAGTTGACGCCAAACAGACAAAGGCCAAAGATCATTAGCTGGGCATGATGGCGCAACTTAAAAGCCAAAGATAAATTCTTTAGCCGGCAAAACAAAAACAGTACCAGTGCTGCCAGACCGAAGCGGTAGACCAGGGAGGCTTCCGGGGCAACTTCCCCTAACTGGTAGTTGATGGCGATCCAGGTGGAACCCCAGATCAGCACAGTTAACATATATAAAACTGTATTATTCATTATCATCACCTTTTCTCACAGTTTTCTAGCAACAAGGGGAGCAGCAGGCTTGCTGCTCCGGTTTCGCTGTAATTTGCAGGGACTGGGTTTCTTGAGCCGCCAAACCATTGAACAGGGCGGTTTTAATGAGCAATTCAAAGGCAAGCGCGGCGGTTTTTTTGATAGCAGTAACAATATTCATCATGATCTCCTGTTTTAGGTTTAGCGGGGCGGGCCAGGTATCTGTCCCGGGTTAAGCAATTTCCAGCCAAGGTGTTGCTGGTGGATAGACAGTTTACCGATGTTTTGTTTTAATAACATATACAGAAAATTGAAAATGTAACCTATACAGTTATGCGTTTACTGAACAGATCCTCATCGGAATTTTTATACCAGCAAGTGATCGACTTTATCGAAAAGCAGCAAGAGTCAGGGATATTACGCCCGGGAGACAAGCTGCCAAGTTTGCGAAAACTCAGCAGTCAGCTGGAAATCAGTGTGCCGACGGTGAAACAGGCCTATGTTGAACTTGAGCGCCAGGGCAGTATATGTGCCAGACCCCAGTCCGGTTATTACCTGCAGGCACAACAGGCGCGTAAACTGATGCCGATGCGGGCGAAATGGGCCTGCTGCGATCCGGTGGAAATAGAATGCCGCAGCCTGATTGAACAGGTGCATGAAGCCATTCATTTACCCGATACCGTGGCGTTGGGTATTTCCAACCCGGTGAACAGCCATCCGCCGGATAAAGCCCTGGCGAGGTTAATGCGTGCGGTGATCAGTAAAGTGGCGGAAAAAGCCGTCAGCTACGGCCCGATCAACGGCGATCCCAAGTTGCGGATGCAGCTGGGCTTTCGCTACCAGGATCTTGGCGTGGATGTTAATCATGAAGATATCGTGATCACCAACGGCGCCCAGGAGGCCCTGGCCATTGCCTTGCAGTGTGTGGCGGAAAAAGGCGATGTCATCGCCATAGAGTCTCCCTGTTTTTTTGGCATGATCGAGCTGATCGAAAGCTTAGGTATGAAAGCACTGGAGGTATACACCTGCACCGAACAGGGTATTTGTCCCGATGAACTGGCCAGGGTGATCAAGCAGTATCCGGTCAAGGCCTGTTTGTTTTCTACCGCCATCAATAACCCTTTAGGCTCTTTTATGCCGGATGAGCGCCGCCAGGCGATAGTGAATTTGCTGGAGCAGCAGGACATCCCCCTGATCGAAGATGATGTCTACAGCGAACTCTATTTTGGCGAGCAAAGGCCGAAACCGGCGCAGTTATATTCGGAAAAGGGCCTGGTGATCACTTGCTCTTCTTTTTCGAAAACCGCTGCCCCGGGCTACCGCATCGGCTGGTTGGTGCCGGGCAAATTTGCCGAGCAGGCGAAAAGGATCAAGCGGGCGCAATCCTGCTCGACCCCTATGCTGCAGCAATGGACATTAAACGAGTACCTGATGAGCGGCGAATACGACCGACATTTAACCGTGCTCAGGAAAAAACTCAGCTATAACTGTGAGCGTATGCGGGCCCTGATTGCCGCCCATTTCCCCAATGATATCTGTATATCCAAGCCCCAGGGGGGCAGTGTGCTTTGGGTCAGATGCCGCTCTTATGTCAATACCGAAGATTTTTTCCGCCAGGCTATCGCCCGGGGGGTAAGCTTTGCCCCCGGCAGCATCTTCTCCCCTTCGGGTAAATACCATAATTATATGCGTATCAGTTACGGGGTGCAGTGGTGTGAGCGCATCGAACAGGCGATAACGGTTTTAGGGGAGCTGATACACGACGCGGCCAAGTAAAACCGGCGCATGAATTTACATGAAACTTGTACTTAACTGGGCTAAAATTCCGTCCAGAGCAAAATATGTGATATAGGGAATAACAATGAAAAAAATTGCAGTGATCTTAAGTGGTTGTGGTGTTTTCGACGGCAGTGAAATACATGAAGCCGTACTCACACTGTTAGCGATAAATCAACAGGGGGCACAATATACTTGCTTTGCCCCTAATGTTAATCAGCATCATGTGATCAACCATTTAACCGGTGAAGTCAGTCAGGATGAAACCCGCAATGTACTGGTGGAATCGGCGCGTATCGCCCGCGGTGAAGTGGCGGATATTAATACCCTGAAAGTTGATGACTTCGATGCCCTGATTTTACCCGGCGGTTTTGGTGCGGCGAAGAATTTGTCGGATTTTGCCTTTAACGGTGATAAGTGTCAGCTGCACGCTGATGTGTTAACTGCCTGTCAGGCCTTTGCTAAAGCGAATAAAGCGGCGGGTTATATTTGTATCGCTCCGGCAATGATCCCTCTGGTATATGGCAAAGGGGTTAAAATGACCATAGGCACGGACACTGAAACCGCGGCGGCTGTTTCAGCAATGGGAGCAGAGCACCTTGATTGCCCGGTTGATGATATTGTTATCGATAAAGAGCACAAGCTGGTTTCTACCCCGGCATATATGCTGGCCAATAATATGGTAGAAGCGGCATCGGGAATTAACCTGCTGGTAAAAGAAGTGCTGGCGATGGCTTAGCCTGTATAAGGGGGATAGCTTCCCCCTTTATACTACCGGCTTTTAGGGAGGCGGTTAATAAGTGTATCCGTTATAGAATAAAGCAGTACTTACGACCACTGCGATATTCACAGTAACATTCATGTGGGTTTTCTGCGCAGTATCTTTGTTCCCATTGACCTGGTGATACATAAGCAAATGATGCCAGGCTAACACCCATACCCATAGCGGCTAATGCCAGTACTATTTTCTTTTTCATAGATCTTCCTTAATTTTGCCCTTAAATCCGGGCTTTAGTTATTATTTTAATTATCTCTGCAAGCGAACTTGCCGAAATAATATTACACAGGTAACAAAATGTTTCAATGGATTTGTTATTTATTTGTTACTTGTTTGTTTTTTTAGCTTTAATGTTTTGTTTGTGCTGGTAGATCTTCAGGCGGGGTGGGTTTGTATTGATAAGAGTTTGTCAAAAAAGGGGGGATACTCCCCCCTAACTATCTGGTTATAAAGAGTATGTTGCTAATAGGGAGTGCAAACATAATTTTCCAGTACATATGTGCAATAGCATTCATCAGGGTACATGTCACAGAAACTGTTGCCTGCCACTGCATTAACCGATGTTGCCAGTCCTAAACCCATGCCGATAGAGGCGAGTGCTACTATTATTTTTTTTCTCATAGTTCTTCCTTAATATGTCCAGAATACTTGGACAACAGTTATTGTCCTAAAGGTCTGTGCAAGTTAACTTGCCGGTTAAATATTGCACATGAAATAAAGTGTTTCAATGTGTTTGTTGAATTATTGTTTGTTTTCTGTTTATTTGTTGTTTGTTTTTTGTTGTCTTTGATAGAGCTGAGCTGCTGGTTATGGCCACTGACCGTTATCTATTTTTGCAAGATCTGACTTCCGTACAAGGCTTTCGCTTCGGGGAACAGGAAATATTGGTTGATTAAACCTTGAGTTGCTCCCGTTCTGCTATAGTTACATGAGGTTAGATAAACGCAGGAAATCAACGGAGTGAAAAAAAATAAATCGATCACCACCGATGATGTTCTTATTAATTTATGTCAATCGGTTACCGAAGTCTTATCCAAGGCCAGCGGCAATAAAATTACCTATTCCGCTATGGTACAAAAAATAACTTGTACTTGTTTACGTCCCGATATCGGCAGTTTTGTATTATTTGACGGTGGTTTCAACGGCATTGTGGTTATTAATTTAACCTCTATTGCGGCGCTGGAAATATATCAGGATTATATGCGCAACATGGGTATGCCGGAGGAAGAAATCTCCCAGTCGCATTTGGCGGATGATGTCGCCAATGTCATGGGGGAGCTGATGAACCAGATAGTAGGTGACTTTACCTTTAAGGTAAGGGAGCGTTTACAAACTTCTATCACCCAAAGTCAGCCGAAAATGATGGCGATCAGCAAACTGGTGCAGATATCCGTCGATACCGCGATGGACAGGCCGCAAATGCGCCGGGTGACTTTTACCACAAAAAATCACAATATTTTTTATCTTGAGTTTGCTATGGACAGGACAGAATTCATTCAACTGCATGAATTTGAAAGTGCCGACAGCATAGACCCGGATAAAGTCATGGAAGAGTCACTGGCAGAAACGCAGGAAGATACCGGCGGAGGTGATTCAGATGAAGCGGATGATGATTTCCTCGCCGAACTGGGGTTATAAAGTCATGTGCTTTCTTGGATGAAGGCGTCTGTTTGCACCAGGACATTTTTAAAGTGCTTACCAACAAAAAACCGCCAGAATATTGCTATTCTGGCGGTTTCCTATTTAAGGTGCTGTAGCTGTTATTATTGTTTTATTTGAAAGCTTAACTAGCAGTAATTAGATATATTTTTGTAGCTGGTTGGCGGCTTGCTCGCTGCCGTACTGACGAACAAAGTCATCAACCGATTGCTGGTTACAGCTGCTGAACTGGGCAAAACGCTTAACGCTCATACCTTGTGCACGTACTGCACGCTTTAATTTAGCCAGGTCACCTGAGGCGGCAATAACACATAATTGCGCGTCTTTGTTGGCATGGCCGGCAGTTAAAGCAAAGTTGTTTTCGGTAACAACAGCGTTTTCTTTTACTGTTTTGTTGGTGAATTTACTTGCAAACTTAGAGATATCCTGGCCGTTACATTTGATTTGCTTATCCAACGTCTTTTGGCTGATACCCGACATTTCGGCGATTTCTTTTAAGCTTAATACCCCGGTAGCTGCTTCCATGCATAATTGAGATTCACTGCTGGCGTTTTTCGTCACAAATTGAAGTTGTTTTGCAGCGGCATTGTGTGCAAAGAAAAGAAAGGATAGTGCAACAATAATAACATTTTTCATTAGCTTACCTACATCATTAGCATGAATAGAAATATTTTTAAAAGCGCATTAACACTGGGCTGCAGGGCAGTTAAACAGGTGTTTCACGCTTTAGTTGCGGCGCATGATATAGTATTTTTTCCAAGAAGCAAGCGATCGAAATCAAAGTTTTCGTCGATTGTTTTTTGAACAAATAAAAACCTTTGTATATACAAGTTGTTGCCATCAATTCATGTGAAAGATTTTTTTTATTTATTTTTTTTGTTTTGGGAAAATACCGGTGTTAATTCTGTATCGGGCTAAGATCTTCGGATAAAATTAGCCATTTACCGGCTTTTAATGCTGGTAAATCTTATATGAGTTATCCATCTGCGGCTGTAATTAAGGAGAAAAGCGTGAAACAATCCATTGGCCATATAACCCTGGTCGTTCATGACTACGATGAAGCGATAGCCTTCTATACAAAAAAACTTAATTTTGAACTGCTTGAAGATAGCTACCAGCCGGAGCAGGACAAGCGTTGGGTGCTGATCGCACCGCCGGGTTCAAATGGCGTATCTTTATTATTGGCCAAGGCTTCCAATCCTGAGCAGCAGGCCAGTGTCGGTAACCAGACAGGGGGCCGGGTATTCTTGTTTCTTAATACCGATGATTTCTGGCGTGATTATAATCAGATGACAGAGCGAGGTATTGAATTTGTCCGCGAGCCGGTGGAGCAGGAGTACGGCACTGTGGCGGTATTTGCCGATCTTTACGGGAACTTATGGGATCTGATCCAGCGTAAAGCTGGATAGCTGGTTTCCTGGTTTTTCTGGGGGAAAATTATAGAAAGGCCGAAAACCGGCCTTTCAGATTTACCGGATATTAACTCGAAGCGGCTTTTATGCTTTTATAAAAGCTGATCAGCTCTGCGGTAGAGCTGTCATGATCACCCTTTAAGCCACCCTCGGTCAGCTCCTGTTGTATCTTATTGGCCAGGCCCTTGCCCAGCTCAACCCCCCACTGGTCAAAAGAGCAGATTTGCAAAATGATCCCCTGGACAAAGATTTTATGCTCATAGAGGGCGATCAATGAACCCAGCGTTTTTGGGGTAATACGTTTCATCAAAATGGTATTGGTGGGGCGGTTGCCTTTATGCACCTTATGGGGGGCAACCTTGTCGATATAATCTTCCTGGCGGCCACTGGCTTTTAAGTCTGCCCGTACCTGGGCTTCGTCTACCCCGCACATCAATGCCTGGGTTTGGGCAAAGAAGTTGGCCATCAGGGTTTCATGGTGTCCTTTCACCGGTGTTACGCTTTCTACTGAGCCGATAAAATCTGCCGGTACCACGTTGTTGCTTTGGTGCAGGTATTGGTAAAAGGCGTGTTGACCGTTAATGCCCAACTCTCCCCAAATTGACGGTACTGTGGGATAATCTACCGGCTCCCCGTGCCAGCTAACCGATTTGCCGTTACTTTCCATTTCCGCCTGTTGCAGGTAGGCACTGAGCATATGCAATGATTGATCATAAGGTAAGATCGCCTGCGATTGCGCCCCCAAAAAGGTACAGTTCCAGACACTGAGCAGCGCCAGGATCACCGGGGCATTTTCTGCCAACGGCGCTTGCCTGAAATGTTCATCCATCTCATAAGCCCCTTCAAGCAGCTCAACAAACTTTGCAAACCCCAGATCCAGGGCAACAGGCAAGCCTATGGCTGACCACAGGGAAAACCGGCCGCCGACCCAGTCCCACATATCAAAAATATTGTCTTGCTCTATGCCAAATTCCCTGGCATTGCTTTTATTGGCGGTTACCGCGACAAAATGTTTGGCGATGGCCTGTTCATCAAATGAAGAAGACACCAGCCATTTCACTGCGGTGCTGGCATTGGTCATGGTTTCTGTGGTGGTAAAGGTTTTGCTGGAAACAATAAACAACACCTTTTCCGGGTTTAACGGCCTTAATACCTCGGCGATTTGTGCGCCGTCAACGTTGGAAACATAATGCACCTTGATGCTGTTATCACTGTATTGTTTCAGTGCTTCGGTGACGGTTTGCGGTCCCAGGTTGGAGCCGCCGACACCGATATTCACCACATCTGTGATGCGTTTTCCTGAATATCCCAGCCAGTGTCCCTGGCGGACTTTTTTGGTGAAAGTTTTTATTTTTTCCAGGGTTTGCTCCACCTGGGCGCTGATGTTTTCACCGTTAACATAAACCGGGGTCTGGTTGCGATTACGTAATGCCGTGTGTAAAACCGCCCTGTTTTCGGTGCGGTTAATGGCTTCTCCGGCGAACATTTTCTCCCGCCAGCCGCTGACATCACAGTCCTTTGCCAGGGCGAACAGTTTTTCCATGGTATGCTCAGTTACCAGGTTTTTCGAATAATCCAGCAGCAGGGCAGGCAGCTGGATAGAGAACTTGTTAAAGCGTTGTTTGTCCTGGTTAAACAAGTCATTCATATGGGCTTGTTTCATTTGCCCGGCATGGTCGGATAAAGCCTGCCAGCTGGCAAGCGAGGTTCTGGCTGTCATGGGGATCCCCGGTTAAATATAAAGTGATTCTGGCTGAATAGGGTTTACCGACTCCCGGCATAACCGGGAGTCAGCACTTTTTGGTGCTGTGAAGGTTAATGCTCTCGGCAATAGTTCACGGCCTCTACCGTAGCGCACATAATATGGTACAGGGTGCTGGCGGGGGCGTGCTCTGCCATGGGACGGTTGTTTGCGTCCAGTTGGTCAATATAGGAACCGGTTACATTTTTTGACAAATAAAATTCAAATAATAATTCTATTGCTTCTGCTGCCAGGACTTCCGCCTGTTTATCACCGGCTTTGGCCTGCGCCAGGCTGGCCTTGATAAATTCCGTGACCGGCCAGCAGCGTTTAGTCGCACTTAGTATTTCCCCGTGTTGGCCGATTTCATCAAAGATCAACCCTGAGCCCGGTTCCCTGCCAAAGCTGAGAGCTTTTTGATACAGGGCATCGCAGTAGTGGCTTACCGGGGTGCCGGTCAGGGCATGATATTCACGTAATAGCCAGATCCATTCAAACATATGTCCCGGCTCTACCACCTGGCCTTGCGCTTGGCTAAAGGGCTGCCAGTCATGGTGGAAGTATTCTAAAATTACCTGGTTTTTACCATCGTAAAAGACCGTTTCAAACAGGGTGAATATTTCCCCGGCGCGGGCCAGCCATTTGCCTTCCCCAGTGGCTTTATAACAGGCGATAAAGGCTTCAAACAGGTGCATATGGGGATTCTGCCGCCGCTTGTCGCTGGCATAATTGCCTTCCATCCAGCCCCCGGGGTCTTTTTTAAACTCCAGATCCACCAGGGCTAGCAACTGGTTAAGCTGGTGCAGGGCATGCAAATCGCCAAAGGCCTGGTAGCGATAGGCGCAGGCAAGAATAAAAAAGGCAAAATCATAGGCATCGAGTTTATCATCCAGAATCTCGCCCTTACTGGACAATAAATGGGCGTAACCCGCCTGATATTGCTCCAGCCGGGCGCTGTTATCCAGGTAGTTCACGATATCGGCTATTACGGGTAACCCCTGCTCGAACCAGCCCTGCTGGGCAGCAACTGAAAAAACATAGATTTGCCTGGCCTGCACCCGGGTTCTGTTATTGGCGCTTAAGTCAGGCTGGCCATCGGGTAACAAGCGCTCGAATACTGCACCGTTATTCGGGTTGATGCCCCGGGTAGACCATAACGGCAGTGCCTGTTGCTGCATCCAGAGTTCAAGTTTTTTACTGGCGTCGACTAATCTGTTTGATATTGTCATAGGGTTTTTAATCCCGGCGGGATGAGCGCCGCAATGTCTAAAATGATAAGATAAAACCAAATGTAACCCGTTACATTTTTGTTTGCAATACCTGCAAAATAAAAAGTGTACTTGTATCTGGTTGAGCTACTGGCTTGAACTATTGCTTTCAGCTGTTGGGGATAGGGGAGATGTGAGCGGGAAAGTTATTTCAGGTAGAAAGTTATCTCAGGCAAAGGCTGGTAGCTGACACTACCTGCCTTTGCTTTATTGCCAAAAGTTAGCTGCGTGGCGGCGCCGTGCTCTGGCGTATGATAAATTCCACCGGCAACACATATTCATTTTGCGAACTGGTTTCGCCATCGATCAGCTGGAACAGCAATTCCGCCGATTTTTCGCCGAGCTTCTCGGCGGGCTGGGCAACCGTGGTCAGCGGTGGATCACTGTATTTGGAAAACTCCAGATCGTCGAAGCCGGCAATGGAGATATCTTCCGGTATTTTCAAGCCCTTTGCTTTCAGGCCTTTCATCGCCCCTATGGCCATTTCGTCATTCATGCTGAAAATGGCGGTCGGCCTGTCGGTCATGCGGATAAAATGTTCGCTGGCGTTAAGCCCGGACCATAAGGTGAAATCTCCCTCCGCCACTAAGGCTGGGTCAAATTCGATCCCCGCCTGCGCCAGTGCCTGCTTATAGCCCTTCAACCTGTCTATCGTATGAGGATTGTCCGTCAGGCCGGAAATCAGGCCGATTTTTTTATGTCCCAGGGAAATCAGGTGTTCGGTTACCTGGCGGGCGGCATCGGCATTGTCAATGCGCACCGCCGGGTAGGGGGTGTCTTCACAACCACAGGCATTGACCGCGGTGACAAACTTTTTCGGCAACATGCTGTTTTTGCTGTAGGGGCGTAGCTGAATAACACCGTCTGCCTGTTTGGTTTCTACCAGGTTAATGAAGCTTTTTTCCCGCTCGGAAGAATCCCGGGTATCCCCCAGTAATACGTTAAACCCTTTGCTTTGGGCGACATTTTCGATGCCGCTGATCACAGTGGAAAAAAACAAGTTGGCGATATCCGGTACCAGGATCACTATGGTATTGGCCTGCTTGTTGCGAAACTGCTGCGACAGCATATTGGGCCGGTATTGTAATTTCTCTATGGCGGCATGAATACGCTTCAGGCTGGCTTTTGATACTTTCTCAGGGTTACTCAGCGCCCTGGAAACCGTTGCAGTAGAGCATCCTACTTCTTTTGCAACATCTCTTATTGTTGACATGGGGAGTCCGGTCTTATGCTAGGTGATGATAGATAAAGGGTTACCGGTTACAGATGTACCATAGATGCGCGAATTCTTTCAAGTACTTAGTGCTGTTTTTCGCTATTTTGCCCGCTTATTTTACTTGGCTTTGATAATTATCCTTAAGTTCAGTCACTTGGCAAAAGCTAAAACAACATTTGTAACCGGTTACAAAAAGTGCTTGTTTGCATTGCCTGAACGGGTTAAGGTGATTGTATGTTGAATATGCCTGGTGCCATTTTGCAGCAGCATAAAGCCCGGTTAATAATTATAAGAAGTGAAAGCTATGAATTTGTCACCCTTAGATATAGGCATCATCGCCTTATACATATTAGTTTCTCTCGGTATAGGTTTCTGGATTTCCAGCCGGGCGTCTAAAAATATCAAAGGGTATTTCCTCGGCGGCAACGAACTCCCCTGGTATTACCTGGGGTTATCGAATGCCTCCGGCATGTTTGATATCAGCGGCACCATGTGGATGGTATACCTGCTCTTTATCTACGGTTTAAAAAGTATTTTCATCCCCTGGTTATGGCCGGCCTTTAACCAGATTTTCCTGATGGTGTTTTTATCTATCTGGCTGCGCCGCTCCGGGGTGATGACGGGCGCCGAATGGATCACCTTCCGCTTTGGTGAAAACCTGGGGGCCAGGCTCAGTCATATTATCGTGGTGGTGTTTGCACTGTTGGGCGTGCTGGGATTCCTGGCCTATGGCTTTGTCGGCGCCGGTAAGTTTGCGGTAGCCTTTTTACCCTGGCAGTTATCGGCGGATCCCCATACCAATGAAATTTTCTATGGCCTGATCATTACCTTTATTACCACTATCTATGTGGTCAAGGGGGGCATGTTCAGTGTCGTTATTACCGAAGTGGTGCAGTTTGTGATCATGACCCTGGCCAGTATCGCCATAGGCGTGATTGCCATGATGCAGGTTTCTCCCGAAATGCTGGCTAAGGTGACTCCCGATGGCTGGGACAGCATATTATTCTCCTGGACCTTAGATCTCGATTGGTCCGGCATACTGGCGTCCGCCAATGATAAAATTATCGAAGACGGCTGGTCGCTGTTTTCCGTGTTCTTTATGCTGGTGCTGTTTAAAGGTTTCCTGCAAAGCCTGGCAGGGCCTGCGCCAAACTTTGATATGCAAAGGGTGCTGTCGGCAAAAAGCCCCACAGATGCCGCGAAAATGAGCTGGATAGTGAACCTGGTGCTGTTATTTCCCCGCTATATGATGATCACCGGCCTGGCCATGCTTGCCCTGGTGTTCTTTATGGGGGATCTCAGGGCCATGGGCAGTGATGTCGACTTTGAACAAATTCTACCGTTTGCCCTGTTGAACTATGTGCCTTCCGGCTTGTTGGGATTAATGATCGCCGGCTTGCTGGCCACCTTTATGTCGACCTTCGCCGCCACCACCAATGCCGCCCCGGCCTATGTGGTCAATGATATCTATAAAAAATATATTAACCCCAATGCCGCGGATAAAACTTATGTTTACCTCAGTTATATCGTGTCCATCTTTTTTGTAGTGGCGGGTACCTGCATAGGTTTATTTGTACCGTCATTAAACGAGGCTATTTTATGGATAGTGTCGGCGCTTTACGGCGGTTATACCGCGGCAAATATGCTGAAATGGTACTGGTGGCGCTTTAATGGTTTCGGTTATTTCTACGGCATGTTAACCGGTATTGTTGGCGCATTTTTGATGATGTTTACCACGTTATCGCCTTTATATGGTTTCCCTGTGCTGTTTGCTATGTGCCTGGCGGGCAGCATAGCCGGTACCTTATTGACTAAGGCGGATGATATGGAAGTGCTGAAACGTTTTTATCTGAAAACCCGTCCTTGGGGTTTTTGGCAGCCGGTGCTGGATGAGATCCGCAAAACTCATCCGGAAGTACAGCCGAACCGGGAATTTAAGCGGGATATGTCAAATGTGATCATAGGCATTATCTGGCACTCGGCCCTGACGGCAGCACCGATATTTATGGTGATCCAGCAATGGCAATATTTCGGTTATGCCCTGGTAACTATTGCCGTAACCTCCTGGTATTTAAAAATAAACTGGTGGGACAAGATGCGGGACTATCCCAGTGATATGGCAGAAGAGGAAAACCAGGAGTTAACACAGGGCTCGATGCAGGGCATCAAGCAGGCTAAGGCCACAAGCTGAATACCGAGTAACAACAAGGGCTAATGATGAAGGAAAAAGTGATGGACAATTCTTCGGATCAGGTAACAGATAAGTTAACAGCAACCGAAACGCTTAGTCAGGTGGATACATCCCGCCGCCGGGCCATGAAACAGCTAACGGCCCTGTTTGGCGGTGCGCTTTCCATGAGTTCGATTTCACTGGCGGTACAGGGGTATCAAGCGCAAAAAGATATCCCGGGCCGGACCGGGAAAATACTTAATCAACAGCAGTTAAACCTGCTGCGTATTTTAGTGGGGCTGATTATTCCGGCGACAGAGACACCCTCGGCATCCGATGTCGATGTCCATGGTTTTATCGATAACCAGCTGGCTTTTTGCTTTAGCAAAGAAGAGCAGCTGGCCTTTATCCGCGGACTGGAAAAACTGGAAAGCACTGCCGTTAAACAACTGGGACAAGCTTTTGCCAAATGCCATCAGGCGCAGCAAGTTGATTTGCTTAATAACCTGGAAGATGCCAGCGGCGATTTTGATAACCAGGATAAAGATTTCTTTTACCGCACTAAATCACTGACCTTACTGGGGTATTACACCTCGGAAGTGGGGGCTACCCGGGAATTGGCTTATCTGCCTATTCCGGGCGGCTACCGGGGCGATGTGCCCTTTGCCGAAGTAGGCAAGGCCTGGGCGCTTAACTAATAAAGAGTTAATAAATAGCTGATCAAAAGCCAGGAAAAAATCATCAATAGCGCACATGAAGCAGAATGACGATATGACTAAAACGACAAACAAAAGCATACACATTAAAACTCAGCCCCAAGTGTATGACGCCATAGTAGTGGGTTCGGGCATTACCGGCGGTTGGGCGGCAAAAGAGTTTTGCGAAAAAGGCCTGAAAACCCTGTTGGTGGAGCGGGGCCGGCCGGTAGAGCATAAAAAAGATTATATCGGCGAAGGGGTGAAAACCTGGGAAATGCCGTTTCGCGGCCAGGTAGAGAAGGCTCTGGTGGAAAAGCAGTATCCGATCCAGGCGCAATGTTATGCCTTTAATGATGCCACCAAGCATTTCTTCGGCAATGATCATGACTACCCCTACAGCACCGAAAAAGACAAGGCTTTTAGCTGGATCCGCGGCAATCAGTTGGGGGGCAAGTCTCTGCTCTGGCACCGGCAGTCTTACCGCTGGAGTGATTTTGACTTTAGCGCCAATGCCAAAGACGGCTACGGCACCGACTGGCCCATCCGCTATAAAGATATTCAGGATTGGTATGATTATGTCGAGCACCATGTCGGCATCAGCGGCAGTGTGGAAAACATTCCCCAGCTGCCGGACAGCAAGTTTTTACCGCCGTTTGAATTTAATACCGTAGAAAAGCGCCTGAAAGCGAAAATTGAGCAGCATTACAGTGATCGTAAACTCATTATGGGGCGTTGTGCCCATTTGAGTAAACCGGCGCAGCATCATCTGGAACAGGGACGTGGTCCCTGCATGGCCAGGAATGAATGCCAGAAAGGCTGTTCATTCGGCGCTTATTTCTCCACGCAAAGCTCTACCTTACCGGCGGCGCAAAAAACCGGCAACCTAAGCGTAGCAACCAACTCGATAGTACATAGCGTGATTTATGATGCCAACAGCAACCGGGCAACCGGGGTACGTATCATCGACAGTGAAACCATGGAGACCCGGGAATACTATGGCAAAGTCGTGTTCCTGTGTGCCTCAACCCTGGGCACCACCCAGATCATGTTAAATTCTGTCAGTGAAACTTTCCCTAATGGTATCGCCAATAGCTCAGGGGTATTGGGACATTATCTGATGGATCACTGCTATAACGCCGGGGCCTATGCCGACATTCCAGGTTTTGAAGACGAGTTTTATTCCGGCCGCCGTCCCACAGGCGTCTATATGCCAAGGTTCCAGAACCTGGTGGATAAAAATCCCGACTTCCTGCGCGGATACGCTTTTTCCGGCCAGGCTTACCGTGAAGCCTGGTGGGAGTTTGGCGGTAAAAAAGGCTTTGGCGTTGATTATAAAAAAGCGATCCAGCAAGCCGGCGGTTGGAAATTTGGCTTACATGCCTCGGGGGAAATGCTGCCCAGGTATGAAAACCAGGTATCGCTGCACGCCACTAAAAAAGATAAATGGGGCATACCGCAGCTGCACTTTGATTGCAGCTATAGCGACAATGAAAAGAAAATGATGCAAAGCGCCGCCGATACCGCCGCAGAAATGTTTGAGGCCATAGGGCTGAAAAACGTTCACAAATATACTAACGACAGACCTATGGGCATCGCCATCCATGAAATGGGCACGGCGCGCATGGGTAAAGATCCGAAAACCTCTATTTTAAACGGCTTTAACCAGGCCCATGATATCCCTAATTTATTTGTCACCGACGGCGCCTGTATGGCCTCTTCTGCCTGGCAAAATCCGTCACTGACCTATATGGCGTTGACGGTCAGGGCTTGTGACTTTGCGGTCAAAGAAATGAAGGCGGGCAGGATTTAATTATGAGCTTAACAAGAAGTGAAAATAAGATGAATTTAAACAAAGTGATCAACGGCTTTATCGCACTGATGTTAGCTGGCTTGCTGGTAACACAAGCGGTACATGCCGAAAGTAAAATAAATAACCAGGTCAATGTTGGCATCCAGTTATGGTCGGTAAAAGACGAACTTAAAAATGACTTTGTCGGTACACTGACCCGGTTGGCGGAAATGGGCTTTAACGGTGTTGAATTTGCCGGAGATTTTGGCCCTTATGGCGATAATCCCCAAGGGCTGAAAAAGTTGCTGGACAAATTAGGCTTAAAAGCTGCCGGTGCCCATTTAGGTTTTGACCAGCTAAGTGACGATAAAATTGACCAGACTATAGCTTTCTACAAGGCTTTGGACTGTCGTTTCCTGATTGTGCCCTGGGACGAAAGAGCTTTTGACCCAGAAGGGGTTTATCAGGTAGCCAAGGAGTTATCTTATGTCGCCGGACGCCTTAAAAGTGCCGGGTTAAAAGTAGGTTATCATAACCATGCCGAAGAATTGCAGGACTTTGATAACACCACTTACTGGGATATCTTAGCCAAAACCACGCATCCTGAAGTGATCCTGCAACAGGATGTCGGCTGGACCACTTATGCCGGTAAAGATCCTGTGGCCTATGTACATAAATATCCGGGACGCACGCTAACCACACATTACAAGGCGAAACTGCCAAAAGGCACCCAAGGCAAATTACCGTTAATCGGCCAGGATGTGATCCCTTGGGACAAATTATTAAAAGCCAATCTGGCGGTGGGCGGCACCTTATGGTTTATCGTCGAGCAGGAAGAATACCCGCAAGGACTTTCCGTAATGCAGAGTGTGGCTGCTTCATTAAAAGGTTTTGAAAAGGTAATTGCTGAGGCAAATTAATGCTTTTCCTGCGTAAATCAGCACGGCCCGGACGGTTTCATCTGCGGTAGCTGATTTTATCACTTAAAGTTACTGCGCCCATTAGGACGCAGTAACCTGATTTCCTGTTATTGCTGAGCAGCCAAACCGGACTATGTCTGGCTTGGTTTTATCACTAATTCCCCCTTGTTAACCGTTACTGTGACCTTTTCTCCGATAATAAATCCGGCTTGCTTAAACCATTTGCCCCTAAGGACAAGGCAAGGTTCAAGGTTTACCGGCACATAGTTGATACCCAGGCTCCCGGTTTTTAGACCTGAATTGCTGGCGGTTTCCAGTATGGTGAGCTGGCGGGTGGTGGGATATTTTGCTTTTGCCGAGCGAGGCTCTGGCGTATGATGATATTCAGCCATGACGGACTCCTAGTGCAGTTCGTTTTGGTTAGCGACCTCTGAGTGTCTGACCACTCAGGGGTTGCGACTTGTGTTACAACTTAGGCTCAAGCTTTGCTGTAAGCATTATTAAGAAAAGACCAAGTCACTGGTTAAAGCAACAGTGGCTTTGTCTTTTTTTGTGGAGGATTTTGAGGATATGGACTACAGCCTTTACAGTTAGGGTTTTGCCTTGTAATGGGTTGATAACATTGGAAATGTGCCAGTAAAAGTTACCAGCTCATTTGCTGTCTGATAAACTTTGTCAGCAGCGCGGCATTTTCTCTGTGATGTTGTACCCTGGGATGTTTGTCATAACCCGTATAGGGAAACATCATAGTCATGAGCTGTTTATCGCCGGTTTCTGCTTTTATCCGGGTGATTGCCTGCTGAATATAACCCGGCCATTTCGACCCCGGCTTTACCGCATCCATACTGCCAAGGGTGGCGATAATCAAGGTCTCGGGATATTTACCCCGGACCGTTTTAAGGAACCGGTAATAGGCTTGTATGCGCGCTTCATCATCGGGAACCGGGGTTAGCCGGATATCGGCCAGGGCGTGGTCATTTTGAAACAGGTTAATAACGGCCACATCCGGGGCCCACTGGTTAAAGTCCCAGCGGGAGTTATTTAAACCGGTGGCGTTTAACTGCAGGAAAAATTTTGGCATGGTAAAGTCAAACCAGCTTACCATGATGCCGATACCACTCTGGGAGGTGCTGACATATTCGGCATCCAGGTTACGTGCGGTCATGGCGCCATAGGCCAGGAAGTTATTTTTCTCTGCCAGCTTGTCGTCGTCCTGATCCTGGGGGGCCTCATTGCCCATGCCGCTGGTCACCGAATCGCCGATAAACTCAATACGGCGCGAAGGACGCGGGGCAGGGGGCAAGAGTTTACCGTTCCCGGCCAGGACTAATCCTTTAAATACGGTGTTGCCTTCCTCCCCTTCGGTGCGTTTGCTGATCATCAGGGAATGGGGGCCTTGGGTAAGTTTTTCTGAGATCACATAGGTAGCAAGCCCTTTGCTGCACCGGATCACCACAGGGTTGTCCCAGTCTTCGTCGATAAAAACATTGAAATAATTGTGGCCAAATTCATCGTCGAGTAATACCGACAGTTTATCGCCGGTGAACCTGGCCTTGATATAGGTGCCGGGCCAGGAAATTTTTGGCGCTTTCGGGGCGCTGAAATCTATGCGGCCGGTATATTGCAGTAATTCGTTATCGGCGAATATCGTGTGGGGTTTTGCACTAACCTGGAGGCTCATAACTGTTATTACCAGCAGAAATAAAATCGGTAGTTGTTTTAATCTGTTCATGGCTTGTTCCCGGTGTTAACTGCTCTTGATAAGGGCGAGTAATTCATTGGTTTTTTCCTGCATTAACAGCTGATCGTGTTTGGCTTCGACATTTAGCCTTAATACCGGCTCGGTATTTGACATGCGCAGGTTAAAGCGCCAGTCCTGAAAACTCATGCTCAGACCGTCGGTATCATCGCTGGTTTTTGCCTGTGCCTGATATTTTTCAGCTATGGCCCGGATCACTTGCTGAGGATCTTTCACCTGGCTGTTGATTTCCCCGCTACAGGGATACAGCGCTTTACGCTCGTTAATCAGGGATGACAGTGATTGGCCGGTGCGGGACATTAAGGCGGTGATCAGCAGCCAGGGAATATTGCCATTATCACAGTAGGCGAAATCACGGAAATAATGATGGGCGCTCATTTCGCCGCCGTAAATGGCATCCTGCTCGCGCATGGCTTGTTTAATAAAGGCGTGGCCTGTTTTACTGGCCAGCGCCCTACCGCCTTGCTGATGGACGATATCCAGGGTATTCCAGTATAGGCGAGGGTCATGGATAACGGTTTCATCTTGTTTGCCATCAAGTAACATAGCTGCGAGTAAACCAACGATATAATAGCCTTCAATAAATTCACCCTGCTCATCAAAGAAGAAGCAGCGGTCAAAATCCCCGTCCCAGGCGATACCTAAATCGGCATTATGCTGCTTGATGGCAGCAACGGTTTCCGTGCGGTTTTCAGGCAATAACGGGTTAGGGACGCCATTGGGGAAGTTGCCGTCCGGCTCATGGTTTAAGGGGATAAACTCAAAGGGCAGGTGGGGAGCTAGGCGGTCGATAATAGCCCCGGCGCCGCCATTGCCGGCATTCACTACTATTTTCAGTTTTTTCAGCTTGGCGATATCGATATAACCGAGTAAATGCCGGGTATAGTCCACGCTGATATCCAGCTGCGTCACTTGCCCCTTCCCTTGCTCTTTCCCTTTTTGGGCCGGGGGAGAAAATGCCTCAGTCTGTACCAGTTCTTTGATGGCATTTAAGCCGGTATCACCGCTGATAGGAGCCGCCCCTTCACGGACAAACTTCATACCATTGTATGCTTTAGGGTTATGGCTGGCGGTAACACAGATACCGCCGCAAAATTCCCGGGAGAAGGTGGCGAAGTAGACTTCTTCAGTGCCGCATTGGCCGATGTTAAAGACATCGGCACCGCCATCGGTAAGGCCGTCTATCAGAGCCTCGGTGATCATCGGGCTGCTTAAGCGGATATCGTGACCCACCACTATTTTGCGGGCATTTAAATATAAAGCCGTGGCCCGGCCTATTTTATAGGCCAGTTGCGGGTTGAGTTCATCGGGTACTTTTCCCCTGATGTCATAGGCTTTAAAGCAAGTTAGTGGCTGCATCTGCTGATCCTTATTCTTAAGCTGGGATGAAATAAAAAAACAGCACTGTGATGTCCGGTTAATGAACGGGCTGTTCCCACATCTCAATTAATATTGATTTATACCAATTGATAGTAACCGGTTACATTTTGATTTGAAATAGCCTTGGATAAATTTTTAAGACTTTAGTGACGGCAGATGTTTGCTGGCACTTTGCTGCTTTGACATTTTTTTGAAAAGTACTGGCACAAAACGAGGTAACCGGTTACATTGTGATGTATGGAAAGCTCTACCTTGATGGTTTATGGGAGGAGTCTTTTCGAGTAAATAGGAAAAATCAGTGCTAATCAATTGACTGGAATAAGTTCCTAAATGTCAGTCATGGCAAGGCATATCTGTCATGGCAGTTATTAACTTAAAAATGTAACCGGTTGCTTATTGGTGGTCTTTTTATTGACCTTAGGGGCAGCTTTACACTTATGTCCTTAAGGCGTTACGACACCCGGGTTACAGAGATTTTTGGTAGAAATATGATGAAGTTTCAAGAAAAAGTACAACAACTAATTACCCGGCAACAAGCATTTTTAGCAACCCCGAATGTTGCCAAGCAAGATAGTAATGGCATTTACCAGCGCTGGCAAAATCCGGTGCTGACCCGGGATCATGCCCCGGTCAGTTGGCGTTATGACTTCAATGAACAAAGCAATCCTTTTCTGATGGAGCGCCAGGGCATCAATGCCACCTTTAATGCCGGCGCCATGTTGTTTAACGGCAAATATGTTTTGGCAGTGCGGGTTGAAGGTGATGACCGTAAGTCTTTCTTTGCCATTGCTGAAAGTCCCAATGGGGTCGATAACTTTGTCTTCCGTGATAAACCTATCACTATGCCGGAAACAGATGATCCGGATACCAATGTTTACGATATGCGTTTGGTGGCCCATGAAGACGGTTATATCTACGGCTTGTTCTGCACCGAGCGTAAAGACTTTTCTCAGCCGGATGACTTGTCTGCCGCCGTGGCCCAATGTGGTATCGCCCGCACTAAAGATCTGGATAACTGGGAGCGGTTGCCCGATCTGATCACTTATTCCGGCCAGCAGCGTAACGTGGTGTTACACCCGGAATTCGTCGATGGCAAATATGCGCTCTTTACCCGGCCCCAGGACGGCTTTATCAGTGTCGGCTCTGGCGGCGGTATCGGCTGGGGGTTAACCGAGTCGATGGAAAATGCCGAAATCAAGGAAGAAGTGATTGTTGATGCCAAGCAATACCACACCATCACGGAAATCAAAAATGGCCAGGGGCCTGCGCCGATCAAAACGGAGCAGGGCTGGTTGCACCTGGCACACGGGGTGCGCAATACCGCCGCCGGTTTGCGTTATGTGCTTTACACCTTCATGACCGAGCTGGAGCGCCCCTGGGTGGTAAGCCATAAACCGGCGGGGCACCTGATCGCGCCCCAGGGAAGCGAACGTGTCGGTGATGTTTCCAATGTCGTGTTCAGCAATGGCTGGATAGTGAATGAGGATAACCAGGTGTTTATTTATTACGCCTCTTCCGATACCCGGATGCACGTGGCCACTTCCACGGTTGAGCAGTTGGTGGATTATGTGCTCAATACCCCGGAAGATGGTTTATTTTCTGCCTTGTCGGTACGAAAGCGCAATGAACTGATTGACCGCAATGCACAAGCCCTCAAAGGATTTTGTTTATGACGGCATCGGCAGTACCAATAACATCGGCCTCGGTGCAGGATTTTTACCGGGAGCTGAAAAATATCAGCAGCTGGTGGCAGCAACATGCCGTAGATAAGCAATATGGCGGTTTTGTCGGAGAAATCGATCACTTGGCTAAAGTGGTTGCTAATGCCGACAAGGGCATTATTCTCAATACCCGGTTATTATGGTTTTTCAGCGAAGCGGCGTTATTTTTCCGGGACGAACTCAAAGATGATGTGCAGCAGGATAGGTGTGCCGCCCTGGCAGGCCGGGCGTTTTATTATCTGCTGGAATGCTTTGACGATCCGCAACATGGCGGAGTTTTTTGGGCGCTCGATTATAAAGGCCACCTGCTTGACGGTAAAAAACAGACCTATGCCCTGGCGTTTGCCATTTATGGCTTATGCGCCTATTACAAGTTGACCCGTGAGTCACAGGCGCTGGCCAAGGCCATGGGGTATTTTCAACTGCTGGAAAGCAGGGCGCTGGACACGGTTAACGGCGGTTATTGCGAAGCCTTCGCCGCCGACTGGTCGCCTTTGCAGGATATGCGTTTGAGCAATAAAGATGATAACTTGCCGAAAACCATGAACACCCATCTGCATGTGCTCGAAGCCTATACCGCGTTATACTCGGCTAATCCGACGCCTGCCACCCGAGAAGCGCTGGCACGCAATATCAGGTATTTTAGTGAGCACATTATCAACCCGGATAACGGCCATTTACGCCTGTTTATGGAAATGGACTGGCAGGATAAGTCCCGGCATTATTCCTTTGGCCATGATATCGAAGGCAGCTGGTTATTATATGAAGCCCTGCTGGTATTGGCTGAGCCCGAGTTATTGGCCGGTTTAACCCCACTGGTGATCAAGCTGGCGCACTCCTGCTTAAGCCAAGGGTTAAGTGGTAATGGCCGGGTATTGGAAGCTTATGATTTTATAGAGAAAGAAATAGATCCCTGTAGCGATTGGTGGGTACAGGCGGAAGCCATGGTGGGTTTCTTAAATGCCTATCAGCTGACGCAAGACACTGAATATATTAAGGCTTTTGAGGGCATCTGGCACTTTACCCGGCAGCAGCACCTGGACCGGGAAAACGGCGAGTGGCACTGGCTGGCGCTTGAGGATCAAGCCAGTAAACCAGCCCGCTATAAAGCCGGTTTCTGGAAGGCGCCATATCATAACGGCCGCGCCATGATGGAAATTTGCCGTTTATTAGCCGCTATGCCGGCCAAAGAGCAAGCCGCCGGCCGTGAGCAATTGGCCGGCGCCAGTATTTAACCAGTATTTAGTAAAGGTTATAAGGTTATGAAAAGATTTTCTTTTACTGCAAAAAGTACCCTGTTTTTGTTGCTGTTATCAGGGCAAATGATGTCAGCCATGGCACTTGAGCATTTTATTACCCGCGACGGTCACAGGTTATTAGACGGACAGCAGGAGTTCCGTTTCGCCGGTATCCAGGCCCCCGAGCTGCATCGTATCGAAGACGATGCCAGGGGCAAGTGCGCCGCCGATCCCCGGGGCTGGGGCCAATACTTTAAATGGCCGACGGCGCTGGAGCAGGAAAACTGGATCAAGGCCCTGAGCTATGCCGGTTTTAAAGCCATGCGCACTTATGTGTTGTCGGTGGAGCAGGAGTTTGATGCTGCCTGCGGCCGGGAGACCCATATTCAGGCGCCGTTAACAAAAGACGGTTTGCCCAGGTTAAATGAAACCGCTATGGTGCATTACGACCGTATGATCGCCCTGGCGGATAAATATAACTTACGCCTGATTTTGCCTTTTATCGACCACTGGGAATGGTGGGGGGGCCGCAAGCAACTGGCGGCTTTTTATGATGAAAATGAGCAGGACTTTTACGATATCAACAGTAAAACCTATGCCGCCTATTTATCGATAATTGAGCAGGTGATCAACCGGAAAAATACCCTGACCGGCCGCTTGTATAAAGATGAAAAGGCCATTATGTCCTGGGAAACCGGCAATGAAATATTTGAAACCAATAAAAGCTTTTTAAACCGCACCTCAGCCTTTATCAAGCAGCAGGATAGCAATCATTTAGTGATGGACGGCAGCTATATCGAACTCAAGGAATTTGCCCTGAGTGATCCTAATGTCGATATTATTTCCAACCATTATTATGCCAATGTTTGCACCGACTGCGCCGCCCGGGTACTGGAAGACCTCACCTTTATTAATGGCCGCAAGGCGTATTTTGTCGGTGAATTCGGCTTATTGCCGGGCAAGGATATTGCCGCGATAATGCAGTCGGTGGTGCACTCACAATATAAAGGCGCCAAGTCCGTGGGCGGCCTGTTATGGGGCTTTCGAGGGCACAGGCAGGAGGGAGGTTTTTACTGGCACCAGGATTATGAGTACTACAGTTACCACCTGCCCGGCTTTCCCGAAGGCGAGTTTAATGAAGAGCAGTATGTGATAGATGCTATCCGGCTGGGCCAGGCGCAAATGGACGGGCTAAAAGCGGCCCCGCCGCTGCCTGTTCCTGAGCCACCGCTGTTATTGCCGATTAACTCGAAAGACTGGATTAACTGGATGGGCTCCCCGCTTGGCCGTTTTTACCGTATCGAACGTGCAACTTCGGCGGACGGCCCCTGGTATATTGTCGGTAACCAGGTGTCCGATGGAGAAAATGGTTATGATCCTAAGGTAAAACCTTTATTTAGCGATAAAACCGGGGGTAAGCCGAGAAAAAGCTACTTTTACCGCGTGATTGCCAGTAATGAAAGCGGTGAATCGGCGCCGTCAAATGTGGTGCAAGTTATTCCTGTGAGTGATTAGTTCTAGTTACTCGAATTTTTAACTAGCCAGTTGATTGGATATTGATTAACTGGCTAGATGTTTCCCTGCCATTATTGTTTGGTTTTGACCTCCAACCGGACAAATCTTGCATTACAGAAAAAATTATCCCGGTAGTAAGGTCTATCCGGCGGATGCCTATATTCATTACCAGATCTCACCCGATAGCACTCCCCTATCAAACTGGCTGATTTAGTCGGGACTTACCTAGATAGTTAATATCCCAGGCGTTCTTCTATTCGGCTCAAACTGATCGGATTAATGCTGATATAAGCAGCTACCTGATAATCGGTTAAGCGCTGCTTCAATTGGGAAATTGCTGCGAAAATAACTGGTATATCTAGGTGGGAAGGAGCGATATCAAACTATAGGTATGACAGAATTTAGTATCCTTATGGTTGTCTATACCATAAGAGATAATGCCGGTGTCGTACGCTTGATTAGCGGCAGAAAAGCCAATAAACGTGAAAAGCGCGTTTACGATTTAGGTTTTTTAAAACCTTATAAGGAACCCTGATAATGTCGATTAAACGAATCAAGCTTGAAGATGTTGAAAAGTCAAAAGGGACAACAGATAAAGCAGTTATAGATAATATGACAGAAACCGATATTAGTGAGGGCATATTAGCTGACATTGACTCCCCTAATTTAATAGATAAAGAATTGAAGGAGTTTAAGCAGTTTCCCAAGAAGGGCGAAAATGAAAAAGATTAAATTAGAAGATGTTAAAAGTAGTAGAGGGACAACAGACTGGGCTAAAGTCAGGAGGCAAACTGATGATGACATTGTGCAGTCTGCATCAAAATCAAAAGATGCTCAGTTGCTAACCGAATTGGAATTGGAATTGACGCAGTTTTACAGAATTGAAAAAGAGCCTGGCGTATAGTAACGACACTGAAATGTTTTGGCTCAAACTTCATTTGAACTCAAGGCGCATTGAAGGCATTAGGACGTAACTTTTTACCATATATTTTCTCATGTAAAGCTAGAAAAGGTTATAAATCCGCATTTGCACCGTAAAGCTGGAAAAATTCAGTCTTTTAACGGGCAAATACATAAATCTAAATAAACTATTGATGACGTGATAGTAAAAATGTAGATTTGGTAAATTACAGACTATTAAGTCTGAAATTACTTTGGTGAAAATACAGTTTTTTTTCTGGGCTAATAAAGCTATTAAGTACATGAGTGCATCAAATGAAATATGGAGATTTGACAAGAATTGGCTTAGATAGAATTGATATGTCCTCTTCCATAGCAAGATTGCGAGAAGAGTTTTCTCTAACCGCCCCACCTTCTGTAATAGAGCAATTTTATATAGATCATAGTGACGATGAGAGGTTTCAAAGGCTGTATAGCCATATTGACCTAACTATGATCAAATGGTCTCTAATAAATGTAGAAACTAAGCACTTTTTAGAGCTTACAAACGAGGCAACGTGCTCAGAGTACATGAATGAAGTGGCTGAAGATGCATCGAACTTTGAGCACATTGGTGAAGATGTAATATCTTGCATTGATAATATTCGCAAGCATTGGAAGAAGAATGGAAGTTGGGTTACTCCACCAGTGTTTATAAACGGAAATATTTTACAAAAACCAAATGATGCGGTATATCACCTGGTCGAGGGGCATACTCGGGTAGGGTGTTTAAAAGGTTTGGCAAAGTACAAAGTTATAGATATCGCTGACACTCACGAAATTTACTATGGACAGTATTAAAAAGAACCATGACATCTCACGACTGGACTTCCGTGCTGTGCCTCTGGCCCATTATTGAAACGTGGTATGACTCCCCACAAAGGAGGTTAGCTTGGAAGCATTTAAGCAATATTTAGATGACTGTACAGAACGGAATAAGAACCATCTTAAGGAAATTCCTTTCATTTTGGAGCAATATCAAAAACTAGATAAAATTGGCGGAGAGTTATTAAAAGATATGTTTAATAGTTCTCTGTGGATAGTTAAGGGCATTCAGTCTTATATATTAATAAGAAGTATTAATGAACTAAACGGAAGTATAACATTTTCACTAGCTACCAAGAAAACAGCCCCTGTTGAAACGTTGTTCCGTATTTCTTTAGAGCATTGTATTAATTTGCTTTATATTTTATCTGATGAAGATAATGCAAGGGCAAGAAGTTATTTAAAAGCAGCCATTACAGGAATGGAATCAAAAGCAGCAAAAGGAAATAGAAGAGCTGTAAAAGACAATGATTTATTCGATCAGCTAGGTATGAAAAAACGCCTTGATTTTGTTGAATATTTGAAAAAGGAAAATCCAAACTTATTTACGGATAAAGAATTAAATTGGCCTAATGCTTTTGATCGATTTAAAGCTGTTGGTTGTGAGAAAATTTATAGAACTATGTATGCCACTGCATCAGATTCAATCCATACAATGTCTGAAGATGTTATTAATGCAATTATGGTTCATAATTCTCCCCCGGAAATACGTGGCAGTATGGCTGATTCTGTAGAGAGTTATAAATTATCTTTTAGTGTTTATTTGGGGTTATTTTCTCTAAAGTATTACTGCTGGATTTTGTTTGCTCTAGCAAAATCAATTAACAGTACTTCTATTGCTTTAATAGATGAAATCGAAAATGAATTAATGGAAAAAATAATCTCCCATGAATTAGAAACTTTAGATGAGTTAACGGGGAATCCATTTAGGGATAATTACAGCTAATAAGGTTATCAATTACACGCACTTTAGGGCTGGATGCAGCAATACTGTACAAAATGATCATTGCTTTAGCTTGAAATAGATTAATTGTATCAACGAGGGGATGAATAGAATCCTTTTTGCTACTGACGTAAGAACAACTATATTTGATGCTTAACAAATCATTAGGTGCACTTGAGATTATCTTGTTTTGTGCGCGATATATAGAAGGTCTTGAAACTCCTTTTGAAAAAAGCATCTGAGTTGATAAGCAAAGCAGGACAGCAAAAAACTGTTATTGATCTAAGTCTGTTTGAAGTAAGCTAATAAAGCTAATAAGGAAAGATGTCTGATAAATCTATAATTTCAATAAGAAATGGTGCTATTTCATCAATCATAGCAACAGCTAGTGTTGCTATTTTTGTTTTGTTTAAAGAAAAAGCATTGAGCTTTTTGGCATGGCTATGGAGAGGAATTGAATGGGTATGGAATGCGTTCATTTCTGATTACGCAATGCCCGGATATCTGATTCTTCTTATTTCAATCTTTGGGTTAATTGGCATATTAACCATTTATTTTAATTTACGTGGACAAGATGACCCCCCTGAGCATGAATTATATGTTAGTGACTTTATCCATGGTGCTAAGTGGAGGTGGGATTGGGTAAACAACCGAATTAAACATCTTTGGTGCTATTGCCCTAGCTGTGATGGAGAGTTAGTTTATGACGATAGTTCTTGCGATTACATGAGAAGATCAATCTATGACCCAGTAGAGAAACAACACACAAAATTCATTTGCGAGAAATGTTCTCGGACTGTGGCATCAATTGAAGGCGGTAACAAAAGCTATGCTACAGGGGCTGTAGAACGAGAAATCAGAAGAAAGGTAAGAACTGGTGAGTTTCGAGACGTATAGTTAACGGTGCAGGACACCCACAAATTAAAACTGCTCTGATGCCAATATAACTTTATCGAACAATTATGTTGTAATACCCCCAACAAAAAACAGGCAACACAAAGGAAAAATATAAAGATACCAGCATACAGCCAAGGACAATAACCCGACTCCGGCTATACTGAACAACAAGCGAACGATAACTCAGTTTAAAAAGGATTTTAACATGAGTGAAATTATTCTCACTAACCAACTATTAGGCCGCCAGGCCTTTAAAGAACAATGCGGTATAGAGCTTAACCAGCTTAAAGATATTCATGGCCGCACACCTGAATTTGCTATTGGTAATACCCCTTATCTGTTAGAGCCTGCTTCCCCCTGGCAATAGTAAACCAAGCGTTGCCGGATTAAGCGCCCTTAACCAGCTTGCGCCTATGTATATTTCCCGGGATCTTGCCAACCTGTCCTTGTCTTTTGGCTGTGAAGATTTATTAGCTCTGGCTGAACTAAGAAAAAAGCTATCTGAGTTTGGTGTTGGAACTATTGGGGCTTCAACCGGCTCTTACGGTAACCGAGTCAACGATTTTCTCAAAGCAGTACAAAAATACCAAGATGCTTTAATGCAATACCGGGAGGCTATCGAGGCCAAGTCCCCCCATAAGCTTGCTGCAGAGCAAAAAGCCAATCATGCTTATAAGGAGTTACAAACAAAATTTCATTATGAAATGGAATCGGCAACGGCCCAAGTAAAATCTCGACGCGGTACGGCACTCAGCAATCTGGATAGAGGTAAGAACATCGTCAGAAGCAGCCGTAATGTCACTAAACTTGATGTTACCAGCCAGGCACAAGCCAGCGAGCTTGTTCAATTTGCCAAATACACCAAACTGCTAGGTAACGGCCTGGCTGTCATCGACTTTACCAGCCGAGTGGGCAATATCCAAAATATCCACAAAGCAGGTGGCAACTGACACCGACAACTATTCATTGAGTCCAGTAGTTTCGTTGCAAGTGCAGCGACAGGTACTGCTATATTGAATGCCGGAGGTTATGGGCTTAGCTTATTAATGGTGGCAACTCCGGTCGGCTGGGTCGGTTTAGTTATAGGCGGTGCTCTTGTCGTCGGTGCCGCTGCGGGAGCATCAATCGGAATGAACCATTATGCACAAGACAAGAGCGAAGGTGTATATGATGGCATCATGCAATGGATATCAAACTTATGACACTTGAAGAAATAATATTTGCTTTTGTCCTTGCTGGTTCTATTTTATCAGCAATGCTCTGGGTGCTTTTCGGTCAATTAACCGTAAGAAAACTCAGGAAAAATCCAAAAACAAAAGAAGCCTTAGGCATGGAATATGCGAGCGGCTGGGATATTGTGAATGTTGCATCAGCATTAGCAATGCCCCGGAGCTGGAGCCGGAAATTAGAAAAAAGTCCGCTATCTTTTCTTCATGCAAAGTCTGACTTATTATTTGAAAACACAAATAAATTTGATCAAATTCTTGGAGCAACCTTTTACTGGTTGTTGATGGCATCTGGGCTTAGCGGTGCTTTGTTAGTTTTTTTCAATTTTTTAGGACTGATAGATTGAAAGGAGAGCGGAGCTATTTGTGAGTGCTCTATTATAAGTGCGGACATAGAAAGTTTTTTATTTCAAGGTATTGTTGTGCGTTAGGTAGTTTTGACTGTCCATGTTTATCTTGGGGGAACTAACTTCCGCTTAGTGCCACTTTTTGGCTTAAATAAAAGTATGATTAGGGCCAATTTAGACTTTATAGAATTAAACTAGCCCCGTAATAGTTTTCCTGTCGTTATTTTTAATTAACTTTATCTGTTTTTATTATCTTTGGTGAGAGATTTTCCTTTGTAAAGACACAAGTGATAAGTGAGGTGGCAACGGTTTTTTGGCCTTACTCCATTGTCAATCGTGTCGCCATTGGCAGTGTTGTAAAAAGTAAGACCTGGCCTCATCAGGTTTATAGATGTAGAGGTAAGTGTTATTTGATAGTTATCCTACTAATATAAGGAGTTACAAAATGATTTACGTTTTTTCCAATAGAAACATTATCAAGAACAATTCATGGCTGGGAGATGGATTTAACTCTGAGGGAAATGAAAATATAAGAGTGGCGAAATATATTTCAGGCTCAACGAAAAAATTAAAATTCTTTGAAGAAAATGAGAGTGGGATTCTTCCGTCTAGGCAAGTGATAAATGAACTGGAAGAAAGTGATAAGCCTTGCTGTATTTTTCTCCATGGATTTAATCAGTCTTTAACTAAAAATATGAAAAAATGTGAAGAAATAGCATCTTATGGTGTTAATGTTATAGCATTTTCTTGGCCGTCAAATCCCGGCCCGCAAAAGTGGTGGTGGAAACTAAAAGAATATAAAGCGGCTAGACAAAACGCTAGGCGTTCAACAGTCGCACTGGAGCGTTTTTTTGATAAATTTAATGATTATATGGAAGAAACCGGAAGTATAACGAATATTCAGTCAATGGTGGTTCATAGTTTAGGAAATTATCTGCTTGAGTCCTTTGTTTCCGGGCGGGGCTATGAAGGGCAAACATCTTTTTTGAAAAATATTCTACTTCATCAGGCTGATGTTGATAGTAAAGGTCATGAAATTTGGGCTGACAAAATTTCGGAAAGCTCTAGAGTTATGGCTACGATAAATGAAACAGATGATGTTCTTGATTTTTCAGATATTATTAATCCAGACAGGCTTGGGAATACTCTTGAGAACCTTAATTCCGAAGTGATTAAGTATTTTAATTTTGGCAGACTTGATGAGGCTGATGACAAGCATAGGTTGTGGATTAATCCTGTGACTAAGACTGAAAGTGTAAAGTCATTTTTTCATTCTGTTTTTACTGGCAAGAAGGTAAAGACTGGCCATTTAGCGTTTGACTACAGAAGAAATTGTTTTCACTTTGAGTAAAATTGTTTAACAAAGCCTGCCAGAGGGAGCAAAAGCGTTGCTTCGCTCTGGTTTTCGGCCCCTGCCAAGGGTGTTATTGATATAAAATATAATCTCTCCAGTTAGCTGTAATAGCTAATGTCTCTTTTGTGGCTTGAGTTCAAATGATGAATGCAACGCTATCCTGATTTTAGGTACGTAAGATCGAGCATGAACCGATATAACAGAAATAAACAAGGGATAGTATGATTTTGGGGGCCAAGCAATAACATCCCTGTTTGCTTGGTATTAATGGTATTGCTCCAGCATTGATTCCTGAGGCAATACCTGTTTCATGAAAGCGTACATTTTAAATACCGGGGTAATCGCGGGCTTTACCCTGGCTATCAGGTGCCAGCTCCTGCATTACGTGCTGGAACCGGGCCTGATAGCCAGTGTTACATTTTAAAAGCTACCCCCAGGTAATAACGGGCTTCACCTTGATAGTAGTTCCAGAACTGATCACTTGCATCTGTGCCCAGGTACTGGTTGGTATCTTCGCCAAACAGGTTGGTCACTTCTGCTAAAATGGTGAAGCTCTCGTTAACTTCATAGCCTATTGATGCATCCACCTGGCCATAGCTGTCAGAATATATCGGGGTTCTCGGGGCAAGATCCTGGTTAGAGCTGTGGTAGGTGGTGTAACCGATAATAAACTCAGAGCGCCAGTTATAGCTGACATTGGCGCGTAAGCCGTCATTATCATAGAACACACCTAAGTTAGCGCTGTGCTCAGACAGGTTTTGCAACGGTAGTTGTGATGTGCCGTCTTCATCAACATCATCTTTGGCTTCACCGTTTGAATAGGTGTAGTTGGTATTAAAACCAAAGCCATTGTCAAATACGTGCTGCAGTCCTAATTCCACTCCTTCTACCGTACCGCCGCCGGTATTAAAGTAAGAAGTTACCGGTGCGGTATTAAGGGTTACGCCGTCGCCGTTGAAATGGGCTTCGTCTTTTTGTTCCTGTATAACCACGCTGGTCATGTCTTTATAGAAGACCGCAGCGCTGAACAGGCTTTCGTCGCCGAAATACCATTCATAACTAAGATCATAAGCTGTGGTGCGGTCCGGTTTTAATTCCGGGTTGCCGCGGCTGCCGCCGATAAAGTTCTGGATTTCGGTGGTGCTGCCGTCCGGGTTATTAATGACCTCGTTGGAGTAGCTTTTGTTAAAGGCCGCCGCCAGGTCGTTCAGGTTTTGCCGGGCCATGGTTTTGCTGGCGGCAAATTTAACAAACATATCGTCGGCTATTTCCAGGTTAGCGCTGAAGCTGGGCAAGAAGTCGTTAAAGTCATTTTTGAGCGGCGTGGCGATAAAACCCGATTCGTCGAGCACGCCGTTCCAGTCATAGCTGGCGCGGGTCGGGGTGTCCGGCAGCGACGTTTGCTGTTTTACCAGAATCTTGGTCTGCACATAGCGGGCGCCCAGGTTGGCGGTGAGGAACATATCGCCAAATACGTCTGCTTCAAAGTCCGCCATCAGGTAGATGGATTTTACCTCCTGGTCGACACTCCATTTGTTTTTCGGATCATTTACCCGCTGTACCGGGCTGCCGGTGTAATCCGACATCCAGGCATGGGGGTTACGCATGCCGTCTGTGCTGATGGCTGCCAGATCCATAGACTCGCCATATTGATCTTTTAAACCGTAAAAGTCTTTGTAGATGGTTACCCGGGTAGGATCGTCGGCAAAGCGCACCGGATCTAATATGGTATAGCCCAAACCGGGATCTGTGATGCCGGCATCCTGGTAACGGTATAAAGGCCCCCAAGTATCGCCGCTGGTGGCGCCGCGATTGGTATAATCTACTGCATATTCAAAGCCTTGGAATTTTACATCGCGGTTGGCAACGCGTACCCCGGCGCTAAGCATTCTCAGCGGCCCTAAATCGATATCATATTCGAAATCCAGTTTAATGGCGTCGGATTCGGAATCCCGCTCACCGCCGCCGGCCCAGGCGGATTTAAAGTAGTGGTAGTCGGCGTTGCCCAGGTCGTGGTCGATACGGATATCCGGCTGGCCGACACCTGTGTCTGAATACCACATATCGAAGCTTTCGATGCCGTTGGGGTTTAGCAGTTCACGCAGGGCCGGGTTGGCGGCCTGCTCGGCATTACGGGCGATGCGGCTGTTTTGGGTCGACATGGTATCTGCCGACACATATAAGGATTTTTCATGGGCATCGGCTTTGCTGACATTTAATACCGCGCGGAAATTGTCGCTAACCACCCAGTCTGCCTGGAATTTAAAGTTGTCCGCTTCATTGGTCTGGTCGGTAACATTGGTCTGGTTTTCCTGGCGCTTCAGGGTAAAGCGGGCATTGTCGATCACGCGTCCGGTATGTTCTACCCCGGGGGCGAGCAGGTTTTCGCTGGGTCTGTCCATATGGAACAGGGCTTTGACCGATTCGGTGTCGTTTTGTAATTCGTTATGCACCCAGTCGAAGCTTAAATCCAGGTTTTCCATCGGCCGGTATTGCAGTGCCAGCGCCGAGCCGATACGTTTTCTTTGTTCGATAGACTGGGACGGGGCATAAATTTCCGGGTAATCCACCCGCGCGCCGTCTTCTAATACGTCCACGCGCCAGGGAGCCTGACCGGCGATATTGGCATAGGGCTGACGTTCGGTTAAGGCGTAATCGGATTCTTTATAACGCTCACTGGATGACACCGAAAGCAGGAAGCCGTATTTATCGTCCCAGTTATTGCCGATCACCAGGGCGCCGCTGGGTTCAATATCTGTGGAGCTGTTTTCTCCCCAGCCGGATTTGAGGTTACCCGCCAGGGTGAAATCTTCCAGCTGCAGGGGCTTGCGGGTGATGATATTGACCGTGCCGCCCATGCCGCCTTCGATTAAATCGGCGCGTGCGGCTTTAAATACCTGGACTTCGCCTATCAATTCGGAAGGAATTTCTTCTAAAGATGCCATGCCGCCTTCGGTTTGTCCCTGGCCGGTGAGCATGACTTCGTCGTTGAGTAACAGCAGGTTTTTCGACATGCCGCGGATCTGGATATTGCTGCCTTCGCCGTTATTGCGGCTGATTTGGATCCCGGTTAACCTTTGCAGCGACTCGGCGACGTTGGCGTCCGGCATCTTGCCGATATCGGTGGCGTTGATGCTTTCCATGATCACATCCGAGTCTTTTTTGGTCAGCAGGGATTTTGCCCAGGCGGCGCGGGTACCGACGACTTCTATGACCTCAACTTCTTTGGTTTGTTTAGCTGCGGCGCTTTTTTCAGCTACGGCGCTTTCTTCGGCTTGCGCTACTGCGCTGATTGACATGGCTGCCAGGAAACAGCTACTGATGCTGGTGGCGAGTAATGATTTTTTAAATACACTTTGCTTGGAGTTCATTTCTACTTCCTCAAATACGTCGCTAAAACGGCGTATTATTTGCTCAATATTAACGTTTAAACTTGCTGTTGTTAAGCGTGTTAATACGGCGGATAGGGTAAGTGCTATCCGCCGGGGCTTTTCTTATGAAAAGCTGCTTATGACACAGGTTTTATCAAACAGGCCTTAAGGCACGGTCACTATAGTGACGTTGTCAATCAACAAGTTTTCACCTGTGCTGTTATTCAATGGCTGTAGCGGCGACTGGCCAAAAGGCGTATAGCCCTGGTTTTGCCAGAAGCCGAGCTTGCGGATGGCATCCCGGTCGAATACCGTAGCGTCAGGCACCTGGTTTGCCGGGAAGTTATGGTTCGGCAGGAAATCCTCGAATTTTATCGTGATCACGCCGTCGATATTGCTGTCATCCAATACCGTGGCCCATTCCCAGGAGTCCACGCCGCCGTCCGGTTTAAATTGCGCCTGGTCTTCATCAATTTGTACCACAAAGACATTGCCGGCGTTCTGGTGTTTCAGGCTAAACTGGATGGCGTTGCCCGAAGTCCAGTCCTGCGGTGTGGCAAAGGTGCGTAACACCCCGGAATAACCGTTGGCGCCAACATCGTATTGCACCTGCATTTGCTGGCTGTCACCGCTGTTATCTACTGTGATGGTGGTCCAGGCCTGATCCACCCAGTTGGCTTTGATGCTGGCATCGTCCGGGTAGGCATCAAAGTTATCGACCACTAAACCATCCACGCCCGGAGGATTAGGCAAGTCACTGATCACACCCGTGCCCACGCCTATTTTCACATTGCCCAGCTGTTGTGCCCATGAAGAATCGGCGGCTGCCGCTACCGGGAATACCACGCGCAGGTGCTGGTAACCGCCGGTTATGCCCCGGCCAACCAGGTCAATCTGCTCCCAGTCGCCACGTTGTGCCACGCTGCTTGATTCCGGGGTAAAGTCGTCCCAGCTGCTGCCGTCGGTGGAAAGCTGTACTTTAAAGTCAGCAACATCGGTTTCCGGGGCGCTGCGCCAGAAGTAGGTTGTCAGCCAGAAGGTGTTGATGTCGCCGCCGAAGCTGTACATCAGCCACTCTTCCCCGGTGCCACCGCGCTTGATGCGTCCGGCATCGTCATTTTCAAAGAACTCGGTATTGCCGCTGTCGACAAAGAGCACTGAAACATCGGAAAGGGCGGTGGCGGAGGTTAAGCTGCTTAAGCTGTCTTCCACTATGCCGTTTTCAATCAGCTGGGCCGAGGTACCGATAACATTTGACCAGTCGCTTTCGCCGCTTTCGTTAATGGCTTTGGCGCGGTAATAGTAAGTTTCATTGGCGACGGCGGTGGCATCCTGGAACAGGATTTGGTGTTTTACACCCGGGTGTACCGTGCCGAAAGAGTCCGTGCGGTCCGCCAAAATATAATTGCTGGCGGTGGTGGCGCCGATTTCAATGTCGTCACCTACCAGGGTCCAGCCGTCGGTGCCGTTATCGGAACGCTGAATATCATAATAGCGGGCACTGGTAACCCCTTGCCAGCGGATATCCAGGGTTGAAGGGCTGGCTAACATCACCGGGGCTTTTGCCGGTGCAGGCAGTGCCGGCCTCATTTCACCGTCTATTTCGTAGGCCTTATCCCAGGCATTTTCCATGATTTTTACTTCGTTATAAACAAAGTTGTCGGCAAAACCTGGCCAGTGGTAGGAGTGGGCCGCACCGTCGTCATGATCTTTAAAGCCGCCGTTGATATCATGGGTGCGCAGGCTCCATAATAAGATGCCGGTGGAACCTTCATTGATCACCGTATCTATGGCGTCGGCCATTTCCAGGTCGCCAAAACCGATTTCCCCGACCACAAAGGGTTTCACCCCTGAGATAGTGTCTAGATCCTGCATAATGCGGGCGGAAAAATTGTCGCCGTAATAATGGTTAGACAAGACATCGATATTGCTGTCGAACATGGCGCTGTTGGACATGCGCATTTCATATTCACCGGAAGAGCGGGTACTGCGGGCTTCCCGGCCGTCCATCACCAGATGTTTGCTGTCGATAGACTTGATATGGGCGGCTATTTCGCTGGTCCAGCTTTCGATGGCGGCAAGGTCGTCGGAGCGTAATTCATTACCGGTTTCCCAGGCAAAGACCGCGGGATCGTCCTTGTAGGCGATGCCGGTCACGGTATTCACCCGGTTAAGCACATAGGAGATCACTTCTTTGAAAGCGTCTATGGTGGTGCGGTCGGTGAAAAACTCCGGGGAGCTTTTGCCGTATTGCTGGGCAAAATGGGCTATGCCCCCCCACCACAAACTGCGGTCGATAAAGGGTATCTGCACCCGTACGCCGTGTTTATTGGCGATGGCCAACAGGTTATCCATGGCGACAAAAATATCTTCATTGAAGACCAGGGCGCCGTTTTCATCCCAGCTGATATGTTTAACTTTGTCCGGGCTGGACGCATCATATATGCCCATGGTGTAGATACGGGTGACCTTGCCGCCCATATCTTTGATAGTTTTGATGCCGTCTTCCTGTTCAAATACCGGAGTGATATCCCAGATGGGATCTTCGGTCATGACCAGGTTAGGGGTGTTGTAGGAAACAAAACGGAATTCCTGGCCGCTGTCATCCTGGTATAACTTGTTGCTGTCGCCAATACCGTTGCTGCCTTCGCCCCGGGTGATATACCAGTCAAACTGAGTGCTGATGCCATTGGCCAACATGGTATCTTTGATGCTTTGTTCGAGTGCCAGTGGTGCCTGTCCACCGGCAATTTCGACACCGGATAAGTCCCGTGACACATTGTCGCTGTCCAGGCTGTAATCCTGATGGTAAGTGATGTTGACATCACCTAATTGCGGGTGCCATGACTTGCTGTCATCAGCAATGATCGGAAAGACCACGCGGACAAAATCAAAGTCTGCTTGCTCTTCACTTGTGGTGGCGGTGTAGGTATGTGTGGTCCAGTCTTCTACCGCATCGCCTTCTGCCTGAATGTGTGTTGTGGTGAGCTCGGTCCACTCGGCTTCATCATTGCCGCCGGTTTTCGACACTAAAATAGTGAAAGGCTCTGATTCATCGAAGGCGTGATAGTAGCCGACAACTTCTATGGTTTTGACTTCGCCATAAACCTGGTACTGGACATATTCTTCCGTGTTGGTGCCGCGTTTTAACCGGCTGGTATCGCCGTTAAAACGGCTTTCGCCGTCGCCGTCGCTGCTGTCAAAAAACAGCGAATCGCTGTGGGAGAATACCTGGTTAAAATTATCCAGGCCGTCTGTCTGGGTTACCGGGATCACTATGGTGCTGGGGTCTTGTGCCGGTTCGGGAGCGGCATTATTATCGGCGGCTAAGCCGGTGTCGCTGCTGTAAGCAACTTCCAGGTTACCCAGTTGCGGATGCCAGGCCTGGCCGGAGGCAACAACGGGAAACTGTACCCGGATAAAGTCATAGTCTTCACCTGCCTGGTTTTTGATATCGGCAGCGGTAAAATCTACCTTGATCCAGTTATCGTTTTCTTCGTCGTTTTGATCTTCATCGCTGGCTCTTTGGGTGTAATCACCGACTTTTTCCTGGGTCACTGTGAGTTCAATCCAGTCATCCGGGTTATTGGCGCCGACCTTAGAAGCAAACATTTTAAAAGGTGCGACTTCCGGGCTGTCTCCCTCCCAGTAATAGGCGGAAACTACGGCGTTTTCTATGGCGCCGGGGATCAGGTAATCAAGGTATTCTGCGGTATTATCACTGCGTTTGAAGCGGAACAAATCACCCTGGAAGCGGTAGATGGCATCATCGGTCCCTGCGGTGCTGTTATCTTCTGTTGCTAGGTTAAAGCTGCGCCAGAAGTTATCACTTAAGTCAGACATATCATTAACATAAGTACTGGTGCTGGCGCTATCGTTACACAGGTAGTCTACCTGGTTGATTTCACTATCCTGAAGGACACCATCCTTATTGGTATCGGCGCCCGATTCCACCTTTTCTCCCCCGAACGGGCAGTTGTCACCGGCAGTTTCCGGCACAGGAGACCTGGACCAGGAGTTTACCTGATCAGAGCTGGCCTGATCTATGTCGCTGCCGCAAGCCGTTAAGGCCAGGGTGATTAAGGTGGTTAGGCTGAGCTTTTTAAATCTTATACTGGTATCGATATTATTGTTTATTTTGGACCTTTTCAGGAGCTTAGTTTGTTTCATAAACATTACCCTTCAATCTCTTTTTTGCCGATGTCATATAAATCTGCTTGTTATAAAAGTTGCCTGCATATTTGGAGACACGAAGACACTGTAACCGGTTACTTGTGTTCTTGCAACCGGTTACATTGTGTTCATTGAAATTAATTTTGAAGAAGCTTTACTAAAAGCGCTTTATTTTGTGTCTTTCTGATGGTTGGGTTTAAGGGGAGATTGTTTTTGTTTGTGTAACCGGTTGCTCTAGGGTGCAATATCCATTCGTTGTCTGTTTGATTATTAGCAACAAATTGATGAATAAAAATACACAAATTATTTAATTTGATTGTCGTACCAGTTACGATCTGTTAATATTTCGCCGAAATTTACATTATTGTGTAATAAAAATTTAACGAGATAATGGCAAACAGATCGCGAGGTCTGGACGCAAAGTCACCAGTCTGCTGGAACATAGGCAGATAGTGGGACTACCTAAGTTAATGTTCCGAGTAATAATTCACTATTACCGGGTCTGCATTTCTGTCTGTGTCCAATATTCTGTTTATATCTTTTTAAACCTGTGCGATGCCGTTTTGTATGGGAGCTGATCAAAATTCCTTGATAAAGTTTTAAGTTAAAAGGATTTATAGAATCTATGTATTATCTGTTATCCCGACTCCAGTTTTCCGCTATTACTTTGTGTTGTCAGGCTTTTGCCTGTACCGCTTTTTGCCGTCTCCTGGCCGGCTCTTTCTGTCAACTAAAGCGCCGTTTGTTTTAATTTTTCCTGATTGAAGGTGTTGTCTGGCGATTAATCCCGGACATTACGCTTGCTTTGGGTGTTGTTGAATTAATTTTTCTCACTGTTTTACCCGGTTTATTTATGCGTTTATATCAAAAGCCAATAAAAATTTGTGCTTTCACTCGTCTGTTGGTGTTGTTGATGGGGCTTGTCTGTACTTCCGGCCTTTATGCCCAGGAGCAGAAGCTTTCTGATCATGAAAAACAAATAAAACAGGGCCAGGATCGCATAAGAAACCAGCTCGACCCCCTGCTAAAAAAGCAGGATATTTTCTTGCAGGAGCAGTACCGGGAACAAGAGCAGACTTTTCTTACCGACGATGCCGGTGCCTGTTTCGATATTAACCAGGTGATAGTGGAAAATGTGACCGTTTTTAGCGAACAGGAAATTAACAGCATCAGTTCTTCCTTCGAGCACCAGTGTATCGGCCTCAACCGCATCAACCAGTTGATCTCCGAGATATCGAATTTATATCTTAACCACGGTTATGTTACCAGTCGCGCCTATATCCAGCCGCAGGATTTATCTGACGGCACCTTACATGTCCTGGTACTGGAAGGTTTTATCCAGGCGTTCTCTCCGGGTAAAGAAGCTAGCGCAGAGCCTCTGTTGACGGAAAAGCAGCTGGCGCTTGCTTTTCCTAAGCGTACAGGCAAGTTATTGAACCTGAGGGATTTGGAGCAGGGGCTTGAAAGCTTAAACCGCCTCGGACAAAACCAGGCAAAAACGGCGTTAATACCCGGGCAGGTTCAGGGCAGCTCTGTGGTGCGTGTCGACAACCAGGAGGCAAGCAATTGGCGGGCTTCTGTCGGTGTCAATAATACCGGGGTGGAAGCCACCGGCGAATATCAGCTTGATGCCTCTTTTATCTATGAAAACCTGTTCGGTATCAACGATTCTCTGGTGAGCTCTTTTTCATCCAATATCGGCGAGCACGAGTTACCGCAATCGAAATCCCGCAGTTACTCTTTGGTGGCGAGCGTGCCTTACGGTTATTGGTTATTTAGTCTCAATAACAATTATTATGAATACGAACAAACGGTACTGGGGGCCAGTGTTGATTTCCTGACCCACGGTACCTCTTTTAACAGTAGTTTTCTTGCGCAGAATACCTTGTATCGCGGCAGCGCCGACAAGCTTAACCTCGGCTTGTCCTTTAACCGCAAAGAAAGCCGCAACTATATTGAAGACGTTTTCCTCGATACCTCTTCCCGCACCATTTATGTCTGGGATCTGTCGGCGGATTACACCCGCTATTTTTCTACCGGCACCTTAAACGGCGCCCTACACATCAATAAAAGCGTGCCCTGGTTCGATGCCAAACGCGAGCTGGCGGATGCCGAAGACGATTTCCAGTTTATTAAATATCAGCTGGAACTGGGCTTTAGCGGTTCTTTTACTGTGGCTGAGCAGCCGGTGCAGTTTTCTTCCCGTTTAAACTGGTTTTATTCCCCCGAGGTTATTTTAGCTTCGGAAGGGCTGAGTGTCGGTGGCCGTTATTCGGTACGCGGCATCTCCGGTGATTCTTTGTTTGGTTACCGGGGCGGTTACCTGAGAAATGATTTTTATCTGCCGCTGCAAACCCCGTGGGCGTGGTTACCCGGGGTCACCGCCTTTTTTGGCCTGGATGTCGGCACCACCAACTTGCCCGAATATCAAGATCGCAACTCCGACTGGGTCGCCGGTTCAGTTATCGGCGCCCAGGCCAGTATGTTTGGGGTTAGCTTGAGCCTGTCGTATGCCAGGGCGCTGCGTGTGCCCGACTTTTTAAATGCACAAGAACAAGAGCTGGACCTGACGGTTCGCTATAACTTTTGATCAAGGATTAACACTTAGATGTTTAGCGCAAAGTTAAAAGCTGTTATCGGTTATTTATTGATAGTGATCATGACAACCAATCCCTTGGTTGTCTCTGCCGAACGTATGGATCGCTTGGAGATAATCGCTGAGGAGATGCGTAATGAGCAGCTGCTGGTGTCTAATCGTGCCCGGCTTGAAGCTCAGGTTGCCGCCAATTTATCGGCAAACTCCGGCTCGTCAACCACTAATTCTTCAAATAACAGTGTGCTAACCGTCAACGCCGCCCGTAATGCCAGTGCGCAAGCGGCTGCTGCCGCAAGTCAATTTCAGCTGCCGGCTTTTACTACCTCCATCGGGGTCGAAGTTGATGCCAATGCTGCCAATATCAACCAGGCGGGATTAAAAGAATCTGCCAACGGCACTGTCGTGGTGGACATTGCCGAGGCCAGCGGTAAAGGGGTTTCCCATAACCTGTTCAGTAAATTTAATGTCTCCGAAAGTGGCTTGATCCTCAATAACAGCCTGACGCCGCAGATCTCCGTACTTGGCGGCTGGACCGACGGTAACCGCCGCCTGGCCGGCGGCACCGCGAAAATTATCCTGGCTGAGGTCAACGGCGGCTCGGCTTCGTCATTGTTGGGCTATACCGAAATTTTGGGGGATTCGGCAGAGTTTGTGCTCGCTAATGCCAACGGTATCAGCTGTAACGGCTGTGGTTTTATCAACACCCCCAGGGTGATTTTTGCCACCGGGGCGCCGGATGTACTTAACGGCGAATTACGCGGTTTTAACATCAATCAGGGCAGTGTGGTTTTTGACGGTCTGGGCATGAATGCCGGCAATGTCAGCCAGTTCGATATTTTAACCCGGGCCATGTATGTCAATGCCGCCATTTACAGCGACAAGCTCAATATTTTAACCGGCGCTAATTATTATGATTACCAGAGCGGGGAAGGCAAAGCGTTGTCCGAGCAGCCGCTGGGGGTTAAGCCGTTATTTGCCCTGGACGCCAGTGCCCTGGGCAGTATGTACAGCAACAGCATTACCTTGCTCGGTACCGAAGCCGGTTTAGGGGTACGAAGTGAAGGTTTGATCAATGCCGTTAATGATCTGGAATTAACCGCCGACGGTGAATTGAGATTAAAAGATACCCTGGCCAACGAGAGTGTCAAACTGAACTCGGTCAGTGGCGATATCACCACCTCGGGCAGTACTTATGCCAAGCAGGTGAGCGTTGCAGCCGGCGGCAGTCTTAATAACCAGGGCACGCTGGCGGCGGCAACCAAGCTGGATATCAATAGCGCAGCTCTGCACCAGAGCGGAGAAATTTATGCCGGTTTAGACGGCGAAGGTCAGCTGCAAGCCGATGCCGCTCTATCCATCGAGGTGTCCGGCAGCCTCACCAATGCGGGCAGTATCGCCAATATTTCTGAAATTGCCCTCTCGGCCGGTGAGCTGATCAATGAAGAAAATGCCTTGCTCCAGTCGGATAGTATCAATATCGACGCCTCACAGCTGACAAACTCAGGTGATATCAGCGGTGAAGCCATTACCCTGAGCGGGGGAACCGGGGTCAACAACGGCAATATCCAGGCCAATGAAGTCAATATTAGTCTCAATGATTTCAGCGTCGAGCAGGGCCAGCTCTATCAATACGGCGAGCAGGGAGCGCTTAACCTTGATGGGCAAAGTTTTCAGGTGAATGGTGGTTTAGTGGTCACCGAAGGTACAGCCGATATCAATGCCAGCGAGCAAGTGGTAAACCAGGGTGACTGGCTAACGCAGGGAGCTTTACAGCTGACCACGGGAGATTTCAGTAACAGCGGCACTTTGGAAGTGCAGGCAAGCAGCAGCTTTACCCTGGATAACCTGAATAACAGCGGTAATTTATTGTTTGCCGACGCGCAAAGCCCTCAGTTGAATATCTCGCAAACCCTGAACAATAACGGCGGTTTACTGCAGTTTAGCAGTGAAAATATTGCGATTAGCGCCAATGCCTTAAGCAATGACGGCGGGCAAATCAACCACCTGGGCAATGGCGTCCTGGCGCTCAATATGACGCAAACCCTGGATAACAGCCAGGGACTGATAGTAGCGAAACAGCTGGCATTGTCAGGCGATCAACTTGTCAATACCGGCGGTAATATCCAGGGAGATCTGGTTTCCCTCAGCGCCCGGGAGCTTAGCAACGCCCGAGGGGTTATTGCCGCTTTTGACCAGCAAGACAATAGTTTACAGCTTAATATCAGTGAACGCCTGGACAACAGCTTCGGCACCATAGAAGCCCACAGCAACAATTTAACTGTAACCTCCGCCAATATCATCAACGAGCAGGGGCAGTTAGTACACAGCGGTAGTGGCCAGTTGAGCCTGGAATCCACAGTGCTGGACAATAACCAGGGCATGATCTGGACAGGCAATAACGCCGATATTAGCAGTGGAAACCTGGCCAACAGTGACGGGGTGATCTCTGCCGCTAATGAACTGGCGCTGAGCGTCAATAGCTTAAGCAATTCCGGCGGTAACCTTGTCAGCCAGCTGATTGCCATCAATGCCGGCCAGTTGGTAAATGAGCTCGGTAATATTCAGGCACAGCAAGCACTGACGATTGATGCCGATACCCTGGAAAACCTTGGCGGACAGCTTATCAGTGAACAGTCCATCAGCCTGAGCGGGCTGCAGCTGAATAACCAGCAGGGCCTGATTGAAGCCGGTACCAATTTAACGGCCAATATCAGTGAAAGCCTGAGCAACAATGGCGGACAAATCAGCGGACAAAACCTGACAATCACCACAGGCGAGTTGCTTAACCAGGATGCCTTTCTGACGGCAACTCAGCAGCTGAACCTGACTGCCAATACTGTCGTCAACCAGGGAGAGGCATTAATCAGCGCCGATGCCGTTACCATTGCCGCCAGCAGTTTAGATAACGAGGCTAACAGCACTCTCCAGGCACAGCAGTTGGCATTAAACTCGGCTTCCCTGAAAAATAGCGGTTTATTACTGGCCAGCGGTGAGGCGGCGGATGCCTTATCTATACAGGGCGGGCAGCTGGAAAATAGTGGCCGTATCGAAAGCCATGGTCAGAACTTTACCCTGCTGGATATCGCCGTAGATAACAGCGGTCAGTTGCTGCATTTTGGCTCGGGTGTGTTGCGCCTTGACAGTAATAATACCCTGAACAATGAAAACGGCGTGATTTATGGCCAGGGAGAAATTGATCTGGCACAGGCGGCCCTGAATAACCTTAACGGTGAAATTTCCGCCGGGCAGGCGTTGAATATTACCGTTAATATCCTGGATAACCAGCAGGGGCTGCTCCAGTCAAGTGAAGATTTCAGTATTAATGCCACAGAGCTCGATAACCGTCAGGGACAAATTGTTAACCTGGGCGGCAGCTCCAGTGAGCTGATCGTTAGCAATACCCTGAATAACCAGTCGGGCACTATTGAAATTAACAGCAGTCAGGGATTGATAAACAGTCAAAGCCTGATAAACGAAAGCGGCACCCTTGTTGCCAATAATTTAAACCTGGTAGTTGGTGACGTAGACAATGGCGAAGACGGTGTCATCAGTGCGGACGGGGCGTTAACCGCTTCAGTGTTTTCCCTGGAAAATGCCGGTGTGATTACCAGTGCTTCAGCTTCGCTAACGGTAAGCTCCTTCAACAACAGTGGCAGCTTCATCTCGGATATACTGCAGCTCAGCGCCAGCAATATTACTAACTCCGGGGAGCTGTTAACACAAAGTGCAGCGATTTCTGGTGACAATTTAACCAACAGTGGTGTGATCCAGGTTTCGGGGTTAAGCAGCGGCGCCGAACTTGAACTTGATCTCGCCAGTTTAACCAACAGCGGCACCCTTTATAGTAACAGTGAAAACCTCAACTTGAGCGATCTGGTATTGGATAACCAGGGCGGCACTATCATGCATGCCGGTTCAGGTGTGCTGAGTATTGATACCCTGGCTGATCTAAATAACCAGTCCGGAGTGATCGCTACGGCGGGAGAACTCACCCTGAATGCTGCCAGCCTGGATAATAGCCAGGGACAAATCAGTAGCGCCGGCAGTTTAGTGATCACTACCCCCGAGGTGTTAAATCAGCAGGGACAGATCCAGGCCGGTTCGTTGGCGATAGTCACCGATAACCTGGACAATAGCGGCGGCCAGCTGGCGGCTCTGTCGGATGTGGTAGGCGCACTAAGGCTGGAGCTGAGCGCAAATCCGGACTCGCACCTGAACAATAACAACGGCTTGATCTACAGCGCAGGCAGCGAAAACACCCTGACGGTCACTGGGCTGGATAACAGCGACGGTGAAATCTACCTGGTCGGTGATGGCACCATCACAACCGCGCAGCTGGATAACCTGGGCTCAGGACAAATCACGGGTGAAGGGCAATTAACGCTTGATGCCGACCAGCTTGTCAACGAAGGCAGCATCAGCGGCGAAGGACTGAGTTTAACCACAGATCAGCTGACTAACTCGGGTTATATCCAGGCACTGGGCCAGAGCGGGGAAAGCTTAGTGATCACAACGCCGACACTGAGTAATAGTGGGGTGATCTACTCGGGCGGGGAAAACCTGTCCCTGACACAAATGTTGCTGGATAACACTGACGGCAGCATAGTGCATGCCGGCGCCGGGGTCTTTACCCTGGAGGTACTGCAGACATTGGAAAATGCCGGCGGCGAATTAATCGCTAATGGTCAGCTGGCTTTAACCTCGGATTCTATCAATAACAGTCAGGGCCTGATACAAAGCAGCGGCGATATGACCCTGACCACAGGGCAAGTCAATAATGCTGCCGGTATCCTTGCAAGCGGTGCGTTGCTTGATATCAGCAGCCCGGAAATCGATAACAGCCAGGGAGAGATCAGCGGCGGACAACTGCGCATAGCCGCGGATAATCTAACTAACACCCAGGGGCAGATTCTGGTTTCCCAGGCCCAGGGAGCGGTACAGGATGGGATACTGCCTGCCGCCGCCGAGATCAATATCAGCAACAATTTTGACAATAGTTCGGGTCAGCTGCTGGTTGCCGGTCAAAATGCACAGATCAACGCAACCGGACTAATCAACAGCGAGGGTACCATCGTACTTGCCGGTGACGGCGAATTACAAATTAATACCACGACCCTGGATAACCTGGGCTCAGGACAGGTAGCGGCCAACGGCCAGTTAACCCTGAATACCACGACATTAACCACACAGGGCAGCATCAGCGCAGATCAGCTCTCGGTAACCACGCAATCCTTCACACAAAGCGGTGAGTTACTTGCCGCTGCCAACCTGGATATCAGCGCCGACACCCTGGATAACCAGGGAGAGATCCTGGCAGAGCAGATAAGTCTGGCGGCCAGGCAGCTTAATAACAACGGTAGCTTAAGCAGCAGCGGCACTAGCGGCAACAGCCTGGCCCTTACGGTGGAGCAGCTTGGCAACAGCGGCAGCATCATCAGCAACGGCGAATCCCTGGATCTCAGCGACATGCTGTTTGATAACACCGGCGGTACCCTGGCCCATTTTGGCGCCGGGGTATTAACCCTGGATGTCCAGAATGAATTAAACAATGTCGCCGGTATCATCGCCACACAAGGCTCGCTTGCCTTAACCACAGGCGTGGTCAATAACGAGCAGGGCCTTATTCAGGCGGGCGGCAGCGCCGTTATCACCTCAGATGAGCTTAATAACCTCGACGGTGAAATTGCGCTCTTGGCCGAGCAGTTATTAACCCTGAATATTGCCCAGACCCTGGACAACAGCGGCGGTCGTTTAGCCGGTGGCCAGGTGGCGATCACCAGTGAAAGCCTGATCAACGATAACGGCGCCATCGAAGCCTTTAACGAAACCGGCCAGGCGCTGACTGTGGCGGTGACAGAAAAGATCAGCAACCAAAACGGCAGTATTTTTGCCGCTTCCGAGTCTGCTGTGATCAGCGCCGCAGAACTGGAAAATATCGGCGGCAGCATCAGCCACAGCGGCAGCGGTACTCTGACGCTGGATATCACCCGGATCACCAGTGACAACAATAATGACGGCCAGGGGCAGATTGCCACCAACGGCGCGCTTGCTTTAACGGCGGATGAACTGAGCAATAACGGTCTGATCTACAGTCAGGGCAATATGGCGTTAACGGTTGGCCAGCTGCTGAATTTAACCGATGCCGGTATCAGTGCCGCCGAACTTACCCTGGCGCTGGATAAGTTAACCAATAGCGGTTTGATCCAGGCAGCCGATACCACAGTGAATGCCACCACAGTCAATAACCAGGGGCAATGGCTGGCGGACGGCGAACTCAGCTTAACCGCCGATAGCTTAGATAACAGCAGCGGCCTGCTTCAGGCGACTCAAGATGTTGCTATCACCATGGGGCAAGTCAACAACCGCGGCGGTCAGCTGGTGGTAACCGGCGGCGATCAGCTGGTGATGAATATCAATGAAAACATAGACAATACCGGCGGTGTGATCGCTTCAAATGCCCTGAACAATCAGTTGCAGCTTAAACAGCTGGATAACAGCCAGGGCAGCATGGAGTTTCTGCAAGAACTGACCATCACTGCCGATCAGCTCACCAATCAGCAAGGCAGCCTGTTGGCCAACAACGCCAGCCTTACCGTGACCGATATCAACAACGGTGAGTCGGGAGAGATCATCGCGGCGCAGCAGCTGGTACTTGATACCAACACCCTGACCAGTAACGGCCTCATCGCTGCCAATGCATTAACGCTGCAAACGCAAACCCTGAGCCAGGAAAGCAGCGCCCGACTCAGCGGCGGCACGGCTGATATTAATGTCACCAATATCAGCAATAACGGTTTGATCAGCGCCGATGAGCTAACCGTCAGCAGCAGCGAAATCAACAATTCAGGCACTTTGGCGGCCAGCAGCAGCCTGACGCTTAGTGCGACAAACCTGAATAACATCAACGGCCTTATCAACAGCAACGGTCAGTTGGCGCTGACCCTGACCGGTCTGGTCAACCGCCAGGGCAATATCTACGCCGATCAGGCGGTGATCGCCACTACTACTTTGCTAAATGAAGGCGGGGAAATAGCCGCCTTTGCCGATTCAGGCTTAAGCCTGGACCTGACGGTAGCCACCACCCTGGATAACCAGGAGGGCTTGATTTATGCGGACGGCGACAGTGCGAACATCACTGCGGCCAGCATCAGCAACAGCGGTGATATCAGCTATGCCGGTAATGGTTTACTGACCCTGACCACGGCTTTATTAGATAACCTGGCAACCGGCTCTCTCGCTTCTGCCAGCGCTTTATCCGTGAGTGCCACAGATTTGAACAACAGCGGCGCGCTGCTGGCGGATAACCTCACCCTCAGCGGCGATAGCTTTACCAGTGATGGCAATATCCAGGCGCAGCAACTGACCCTGGCGGCAAATACCTTAAACAATGCCGGTGTGATTGAAACTCAGCAGGCGCAGTTGACTTTAGCTGCCTTAACCAACAGCGGGCAGCTGCTGGCGGCGGGAGAGCAGGAACAAAGTCTGCTGCTGGCGCTGCAAACCTTGGATAATACCGGGATTATTGCCACCAATGGTGAAAACTTCAGCCTCAGCAATCTGGTGCTGAATAACGATAACGGGCAAATTCTTCATTATGGCCAGGGGGTCTTTACCCTGGAAGTACTCGATAGCCTGGCGGTTGATACCCTAAATAATAACGGTGGTTTATTGCTCAGTGACGGCAGCTTAACCCTGAAAGCCGATACCCTGGCCAATGACCAGGGGGAAATTGTTGCCGCCAATTTAACCCTGGACAGCGACCAGCTGCTTAACCGCCAGGGGGCTTTGATCGGCACGCAAACCTTAACTTTAGACGCCGACGAACTGGATAATAGCCAGGGGCAAGTGCTGGCGCTGGGAGAAAGCGGGCAAAGCCTGACGGTTAATGTCGCCAATACCCTGGATAACCAGCTCGGACAAATATACGGCGCCGGTGAGCAGGCGCTGATCACGGCGACCAGCCTGGATAACCGCGGCGGCACCATCAGCCATAGCGGTACGGATATGCTGACCATCAATACCGATACTTTAGACAACGGCCTGGCGCAGACAGATCCTGTGACCAATATCAGCACCATTGCCGGTAACAGCAATTTAGTGGTTAATAGCCAAAACCTTACCAACGAAGGTAGTCTCAGCGCCGCTGAATTAAGCCTTAACAGCACCAGTATCGATAACCGGGGCGCGATAGATGCTGCCCAGCTGAGCATCAACAGCCAGAGCCTGGACAACAGCGGCGATATTGTGGCCGAGCAGGCGCTGCTGACCAGCACTGGGCTAAACAACAGCGGCAACATTATCGCCAGAGGGACTTCGGGTGAAAGCCTGCAACTGGTCACCGACAGTTTAACCAATACTGGTGCGCTCATCAGCTACGGTGAAAATCTCTCGTTAACGGATATGGCCATCAATAACCAGACGGGACAAATTGCCCACCTGGGAGAAGGCAGCCTAACCCTCAATACCACAGGTGAAGTGAATAATGACCAGGGTGAAATTTTAACCGAGGGCAGCTTGGCGGTAACGGCCGCCACCCTAACCAATACTTCCGGTCTGGTGCAGGCAGATAACGGCATGACCCTGACGCTGGACAATATAAACAACAGCCAGGGTAACCTTTTGGTGTTTGCCCAGGAGTTAATGACCTTAAATATTAGCGATGCTATCAATAACCAGGGCGGGGTGATCGGTGCGCAAAACCTGGTGCTGGGCAGCAAAAGTCTTGATAACAGCCTGGCCAATGGTAGCGGCGGACAAATCCTGGCAACAGATATCAGCCTGACCAGCGAAACCGTGAATAACAATGATGGTTTGATCCACGCCGATAACCTGAGTGTCAATGCCGACAGCTTGACCAATGCCGGGGGCTTAGTGGCGGGTAATGCCGGTTTTGCCATGACTATCGCCGGTTTGCTCGATAATGATGCGGGACAAATCGTGACCACGGCAGCCGATGCCGCCATCAATGCTGTTGATCTCAGTAATGACGGCGGACTTATCAGCCAGCAAAACACAGAAAAGCTGCAGTTGACGGTAAGCAATAATCTCAGCAACGGCTCGGGACAAATTACCTCGGCGCAGCAGTTACAACTGGTTGCCGCCAACCTGGATAACCAGGGGGTGATCGATGCTGCTTCGCTTGATCTTGATGTTACCAGTCTTAATAACAGCGGCACGCTCCAGGGGGAGCAGCTCGATATCGACAGCACAAGTTTTGATAACAGCGGTTTGATCCTGGCAACCGATACTTCAGGGCAGTCATTAACCATCAATACCGGCGGCGCTACCACCAACAGCGGGCAAATACAAAGTCATGGCGAGCAACTGGTGTTTAACCAGGTAGTGGACAACAGCCAGGGCACTTTAGTACATGCCGGTAGCGGTTTGTTAAGCCTGGTGGAGCTGATTAACCAGGACGGCGCTGTTTATGCGTTGGCGGATTTTGCTCTGAGCGGCGGCGATTTCAATAACCAAAATGGTGTGCTCCAGGTAAGCGGCAACAGCCAGTTAACCCTGGATAATCTCGATAATACCGGCGGTGAGATCAGCAGTTTCGGCGAAACTGCCGCCCTGGATATAAGCCAAACCCTGACCAACGATAACGGCAGCATTATCGGCGATGTCGAGCTGCTAACTGTCAATGCCACCGATATCCTTAACGGCAACGGCGTGATTGCCGCCAGCGATAAGCTTACCCTGACTGCCGATAACATCGGCAGCAACGGTGGCCTGATCCGCAGCGAAAACTTGTTGACCATTACCAGTCAGGCCCTGAGCAATAACGGCAATGGCGTGATCAGCGCCGCCAATCTTGATATCGACAGCAGCAATATCGATAACCAAAGCGGCGTACTTGAATCTTCAACTTCCATGGCCCTGACCCTGGCCAATATCAACAACCAAAACGGCCTGGTACTCTCCGGCGGTGAAATCTTCAGCTTAGCCCTTTCCGGTTTATTCGATAACAGCCAGGGAGGTGAGCTTGAGGTCAACAGTACTAACTGGATGTTGGATAACCAGAATATCAATAACCAGGGCGGCACCCTGCGCCATACCGGCAGCGGCGAGTTTGTGATCAGCAGCACGCAGGCGCTGAACAACCAAAGCGGCGTTATTGCCGGTTTAGGCAATGTGACCCTCAACCTTGATGGTGAGAGTGGCGGTGAAGCATTAAATAATACTTCAGGGGTGATCCAGGCATCGGGAGATTTAAGCCTTAACAGTGATTATGATCTTAATAATACTTCCGGGATATTACTGTCCGAAGGCACACTTGAGCTAGATGCCAACAGCCTGGACAACACCGGTGGTCAGCTGCTTTCTGCCTCAGGTCTGGCGCTTACTCTGGCAGACGAACTGCTCAACAACAGCGGCCTGGTTTATAACCAAAGCGGTGATTTTACTCTTACGGCGGATACCTTAAATAACGGCAGTGGCGTCTTGCTGCAGCAGGGGACTGGCAGCTTTGCCCTGACGTTGGCCAATTTAAACAGCAGCGGCGAGATCAGCGGTGTCGGTGTTTTAGATATCAATGCCGCCAATGTCAATAATGCCGGGGTGATCCAGGCGGCGCAGCTGGCGCTAAACAGCGGACAATTGGTTAACAGCGGCACCCTGGCCGGTGAATTGTTGACCCTGACGGCAACTGATATCAGCAACTCCGGAGTTTTGTATGCCAGCTCCAGCCTAAGCGAGTCCCTAACCCTCAATACCGCCAATGAGATCAACAACCGCGGCGGTGTGATCCAGACCCGGGGCACGGGCCTGACGTTAAATAATGGCATAGACAACAGCCAGGGTGAAATCCTGCTGCTAAGTGGCGGCACCCTGACAGCCAATAATGTCATCAATGACCAGGGGCAGCTGCTGAGCCTGGGCGACATTACCCTTGATGGCAGCCTGAGCAACCAGAGCGGCACGATAGAGGCGGCACAGGCGCTTGATATTGACAGCGGCGCCGTCAACAACAGTGGCGGCGGCATGTTTGCCGGCGGTTCGTTAACCCTGGATGCCGGCAGTTTAAACAACAGCGGCGGCAGCATTACCGGCAGCGGCAGTGTCTATCGTATCAATACCAGCGGCGCCATAGACAACGGCAACGGCGGTGTGCTGGCGAGTAGCGCCAGCAATATGGAAATCAGCGGCGCGAGCTTTAACAACCAGCAAGGCACAGTGATCCATCAGGGCAGCGGCAGCCTGGCGTTATCCGGTTTCAGCGATCTCAATAATAACGGCGGTACCCTGGCCAGCGGCGGAGTGATTGCACTGGCCTTAAGCAGTTTAAGCAACGACAGCGTCAATGGTCAGCAGGCGGTTATTTCCGGGCAGGATGTCCGTTTAACCATCAATGAAGTGACTAACCGCGGCGGCGTGATCCAGGCGGATACCCTGAGCGTTAACAGCACTAACCTGGATAACAGCGGCGGTTTGTTGCTCTCTCGAAGCAGCAGCGGTGACAGCCTGGACTTAACCGTCACAGGTGCTTTGACCAATAACAGCGGCGGTATTATTGAGTCAAACGGCAATAATTTAGAGCTCAGAAATATCGGTACTTTGTCCAATAACGGCGGGCAAATCCGCTTACAAGGCAATGGCGCCCTGACTATCAGCCAGGCGGGCAGCTTTGATAACGGCGGCGGCGCGCTGATCTCCCAGGGCAGTTTGGTGCTGACCACAGGCACTTTGAGCAACAATTCCGGGGTGATCACTTCCCGTGGCAGTCAGGTGTTAACTGCCAGCAGCTTACAAAGCAGCGGCGGCCAGATAGAATCGGCGGCTAATTTAACCCTGGATATCGGCGGCGCTGTCAATAACAGCAGCGGCTCTGTGGTAGCAGGCGGCAGCTTAAATCTGGACGCAGACGGCAGCTTAACCAACAGCAGCGGTGTGATCTTCTCCGGCAGCAATGCGACAGTTGATGCCAGCAGTATCAATAATGCCTCAGGCACCTTAGCCGCTAACGGCAGTTTAAATATCGACGGCGGCAGCAGTTTCAGCAATAACGGCGGTGTAGTGCAGTCGGACGGTCAGTTGCAGCTAAGTGCAGCGAGCGTGGCCAACCGTTCGGGTGTGATGCAGGGGCAGAGCCTTAATGTCAGCAGCAGCGGCACACTAGACAACACCGGCGGCAGCCTAAGCGGCAGCACTGTGATGCTTGGCGGCAGCTCGTTAAATAACAGCAACGGTACGGTACTGGCGAGCAGCAGTGCCAGTAACTCGTTGAATTTATCCGGACTGGGGACCATCAACAACAGCGGCGGCACCCTGGCCAGTTATGCCCTGAATTGGTTGCTGTCGTTAAACAACATCAGCAACAGCGGCGGCAACTTAATTCATAAGGGCAGCGGCAGCTTTACCCTGAGCCAGTCGGGCACCATGCAAAACAGCGGCACGGCGGCAACCGATGGCAACCTGGTGCTCTCGGCAAGCAGTGTCAATAACAGCGGTCAGCTGCAGGCGGCGGGCAGCTTCAGCCTTAGCGGCGGTTTAACCAATGGCAGCAGCGCACGCATTTCCGCGCAAAATATTACCGTCAACGGCGGCTCGTCGAGCATCAGCAACAGCGGCCAGATTTCTGCTGTCAATAATTTGGATCTCAGCGGCAGCAGCATCAGTAACAGCAATTTGCTCTATGCCGGCAACAGCGCTGACCTTAGTGCCGGCACTATCAGCAACTCGGGCACGCTCTCGGCGGATGATCTTAGCGTCACCGGTTTCTCTACCTTAACCAACAGCGGCCGTATCGAAAGTGCAAACGGCAGTTTTAGCGGTAGCCAGTTCAACAACAACGGCTCCGGGGTCCTGGTGGCCAGCGGCACCGGCAGCAATGCCCTGAACTTAGCTGTCAGCCAGCTTACCAATGCCGGTACTATCTACAACAGCGGCAGCAGTATGAGTTTTGGCGGCTCGGTGACCAACAGCGGCCAGCTGATCCACGCCGGTACCGGCACCTTAGTGCTGGGCAATAACGGCAGTTTGGATATCGACGGCGGTCAGGTTTCTACCGCGGGTACCGCCAGCTTGCAGGGTAACCTCAGTGGCAGCGGCGATCTTTATGCCAAACGGGCGCTGAGCATAGATACCAGCGGTACTTTTGTAAATACCAACAGCAACCTGTACACCGAAGGCGACTTGCAGATCAACAGTGCGGTGGAAAACCAGGGTGGCCAGCTGATTGCCGATGGCACCTTAGGTATCAATACCTCTGGTACGGTCAACAACAGCAACGGCTTAATGCAGGGCAATAATGTTGATATCCGCGCCGGTACGGTCAATAACAGTGGCGGTACCATCACCTCTACCGGCAGTGGCAGCGGGCAGATCCTTGCCGGCAGCCTGGATAACAGCAACGGCACCATACAGTCCACCAACAGCAGTTTTACCGTAAAAGCCACTAGCGGCAGTTTAGATAACGGCGGCGGCACCATCAGCCATAGCGGCAGCGGCACCTTAACGGTAAATGCCGGCGGCAGCATCACGCAAAACAGCGGTCAGATCGCCACCGCAGGAGCTTTGCTGATGGATGCCGGTGGCAGCATCAATAACGACGGCGGCGCCATTACCGCGGCAGACTTTGATATTGATGCCGGCAGCTGGTTTAGTAATGTCGGCGGCGATGTTATCGGTTTTAATAACGGCAACTCGGCACTTAGCGCCAGCTCTATCAATAACAGCTCGGGCAAGATTGCCAATGACGGCAGCAGCCTGGCGATTTTGACGCAGGGCGCCTTGGATAACAGCAACGGCCAGATCACCTCAGCTGGCACCGGCGTGCTCGATATCAATGCCGGCAGCGTTAAAAACGACGGCGGCAGCAGTTTGATCCTGGCCAATGGCAGTATCGATCTTAGCGGCGGCTCCAGTTTAACTAGCAGCGGTATTATTTCTGCGGCTTCTAGCTTGACCGCCAGCGCTTCGACCATCAGCAACAGCGGTACCCTGGCCAGCCGAAACGGCGCGGCGGATGTGCAAAGCAGCAATACCTTAACCAACTCGGGCATCATCAGCGGGAAAAGCTCGCTTAATATTGATGCCGGTAGTTTAAACAACAGCGGCTCGCTGCAATCTGACGGCGGCGTGACCGTGGACAGCAACATTCAGGCGCTGGGGAAAATCTACGGCCGCGATCTTAACCTGACCACCTACAGTGCCTTTAACCTGGCAAGCGGCGATACCTTAAGCGCCAGCGGCAACCTGGTGCTAAATACCAGCGGCAACAGCATTACCAACCGCGGCAGCATAGTGGCCAGCGGCACGGCAACCTTAAGCGGCAGCACCCTGACCAACAGCGGCAGCATAAAGTCTGACGGCAACGGCCAGCTTAATTTCAGCAGCATCAGCAACACAGGTACCTTAAGCAGCGACGCCACCCTGACGGTGAACGGCAATATCACCAACAGCGGCACGGTGGCTGCGGCGGGCACTTTGGACATCAACGGCAATGCCAGCAACAGCAATTTACTGTTTGCCGGCTCCAACATGACCATAGACGGCAATATTACCAATACCAGCAGCATTTATTCCGGCGGCGATGCTACCTTGCGCGGCGGCACTATTATCAATAATGCCGGTTCGATCGCCGCTGCCCGTAACCTGAGCCTGACGGGTACCATCAGCAATAACCGCAGCAGTTCCAGCACCAGCTTTAGCGAAGGTGAAACCACAGCATCGACTTCCGGCGGCGGAAGCCCCGGAGAGCCCGGTTTTAGCGGTTATGGCGGCTCCAGGGATAAAATTACTTATGTGACCAAGTACAACACCAGTACCACGGTTTATAACGCCACAGTCGGCGGCAGCGCCGGTACCATAGCCGCCGGTAACAACTTAAGCTTAAGCGGCAATATCACCAACAATTACAGTACGATTTCCGCCGGCGGCAATATCACCCTTTCCGGCAGCAGCTTAACCAATAACAGCGCCCAGAATAAGAGTATTTCCACCACGACCGAGATCCGGCAGAAATGGGTGGCCAGGTGTCTGGTGGGCTTAGATAACGGCAGTTGTGGAGAACCCGGTGTTTATAGGTTAGACAGCGAAGAAGAAATAGGCACCACCACAGAAGAGAACTTTATCGGCGGTGCCTACGGTACCATAGCGGCAGGCGGCTCTATCAGCGGCAACTTATCCGGCCAGCTTGAAGCCACCGATGCCAGCCCGACCGGTCCGGGCAGTCGCAGCGCCAGTACCAGTGTCAGCGGCTCCAGCGGTTCGGCGTCCCGCGGCAGCAGCGCCGGCAGTAACAGCAGCCAGAGTGCCAGTGTCAGCACCAGTAGCGGCACCAGCCAAAGCACTAGCGGCCAGAGCCAGAGCGCCAGCGGTGTCAGCGGCAATGCCAGCACTAATGTCAGCGTTGCCGCACAAAACCAGCAGGAAAACTTCAGCGGCAATAACAGCCAGAGCAGCAGTGCCAATACCGGCACGGTCAGTATCGCCGCCAGCGGCAATACCAGCGAGCGGACATCCGGCAGTGCCACGGCCAGCGGGCAAAGCATCAGCAATGGCGAGCAAGCTAGCCTTGCCAGCGGGTCGCAGCAGTCGGCAAGCTTTGACGGCAATGGTGAACTGGGCAACCAGGTGGCGGTAAACAGCGGCAGTGCTGCCGGCAGCAGCGATTTAACCGATAACGGTTATAGCCAGAACCAGGTGGGCGCTGTTGCCCAGGTGAACAACCAGACGGTAGCCGGGGCCGCTGAGCAAAACCAGGGTACAGCGGGCAGCGTACTGGTTGTTGGTTCCGGTGTGCCATTGAATGTGGCGCAAAATAACCAGGCGGTGGCTGGTTATCAGCAAACCAGCAGCCAGAGTACCGGTGCTGTCAGCCAGGGCAGCAGTTACAACAGTTTAACGGCCCAGCAGCGGCAAGCGGCAGGTTTCACCGATGGCCCGCAGATCTCAGCCGAGCATGAACAGCTGGCGATCAATGAGACGCCAACGGACGCTGTGGCGGCAAACGATCCCCGTTTTGACAGCGATGCCGATTCAAGCCAGGTGGATAACCTGGCAGCGCAAGAGGCGGTTACGACAGGCAGCACCCTGACCCTGGTGAGCAGCGGCGGCGTGAGCTTTGTCGGCGGCGGCGATCAGGGCAGTGCCTTTGATGCCAGCGCCTTTAAAGATCAGGACATGAACTATATCACCCCGGTGATAGACAACCCGGGTAGTGAAGGGCTAAGCAGCGTAGAGACACAAGAAGTGGCAGCGCAAAGCAGCGATGCCAGCGCACAGCGCAGCGACGAGGTTGCCGTTAACGGCCCGAGTTTAAACGTCAGCGGAGAAAACCCGGAGCACAACTACACCGAGGAAAACCGCGAAGAATACCTGACCGAGCAGGCGCTGCTGGGCTCAGATCGCTTTTTAGACACCATAGGCCATGATCCCGATGAAGTGCTCAGGGAGCAGATCGAAAATGACCAAGGCCTGAGCGAACAGCGCCAGTTAAGCCAGCAGGAGCTGGCACAGCATGCCACCCAGGCGCTGATCAACGAAGCTACCGGCCACGGTGACTACCTCACCAGTTTGATAGAGCTGGAAGCTGCGGCGGCAGCGCATGCCGAGGCTGCCACTAGCGTTAACGGCAGCGGCGGCGTGCAGGCCTCGGAAAACGTCTTTTTAACCGATGAACAGGTGCGGGTACTGACCCAGGACCTGGGCTTCAACGAAGACTATATCAATGAAGGCCAGACCCAGCTGTATGCGGCGGTGGGTCAGAACGACCTGCTGGCGGACGGTGTGACCATAGGCGCAGGTACCTATTTGGATATCCGCGCTGACGGCGGTATCACGGTGGAAGCGGGCATTGGCGGCGTTGATGGCGTGATTTTACGCTCGGAAGGGGAGCTTGAAACCACGGAATTAACCTTCCTCGACAGCGACAACCTGATTGGCCTGGAGCTGGGGGGCGACTTCATCAATACCCTGGATCTGAGCGCCCAGGCGATCGTACTGGATATCGGCGGCGACTTTACCAATGACGCTACCTTGATGGCGGGCACGGAATTAAGCCTGACCAGCGGCGGCGACGTGATTAATAACGACAGCCTGCTCTCCAATGGCTTGTTGCAAATCAATGCCGGCGGCGATCTGATCAACCAGCAGGCGCTGATTGCCGGTAATGACGTGGTGCTCAACGCGGGCGGCGATATCATCAACCGTACCGAGTTTGAGCAAAGCACCTGGGAGCGCGAGCACAAACGCGGTACCGACAGCGTCACCTACACCAGTGTTGGCGAAGCCTCTGAAATTATCTCAACCAACAGTTTGGCCATGAACGCCGGTAACAATATCGACCTGCAGGGCAGCGAGCTCAGTGCCGCCGGCGATATCAGTTTGTATGCCGGTAATGATGTTTTACTCGGCGCGATTGAAAATAAATCCGGCCGGGAAGAATATTTCAAAGGCGGTTATAAGATCAATTACGACACCACCTATGACGTGGTCAGCCTGCAGGCGGGCGGCAACCTGAGTGTGGCTGCGGGTAATAATCTTGAATCGGAAGGGGCCTTGTTTGCCGCTAACGGCGATGTTTCGCTGGCAGCGGGTAATGAGATGAACCTGCTGGCGGTGACCGAATCGCACATGGCCAGCTCGAAGAAGACCAAGAAAAGTACCTTCAAGAAAAAAATCACCATTAAAGAGTCGCAGCACGATACCGTGCTTGGCACCACAGTGGCGGCCGGCGGCGATGTCTTGATCAATGCCCTGAAAAACGAAGATGGCAGCTTGTCGGTGCAGCAAAGCGGTGATGTCAATATTGTCGGCTCCACGCTGCAATCCGGCGGGGATATGGTAGTTGCCGGTAACGACATTAACGTACTGGCGCAAACCTATACCGACTATGAAATGAAGTCGGTGAGCAAGAAAAGCTTCGGCGGTTTAAAATCCAAGGCTAAGCTTGATGCCGAGAAGACCGAGAAACTGAGCAGCAGCCAGCTTAACTCAGGCGCGGATTTAACCCTGCTTTCCGGGGATGATGTGACCATCGGCGGCAGCGAACTCTTTGCAGGCAATGATATCAATGTCGCCGCCTTTGATGAGCTGTTAATCACCGCAGGCGAAGAAACCAGCCAGGTAGAGAAGATGCGCAAAAAAGGCGGTTTCCTCTCCGGCGGCAGCTTCTATTCCTCGAAAGAGAAAATGAACGGCGAAACCGCCACCACTGCCTACAGTTCCTTGCTCGATGCCCAGGGCAATATCAATATGGATGTCGGCAGCGGCACCGTGGTTGGTTCGGACGTGATTGCCGGCGGCAGCCTGGCTATTACCACCGATATCGGCGACATCGAAGTACTGGCGGCCCAGGAAACGGTGGAAACTTACTCCCACGAGCGCAAGATAGAAGTCGGTTTTGGCGATGCCTTAAAAGGGCTGAGCAACCCCACCGATATGGTGAAGGTGGAAGACGGCCAGCTGAAATTCTCTATCGGCAACGCCACCTATGACAATGTTGACTTTAGCAGCACCAGCAATACCCAGCGCGGTTCAACCTTGGCGGCCAACGAGAGCATTACCCTGGATTCGGTGGCGGATATCCTGATCGAAGGTTCGGATATTCTTGCCGGTAACGGGGGCGACGCCGACGGCAATGCCGACAGCAGCTCCAACACCGAAGGCAGCGTTAACCTGATAGCCGGTGACAATGTCATCATCAGGGAAGCGGAAGAAAGTTATGAGGAAACGTTAGAAGAAACCCACGGCGAAGCCGAGCTGAGCCTGGTGGTGCAGCATCAGGCGGTGGAATTGGCGAAGTCGGCCGAGGCCTTTGCAGAGGCTACCGAGAAAGTTAAGCAGGCGGAAGAAGACTACCGCACCTACCAAAAAGAGCGTGACGGCCTGGAAAACCGTTTAGTCCAGCTGGAAGCGGAATATGAGGCAGGCACGCCCGGGGTCACCTATACCGATCTGATCGAACTGCGTGAACTGGTGGAAGACGTACAAAGCGATGAAGACTGGTATGTAACCGGAATCGCCCTGGCTACTGCCGATGCCACCATGAAAGGAGTGAACTTAAAACAGCAAATTGCTGCCACAGGCGCAAGCTCCGCTACTTACGGCTTTAATGTCGGGGTGCAGCTGGATGTGGATGCTACGAAAACCAACAGCCAGTATGAAGAAACCACTTCGCGCGCTTCTAACATTAGCGGTAACAATATCAATATCGTAACCGGGTTGAACAGCCGTGACAGCGAGCAGGGCAATACCAGCACAACCTTGATTCAGGGCAGCGACCTGTTTGCAGGCAATGAGCTGAATATCGATACCGGCATGCTGGATATCCAGGCATCGCGCGATACCTCTAGCCGTTCAACGGAAACTCAAAACGGCCATATTACGGTTGCACAAACCTTGTGGGGCGCGGCAGGCGGACCGACGGTGAGCGCCAGTTATAACCGCAATGAAAACCGTGACAGAAGCACCACCTACAATAACAGCACGCTAAGCGGCAGTGATATCAATATCACCACGACAGGCGACACCAACATCCAGGGCGGCAACATAGCCGCCAGCAATGACCTGAATCTGGATGTCGGCGGTGATTTAACACTGGAGTCGATGCAAAACCGCACCAGCGGCAGCAACAAAGGTTTTGGTATCAGTGGTGGCTTTGGCTTTAATGCCGGAGAAAACAGTGAAATGACCCAGGTTGCCACAGGTGAAGGTGCAAGTGGTGAATTTGGAGCGACAAGGGAAGTTGCCATCAGCACCGAACTGGGGGATACCACAGGCGGTGTCGGCAGTGTCAACGGCGGCTTAAATGCCAGCAGCGGCCGCTACCAGACCCGGGAGACGGTGCTGAGCAGCATCACTGGCGGCGGTGAAGTTAATATCAATGTGGACGGCAATACCAATATTGTCGGCGCGCTGATTGCCGCAAGGGACGAAGAAGGCAACGATACCGGCAATCTGAACCTGAGTACCGGCACGCTGACCTTTACCGACCTGACCAATACCAGCTATAACAGCCAGCAAAACGCGGGCATCAATGCCAATGTCGGTATTGGCGCCACGGTCAATGACCCGAATGCGACGTCACCGACAGGCGACAGCGACACCGGCAGTAATAGCCTGGACGTGAACTCCAGCCAGTATACCTATAGCAACACCAGCAGTACCGAAGTAGGTAAAACCCTGGCCACTATAGGTGAAGGCAACGTTACCGTGGGCGGGGAAACTTTAGGCGAAGGAGAAACGGAAGATATGAACATCAACCGCGATACCGACAACGTTGATAAAGAGCTGTACAGCGTAGACCGCCAGGAAGGCAATATTGACCTTACGGTGGATCATGAACAGGTTGGTGAAGCGATCGATGCCGTTGGAGAGGTAATTGATGTAGTTGTTGAGTTCTCAGACGATGTTCTTACTGACTTGGGTTTGTCGGGGATGTCTGAAGATGAAATATTGGCATTACAAACAGAAATTAATAATTTGTTGCCAGATGATCTTGATGGAATTCAGACCAAACAAGTCGAGTTAAAAGAGAAAGAGCGTCAGGCAATTGCTGCGCAATTATTTGGACAAGAAGTTGATTTAAATGAAAGTATTACCGTGGTTAATGCCCAGGGTGAAACTGTCTCTATCAGTTATGGTGAAGTCATTGATGACTTCAGTGAGCGGGGCTTTGAGGCGCTTGAGAACTTTGAAACCATTGTTAATGATCCTTCGATTGCAAATGTAGAAAACGAGGAAACGTTATTAGAGGCTCAGGAAACGGCCAAACTTTGGAAGGATAGATATCAAGAAAATAAAATCTTATACGATGCGCTTGAGATGTATGCATCTGGCAGCTTGGTCATTAAAATGGTCGCAGCCGGTGTTACTGACCTTGCGCAGGCTACGGGTGTATTACAAGAAATTGCGGAAGGAGCAAGCAGTTTAAAAGACTCTGCAACAATTGCACTTATCAAGCTTAAGAATGGTATAGATAATCTGGTATCAACAGGCAGTACAAGCAAGGGGCCCAAGAATAATGATAATGTTGGAAACGTTGAAGACCTGGCTTCTAAAGATGTGAAAGAGAATGCTGGTGAGATCAACTTTAATGGAAGTAATGTTGATGAAGTTGTAGATGCACCAATTGGTTCCGGTGTGGGCTCTCTTCCTCCGGTTGATCCTAACAAAGTTGTTCATTTAGAAGACTTCTTAGCAGATAATTATGTTCATGAAGGTATCAAAAAGAATATTCTGAGCGATATTGATAGCTCTGATTTTACTAAGCTTTTTACAAGCGGTGACCAGAAAGTCGTAGATGCTTTTATAGCTGACTATAAGGCAGCAAATAATATTGAAAAAGGAAAAAATGTTGCGATATTTCAAGTGGATTTAGGGGATGAAGTGTTAACCTTTGCAATACAGAATAGTAAGAAAAATTCGTTGCCAGCAACAGATCGATTATTAACAGATAATATGACTGTTAATGAGAAGGGGGTTCCTCAGTTTTGGGATAATCATGATCCTGATAATATAGTTAATAGAGCGAAAGATTCTGAGCGTTTAGGTTTAGAAGCTATTGCTAGAGTATTACTGAATAGGGGCGCAAATGCTACAACACCTAAGCTCAATATTATATCTGAGAGGGAGGTCTGTCAGCAGTGTCAAGGTGCGTTATCAAACTTTGATAGGGTAATGAAATCAGAGGGCATAATAGTTGATATCGGAACACCGCTTTCTGGCACCATTCCGGCTTATTCAGGCTTAACGCGACCTTAATCAAGTAGGATATTGAAATGTTAGATAAACAATTGTTGGAATATTTATACCAAATTATTCCCGAAGCTGAGCTTATCGGTATAGGGCAAGATAAAATAGCTGAGATAGAATTAACCGAAGAAGTAAAGCTACCAGGTGTTTACAAAGAGTTTTTAACGCTTTGCGGCAGTGATGAGAATAAAGAGCTAAGTAATTGGGGAGTTTACTTATATCCCAGTATTCTTGGTCAAAAGAAAAAGTTGCAGCAGGAGTCGCAGGATGAGGGAATGTTGGTATTACCTGAAAATAGCCTTTTGATTAAAACCTTTCAGGAACAAGAACACTGGTTTGCTATTTGTGATGGAAGTGATGACCCTGAGGTTTATTATGTTGATTGGGATGATGAAGAGATAAAACCTTGCAACCTTACTTTAACGGGTTTTTTGATTAAGCATTGTAAAAAATATTTATCAGCCATTGAGCACTCTAAAAAATTTGCTCCTTATTATGTTGTTGAATCATTTTCCTATAAGGGGGAGGATGAAGAAGCTTTGGAAAAAGCCATTAAAGCAATAGAGGATAATATTGAGTTTTTTCAAGACTCTTTAACTGTGTCGAATTTAGTGCCTCGATTATTGGGCTGTTTGGCTTTAGTTAAGGACAATGAGAGGTTAATACATGCGCTTATTCAGTTAATTGATAAATACCCTGTTTTTGATGTAGATCTTAGGGCTGCTTTGGATAAAACGAATTCACCAGAAGTCAGACAACGTTTTGGCCTTATTCAAAGTGAAATTGTTAAATGGGTTCGTAAGACCTATTCACCTCCTTCTGACTCAGAAGGATAATTTTTCTGTCCCGTTGGATAAAGCTGTCCCGTTCGTATCGTTCGGGCGGTGATCGATAATAATTTTGCTGTTTTTTGTTTAAATAAACAGCAAACATTTTATTTGTGTCCCGTTCGTATCGTTCGGACGGTGATCGGTAATAATTTTGCTGCTTTTTGTTCGAATAAAAAGCAAATGTTTTATATATCTCAGTAATTTATTCGCTATTTTGCAAATAAATTCCCATGTTTTTATAACAATTGTCCGGTAACCGGGTTACATGTCAAATTTAAGCCGCAATAAGCTACAGCAAGTACAAACGCTTGCCGTGGCTTTTTCGTTTTTACGGCGCCTGGCCTGTCAGCTGGGAAAATAATAACCCGTTAATAAACCGTGCCAGTCGTTTACCCATATTGCTTTTTTACCATACCGGTTGGCTTTGTTTTGCCACACCTCCATGGGCGTATACCCGGCAAGGTTTTGATGGGGGCGTATCTGGTTATACCAAAACCTGAACACGGCTAATTCATCTTGTATGCTGTCAAATTTTGTTAAATCCAATCGCTTGATTTTGCTTTTCAGCGTATCAAAGAATCGTTCAATTCTGCCATTTTCCCAGGGCGAGGCAAGGTGCGTGGTTTGATGCCTGATACCCAGTAGCTTTAAGGCGGTGGTGAAAAAGAGCGAAGTAAAACAAGCTTCATTGTCGGTACGTATATTTTTTGGTAAACCGAATTGGCGAATGGTTTGGCACAGGGCCAATAAAAGCCGGGCAGAATGTTTTGTCGGCAGTTCGCGCAGTGTTAAATTCAGCCGTGAGCCGTGCTCGATAATCCCTAAAATAGTGGTCTGTTTTTTTGACAACTTTACCCGGGTTAAATCCAGTCCCTAGGTATGGTTTACCGGCACTCTTTTTGCCGGTTTTTGCCTGATTTTTCGCTTCATCACTTGCAGCCGGTATTGGTTGCTTTTGATTTTCTCGTAGACAAAGCTTTTTGAGACTGTGGTTTTATGGCCGTAGCGCTGATTAAAAAGGGCTGCAACCGAGCCGCAGCCGCCACCAGAAAGGGCTTTAAGGTAAAGTACTTTATTGACTACCTACGGCGGTTTTTTACTGTTTCAGGCATAGCGTGCCGGGGGCGTTTTTTTAGTGGGCAAGGGATTTGGCTTTAGCTGGAATTCTAATTGGGCTTTCGGGTAAAAAAAGCGATAAAGCATCCAATAGCAGAAAGCGGCAACGCATTGCCAATAAATCAAAAGCATTTTTAGGAATAGTAAAAATGGCATATGTTATCGCGGCTGCCGCCATAGCTACACCGAAGAAAACCGCGTACAAGTATTTTATATTGGACTGCTACGCCTTTTAGGGCGAAGCAGTCCTACTTTTCTATTATTGTTTAACGGTCAAACCGGATAATGCCCGACTTGGTTTTATCATTAATTCCTCTTGGTTAATGGTTACAGTGACTTTTTCTCCGATAATAAAACCGGCTTGCTTAAACCATTTACCCCTAAGGACAAGGCAGGGTTCGAGGCTTACCGGTGCGTAGTTCACGCCAATGCCTCTGGTTTTTACGCCCGAATTGCTGGCGGTTTCCAGTACGGTGAGTTGGCGGGTGGTTGGATATTTTACTTTTGCCGAGCGAGGCTCTGGCGTATGATGATATTCAGCCATGACGGACTCCGTTTAGTTCGTTTTGGTTAGCGACCCTTGAGTGTTCGCTGCACTCAGGGGTTGCGACTTGTGTTACAACTGAGGCTCAACCTTTGCTGTAAGCATTATTAAGAAAAGACCAATTCACTGGCTAAAGCAACAGTGGCTTGGTCTTTTTTTATGGGCGTTTTTGAGGATATGGATAGTACTCTTTACGGTTTGAAATCCTTGTTTTTATCATTTTAAGTTATTGATATTTATCTTTTACTCTTTCTTTTCTGAGTGGCACTAATGTCAGCGTTGCCGCGCAAAACCAGCAGGAAAACTTCAGCGGCAATAACAGCCAGAGCAGCAGTGCCAATACCGGCACGGTCAGTATCGCCGCCAGCGGCAATACCAGCGAGCGGACATCCGGCAGTGCCACGGCCAGCGGGCAAACCATCAGCAATGGCGAGCAAGCCACTCTTGCCAGCGGCTCGCAGCAGTCGGCAAGCTTTGACAGCAATGGTGAACTGGGCAACCAGGTGGCGGTCAACAGCGGTAGTGCTGCCGGTAGCAGCGATTTAACCGATAACGGCTATAGCCAGAACCAGGTGGGCGGTGTTGCCCAGGTGAACAACCAGACGGTAGCCGGTGCTGCTGAACAAAACCAGGGTACAGCGGGAAGTGAACTTGTTGTCGGCTCGGGTGTGTCATTGAATGTGGCGCAAAATAACCAGGCGGTGGCCGGTTATCAGCAGACTAGCAGCCAGTGGTGTGCGTAGAGCTCAGCTTCCCAGAGATGCATGGGCAACTAAAAATGGATTTGAAAATGCAAGTATCAAAATAGATGGAGTAAGGGTTAAAGGTATAAAAACTTTATTACCTGAAAGCTTTACAGCTGATGATGTTATAAATGCGGGTCAGAGTATTTTGCAAAAGAATATCAATAATACAACTGATAGATTTCTTTATGGAACTTATAAAGGTGTTGAGTTGAAGCTTGTACGAGATTTAGATACGGGTATGATTAAAACTTTACATCCAACATGGGAGCAATAGGAGGATAAAGTGGATAACATTGAAAGTGAATTATTTAAATTATGGACTGATGATTGTTTCGATGAATCGAATTTTAGTGAAATTCATGAAATACTTAAAAAAAATCCTTCGTATGTTGATTTTTTTGTAAAAAGAATCGATATGGATTCAGCTGATATGGATACGTTATATTTGCTGATTATAAATGTAATTCCTTTGAGTAGTTGTGTGACCTACGCACTTGAAAAGGAAGACTGGCTTGTGGATGATTTTGTTGAATTTGAATGGTTTAATGGACTCGATGACTTTTCATTGATGGATGCTGCTCAGTATGAGCAATGGTTGGTAAAACAAAAAAAAGCTGAAGGAAGGTCATTATAAATAAGCTTGTCCCGGTGTCCCGTTCGCATCGTTCGGACGGTGATCGTTAATTAATTTACTGCTTTTTTGTTTAAATAAGCGGCAATGACTTTTAATTCTGCAGCAATTTATGGGCAAGCTTGCCCATAAATTTCCCTGACTTTATTAAAACAGCGCCATTTCAGGGCCAACAGCCAAATTTCAGCAATAACAGAAAGAGACACCCCTAAATTTGATTTACTGAAAATGACGCTCTAGGGTTTAATTTAAGTGCTAATCAACACTGAGATTAAAGTCATGACCCGCGCCCGAAAACTTCAAGTTTGTCTGGAAGAAACGCCTTACTATCACTGCATTTGTCGCTGTGTGCGTAGGGCGTTTTTGTGTGGTGAAGATAAAAGTACCGGACAAAACTTTGATCACAGAAAACAGTGGCTGGTGGATAAAATCACGCAGCTTGCAGGTGTATTTGCTATTGATATATGTGCTTATGCCATTATGAGTAACCACTATCATCTGGTGTTGAGAGTAAACGCACAGGAAGCTCAGCAGTGGGATAGTAGGGAAGTTGCTTTACGCTGGATGCAGTTGTTTAAAGGGCATTCTTTGGTTGAGCGGTATTTAACGAAAACTAAAATCACAGAAGCTGAAAAAGATAAAGCGCTTGAGCTGATTGAAAAGTGGCGTAAACGCTTATTCGAGCTGGGCTGGTTCATGCGTTGTTTAAATGAATCTATTGCGGTACAGGCCAATAAGGAAGATAAGTGTAAAGGACGGTTCTGGGAAGGGCGTTTTAAGTCGCAAGCCCTACTCGATGATAGCGCGTTGCTCGCTTGTATGACTTATGTTGATTTGAACCCAATACGAGCTGATATATGTGTTACACCGGAAACCTCAGACTTTACCAGTATCCAGCAGCGTATAAAGGCGCTTGCCACCGCTAAAAAAACGCAGCAAGCACAACCAATAACAGTTGCCCCTTTCACTGGTTATAAACCTCACGGTAAGCCCAGCACAGGTTTACCTTTTAAATTGTTTGATTATCTTAGCCTGGTGGAGTGGACCGGTCGTTGTGTACGAGAGGATAAACGCGGCTTTATTCCGCCTGATATCCAGCCGCTATTTGCACGGCTAAATATTAATGATAAAGACTGGCTGGAAGTGATAAAAGACTTTAATCGTCACTTTATCAGTGCAGCCGGTAGCCCGGAAAATCTGAGCCGTTGGGCATTAAAAACCGAGCGTAAATGGTGCAATACTCATCAGTCGTTACATTTATATACTGAGTAGTTATATATCCTGTAAAATTGCCCGTGAGCTCTTGTTTCACGATATCTTTTTGTTAACCGTGGTTTCATCAAACCAACTCTAGCTTCAAACCTTCTATTTTCCTTCAGCTGCAGCCTTAAAACAAAGTAATGGCTTATGGGGGAGCATTATGTATGTTACCCAAATTTAATATGCAAGTGTAATAGGGCATAATCTGAAATTAACTTTAGGGGTGTCCCTTTCTGTTTTTCTGTTCTCATGTAGAACGTACCTCTCGATATCTCATTGCCCAAAAAATAGAAAATAAACAAGCGGCATTATTTAATGAAGCGACATTAGCGCTATTTAGCCGCATCCCCGACCATAAACGGCTGACGCTCACATTAGATAATGGGAAAGAATTTGCGGCTTTTAAAGCATTAGAAAAGCCGCTGAATTTGACTATTTATTTTGCCGATCCATATTGTTCCTGGCAAAGAGGTACGAACGAAAACACAAACGGTTTAATTAGAAGGTTCATTCCTAAGAAAACAGATTTTTCAACTATAACTAATGAACAACTTCAAGAAGTTGTAAACAAAATAAATAGTCGCCCAAGAAAGATATTAAATTACCGTACACCAGAAGAAGTCTTTATTACTTAAAGACTTAGCTACTGGTGCACTTGGAACATGAATTCGCGGTTGTTAACCTTATGGTTCAACAAGAGGTTAGAAGTATGCAGTCGGCAATACAAGTAGCAACAAAAAATGGTATGCCTTATCATCAACGTTTGACTGTAAATGGTTGGCAAATAGAAATTAGACCTGCATTTAATGAGGGGCAATTACCAACAGTCGTCCATGCACGAAAATTAGGTAGAAAGGAGGAATAAGTGGATATTCAACTACATAAATCGATTGGCCTGGATTTGCTTGAATATTGTGAACGGTTTCCGTCTATGCGATTTAGATGTGAGATAAAAATTGATTACTTATATAGTGCTTTGAGTTTCGAATATGATTCTTTATGGGTAGAAAGCAGTGTGTGGGATAATTGGTTAAAACAAATTAAGGAGTTGGATGGCGGAGATATAGAGCTCGCGGAACTTAGTGATTTAGATCAAGACTTCTATATCTGTGTCACTAAGAGTTCACCGAAGAGTTATGAAATGAGGTTATCGGTAACAGTAAAGGAAATAGGAAAGCCTGAAGCGAAATTAAATTTATTGTTTGCATTATCATTAGATTGTTTTGCAAAACTACTTGCTAGCTCTGAAGATTTTCCAATTATGTGGTGATTATAGGAGCAGAAAGGGACACTGTCCCGTTCGTATCGTTCGGACGGTGCTCGGTAATAATTTTGCTGTTTTTTGTTTAAATAAACAGCAAATATTTTGTTTGCCTCAGTAATTTATTCGCTATCTTGCAAATAAATTCCCATGTTTTATAGCAATTGCCCGGTAACCGGGTTACATGTCAAATTTAAGCCAGAATAAGCCACAACAGGTACAAACGCTTGCCGTGGCTTTTTCGTTTTTAACGGCTGTCCCGTTCGTATCGTTCGGACAGTGCTCGGTAATAATTTTGCTGTTTTTTGTTTAAATAAACAGCAATGATTTTTAATTCTGTAGCAATTTATGGGCAAGCTTGCCCATAAATTTCCCTGACTTTATTAAAACAGCGCCATTTCAGGGCTAACAGTCAGATTTCAGCCGCCAACAGCCACAGCAAGTATGAACGCTTGCCGTGGCTTTTTTTGTGACGGGCGCTTTGCCCGTCAGCTCGGAAAATAATACCCAGTAAGCAAACCGTGCCAGTCGCTCACCCATATCGCCTTTTTGCCGTGCCGGTTGGCCTTGTTTTGCCATATCTCCACAGGTGTATACCCGGCAAGGTTTTGGTGGGGCCGTATTTGGTTATACCAACACCTGAATGTTGAAAGCTCGGTTTGCACGCTATGCAAACCCGATAAATCCAGCTGCCGGATTTTGCTTTTCAGCGTACCGAAGAAGCGCTCAATCCTGCCGTTTTCCCACGGAGAAGCAAGGTGTGTGGTTTGATGCCGTATGCCAAGCAGTTTCAGGGCGGTGGTAAATAACAGCGAGGTAAAGCAGCGCTCGTTATCCGTGCGTACGTTTTTGGGCAAACCAAATTGCCGTATGGTCTGACATAAAACCAGCAACAGCTGCGCCGAATGCTTGGTAGGGATTTCCCGCAGCGTCAGGTTTAAGCGCGAGCCGTGTTCTATGATGCCTAAAATGGTCGCCTGTTTGGCTGAAAGTTTAACCTGAGTCAGATCTAGTCCCCAGGCATGGTTGACGGGAGTTGCGCTTGGCGGCTTTTGTTTTATCTTGCGCTTTATCACTTGCAGCCGATAGCGGTTGGCTTTGATTTTTTCATAAACAAAGGTTTTTGAAACTGTGGTTTTATCCCCGTAGCTTTGGTTAAAAATCTCTGCCACTTTGCCGCAACCTGCCCCTGAAACAGCGCTAAGGTAAAGCACCTTATCCACCACCCACTGGGGCTTTTTACGGTTTTTTCCATAGCTGGCCGGGGCCGTTCTTTTGTCGGGCAGGGATTTTGCCCGCAGGCAATATTTTATGCGCTTTTTGCGGCAAAAAAAACGCTCGAACAGGAAAAACAAAAAGCACAGATATATTGCCAATATATCAACACCATGATTCGTCGGCGAAAAATGGGGGAGTTTAACGTATTTTCCCCGGCAGGCAAGAAAAGGGCAGGGATGGTAAGGCGTTCGGATAGCGTTCGGTAATTTTATCGCACACTTGTACCGTTTTTATGGTCAGCGACTACGCCCTTGCAGGGCGCAGTCGCTTGTTTTCCCTGTTATTGCTTGCCCGCCGGGCCAGAAGGGGCCTGATTGGGTTTTATGAGCAATGCTCCTTTGTTAACGATTATCGTGACCTTTTCTCCTATGATAAAGCCGGCTTCTCTAAGCCATTTTCCCCGCAGAACGATACAAGGTTCAAGGTTGACCGGCACATAGTTAATGCCTATGTCTCTGGGTCTTACCTGAGTTCCACTGGTGGTCTCCAGCACTTTGAGCTGGCGGGTGGTAGGATATTTTTCTTTTGCCGAGCGAGGCTCTGGCGTATGATGATATTCAGCCATGACGGACTCCAATTAGTTCGTTTTGGTTAGCGACCTCTGAGTGTCTCACCACTCAGGGGTTGCGACTTGTGTTACAACTGAGGCTCAACCTTTGCTGTAAGCATTATTAAGAAAAGACCAATTCACTGGTTAAAGCAACAGTGGCTTGGTCTTTTTTTGTGGGGAGTTTTGAGGAAATGGATTGCGCTCTTTACAGCTGAAAATTGAGGCTGTATTCATCGTTTTTATAGTCCCCATGAAACATAATTGAAGCTAACAAAGAAAAAGGCATTCATACTAATTTTCATCGTGATTATTAGTACTGCCGGTAAGTAAAATCTTTTGTTACTTTAGTTTTTATTCTGCGCATAAGTCAGCTATCCAAACGGCGAAAATTAAAGGGTTGGACTCAGGAGGGGCCCTGCTATATATCTTTTACTTTTTTATTTATCTGAAATTGTTGTGAAGTAGATTGATAAACATCAAAAGAAACATTAGCTTAATACGGGGTGAACAAATATTAGCCGCATTGTTCGTATGTCATCAATTAACAAGGAAAAATAATGATGAAAAAGAGTTTAATGTTAAGCACGGTTGCAACGGGTATGATGCTAGCCACTACTTTAATGAGTGCACCGGCGAATGCGCTAAAAGATCCTGATAGCGTTGTCTATCATGTCGCGTGTTATAGCGATACTTCTTTCCTGTGGTATGAATTGGCGGATTACTATTCTGAAGCCAGAGAATACGGCTCTATGTGTACTAGGCAAGGCGGTACCTATAAAATCACTATCTTGCTTTAATTTTTTACCGGAATTAAAGGGCTTTATTAACCTGAGGTGTTCGCCATCTCAGGTTTTTTATGGCAGGTCTTTACCGGCACCCGTTTTGCGAGCGGTATTCACCGTACTCTCAGCAAATAAGCCCACCGATGGTAAGAGGCTTTTTGCTTAAGGGAAAAAGTTATATAAAGTTTAAGGCCGATGGGTTAACGCTGCTCTGCGGCTTAAATATGGCCATAACTTCTGGCCATAAATATTGTGATTAATCCCGGGATAACCGATAACACTCAGTATCGGTGATCAAGTTTAACCGCTGGCTGTTATAAATGTTCTTTAAATGTCGGCACACATATCTCCCTGACCTGGTAAACAAAAAGCTCATAATAGGAGCCGAATTGGTTATACAGGTTTACACGGGCATTAGCGGCATGGAACTTTTCCGGTTCAACGTTATAGCAGGCCATATGGGCAAATTCGTATTTGATTTTAAAAACTTTGCCGTCGTGATGCTTTTCTGCCGGGGCGCATAACTTGGTTAGTTCGAGTACCCGGTAATTTTGTCCGAGAAATTGATCGCGAACATCAACCTTAATGTCTATCGGGGTTGGCTGCTCCACTATGTCGTAACACATAAAGTGGTCCAGAACGGTTGTCGGGTCTTCGGCGGCGATCACTGCACTGTTATTTGCCGCTGCTTGTCCGCACAAGGCGATTGCCAGCAGGCCGGTTGCCATAATAGCCGTGTTTTTTTTATCCGTATGGTATAAACGTTTCATTGTCATTCCTTATCCGTTGAAAATTAGAATATTTGGCATGGAAAAATGCGGCACAAAAAAGCACGTGCAGGCAATATTTCTAGCCGGATAACTTTATGGCGGGGAAACTAAACTCCCTGGTTTCCATACCAAGAGCAAAGCCGGGTTGAGTATAGGCAACAAGGATTGAAAATACCGGGAAGTGAATATTTAACCAAGATATTGATAATCATAGAAAAGTAAGTGTTTCTTATTAAAAGCACTGAGAACTCAACAGATTACCGTCAAAAAAGATTATTTACTGATTAAACGCTAACTTTTTAACATCAAAGGAAATAATGGGGTGAGCGGTCTGGATGTCAGGTATTTGCTTACAGGAAAAAAGGAAAATGCTTATGCCGTTGGCATATTTTTCATTTCAAGAGGGAAAATCGCCAATTAGCTAGAACAAGTGCCTTCAGACGGCATATAGATGGAATCCAGGGGCATACTGAGCATTTGCTATTATTGATTTTGCTTTTCTTATTATTGAAATCCATAAGGACAGGGCATGAAATACCTAACTTGGTCGTTAATCACCTGTGTAATATTAACTGGCTAATATTTTCTGAAATTATTCTTTTGACAACCTTGTTGTAAATTCTTGTAAACAAGTTCTTTACATTATTAACGTTTGTGTTAACGTGGTTTTGATTTTTTGAAACAAGATGTTGATACAGACTTAGGTTAATTGAAAAACGTAATCTATTTTAAGGCACTTGGAGCTCTATAAATCAATTGAAGAATCGAAATTAATTCGATGCCGTATTTCAGGATGATGTTGAATGTTCTATACAAGTTGCTTGCGAAGCAGAAGTGATTTTTTAATTATTAGAAAGCCAATGTTTAGATTTTGTTTTGCAAGAACTAAGCACTAATATGCATGTTTCTCAACGCTCTCATTGTTTCAAAAAGCCGTGTTAATCGTGTTAGTTATCAGGCGTGGCTTTCTCTTATTTAATTTCTTTTATTTTGTTGAAAGTAAAGGGGGTCTAGCGGAAAAATTACCAATTAAGCACTCGGACGTGTCAATTGAAACATTAATCCGGTTGCCCCGGATAATTCTTGGCGACAATAAAAAAGGGATCCGGCAGAGACAAAACTGGATAGTTCCCTCGCAGTGGAAAGCAAATAGGTTCCTCCCTCCGGCGCAATTTGTTCCCGAATATTTAGCTTATGGGCTGGTTTTTTTCAATTCATCCCGCCAGGATCCTATGCAAAAAGTCATTATCGGAGCTTGCCTGTTCGTTTATATCCACCGTTTTAGTGACGGTAACGGTCACGTATTCAGGATCCTGATAGGCAGTGCATTTGAACCGGCAGGTTCGTTTGTTTTTAACCCCATATTTTTCCATTTAGTAAGTGACTCGGCTCATTTTTTAAGCGGTATATCCGCATTTGCCATTAAAAGCTGTCAGGGCTTCAATCATCCGTACTGGCAAGGTGCTTTTACCAGGGATCAACAATTAACCATATTCACTGATAAATATTTAGCGGATATTTGTAATAAGTTCATGACCAAGCTGGCATCAACTTCACTTTTCCATAAAGCAAAGTCCCTTATTAATTTTCTTTGGCAGCGAACTTTGATGTGTGAGTCAGGGGTGATAAAGCCCTTTGACCGCCACAAAAGCTTTGCGGTGTCAGATATTGGCAGAGTTAGTTCAATATCGAATTTTACATCAACACAAATTATGACATCCGGTAAGAGCGATTATTTTTGAATGCCCGGAAATGTTTGCCGCCGGGACAAAAATAGCTCAGGCGATTTATTTAAAGCCAGGGAAAAACAAGTTTCATAACCAGCAACAAGACTAAGAAAAACTAAATGGAGAAGTAATGAGATTTAATAAATCCAAAACGGCACTATTTGTCGCTTTAATGATGAGCCAGGTGACACCAACACCTCAGGTGGCATCGGATGAATATTATGAAGACGACGATAGCTTTGCCTATGTCGCCGCTGAATTTGCCAGTGGTTGGCATTGGGGGCTTAATGCTGCTCAGGCCGGGGAATGTAAGGCTGACTCGAATGATCAAAATAGTGCTCAGGAAGATTGTGGCGGCTTAGACGATATCGAGCATATTGATGTTACCGGGCAAAGATATGTCATGGGTGCGGCAGAGCAAATGGCGATTCAAGAGTACATCCACGATCAGATCTTTAATACTCGCAAAGAGGACTTTAATGATTTTGGCGAACAGGTAAGTGATGGACAATTTGGTGAAGAAAAGGCCTGTGCCGGTAATCCCATTCAATATCATAGCGGCAATAAGGTCGAGACTTTTACCGATTATAAAGGACCCGGGGCCTATCCTTTGTCGGTGGTGCGTAATTATGATAGTAAGGGAGATACTTTGGCAACCGGGCGTACTCCCTTTAGCCGAAGGTGGAATTCGAACTATAACTTAAAAATTAAAATACCCAATTATACCAATGACATTGTTTATATCGACAGGGCTAACGGCAATAACCTGACGATGGTCTCGTATGATGATAAAAATTTTCACTGGGACCGCAACCCGGACAGCCCCAATAAACTGGTCAGAAATAGTGACGGCACCTATACCTTCACTTCGGCAAGCAATGTCACCGAAACTTATAGCAGTGACGGTACCTTAAAAAAGTTGACCTTTGTTAATGGCATCACCCATAACTATACCTATACCAGCAATAAGCGATTGAATGCCATTACCCATAGCAGTGGTCGGCAGCTGAAATTTACTTGGTCAGATGATTTAATTACTAAAATCGTTGATCCCGCAGGCAATGCTTATTTGTATAGTTATGATAGCAACCGGGTATTATCCGGGGTAAGTTTCCCCGACGGTCATTCCACCAGCTATCACTATGAAACCAGTGTTAAAGATCGGTTAACCGGTGTGAGTTATGACAATAAGCGTTATTCCTGGTTTGAATATAAGCAGGATAATCCGCAAGGCCCTGATTATCGTCCCGGTTATGCCACCTTAAGCCGTCATGCCGATGGTATAGATCAATATCAGTTTTATTATGGTTATGACTATGTCAAGGTCACTAACCCGTTAGGACATGAAGTGATCCATCATTATGATGGCAAGGTTGACGAAAGTAAGGAAAATGAAACACAAAGCCTGGCCAGCACTTATTGTCCGGCAATGAGCAAAAAAACCACCCACAAAGATGGTTTTGTCGATACCATCACAAATGAAAACGGCATTGTCACTGACTATGACTATAACGAGGATGGTCAGTTAGTGAAAAAAATTATTGCCAAGGGCACTGCCGAAGAGCAGATCATGACTTATGCCTGGCATGCACAGTATAAGTTGATTGAAAAGGAAACCGGCCCGGGTTGGTCGACTACTTATAGCTATAACGATAAGCAGTACATGACCAGCAAGATCATGAAAACCGATGGTAGTGACGGCTTACCGGTTAAAACACTTTCCACCACTTATAGTTATACTTTTCACAGCAACAATATCCTGCGTCAAAAAGTTACCAGAGAGAGTGTAACCCCCAATCAGAGTGAAACCCGTAATTTCGACAGCAAAGGAAATCTGACCTCTGTGGTTAATAAAGACGGTTCGGTGCGTTATTACAATAATTATGATGCGCTGGGCCGGCCTGGACAAATCATTAATGAAGACGGCCTGGTCACTAGCTATACTTATTTCCCCCGCGGCCAGGTCAAGCGAGTTACTGTCAGTGATGGCGTTAAGAATTTAATCACCATGAATAGCTACAATGCTCTGGGGCAAATTGTCACCTCAATACGCTCTGATGGTGTTGAGACTGCCTATACCTATGATGGCGCCTATCGCCTGATTGAAACGAGAAATGAAGCAGGCGACAAGCTGGTTTATACCCGGGATAAATTGGGTAATATCACCAAGGAAACTATTATATCCAGCAATGGTATAACCCGCTTTTATAAAATATATCAATACGATGAACTAGGCCGGTTGTTATCAGAACTAGGCAGCAATTATTTAAAGACCAGTTTCACCTATGACAATGTAGGCAATGTACTCTCCAGCAAAGACAGTCGCGGCAATACCACCTACTATACTTATGATGCTTTGAACCGGATTAAAACCGAAACTAACCCGCAACAACAAACCACCCGATACAGTTATACCGGAAGCCACCTTAGTGCCGTTACCGACTTTAGAGGAAAAACGACCACTTATAACCGCTCCACCTTCGGTGATTTAATGCAGTTTAATAGCCCTGATGCCGGCAGTACTCAGTTTTTATATAACTCCGCCGGGAAAATGTACCGTAAAACGGATGCCAGCGGACAAGTCACTAACTATTTTTATGATAGTTTGCAAAACATGACCCGGGTTGCAGGCAGTCAAAGTCATGCCTTTATCTACAGTCGCGATCGGTTAAAAAGTTTTACTGACAACAGTGGTTCAACGGTTTATACGCACAATAAATTTGGTGATTTGGAAAAACAAACGACAAAAATAGGCAGCTCAAGCTACCAGCTATTGTGGGATTATGACTATATTAACCACGTCAACTCTTTAACCTACCCCGGTGGCAATAAAGTTAACTATGAATATGATGACATTGACCGCCTGGCTAAAATGACAGTAACGATTAATGGCGTGACCCAAACCGTTATTGACAATGTTACCCATATGCCGATGGGACCCGTGAGCACCTGGCGATTTGGCAATGGTAAAACCCGGAGCGTAACTTACGATCAAAATTACCGGGTAACAGCTATTAATACGCCGTCAATTCAGTCATTGAGCATGAACTACAATAGCAGCGGTATTTACCGGATTATTAATAACATCCAAACATCGATGACAGCTAATCTGGCCTACGATAGTTTAAACCGGTTAACCTCTGACGGTAAAAATACCTTTTCTTATGATGCCAATGGTAACCGTAGCTTGGTTACCGGTACCAGTTTGGGAAGTCAGTATTATACCACCAGCAGTAGCAGCAACCGGCTGAGCAAAATCACTGCCGGTAGTAAGAGCCGCAGTTTTAGTTACGACAGCCGGGGAAATATTACTGCTGAAAATGATTTTGACGGCCAGAGCATCAGCTATAGCTACAATGAAATGAACCGGATGAAGCGACACCAAAAGGGCAGCTTAGCAACCAGCTATCAATATAATGCCCTGGGTCAGCGGGTGGTAAAAGCAAACAGTAACGGCACCACGCATTTTATTTATGATGCCAAAGGCGTATTGCTCGCCGAAGGAAACAGTAAACAATATATTTATTATAAAGGGCAAGCGATTGCCTACATAAATAATGACCAGCTGTACTTTATTCATAATGATCATTTGGGGCGCGCAGAAGTGATCACAGATAAATATGGTTCGGTAAAATGGCGGGCGCAGGGGAAATCATTTGATCGCACTGTGGTTTATGATCAACTCGGTGGCTTTAACCTGGGTTTCCCCGGCCAGTATTACGATACTGAAAAAGACTCCTGGTACAATATTTTCCGTGACTATGATGCAAAAACAGGACGCTATTTACAGTCTGATCCAATAGGTTTGGCCGGAGGCCTGAATACCTATGCTTATGTCGGGGGGAATCCTTTGAGCAGGATTGACCCGCTTGGACTGGCTGCATGTTCTTGTACCGATAAAGGAGAGAAGGTTGCTTCATTTAAGAGCAAGCCTTTAACGCAAAAACAGGTTAATCAAATAAATAGGCAAAACAGTGAGGCCATTACCCGTGCCGGTCACGCCTATGCGATAGCGAGTGTCTTTTTTCCTGCAACCAATCTCGCAAAAGGGGCATCTGTTGTCGGTGGGATCGCAATAGGAGAATTAGGTCTGGCGGCATCGGTTGAACTTGGACAGTACCGGGTGACTGATATGTATAAAACCGCAGATGGCAAAGGATATATAACAGAAACCAGTGTCTTTAATGCCGATGGCAGCCTCAATTCAACATCAGAAACGGCAATTTGCAGAGATTGATCTGAATAGGAGCAGTATCACACGCTAAGTCGATATTTAAAGCCAGTAGAAAGGGTTCTACTGGCTTTTTGCCCGAGAGCATTCAAAGCTCTGCCTCTGCCTGAAAATGACAGGATATCCAGATTAACTTTTGCTCTGGATGAGTGTTTATTTGTGTCTTGATCAGGTATGACAAAAATTTATCGGCCTTATCAACAACAGTGTCATTATGAAAGAGGCAGATTTTAGCTTTGTTAATTTTCCTTGATGGTTAAGCCAGTGTCTGTCGGGGGCAGACAAAAATCGTAATGCGTACCGGCAAGGCGTGCAGCACCGCCGCCAACCTGGGGGGTAAGCTGCATAGGAACTGCTTTATTGTCTTTAGAGAGGTTTTTTAATTTTTTCTTATTTAATTGTAACTTCATTACTATATCCTTTTTCTTATTTTTAAATCACAAGGTGTATTTTTATACACGTTTAAACAGTAACTTGAATCAAGTGTATGTCAATAGCGACCTGATAAAGTTAACAGGTTAATCCTGCTTGCCTTACACTTTTAATGTTTCCTATAAGGGCTTTATAGCTGGGCTTTTGTATCACCAATGGACATGGACTTAGCTGAGGACACAGGCAGGAAAAAAGGGCTGTATAGGGCCTATAAACTGTATTTCACCGATAAAGTGAAAAGCCTAAAAAGTAAAAGCTTATATTAATCGGCAGAAAATAACCCCAGATATAAAACCAATAAAATAATCGCAACAGTAAATACCAGGGTTCTACGCGGATAGGCCGACCGGTAAAAATCGATTTCCGATACCAGCCAGCGGTAGCTGGCCAGGATGAAATTCGCTTGTTTTCTTTGCTGCTTTTGTTCCAGCTCCCTGATTTGTAAATTTAACTCATTCAGTTGCTGTTCATAGGAGTTATCTGATGAACAGGCCCCTTCCAGTTGGCGAAGCAGGCTGCCGTAACTGGCTTTGCCGCCGCCGTATTTCCCGTCAAGTTTGCCGTCGAAGTTATCGGTTTTGCTTTGCCTGGTATGCACGGCGGCTTTGAGCCGGTTCAGCAGCTGCGCGGGTGAGTTGCTTTCGATATTTTGTACCATGTTGTCGAAATTTGACGCCGCCATGATCGACGCCTGAACATCATACTGGCCTTCATACATTTCCCTTAACTGGTAGTATTGGCAAAAGGTGCTGCAGATTTTTTTCAGTTGCAAAACAGTGAGCATTATTGCGGAACTTTTCTTTGACTAAAGGCATAGCCACCTTGGCATAAAGCCGGTTGAAAATAAAGTCGCGGCTTTGGCAATGGCCGGTGAAGGGGGCGGGAATAGGGTAAAGGAGCGCCAGCTTCTCCATACAAAGTAAACCTTGGTATGGAGGAGCTGTCGGCCTTTTTTCAGGGAGATGTTATCGACAGTTGTTAAGGGAGCTTTACTTTTGCTCTACCTGTGATTATTTGCCGGCAATATCAATCGGCTTTTGCGGGATCTCTGTGCCGTCGCTGATATCATCGGCAGTCGGACCGATTTGATCCGGGATGGCGCCATGCACCAGATCACTGGATTCTGCCATCCAGGCATATTGTCCGTCGCCTGCTAATGAATAGATGCCGTAAGGTGTGTTGATATGGGCATATATGGCGTGATCATTAATGGTCAGGGTGGTGTTATAGGTTTCGTCATTAAGGGCAAATGAGGCGTTAATGGTTTTGTTACCGTGCGAGTCCTGATCGGTGCTGGCCACTTCTGCATCATAGTACATGTCGAAGAAGGGCACTTCTAATTTTAGCGTGTCGCCAACTTCCAGCGAGGTCAGGTGCTTGTTGTCGATTTCCAGATATACTTCGCCGCGTAAATTTTCCCGTAATTTGCCGGATGCTTTTAATACTTTCTCTGCCGTTTCTGACTGGGTAAAGACAGGATCAGCCGGGTAGTCGTCGTGCTGTACCGCTGCGGCAATGTTACTTTTGGGCGCAGCCGGGGAGTGAGTCTTGGGCTGGACAGGATGGGCATGCTGATGAGCCACCAGGTGCTTGTGCGGGACCTCTACCTGGGCTACGGCACTTACTTGAGCTTTTGTTTCGTCTTTGCTTGCCTGAGTATCGCTGCCGGTTGAATTTAGCCAGAATGCAATAGCCGCCACGGCGGCCAAACCGGTTAAAATCATAAGTGCTTTTTTCATAACATTTCCTGCTTTATCTTATTTTTAGCTGTTGCTCTATGCCGGTTGTGCCCTTTGGCTACTCCCGGTAAAAATAAGACTCGGGCTTAACGGCCCAAGTCTTATTTAAAGCGAAAAGTGAAGCCGCCAACCAGGTTGGCCTGACGGCTGATGCAATTTCGCTTGAGTTTATTTCTGTCCGTTAAATATTAACGGAATGCAGCGATTTGATCAGTCACTAATTCTAGTGCTCTTTGCGCATCGGCTACATTGTTCACACCAATCGGCTCACCGCTTAGGGTAAAGCCCGGGTTAGAGAAATAAGATAACTGGTTGGTGGTATTGAACTCTTGCGGGTAAGCCATGATAGTGGCGAACTGATTGTCAACGCCGTAACCTACGCCCCAAGTGTAAACACCGCCTTCAGCGCCTTGTCTTACTGAGTGACCTAAGCCCATGTTGTGGCCAAGTTCATGCATGAAAGTAAGGGTAGTATCGCCACAGTTGTTGGCTGTGATGTTGTAGGCATAGCTGTCATAGGCATTGTGATCCGGGAATACGTCAGACATACCGTAGATAGAACCGGCGATACCACAAGTGGTACCCTGCCAAGTGCTTTGCGCAGAGCCGATCACAACTACGAAGTCAGCTTTGTACTCATCGCGCCAGTTTCTGATTTGGCTGTTTTTATACAGGCTCTGGATATTGTTCCATGAAGCAACATAATCGGTACTTGTCTGGTTGTCGCCTTCCCAAGCTAAAACCAGGTTAATGTCTAAGTTGTTTTTCGCATAGTTGGCGTTAGAAGCGGCAACCATGTTTTTGATTTCAGTTTTGATATCAAAGCTTCTTGCTGCTGCCGAGGCTGTGTAATAAACGTCGACAACAACGTCTTTAGCCATGGCCGATGCCGACAATACTGCTGATACAGAAAGACCGATTAAAGTTTTACTTGCTAGTTTCTTTAACACACTACTTCTCCTTGGTGTTCTTGTTTTTGTTTTTATATGGTGCCGGTACCTGAACATGTCCTAAATTCCCTGTTCATGGCCCTACCATGTTTTTATTAATGTTTTATGAAATACCGGTGTTTTTTCCGGCAACTAATTAGAAACAGAAGCGAAAAACAAAACTAGTAATATTACGACTTTTTTTCGCACAAATTGAAAGTGTGGGCAAAGTCATGTTTGTCCGGCTAAAACCTGTTTTGATGGTATATGCTTGTCGTTTTTTTGATAAAAAATGTCGTTCATTATTGAAAACCTGACTCTTGTGTCAGGTTTTATTTATTAATACGTAAGGCTTTTTTAGGTAAAAGGTGGTTTTACTTATTTTTTATGTTTTATCTGTCGTTAATTCTCTCTTTTTGGAGAAAGCGTTAAAAACTGATAGGTATGCGCTAGAGCTGTTTGAAACTTCAGCGTTGAGTTTTTGCTATGACTAAAAAGTGTTATGTAAAAAATGAATGTATTTGGTTAATAAACAACAAAAGACCGGCTTGATAAGAGTTTTTGTAATAAAGGAAAGCGGAGCAGGTAAATTTCTTTAAATTTTTTGTTAGCAGAGGTTTATGTGTTTGGGTTTATCCCTGACGAAAAACGCATGACAGGATCGGAATTAATACCGTCAACCGACATTATCTTTGTTTGATAGTAAGAGAAGTTTTTATTGAGAAAATCTTTAAGAATAAGCTTGGATGGTACCCAGGGGCGGACTTGAACCGCCACGCCCTTGCGAGCACTAGCACCTGAAGCTAGCGTGTCTACCAATTTCACCACCTGGGCATCGAAGCACGCATATAATGCTGATAGCCGAGGGCTTTGTCAACGCATTAATTCACTTTTTTGACTAAGTGGACAAATAAGCAACGAATTGGCTGCTTAATAACGGCATCCTGTTTTATTTAAGAGCAAGGTGCTTGGGGCGGGTAAAAGTCGCTGCTGAAAATTAACCCTATTTTCTCAAACGCTATGCTGGTAGTTTTTACATGCAATCATCTTATGGTTGTTTAATTATTAACAAGATAAAGGCAAACAGATCGCGAGGTCTGGACGCAAAATCACCAGTCTGCTGTATCCGGCAGATAGTGGGACCACCTAGGTTAGTCATATCTTTACAAGCACTTTCAATATTTTTTGAAGGGGGCTTGCTTCGATTATTTTTCTGTGCTTTGTCTTAATCATGAAACCTGGGGTCAGAACCAGTTTATGATGAAACAAACCGTCGGCAGAAAACCCGGTGATCTGGCGTCTTGGCCATAGCTACACTAAGTTTGACGGCGATTACCGTGACGAAGCCGCCGCGACGGTAAACCTTTCCGGTAACCGTATCTACTGGACGTCTAACTGGGGTGGAAACCTGGATCACCGTGAAGCCTTTATTATGGAATTGCCGGATGACTGTGACAACAAGGTACTTGAATAAGCCGGTTAACAGTCTCTAAGAGATATTGTGTTAAAGCTAAGGCACCTTCGGATGCCTTTTTTATATTCAGGATGAATGATATAGCGCGATCACATGGAGGTGAAGCTGTGGTTGTATGCAGAAGAATTATCTTGAATGCTCCTTGTCATGTTTCCGGTCTACTAGACTTAGAGTTAAACTATCAGCAATAACCTCCAGAAGTTTGATTTTGTCGGAGGGGCTGTTTTTAATTGCAGATAGCGCACCGGAATAATGAAAAAGTAAATGCACGGGGCAAAAGTGGCTAGCGGCAGGTAAAAAGTTTTCAGCCGGGTTTGATGTTAACCGGTCTGTCTAAGGATTTCTCCCCCTTACTTTCAATGCTTGAATCATTTTCTTTGCTATCATCAGGTGTTAACTAAAGTTGCTGTTGCTATGGCTTTATTGTTATTTGCCTTAAAATCAAATGGATAACTATTTTAATGAAAAGGAACGAATAATTTGTCTGGCTCTGTATGGGGATAACCGGCATTAAATAAAAAGCTTAATGCCGGTTAAGAGCTTAAAACCTCTACCGGGGAAGTGTTATGTTGATCAAACCTGCTGCAGTTTTATTGCTTGCTCTCTATTTGCTGCTGTCTCTACCTGTTGTTGCCAATGAAACCTTTACTTACCAACAAGGACTCAATGATTATTTTGGGGCCAGTTCAACACGATTCTCCTCCTCGAGAAATCAGGACAATGCCCAGGAGCAGCATTATTTCCGCTATGACGGTACTGCCAGGATGTATAACCTGGAGTATTTTTCCCTGCCGGATTTAATCGAACAAACCGAGGTTGAGTCCGCCAAGCTTATTTTCTATCGGGTGGGGGGAGGTTTTTATACCGGCTCAAATATCTATGTCAGGCAAATTCTGGATCCGGATAACTTAGGGCTTTCTTATGCCAATGGCTGGAAGTTGGCCTCGGGGTTTCGCGCCGGCGCTAATGTTGAATCCCGCGATGACGGTGAAAGTGTTGATGTCAAATGGCGGTTATCGGATCCGGATTCCCCCGATGATCTTAATGGCGATTATTTTCAGGGCGTGCTCAGGGCATTGAGTGAATCGCCCTTTTTTACACCGCAAAAAACAGATGTTATCGGTTCGGCTTATGAGGTGGATGTGACCGCCGATCTGTTATGCATGCAGCAAAGGTTATGTCCCAATCACGGCTGGGCGTTATTTCATGCCAACCCACATGCCAACATGCAAAATATAACCGGCAGCAGCAATTATCCGCAGATTGATTATCGTCCCAAGCTGGTGATCACATACGGTACGGCTGTCCCGATAGCCGATGAGCTCGAACCTTTAGTGATTGAATCTTTCCCCTATAACCAGGAGGTTACCAGTACGGATAATAAGATTGAGCTGAGATTGCTTACCAATGAAGCAGCCAGCTGTAAATATGATCTTTCTCCCTCCGACAGTTTTGCCGATATGCGCTTTAGCCTGGCATCGACTGACGGTCTGTTTCACAGTACTTTATGGCCGGTGTCGACGTTAAATACCCGTTATCAGCTCTTTGGCAGGTGCCGGGATCTGGTCGGCAATATCAGTTTAACTCCCCATGTGTATACTTTTACCGTCAGCGAAAATCAGGTGGATGAAGAAGAGCCGGATGAAGAGATCATCAATGAAAATTATCAGGTGATTGATTTATTACCCGGCGTCAATGCTTCAGATGTCCGGCAAACTTTATATGCCATTACCGGGCAGGATTTAGCGATCACTTTAGGTCCGGCGCTTGCCGGGGATAACAGCCCCTATAGCTATCAGGCTGAGGGAAATGCTGCCTGCAAGGCTTCTGTTAGCGGCAACAGCTGTATTTTTAATACCTCTGAGGTGGCAACAGTATTATTAACAGTAACTTATAGCGGTGCCAGTAGCGGCAGCCATAACATAGTGGTGGTGAGTCAGGAAAATAACAGCCGGGGCACGAGTGCCTATATCCAAAATAAAGCGGTGATCATGGCGGATTACGGCTTAGCGGCGCCGGATAAGGGGGAAGTTAGGGTTGATCCGATAACCGGGGCAAGCATCACCCGGCTAACCGATGCCAGTGAAATCGCCGATAGCGAGGATGCCTTAATCGTTTATTCCCGTTATTCTCCGGAAAATTCAACCGGAGATTATGTGCTGGTTTTTGGCCATAATTCTATTTCAAGCCGGGTGATTAACCGAAAAACAGGCGAGCTGGTGACTGTGCTTAAGGATGAAAGCGGTGGCACTATAGGTGAAAACCAGGAAGTCAGGTGGGATAATTCCGGACGTCATCCCAGGCGGATTTATTATGTAAGCGGCATGAAATTCTGGATGATCGATGACATTACCAAGCAGGCAAGCAGCCGGGTGTTGATTAAAGATTTTAGCGATTTGTTTCCCAATTCCACTAAAATTTACAATGATGTCGAAGGCGACAGTTCAAATGACAGCGATCATTGGGCCTGGATGGCGGTGCATTACGGTGAAAATGATTTTGGCTCAGCTTCCTTTTTAGTGGATGCCTTTGTTCATTACCAGATCTCCACCGATACCGTGCATAGCCTGAAACCGGCTGATTTGGCCGGCACTAACCTGGACCGGGAAAAAAACCGGGCAAGTTTTACCTTGCGGCCCAATATGGTGGAAATATCGCCTTTAGGCACTGGCCTGGTGATTCACTCCAGCCATAAGCATAATGATGCCGAGCAAATCCGGGTCCATTATATCGATACCTGGTTTGACGGTCCCCACTTATGGCCGCTGGATTTCGACTTTAACCGCCAGGCGCCGGTGAAACTTTCCTGCTGTGCCAGCCATTCCGGCTGGGCTTTTGATAACCAGCAAAATGAAACATTCATCAGCCAGAATAACCGGACCGATAAACTGGATGCGGTGAAGATCAGCGGTGAAAACTCAGGTTATGATCAGCGCCTGATGGTCGCCAGTCACGGGGATTTCGGCTGGAACATGGGTTTTCACTACGGCAAGATGCCGCTGAGCAAACCCGGCTGGTTATTTTATAACTCGTATTCACAAGATAATGCCTTGTGGGGGGCGAACCAGTTTATGATGATCCAGCTAAAAGCAGAAACCGAGCAGCCCATAATCTGGCGCATTTCTCCTGCCTATAATCATTATGACGGTGAATACCGGGATGAAGCCCCGGCGGCGATAAACCTGTCCGGCAACCGCATCTACTGGTCTTCCAACTGGGGGGGCATGTTAGATCACCGGGAAGTATTTATGATGGAGCTGCCGGATAACTGGGATCAGGTATTGCTGGAGCCGTCGCAATAACTGTCACCAGAAAACCGTCACCAGAAAACGGTCACTAGAAAACAAGCACCTGAAAGGCAAGCGCGGCGCCGGGGGCAAAGTATGGTTTACGGCTGCTCAGGGCCAGGCTTTTGGGCATGCGTCAGGCGCATGTCCAGGTGGGGAATATCATCTTCCAGGTAGACATCCGAAATGGCGGTAAAGCCAAAACTTTGATAAAAGTCCAACAGGTATTCCTGGGCGCCGATATCAATATCCCGGTTCGGCCAAAGCTGTTGGCAGTGGCTTAAGATGGTGGCAACCAGGGTTTGTCCCAAGCCCTGTCCCCGCGCAGATTGCGCGATGGCGACTCGGCCGAAACTGACATTGTCATAGGAAATGCCCGGGGGCAGCAGGCGGGCATAAGCAATCAGCTCGCCATCCTGATAACCGAGTAAATGGCAGACGTCCTGTGCCCTGTCTTTATCATCAAGCTCGGGATAAGGACAGGTTTGCTCTACCACAAACACATCCACCCTGAGTTTGAGCAGTTGATAAAGTTGTTCTGTGGTAAGTTGTGAAAAAGTCAGGCATTCCCAGTTCATTAATTTTCTCTTCGGTAAACAGCATATCCGCTTACTTTACCCTGAAATGTCCGTGATGGCGTTAACCTTTGTTAATTTCTCAGGCGTTTTTTAATCCGGCTTAAACTGATCGGGGTAATGCCGATATAAGAGGCCAGCTGGTAGTCGGTCAAAGATGATGCCAACTCAGGGAATTGCTGTGAAAACAGCTGGTATCTTTCTTGCGGCGTGTGCAGCAGCATAAAGCGCTCTTTATTTTCTTTGTAAAGCAACTGGGTTTCAAGCAGGTGCTGGTAGCAGGCATGATTTGTCTGTCGCCATATTTGCACCTGGTTTATCGGCAAACGAACCAGGGAGCTGGCAGACAAGGTTTCCAGTGAATAGGGGGAAGCTTGCTGCTTGAGCAGGCTTTGAAAGTTAATGATACAGTCACCGCTCCAGTAGAATTCTTTACTGAATCGCTTTCCGTCTGCGGTGTGATAGCAGGCCTGGCATAACCCTTCGCTGACAAAGTATAAGTATGCAAGTTTATCTGCCTGGTGCAGGAAAATTGTCCGTGCAGGTAAATCTATGGTTTCTGTGTCCCGGTGCAGCATATTGGCTTGTTGCTGCGAAAAGCCGTGTTGCTGTAAAAAGTCGATAAAGCCAAGTTTCATAGTGCCCCCGAAATGATGCTTATGCCCGGCAATGGTGCAGCGTATGGGAAAGCTTAAAAAATACCGGGCATAGATTGACATTCTGCATTTCTTTACCTCTACTTACAAGGAGTTGGAGCATAACAAGAACGGCAGGCATAAGTTATTGTGTTTCTTTGAAAAGGGGCAACTGTGCTATTGATTGCCATTTAATACTAACCGTGTTTTCTGCCATGGAGGCGTAAATTGATGAAAACGGCTATTTCCCTGATATTAACCTTATGCATTGTTTGCCCGCAGGCTTTTAGTGCCAAGCTTTTGGATGAGCAAGCGACTGTTGAGGCAGGCAAAGAAGAGGAAAAACTTTATAACTGGACCTTTACACGCAAGCTGACCACCCCGCCGCGCGGGGGATCATCGCTAGGGCAAAAGGTGGTTTATGATCAAAAGTCTCCTGATTCATGGCAGCAATTGCAAGCCAAAGGACTGAGCCCTTATGAAAGGGATCGCCGGGCTATTTATGCCCTGGAAGGGGTTTTTGAAACAAAATTCGAATTTCTGGAGACTTTCACCCTAGGTGCCGATAAAGAAGTCGATACCCCCTATGCCTCATGGGGAACGGAATTTGTTAAGGTGATTGAGGATACCGGTGATTTTATCTCGGTTCAGCAAATCATGGTGATGTATTACCGGGACCAGGCCAGCGGGGAAGTTCAGGGGCCTCATGTGATGAAGCACTGGCGTCACGACTGGAGCTGGCAAGGCAAGAGCATCCTTGAATATCAGGGGGATAACCAGTGGCAAAGCAAAAAACTCGATCCCGCACAAACCCGGGGGAAATGGGTGTGGTCGGTTTATCAGGTTGATGATTCTCCCCGGTACTCGGGTATAGGGCGCTGGGATCATTTTGCTTCGCTTTCCACCTTCGAAACCGATTATATGTCGCGGCCTTTGCCCCGGCGGGAGAGTTCGGTCCGGGATGATTATCAAATCCTGATGGGCAAGGATACCCTGGTATTAACGCCGCATGCCTGGTTCCATGAGCAAAAAAACTTTAAGCATCAGGGAGGGCTTTCGCCTTCGGGAGAGTTTTCGGGGGTGATGTTGGCCAGGGAAGTCGGCCATAACAGTTACCGGCGTATTAAAGATTTTAAACATGAGCAGGGTCTGGAATATTGGGCCAAAACCAAGGGTTATTGGGCGGATGTCAGGGCGGTATGGAAGGGAATTGAGCATCAAGGGGCATTTGCGGTTAAACAATCCGTGAATAATAAGCCCCTCTTTATGATGCATTTTGAGCAGGCGGCAGATGATGAAATCCTTTCCATGGCCCCGGAGAAAAGAAGAAAAGTCATTCATGAAGCCATGCGCCCATATATTAAAGGGTAAAGGTTATAACGCTTCGCTTTGGTGTTTTTGGAGTAGCCCGGGTTTGCGGAGCTGCTCCCTGACAAGGGGGTTATGCTGTAGCGGGATATGACTCGTTATTTTCGAAAAAGCGCTTGGCCATTTGGACTAAACGGCATTATCCCTGACTTTATCACCAACAGAAGTTTTGGCCTGGTGATAGTATGTATGCTTTGCCAGCAGGGAGGGGGGGCAGCGCGAAAATGTTATTGGCTATCCGCTTTTTTCTGTTCATTGGCTGCAGCTTCATTGGCTTTGGCCTGAGCGATACGCCATTGCTGTAATTCGGCATAATAGTGATCCCAGACACAGGGGTTACAGGCACCGCCGCCACAACAATCGTCGTCTGCCGGCGGGATAGGTTTTTCAAGTAATGAAGACATAAACTTATTTTTGGTTTTGAACGGGTTGATACTAACTGGCCGCCAGTATACCTAAGGACGGCGCTTTTTCCTACCATAGACAAAAGTCCTGCAGAAGCGGCTAGAGTTTTTCCGTGGATAACTCTTCAAAAAAATGGCAGATTTTCACTTCGTCACCGCCGCAAAACTTAGCTTTTATCAAGCCTTTATCTGCCCTTATTTGAATAGAGCGGATTTCTTCGTCGCTGTCGTTTAAGGCGGCAATGCCTATGCTCAGGGTCAGGGGAATTTTGTCTTTGCCGTAGTCAAATAAACGCTCTCGGACCGCATTTCTGATATTGATGGCTAAAGACTGGGCGGCGATGGCGTCCCGCTCCGGCAAAATGATACAGATTTTCTCTTCTCCCACCTGGGTCAGCAATTCCTGGTGGTGGAGGTGTTCTTTGATGATGGTAATGACGTGTTGCAGCGCCAGGTGACGGATTTGGCTGCCGTACTTTTCCTTGAGGCGTTCGAGGTTGTCCAGGCCGGCGTATAAGATAGAGAGGTTTTCATTGAGCTCTTGTGCCCGTTCAATATATTTTTTGGTTAACTGACAGTAGTTTTTCGAGTGCAGTACTTCGGTCAGCGGGTCTTTATTGGCCAAATAGTTTAACTCAGCATTTTGCTTTTCAATATGCTGCAGATAGCGGCTCACCTGGTTGCTAAAAGCGGCCAGTACCAGGGACATGACCACCAGGCCGACCACTATGCTGGCTAAAGTCGCGGTGCCAAAAGGTGCCAGGAAAACATGGGTGGCGATAATGGCCAGCAGGGATAATAAGGTAAAGAATATCCCGGATTTTTGTCCGCCAAGCATAAAGGCTACCAGGATCAATAGGTAAAACCAGATGGCACGAAATTCATCGAAGAAAACCGTGACCAGGGCGGAAAGACAGACCAGGAAACTGACCAGCAAAAAGGTCGTCAGCACCAGGGAAAAGTGGTTATGATTCTTTTTTAAAATGATGAGCAGGGTAAGTATGATCAGGGCGTAGCCGTAGTCCATATTGGTGGCTTGCTCGCCGATTTGATTAATGCCCAGTGAAGACATCAGGGCAAATAAGATACTGAAGATGATTGCGATACACATGATACGTGTAAGCAAAAGCACCTTGTAGTCGAAATCCATTTCGTGTGAGTGAGGTATGTCCGTATTTTTCCGATACAACTCCTTGGCATTCATGTGAATTATTAAAAATTTCCCTATTTAAAATGATTGAATCACCTAAACAGGATAGGCGAGAGTTTGCTGATTTTCCTCAGGGAAAGTGAAAAAAAATAAAAATTTACTGCTTTATGCTTTCGGCGGCAGGGGAGGATGAACAGGGGGCAGGAATAAAAAAGCCCTGAAAAATATCAGGGCTTTGCTGTGTTTTGTTTATACGCTTATCAGGATTCTGACTCGGCCAGTTTCTTTTCAAGGTAGTGAATATTGGCACCACCGTTGACAAAGCCCTGATCGTTTAAGATATCCTGGTGCAGGGCGATATTGGTTTTGATACCGTCAACCACCAATTCATTCAAGGCATTGCGCATACGGGCAATGGCAACATCCCGGTTATCACCATAGGTGATTAACTTACCGATCATGGAATCATAATGCGGCGGTACCGAGTAGTCGGCATAGATATGCGAATCCCAGCGCACCCCTAAGCCACCCGGCGGGTGGAAGCGGGTGATTTTACCCGGTGAAGGGATAAAGCTGCGGGGATCTTCTGCATTGATCCGGCATTCGATTGAGTGGCCGCTGACCTTGATATCTTCCTGGGTGTAGGATAGCGGTTGGCCTGCAGCGATACGTAATTGCTCTTTGATCAGGTCGACGCCGGTGATCATTTCGGTTACCGGGTGCTCAACCTGGATACGGGTGTTCATTTCGATGAAATAGAACTCGCCGTTCTCATATAAGAACTCAAAAGTACCGGCGCCGCGGTAGTTGATTTCGATACAGGCGCGGCAGCATCTTTCACCGATTTGCTTACGCATTTCCGGAGTAATACCCGGGGCCGGTGCTTCTTCTACCACTTTCTGGTGGCGACGCTGCATGGAGCAGTCGCGCTCACCTAAATGAATGGCGCCGCCCTGGCCGTCGGCTAAAACCTGAATTTCCACGTGACGTGGATTTTCCAGGAATTTTTCCATATACACCATATCGTTATTAAAGGTCGATCTGGCTTCTGATTTGGTCAGAGCAATTGCTTCTATCAGCTCTTGTTCTTCACGGACCACGCGCATACCGCGACCGCCGCCACCACCGGAAGCCTTGATGATCACCGGGTAACCTATGCGTTTGGCATGGGCCAGGTTGGTTTCTTCATCGTCGGTTAACGGGCCGTCTGAACCCGGTACACAAGGTACGCCGGCAGATTTCATTGCCTTGATTGCCGATACCTTATCACCCATTAAGCGAATGCTGTCTGCTTTCGGGCCGATAAAAGTAAAACCTGAGGTTTCCACCTGCTCGGCAAAATCGGCATTTTCGGCTAAAAAGCCATAGCCGGGGTGAATAGCAACCGCATTGGTGACTTCGGCAGCGGTAATGATGGCCGGCACGTTCAGGTAGCTTTCAAGTGCAGAAGCTTTACCGATACAGATGGTTTCATCTGCCAGCAAAACATGCTTTAAATTTTTATCGGCGGTAGAATGAATGGCAACGGTTTTGATGCCTAATTCTTTACAAGCGCGCAATATTCTCAGTGCAATTTCGCCACGGTTGGCGATAACAACTTTATCTAACATGGAATTACCCTTTTAGGCTGGGCTTATTCAATGATGAATAGCGGTTGATCGAATTCGATAGCATCTTCGTTTTGCGCCAGAATTTCTTTGATTACACCTGATTTATCGGCTTCGATCTGGTTCATCATTTTCATTGCTTCAACGATACATAAGGTATCGCCGGCATTGACATGTTGACCTACTTCTACAAACGCCGGGGCATCCGGTGAAGAAGCCGAGTAGAAAGTACCTACCATAGGTGAGCGTACGACATGACCGCTAAGGGCCGGTGCTGCCTGCTCGGCAGGTGCTGCTGCAGGTGCGGCAACAGGGGCAGGCGCCGCGGCCGGCATCATGGCTGGAGCTGCCTGTACTACGGTTGCGGTAGTGGCATTACCGCAGCTGATACGTACCGACTCTTCACCTTCGGAAATTTCTAATTCATTGATGTTTGATTCTTCAACAAGCTCAATGAGTTTTTTTATTTTTCTGATATCCATGTGTGTACCTTAATAATAATTTGAAATTGAGTAATTTATTGCCAGTTAACCTTCATTAGCCGGCCTTTAGTTGTTCTTGGCTTTTAAATGTTGATGAGCCGCATCGAGTGCATACTCATAGCCCTTAGCCCCTAAGCCGCAAATAACCCCGGTGGCGATATCTGAGAAATAGGAATGATGCCTGAAGCTCTCTCTCGCATGGACATTGGATAAATGCACTTCGATAAAAGGGATGGCGACAGATAATAACGCGTCACGCAGGGCAACACTGGTATGGGTAAAAGCCGCAGGGTTGATAATAATAAAGTCGATTTCACCAAATCCCTGGTGGATAGCATCAATCAAGGTGTGCTCGGCATTTGACTGTACATGGCTGAGGCTGAGGCTGATATCCAAAGCCTGGGCTTTACTGCTAAGTTCTTCGATAATATCTGTTAAGGTTTGTGCACCGTAAATTTGCGGTTCACGTTTTCCCAACATATTTAAATTCGGGCCATTTAGCACTAAAATTTTAAACTTGGCAGTCATCTGTTGTAAAAACACCTTGAAAATTTAATTGTCCTGTTATCATCGCATAAAAATTGAACATTGGGAAATGCGATTAACAAAACAGCGCAACTTTTTACAATTTGATGCTTATTATAGTGTTTTCGAAGAAATTAGCAGCAAAATACTGGTCTAATCACTTGGCGGTGCTGCTAAACTGGTGCTTTAACTAATTTTGACTACACTGAAAATGAGCTAAGAAGAATAAGCCAAGTCATTTTTCTGTGTTTTACCCGGCGGTTAGCTCTTGAATCACCCGCTTTGTCGTGGTGAAGGGCCGGGAAGGGCAGGTATGAAATAACTAAGGGTGAACACTATCAAATGTCTTACGCTGACCCTCATCATGCTGTGCGGTTTAGTTATATGCCCGCGGGCATATAGCGTCACTATCATCACCCATGCTTCGGTGGGCCAGGCAGATATCCCCTCGAGTCAGCTTAGGCGTATTTTTTCTATGCGGCAATTAAGATGGCAAAACGGTGTTGCCATTACTGTTTTTGTTTTGCCGAGCCAGCATCCGCTGCACCAGCGCTTCAGTAAAGAAAAATTAGGCATTTTTCCCTATCAGTTAGATAATATTTGGCAAAAACTGTCATTTTCCGGGCTGGGAGCAACGCCGATCGTGGTGCAAACCCCGCAAGACTTGCTCGAAGCGGTAAAAGCCACACCCGGAGCCATAGGATATGCGGCAGATGAAGCGAAAACAGGGGGGGAAGTTGATGTTAACTAACATTTTGCTCTTTAGCGCTTTGAAAAGGCTGCTGTGCTGTGCGCTATTGCCACTCTCCCTGCTGTCGGGGTGTTTTTGTGCAGAGGCGCTTGCCGATGACAACTATAATACCCGCTGGCGTCTGCATGGCTTTATTGCCCAGGGGGTGATCGATGTCGATCACAGTAACTATGTTACTGACGACGGTGATATCTCGGCCAGGTTAACGGAAATTGGTATTAATGCCTCTTATCAGCTGAGCCGGGATTTCAGGGTCACCGGGCAGGCGGTTTATCTTAACGGCGGTAATCGCTACCATGAAGGTGCAAGACTGGATTATTTGTTGCTGGACTGGTCTGCCTATAGTACGGAAAATTGGCTGGTGAATTTTTATTTTGGCCGTTTTAAAAATAACCACTGGCTCTATTCCAATATCCGGGATGTGCCCCAGGCACGGCCCAGTATCATTTTACCCCAGTCCATTTATTTTGACGGCTTTCGCGATATTGCCGAAGGCGGGGAAGGCTTGGATATCAAGGTCAGTTACAGCGATGATGAGCTGGGAGAGTTTGACTTTGGCCTCAGTGCCGGTACGTCCGATATTTCAAAGGCCCAGACCCAGATTATCTTAAGCAAGTTAGCCGGTGGCCGGTTGAAACACGATTATGATATACAGGCCAGTTTATATTGGCGCCCGCTTTATTCCTCGTGGCGTTTTGGGCTGGCTTTGCTTGATTCCGATTTTAGCTATGATGGCGGCGAGCAGGATGCTTTTCTGGATGCTGATATTGTCTTGCAGCGTTATTTTCTGAACGCCTTGTATCAGGGAGAGTTTTGGGAGTTAAGTGCAGAGCTGCTGCAGGACAGGTTTGTTTTTGATGACTTTTATTTTCCCGGCTTCCATCAGGATAACCTGGGGCAGGGGATATTTTTGCAAGGGCGTTATAAAGCCGGTAACCGATTAACCTTCCTCGGACGTTATGAAAAATTTTATATCAATAAAGATGATAAGCACGGCCGTAAACTGGAACAGGGAAGCCAGGGACAGATCCCCGCCTATTTTGGCTATCAGAACTCCTTTACCTTAGGCGTATCCTATGATCTCCTGGCTAATGTGCGCCTTGAACTTGAACATCACTGGTTTGAAGGCACGGCCCGGTTAACGCCTGTGGTGTTGCCGGATGCCCGGGCCAATAGCCGTGAACACTGGAATTTGTGGGCATTGCAATTGATGTATTGGTTCTAGCCGATGAAAAAGCAGTTTATCAGTGTGCCCACCAAGTTGTTGATCCTGATCATCGGCACCTTGCTGCTGGTGACCAGTGGTTTTGCCTATCTCTCGCTGTTACGCCTGCAGGATGAGTTTAAACAGTTTCAAACAACGGCGTTGCAACATGGCCAGGTACAGTTTTATTTGCAAAGTAATATATTGCAGCGTCAGTTGAGGATTTGGTTAGAGTCTTTTTCCGGTATTGCCCGCCTCTATCAGCAGGATGACTTTAAAAAGCTGGCCTTAAACCTTGGCAGGCAATTTGAAATCTTACAAATGCAGCTGAACGTGGAAGATGTTTGGCTGGTGAAGGAAGGCGGTCAGGAATTATACGGTACCGGGGTATTATCCCCGGATATTCAGGAGAAAGTCTCCGCAACGTTAAAATTGCAGCATCCCCATAATGAGGTACTTTGCGATCAGCTTTGTCTGCAGTTAATCACTATCCCGGTATTTAATAAGCAGGGGGAGCTGGCGGTGATTGCCATTACCGCTTCCCTGGTGGATATGTTATTCGCCATAGGTCAGTCACTGGAGAACGAAGTCGCTATTGTCAGTTATCCCCGCCAAGGCAAACCCCAGGTGCAACAGGCCAGTATTATTTCTTCCTCTGACAGGCAACTGAGCAATATCCTGCTTTACGGTGAGCAGGGCAGGCAACTGGTTTCCCAGGTGAGTAAAACCGGCTTACAGGCAGAGGTTGAACAGCAGAGTTATTTAGTCAACTTTCTTTCCTTGTCCGAGAGTCAGCAGCGGGTATTTTTCCTGGTATTGATCCATGATATGACCTCGTTCACCTTAAAGCATGACGAGGATCGGCGACAATTTTTATGGTCTGTGAGTATCATTTTCTTCACCCTGGCGATGCTGGTGTTTTATATCACCGGGCCTTTTTCCCAGCGGTTATTGGCTTTGTCCGATGCCTTGCCTTTGCTGGCGCGAAAGCACTTTAGCGAATTTCGCCAGGTAGAATTTCGCCGCATGCGTCTATTTTCCGATGAACTTGATGTCTTGTCTGATGCCGCCTTAGAGCTGAGTTTCGAACTGGAACAACTGGATCAAAATATCGAACAAAAGGCACGCGAGCTGGAAAACATTGCCATGTATGATTTGCTGACCGGTTTGCCGAGCCGTAACATGCTCAATCATAAGCTGAATAAGGCGGTTGCTATGATTGAAAAGCATCATAGCGGCCTGGCTGTGCTCTTTCTTGATTTAGACAATTTTAAAAAGGTGAATGTCAGTTACGGTCATGATGAAGGGGATCGTTTATTGATCGAAGCGGCTAACCGCATTCGCTCTGCCTTGCGAAAAGATGATCTGGCATGTCGCTTTGGCGGTGATGAGTTTGTGATCGTATTGGGGGAGCTCAAGAATGAACAGCAGGCGGTTGAGATTGCCGAACAGGTACTAAAGCAGTTTAAACAACCCATCCGGCTTGATGCCAGTATTTTCTATATTTCCATCAGCATAGGCATAGCCTATACCGAAGATCCCAAGGCAAAGGCGGAGCAGTTGATCAGTTTCGCTGATATCGCCATGTATGAGGCAAAAAAAGATGGCGGCGGCCAATATCATATGCACCACAGTGAAATGTATCAGCGTATCGCCCGTCATGTTTTTCTCGAGGGGGAAGTCAGGCAGGCACTGGAAAAAAAGCAGTTTAGCTTAAGCCTGCAGCCGCAGCTGGAAACAAAAAGCCGCAAGTTATACGGTTTTGAAGTGTTGCTGCGCTGGCATCATCCTAAAAGAGGCCTGATCCCCCCGGATGACTTTATTCCTATCCTGGAAAATTCCGCTTATATGCTTGAGCTCAGCTACTGGGTACTCAGGCGCAGCTTTGAACTGTTGCTGGAGATCCAAAAGCTGGGCTTAACCCAGGTACGTATGGCGGTTAATTTATCTGCCGGCCAGTTTGTCGACCCTAAGTTGCCGGGTTACCTCCAGGCTTTATTGGCGGAGTTTTCCGTCTCAGCCCGACATTTTGAGCTGGAATTAACCGAGCAAACCCTGGTAAAAGATATCAATGTTGCGATAGAGGTGATGTCGGCCCTCAGGGAGCTAGGTTTTAGCTTTGCTATCGATGATTTCGGTACCGGTTATTCTTCTTTGGCTTACTTAAAAAAAATGCCGGTAGATGTCATCAAAATCGATAAAAGCTTTGTTTTTGGCATGCTGGAAAATAATGCCGATTACCAGATTATTATCTCTACCATAGCCATGGTGAAAAATTTAGGTTTACAGGTGGTGGCGGAAGGGGTGGAAACCGGTGCTCAGCTACAAGCTTTAACCCAGCACGATTGCGATTATATCCAGGGGTACTACTTTTCCAGGCCGGTGCCGGAAGTGGAGCTGGCGGACTTTATCCGTGAAAAAATCATCGATGGCTTCTGGCTGCCTCAGAAGCATTAAGGTAAATAGCAGGTTTAAAAAAGGCCGGTTAACCGGCCTTTTCACGGATAACAACTAAGCCGTGGCTTTAGCTGTTAAAAATGCTATTGACGTGTTCGGCAAACTCCACCGCTTCCATAAAGCCGGTGATCCTTTGCTGGCTTAGCTCATTGCCTTGTAAGTCAAAGAACAAAATAGAGGGTAAGCCAAAGACATTAAAATGTTCCATCAACTCTATGCTGGTATCTGTACCTGTATCTGTCAGGTCTATTTGTACCTTGAGGGTGTTGGCCAGGGCATTTTGCACTTCCGGTTTGGGGAAGGTGTATTTTTCAAATTCCTTACAGGCAATACACCAGTCGGCATAAAGATCGACCATCACGGTTTTCCCCTGGTCGTTTGCCAGCCTTACCACCTGGTTCAGTTCACTGAGGGTGTTTACCCGGGTAAACTCAGGCTCTTCCACATGGGCCAGATAGGTAGTGCTGTGTTGCGGGTAAATAAGCTGATAGGCCTTATTGGCGCCGAAAAACAGGGCAAGAAAGATTGCCAGGCTGCGTACGCCAAACCAGAATCCCGGAGTGGTGTCACGGTTGATAACATAAAAATAGCTGGCGCTTATCAGGATCAGCGTCGCCCATAATAACTGGGTGGCCATCTCAGGGATCAGGCGCTCTAACAGGAATACCGGCACAGCCAGCAGCAGCAGGCCAAAAATGTTTTTGATCACTGTCATCCAGTTACCGGCTTTAGGTAACAGTTTGCCGCCTGAGCTGCCAAGGACCAATAAAGGCAGACCCATACCTAAACTTAAGGCATATAAGGCGGAAGCACCTAAGGTGATATCACCCGTCTGGGAAATATACAGCAGGGCGCCGGTCAGCGGTGCCGTGGTGCAGGGAGAGGCCACTAACGCCGATATTGCCCCCATGGCCATCACGCCAAACGTTGAGCCGCCTTTTTGTTGGTTGCTTAAATTGTTGAGTTTATTTTGCCAGCTGCTGGGCAGGGCTAAATTAAACACGCCAAACATCGACAGTGCCAGGAAGATAAAGAGCACACTTAAGCCGATCAGCACATACGGGTGCTGGAACATGGCCTGGAATTGTGCCCCTGCCAGCGCCACCACTATGCCCAACAGGGTATAAGTGACCGCCATGCCCTGGACGTAAGCAAAAGATAAGGTAAAGGCATGCTTGTTGGTAAGCTTGTCACCCTGGCCGACTATGATGCCGGTTAAAATCGGATACATAGGGAAAACGCAGGGGGTGAAAGAAAGCAGCAGGCCGCCGATAAAGAATGCCGCCAGGGTCAGCCAGAGGTTATCTCCCTTAAGCATATCGGCCAGTTGGTATTGTTCGCTGTTATTGCTGCCAGCCTGCTCTTGGGCTTTCGCCGGGGTGTTTTTCTCTGATGTCAGCGCAGATAAGACTGCCTGTGAGGAATTACTGTTGTTGCCGTTACCATTGAGTTTGCTTTTGACGTAGGCAAGGGGCACCACCTGCTTGGTAGGGGGATAACATAAGCCTTTTTCGGCACAGCCCTGATAACGTATGGTGATATTGGCGCTGTCGGCTGCTTCTTCAATATCAAAGGTAAAATTAAGCGGTTCGGTAAATATCTGGGTGATACCGAAAAATTCGTCTTCGTGCTCTATTCCCTCGGGCAGTTCCGGTGCGCTGAATGTGGCATTGTCAGCGGAGAACTTAAACTGGTGGCGGTATAAATAGTAGCCATCGGCAATATTGAAGCTAACTTGTAATTTGTCATCTTTTTGGAAAAAATCGAAAACAAAGGCCTCTTCCACTTTCAGGAATTCGTCATCGTTGCTAAATAGCGATGACGCTGAAGTATCAAAGATGGAAGATTGTGCGCTAACGTCCTGGCTATAAAAAGACAGGCTGGTCAGCAGTAATAACAGGGAAATAGCTAGCTGTTTCATGAATTTTCTTTTAATGACTCAGTGATCCAGTTTAAATAATGTTTATCACCTTGCTGGATGTTCAAGGCGATAATTTCCGGAGTGTCGTAGGGATGCAAGCTGTTGATTTTCTCTTCCAGCATCGGATATTTATCCGAGGCTGTTTTGATCAATAGCTGCACTTCTGCGGCAAACTCTACATTACCTTGCCAGCGATAAACGGAAGTGACACCCGGCATGATATTAACACAGGCAGCCAGTTTATCTTCAACCAGGGCACGGCCGATAAGTTCGGCAACGCTGTTATCCGGGCAAGTACATAACACTAATAGATACATAATATTGAAAATTTATTTCATTAATGGCCAATATTCTACCTTTATTTGCTGTAAAAAAAACTTAAGCTTGCACAAATAAAGGGGAAAAATGTAAGTATTTTTTCATATTGCCGCCTATTGGCGGAGCAGGCGTCTTTTGCCCGGATTCATTGGTAAAAGGCTATTGAAAATAGCTTAACTGCCCATATATCCCCCTTACTGATTGTTGTTGGGAGTGCCAATGTTTCGCATCTTATTCTTATTATTTATTGCTGTACCTATCATAGAAATCATGGTGTTAATGCAGGTAGGCGCCTTTTTAGGCGCCTGGCCGACCATAGCTATTGTTGTTTTGACCGCCTGGTTCGGGGCGAAAAAAGTGCGTCAGCAAGGACTGGCGACCCTAAGTTCGGTGCAAACGAAAATGGCCCAGGGGCAGATGCCATCGGATGAAATTGTGGCCGGTGTGTTATTGCTGGTGTCCGGGGTATTATTGCTTACTCCGGGTTTTGTAACCGACTTTTTCGGTCTGGCTTTGCTGGTACCTCAGTTCAGACGGGCGCTGATCAAAGCGGTCCAGCAAAAAATTGTTGTCAGCCAGATGGCTCAGGGGGGCTTTAGCCATCAAAGCCAGCATTTTTCGCAAAGCCAGAGTTTCTCGCAAGGTCATGAGCAGGCTCCAGGCGGGGATTTCATCGAAAAATCAAAAGGGCAGAGTGGTCACACCCTGGAAGGGGATTTTGAGCGTAAAGATTAAAAAAATTACACTTTGCACTTGTGAAGTATTTTTTAATCCCCATCTTTGAATCAACCAATTTTGTTAAACCTTAAATATTTAAATTCTCAGGAGAGATAAATGAGCATTCGTCCATTACATGATCGCGTAATTGTAAAACGTAAAGAAGTAGAGTCTAAGTCTGCTGGCGGTATTGTTTTAACGGGTAGCGCTGCTGAAAAATCGACTCGTGGTGAAGTTGTTGCGGTAGGTAACGGCCGTATTTTAGAAAACGGCGAAGTACGTCCGTTAGATGTAAAAGTTGGCGACCAGGTAATTTTCAATGAAGGTTACGGCGTTAAAACAGAAAAAATTGATGGCGATGAAGTACTGATCCTGAGCGAGTCAGATATTCTGGCGATTGTCGAATAATCGTCGAAGAATAGCCGGGTAATTTTAACTCTACTGGCAACTAAACAAAGAATTTTAATCGAGATGTTGAGCCAAGACCTCCGTCTCACACATTAATTAAAAAATTACAGGAAAATAATAATGGCTGCAAAAGACGTTTTATTTGGAAATGACGCACGCGTAAAAATGTTAAACGGCGTAAATATTTTAGCCGACGCGGTAAAAGTGACTTTAGGCCCTAAAGGCCGCAATGTAGTGTTAGACAAAAGCTTTGGTGGTCCTTCCATCACTAAAGACGGTGTTTCCGTGGCAAAAGAAATCGAATTAGAAGATAAATTCGAAAACATGGGCGCACAAATGGTGAAAGAAGTTGCTTCTAAAGCCAATGACGAAGCGGGTGACGGTACCACTACTGCCACCGTTCTTGCTCAAGCCATCGTTAACGAAGGTTTAAAATCTATTGCCGCCGGCATGAACCCTATGGACCTGAAACGCGGTATCGACAAAGCCGTTACTGCTGCGGTAGAAGAGCTTAAAGGTCTTTCTCAGGAATGCTCTGATAACAAAGCTATCGAGCAGGTAGGTACCATTTCTGCCAACTCTGACAGCTCAGTAGGTGAAATTATCGCTACTGCTATGGATAAAGTAGGCACCGAAGGTGTTATTACCGTTGAAGAAGGTCAGGCATTAACTGACGAGCTGGACGTTGTTGAAGGTATGCAGTTCGACCGCGGTTACCTGTCTCCTTACTTCATCAACAACCAGGAAAGCGGTTCAGTTGAACTGGAAAACCCTTTCATCCTGTTGGTAGACAAGAAAGTTTCAAACATCCGTGAATTATTAACGACATTAGAAGGCGTTGCTAAAGCCGGTAAGCCGCTGCTTATTATTGCCGAAGATGTTGAAGGCGAAGCCTTAGCGACTTTAGTTGTTAACAACATGCGCGGTATCGTAAAAGTTGCTGCCGTTAAAGCACCAGGTTTCGGTGACCGTCGCAAGGCCATGTTACAAGACATCGCTATCTTAACTGCCGGTACCGTGATTTCTGAAGAAATCGGCATGGAACTGGAAAAAGCGACTTTAGAAGATTTAGGTCAGGCGAAACGTGTTGTTATCTCTAAAGACAACACCACTATCATCGACGGTATCGGTGAAGAAGCCGACATCCAAAACCGTGTAGCACAAATTCGCGGCCAGATTGAAGAGTCTTCTTCAGACTACGATAAAGAAAAACTGCAAGAGCGCTTAGCCAAATTGGCCGGCGGTGTTGCGGTGATCAAGATCGGTGCTGCTACCGAAATTGAAATGAAAGAGAAGAAAGCCCGCGTAGAAGACGCCCTACACGCAACCCGTGCCGCGGTTGAAGAAGGTGTTGTTGCCGGTGGTGGTGTTGCCCTGGTACGCGCAGCGGACAAAATCAAGTCGCTTGAAGGCAGCAACGAAGACCAGACGCACGGTATCAATGTAGCGATTCGCGCCATGGAAGCGCCGCTTCGTCAAATCGTCAACAACTGTGGTGATGAAGCCTCTGTTGTACTGAACGAAGTACGCAATGGTGAAGGTAACTTCGGTTACAACGCAGGTAACAGCACTTACGGCGATATGTTGGAAATGGGTATCCTGGATCCGACTAAAGTTACCCGTAGCGCATTACAGTTCGCTGCTTCAGTTGCCGGTTTAATGCTAACCACAGAAGCCATGGTAACCGATGCACCTGTGAAAGATGCTCCTGCGCCAGCTATGCCTGATATGGGCGGCATGGGCGGCATGGGCGGCATGGGCGGTATGATGTAAATAGAGTTTAACTCTAAAGCCCGTGGTTTAATCCATACAGCTGAAAGCCCGAATAGCAATATTCGGGCTTTTTTATTTGAGCTTCTTTTAAACTTAGATATTGGTGTTGGAAAACATTTACGGCTAATTTCTTCTACCCGTCAAGCTCCCACATTTTGATATCCTGCTGACTGTACTATGGTGACAACCAAGAGCTTTACTTATTTCTCTTTGAGAATATCTAGCTGAAAAATTGCTTTATCTATTTTCAGTGTCAGTCAAGCACTTGCGTCAAGCTTTAAAAAAGGCAAAAACACTAAAAGAATGACGAGTAAACCCTTTTTCATATTGATCTTTTCGTATAAGGTTTTACCTTGATTCGATTGAAAATGGAATTTAAACGAATAGAAAGGAGAATGCTTGAAGTGTTACTGATTGCTTGCTGTATTTTTGCCGATGTTGAAATACCTGTTACTTATCAATCGGCTGTAAGCGGAGCTAATGCTAAGGCAGATCTTTTTGTTTAAACTTACTTCTCGGCTCCTACTTTCATTAAGTTCCTGAGCAAATTAATGATGACGAGATAATGACTCAGAGGTTATATGTCAGCACAGTATTGGGTAGGTGATTTTTTTATCGATTTAACTCGCAATCAAATAACCCAGAAAACGCAATCTCAAACTATTCCACCGAAAGCTTTAGCGGTGTTAACTTACCTTGCCAAAAACGCCAATAAAGTCGTTAGTCATGATGAGTTACTATCAGCAGTGTGGCCTGACACTGTAGTAACACCAAATACCCTGCAAAGAAGCATCGCCCGATTAAGAAAAGCGCTCGGCGAAGGCAGCCAGTCCTACATTAAGACCCATGCTAAACAGGGTTATAGTCTGGAAGTTGAAGTTCGCTGGCAGGAATTAACGGACAGCGAATCGCTAATTACACAAGCTACTTTATCCACTGCGCCTACAGCTGAAGATGAAGCTGTTAAGGAAGATGCGGTTACAGAACCTCAAATTGAGAGAGCCGACTTAGCAAAGCCATCCGGATCGGTTTTAACGCTGAACTCTCCCCTTGTTGGCATAGTGATTCTCGGGCTTATTGCAATTGTGAGTTTTGTCGGGATTAAATCCCTGACACTAGCTCAACCCTCGAAATTAGCCTTTGCGGAATTACGTTCACTGACTACCACTGAGCACTCAGAGAGCAACGGCAACTATACACCGGACGGTCAATACATAGTTTTCAATCGCTTCCCTAAAGATTTGTGTGTTAATAATCTCTGGGCCAAAAACGTTAGCACCCAGGAAGAATTTCAACTGACAAAAAACTTGGGTTCTTTCGGTGCACATAGTTTTTCTAAAGACGGTAAAGAGTTGGTCGTTATTGAAAAGGAAGACTGCAATAAACCGATCACCCAGAAGCAATGTTATAAATTATCGAACCTGGATTTTCACAAAGCGCTTGAAACGCCTCAAACACCAAGTGTTCTGATGGAGTGTAAAAATTCAACCATTATGAGTCCTAAGTGGTTGAATAATAGCAATGTTGCTTTCTTGCAGGAGTTTTCAAGTCGTAGGCAATTGACCAGCTATTCAATTGCAGACAGCAAAAGTACTGTTATCCATAAACTGGACGAGGGCAACATAAACGACTTCGACTATTCATCTAAAGAAGACCTTATCGCATTAACCAGCACTCATAGCGACGGACAAAAATACATTGAAATACTCAAACCCGACGGCCAGCTGTTATCGAGTTATCAAATTAAATATCCGGAAGAAATTGCAAACTTAACAGACATCTCCCCCAATTTTATGCCGCAAAGTGGTCAACTTATTTTCAGCACCGGTCGACAGTTCTTTACCATTTCCTATGAAGGTAATATAACGAATATCAGTCTGCCCTTAGATGAACCCATGGGATCACCATTATTTCATCCAGATGGCAATCGAATGGTGACGACAAAGGCAATCTTCGATACTGATATTGCGAAATTGCCTTTGTCACAATTTGCCAATGCACAAGCAGAACAGGCGCAAAAGCAAAATGAAGCAATCAATAATTACTCAGTACTGCAACGCTCGATACGAATAGAACAACATGGTATTTTTCAGCCAAATGGAGGCTTAGTCGCATTCAGGTCCAGACGTTCCGGACAAGATCAACTATGGGTTACCGATGGCGCCAACTCACAACAACTTACAAATTTTCCGTTAGATACTCGTATTTATGGCATGAATTGGGCTATGGATGGTGCGAGCATTTTGGTTAATGCAAATAAAAAGCTGACTCAGGTCTTCTTGGACTCAAGTGCTAAACCCATCCCCTTAGTTCACTCTGTTGAGCAATTGTTCCAATGGGATAGTGAAGCTAATACCGCGTTAATGAATGTGCGTATCAAGGGGGTAATAAGACTTGTCGAATTCAACCTGAACAGTTCAGAGCTTAGGGTAATACATAATAACCAAGTCAATTGGGCACTCAAAACTGAAGACGGCCGATTAATTTATACCGATCAAATGGATCGATTCTGGCAGTCAGGCCCTGCCGAATACCAACTGATTGATGCACTGGACAATCAAGGAAGTGATAAACCATTCCTGGTAAAAAACAATGTCATTTATGGGATCAGTGATGAACTGCAATTGTGGTCATATGATCTGAATGAAAATGCATTTAAGATCCTGGGGAAAACACTTGATGACTTTGATTATTTAACAGACGTTAATCAGACCGATATTTTATTGACGGTTATGATCACCGGCAAAAAGGAAGTGGCGGAATTAATCTTAAGCGAATAGGGGCGTGCAAACAAAGCGGGTAGCGAGCTCTGCTACCATGAGTATTAAGTACCATCATTGCTTACTTAAGCTGAGCACTGCTTAAGCGTTTAATCATGTAAAGCCGGGCAGCTTGTATGCCCGGCTTTTTCGTTTGCAACGTGCAGATAACAGGGCCTGCTATGAGGTTAACTGCCAGGCCTGGTCGAAATGAATATACCTTTGTTACTCACAATTAATATAGCAAGTAGCAGAGCTATTGAAGCCTAAATAGCTATCCTCGTTGTTTCCTTAAAGAAACGCCGGTAGGATTGTTCCTGATACCTGAGCCATGATTTTGTCGTCCCCATCATGGCCGGTGATGGCTATGGTAAGGTCAAGTTCATCAACCACAATGATGCGTTGTCCGCCGCCGCCCCAGGCAAAGGTGGCATTATAGTTTTTATCACCGACTGCGATAGGCGTTTGATACCAGAAATAACCGTAACGGTAGCTATCAGGCATCCAGTCTTCAGTAGGCTTAACAAGCCCGCTGGTGGCCTTAGCGAGGTAATCTGCCGGAATAAGCTGTTTGCCGTTCCACTTGCCTTTGTTGAGGACCACGCTGCCCCACTTGAGCATGTCGCGAGACGTTATGCTCACCATCCAACCGGCTTGCGGCAGGCCACTCACGTGAGTCTGCCAGCTATAATTGCTGATGCCCAATTTATCGAGGATTTCATTTTTGATGAAATCCTTGGCGGTGCCGGGCACGACGGCGTCGATGACCGTCATCACCAACATTGGATTATGGTTGCCGTATAAATAGGTCTGAGATTCTGAGGTAATAGGTCCACTATGTTCAAGCAGGGTCTGAACCAGCCCCTGGCCCTTTAACGGCGCGGGATCTTTCTGAAGTTCTTCCCATTTATCACGACTGACGCTAAGCCCCCCGTGCATAGTCAATGCCTTATGGAGCGTGATTTTTTCTGCGCCCTCGGCAAGTTTTGTTGCGTCCAGATTTTTAAGAAAGCTAACCAGGGGTTTATCGAGATCGGCCATTGTCAGGTAGCCTAACTGGATAGCGCGGCCCAGTGCCAGGCTGGTTATGGCTTTAACGGCTGATGCTTGCGGGTGAGCCAGGTTGATGCGACCGCGCCGGTAGTAACTTTCAAACACCAGCTTGTCCTTGTGGGCGATCAGCAGGCTGTCGTAGCGGCCGTGCTTGCCATCACCGATCTCCTTAGCCAGTTTGACAATACCGGCCTTTTTTCCTGCATCTACGCCCAATTCTCCCACGGCAATAGCGCCGTTTCCGGGGGCAGGCGAGGTGTCGATATAAGCTTTTTCCAGTAGAGGAAGATCCCGGAATGAGAGCTCGGCCTCTTTGGCTGTGGCCTTCGGTGCAAGGCCAGTGTTTTTTTCTGCGCTTGCCGTAGTAATACTGCTGAAACTACTTAATAAAGCGACGACGAATAAGCTCTTAAATTTTATATTTATGGTCATATAACTCTCCTGTTGTTATCAACCACGCAAGGTCAGTGTAAACAGCGTACCTGGCGTTTGTTTTTCAAGTGAACTGAGAACGTCAAAGATAACGAATCGAAATTTAAATGCTTGAAATTCTAATGACGTTTAGCTGACTTCTTGCTGACTAATGGTTAGTGTTTATATATCAAGTGGTTACGCTGGTTGGTTTCGCGAGGATAAGAGGAGGGAGAGGTAAGTCTTTTCGTTTAGACTCATTTTCCTGCACCAGTTTGCAATCTGGTTAGGGATTGGTTGGCCGTTAAAGAGAAGTTTATTTTTTATAATTAATCCAGTAGGTGAACTGAAGTTTGTGTCCATTTTATTGGTTTTCTAATTGGCTTTATCTATGCCGGAGAAAGTGACTAAAGGTGACAATAAATATTTATCTTAACGGTAAGATTTAAGTAGTAAAGAGGCTAAGTGATAAACCATACTTGCCTCTTAAACACTTATTCTTTTGGATGTCAGCTGTTATTCATAACGTAATATTAACGAAGGTCTGGCACTGGCCGATTTAAAGCCCAGAACCGCAACGGTAAGCCAGGTGATCATCGCGATAATGCCTGCAGCCAGCAGATACACCCAAAGTACTTGTTTGATGCGGTCATTAAAGTTAGCTAACCAATCACCAACCAACCAATAACTTAATGGAAAAGCAATAATAATGCTTAGTGCTACCAGTAACAAAAACTCTTTTGCGAGCAGGTTGACAATACTCAGACGCGATGCCCCGAGCACTTTTCTCACGGCTACTTCTTTTTGGCGTCTTATGGTGGCAAAAGATGCCAAACCAAAAGTCCCTAAACAGGTAAGAAAAATAGCCAGCAGGCTAAAAATAGACACCATGTCTAATGCTCTGTGTTCGTTTTGGTGTGCATCAGCATAGTCTTGTGCGATTAAGCTGATTTGCACATCACTTAAATGCAACTCCTGGCGTACAATTTGCTGAATTTCTCGGCTTAACTGAGCCATATCGGCAGTATTTGCCTTAATAACCAGGTGACCTGTGGCATTAGTGTTAAACCCTAAGTTAAATGATACCGGTAATGCCTGTTGCCTGGCTGAGCCGATTTTAACATCTTCAACGACACCCACCACTTTAGCCGTTATTTTAAATCTGGGCTCTATCAGCAAAAGTCCAATAGCCGATTCCGGTGTTTGATAACCCGCCAATTCAACCATACGTCGACTGACCAAGACACCAAGGGTTGGATTATCTTCACCATTTTGAGCATACCAGTCACCGCTAAACTCAGGTGAAAAGTCTCTGCCTGCAATCAAGGTTAATCCCAGCGTTTCAGCGGCATAATAACCTGTGCCTACTGTCGGCTGGTAGCTATCTATTTTTTCACCATTGGGCCAGGTAAAATCAAAATTATATTCCATATCATTGGTCAGGTCGGTATTCGAAATCGTAACCTGTTCAACCCCGGGTACATTGCGAATTGCCGTCAATAAACTATTGTTATCCTTTTTATACAGGGCTTGGGTTGGCAGCTCTTTCACCACCAATCTTGATGACTTTGCATAGCCAACCGCCAGGCTATTTATCAAATTAATTTGCTGATAGAAAGAAATCGCCGCAATAATCAAACCTATAGATAAGGTTCCCTGCAGACACAAGGTTAATTTCCTGACAAAGATAGCCGTGCCGCCACGAACCAAGTCACCGCTAAGTACGCGTTTGGCACTAAAGGAAGCAATAAACAATGCGGGATAGAAGCCCGAAAGTAAGCCGACAGAAAAAATGACCACAACTGTCATCAGCATAAATTCTGAGCCGTATTGTAAACTCAGTTGTCTGTCCATCATTTGATTAAAATGTGGTAATGCAAACTCCACTAGGGTAAATGCCAATAAGCTGGCAAAAGTCACCACCAAAAGAGACTCTGTTAAGAATTGAGCAATGATTTGCCCTTTGCTTGCACCTAAGGCTTTACGCACGCCTACTTCTTTCGCACGTTTTGCCGATTGAGCAATATTAAGGTTGATAAAATTAATGCTGGCGACTAATACCAAAATCAGGCTTAGACCAATGCAAATTTGCAAGATTGACGATGAACCGGCTTTTTTCATAAAAAGAGGTCCTTGGCCTTCTAAGTGCATATCCTGCATATTGATTAACTTCATAGTAATGGCAGGGTTTGCGTTTTCGCCCCAGGACTCGTGTAATAACTCAGTAAATTGTTGCTCAAAACTTGCTATATCGGTATTTTTTACCAGTTTAAAATAGGCGAAACCATAACCATTTTGGCTAAACTTCACCGGCATTTGAATTAAACTGTCAAACTTAACATGGGTATTCTCCGGCAAGTCTTTAAAGACTGCGCCGATACGGTATTGGCCCTGATCAAAGTTTAAGCTTTGACCGACAACCTGAGTATCGCCAAAGATTCGATTAGCTTCCCGCTCACTTAATACCAATTGATTAGGTTGGCTTAATGCCTGTTCAATATCTCCTGCCACCGTTTCTAAATGGATAAAATTCAAGATATTATTCGTTACTGCATAAAAATTATTTAGCCGGTAATAATTGTCACCAAGCTGAACAAGTTCATGGACTCTTTCAGTAAGCATGCCGGCCTCAGCTAACCTGAATATCTCCTCTACCTGGCTATGGCTTGTTAATTTTTCCGCATTGCTGTATCCGGAACTTGCAATAACCTGTAAACCTGCGGACGTATAGTCGGTATGGGCAAGGTACACCCGCTCGCTGTCCGGCTGATGTTTATCATATGACAATTCGTGTTGAGCAAATAACGCCATTAAGATGGCCGCAGCGATACCTATGCTAAAACCAATAAGATTAAGAAAAAAATGCTGTTTATCCTTACTGATTGAGCGAAGTGCTGTTTTAATATAATTATTAAGCATATCAAGCGACCTCTGTTTTTAAGGAAGCATTATTCGCCTTGTCAATCATGATCTGGCCATCAAGTAAACGCACTAAACGATCGGCGTAATTCGCTTCTTTTTCTGAGTGAGTCACCATAATGACGGTGGTGCCTTCACGATTTAGTTCGCGTAACATGGTCATTACTTCATCACCATTTTTTGAATCTAAATTACCTGTCGGCTCATCGGCTAAAATCAACCTGGGGTTGATAACCAAAGCACGGGCGACAGCAACACGTTGCTGCTGGCCACCGGAAAGTTGCTGAGGCAGATGATCGGCTCTATGGTCAATGGCGACACGCTTTAATATGGTTTCCACTCGCTTTTTGCGCTCTGCTTTTGAAATCTTCAGGTATTGCAAAGGTAACTCTACATTTTCATATACCGTTAGCTCATCAATTAAATTAAAGCTTTGAAAAACAAAACCAATTGACGCTTTACGCAGTTCGGCTAATTTGTTCTCACTGAAACTGGCAATATCCTGGCCGGCAAATTCAAAGCTGCCCGAAGAGGGAGAATCAAGCATGCCCAATATTGAAAGCAGGGTCGATTTACCGCACCCTGAAGGGCCCATAATGGCAACAAATTCTCCTTCTTCGACACTAAGGTTAATGTTACTTAACGCTGTTGTTTCCAGATCTTGTGTACGAAAAACACGACTTAAGTTAGTTATTGTGATCATTATGATTTCCCTAATTTAATTGTAATTGTTGCGCGTTATCGAAGTTGCCGTAACTTGAGGTGATGACCTTGTCACCTAAATTTAAACCCGATAATACTTCAAAGTAGTGTTTATTTTTTTTACCTAAACGAATATTGCGGCGTTCGGCTTTGTCACCCGCTTGATTGAGCACATACACCCAATTTCCGCCGCTGCTGGCAAAAAAGCCGCCGCGACTGAGGAGTAAGGCGTTGTCTTTATTACCACCAAGCATCAACTCAACATCAATACTCTGGCCGCGTTTGATGTTGCCATCAGTCCTGGGTAAGTCGACCTCGATTTGAAACTGGGATTGATTGACCCGGCTGTCAATTTTACTGACCTTGGCTTGAATATCTCCCGTCTCCAGCTTGATCAAAACAACAGCGTCCAGCTGTACCTGATTCAAGTAAAATTCATCCAGGGCAATGGCCAGCTTGTAGTCATTTGGAATATCGATTTGCCCTAAGCGGGCACCCCGCTCTTTCGATTCGCCAATTTCGACATTAAGCTCGCTCAAATAACCTGCAACAGGCGCTTTAATTAACAGGTTTTCTAAATTTTTGCGGGCAAATTTTAAATTCTTATCGAGCATTACCGCGCTGTCTTTCAATTGTTTAATTTGTACCTGGCGGATACTGTTTTCCTGTTCTTGTCGCTCAATAGTGAGCTGTTTTCTCGACCGGTAATAGGCTAAATCACTTTTAAGCTCATCAAGTCTGTCTTTGGCAAGGGCGCCGGATGTCACTAAAGGTTCTGTCTGTTTTAAACGCCGCTCCAGGTGACTGATTTGCAGGTTTATTTCCAATAAGTCGCGACGCAAATTCAATCGACTGGTTTCCATGTTCATTTGTGTGTTGCGTAAAAAATTAAGCTGTTCAGTTACTTGTGCTTCACGCCCCATCACATCAAGTTGTAAGTTGGTGTTACGCAAACGCACTAACGGCTGTCCTTTTTCAACATAGGCTCCTTGCTCAACTAAACGTTGCTCAACTTGGCCTCCGGCAATGGTATCTAAGTAAATTGTTGTTTTTGGTACCACCTGCCCGCGTAAATTAAGCGCATCAACAAATGCCCCTTGTGTAACCGGACTCACGGTAATACTGCTAAGTGCTAACTTATGACTACGCCCGCCCGCAGCAGATTGACTAAAGCTATATACGGCAGTGGCAAGGCCAATGATCCCTGTAATCAAAAGCGCTTTTTTAAGATATTTTTGTAGTGGTGAACGGGTTATTTTTTTGTCCATAAAGACGGCTCCTCTCTATGCGTGCATTAAATGTCACGCAAACTGCTGCTACCAAGAAAACAAAACAACATTCATGCCAAGAGGTAAAACACAGTAAATACAAAGTGTTGGCTTGAAGTTGAACTTGGTTTTTATGATAAGGTGTCCGCCAATAGAACACTTAGTTTGAATATAGTGTCCATTTCTGGACGCAATCTTGTTAAGCTCTCCCAATAACATTGAGTTAGACCAGATATTCACAACAGAGAGACAGGTTGAATGAAACAGGAAGGTGCCATTTTAGTTGTAGATGATAATCCTGATATTTTAATCGCAGTAAAATTACTACTTAAACAATATTATCAAACGGTGATAACCACAGATAACCCCTTCGATATAGAAAAGCTTCTTAAAGAACAACAAATAGAAGTTATTTTACTTGATATGAATTTCAATCATGACGCAATAAGCGGTCAGGAAGGATTCTACTGGTTAAAGAAAATTATTAGCCAAGACCCTGCCGTTGTCGTGGTATTGATGACCGCATACAGCGATATTACGCTTGCCGTTGAAGCCATTAAGGCCGGAGCTGCCGACTTTATTGCCAAGCCGTGGAAAAATGAACAGCTACTGGGGGCTGTGGCTGCGGCTTTTTCTCATGCCAAAGACAAACAAAGGGTCAATAAACTCACTCGCCAAACTCAAGGCCTCAATCAAGCACTCAGTAATCAAAAATTTGAGTTTTTGGGACAGAGCCCTGCAATGCAAACGGTTTTTAACACCATTGAAAAAGCCGCGCAAACCGACGCTAATATTTTACTCACCGGTGAAAGCGGAACCGGCAAAGAGCTCGCCGCACACGCCATCCATATGGCGAGTAATAGAAGTGCTCACCCTTTTATTGGCTTAGATATGGGCTCGCTTGCCGAAAGTTTGTTTGAAAGTGAATTATTTGGCCATAAAAAAGGGGCTTTTACCGATGCTAAAGAAGATCGGGTAGGGCATTTTGAGCTTGCCCATGGCGGCACGTTATTTTTAGATGAATTAGCCAATTTACCCGCTCACCAACAAGCGACTTTATTGGCGGCATTACAGAACCGTCAAGTGACACCTGTGGGCAGTGTCAAGACCATAGATGTAGATATTCGACTGATCAGTGCAACCAATGAAAATTTACCGCAAGCGGTTCTCGATAACAGGTTCCGACAAGATCTCTTGTATCGTATTAATACCATTGAAATTCGCTTGCCGCCTCTAAGGGAGCGAGTTGAAGATATCCCATTGCTGACAGAATATTATCTTGATTATTTCAATCAGAAATATAAAAGAGCATTATCTATTGCCGCCAGCGACCTTGAGCTCCTTTGCCGTTACGCCTGGCCTGGCAATGTACGAGAGTTGGCACACTCTATTGAGCGAGCCGTTATCCTAAGTGACAGTGAATATGTGGATATTCGCGCAGTTATACCGGCAGATGCCTGTGAGCAGGCCAGTACGAAAATAAGCAATTTGGCTGCTGAACACAATAATAGTTACGATACTTTTGATCTGGAAATTTTAGAGCAACGGGCAGTCAGGGCGGCACTTAAATTCCATCAAGGCAATGTCACTCAGGCTGCTAAAGCATTAGGGCTAACACGAGGGGCTATGTATCGCCGATTGGAAAAGTATGGTTTATAACAAGCTAAATTCTTGGGCAAGGCTTAGGCGTGTACCATGAGTAAAACAACATAAAAGAATAGTGAACATGTACAACATCAGTCGACGACCCTTAATAATATTTACCAGCAACTTAGTTTTGCTAATAACTTGCGTAGTATTGCTGACCGGCATGTACATCAATGCCGGCATATCACCGGCCTGGTTATTGGTTTTAACATTATCGGCAAGCTTTACGGTCGCATTATTCTCACTTCTTAAAAGCCAGAATAAACAGCTGATACAAGTGATTAGAGCACTGGCTAATGGTGATAACACTTTAGGATTCGCCCCCCATCATCCGATGCGAGAGTATTACGACCAGGTTAAGCAACAAATGCAATCCGCACGATTTAAAGCTGAGCATCAAAGCGAGTTTTTAAAAGCCCTGTTAGTGCATATCGATCTTGCTGTACTTGTTTGTGATGGCAAAGGAAATATTGTTGAATCTAATCCGGCTGTCGCCCGGTTAATGGGAAAAAGTATCAAAAATCTAAGTGAATTGGAGCATATCGGCACTATGGTACTTGCTGCAGAAAAGAACCTGCGTAGCACGGTACAATGGTTATATGGTGAACAACAAGACACCTTAACGCTACAAGTCAGCATTGCCGAGATTCAAGGTAAAGAGCATAAAATTGTGACCTTACAATCAATTCACGAAATGCTGCTAAATAAAGAACAACAGGCCTATAAGCGATTAACACAAGTATTAACACATGAAGTTGCCAATACCATTACACCACTTGCCTCTATAGCGCAGACCTGTGAAGGGCTTATTCCGCAGCAGTTATGTTTTAGCGATGAAGAAAGTAAGCAAGATTTAAGTTTTGCGCTACATACACTGGCTTCCCGTACCCAATATTTAGGCGAGTTTATCACGAGTTTCAGGCAGATCAGTAGTTTACCCATGCCACAATTAGCCCCCGTTGCTATAGACACTATTTTGGATCGCATCCAAATGCTTCATCGCCAGCAGCTCAAAGAGAGCAACATAGCGTTAGCAATTGATATCCAATGCCGGCAACTGGTTATGTTGGACAGCGGGCAAATAGAACAAGTGCTCATTAACCTGGTTAAGAACGCCATTGAAGCATTAACTCTCTACTTTAACCAAGTAGAAAATATTGAGCATAATGGCGACAGCCAAGGAAAAATTAAACTCACAGTCGCCAAAAACGATGCACAACAACTGCTCGTTGAAATTACGGACAACGGCGCCGGTATTGGCAAGCATGTTATTGAAATGATTTTTGTGCCATTTTTTACCACTAAACAGCAAGGCTCGGGTATAGGGTTAAGCCTCTCCAGGCAAATTATGATCAACCATGGCGGTGATCTTGTGTATGTAACCAGGAGCCAAGGCGCTTGTTTTCGGTGTATATTTGGATAAAGTTACGGATTATAATCAAGATGGCTAAAGTCCGAGACTTAGCGAGAGTGAATACCTTGATAAAAAGCCCGAGCAAAAATGTTCGGGCTTTTGATTTACGCCTTGTGGTTACGCTACTAAAAGATAGTAGTTACAGCTGTACTAAATAGGTTTTTTTAAGGTTTACAGCTTATGTTTTTATATCCTTCTTCAACCGTTATTTTAAACTCACCATGATTATTAGACATATGAATATCATTTAAATTTAGATATAAAATTCCATCCTTATCCGCTTCAAATGACATGCATTCGCCAACGCTAAAGATGTCTCCCTCACGGCCTAATCTGCCGACCAGCAAACCAACATTTTCATATTTGTTTTCATGCATTAAGTAACTGTAATTATTCTGCCATTTGCTATAGCTAACGCCTTGTGGGCCTGCTTGTTTCGCTTTCTCTCCCAGGGTCATATGGCCTTGTGCTTTAATCCGGTAGGGCATCCCCTTGTTAAGCTTAATTCCCGTACTTTTCCAGTTTTGGCATGTTCCTTCATTTTGCAGTTTAAGTGTGTATGACTTCTTTCCAGCTGATTCTACAGCTTGGTTTGAAAAGTCCTTGCTACAGTCTGTGTTTAGTTTCATTGAACCCAGGGCAAAATTATTAAATCCAGCCTTTGCCGGCGCTGCAAGCGGCTGTAGTTTTAAATAATAATAGCGAGAGCCGATAGAGAATCTTCTTAAGGTTTCGATACCGTTTATTTTAAACTGCTCTCCAAATTCCAGTTTATGGGTTTCGTTGCCTGAGTTTGGCTCTTCTAAAAGCCTGAGATCTACTTTACGATCAAGGGGGTGCTTGGAGTACCAGGCAACTAAACCTGTATCTATAGCGCCATATCTGGTGATAGTTGTGACTTGGGGAGATAAGACTTTATATTGAAAATCAGGTTTCTCGACGTAAAAAGATAGCTTGGCTTTTTCACCTTTTATGTTTCCATCTCTTTTAATCTCTACAGAAACAGTGTAATTGCCAGGTTTTGCAATAAGAAATTTGACCTTTTCTCCTTCTTGTTCCTTTAATTCATCCTGATGCTTTTCGTTTTTTAATGTCCAGTGATAAGTATTCTTGCCATCTTTTGTGGCGAGGTTAGAGTCTTCAGCTGACAAATTGAGTTCATCATTAAGCTTGACTGGAAATCCGGAAAGGTTTGATATTTTTGCAATATAGAGGTTTTTAGGAGGCGTTTCGCTGCTTTTTTTCTTATCAGCTTCTTTTTTTAGATCGTTCTCCTTAATAACCACGGATGTAATTGCCTGGCTAACCTGGGAGCTTGAGCTTTTCACGGTTAATAAAACATAATATTCGCCACTTTGCTCAAACGAGTGTGAAAAAATATTATCTTGGCTAAATTCAGTTTGAATAACATCCATAACAGTCCATTGATAACTTAATTTTTCATCCGGAGGGGCTGTAGAGCCAATCGCGCTAAACAAAATTGAGTTGTCGACCTTCCTGTTATCCTTTGACGTTATCGTGGTTAATTTTGCTTCAGGGGGAGGGCTTTTAGCGGGGTTTATGACTTCAAAGGTTCGTTCATAGCTATCTATGTTGTCGTACTCATCTTTTACTGTTAGCTCTACCCGAACAATACCTGGTTTTGTAAACTTGTGATCAACCGTTTCAAATTTATTCTTTTTTTCGTCTTCTTTTTCGTCAGTGATCAGTTTCCAGCGATATTCTTTTATCTCACCTTCCGGATCAGGATCATAAGAGTCTCTGGCATCAAAAGTCGTAAACTTATTAACCACCACAGGTTCAGTAATCTTAAAGCTTGCTTTGGGATTTTTGTTAAAGAAAGTTTTTTCCAGAATGCTGGTCGAATGTTCGACTATGAAAGTAGGCACTGCTAAAACCAGTAGGCCGATAACTTGAATTTTCAGGTCTTTCCAGAAAGGCTTTTTGTGCTCTGAGCTTATATCATCCGTCATGTTAGGCCCTCTTTATCCATAAATTATTTTTATTTTTTAAATATCATATCGAAAGACAACGCATTAAACATCACCCTAAGGAGGATAGATAAAAGTTATTTTATTATCGATGGCCAAGGTAAGCTGCTCAAAGCGGGAGGTGAGCCCTGGCGGTATCTCAATGCTGCCAAATGTGAGCAGGCTGTTAACCCTGTCAACCATCCTGATTGGCCTAAGCTAGTTGAACCGGTAAATTTATTGGCGTTTTGTTAGTTTATCTTCGAAAAAAGTCCAGACTTTTACTTTATTGATAGGTAACAAGGGAAGTTTATAGCAATACGGAAGCATATTGGCTTGCTATGGCTGCGGACTAAGTGAAGCCCCCGTTTTTTTGTAAGTGATCCCTGTATTCTCAATAATAAATAGAAGGGAAGAAGGAATGCATTCAGCAAGCTGAGACGGATTACCGGGCTGCTTGCTGTATGGCTAAGTGTTAATGGTTAAAAGATAAGATCTAGCTTTTACATTGTTTTTGGCTGCTATGTTGAATAAATTTAAAAACAACATAGAGTTATAAAATATATTACCTTAGTTGCAAAGCGGGCGGCTGTGATTATTTGCTTTGCAGGGAAAATCTTCTGTTAGCAGACAAGGATGTTATTCAGGTGAGATGGAAATGGACTGCCCTTTGTTTATTCTTGATAAGCTCCTCCCATGCCAGTGTCTCAGGCGGTTTAACTCACCCAGGGCAAAAAGCTTTTGCTCAAGGTGAGGGTGCCGATCAAGCAAAAGACTATAAAACTGCCTTTAATTGGTACCTGAAAGCGGCTAAGTTGGGTCATGCCCAGGCCCAGTTTTACCTCGGTACTATGTATGAGTATGGCAGTGCTACCAAGCAGGATTACAGTCAAGCCTTACACTGGTATTTACAGGCCGCAGAGCAGGGCTATGCCGCTGCTCAAAATCGCCTGGGGCTGATGTATAACTTTGGACGGGGGGTTAAGCAGGATTATAAACAAGCGCTATCCTGGTATCAAAAAGCCGCACAGCAGGGTTTTGCCCGCGCTCAAAATCATTTAGGGGCCATGTACCATTTTGGCCGCGGGGTGAAGCAGGACCATAATCAAGCGGTTTATTGGTATCGAAAGGCCGCGCAGCAGGGCAATGTCTTGGCTCAGGATAATTTGGGCATGAAATACTTCCGTGGTGAAGGGGTGGCCAAAAACAATATTCAGGCTTATATCTGGTGCGGGGTAGCGGCAATGGGCGGAGATGATATGGCCTTTTTTCACAGGTATACTATCGGTAAGCATTTATCGGCAACTGAACTCAAAGAAGCGCAGGTTGAAATAGGTAAGCGCTATAATCGAATTTATAGGAAATAACCCGGCGGGTTTACCGGCACATCCGCTCAGGTAGCTTTAATCCTTTATCCGCTACTGATGAGAACCAGGCAAAACAACGGATATCAGTGACTTTTTCTTTGCCTGGAGTCTTAACAAGGTATCACCGTTCTTGCATGTTTCAACAACCTTCAAATTGTCATGATTTTCATAATGCCTGGTAAAACTTGATATCGATCAACCCAATACAAATGAGAATGATTTACATTGTCTCTCGTGTTTAATTTAGTGTTTTTTTCACATTTATAACAGGGTTGCCAATGAAAGTTTTATCTCCCTTATATCTTGCCATCGCAGCAAGTATCTCCTTAAGTACAACCACACAGGTCTTTGCAGAGGAGGTCGCTAAAGCTGATGATGAAATTGAAGTTATCCAGGTGCGTAGCTTCAGGCAAAAGCTGGATCAGGCAGGGAGATTAAAAGATGTTATTCAGCAAACTGAAATTTTAGATGCGTTAACCATAGAAAATAAGAATGCCTTAAGCCTTACGGCTGCCATTAACAATGAACCGGGTGTTAATGTCTCGAATGAATGCTCAATGTGTGGCGTTAAGCGTATTATGCTCAACGGCATGAAAGGTGAGCATACCACTATCCTGGTGGATGGTTTGCCTACCCATACCCTGATTTCAGGTTTTTATGCCGTCGATGCCATAGCAACCACAGGTGTTGACCGAATTGAAGTGGCGCGCGGCGCCGGGGCATCGCTGATAGCGCCGGAAGCGATTGGCGGCACGGTTAATATTATTACCAAAGAGGCGTACGAGAATACCGCCAGCTTTGATTTTGCCAAAGGCTCCCATGATTTTACCGCGATGAAAGGCATGGCCACAGGGATCTCTGAAGATGGTAAAACAGGGATGACCTTTATGGCGCAATATGACAAACAGGATCAGGAAGATCATGATGATAACGGAGTCAGTGAAGCGCCTTTCATTGAAAACTTATCTTTTACCAGCTTTTTAACCCAGGATCTGACCGATACCAGCAATGTCCAGGTGCGCATTTCTAAAGTGCAGTCTGAAATATTTGGCGGCCCCGTTATAGGTGATCAAGTCAGTTCCATTGGGGCGGCCATCTCGGGTTATGATCAACTTGAGTCCGGGCAATTATTTGAAAATGATGATGTTCGCAATCAATATATCGGCAAGCCCTGGGAAACTACCGAGTGGATCGATACCTCCCGTGATGAAGCCTATATCAAGTATCTCACCGAATTAAGTGACTATACCGTTGCAGAATTTGCCGTCAGCTATGCAAAACATGAGCAAGACTCTTTCTATGAAGGCATAGATTATCAAGCCGACGATACCATGTGGTATGCCCGCGCCAAGTTCGATATGGAATTCTCCGATGAGCACTTTATGACCTTTGGGATAGATACGCGCCGTGAAGAAATGCGCTCCTCTACCGAGGCATTGGAAGCGGTAGAGGCCTATCAAAGCGATGCCTTTGATTATGATACCAGTGGGATTTTCTTTCAGGATACCTGGACCCCCAGCGAAGAGATTGAAGTGGCGCTGGCGTTACGTGTTGACAGGGTGACTGCAGATTTTGTTGACCCTGAAAAGCCAGGCACTGAAATTGATGAAACCTTCTTTGCACCTCGGGTGGATATCCGCTATTTCCACAGCGATGAGATAACGTCCCGTTTTTCTACCGGGCGGGGTTATCGTGCGCCGCTGTCCTTCTTTGAAACCGACCACGGTATCTTAGATGCGGAATTAGGCTATCAAATTGCGATTGATGCTTTGGAAGAATCCCTGTCGGCAAGCTACTCCTTCAGTTACGATACCCAGGTCTTGGCGGTCACCGCATCACTTGCCCATTCAAGAGTTGATAATCTGGCCAGCCTGGTGGAAACGGCAGAAGGCGTACCTTTGCTTACACAACTAGATGACAGCGCGGCGGTGACAACATTTGATATTACTTTGGGTTACAACGTCACTGACAATTTCACCGTTAATGTTGGCCTTGAGAAGTTCAATTATGATAGTGCCTTTAAGTCTTCCTATGCCATTGCACCGGTAGAAGAGCGCGCCAGTGTTGAATTGCAATATGAAATGGACAACTTAAAAGTCTTCTGGTCAACGGTTTGGTTTGGAGAAAAAGACCTGAGTGATTACGGCTACCAAGGTTATAACAGACGTAATGACCCGAGCACAGTTAAAACGTTAACCGGTAAAGCATTTTCAACCTCTGATATCAAGGTACAGTATCAGTTGACCGAGCAGACAAAGGTCTACGCCGGTGTTTCTAACGTTTTTGAAGAAACCCAGATAGACAGCAGCGACAGCCCGTTGTTTTACGATGCCGACGGCGGTTATGATGTTGCCTACATCTACGGCGCCCTGCACGGCCGTGAAATGTATGCCGGTATAGAAATCAAATTGTAAGTTATCTATTGTCGATGATGAAAAGTAATATTCTCAACTGGCTGAAAATAATAGTGCTGATCTCTGTCAGCGCTATTATTGCCTCTGCCCGGGTTCAGGCGCTGCCATTTACCTTAAAATCGTTAAAACCTGCTCAAGAGTCGGTGATGCTTGAAAATAACGGTTTAGCAACCGTTGCCATGATTTACCAACCCGATTGCCCCTGGTGTAAAAAGCAGGGAAAGGCGCTGGCAAAAGCCTTTAAGCACTGCCAGTCTTCGGTGAATACTGCTTTGGTGGGCACCCGGGGCAATGACCGGCAGCTCAAAAAGGAGTTGAAGCATTACCATAAAGACATGCCGGCATATGCCGCCGATCGACAGTTTTTGCGGAAAATCGGGGGCTATCAAGCGTCACCAACCACCTTGATTTTTGACGGTAAAGGTGAGCTGGTTGCCAAAAAGCGTGGTTTTATACCGACAGACAAGTTGGCCAATGCGCTGCTTGTACTCAGCCAGGGAGCATGCCGGATATAGCGCTTGTTAAATGGATATATTGTCTTGCTAATTTCCGCCCACGCCGGAGCGTGATAAATCTATACAAAAAATTACAAATATCAGTGACTTTTTCCCTTTGTCTGTGGTCTTATATCATAGAAGTTTCATTGCTATGGCTTGTTCTGCTGACGTTACTCCGATAGCAACTTTAAATAAGGGATCTAACAATGAAAAAACATATAGGCTTGATTATTACCACGGGTGCTTTGTTACTGATGACATCAACGGCTTTGTCGACCGCCTTTGCCGCTGGCAGTGAGGTTAAATGGACGGAGCCGGAAAAATACCGGGATATCCGCCCCGGTGACGAGAACCGCAAGCGCTTTCAGGAGCGTACCTTTAAAGAGCTTGAGTTATATTTTGCCAAACTGGCCGCCAGGCTGCCGGAAAAACAGCAATTAAAAATTGAGGTTACCGATGTCGATCTGGCGGGAGATGTTCGCTTTGGCAGTCACCGGCAAATAAGGATCATTAAAGAAATTTATGCGCCGCGCATGACGTTTTCCTATCAGCTGTTTTCTGCCGATGAAACGCTGCTCAGCTCGGGTGAGGTGGATCTCAAAGACATGAGCTTTATGCGCGGCAGCCGCTTAAAGCATCGCAGTGAATCTTTTAACTATGAAAAAAATATGCTGGATGACTGGTTTGAAGAAACGTTTTCTCCTGTGGTAGCCGCTGCAACGCAAGGGGAATAAAGGCGTTTATTCCCCTGTGATGTTATTTACTGTGGCTGTTCTCAAACTGGCCGAGTACGGTAAATAACTGTTCTATTTGTTTGACTAAGGTCACCAGGGTTGGTTGATCCTGGTGCTCTTGCCAGTGCAGCAGGTTATCCGCCACTTCCTGGACATACGGCTGGAAAGTGTTGGCGGAGCATTTAAAGCCGGCATCTTTTTTAAAAATAGCCTCAAAACCGGCTTTTTTATGTTCCCGCAGATCCTGCAGCGTGGCATCTGCGGTCAGGGATTTTTTTAGGATAATAGAAATATTTTCGATGAGTTGTTGATTAACGTTTGCTGTTGCTGTCATATATCTTCACATTTTTCGCTGAGCGGCTGCTGGCGCCATTATTGGCTTATTATGCCAAATTAGATCAGGTTTTGTCAGCTTATGTCGCTATTTCCCTGATTGTCCCTTCATTCGGGGCAATGTTCAGCCATTATTTCCTAAGTTAAATTAATCGGTGTTTTGTTGGCTTCGCCGGCTATTTCCCGTACCAGTTTCGGCATCAGGAAACCGGGCAAAACCGCCAGCATTTCATTGACTATTTTGACCGCATCTTCTTCTTTGACATCAAAATGGGCGGCTCCCTGGACGGGATCAAACATATGCAGGTAATAGGGCTGTATGCCGTTATCAAATAACACTTCGCTTAACCGGCATAAAACTTGGCTGTTATCGTTTACCCCTTTAAGTAATACGCTTTGGTTAAACAGCGGAACCCGTGCAGCCCGCAGCGGCTCGACTGCCGAGATAAAGGTTTCATCGACTTCATTGGCGTGGTTGATATGAAAGACAATGGTGGCTTTTAACCGGCTATTGCTAAGTAAGTTCACCAGCATTGGCGTTATCCGCTGCGGGATCACCACAGGTAAGCGGCTGTGCAGGCGCAGGCGTTTTACATGGGGAATGGCTTCAATTCTCTCTATCAGCCAGGCCAGGTGTTCGTCGCTGGCCATTAACGGATCGCCGCCGCTGAAAATGACTTCGCTGATTTCTTTATGCCCGGCGATATAGTCCAGCGCCTGCTGCCAGCGGGCCTTGTTCGGGCTGTTATCGGCGTAAGGAAAGTGTCGGCGGAAACAGTAGCGGCAATTCACCGCGCAGCCGGCTTTGACTATCATCAGCACCCGGTGGCGGTATTTGTGTAATAACCCTTCTGCGACGGTATCATGTTCTTGTAGCGGATCGGTGAGATAACCGTCGCTTAGGTCAAACTCATCCCTTAACGGCATTACCTGTGTTAACAGCGGGTCGTTAATATCGCCTTTTTTCATACGTTTGATAAAAGGCCGGGGGACGCGTACCGGAAATAATTTCCTTGCCTTAAAGTGATCCTGATAGGCCTGTGGGGCAATATCCAGCATTTCCAGTAAGGTTTTTGGATCTGTCACAACATTTGCCAATTCTTTTTGCCAAGAAGTGTGCAATTGTTCGCTGATTTGGGTTATTATCTGCGGCATTTCTAATTTCTATCTCTGCGTTAATTGAGAACATTATGGCTAATTTCAGTACAAACCAATTCAAAGCCGGGCTTAAAATAATGCTTGACGGCGAACCTTGCAACATTCTTGAGAATGAAATCGTTAAACCGGGTAAAGGTCAAGCTTTTAACCGGGTGAAAATTCGCAAATTAATTTCCGGTAAGGTACTGGAAAAAACGTTTAAATCAGGTGAGAGCGTTGAAGGCGCCGATGTGATGGACAGCGAACTGGCATACCTTTATGCCGACGGTGAATTCTGGCACTTTATGAACAATGACACCTTCGAGCAAATCGCTGCCGATGAAAAAGCGGTTGCCGATGCCGAGAAATGGCTGGTGGAAGGTAACGTTTGCACCATTACCCAGTGGAACGGTTCACCTATCTCGGTAACCCCGCCTAACTTTGTTGAGCTGGAAGTCACTGAAACCGATCCGGGCCTTAAAGGCGATACTGCGGGTACCGGTGGCAAGCCTGCAACCTTAAGCACAGGCGCTGTTGTTCGTGTGCCTTTATTTGTGCAAATCGGTGAAGTGGTTAAAGTTGATACCCGCTCCGGCGAATATGTATCACGCGCAGGTAAGTAACTTAAGCTTGTTTTCCGGCTGAGTTCAATCTTGGCCGGGCTGATAAAACCAGCCGTCTTGTTATCCCGATTTTTATCTCGGGGAACAACATTGCTGGTTTTTTTACGTCCTTATTTCAACCGGCAGCTAAGGGTCACAATATATCCGGGTGCCTACTTGAAAAAGGCGAGCCGCCCCCTCATTTAGTAAAGTTCAAATGATTTAGGTATTAAGCATGCAGCACGCGTTAGAAATTTCTCATTTAGAAAAAGTATATAAAGGCGGATTCAAGGCCCTTAAAGGCATAGATTTAACGGTGAAACAAGGGGACTTCTTTGCCTTGTTGGGGCCTAATGGCGCCGGTAAGTCGACCACTATCGGCATTATTTCCTCCCTGGTGAATAAAACTTCGGGTAAGGTCAAGGTCTTCGGGCATGATATCGATAGCGAGCTGGAGCAGGCCAAGAGCTATTTGGGTCTGGTGCCGCAAGAGTTTAATTTCAATCAGTTTGAAAAACTGACCACCATCTTGGTCAACCAGGCGGGTTATTATGGTGTCGAACGCTCCGTGGCTCACCAGCGGGCAGAAAAGTACCTGAAACAGCTGGAGTTATGGGATAAACGCAATGACAGCGCCCGTATGCTCTCCGGCGGCATGAAGCGCCGGCTGATGATCGCCAGGGCCTTGATGCATGAGCCTAAGATATTAATTTTGGATGAACCAACCGCCGGGGTCGATATTGAGCTGCGCCGCTCTATGTGGGATTTCCTGAGGGAAATCAATAAGCAGGGCATCACCATTATTTTAACCACCCATTATCTGGAAGAAGCGGAAATGTTGTGCCGCAATATCGCGATTATCGACAAAGGCACCATAGTGGAAAATACCAATATGAAGGCCTTGCTGGCGAAGCTGGATATGGAAACTTTTGTGCTTGATATTGCCAAAGGCAGTATTTGCGAGCAATTGTCTGATTTCAACAGCCGTATGATAGATGACCATACCCTGGAAGTGGATGTGAAAAAATCCCAAAGTATCAACCAGGTGTTCAGCCAGCTGAGCGAGCAGGGGATTGAAGTTTACAGTATGAGAAATAAAAGCAACCGCCTGGAAGAATTGTTTGTCAGCTTGATTGGCAATGCCCAGGTGAATGGCGCTACCCAGGAGAACAATTAAGATGTCGGCCAAGGTTAACCGTATTGCCTTAAAGAGCATACTTTATAAAGAAATAAACCGCTTTATGCGTATCTGGGTGCAGACCTTAGTGCCGCCTGCGATCACTATCACCTTGTATTTCGTGATTTTTGGCTCGCTGATCGGTTCACGCATCGGGGAAATGGGCGGCTTTGATTACATGTCCTTTATCGTACCCGGCCTGATCATGATGAGTGTGATCACTAACTCTTATTCCAATGTCGCCTCGTCTTTTTTTAGCGCCAAATGGCAGCGTAATGTTGAAGAAATGCTGGTGGCCCCGGTGCCCAACTGGGTGATAGTGGCCGGATATGTCGGCGGCGGTATGGCCCGCGGTATCCTGGTGGGCTTGATCGTCACCCTGGTGTCTTTGTTTTTTGTCGATATCCAGATCCATAACCTGGCGGTGATCATCATTACCGTGTGTTTAACCTCGGCGGTGTTTTCCCTGGGGGGACTGATCAATGCGGTTTTTGCCGGCAGTTTTGATGATATTTCCATTATCCCCACTTTTGTGCTGACGCCGTTAACCTATTTGGGCGGGGTATTTTATTCGATCAGCCTGTTACCGGATTTTTGGCAGGGGGTATCGCAAATCAACCCTATCGTTTATATGGTCAATGCCTTCCGTTATGGTTTCCTGGGTATTACAGATGTTAACCTGACCCTGGCATTTTCCGTACTGGGCGTCTTTATTGTAACTTTATACACCATAGCCATGACCTTGATCACCAAAGGTATAGGATTGAGAAGTTAATGAGTTTCGGAGATTCAAAAGCCATTGTCAGCAATCAGCCGGGGATCCACGAGAACCTGGCGGATATCGTCAACAAGCATTTAAGCCATACCTCGAAAAAACCGTTCCAGCAGCATACCCTGGACGCTTTTGCCGAAATTGATGCCAAGGTTAAGGCCTTTGACGGCGAGGTGATTTTAGACTCCTGCTGCGGTGTCGGGCAAAGTACCCGTATCCTGGCAAAAAATAATCCCGGGGCCCTGGTGATAGGGGTGGATAAATCCGCCCACCGTATCGAGCGTAATGTCGAAGATCTCTGGCAGGCGGACAATTATCATTTGATCCGCGCCGATCTCAACGACTTTTATCGCCTGGTGACTAAGGCGCAGTGGCAAGTGGCCAAGCATTATATTCTTTATCCCAATCCCTGGCCGAAAGCCAAGCATGTGCAGCGCCGCTGGCACGGCACAGCCGTATTCCCGGATATTATCAATATCGGCGAGCAGATCATCCTGCGCAGCAATTGGCGCTTGTATCTGGAAGAATTTCTGTTTGCCGCCGAAATTGCCGGAAAAAGCGGTGACATTAGCGAGGTGACAGATATCGAGCCGTTAACGCCGTTTGAGGCCAAATACCGGGCCAGCGGCCAGCAATGCTGGCAGTTATCTATATAAATGGCATTTAAAGTGGGGATACTGGTAAATTTCCCCACTATTTAGTGTTATCTGCTAATTCAACGTTTAGCGCAAGCCTTAACTTTTTTGTTTATCCAATGTAAATCAATGGTTTAGCTTTGTGGTCTGGATCTTGTTTATGTTCCTGTGAACTTAACAAGAGATAACTATCATGCGCTTAACCATAAGAAAAAATGTTTTTGTCCCGGCTTTATCCTGTGTCGCCTTATCACAGTTTGCTTTGATTTATGTCGCGAGTTCTTTATAGCAGTAACAAGAAAACCAGCCAGCTGGTATGACTTCTTATTAAAAAGAGAAGACTTTTGCTTCATTTTTTATTACAGTGCCGCATTCAAAAGCAATCAGGCTTTTTGCTAAGCAAATAATTAAGTAAATCGCTAACGAGATAGCTGAGTAAATAGCTAGGCAAAATGTAAAGAATGGTAAGGTATGACGACTGGCAAGCGTAAAGCAAAAGCAACTCAAGAGTCTTTGCATCGCATCTTCACAATTCCAGAAGCTCCGGAATCAACCCTGGGTTTGATCGAGAAAGAGATCTCGGAAAACCTGGCGGGTTTTCTTGGCAACCATATTGTTGCGACTGAAAAACCATTAACCGATATCGAGCAGGACTTTGCCTGTTCGCAGATCCCGGAAGAGCCGGAATTTGTTTCGGATCATATGCACCACTTGCTGGATAAGCTGATCTCGCAATCGGTACATACCTCCAGCCCGAGCTTTATCGGCCATATGACTTCGGCCCTGCCGTATTTTATTTTACCCCTGTCCAAGCTGATGGTGGGCCTTAACCAGAACCTGGTGAAGATAGAAACGTCCAAGGCTTTTACCCCGCTGGAGCGTCAGGTGCTGGGTATGATACATCGCCTGGTTTACCGGGATGAAGAAGACTTTTACCAGCGCTGGATGCACAGTGCCAACCACTCCCTGGGTGCCTTTTGTTCAGGCGGCACCGTAGCCAACCTGACCGCCTTGTGGGTGGCGCGTAATAATCTGTTAAAGCCAGACGGCGACTTTAAAGGTATTGCCCGCGAAGGCCTGTTTAAAGCCCTTAAACATTATGACTGCGACGGTTTGGCTATTCTAGTGTCGGAGCGCGGCCATTATTCCCTGAAAAAGTCCGCCGATGTTCTGGGCATAGGCCAGGAAAGTGTGATTGCTATTCCTACCGATGAAGATAACCGCATCGATTGTCAGTTACTGCGCCAGAAGTGCCGGGAGCTGACGGAAAACAACATCAAGATTTTAAGTATTGTCGGCGTGGCAGGCACCACGGAAACCGGCAATATCGATCCGTTAAACGAGATGGCGGATATCGCCGGGGAATACGGCTGTCACTTCCATGTGGATGCCGCCTGGGGTGGGGCAACCTTGCTGTCGGAAAAATACCGTCCTTTGCTTAACGGCATAGAGCGGGCCGACTCTGTCACCATAGACGCTCACAAACAAATGTATGTGCCTATGGGGGCAGGATTGGTGGTCTTTAAAAATCCTTCCTCGGTAACTGCCATCGAGCATCATGCCGAGTATATCCTGCGTAAGGGCTCGAAAGATTTGGGTAGCCATACCCTGGAAGGTTCCCGTCCCGGTATGGCGATGTTAGTGTATGCCAGTTTGCATATTATCAGCCGCCCGGGTTATGAAATGCTGATCAACCAGGGCATAGAAAAAGCTGCTTATTTTGCCGGGATCATTAACCAGCACCCGGAATTTGAACTGATTTCCGAGCCTGAGCTGTGTTTATTGACCTACCGCTATGTTCCTCCCGGGATACAGGAGCTCTTGCGTAATGGCTCACAAGAGCAGCAGCAAGAGATCAATGGCTTATTGGGCAAGCTCACCAAGTTTATCCAGAAACGCCAGCGGGAAAACGGTAAATCGTTTGTTTCCCGTACCCGGATTGAAGTTTCCCGTTACGGCGGTGAGAAAATTCTGGTATTCAGAGTGGTACTGGCCAACCCACTGACCTCTAAAGAAATTTTGCATGATATTTTGCAGGAACAAACCGAGTTGGCCCAGGAAAGTGAGAACTTCTATCCCCAGCTGAAGGCTATGCTGTAAGACTTCTCTAGAAAAACAGGCATTATCGTCATTACTGTTCATCCGTGAACCCGTGACATAGATTACATCCTGTAGCGTCACTCCTGTTCATCCGTGAACCCGTGACATAGATTACATCCTGTAGCGTCACTCCTGTTCATCCATGAACCCGTGACATAGATTACATCCTGTAGCGTCACTCCTGTTCATCCATGAACCCGTGACATACATTACATCCTGTAATTAAAAAGGGGAGCTATAAAGCTCCCCTTTGTCTATTTGCTACTTTAACCTTACTTTACAGAGACTTGTAAATTATCGATCAGCCGGGCTTTACCGCAATGGGCTGCAGCCAGGACAACCAGCTCCTTGTCTGCCGGCTTTGGCCGGGCCAGGGTGCGGGCATGGCGAATATCGATATAGTCGGTATTGAGTCCCGCCAGATTAATTTTTCCTGCGGCCTGCTTGCTCAGGGCTTGAAAATCCTGGTTGCCTTGTTCAAGCTGCTCCCCTAACCATAACAGGGCCTGCCTTAAGGCCGGGGCCATGGCTTTTTCCTGTTCGGTTAAATAACCGTTGCGGGAGCTCATGGCTAAACCCGAGGCTTCGCGTACGGTTTCAACCCCTATGATGCGGATCGGCATCGACAGGTCTTCCACCATGGTTTGAATCACCTGGAGCTGCTGGTAATCTTTTTTCCCGAAACAGGCAACATCCGGTTGTACCAGGTTAAATAACTTGGCCACTATGGTGGCAACGCCGCGAAAGTGCCCGGGACGGCTTTCGCCGCAGCTGCCTTCAGAGACATCCGGTACTTCGATATAGGTTTGCTGATCCAGCCCCTTGGGGTAGATGATGGCCGCGGTCGGGGTAAACAGCAGGTCCGTGCCTGCGGCGATCAGTTTTTGCTGATCTTCGCCTAAGGTTTTTGGATAGCTGTCGATGTCTTCATTGGGGCCGAACTGCATCGGATTGATAAAGATGCTGGCAACCACCTTATCCGCATGTTTACGGGCTTCTTCTACTAAAGCTATATGTCCGGCATGTAAGTTGCCCATGGTCGGCACAAAGGCTATTTTAAGGCCTTGCTGACGCCATTCATTAACCTGTTGGCGCAGCGCGGTAATGTCATTAACTGTTTTCATGTTATTTCTTACTCGCTCGCTTGGACGGCTTACTTAAAAATATGCTCGGGACCGGGGAAGTTGCCTTCGCTTACTTCGCTGATATAAAGCTCGATCGCTTTTTTGATATCACCGGTATCCACCAGGAAATTCCTTGAGAATTTTGGCATATAACTGCAGGAAATGCCTAAGGCATCGTGCATCACCAGGATCTGCCCGTCGGTGTCCTTACCCGCGCCTATGCCGATGGTCGGGATACTTACCGCTTCTGAAATGGCTTTACCCAGTTCGGCAGGAATACATTCCAGTACCAATAACTGCACACCTGCCTGTTCCAGCTCTTTGGCCTGGGCGATCATTTCTTGCGCTTTTTCCTGCTCGCGCCCCTGTACCTTGAAGCCGCCCAGCACATGGACAGATTGCGGCGTTAAACCTAAATGGCCGCATACCGGGATACCGCGCTCTACCAGCGAGGAGATAGTCTCTGCCAACCAGCTGCCGCCTTCCATTTTGATGATATTGGCGCCCGCCTGCATCAACTTAGTGGCGTTGACAAAGGCCTGCTCTTTGGTGGCGTAGCTCATAAAAGGCATATCGCTGATCACTAAGGTTTCTTCTACCCCTTTGCTGACACAGCGGGTGTGATAGGCCATATCTTCTATGGTTACCGGTACGGTATCATTTTCTCCCTGCAAAACCATGCCGAGGGAGTCACCGATTAAAATGGCATGGATGCCTGCCTGATCAAAGATCTTGGCAAAACTGGCATCGTAAGCGGTAATGGTGGAAATCTTCTCCCCCTGCTCTTTCATTTTTAATAAGCGGGATGTTGTTATTTTCGCCATAATTTTTCCGTTAAAGCTCTTTTCCGTTAAAAATAAGTATCGTCAGCACTTTCTATCAGTTCTTAGCCGAGTTTGCTGTGTATTTTCAGACCGTTAGGGTTAATGTTCTTGCTTAGTTCCAGCACGGACTCACCACAGGGGAGTACCAGTGAAGGGGCAACTTCTGCCAGCGGCAAGAGCACAAATTCCCGCTCTTTCATCCCGTAATGGGGCACAGTCAGGCGTTCGTTATCGATAGTTTCCTGGTCAAACAGCAGGATATCGAGATCCAGTACCCGGGCACCCCAACGGTTGTCTTTGCGTATCCGTCCGGCTTTGTTTTCTATGTCTTGCAGGGCATCGAGTAAGGCCAGCGGAGCTAACCTTGTTGTTAATGCCAGCACCGCATTCATATAATCCGGCTGATCTTGTGGTCCCATGGGTTTACTGAAATATAGGGAAGATATCCGGATAATACTTGAATCTGCTATGCCCGCTATGGCAATAACTGCCTGGCGGATCTGCTGCTCAGGATCAGACAGGTTACTGCCTAATCCTATGTAGGCAGTATGCTTTTCGGTGTTAACCTGAGGGTTGTCTGTACTCATGTTCTTGATCGGGTCAATTATTAAGCTAAAAGTTTAAGCCAAAAGTCTACGCCGAAGTGGCGGATTATCAGACGCTGTTTTTCTCAGAGCTTGCCTTATCGGCACTCTGAGCACCGGGCTTTTTCCGCTTGCGGGTGGATCTGCGGCCCCCAGGGCGGTTACCGGCAACCGCTTTGATCATTTGCTGCTGGGTTTCCGGGTGGGCGGACTGAAAATCTGTCCACCATTTGGCCAGCTCCTGAGCCGGTCCGCCTTCTATCTCGCCGCGCAGCAACAGGAAGTCGTATCCGGCCCTGAATTTCGGATGCTCGAAACTTTTATAGGCGCGTTTGCCGTCACGGCGCGCCAGTTTGTCCTGTAAAATCCAGATATCTTTCATCACCAGCTGGAAGCGTTTCGGAATTGAAATGCTGCGTTGCTGCTCGGAGATCAGCTCGTTATAGGCGGCAAAAAAGGCATCTTGCGGCGTTAACTGACTGGCGGCATTCAACCTCTGGATACGTGCCTGCAGCGGGTACCATAACATGGCTGCCAGCAAGAAGGCGGGGGTGACCCTCTGGTTATTGTTGATGCGCAAATCGGTATTTTTTAATGCCAGGCGGATAAAATCATTTAAATGGATGTTCTCTTCATGCTCCAGGTTTTGCTCCACCACAGGGAAGAAATATTGAAACAGGCCGTAATCCCTTAGCATATCAAAATTTGCCCGGGCTTTGCCGGACAGAAAAAGCTTATTGAATTCTTCAAACATCCTGGCGGCGGGAATATTGGCCAGCAGCGGGGCCAACTCAGCGATAGGCGCCTGGGTTTCTTCACTGATGGTCATATCCAGCTTAGTGGCAAAACGGATTGCCCTGAGCATGCGCACCGGATCTTCGCGGTAGCGGGTTTCGGGATCGCCGATCAACCGGATAATGCGGTTGTGGACGTCTTCAACGCCATTGGCAAAATCATAGACTTTAAAATCGGTGACCGAGTAATACAGGGCGTTAATGGAAAAGTCGCGGCGCTCGGCGTCTTCTTCAATCGAGCCGTAAATATTGTCGCGCAGCAGCATGCCGTGCTCGCTCTGCTTGGAGATTTTCTGGTTGCCTTTGGCCTTTTCCTGGTTGTTGTTGTCATGGTGTCCGCGGAAAGTGGCGACTTCGATAACATCGCGGCCAAACACGATATGGGCTAAGCGAAAACGGCGGCCGATAAGGCGGCAGTTGCGAAACAGCTCTTTAATCTGCTCCGGGGTGGCATTGGTGGCGATATCAAAATCTTTCGGTTCCAGTCCCAAAATAATATCCCTGACGCCGCCGCCCACCAGATAAGCGTCATAACCGCCTTTATTGAGGCGATAAAGTACCTTTAAAGCATTGGTGCTGATATGTTTTCGGGAAACAGGGTGTTGATCACGTGTTAAAACTACCGGGTTGGAAAATGTTGCTTTCTTTTCCGTTTTGTTGGTTTTTCGTCCCAGAACTTTTTTACACAAATTAATCACGCTTTTGATAATTTTTGACCTCGAGGTTATGCGCATTTTCGCTAGAAATTATCGCGCAATGATATAACAGCACAGGGCAAAAGAGAATGAAAAAACCGCACTATTTAGTGATCTTTGCCGAATTTACCCGCTTCTTTGCGCAGAATGATTTTTTCCCGGTTTACTCAGGCAAGATGATTTGCTGTTTTCTCGGGACTTTATCCAGGTTCCAGTGCTTGATGGCCCAGGTGATGACTTCTTCAACTGAAGCATCAACCAGCTCAGCTGGCGGCTCCTGGCCAAGGAAAGTTAATGCGGCGATCAGTGCCGGTTGCGGGTGCCGGTTATCTATCGCAGGCGCCTTGTTTTGCTTGCTCAGTTTATAACCTTCATTGGTCACGGCTAAGGGAACGTGGCCATATTGGGGACTTGGCTGCTCGAGGATATGATAAAAGCTTAATTGTCTCGCCGTGGGTTCGAGTAAATCACAGCCGCGGATAACATGGCTGATCCCCTGGCAAATATCGTCTACGACAACCGCCAGTTGATAGGCAAACAGGCCGTCTTTGCGCAGCAGGATAAAGTCTTCCCGGGCAAGTGCCGGATCGCAGCTGATTGCTCCCTGAAAGATGTCCTGGTATTGATAATGTCCGACAGAATTGATCAAGCGGATGGCACTGTTGGCTGCCGGATGTTCCCGGGATTTGCAGATACCCGGATAAATACCGCCTGCGGTCTTGATTTCAGCCCGGGTACATTGGCAAAAATAACTGAGTTTTTGCTGCTTGAGATAGTCGAGCACATCCAGGTAAATCTGGGTTTGGTTGCTCTGGTAAAGCACTTCTTCATCCCAGTGTAAGCCGAATGCTTCCAGGGTGGATAAAATGGCTGAACTGGCGCCTGCCTGCTCCCTGGGGGGATCGATATCTTCAATACGCACCAGCCATTTTCCCTGGCAGCTTTTGGCATGCAGATAACTGGCTAAGGCCGATATTAACGAGCCAAAGTGTAATAGCCCTGAAGGGGATGGAGCAAAGCGACCACGATAACCTGGCTGTGGTCGCTGGGGGAGGGGTAATACCATAGATGAACCGGGTATTAACCTGCCATCTGGCGCTCTTTGATTTCCTGTAAGGTTTTACATTCAATACAAAGGTCGGCAGTCGGACGCGCTTCAAGGCGACGGATACCGATTTCGATGCCACAAGACTTACAGAAACCGAATTCATCTTCTTCGATTAACTGTAACGTTTTCTCAATTTTTTTGATCAACTTACGTTCACGATCCCGGGTGCGTAGTTCCAGGCTGAATTCTTCTTCCTGGGCTGCGCGATCGACAGGGTCGGGGAAGTTGGCCGCTTCATCTTGCATATGCGTTACTGTGCGATCAACTTCTTCTCTGAGTTGAACACGCCAAGCATCGAGAATTTTTTTAAAATGCTCCAGTTGCTCAACGTTCATGTATTCTTCGTCAGGCTTTTCCTGATACGGCTCAACGCCGGCTAATGCTAGGATGCCTAAGGCTTTATTTTTACTGTTTGGCATGCTGAATCTCCTAATGCTACATAGACCAAAGTGACCTTAATTTAGCTGGTAAAGCGCACTCTATTGCGGATACCGGTTAAAAACCACGTGGTTGCAATTGCCAATATTAAATAGACCATTGGTATCTGGCCTATATTGTGCCGACGTAAATAAATATCAAGGCTTAATTGCAAAAAAAACCATATTCATTATAAATCAATCTTTTATAAATATGTAAAATCACACATTATCAAGATTAATTTTGCCGGCGCTGTTAACTGTTTTGAGGGCTGTTTTTATCAGCTCTCGCAATCAGGCTTTCTATTGAGACCTTTCTATCAATGATTGACACCGTCAGTCAAATATAATTCCACTATAGTACCATAAAAATTTACTGTTACGGCTTAAAATCAAGGGGCTGAGATAAGCTGATCTCGGTCACTTTATCTCCCAGGGTAAAGCTGGCCTTATAGGCCAGGACTTCTACTCCGGCTTCGATGGCTTCTGCCAATAACCGGCCATAAAGCGGATCTACATGGTCGGCGGCTTTTACCGAGTGAATACCGCTGTGCAATACCGCAAAAAATAATACCGCTCTTTTACCTTGTTGCGCCAGTTCGGTTAATTCCCTCAGGTGCTTTTGCCCCCGGGTGGTCACGGCATCGGGAAAATAGCCCTGGCCATCGCTGAGCAGGGTGACGCTCTTTACTTCGATATAGGTATCGGCTTTTTCGGGGGAGGACAGGTAAAAATCGATTTTACTGTTCTCATTGCCGTATTTGACTTCCCGTTTTAGCTCATCGTAACCGGTCAGTTCGGCTATTTTTCCCGACTCAAGGGCTTCTTCCACCAGCTGGTTGGCGCGTATGGTATTGACGCAAATGATATCTTGCGCCTGAGTTTGCGATAACTCCCAGCTAAAGGGATATTTGCGTTTCGGGTTGTCCGACTGGCTGTACCAGACGGTATTACCGGGATCGGCACATCCTGTCATCGCGCCGGTATTGGCGCAATGTATGGTGGTTTGCTCGCCGTCGGGGAATTCTATATCCGCTAAAAAGCGTTTATAACGTTTTAATAAGGTTGCGCTTTGTAAGGCTAATTGCATAGGGTTATTTTGTTGGCAATACAGAAAAAGCTATAAATATCATTTTTATGACTAAAATTGCAAAAAAACGCCGTGATTAAGATAGACTAAGGCAGATAACGCCCAGTGAAGGAAGAATAATGACTAAAACAACCAATATCATATTAACCAATACCCCGGTGTCAGAAGGCTGGCAGGCGGATAATCCGGTACAGATTTTTAAGAATGAAATTCATATTTGTCTTAAGGAAGGCCAGGAGTTGTCGTTAAGGGACATCCAAAAGGCCGGGCGCAAAATTGAAGGTTTGGGCATAGATACCGCTAAATTAACCGGCGATCTATGGACAGAGCAAAGCCAGTGGGCATTTGCTATGGGCTTTACCTGTGTCGGTAAACTCACCAATGTTGAGTTTACCGGAGATAAGGCTGAGCAGCTGGCGGATAAACTGGCTATTTTTGCCTGGAGCCGGGATCTGACCAACCAGACGCCGTCGCAGTTATACCCGTTGAAACTGGCAGAGCTGGCGGCGGAATACATTAAAGCTCAGGCCCCTGAGCATGTATCGGTGGAAACCATCTCCGGGGAAGATCTGGAGCAACAAGGCTGGACCGGGATTTATAATGTCGGTAAAGGCAGCATCAATCCCCCTTGTTTGATGATCCTTGATTATAACCCTACCGGCGACAGTCAGGCCCCGGTTGCGGCCAGTTTGGTGGGTAAAGGCATCACCTTTGACAGTGGCGGTTACAGCATAAAACCCAGTGCCGGCATGTTTGACATGAAATGTGACATGGGCGGTGCGGCCGTTGTTGCCGGCGCTTTGGCGCTGGCCATCAACCAGGGGCTGGATAAAAGAGTGAAGCTCTTTTTATGTTGCGCCGAGAACATGGTCAGTAGCCATGCCTATAAACTCGGTGATATTTTAACCTATAAAAACGGCCTGACGGTGGAAGTGGCCAATACTGATGCCGAGGGCCGTTTAGTGCTGGCGGATGGTTTACTGGCGGCGGCAGAAGCCGGCAGCGGCCTGATCATCAATGCGGCAACCCTGACCGGGGCGGCGATGATGGCCACCGGCGGTGATTACACCGCATTATTCGGTTTAGATGCCGACTTGATGGAGCAAACCAAAGCCGAAGCCGTAAAAGCGAATGAGCCGGTGTGGCAGTTGCCTTTAGAGCGCTGGCATCAGGATAAATGTAGTTCGGTATTTGCCGATACCGCCAACAGCCGCACCCAAAAAGGCGGTGGTGCCGGTGGCGCCAGCAATGCCGCGGGCTTCCTGGCGCGTTTTGTGCCTAACGAAGGCAAAGGCTGGTTGCATATGGATTTAGCTGCCGCCTATAACGGCAGTGCTAATAGTCTGTGGGCTGCCGGCGGCACAGGCCAGGGCATCGCGACCATTGCAGCCTTGATTTGCGATAAAGCATAAGGTTTTGCTGCGCTCAATGCAGAGCTTGCCGGTTCCCGGCGATCTCTGCATGGGTGAACACATGGACTAGTTCAAATGAGCGCCGTTGGCTGCTGCTATTTCCGATAAGTTACTGTTGTGCTAAATATTGAGATAACCAGTTCCTGGCGATTTCGGTATTGGTGAAGACATGAAATTCCAGCTGGCAGTTTTGATAGATACGCTTTAATTGCATCTGCTGCAGGTCGGTGTGTTTACTTTCGAGGATCACGGTAGCGTTTGCCACCATGCCATGTCGTATGCGGTGTTTGGCGATGTTGAGCAAGGTTTCTTCAGTATCTTGCGTGAGCAGATCTCCGCCGTAATAAGTCACCAGCGCTCCCCAGGTTTTTCCGTGAAACTTTTCACAGGCGTTGCGCATATCCAGTTGGTATTGTTCGAGTATCGGAGGGGTTAACGGCCCACGTACTGTCGAGGCGAGAATATTATCCTGATGTTCTATCGTGTAACTACCTGGCTCGTAACCGGAGAAATTGCCACTGTTATTGCCTAGAGTGCTTTCAGTCATTTTCAAATTCCATTTGTCAATGTGATCTTTATTAGTACCAAGTTTAGCCTGAGTTGCCAAGTAAGAAAGCCGGACAAAATATTAGCGCTAAAATCCTGGCTGATTTTTATCCGTTAATAGCAGTAGACCCGGATATTAAAACCCGGGGGATTTGTTATCACCTGCTGTTATCCTGCATCTTGACTTACTGTCAGCTGCCAGGTTTTTACTGCCTGATAACGCACACCCGTTTCTGTTGACAGTGATTGAAATAAGCTGAACCTGTCAATAGGGATAAGCATGTTCGGCAGGGGCAGTTCTTTGGGTAAAGCGCGTACTTTTCGATAAAGGGTTATATGGGAAAGATAACGGCGTTGTTCCTGGTTTAAGCCAACATCCAAAGCCTGTTTTGTTATGCCTGCTGCCAGTTCATTTTGCCAGTCAGGGATATCGTCATTGGCAAGGTAGAGTACCTTGGGCCTTTTAAAGTAACCCAGGCGGTTGAGAGTTAACGGGGTTATCTCTTCATGTTTGAGGGTATCGGCCAACAGTCCGGCTCCGGTTAGCAGCTGCTGTTTCAGCTCGTCTGTTAACACCCCTAAAAACGCCAGGGTAATATGGAGGTTGTCCTCGGCTACCGGGTGACAGGGCAGGGGCAGTTCACTGTCTCGCCAGCGTATCAACTGTTTTTTGCTTTTGTGGGACAGGTTCAGGGCAAAAAAATACCGGTTCATAATTAACATGCCTGCTTGGTAAAATAAGCCTTTGCGGGAGTGCGTCTCATGTTTATTATATGCCTTTGATATTACTTTGCATTAAAGACATAACCTTGACTAAATCACTGCCCATTGACGATTTCCTGCCTGAGATCACCCGGTTACTGACAACAAACAACACCCTGGTATTGCAGGCGGACCCCGGCGCCGGTAAATCCACTAAGGTGCCCCTGTCCCTGTTACAGGCGAATATCGGCGCAGGCAAAAAAATCGTTATGCTTGAACCCAGGCGCTTGGCGGCTAAGTCTATTGCTACCTACCTGGCAGCTCAGTTAGGGGAAAAAGTCGGGCAAAGTGTCGGTTATCAGGTAAAAAATGATAATACCTGCTCTAAAACCACCAGGTTGGAAATTGTGACCGAAGGCATACTCACCCGCAGGATCCAACATGATCCCGAACTGGCGGATATCGGCCTGATTATTTTTGATGAATTTCACGAGCGCTCCATACATGCCGATCTGTCTTTGACCCTGGGCCTGGAAATTCAACAGGCCCTGCGCGATGACCTGAAAATCCTGGTGATGTCTGCCACCATAGACACGGCGGCGGTCAGCAAGTTTTTGTCGGATGCGCCTGTGGTGATTTGCCCCGGCCGGGTATTTCCGGTGGAGACTTTTTATCTGCCCCGGCCAACACCGGCGACCGGCCGTTACAGTTATCTTGAGCCATTGAAAAAGACAGCGGCAGCGGCCTTTCGCGAGCATGAAGGCGATATCCTGATATTCCTCCCGGGTAAAGGGGAGATCAATAAGGCGATTGAAATCCTGGCGCCGGATTATCGCGATCTCGATGTACTGCTGTTGCCCTTATATGGTGAATTGTCGGCAGACAAGCAACAACAGGCGATTTTGCCGGATGCCCAAGGGCGGCGTAAGCTGGTGTTTACCACCAATGTTGCCGAAACCAGTTTGACCATAGAAGGCATACGCTGCGTGATCGATACCGGTTTAAGCAAAAGATCCCTGTATGATCCTTCAAGCGGCATGACACGTTTGGTCAGTTGTATGGTGTCCAAGGCATCGGCAGAGCAAAGAAAAGGCCGGGCCGGCCGTCTCAGCGAAGGCAGCTGTTACCGCTTGTGGACCGAAAGCCAGCACCATCAGCTGGCGGATTATTACGAAGAAGAAATCAAGGTGGTTGACCTTGCCTCCCTGGTGCTCGAGCTGGCGATGTGGGGGGTAAAACAGATTTCCGAGCTTAGCTGGTTGACGCCGCCGCCGGCCGCACATTTTCAGCAGGCGAAAAACCTGCTCACCGAAGTCGGCCTGCTCGATGAAGACGGCGGCATAACCGAGACCGGCCAGCAGGGCATTGCCTTAGGCATAGAGCCGCGCTTTGCCAAAATGCTGATGCAGGGGAAAAAATGGCAGCAGCTGACCCTGGCCTGCGATTTGGCGGCGCTGCTGTCGGAGCGGGATATCTTTACCAGCGGCCAGGGGGCAGATCTGAATGCCCGGTTAATTGCCCTGCAAGATTATCGCCGCCAGCGCAATAAGGCCCGCGGGCAATATCCTTTAACGACCTTTGCTGCCGAGCAGGCGCTGCAAAACAGCCGTAACTGGCAGCGAAAGCTTGGCGGCGATAACCAGGCCCGGGCTTATAGCCTGGCCGACATTCATCAATACAGCGGGCAACTGCTGGCGCTGGCCTATCCGGACCGGATAGGCAAACGGCGCGTAGGCCATGCCGCCAATTTCCAGTTAGCCAACGGCAAAGGGGCGATGCTGTTCGACGATGATCCGCTGGCGGAAGAAGCCTTTTTAGTCGCACCCCAGGTAGACGGGCAAAAAACACAGGGGCGTATTTATCTGGCGGCGCCTGTCAGCCTGGAGGACATTAAATCCCTGTTTGGCGACCAGCTAAAGCAAAAAAGCCAGTACCGTTACGATAAAGAAAAAAACAGAATATCCGGTACCGTCGAGCATAAGCTGGGGGCGCTGGTTATAAGCAGGCAAACGATAACCGAGCCGGATAAAGCGGTCATTGAAGCCTGTTTGCTGGCGGCGGTAAAAGAAACTAAGCTGGCCATTCTGCCCTGGGATAAAGCATCCCTGTCCTGGCTGGACAGGGCCAGGTGGCTGGCGTTATATGACAGCAGTTTTGAGGTCTTCACCGAAAAGAATATGTTGGAACAATTATCGGAATGGTTGCAGCCTTACCTGAGCGGCATCAGCTCGGTGGCCGAGCTGAAAAAAATCAACCTGCTGTCGGTATTAAAGCAAACCCTGGATTGGTCAAAACAGGCTGAGCTGGAGCAGCAGGCGCCAGAGTATTATCTGACGCCATCGGATAAAAAAGTCAAAATCACCTATAGCCAGCAGCATAACCCTAAAGTGTCTGTGGTGTTGCAGGAAGTGTTCGGCGAGCTGGCGTCACCTCTGCTGGCCTGGGGCAAGGCCCCGTTATGTTTTGAATTGTTGTCACCGGCGAAAAGGCCGATTCAGGTGACCAGTGATTTAAACCACTTCTGGCAAAACTCTTATTTTGAAGTGGCAAAAGACATGCGTGGTCGTTATCCGAAACACCGTTGGCCGGAGCAGCCCTTGCTGGAAAAAGCAGGCAGATCCATTAAACCGCGCAAATCTTAGCCCGTGGCAACCTTATGTTAGAGCAGAATTAAAATGGCGAAGAAAAAAGCAACAAGCAGTAAAACCAGTAAAAAAAGTAACAAGCAAAAAACACAGGCAAAGGCCGCTGTCCGCAGCAGAGGCTGGCTACGCTGGCTGTTTTTTACCGGAATGAAATTAACCCTGGTGGCTTTGCTGGTCCTTGGGGGGTACGCCATCTACCTGGACGGTAAAGTTCGCCGCACCTTTGAGGGGCAAAAGTGGCAGGTGCCGGTACAGGTGTTTGGCCGGACCGAAACCCTGCTGGTGGGGGAGCCGCTGGATTTAAAGGCATTGGCTTCCTCATTAACTTACAACGGTTATCAAAAAGTGGCCAGGGTCAGCCGTCCCGGGCAATTTGCCTTATCTAAAAAGCGCATCATTATTTTTCGCCGCGCCTTTGATTTCGGCTCAGGCATAGAAGCTGCCGCAGAGTTGACCGTGGATGTCAACCAGGGCCAGATCTCTCGCTTATATCGGGACAATGAACCGTCGGCGCAGTTAGTGCTTGAGCCGGTACTTTTGGATCGCATCGTACCGGAAAACAAAGAAGACAGAGTCTTGGTAGGATTGGAAAATGTCCCTGAAGCCTTGCTCGATACCCTATTGCTGGTAGAAGACAGGGATTTTTATTTTCATGCCGGGGTTTCGCCGCTCGGCATTCTCAGGGCTTTGGTACAAAATATCCGGGCCGGTCGTACGGTGCAGGGGGGCAGCACCCTGACACAGCAGCTGGTGAAAAATATGTTTTTAACCCGGCAAAAAACACTGTGGCGTAAGGTCAATGAAGCCCTGATGTCGCTCATTCTTGAGTACAGGTATAGCAAAGATCAGTTGCTTGAAGCCTATGTCAATGAAGTTTATCTCGGCCAGCATTATGCCAACGGTATCTATGGTTTTGGTTTGGCGGCAAAATTTTATTTCGGCAAAAGTGTTAATCAGCTCGATGCCGGAGAAATGGCACTGTTGATCGGCCAGATCAAGGGACCGAGTTATTATGATCCCTGGCGTTACCCCGAGCGCGCCAAAAAGCGGCGCGACCTTATTCTCCGCCTGATGTATGAGCACCACTTATTAAGTCAGCCGGATTTTGAGCAGGCGCTCAATGATCCTCTATCGGTGCGAAAGTCCCGCCGTTTGGTGAAACAAAAGTACCCGGCTTATTTGCAGCAGGTGAAACGCGAGTTATCCCAGCATCTGGAAAACTACCGGGAGCTGTCGGATATCAAGGTCTTTACCGGCTTTTCCCACCGCAGCCAGGATTTGTTGGAGCAAACCATTACCAAGCGCCTGGCGGCGCTGGAAAAAAGCAGCGGCCAGCAAGAATTGCAGGCGGCGATGCTGGTGACCGATATTGCCAGCGGTGAAATTAGGGCATTAAGCGGCGGCCGTAAAAGCAATTATTCCGGTTTTAACCGGGCGTTAAACGCCAGGCGCCCGGTGGGCTCTTTGATCAAACCCGCAGTTTATCTGGCGGCGCTGGAAAGATATGAAGAATATAACTTTGCCACCGTACTTGATGACAAGGCCATTACCCTGGCCAGCGACGGCGGTAAAGAATGGCGGCCGAAAAATTATGACGGCAAGTACCGGGAGCAGGTCTCTTTGATGGACAGTCTGGTATTGTCATTAAATATTCCCACCGTAAATCTGGGTATGTCTCTGGGGCTGGATGCGGTTGCCGATGCCATTCATTTACTTGGTTATCAGCGCGATATTACCACCCGGCCGTCGATGTTGCTGGGCTCTATCAATATGTCGCCGATGGAAATCAACCAGCTTTATTTGCCCATTGCCGCGCAGGGGGCTTATCAGCAAACGCACACCATCACCCATATTGTTTCCGGACAGGGAGAAAGCTTATGGCAGTTTGACCGCCCGGCTGAGCCCAGGATGTCGGAAAACGCCGCCTACCTGCTTGATTACGCCCTGGAGCAGGTCACGCAGCGGGGTACCGCCCGCTCCCTGAGCTGGCGTTTGAAAGACCAGCAGGTGGCGGGTAAAACCGGCACCACCAATGATTTACGCGACAGCTGGTTTATCGGTTACGATGCCCGTCACCTGGTAACCACTTGGGTCGGACGTGACGATAACAAATCCATGGGCCTTACCGGCAGCAGCGGCGCCCTGGTGTTATTTGCCGATTTTTTAAAGCAACAGGGGGTTGTTGAGAAGCAGGTGGTGATGCCGGAAGGGATCGCCATGACCTTGTTTGAACGCCAAAGCGGTAATGCGGTCACGGATGAATGCGATAATACCGAGCTTTATCCTGCCATCAGCCTGGCTATTCGGGTGAACGAAAATTGCCTGCAGAAACGTCCGGATACCCGCTCCTGGCTGGAGCGTTTGCTTGGCAAATAAAAGCTCACTAAAGGAAAATCACGCAAATAAAAATTCTTGAACTATAGTTAACAAATAGGCTCTTCTTATTAACACGTTGTAAATTTATGTTAATATTTTGCTTCGGCTAACCCTTAGCCGAAGCAGGAGCCAGGGTTTGGTAACGGCAGCACATCAAAAACATTTCGGGAGTTGTCATTAAAACTTCATTGAGCAATATCATTATTGTCTGCTTGCTACTCTAGTAAAATACACAATTAAAACAAAAGGAAGTGAGAAGTATGAAGCATAAGTTAAGTTTTGGTTATGTAAATATCCTATCGGAAAACATCGCAGAAATTATCGTGGACGAAGGCGTTGAAATCACGCTGGAAATGACAGAAGAGTGTGATGATTTCCTGGCGTCTGAATTTTCCGGCGATCTCGGTATTTTAGTGCACAGAATCAATAACTACACTTTTACCTATGAAGCCCAGCTCACTGTGGTTTCTTATGAAAAGATCAAGGCCATGGCAGTGGTTACCTACAATAAGCAGAGCGAGCAGATTACCAGGGAGTTATTGGAAAAGCGTGCCATGGACGACTGGAACCTGAAAAGTTTTTCCGGTCTGGAGTTAGGCTGGCAACAGGCGTATGACTGGCTGCAAAGCGAACTGGTGATGACGGAAGCGAATTAGGGACTTTATCCGGCTTTACTGTTGTGAATATGGTAAATAAAAAGGCAAGCTATGCCAATAGCTTGCCTTTTTTAGCAGGTGATCAAAGAAGATTAGAGTTGTGCGAAACAGATATCAGCCGCAGCCAGGGTTTTATCTAAAATCTCTTCGCTATGGGCGGTAGACAGGAAGCTGGCTTCAAACGCCGAAGGTGCCAGGTAAACCCCTTGCTCTAACATCAAATGGAAGAAACGTTTGAACTTCTCGCCGTCACAGGCGGTGGCCTGCTCATAGGTAGTGATCTGCTCTTCATCGGTGAAGAAGAAACCGAACATGGCACCGGCATAATTAATACTTAACGAGACACCGTTGCGCTCTGCTGCGGCTTTAAAGCCCATTGCCAGTTTTTCTGTGGCGCTGGCCAGCTGCTGGTGTTTATCTCCCTGGGACAATTCATTGAGAGATGCCAGGCCTGCGGCCATGGCGATAGGGTTGCCGGATAGGGTGCCAGCCTGGTAAACCGGGCCTACTGGGGCGATATAATCCATAATGGCTTTTTTACCGCCGAAAGCGCCAACCGGCATGCCGCCGCCGATCACTTTACCTAACGTGGTCAGGTCCGGGGTGATATTGTAAAACGCCTGGGCGCCGCCTAAGGCAACCCTAAAACCTGTCATCACTTCATCAAAAATCAATACGCTGTCGTATTGGTCGCAAATTTCACGCAAGCCTTCGAGGAAACCTTCCACCGGTGGGATGCAGTTCATGTTGCCGGCAACCGGCTCAACGATAATACAGGCGATTTCCTGTCCTACCGCTTCAAACATGGCTTTAACTTCGTCCAGTTTGTTGTAGCTGACGGTCAGGGTATGTTTGGCAAAATCTTCCGGGATGCCCGGAGAATTTGGCACGCCCATAGTCAGGGCGCCAGAGCCGGCTTTGACCAATAAGGAGTCGGCGTGCCCGTGGTAGCAGCCTTCAAATTTCAGGATTTTATCCCGGCCGGTGTAACCGCGGGCCAAACGGATGGCGCTCATGGTGGCTTCTGTGCCTGAGCTGACCATACGCAGGGATTCCATCGACGGTACCAGTTCGCGGACTTTCTCCGCCATGGTGATTTCCAGCTCGGTGGGCGCGCCGAAGCTGAGACCGTTTTGTGCGGTTTCGATCACGGCTTCACGGATGGCCGGATGGTTGTGGCCTAAGATCATCGGGCCCCAGGAGCCGACATAATCGATATAGGCTTTGTCATCTGCATCATAAATATAGGCGCCTTCGGCACGCTTGATGAAGCAAGGGGTACCACCGACACCATTAAAGGCACGTACCGGTGAGTTTACGCCACCTGGAATAATATCTTTTGCATTTTCAAATAATTGTTGAGATTTTTGCATAATAATTTCGCTTTAATTTTTGTTTGTGTACCAGTGAACCGGTTGTTCAAATTCACTTAATTTGTCTTCCACGCCCAGGGTCAAGGCAAATAACGCCATGCGTACCAGAACGCCGTTTTGTGCCTGGCGGAAAATGGCCAGGTTTTGCATATCATCTAAGTCAACATCCAGCTCATTGGCTTCCGGGCGGGAGTCTCTGGGCAGGGGGTGCATGATCACGGTATTTTCTTTGCAGTATTGCTGGTAAACCTGCTTGTTTAAGCTGAAATGGCCGCGGTATAAATCGGCTTCGGCTTTATCGGAAAACCTTTCCTGCTGAATTCGGGTTTGGTAAATCACATCGCAGGCGAGGCTGGTGCCCAGTTGATCGGTAATTTCCACCCTGTGGCCGGCATTGCTGAGGATAGAGACAACATTATCCGGCATTTGCAGCGCCTTGGGGGAGACCAGGGTAATTTTAAGGTTGTTATACAGGCTGAGCAGTTTCGACAGTGAATGTACCGTGCGGCCGTGTTTAAGATCTCCCATCAGTACGATATTGAGACCGTCGAGTCCTTTGCCAAAAGGAGCCATTTCCGACTCTATAGTAAATAAATCGAGCAGGGCCTGGGTCGGGTGTTCGTTGGCGCCGTCGCCGCCGTTGATCACAGGTACCGTACTGCCTTTGGAAAACTCTTCCACGGAAAGAATTTTCGGGTGGCGCATGGCGATAACATCGGAATAGCCGCTCAGTACCTGGGCGGTATCAAACAGGGATTCTCCTTTGCTTAACGAAGAATTTTCTTCACCTACGGTTTCCCGGACATAACCGCCGAGTAAATTAAAGGCGGTGCCGAAACTGACCCGGGTACGGGTACTGGGTTCGAAAAAAAGATTATTTAATATGGCGCCATCGAGCACGTGGCAGCGCTTTTTTCTGGCGGCATAAGGAGCCATGCGGGCAGAAACTTCTAATATTCTGGAGATTGCATCCCGGTCAAATTGCGAGACGGAAAGGATATGGCTGCCTTGAAACTTCATCATAATGGGTTACCTGAGCGAGTAAATTTGCTATTTCATGGTTAAAACTTTATTTGTGTGCTTGTTAAGACACAGATAAATTACCGCTGTTTCATGGTTAAAGTTTTACCCGTGCTTTGGTTAAGCTAGAGGTAAAATGCCGCAGGAATATAGCATATATGTGTATCGTTGAAAATTTATAATCGAATGGCGGGGGAAAATTTCGGCACAAGCAGAGCTGGATCATAAAAACGGCTTTTATTGGCTGGAGCGGGATTTTGCTGTTGGACAGCCGGTAAAGGAAATTGTTCAACCGGATGGGAATATTTTCTGTTGGTGCTTTCCCGCACCTTTATTTGGTACGGGAAAATAATCAGGGGCTAAGTGCTAAAAAGGTTTTACATAAGCCAGGATAATCACGGCAAATAAAATCAGCACCGGGATTTCATTGAAGAGGCGGTAAAACTTGCCGGAGCGGGTGTTTTTATCTTCGCGGAAATCTTTCACCAACTTAAAGCAATAAAGGTGATAGGCGACCAGGAAAATCACCAGGGTGATTTTGATGTGCAGCCATGTTGATTGCACAAACCAGGCGTGGCCATAGAGAAAGATCATCGCTAGGCCCAGGACGATAGTGAAAATGGCAAAAGGCGTGACGAAATAAAGTAACCTGCGCTCCATGCCCTTAAAGTGTTCGCTGATATCTTTATTGTCGGTTTCTGCATGGTTGACAAACAGCCGTGGCAGGTAAAAAATCCCGGCAAACCAGGCCACCATAAAAATCACATGAAATGCTTTTAACCAGAGTAGACTTGTCATGAACGGAGCTTTCCTTCTAATAGATAACGACGAATTTGTTCAAAAGTAATAAAACCCAGGATATTGTCCGGGTCCCTGTGATAGATATATACGGCGCCGCAACGTGCTTCCCCCAGGGCCAGGTAAGCCTCGGCTAATGTTTCCTGGCTTGAAAGCGGCGTCATTTTATGTTTTACCACGGTTTCCGCCGAAGGAGCTTGATTTGGGACGTTAAACTCAGCGAAATAATAGTCATTTGAATTTTGCAGCGGCTTTTTGATGAGCAGCGCCTTGCTATCCGATGAGGTTAAAGCTTGGGCAATCGATTGCGGAGAAGGGCTTTCCAGCAAGCTGAATTCGGTTTTCATGGCGCCGGCGACCCCGATTTTTTGCAGGGAACTTTCAATCGGCGGTTTGCGGTAACTGAGTTGCTGCACATCCAGCTGCATCAAAAATACCGAACGGTTTCTGAAAAATTGTCCGGAGATCAAACAGGAGCTGGCGATCGACAACATCGCCGGGATGATAAGCTCTACCTGGTTGGAAAGCTCCACCACAGCAAGCAATGCTGCCAACGGCGCATTTAAGGTAGCGGCCATAAAGCCTGCGATGCCCATCAGGGCAAAATCACTGGCGACATAGTCCCCGGGTAACAGCTGCATAATCATCAGGGCGGAGCAGGTACCCGCGATGGCGCCTATGCCGAGAATAGGGCCGACAATACCGCCGGGTACGCCTAAGCCGATGGCAAAGATGGTCATCAAAAACTTGGCCAGCAGCAATAGCAGCAATACCGAGAGCTGATCCTGGTTAGCCAGGGTAAAGGAAATGGCGCTGCTGTCTATGCCCATGGCATAGGGGAAAAAATAGCCCAGGGTGCCGGTAATTACGGCGGCTACCAGCAACCGGGTGGTGATATGCCAGCGCTGAAAATATTTGATGATCAACACCAGCTGGTGATTAAAGGCAGAAGCCAGACAACCGAGTAAAACCCCCAATAAGATCAGCGGCAGGTAATGCTCCGGGCCGAAAGAGACATGGGTAAAAAAGTCCAGTCCGTGGGCCTGGCCCAAAAAGCTGCGGGTGATCATGGAGCCGACAATGGCGGAGAGCATGACGGGAATAAACATATGCACCTTGTATTCCCGTAAAATGACTTCCATAACAAAAATTACCGCCGCTACCGGGGTATTAAAACAGGCGGCGATACCGGCGGCAACGCCGCAGGCGGACAAGGTTCTGATGCTGTTAAAAGGCAGGTGCAGCTTACTGCCGAGATAGCCGCAACAGGCGGCGCCAAGATGCACCGCCGGGCCTTCCTTGCCGAGGGAAAAACCGGTGGACAGGGCGATCACGCCGCCGACAAACTGGTTGAGGGTATTTTTTAACGGGATAATGCCGTAGGAAATTTTCAGCCGGTGCAAAACAAAGGGAATACCGGCCCTGAGGTAGTGAAACCCGGTTAATCTGGCAAAGAGCAAAATGCCGCAGACGCCGATTATTGGCAATAGCAAACGACTTATGCCGCTTAAACTGGTATAGTCACCAAGTTTTGTTAGGTAAAACTGCTGGAGCAGATCTATGCTCAGGGTAAAAAGGATCACCAGCAGTGCAGAGACAGCGCCGCCAATAATGGCCAGCAGGCATAACTGCCAGGACGTTTTCGGCAAGGCCAGTCTTTTTCTGAGGGAAGCAGCTGATACCATAAACAAAAAAGACGATCTTATATCCGATGTCGTCACATAACCCCTTATTAGTTGTAGGATATATAATACTTTACAAATGAACTGGTTAGCAAAGAATAATTTTAACACTATACCGGGACGCCTGGGGCCGTTTCGCCTGACAATCCTGATCCTGGCGTTGGTCGGACTTTGTGTCTATTGCGGTTATCGCCTGGGCAACCGTTTCCATAGTTTTCAGGTACAGACCCTGGAGCAGCAAAAGGCCCGTCTGGATGATTATTATGCCCGGCAGGTGGAATATGTCCGCCAGATCAATACTCTGGAAGCGGAACTTGCCTTTGAGCGCCTGGCAAACCAGGGCACCCAGGACAGCCTTAAGGAGATGGGAGAAAAGCATTACCAGCTGAAAAAAGAACTGGCGTTTTATGAAAAAGTGATGGCGCCGGAGAAGCAGGCAGACGGCCTGGTGATAGACCAAGTCTCGGTGACGCCTACCGAAAGCCCGAACCATTATCGTTTCCAGGTGGTGCTGGTGCAGCAGGTGCTGAAAAAACGTTATGCCAAAGGTTTTGTTGAGCTGGCGTTAAGCGGCAGTTTAAATGATAAACCCAGTGAAATTAAACTTGCCGATATCTCGACCTTAAAGCGGGAAGACTTAAAATTCAGCTTTCAATATTTCCAGGTGATTGAAGGGGAATTTACCCTGCCGGAAGCTTTTGTTCCCGAGAAAGTTGAGGTTGCCGCCATCTTGCCCAAAGGCAAATGGCAAAAATATCGTCGGTTGGATGAAAGCTATCCCTGGCCTATGATAGTTAAAAATGATCTACAAACTTCGACACTAATACTTGATTAAAGAGGTCAGGTTTAAGATAATTGGCTTTTAAACCCTCTAGTGCGAAGAAAAGATACATGTCAAACCCCGAATTGCCTATTCAATTTACCGATGCTGCGGCCAATAAAGTGATGACCTTGATCACCGAGGAAGAAAATCCGGAGCTGAAATTACGGGTGTATGTTACCGGGGGCGGCTGTTCTGGTTTTCAATACGGTTTTACCTTTGATGAGAAGGTCAATGACGGTGATATGACCATAGAAAAAAATGGCGTCACTATGGTGGTGGACCCCATGAGTCTGCAATATCTGGTCGGCGGTGAAGTCGACTATACCGAAGGTCTTGAAGGCAGCCGGTTTTTGATCAACAACCCCAATGCCACGACTACCTGTGGCTGTGGCTCGTCTTTCTCGATCTAGCCATCAAGCTCTAAAGGGCGCAGGCATTTGCTGTCTGTGTCCTTAATGTAAATCATCTGCTGTATTTTTCTGCTCTGCTATTTTTTCTTACCTGTTTCTGTTCTTTGTTGATATTCGTATCATTCGCTAACAATTTTTTACACTAATTCCCGCGTATAGGCGATATAATAACGGTCGTTAACTCTCTTACTTTCTTAAATTAACGCAGTGCTTGGGAAATAATATGAACAACATGGCAAGTGGCCGCCGTCAATGGCTGGCAGAACGACCTTATATCTTCGCGGTAGTGATTGCCGCAGCTTTAGTCATATGGATGTTATCGGGCATGTTGTCGGGCTCTGCGCAGGCCAACGAAGAAGACATGGACGCCGGTATCAAAGAAACCATTATCCCTAAGGTGCAAATCGATACCCGCTTTGCCGAAAATGTTTCTGAAGTGATAGAGCTTTACGGCCGTACCGAGCCGGATCGCATTACCACCTTGAAGGCAGAAGTACGCGGGAAGATTGCCGCCGTTTATGCAGAGCGCGGTTCTAAGGTAAAGCAGGGACAGGTGATTGTGAAAATCGCCCTGAACGATCTTAAAGCGCAACTGGCCCATAGCAAGGCTTTACTGGTACAAAGGGAAATTGAATACCGGGGAGCAAAAGAACTACATGCCAAAGGGCACCAGGGGGAAGCCGATCTGGCCCGTGCCTTTGCCTATCTCGAAGCCGCAAAAGCGGAAGTTGCCCGTCTGGAAATCGATATTGAAAATACCGTGATCCGCGCACCTTTTGATGGCGTATTAAATACCCGTATGGTGGAAGTCGGCGACTATGTTGCTTCCGGCGATGATATTGCCGTGATTGCCGACCTTGATCCCCTGGTGGTGCGTGCCTATGCCACGGAAAACCAGGTGCCTTTTTTAACCGCCGGCAAAACAGCCGATGTGCGTTTATTGGGGCAGGAATTAAAGCAGGGGACTATCCGTTATATTGCCAGTGTTGCCGATGAAGCCACCAATACTTTTAAAATCGAAATAACCCTGGATAACGGTGATTACCAGACCCTGGCGGGAGTGAGCAGCGAAGTGAGCATCGCCATGAAAAATCTGCCGGCGGTTAAGGTTTCTCCTGCACTGCTGGCGCTGGATGAGTCCGGTAATGTCGGCATTAAATCTGTGGTTGATGATATCGTGGTATTCACGCCGATTAATATCGTAAAAAGCGAAAGTGACGGTATCTGGTTATCCGGTTTAGGTGAACAGGCAGATATTATCACCCTGGGGCAGGGCTTTGTCCGTGCCGGTGACAAGGTTGAAGCCGTTAAGGCCCAGGTCCGCTAGGGAGGTTTTATGTTAGCTATCATAGAAGCGGCTCTGGCCCGCACCCGCTCGGTGCTGATGATCTTTTTATTATTATTGATTTCCGGGGCGGTGACTTATGCCAATATCGCCAAAGAATCGAATCCGGATATCACTATCCCCAATATTTATGTCTCTATCGTACATGACGGTATTTCACCGGAAGATGCAGAACGCATGCTGGTACGGCCGATGGAAAATGAATTAAAGTCCATTGCCGGCATCAAGGAAATGAAATCGAATGCCAGCGAAGGGCATGCCTCCATTAACCTGGAGTTTATTGCCGGTTTAGATCCAAAAGAGGCGCTGGCGGACGTACGGGATAAAGTTACCCTGGCCAAGGCCAAACTGCCTTCGGAAACCGAAGAGCCGGAAGTACATGAAGTGACTATGGCCAACCAGGTGGCGGCGGTGACGGTGATCTTATCCGGCCCCGTGACCGAGCGCGGTTTGCTGACCCTGGCCCGGGACGTCAAAGATAAAATTGAAGGCATGCAGGAAGTGTTGGAAGTGGATATCGGCGGCGACCGCGAGGATATGCTGGAAATCATCGTCGATCCCTTGCTGATGGAAAGCTACGGCCTGGATCAAAATGATATTTATAACCTGGTGGAGCGTAATAACCGCTTAGTGCCTGCCGGTACCATGGATAACGGTAAAGGCCGTTTTGCGATCAAGGTGCCTTCGGTTTTTGAAAATATCCAGGATTTATTGGAGTTGCCGATAAAAACCTCCGGCGATCGGGTGATCACTTTCCAGGATGTCGCACAAGTGCGTCGTGCTTATAAAGACCCCAGCAGTTTCGCCCGGTTGAACGGTGATCGTTCCATTTCGCTGGAAGTGAAAAAGCGCTCCGGTGAAAATATTATCGATACCGTCGATAAGGTTAAAGTACTGATCGAAGAGCAACGTTTGCGTTGGCCCGAGCAGGTGAACGTGGACTATATCGGCGATCAGTCCAAAGACGTTAAAGATACCCTGACAGATCTGCAAAACAATGTTTTCTCTGCCGTGTTACTGGTGGTTATCGTCGTTATCGCCGCCCTGGGCGGCCGTACCGCTATGCTGGTGGGACTGGCCATTCCAGGTGCTTTCCTCACCGGTATCCTGGTGATTGCTATTGCCGGTATGACGGTCAATATCGTGGTGTTATTCGGTTTGATTATGGCCGTCGGCATGTTAGTGGACGGCGCCATAGTGGTGACGGAATTTGCCGACCGGCAAATGAATGAAGGGGTGCCCAGAAAAGAAGCCTATGGCCAGGCGGCCAAACGCATGGCCTGGCCCATTATTGCCTCTACCGCGACCACGCTGGCCGCCTTTGCTCCCTTGATGTTTTGGCCGGGCATGATGGGGGAGTTTATGAAATATCTGCCCTTTACCCTGATAGCGGTATTAACGGCATCGCTGGCGATGGCATTGGTTTTTGTGCCGACTTTAGGCACAGTGTTCGGTAAGGCCCGTGTGATCAGCGCCGCAGAACAGGCACAGGTAAAACAGGCGGAGCAGGGAGACTTAAGTAAACTCACCGGTTTCACCGGCAAATATGTGCGCCTGTTAACCAAGGCGATTCATCATCCGTGGAAGGTTGTACTCGGTACTATTGCCATAGCGATCACTGTGATGATGCTTTACGCCAACTCGGGGCTGGGAGCGATTTTCTTCCCGGATATCGAACCCAATAGCGCCACTATGGTGGTGCGCTCCCACGGCGATCTGTCGATTAAGGAAAAGGATGCCATTATGGTGTCGATAGAAGATCGTATCCTGGATATGACGGAAATCCGCACCTTATATACCCGTACCGGCGGTAATGATCAGGTGGGCAGCTTCCAGGTGAACTTTACCAACTGGCAGTTCAGGCGCCCGGCGGATGCCATTATAGAAGAAATCCACCAGCGCACCCAAGACCTGGCGGGGGTTGAAATTGAAGTCAGGAAAAATGAAGACGGCCCGCAAAGCGGCAAAGATTTAAAAATTGAACTCAGCTCGCGTTTTCCAGAGAAGCTACAGCAATCTGTGGGCCTTATCCGCCAGGGCTTAGTAGAAAGCGGCAGCTTCACCGATATCGAAGACTCTGGCTCCAAACCGGGTATCGAATGGCAGCTGGATGTCGACCGGAACCTGGCCGCCACTTACGGCGCCGATGCCGCCCTGGTGGGGACCACAGTGCAAATGGTGACCAACGGCCTTAAGCTCGGGGAATACCGTCCGGATGATGTTGATGATGAGCTCGATATCCGGGTGCGTTACCCGCTGGAAAAACGTAATATCAGCCGCCTGGATTCCTTACGGTTAAAAACCAGTGAAGGCCTGGTGCCCATCGGCAGTTTTGTCAGCCGCAAGGCGGCGGAAAAAGTCGATACCATCCGCCGGGTAGACGGCAAGCGTGTTGTGACCGTGCAGGCAAACCTGATGCCGGGCAAGCAGCTGATAAAAGAATTGCCTAAGTTGCAGCAGGCATTTCCCGGTTTGGGCATAGATCCCAGCGTTGAGATCAATGTAAAAGGGCAAAACCAGGATCAGCAGGAATCCCAGGACTTTTTGATGAAAGCCTTTGGTATTGCCCTGTTCGTGATGGCGATCATCCTGGTGACCCAGTTCAACAGTTTCTACCAGGCATTTTTAATTCTCAGTGCGGTGATCTTCTCAACCGTCGGGGTCTTTTTGGCCCTGTTACTGGCCCAGAAACCTTTCGGTATCGTGATGGGGGGGATTGGCGTTATTTCTCTGGCGGGTATCGTAGTGAACAATAATATCGTGCTTATCGATACCTATAATGTGCTTAGAAGAGAGGGTTATAATGCCATAGATGCGATTTTACGCACCGGTGCCCAGCGTCTTCGTCCCGTGGCCCTGACCACAGTGACCACTATTCTGGGGTTATTGCCTATGGTGTTGCAGGTTAACCTCGACTTCTTCGCACGTACTGCGGTTGTCGGCGCACCTTCAACCCAGTGGTGGACACAGCTGGCTACGGCGGTTGCCGGCGGCCTGGCATTTGCCACGGTATTAACCCTGGTATTGACTCCTTGTTTGCTGGTGCTTAGGGACAGAGGTAAGAGTCAGCGGGCTAAAACCCGGGCAATCAAAAGGCAGGCCGTGGTGAATGCCGTGAATGATGCCGCTTAACGGTTTTTGCCTTAACCTGGTTAAACTTATCTAAAGCTTAAGAAGGGGGTGTAGCAATATTCTTGCAACACCCCCTTATTCTTTATCTGCTAAAACTTTGCTTTACCCCCGGTGATTCTTTCCATTACCATAGAGCCCCTTACTAATAAGAGGTCCCCCATGTTCGTTAAAACACTAGGTTTTATGGCGCTTGTCAGTGCCGCCACTTTGCTTGCCCCCCTGAGTCAGGCAGCTTCCTTATCGGCTGCAGAGCAGGAAGAGTTAAAGCAACTAAAAGATACCACGTTAAATTCCGATTTGTCTTATCAGCTGATTGAGTCGTTAACCACGGAAGTGGGTAACCGCATGATGGGCACGCCGGGGGATGAAAAAGCAGTGATCTGGGCGCAGGAGAAAATGAAGGCCCTGGGGTTTGATAAAGTCTGGACCGAAGAAATCAGCAATGAGTTATGGCTGCGCGGGGAAGCGCAGGCAAAAATTGTTGCCCCTTATCCGCAAAAAATGACGATATTGGCCCTTGGCGGCAGTGTCGGCACGTCAAGCGACGGCATTACGGCGCCTGTGGCGCATTTTGCTACCCTGGATGCGTTAAAAGCCGCCAAGCCCGGCAGCCTGGATGGAAAAATTGCCTTTGTCTCTTATCGTATGGAACGCCATATCGACGGGCATGGTTATGGCGCCGCAGTAGGTACCAGGGTTGTCGGTGCCAGCATCGCCGCTGAAAAAGGCGCGCTTGCCCTGATCATGCGCTCTGTCGGTACAGATAATAACCGCACCGCCCATACCGGCTTGATGCGTTATAAAGACGGGGTCAAACAAATCCCGGCGGCGGCCTTGTCTAACCCGGATGCCGATTTGCTGGTGAACCAGCTGAAGCGCGGCAAGCCGGTGAGTTTTCACTTGAATATGAGTTCAAGCCGGGAAAAACAATTGGTGAAGTCGGCAAATGTGATCGGTGAAATTACCGGCAGTGAAAAACCAAACGAAGTGGTAGTGATCGGCGCACACCTGGACAGCTGGGATGTCGGTACCGGCGCTCTGGATGACGGTTTAGGCATAGGCATGGTGTTATCAGCCGCCCATTATATTGCCAAGCTGCCGAAACGGCCCAAGCGCAGCATCAGGGTCATCCTTTTTGCCGCGGAAGAAATCGGCTTATTGGGGGCGAAAGATTATGTGAAAAGGCATAAAAATGACATGGACAAACATATGATAGGAGCCGAGTGGGACTTTGGCAGCGGCCGAATTTACCAGATGACTCCCGGGGTTGGTGCAAGCGCCCTCAACGGCGTACGTGAACTGGCCGGCTATCTGGCTCCTCTGGGTGTATCCTTGTCGCCGGAAAATAACGCCCGGGCACAGTCGGATATGGGGCTGTTAAGCGATGCCGGTATGCCGAGCATTAATTTTTCGCCGGACGGCTTAGCTTATTTTGATTACCACCATACCGAAAATGATACCCTGGATAAGGTCAACGCCGAAGATCTTAAGCAAACCACCGCTGTATATACCCTATTCAGTTATTTTGCCGCCCAAAGCGGTATAGATTTCAGGCAGTAGACAGCTTTTGACCGCTAAGCTTGCTACCGGCAAACTTAGCCTTCCATCAGCAGGAATTCGACGATTTTATTCATATCCAGATTAAAATCGTCCGCCCTGACTCCTTTGACGATATAGTCTTCATTGACGGCCAGATCTATGTCCTCCGTCATCATATAATGCTGATGTTCGACATTATAAAACGAACGCACTTTGGGACGGATGGGATCTTCCTGGTTGCGGCCGTCAACTATGGCTAAGCGATGTGAGTTCAGCTCTACCAGGGTACCGACCGGATAAATCCCCATACACTTGATAAATTGATCCACCAGCGGCCGGTCGAGTTCATTTTGCTGGGCCAGTTTACGTAATATGCTGAAGGCTTTGACATGGCAGTAACCTTCTTTATATACCCGGTCGGCGGTTAAGGCATCAAAAATGTCGCAGATGGTGATCATCCGCCCGTACCTGGATATTTTTTCAGCGTTTAGCTGCAGCGGATAGCCATTGCCGGTAAGTTTTTCATGGTGCAGGGCGACCACGGACAAAGCGGCATTACTGATCCCGGGCAGGTTTTTGACAATTTTGATGGAGTGATTAACATGGGTTTTCATCAGCTCGAATTCGTCATGGCTTAGTTTTGCCGGTTTATTCAAAACATTATCCGGGATCTTGATTTTGCCGACATCGTGCAGAAAAGCCCCTATGGCCAGCTGGTGAATAATTTTCTTTTTAAAGCCTAAATAGCGGGCGAAGATAGTGATTAATACCGATACCGAAATCGAATGTTCGAGTAAATAGGCATCTTTTTCCCGGATGTTGATCACGCAGGCCAGGGCATCGGGATCTTTCATGATCGCCTCCATGGTCTCGCCGGTAATATTCGCCACCGGACGCAAATCAAGCTGGCGGCCGTTTTGCACATCCGTGATCACCTGCTGTTGTATTTCTTTTGATTCGTTAAACAGTTTGCGCGCCTTGTTAAGATCCCGTATCACCGGCGTCTGGGGAAAAGGTGCTATCGGGTAGTCGACAGCTGTCTCTACGTTTTGGTTGTTTTTTTTGATATCCAGACTTTTACTGATATCAACCTTAACCGATAACACGCCTTTTTTACTGAGGTTACGGATCACCAGTTTGCTTTTGATATAGTCGGGCTGGGTCAGGGTAAACTGACCTGTTTGTTCGGCGATGGCAACGACGTAATGCCCGACGGATAATTCTGAAATTTTTTTTATCGTTATCATGTTACGTCAGTTTTATTGCATATAAGCTCAGTTGAAAACTAACAGGTAAAAAAGCGCAGCATACTTCCATGGGGTGAGAAGGGCCGGCCAACAGCCTGCAATCGGTTGGCGAGAGCGCCGGTTTTCCAATGTTATTATTTATATAAGCTTAAGATGGGCGAATTTGCAATTTTCTGCCGAGGTAAAGAGCAAGGAGTTAAAAAAGGAGTGATATTAGGGGTTTAGTCTAGCTTGGTTGAGCTGATTTTATCCGGTACAGGTCCTGGTCGGCAGCTTTTAACAGCTCGTCCATGTTTTCCTGCCCTTTGCTTTGGGCGACGCCGCAGCTGATGGTAACCGCCAATTTCTGCTCCTGGTAGGGCATAGGGTTATTTTGGAAAAATGCCATCAGGCGCTTGGCCACCGCCCGGGCTTCCTGGTAGCTCTGGCCCGCCAGGGTGATCACGAATTCATCACCGGCATAACGGAAACAATGATCATTTTCCCGGATCAGCTCCCTGAGCTGATCCGCCACATAGGTCAGTACCTTATCGCCGCAATCATGGCCATAGGTATCGTTGATTTGCTTGAACTTATTACAGTCAATAAACAGCAGGGAAAAAGGTACGCCGTAGCGTCGTTGCCGCACCAGTTCTTCAGAAATCGTGCTTTCCATTAAGCGGCGGTTGGCGACCCCGGTAAGCCTGTCGTAATGGGCCATATATTCAAGTTGATCGCGAATAAGGGCATTGGACAGGCATAAGCTGGCTTTGACCCCTAGCTGCTCTAAATGTAAAGTGCCCAGCGCGGGATGGAAGCGGTTTTTATCACAGTCGGTAAACAATAAACTGGCAAAGAGTTTATTTTCCAGCCTTAACGGGATTAGGGCTACAGACTCGGCACCTGCCAGTAAAGACTGAGGTAAAGCAGGTTTCAGCGAGTCCAGTTCATTGCAGAGTAAAGGTTTGCTGTCGGGATGAAACGCTTTAAGTGTTTCCGCGCTTACCTGGCGGCTGTTTTGCTGGTGCCAGCTAGACTGTAGTTTGACCCCGAGCAGATAACTGATGGGGGTAGGTTCGGCCAGTAACAGGCTAATACCTGTTAAGGTAAACTTTTCCTTGATCAACTCCAGCAGGCGCTGCAGCAGTTCCTGGCTGGACTGGCAGGCCAGGATTTCGGTTTCAATTTCAAACAGCTTGTTCGCTATGCTTTCATTAACTCTGGAGTTCTCAATTAATTGTTGTAAATCGGGCATAGCTGAAACTGAAACTTTGTTAATACTGAGCTTTACCGGCATTGTGGTTTTTTTATGACTTTTTGGCAAGCAAACTTTGCCTAAACTTTTAGCGCTTAAAATTTTAGGAGTAAGCTAGCCAAATGGCATAATATTGACTAATTTCTGGTACTGAAATTGCTTTAGAAATATTAAAAAGAGTGAGTACCTTCGCCTTTTAGGAGTTATCTGCTAAGCCGACCCTTAACTTATTGGGTTATTGGCCGATAATTAACAGAGGCAAGGTTGCTTAGTAATAAGCAGCAAATAAGATCACGCTATTCCTGTGTATTGGCAGGAATGATTGCTGGAAAATAAGCAGGAAATATATGCGCTACTTGATAGTTTTAATGATGCTTTCCCTGGCCGGTATGGCCCAGGCACAGAATTTACAGGCGGTTCAGGTTTATACCGATGATCAATTGCTTGATTTGATCAAAGAAAATAAACACTTGGGCCAGGTGGTATTGGATGAATGCCAGCTGGTACAAGATATCGAAGCGCGGGCGATCAAGGCGGAAATGCCTTCCTATCAGTTCCTGTGGGGGGATATGCTTGCCTATGGGGTGTGTGTCGATAAAAATATTGAATTAGGTCTGCATTACATGCGGGAAGCGGCGGATCAGGGGCTGGCGGAAGCGCTGGAGCAACTGGGGCGCTATTATCATATCGGCAAGTTTATGCAGGTAGATATTGAAAAGGCTATTGTTTTTCTGCGCGTGGCGGCCTCGCAAAATAACCTTAAGGCCCAGATGCGGCTGGCGGACATTTATCACCAGGGCTTTGGCAGTCCGCTTGATTATCCTATGCTCTATTCCCAGCTGCACCATTCGGTGACGGATGATAAAAAGCAGCATAAAAAAATCAGTAAACTGCTGGCACAGCTGGCGGAGAAAATGCCTGAACATGTGGTGCGGGCGGCGAAAAAGTCGGTTTATTAATCTTGTCGCTAGTCAGCTGTACTGCCGGTGATTTGCCATAAGCACGCCAAGGTCCTTGCTTTTAACAGTAAACCTCAGGGTGAGGTGAAACTGTCAGTTTATCTCTAGTTGATGTATTTGAATGCTATTCTGGGATATACTAGACAAAAAACCAACGACCCTAGCCTGTGACACATAAAGATCCCTTTTCGAAGCGAGAAGCTGAAAAATACGAAAATCCGGTAGCAAGCAGAGAACTCTTGCTCTCCATAATTGAAAAAGCACCTTCCCCCTATACCTTTAAAGCCCTGTGTAAAGCCCTCAATTATCACCAAGATGAACAGCAGATAGGGCTGAAACGCCGTTTGCGGGCGATGGAAAACAGCGGCCAGTTATTTTTTAATAAATTCAAACAATATGTACTCGCCCCTAAAGACAGTGTCTTGACGGGTAAGGTCATCGGCCACAGGGACGGCTATGGTTTTTTTGCCCCCGACAGCGGCGGCAAAGACTACTATATTTCCTCCCATGAAATGCAAAGGGTTTTCCACGGCGATATCGTTGAAGCTATCTTGATCGAGCGCCTGGATAAAAAAGGCCGCAAAGAGGTGCGTATCCTCAATGTGGTCGAGCCGAGAAAAGCCGGTATTGTTGGGCGTTTTTTTGTTGAACATAACATTGCCTGTGTGGTGCCGGACGATACCCGCATCAAGCAAGATATCTTGATCTCTCCGGATGAAAAGCACGGTGCCCGTCATGGCCAGATGGTGGTGGTGGAAATTATTCATCGGCCGAGCAGGCGGGCCAATGCCGTCGGTAAGGTGGTGGAAGTGTTAGGGGACCATATGGCGCCGGGCATGGAAATCGAAATTGCCCTGCGCGAGCATGATTTGCCGCACCAGTGGTCCCAGGCGGTGCTGGATGAAATTGAGCCTTTGCAGGAAGAAGTGGATGCCAAGGCCAAAGCAGGCCGTATCGACCTGCGCGATTTACCCTTAGTGACCATAGACGGTGAAGACGCCCGTGACTTTGACGATGCCGTGTATTGTGAAAAGAAAAAAAGCGGCGGCTGGCGCCTGTGGGTGGCGATTGCCGATGTCAGCTATTATGTGCGTCCCGGTTCGGCGTTAGACGATGAGGCTATCAGCCGGGGCAACTCGGTCTATTTTCCCAGCCAGGTGATCCCTATGCTGCCGGAAAAACTCTCCAACGGCTTATGTTCACTAAACCCGGATGTTGACCGCCTGTGTATGGTGTGTGAAATGACGGTCAGCGCCAAGGGCAAGTTATCTGGGGCTAAGTTTTATCCGGCGCTGATGCGCTCCCATGCCCGTTTTACCTATACCAAGGTAGCGGCGATACTTGACGGCGATAAGGAGCTGCGCGAGCAATACGCCGCCTTGGTGGGAGATTTGGAAAACCTGCATCAGATGTATCATGCCCTCACCGAGGCCAGAAACAAGCGCGGCGCCATTGCCTTTGAAACCAATGAATCCCGGTTTATCTTTAATGCCCAGCGTAAAATTGAAGCGGTCGAGGAAGTGGTACGCAATGACGCCCATAAGATCATCGAAGAATGTATGATCCTGGCCAATGTCGCTACCGCGAAATTTGTGGAAAAGCATCAGGTGCCGGGCCTGTTCAGGGTGCATGACAAACCGAGTGAAGATAAGTATAAAAACTTTATCAGTTATCTTGGTGAGCTTGGTATTGAAGTGCCTGCCAGGGAGCAGCCGGAACCGGCGGATTATTCCCGGATCCTGGAAAAAGTCGCCGGAAGGCCGGATCAGGAGCTGATCCAGACCATGTTATTGCGCTCGATGAAACAGGCAGTTTATCAAAGTGATAATGTCGGCCATTTTGGCCTGGCTCTGGCTTCTTATGCCCATTTCACCTCGCCGATACGTCGCTACCCGGATCTTGTGATCCACAGGGTGATAAAAGCCATTTTGCAGGGACAGAAAGACGACATCGTGAACATCGGCTGTTACGCTTATCCGGTGGAGGCTGTGATTGAGCTTGGCGAACACTGTTCCATGACTGAGCGGCGCGCCGACGACGCCACACGGGATGTCAGCGACTGGTTAAAATGTGAATTTATGCAGGATCACGTCGGTGATACTTTTACCGGGGTGATAGCCACAGTAACCAACTTTGGTCTTTTTGTCCGCTTAAGCGAGCTGCATATCGAAGGCTTAGTACATATCACTTCCCTGGGGCATGACTATTATCATTACGATGATATCCGCATGTCGCTGACCGGAGAAAATACCGGCGCTAAATACCATGTCGGAGATGTGGTGGAAGTGAAAGTGGCCGCCGTGAACCTGGATGAGAAAAAAATTGACCTGGTATTATCCGGTGAGCATGCGGTGCTGAGCCGGGCAAAACCGCTTCGCGGCAGGCGCTCGGGAAAATCCCCGGCTAAAAGCCGTGCTAACGCCGAGGCGGGCACGAAATCAGCCCCCGGCAAAGGCAAAACAAGCGATAAGCCGGTCAAAGGTAAAAGCACAGCAAAGACAAAAGGCGCTAAAAAAGAGAAGGTGAAAAAAGAAAAGTCTAAGGCGGCCAAGCGTAAGGCGAGAAAATCAAGACCCGGAAAAAATGCCCGCAAGAAAGTGAAATAAACCCGGTTAACAGTATTTAGTTAGGTAAACAAAGATCATGGCGAAACAAGAAGAACTCGTTTTTGGCATTCATGCCGTTAAAGCATTGATAGAAAGAGCGCCGGAGCGCTTTATAGAATTATGGCTGTTAAAAGGCCGTGACGATGAACGTTTGATGCCGGTGATTAATCTCGCCCGTAAATACGGCATTAACGCCCAGTTCGTCCAGCGTAAGGTGCTTGACGATAAAAGCAGCGGCGAGCAGCACCAGGGGGTATTGGCGCGGGTTAAGGCTGAGAAACCGTTAACAGAAGCCGATCTCGATGATATTTTGTCCCGGGCAGATGCTAAAGGGGAGCAGGCATTTTTGCTGATCCTCGACGGAGTCACCGACCCTCATAATTTAGGTGCCTGTTTACGTAATGCCGATGCTGCCGGGGTACAGGCGATTATCGTACCCAAAGATAATGCCGCGCGGATAACCGGCGTGGTACGTAAGGTCGCCGTGGGCGCCGCAGAAAGTGTGCCTTTGGTGCAGGTCACCAACCTGGCCCGTACCATGAAAAGCCTGCAGCAGATGGGGATTTGGATCATAGGGACGGCGGGGGAAACCGACAAATGCCTTTATGATGTTAAATTATCCGGCCCTATGGCGCTGGTGATGGGGGCCGAAGGTAAAGGCATGCGCCGTTTAACCCGGGAAAATTGCGATGAGCTGGTGAAGCTGCCGATGGCGGGCAGCGTGTCGAGCCTGAATGTCTCGGTGGCTACCGGGATTTGTTTGTTCGAGATGGTCAGGCAGCGTCGGCTGTAGACAAAGCATAACAGGCAAGGTTTTTCAGCGCAGGCTTAAGCCTGCGCTGTTGTTTTAGGGGCTTTATTATTAATGGGCGGATAAGCTTAACAAGCCCCGGGTTTGTTCATTGACATCCTTACAGGAAAGCAGGTTACTTTCTGAATGTGTGCTTACCTGCTCGGTAAAGTCTTTGATCTGCACTATGCTCTGTGAAACCTCATGCATCACCTGGGTTTGCTCTTCTACCGCGGTGGCGATGCTGGCGCTTTTTTGATTAACCAGGTTCATTTTTTCCACCACCTGCCCCAGGATATCGCTGGTGCTGTTGATGCTCTGTAAGCTGTTGATACCTGCTTGCTTGCAACTTTGGGTATCGGTGACAATGATTTGGGTAAATTGCTGCAATTCATTGATGATCTGTGAAATTTGCTCGGTTGATTCCTGGGTGCGGTTGGCAAGCATCCGCACTTCGTCGGCCACCACAGAAAATCCCCGGCCCTGCTCGCCGGCGCGGGCCGCCTCGATAGCCGCGTTAAGGGCCAGTAAATTCGTTTGTTCGGCAATGCTGCGAATCACTTCGATCACATCTGAAATGCCGGTGCTTTTTTCATTCAGGGTATTTATCTGTTGATCTGAGTGCACTAACTTATCGGATAACTGGCTGATCATCTCGCTTGCCTGTTTGAGTTTCTCCTGGCCTTGTTTGACAAACTCATTGGCATTGGCGACAGACTCTGCGGTATCGCTGGTATTGACGGCGATCTCATTGGCGGATGCTTCGAGCTGGGTGGCTGCCGAGGCGACCATTTCACTTTGGCCCATTTGCTGACTCAGGTGGCCGCAAATTTGCTCGGCATTGTTTTGCACATCAAAAGTGACATTGGAGAGTTGTTTGACCTGTTGTAATACCTTGTTGGTAAAGTTCATAAAGTCATTGAAGACATCGACAAAACCGCCGATTTCATCATCGCGGATTTTTCTTGCCCTTAAGCTCATTTCTTTGCTGGTTTTAATGGTATTGATGTCTTCGATAAAGTAATTAATTGGGGTTAATATGGTGCGGATCATATAAAAAATGGCAGTGGCCAGCGCCAGGGTGATCAGGACAAATAGGATGATAGCGCTCAGGTAGCTGCTGTTGGTTTTTGCTAAACTGGCCTGGATGATGGTTGCAGACAGGGCTTTAAGTTCCTGCTCCGCCAGGTGGACACTTTGCCGTAATTCCCCTCTCAAGCCGCTGTTTTCATCTAACCCTATTTGGGCGGTCAGGGCAGAAAAAGCGCTAAACAATTGGCTATAGCTATCGAGTAGCAACAACGAACGGTTGTCATTTTTCAGGGCTTGCTTTAGCTGCCCGGATAGTTGGGCATGCTGGTCGGCATATCTTTGCTCCAGACGCATCATATAATCTTTTTCACTGCGCCTGATTTTCAGCAAAGTCAGATAATTGAGCTGGTGATTGTTATCGATAAAACGCTGTTCTAATTCGTGGCTTTTGGCGCGTAATTCGCCATACAGGCCTTTATCTTTTGCTATGCCTTTTTTGAAATAGGCCTGTACCAGGGTATTAAAGTGGTGCTGATAACTTTGCATCAACTGGCTAAAGTTATCGGTATTATAGTCGATACCTTCCCGGGATAGCTGCCCGCTCAGCTGGGATAAGCCGGTGGTTAATGTCTGGTAATTGCCGGTAAAACGTTTCGGATACTTGGCATCAAAGCGCATCAGGAAATCTTTTTCATTTCTGCGCAGCTGCAGTTGTAATAACTGCAGATCTTGCACCTGGCTTTTTATTGTTGCCAGGGTGTCGATTTTATGTTGAAAATACTGCCCGGTTAAGCCAAGTATCAAGATACTGGCGAGGATCAGGAAAAATAACAGGTGTAACTTGCGTTTGATAGTCAGGTTTGCGATACGGTTCAGGACAGACAAGGACATGGCGCTAACTCCCTTTAGGCACAGGTATCTATAGGTTTAGCAGTTAGCCGGGTTAATTTCAAAATCGCTCCCCGGAAAAGCGGCGTTATTTTGCCCGCCAGTCCGGGTAAAATAAGCCAATAGCCGGGTAAAAATGAATTAAAAGCAAAATACCTCTGGCCGCAGCTTGCCTTTTTAGCCTGTTTTCCCTACAATACGCGACCTTAATTCAGCCCTAGAATTTTTTGTTCCTTGCCTTAATGCTGGTGTTGGCTGAGCCAGGTATAAGGCTACAACCGTAAGGAGCTCGTAATGCGTCATTACGAAATCGTATTTATGGTTCACCCTGATCAGAGTGAACAAGTACCAGGTATGATCCAGCGTTATACTGATCTTATCAATGGTGCCGAAGGTAAAATCCACCGTCTTGAAGACTGGGGACGTCGCCAATTAGCATACCCAATCAACAAACTACACAAAGCTCACTATGTTCTGATGAACATTGAAGCGCCTCAAGTAGTTATTGATGAACTAGAAACATCTTTCCGTTATAACGATGTCATCATCCGTAACATGATCATGCGCACTAAAACTGCCGTTACCGAAGCTTCTGCTATGGCTACTGCCAAAGAAGAGCGTCGTGACGACCGTCGCGAAGAGCGCAGCGAAGTTAAGAAAGACGTTGCTGAAGCCCCAGCTGCTGTTGAAAAAACAGAAGAAGCTGCCGGCGAATAATAGTCGTCTGTGATTGAAAATAACCTGGTGTTGATAGGGCAGGTGGTTAAGGCCCCTAAATTATCAACCAGCCCGGCAGGCATTCATCATTGTCAGTTTTCGATAGAGCATCGCTCTATACAAAACGAAGCCGGTTTGAACCGGCAGGCATTTGTCAGGATGCAGGTAGTGGCAACCGGGGAATGGTCACAACACTTAACTCGTGATTTAACTGCAGGCAGTAATATAAAAGTGAGTGGTTTTATCAACCGCCATGAATCCAGAAACGGTAATCCGCTTTTGGTATTACATGCCCAACAGATTGAAATGATTAATTAGGAGAAATCCATGTCTCGTTTTTTTAGACGTCGTAAGTTCTGCCGCTTCACAGCGGAAGGCGTTAGCTCTATCGATTACAAAGATATCGCTACGCTGAAAAACTATATCACTGAAAGTGGTAAAATTGTTCCTAGCCGTATTACCGGTACTAATGCTAAATACCAACGTCAACTTGGTCGTGCGATCAAGCGTGCTCGTTACTTAGCACTTTTACCATACACCGATTTACATAAGTAAGCTAATAAGGGGTTTATAATGGAAGTAATTCTTCTAGATAAAATCGCCAAATTAGGCGGTCTTGGTGACAAAGTTACCGTAAAATCAGGTTATGCTCGTAACTTCTTATTACCAAAAGGTAAAGCAGTTTTCGCTTCTAAAGAAAATGTTGAACATTTTGAAGCGCGTCGTGCAGACTTAGAAAAGAAACTTGCTGAAGTATTAAAAGCTGCTGAAGCTCGTGCTGCTAAAGTTACTGAATTAGCTGAAGTGACTATCGCTTCTAAAGCCGGTGACGAAGGTAAGTTATTCGGTTCTATCGGTACTCGTGACATTGCTGACGCCATCACCGAAGCCGGTGTTGAAGTAGCTAAAGCTGAAGTACGTTTACCTTTAGGTACTATCCGCGAAACTGGTGAATTCGATATCGCTATTCACTTACACAATGATGTTGATACCAGCATCAAAGTAATTGTTATCGCTGAAGCTTAATTTTACCGGTTAACGGGCTGATTCTCAGGAATAAGCCGGTAACCATTAAAATTAATAAAAACACCGCCCTGGCAACAAGGCGGTGTTTTTTTATACATGGATGTATTTCAACTTATCAGCTCCCGGCATAAGTTAAGTACTTGCCTCCCTGCAAGCAATTCAGCGTTCAAATGGATTTGAATGAGCTGGGTTTATACATGGATGTATTTCAACTTATCAGCTCCCGGCATAAGTTAACTACTTGCCTCCCTGCAAGCAATCCTGCGGTCAAATGGATTTGAATGAGCCGGGTTTATATGTGGAAGTATTTTTGCTTATATATCCTTGATAAGCTAGATATTTCCTTCAAAAGAAGGCACTGGCCAGTCCTTATGCTCAATCAGGCCACGCTCTGCCAATCCGCCTAAGCCCTGTAAGCCCCCGGTATGCAAGAGCACGATTTTATGTCCCGGCGGGAAATATTCTTGTTCGATTAAATCTAACAAGGCCAGCAACATTTTACCGGAATAAACCGGTTCAAAGGTGATGCCGGTGTGTCGGTTGAAGGCTAAGATTCGCTGGCAATCCTGTTCGCAGAACCTGGCATATCCGCCGCGGTGAAAGGTGTTTAATATTTGCCAGTTATGCTGCTGCTCGGCACTGCTCCCTAATAGCCGGTTAACTTCCTGTATCAGGTAATCTTGCTGTTTTAATACCGCTACTCCCAGCAGTTGATGCTGGTTGTTATCGGCGGCAATTAAGCCGGCCAGAGTACCGCCGCTGCCTACCGGGGTCATTAAGGTATCAAAATCGGTTTGCTCATTTAATTCTGTTATCACTTCCCCGACACCGGGCAAGGCCAGTTCGTTACTGCCTCCTTCGGGAATAATAAAATAATCCGGGTATAAGGCTTGCAGCTCTTGCAGGTAAGCCTCGTCATGGCGTAAGCGGTAGGTCTGGCGATCGACAAAGGTGAGTTCCATGCCCCAATTTTTTGCCTGGCTTAAGGTGCAATTGGCCGCATATTGGTTTTCACCGCGGATGATGCCCCGACAGGGAAGTTGCTGCTGGTAACAGGCAAAAGCCAGGGCATGGATATGGTTGGAGTAACTGCCGCCAAAACTGAGTGCGCCTTTAAATCCCTGCTCTTGGGCAAAGCTAAGGTTATATTTGAGTTTACGCCATTTATTGCCGGAAATAATCGGGTGGATCAAGTCATCCCGTTTAATTTTTACCTCCAGCTTATGTTTTGCAAAGAGCGGGTGTTGTATAGTTTGTAAAGGAGAGTGAGTTTGCATAAATAGTATAATACCCGGTGTCAGGTCTTGATTTTGATCTGTTAAGCTTTGTTTTTTAAAATTAAAAAGCTTGCGCCGCGAGATGAATAGACGATAATGGATTATAGCATCATGCCAATAGCAATAATAATATTGATAAATGCCAGTTATTAACTCATTAACAAAATTCTTTGTAAAAAAAGAATCTCATCACCAGCTTGGTATCAGCTTACGCCAGGATGCCTTGGTATTTTGCTATTTTCCTGAAAATTCAGCGCCTAAGGCGCAGGAAATCCCTTTAATTGATAATAATTACCAGCTTGGTCTGATGAAGCTTGCCGAGGACGGCTCCCTCAAAGGGGATTGCCATCTGGTATTGTCGTCTCAGTTTTACCAGGTGGTACAGCTGGATAAACCCCAGGTGCCTCCCGATGAGATTAATGCGGCCTTAAAGTGGCAGGTAAAAGATTTAGTCACTTTTCCTCCCGAAGATATGGTGCTGGATTATTTCGATGCACCGCAGCTGCCGAACAGCCCGCAAAAAATTAATGTCGTGTGCGCGCGCCAGTCTGTGTTGAAGGAAATGGTGGCCCTGCTGCAGGAGAAACGCCTGCGTTTAAAAAGCATTATTACCGAAGAATTTGCCTTTAGCGCCCTGTTGCCGCCGGAAGAAGATGCCAGTTTGCTGGTATGCCAGCAGCCCCATGAAGAAATCGTGTTGTTAATTATCAAGCAGGGGCAAATTTATTTTCATCGCCGCTTACGCGGCTTTAGTGAGATTGCCAAGCGCTCTGAGCTTGAATTACAGGCGGGGGTGGTTGACGCCCTGAGCCTGGAAATTCAAAGGTCGAGTGACTTTTTTGAACGTCAGCTAAAACAGGCACCGATTAAACATATTCGTTTAATGTTGCCAATGGCGCAGGAGGCGTTTCTGGCGGAAAAACTCGGTGAAAATACCAATGTGCCGGTTACTCTGCTAGCCGTGGAAGACACGGTGCCGCGTGAAAAATCTGCGGCCCGGGGAGCGATTTTAGCCGAACGCCGGGGAGTTTCCTGATGGCGATAAAAACCGGTATTAACCTGTTACAGCCGGAATTATTGCCGCCAAAAGCCCTGGTCACCTTAAACCGGGTGCTGGCGCTGTGGACTGTGGTCTTGTTCTTGATGTTGAGCTGGTGGTATAGCAGTGATTATAGCTTAACTCAGGTGAAGGCCGAGGTCGGGCAATTGAATACAGAAAAGAATAAACAGACAAAATTACTGGAAAAGTTAGAGCAGGACATTACCCGGCACAAACCGGATTCGCTGCTATTGGCTAAACTCGAGACCATGAAACTTATCGTTGCCAATAAACAAGATTTGCACGGGCAGTTAACGGATGTTTCCGGCAGTTATGTTGCCGGTTTTTCCGGGGCCATGACTGAACTGGCCAAGTTTCATAGTGCGGATATCAGTTTAGAGCATATCAGCATCGCCGGTAAACAGATAAGCTTTGAGGGCATGACCCGCTCTGCCCAGGCGGTACCGCAGTGGCTGGCCAATTTTGAACAATCGAGTGTTTTATCCGGCCAGGTTTTTTCTGATTTCAGCCTGGAGCAAGACCCTGAGCAGGAGCAGTACCTGAAATTTAAGGTCAGCACTTCGGCCACTATGGCGGCCCGGGGGGATGATAAACCCGCGGACGGGGTGAAAAAAGCCAGTTTACTTTCTCTGATGGGGCAAAAATAATGCAGCAATGGCAGCAGTTAAGTGAAAAGTTTTTATCCCTGAGCCAAAGGGAGCAGCTGTTGATCCTGTTAACCGGCACTGTGTTGATTGTTTTTACCTTTTTTACCCTGGCCATAGATAAAAACCTGGTGGCGGTGCGCAACCTGCAACAGCAAAAGCAGCAGTTGACCTCATCAAATAAGGGATTAAGCGAGTCGGTTTCCGGTTTGCAGCAGGCGTTAAAGCGGGATCCCAATATTGCCTTGAAGCAACAGCTGGAGCAATACGAACAAGAACTGTTAGCCGCCGATCAGCAGTTATTGACCTTAACCTCAGATTTGATCGACCCGGTGCAAATGCGTTTTGCACTTATCGACTTACTGGCAATGCAGCCTGAGATCCAATTACTTTCGTTTGAACTGATCCCGCCGAGGGAATTGATTTCAGCCCCGGCAACTGAGGAGCCGGCAACACAAGTTTCAGCACCAGCATCAGGCAGTAAACAAAAAAATAGTCTGGAGGCGGAAAGCTATAGCCCTCTTAAAGCCATGACCTTGTATCGCCATGGCATTAAGTTGAAACTTCAGGGGGGGTATTTTCAGCTGCGGGATTATCTGGCGCAAATGGAAAAACTCTCCTGGCGTTTTTTCTGGCAAGATTTTGATTACCGTTTAGTCGAGTATCCCAGCAGTGAGCTGGAGGTAGAAATTTATAGTCTGAGTACCAAGAGGGCTTTTCTCGGTGTTTAGATTGACGTTAGTTTTATTATGTATTCTGTTATCGCTTCCCGTGTTTGCCTGGCAGGGGGCAGATCCTACCCGGCCCCTTGTGCCGGGGCAGACGGCTGCTGCGATAAAAAGTAAAGGTGATATTGTACTGCAGTCCATTATCCGCAAACAGCAGGCACATAAAGCGGTGATTAATGGTGAAGTGGTGAGCCAGGGGGACAGCATCAATGAATATCGGGTGGTTGAAATCAGGTCTTCTTCGGTACTGTTAAAGTCCGCAGAAAATCAGCTTGAGTTATCCTTATTTTCCGGCGCCATATTTTCGGGTAAAGAGCTTTCTGGTAGAGAGCCTTCTGGTAAAGAGCTTTCGGGCGCAGAGTTTTCCGGCGAAGTAAAAAAACAAAAATGAAAAGAATTTATCGAATGAAACAGTTAAAAATATCATCGCTTATCTGCTCTGTGCTGCTGTTGGGTTGCCAGTCGGTGCCTGAGGCGCCAACAGAGATCAACCAGGCGTTAGAGCAAGCCATCAGTGAAAGTGCTGAACTCAAAGCGCCCAAACCGCTGCAGCAGGTACCTGATATTGTCAACCAGGAGTTGATGGCGCAGGGGCTGGAGCAGGGAAAACAGAGCCTGTTGGCAGAAAAACGCCTGGAAATTGCCGCCAATCAGATTCCGGCGGCGGAGTTTTTTGCCGCCATCGTCGATGATTCCCAATACAGCGTTGCCGTGCATCCCGGGGTCTCCGGCAATATTACCCTTAATCTTAAAGGAGTCACCCTGGATGAAGTGCTGGAAGTGCTGGAGCAGCTTTACGGTTTTGATATCAACCGCCAGGGCAAAATTATCCAGGTTTTTCCGGCGGGGATCCGCACCGAAACGATTCCGTTAAATTATTTATTCGTGAAACGTTTTGGCCGATCCAGTACCCAGATCAATTCCGGCGGGGTTTCGGAAAATGTCGAGGGCAGCGGCAATAACAATAATAATTCCAGCAATAATACCTCGAATAATAACGATGACTCGGACAACAACAATAATAACCGCAACAACCAGGGCGGCAGCGGTATTAATATCGAAACGCAAAGCAGCTCGGATTTTTGGACCGAACTTGAACAAACCCTGCAGATGTTGATTGGTGAAGGGGAAGACAGATCTGTGTTTATCTCTCCTCATGCCGGGCTGGTGACGGTGCGCGCTTTGCCGGATGAAATCAAGGCGGTGAAAGACTTTATCAACGACAGTCAGGACCGCTTAAGACGCCAGGTAATTATCGAAGCGAAAATCATGGAAGTCACCCTCAATGATGATTTCCAGCAGGGTATTAACTGGCAAAACGTTGTTGGTCATATTGGCAGTACAGATCTCAACTTTTCCACCAGTACCAATGGCTCAGGGGAAAGGATTGCCGGCAATGTTATTTCCAAAGCCATAGGCGGGGTGACCAGTCTATCTTTTGTTAATGCTGACTTTAATGGTGTCATATCTTTATTATCTACCCAGGGCAATGTCCAGGTATTATCCAGCCCGCGTATTACCGCCACCAATAACCAGAAGGCGGTGATCAAGGTTGGCGAAGACGAATTTTTTGTCACCGGGTTATCCAGCAATACTACCTCTACCGGCTCAACCACCACAACATCGCCGGAAGTTGAATTAACCTCCTTTTTTGGCGGTATTGCCCTGGATGTTACGCCGCAAATTGACGGCAGCGGCGAAGTGATTTTACATGTCCATCCCTCGGTTACTGTGATTGAAGAGCAGGTAAAAGTTATCACCTTAAGTGAAGGGGATTATGTTTTGCCGCTGGCGCAAAGCAGTGTCCGGGAGTCAGATACCATAGTGAAGGCCAAATCCGGAGAAATCGTGGTGATCGGCGGCTTAATTGAAACCCAAAAAACCGACCTCGAATCAAAAACTCCGCTGCTGGGGGATCTGCCTATTTTGGGGGAAGTGTTTAAAAATAAAAGTAAGGCGAGCCAGAAAAAAGAGTTGGTGATCATGCTAAAACCTATCGTTATCGGGCAGGATACTTGGCATAACCAGTTAGAAGATGCCAGATCTCTGCTAAAACAATGGTTTCCAGAAGAGAAATCCTGATAAATGGGCAAGAGGCCGTGTTGGTGCGGGCAGTTAGAGCTGTTGGGGCAATAATCAGGGGGAGTTATGTATCTTTATCATTTTGGCTTAACTGAGCTGCCTTTCACCTTAACCCCGAATACCAGCTTTTATCTGGGGTTGCAGCCTCATAATGAAGCATTGGCGGTGCTGTTGACCGCTTTGAAAACCGGTGAAGGTTTTATCAAGCTGGTGGGAGAAGTCGGCACCGGCAAAACCTTGTTATGCCGCAAGCTGCTGAATGAGTTGCCCGAACATTTTGTGACTGCCTATATTCCCAACCCTTATTTGAAGCCGGATGAATTGCGCCGGGCGGTGGCGGTAGAGTTGGGGGTAAAACAGGCACAGCGGATGTCGGTGCAATTGTTGACCCAACGTATTCAGGAGCGCTTGCTGGAGCTGCACCGGCAGGGACATTCTGTGGTGCTGATTTTAGATGAGGCCCAGGCACTGCCGTCGGAAAGCCTGGAAGCACTGCGTTTGTTTACTAATTTGGAGACCGAAAGCCGAAAACTATTGCAGGTGGTATTGTTCGCCCAGCCGGAATTGGATCAGCGTCTTGGTGAAGCGCATTTTCGCCAGCTTAGACAAAGGATCACTTTCTCCTATCGCTTAAGAGCCATGGATGCGACCGAGGTGGAGCAGTATATCCAGCACAGGTTAACCGTAGCGGGTTATAAAGGGGCGGAGTTATTTCCCGCCGCCCTTAGCCGGAAAATTGCCCGGGTTAGCCAAGGCATTCCGCGCCTGGTAAATGTTTTATGCCATAAGATGCTGATGCTGGGGTATGGGCAGGGCTCTTATCAGTTAACCGGTAAACAGCTGCAGGCGGCAATCAAGGATACTGAATCGGTTGACAGCAGCAACCGTGCTTATTTGATGGTGGCAAGTGTTTCGGTGCTAGCGGCGTTGTTTTTAGGTTATTTTATTTTTGGAGCAGGCGCTTGAGTGTTATCAATCAGATGTTAAATGATTTACAGCAAAGGGAGCGGCAAAAGCAAGGGCAAGATCAGCAGGCATCGGCGGCGCTCACTGCTTCTGCCGTTGTCGCGGCTAAGGTGCCCTCAAGTTCCAGAAATTCAGTGCTGGCGGTGTTACTGACCCTGATAAGTTGTGGTGTTGTTTTTTTTCTTTGGCAATTGTCTAATGAAAACCAGCTGTTAAAGCAAACTTTGGCGCAACAAGTGCCCGTCACTTCGCAAGAGTTGACAAGCGCAAAGCCTTCAGCATCTAAAGAGCCTTCGGTTGCTGAGGAGAGTTTAAAAAGTGCAGAGCCGTTAGCCTCCAGGGAGTTATCAGCCAAGCAAGACTCTTCAGGTACTAAAGCAGCACTGAAAGCGATTAATTCTTCGGCTGAGGAAACCATGCTAACGCAAGCACAAGCTGTAGTTGCTAAGGCAGGTTTGACAGAAGAACTTCCTTTGGCTGCAAAGCAAGCTTTAGTGCAGGTGGAGTCTTCAACGGGGCAAGAGCCTTCAGCCAAGCAAGAGCCTTTAGCCAGTCAAAAGCCTGCCGTCAAAACAGCAGGACTTGAGCCTGAACTTAAAGCAGAGCCCCCCAGGCTGGCAATATCCCGCAAAAAAGTCAGTGCCGATGAGCTGGTGAGGCAAAAGTGGCTACAGGCGGAGCAGGCCATTAACAGCAAGCAGCTGGCGCTGGCGGAAGAATTACTTGAAGATATTCTGCTGCTTCAGCCCGGCCACGAGCAAGGGCGTAAACAATTGGCGGCGCTGTGGTTCGGCCGCCAGGCATATCAGGCGGCGATCAACGTCCTGGCACAGGGCATCAGCCTGGCGCCGGATAATCAGGAATTTCGCCTGATGCAGGCAAAAATTTACCTGTCTCGGGGCCTTAAAGAAAAAGCCTACCAGGTGTTGCAGGTTTTAGCCGCAGCAGAAAATAACGATTACCTGGCGGCACTGGCCAATGCCGCCCAGCAAACCGGGCGTTATCAGCAGGCCAGCGAACTTTATCTGCAGTTAACCCGGTCACAGCCGACGCTTAGCCGTTGGTGGCTGGGACTTGGCGTTGCCCATGACAGTAACAGCCGCTTTGACCAGGCCATCAGTGCCTATCGTTATGCGCTGGAAACAGGGAATTTATCCATGAGCTCCTCACAGTTTGCCCGGCAACGTTTGCAGCAGCTGGGAGGTTAACCATGTTTGATATCCGTAAAGTGAAAGCCGCTGGCGGCGAGCTGCTGAACATGGTAAAGCCGCTTGTTGTTAAACAGCCGGCTAAATTCTCCCTCGGGTTTATACCCGTTTTATCATCAGGAGCTTGTTAGTTATGGTGGCACCTAAATTAAAGATGCGGCTGGGGGACCTTTTGGTCCATGAGCATATCATTACCAATGAGCAGTTGATGCAGGCGCTTAGCAGCCAGAAAACTTCCGGAAGAAAACTTGGGGATACCCTGATAGAACTGGGGCATATCGGTGAACGTCAGTTGCTGGAGTTTTTGGCGCAACAATTGGGGGTGCCTTTTCTCGATATCAGTCAGCGTAATATCCCGGGAAATGTCGCGGCGCTGCTGCCTGAGGTGCATGCCCGGCGGTTAAGGGCGCTGGTGATTGAAGATCAGGGAGATTCGGTATTGCTTGGTATGAGCGATCCGGCGGATCTTAATGCCCTGGATCAGCTGGAAGTGATGCTCTCTCCCAAGGCGCTTAACCTGGCGGTGGTCATGGAGTCGCAGATATTTGAAGCCTTTGACGGCTTATACCGGCGTACCGCGGATATTGAATCTTTTGCCAGCCAGCTGGAAGAAGAATACGATCAAACCACAGAGTTTGATCTCACCACCACCTTTGATGACGGCGGTGATGCCACCGTCGGCAAGTTGCTGCAGTCCGTGTTTGAAGATGCCATTCAAATGCGTGCTTCGGATATTCATATTGAACCGGATGAAAACCTGTTGCGCATCCGTCAACGTATCGACGGGGTTTTGCAGGAAAATGTGTTAAAGGAAAACAAAATAGCCTCGGCCATGGTACTGAGGTTAAAGCTGATGGCCGGATTGGATATTTCGGAGAAGCGCCTGCCCCAGGATGGCCGTTTTAACCTGAGAACCAAAGGCCACAGCATAGATGTGCGTATGTCGACCATGCCGGTGCAGCATGGCGAGTCTGTGGTCATGCGGCTACTGGACCAGTCTGCCGGTTTGCTCTCTTTTGATGAAACCGGTATGCCGGAAGAACTTATTACCCGGTTAAGGAACCAGATCAGCCGTCCCCATGGTATGGTGCTGGTGACCGGGCCAACCGGGAGCGGAAAAACTACCACTTTATATGCGGCCTTAAGCGAATTGAACCTGGCCAGTAAAAAGATCATTACCGTGGAAGATCCGGTGGAATATCAGCTGCCGCGTGTCAACCAGGTACAGATCAACGCTAAGATTGACCTGGACTTTTCCAGCGTCCTGCGTACCGCCTTACGTCAGGATCCCGATATTTTGATGGTGGGGGAAATGCGGGATCAGGAAACCGTGGAAATCGGCTTGCGGGGCGCGTTAACCGGACACATGGTGTTATCCACCTTACATACCAACGACGCCATCACCAGTGCTATTCGCCTGATTGATATGGGGGCGGCGGGCTTTTTGGTGGGCAGCTCGCTTAGGGCGATTATCGCCCAGCGCCTGGTACGAAGGTTATGTACCAAGTGTGCCACCGATTATGAGGTGGAAAGTCAGGACATGTTATGGTTACAGCACCTGGTGGGGAACCGGGCGGAGCAGGCACACTTTAAACGCGGCCTGGGATGCCAGTCTTGCCACTATACCGGTTATAAAGGCCGTATCGGGGTGTTTGAGTTACTGGAAATGAATGAACCTATGATGGCGGCGCTTAAACGGGACGACGCCGAAAGTTTTACCCGGCTGGCCAAAGAGCATCCCGGGTTTAAACCCCTGGCCGTATCGGCATTTGATTATGCCAATGCCGGTATCACCAGTGTCGAAGAAGTCTTGCGCCTGGTAGAAACCGTGAATGTGACAGGATAATTAACCCCTATGGCGGCATTTCAATATACAGGTCGGGATAATAAAGGCGCACAGGTCAAAGGCCAGTTGGAAGCGGCGAATGCGGCAGCGGTGGCCGAGCAGCTGGCGCGCCAGCAAATTATCGTGACCGGGATAGAGCCTGCGAAAACCGCCGGCGCCAGCCTTGCCCAGCTGGATATCCGGGAAGCGCTGGGGTTTTCCCTGGTTTCTTTAGATGATCTGATTGTTTTTTGCCGGCAAATGTATGCCCTGATGCGCTCGGGCGTGCCTATCCTCAGGGCCATTCACGGTTTATCCGAGTCGAGCAATTCCCCCAGGCTGCGCCTGGCGCTGGCTGATGTTGCCAGCCAGCTTGAAGGGGGCTTTGCCTTGTCGTCTGCCATGAATCAGCATGCCAAACTCTTCTCTCCTTTAGTGGTTTCCATTATCCATGTCGGGGAAAATACCGGTAACCTGGATGAAGCCTTTCTTAAGCTGGCCAGTTATTTCCAACGGGAGCTGGAAACGAGAAAACGGATTAAGACCGCGCTGCGTTATCCCAGCTTTGTGCTGGTGGCGCTGACGGCGGCCATGGTGGTGCTCAATATCTGGGTGATCCCGACCTTTGCCGATATGTTTGCCAAATTGGGCAGTGATTTGCCCTGGGCGACCAAGGTGTTGATCACTAGCTCTAACTTTTTTGTCAATTACTGGCCCTATATGCTGGTGCTGGCTATTTTTGGCTTTTTCGGCAGCCGTTATTATGTCAGGACGCCTGCGGGGCGTTACCAGTGGGATAAGTTTAAAACCCGGCTGCCTATCGTCGGCGGTATTATTGAAAGGTCGATTTTATCACGCTTCTCCCACAGCTTTGCCATTGTGCTGCGGGCGGGGGTTGCCATGACCTCGGGCTTGAGTCTGGTGGCGGATGCGGTGGATAACAGTTATATGCAGGAAAAAATCCTCACCATGCGCAGCGGTATTGAAAGCGGCGAAAGTTTACTGCGCTCTGCCGTGGCCAGTGAGTTATTTACCTCCCTGGTATTGCAGATGATAGCCGTGGGTGAGGAAACCGGCCGGGTAGACGAGCTTCTGGCAGAAGTGGGCGATTACTACGAGCGGGAAGTGGATTACGAACTCAGTACCCTGACCGCACGTATTGAGCCGGTATTGTTGATCCTGGTGGCGGGCATGGTATTGATGCTGGCGTTGGGTATATTTACCCCGATGTGGGATATGGCTTCTGCCTTCCAGGGAAAATAATGTCTCGGCAGCAGCAGGTTGAAAAGCGGGAAAGGTCTCTGATAGAAACCTTGATGGTGATCTTGCTGGTGGTCGTGTTGATGGCCAGTTTTATTTATTATTATTTTAAGCATCAGGCGGGGGTCAGCTCGGTAGGTTTTAATGCCCTGAGCCATAGTTTTAGTGCAAAGCTGACATCGGTACATGCCCAGTGGCTGATGGAAGGAAAACCCGCTTCGCTGGTGCTGCTTACTTCACTGGCGGGAGAAGGAGTCCAAGCGAGGCAACAGCAAAGGGTAGCACTTAATGCTTATGGCTGGGTAGATGCGCCGCCGGGGGGCAAGAAAAATTTATCCCGCTGTGATCTTATCTGGCAGCAGGTAATGGATATGCCTATGATGTTTTTAAAATCTCCGGTGAGTTCACTAGAACTGATAAGGCCGGTTTCGCTGCCGGAAAAGGATAAGCCAAGGGAGCCGGTAAGACCGTCATCAAGGGAACAATATCGCCAACACCCTGGCAGCATCTGCCGTTATAGCCTGTTGTCGGGAGAGTATTTTCAATACCATTTGTTTAACGGCACGGTAGAAACCAGCGCAGGTTAAAATGACGGTTTGGGATGAAAACGGTAAAAATCAGGCGAAAAATAACCGGAAGACAGGCAAAAATTTAGCAAAATAAATACAATGGGCAACACTAAGTAAGTGACTTGATTAGTATTTCATTGATAGAATCAAATGAGATTGCTTAAGAAGGCGACATTAGGACGACAAGCAAGAGGTCGATATGAAAAAACAATCGGGATTTACCCTTATTGAATTGGTTATCGTCGTAGTGATTTTGGGGTTGTTGGCGGTGACGGCGATCCCTAAGTTTCTTGACCTGACCAGCCAGGCGCAACAGGCCAATATCGAGGGCATGGCGGGCGGTTTTGCCACCGGCGTTTCCCTGATCCGCGCCCAGTGGGAGGCGGAAGGACGCCCCAGTAATGCCTCGGATCAAAATAGCGTGGTTTATGACGGCACCGAAATGTTTTTAACCTTTGAAGGGACCGGCATACGTCCCGGTTATGTGACTGGCTTGTCGGATAACGGCAATACTCTGGCAGGGCTGGGAGCCGATGATTGTGTCGATATCTGGGAAAATATCCTGCAGCAACCGCCTAAGGTGACCGATACCCTGGCCACCTTAAACGGTGACGATACTATCGATTATCTGGTCAGTAAATCCGGCACCGGGGCAGACAGCCTGTGCCATTATTATTTAGAGCAAACCCTGGCCCATGACGGCGACGGCAATGCCACAGATCCCGGCAATGCCACAACTGTGGGAAATAGTTTTACCTATCAGCCTGCCAACAGCTCTGTGATTGTTTATATCAATACCAATTAATTTTTGAGTACTAGTAAGGACATAAAATGAAACGTTTACAAAAGCAAGCGGGTTTTACCCTGATAGAGTTAGTGGTGGTTATCGTTATTTTGGGGATTTTGGCAGTAACCGCGGCGCCTAAATTTGTTGATTTGACCGGCGATGCCAATGGCGCCACCTTGCAGGGGGTGAAAGCTGCGGTGGAAACCGCCACTACAGGAGTGCATGCCAAGTCGTTGATTGCCGGTAACCATACGGCATTAAAGGCGACCAACCCCACAGTTACCGTTGCCGGCGCTACTATCGAAATCGGCAGCGGCTGGCACAATGCCACCGTAGATAATTTTAATGATTTGCTGGATATAGAATTTGGCGCCAACGAACAGTTTAATAGCGCTGTCGACGACGATTCCTTTTTTATCTATATTAGCGGCGATACCGTCCCTACTGAGGCGGCACCGGGAAATTGCCGGGTACAATATACCGAAAGTACCAATCCAAATGTTAAGCCCGTTATTGACATTGATGTTACCGGATGCAGTTAAGCGGTAATTAAATACCTCGCTTTTTGTTATGCCGGGCCGTATTTCAGGTTTCACCCTCATCGAATCTGTTACCGTCATTATCCTGCTTGGGGTTTTGGCGGTCTCGGTTCTGCCGAGGTTTTCCGGTACCCGGGATTATGAAATTTATGCCTATCGTAGCCAGTTGATAGCCGCGCTGAGATTGACCCAGCAAAGGGCGATGCAGCAAACCAACAGTACTTTATGCCACCAAATTGTTATACAAGACAGTCGTTATGGTATTCCGGATCGTACCGATTGTAATGTCACTAACTTTCCCGCCGACTGGCAGCCGGACTTAACCGGCGCCGATGTGGATAGCAAACATAACATCAGCTTTGATATCAACGGCAATGCCAATCCCGGCATTATCCGTTTTGACGGTATGGGAGTGCCGTTGAATAATTGCAGTGGTGGCTGCATCTTAAATATTACCGGTGAATATGAAGTGCTGACTGTGTTGATTGCCGAGCAGGGGTATATCCGTGCCGGTTAATTTTCCCCCGGGAAGCAAGCGTCTTAGTGCCAGCAAAAATACCGGTTTTACCCTGATAGAAGTGATTATCGGTATCGTGGTATTGGCGATATCCTTTTCGGTGATCATGCGGGTGATCATTCCGACAGAGCAGCACAGCGCCGATCAAATCCATCAGGTAAAAGCTGCGGAATTGGCCCAGAGTTTGTTGGCAGAAATCACCGGACGGGCTTTTGATCAAAATTCCGATATGGTGGGCGGAGTGGTGCGCTGTGATGATGCCAGTGCGACAGTGATAACTTGTACCGATGAAGCAAACTTTGGCACCGAAGCTGGCGAAAACGAACGTAGCCTGTTTAATGATGTTGATGATTATCATGGTTATAGCGCCAGGGTAAATGCCAGCGGTGATAATTTAGATACCAGTTATAATACCTTCACCCTAAACGTTGCCGTATCTTATCAGGGCAGTGAACTTGGCCTGGGTAATGACCGGCTGGCTAAACGCATTATGATCACCGTTACTACGCCGTTGGGGACGGCCATGACCTTTACCGGCTATAAGGCGAACTTCTAATGTCTTATTGTCTAAGGTTGCATGTGCTGCGATGTCGCCCTTCAAAACCAAGTAATGGCTTTACCCTGATTGAGTTTGTTATCGTCATTATCTTGCTGGGGATCATGGCGGCGGGCATCGGCGGTTTTGTCACCCTGTCGACACAAACCTTTGTTAATGTCAGCGAACGTGATGAGCTCCTGGCCAGTGCCCGTTTTGCCATTGAGCGCTTAAACCGGGAAGTAAGCAATGCTGTGCCGAACAGCATACGCATAAAAACCGACAGCGATACTAATCAGCAATGCCTGGAGTATATACCGGTTAAAGCCAGCACCACCTATACCCGTATACCTGAACTTGGCTCTTCGGGATTAACCATGGACGTGATTCCAATTAAAACTAGCACCGGTGAATTTTTTGAATGTGGTATTTTTTGCCCATCTGCGATCACGGTTTACCCGCTTGACAGCTCTGAGGTTTATATCGATGTCAATAATAATCCCTTGCCGACTTCAGGGCAGACGGCTGGGATTAAAGAGTTGGATATTCCCTCCCCTGAAGACAGTGATTTATGGGTGGTAACCCTAAAAGGTGACGAGCCGCCTGGTTTTACTTTTACCCGGACATCTCCGACTCAGCGGGCTTATATTTTTGATGACCCTGTCGCTTATTGTGTCGATAATAATCGTTTATTACGTTATGAAGGTCACGGTATCAGCCAAAATCAGGACTTGGTCCCGCCGACTCCCTCGGTGCTTATGGCAGAAAATATAGTGGATATCGATGCCGGGGATTTGCCTTTCTCCCTTGAAGCGCCGACCTTGCAGCGTAATGCTTTGGTGAAACTCAAGCTCACTTTTGAGCGTGATGATGAACAAATTGTTTTTGATCATGCCATTCATCTAAAAAATGTGCGATAATGCCGGAAAATTAACCGTTTAGCTTAATAGAAATGCTATAAATGGCACCGGGAATACCGGTGAGGCGAAGCGGGTGGTTTTTAGGTCTTACTTCATTAGACGGATGTAATAATGATGAAATCAATAATAAATATTTTGCTGCTGATATCTCTTTTTGCGGTTAACACCGCCCGGGCCAGCCTGATCACATCAGACTTGTCCGCAGATGCTTATATTGCTTATCAGGGTATGGACTGGGCCTGGGCTTCCCCGGATAACATACAGTTTCAGGGCTGCAGCGGTCCTGCTGATCCTGAAAACTATTTAACAAATGTTTATGATAATGCTGCTGATGTCTGCAGCAACCAGTTAATGGCGCCTGAATTTCACGAAAACTGGCGTTATGCCACGGCGAGCGAACTGGATATGCTGCTGAACGAGATAGGGCTATCGGCTTTTGTCGCCAGCAACGGCAGTTTAATTCAGGCATCAGCCTATTGGAATACCGCCTATACCACGGTGGATTACCGTAACTTTTTATCCGGTTATGTTGCCAGTGAATGGGGCTCGACCGGTTATGAAACTTTTTATGTACGTGACCATGAAATTGTGGTGCCGGAGCCGTCAAGCTTATTGCTGTTTGCTGTTATGATGTGCCTGCTGGCATTCAGGCTCAGGGCATAATAACTTGTTTTCTTTAAACCCGCGTTAGCGGGTTTTTTGTTTCACTTTGCTGCATAAGGCGGGGGCATAGCGTGCGTTTAAAAAGTTGCTTTGTCGGGTGATAACGGCTATTAATAGCTGTTATCAAAAGCTTTTTATTTATTTTTACGCTAATGTCAATGCTGCGATTTAAAGTAAAACTGGTGCAGGCTCGCCACTTTTCAGCCCAGCGGGGCAGTGCCCTGATGCTGGCGCTGTTTGTGCTGACGGTATTATTGCTGTTGGGGGCGGCCCTGATGCGAACCTTGTCCAGCAGCAGTGAAACTATTGTTCAGGAAGTTTTGGGCACCCGGGCGCTGGCGGCGGCCAATTCCGGAATGCAGGCGCATTTACTGTTATTGTTTCCGCATGATGCCAATGAGGATAGTTGTCCGGCAAATGCCACTTATGATTTTGACGGTATCGCAGGATTAGATCATTGCAGTGCAACCGTCACCTGTACCGCCTTATATACGGATGGAACTCACCTTAACCGCAAAGGATTTTCTGTCGCTTATTTTTCCCTGGAAAGCACCGGCAACTGCGGTACAGGCGTGATGGCACAAGACAGTAAAAATATTGTCTTAAGTAGCCGCAGGGTGCAGGTGGAAGCAAAAACCCCCTAATACTTGTTGATGGCTGCGGATAATTTTTTATTAGCCGCTTTTGGCTCATTTTGTCCGGGCTGGCTGAGTTTTTACTTTAAAAGCTTGTTTTTACCCTATGGCGAATTTATCGGCAATAATCCCCTGAAAATCAATCTTATTTTATTCCTCTGCGCCGATCTGAAAAAAAAATGCACTTTTTTACATTTATTTTGAAAACATACAACACATGACCTAAATACTGGGGTATGATTGACGGATCTAAAAACAATATGCTTTTATCCGGCATTTCGCGGTAATTGTCCGGTGAAAGCTCAGAAAAAGTAGTTCCTATTGCGAACCTGCGACATTTAAAGGACATTTTGTAGTTATGTTTAAAAAATTACGCGGCATGTTTTCCAACGATTTATCTATTGATTTGGGAACTGCAAATACACTGATATATGTAAAAGAGCAGGGGATAGTACTGAATGAACCTTCGGTGGTGGCGATTCGCCAGGACCGTTCAGGAGGTTCGAAAAGTGTTGCTGCCGTCGGTATTGCAGCAAAACAAATGCTTGGTCGTACCCCGGGAAATATTGAAGCCATCCGCCCGATGAAAGACGGTGTGATCGCAAACTTTTTTGTCACCGAAAAGATGCTGCAACACTTTATCAAGCAAGTGCACAGCAATAACTTTTTACGCCCCAGTCCGCGGGTTTTGGTTTGTGTTCCTTGCGGTTCTACCCAGGTGGAACGCCGCGCCATTCGTGAATCGGCTTTAGGTGCCGGGGCACGTGAAGTTTACCTGATTGACGAACCTATGGCGGCAGCTATCGGTGCCGGTATGCCGGTATCTGAAGCCACCGGCTCTATGGTGGTCGATATCGGTGGTGGTACTACCGAAGTCGGCATTATCTCCCTTAACGGTGTGGTGTATTCTTCTTCGGTGCGCATCGGCGGCGATAAGTTCGATGAAGCCATTATCAACTACGTGCGCCGTAATTTCGGCAGCCTGATTGGTGAAGCCACTGCCGAGCGTATCAAGCATGAAATCGGCTCCGCCTACCCGGGCGAAGAGCTGATTGAAATCGAAGTGCGCGGCCGTAACCTGGCAGAAGGTGTACCGCGCAGCTTTACCTTAAACAGCAATGAAATTCTTGAAGCGCTGCAGGAGCCGTTAACCGGTATCGTCAGTGCCATTATGGTAGCGCTGGAGCAGTCACCGCCTGAGCTGGCATCGGATATTTCCGAGCGCGGCATGGTGTTAACCGGCGGTGGTGCTTTATTAAAAGATCTCGACCGTTTATTGATGGAAGAAACCGGTATCCCTGTGGTTGTTGCAGAAGATCCATTAACTTGTGTTGCCCGTGGCGGCGGCAAGGCACTGGAAATGATCGACATGCACGGCGGTGATCTTTTCTCTTACGAATAATGATGAGTGCGCCTGGCCTTTGGCCGGGCGCAGCCTGCTCAGATGAATCCAATATTTAAACACGGCCCCTCCCCACAGCACAGACTGGTTTTTGTGCTGCTGTTGTCCGTGCTGCTGATTTTCCTTGATCATAAAGCCAACAGTTTTGACGGTGTCCGCGGTTACCTGCAATCCCTGGTGAGCCCGCTGCAATATATTGCCAATGCCCCCAAGCAGATGATGACCTGGGCCGCTGAAAACCTGGTGACCCGTAAGCATTTGATGGAAGAGAACCAGCAGCTTAAGGTCAATGAATTACGTTTGCATGAAGAGTTGATGCAGCTTGATATCATCAAGCAGGAAAACGAGCGCTTGCGCTCTTTACTGGCATCGCCGCTGCGCTCTGAAGTCAGGAAAATGGTGGCGGAAATCCTTTCTGTTGACAGCGACCCCTATACCCACCAGATAGTGATCAATAAAGGCGCCAATGACGGAGTCTTTGAAGGTCAGCCTGTGCTTGACGAGCAGGGGATCGTTGGGCAAATCCAGCATGTCGGTACCACCAGCAGCCGGGTGATATTAATTACCGATGTCACCCATGGGGTGCCGGTGCGCATCAGCCGTAACGGTATCCGTTTAATTGCTTCCGGCAGCGGCCAGATAGACAGGCTTACCCATAACCATGTCTCCCACAGCGCCGATATTCGCAGCGGCGATTTATTGGTGACTTCCGGCTTGGGGGGCAAATACCCCGAGGGCTATCCGGTATCCCGGGTGACCATAGTCACCCAGGACGAGTCCCGTCCTTTTGCCCAGGTATTTAGCCAGCCGGTGGCACAGATCGACCGGTTAAGGTATCTGCTTTTGCTCTGGCCGGAAAAGCCCAGCAGTATTTTTTCTTCAAAGTCAGGAGCTGAAGCCGCTTCGAAAGCTAAAAGCAATAACAGCAAAGGGGATAGCAATGCTGCTCAATAACGGCATCATTATTTTGTTTAGCTTATTGATCGCCCTGATGGCGACGATTATGCCGATGCCGCTGAGTCTGGATGCCTTCAGGCCAGACTGGGTGCTGGTGGTGCTGTTATATTGGTGCCTGGCTTTGCCTAACCGGGTGAATGTTATCACCGCCTGGGTGATGGGCTTTCTGATGGATGTACTCTTGGGCTCAGTGCTCGGGGTACATGCCGCGGCCATGGCCTTATCTGTTTACATTATCGCGGTGAATTTTCAAAAGATCCGCAACTTTTCCGTGTGGCAGCAGGCGTTAATCGTCGGGGTGTCAGCGGCTTTATATCATTTGCTGGTGTTCTGGCTGCAAAGGTTTCTTACCGATATTGTTTTTCTGCCCAGCTACCTCTACCCGGTCTTTACCACTATTGTGCTCTGGCCCTGGGCCTTTTTACTGCTGCGCAAAGTACGTCGTCACTTTAAAATAAAATAAGGAAAACCATGAAGCTGGTTTTAGCCTCCAAGTCCCCGAGAAGAAGCGAGTTGCTTGCCCAGCTCGGTTATCAGTTTGACTGTATGGCCGCGGATATCGATGAAAGCGTGCTCGCCAATGAATCCCCCGGGGATTATGTAAAGCGCCTTTCCCGGGAAAAGGCCCTTGCCATCGCCAATACCTTTGAAAAACAACAGGCAGCCAATAGCTTGGTGCTCGGCTCAGATACCGCTGTGGTGGTGGATAATGTCATCTTGGGGAAACCAATTGACTTAAATGACTGTCAAAGAATGTTAGCTATGCTTTCCGGACGCAGCCATCAGGTGATCACAGGTATAGCCGTGGCGCACGGGCAGGAGATCACCAGTGAGCTGGTGGTGACCGATGTCAGTTTCAAAAAACTGACGGCGCAGGAGATAAGCCGTTACTGGCAAACGGGAGAGCCGCAGGATAAAGCCGGATCTTATGGTATTCAGGGCATTGGCGGGCAATTCGTGACCGGGATCCGGGGTAGTTATTCTGCTGTGGTTGGGCTACCGTTATATGAAACAGCACAAATGTTGCTTGCTTGCGGTCTGCCCACCCAAGTACAAACAAATCAATAAGGTTCAAGATGAGCGCAGAGTTACTGGTTAATGTGACCCCGAGTGAAACCCGGGTTGCCCTGATTGAAAATGGGGTGCTCCAGGAAGTGCATGTCGAGCGGGAAGCGAGACGGGGTTTGGTAGGTAATATTTATTTGGGTAAAGTGATCCGGGTTTTACCCGGGATGCAGGCGGCGTTTATTGATATTAATCTCGACAAGGCGGCATTTTTGCACGCCTCAGATATCAACTCGAAACTGATCACGGCGAAAAACGGCAACGAAAATGACCAGGTGCCGGATATCCGCACTTTAGTGCATGAAGGCCAGTATTTGATGGTGCAGGTGGTGAAAGATCCCCTGGGCACCAAGGGTGCCCGGTTAACCACAGATCTTACCATAGCCTCCCGTTACCTGGTGTTGATGCCGGGGGCCCATCATGCCGGGATTTCCCAGCGCATTGAAGATGTTAATGAAAGAAACCGCTTAAAAGGTATTGTCAGCGAATATTGCGATGACCAGCATGGTTTTATTGTCAGAACCGCGGCAGAAGGCGCAGATGAGCCGGATTTAAAACATGATGCCGAATTTTTGCGTCGTGTCTGGGAAAAAATCCAGGAACGAAAACAAAGGAAAGTGGTCAAAACCGCCCTGTACCAGGATTTATCCCTGGCATTTAGGGTGATCCGGGATGTGGTGGGCATTTCGCTGGAGCGTATTCGTATCGACTCTAAATTAAGTTTTGATCAGTTGGCGGACTTTACCCGGGAATTTGTCCCCGAGCTCACTTCGGTATTGGAATATTATCCCGGGGAAAGGCCGATTTTTGATTTGTTCGATGCCGAGCGGGAAATTCAGCGGGCCCTGCACAGGAAAATTGAACTGAAATCCGGCGGCTCTTTGATTATCGATCAAACAGAAGCCATGACTACCATAGACATCAATACCGGGGCGTATGTCGGGCACCGTAACCTGGAAGAGACGATTTTCAGTACCAATATCGAAGCGACCCAGGCAATTGCGCGCCAGTTAAGGCTGCGTAATCTTGGCGGTATTATTATTATCGACTTTATCGATATGAACAGTGAAGAACACAAGCACAGGGTATTGCACAGCCTGGAGCAGGCGATGTCCAAGGATAAGGTCAAGTTCAGCGTGCATGGTTTCTCTTCCCTGGGGCTGGTGGAAATGACCCGAAAACGCACCCGGGAAAGCCTGGAGCATGTGTTATGCAGCGAATGCAGTGTCTGCTCCGGCCGGGGGAATTTAAAAACCGTAGAAACCGTTTGTTTTGAAATTCTACGGGAAATCGTTCGGGTTAACCGGGCCTATGATGCGGATAAGTTTATTGTTTATGCCTCCTCCGAGGTCAGTGAGTTCCTGGTGAATGATGAATATCATAACCTGGCGGAGCTGGAAGTGTTCATCGGCAAGTTGATCAAGGTACAGACCGAGCCCATGTATAACCAGGAACAATTTGATGTCATCATGATGTGACCGCGGTTATCGTGTAAAATAGGGAGTGTTGCCATAGTTTTGAGCATATTCAATACCGTGGTCTTTGTGTTTTTGTATAGAAGGTAAAAGGTTAAGTGATAATGTTAATAGGGTGCCTGAAAATTTGAGTGTTTCAAAGGTATTAAATCTTTGGTTGAATCGCCTGTATAAAACCGTTGCGATCTTGCTGGTGCTGACCGCGGTTGTGATCAGTGCCTTGCGCCTTATGCTGCCCTATGCCCATAACTATCGGCAAAATTTTCAGGAATACCTGAGTGACACCTATCAGAGCCAGATCTTAATTGGCAGTTTATCCATGGACTGGCAGGGGCTGGGGCCTGTGCTGGTGGCAAACAATGTCAGCTTGCTGCAGTCGGATGCCGTGAATGTTTTTATCAAAAATATTGATATCCACCTGGATTTTTGGGCCAGTATCCGCGCCCGGCAATTGATCACCCATGATTTTACCCTGGCGGGGGCCAAGGTGGTGGTAGACCCAGAGTTATTGCTGGAGCAGCAAGATAATAACAGCGAGCCCCCGGAAATCGGCAAATTAACCGATCTGTTTCTTGAACAGATAGAGCGTTTCTCTTTACGCAATTCCCAGATTATTCTACAAACCCGGGAGCACAGCTCTACCTTCCTGATCAGTTACCTGGACTGGGTCAATAAAGACAGCCGCCACCAGGCAAAAGGGGATGTGATTCTCGACGGCATTACTTCTAACAATTTAAAAGTGCAGCTTGATATCAACGGCAGCGACAGTGCAGAAATGTCCGGGCAGATTTTCCTGGCCGCGAACCAGGTCAATATTACCCCCTGGCTTGCCGATGTGCTGGCAACCGAGATAGACAATACTGACTCGGTATTAAATTTTAATGCCTGGCTGACGATAGAAAACGGTGTTGCCGGCCAGTTACAGCTGGTGTTGGGGGACAATGAAATCAGCTGGCAGGATAAGGAGGTCCATCATCAGCTGGCCATCAGTGAAGGGCAGTTTTTTGCTACCGACTTAAACAACTTTAATCAGTTCAGTTTGCAGTCATCGCCGCTGGCGCTGAGTATCGATCAGCAGAAGCTGCAGCCTTTTACCGTGCAGGCGCAAAAGCTGGGCTCTAATCTTTTTACTTATTTATCCTATGTAGACTTGTCCGGGTTACGACATTTTTCTTCTTTGCTGGTAGATAATGAAGAAGTGAATCAGCTGATCGCTGAAATGGCGCCTGTGGGCAGGTTAACGGATATCTATTTACAAAAACAAAGTGAAAAACTGCAACTGGTGGCGAATTTTAATGATATCAGTACCGAATATGGCTCAGGTATCCCGGGGATAAAACACGCCTCCGGCAGTATCTTGTTGGCGGATCAGCAATTACAATTGGATATTCATGCCAGTGGCGGCGCCCTGGACTTCCGGCAACACTTCCCGCGGCCAATTCCTTATGACAGTTTAAGTGCCTCTGTTTTTGCTCAAATGGGCGATAACGGCTGGCAGCTTAACGTGCAAGATATCCGCTTGATGTCGCCGGAAGTGGAACTTTCCGGCGAGCTGGCGCTTGACGGGGCGGATGATAACCCGGTAACCATGTCGCTGCTGGCATCGGTAGAGAATGTTGATGCCGCCAATGTCCGGTATTATTACCCCCATTTGCTGATGGGCAAAGACCTGGTGGGTTATCTCAATGAGGGGATTGTTTCCGGGGTTATTCCCCAAGCCTCGGTATTATTTAACGGGCCGCTGCAGGGATTCCCTTTTACCGGCCCGGTTGACGGTCATAGCGGTATTTTCACCGTAGATGCCGAACTGGAACAGGCGCACTTTCAATTTGATCCCTTATGGCCGGCAATTACCGATTTTTCCGCCAACCTGAATTTTACCAATGACAGCATGTTGATCACGGCACGCGGCGGTGAGCTGACCGGAGTAGATGTCACCGGTGTTGAAGCCGAAATCAAGAGCTTGTCACAAGAGCAGTTGCTGACGGTTGATGCCCCGATAAACCAGGTGTCACCTGAAGCGGTGACCGAGTTGATGCTGTTAAGCCCGATGAAAGACACGGTAGGTGCAACCCTGGAACAACTTGCGGTGTCGGGCCCCGTTTCCGGTGAGTTTTCCCTGAGTATCCCGCTGCAGAACCCGGACGATACCCTGGCCAGCGGTGTGGTGGACTTTATCGATAACCGTATCGCCCTGCAGGCACCCGAAATGGACTTTCGTGATGTCAGTGGCCGGTTAACCTTTGAAAATGATGTGCTGGCCATAGATAAGCTGGCCCTGAACTGGCGCGGCTTGCCTCTGAGGCTTAAGGTAGCGGCGGCTGACAAGTCTGAGTATTACCATACAAAAATTGATATTGATGCCAACTGGCAGGATAAACTCTGGCTGGCACAGTTGCCGTCTGAGCTTCAACAATATGGCGGCGGCGCCCTGGTGTGGCAGGGGGATTTGTCGTTAAATATGCATCATGACGGCGGTTTTTCCTATGACTTTTCCCTGGCTTCGGATATGGCGGCAACCGAGCTGATGTTGCCGGATCCCTTTTCCCTGGCTGAGACAGAGCAAACCGCTTTTAGTGCCAAAGTTTCCGGGCAGCTTAACCAGTCGACCATCAATGCCAATTTGGGCGAGCAGCTGAGTTTTTACGGCGTGCTTAACCATGACAAGGTGCAATTCTCCCGCGCCCATCTGGTGCTGGGGGATGAAACTATGCTTTTGCCTATGGACGGCTTCCATATTACCGCCAAATTAGATCAGGCCAAGGTCAGCCAGTGGCAGCCGCTGATTTTAGATATCCTCGACAGTTTAGAGACAGGTACCGGGGCGGACGATGAACCCGGCTTGTTGGCCCAACCGGAACGCATCCGCGGCTCGGTGGGCAGTTTAGATATTGTCGGCCAGGCATTAACCGAGGTGTCTTTTAACCTGTTAGATCAAGAGAATTGGTGGTTATTGCAGCTTAATGCCAAAGAGGCCCGTGGCCAGATTAAATTTTATCCTGACTGGTATGGTCAGGGGATAGATATCGATGCGGACTTTTTGAACCTGAAAACAGCAGCCGGCGCCGAGGAAAGCACAGAGCAAAGCGCACAAAGCATTCGCGCGGAAAACGATATTATTTTTGCCAATGTACCGCCGATGCGGGTACATTGCGATGCCTGTCGCTTCGATGAACTGGATTTCGGTGAGTTGGATTTTGAAATCAGCCATAGCCGGGATGATGTTATCGAGTTGAAAAATTTTGTTTCACGGCGTGACAAGACCCGGTTGACCCTGGAAGGGGAGTGGAGCCATAACCAGACCAGCTCAGAGACAAAAATGAGCGGTTTGTTTTCCACCAAGGATGTCGAGCATGAAATTGAAAAGCTGGGCTTTGCCTCCATCATTAAAGACAGCGGCGGTAAAGTTGAATTTACCGCCAACTGGCCGGGAGGGCCGCAAAATTATGCTTTGCAGGAACTTAACGGCGATGTTTCCGTCAAGATAGATGACGGCTATCTGGCGGATGTCAGCGATAAAGGCTTGCGTATCCTGTCGGTACTGAGCTTGCAGTCGCTGGTACGTAAGCTGACCCTGGATTTTCGCGATATCTTCAGTGACGGTGTTTTCTATAGTGAAATCAAGGGAGATTTTCGTATAGAGCAGGGGGTGTTATACACAGATAATACTATGATGAAAGGGACGGCGGGTGATTTGACCATGAAAGGCAATACCCGTCTTGGCGAAGAGTTGCTGGACTACCGTATGTCCTACAAGCCTAACCTGACATCGAGTTTGCCGGTATTGGCCTGGATCGCCACTTTGAATCCGGTCACTTTTTTAGCCGGTATCGCCATAGACGAGGTGTTTACCTCCAAGGTGGTGTCAGAGCTTAATTTCGAATTAACCGGCAGCATCGCCGAGCCGGATTTACAGGTGGTGAACCGTAAAACCAAGGATATCAGCGTTGGTCGTTCAACCCCGCCGAAGATCATTGAACCGCCCGAGGTTACACCTGAGGTAAGCGGCAAGAAAAAGCCAGACGGCCAGGGAAATAAACTCCCGATAAACTATTTACAACAAGCGAAGGAAATCGATGGTTAAATTATCAGCAGTTCAGTTATGCTCAGTACCGGATGTTAATGCCAACCTGGATGCCATAGAGCAGCAGTTACAGTCATTAGAGATTGCTCAGCAGCATTTAGTGGTTGTGCCCGAGTGTTGTTTGTTTTTTGGCGCCCGGGATGTTGATCAGTTAACCCTGGCACAAGAGACGGTGGCAAACGACTCACTGCGCCTGGGGTTGGCAAAGCTGGCACAAAAATACCGGGTCCACCTGGTGGGGGGCACGATACCGACCTTAACCGAGCAGGGTGATAAATTTACCAACAGCAGCTGTGTGTTCTCTCCCGAGGGCGAGCAGTTGGGGCGCTATGATAAGATTCATTTATTTGATGTCCATGTCCAGGATAACGAAAAGCATTATTTTGAATCTAAATATACCCAGGCGGGTAAATCGGTAGAAGTGGTCAAGACCCCTTTTGCCAATGTCGGCTTATCGGTTTGTTATGACTTACGTTTCCCGGAATTATATCGTCAGCTCAGGAGCCGCGGTGCTGATATTATTACCGTACCCAGTGCCTTCACCCGGGTAACGGGCAAGGCGCACTGGCAGACCCTGTTGCGCGCCAGGGCCATCGAAAACCAGGTCTTTATCGTGGCGGCAAATCAGGAAGGCATACATAAAAACGGTCGTGAAACCTGGGGTCATAGCATGATCATCAGTCCCTGGGGAGAGGTTTTATCTTCCCTGGAAACCGGTACCGGCGTGGCGACCGCCGAATATTCGAGTGAAGAACTGGTCAAGGTACGCGAAAGCATTCCAGTGTCTGAGCATAACCAATTTAAAACAGAGTTGATGTCTTATGAATAATGTTGAGCAGGAGCTCTTAGGCGATAGTCAGATTGATGAAGCCGTGTTAACCAAAACCCTGGAAAGCTTTCAGCAAAAGCAAATTGATTATGCCGATCTGTATTTTCAGGCGAGCCAGCATGAATCCTGGATGCTCGAAGACGGCATTGTCAGGGAAGGTTCTTATAACATTGAACGTGGCGTCGGTGTCAGGGCGATTTCCGGTGAAAAAACCGGGTTTTCCTATTCCGATGATATTTCATCGCGGGCATTGCAGCTGGCTGCCGATGCCGCCAAGGGCATAGCCCACAGCGGTCAAAGTGCCAGGGTTCAGGCATTTAAGCGGCAAAGTCCGATCCTGACCTATGCCGCGGTAGAGCCGTTATCGAGTTTGACCCAGGAACAAAAAATCAGCCTGATGCATGAGGTAGAAGCTCATGCCCGCGCTACAGATAAGCGGGTACAGCAGGTAATCGTCAACCTGTCCGGCGTTTATGAGAAAGTGCTGGTGGCGGCAACCGATGGCACCTATGGCACGGATATACGGCCTTTGGTTCGCCTTAACTGCTCTGTGCTGGTGGAAGAAAACGGTAAACGTGAACGGGCCAGCTCAGGTGGCGGCGCCCGCACCGATTATAGTTATTTTTTTGAAGCCGAAAACGGCAAGGCCCGCTATCTGGCTTATGCCGAAGAAGCGGTGCGCCAGGCGCTGGTAAACCTGGTGGCCATTGAAGCCCCGGCTGGCAATTTACCTGTGGTATTGGGCGCCGGCTGGCCGGGTGTGCTATTACATGAAGCGGTAGGCCATGGCCTGGAGGGAGACTTTAACCGTAAGGGCTCGTCGGCGTTCTCCGGCAAGGTGGGCCAGCAGGTAACATCCGAGCATTGTACTATTGTAGACGACGGCACCATCAGTAACCGCAGGGGCTCGGTTAATATCGATGATGAAGGCACGCCGGGACAATATAATGTTTTAATCGAAAAAGGCATCTTGAAAGGTTATATGCAGGATAAACATAATGCCGCCTTAATGGGAGTCAAGCCCACAGGCAACGGCCGTCGTGAATCTTATGCCCACCTGCCGATGCCGAGAATGACCAATACCTATATGCTCGGCGGTGAGCACACGCCAGAAGATATTATCAAGTCGGTGAAAAAAGGCATTTATGCCCCGAATTTTGCCGGTGGCCAGGTGGATATTACTTCTGGTAAATTTGTTTTCACCAGCTCGGAAGCCTATATGATCGAAAACGGCGAAATCACTTCGCCGGTTAAAGGCGCCACCCTGATCGGCAGCGGTCCCGAGGCGATGAAAAATGTCAGCATGGTCGGCAATGATCTTAAGCTCGATGCCGGGGTTGGTATTTGCGGTAAAGACGGGCAAAGCGTGCCGGTGGGTGTCGGTCAGCCGACCTTAAAAATTGATGAAATGACCATAGGCGGTACTCAGTAGTTCCCCCCTCCTTACCTGACTTTCGGCGGTTTGAACCGCCGAAAGCTGGTTATCAAGCAGATTATGGCTAATACTGATAAGGTTATTATGGACACACCTGATCAGGTTATTAGGGATAATGCTGTTAGTATTGTTGATTGATTCTATTTGTAACCCTTTGTTACAGGATTTGTTTTCACCGTAGAATTAATGCTGTTCAACCTGTTTTTTCTCAAACTCATCCCGGTTTTTATATAATCGCGAGCAGATGATAGATTTGAGAATTAATAATGAATCTTACCCGAACCGCCTTGAAAAACCCGGCAGCGGTGATAGTGATCGTTGCCCTGGTCATGGTCTTTGGCCTGTTAAGTGTTTTTAAACTGCCCATCCAGTTAACGCCGGATATCGAACAGCCGCAAATCAACATCAGTACCGGCTGGCGCAGTGCCGCGCCGGAAGAGATGGAGTCGGTGATCATCGAGCCCATTGAAAATGTTGTGAAAAACACACAAGGGGTCACTAAAGTAACCACCAGTATCCAGCGCGGCTCTGGTAACATCACTTTGACTTTTGATGTCGGCGCCGATATGCAAAGGGCGATGCTGGATGTGATCAATAACCTCAACCAGGCGCCGCCCTTGCCTTTAGATGCTATAGAGCCTGTGGTTTCTGCCGGCGGCGGCCAGGGGGGGCCGAATACCGCCTCACTCATGATCAAGACCTTACCGGGTAATCCCGACACCGACATGGGACAATACCAAAAGCTGATTGAAGATGTGGTCCAGCCCAGGTTTGCCCGTATCCCGGGGATGGGGCAGGTGAATTTGGCCAGCTCGCGGCCAAGAGAGCTGAGGATTTCTTTTGATCCCCTGCGCGCCGCTTCTTTGGGCATCAGCATCAGTGATATCAGCAATACCGTGGCCCGTGCCAGCGATGTCTCAGCCGGTACTGCCAAGGTCGGCCGCAGGCAATATACAGTGCGTTTTGCCGGTAAATACAGCGTTGAAAACCTGACCGAGATGATAGTGGCCTACAGCGGTAACCGGCCGATTTACCTTAAAGATATCGCCACGGTGGAAAATACCCTGGTTGATCGTTTCGGTTTTAACATGCGCAGCGGCCAGCCTTCCTATTACTTTACCGTCAAACGGCAAAACGATGCCAATACCGTGGCGTTATTGGATGAAATCAACCTTGCCATAAAAGAGCTCAATGAAGGGCCGATGAAAGCAGCCGGGTTGACCATAGACTTAAGCTTTGATTCTTCGGTTCATATCCGCAATGCCCTGAAACTGGTGCAAAACAATTTGGGACTCGGGGTCTTGCTGGCGCTGATCATCTTATGGCTGTTCCTGCGGGGCTTGAAAAATACCCTGATCATTGCCACCACTATCCCAATTTCCCTGCTGGTGGCTTTTGTCGCGCTGAGCATTTTTGACCGTAGCCTCAATGTGATTTCTTTGGCGGGTCTGGCTTTCTCGGTCGGCCTGGTGCTTGATGCCGCGATTATCGTCCAGGAAAATATTGTCCGCTTCCGCAGTCAGGGGCTGGATAACCATAAGGCAGTGATGAAAGGCACCTTGCAGGTGACGGGGGCATTATTTGCCTCCACCGCCACCAGTGTCGCCATTTTCTTGCCTATTCTTTTTATGGAAGGCATCGAAGGCCAGTTATTTTCGGATTTGGCGCTGACTTTATCGATTGCGGTGATCGCCTCCCTGGTGGCCGCTATCAGCGTTTTACCTATTGCCAGTAAGTTCTGGTTAAAAGACAGCGAGCAAGCGGATCCATACGCCGGCTACTGGGATAAATTAACGCGTCTGGTGATGGCGTTAACCAACAGTGTTACTAAACGTTGTAGCTGGATTGCTTTGCTGGTGGGGGGGTCGATCGCCGTTGCCGTTATGCTGATGCCAAAAACCGATTTTATGCCCCGTGCACCCATTGACGGTTTCTTTTTCAGCTTGAATATTCCGCCCGGGGGCAATGTTGAAGTTATCGAGCATGAACTGGCTAACCTGGTAAAAGAGCGCCTGGCACCTTATTTATCCGGAGAACAAGAGCCCAAAATTAAAAGTTATAACTTCTATTCCTATGGCGCAGGTGCCACCGGCGGTTTTATTTACTCAGATGACCCCACCCGGGTGGAAGAATTGATGTCCGTGGTGCGCACCAAGGTACTTAACGACTTGCCGGATACCCAGGTATTCTTGTTCCGGGGTTCTATGATCAATGTTTCCGGCGGCGGAAACGGTCGCACCGTGGATATCGACATTAAAGGGCCGGATATCGAACGCCTGATGGCGGTCGCCGGTGCCGGTATTGCCGCTATCAACGAACATATGCCTGATACCACAGCCTTTCCTATTCCCGGCTTAAGCCTGGCAGAGCCGGAATTAAAACTGGTGCCAAAAGATCAGCGGATTACCCAGGCGGGACTGACCCGCCAGGATGTCGCCAATGCCATCCGCGCCTATACCAGCGGTTTATTTATCAATGAATATTTTGACGGCAACGACAGGGTCAATGTCATCCTGCGCGGCGAGCAATGGCATACCCCGGATGAACTGGCGGCTTTGCCTGTGTATTCGCCTTTTGCCGGTATCCAGACCATAGGGGAGCTGACCGATATCACCCGTACCGCAGGCCCGACCCAGTTAAGGCGGGTGGATGGCAAACGTACCATCAGTTTGCAGGTATCGCCGCCGGCTAATATGTCGCTGGAAGAAGCGCTGAAGGTGCTCAATGAGAAAGTGATCCCGGTGATGAATAAAGATTTGCCGGCCAATTCATCGATTCTGTTAAGCGGCAATGCCAATAAAATGGCCTCGGCCATCAATGACATGATTAAAAACTTCGCGCTGGCGTTGATCATTTTATTTTTATTGATGACGGCTTTATTTAAATCCGCCAAAGACAGTTTGCTGGTATTGTTGGTGATGCCGCTTGCGGTTGCCGGCGGGGTTATCGCCCTGAATATCCTCAACCTGGTGACGTTCCAGTCGCTGGATTTACTGACCATGATAGGTTTCATTATTTTATTGGGTCTGGTGGTAAATAATGCCATCTTACTGGTAGATCAAACCCGTGATGGTCAAAGGCAGGGCTTAGATAAAACACAGGCGGTGGCCCAGGCGGTACGTCTTAGGGCCCGTCCGGTTTATATGAGTACCTTAACCAGTTTATTCGGCATGTTACCGCTGATGACCATGCCGGGGGTAGGCAGTGAAATTTACCGCGGCCTGGCGACCGTTATTGTCGGCGGCATGGGGGTAAGTGCGATATTTACCCTGGTATTATTCCCAAGCTTACTAAGAATGGGAGAAGATAAAAAACCGCAGGAACAGGGGGGAGAACCACAAAAAACCAATATAACTCCTTTGCATTCGGAGCAAGTATTACCGTCTAGGAGCGCATCATGAGCAAGTTACGCCAATATTTCTATCAGAGTAAAAACAAGAGTAAATCCCGGTTACTTGCCGCGGGCATTTTATTTTCCCTAAGCGCCTTATCCTCCTGGACTTGGGCACAAGAGGCCCCTGCCAGTCCGGTGAAGGTCGATACCGTTACCCGGGAAGTGCTGGCCGCCACCGCAGATCTTATGGGGACGGTTTATAGCCGCGCCGACGTGCAAATCACCGCAGGTGTCAACGGCCGTTTGGCCTGGCTGGCAGAGCCCGGCAGTTATGTTGAGCAGGGAGAAGTCCTGGTGAAAATGGATCTCTTGCCTTTGCAGCTGCAACAGGCAGAGCAAAGGGCGGAAATTAAGCGGGCAGAGATCAATATGCGTTACCAGCAGCATGAATTATCCCGGTTAACAACTTTGGCGAAAACCAAGGCGGCTTCGCAGTTTCAGCTGGATCAAACCCAGTCCCAATACGATTTGGCGGTTATGGATATTGAAATTGCCCGCTTGAAACTCAGGCAAATAGAAGACCAGCTGAGCCGGGCCACGGTATTAGCTCCTTACAGCGGTGTGGTAACCGAGCGTTTGGTACGTGCCGGTACCGATGTTAACCGCAGTGATGTTTTGCTTAAATTTCTCGATACCGAGCAACTGGAAGTGAGGGTTTATGTGCCGGTGAAATACTTGTCTTATGTACGTAAAGGAAAGTCTTTGCATTTAAGCGCCACCGGACAGCAGGTAAATGCCGCAGTGACAGCAGTGATCCCAAGTGCCGATCACAGGTCGCAAACCTTTGAGGTGCGTCTTGCTCTGCCGCAGCACCTCAATGAAGCCTGGACCGCAGGCCAGCTGATCAAGGTTGGCGTACCGGTACAAAATACCGAGGCGGCATTGACGGTGCACAGGGACGCCCTGATTTTACGTAAAGACGGCACATATGTGGTCAAGGTGGACAGTGATAACAAGGTCCGCCGCCTGCAGGTGTTAGTTGGTGAAGGGGTCAGGGACAGGGTTAGTATTACCGGCGAATTGGCTGATGGCGATAAAGTGGCAATCCGTGGCGCTGAACGTCTCAATGAAGGACAAAGTGTCGTGATACAATAGTATTGTTATCTCGGTGGCGACAGGCAAAGGAGAAATAAGTAGAGGCAGGCACTCGTCCTCTGCTTGATAAATTAACTTCTTTGTCAAATTGAGTCTTTTTAAAAGCATTATGTTTGTGCCATAAAAACAAAGCAAAAGGAAACATTATGGAAGATGTTGAATTGCTTAAAGATGTATTGTTGGAAGCCGGAAGCATAGAGAGATTTTTTGGCGACCATGTCCCTGTAGATCTTTATCGAGCCCGAAAAGTAAAAAGTGATAAGCCACTATTTGATTTGGTTGAAACAGAAATAGTAAGGAAAAGGGGAGCGCCTAGAAAAGCTGACATAACGATTAAAGATGGAAGAGTTTATGTCAGACATAGGCCAAGAGGCATTAGTACCTTTGACCGGCCTAACACTTTCCGTGGGCATTGGCTGTATTATAAATTACCGGCGGGAACTATCTTGCCTAAGGGGCATGCGATAGTTAAGGATTCATATAATCCTGTCTTTAATGCAACTCATTACACTATTGCACCTGAAAGAGATATGCCCTTGTTTCATTTTAAAATGTTGCTTAATGAGTTGGCGGGTTTAGTTGAAAAAGAAGAGGTAAGTTAATGCAAGTAAACGATGATTGGCTGGCAACGATATTATGCGCTCTTAACGATGCCGTTAAGTACAATGACAGTTTAAGAAAAAGTGAAACGGTTACTGATATAGAAGATATTGAGGAGTGGTTGCTGCAAATTTTTGAATGTAAAGAATACCTAAAGGAAGAGATTAGTAAGTCGCCAGAGCTGTTAAGGCAATTGGAAAAGCACTTTAAGATATAGATTACTTATATCTGAGGCTTAAAATGAAGATAGAACTATCCTTTTGGTTATTAGTCAACGGATAGAAATTCCCTCGGCTAAATAAAGTGCTATTTGACTTGAAAGACGCTTTGGCTTCATTTTTGCTTTAATTTTGCCAATAATGGACAAATAATAACAAATATTAGTTTACCTGATTTAATAAAACGGTTAAAATTCTTCGGCAATATTTACACCAAACCTACCCACTTTTGTGAGATGTTGCGATGCTGAGAATTGCTCAAGAAGCTTTGACCTTTGATGATGTTCTACTGGTACCTGCCCATTCTACGGTACTACCCCATACCGCCGATTTAAAAACCCGTTTAACCCGTAAAATTAACCTGAATGTGCCTATGGTTTCTGCCTCTATGGATACCGTAACCGAAGCACGTCTGGCCATTACCCTGGCGCAGGAAGGGGGCATGGGCTTTATTCATAAAAATATGACCATAGAAGAACAGGCGAAAAATGTTGCTATGGTGAAAAAATATGAAAGCGGCATTGTTTCCGAGCCGGTAACCGTTAGCCCGGATGCCAGCATTAAGGACACCATAGATCTGGCAAAAGAGCTGGGCTTTTCCGGCTTTCCGGTCGTAGACGATGCCAATAACCTGGTGGGTATAGTCACCGGACGGGATCTGCGTTTTGAAACCGATTTAAGCAAGCCGGTATCTAAGCTGATGACCATCAAAAAAGACCTGGTGACGGTAAAAGAAGGTGCCAGCCGTGAAGAAATCTTAAGCTTGATGCACGAGCACCGCATTGAAAAGATCCTGGTGGTAGATAATGTCTTTAAATTAAAAGGCATGATCACGGTAAAAGATTACCAAAAAGCGGAAAGCAAACCTAACGCCTGTAAAGACGAGTTAGGTCGCTTACGTGTCGGCGCAGCCGTTGGCGTAGGTGCCGGTACCACGGAGCGCATCGCGGCGTTAGTGGCGGCAGGTGTTGATGTATTATTAATCGATACATCCCATGGCCATTCCCAGGGGGTTATCGAAAGCGTGAAAGATATTCGCAAAGCCTACCCTGACTTACAACTGATTGCCGGTAATGTTGCCACGGCAGCGGGCGCCAAAGCGCTGGCTGATGCCGGTGTTGATGCCGTTAAGGTTGGGATCGGTCCGGGGTCTATCTGTACCACGCGTATCGTCACCGGTGTCGGTGTACCGCAACTAACCGCAATTTCCAATGCCGTAGAAGCCTTGCAGGATACAGATATCCCGGTGATCGCCGATGGCGGTATCCGGTTCTCCGGTGATATTGCCAAGGCCTTAGTGGCCGGTGCCCACTGTGTGATGGTAGGCAGTATGTTTGCCGGTACCGAAGAATCTCCCGGTGAAGTTGAGTTATACCAGGGGCGTTACTATAAGTCTTACCGCGGTATGGGCTCATTAGGGGCCATGAACCAGAAGGATGGTTCCAGCGACCGTTATTTCCAAAAGCCGAGCGAAGCGGACAAGCTGGTACCTGAAGGTATCGAAGGCCGTGTTGCCTATAAGGGCCCGGTAGCAGCGATTATCCACCAGCAAATGGGCGGGGTGCGCTCTTCCATGGGACTAACCGGTTGTGCCAATATCGAACAGATGCGTACTAAACCTCAGTTTATGAAGATCACGGCAGCGGGCATGGGTGAATCACATGTGCATGATGTCACTATCACCAAAGAAGCACCTAACTACCGTATGGGCTAATCTTAGGCTAGATACTCTTATGTCGCTGAAAACCTTGGTTTATCCGGTTACAGCGGCTCTCACTTATTATTTTAAATTTGCTGACTTTGGCTTTACTTTTATACCTAAGGCTCAAGTCGGCGGGTTTTACTTATTTAACTGACAGCAGTTAAGTTAACTCATTTAAGGGTTTGTTATGACAAAAGATATTCATGATCACCGAATACTGATATTAGACTTCGGCTCCCAGTATACCCAGCTGATTGCCCGTCGCGTGCGTGAAATTGGCGTTTACTGTGAGTTATGGGCCTGGGATGTCAGCGAAGCGCAAATTCGTGAATTTAACCCGAGCGGTATCATATTGGCCGGTGGCCCGGAAAGTGTCACCGAAACCGACTCTCCCCGTGCCCCTGAATATGTTTTTAATGCCGGCGTACCTGTATTGGGTATTTGTTACGGTATGCAAACCATGGCGGAGCAACTGGGTGGCAGCGTACAAAGTTCAACCCATAAAGAGTTTGGTTATGCCGCGGTGGAAGTCATCGCCGAGACCGCCCTGTTTAAGAAAATTGAAGATCACTTAAGCGACAACGGCAATGCCATGCTGGATGTGTGGATGAGCCACGGTGATAAAGTTTCCGCGATTCCGGAAGGTTTCACCACTACCGCGCAAACGCCAAGCTGTGCTTACGCCGCCATGGCCAATGAAGAAAAACAATTCTACGGCGTACAATTCCACCCGGAAGTGACCCATACCAAGCAGGGCATGCGTATTCTTGAGCATTTCGTGGTAGATATCTGTCGTTGTGAAAAGTTGTGGACTTCAGCCTCTATTATCGAAGATGCCGTGGCAAAAATGAAAGCCCAGGTTGGCGATGACGAAGTGGTGTTAGGTTTATCCGGCGGTGTCGACTCCTCCGTGGTAGCCATGTTGTTGCATCGGGCTATCGGCGATAAGCTGACCTGTGTGTTTGTCGATAACGGCCTGCTGCGTCTTAATGAAGGCAAGCAGGTAATGGATATGTTCGGCGATCACTTCGGTTTAAACATCGTGCATGTCAATGCCGAGCAAAGGTTCCTTGACCGCCTGGCGGGAGAGAACGATCCGGAAGCCAAGCGTAAAATCATCGGTAATGTCTTCGTTGAAGTTTTTGATGAAGAAGCCAGTAAGCTTGCTAATGCCAAATGGCTGGCGCAAGGCACCATTTACCCGGATGTGATCGAATCAGCGGCTTCTGCTACCGGTAAGGCCCATGTGATCAAGTCTCACCATAATGTCGGCGGTCTGCCGGAAGACATGGAGCTGGGGCTGGTTGAGCCGCTGCGTGAACTCTTTAAAGATGAAGTACGTAAAATCGGTCTGGAGCTGGGCTTACCGTACGACATGTTATACCGCCACCCGTTCCCGGGACCGGGCTTAGGAGTTCGGGTATTGGGTGAAGTGAAAAAAGAATATTGCGATCTGCTGCGCCGCGCCGATGCGATTTTCATTGAAGAGCTGCATAAAGCCGATCTTTATAACAAGGTCAGCCAGGCCTTTACCGTATTCTTGCCGGTACGCTCGGTAGGGGTTATGGGGGATGGCCGTAAATATGACTGGGTAGTGTCATTGCGCGCCGTAGAAACCATAGACTTTATGACCGCACATTGGGCGCATTTGCCTTATGATTTCTTAGGCTTGGTGTCTAATCGCATCATCAATGAAATCGACGGTATTTCCCGTGTGGTTTACGATATTTCAGGTAAGCCGCCGGCAACGATTGAATGGGAATAATCCATTTAAAAATTTGCTGTTAAGCTGTTAATAAAAGGCAGGCAATCATATGATTGCCTGCCTTTTTTAGCTTTAATGAAAATCAAGAAATTATCGTTTAATTAAAGCGCTTTGCAGGAAACCCTGGTTTTATCTAGGTTGCCGTATCCGGTTTCCTGTCTAAGCCTGTTTAAGCATTAAAACTTCACAGTAAAGATTTCCCAAGGTCCGATATCACTGCGGTTGGCATGGGCGTCACCGTCGTTTTCACCGACAAGATATTTACCGTGTGCCGATCTAAACGAGATTTTGTCATTGTTTTCAAGACAACCGGAATTATCATCATGGTTGATTAAGGTGAACTGCTCCCAGGAGCCGAGGTTGGTGCGATCCGCGTCCAGGTCGCCATTACTCTGGGCGCTGAAGTAATAACCCTCACTGGTGCTGATGGAGATCAGGTCGCCACTTTGGATACAGCCTTCGAAGTATTTCGCCTGCTCCAGGTTTAACTTAAAGGACTCCCAGGCGCCTTGATTATTGCGGTCTGCATTGACTGTGCCGCCGCCGTTGCCTTCTGCCACCAGGTATTTACCGCTGTCGCTGATCAGGGCGATATTTTGGCTGATTTTCGGGTAGTCGACAACTGCCTGGTCGGCATAGGTATTGATCCATTCCAGTTTACCAATCCTCGGCGGATGATCGCTGATATTATTGTGATCTAAGCGATTATCTTCCAGCGGAATATGGCTGAACTGGTATTTGGGGTTACCCCGGTAGCCAATGTAATCGATGCGGTCACAACCCTCTATGGTGCCGTCCGGTTGCGGCTGTTCACAGGTAAAGGTGATGCCGGTTTTGATTTTAAAATCTATCATTTGCTGGTATTGGTGCGAGTTTTTATCCCGCTGGGCAAAGTAGATATTAAAGTCGCCGACGATGATCACCGGTGAACCGGCGGAATAGGTATGGATCATTTCCGCAACCTGATCCAGATCTGACTTGTTATTGGCTTCATTGCCGCCGGTATTGCCGTGCAGGTTATAAAAGTGCACGATAAAATCTTTGGCGATTTCGACTTCGGTAAGGGTAAAGCCTTTTTCGGTGGCGCAATCCGGGCTGTTGACGTTGCCTGTCAGGTATTCCAGCAAGGTGCCGTGACACTTGTTCCACTCATGATATTGCACCTTGTGCTGGCTGAAAGGGTAAGGGGACAGGGTTAATAAGCCGTCGCCAAAGGTGGTGGGGGTGCCGGCCCAGTAATCGCTGCGATACGGGTAAGTGGCTGTGGTCAGGTTATCGGTCAGGGCATCGGTGCGCACCCAGTTTTCCTGGATACCGACAATATCGGCACCCCAGCTTTCAATGATAGTGCTGAGCTCGCGGGCCTGGCTGTTGGAGATACCGTTAAGGGCTTCGGGAAATCCCTTGATATTAAAGGTAATGACATCCAGGCTGCCGCTGCTTTGTGCGTAATTTGTCGCCGGACTGTAATCCAGGCCATAAGCGTCGATGTAGCCGTGATCCGACATGGTGGCTTCTAAAATAGAAATATAACCGTCGACATCGGAGGCCAGGCCTGCTATCGGTTCAATTACTTTGGTATCGAGCCAGTCCAGGGTAACCTTACCGGCATCTACGACGGGCTCGGCAATATTATCCTTGATCCAGTCCCAGGCATCGTCATACCAGGCGGCCTGGGCATTGGCGGAAAACCCTAAAGCGCCAATGATGAATCCGGCAAGTACTTTCTTTTTAAATTTCATAAATCATCCTTGTTGAAGTTATCCCTTGGGCAAGCCCCGGCAGGGACATGGTAAAAGCCGATGATTGCCGTGGTTTATGCGGCAATCATCACTTTGGCTTATCTTGTTGTTTTTGCTTATTTGTTATAAGTGAAGGAGTCAGAAGTACCTGAATAGCTTGAAATATTCCCGGTCCAGCCGGACTTCCAGTGACCCTGGTGTTTCAGGCGGTAGGTACCTGACGGGGTATCGGCACTCGGTGTCCAGTAGACCCTGGCGTTTGAGCAGGCCAGACAGTCGGCATCGGTATCGCGGATCCATTTAAACTCCGTTTCGATATCGTTGTCGGTCAAGATGGTTTCCCAGCTGCCGTTAACCTTCTTTTGTACCTTTAAGAAGGTATCCATGGTTTTCAGATTGTTGCGGGGGTGACCTGAGCGGAATTCCGCCATAATGGTATCGCCGTAACTATAGCTGTTGTTGGTGTCCTTGGTGACCTGACCGAAGCTTTCCCACAAGCGTTTATCATCATAAACCACGCCGATCTTAGTGATGATCTGATCATCGCTTAAATCTTTCGGAGTCGGTCCGGCATCAACTGCGCTGCCGCTTACCAGGGCATTAGCCATGTTGTGATAAATCTGGGTATATCCGGCCAGGGTATTGGCACCGTATATGGTGTGGCCGCCTTCATAATATTGCAGCGAATATTCTTCCGGTGTGGTGATATAACCGGTATAGGCGTTGGCTAAACCTGCGATAACGATTTTATCGACTCCCATAGGTGCCAGCTCTCCCAACAGGTGGGCTTCAAGGCGTCGCCCTGCCATGGTGGTCATTTCACCCGGTACTGATACTATGGCTAAAGAGTCCAGGATAAACATCTGGAACGGCAGGGTGGTGGTATAAAGCTCGGCCCCTATGGCTTCGCGGTTAACGAAAGTCGGTTTAGGATATTGGCAGGGATCGTCCTCGGCATTGGCCAGTAAGCTGCTGCCGGAGAACAGGTTCATCCAGCCAAAGAGGGCGTATTTGCCCAAATAGCTGTCGTATAAACTGGCATCTTTGTTCCAGGCCGTGCCTTCGTTGTCTACCGTCATGCCTTCAAAAATGCCTTCCATATTGGTGGGGCCGTCCCAGTCGGATCCCGCCACCATAGACCAGCCGATGGCGCCGTCACAAATAGTTGCGGCACTGTTGCCGGTAAATTCGCTGCCGACCTGGTAGCCGGGAAAGTCTACGTACTGGTGACGGTAATCGAGATTGCCGGCGCTGCTTAAACTGATGCTGGCACTGTCATACAGGCTGCGGGCCTTGGCGTATTGTTTTTGTCCGGAGGCAATGGCTTTTTCGTGGTTAGTCCCCGGGGTATTTTGCCCATTGCTGTTGGGGGATACATCCCCTTCGTTGCTGTTGGCAAAGGCGGCGACAAAGGTTAATGCCTGGCTGTAATCGGCGTTGTGATCCCGCTCAAACAGCTGGCTGGCGATGCCTTTGTTGTCAGAGCTTATCAGCCGCTGGCTCTGGTCGTTGGAGACGGCATGGACCGGGAACCAGTTCAGCATACCGATTTCGGTACCGTCGTCGCGGACAAATTTCAGCAGGCTCATGGATTTGTTGGTGGTGTGCTCATAGTTGGCGGCATCCGGGTTTTGGGCATAGGGAACAGGATTGCGGTTATAGCTGGTATCGAGCAAATCGCCGCGGTTAAATTTGATGCTGCCGGGTGCCAGGGTATCGGTTGCCCGGACAATCGACTGGTAAATGCCGTCGACGATAACATCAAAGTTAAGCTCGTCATAACCCAGGGCGCTGAGGTTAAGCAGCACATAATGATCATATCCCCCCGGGCCGACATGGGTATGGGTGGCGGTTAACATGACATTGCTGTCGTCGTATAAATTGCCGTAACGGCTTTTTAGTTTGGCCACCACCGCCTGCTTAACCCCCTGGGGGATACTCTGGATATCGGCGCTGACAAAGGCCAGGCGCTTACCGCTAGCCGGTTTTTCAACTACATAGGCCCTGGACCATAAGCGGGTATGTATGCCTTTGGTGGTCTGGCTGGTATCGCCGTAACCCACCATGCCGGCATCGGCGGCGGGACCTGTGACGTCATAGATGCCGGAGCCGATATTCCAGCTGCTGGCAGCATAAGCGGATGATAAAGGGGAGGCGAGCATGCCTATTGTGGTACCGACCACCAGGCCTGTACGGGTGATCCTGTTTAATAATTTGTTCATAGTTGCTATTCCTTTGTGACTTGACGGACAACGATAATCAGCCTGCACCGCTTCCCTGTGCCTATGCTCCCGGAGGATTTTTATTGTTAATTTTATCTGTTAATGCCTGGCAACCCGGGTTGTCAGCGCATTATACCCACGGGGTGGAGCACTTAATGTCTTGGCGGTTTTTTATCGTTTTTTTCGTCAAGAGTGACAACATCGTCACCGGCACAAGATAATTGATCAAAATATCGTCGGTCTATGGTAAAAATGACCTAACTGCTCTTATCGGCAGGGGTCATCACTGTGGCTGAAAAGAGGGGAAGCCGGGTGGATTTAAATGGTTTTATGCCTATAGTAAAAAATGCCGCCGCTATCTTGTTTTATCAAGCTGTTGAAAGTGAACCTGGTTTTAAGGAATGATAGTTCAGGGAGAAAATATGCATACCTTGTTACAGAAAAAGTACGCGCGACAACCATCTAAAAGTTCAGCTCCCGTAAGAGATAATTTTGCCTTTAGCGGGCAAAGTCGTGCGGTAAGCAATATCCTGCGGCAGGGGCAGAGCACAGGAGCTGTGATCCAGCGTTTGCCTTTTGATCCGACAAACCCCGAGCAAAGACACCCGGGTTCAACCTTACCCTATCGTGAAGCCACTGAGCTGGTGGAATGTATCCGTATTATGGGGGAGGAAAACAGGGATTATTGTCGCCAGGAAGTACTGGGGGAAGCACCGCCGCAACCAACTCATGTCAATATACCGGGAATTTCAACGCCGCAGCCTTTTGGCACCCGGGCCAATGCCGCGGGGGCAACAAATTTGCGTGCCGGCGGTGTCAATGTTGTCTTTTTACCGGATGCTGTCAGCGCCGATCCGGCCATGGCCAACCGGGCGCAAACGTCATTTTCTATTTCTGCCTATAACATCAATTACCAGGCCAGTGGCGGGCGGATAACTTCCTTTACCGGTCCGGGAGCGACGACCATTACCATAGTGACCACTTATGGCGGCGGTGTCAGTGCTGCTTCTACTTCCGGCTACGGACGCGGTACGACAACGGCGGATGTCCAGGCGGGCAATACCAGTTTAGGTTTTCACGAGGGCCGTCACGGTTTGGACTTTATGCAATTCTTAAATGCCAACCCCTTTCCGCAATTTAGCGGTGCTATTGGCATGTCGGTTCAGGCGTTTGAACAGGCGATGCAGGCCTATGCCACTGCAAGGCAGCAGTTCAATGACGATATGGACCGGTTCAGTGAAACCAATACCGATTGTGTCGGCACCACCATAGATCAATTTAATGCCGCCAACGGCCAACATACTACCATTTGCCAGCAGCAACCTTAAGCCGGGCAATGGCTATATCGGCTTTGTTGGCATTTAGTGTTGCTGTTAATTATTCACCACGGTGTAGACTGCGGTATGAAAAGTTCAGCTATACGGGGGATTATCACGACATCAGGATTGGTAGCCAGTAGCGATAAAAGGTATGGATTGCTAGTGACGGACAGGTAAACACTAACGCTTAAGTTAACATGCGCTAACAGGAAGGCGATTTCCCCCAGGGTTGCCAGGATTGCATTTAGTACCGGGCGGGTCACTGACATAGCTGAAACTATTATTGCCGTTAACCCGCCCGTCTTTTGCTCCGTTTAAGCCGTAGTCAATCTTACATAGTTAACATTACTTCTTGCGGTTAAGCACTCTCCAGCACGCTTGCATCTCGCCTATTTTCTCCCGGTAGCTGATAACCTGATATTTGAGCCAATAGCACAGGTGCCTGATACCTTCACTGGTGTGCTCCGTGATGCATTCGGGCTCGCGGGTAACCGCTGCGAACGCATCGAACAGGAAGGCGTATTCTTCACTGAATTTGCTAAAGTCGTCACCAAGATTGACAAAATCGCTCGACAGCTGTTCCCTTTTGATTGCATCCTCCGTGAGTGGCAGGTTTGATTCAGACATGACAGCTTCCTCCCTTGTTAGTTAACGGCGTATAGTTGCCGGCATAAGCTGATGGTGGCTGCCTGACGGCGGGGGTTGGTATATTTTCTGTTAAACTTTCTGTTAGGTAAGCTTTAACCGATTGAAACTCTGGCATATCATTAGATTTAGCCATGATGGATACCTCGTTTATCTGTTGTGGTTAGCTGTCTCTGAGTGGTGGTGCACTTAGGGGCAGCGCTTGGTTTATCTGCTGGTTCTCTTTTTTAAACACCTCCGCTGACGGGGAATTCACCTGTTAGTGATAGTACAAAATACCGGAAAAATCTCCCTGGGCTGGCATTTAATATTTATGTTAATTGTCCGCACTGTATTGATAGCGGTACGAAAACATCAACTATATGAAAGATATGAATAAAAATAGGGGGTGATGGCTTGTTACAGGGCTGAAATAGTCAAGGAAAACATAGCCGGTATATCTGTCCCGGACAGGCTCAGGTCATAAAAACGTCGCTTAAATGAAATATTGCCCGCTCAGCTTTGAACCGGCCCGGTAATTACCGTATTATGAGGAAAAATCAAAGCAATAAGCAGACAAATGATGGACCAACAATTAAAAGCTGTTGTCAGCGAAGCAGATGAAAATCTCCAGGTTGAGCAGCCAATGGAGCAAGAGTTTAAGCGCATCATCACGGCAATAGGTGAAGATCCAAGCCGTGAAGGATTAGTCGATACGCCCAGCCGGGCTGCAAAAGCCCTGAAATATCTGACCCGGGGTTATGAGCAGGACTTAGATACGGTAATTAACGGGGCTTTGTTCAGTTCAGATTGCGATTCTATGGTGGTGGTGGATCATATCGAATTGTATTCCTTATGCGAACATCACATGCTGCCTTTTACCGGCCGCTGCCACATAGGTTATATCCCCAATGGCAAAGTGTTGGGCTTATCCAAGCTGGCACGTATTGTTGATATGTATGCCCGTCGTTTACAGATCCAGGAAAACCTGACCCAGGAAATTGCCAATGCCATTATGGACGTTACCGGCGCCAAAGGAGTGGGGGTTGTGGTGGAAGCTTCCCATTTATGCATGAGAATGCGCGGGGTGGAAAAGCAAAACTCGGAAATGAAAACCTCCTGCATGCTGGGCTCTTTTATGAAAGATAAAGATACCCGGGCGGAATTTTTACAGCTGATAAAAGCATGATGAATAACTCTCCCTGGGCCCTGGTGACAGGAGGCGCCCAGCGTATCGGTGCCTACTTTAACCAGTGCCTTGCTGAGGCGGGTTATAATATTGTCCTGCATTATCATCAGTCGGAAACGGCGGCGTTGGCGTTAAAAGCACAGTTGCAGCAGCATGATGTTCAGGTGGTGTTATGGCAGGCAAATTTAGCCGAGCCGCAAACCTTGCCTTTGGTTTTTCAAAGCCTGCACAGTCAGGTGCCGCAGCTTGATTTATTGATTAATAATGCCTCGATATTTGAGCAGGGTGCTTTGCTTGAATCCTCTTTAGCCCAGATACAGGCCCATATGCATGTTCATCTCACCAGTCCCTGGGTGCTGATCCAAGAAATGATGAAGCTTAACACCGGACCTTCTGCGCAGATCATTAATATATTAGATGCGAATTTAGCGCACCGTTATACCGGTAAATCGGCGTATTTTATCGCCAAAAAAGCTCTGGAGACCTTAACCGAGCTGGCGGCAATAGAATGTGCCCCTAAGGTCAGGGTCAACGCGGTAGCACCGGGTTTTGTACTTGAGGCGATAGATGCCGTTAACGGCGGCCCTGAGCATAAAGACATTAACTTATTACAAGCTAAAGTGCCGTTAAACGACCTATTTTCGGCGATTGAATTTTTGCAAAATAATCATTCCATCACCGGACAAACCATTAATATTGACGGAGGGAGCCATCTACAATGTCCACCATATATGTTGAAGAATTAGAAATTTATACCATCTTGGGGATCACCGCAGAAGAGCGTGAGCACAAGCAAAAAATCCTGATTGATTACTGGCTTGATGTTGATATTTCCAAGGCGATGCTCAGCGATGACATCGAAGATTGCGTGAACTACCGCACCATCAATAAAAAAATATTGTCTGTGGTGGAAAACTCCAGTTATAACACCATAGAGCGTTTATTGGGGATCTTGCTGGAAGTGGTGCTTGGTTTTGATGGCGTCTCGCATGCAAAAATGAAAATCGCCAAGCCGGGGGCATTACGTTATGCCAAAAATGTCTCCATTACCGCTGAGCGCTCTGCCTGATGGCGCTTTATATTGTTGCCGTGGGCTCGAATATACAGCCGGAGAAGCATATTGAGCAGGCCTTTGACTTAATCAAACAAATGGATGCACAGGCAGATATCGCGACCTTGTTGCATACCAAGGCGGTGGGCTTTACCGAGCAGGCGGATTTTATCAATACCGCGTTTTCGTTTTCAAGCTCCCTTGATGCCGTGCAGTTAAAAACATATTTACGCGATATCGAAGCAAAGCTGGGGCGGGTGCGCACCGCTAATAAAAACGGCCCGCGTACTATCGACTTAGATATCGTTAAAATCGATCGCGACATCGTTGATCAGGACTATTTTAAATATGATTTTGTCAAAACCGCTGTCGATGAATTGACGGCCAGACTCAACTAAGTTCGGCAGAGCCAGACTTTATTTGGGCTTAGGCGAGGCTTAAGCCTCGCTGTTTTGGGCGCTGACCAGCTGTGCCAGCTCGGTGCGGCTGGAAATACCTAATTTATCATACACCCGGTAGAGGTGGTTAGAGACAGTAGAAGGTGCCAGGGAAAGGGACTTAGCCACTTCTTTAAAGGACAGGCCCTTGCAGATAAACTCGACGATTTCCTGCTCCCGCTTGCTTAGCTGATCCAGTGGTCCCAGAGGACGCAGGCTGACAATAATCAACTCCCCCATGGGCTTTAAGCTGACCGCGAGCTGGCCGACTTCTATGGTTTTACTTTCATTGCTGCTGAGTTTAGGCAAAATAAAAGGCAAAGTTGTGCCGCGCTCGGGAAAGTGCTCATTGAGCAGGGCAACAAAACGTGGCTGGACCTCGTGGAAGCAGCCTTGCTGATCGCAGATGGCGGAAGTGGCCTGATCTACCGTTTGCTGTAATTCATCACCGACACGCAGGTGCAGGAAAAAAGCATGGGATACCGCAGAAACCAGATGAAAAATAAGGTGTTGTTGCAGTTCCCGCTCTTGCTCGGTAAAGACATGCTCCCGGTCGAAACGATACAGGCTTAATAAGGTATAAAGCCCGTTTTTACTGTCCAGGTGTCCCGAAGCCAGGATACGTTTAATGCCGTAGGGCCGGAACAGCTTCCGGTATAAAGGTGAGTTAAAAAAAGCTTCATCATCAATTACTTCAGACATATCCACCGGCTTACCCAGGTTATTGATCACCGCATCACGTATCGGGTTGATCTCCATGGTGGCTTTTAAGCGTTTGGCATACTGCTTGTCCAGGCCGACCTGGGTGACATAATGAAAATTGATATTGGCTTCATTGCCTGTGCCCCAGAAGGCAGCGTCAAAATCAATTACCCGACTTAATTGTTCCAGTGCCCATTCCCGGTATTGGTTCGGGGGAATGCGGGTAGCAGAGCGGTATAAGTGGCTGATAAATTCGTCCAGTGTACGTGAGTCGGGCATATGTGCAGATCCTGGCGCCTGGTTATGACTTGAATATGGTTATTTTTATAATCTGATAATAAACATTCCGTTAGGTGATGGCTACTTTCTTGTGAGTTTGCGGTTAGGTTATATCTACTATTTAGCTGCTCAGTTTTTTTGCCGATACTGGCACCATTAAGATGTTAACCCCCGCCCCTTAACTGCCGTGACTTAGCTCATGGTAAAACGCTGCGGGCATTTGAGGAATATTATGCAACCTAACAATACTCTGGACAGCGAACTGGTCGCCAATGAAGCGCTGTTTACCGACAGTTTTTTTCAGCAGTTTACCCTGCGCAAAAACAAGCAGCCGCTGCAGCTTAATGAGACTATCAGTAAAGATTATCAATTTCCGACCTTTTACGGCAATGTGACCTGTGCCATCGGGGTTTTCCTTTGTGACTACCAGCAGGCGCAGCAACTGTTGCCCCATCCGAAAATGAAGCCGGTGGCTATGCCCAAGGGGCGGGCCTTAGTGACTTTCTCCTGCTATGAATACCAGAATGTTATGGGTATTGCTCCCTATAACGAAATTGCCATGACTATTCCCGTGATGGTGGATCCTGCGATTAATATCCCGGTGCTGCCTATGGTTATGGATGGTTTTAGCAAGTTTGGTTATTACGTTTTCCATATGCCGGTGACTTCCCTGGAAAACCGCATCCGCGGCAACAAGATCTGGGGCCTGCCTAAGGTGGTAGATACCGTTGATATCAAGGTCGAAGACGGCATATCTAAAACCCGGGCGACGGACGAGCAGGGCAACTTTTATTTTTCCCTGGAAGTACCGACACAAGGTAAGCCTACCCATTTTGATGTCCGCTCAAATCTATACTCCCGTCTGGATCAAGACTTGCTGCAAAGCCCGACCCAGTTTAAAGGGGATTTTAACGTCATTAAATATATGGACAGGTTATGGAAAAGGGGCGGCGCAGATCCGGGCGTGCTGAAAATCGGAGAAGGTCCTTACGGTGATATGCTTAAAAAACTGAAGATTGAGCCGCAGCCGTTCCAGTTCCGTTATGCCCATCATATGAATGCCTGCTTTGATTTGCCCAATGAAAATTACCAGGCCCCGTTTACTTTTACCGGTTAGACAGGGTTGTCGAGCCGGAAAATTTTACCAGTAGAGAAACAGCCAAGAACAGGAAAAGTGTGATGCCAGCTTCATTTAAACAACAAACCGTTTTACTCGTCGGGGCCGGCGCCGTCGGCGCTACCATTGCCGCCTGGCTTGCCCCCAAGCTTAAAAACTTTTATGTGTTAGATCAGGGGGAAACCCTTAAAGCTATAGCAGAAAAAGGGGTCAGTTCCTATTTACAGCACCATAAGCAAGCAACAGAAAATACCCGGGTGAAAACCGTGGCAAGTTTTAAAGAGTGCCCTAAGCCGGATATTATCTTGCTGTGCGTAAAAAATTACAGTTTAGACGGTTTGTCCCAGGCAATACTGGATGTTTATGGTGAGCAGGCCCTGAAAGATATCGTGGTGGTGGGGCTGCAAAACGGTGTTGAAAATCAGCAAATATTGCCGAAATATTTTCCTAAGCTGGTCTACGGCATTATCAGTTTTAATGCCTGGCTTGATGAACCCGGCGTGGTCGGTTATCAGGCCAAGGGACCTTTTATTTTCGGCACCCCGGATAATAGCCTGCAAACGGAAGTTGAGCGGGTCACTTCGGTATTTAATTTAGGGGTCGAGGCCATTGCCAGCCGGCATTTTCAGGATGCGGCGCTGTCGAAAATGATCATCAATCTTACCAATTCCTTTACTACATTGATGGGCTTGGGGTACCGGGAAATCGATCATCCCTCTTTGTTCCAGAAAATTCTCAGCCAGCTGACTTATGAGGGGGTAAAAATCGTTAAAGCCTCCGGCCATAAAGAATGTAAGGTCGGGGATATTCCCAGCTGGTTTATTATCAGCGCCAGCGCTAAGCTGCCGCAGTTTTTAACCCGTAAGGTGTTTAATAAAAACGTCAAGAAGATGGTGGTCAGCTCTATGGCCCAGGATATCATCCAAAATGGCCGCAGCGATAATGAACTTGACGGCATCAACGGGTACCTGCTTGAGCTGGCGGATAAGTTTAATGTCGAGGCGCCCTATAACAAGGCGATGTACCGACTTTGCCGGCAGGCATTCAGCCAGGAGAAGTTTGAGCCTATCAGTGTCGAGGAGGTCTGGCAGCAAATGGCGCTAACCAGCTAACGGCTAAGCCGTTGACAATCAATTTATTGCTAAAGCAGGTGACAATAAAACCATTGTCACCTGTGGGTAACAAAGATCATCAGGATAAAAAAGCCGATAATAATGGCATTGAACGAGATAATGTAAGCAAATCCCCTCAGGCCGTCTTTGACGGTGTAACCCTTTTCGGTCAGATACCACCACCAGATACCGCACATAAGAATAGGCAATAAAATGAAAAACTTTATCATAAAGTTAAATAGTTACTTATTATATTCCAATATCATAGGCGAAAATATCGGCCGATGCTATCGGTGAAATTAGATATTTCACAGTATTTGCTCTTCTTTGCTTTGACGGGAGGTTAAACCTTTCCCCGGGCAGGTGGTGAATGCTCTATTTTGCGCGTCTTGATACAGATCAAATCTCTTGCTTTTTAAAACTGGTATAAAACACTGCGGTAAATTGTATCAGAAAATAAACGTATGACTTTGGTGAGTAATAAGAGCACATTAACAGCTTCTCATTTGGCACAAAAAAACTTGTTATCCTGTGCGCCGGACACCCCTTTGTGTCTGGCGGCACAAATGATCCGAACCCATAAAACCAGCTCTATTTTGATAGAGGAGGACGGTAAAACTATCGGCATCTGGACCGAAGCCGACTGCGCTAAATTATCCTTTGAGCAACAAGATTATTTTGACAGCCCGATCAAGCAGTTTATGAGTGCGCCGGTGCTGACCATAAAGGCCGATACTCCGTTGCAAAAGATCATTATGACCTTTTACCGGAATCGGGTACGTCATTTGCTGGTTGTGGATGAAAATGAGCAGGCGATAGGCATAGTGAATCAAACGGATGTAATTAAAAAGCAGGGAATCGAGCATTATCTGCAGCTAAGAAAAATAAAAGATAACTACAACTCCAGAATACCCGTGATCAGCGGCAAGCTGCCGGTGAGTAAAATCGCCGAAGCCATGGCGGAATATAAGAGTTCCTCGGCGCTGGTCAAAGATGAACAAAGCGGCGAGTACGGCATTATTACCGAGCGGGATTTGCTGACCATTCTCGCGGAAAAGCACCGGGACCGCGATGCCTGGTTTTATGCCGCTTATCCGCTGGTGACCATACATGATGAAGACACCCTGCATCAGGCCTATATCACCATCAAGCAAAACAATATCCGCCACCTGGTGGTGACCAACAGTTTGAGTGAAATCGTCGGTATTTTGTCTTTGCAGCATATCTTATCGGATATTGAAATTGCCTATGTGCAAAAACTGGAAACCATTTTAACCGAGCGGGACGATGCCCTGCGGGAGTCAAAAAAGAGTCTGTATTTTGCTGAAAAAATAATCGAAGCCTCCCTCGACAGCATCATGGTAACCGATGCCAGTGGCAAGATCTTATCGGTGAACTCGGCCTTTACCAAGCTTACCGGTTATAGCGAAGAAGAAGCCATAGGGCAACCGGCGAGCCTGCTTAGCTCCGGGCGCCATGATCAAACATTTTACCGGGAGATGTGGGGAGCGATTGCCGAAAACCGCATGTGGCAGGGGGAGATCTGGAACAAAAAGAAAAACGGCGATATTTACCCTGAATGGCTGACCATAGTGCAGATAGATCAGGATGATGAAAGCGAGCATTTGTTTGCCGCCATATTCAGCGATATTACCGACCGTAAGGTCAGTGAAAATAAAATTCACGCGCTGGCGTTTTTTGACGATCTCACCGGTTTGCCCAACCGGCGCTTGTTTAACGACAGGTTTGAAATTGCCCTGTCCACCGCCCACAGAAATGGGCAGCAGGCGGCAGTGCTGTTTCTGGACTTAGACCGCTTTAAGCAGATTAACGACAGCCTGGGGCATAAGGTCGGCGATGAATTATTAAAAGCGGTATCGAACCGGCTTAATGCCAGCCTTAAAGAAGGGGATACCGTTTCCCGTTTTGGCGGCGATGAATTTGTTTTGTTATTAACGGAAATGGATTGCGTCAAAGACGTGGTTTCCGTGGTGGAGCGCATCAGTAAGGTGTTGAGCCAGCCTTATGAGCTGGAGTCGAAAAAGCTCCATGTTACCCCGTCAATCGGTGTGGCCATTTATCCCGAGGACGGCCAGGATACGGATACCTTGCTTAAGCATGCCGATATTGCCATGTATAAGGCCAAGGACAGCGGCAGAAACTCATACCAGCTTTATACTGCAGAAATGAATGTGGTGGCGATGGACCGCTTGCTGACGCAGAATTATTTGCGCAGTGCGTTGCAGCAGGATGAACTTGAGCTGTTTTACCAGCTGCAGTTTGACAGCATCAGCGGCCAGGTGGTGGGTATTGAAGCCTTATTGCGCTGGAATCACCCTGAGTTAGGGTATGTCTCCCCCGCCTACTTTATCCCGATGGCGGAAGAAATCGGCATTATCGTCGATATCGACCGCTGGGTATTGCGTCAGGCTTGTAAGCAAAGAAAACGCTGGCAACAGTTGGGGCTGGAAGATGTCCGGGTGGCGGTGAATATCTCCGCCTTACACTTTCGCCATGACCTGATCAAGTCGATTGAACTGGCGTTAAAAGAAACCGGTTTAGATCCCAGGTTATTAACCTTGGAAGTTACCGAAGGCTGCCTGATTGAAAATATCGAACAGGCCAGTAAAACCCTAACCCGGGCCAATGAACTGGGCATTAAAAATTCCATCGACGATTTCGGTACCGGTTTCTCCGCCCTGAGCTATTTGACTCAGTTGCCATTTGATACCTTAAAGATAGATGCCGGTTTTATCCGTAAGCTGCCTTTTGATCAGCAGGAATGTCAGATAGTGGCCACCATTATCGCCATGGCGCAAGGGCTTAATCTCGGTATTGTCGCGGAAGGGGTGGAAACCCGGGAGCAGGTGGATTTTCTTACTAAAAAAGGCTGCTCGGTGATGCAGGGCTATTTATACTGCAAACCCGCCAATGCTGACAGCATCAGCGCACAATTGCTTGAGCTTTATGGAAAAAACAGCGCTAATACCACCGGGGACAATATTGCTGTTGAAAACCTGGCTGAAATCTAAAAGCTGATTTTTTATTTCCTTTGCCGGGAATTCAATGACCCGGCAAAGGATAGTCTGCTTATCCCGATGAGTTGTTGCCGTTTTGTGCCTGGTTTTTTTCTATCAGCACCGTCAGCGGTTTACGGATGGAATATAAGAACAGCAAGCTGGGAATGACCATAAAGGCGGTGAGCACAAAGAATAAAGACCAGTTACCGTCAAGCCAGTCGACAATAATACCTGAATATGACCCAAGCATAACCCGGCCAAAGGTACCCAGGGAGGCCATCAGCGCATATTGGCTGGCGGTAAAGGTATGGTTGCACAATACCGATAACAGGGCGACAAAAGCCACCGAGCCCCAGGCGGAGGTAAAACCGTCGACAAACACGGTAAAGGCAAACAGTGCCTTATCCGGGCCGACGATCGCCATCACGGAAAACAGCAAGTTGCTGGCAGCCATTGCCGTGCCGCCGATAAACAAGCCCTTTAAAATACCGTAACGTATGGTAAAGACACTGCCGATTAGTGAAAAAATGATGGTGACCGACCAGTTGATCATTTTCGAATAATAGGCGATATCGCTGTTGGAAAAACCCACTTCCCGGTAAAACACAATCGACATGCGTCCCAGGTAAGCTTCTCCCAGTTTAAATAAAAAGATAAAGAGTAAAATGGCTATCGATAACCGGGCGCCGTTGCGGTCGAAAAACTCCTGGATGGGGGCAACTAAAGTGGTCAGTAACCAGGCGGTCAGGCGGAGGGTACGGTTCGGCGTCGAAACAGGCCCTGTGCCTGTTTCATTATTCATTATCTGGCTGCTGACCACTTTATTTAAGCGGGTGAGTTGTTGGCTGAAAAGCAACAGCAGCAGTAGGATAAAGACACTGATCAGCCAAAAGCGGTAACCGCTGTCGATAACCCCCTGCGGCCAGCCGGGGTAACCTATATTGGCATAAATAATCGCGGCAAAAATGGCCGGTAAAATAAGCAGGATAGCCAGCGGTTGCCTGCCCTGGGTAGGTAGGGCTTGCAGGTAATTTTTTTCTATTTTCTGCTGTACCGCCTCGCGGTTGCTTTTCGGTTCACGCACCACCATGGCGGTGATCATTAAGATAGCCATGATCACGGCCAATACCAGGTATACTTGCGACCATTGCCAGTCTGGTTGATCCACCAGGATAAAGGGGATACTGCCTAAACCGGCAAAGCCGGTCCACCAGCCGGAGGTGGCCATGGCGGAGCCGGCTGCCATGTAATTCGTATCTTTATCCTGCAACAAGTCGATACGATAGGCGTCTATGGCAATATCCTGGGTAGCGCCGCAAATGGCGATGATTAAGCCAAAAAAAGCCATCAGACTGAGCTGGTTGACGACATCTAGCTGGCTTAATTGCAGTGTGGCCAACATGATCAGCAGCTGGGTGGTTAAGATCCAGCTACGCCTTTGTCCTATAAACCGGGTTAATAAAGGTACTTTGAGGCGGTCCACCAGGGGTGACCAAAGAAAGTTAATGCTGTAAGCAACAAAGATTAAACCGAATAAGCCGATACTGGAACGGCTTAAACCGGCATCTGTTAACCAGCCGCTCATGGCAGAGCCTGTCATCACCCAGGGAAAACCGCTGGCAATACCAAAGCAAAAGATGCTGAGTAACCTGCGATCTTTAAAGTAGGACAGAGTTTGGCGTAAGCTGTGGGGTGAAGACATAAATAGCGGGTACCTGAAAAAGTCTGGAGACAGGATGAATAATGAAGGCTAGGTTATCAAAGACTTGCGCCTATAGCCAGGGAAGGTGGCAGCGGCAGGTCATTAGTCTGTCAGTAATTGCGTTGAGTCGGGTTTTTAGGGGAGGTTTTCAGTTATGGGGGCGATAACTGCTTTATTATAGAAGGTTTGAAAGATAGCTCAGGGAATAGGCCGCCAGCCGATACAATCTATCGGGTAGCTGCCGGTGCCGGCGAAAAAGTCCAGACAGGTATTGATTTCGCTTTTCAGATACAGGTCATGGCTTAGCGACTGGGCGCCGTGTAAACTGATTTCATGAACAATATGCCAGAACACCCTTTCCTGGGCATTACCCGGGGTTTCTTCGGTGACATTGAGCAAGGTCCATTCATCCATGACATCGACGATGAATTTATCCAGCTCGGTATAATGTATGCCCTGCTCCAGAACCGCCTTGACATAGGCACTGATCTGCGTTGTTTTTTCGTTGATAAACTGCTCGATTATCATTCGTGATCCCCAAAATGCTATTGGCTTATTTAATTCCTTTTAGAAACGAATGTGGAAGAATTTCCATCGTTTGGTGATAAGCGCCGATGTGAAGTTTTATTATATAGATTCAGTATTAGTTATTAACGATAAAGCGGGGCTTGTCAAAAGCAATACTAGTGTTTTTTGTCAACAAATTGTAAAAAAGAGTATATAAGTTTGATCGGTATCAATAAATTTTCTTTTGCTTAAGCAATTTTATTGATGCCGATCTTTGACAAAGTTGCTCTTTTCTGCTTTTGCCTTGCAGTTAATAAAGAGCAAGTCTACTGTGCCGGCAGTAAGGTGGCTTTTTTCAGGATCACGGGTTTTACCGGAACATCCGACCAGGCCATTTCTTCGTTATAACCAGTTTCTACCTGGGCCATGGCTTCAAGGACTTCTTCCCCTTCGACGATACTGCCAAAAACCGCATAACCCCAACGTTTGCCGGGATCCAGAGATTTATTGTCGGCGACATTAAAAAAGAACTGGCGGTTGGCGGTATGGGGGCGGTTTTCTTTGGCCATGGCGATGGTGCCGGCTTCGTTTTTCAGGCCGTTGCCGGATTCGTTGACTATGCTTTCGTTGACTTTTTTCTCGATAAACAGGGGATCATAACCGCCGCCCTGGACGATAAAATCTGCCATGATGCGATGGAAAAGGGTGTTATTGTATTCACCCGTGACCACATAGGTGAGGAAGTTATCGACGGTGATCGGGGCTTTTACCCGGTCAAGCTCGACGATAATCACCCCCATAGAGGTTTCCAGTTTTACCCTGGGGTAAATGTTATTGGGATCTATGGCGGCGTTTTTTGCCTGGCTGAAAAAGCTGAGGCAGAGAATAAATAACGTCAGAAGTTTTATGTTAACTGCTTTCATGGGGGTTACCTGATAAATTGCTGGATTTCTTGATTATCAATTACCTGGGCCAGCAGCAAAGCTAATTGCTGGTTAAAATCCCGCTCCAATACTGCGATATCTGCTTTTAATGGTCCGTGGCTGCTGCCGCGGTTGCGAAAAGTATTGGTGAGGGTGCTGATACCATTGTCAACTTTTACCGTGAGCACTATTTCACTTTTGACCTGGTATTGCATCAGTTGCTGGTCGACCTTGATTAAGGCCTGGTCGATAGAAACTTCGATGGCATTGGTGGCGACCGGGCCCATGGCCATACCCTGTTTGTTTAATTGTGTCGTTAAGCTTTGCGCCACTATGTCTTTGAGGGGCGCTTGCGAAGAAAACAGCTGCGCCGCTTTTTCCGGGCGTGAAATCTGTACTATGTGATTGCCGGTGCGCATATCAAGTACCTGGAGTTGTGCCTGTTTATTGGCATACTTGCCTGAGTTTGCCGCCATGACCTCGGGGGCGACAATCAAGTGACTCGGAGTCTGGCTGCAGCCGCCGAGCAGTAACAGGGCAGGGATGGCCAGCATAGCACCGAGTTGCACCCGGGCTTGTTTTAAGGGAGTTAGATTTTTTAGTTTCATTTTTTTATCGCTGAAATAGTGACGAATTTTTCATTGGTGGCAATCAGTTTGTGGTTGCCGAAAATACGTTGTAATTTAACATGATAACCTAATTGTCTGTTACCGATAATACGCAATTCCCCGCCTTTTTTTAATACCCTGAAACTGTCATTGAACATTTGCCAGGCAATATGATCTGTGGTGGCGGTTTGCTGATGAAACGGCGGATTGCAAAGAATGACATCGGCACTGCCCGGCTCAAAGCCGGTCAGGCAGTCATTGACATGGAAAATACAGTTATCCACGACCTGGGGTAAGTTGTTTTCAATATTCTCGCGGGCAGAAGTGATGGCCATATGAGATTCATCGACAAACCGCACTTTGGCTTGCTCTTGGGCGGCGAGCACCGTTAAGCCGATAACGCCGTTACCGCAGCCTAAATCTATTACCCGGCTGCCGGCGGCGATTTCGGGTAAATTCTGGATAAAATAGCGGGCGCCTAAATCTAATTTCTCCCTGGCATAAACATTGGCGTGGTTACTCAGGGAAAAACGGGTATTTTCCAGTGGCCAAACCGTTGGAAAGGGGGAGTTATAATGGGCAGGGTTGTCCAGCTCGGCAAAGACCAGCCGGGCTTTTTTTACCGCCAATGAGGTTTTGGTGGTGCCCAGGTATTTTTCAAACTGTTTTAACGTCGATGTATGGATTTCTTTGGCGCGGTCGGCGGCAATGAAAATGACTTTTTCACTGTACTTTTGTTTTATTTTTAGCAGTTGCTCGCTGAGTAAGGACTTACTTTTTGGGATCTTGTATAAGATAACATCAATATCATCCGGCAAGGGATCTAAACTGGTCAGTTGGCTGCGGTTATCATCACTGAGATGGTTTTGCTCCAGGTTATGCTTGATGCCGCAGATACTTAAAAAAGAATCGTTGACGGTAAAGAGTTGGTTTTCGGTGAAGTTTACCGTTAGTGCGCCAAATAAATCATTAAAGATTAACACTCTGGTGTCGGGTTTGATCAGCTGGTGCTGGGCAATATGGTTGACCAGGTACTCATCGGCGGCATCCCAGGCCTGTAAACTGCGGTTGACCTGTGCCAGGGGATAGCGGTCAAGGTGGAGGTTTCTGTCATTGATAATAAAAGGACTGAGCATGGTGTTAATAACTTTTATTTGGGCCTGTCCCGGGTCTGGACCGGAGGTAAATATGGAGAATAGGCCGTTATTGTGACAAAATTCCGTTAATGTCGCCAGTTTTATACTATGTCCGCGTAGTAAGGAATGATTATTAACATCACCGCCACCAATGCCGATTTGCAGTATTTCCCGGATTTTATCCCTATGGCCAGGAGCCGGCTGTTATATGATGAGCTGGCACAGCAACTGGACTGGTCCCAGGACAGTATTGTGCTTTACGGTAAACCCGTGCTGATCCCCAGGTTGCAAGCCTGGTATGGTGATGATGGTCTTGATTATACCTATTCAGGGCTCACTTTATCGGCAAAACCCTGGTTGCCGGTATTGACACAGCTAAAGCAAATGGTGGAAGCAAAAACCGGGAAGCCGTTTAATGCCGTGCTGGCAAACCTTTATCGTGACGGTAATGATACCGTTGGCTGGCACAGTGATGATGAACCTGAATTGGGGGAAAATCCGGTGATCGCTTCTTTGTCATTCGGCGGGGAAAGAAACTTTAACTTAAAGCATAAAATTTCTGGTGAAAAGCTGACGGTACCTTTAAAATCAGGCAGTTTGCTGACCATGGCCGGGCAAACCCAGCGTTATTGGCAGCACTGTTTGCCGCGGACAAAAAAGGCAAAATTGCCGCGAATTAACCTGACGTTTCGGCAAATAAAAAGCTAAAAATATTTTTTCAGGTTTAGCAAAACCTTATGATTTTTTCATTCAATCGGCCGTCTTGTTTGATGGCATATTCAATCTAACAAACTAGAGTTAATGATGATAGGCCAGTTACCGGGCTAATATCATCAGGGAAATAACATGACAATTGAAGCCATAATCGAAGAAAAGTTACTCACGGCATTCTCTCCCGTGCATTTGGATGTGATTAATGAAAGTCACCAGCACAACGTGCCCCCGGGCAGCGAATCGCATTTTAAAGTGATCATAGTCTCAGAAAAATTTGAAGGGGAGCGTTTGATCAACCGTCACCGGGCCATCAATACCTTGCTGGCCACCGAGTTGGCGGAGCATATCCATGCCCTGGCTCTGCATACCTATACCGAAAAAGAATGGCAGAATTATTACGCTGAGAATACGCCGTTATCGCCTAAGTGTCTGGGAGGCGGGAAAAAGCAGTCGGTATAAAAGCAAACAAGTGTTAACTTTTGTAAGTGAAAAGCGACTTCCCCGGAAGTCGCTTTTTAATTACGGTTTTAATAATGATATTTTTCAGCAAAAGGGCCTGAAATCATAATGCCTGTTAGCTTATCGCTATGTGCTTATTTTTTACGTCGGCCAAATCCCAGCCCTAGTAAACTCAGTCCCAATAATGCAATAGTTGCCGGCTCAGGAACTTCCGATGCACCGGACAAGGTATTGAAAGAGAAATTATCAAATCCCCAATAAGGTCCTGTGGTACCGGAAGTTTGAAAAGTCACCGAGGTGAAGGCTTTATCTGTGGTGAAACCGGCAAAGCCATAGGCGTTGGATGATGAAGCTGCCGATATGACATCACCGGCATCCGTGGTGGCGGTTACCCAGATACCGTTGCCGTAAAAGTCACCAAAATCAAAACTGAGTGAAGTGATGGCTTCATCAAAAGTTGCCATATAACCGCCGTCCTGCAGATCCAGCCAACCTGTGTTGTGCCAGGCGGGATCCAGGTTCGAGTCATAAAGGCTATAAATAGCGCCGGCATTAAAAGTCACGCCGTCAACATAATACTCAGAGCCTCGACTGACTAACGAACTCTGGCCCTGTTCGCCATTAAAGTCGATTGTTGTAGTATCGCCGGTAGCTGCAGCCCAGTTGGAAAAGCTATCGTAGGTTATTAGCTCTGCACTGGCCGGGGCGGCAAGCATTAGTGCACTCATCAAAACGCTTGCCTGGGAAATCTGTTTGATCATCATATAAGTACTCCTATAAAAATATATGATTGGGTTGTTTGCAGTGAATCTAGCCAGCAAAGATAAAGCCAGTTTTTTATGTTTTTGATATATAAGTGTTTATAATGTGAACGCTGGGTTTTTGACGGGCCTTTAAATTACTTACGGCAGCAGATAAGTTGTTGCTTGAGTGACAATTGCCCTTGTTGTAACAAAAAAGCGCCCGCTTTTTGAAGGCCTCTACTGCCGCTGCTCCGGAGGTTGGTAAACCTTGAGCTGTTACTTTTTACTTGGCCGTTGATTTTGCCCGGACAGGAAAATAAACCGTAATTTAGGCCAGAGCTCAGTAAATTCAACCGTTTTTCAAGGTAAGGTTTCCAATTTTTGTCAAATTCTGTTATTTGTTTACCCCATTAAAAAGAATAACTATTTTTTGGAAACAGGTATGTTGGTTAACGGGCTAAAAAACGCCGTCGCCGTCATCGATAGCTTTACCGAGTTAACCGGCAAAATAATCGCCTGGCTAACCCTGGTCATGGTGTTGATGACATTCATCATTGTCTTATTGCGTTACGGCTTTAATCTTGGCTGGGTGGCCATGCAGGAGTCGGTGCTTTATTTTCACGGCATCGTTTTTATGCTCGGCGCCGCCTATACCCTCAAAGCCGACGGTCATGTGCGGGTCGATATTTTCTACCAGAGGTTTTCGGCTAAAACCAAGGCGTTGGTGAATCTGTTGGGCGGAATTTTTCTGTTATTGCCTGTGGTGGTGTTTATTTTCTATATCAGCCTGGATTACGTGGTTATTTCCTGGCAAATCATGGAGAAGTCTTCCGAAGCCGGTGGCTTGCCGCTGGTTTATCTCAATAAATCCCTGTTGTTGCTATTGCCGGTGACCTTGTTGCTGCAAGGTCTGGCGGAAATCATGCGCAACCTGGCTTTCTTGTTTGCTGGTAATAGTGTCGATAAAAATGCCGGTAACAACTCAGATAACAGCAAAACGGGAGAGAGCTAGCCATGGAATACGCAGCAATTTTGATGTTTGTCGTGGTATGCCTGGTATTATTGCTGGGTTACCCGGTCGCGTTATCCCTGGCGGGCACCGCGCTTTTGTTTGCCGGGGCAGGTATGGCCCTGGATGTCTTTGATCCCGCTTTTTTAACCGCTTTACCCAGCCGTCTTTACGGGGTGGTGAATAACCAGACCTTACTGGCGGTGCCGCTGTTTGTTTTTATGGGGGCCATGCTTGAGCGCTCGAAAATCGCGGAAAACCTGCTCAATGCCATGTCCCTGCTTTTTGGTCGTTTTCACGGCGGTTTAGGGATTTCGGTTATTCTGGTTGGGGCCTTACTGGCGGCAAGTACCGGGATCGTCGGAGCGACAGTGGTGACCATGGGGCTGTTGTCCTTGCCTACCATGCTTAAACGCGGTTATAGCCCGGCTTTTTCCTCCGGGATCATTTGTGCTACCGGTACCCTTGGCCAGATAATTCCTCCTTCTATTGCCCTGGTTTTACTCGGTGATGTGTTATCCAATGCCTACCAGAAAGCCCAGCTGGATATGGGCATATTCAGTCCGGAAACCGTCTCTGTAGGGGATTTGTTTGCCGGTGCGGTAGTGCCGGGGTTGATTTTGGTGGGCTTTTATATTCTTTATTGCCTGGTGCTTGCCGTGGTTAAGCCCGACATTATGCCGCGTCTGGAAGCCGAAGACATAGAAAAACTCACACAGAATCAGTCTGTTCCGGCCTTGATGTTGTCAGCATTAGTGCCGCCGCTGTTATTGATGGTGGCGGTATTGGGCTCTATTCTACTGGGTTTTGCCACGCCTACCGAGGCGGCAGGTGTCGGAGCCATGGGAGCGACCTTATTAGCTTTGGCGCAAAAGAAATTGACCCTGGAAAATTTACGGGCGGTGATGCAAAGCACCACCAAGATCACCGCCATGGTGTTTTTGATCCTTATAGGCGCCAGTTTGTTTTCCCTGGTGTTTCGCGGTTTTGGCGGCGAAGAGCTGGTACACGGCTTTTTCCAGCAGATGCCGGGCGGGGTTGTCGGCGCGACCTTGATTGTGATGCTGGTGATCTTTTTATTAGGTTTTATCCTGGACTTTATCGAGATCACTTTTGTGGTGGTGCCCATCGTTGCCCCGGTTTTATTGGCCATGGGGCTTGATCCTATCTGGCTGGGCATTATGATAGCCATTAACCTGCAAACCTCCTTTTTGACGCCGCCGTTTGGTTTTGCGTTATTTTATCTACGCGGGGTTGCAGCTAAATCGGTGCGCACGGCAGATATTTACCGCGGTGTGATCCCTTTTATTGCGATGCAGCTGGTTTTGCTGATCGCCCTGGCGATTTGGCCGGAATTAGTCACCTGGTTGCCTGAGCTGATGTACAAATAAAACATCCGGGCAAAAACAATGGAAATAAGAATGATAAACAAAATGAATAAATGGATCTCGGTCAGCCTGCTGGCGATTTCAAGTTTAGCGTTAACCGCCTGCGGCGATAAGCAAAGCGGCGGTCAAAGCGGGCAAAGCGCACAAGTAAAAACCTATAAATGGAAAATGGTGACCTCCTGGCCGAAAAACTTCCCCGGGCTGGGTATGGCGCCGGAAAAGTTTGCTAAAAATGTCGATGAAATGAGCGGCGGCCGGTTAAAGGTTCAGGTATATGGCGCCGGTGAACTGGTGCCCGGGTTCCAGGTGTTTGATGCCGTTTCCGGCGGTACTGCACAAATGGGTCACAGCGGTTCATATTACTGGAAAGGCAAGATCCCTTCTTCGCCGTTATTCGGCGCTATTCCTTTTGGCATGACCGCGACTGAATTAAATGCCTGGCTGCATTATGGCGGCGGTCTGGAGTTATGGCAGGAGATGTATAAACCTTTTGGCATTATTCCTATGGCGGGGGGCAACTCGGGGGCGCAGTTTGCCGGTTGGTTTAAAAAAGAAATTAACTCGATGGACGACCTTAAGGGGTTGAAAATGCGTATTCCGGGACTTGCCGGAGAAGTATTGCAGCGTGCCGGTGCGGTGCCGGTCACCTTAACCGGCGGCGAGATTTTCTCTTCCTTGCAAAGCGGCGCCATAGACGCGTCGGAATGGGTAGGTCCTTATAATGACCTGGCATTTGGCTTCTATCAGGCGGCGGAATATTATTATTCTTCTATCTGGCATGAGCCGGGTACCGGACTGGAATTTCTGATCAATGAAAAAGCCTATAATGAATTACCCAAGGATTTGCAAAAAATCGTCGAAGTGGCGGCCCGGGCGGTGAATGAATCGACCCTGGATGAATATAATGCCCGCAACAACGAAGCTTTGCACCAGCTACAGGAACAGCACAAAGTGAAATTACGTACCTTGCCTGAGCCGGTGTTGGCAGAATTAAAACGCATCACCGCCGAGGTGATGGCGGAGCAGGCAAGTAAAGATGCCGGTTTTGCCAAGGTATGGAAGTCTTACAGTGAGTTTATGGCCTCTATTCGTGAATATCATGATTTGACGCTTAAGGAATATTATTTAAACCGCTAAGGCATTTTCTTAGCCAGAAAATGACTGCTCGTACCTCTTGCCGTAGCAAGGAGGAGTAAACTAGCGGCCATTATTAGTTATTCATAAAGAACGTGAGTGGTGTTTTTGAGAAGATAACCGCTGTTATCTTCCAATGGACTCATGTTTAAATAGACATTGCCGCCTTATTACGGCGGCAGTAAAAACAATTATATCGAAAAGGTTTTCCTATGGTTATTCAGCCAAAAATTCGTGGTTTTATTTGTACAAATGCTCATCCTACGGGTTGTGAAGCACATGTAAATGAGCAAATCTCTTATGTCAGAGCCCAGATACAGGCGGAAACTAAGCCAAAAAATGTCCTGGTGATCGGGGCGTCTACCGGTTATGGCCTGGCTTCACGTATTACCGCCGCCTTTGGTAACAATGCTAAAACCTTAGGGGTTTTCTTTGAAAAGCCGCCGACAGAAAAGAAAACCGCTTCCGCCGGTTGGTACAATACCGCCGCTTTTCAAAAAGCCGCTGATGAAATCGGCCTGTGGTCAAAAAATATCAATGGTGATGCTTTCTCTAATGAAATCAAAGAAAAAACCATTGATGTTATCAAAGAAGACTTAGGTCAGATCGATTTAGTGGTTTACAGCCTGGCATCGCCACGCCGTACCGATCCTGTGACCGGCGAAGTTTATTCATCGACCCTGAAACCCATTGGCCAGGATGTCACCACAAAAAACTTAAATACTTCGAAACGCATTATCGACGAAGTGTCTGTTGAAGCGGCAAGCGAAGATGAAATTGCCAATACTGTTAAGGTAATGGGCGGCGAAGACTGGGAATTATGGATTAATGCCCTCAAAGAAGCTGGTGTCCTGGCGGATGGCTTTAAAACCGTTGCTTATACCTATATAGGTAAAGAGCTGACCTGGCCGATTTACGGTAAGGCTACCATAGGCCGAGCCAAAGATGATTTAGACCGGGCTTCAAGTGCCATTAAAACCGCTACCGCCGATATTCAGGGGCAAGCTTATGTGACTTCCCTTAATGCCGTGGTCACTCAGGCGAGTTCGGCTATTCCTATTATGCCGCTTTATATTTCCGCCATGTTTAAAGTCATGAAGGGCGACGGTACCTATGAAGGCTGTATCGAGCAAATTCAGGGCTTATTCCGTGACAATTTATACGGTAAAAACCCTACTCTGGATGATATGGGCCGTTTACGCCAGAACAACAAAGAGCTTGAAGACAGCGTTCAGCAACGGGTGACGGATATCTGGAACAAGGTAACTACAGACACCATAGATGAGTTAACTGATTATAGCGGTTATCATAAGGAGTTTTTACATCTGTTTGGTTTTGAACTTGCCGGTGTTGATTATGATGCCGATGTTAGCCCGCTAGCAGAGATCAATAACCTGGTTTAATCACCAGGTTAACCTTGTGGTTTATAGCTAAACCAACAATTTATCTTTGTGATAAAGCCGTTTTCAGCCGAAAGAAAACTTCAATATTCTCGCTAATAATGAAGTAATTTGGCTGTAAGCGGCAAAATCCAATTTTATTGTCCCTGGTCAAGCCCGGGATCCTTCCTTTGTAATATAAAACCTAGTGGTTATTGTTAAACCATTTTTGCCTGAAATTTGACCGTTATCCAGCTAAGCAAAGCTTTTTGCCGCTTGTTTATTTTAGCGCAAGTCAAAGTTTTGCTGCATTTGCAGGCAGGATGGCAATTAATCGTCTAAATTGTAATGAAAAATGACAATGGCCCGTAGAATAAAAAACAGCTTTTTGCTAAAATCGCGCCAGATTTTTAACTTAGAGCCAGTGGATGTTAATTTCTTAGGAAATTAGCTGTTCTGCTGAAATACACTGAAATCGATTATTTATCTTACTTGGTTATTGTTTAAGTCTTTGTTTACTATGCTGTTTGGATGTATTTTCAGGCCGTCGTTAAGTAATGGTTAAGCACGTCAGGTACGTTAGATTATTGATTTTGATACTCCCGTCAAAGTAGTGCAAGTGTTTATGATTACGATAAAAAAAGGTCTGGATGTTCCTGTAGTAGGAGCTCCCCAGCAGGTAATCCATGATGGTCCGACCATCAAAACCGTTGCAACACTCGGTGAAGAGTTTGTGGGCATGCGACCAACTATGTTTGTTAAAGTAGGTGATCGTGTTAAAAAAGGTCAGGATCTTTTTGAAGATAAAAAGAACCCTGGCGTTAAGTTCACAGCTAATGCTGCCGGTGTTGTTAAAGAAATCAATCGTGGTGAAAAGCGTGTTTTACAGTCTGTTGTTATCGAGCTCGATGGCAATGAACAGGAAACATTCAAAAGCTATTCCGCCAATGAGTTAGCCTCATTAGCACGTGAAGATGTGGTTGCTAACCTGGTGAATTCAGGTTTGTGGACCGCTTTACGTACCCGTCCGTTTAGTAAGATCCCTGCTATCGACAGCGAGCCCAAAGCAATTTTTGTCAGCGCTATGGATACCAATCCGTTAGCGGCAGATGCTGAAGTGGTGATCAACGATAACAGCGAAGCGTTCCAAAACGGCTTACAGGTCCTGGCCCGCTTAAGCGGTGAGGTGTTTGTTTCCAAGGCCCCCGGAGCGAATATTCCGGTAGCAGCCAATGCCAAGGTGAATGAATTTGCCGGTAAGCATCCTGCAGGTCTGGTTGGTACTCATATCCACTTCCTTAAGCCTGTCAGTGCTGAAAATGTTGTCTGGCACTTAGGTTATCAGGATGTGATCGCTTTTGGTAAATTGTTTACCTCAGGTGAGCTGGATAACTCTCGTGTGATTTCCCTTGCTGGTCCTGCAGCGAAAAATCCGCGTTTGATTCGCACTACTTTAGGCGCTAATACTGCTGATTTGACTAAGGGTGAAGCCAAAGAAGGTGAACTCCGTGTCGTTTCCGGCTCTGTACTTTTAGGTGCCAATGCCCAGGGTGTACACGCTTATTTAGGCCGTTACCATGTGCAAGTTTCTTTGCTGCTAGAAGGCAGAGAAAAAGAGTTCATCGGTTATATGTATCCGGGTCCTAATAAATTCTCGGTAACCCGTGCCTTTATGTCGCATTTCTTCCCGAAGAAATTGTTTAACATGACCACCACTACTAACGGTAGTGCACGAGACATGGTGCCGATCGGCAACTTTGAGCGTGTGATGCCATTAGATATTTTACCAACCATGTTGTTACGTGATTTATGTGCCGGAGATACCGACGGTGCACAGCAGCTTGGTGCCTTGGAGCTGGATGAAGAAGATTTAGCCTTATGTACATTTGTTTGCCCCGGCAAAACAGATTACGGCGTTGTTCTTCGTGAATGCCTAACTACCATAGAGAAGGAAGGTTAGACATGGGCTTGAAAAAGTTTATTGAAGATATTGAGCCGCATTTTGAAAAAGGCGGCAAACATGAGAAGTGGTTTGCCCTTTACGAAGCCATTGCTACAGGTTTATTTACCCCGGGTTATGTGACTAAAGGCAAAACCCATGTACGCGACAGTATAGATTTGAAGCGTATTATGATCACCGTCTGGTTGGCTGTGTTCCCGGCGATGTTCTTTGGTATGTACAACATAGGTTACCAGGCTGTTGAAGCCATGGCGGCCGGTTATGCCTTACCTGATACCTGGCAAGTAGGTCTGTTTGAAATGCTTGGCGGCAGCCTGGGAGCTGACTCCGGCTGGTTCTCCATGATGCTCTACGGCGCCATGTTCTTCCTGCCTATTTATGCCGTGACCTTTATCGTTGGTGGCTTCTGGGAAGTATTATTTGCCGCGGTACGTAAACATGAAGTGAATGAAGGTTTCTTCGTTACCTCTATTTTATTTGCCCTGATCGTGCCTGCTTCCATTCCTTTATGGCAGGTGGCTATCGGTATTACCTTTGGTGTGGTTATCGCCAAGGAAGTATTCGGTGGTACAGGTAAAAACTTCCTCAACCCGGCTTTAGCGGGTCGTGCTTTCTTATTCTTCGCTTACCCGGGTGAAATCTCAGGTGATGCGGTTTGGGTTGCCGTTGACGGCTTCTCCGGCGCGACTTCATTAAGTGCTTTTGCCGCTGCTACACCTGGCACAATTGATTACACCATGAATGCTGACTGGTGGGATGCTTTCTGGGGCTTTGTTCCTGGCTCTGTCGGTGAAGTTTCTACTGCCGCTATCTTAATCGGTGGTGCTTATATCCTTTATAAAGGCATTGCCTCATGGCGCATCGTGTTAGGTGTGTTCTTCGGCATGGCGGCAACCGCTACCTTATTTAACCTTATCGGCAGCGATACCAATGCCATGTTTGCTATGCCTTGGCACTGGCACTTAGTAGTGGGTGGTTTCGCCTTTGGTATGATGTTTATGGCAACCGATCCGGTATCAGCATCTTTTACCAACAAAGGTAAATGGATGTTTGGTGCCTTAGTAGGTGTCATGGTGGTATTAATTCGTGTGGTTAACCCGGCTTTCCCAGAAGGCATGATGTTAGCTATCTTATTTGCCAACTTATTTGCACCACTGTTCGATTACTTTGTGGTACAGGCAAACGTAAAACGGAGGCTTGCACGTAATGGCCAGTAATAAAGAAACTTTCGGCAAAACGCTGATTTTTGTTTTCATTGTTTGTTTAGTCTGTGCGGCGTTAGTTTCTATTTCCGCCGTTGGCCTGAAACCTTTGCAAACGGCTAACCGTTTGCTGGATCAGCAAACCAAGATCTTAGAAGCTGCCGGTTTATTAGAACAGGCAGGTAAAGATATTAAAGGCACTTACGGCAAATATGTTGAAGCTAAGATGATTGACCTGGACTCAGGTGAATTTGTTGAAGGCAATACCGATATGTTTGACGAGCGTCGTGATTCCCGTGATATGACTAAGAGCTCTAAGCCTAAAAATGATATCGCCGGTATCAACCGCCGCGCTGACAATGCCGTTATCTACCTGATAAAAGATGACAGCGGTAAGATCACCACTATCGTTCTGCCTATTATCGGCAGCGGCTTATGGGATCTGATGTCAGGTTTCGTTGGTTTAGCCCCTGACTTAAATACCGTACGCAGCGTGATCTACTCAGAGTTAAAAGAAACTCCGGGCTTAGGCGCCGAAGTACTTAACCCGAACTGGAAAGCCTTATGGCCGGGTAAGAAAATGTTTGATGAGCAAAACAATATTGCCATTAAACTCGTTAAAGGCGGTGCTAAAGCCGGTGATGTCAACGGTGTTGACGGTTTGTCCGGTGCGACATTAACCAGTAACGGCGTTGAAAATACTCTGCACTTCTGGTTAGGTGAAGAGGGTTACGGTCCGTTTATCACTAAATTCCGCACTCAACTTCGTGACGGAGGAATGTAATCATGGCTTCAGAAGCTAAAAAAGTTCTTACGGCTCCTATAGTCGACAATAACCCGATTGCCTTACAGGTACTGGGTATCTGTTCTGCACTGGCGGTCACCAGCTCCATGGCCAACGCTATGGTAATGACCATAGCGGTTGTCATGGTAACGGCGTTTTCGAATTTATTTATTTCGATTATCCGTAATCAGATCCCATCCAGCGTGCGTATTATCGTGCAAATGGCGATTATCGCATCTTTGGTAATCGTGGTTGACCAGGTACTTAAAGCCTTCTCTTATCAGTTGTCGAAAGAGTTATCGGTTTATATTGGTTTGATCATTACCAACTGTATCGTTATGGGCCGCGCCGAAGCTTTTGCTATGAAAGAAAAGCCGGGTGTGAGCTTCCTTGACGGTATCGGTAACGGTTTAGGTTACGGTTTTATCCTGATCACAGTTGCCTTCTTCCGTGAACTGTTAGGTTTCGGTACCTTCTTTGGTATCGAAGTACTGCCTTTAGTACAAAACGGCGGCTGGTACCAGGGTAACGGCTTATTAGTCTTACCTTTTAGTTCATTCTTCATTATCGGTTTGGTTATCTGGGCGATTCGCCAGGCTAAACCTGACCAAGTAGAGAAGGATTAATCGTGGAACATTATTTAAGTATTTTTATTAAGACCATATTTATTGAAAATATGGCATTAAGCTTCTTCCTTGGTATGTGTACTTTCCTGGCGGTTTCCAAGAAAGTCAGCACGGCTATCGGCTTAGGTGTTGCGGTTGTTGTGGTACTGGGTTTAGCGGTTCCCGTTAACCAGATTATCTACCAGGCCATCTTGGCACCGGGCGCTTTAGACGGCCTTATGGGTATTACCGATCCGGCCAAGTCCATTGATTTGAGCTTCCTGTCGTTTATCACCTTTATCGGTGTTATCGCGGCCTTAGTACAAATTCTGGAAATGGTCTTGGATAAGTACTTCCCTGCTTTATACCAGGCCCTTGGGATCTTCTTGCCTTTGATCACGGTAAACTGTGCTATTTTCGGTGCGGTTTCTTTCATGGTAGCGAAAAACCTGACCTTAGGCGAAAGCTTTGTTTACGGTCTGGGTAGCGGTGTTGGCTGGATGCTGGCCATCGTGCTGCTGGCGGGTCTTCGTGAAAAAATGAAGTACTCCGATGTACCGGACGGTTTGAAAGGTTTAGGTATTACGTTTATTACTGCGGGATTGATGGCGTTCGGCTTTCTTTCTTTCGGTGGTATCTCCCTGTAAGGTTAATGTCGGTTCTGACTTAGTGTCTAACTAGTCAGAACCCTTAGAGAAGTGTAAAGGAAAAGTCGATGGAAATAGTTCTCGGCGTATCGATGTTTACCCTAATAGTACTGGCATTGGTATTAGTGATCTTATTCGCTAAATCCAAACTGGTATCTTCGGGAGACGTAACGATAGCAATTAATGGTGATCCGGAAAAATCGGTCACTACAGCGGCCGGCGGCAAGTTATTAGGCGCTTTGGCGGATCAGGGCATTTTCGTGCCTTCTGCCTGTGGCGGCGGCGGTACTTGTGGCCAGTGTCGTGTTCATGTTCATTCAGGCGGTGGTGATATCCTGCCGACCGAGATGGGACATATTACTAAGCGTGAAGCAAAAGAAGGTTGTCGTCTTTCATGTCAGGTTGCGGTTAAGCAGGACATGGATATTGAATTAGAAGATGAAATTTTCGGTGTTCAGCAATGGGAATGTGAAGTTATCTCTAACGATAACAAAGCTACTTTCATTAAAGAGCTGAAATTAGGAATCCCTGACGGCGAGTCTGTACCTTTCCGTGCCGGTGGTTATATTCAGATTGAAGCTCCTGCTCACCACGTGAAATACAAAGACTTCGATATTGAAGAACAATATCGCGGCGATTGGGAGCACTTTGGTTTCTTCGATGTAGAATCTAAAGTGGATACCGACACATTGCGCGCCTACTCTATGGCGAACTATCCGGAAGAAGAAGGCATTATCATGCTGAACGTGCGTATCGCTACGCCGCCTCCGGGTAAGCTGCACTTGCCTGCCGGTAAGATGTCTTCTTATATCTTCAGCCTTAAGCCTGGCGATAAAGTGACGATTTCAGGTCCGTTTGGTGAGTTCTTCGCTAAAGAAACCGATGCGGAAATGGTCTTTATCGGTGGTGGTGCCGGTATGGCGCCAATGCGTTCACATATCTTTGATCAGCTTAAGCGTTTGAAATCCAAGCGTAAGATGAGCTTCTGGTATGGTGCCCGTTCATTGCGTGAAATGTTCTATGAAGATGACTTTAACGGCCTGGCGGCTGATAATGACAACTTCGAATGGCATGTCGCCTTGTCGGATCCGCAACCGGAAGATAACTGGGACGGCATGACCGGCTTTATCCACAACGTATTACATGAAAACTATCTGAAGAACCACGAAGCGCCTGAAGATTGTGAGTACTACATGTGTGGGCCACCTATGATGAACGCGGCCGTTATCCATATGCTTAAAGATTTAGGCGTGGAAGACGAAAACATCATGTTGGATGACTTCGGCGGCTAATTTTTGTTTCAAGCGTAATTGCTTGGTTTAGAACAAAATTTGTTTCAAGGTAGAGGCGGTTGTCTGGTTTTAGACAATCGCCTTTGTTTTTTCATGCATTAAAAGTGATTTTCCCAAATGAAAGTAACTCAAGGATTTAAGCGAGTCCGGTTTAAGACGTTGATGTTTTTGCGGTTAAGGACCTGGCTGGGACTGCTGGCGCTGGCCTTTTTGTTTTCCTGCTCTGAAAGTGATGAGCAGGTTGGTAAACAAGAGGTGCTGCTCCAGGGAAATACCATGGGCACTACCTATACCGTTAAGCTGATTGGCGATGAGCGGGACGTTAAGGACAAAAAAATTCACCAGCAAATAGAGGCTTTGCTAAAGCAGGTGAACCAGGAAATGTCCACCTATATCCCCGACTCGGAATTGTCCCGGTTTAACAAGTCGGACTCTGTTGACGCCGTTGCCGTGTCTCAGGGACTGGAGCGGGTGGTCAGTGAAGCGATACGCTTAGGAAAACTTACCGGCGGCAAGCTTGATGTGACCGTGGGCCCTTTGGTGAACCTTTGGGGATTCGGCCCAGAATACCGCCCGGAAACCGTGCCAAGCGATGAGTTGCTCGCCAGTACCAAGGCGAAAACCGGTCTGGATAAACTTAGTTTAAGCGAGCATAAGCTGGCCAAGGCAATACCTTCTTTATATGTCGATTTATCGACCATTGCCAAAGGTTATGGCGTGGACATGGTGGCTGAGCTGGTAGAGCGTAACGGTTTTGATAACTACCTGGTGGAAATCGGCGGAGAAATGCGTTTAAAGGGCTTTAAACATAACGGCTCCTTATGGCATGTTGCCATTGAAAAACCGGTTTCGACCGAGCGGGCGGTGCAGCAAATTATCGTGCCTAAAGATAATGCAGTGGCCACCTCGGGTGATTACCGGATTTATTTTGAAGCAGGTGGCCAGCGTTTTTCCCATATTATTGACCCGGATACCGGTAAACCTATTAACCATAAGCTGGTCTCTGTAACCGTTATTCACCCTTCTTCGATGACGGCGGACGGCTTGTCTACGGCGATGATGGTGATGGGAGAAAAGCAGGCGATGGCGTTTGCCGAGGAAAATGATCTTGCTGCTTTGTTTATAGTTAAAACTCAAGATGGCTTTGAGCAGCAAAGCACGGTAAAATTCGTACAATTTTTGAAATAGCCGGTTTGTTTGTTCTGTCTAACCGATACCGCCCCGGTGTGACCGGTTGGATTAATTGTTTGGGCAGAGATAAGATTAAGCTGTATAGAGGTCATATATGACAATATTTTTAATCACTTTGGGGTTCTTTCTGGTTATCGTTGCGGCCATGGCTGTAGGGTATATCTTCCAGCAAAAGAGCCTGGCAGGCAGCTGCGGCGGTTTGTCGTCCATGGGCATTGAAAAAGCCTGTGACTGTGACAATCCCTGTGAAAAGCGCCAGGAGCGTGAACGCAAAGCGGCGTTGAAGCAAGAAAACAGTATAGATATCAAGAATATTTAGCTTTTAGGTTTTCATTATATCCCCTTTATCTGTCATTTATGACACTCAGGGATAGCGCCTGTATACCCCTTTTCACTGTCATCCATGACACCAAGGGATACCATACATCCTGTATATCCCTTTCATTGTCATCCATGACACCAAGGGATACCATACATCCTGTATACCCCTTTCACTGTCATCCATGACACCAAGGGATACCATACATCCTGTATATAAAAACGAGCAAGCTGGTTGCTCGTTTTTATTTTTCGGAGAGCGTTTTTACCGTTAAAGTGCTTTAAATAATCCTTTCAACAAACCAGTAGACCCCGGTTACGGCAATCACCAGGCTTAACGGCTGTACGATGCGCTGGCGATACCAGTGCTTGCTTTGCCACCACCAGACACAGGCAAAAGCCAGCAGAATAACGGCAAGCTGCCCCAGTTCAACGCCGATATTAAAAGCAATTAAACTTAACAGGTATTGCCCCGGGGCCAGTCCTAATTCCAGCAATACCGAAGCAAAACCTAAGCCGTGCAATAAACCGAAGGCAAAGATCACCAGGATGCGCCATTTTTTCAACTGCAGGGCAAAAATATTTTCTACTGCAACATAAGCAATGGATAAGGCGATTAACGGCTCGACTATGGTGGCGGGTAAATTGACCACGCCATAGATCCCTAAGCCTAAGGTGATGGTATGGGCCAAAGTAAATGCACTGACCTGCCATAACAAGGTAGACATTTTGGTTGCCAATAAGAACAGGGCCAATACGAATAAGATATGGTCTAAACCTTTAGGGATGATATGCAATATCCCCTGGACGGTGTAATCGATGAAAGTAGTGATTTTTGCGGCAAGCTCACCAGAAAAGGACATCTGCTGGTGCAAAGTAATGGTTTCACTGGTTTTTCCCGCCAGGACAAAAGTCTGATAGGGGCGTGCCAGCGCCAGAGAAACATCCCCCAGGCTTTCAGGAAAACTTATGTTAACTTCTGCACTATCCTCTGGCATATCGCCATAACCGGTAAAAGTGAGCTGGTAAGGTGATATTCCCGGCGGATTCGCCAGAATTTGTTTTACTTGCAGCAAGCTTGGGGCCAGCAGGCTAACCAGCGGAAACGCCTGCTGATTGAATTTTATGGTGGTTTGCTGTTGCAAGCGGTTTTTACCGGCATGCAGGGCTTTCATCAAGGCGGGCAAAGGCAGTTTTTGCAGCGCCGGGAGCAGGGTTTTATCATTATTTTCCAGTCCGGTTTCCTGCTGCAGCAAGTGCACAATATCAAGCTGCAATTCGAGCTTATATTCGTTGTCGTTAAGAATAAACAGGCTGGCCTGTGACGGGCTGCTAACATGGGCCTTGGCATATGTGCTTAAAAAGAGTAGGAAAAACAACAGGTAAAATAGTACTCTGAAAAATATCACGTTGATCATCTGCATTCAGCTAAAGAGCTGGTTAAGGTATATCATTTACCCGGAAGGGGAAAGCTGATTTAACTTATTTTTACATGCGTCATATTCTGCCCTCTTTGGCCAAGAAGCACTTGCATTGTCTGTATATTTAATTAGACTGTATATATAGACAGTGTTTGTGCGGCTAGTGTTCAGAGGAGGTATCGGTGCGTAAAATAATTCATATTGATATGGACTGTTTTTATGCGGCGGTGGAAATGCGGGACAATCCCGAGTACCGTGACATCCCTTTGGCGGTTGGCGGCAGCGGGCCGAGAAGTGTGCTTTGTACCTGTAATTACCAGGCCCGTAAATACGGTGTTCGCTCGGCGATGCCGGCGGCCAAGGCACTGCAATTATGTCCGGATTTAAAAATTGTCGATGGCCGCATGGCGGTTTATCAGGAGATTTCGCAAAAGATCCGCGGCATCTTTTTACGTTATACCGACATTATCGAACCCTTGTCGTTAGATGAAGCCTATTTGGATGTCTCCGACAGCAGTGAATGTCATGGCAGTGCTACCCTGATTGCCCGGCAAATCAGGCAGGAGATCTTTAATGAGCTTAACCTGACGGCCTCGGCAGGCATTGCCCCGAATAAGTTCCTGGCGAAAATTGCTAGCGATGAAAATAAGCCCAATGGCCAGTGTGTGATCTCCCCCGATAAAGTGGAAAGTTTTGTTGAGCGGTTGCCGCTGAAGAAAATTCCCGGCATAGGACCGAAAACGGCAGAAAAACTGAAACAGTTTGGTTATCACACCTGTGCCGATGTCCGCAGCAGCAATGTCAGCAAATTGCAGCAAATTGTCGGTAAATTTGCCTTTTCCCTGTATCAGCGCAGCTTTGGCCTGGATGAACGCGAGCTGGAAACTTCCCGTTTGCGCAAGTCTTTGGCGATTGAAACCACCTTGGCACATGATATCAGCTCTGTGGAATGTGCCGATGTCGTCAATCAGCTTTTTCCTAAATTGGTGCGGCGCCTGGAAAAACACAACGACAGAAGCATTACCCGCCAGGGAGTGAAATTGAAATTCGCCGACTTTAATCAGACTACCGTGGAATTACAAAGCCAGGAGTGCGATCTGGAATTTTTCCTATGCCTGTTGAAAAAAGCCCTGGCGAGAGCCGATAACCGGGGGATCCGCCTGGTGGGATTAACCCTGGGATTTGCCGAAAAAGAGCAGGGCACCAGCCAGTTAAGCTTGCCGATATAAAACCACAGGCAAGTTTTTGTTCACTTCTTAAGCTTTCTCTATATAGTAAGTTGTTAATGCTACTTAATATCTTAGGGATGATAAATCATGCGATTGTTTTTGCTTACTCTTGGTTTAGGACTTTTGCTGCTTGCGGGCGGGCAAAGTCATGCCAACCGTTTTGCTTCGGTGAAAATTAAAGCCGAGCAGGTGGCCGGTAATGTCTATATGTTGCAGGGCTCGGGAGGCAATATTGCCGTGCTGGCCACAAAAGAGGGCTTGTTAATGGTGGATGATCAATTTGCTCCTCTTGCCGGGCGTATCGAAGCGGCAATGAAAAGCATCAGTAGTGTAGACAACCCGGGGCTGAAATATATCGTCAATACCCATTTCCATAAGGACCATACCGGCGGTAATGCCAGCTTTGCCGCCAAGGCGCCTGTTTTTGCCCATGAAAATGTCCGGCAACGTATCGGCAAGGAGCGCCCCGATGAGCTTGGGGCTTTGCCTGTGGTAACCTATCAGGACGGTTTGACTGTCTATCTGGCGGGTGAAGAAATACAAATCAGCCATCTGCCCGGCGGCCATACCGACGGCGACTCTGTGGTTTATTTTAAAAAGGCCAATGTGCTGCATACCGGCGATTTGTTTTTTGAACTTGGTTTTCCCTATGTCGACCTCAAGCACGGTGGTAATGTTAAAACTTATTTGGCGAATGTAAATGCGCTGCTGGATAAGCTGCCGGAGGATGTCAAGATTATTCCCGGGCACGGTAAGTTAGCCGATAAGGCCAGGTTTAAGGTTTTTGCTCAGATGATAGATTACAGTATCAAGCGGGTGAGCAAAGCACTGAGTGAAGGGAAGTCAGAGCAGGATATTCTTGCCATGGGCATAGGTGAAGATTATAAGCACTGGTCCTGGTCTTTTATTAATGAAGAACGCTGGTTGCAAACCCTGATCAGTGATTTAAAGTGATGTATTAATCGGGGGCTATTGGCTGGGAAGCCAGTCAAATAAGCCGCCAGGAACATGATATTTTCTTGGCGGCTTATGATAGTCATTCGGGGGGAAAGCGCTAATTTTCGCTTAGGATTAATTCAACGGCGATCTCGGCAGTTGTATTAGTGTCGGGGTCGCTTAAGCGAATGGCTGTGGTATAAGTGTCGGCGACAGAGAAAAGCGTATGGTCTATTTCAACGATTAACTGCGCCAACTCACCACTGTTATCCTGGGTGAAAATTAACCCCGCATCTTCAGCTACCTGCCAGTTTTCACCTATGCCTGATATGGTGACACTCTGGCTGGGAATGCTTTCACCGACAACACCGGTAAAGGTTAAGCTGGTGCTTGAGGTGGTAAACTGCGGCAGGTTGGTAAATGAAAGGGTATTTACTGCGGCTATGCTGGTGTTGTTAACCATCAGCCGTCTGTCATCGTTTGATATAGCAGCAGAAATCGCGCCTAAGTCGGTAAGGTTATCCCGAGCCTGCATTGAAGTGACTAACTCTTGCTGATCATTATAAATATGGGCATCGAGACTAAAGGTACTGCTGCCAAGAAAAGTGGCAATAAAAAAGTGTGCCCGGTCGTTGTTATCTTTTGCCAGGGCAACCGTGCTTTGCGTGGTATTTTCCTCTGCTTCGACCTCGGCCTCAATTAACCCCTGATCGGTAAATTCACTGCCATCAAAACTCAGCCATTGTGTCGTTGGGCTGAGCAGGTAAATATTGCTTTCATCCTTGGTGATGACAAAATCACGAATGGTATCACCATCGGCCAGGCTTTCCGGCTTATAACTGTGGCTGAGGCTCAGGCTGATATTATCAGTGGTGAAATCATTGACCTTGGCATCGTAGCGTTTGAATGTGGCGTTGTTATCATCCAGGGCGAACAGGCCGCCGGTCTGGCTGGCCTGTTCAATCCTTGTTGCACTAAAGATATCGCTGGTATCCCAATAGAGTTGTTGCAGGTTGTCATCGGCAATTTCAACGCGCTCAGTAACCACAAAGTAACGTCCGGCAAAGCGTACAAACTTCACGGCTTCCGAGGTGATAGAGGTTTCACCGAGCTCTGTTGCGCTAATGCCGGTTATGTCAGATAAGTCGATTTTATATCTGTGAATAACCGTTTGTGATTGTCCGTTTTCATCCTGGGTTGTTTCATCGGCACGCCCGAGCATGAAATCCCCTTGGGGATGTATTACCAACTCCTTTAACAAGCTAGCTTGTGGTGATATCTCTACCGAGGTGATTAGCTCATTGCTATACAGGTGATAAACCCGCAGCTCATTATTCATGCCGACGTAGACATAAGGCTGTAAAGGAGCATACACCAGGGCATTTTCGTTAATGGCCAGTGCAGAGATATTGGTGCTTTCACTGCTGGTATCGCTGTTATAAAGGCTGACACTGACGGTTTCTGCGAGCAGGGTATTGTCTTCAGCCGAGCTGATAGTGATGCTGGCATTATTAATCGTATTGGCACTTGCCAATAAGGGATCGGCTGTGACTTTTAATTGATTGCTGTCGGTTATCGGCGTTAAGGTTAGCCAGGGGGATTCGGTACTGGCTTGCCAGTTATAGGGAGAAAGGCTGTTGCTGCTGATGGTGATGGTTTGCTCTGTCGCATCAATATCCGGGGTTGAGGTGAAAGCCAGGGTATTATCATCGGCAAACAAATAACGGTTATCCAGGCCAAGCTCTACCGGCAAGCTCATATCACCATTGCTGCCGGTGATGATAACATTGCCCTGATACAAGCCGGAAGCACTAAAGCCGCTTAGATCCGCCGTTACCGTAAACTCGGTATTTTCAGTGCCTGCCTGGGTCTGAACCGTTAACCAGTCCACGTCTGCGCTGGCAGTTAAGGTTTCACCATTATTGGCAACGGAAACCGTCTGGCTGTCTGTAGCCGTAGCGCCGAACGTTTCGCCAAAACTCATTAATTGCCATACCAGCAAGGAAACGTCTATATCATGATGAGACAGATTTCTGTCGGCGGTGCTGCCGGTAGACAGGCGTAATGTGCTGTTATACAGGCCCTGGGGGAGGAAAACCGGGCCCGCTTCAGAATCAAATTCTGTGACCACATCAATATAAATGGTGGCGGAGGTGGCGCTGACCGTTTCGGTGCGGTAGTTGAGCCAGCCGGTGGAAGCGGCATCCGGTGCGTAACCCACCAGCAAGCCTTCGCCGTCAAAGGTGACGTTAACCGCCAGGGTTTGCTCTGATGCCATACCTGCTTCCGTGCTGAAACTTACCTTGGAAGTATCGGCTGAAATGGTAAAGGTCGGGGCATTGTTACCTGAGCCGCCGCAAGCCTGCAGCAATAAAATCAGGGTAAACAGGCTGAAAAACTGCTTTATGATTAGTCTTGGTCCCTTCATACAGGTCCTTGTTTTATTTGATGAGTTTAGTCGGTTGTAGTTAACGCAAATATTTTGCGTGATAATGGCGTTAAAGTATAGCGAAAAGCCGCGGCAAAAGATGATTTGCTTTTTTCTTGGGGAGAAAATCCATCCTGCGGCTTGCCTGGCGGCAACATTTACCAATATGCCGATATTTACTCTATTATTTTGCCTGCTTTTGCGGGTAAAATAGCCGCCATTCGGATAGAGATGTAATTCCCATTGAACAAAGAAATATTGCATTCGGCGGTTAACTTTTTAGCCAGGCGCGAACACTCGGAAAAAGAGCTGGTGAATAAGCTTAAAACCAAGGACTATGCCCCTGAAGAAATAAGCGTCGTTATTGAACATCTAATCGCAAAAGATTATTTAAGTGATCAACGTTTTGCCGACAGTGTGTTTCGTTATCGCCTCAGCCGCGGATTTGGCTGGCGTTATATTCAAAATGAATTACAACAAAAGGGGGTTAGCGCCGCCCTGATAAAAGCGCTTGGCCAGGAGCAGAATACCGATTGGTATCATCAGGCCGAGCTTGCGTATAATAAACGCTTTGCTCTCAAAGAAATCAAAGATCAAAAAGATAAAGCCAAGCGGATACGTTTTCTCCAATACCGCGGTTTTTCGATCGACGAAATTATGGCAGTATTGCAAACAGATTAACTTTTTCAATTAATTGGACAGACCCATGATAAAGACCAGTGCCGAAGTACGTCAGGCATTTTTAGATTATTTTGCATCTAAGCAGCATCAAATCGTTTCCAGCAGTTCACTTGTGCCGGGCAATGACGCCACCTTACTTTTTACCAATGCCGGTATGGTGCCATTTAAAGACGTATTTTTAGGCGCTGAAAGCCGCAGTTATACCCGGGCGACTTCGTCGCAGCGTTGTGTGCGCGCCGGCGGTAAACATAACGATCTGGAAAATGTCGGTTATACCGCACGCCACCACACTTTCTTTGAAATGCTGGGTAATTTTAGTTTCGGCGATTACTTTAAAGAAGATGCCATTCGTTTTGCCTGGGAATTTTTAACGGATGTGTTAAAGCTGCCAAAAGAAAAGTTATGGGTGACGGTTTTTGAAGAAGACAGCGAAGCCGAAAAAATCTGGCTGGAGCAAATCGGTGTAGATCCTGCGCGTCTTTCCCGTATCGGCGCCAAAGATAACTTCTGGTCTATGGGAGACACAGGTCCTTGCGGTCCCTGTACCGAAATTTTCTACGACCACGGCGAAGAAATCTTCGGTGGTCCTCCGGGCACACCGGATGAAGACGGCGACCGTTATATTGAAATCTGGAACCTGGTTTTCATGCAGTATAACCGTCACGCCGACGGCACTATGGAGCCTTTACCTAAGCCTTCGGTAGATACGGGGATGGGACTTGAGCGTATCTCGGCCATTATGCAAGGGGTACACAGTAACTATGAAATCGATATTTTCCAGGGGCTGATCAAGGATGCCGCCAATTTACTTGGCTGTGACGATCTTGAGCATAAATCCCTGCGGGTGATTGCCGATCATATCCGTTCATGTAGTTTCTTAATTGCCGATGACGTGATGCCGTCAAATGAAGGACGCGGTTATGTGCTGCGCCGTATTATCCGTCGCGCCATTCGCCACGGTCATAAGCTGGAAGCGAAATCGCACTTCTTCCATAAGCTGGTGGCCTCACTGGCTAAGCAAATGGGAGAAGCCTACCCTGAGCTGATCCAGAAGCAAGAAATTATTGAAAAGATCCTGCGCATTGAAGAAGAGCAGTTTGGCCGTACTTTAGATCGCGGTATGTTATTGCTTGAAGATATCTTAACCAATCTTAAAGGGGATACCATCGCCGGTGATGATGTCTTCAAACTTTATGATACCTATGGTTTCCCGGCGGATTTAACTGCGGATATCGCCCGTGAGCGCCAGCTGAAAATCGACCATAATGGTTTTGATGTTGCTATGGGTCTGCAACGCGAGCGTGCCCAGCAGGCCAGCCAGTTCGGTACTGACTATAATGAGCAGATGAAATCGGATCACGATACCCGCTTTAAAGGTTATACCAACAGCTCTTACTCATCGACCGTTGTAGAAATCTTCAAAGATGGCCAGTCGGTATCTCAATTGGACAATGGTGAGCAGGGGGTTGTGATCCTCGATGCCACACCTTTTTATGCCGAATCCGGTGGTCAGGTAGGGGATAGCGGTGAGCTGCATTTACCGGGTGGTGTTTTTGAAGTAAACGATACCATCAAATTAGGCAATGCTTTCGCCCATGTGGGTGTTGCCCATACCAGCGTGCAGTTAAATGCCAGGGTCAGAGCTGAAATTGATACCGTGCGCCGTGCCGCCATTGTCAAAAACCATACCGCAACTCACCTATTACATGCTGCCTTAAGAAAAGTGTTAGGGGAGCATGTTACCCAGAAAGGCTCCCTGGTAGAGCCGGAAAAATTACGTTTTGATTTTTCCCATTTTGAAGGGGTAACCCTGGATGAACTGCGCCAGGTTGAGCAGATGGTTAACGGTGAAATCCGCCGTAACCTTGAACGTCACACGGCGTTAATGCCGATTGATGAAGCCAAAGAAAAAGGTGCTATGGCCCTGTTTGGTGAAAAATACGACGATGAAGTACGGGTGGTGACCTTAGGTGAGTTCTCAACCGAGCTTTGTGGTGGTGTGCATGTTGAACGCAGCGGTGATATCGGTTTATTTAAAATCACCTCTGAAGCTGGCATTGCTGCCGGTGTTCGCCGTATTGAAGCGGTAACCGCCGAAGCTGCGCTATGTTTTGTCGAGCAGCAGTCTTCTTCTCTTGCCAGCATTGCCGCCCTGGTGAAATCTGATGTACCGGGTGTCACCGGTAAAGTTGAGCAGCTGATCAGCAAAAGTAAGCAACAGGAAAAAGAAATTGCCCAGTTGAAACAGCAATTGGCGGCTCAGGCGGGCTCTGATCTGGTATCGCAGGCGAAAGATATCCACGGCGTTAAAGTGCTGGTTGCCGAGCTTGACGGCGTTGAATCCAAAGCCCTGCGCGGCATGATGGATGAGCTGAAAAATAAAATCCAGTCCGGCATCATTATGTTGGCTACTGCCAATGACGGTAAGGTTGGCCTGATTGCCGGTGTCACCAAAGATCTGGTTGGCCGCGTTAAAGCGGGTGAACTGGTGAACATGGTGGCACAGCAGGTCGGCGGTAAAGGCGGCGGCAGGCCGGATATGGCGCAAGCCGGCGGTAGCCAGCCAGAAAATGTTGCTCCGGCACTGGCCTCCGTTGAGCCCTGGTTAGCGGAAAAACTGTCTTAACCCGACGTGGCCGTTATTGTTCAAAAATATGGGGGAACCTCTGTCGGTTCCCTCAGCCGTATAGAAGCGATCGCTGAAAATATTATTGCTACCCGGCGTCAGGGACATCAGGTAGTGGTAGTCTTATCCGCCATGGCAGGTGAAACCAATCGCTTGTTATCCCTTGCCACCGCCTTGGATCCAAAGCCGGCAACCCGGGAGCTGGATATGCTGTTATCTGCCGGCGAGCAGGTCAGCATCTCTTTGCTGGCCATTGCCCTGATCCAACGTGGTTTTTCCGCCATTTCTCTGCTTGCCCACCAGGTGGGCATTCAAACCGATAACCATTTTGGCCGGGCGAGGATCCGGTCGGTGGATAATAAACGTTTGCTTGAGGCGCTTGAGCAGGAGCAGGTGGTGGTGATTGCCGGTTTTCAGGGCATGGATAGCGAGCAAAATATCACGACCTTAGGCAGGGGAGGTTCAGATACCTCAGCGGTCGCTGTCGCCGTTGCCCTGGAAGCAAGCGAATGCCAGATATATACCGATGTTGACGGCATATACAGCGCCGATCCCCGTATTGAGCCTCAGGCAACACGATTAGCGGCGATTGCCTTTGATGAGATGTTGGTGATGGCAAGTTTGGGGGCCAAGGTGTTGCAAAATAGGGCAGTGGAGTACGCCATGGCCCACAATATGCCGATCAGAGTTTTGAGTAGTTTTGCTATAGGAGATGGAACGAAAGTGATCAACGAAGCACTTATGGCAGGTGAGTCGAAAACATCGCAACCCGTGTCGAATATTGCCCATCATCAGCAGGAAGCTTTGGTGACCATTAGTGATGTTATTGACGACAATACCCTTGCCGAAATTTTTGTTTTGTTAGGTGAGGCGGGGATCGAAGTGGATATGATTTCTGTTGAAATGCAAAACAATTGTAAACACAAGGTTAAATTTTCTATACATCGTGATGATTGTGCTCAGGCGAGCGAAAAATTACACGAAATGGCGCAAAAAAACATCATAGGTGCTATTCATTGCAATCAGAAGATTGTTAAAATATCAGCGATAGGTATCGGACTAAAATCCCATGCCGGTGTTGCAGGAAAGTTGTTTGCTGCATTAGCCAAAGAAAATATCAATGTGTTGATGATATCAACATCAGAAATCACTATTTCTGTCATTGTAGATGAATTAAATCTCGTTAAGGGGGTCAGGTTGTTACACCAGACCTTCGGATTAAATTCATCAAAATAATAACTAGTTATTTTTACAAAGTTTACAGTGACTTTAGTGCGCTTTGTTAGAAATTAGTCTAACTTTATTTATTACTAGCTTATAAATATTTAGTGGACCTCATTTTAAAGAGAAAGGAACAGTAGAATGTTAATATTAACACGACGAGTCGGTGAAACGTTGATGATTGGTGACGACGTTACCGTTACAGTTTTAGGTGTTAAAGGTAATCAGGTGCGTATAGGTGTTAATGCGCCGAAGGAAGTTTCAGTTCATCGTGAGGAAATATACATGCGTATACAGTCCGAAAAAGGTGATACAGACCCTACAGGGAATAAGTTTTAATTTCACAGCAGCATCCTGGCTAGTATTAGCCTGAGTTATGTATATGTGAAAAAGTCAGCAGCTTTCTCTTCGCATCGCGAATTTGAGCCCGGGCAAAAAACTTGGTGTAGCGTGTTGATATAAAAGGCCGGCAATTGCCGGTTTTTTTATGCCTGAGAAAAATGAGCATAAGCAATAAGTGCTGCAACAGGAAATTTTTAAATAAGAGTCTCAGCTATTTTTTCTGGTTATTTGTTGTTTTTTCATCGTATTGACCTGAATATTTCTTTTATTTGGCTATTTGTTGATGATTGCGGGCGATAATCAGCCGTTGACAGACAAGAATGACTTAATTTAGCTACCAGCGGGCCGTTATCCGAATTAGTCTTGCCAAAACTCCATACCAGTTTTATTGGATAAAATCGGCGGTTTTTATACCTTTTAGGCTGAAAAATACACGTCCTGGCTGTTTTCTCGGCAAACAGTGAAAAAGATAAAAGAAAAGATAAAAAAGTGTTTGACTTATTTTTTAGATCCATTAATATTCGCACCACACTGGAGAGGTGGCCGAGTGGCCGAAGGCGCTCCCCTGCTAAGGGAGTATAGGCTTTATACCCTATCGAGGGTTCGAATCCCTCCCTCTCCGCCATTGCGGACGCGTAGCTCAGCTGGATAGAGTACCTGGCTACGAACCAGGCGGTCGCAGGTTCGACTCCTGCCGCGTCCGCCACTTTTTCTCTTGAATTAGTGGCAGCAATGAAAGTGACAGTTTATATTAAGACTGGATAAAGAAATTAATATACCGCGGACGCGTAGCTCAGCTGGATAGAGTACCTGGCTACGAACCAGGCGGTCGCAGGTTCGACTCCTGCCGCGTCCGCCACATTCCATGTGGAAGAGAAAGCCCGACTTTTAGTCGGGCTTTTTTTTGTCTGAAATTTATGTTTTCTCATGCTGGGAAAATTTCAACGGATGACTTCCGGATAGGGGGCTTTTATTTGTAAAGGCAAGTATCTACAAGTAAGGTTCTTAAAGGTGCCTTTGTTACTTTGCTCGGCAATATCTGCGGCGGCTTTTAAGGAAGCGAAAGTCAGCTTTATCCAGCCGGCCTCTTTGTCTGTAATTACTATTTCTCACCTCAATAATCATGCTGTCATTGGCAAATAAGCGATTTGTTGGCTGGAAGCTGTATCTGTGTAGTAGTTGATTAACGAGTTAAACGGGTGCAGGTTTGACTCCCTGTGTGATAATGCGGAAAGTTTTTCACCAATAAGTTTGTTTTTTATTCAATTAAAATTTATTCGATAATTTTTAGTAGATTATTGCGAATATCATTTGACATATTTTTTAGATCCATTAATATTCGCACCCACTGGAGAGGTGGCCGAGTGGCCGAAGGCGCTCCCCTGCTAAGGGAGTATAGGCTTTATACCCTATCGAGGGTTCG
>NZ_CANDNZ010000008.1 GCF_947387555.1 Thalassomonas sp. RHCl1
GTCAGATGTTTTTGTAAGGACTCTAACTCAATATTTTTCATAGTGTTGAACTCTGTGTACAGCAATCCATACAGTATATATAAGTAAGACCAACACTAAATGCAAACACAGCCTGATTTTTACAGTACTTTGTACTATGACTAATAGGTGAATCATTCACCAACGGAGGGCTTAACAAAGAGAAACAGCAGATAAACCAAGCGCTCCCCCTAAGTGCTATAACACTCAGAGGAAGCTAACCACAACAGATATAGAAGGTATCCATCATGGCTAACTCTAATGATATGCCAGAGTTTCACTCGGTTAAAGTTTCTTTAACAGAAAATATACCTGACCTTATGCCTAACCCCGGGCACCTGTCCATAACCTGTAGCAAGCTTGCCCATCACTGTGTACTACCAAGTATCATAGGAGGGCAGTATCATGTCTGAATCAACTAGCCCAAATGCTGACTATGAAACTAAACGAAAGCAGCTATCGAGTGAATGCCTTGATCTTTGTGACGACTTTAGCAAGTTTAGCGATGAATGCTCCTTTCTCTGTGATGCCTTCGCCGCGGTTGCCCGCGAACCCGAATGCATCACCCCAGAAACGAGTGAAGGTATCTGGTATGTAAGCTATCGCTTAAAAATTCAGATAAGAGGCTACCGGGATAAAATGGATAAGATCCTCCAGGGATTACGCGATCTTAAGCCTGAACAACCAGTTTAACTAATCGACTTAACTAACAGGAAAATGCTTGGGTGAGCTAACACTGGCAACCTGGTATCTTGCAGGCTCACCCGGCTTAAAATTCTGCCCTATTCTCTACCTGACATAAGCTACTAACACCGTATTTAATAAACGCGCCCTTACATTCGTATTTTCCAGGCCAAAATTTCTCTTCATCCATAAAGCCACTCAATACCAACCCCCATATATAAAAAAACCTTATCGTCAAAGGCAATAAGGTTTAAAAACTACAGAGTGTAATGATACTTACCACTAAGGTATCTATCGTTAGTTTTGGAAAATTGCTTCAATCGACAGATTTTGCTGGCTTAATACTAAGGCTTGGGTGTCCGTGCTTGTTCTTGTTTATCTCTGTCAGGGCTATAAAAAGCTTAATTTGCCACCCCCTCGCTCAAACCTCAGAGAAATATCACCGTCAGAGCTAACCTTAAAAGGCCGCCCACCATAAAGAAATGCAGATTCAAATGCTGTAGTTCTTGCACCAGCATGGCTTCCTGCGGAAGGATGAGTTTCAACCATGGCCCCGAATGATAGAATATTTCTATCATCAAAAATCACAGCTCCATCCATGCTTGCAAGTTCAAGCATAATCCGTTTTTTGCGAGCAGACATTGTTTGAATGCCCATGCCAATGCCAACTACAGATGGAGCAAGCATTGTCCTTGCAGAATCCATATTTTGATTATCTAGTAACAATGACTCCCTATTTACAATATGATCGATTACATCATGACCGGGATCATAAATTAACAATGCCCCGTGCCGTTTATAAGAAAGGTCTAGTAACACTTCAAATATATTACATCCAATTCGGTAATCACCTGATATATCACCAATACTATTCTTAAGTGTTTGAACATCGTAAACGTGCCACCGACCTTTTCGACAAGACGCAAGCAGACCAAGCGAATTCATGATAAGGATGTCACCCTTGATAGTCACATGAAAAGAGAATTGGCCTTGTTCTAGTGCGCAAGCAAATGGCTGTAAAAATTCAGGGTTGAATTTATAGTCACTAGTATCATTAATTTGTGACCAGTCAATTTGCTCATAAGCAACCAAATTAGCTTCAGAATCAACCTTTAAATATGTTTGCATGCTCGTAGAAAGCGGATCTAGCAGCTTCTGTATAGATGAATTCGTTATGTCACTGTTCCCATTATCACCTGGAGATATCATTAAATTGGTACTTACGGGTATATTTTCATATGTTCTAAACAACATCTCTTCAGCATAAGCAATAAACTTATACCAATTTGTGGTCGAGCTATGCCTGCTTAGCCAAAACAGTGATATTTCTTGAGTAATATTTTTTCTTGCAGAACTAGAAAGTATTGGTGGTAAATTTTCTAACCAAAGCTGTGATTTCTCCTGGCAGAATTCATGCAACTCAGAGAGCAAAGGAGTCAATCCTCTGTGTGAATTAATATACCAAGTTAAATCACCAATAGTAAGACTTCTCCGAGATGTACTTTCATCGGATTCAAACCATTGAGGAACAGAATCTATTACAGATTCAAATATAAACCTTTCTCTCAAACCAATCTCCATTAATTATTCTACACCCTAATACTTAAGGATTTCTCTCTTATCGAAGCATGAGATACGAATGCTTCGGTGTTGAGCTAAATTGCTCAATTAGCCCGAAAAAACAATAAGGGAACCCACAAATTGATGTTTCTATATTTCAATATGGGGTTATAAATAAGCTTTTAAATTCATTAGAAAATATATGATTAAGTTTCTTATACTTAATGCCAGTAAATCGTACTTTAGAGCGCTTAATGGATTTACGTCGTAGGTTAATAACAAAAGCTGAAACACCCTGCGGGAAAGTGTTTCATAAAGTGTGGGTCTTTTAATGGTTTTGTCGCCACTGTTGTAATATCACCGGACAGAAGCTTGAGTTTATCAGTCGTAGGTAAACATTTTCAGACAAAAAAATACCAGTCAAATGACTGGTATTTTGTCGGGTTAAGCTGCCGTAACTATGAAACGGCAACCACCTGTTCATCAAAGACATAATCCAAGATGCCCATGGCAGCCTTTCGGCCCTGGTCGATGGCGGTAACCACTAAATCTGAGCCCAGTACCATATCGCCACCGGCAAAGATATTGCCTTTGCTGGTTTGCAGGGCAAACTGGCTGTTGTCTTTGGCTATTACCCGTCCTTTGGTGTCCACTTCAACACCGGCATCTTTCATCCACTGCGGCGGGCTGGGCAGGAAACCAAAGGCGATCACGACCGCATCGGCGGGCATCACAAATTCAGAGCCTTCGATAACTTCGGGGTTACGGCGGCCATTGGCATCCGGCTCGCCAAGCTGGGTTTTAACAAATTTAACGCCGATGGCTTTACCTTGTTCGTTAACGGCAATATCCAAAGGTTGCAGGTTAAACTCAAAGTTCACTCCTTCTTCCTTGGCGTTTTGTACTTCACGTGGTGAGCCCGGCATATTGGCTTCGTCACGGCGATAGGCACAGGTCACATTGGTTGCACCCTGGCGCACTGAGGTTCTGACACAGTCCATGGCGGTATCTCCGCCCCCTAAAACGATGACTTTTTTACCTTCAAAATTAACGTAAGGCTTGGCATTTTCGGTAATGCCCATCAGTTGCTGGGTATTGCCGATCAAAAAGTCCAGGGCATTATAGACGCCGTTGGCGTTTTCGTTGTCAAAGCCGCCGGTCATATCGGTATAAGTGCCTAAGGCTAAAAATACCGCGTCATATTCCTGGCTTAAACTGTCAAAGCTGATATCGACGCCGACATTGGTATTTAAGTGAAATTCTATGCCCATGCCTTCAAAGATTTCGCGGCGGCGTTTCACTACAGATTTTTCCAGTTTAAAGGACGGAATGCCAAAGGTCAGCAGGCCGCCGATTTCGGCATTTTTATCATAAACCACGGCTTTAATGCCGTTGCGGGTTAAGACATCGGCACAGGCAAGGCCAGCCGGACCCGCGCCTATTACCGCGACCTTCTTGCCGGTTTGGATCACATGGGACAGATCCGGTTTCCAGCCCTGCTCAAAGGCGGTGTCGGTAATGTATTTTTCGATATTGCCGATAGTGACGGCGCCGAAGTCATCATTGAGGGTACAGGCGGATTCGCATAACCTGTCCTGTGGGCACACCCGGCCGCACATTTCCGGCAAGCTGTTGGTTTGGTGGCATAAGTCGGCGGCTTCAAAAATCTTGCCTTCGGTCACCAGTTCCAGCCATTGGGGAATATAGTTATGTACCGGGCATTTCCATTCGCAATAGGGGTTGCCGCAGTCCAGGCAGCGATCTGCCTGGCCCTGGCTCTGGTCACTGCTCATCGGCTGGTAAATTTCGACAAAGTCGATTTTACGCTGCTCTACCGGCTTTTTTGGCGGATCGATGCGTTTGACGTCGATAAACTGATATACATTTTTACTCATGTGCTTGTGTTCCTCATTCCGCGTTATTGTGCCTGAACGCGAAGTTCAGCAGACGAACGACTACGATGCCCCAACAGGGTTTTTACATCGGTTGCTGTGGGTTTCACCAGCTTAAACAGCGGGGCAAACTTATCAAAGTTGCTCAGTATTTCCTGTGCCCGCAAGCTGCCGGTTTCTTCCAGGTGCTGGTTGATAATGCCGCGCAAATGCTCCTGGTGGATCACCAGGTCTTCAATCGGCAGCATTTCAATGGACTCGTTGTTTAAACGTACGCTAAGGTCGTCGGCTTCATCCAGCACATAGGCAAAACCTCCGGTCATCCCGGCACCGAAGTTTACGCCGATATCCCCTAGGATGGTGACGATACCGCCGGTCATATATTCACAGGCATGATCACCTGTGCCTTCAATTACCGCATGGCAGCCTGAGTTACGTACCGCGAAACGTTCACCGGCACGGCCACAGCCGAATAACTTACCGCCGGTGGCGCCGTATAAACAGGTATTACCCATGATCATGGTTTTATGGCTTGGGTACTCGACCCCTTTAGGCGGTTTAACGGTCAGCTTGCCGCCGGTCATGCCTTTACCGACATAGTCGTTGGCATCGCCGGTTAAGATCATCTCCAGGCCGCCGGCATTCCAGACGCCGAAGCTCTGGCCTGCGGTGCCACACAGATGTACTGTGATCGGGTTGCTGGCCATGCCCTGATCGCCGTGATGACGGGCAATCTCCCCGGACAAGGCGGCGCCAACAGAGCGGTCGGTATTTTGAATATTAAACCTGAATTCGCCGCCGCTGGCATGGGCGACACTGTCGGCGGCCGCTACCAGCATTTGCTGGTTCAGGGCGCCTTCATCGAACGCGACATTGGCTTCGGTTTGATGCAGGGCGGTATTTTCGCCGGCAACAACAGGGGCAATAATCGCTGACAAATCCAGTTTTTGCTGCTTGGCGGTAAAACCCGGCAGTTGCTCCAACAAGTCGGTGCGGCCGATAATGGCGGTCAGGCTTTCAACGCCGAGTTTTGCCAGGATCTCGCGCACGTCCTGGGCGACAAATTTAAAGTAATTCATCACTTGGTCCGGCAGGCCTTTAAAGAATTCATCCCTTAAGACCTGATCCTGGGTGGCAACACCTGTGGCGCAGTTGTTTAAGTGACAAATACGCAGGAATTTACAACCTAAGGTCACCATAGGGGCGGTACCGAAACCGAAGCTTTCCGCGCCCAGGATGGCGGCCTTGACGATATCGATGCCGGTCTTTAAGCCGCCGTCTACCTGTAAACGTACCTTATGGCGCAAGCCGTTGGCTACCAATGACTGGTGGGCTTCGGCCAAGCCTAATTCCCACGGACAACCGGCGTATTTTACTGAGGTTAGCGGGCTGGCACCTGTACCGCCATCATAGCCTGAGATGGTGATAAAGTCGGCATAGGCTTTGGCTACACCTGAGGCGATAGTGCCGACACCCGGACCGGAAACCAGTTTCACTGATACTATGGCTTTCGGGTTGACCTGTTTTAAATCAAAAATCAGCTGCGCCAGATCTTCGATAGAGTAAATATCGTGGTGCGGCGGCGGTGAGATTAAGGTGACGCCAGGCACGGAAAAGCGTAATTTGGCGATCAAAGGGGTGACCTTATCGCCGGGCAGCTGGCCCCCTTCTCCGGGTTTTGCCCCTTGAGCGACTTTGATTTGCAGCACATCGGCATTCACCAGGTAATGCGGGGTTACCCCGAAGCGACCGGAAGCAATTTGCTTGATGCGGGAGTTTTTCACGGTACCGAAGCGACGTTGATCTTCGCCCCCTTCACCCGAGTTGGAAAAGCCCCCCAGGCGGTTCATGGCGATCGCCAGCGCCTCATGGGCTTCCGGACTTAAGGCGCCGATGGACATGGCGGCACTGTCAAAGCGCTTAAACATTTCACTCTCGGCTTCCACCCGGCCAATATCTATACTCTCGGTATCTTCTTTAAGGGCTAATAGATCTCTTAACGTTGCGACCGGGCGTTGGTTAACCTCATCGGCGAATTTTTTGTAATCACCATAATCGCCGCTTTGTACCGCACTTTGTAAGTAGTTGACAACATTAGGGTTAAAGGCGTGATATTCACCACCATGCACGTATTTCAATAAACCGCCGTGGTTGACTTTCTGGTGCGGTAAAAAGGCTTTGCGCGCCAGGTTAATGTTATCCTGTTCGATATCGACAAAATCTGCGCCCTGGATGCGGCTCGGCAGATCCGGGAAACAAAGTTGCATGATATTCTGGTGCAGGCCCACCACTTCAAATAAACCGGCGCAGCGGTAACTGGCGATGGTGGAAATGCCCATTTTAGATAAAATTTTCAGCAGGCCTTTATTGATGCCGTCGCGGTAGTTTTTCACCGCCTGTCGCGGAGTTAAATCGATTTGTCCCTTTTCTACCAGCTGTTCCACGGTTTCAAAGGCCAAAAACGGGTAGATAGCGGTGGCACCAAGACCTAACAAGACCGCAAACTGGTGGGAATCCCGCACCGAAGCGGTTTCGACAATAATATTGGAGTCGCAGCGCAGCTGTTCATTGACCAGGCGCTGTTGTACCGCACCGACCGCCATGGCCGCCGGGATAGGCAATAAGCCCGGATGTATCTGGCGATCCGATAACACTAAAATAACGGTATTTTTGTTACGTACCAGATCGACCGCTTCATCACATAAACGGCGGATGGCGCTTTCCAGGCCTTCGGCGGGATCATAGTTCAGGGTCAGGGTGTCGGAGCGGTAATGCTCGGGATCGAGTTCCCGTAACTGTTTTAACCCGGTATACATAAGTACCGGCGTGGCAAATAAAATCCGATCGGCACCGCCTGTGGTTTCATTAAAAACATTGTGTTCGCGGCCGATACAGGTGGCCAGGGACATCACATAACGTTCGCGCAGGGGGTCAATCGGCGGGTTGGTGACCTGGGCAAACTGCTGACGGAAATAGTCATATAAGGTACGTGCCTGGCTAGAAAGCACCGCCATAGGGGTATCGTCCCCCATAGAGCCTGTGGCTTCCTGGCCGTTTTCTGCCAGGGTTTTTACTACCTGCTGAATTTCTTCATAGCTGTAGTTAAACATCTTATGGTACTGGCTGAGTTCATGATCGGTAAATACCCGCTGGCCGATCAATTCGGCGGTCAGCTGATCAAACGGCACCAGGCGGCGGATGTTGGTATCGAGCCACTCGCGATAGGGATGTCTGACTTTTAATTCATTGTCGATATCGGAAGAGTTAAAGACCTTGCCGGTATAGGTATCCAGGGCAAGCATTTCCCCCGGGCCAACCCGGCCTTTTTCAATCACTTCATCTTCGCCGTAATCCCAGATCCCCACTTCTGAGGCCAGGGTAATAAAACCGTTGCGGGTGATCACATAACGGGCGGGGCGCAGGCCGTTGCGATCCAGGTTACAGGCCACATGTCGGCCATTGGTCATGACCACACCGGCGGGACCGTCCCAGGGCTCCATATGCATGGAATTAAATTCATAAAAGGCTTTAATATCATCGTCCATGCACGGGCTGTTTTGCCAGGCCGGTGGCATAAGTAAGCGCATTGCCCGGTATAAATCCATGCCGCCAGCCAGGAACAGCTCCAGCATATTATCCAGCGAAGAAGAGTCAGAGCCGCTTTCGTTAACAAAAGGCGCGGCATCCTGAAGATCCGGTAATAACGGTGATTTAAAACGGTAGCTGCGCGCCCGACTCCACTGGCGGTTACCGCTGATGGTGTTGATCTCACCGTTATGGGCGAGATAGCGGAAAGGTTGTGCCAGATGCCATTGCGGCGAGGTATTGGTGGAAAAACGTTGATGGAACACACAAATGGCGCTCTGCATGCGGATATCTGCCAGATCCAGATAAAAGTTCGGCAGATCCACCGGCATCATCAGGCCTTTATAGATAGTCACCAGGCAGGACAGGCTGGCGATATAAAATTTCTCGTCATTACTGCGTTTTTCTGCGCGGCGGCGCGCCATATATAAACGTCGCTCCAGATCCCGGTTACGCCACCCCGGAGGGGCATCAACAAAAATCTGCTCTATTTGCGGCAGGTTGCTGGCGGCAATTTCCCCTAAAATCGAGGGATCTGTCGGCACGGTACGCCAGCCGACAATAGTCAGGGTTTCCTGTGCAAGTTCTTCTTCAAGTATTTGTTTGGAGAGGGCAGCTTCAACGGGATCTGTGCTTAAAAACACCATGCCGACGGCATATTTGCGCCCCAGTTGCCAGTTGTTTTCTTCGGCGATGGCGCGGAAGAAACTGTCGGGTTTTTGCAGCAATAAACCGCAGCCGTCACCGGTTTTACCATCGGCGGCAATACCGCCGCGGTGTTGCATGCGGTCAAGGGCGGAAATCGCGGTTTTAATCAGCTTATGGCTTGTTTCCCCGGTTTGATGGGCGATTAAACCAAATCCACAGTTGTCTTTTTGAAAGTTGGGATCATAAAGCTGCATTTTCTTCTTCTCCTAATAAAAAAGCGTTTGAGCATAGGAAGATTAAAAAAGAATATTTTTATGCTTTAATTGCATAAATATCCTGTTTTAGCCCAAAAGGAACATTTTACACTAAACACTTATTGAGCAAAGGTCAACAAAAATAGAGCTTTTGCTCGTAGTTTATTTTCACTAAATAGGGTAATTTAATTACTCTATTTTCACTATAAACAGCAATTATTATATTTTTAAAGGGCTTGTGATGAGTGTCGAGTTTCCGAAAGCTTTCAAAAAGCCCATCAAAATGTAATAAAATTACAAAATTGGCAATGTGAATGTATATTCAGAAATTATTCATTTATTCGGCAAGCAGTATAGACAAGTTTGCTTATTGCTTGATTCATCAGGGATTATGAAATAAACAGGTTGCATGAATATGACGCACTACTATAACGCACCAATATCAGTGCCGTGTTTTATTGTTGGTTGTGTGATCAGCCAGGCAGGAGCCGGTGGAGTTATAAAAAGGGGGAAGCGGGGTGATGGCAACACAGATACTTTCAGGAAAATATCTGTGTTGGATACTTTTAAACTTAAGGCTGGTAGCCGCCGGCTATGCCTTTGGTGACGACACTGACCGCGTCATGGGCATGCAGGGATTCCAGGTGATTTATTTTCAGCCAGAAATCATCATAGCCAGCTTCCAGGTTCATGGCATGTTGCAAGCGGCGGGCGGCATCTTCACAGAACATCAGGTTCTGGCCGTTTAAACGGGCAAATTCTTGCTCGTCTTCCCGTTTTACCGCAGCCTGTACCGGGGTTTGCAAGGCGCCTTCTATGGTGTCCACCAGGTCGGTGATGGGGAAATCATTTACCTTTTGGTTAAGCTTAACCTTAATTTCTGCAACCGAGCGCTGGCTATGAGGAGTGGCCACTATGCCTTCTGTGGTGCCCAGCCATTCATGGATATCCGCCAGGTTGGCTTCACCGTTATCGGAGAACTTATCGACAAACGCTTTTTGGATCAGCTGGCGTGCCAGTGCGGCGGAGCACGGACAGGTGGAAGAGTATCTGACATCTATGGCCAGCTCAATATCCAGGGCGCCCTGGTTCAAGCGGCCGGTTATTACCACGGGATAGGCTTTCCAGCCTGATTTACCGCTGATCAGTGATTTTCTGCGCAGGTGATAATCAAAACGGAACTGCACTTTGGCGTTGTCGCTTAAATCCTGGTGACTGCTGATAAAGCCGTCGAGTAAAGTCACCAGGTTCTGGTGATTCAACACCTGGTTACTGGATAACTCATCAAGCAGCAAGTAAAGGCGCGACATATGAATGCCTTTTGCCTTTGGCTCTTTGAGGTTAACAAAGGCGTCAACATGAGCTGAAACCATACGCTCGGCTTCATCTTTTGAGGCAACCATCACTGGCATCTCAATATTACCCATACCTACCCAATCCAAGGTGCCCTCGGTTTGTGCTGTGGTGTGGTTGGCAATATCAGGCATTGATGTCGGCATTACTACTCCGCTTGGTAAAAACAGCAAAACAAGGGGTTTTGCTGGTAAAATTAATTTAAGGGCGCATATTCTATCTCAATTCCTGCACAGATCATTACTATTATTTCGCTTAAATAGGTCTAAATTTTATATTATTTGCTTATAGCCCATGTAAAAGCGGTTATTTTTTGAAAAAATCCCGTTCAAACCGTCGCCAATGTTAGCTATTTATTGCTTATTTCTATTAGCGGGCCAGATATCAGCGGCTAAGCATTTGCTGCCTATTGCTTGTACTAAAGTGTTACCTTTTATTACTTTCACCGGATCCTGTGATGCCCTTGGGGAATTTTATTGTTATGCTAGGGCAATAATTGTCGTATTAATTACAGGGAATTGCGGTGTTAGATGTTAAGCAACTAGACGAAGAGTTATTAAATGGTTATTTAGAGCAGCTGGACAAAAGCATTATCGCAAAAATGCTTGATTTGTATCTGCAGCAATCCCGGCTTTACCTGGAGGAAATTTCTGCTGCCGTGGAAGCTGACTCGCAGGAACAATGGCAGGATCGTTGCCACAAAATGAAAGGCGCTGCCGGCAGCATAGGGTTAAAGCAATTGCATGCCAAGCTGGTGATGGCAGAGAAGTTTAGTGAAGCGCAAAGCCAGAAACGCCAGTTGCTGGCGGAAATTCTGGAGTTAAACGATACCGCGATTGCGGCTTTTAAAGGCTGGTTAGAGCAGCTTTAAAAGCCGTAATGGTTTTTGATTATTCTACGGTACCTACAAAGCGGTAACCTTCACCATGTATGGTGTTGATCAGCTCTTGCGGGTTTTCGACAGATTCAAAATGTTTACGTAGGCGTCTGATGGTGACGTCTACGGTTCTGTCATTGGAACGTAGATCCCGGCCGGTCATTTCTTTGATCAGCTGCTGACGGGTGACAATTTGCCCGGAATTTTCGATCAGTAATCTTAAAGCGCGATATTCGCCACGTGGGATAGAAAAAACATCTCCCTGTGGTGACGTCATTTTTCTCGAGTTACCGTCCAGGGTCCACTGATTAAATTTAATCACGGCATTTTCGGTTTCATTCCGGTTATGCCCTATCCGGCTTAAGATGTTGCGCGCCCGGATAGTTAATTCCCTGGGGTTAAAAGGTTTGGTGAGGTAATCATCCGCACCTATCTCCAACCCGAGTATCTTGTCGATATCACTGTCCCGACCGGTTAAAAAGATCAGGCCTAAATCCGGTTGGTTGGACAATTCTCTTGCCAGCAGCAGGCCATTTTTGCCGGGCAAATTAATGTCCATAATGATCAAATTGATGGCATTTTGCTGTAATTTACTGTCCATGCTGTCGCCATCTATGGCCTCGGACACGAGATATCCTTCTGCTTCGAATAAGTTTCGAAGGTTAAAGCGAGTAACATCTTCATCTTCTACGATAAGAATATGAGGTTTTTGCATGTGATATCTTCCACTAACAATGTCAAATTAGCATACGTAGTTGCTATTGGTTGGGGTTTTGTTAACAAAACAACCCGGTATCTTATATAACCTGATTATAAATAACAATAACCTTTGTCTTTCCCTGAGCCAATAGTTATTACATATATATATTAAAAAAAATCTGTTTTATCTATTAACTTGCAGATTTTACAACTGGAAAGTGAATATCAAAGCTGACGCCCTTGTTGATTTCACTTTCAAATTGAATGCTGCCGCCAAGTGCCTGTGTTACTAAATTGTAGACCAAATGTAAGCCTAAGCCACTACCACCGGCCCCTCTTTTTGTGGTAATAAAGGGATCAAATATTTTGCCCTTGATAGACTGGCTGACACCTGTGCCGTTATCCCGGTAATTGATGTGCAGCTGGCCGCTTAAATTCATCACGGTAATGCTGATCACGCCGTCGTCTTTACCCTCAAAGCCATGGAGGATAGAGTTGACGATCAGGTTGATCAATATCTGGTTGATGGGCCCGGGTTTACTGATCACCACCAGATCGCCCGGGCAATTGAGCTCGAGCTCAAAAGGTTTTTGTTTGATTTGCGGCGCCAGGGTCAGGAAGACCTCGTTAATCAATTCTTTGACATTAAAGGTGCGGTCCTGTTCACTGGACTGGTCTACCGCCACCCGTTTAAAGCTGGAAATTAAATCGGCGGCGCGGTTGAGATTACGGTAAACAATGGCGACGTTTTCCTGGCCTTCATTAAGGAATTTTTTCAGCTGGCTTGATTTTAAGGTTTTGTTTTCAAAGGCATCTTTAATGGCATTAAGACGATCTGACAATAAGGTTGATGCCGTAACCCCCAGGCCAATCGGGGTATTAACTTCATGGGCAACCCCCGCCACCATGTCCCCGAGGGAAGCCATTTTTTCACTTTCCACCAGTTGTCCCTGGAACTGGTGCAGTTTTTCCAGCGTCGACAACAGTTCCTGATTTGATTCTTTCAGCGCCTCGGTTCGCTGGCTGACCTTGTCTTCTAGTTCGTGGTTCAGCTTTAATATCTGCTGTTCGGCATTATCCTGCTTGGTAATATGTTTACTGGTCCTTGAGAGCATAATATTGAGGTTGCGGGATAGAATATCCAGCTCCTGATACGGCATGTCCTGGCATCTTAAGGTGTAGTTTTTATGCTGGGAAATATCCTGTACCGTGCCGATCAGGCTTTTTATCGGCACAGTGATCATCCGGTGTACCCTGATGATGATCAACAGGGTAAAGCACAGGGAAACCGTGAAAACGACAGCGGCAATAATAATGGTTTTCTGGATGATCTCTTTAACTTGCTCTGTGCTCGACTGGATATAAAGATAGCCGTATATCTTTTGCTTCTTGATGGGGATGATCAGCTCAAGAAAGTTCTCGGTATAATTGGTGGTTGTTAACTTGTCTATTTCGCCTATTTTGTCCGGAATTGCCGGAAAATTTTCATCCCGGTTATAACTGGTAAAAAATTCAATCTCTTCGCTGTCATCCTGTAGTCGGTAGATATGTACGTAATTGATGTATGGGATGTTTTTTATATCCAACAACAGGTCATGCAGACCATCATGGTCATTGGCTTCGAGGTAGCTGATACTGCGACTGGCGATGGTTTCGGCGCTGTACTGGCTTTCAAGTTCGATATTTTGCTGGGCATTGTCAACGAAAGTCATGGCAATAAATGAAATGCCGATAATCTGGATCAGGCATACTCCACCGGTAATTAAAAACAACAGGTGACGCTGGATAGACTTGATTTTTGCGGATGATGTCATAAGCCAGGGATCAAATTAATTCTTCATTGTTACAGGCGACTACTTGGATGATTGTAGAAAAGTGGAGATAGATCAACCATATTTTAACAAATACATCAGATAAAACATACATCAGGTTATTATGTCTGCCGCCCTATCTTATCTGAGAATGATAAATAGCAAAGCCTTTTTCATTGATCAGCGTCGTGGTCGTACCAATAGCGCTCTCCATAATGGGTTTATAGCTTAAAAAGTTGTTGGCCACTATGGTGACGTTGCCCTTAGGTTTAAGGTGTCCCTTAATTTGTTTGAGAAAACTCTCCGTCGCCCCGTAGTGGGTTTTCACCCCCTGGTGAAACGGTGGGTTGGAGACGATATGCTGGTATTTTCCCCTGACCTCAGACAAGCTGTTAGAAGGAAATACTGTGCCGTTTAAACCGTTTATTGCCAAGGTTTTTTCTGCCGAAGCCAGGGCCAGGGCGCTGACATCCAATAATGCCAGTTGTGCCTGTGGATATTTTTTACCGATAAAGCAACTGATCACCCCGGCGCCGCAGCCAAAATCCAGCAGTTCGCCTTCAAGCTTGGCGGGCAGGTTATTGAGCAAGAGTTCGGTGCCTTTATCCAGGGCGTTTTGGCTGAAAACACCGGGCAGGGAAGCGATTTCCAGTTTGATATCACCCAGGATAAAGTGATAGTGCTTAAACCAGGCATTGATATCAAAGGCCGGTTGCTTTGTGTTGGCCAGGCCGCTGAACAGGGTGCAGTGGCGGGCGGAATCTACCTTGCCGATATGGTGAATATAATCTGCGGCTAATTTGCCAGTGGATTTTACTCCGCCCTTATTTTCTCCGACGATCAATATCGGCGTGTTTTCAGCCAGCTGCGGATTGATCATTGCCAGGGTAAAAGCCAGTTCGGCTTTGCTTTTCGGAAAAGCAATCACCACCAGATCGTGTTTTTTACTGCTTTGATACTGGCTGTCAAAAACAAATTCGGCCTTACCCGGGTAACTTTGTTTTAATGCCAGGTGGTGCTCAAAGTTATTATTAAAGCAAGTGATCTTGCTGTTTGGGTATTGCTCAAGGTAGGCGGCAAGTAAACCGTCGGCGGGTAAATTTATCAATAACGGGCAATCAGCCGCCAATAAATCACTGTTGCGCATAAGGAGTTGACTGGGATTGCTTAAAGACATGTTATTTACCTGTTTACTGGACGGTGACAGGCACCTTGCCTGTGATGATATCGGCTGCTATGAAAGCCGGCGCTCGCTTGATTAATCGCGCTAGTTTACCGGAAGTAAATGTTATCTTCAGTAACTGAAAGGGATTTTTCGGTAAATTATTGCCTGGTAACTAAAGGCAGGCTAGGAAAAGTCGTCAGCTCCGCTGAAAAATAAACGTATAGACGTCTATTGACAGGGAGCAAGCAAAGGTGATTAAATAGCCGCCGTCCCTTATTGAAGCCGATTGTTCAAGCCGTGATTTTCACTCGGGTTAAACCCCGACTCCCGGCGAACAGAAATCAGCGACCGCTATGCCTTCAGGCGTGGCGGAAAGGGCCAGAAGAGGAGCGTTAACCAGGTAATTATTTTGAGGAGATCAAACTCCGGTGATAAATAATGAGGGGGATTAACGCCGAGATAGCGCTATTTTTGATGATAGCGATATCGGTTGACCGGGTTGAATCCCGCCGACTGTCACCTGTTAGGTGGAGAGCTTCTGGCCTTTGCAAAAAGCCTTTAGCCTGCACCCCTTGCCGGTTTGTGCTTGATGCAAATGCCTTAAAGTTCTCCGAACGTTATGAGTTCGAGAGCAATGAATCAAACACAAGAATCCAATTTATCCCTTAACTGTCCCTTGTGGACCGCCCTGGTTACGCCTTTTTATGCCAACGGCGAAATTGACTTTACCAGCCTTGAAGCCATTGCCCGGGATCAGGCAGATGCCGGTAACGGTATCCTGCTGCTGGGCAGTACCGGTGAAGGACTGGCCTTATCCTTTGAAGAACAACTGAGTATTGTTGAATACATTTGCCGCTTGTCGTTAGCGGTGCCGCTGATGGTGGCTGTCGGCGGCCATGATCTGCCTTCACAGCTAAAGTGGATCCAGACCTGTAACCGCTTGCCGGTACAGGCCTATCTGCTGGGCAGCCCCTTGTACGCCAAACCCGGACCACAAGGGCAATATCTGTGGTTCAGCGCCCTGCTGGATCAGGCAAAATATCCCTGCATGTTATATAACGTGCCTTCCAGAAGTGGTATTGATCTGGATGTTAACACGCTGGCCAAGCTGCAACACCATGATAATTGCTGGGCGCTCAAAGAAGCCAGCGGCGAACTGGAGCAGTTCCTGCGCTACCGCCAGGCATGTCCCGAGCTGGCGTTATATAGCGGCGAAGACGCCATGATGCCCTATCTTGCCAGCGCCGGGGCCCAGGGCCTGGTATCGGTTTGCGCCAATGCCTGGCCCGAAGCGACCCGGGCCTATGTGGAATTATCCCTGGCGGCACAAAACCAGGGGTTATTTCCCTTATGGCAAAATGCCATCGCACCGCTTTTTGCCGTGGCAAATCCTATCCCGGTGAAGCAGCTGATGTTTGAACAGCAGGTGCTGAGTTCGCCGACCTTACGTCCCCCTTTGACCCATACCGAATTGCCCGACAGCCTGGCCCTGGTCCATCAGGATCAGTTGATCAGCCAATGGCAGGCACAGCGGCAGGGACAAGCCTGCCTGAACTAACCGGGCTTAGCTTTCACAATACAGTAAACGATTTAAACCATTAACAGCGGTGACATCCGGGGGAGCCCGGGGTAAGCCTCTGGATAAAAAATAATTCAGGAGTAAAGAATGAACTGGCAACAAACCATAGAACAGTTAGAAACCGGGTCGGTCAGATCCGCCTATCAGGATGAAAGCGGCAACTGGCAGGCAAATGTCGACGCCAAACAAGCGATATTGGCGGCGTTTAAAGCGGGAGAAAATGCTGAATTTAACGGCGCTTACCCGGGGTTTGTCGATAAGGCCAACCTGCCTCCCAGGCAATTCAAGGTGGAAGACAAGGTACGGTTAGTGCCGGGAGGCTCTTCCGTGCGGCGCGGCGCTTATGTTGCCCCCGGGGTGATCATTATGCCACCGGCCTATATCAATATCGGCGCTTTTGTCGACACCGGCACTATGGTGGACAGCCATGCCCTGATCGGCTCCTGCGCCCAGGTGGGGAAAAATGTCCATGTCTCGGCGGCGGTGCAAATCGGCGGGGTATTGGAACCGGTGGGGGCCAAGCCGGTGATCATCGAAGACGAGGTGTTTTTAAGTGCTGGTGTGGTGATCGTCGAAGGCATAGTGGTGAAAAAAGGTGCGGTGATCGCCCCCGGGGTGTCTTTATCGGCTTCGGTGCCGGTTTATGACTGCGTCAACCAGAAGATGCTGGAAAAAGGCGCGGCGATCCCTGAGCGTGCCGTCGTGGTGCCCGGCACCCGGCCGGTAAAAGGCGACTGGGGCAGCGATTTGGGCCTGACCATGGCCTGCGCCTTAATTGTTAAATATCGGGATGAAAAAAGTGATGCCTCACTTACGCTGGAATCCTTGTTGCGCTAGAGCTGGTTGTTATTGAGAAGAGATGTTATGAATAAAACTCCCCCTTGGTTCGATGAAGAGATCAGGCCGTTATTACAAAGACACCACAGCGGTGATCACCATGAAAACGGCTATTTTGTTTATCACCTTGATGCCCTGAAGGCGCACTTAAAAAGGCTGCAGCAGCAGGATGTGGTCAAGCTGTGGTTTGCGGTGAAAGCCAATCCGCTGTCTCGGGTGATCCGCAGTTTTAATGAGGCCGGTTTTAACTTTGATGTCGCCAGCAGCGGCGAGCTGGCGCAGGTATTGTCTCAGGAGGTGGATCCTACCCAGGTGCTTAATACCGGTCCGGCGAAATCGAAAAAACAGCTGACGGCTTTTCTGGCCCAGGGGGTGAATACCTTTGTCATTGAAAGTCTCAACCAGTTGAGCTGGCTTAATGAGGCGGCAAGCGAGCAAGGTGTTTGCCCGCAGGTGTTGCTTCGGGTGCAGCTGCAATGGCCCGAGGGGGAGAAAAACCCGTTGGGAGGTAATGAGCTGACGCCTTTTGGTTTGTCGCTAAGCCAGTGGTGCGCCATTAAAGTGGCGGATTATCCCGCCCTGGATATCTGTGGCCTGCATATTTTCCAATGGGGCAATATGCTCAGTAATGAGCGGATGTTTGCCTTATGGTCGCAAATGGTAGCGCCGCTGTTGGCATTGGCGCAGGAAATCGGCATGGGTTTAAAGATACTGGATCTTGGCGGCGGCCTGGGTATAGATTACCTGCAGCAGGGACAGGCGCTGTGTTGGCAACAGGCGCTGGCAGATCTGGCCCGGATCAAACAGGCTGCCGGGGTTGAGGAGTTATGGCTGGAGCTGGGGCGTTATGCGGTGGCTGAATATGGCTATTACCTGGCTCCGGTCGTTGATCGCAAGACTAACTTTGACAGTGAGCAACTGGTGCTGGCGGGGGGCATCAATCACCTGCTGCGCCCGGCAATCACAGATCAACCGTTTCCGGTAACCCTATTGCGCCCGTCGGAGCAAGCAGCAACATTTTTTGATATTCACGGCCCTTTATGCACCAGTTTGGATAAATTAGGCCGCCTGCCTTTGCCCGGCGATGTTGATGTCGCCGATCAGCTGGTATTTGGCTATTGCGGCGCATATGGCTTTACCGAGAGTATGCCGTTTTTCCTCTGTCATCAAATTGCCGCTGAATATGTCTATGAGCAGGGGGTCTTGCAGCAGGTGCGCGCTGCCGAGCCGGCCACCTGGTATATGAGGTAATCGTCATGAATAAAGAGCAAAAGAATCTGCTGATCAAAGAAGTGCTGCATATGGGGGAAATGGCCAGCGGCGCCGCTCTTACCGTGCCGGTCTACCGGCTAAAAGGGCAAGGCAGCGGTCCCGGTGTTTATATCCAGGCGAATATGCACGGCGCTGAAGTTCAGGGCAATGCGGTGATCTACCAGCTGCTGGAATTATTGCAGGGGTTAACTTTACAGGGGGATATTACCCTGGTGCCTTATGCCAACCCGGTGGGCTGTAATCATAAAAACGGTGAGTATACCCTGGGGCGTTTTGATCCTATTACCGGGGTTAACTGGAACCGTATGTATCATTTTAATGAGCAGCAGATCCCGGGATTTGCCGAGCAGCACCAAGAAAGCAGTATTGAAGTGATCGAACAGGCCTTTCGCGAGTTGCTCTTGGGGGATATTGCCGACAAGCTGGATCATAATGTTTTTGGCTTAACCACAGGCCAGCGCATCGCCTATCAGCTGCAAAAGATGGCGCATAAGGCAGATCTGGTGCTGGACTTGCACACCGGGCCGATTTCCAGCAAACATTTGTATTGTCCTGAATATGCCATCGACAGCGCCCGCTATTTTGATATTCCCCATACTATCGTCATTCCCAACAGTTTTGACGGCGCCATGGATGAAGCGACTTTTTGTCCCTGGTGGACGCTGCAGCAGACTTTTGGCAGGCTTGGGCGGGAGCTGGACTTTAACAAGGAAAGTTTTACCGTAGAACTGGGTTCACAGGAGCAGATAGATCTGGATGTTGCTTACCAGGATGCCCTGAGTATTTTAAGTTACCTGCAATATAAAGGGGTGATCGCTGATGGTAATTTTCAGCCACAGGCCATGACCCGCTATGCCTGTTACTTAAAAGACTATAAGGCGTTTTATTCTCCTATGGGCGGCATGGTGGATTACCTGGCAACCTTTGGCGAGCCTTTAGCGGCGGGAGAGCCGATTGCGAGAATTTTACGCATGGATAATTACGGTGACGGCGATGCCCTGCATTATTTGTCCCTGGACCGGCCGGTGATCCCGATCTTACATTTTGCCTCCGCCAGCGTAAACCAGGGCACCGAGCTGTATAAGGTGTTTTGTGAATATTTTGAGTTATAGGGAGTGGATATATAAGTCTTCGGCATACTCAAGCATGGTGAAGGCTGGAGATTTTCTGATGAATCTTTGACCATAAGATCAAAGAGATAAGGCAGCAGTGAGCAATGTGATATTGTAACTTCAATAAAAATGTTATAATATCACAGCCGTTATGAAGTCACTATTTTTGCAAATACATAAAAATCTCACTGCTATCAGCCGTATTCTGCTGATTTTTTGGGTTTTTTCGTTTTTCTCTCATGGTGCCCACTTTGATATTATCGCTGAAAGCAGCGAGCTTCAAGAATGTCACCTGTGTCAACATCACATTGATACTCCTGAAGTTTCTCCGCTGTTCTCGGGGTTTTCCGCCAACCTTTTCCTGAGGATCTCTGTCGCATTTGCTGCCGTTCCAGAGTCCGGAAATCTCTACCTTTCTCCGCCGTTAAGGGCGCCGCCGGTTTACCAGTAATTCTATCTTTTTAAAGCGGTTTATTCCTGTTTGGTCTGTTGTCGGCCGGAATAACCGTGGGTTATTTATTTGCCGGATTTTTTGCCGGATATTTACTGGAAACTAGAACAAATGCAAAACAAACAATTTTTGGTGGCATGCTCATTGGCAGCATCGCTGTCTTTTCCTGCTTGGGCGGAAAAAATTAGCGGCCAGGTAGTTGATCACAAGGGACAAGCGATAGCAGGAGCAAAGGTTACCCTTAAGGGGGATGCCAATGCGGAGCTTTATGTGACCACGGACAGCTCGGGCACCTTTATCCTGGAGCAGGTTAACCCCGGCGGCGTACTGCTGACGGTAGAGGCTAAAAACTATGCGGCAATGCAAAAATCTTTACAGCTTAGCACCCGCGATATGGCGGATTTGCAGCTAGTGCTCAGCCCGGCGGCGATAGAAGTGATCCGGGTACAGGCCAGCCCTTTTAATGCCACCAGCATCAACTCTGCCCAACCCGTGAACGTACTTTCCAGCGATGAGCTAAGGAACAAGCAGGCTTCTACCCTGGGAGAGACCCTGAAAAATGAAGTGGGTGTACATTCCACTTATTTCGGACCGGTAGCCAGCAGCCCGATTATCCGGGGCCTGGACGGCCCGCGTGTCTTAGTCACACAAAATGGCTTGGATGTCGGCGATGCGTCCCGGGTTGGCCCGGATCATGTGGTAGCGTCTGAAACCAGTACTGCTACCCAGGTTGAAGTTTTACGCGGTCCTGCCACCCTGTTTTATGGCAGCGGCGCCATTGGTGGTGTGGTGAATGTTGTCGACAACCGGGTTCCGAAATCAACGGACACTGCGGCAGAGTGGCTACTGGAGCACAACACGGTTGCGGATGAAAATCTGGCCTCCCTGAGCCTGGATTCCGGCAAAGGCAATATCGCGGTGCACCTGGATGGTTTTTGGCGTGAATCCAATGATTATGAAATTGCCGGCAAGGCAGAAATGGCAGGCGAGGAACATGACGAGCATGAAGAGCACGAGGAAGGTGAAGAGCATGAGGAACATGAAGAGCACGGTGAAAGCGGCAAGCTGGCCAACAGTGCTGCTAAATCTTCGGGTTTCACCTTAGGCAGCAGTTATTTGTTTGATAACGGCTACCTGGGATTCTCCTACGGTTTAATGAACCGTGAATACGGCGTGCCCGGCCATAGTCATGGCGGCCATGAGGAAGAAGACGAACATGAAGAGCATGAAGGTGAAGAGCACGAGGAGCATGAAGAGGCCGAAGCTGCCGATGTTTATGCCGATATGGAGCAAAAGCGTTATCAGCTGCTTACCGAGCTGACCTTTGACCAGAGCTTTATTCAGCGCTTACAGGGTAAGTTGGCGTATACCGATTACCGCCACCAGGAAATCGAAAACGGTGAGGTAGGTACCCAGTTTGACAACGAAAGCCTGGAAGGCCGGATAGATCTTTATCATCAGCATTTTGACGGCTGGCAGGGGGCCTGGACGTTCCACTATAAAGATTCTGATTTTTCCGCCATGGGAGAAGAAGCTTTCACCCCGGCCTCTACCACTAAGTCTCAGGCGGTTGCCTGGCTGGAAGAAAAGCGCTTTGGTGACTTTTTACTGCAGCTGGGGGCCAGGTATGAACATGTAACTATCTCGGCAGACGCCCTGGTGCTGGAAGGCCATGAGCATGAAGGCGAGTCGGAAGCCGCCGAAGAGATACATTTTGACAAGCAGAGCTTTGATCCGGTAAGCGCATCCGTAGGCGGTGTCTGGGATTTTGCCCCGGGTTATAACCTGGGTATGTCCCTGGCCTATTCGCAACGGGCGCCTTCGGCGGGGGAGTTGTTTTCTTACGGTCCCCATATCGGCACCAATACCTTTGAAGTCGGGGCGCTATTTTCCCTGCATGATGAAGGTGACGGTGAATTCCATCCCCACCTGACTGAGAGCGAAGGAGAGCTGGAAACCTCCTACAACCTGGATCTGACGCTGAGAAAGTATCAGGGTGACTTTAGTTATGTCTTAAGCGCCTTTTATAACCATGTAGAGGATTACTATTACCAACACGACACAGGCCTGTTCTTTAGTGAAGCACACGACCATGAAGGCGAAGAGCATGAAGACGAGGCTTTGCCTGTGCTGACATATCGCCAGGCTGATGTTGATATGTATGGTGCGGAAATCGATGTCAGCTATCAGTTGACCCCGCAAGTGAAAACCGGTGTTTTCGCCGACTTTGTCCGCGGCAAGCTTAGCGACGGCGGCAACCTGCCCCGTATTCCGCCGACACGTATCGGCAGCCAGTTTAATTACCAGGGGCAGAACTTTGATGCCGAGCTCAGCGCCAGTTATTACTTTAAACAGGACAAGTTGGCAGTCAATGAAACCGAGACTTCCGGTTACCTGATGCTGGATGCTAACTTCAACTATTATCTGGAAGGTTTTGGCAACGATGCCGTGCTGTACCTGAAAGGACAGAACCTGACCGATAAAAATGCCCGGGTACATTCTTCTTTCCTGAAAGATGTGGCGCCGCTGCCGGGACGTGGTATCAGTGTAGGCATACGCGGCAGCTTTTAGCCGCTAATATCACCGTTAATAAAAAAGGGAGCCAAAGGCTCCCTTTTTTATTCGTGATGCCGGTTGGCTTATTTCAGGCGTATCCCCTGGGCTTCTATGGTGATTTTGCCTTTTTTCATCAGGTTGCCCACGGTAGCCTTGAAGGTTTTTTTGCTGACCCCTAAGGCTCTTTTAATTTGTTCGGGCGAGCTTTTATCGTGCAGGGGGGCATAACCGTCATTGTCCGCCAGATAGGCCAATAATTTATCGCTGAAATCGATCACTTTACCTTTGCCGCCGCGGGTCAAAATCAGATCGATACGGCCATCTTCCCTTTGCTGTTTGATGTAGCCGGTGAGCTTTTTGCCGGTGCGCAGCGGCTGGAAAATTTCATTGTTATATAACAGGCCCCAGTGGCTGTTGTTGATAATGGCCTTAAAGCCTAAATCGGTTTTGCCGCCTATGGTCAACTCGACTTTTTCCCCTTGCCGGTATTCTGCCGGCCAGATATCGAGAAACCTGTCCAGTTTGCTTGAGGCCACCAGGCGTTCGGTTCTCTGGTCGAGGAAAACCCTGACCAGGTAATATTTGCCCACTTCCATCTTGGTATGTTGCTGGTTAAAGGGCACCAGCAAGTCTTTTGGCAAACCCCAGTCTAAAAAGGCGCCCATTTTGTTGACTTGTACCACTTTCAGGGAAGCAAATTCATCTACCTGGGCCAAAGGTTTTTCCGTGGTTGCCACCAGGCGATCGGCGGAGTCGAGATAAACAAACACCTCCAACCGGTCATCTGGCTGACAATTTTCGGGAAGATAACGGTTTGGCAGCAGGATTTCTCCGAGCTCACCGGCATCGAGATAAGCGCCATTATCCGTCAGGGCGATAACGGGGAGGGTGTTGAATTTACCAATAGTTGCCATAAAACTCTACAAATGAAAAAAGGGAACAAGTTATAGCGGCTATGATAACGCATAGTGGCCGTTTGACACTATGGCTTATTTACATTAGTTGCTGTTGGGCGGCAAGCTTGGCCTGGATATATTCCTGGTGGTTTAAATACAGCAGGTCGGAAATTTTACGGATAATATGCTCTTCAATGGCGGCCAGCTCGCCATCGGCATAGGCAAGCTGCCACAGCAGGCAAACCATATTGATGCGCTGCTCAAGGGAGTAATGGCGGTTAATTTTCGAAGTAAACTGGTAAAAGTCGGTGGCGTGTTCGCTCAACTTGATTGCCTGGTCGATGATTTCATCGACTTCTGCCGGGGTTAGCTGAAACTGTGCCATCAAAATTTTATTGATATGCGCTTGCTCCTGCGGGTCAAAGTGTTCGTCGGCGCGCATCACTTCGCATAACAGCACCGCACAGGCAATTTCCAGAGAGATCTCTTGCTCATTTTCAGACGCAGCCCCGTCATTTAAAAACTGAAAAAACATGGTTATCTTGGTCAGCATAGTGAATTTTCTCCCGGGATGTTTCTACTCAGTGTTAGGCTTGGCGCCTTTGATTGCAAGGACTTGCTTTTGATATTTGATAACAAAATGTTACGTCCGGGCATTGTGATGGCAATAAAAGTGCAACAAAGCCGGTAATAAAAGCCGTGTTTTATTCCCTGATCCGGATTTATTTCTCCTGTCTTTAGGCTGTTATTAATGAAATCAGCCAAAATGTAGGGGGAATTAATAATAAATAGTATTAATGACTATTCCTATTTTATTTTTACCTGCGGCAGTATATTTCTTCTTATTTTTCCCTGGCTAATACTATGAATCACCTGTCTATATCTCATTGTTAAATATGTAAAATATTATTTGGTCACACTTTTTTGGCTCGGTTTTATCATTTAGGCGCGTTTTTTGTAATAGACGGTTACATATTTGTTAAATTTGTTGCGGTAGAATTAGCTATTCTTACGGCAAAAATAATAATGCTACCCTGATTTATTGAGTGAGGACGAAGCGGTGACACGAAAAAAACAGATTATTATCCCCATAGGCATTTTACTTGCCGGTGTTGGCCTGATGGCAGGCTTGTCCAACATGAAAAAACCTCCTGAAGAAAAACCCGAAGTGGATACCACTCCGATTGTCGCCGTTGAAGATATCAGTGTTACTCCTCTCACCCTGGAAGTGGCGTCATACGGTATCGTACAGCCTAAATATGAAACCGAGCTGGTGGCCCAGGTCAGCGGCCAGATAGTAGAACTTTCCGAGGCTTTTTTACGGGGCGGCCAGGTGAAAAAAGGCCAGTTGCTGGCGCGCATCGATCCCAGCGATTATGAAGCGGCGCTTATTGATGCCCAGGCCACTATGGCATCGGCCCGCTCTGCCCTGGAAACCGAACGGGCGCAGGGAAAAGTCGCCGAGCAGGAATGGAAACGTATTACAGACAGCTCACCGACAGAGCTGAGCTTGCGCAAACCTCAGCTGGCACAGGAGCTGGCCCGGGTCAAAGCCGCGCAGGCTGCTGTGCTTAGGGCTAAACGCAACCTGGAGCGCACCGAAATCCGTGCCCCTTACGATGCCATGATCGATAGCCGTAATATCGGTCTGGGCTCTTTTGTCGGTGTCGGTACCCAGGTAGGTAAAGTGCTGGGCACGGATACAGCCGAAGTACGTTTGCCGGTTGCCGATAACCAATTGCAGTTTTTAACCGATCAGGGGGTGCATGCCCAGGTGATCTTAAACGGCGTTTTTGCCGGCAAGGAAAGGCAGTGGCCGGCGACAATCGCCCGCAGTGAAGGGGTGGTGGATAACAAAAGCCGCATGAGTTATTTAGTGGCAGAAATTAACGATCCCTATGCTTTGACCGGCAACAGCGAACCGTTACGTTTTGGCGCTTATGTTAATGCCAGCATCCAGGGAATCGAAATTGCTCATGCTGCGGTTGTGCCCCGCTATTTAGTCAATGATGGCCGGGTCGCTATCCTGGATAACGAATCTCTGTTGCGTTATGTGGACCTGGAAATCGCTCGCCAGGACGGCGCCAATGTGGTTGTTTCAAACGGCCTTAAACAGGGAGATCGCCTGATCGTGTCGGCACTGGATTTTCCGGTTGACGGCATGAAGCTGGCTTTGGGGGATGAAGAAGACGCAGCAGAAAATGATAACGATCAGCAAGCGGTAGAAAGTGACGCCGATACGCAGATTGCCAGCGTAGAGGACTAAGCCATGCATGATACCAATAAAGGCCTGATCGCCTGGTTTGCCCGCAACAGCGTGGCTGCCAACCTGTTGATGTTTTTTATCATCATCGGCGGTTTGCTGACCGCCACCACCATCAGTAAGCAAATGTTCCCCCAGGTTGAAATCAACTGGTTAGAGTTTTCTGCGCCTTATCCCGGGGCAGCTCCCCAGGAAGTGGAAGAGGGGATCACCATGAAGATTGAAGAGGCCCTGGAAACCGTGCAGGGACTGGATCGGGTGATCACTTATTCCAACCGTAACTTTTCTTCCGGTTATTTTCGTGTTGATGAGAAATATGATCCCCAGGTCGTGCTGGATGAGGTGAAATCACAGATTGATTCCATTTCCAGTTTTCCCGACGGTATGGAAAGGCCTACGGTTGAGCGCATTAAGTTCAAACAGCAAGTCATGTATATCAGTTTGTACGGTGATTTAAGCAACCTGGAATTAAAAGCCCTGGGTAAGAAGGTACACGATGAAATTCAACAGCAGCCGCTGGTGAATATCTCCGAGTTCTACAGTGGCCTGGGTTATGAAATCTCTGTTGAAGTCAGTAAAGACAAACTCAGGGAATATGGTCTGAGTTTTAATGATGTGGCCGCAGCCGTGCGCAATTACTCCCGTAATATGTCGGCGGGTCAGATCCGTGCTGAAAACGGCTATATCAACCTGCGGGTGGAAAGCCAGGCCTATCGCGGCCATGAATTTGAAACGATTCCGGTGATCACATTGCAAGACGGCACTAAGATATTGCTGGGAGAGCTGGCCACCATTAAAGACGGTTTCGAGGAAGGACTACAGTACTCTAAATATAACGGTAAAAACTCCGTTACTTTTTTTGTGGGTGCCTCCGGCGATCAAAGTATTACCGATGTTGCCAAGGTGATGAAGCGTTATGTGGCGCAAAAGCAACTGGAATTGCCTGAAGGGGTAAAACTCGATATCTGGGTTGATTTTACCTACTACCTGGAAGGCCGGCTAAACATGATGTTGGACAATATGAAAAGCGGCGCCGTGCTGGTTTTTCTTATGCTGGCCCTGTTTTTGCGTATTCGCCTGGCATTCTGGGTGATGATGGGCTTACCGGTATGTTTCCTCGGCACCTTGTTATTTATGCCGATGGAGTTTATTGATGTCACCATTAATATTCTCAGTTTATTCTCCTTTATCATGGTACTGGGGATAGTGGTGGATGATGCCATCGTGATGGGGGAAAGCGCCCATAGCGAAATTGAGGATAAAGGTCATACCATAGACAATGTAATTCGCGGCGTACAAAGAGTGGCGATGCCCGCGACCTTCGGGGTACTGACCACGATTGCGGTTTTTGTTCCTTTCCTGTTTGGCGAAGGCGAAGGGGCGGCTACCGGCCGCGCGATAGGCATGGTGGTGATCTTATGTCTGTTGTTCTCCCTGGTTGAGTCCAAGTTGATTTTACCGGCGCATTTAGCCCATATGAAAGTGAAAGCCTTTAACCCGAAAAATCCGCTGGATCGTCTGCGTGGCTGGATAGACCGCAAACTTAAAGGCTTTATTGAAAATCAATATGCCCCGTTTTTGAAGATGACGATTAAATACCGTTACTCTGTGGTGATGTTGTTTATCAGTTTCCTGTTGATCACCGCGGGTTTGTTCAGCGGCGGTATGGTGCGTTTTGTCGGCCAACCGAAAATTCCTGAAGATTTCCCGCGCATCACAGTGGAAATGAATGTCGATAGCCCGGAGCAGGCGACCCTGGATACCTTATTAAAAATACAGGGGATCTTGTATCAGGTAGATGAACAAATCGTGGCTGAATATGGCAAGCCGATGATCGATGATATGCAGGTGGATCTGCGCAGCCGTACCAGTGCCAATATTCAGGTGAAACTGGTATTACCCGAGGACAGGGCCATGGATACCTTTGCCTTGTCGGACTTATGGCGACAGGCAATCCCTGCGTTGCCCGGCGTTAAATCCTTTACCATTGATGATAACTTATTTGGCGGTGGCCGTGATGACGGCGATATCAGTTTCCGTCTGGAAAGTAAGGATGACGATCAACTGATACAGGCGGCGGCTGAGTTAAAAGTGAAATTAAACAGTCTTAAAGGGATCGGCGATGTCAACGACAGCCGTCAGACCAGCGCCAAGGAAGTTCAGTTTACCCTGAAACCGCTTGCCTATAGTTTAGGCTTGACCTTGGCGGATATCGCCTCTCAGGTATCTTCAAGCTTTTACGGTTTAGAAGCGCAGCGTATCCTTCGTGACGGTGAAGAGATCAAGGTCATGGTACGTTATCCGCAGGAGCAGCGCAGCTCGGTAGGCCATGTTGACGATGTACTGATCCAGGCCCCCAATGGTGCGGAATTGCCCTTGTCTGAACTGGCCAACATTAGCTTGACCGACGGCGTTACCCGTATTCGCCGGGAAAACGGCAATCGTACCATTAATGTCTGGGGCAGTGTTGACGCCGACCAGGTAGAGCCTTTTAAGGTGGTTAATGATATCCGTGAAAACTTTATTCCTAAGCTGTTGAGAAAATATCCTTTGGTGAAAAGTGAAGTCACAGGCCGGATCCAGGAGGAAATTGAGAATAATAACAAGCAAATGCGCGATATGGCCATTGCCCTTATGGTGATCTTTACCTTGCTGGCGGTGCCGCTGAAATCTTATTCTCAGCCCTTTATGATCATGAGTGTTATCCCGTTCGGCGTGATTGGCTCTGTACTGGGACATATGATTTTGGGTATGGATTTAAGTGCCTTATCCGTATTGGGGATTATGGCCGCTTCCGGGGTGGTGGTGAATGACTCCCTGGTCATGGTGGATTATGTCAATAATGCCCGAAAAGCCGGCATACCCCTGAAAGAGGCGGTAATGGCTGCCGGCAACAGACGTTTTCGTGCCATCATGTTAACTTCGATCACTACCTTTATCGGTCTGGTGCCTATCGTCTTCTTTGAGACCAGTATGCAGGCACAGATAGTGATCCCTATGGCGGTTTCTTTGGCATTCGGCGTATTGTTTGCCACTGTTGTGACCTTAGTGCTGATTCCTAACCTGTATATTGTGATTGAAGATATACGTGGGGTGCTTGGCCGCGGTAAAGCCAAAGTACGCGGATACCTAGGTTTTGATAGCGATGAAGTGCTGGATATATAATTAACGGCACATAAAAAAGCGAAGCCAGTAACTGGCTTCGCTTTTTTTATACCTGGAAGTATTTCGGTTTATATGTTCCGGACATAAACCAAGTACTGACATCCTGTCAGCAATCCTGCGGCTTCATGGATGAAGAGGAGCAGGGTTTATACCTGGAAGTATTTCGGTTTATATGTTCCTGACACAAACCAGGTACTGACATCCTGTCAGCAATCCTGCGGCTTTATTCGTCTTTTATTAACGGATACTTACTTAACGCCAAGTTCTCTTAAGCGCTCAAGCAAATAGCTTTCACTGGTATATTTGTCTGACAACACCACTTCACTGCGCGGGTGTAAAAATAGCGGCAAAGAGATACGAGATTTATCGCTGCCTTTACCGCTCGGGTTAATAACCCTGTGGGTAGTCGACGGGAAATAACCGCCGGAGGCTTCCTGCAACATATCACCGATATTGATGATCAGGTTACCGAAATCCGAAGGTACGTCTAACCAGTTACCGTCTTGTTGCTGCACCTGTAAGCCCGGTTCATTGGCGGCAGGTAATACCGTCAGCAGGTTGATGTCTTCATGAGCGGCGGCGCGGATTGCACCCGGCTCTTCGTCACCGGTTAACGGCGGATAGTGTAATACTCTAAGCAGGGTATTAGGCGTATCCTTGATCATATTCGACAGGTTTTCGGAATATTTGGCGGCGACATCCGCCGGGCTGTGTTCCTGTACCCAGTCCAGCAGTTCGGCGGCCAGATCAGAGGCCATTTTATAATAGTTAAGGATTTCATCCTTAAGCTCCGCCGGGATACGTCCCCAGGGATAAACGTGGTAATACTCTTTAATGTCTTTTTTGGTATGGCCTTTCGCGGTTTCAGAAACCTCAGGACCAAAATAACCGTCCTGTTTTTCAGGATCGAAGGCTAAATCATGCTTTTGTTCTGAATTAAAAAAGGTTTGCCAGTTTTTATAAATGGACTCAACCATTTCTTGTTTAATGGGGTGGTTGATTAATACGCCAAAGCCAGTGTTCCGTAAACTTTCTACGAAACGCTCGGGGGCGTCTTTTGCTGTATAATCTACAACTTGAACTTGCATAATTTTCTCCAAAGGGCATTCAAGCCTACAATTTTACGCTATTTCACGGTTTGAGCAAAGTATGAACTGTCACTACTGTCAGGAAACATGAAAAACTAAGCCAAAAGTTGATTACGATCAATAACAAGGAAATGCTATCTAGTTTAGCCTCTGCTGGCTATAATGCGGCATTACCGGTCGCAGTTAAGAGAGAAATAAAATGAAAAAATCTGTTTTTGTCGTCCCCAGTCTGTTATTGATTTTGTCTGGCTGTGCCACACAGGAAAAAGCTTGTGAAGATATCACCTTGGTTTCGGAGCAAATTCAGCAATGTCAGGCACTGCAGCGCCAGATCGCCAAAGCAAAAGGCAAGCCTATTTTACGCACGGAATTAGAGCGTCGCTATCAGCAAGACTGTGTTGATATTCGTTATTATCGCGATGAGCATCAAATCGCTATTTGCGGCAATAAAGAGAAAATCAAAAAAGCCCGGACAGAGCCTGAGGTGCAGGAAGAGCTGAAATCAGCCGGCAGTGCTGACCGCTAAGCGATTGCCGCCAGCTTTTTTTCAAGTAATAAGAGAAAAGCAAAAAAGCCCGGACAGAGCCTGAGGTGCAGGAAGAGCTGAAATCAGCCGGCAGTGCTGACCGCTAAGCGATTGCCGCCAGCTTTTTTTCAAGTAATAAGAGAAAAGCAAAAAAGCCCGGACAGAGCCTGAGGTGCAGGAAGAGCTGAAATCAGCCGGCAGTGCTGACCGCTAAGCGATTGCCGCCAGCTTTTTTTCAAGTAATAAGAGAAAAGCAAAAAAGCCCGGACAGAGCCTGAGGTGCAGGAAGAGCTGAAATCAGCCGGCAGTGCTGACCGCTAAGCGATTGCCGCCAGCTTTTTTTCAAGTAATAAGAGAAAAGCAAAAAAGCCCGGACAGAGCCTGAGGTGCAGGAAGAGCTGAAATCAGCCGGCAGTGCTGACCGCTAAGCGATTGCCGCCGGCTTTTTTCAGGTAATAAGAGAAAAGCAAAAAAGCCCGGACAGAGCCCGAGGTGCAGGAAGAGCTGAAATAAGCTGTTTCCTTGAATTTTTCTCCCGGGATGCTTCCCGGGAGCTCGAACTCAGTCACCTGACTGATGTTATTTGTTGCAACGGCGTCGGGCAAATAACTAAAGTGATGGCAGTAGTCTTTTGTTTACACTTTGACCATCAAATCTCTCCTTTAAATCTTCCCTTATATCAAGAGTTAAAAAATTGTTGCCGTTTCTGTCTATGAATTCACTAGAAATTTACTTCAGAACAGGTCATTATCGGGTGTTAATTGATAATTTTAGCTAGATAATTGCAGTAGATTCGTTTAAATAATGGGAAATTCAGCCAAAATCACAGGAACTTCCGCCGATCCTGAAAGTTTGCTTGCTCAGGAGCTGGCAGAGACGCGCCAGCAATTCCTGGATTTACAGGCACATCATATGGCGCTGTTTAAACTGACGCAATTATCCCACGATTGTGCCGACTTAAGCGTGTTTTTCCAGGAAGTGCATCAAACCATTGCCTCGTTAATGACGGCAAAGAACTTTTATATTGTCATGTACGACGAAACCCTGGCGACACTGGAATTTGTTTATCATATCGATGAGAAAGACGAAATCCCCGAGGGGACTATCGCCTATGAAGAGTTAGCCGGCTCATTGACCAATTATGTGATTGAAACCGCCGAACCTTTGCTGGCGACCCCGGAATTGATCACTGAGCTGACCAACAACCGGAAAATTGCCCGTATCGGCACTTTGGGCCTGGACTGGCTCGGGGTACCGCTGATTAATGACGGTATCGTGATCGGCGTTATGGTGGTACAGAGCTACAGTGAAAGCACCCGTTACCAGGAGCGCGATTTAGACCTGCTGACCTTTGCCGCCCAGCACATAGTAGTGGCCATGACCCGGCTGCAGGACAGGGAGCGGCTGCAAAATGCCGTCAGCGCCCGTACCCGGGAATTAATGCAGCAGATCCGCGAGCGGGAAAAATCGGAATTATTGCAGGAATCCCTGTTCCGCATTTCTGAGCTCACCAATGACGTTTCCCTGGATATCGAGCAGTTTTATGCCCAGGTGCATAATATTGTCGGCCAGCTGATCAATGCGGTGAATTTCTTTATTGCCAAATACGACAAGGAAAATGAAACCTTAGAGTTTGTTTATTATCTCGATCAAAATTCCCGCGATCTGGAAAAAGATTTCCGGCCGAGAAAATTGGCCAATCATTACACCGAGCTGGTGATCCGCCGCGGTGAAACCGTGTTGCTGACCCGTGATGATATGATGGCGCTTCATCAAAGCGGCGAAACCAGGAAACCTCAGGATGAAACCAATTCCTGGCTTGGCGTGCCCCTGTTCAGCTTTGGTGAAATCCTCGGGGTGATGGTGATCCAAAGTTACCAGCAAAATACCGAGTATACCGAGCAGGATGCCGAATTGCTCAATTTCGTTTCCCAGCACGTATCAACCGCGATCAAGCGCCGTGAGGCGGCGGATTACGAACGCCGGGCCCATGAATTATTGGAGCAGCAGGTCAAGCTTAGAACCGTGGCGCTTGAAGATGAAATCAAGCAAAGGAAGCAGGCGGAAGAAAGACTCAAGCATACCGCCTCCCACGACAGTTTAACCGGCCTGCCCAACCGCAGCGTATTTATCGATTTGCTCAACCATGCCATCGCCTGCCGCAAACGGGATCGGCAGGTGAAATTTGCCGTGTTATTTCTGGACTTGGACAGGTTTAAAGTAGTCAACGACAGCCTGGGGCATCATGCCGGGGATATATTGCTGAAAATGATCGCCAAAGAGCTCAGGGACATTGTCCGGGAAGTGGATACCGTTGCCCGTCTCGGCGGAGATGAGTTTGTGATCTTGATTGAAAACCTGATCAACGAACAGGAAGCCCATGAAATTTCCAGCAGGATCACACGCTTATTGGATCGGCCTTTTACCATAGAAGGGCAGCCGGTATTTATCGGCACCAGTATCGGCCTATTGTTCAGTGACGACAGATATGACAGCGCCGATACCATGCTGCGCGATGCCGATACCGCCATGTATCACGCCAAAGACAACGGTAAGGGCCGCTATGAAGTGTTCGACGCCAGCATGCATTCCAAGGTGCAAAATGCCCTGTCGCTGGAAGTGGATATCCGCGAGGCCATAGGCGCACAGGAGTTTGTCCCCTATTTCCAGCCGATTATGAATCTCTCTTCCGGAAAAATCGCCGGTTTCGAAGCCCTGGCCCGCTGGAACAGTGGTAAACGCGGCTTTGTCTATCCGGATGAATTTATCCCGCTGGCGGAAGATACCAACCTGGTGATGGCAATCGATTTACAGATCATGGAAAAAGCCTGCTTGCAGCTGAAACAGTGGCAAAGCAAATTAAAAGACAAGAATCTGTACGTTAGTTGTAACCTGTTCTGCAATCATTTTTTCAACAAGAACTTGGCGCAGGATATCAGGGCAATATTAGACCGGGTCGGTCTATCACCCCAGCAGCTCAGGGTGGAAATCACCGAGCGCGCTTTGCTGGAAAACAGCGATTTGGTGCTGGCGAATATGCAGTCGCTGAAACAGCTGGGGGTGAAAATCCTGCTGGATGATTTCGGCACCGGCTATTCCAGTCTCAGCTACCTGCACAGGTTCCCTATCGACGTATTAAAAATTGATAAATCCTTTATCAACAATGTCGATGAAGACGCCAACCACAGGGCCATTATCAAAACCATTATTGACCTGGCCACCAGCTTAAAAATGGCGACCGTGGGGGAAGGCATAGAGAATGTAGTGGATGCCCTGCTGTTGCAGCAAATGGATTGCATGTACGGACAAGGTTATTATTTTGCCCGGCCGATGGCGGCGGATGCGGTGGAAGCCTTTATGTATTCGGCGGCCAACCCGGCGCAGACCATGGCATTAAACTGAGCTTAACGGACGCAGCCCGGGCCGGGGTTGCTATAACGGCCTTTGGCCGTTGTGAAAAATAACCTTGCTGTACATCAGCTCTCTCCCCGTAGGTACGGGGAGAGAGGATAAAAAACTTAATAATACCACTCCAGCGTGAATCCCAAATGATCATCATTGCTCAGATAATACCAAGCATCTTGTTTGTCGCTGCTTTGAAACACCCTGACATCCAGGCTGGCCTTGAAACTCTCGCCTATCCGGCGGCTGGCTTCGACAATAAAGCTGGTGGCGCTATGCTGCAAATCTGTGCCTAAGCCCAGCAAAACTTCAGTGCTCTGCACATCATTAAGAGCAAGCCGGCTGCCGAAAAACAGATCACTTTGCATGGCTGCGCCAGGAGAGTCAGTGTCGCCTTCGCCGCGGGAATCCCAGGCATATTCCAGCAGAAAGCCGAGATCGACTGCGCTGTCAAAAACTCCCACCCGGGTATATTCAAAACCGGCCTGGGTTGCCCAGAAATCTTCGGCACTTGTACTGCGGTAAATCGCTTCGAACTTCCAGAGAAAATCGCCTTTGGTTGCCTGTATATCCAGTCCCAGCTGTTCCATCTGACGGTAATATTGCCTTAACACCTGCTTTTCGCCATCCTGGCTAGCCGTTAACTCAGGTTCGCGGTTCGTACCGTGAAACCAGTATGCCCCGACATCGAAATCGCCTATGGTGTGGGACCAGCGTGTTGCCAGATCTAGGTGGTTTTCTCCGGCGCCGGACTCATAGTCGACATTATTTTTGTCTACCGGCAGCGGGCCGCGCAGACGCCCCTTTTCGCCGGAGAATGTTCTTTCCCTGAAACCGGGCAGGAGGTACATGTCAACTATGCCCCAATCCCTGACCAGAGACAGGTTCACCATCTGCTGGCCGAGTTTTTGTTCGCCGTCAAAGCTGTCGACGCCATCCGTCTGGTTGAGCACATCCACCAGGTGCTGAAATTCGGTTACTCCCCAGTACTCCTTGCGTATGCCCGCTTTTAACTCCCAGTCTTTGCCAACGTGGATATAAGACAATTCACGGATATCCAGGTGGGAGCGCTGGTTATCCTCACTGTCGTAGCGGTAAAACGGCTGGAATGTCAGGCTGTCATCACCCGAGTTCCATTGCCAGTACAGCTCCGGGCTGATAAAAAATGACTGCTGGGTGTGAGCGAACTGTTTTGGGTACTGCCCCTGATCAACAAAATAGCGTTGTTCGGTGCCGACTTTACCGGAATATTCGAATTGGGCAGCTATTGCACCAGGTGACAGCAGCATGGCAACGGCTGCTGTTTTCGTTAATTTACTAACAGACATAGGCTTAGTTGGTACGTTTTAAGGCGTTGCGGTTAAAATCTTTCTCGGTCAAGCCTGTGTTGAAGCTGTAATTGAGCCATTTTAATTCTGTGCTTTTGCCGTTTTGATGGTTCACCATGTTCATGCTCAGTGCCCGCCAGTAGTTGCCCGGATATTTTTGGTAGTCGCTATAAGTCAGGGTTTTTAATAAGGAGTTTTTACGGTCATAAAAATCGATTTTTTGCTCCAGGTATTCCTGCTTGTCTACCCATACCACACGGCGGGTGTAACCGGAATTTTTGTCTACCGGAAACTGCTCCACTTTAAAACAGTCCTTGCCGCCGAGTTGTTCTTCACCAAGAAAGTTGTAGCGGTATTTGGCCAGTTCAAACGAGCTGAAGTCTTCAAACGCAAATTCAGATCCCATAAAGGGGCCGGACTTGTTTCGGGATGAAATGCGTTTCACCCGTTTTATCGCCGGCATATACAGCCACTGGTCATCGGCGCCCGTGGTGTGGGAGAAGCTGAGAAAAGCCGTGCCTTTGACATCCCTGGGTTTATCAAACACCGTCAGGCTTTTATCGCCGTCGTTTTCTTGCTCCAGCGATTTGATTTTGATCTCACGCACGCTTTTTTGGCCGTGTTCGTTACTTAATATCATCTGCATATCGGCCTTGCTGTCTCCCCAGCCGATGTCGCGCTTTTTCACTTCGGTGAATATCTCCATGCCCTGCTGCGCCGGGCTAAGCGCCAGGGCACTGAAACTTGCCATCGCGAAGGTTATAGTGGCTAAAGCTTTTTTGATACTGGTGTTTATGGTCATGATTTTCTCCAAATGCTGTGTACTTGATTGCCGGTGAAAATAATGCTCACCGGCAATGTGTTCTGTTATGCGGCAGGCTCAGGGGTGAATTCATTCGCTGCTGCTTTGCTGTTGTGCTGTTTTGACTTTTTGTTGTCTATGGCCATCAGTAGCGGCGGCAACAACAGGAAGTCGATGATCAGGGCAATTAGAATAGTGATGGCGGTTAACAGGCCCATTTCACCATTGAGCTTAAAGCTCGACTGCGCCAGTACCGAGAAACCGGCCACCAATACCAGGGTGGTGATCCACAAGGCACTGCCGACGTTGCCGAAGGCGTAATGTACGGCGGCTTTGGCATCGCTGTTATTTTCCCTGCGGGCATGGAGATACTTGCTGAGGAAATGGACCGTGTCGTCGACGACAATACCCAGGGTCATGCCGATCACCATGGACAGGCTCATGCCTATCTGACCGTCAATCAGGCCCCAGACACCAAAAGCAACCGCCGCAGGCATAATGTTTGGCAGCAGGCTGATCAAGCCATAACGCCAGCTCTTCAGGGCAAAGGCCAAAATAAAGGAGATCAGGATCAGCGCCGCCAGGGTGCCGATTAACATGCTGACGATACTCTTTTGGCCGATATTGGCAAACATAAAGCTTGGACTTGCCAGGTCCAGTTGATACTGGGGGGAATGTTGGGCGAACCAGGCTTCAATGCGCTTCGCCAAGTCGATTTGCTCCTGACTGGTGAGGTTTTTAAAGGTGGCAATCAACTTAGTGGATGATTTGTCAACATTAAGCTGCGAATTCAAATCCAGGCCGTACGGTAAAGACATCTCGTACAGCAACAGATATTGTGCCGCCATTTCCGGGCTGTCCGGTAATTTATACCAGGCAGGGTCATCGCCGTGCATGTTTTTGTTGAGGCGTTTTAAGGTGTCTGTAATGGTGTTGACATGATCGGTTTCCGGCTGCTGGCGTAACCAGTCACTGAGATCCGATACCGCTTTAATAAATTCAGGTTTGTTAATGCCTTCCGGGCTGCCGGACTTTACAGACAACTCCAGCAAGGTCATGCCCGAAAGGTTTTCCTGCATAAAATCGGTGGCGGTTCTAAAGGGGACGGTTTCATCGAAGTATTTGACAAAGTCGTCGTTGATCTCGTTTTTCGGGATGAATAACGCCAGGGCAATAACTACAACACTGACCGACGGCAGCAGCAGCCTACGTTTTTTGATAACAAAATCAGCCAGTTTTGACATCATGTTGCTGGAACCTTGCGGCTCAACTTTTACTTTGACCGGCAACACTGCCAATAATGCCGGGAACAGGGTCACAGAGAAGATAAACGCCAGTATGGCCCCCATGGCAACGATATTACCCAGGTCGTGATATGGTTTGACCTCGGAAAAGTTCATGCTTAAAAAGCCGATAGCCGTGGTAATACTGGTTAACAATACCGGCTTGAAATTAACCTGCAGGCTTTTGATGATGGCCGGTTTTTTCTCGACGCCGCGGCGCATTTCATAAAACATCGAGGCAAGAATATGGATACAGTCGGCGACAGCCAGTGTCAGAATGATGGTGGGCGCCGAGGCGGAAGCGCCGGTAAGATAAAGGCCCATCCAGCCCGCCAGTCCCATGGCGCTGCCTATGCTCAGGAAGATGATCAACACGGTAGAGACAGTGCCGGAGATGGTGCGCAGTAAAAAGCCGATGATCAGGATCACGGTGGCAAACATCAGCGGCACCAGGGTGGCGCCGTCTTTCATTGACGCTTCGGTAAAGGCGTTGTTAAGCATCACCATGCCCGACAAGTGCACCTGGGCGCCGGGGTTTTGCGTTAGAAACTCATCACGCATGTTATTGACAAAAGCGGCCACTTCCGGTACTTCGGCTGCTGGATCAATACCCGGTAACTTTACCGCCACTTCGATTGTTGAAACATGCCCCTGTCCGGAGACCGTTTTATCAACGAGCTGAGGATCGTTTAAGGCGATTTGCCGGATACTTGCCAGTTGGCCCGGGGTCAGGCTTAGCGGATCCATTACCAGGTCTTCAACAATCAAATCGTCTTGTTCGGCATAGGTATATTGAAAGTTGGTCAGTGAGTCTACCCGTGTAGAGTAGGGGACCTGCCAGCTTTTTTCGGTCAGGGTTTTCAGCGCGCTAAGATGCTCCCGGGTGAAGACATTGCCGTCTTTGGGCACGATCACAAAAGTGACATTATCACTTCTGTTATAGATTTTTTGCATGGCATCATAGGCGATCAATTCCGGGTTATTCTCATCGAAAAAGACCCGGTAATCGCTTTTAAAAACCAGCTTTTGCGCACCGGCCGCCGCCAGCATGGCAAAAGTTACCAATGCCAGTATCACCCAGAGCGGATGCCTGATGGTGAAGTTAAAAATTTTATCTCTCACGTTTCCTCCAAAGACTCTGGGTCTTATAATTTAACTTACATGTAAGTAAGTTTTGTTTTTTAAAAAAAACCGCTTTGGGTTTGTTATTGCACTCTTTACTTTATTCAAAGTTATCAAGCATACTTACATGTAAGTAAGTTGGTTCGTTAAAAAAATATCCAGGCTGTTGGTCTGTTTATAACTGTTTGTTATTTTTAAACTCACTTACATGTAAGTAAGTTTTTAGGGCGGAAAAAAGCTAATTATTTAAGGCTTTCAGCCCATTCGGCCAATAAACCGCTCAGTAACTTTTTCGCCTCGCGAACCAGCAATTGGTGCTGTCCGCAGCCGTTTACGCCTATCATTAACACATGGCAACGTGTCGCTTCCCGGTCAACGTCTATGTCGTTGCGGATTTCACCACAATCAACGGCATCCTGGATAATGCCTGTTACTATATTGTGTATTTTGTTGAAGCTGTCCCGTGACAAGATGGCAATGGACTCGGGAATCTCGGGATCCGAGACCAGGTTGATGCAGGAATCTACTTTTGCATCATCACTGTTATCCGGCTGCATCCAGATCATTTCTTCAACCACAGGCCATAAGGCAAAAAAGTTACCTTTATAGACGGAGCGCAGCCGCTCGAATTCCCTGAGATAAAAGCCGACATAGCGACGAGTCACCTCAATAGCAAGGGTCTCCTTGTTTTTGAAATGATAATGCAGGTTAGCCCGGGTAGTATTGAGCTCTTTCGCTATGGTGGCGAAATTAAGCTTGCTGTAACCACCACGCATTAACTGCTGCTCGGCTATTTCTAATATGGCATCTCTCATGGCGGACAAGTTTACTTACATGTATGTCAGTATTCAAGGGGTTTTTATTTAACCGCTGCTGTTGTTTAACATCAGGTGATTCGTTTGTGGCCGTGAACTGTGGTTGACTCTTCTACCGGGAGGGAGCAAAAGAAAAGGAGCCTAAGCTCCTTTTCTCATTTTATGTGATTTATATTTGTGGCTTAGCCGACATTGCTTTCCATGGTCATCAAAGAAGCATTACCACCGGCTGCCGTGGTATCGATAGTAACGGTTTTTTCCGTCACTAACCGCTCCAGCAGGTTGCTGTAGTTGGTTGCCGTGATCAGCGGCACTATTGCTCCGCTGCGGCCGCCCAATATCTCACCGCTAAGTTGTTTTAAACCGCTGCCGTGATCGACCACCGCCCCGGCTAAGCGGCTGTCTGCCAATAAGTCCGGCAAGTGGCCAAGGGCGACTATTTGGAATACGCCTTCAGGCATACCGGCCTGGATCAACAGGCTCTTGATGGCTTCGGCTTCCGCCAGGTAAGTATCGTCTACCAGGGCAAAGACACAGTTGCCGCTGGCCATGGCGGTTAATACCGAAATCAACCAGAAGCTAAACGGCGTTTGCTGGCAACGTAAACAGGCGACCGTACCCCTGGCTTCGAGGTAAAGGATGTTAGACTCACCCGTTGGTCCCGGTAGCTCCTGTGGTTTTTCCAGTCTTTTTTCCATGGCTAACAGCTGGCTTCTTGCCTCGGTTAAGGCCTGCGGCAGCTGTTCTTCCTGGCTCAATACTACCTTGTTGGAAGAGAGCTGGGCCAGTAGCTGGCGTAACACGGAAATCCGGTTGTTTAACGGTGTCTGGCTCCAGTTGATTTCACTGCTTTTTGCCTGGTTTAACAGCTGGCCGACTCTGGCGGAGTTGGTTTTGGCCTTTTCAATGGCCTGCTGAAGTTGTTGCTCCTGCTCAGCTGTTAAGTTGACCTGGACCGGGGTAACGTTTTCTTTTACTAACCGGGTCAGGTACAAAGGACCGCCTGCCTTAGGGCCGGTGCCGGATAAGCCGCGGCCGCCAAAGGGTTGAACGCCGACTACAGCGCCGATCATGTTGCGGTTGATGTAGACATTACCGGCGCGTGAGCGGCTGGCCAGGTAGCGGCTTTTCTCTTCTATCCGGGTGTGTATGCCCATGGTTAAACCAAAGCCGGTGCCGTTCACCTGGTCGATAACCTGCTCCAGTTGATCGGCCTTGTAGCGGATCACATGTACGATCGGGCCGAACACTTCTTTGGTAAGCACGGATAAATCCGAGATTTCATACAGGCGCGGGGTAAAGAAGTTGTGCTGATCTTCAGCTATGCCGGCTTCCAGCTCCGGCCCCTTGCAGCAGTAATGTAAAGTGCCGCGCGATTGCAGGTAGTTGACATGATCATTGAGGGCGCCCAGCGCTTTGCCATCGATTACCGGACCAACGTCTGTGCCTAAGAAGGCGGGATCCCCTAAGTGCAATTCTTTCATGGCGCCGGTGATCATGGAGATGATCTTATCGGCGACATCTTCCTGTACGAATAATACCCTTAAGGCCGAGCAACGTTGGCCGGCACTCTGGAAGCCGGAAGAGATGACATCATCAACTACTTGCTCTGGCAGGGCGGTGGAGTCGACTATCATACAGTTTTGACCGCCGGTTTCTGCAATCAGCGGTACCGGGTCGCCTGAGCGCTCGGCCAGTTTCTTCGAAATCCAGTTACCGGTTTCGGTAGAGCCGGTAAACATGACTGCCTGGATGCGCAGATCCGGCACTATATGCTGGCCGACCTTGCTGCCGCGGGCGATCACCGGGGTTACTACGTCCTGCGGCAGTCCGGCTTCCACCATCAACTCTATGGTTCTTAAGGCAACTAAGCTGGTTTGTTCGGCGGGTTTTGCCACTACGGTATTACCGGTGACTATGGCAGCGGAAACCTGACCTAAGAAAATGGCCAGCGGGAAGTTCCACGGGCTGATACATAAGACTACGCCGCGGGAAACCAGGCTGTTATTTTCAAGCAGCTCTTCGGCACGTGCTGCATAATAACGGCAAAAATCAACGGCTTCACGCACTTCAGCTACGCCGTCAGGAATGGTTTTACCCGCTTCCTTGGTACATAAGGCGATAAGTTCGTCCCTGTGCTGTTCAAGTTTGTCGGCAACCTTAAGCAGGATTTGCGCCCGCTCTTGTACCGGGGTGGCAGACCAGCTGGCAAAGGCCTGCTCGGCGCCGTCGACTAAAGCGGTCATTTCGGTTTCATCGACGTGGCGGATATAACCCAGCACTTCGTTAAAGTTGGCGGGGTTGGTTACCGCTACTTCACCTTCTTTTGCACTCAGGTCTTTACGCGAGGCAAACCAGTTATCCAGGTTAGTGCGCATCGCGGTGATTTCATCGATATCGGTTAAGTCGATACCCTTGGAGTTGATGCGCTTTTTGCCGTATTCGTCGCCATAAAGATCCAGAGATTGTGGAATTTGCGGGTTGTATTTGTCTTGCCAGCCCTGCACGGTTTCCACCGGGTCTACCAGTAAGGATTCTACCGGGATAGCTTCGTCAACGATATTGTTGACAAAAGAGCTGTTGGCGCCGTTTTCCAGCAGACGGCGTACCAGATAGGCCAGCAGGTCGGCATGTTCGCCCACCGGGGCATATACCCGGCACGGTACGCCTTTTTCGCCGACAACCTGATCATAAAGGGATTCCCCCATGCCGTGCAGGCGCTGGAATTCAAAACCTTTAAGCTCTTGTGCCATTTCTAAAATGGTGGCAACGGTATAGGCGTTATGGGTGGCAAATTGCGGGTAGATGCTGTCGCGATATTCCAGCAGCTTCTTGGCACAGGCCTGGTAGGAGACATCTGTGCTTGGCTTGCGGCTAAAGACCGGGAAGTCGGGGTAACCTTCTGCCTGGGTTTCTTTTACTTCGCTGTCCCAATAAGCGCCTTTAACCAGGCGCACCATCATCTGGCGGCCAACTTTTTGGGTCAGCTCACGCACCCATTCGATCACAAAGATACCGCGTTTTTGATAGGCCTGTACCGCGATGCCAAAGCCCTGCCAGCCGTCGAGGTCTTTATCGGCGAATACCGCTTCGATAACGTCTAAGGAAATATCTAAACGGTCGGCTTCTTCGGCGTCGACGGTAAAGCCGATATCATAGGCCTTGGCCGCCAGTGCCAGTTTTTTCAGTCTTGGGATCAATTCTTCCATCACCCGCTCGCGGTGTGAGAATTCGTATCTTGGGTGTATCGCCGACAACTTGATGGAGATGCCCGGGCTGTTAATTGGTCCGCGGTTTTTCGCGGCCGTGCCTATGGCGTCTATGGCGTTAACGTAACTGTCAAAGTAGCGATCGGCATCCGCCATGGTGCGGGCGCCTTCCCCTAACATGTCGTAGGAGTAACGGTAGCCCTTGGCTTCGGTTTCCTGTGCGCGGTTAATGGCGGAGCCGATAGTGTGACCCATAACAAACTGGGTGCCCATGATTTTCATGGCGTAGCGCACTGCTTTGCGGATCACCGGCTCTCCCAGGCGGCCAACGGTTTTTTTCAATAAGCCGAACTGGGATTGTTTCTTTTCATCGGAATAGTTGACCAGTTTGCCGGTCAGCAATAAACCCCAGGAGGAGGCGTTAACAAACAATGAGTCGCTGTTGCCTAAATGTGAGCTCCAGTCGCCGTTGGCGAGTTTGTCGCGGATAAGATTATCGGCGGTGTCGGCATCCGGCACCCTGAGCAGGGCTTCTGCCAGACACATTAAGACGACGCCTTCTTCCGACGACAGGGAAAATTCATTGAGCAGGGCATCGACGCCGCCTTTGCCTACCTGGTCTTTACGGATATTCACCACCAGCTGGCGGGCATAATCCCAGGCTCTGGACTTGGCTTCAACATCAATTTCTGCAATCGGCAGCAAATGTTCAAGTACCGCATTTTCGTCGGCGCGGTAATGGTTGCGGATTGTTTGTCTTATTGTATTTTCGGTGGTTAGGGAGCCGTTAAAAATCATGTGTTCACCCGGAAATAGTCATAATAGGGATAAAAAAATCGATAGCAAATTCTAATCAATCACTGGCAGAATGTGTTGGCGAAATTTCGGATTTTCCAGTATTTTATATGGCATGAATTAACAAATGGCATAGAAAATTCTGAAAGATGAACCAAGTTAAAGCCAGGGTATTAGATCGTATTGATCTGATGATTTTAGATGTTTTACAAAAAGACGGCCGGATTTCCAATGTTGAACTGGCCAAGCAGGTCAACCTCAGTGCCAGCCCATGTCTGGAAAGGGTCCGGCGGCTGGAAAGCGAAGGTTATATTGAACGCTACGCTGCCGTACTCAGTGCCCCTAAGCTTAAATATGGCATGTCGGCCTTTATTCAGGTGACCTTAGATCGCACCACCGCCGATGTGTTTAACCAGTTCAGGGAGCAGGTGGTGAAAATCAAGGAGGTAGCGGAATGCCATATGGTGGCCGGCGGTTTTGATTATCTGTTAAAGCTGCGCTTTGAAGATATGGAGGCCTACCGGGAAATACTCGGGGTGATCGTTGAGTTGCCTGCGGTTTCCCAAACCCATACTTATGTGGTGATGGAGAATGTTAAACAGGACCTGGGCCTGCCGATACTTTAACGGCGAAAGGCGCTTGTTTATGTTTCTTGTTTTACTAATATTTGCAACAAGTTACACTACAATGTATACAGCGGATTTGAACAGCAGAACCAAGAAAGAGAATAGCTGATGAATGCTTATGAATATGCAAGCCAGGCGGACGGATCTTTTGCCTTGCCCGATGCTTGTTTTAAAGTCAAAGCCCTGATGGATGACGAGACTTCCAATGTTGAAGATTTTGCCAATGTTATCAGCGTCGACCCTTCGATGACTTCGAGACTATTAAAAATAGCCAACAGTGCCATTTATAGTTTCCCCGGGGAAATCAGTACCATCTCCCGTGCCATTACCATTATCGGTACCCAGGCCATTTATAATATGATGCTGGTAGATATCGCCAGTTCGGCTTTTAAGCATTTTGCCAACCAGGCGATTGATTTAAAACGCTTTTGGCGCATGAGTGTTTTTTGCGGCCTGGCAACGAAAAACCTGGCGATCAAGGCGGGGATCCGCGATATAGAACGTATGTTTGTTGCCGGTTTGCTGCAAAACTTCGGCGAATTGCTGGTGGCTAACTTTACCCCGGACGTGGCCAAACGCTGTGAAAAATACTCGGCCGAAGCCCTGCCCTGGCACTTGCAGCAAGAACACCTGGGGTATAATTACACGGAAATTTCTGCCGAAATCTTAAAGATCTGGCAAATTCCGGAGAAAATTATCCTGCCGATCCGCCATTTTCACCAGGCCCATAATATTCAAATCAATAAAGATGTTAAAGTCTTGTATCTGGCTTCACGGCTGGCGCTGGTGGACAGCGATCCCGAGGAATTCAGTTATGATGAAACCGTGGATGAGAGTTTGTGCCACAGTTTAGGCATCTATGCCGATGATTTGGCAGAAGCGGCTGAATTTGCCACCGATGAAGCGGATAATATTTTAACGATTATGAATGCCAAGCTTTATTGATATCAAACGAAATAATTAATTAACCATCTTCAATGGTCTAAACATTCAACTTCTTCGTTGCGTTCAATCCCAATAGCCAGCTATTGCCCGGCAAACTGCTCCTGCGTTGCCCTAATAGCCAACATCCATGTCGGGATCAATCTCGCGCCTCGCCTGCAAGGATGCAGGTGCTTAGCTTTAGTCTGGAGCTATAAAGCTGTGAACTTGAATATTTATCCTCATTGAATCTTGGTCACTTATTTATTAGGTTTGATATAAGGCTGTTATCGGCTAAAATCCTGCCCGGTATTTCAAACGTTTACGCAATTACTTACCTTAACTACGAAACGCTTAGTTGTTTTTTTAAACGGCGTTTCCTGCGTTAACCACCTGCATTGCAAGGAAATTTATACAGTTTCACTTTATCGGAACCGCTTTCGTTCCAGACAAGGGAAGACAAGCATGTTAAAGCCTGATAGCATCAGGCAATCAAAAATGATGACATGCCCTAAAAAAATTATAATTAAGGACATTTATGAGTACAGAAAGAGAACATTTTAGTTCCCGCATCGGTTTTATTCTCGCGGCGGCCGGTTCAGCCGTCGGCATCGGTAACCTGGTTGGTTTTCCTGTTAATGCCGCCAAAAACGGCGGCGGTGCATTTTTGCTGGTTTATGCATTATTTGTATTTTTGATCTGTTTGCCGGTGATGATCGCGGAAATGGCGGTGGGCCGTAAAACCGCGAAAGAGCCGGTCGGCGCCTATAACACCTTAAGCGGCGGCAGTAAGTGGTGGAGTCTTCCCGGTTTGCTCGGGGTGTTGACCCCTTTTATGATCGCGGTCTTTTATATGGTACTCACGGTGTGGATTTTCGGTTACCTGGCGATGATAGTTACGGGTAACCTGGATTATCTTGCCAGCGGCGAAAGCTTCAACGATTTTATTACCAGTCCTTACCTGTTTGCCGCCATGGCGGTAGTTGCTGCAATTGTTAATTTTATCCTGGTGGCGGGGGTCAAAGACGGTATCGAAAAAGCGGCAAAAATCTTAATGCCGACCTTGTTTATTATGCTGATCTTGTTGGTGGTTTTTGTCCTGACTTTAGACAACGCCATGTCGGGGGTGAAATTCTTTATTATCCCGGAAATTTCCAAACTGACGCCGTCGGTGATTAACGGCGCCTTATCCCAGGCGTTTTTTTCCCTGTCGCTGGGGATGGGGATTTTAATTACCTACGGATCTTATATTAACAATAAAACCAATATTCCCAACTCGGCGAAAATGGTTGCGCTGACTGATACCGGTGTTGCCTTTACCGCCGGTTTGATGGTGTTGCCTGCGGTGTTCTCCTTTAACCCCAACATCAACCCGGCGGAGCTGAGCGACAGCGGCATATCCCTGATTTTTGTGTTCCTGCCGAAGATCTTTTTAGCCCTGCAGGCGACCATAGGTTATATCGGCGCCAGTATCGTTGCGGCGATCTTCTTCCTGCTGGTATTTTTTGCCGCCATTACTTCCCTGGTGTCGATTATTGAGGTACCTGTGTCTTATCTGGTCGGTGAGAAAAAGCACAGCCGGAAAAAGGCGCTGTCGATTTTATTAATGACCGCGGGGATCCTGACCTTATTTGCCACGGTTTCTTTTGGTATGGTGCAGTTCTTTACCGAGTTTACTTCTTATGCCGGCGGTACTAAATCTTTCTTTGACGTGATTTATGATATTTTCTACGATACGATTTTACCGTTGAACGGTTTCCTGTTGTGTTTGTTTGTCAGTTACCGCTGGAAAAAAGCCAAGCTTTCTGAAGAGCTGGCCAAAGGCAACGAAAATTACCAGGGCTCCTTTATTGAGAAGTATATTAACTTCTCCCTGGGGACTTTTATTCCTGTTATAATTTTCTTCATCTTTATTAATACTCTGGCGCATAAGTTTTTTGCCGTCAGTTTATTTGGCTTTTAGTTCAAACGAATCCATTTGATAAAAGCCGCCGGTCAGGTTACTGATCGGCGGCTTTGCTGTTTTATCCTTAAGTGAAATGACATGATTGAATTTATTACCAGCACAAATTTTAGCGAATGCCAGCGCCTGTTTCACGGCCGCGGCCATGCCTATGAAAACCTGAGCCATGTCAATGTCGACTGGTTGCCGCCGGTGGTCTTGATCACCCTATATCAGGAAGTGGAAGCGAGCTGGTTGGCAGAGCAGGCGGTGGCGTTGCAGGCTTTAGTGCCGGATTGCCGTTCGGTGCAGGTGCAATACCGTTGCCGCGCCATGGCCCCCACCGAAGTTTTGCTGGGAGAGGGCATAGAGCATACCCAGGTACAGGAGCTGGGGCTGAGTTATCATATTGAACTGGGCAAAGCGCAAAATACCGGTTTATTCCTGGATATGCGTAACGGCCGGCAGTGGGTAAAGGAGAACAGCAAAGACTTAAATGTGCTTAACCTGTTTGCCTATACCTGTGCCTTTTCCGTGGCAGCCCTTGCCGGGGGCGCGGCTAAGGTGGTTAATGTTGATGTCAGTAAAGCTTCCTTAGGCAAAGGCCGGGATAATCACAGGTTAAACCGCCAGGATACGGCTAAGGTGAAATTTGAAGGGGTGGATATCTTTAAATCCTATGGCCGGTTAAAAAAACACGGGCCTTATGATTTGCTGATTTCCGATCCGCCGTCTTTTCAAAAGGGCAGTGTTAATATCGAGCGGGATTATGCCAAGATCATCCGCCGTATTCCGCAATTAATGAAAGATGGCGGCCGCCTGATGTTATGCCTGAACTCCCCGGACTTGGATGAAAACTTTTTACTGGAAACGGTACAGGCAGAATGTCCCGAGTGCCGTTTTGATTCCTTTGTCAGCCCGCCTGAGGTTTATCAGGAAGCGCACCAGGGCAAGGGGTTGAAAGTGTTGCTCTTTACTTATTTGCCTTGTGCTTGACCTCGCTCCTGACCTTGTTTCTTACCTGGGTAAGGGAGCGTTTAGCGTCAGTGACGTTGGCGCATAAAGCTGGCAAATCTGGGCACGCCATTTTTGGTTTTTCCGGTATAGCGGTAGGTAATGGTACTGCCTATCGGCGGCGGAAACTCCCGCTCCTGATCACTAAACCCAGTGCCGATTTTAAAAATGATCCCTTCGCTGGTTTTTACCAGCAGGGAGCCGAGTTTATCCAGATATTTTCCCGTGCCCGGATTATGTGCCAGCACGACAGCCTCGGCGTCCTGGTATTGTTTTAGCTTCATCACCAGGGCATTCCTGCCGCTTTGGTAATAGGCATCCCGGTGATGCAGCATTAATCCTTCACCGCCATTATCGACCACCTGTTTGAGTCTGGCCTGCAAACTGCTTACGGAAGGCAGCTTTTCCTGGGAGATCATTTTCAGGTATGGGTTATTCGTTGCCGTGACTATGGCCTGCATGGCCTTGATGCGTTTGCTGAAGGTGCCTTTATGGTCGGGTAAGTCAAAGATCATAAACCGTATCTGCTGCCAGTCTTCGGCTTTGGCCTTAAAGGTCCGCACCGTCGCTGAGACCTGCTCGAACCGGTTTCTGCCCAGCCATAACTCGCCGTCTAATGGTATATTGGGCCAACCTATAGTGAAAAATACCGGAGTTTTGATGATATTCCCCCGGCGGGTTAGCAGTTGCTTGCCGGTCCAGTAGCCTCGGACGCCGTCGAGCTTTTCGCTGATAAAAAATTCGCTGATATTCTCCTGCCCCTGATAGCGGCTTGCCAGCTGGATCTCGGGTTTGGCAGGGGCTTGGTTATCCCCGGCGTGGACGTTAGCCCCGGCGAATAACAGCAATGATAACAACGCACCAAGAGAGCCACCGGCGCTAAGCGGGATTTTCTTCATGAGCAACATCCGTGTTGGTGTCTGATGTAAAGTTAAGTATAGAAACTTTTTTATCGACTAGACTTTCTCTGAGATAAAAATGAATCGGCAGGCGGACAAGGGAGTGTGCACGGATGAAAAATATAGGCGCTTATTGTTTGCTGCTGTCATTTTTATTATTCCTGAGTTTTAGTCAGGGCCTGCAGGCAAAAAAGGCGTGTAAAAAATACCTGGAAAAACTACATCAGGTACAGGCGAAACAAAGAAACGGCAATTCGTTGAAGCAAAGTAATAAATTAAAAGAAAAAGAGACCAGGGCCCGGGATACCTGGTGGGCATGTGAAAATGGCAAGCTAGCGAAAAAGAAGAAGAAAAGTAAAAAACATCAGCGGAAAAAGACGGAAAAAATTGCCAAACTTACCCAGGAGAAAAATAAAGGGACAACGAAAGCCAAAAAATCCCCGGCGACTCCCGTACCTTTTGCCACCCAAAGGGCGATTGTATTAAAAGCGGAATATCAGGGGCAGCAACAGCTGGACTGGCTTGCCTTCTATAAACAACCGGATAAATGCCAGCAGCCTAAGAATATTAAAGTTTTTGCCGCATGCGTTGAAGACAAGCGCCTGCAACAGCAGCTTTTCGAGAAGAATTATCAAAAATGAAGCGCCGTTAAAGCATCAATGGCTGCGGGCAATTTAGCCAACTATTAGCATAAATGACGAGTCGCGCTTGTTGAAGTATTTTTGATTTTTAATTGAGTGATTGATATTTAAGGCTTTTATTTTTTGGTGTAAAGCTTGCTGTTGTTTGTTACCTATCCTTGAAGAGTAACTTTTTATGCAGACAAGAATAAAAAAATACCTGATCACCTTTGCCGGTTTTTTCTGTTTATTTATCGGACTTGTTTTTATTTTGCTTCCGGGGCCCGCGGTTATCTTTGTACCCGCAGGTTTAGCCCTGTTGAGCCTGGAATATCCATTGGCAAAAGCCTGGTTAAGGAAAAGTCAGCGTTGGCTGGCGGCAAGTGCCAGGAAAACAGATAAGCTAATACTTGCCCTGAAAAGGCGTTGGGCGAAAGATTAACCGGGGCTTACCCTAAGCTTGATAGAGTTGACTTAGGGTAAGCTTAAAACAGGGATTATGCCGCCTGGTAGGCTGCTTTCATGGCATTGTAGTCGTTGGCGATATTGTCCATGGTGGCCTGGTCGAATTCTCTTAAGCCGCTGAGGATCATGTGTTTTTCGCCATGGCCGACCACTTCCCCTTCGGATAACAGGTCAAAGGCCAGGCAGGCATTACCGCGTTTGCCTTCGATGGTGAGCTCGGTTTTGGCCAATACCAGGCTGATCTCTTTAATATCTAAACGCTGTAAGTCGATAGCCATGCTTTCATACATGATCATAGGTCTGGCCGGATTGATCATGACATTTTCTTTGGCCATCAGTTCAACCAGCAGATGCGGGAAAGTATGTCCGGAAAAGCCGACATAAGCCTTGATCAAAGATTCGATCAACGCTGGGTTATCGGTTTTATCACCTGAAGCGCCGATTTCCAGGTATTCTTTCCCGTTGTCGTCGGTGACTTTGACATCTTGCCCGAGACTTTGTGGAAAATTCAGTTCATTTTCATCGGTGACCATGCCGGAAAACTTAAAGCGCATTTGCTGATGCAAACCGGCGCGGGCCAGGGTCACGGCAAAGAGTAAATCGCCGGGCACACAAAAGCGCTTGGCTTCGATGTTATGCAGTGGATTAAAGTCATCGGCGATTTGCTTAGCAAAATCACTTGCCTGCTGACGAGAAAAGCGGACTTTATCGCTTGAGCTGCTGTAAAATTTATCAATAAACATAACTATTCTTATTCACTTTCAATGCCGAAAACCGGCAGCATTCTACCAGCAGTTGCCGGGCAAATCGAAGTAATTTATTAGTAAGACTACAAAGCAGACCAGTATTGCTCTCTGCTTTAGATTGGCTTTAAGCGTACAGGTGTTAAGGCTGTTGCAGCTGCTCGAGAGTAAAATTTTTCACCAGTTGCTCTTTTGCCCGCTTGCTCAGCCGCTTAAGTTGGTATTCTCTGCTGCTTGCATCGGATCTGGTATGTAATTGCTCGGCATAAACCAGGTCTACCGGACGGCGCACACGTGTATATTTTGCTGCGAGCTTATTTGAGGTATTATGTTCATTGACCCGGCGCTTAAGATCTGTGGTGATGCCGGCATAAAGGCTGTTATCGGCGCAGCGTAAAAAATAGACGTACCAGGAAGATGACATTCATTTTGCTTATTGATGTTTTAGGCGATGATAGCAAAGTTACACTTATCCGGGCAAAATTATCTTGCTTGTTCATTCCAGGGTCAGGCTCTGGAATGCAGAAATGGCTTTTTGGTGAGCCTTGCGCTGATAAGTGCCCGGCAGATGATGTTATGCAGGTAAACCGGCGAATATAGATTGGGTGTTTAATGCTAGAAATCTCTAATACAGTGACTTTATCCGAGTGGGAAATTGAACTGAGCGCGATACGTTCTCAGGGAAATGGCGGACAAAGAGTGAATAAGGTCGCCACTGCGATCCATTTGCGCTTTGATATCAAACGCTCGGCATTACCCTCGGTATATAAGGAGAGGTTGCTTAAGCTTGCTGACAGCCGTATCACTGCCGATGGTGTGGTGATTATCAAAGCGCAGTCTTACCGTACCCAAGATCAGAATAAGCAGGATGCACTGGAAAGGCTGAAGGCGTTAATACTTTCCGCCATGGTGGTGCAGAAAAAGCGCAGGGCAACCAAACCCACCAGAAGTTCGCATCGCAAACGCATGGACAATAAGGCTAAGAAAGGGGCGACCAAAGCGCTGCGTGGTAAAGTTAATTACTAGTGCTGGTATTGAGGAATATTTTTTTTTAGTATAGCGCGCTTAATTTGAGGGCAGGACAGTTTAATGACAAAAACAGAAGTAGGGGCAATACGCAAATTAACGGCGCAACTCGACGCCGACGGCAATATTGATTACCAGCTGCCGGTGGGGGAATTGAGTTTACCCCTGAATCCTTTGATCGGCCGTAAAATATCCCTTCATTTTGCTAATAAAATTACTTGCTGCCACTGCGGGCGCAATACCAAAAAGAGCTATTCCCAGGGCTATTGTTTTCCCTGCATGCAAAAACTGGCTCAATGCGATATGTGTATTATGAAGCCGGAAACCTGCCACCATCATCTGGGCACCTGCCGTGAGCCCGAATGGGGAGAGCAGCACTGCATGATCCCCCATTATGTTTATCTGGCCAATACTTCGGGATTAAAAGTGGGCATCACCCGTCAGGGACAAGTACCGACCCGCTGGATCGATCAGGGGGCAACCCAGGCCTTGCCTATTTTTAAAGTCAATACCCGGTTGCAGTCAGGATTGGTGGAAATTGCCCTGGCGGAATTTATCGCTGATAAAACCAACTGGCGCGCTATGCTTAAAGGCAATGCCGAGCCGATTGATTTAGCGGCGAAAGCAAAAGAGCTTAAACCTTTGATCAGTGATAAGTTAGCCGATATTCGCTTGAACTATGGTGAAGATGCGGTGCAGTCGCTGGATTTACCTGTGGTGGACTTACATTTTCCGGTGTCGGAATATTTGACGAAAATCACTTCCTTTAACCTGGATAAAACCCCTGAAGTGTCAGGGACTTTAATGGGTATTAAAGGGCAGTATCTGATTTTTGATAACGGGGTGATTAATATCCGAAAATATACCTCATATCATATTCATGTAGAATACGAAGAAGAATAAAACTTTACCCTTATTCTGACTATAATGAGTAGAGCAAAAGAGTAGCAAGGCGTTGGCAAGTCTGCTGCTCGGATATATAGCCTCGCAGGAATGCGATCATAACAATCTCTGCGTATATTGTTACTATTAGGAATGCTTTATATGAAAGCTGTAGAATATGCCGAAAAGGCAGGTGAGATTTTTGTTTTGTCTGATTCTTTCATCCGTATTAAAGAATTGATAGATGATGAAGCCTCCACCATAGATGATATTGCCGAAGTGATCCTCTTGGATCCCGCCTTGTCCGGTACCTTACTCAAGTTAGCGAACAGCTCATTTTTCAATTACCCGGGCAAGATAGATACGGTTTCTAAAGCCGTGTTGGTGTTGGGGATCACTGAGGTCTATAACCTGGTGATCGCCTATTTTACCACCGAGGCTTTTAAGCCTATCAATGCCGAAGAAGATTTCCTGGAAAGCTTTTGGCAAAGAAGTGTTGATTGTGCCTTATTGATCAAGTTTTTGGGCACCACCATGAATATTGCCAATGCCGAAAGACTATTTATTCTCGGGTTATTGCATGACTTAGGGGAGCTGGTGGTACAGCAGTTTGATCCGGATAAGGTTATTGCCTGCCATAGCGATGATCCGGCGGTTTTACCCTGGCAAAAACAGCAAGAGGTGTTAGGTTTTACTTACGGTGACTGTACTGCGGAATTGCTGAAGTTATGGCAATTGCCCTATAGCCTGATCAAGCCGATCCGCGAGCAGGATGATAATGACTTTGACCAGTCAAGCAGTGAAACTCAGTTACTCTATCTGGCCAAGCGGGTGATGATACGCAACAGTTTTTATCCTGAGCACCCATACTCGATTGTCTTTAGCGATGATATGATTGAACTTGATGATCAAATCCTCGATGCTGCGGTGGAGTATTGCGATCTAGAGCGCCTGGGTATTTTATCTGTGCTTAAACCCAGCTCTGTGATGATTTACTAATCCAGATAAAAGAAACCTGAAGTCTTCGGGTTTCTTTCCTTTGCCTGCTTTCTCAGGCAATCCCCAGGTTTGTCCTGCCTTTCCCGTCGCCCTATAACGGTGCATTTATTGTTTGCCCCTGACTGGTAATACTTTTTTTACGCCGTAATTTACTTTTGCACCATCAAAGAGCGTTGCCGGTTTTTTGCTGCACCAAGGAGGGGCAAGGTTTTTGGTTAATGCTATCTTTTCAAGATAACTGTTTGAAAAATAACTGTAAAAAATAATGGCACAGCTATTGTTTATAAACTCGTCAATAGAGCACAACTATCTGGGGAAGTTTATGAAATTAGTCAACGCTATCATTAAGCCTTTTAAACTTGATGATGTTCGTGAAGCGATATCTGAAATCGGGGTTGAAGGCCTGACAGTAAGTGAAGTGAAAGGATTTGGCCGGCAAAAAGGTCACACCGAGCTTTATCGTGGCGCCGAATACCAGGTCGACTTTCTGCCGAAAGTAAAATTAGAAATCGCGGTAAATTCCGAAGTGGTTGAGCGCTTAGTGGAAGCCATTAGTAAATCGGCTTATACCGGGAAAATAGGCGACGGTAAAATCTTTGTCTATGACCTACAACAAGCTGTTCGTATCCGCACCGGCGAATTAGACAGCCAAGCAATTTAACCAAGGGGATAGAATGGAAGAGTTAGTGAAAGTTTCATCAAGTGTCAGTGAATTACGTTTTGCACTGGATACATTTTATTTTTTAATTTCCGGCGCTTTGGTGATGTGGATGGCCGCCGGTTTCGCAATGCTGGAAGCCGGGTTGGTTCGTTCTAAGAATACAACAGAAATTTTAACCAAAAACATATGTTTATATGCCATTGCTTGTGTGATGTTTCTTCTGGTCGGTTATAACATCATGTATGTCGATAATCCCGAAGGTGGCATATTGCCTTCTTTTGCCGGTCTGATCGGCACCCAGGCCGCTGACGCCGATCACTCATTAGAATCAGATTTCTTTTTCCAGGTAGTATTTGTTGCTACCGCCATGTCCATTGTTTCGGGCGCGGTGGCTGAGCGCATGAAATTATGGGCGTTTCTGACATTCTCTGTGGTTTTAACCGGTTTTATTTATCCCCTTGAAGGTTATTGGACCTGGGGCGGCGGTTTCTTGTCCGAAGCCGGTTTCAGTGACTTTGCCGGCTCGGGTATAGTGCATATGGCAGGTGCGGCGGCGGCATTAGCCGGGGTGTTACTGCTGGGTTCCCGTAAAGGAAAATACGGTAAAAATGGTGCTATTTATCCGATCCCGGGATCGAATATGCCTCTGGCGACACTTGGTACCTTTATTTTATGGATGGGTTGGTTTGGCTTCAACGGCGGTTCGCAACTTATGGTTTCAGACGCCGAAAATGCCACCGCGGTCGGGAAAATCTTTTTAAACACCAATGCTGCGGCGGCTGCCGGTGCTGTTGCCGCATTATTGCTGAATAAAGTTATTTGGGGTAAGGCAGACCTGACCATGATCTTAAACGGCGCCCTGGCCGGTTTGGTGGCGATCACCGCGGATCCTTTATCGCCTACGCCGATCTTCGCCAGTTTAATTGGTGCCCTGGCCGGTGTGCTAGTGGTATTTTCTATCATAGGTTTTGACAAGATCAAAATTGATGATCCGGTAGGTGCGATCTCAGTGCACGGTGTTGTTGGTTTCTTCGGTGTCATGGCGGTGCCTTTCAGCAATGGCGATGCAAGCTTTTTAACCCAGCTTTACGGCTGTGCGGTGATCTTCGGCTGGGTTTTTGTTGCCAGTTTAATTGTCTGGAGTATTCTTAAGAAAGTCATGGGTATACGTGTCAGTGACGAGGAAGAATATAACGGTGTCGATAAATCTGATTGCGGTATTGAAGCTTACCCTGAATTTGTTTCCGTAAACAGCTAACCTGTTTTGCAGTAAAAGTTAGCAAGGACAAAAGCCAGCACGTGTTGCTGGCTTTTTTATACATGGATGTATTTCAGCTTGTATGCTCCCGGCACAAGCTAAGTCCTTACCTCCTGTAAGTAATCCTGCAATCATACGGATATGAAGGAGCAGGGAGCTCACTTTTGTTGATTTATGACCATAATCGAAAATAATCACCTGTTTTAGCTACTGATTTACTGCCAAACAATAGCTTTTATGTAGAATTAGCGGTATAAAATGTTGCAGCTTATTACATAAATAAATATCACCATAGGAAATACAATGGCGAGAGAACAATTCGGAGTTTGTGCCGAGCCAAGTTTACATGGCTCATATTTATTTTTTAATGCCGTTGATGAGCAAAATACTTATCTCAGACAGGCGTTGTCGCGCTTGCCGGTATTATTTGAAAAATATGCGGATCGTTTTTCTGAGTCTAATCTCACCGGGGTGATTGCCATCGGGGCCAATTACTGGGATGAGTTTAATCCCGACAGCAGGCCAAAATCTTTAGCGCCTTTTCCTGCCATGGAATGCGAGGATCGTATTGCCCCGGCGCAGAGCATAGATCTTTATATTGAGGTTCGCAGCGATCGCGCCGACGTTAATCATATTGTCAGCTCTAAAGTTTGCGATTTACTGGCAGAAAGTGTAGAGCTGGTTGAGGAAGTGCATGCTTTCAGATTTCTCGACGGCCGGGATCTCACCGGTTTTGTTGACGGCACCGAAAATCCGCAAGGTTTCCATCGCCGTAAAGTTGCCCTGGTAACCGATGAAAGCGACGGTGATTTTGCCGGTGGCAGTTATTTACACGTACAGCGCTATCGTCATAATCTGCATTTATGGCAATCTCTGAAAGTGAAAGAGCAGGAAGATGTTTTTGGTCGCACTAAGGTGGATAACATAGAGTATCCCGGCGAACAGAAAAGTCCAGGGGCGCATACTAAACGCACCAACCTCAAAGATGAACAGGGCAATAGTATCGAAATATTAAGACAAAGCATGCCCTACGGCGATATGAAAATGCAGGGCTTAATGTTTGTTTCTTACTGCCATTCTCCCGAGCCTTTCGAACTGATGTTAAAAAGTATGATTTATGGCGATGGCTCAGGGCATTCAGATCATATGTTAAAATATACCCAGGCAGAAACCGGCGCCGCCTTTTTTGCGCCGAGCTTAAATTTCCTGGAGAGTCTGGCGCAGGAATAACGTCTGAATCGAAAAGGGCCGAAATTATTCGGCCTTTTTTATGCTCAGGATGAGCTGTATGCCATGATCACAGGGATGTGAAAGAATGGCGATGCTCAGGATGAGCTGTCAATATCCTGTTCCCGATAAATATTCAGTACCTGCATCCTTGCAGGCAATACCATGATCACACGGATGCCAAGGAATGGTGATACTGGTTTTCGCTGAGATAATACTTAAGCGAGATTTTTAGAGAATAAGACTTCCAGTTTGCCGATTGTCTGTTTTATCTGGCTGACATCTGTTGGTGCAATAAAGATAGTATCGTCACCGGCAATGGTGCCAAGTACTCCGTCGCTTTTGCTTAAGCTGTCCAGCAAGCGGGCGATAAGTTGGGCTGCCCCTGGGCTGGTGCGGATAATGATCATCACATCGTTATGCTCAATATCGAGTACCAGTTGTTTTAGCGGGCTTTTTGCCGTTGGTACGCCTAGCTCTGCCGGCAGGCAATAAACCATGTCCTGACGGGCGTTGCGGGTGCGGACTGCTCCGAATTTACTGAGCATGCGCGAGACCTTGGATTGACTGATATTGTCAAAACCCTGGGCTTTGAGTGCATCGACTATGTCGCCCTGAGAGCCAAATTGTTCTTGCTTTAATAACTCTTTAAAGGCCTGTACCAGTGCTTCTTGCTTTTGTTGAACTGTCATAATGTGCTGCTATTTTGTTATCTTCACTACTAATGATATGGAATCTTGGGCTATCTAACGCGATAATTTGTTACCCAAGTATTATACGGTATCCTGCACAAGGTTAATAATATTTGTTTTTTTGCCCCTTATGCTATATCTTTTGGCGGCAGAAAATTTTAAGTAATTACTCAAATACTCAAATTCCGGAGACATTTCATGAAAGTTGCTGTTTTAGGCGCAGCTGGCGGTATCGGCCAGGCGTTATCTTTGTTACTCAAGACTCAGTTACCTGCAGGCTCTGAGTTATCTCTTTATGACGTTGCACCTGTTGTACCCGGTGTTGCTGTTGATTTATCACACATCCCAACGGCAGTAAAAGTTGAAGGCTTTGGTGCCGATGATTTAGCACCTGCCTTAGCCGGTGCCGATATCGTATTGATCCCTGCCGGTATGCCGCGTAAGCCTGGTATGGACCGTGCCGATCTTTTTGCTGTAAATGCCGGTATCATCAAAACTTTGGCTGAAGGTATTGTTGCTAACTGTCCTAAAGCCCTGGTTGGTATTATTACTAACCCGGTAAACGGCACTGTACCAATTGTTGCTGAAGTGTTCAAAAAAGCAGGAACTTATGACGCCGGCCGTGTATTCGGTGTGACTACCTTAGACGTAATTCGCTCAGAAGCTTTTATTGCCGAATTAAAAGGTCTGGACGTTGCTGATGTTAAAATTCCAGTGATCGGTGGTCACTCAGGTACAACTATTTTACCTCTGCTTTCTCAGGTTGAAGGCGTAACTTTCTCTGATGAAGAAGTTGCTGCATTAACACCGCGTATCCAAAATGCCGGTACCGAAGTGGTTAACGCTAAAGCGGGTGGCGGTTCTGCTACTTTATCTATGGGCGCTGCAGCAGCACGCTTTTGTATGTCTTTGGTTAAAGGCCTGCAAGGTGAAGAAGTTGTTGATTATGCCTATGTTGAAGGCGAAGGTGAAGAAGCCGCTTATTTTGCCCGTCCGGTACGTTTAGGCGTAAACGGTGTTGCTGAGATTTTATCTTACGGCGAGCTAAGTGCTTTTGAAGAAAAAGCCAAACAAGATATGCTGGCCACTTTGAACAGCGATATTCAAGAAGGTATCGACTTCATTAATGGTTAATCGCTATTAATAAGTGAATGAACACCTGATATAAAAAAACCGCTTTTCAGCGGTTTTTTTTATGCATGTAAGTATTTATATTGCGCTTCCTTACAAAGGAAAAGAGCAGGCCTTATACCTGGAAGCTTTCGTGGTGCTTAGACGCTGCGGTTTGCTGCGATATGCGCCAGGGCGATTAACGCGTCTTTGTATTCAGACGGTTCCAATACAGCCAAGGCGTTTATGGCCTTGTCTGCTTCCTGCTCGGCTTTGTGCTGGGCATAGGTTAAGGCGCCGGTTTCCTGCATGGCGTTAAGAATTTCATCCAGGTTATCCATGCCGTTATTGAGCTCTATCGCTTCGCGGATCAATTGTTTTTGCGTCTCTGTGCCATTTTCCATGGCATAAATGAGCGGCAGGGTGGGTTTGCCTTCGGCGAGGTCATCACCGACGTTTTTGCCCATTTCCTTGGCATCGGCGGTATAGTCCATAATATCGTCCACCAGCTGGAAGGCGGTGCCTAAATGTTTACCGTAGTCGGTCATCGCCTTTTCGGTTTTTTCATCTTTTCCTGCGATCACGGCGGCCAGTCTGGTGGCCGCTTCAAACAGCTTGGCGGTTTTGCAGTAAATGACTTCCATATAGCTGGTTTCTGTGGTGTCGGGGTCGTTGCAATTCATCAATTGCAGTACTTCACCTTCGGCAACGATATTGGTGGCGTCCGATAAAATTTCCATGATGCGCATGTTATTGAGTTTTACCATCATCTGGAATGAACGGGTGTAGAGAAAATCCCCCACCAGTACGCTGGCGCTGTTGCCGAACATGGCATTGGCGGTTTCCCGTCCCCTGCGCATACTGGACTCATCCACCACGTCATCATGCAGCAAGGTGGCGGTATGGATAAACTCAATAATGGCAGCGACACTGGCATGATCCTGTCCCTGGTAATTGAGCGCCCGGGCGGCCAGTACCGTCAGCAGTGGCCGCATGCGTTTACCGCCCGCGTTAACAATATAGATACCCAGCTGGTTTATCAGTGCCACATCGGATTGTAACTGACCGTAAATCAGGTCGTTTACAACTGTCATATCGGTGCGCGCTAGCGCTTGTATATTATCAAGATCCATAAAGCTCAATTAGGTACCCTAAGTCTCGTCCGCATTATCAGTTTAATGGCCCCAGAGTTTACACTAAAATCAGCCGCAGAGAAGGTTTGTCTGGCCTTTGTCTGGTGTTTGTTTCATTACGCCAAGAAATATTAATAAATGATCGTTTTATACTTGCCCTCATTAGGATCTTCGAGTAGAATTCGCGCCCTATATTTTTAAATTTATGCGTCACATTTGAAGGTTGGCGCAGTACGGAGTAGCTATGTACGCAGTATTCCAAAGTGGTGGTAAACAGCACCGCGTGACCGAAGGTCAAACTGTTCGTCTTGAAAAGCTAGAGCTTGAAGTCGGATCGACTGTAGAATTCGATAACGTTTTAATGATCGCCAATGGCGAAGAAATCAATGTAGGCGCGCCTTACATTGCCGGTGGTAAAGTAGTAGCTGAAGTTGTTACTCAAGGCCGCGCTGATAAAGTTAAAATTGTTAAATTTAAACGTCGTAAGCATTCACGCAAGCAAGCGGGCCATCGTCAATGGTTCACTGAAGTGAAGATTACTGGTATTAACGGCTAATTAGGAGCGATTTGATATGGCACATAAGAAGGCTGCAGGTAGTACACGTAACGGTCGTGACTCAGAAAGTAAACGTCTTGGCGTTAAGCGTTTTGGCGGTGAAACAGTTTTAGCTGGTAACATCATTGTTCGTCAACGTGGTACTAAGTTCCACGCTGGTAACAACATGGGTATCGGTAAAGACCACACTTTATTCGCTTTAACTGACGGTAAAGTTCAGTTTGAAGTTAAAGGTCCTAAGAACCGCAAATTTGTAAGCATTGTTGCTGAATAATCTTACATTTGAGTTCTAAAAGCCTCGCACTTCAGCGAGGTTTTTTTTTGCCTCAAGATAAAAGGCTGATTGCCGGGCAAGCATAATGTTGGCTGTCTTGGTATAATACTAGGCAGTTATAACTTTGGAGTTATTCAAAACACCATGAAATTCGTTGATGAAGTTGAAATCAGGGTTGAAGCCGGCGACGGCGGCAACGGCTGCGTCAGTTTTCGTAAAGAAAAATACATTGAATTCGGCGGCCCCAATGGCGGCGACGGCGGTGACGGCGGCGACGTCTATCTGATCGCCGACGAAAATTTAAATACCTTGATAGATTATCGTTTTGAACGTTTTCATCGGGCGGGACGGGGCGAGAACGGCAGAAGCCGTGACTGTACCGGGAAAAGCGCCGACGATTTGTTTTTAAAAGTACCTGTGGGGACCCGGGCCGTAGATGTGGACACCGGGGAGCAGCTTGGCGATTTAACCCAGCATAAGCAAAAACTTATGGTAGCCAAAGGTGGCTGGCATGGTTTGGGCAATACTCGCTTTAAAAGCAGTACCAACCGTGCGCCAAGACAAAAAACCGACGGTACCCCGGGCGAAATTCGTAACCTGAAACTTGAATTACTTCTGTTGGCGGATGTCGGTTTGCTTGGTTTGCCCAATGCCGGCAAGTCAACCCTGATCCGCAGCGTTTCGGCGGCAAAACCTAAGGTAGCGGATTACCCTTTTACCACTTTGGTGCCTAATCTGGGTGTGGTACGCCTGGATCAGCAACGCAGTTTTGTTATCGCCGATATTCCCGGATTAATCGAAGGGGCGGCCGAAGGTGCAGGTTTAGGCACCCAGTTCCTCAAGCATCTTGAACGCTGCCGGGTATTGTTACATGTTATCGATGTGATGCCGGTAGACGGTTCAGATCCGGTGGAAAATGCCCGTACCATTATCGGTGAGCTGGAAAGACATTCGCAGGCACTATCGGATAAGCCCCGCTGGATTGTCTTTAACAAGCTGGATTTATTGCTGGAAGAAGAAGCGCAGGAGATCACTAATGAGATCCTGGCCGCACTCGACTGGCAGGGAGACGTCTTTAGCATTTCTGCCTTTAATAAAATGGGCACGGATGAGCTCTGTAACAAGCTGATGTCCTTTATCGAAACATTGCCAGCCGAAGAGGAAGAAACACCGGTAGATGGCAGCGAGGTTGAGTTTAAATGGGACACTTATCATGATCAGGCGATGTCGGACTTAGATGATGATCTTGACGACGATGACTGGGATGAAGACGACTATGATGTTGAGGTTGAATACCGTCAGTAGGTTTTCTGTCTAAGCTCGGCTTGATATCCGCCTTAGCTTCAACTCGCTAAAGTATTAAAGCACTGGTTGTTACAGCCGGTGCTTTTTTGTTTTTAATTGTGGCAAAACCCTTTAAACTTGCTGCAAACTTGGTAAAACAGAAATTTTATGACCCAACTCTCCCTGATCGTTGCTTGTGCGGATAACAATATTATCGGCAAAGATAACCAAATGCCCTGGCATTTGCCTGCCGACCTGGCGTATTTTAAAAAAACCACCTTAGGTAAACCCATTATCATGGGGCGAAAAACCTATGAGTCTATCGGCCGGCCGCTACCCGGGCGGCAAAATATCGTGATTTCCCGTAATCCGGATTTCAGCGCCGAAGGGGTTGATGTGGTTACTTGCGTTGAACAGGCATTGGCCTTAGCCGGAGATGTGGAGGAGATCATGGTGATCGGTGGCGGTGCTATTTATAGCCATTGTTTACCGGCAGCAACCCGCTTGTATGTGACCCATATCAAGGCGACTATCGAAGGAGACACCCGCTTTCCGGATTTTGACGGTGAAAAAAACTGGGTGAAAACGGCGAGTGAATTACGCCCGGCGGATGAAAAAAATGCCTATGATCTCGATTTTTGTGTTTACGAGCGCAAGTGATAGCTGACTTAAATCTTGTTGTAAACTGTTAAGATTTAGCTATAACCCCTGCTGCTTCATGTCCCCATGAATGCAGGGGGATTTACAAGGAGGTAAGGACTTAGCTTGTGCCGGGAAGCAGACAAGCTGAAATACATCCATGCATAAACCCAGCTCCTGCTCATCCTGAGCTCGCTGGATAAATACATCCATGCATAAACCCAGCTCCTGCTCATCCTGAGCCCGCTGGATAAATACTTCCATGTATAAACCCAGCTCCTGCTCATCCTGAGCCCGCTGGATAAATACTTCCATGTATAACCCCAGCTCCTGCTCATCCTGAGCCCGCTGGATAAATACTTCCATGTATAAAAAAACCAGCCCGGGAGCTGGTTTTTTGTGCTTAGTTGGGCTTAAGACTAAAGCTTAAACTCCTGTACCGACTGTTGCAGTTCTTCTGCCAGGCGGGCCACTTCGCCACTGGAAGAAGCGGTTTGCTGTGAGCCGGCAGTGGTTTGCTCGGCGATAGCCACAATGGATTCCAGGTTTTCGCTGATCTCATGGGCAACCACACTTTGCTCTTCTGCTGCGGTGGCAATCTGAGAGCTGCGGTCATAGGCTTCATGTACCGCGTGGGTGATGGTTTCCAGCGCCTTGTCTGCCAGTTCGCTTTGCTCGACACAGTTGGCTGCCTGGGATTTACCCGTATCCATAACCGCTACCGCTTTCTCGGCGCCGCTTTGCAGCACTTCGATCATGTTATGGATTTCCTGGGTAGATTCCTGGGTCCGGCTGGCCAGGGTTCTTACTTCGTCGGCAACAACCGCGAATCCACGGCCCTGTTCACCGGCACGGGCTGCCTCGATAGCGGCGTTAAGGGCCAGCAGGTTGGTCTGCTCGGCGATGCCGCGGATGACATCAAGAATACCGCCGATGGAGGCGCTGTCCTGCTGTAGCTTATTGATCACCTGGGAAGCAGACTCTACTTCGTTGGCCAGCAATTCAATGGTTTTACGGTTATTGTCAGAAATACCTTTAACGCGCTCGGCTTCATCATCCGCCTGTTTGATTTCTCCCAGGGCGTCATTGGCGCTGGACAATACGCTTTGTGAGGTACTGCTCATTTCCGTGGTGGCGGTTGCCGCCTGCTCTACCTGGTTACGCTGCTCTTCGATGGCGGTGGTGCTTTGTGCGGTTACCGCTGAAGTTTCCTCTGCAGCTGCCGCTAACTGGGTGGAGCGGCTGACGATGCTTTCGATCAGGTTACGCAGGCTTTCGATCAGGGTGTTACAGTTTTTAGACAGTTGGGCAAATTCATCCGTACCCGAGTCGTCCAGCTTGCGGGACAGGTCACCGGAGGCGACGATATTAAGCATTTCATTGACCCTAAAGAGCGGGCGGGTAATGCTGATCAGGATATAAAAAGCGGTACCTATGGCAATAAAAGCAGCAACAACAGTGAAAAAGATGGTCAAACCTTTACCGTCGGAGACTGCGCCGTTCACCATCTCTGCCGTGGTGGTTTTGGTTTCGTTTGCCAGGGAAACTTGCTTAGCTAAGATGCTGCTGGCAGAGGCAATATTGCTTTCTGCCGATGCCAGCATTGCTGTCGCTTGTGCAATGGCGTTAAGCTGAGCTTCCTTATTGGCAAAAATACTGTTTTCACCGTTGATCAGGTTGCTGACTTCGCCAACAGCATCTGTGACTTCGTCGGCAACATCGGACGCATCGTTGCTGTTTAATTCGTTGAGTACATCATCAATAGAGCGGCTAAGCTCGGTATAACTGTTGGTTAATTCTCTTTCGATTAGCTGGGAAGTTTGGACATCCAGGATATCCCGGTATTCAAAGGCGGAGCTGACGATGGAGTTCAATAAGGTTTCGGTTTGTTCGGCTAAACTCACCGCCCGTTGTAGCTTAGTGTCCGCCAGATCGTGATCGGCAAGGTCGAGCAATACCGTGGCGGCATCATCGGCTTTTTCTTCCAGGGTATCCACTTTTTCGGCCAAGGCTGTGGCCTGCTCTATGCTGATTTGGCGATTTTCGAAGACACTGCCGACATTACCGCTAAAGGCATTATAAACATCATCGACCTTGCGCAGGTTGGCAATTAAGTGGCTTTTATCCTGTACTAAGGCTTTTAACTTTTTTAATGCACCTGAAAATAAAGTGTTGGCGCTGTCAAAGGCCTGCTGGTTTTCTGCCAGCGGGGTAAGTTCGCTTTGATAATAACCTTTGAGGGTCAGGTTGCCCATCTGAGCTAATTCAAGGGTCAGTTGGTTGCTGCCCGCCAAGGTGGGGACGGCTAGCTCGCTCATTTCCAACGTTGCATCTTGAATTTTGTTGAGGCTGCTCCATGAGATGATACTGGTTATAACCAGAAGTACAGTAATAATGGCAAAACCACCCTTGATTTTCATTGCCACAGTTAGATTCATAAACACCACCAGTTGAACTTTAGAGTTAAGAATAGAGAATAAATGACTTTAATGATCATTATTCAAATTTTTAATATGTTACAGGAATCGACAGCCCGCTGTTACAGTATTTAAGCATTTTGTCATAATTAATCATTATAACAAGCAAATCAAGGATTCCATTTTGAAATGGTAAATTTAATTGTCAGATATGGGTGTGGGATTGTTCGGTAAAAACTTGCTTATCGTGCCACCTTAATAAGGTGAGATGATTGCCCCAGACACAGCCGGTGTCCAGGGCATAAAGGTTGGCATGCGGGCACTGGCCCATCAGGGAAGCCCAGTGGCCGAAAACCCAGTTGGCCGAATCCAGTTGTTTATTGAGCTGGTACCAGGGGAAGATATCTTTGGGGGCATGCTCGGGGGTTTCTTTACAGCTAAATTCCAATGACAAATCTTCCCGGCAGTAGCGCATCCGGGTGAAGGCATTAATGGTATAGCGGAACTTTTCCACTTCGGTTTTCGCCTGGTGCCAGTTGTCGGGGGAGTTACCGTACATTTGTTTCAGCCAAGTATCCCTGTCACTACCTTTTAGTTTTTCACTGGCGCTTGCCGCCTGGGCTAGGGCGTCTTTTATGCTCCACTGGGGCGATAAACCGGCGTGGCTGATATAGGTTTCTTCTCCAGGCAGTTGACGCAGTAGCGGCTGCCCGGCTAACCACTGGATTAAGGCCGGCAAATCCGGGGCCTGGAGTATCTGCTCGAGCTTATCTTTGGGGTTGGCTTTTTTAATGCCGGCGGCGATGGCGAGTAAATGCAGGTCATGGTTACCCAGCACCATTTTGGCACTCTCTCCCAGGGAGATTAAAAACCTCAGGGTCTCGAGGGATTGCGGCCCGCGGGCGACGATATCTCCGGCCAGGTATAACTGATCCTGCTCAGGGCAAAAAGCGGCCTGGTTCAGCAGGCTTTTAAGCTCTTGCAAGCAGCCCTGTATATCTCCGACCAGATAAATCGCCATATAAACTTTTCCTGCTTCCCTGTTTCGGCTAATTGAGAATGTTGGGCATGGCCAGGCGGAACACCGGGATTTCTGCCCTGAGAGTTTCTCCCTGCGGATTTTGCAGTTGGTAATAGCCCTGCATGGTACCAAGGGGGGTTTCAAAGACTGAGCCACTGGTATAGCTGAAACTGGCGCCGGGTAAAATATCCGGGGTCTGGCCGATAACACCTTCACCTTCTACAGTGCTGGTTTCACCATTGGCATCGGTGATCAACCAGCTGCGTGCTAATAACCTGACCGCCTGCTCACTGTTATTGGTGATGGTGATGGTATAACTGAAGGCATAAGTCTGCTCTTGGGGCAATGACTGCTCCGGCAAATAAGTGCTTTTGGCACTGACGCTTATCTTAGAGCAAATATCGTTACCAAGATCTTGTTGTCTGTCTGATGCCTGGTTTGAGCGGGTATTGCATTCATTCATCATTTTAACCTTGTTATTGCTCCGGCGGGTGGTCAACGATAAAGTTGGCAAGGCGGATATATTGATCCAGCGTGAGGTTTTCCGGCCTTAATCCCGGGTCTATTTCTAAACTTTGCAGTTGTTCAACCGTTAATAACTTTTTAAAGCTGTTGCGGATGGTTTTTCTGCGCTGGTTGAAGGCGGCCAGACAAACCTTGTTCAGGGCCTCGATATCTTTCACCGGATTTTTGATTTCTTTATGCGGCACCAGGCGTACTATGGCCGAGTCGACCTTAGGGGCAGGCTTAAAGGCTTCCGGACCGATTTTCATTACCGGGATCACCTGGCACTGGTACTGGGTCATGATTGACAGCCGGCCGTAAGCCTTAGAATTTTCTCCCGATGCCATACGTTCCACGACTTCTTTTTGCAGCATAAAATGCATATCTTTCACTTTATCTTTAAAGCTTAAAAGATGAAAAATCAGCGGTGTGGAAATATTATAGGGCAGGTTGCCAAAGATACGTAACGGCTTATCCGGGGTTGCCAGTTGGGCAAAATCGAATTTGAGCGCATCGGTTTCATGTATGGTCAGGTGCGGCGCCCAAAACGGGTGATGGCGCAATCTGTGGGCCAGATCCCGGTCGAGTTCCACCACAGAGAGTTTGCCGGCACGTTCGATCACCGGTTCGGTTAAGGCACCTAATCCGGGGCCGATCTCAATTAAGTTTTCTCCCGGCTCGGGATTGATGGCATCAACAATCTGGCTGATGACGGCATCGTTGTGCAAGAAGTTTTGACCGAAGCGTTTTTTGGCCTGGTGGCCTAAATGTGAATTTTTACTCATGATTTGTTATTTACTAAGTGAATGGCATTAGACATGGCTTCAATAAAGCTGCCGGAATCCGCCTGGCCGGTTGCAGCCAGCTCCAGTGCCGTGCCGTGGTCAACGGAAGTGCGGATAAAAGGTAAACCTAAGGTGATATTGACGGAAGCGCCAAATCCCTTGTATTTAAGTACCGGTAAGCCTTGGTCATGATACATGGTCAAGATGGCATCCGCCTGGCTTAAATATTTTTCCTGGAAAATGGTATCCGCCGGCAGTGGCCCGATAATATTCATGCCTTCGCGTCGCAATTCTTCAAAGGCAGGGATGATGGTTTCAATCTCTTCCCCGCCGAGATGACCGTCTTCACCGGCATGCGGGTTTAAACCACAGGCATAGATGGCTGGATTTTTGATGCCGAATTTTTCGATCAAATCCCGGTGTAGAATACGGGTGACTTTTTGCAGTCTTTCCGTGGTAATGGCTTTGGCGACATAGGCCAGCGGAATATGGGTGGTCACCAGGGCAACCCGCAAGCCTTCTGTGGCCAACATCATCACCACATCGCTGCAATTGGCCTGGTGGGCAAAATATTCGGTATGGCCGCTAAAGGGAATACCTGCCTGGTTAATCAAGCCTTTGTGTACCGGGCCGGTGACGATGGCATCAAATTCACCTGAGATATTTTTCTCGCTGGCAATACGTAAGCTTTCTACCACGTAGTGGCCATTGTCCGGGTTAAGTTCACCGGGTACACAGGGGGCTGCCAGTTCCAGCGGTAAAATGGTCAGGGTGCCGGCCTGTTGCGGCAATGCGGCGGCACTTGCGTCGTATGGTGTCAACTCAAGCGGTAATTGCAGTTGTTTGGCCCGCTCAAGCAGCAGCTCAGGGGAGGCGATAACCACCACTTGTACCGGCCAGGCTTGCTGGGCAATGGCGATCACCAGGTCGGGGCCAATACCCGCAGGTTCACCCGGGGTAATGGCAATGCGTTTAGTCATTATTTCTCTTCCAGATCAAATACTTCTATATGTGCTTGATCTCGGGTTTCTTTGATCCAGCGGGCGCTTTCCATACCGAACTTACGGTTGTAGAGCATTTGATAAGCCCGGTTTTCATTCATTTTCTCGGTGGCATCAAGCGTACGGCGGCCGGTTAACTGCACCAGGTGCCAGCCAAAAGAGGAACGGAACGGCTTGTGGTATTCGTTGATGTCCAGTCGGGCCAGTGCATCTTTAAAGGCGGGATCATAGCTGTTGGGATCGGCCCAGCCGAGATCGCCGCCCTTAACGGAAGTGGGGCCGTCGGAGTGCTCTTTGGCCAGCTCGGCAAAATCGGCTTCACCGGCGTTTAGCTGATCCAGGAAACCCTGCAGCATTTCTTCGGCTTTGGCTTCGCTTAAGATCACCGAAGGTTCGATCAAAATATGGCGCGACTCCACTTCTTCGATTTCGACCACTTCTTTACCGCGGATATCCTTGACTTTGACGATACTAAAACCCAAACCGGTACGGATAGGGCCTAAAACCGTACCCTTGGCTTCGCCGTCGATGATTTCGGAAAACAGGGTCGGCATTTCATTGATGGTTTTCCAGCCGAGATCCCCCCCTTCCAGGGCGTTGCTGTCACTGGATGAGGCGATGGCAATCCTGGCAAAGTCTGAGCCATTATTAAGCAGCTCTATTACCTTATCGGCGCGGGTTTTGGCGGCATTGATATCTTCCTGGTTGGGATCTGCCGGAAAGGCGATCAGGATATGGCCAAGTTGGTATTCAACCTCATTGGTGGTTTGCTCTTTCATCATTTTCAGCAGGTTGCCGACTTCCTGCGGGGAAATATAAACACGGCGGTGGACACTGGCGCGGCGTACTTCACCGGAAATCAGTTCGGTACGTACGCTTTCACGGTATTGTTCATACTCCAGGCCGTCGGCGATGATGTTTTCACGGAACTGTTCCAGGGAAAGGCCGTTATCCCGGGCCATATTGGTCAGGGTTTCATCGAGCTGGGCATCGCTGACCTGCACCCCCATGCGTTCGCCGATTTGCAGGATTAAACTGTCATTGATCAGTTTGTCCATCACCTGCACCCGCAGGGCGTTATCTGAGGGCAGCTCTTGATTATTATTTTTGGCTTGCTGCTTAATGCTTTGGATTAAGTCCTGAATTTCTGACTCAAGTACAACCCCGGTATTGGCAACGGCAGCTATCCTGTCCAGCGGTACTTCTTCTGCCTGTAGGTTTAGGGCAGCACCAAAAAATAATGATGAAGCCAGTGTTAATAACTTAAATGAATTTTTCATGTATATAATTATCTTGATTAATTATTGAGAAAATACGGACGTTTGTAACCGAATATACTCGAGTTAAACATATCTTGTCTGCCAACGGTTGAATCCTGGCCGCCAAACCCTTTCTGGAACTTTATCATAAAACCGCTGTTAAATTCATCGCGGTTTTCATTAATAAAGTCTTGCTCGTCGATATTAGTGTTGATTTGCCTTTGGTAGATAAAACGTACCCGCCAGCAGCAGCTTTCGTATTCCAATCCCGCATAAGACTCAATACTGCGATTTTGTTGAAGATCCTGTGTGATCCGGCCAACAAAGGTCCATTTTTTATCTATCTTGGTACTGCCGAGCAATGAAATTTGTTCCAGTGTAGAGTCTGAGACATTACGACTGTACCTATGGTTCAATTGGATCAGCTGATTTTCATTAAACTGGTAATCCAGGTTCACCTGGCTTTTATCGGTGACATTGGTGGTGGTATTGTACTGGATGTCGCCGCTTAACTGCCATTGATGGTTAATGCGGTAGAACAGATCCGCCGCCAGGGCCGACTTATTGGCGGAAATACCCAAAGTATCGTCGGCGGCAAAGTTACTGTCGTTGAGATAAACTATGCCCCCCAGGCTGGCCCGGAACAGTTCCTGGTGTGACCGGCTTAAGATCCGGCTGGTTACCCCCCAGGAAACCTGGTTGGCATGAGCAATTCTGTCTAAACCGCTGTAACGGCGATCCCTGAATAAGCCGTTGTAGTCATCCTGTAATCTTGCGGTATCGTAGACGGCGATATCGCTTTGGTCCTTATCCGGGATATATAAATACTGCAACTGAGGTTCGAAGGTCTGGGTTAAGCCCTTACCGAAGGCCTGGAGGTCGCGGTCAAAATTGATGCCGCCGTGAAAACGGATCTTTGGCAGGGTTCGGCTGACGGTTTCTTCAAAGTCGTCGTTCTCGGCAATATCTTCCTGCTGATAATAGGTTTGCAGCACTTTTAACTCGGAATTAAGGAACCAGGCGGGGCTGGTGAGGGGAAAATTAAATCCGGCTTCTACATGGTAGCGGTTCGCCTTGGGCTGCGCTTTATTGGGAGTTTCAAACCGGGTCAACTCGGAATAGACCTCGAATTGGCCATTTAGCAAAGGCAGCGGCTGTTGGCTGGCGATTTCGATTTGCGGCAAGGTTTTATAACTGTGCTGATGATTTCCCAAGACTTCGAAATCCTGCAGTTTAAAGGTGGTTTGCCAGTTCTCGCCAAAATAGGATAACTCGCCTACCTGGTATAGATAGGCGTCATTGGCCTTGTATTCTTCACTGCCGATATCCACCAGGTAATTATCGTCACTGATGGTGGTATAGTCGATATAGGCGCGGAAACGATCCGAGAAGGTACCGCTATGCTGGTAGCGGGCCAGATAACGGGGATCATTATTGGCGTTGAGTTCATTATCCTTGTTCAGGTATTCCAGGTTGATTTTCCCAAACTGCAGATCCGCAAGATAGCGAAATTCCGTCAACAGTTGCATGCCGCGCTTAGACATGTAACGCGGGGTGATGGTCGCATCCAGGTTTTCCGCGATGTTCCAGTAAAAAGGCATGGCAACTTCGACCCCCGAACTGCCGGAAGAGCTGAACTGGGGTTCCAGCAAGCCTGACTTACGTTCGTTGGTGACCGGATAATTAAAATAGGGCAGATAAAACACCGGCACCCCGAATAATCTCAGTCGGGCATGGTAGGCTTCGACATAATTTTCTTCTACCGAGAGATTGATGGCGGCGGCTTTGATTTGCCAGTCAGGGACTTCACCGAGACAAGCGGTGTAGGTGGAGTCAATCATGCTCAACTCACCGTCTTTGTTGACGATAATGGCGCCTGCTTCCCCTTTGCCCGGGCTATTGACCAGCTGGTAGGAAGTCTTGGTTAACTGGGTTGATTGGGTCTCGTCACTGGCATCCAGGGCGTTGGCAAAAACATTGACCATATTATTTTGAAAGTGAATATTGCCTTTGGCGTTAAAAGACTCCGACTGGCGGTTTACTTTCAGTTCATCTGCTTTAATCCGGTGTTCCTCGTTGATCAGGGTGACATCGCCGGTGAACTTTGCCACCTGGTTTCTTAGCAAACTGGTATGGTCGGCCACGATTTTGATCGTTTGTCCTTCACCTGCCTGATATCCGGGCGCCAGCTGGGGGTATGCCGGAGGCAAACATTGCGGCGCCGGGCTTAGATCGGTTACTGAGGTTTCGGCGGCGACAGCCCCTGAAAAAAACAGGCAATAATAAGCAGAGAAAACTTTACGAGAAAATGGCATTTAGAGTCCGGAAATAATAATGATAATATGGTGATTATTAATATTTATATAAGTTTAAGCCGATGAAATGCGGTATTTTACTGCATAACTTGGATATGATATAGCAATTTTCATTATCCTGCTAATTGGTTATATTGGGCTTTTTGTTAAAAAGGGTAAAAGTTTGTCGCTAACTTCAAGAGAAACAGGGCTGAAGAGCTGGTTATGTGGAGTGTTTTCAGTACCTGAGATCAGCTTACTGTCTATGAACGGTGATGCCGGTTTTCGTCAATACTACCGCTTTGATCTCGATGGTGTTTCTTATGTCGCGGTGGATGCACCGCCACAATATTCCAATAACCAGGGATTTATCGCGCTCGGATCAGGCCTTGCTGAAAGTGGCATCCAGGTACCGGAAATGAAAGCCGGGGATCTGGAACTGGGTTATTTTTGCTTAACCGACTTTGGCGACACCCTGCTCTCGAATGTGCTCTCGAGCGACAATATGCAGGCTTATTACCGCCAGGCAATCGAATTGTTACCGGCCATTGCCACCAGCCAACCGGCAGGAGATTATGTTTTACCCGACTATGACCGGCCCTTTATAGACTTTGAGTTATCGATCTTTACCGAGTGGTTGCTTGCAAAGCATTTAAATATTGATTTATCACCGCAAGAGTTGCAGAAATTACGCGCCTGCTTTGATATTTTAATCGACTCTGCCCTGGCGCAGCCGCAAGTGACCATGCACCGGGATTATCATAGCCGTAATATTATGTTATTGGCTGATAAAAACTTAGGTATTATCGATTTTCAGGACGCGGTCAGAGGCCCGGTGACCTATGATATCGTTTCTTTATTGCGGGATTGTTATCTGCGCTGGCCAGATCAGCAGATCGGCCCGTTATTTGAGTATTACTGCGATTTGATCACCAAAGCATTAAACTTACCCCGGGTGAGCGCGGCAAAATGGCAGCGTTGGTTTGATCTGATGGGGCTGCAGCGCCACCTCAAAGCCAGCGGCATCTTTGCCCGTTTATATCACAGGGACAATAAAGCTGGCTATTTAAAGGATATTCCGCTAACCCTTGCTTACATCCAGGATATCAGCGGCTGTTATGATGAATTGGCATTCCTGCACCAGTTAGTGGCAGAGCAGGTATTGCCGGCGTTGGCTGCTAAGGAAAACCTTGAGCAGCAAGTCTTGCCAGCTGCTGCCGGCAACGAACAATAAGAGAATGAAACGACCATGAAAGCCATGATTTTAGCGGCAGGGAGGGGAGAGCGCATGAAACCCTTAACCGATACCTGCCCTAAACCTATGTTAACCGTACACGGCAAGCCGTTGATTGAATATCATATCGAACGCTTGGTGGCCGCCGGGATCACTGAGATAGTGATTAACCATGCCTGGCTGGGACAGCAAATAGAAACCTACCTGGGAGATGGCAGCCGCTGGCATGCCAATATCCGCTACAGCGCCGAAAAAAACGGTGCGCTGGAAACGGCAGGCGGCATAGCCAATGCCTTGCCTTTATTGGGGCAGGAAGCATTTTGGCTGGTTAATGGTGATGTTTTTAGTTCTTTTGATTTTAAAGCGCAACCTAAGCTTGACGGGCAGCAGCAGGCTCATCTGTTTATGGTCAATAATCCCGAGCACCACCCGGGCGGGGATTTTGCCATTACCCAGGGAATGCTGGATAACTTGTCTGAAAATAAGGCGCAGCGGCAAAGTTATACCTATAGTGGCATCGCGATATTTAAGCCGGCGTTTTTTCAGCAGCAAGCTTTCTTTTCTGGATCCGGCTGTTCAGGGCAGGGGGCCGGTACTGTGATGCCCCTGGGGCCCTTGCTGCGCGAAGGGGCGAACCAGCAAAAAATAACCGCCAGTATATTACCCGGCAGCTGGACCGATGTTGGTACGCCCGAACGTTTGGCTCAGCTCAACCAGGACACTCACTCAGTGTCATAAAGGGTTTAACTGGATATAAATAATATTTGATACGGCAATAACGGATCACCCCGGCGATTGATTTTGCCGTCAAAGGAAAAAGTAACATATGCATATTTGGGGAAAGATTTTAGGCTTTTTGTTTGGCTTTATGCTCAGCAAAAATATTTTTGGTGCCCTGCTCGGTCTCTGGCTCGGGCATTTATTCGATAAAGGGCGCAAGCTCGACTTTGATAATCTCGGGGTCAACCCCAACGATGATATTACCCGCCAGGCGGCGTTTTTTTACACTACCTTTTCCGTGATGGGGCATATTGCCAAAGCAAAAGGCCAGGTCACTAAACATGAAATTGCCTTTGCCACCGCTTATATGGATAAGTTGGGGTTGAGCGGCGAATTAAGGCAGCAGGCCCAGGATGCATTTCGCGAAGGCAAGATGGCGGGTTTTCCGCTTAAGGACAGGTTAAGAAAATTCAGGCAGTCCTGTTCGAACCGCCATGATCTGTTATTGCTGTTTTTAGAAATCCAGATCCAGGTGGCGTTTGCCGACGGCGAAGTGGATCCCGAAGAGCGCAAAGTCTTGCACCAGATAGCAAAGATGCTCGGCTTTTCTGCCCGGGATCTCGATAAACTGTTGGAAATGATGTCGGCGGAATCGGCGTTTCACCAGCAAAGAAGCCGTCAGCAACGTTCGAGTTCGATGCAAAACAACCGGCAGCAGTTGGCAAATGCCTACAAGCTGCTCGGGGTCAGTAAAAGCGATTCAGATCGGGAGATTAAAAAGGCTTATAAAAAACTGATGGCGCAGCATCACCCGGATAAACTGGTGGCCAAAGGTCTGCCTCCGGAAATGATGGAGGTGGCCAAACAGAAAACTCAAGATATCCAGGCGGCTTATGATCTTATATCTAAACAGTGAGCAAGGGGGTTAACACTGTTTAGATATTCTTGGGATCATTGCTCCTTTGAAACCGGAAAACCAAGTAATTGGGTTTTTATTATGACTTTATCCAAGGCGGTGCAACTGATGTCAAAGTCCACTCTGCCCGGAGCATTGTCTTTTGAAGTTTTATCGTTGTTATCAATTAAATCATAATATAAGCTATCTTTACCGCAATAGTTGTTCATCGGTTTATATTGGATTTTATTATCGGTAATGTTGGCGGTGCCATGAAGTGGAGCCGTAATTATCTGATGCAGACTGATGGTACGCCCCAAGTTTAATTCAATGTCATTTAATATCACATCAAAGAGGGTTGTTTCATTACTCTCATTGAGGGAATATTGATCTGGGGCTGCTACAGGATATGGCTGGCAGGCGATTTCAAAGTCTACCCGGCCTAGAGTCCTGTCTTCCATTATTGTTCCTATATTATCTTTTATATCGTAAAATAGAGTATCTGTACCACAATAATTACTATCTGGTTGATAGGCAATTTTTCCATCTATGATACTCGCCTGCCCCTGAACCGGAGCGCTTGTTATGCGGTAAAGACGGACAGTATGCCCTTCGTTGAGTTCAAGATCATTGAGGATTACATCAAATATTGCTATTTCATCATTCTTATCAATTAAGAAGGTATCCGGCTGCGCCCTAGGAATAAATGACGGACAAATAACTTCAATATTTATATCTGCAACAGCAAAATATCCAGTACTAGATTGGATGGAATATGTGATGTTATCACTGCCGCAATATTCAGCAACAGGTCGGTAGCTGATGCTGTTTCCAACGATTTGGGAGCTGCCATGGCTGGGATGGTTATCGATAGATTTTAAAGATATAGGATAGTTTTCCGGGTGATAATCATTATTTAGCACATTGGCGTAAATAACACCGTTAGTATATGGGGAGCTGGGGGTAATACTAATATTGTCATCTAGTGCAACTGGTTCCATGTCTTCAACAGAAGATACTTGAATAGTGACATTTGCTGCAGTTAACTCAACATTAGTATTAATGGTTGTAGCGCTATATTCTAGGAAATCCCAGCCATTAAAATCACGATCCGGAGTATAAAGGATATTATTCTCGGCAGTGATTTTTGCAGAGCCATGTTCAGGCTGGCTAATGTTCAGTTTGACAGTGTCTCTTTCTATATAAAGGTCATTGGCTAGTACATTTATAACTTTAGCATTGTCTTCCTGGGTACTTACCTGATCTGGTTTAAGTTCTGGAACACGGAAAGTCCAGCTTGCGGACTCTTTAATTGCAGATGTTACTGTGTATTCAGCCTGGAAACGTTCGAGGTTGCAAGCGGCTTCCGGTAGTTCGGCTGAAACCACGACCTTATATGTGCCATAGCTAAAGTCAGTTAAACTGATACCTGTGTTATTGCTGGTTATGTTTACACAAGCCCAGGGGCCAACATTCCAGGTGTTGTCTTGCGGGGATAACTGGTAGATCTGATAATAAACCGAGGTATTATCGGCTAATCCATGCAGCGTGAGTTCGGCTGAATCTCCGTGAAAAGACGTGAGTTCTATACTATTAGCTTCCAGGCTGATATTAATATAATTGGATGTTAAATAATCGCTGCAAATGTCTTCAATACAGCTTCTTACCCGATATTTATAACTACCGCTGATGACTTCCTGTATTGCCAAAGTGGAGTTTGTACCACTATATATTTGTAACCATTGGGAGTTAGCAGGCAAGTATTGCTCTACTAGAAAATACTTGCCTGTATTTTCGAGTGACCAGCTAAGGTCAAAGGTTCCTGTATTTGACTGTTCAGGTAAGCGGATAAAGCCGGATACTTCGGGTGCCAAGTCGTCCGCAATGTATTGCAGCAATACAGGCGGTGTCGGTGGAGTTGCCTGCAAATAGGTACTAAATAAAGACAACAATAAAAAAAGGAAGATGTACATGCTTGTTTTCACCAGAGATAAAGGTGAGCCAAGTTCTGTGGTTATAGGCTTCACGAGGTTGTTAGAGGTTATAAAGTTGTCTTATTATTGCGAAACACACGCTAAGCGGTATCTGCTGGCGCAACTTGTTGTCCACATTTTACCTTTTTTGTCCATTACAAATCCTGTAACGCTGGAGTCACTCTCTCTCCAGTCGTTACAACTGGCCGTAGAGTTATATTGTTTGTAGAGTCCGTTACTGGTATAGGATTGGCCATTTTTTAAAATGGTTAGCATTCCACTCGATTCAGTGGTTCCAGTTGAAGATACCGGGTCTAAAAACCAGATGGTTTCACTGTGAGGGTAAGTGGAAATGATGCTGATATAATCATTCCAGAGCATTATGCGGGAGTCTGGATATTTGGCCTGGCAAAGTTTTGTTGCTGCTAATACCGGGCTTTCATTGGTATTAATATCTGTGCCAACAAAATGCCCCTGGAACTGGTCAGTATATCCGGCCCATGTTACGCCAGTACTGCCGGTTTGGCTATTGGCGGGCTGTAAGCTAATCCCTTTGGCTCTTTCTATGCCTGTTACATCGGCGCAATCGGCGCCGCTTTCTACAGAAACTGCCTGGTCGGCTGACATGGCGGAAACCAGTAAAGAATACAGGGCACGACCTGTTTTAGTTTCCAGGGAAATAGTCCACTGGTTTGCGCTTTCTGCGAGCACACATGATGGACTGCTGGCTTTGATTTCATCGGTTGAAAAATAAACCAGATCATTTACTACATTAAGGTAGTTAACTTTGCCTGCGGCAACAGCTGACTGACAGAGCAAAATTAGAATTACGGGTAACAAAAATTTCATACTGCAACTCAATAAATTAAATAAGTTATGAATATTTTCGCTTTAACATAACAGAGGGAGAAAAAGGATAGTACACAAGTAGTTAATCCATAAATTAGTAGGGCTTGTCGTAAGTGATCGTCTTAGCCTATGTTATACGTGAAGCGTTGTCTGCGGCATTGTACGCGGTTAACATTATTTAACAAGTTATTTATGTTTCTTGCTTATAGGTATAAAGAATAGGAAAAGAGGTTACCAACCTTCTGATCTCAGCCAACTGTTGATTTCTCTCAGCAGGGTGGCTTCGGGATAATAACCGGTAGTGAAATTGTTTAATATCCGCTGCCGGTAGGAAGCCTTCATTTCCTTGTCGGCATGGGCGCGGCGTAAGCTGGCATTGGTGATGGCCAGCGGGTGATCCCGTTTTAAACTGATATCCAGTACCGGCAGCTCGGTTTGCGCCAGGGTTTTAGCGTAAGCCTGATTTTCCTCTGCGGTGGGCATAAAACTGCTCAGGACCACCAGGGCATTGGGCAGGGGCACTTTTTCCTGCTGGTATAAATCCGTCAGCACGGCGGCATGGCTGCCCTGGGCGATCACCAGGAAGATGCCGGGATAACTTTTGGCTTTCTCCATTACCGCCGTCATCATGGCGCTGAGCTTTTCCCGGTATTGCTCCAGGCTAGTGTTGTTTTCTTCTTGTTGCTGCTCCGGTTTTAGCGCCATCGAAGGATAATTGGCCGGCTTTTCATAAGGCTGAACGGCGATCGTGGTCCAGCCCTGGTCCGGTAATACTTTTCTAAGGTAATTGAGAGAATTGGCGGCGGTTGCTCCCTGCTGCCAGTCGGGCAGTAAAATCGCCACTCCTCTGCTGTTGCTGGTTAATTCGTTTTTGATCAAGGTGATAAAGTCTTCAGGCCCGGCAAGCAGGGGTATTACGTTTGCCGGTTGCAGGTAGTGGGATAAATCGTCCCTTTGCAGTTTTTCCCGGGAAACCGGTTCGCTGATTTTGATACTGCTACGCTCAATCCTATAAGCGGGAGAGGCGTACTCATAGGTTTCCGGTGCCTTTTCTGCTGTTTCTTCCTGCTCCGGTGTTTCCTTTTGCTGCGCCGATACCGCAGTTATGCTCAGCAGTAATAATGCGGGCAAGCCAAAACGGTATAACTTGGAAAGAAGGTCTGGCAACAAGGCAAACTCCGTTGGTTTTTATCGATCAACTCGGTACTGAAATATATCGGCAGCTTAGGGCAAAAGTAAAGGGCTAATGGTGGCGAGAAATAGAAGCCAGGGCAAAAGGTTTATGCGCCAATGCCCTGGTTTACCGTGTGCTTAGCTATTTTCCTAGCTAAAAGGAGCTTCTCGGGTAAAGGTCAGGCTTTCGCCGCTGACCGGATGCTTGATGGTCAGCATTTGTGCATGCAGCTGTAACCTTGGGCTTATGGTCAGGGCCTTATCATGGGCGTATAACCTGTCCCCCAATATCGGGTGCCCGAGTGCCAGCATATGTACCCTTAACTGGTGCGAGCGTCCGGTGACGGGGATCAGTTCTACCAGGGTGTTGTTTTCCTGGTAGCTTAAGACCCGGTAGCGGGTTAAGGATTTCTTGCCATGTTCATGGTCGACTTTTTGTTTTGGCCGGTTGGGCCAGTCGCAAATTAGCGGCAGATCGACTTCACCCGATTGCTCCTTTACCTTGCCATACACCCGGGCAAGGTAACTTTTTTCCGTCTGCCTTTGTTCAAACTGACGACTGATGGCAACATGGGCCGGCTTGTTCAGCGCCATCAAAATCAGGCCGGAAGTGGCCATATCCAGGCGGTGTACTATGGTGGCGCTTGGCAACACCTTGCATACCCGGTTTTGCAAACAGTCCTGGTGCTCCGCCAGGCGACCGGGCACAGAAAGCAAACCGCTGCCTTTGTTTAATACCACGATATCATTATCCTGATAGACGATATCAAGATAAGGTTTCATCGGTGGCTGGTAGATGAAGTCAGGGTTTGCTGCCATGCTGCTTCCTTTATTAAGTCATTATCTGTTAGCTATTGGTAGTTAGTGAGTCACTACTATCATGCGCACTGCTTCAAACTTTAACTGCGCCTTGTTGATATAAGTGGTCAGTTCCGCCAGTTGCAGCTTGATAAAGTCCAGCTCTTCCTGGCGCACGCTCGGGTTGATGGCCGCCAGGGCGGTGAGACGCTCCAGCTCCTCGTCCAGGGTCTTATGCATCACTTCGATGGCTTTTCCCTGGATATCGGCTACCTGGGTATTGGCATGGGCCTCGGCTTTTTCCACCAGGGGAGAAAACTGGGATTTTAATGCCTTGATCAGTTGCAGCGCCATTTGCTTTTTCACCGGAGACAATTGCTTATCCAGCACTTCTTCGGAAACCTTGTCGGCGAGATCGTTGCCGTTTTTATCCACCAGCACCCGGATTGGCGTGGTCGGCAAATAACGGCCCAGTTGCAGCTGGGAAGGGGCGGTTGCTTCTACGGTAAATAAACATTCCAGGAAGAAGGTGCCCACAGGCAATGCCGGGTTTTGCAACAAGCCGATGCTGGCGTTGCCGGTTTCGTCTGCCAGCACCAAATCCAGGACGCCGCGTACCATAGGGTGATCCCAGGTCAGCAGCTGGTAATCTTCATGGGCCAGGGCGGTTTCCCGGTTGAAGGTGACGGTAGTGCCGTCTTCCGGCAGGCAAGGGAAGTTGGTGCTGAGCATATGCTCTGTCGGGTTCAGGGCGATGGCATTATCGGATTTATCATCCTGCTGGATGCCGTAAACATCCCAGACCTGGAACATAAACTGCGGCAGGGAGATCTGCTGGTCCAGCTTGTCTATCTGAGCCACTAACTCCTCGGCCTTGCCCTGGCCGGAAGAATTGATTTCCAATAGCTTATCCCGGCCGGATTCCAGCTCGGCTTTAAGGCTTAAATGTTGTTGGTGGCTGCTTTCTAAAATGGCGGTAGCCGCCTCCGACTGCCATTGTCCGGAAAGGGCCAGCTGCAACAACTCATTGCCGTAACGTTCATACACCACCCGGCCTGTGATACAGGTATGCTCGAAGGCATTGAGTGCCTGATGGTACCACTGGAATAACAGGCTTTGCGCCGAGTCTTCAAAGTAGGGGGCATGCAGTTTGATGGTTTGCGTCTGGCCGATACGGTCCAGGCGGCCGATACGCTGTTCCAGCAGATCCGGGTTGGAAGGTAAGTCAAACAGTACCATATGGTGGGCGAACTGGAAGTTACGTCCTTCACTGCCGATTTCCGAGCACAAGAGCAGCTGGGCGCTGTCTTCGTCCTGGGCAAAATAGGCGGCGGCGCGATCCCGTTCAAAAATACTCAAACCTTCATGAAAAACCGCGGCGCGGATCCCTTCTTTAACCCTGAGGGCCGCTTCAAGGTCGATGGCAGTTTGCGCCGAGGCACAAATGACCAGTACTTTTTCTTTTTTCAGGGACTGTAATAGCTCGATCAGGTAGCCGACCCGGGGATCGAAATCGACCCAGTTACCGGCAGGATTATCCAGGGTATATAAGAGCTCAGGAGTGAAGATATATTTTGCCTGGGACAGCTGCATCAGGTTCTCGGCGCAGTCGCTGAGCATAAAGTCGTTGAGCTGGGCCTGGTACTGCTCCGGCATGGCCAGCGGGGCCGGGAGCAGCTGGCGCTCTGGGAAACCTTTGATGGTGTTGCGGCTGTTGCGGAACAGGATACGGCCGGTACCGTGGCGGTCCAATAATTGGTTCAGTAGTTCTTCCCGTACCGCTTGCTGCTCATTGTGGCTATCATCGGCTAAAATCGCCAGCTGCTCGCTGATATCGGTTTCTTTAAATAACGCGGTTAAGGTTTTTTGATGACCGGATGACAGGGCTTCGCCGGAGAGGATGACATTGGCGGCATCCGCCACTTCGGTATAGTGACTTTCTTCATCGATAAATTTCTGGTAATCAAAAAAGCGATCGGGATCAAGCAGTCTTAAGCGGGCAAAATGACTTTCGTGGCCGAGCTGATCCGGGGTGGCGGTCAGCAACAGCACACCCGGGATGGTTTGCGCCAGTTGCTCTATGCACTGGTATTCCATGCTGGCGTTGTCTTGCTGCCAGTTGAGGTGATGGGCTTCGTCAACCACCATCAAATCCCACTCTTCGGCGATCAGGGATTCATACCATTCGGGATTGTCGGTAATAAAGCCCAGATTAACCAGTACCAGCTGCTCCGAGCTGAAAGGATTTTCTTCGCCGCTTTCCACGCAACGTTCATGGTCAAAAATGCTGAACTTGAGGTTAAAACGGCGCAGCATTTCCACCAGCCACTGATGCATCAGGGATTCAGGCACGATAATTAGAATACGCTGTGCGCGGCCGCTGACCAACTGCTGGTGGATGATCAAACCGGCTTCTATGGTTTTACCCAGGCCGACTTCATCCGCCAGCAATACCCGGGGAGCAAAACGGCTGCCGACTTCATCGGCGATATGCAACTGGTGCGGAATTAAGCTGACGCGGCCGCCGCTCAGGCCCATCAGGGGAGATTGCTGTTGCTGGAACTGGTGCTGCAAACAGTCTTTACGCAACCGGAACCAGTCGAGGCGGTCAACCTGGCTGTTTAACAACCTGTCATGGGGTTTGTTAAACTTGATAAAGTGGTCAATCATCATTTCTTTCAGGGAAACCGTCTCCCCTGTGTCCTGGCGCACGCCATGGTAAACGAATAAATGATTGCTTTCCTCTATGGACTCTACCGTCATTTTCCAGCCTTCGTGGCTGGGAATGCTGTCACCGGCGTTAAAGATCACCCGGGTCAGGGGGGCATTATCGCTGGCATATTTACGGACATCACCGGTAGCGGTAAAAATGATGGTGACAAATCTTTGTTCAACCGAGGTTACCGTACCTAATCCCTGATCTGATTCACTATCACTAATCCAACGTTGACCGGGGTGAAATGACATAGAGGAGGTCTCCAACTTAATATAAGGCAAAAAAAGGGGCGCTATATTACCGTTAATCATAGAAGTGATCATTAAAAAGTTCTTACCGGCGAGAAAATATTTTTGCGGGCGTTAAGGGGATTTTTTTACCGGCAAATCCTTGTGGTAAACGCCCCCGGCAGGGGTTGCTGCTTAGGTTGAAAATTATTCACCCGTACGGAAGAAAATTGACACTTGCCAGCTTGGTCATAAACTGTCAAAGTGGGGTATAACTTTTTGCTTATGGAGAAAACTTCATCTTTTAATTAAAGGGGTAGTTAAATAACCGGGTGGGGAGTTACCACCGGATTTATCCATCACCGCTTTAGCTGATTTTATTAAAGTACACTGGATAACTATTTCTTCAACCGGATTATTTGGCTGGCTAATTGTCATAATTGCTGGGAATGCCTATATGATTGAAGAAAAAATTATCTATATCTTAGACACGAATATTTTACTACACGAACCTTTCGCTTTTTTATCCTTCCAGGAACATGACGTCGTCGTCCCGATGACGGTACTCGAAGAACTCGATTCTATTAAAGATCGCCGCAAAGATGTCAGCCGGGATGCCAGAGTCGCCATCAGGGCGCTGGAAGACACCTTGGCCCAGGCGAGCCCGGAAGAAGTCCTCGCCGGAGTAAAATTACCGCAAACCGATGAATTACACCCCAGCGGTTGTTTATCTATCTTTAATGACTATACTCTGGAGCAAACCTCAGGCACCTTGTCATTTAATGAAAACGATAACCGCATTATCAGTACTGCCCTGCATATCCAGGCGGTAAAATCCTCGAAGCGGGTGGTGTTAGTCACCAAAGACATCAATATGCGGTTAAAGGCCAAAGGGGCCGGCCTGGCGCATGTTGAAGATTACCGTACCGACCAGTTGATCGATGATATCCGTTTCCTGACCAAGGGCTACCACAAATTCGACGGCGACTTCTGGGAAAAAATTAAAAGTTGTGAAAGTGAAACCGAGGGACGCAATACCACCCACTTTGTCGACCGTGACATTGCCCCGGTGACTTATATCAACGAATACCTCATTGATGAGAGTGAAAGTTTCGCCGGCAAGGTCACCGGCTGGGATGATGAGAAGTTGGCGATACTGGATATCGGCCGGGATCGGCTGATGTCGAAAAATGCCTGGGGCATACAGCCGAAAAATATCTATCAGGGCATGGCACTCGATGCCTTGCTTGATCCCGATATCGACCTGGTGATCCTCACAGGTCCCGCGGGATGCGGGAAAACCTTGCTGGCGCTGGCGTCGGCTTTAGAGCAAGTGATTGAAAGGGGCTTATACGACAAGGTGATCGTCACCCGTTCGACCCCGGAAATTGCCGAATCGATAGGGTTTTTGCCGGGCACGGAAGAAGAAAAAATGGCCCCCTGGCTGGCGGCGATCACCGATTCGCTGGAAGTGCTGCATAAGCAGGATGAGAATATGAACAGCAGCCTGAATTACATTATGGACAAGGCCAATATCCAGTTTAAGTCGGTGAACTTTATGCGCGGGCGCAGCATACAAAATGCCCTGGTATTGCTGGACGAATGCCAGAACCTGACCGCCTCCCAGCTGAAAACCATTATCACCCGTTGCGGTGAAGGTACTAAGCTGGTGTGCTCCGGCAACCTGGCGCAAATCGACAGCAATTACCTTACCGCGGTAACCTCGGGGTTAACCTATATCGTCGAGCGCTTTAAAAGTTTTCCCGGCAGCACCACCATCAACCTTAACGGGGTGGTGCGCAGCCGGCTGGCATCGTTTGCCGAAGAAAACTTATAAGCAGTTTTTAAAAGCTCCCGGTAAGAGGAAGTATTAACAGGGAAGTCACCCGCCGATATCACCGGCGGGTGACTAAATAACTTGTATCACTTTACCGAGTGTTTTACTTTAATAACAATTTGTTCATCTATCCCAGCCCAAGGTTGACAGCTTGCCCTACCAAGGTTCGAAAAATAAGGTATTTAGTCGATATAATACCGCTGTATTGATAGTGTTTTTTGTTATTGCGGTGGCCGCATTAACGGTAGCATCATTTCGTTATTTCAATGAATTAAACTTACACGAGCAGCGTTTGCTGGCGGATTTAAGCAGGCAGGCGAATGCCCTGAATATCAAGTTGCAGCAAAGTGTGCAGGCGATCACCGGCATCCAGCGCTTTGCCAATTATTATTTGCAATATCCGCAGGAATTAAATGTTAAACCGCCGCGTTTTATCCAGGAAGGCAAGCAATATTATCTGGATATGCCCGCCCATGATGTGGTTCACCAGGGAAAATTACTCAGCGGTAATATTACCGGCACTGGTTTTGTAAAATCTTTTGATCTGCCGATGAGACAGGAGTTGGCGATGGCGAGTGCGCTGACGCCGGCCTTTGTCACCGCCCATAAAATCAATCCCGATGCCACCTGGTTTTATTACTTATCCATCAATCGTTTTATTAATCTGTATCCCTGGCTCGGTCGTTCAAACTGGCGTTATACCGACAAGTTGCTGGCCAGCGGCAATGTCTATCAAATTAAAAAAGTCGGCCTTAACAATAAAAAGTTTTACTGGTCTCCGCCTTTTCGGGATACCGCCAGCAAAACCATGAAGGTTTCCCTGGGCACCGGGGTTTATCGGGATCAGCAGTTTATCGGTGCCCTGGTGATGGATATGGACTTGGCAAGCATGCAAAAAAGCTTACCTGAGCTATCTGCTCCCGGGCATGCTATGGTATTGATCAATGAGAAAAAGGAAGTTTTAACCTATAAAAATCAGGAGTCGGAAAATGTTGCCCATGGCCTGTCCTGGTCGGATATTATTCCCGAAGATATTGCCGCCCTGACCGCCGCAGAATTTGACCGGTTGCCGGATTCCGCTAAAGTCGGCGAGTGGCTGGTACAAAAGCACACCTTAGCAGTCAATGGTTGGACACTATTGAAGTTTCAGCCATACCATGACTTTACCTCGCCGGTATTTGATAATTTTGTCTTTATTTTTTCTGTGTTATTCACCGGTTTGATGGCCTTCCTCGGGTTGGTTTATTTTATGACCCGCACCACTTTTATCAAACCCGCTACCGAATTTATCAGTCATATCGAAAACTGTGCCCAGGGGGATCCGGGTAAAGTAAAGCCCACCGCAGACTGGTTACACTGGTTTCAAATTGTCGAAGATATCTTCAGCCAGAACCGGAGCTTATTGCAGCAGTTAAAAGAGCAAAACGCGGTACTGGACTCCAGGGTCAGCGAAAAAACCCAGGCTTTGCTTGAAAAAAGTGAGCAACATCAGCGGGATTATGCGCTGTTGCGCTCGGTGATGAATGCCATTCCCGAATTGATTATTTTTAACGATCCCAACGGCCAGCTTATCGGCTGTAACCGCGCCTTTGAAAAATTCGTCAGTCAAAGCGAATTTGGCATCCTGGGACAACAGGCCCATCAACTATTGCCGCTTGCCTTAGGTGAGGTGATGTCTGAACTGGCCCGTCAGCCTAATCCGGAAAATGAAATAAACGGTCACCAGCGGATTATCAAATCCGCAGAGCAGACGTTTGAACTCTTTAGCCGTAACTTTTTCAGTGAGACCGGTATTGAGTTGGGCACCATCAGTATTTTCAGGGATGTGACCAACCAGTACGCCATTCAAAGTGCGCTACAACAGGCTAAAGAGCAGGCGGAAGAGGCCAATGAAGCCAAGAGCCAGTTCCTGGCCAATATGAGTCATGAAATCCGCACCCCGATCAATGCCATCCAGGGCATGATGTCGCTTTTGGCAAAAACCCGGTTAAACTCCCACCAGCAGCATTACCTGGATAATGCCGCCAATGCCGCTTCCTCTTTATTGCACCTGATCGAGCAGTTACTGGACCTGTCTAAAATAGAGGCGGGTAAAATGGTGATCAGCCGGGAAAAAACCGACCTGGACCTTATGGTCGATAAGGCGCTTAAGCTTAATGTGATCCTCGCCAACAAGAAAAACCTACCGGTTACCGTGGATATTCAAGCAGATGTCCCCCGGTTCGTCGAAACCGATGAAATGCGCCTGGTGCAGGTGTTGGTGAACTTATTAAATAATGCGGTGAAGTTTACCCATGAAGGTACAGTGTCGCTGACTGTTGAGTTAACCCGGAAAAGTACTGATCAAGTCTGGATATTGTTCCGGATAAAAGATACCGGGATCGGCATCGAAGCCGATAAACAGGGCAAACTCTTTGCTGCTTTTAGCCAGGCGGATGAGTCCATGACCCGGGAATATGGCGGCTCAGGATTGGGATTATCTATTTGTCAGGAGATTGTGACCTTACTTGGCGGCAGTATTCGCCTGCAAAGCCAGTTTGGCCAGGGCAGCGAGTTTAGTTTTGAGTTGCCTTTCACCCTGGCCGGTTGCGATGAACCGCAACAGGAAGTGGTGCCGGATATCACCCTGTGTACCCTGGGTTTCGCTCTGCCGGAGTCTTTATTGACGGTAATAGAGAATATCGGTTGGCAGCATAGAGAGATCGAATGTATTGAAGGGCTTGACGGCTTTGACCGGCAACAAATCTTATTGCTGGAAAGTGAGTACCTGTTGAGTACCTGCGACGAGTTTGTCCGGGAAATTAGCGCGAAATCACGGGATAACTTAGTGTTACTCGGGGTATGCCAGCCGATGTTAACGGAAATTACCGAACAAACCAGCCAGCAACTGGATAAATTGAAAATTCCTTATTTGCTGTTGGAGAAGCCCCTATACCGTAATAGCTTGCATGCGCTGGTGGCACACTTTCAGCAGCAGCCGCAGCTGGCGGCCCCGGTTGAAGGAGTGGCTGTTGAAGCGCTTGCGGAAGAAGCGGAGGACAAGCTTGATTTAAGCGGCATCAGGGTGTTGCTGGTGGAAGATAATCTGGTGAATCAAATGGTGGCCAGCGAGCTGTTGAGCAATATGCAGGCCAGTGTCATTATTGCCGATAATGGCCAAAAAGCGATAGAGTCGCTGGCTGAGCAGGAAGTGGATGTGATCCTGATGGATATCCAGATGCCGGTGATGGATGGTTTAACCGCAACTAAGCAAATACGTTTACAAGATAAATACTGTGAGTTGCCGATTATTGCCATGACGGCGCATGCCAGGGATGAAGATCGTGAGAAAAGTTTTGCTGTCGGCATGAATAAACATATTTCCAAACCGGTGAAAGTGGATGTATTGCGCAGTGCCATACTGGAAGTGGTAAAAGGCGTTGAAGTCTAGGGGATAACCGCTTCGGCCTGAGCTTTCGTTTCTGCCTGGGGTTGCTGTGTTTCCTGTTCGGCTTCGGCCGGTATCGCTTGCGGGTGGTAAGTCTGGGTGGTATAGCGTCCCTGAAGAATAGCCTGTTCCGATTCGGGGGCGATCACGCCAAGTTTTAACAGCGCCGGCCCTGTAGGCTCTGCCAGCACATAAGTCAGGTTGTCTTCGGTGATGGTCATCTCTCCCGCCATAAACGGAATATTGATGCCGATAAAAGCATGCTGGTCAATATAGATCATCAGCATTTTTATTCTTGGCATCAGGGTGCGTAACAATGCGGCGGTTAAGGTCAGTTTGCTGTCGCAATCTCCCTGATTTTGCCACAGTAATTTTAACGGCGTATTAAAGCCGGCGCCGGAGGAAGTTACCCGGGATTCCAAGGTGGAATAGGGAATGTTTTGCACAAAGCCAAGGACAAACTCCGTGACCTGACGGATATTGCGAATGGAAACCTTATCCAGGATTAACTGTTTTATCGGCCTGAGGTCTTCGACAGAAGCATCGGCAATGCTGACATGGTCCGGCTTTACTCCCCGGATCAGATCATGGGTGATAAAGCTGTGATAAAAATTATCTGTTAAGTATTGTGTGAAAAAGTCCTGCTCCAACTTGGCTATCTGGCTATAGGCCGCCTCAACCTTATCGCTGTCCCTGCCTTTAATATCGATATAACTGTTGCCCTGCTGCTGGCGAAAATAAACCTGCACACCTTTTATCGGTTCTTTACGCAAATGCTTACGGATGGCCTTGTGGACATTCTTCTCCGCCAATTCGTTTTTGTAGGCGCGAAAATGCCTGAATCGCTCGAACAGGGCGATTTTTGTGAGCTGGAAGTCAAGAGACTGCACTTGCCGCTGGTGATCTTGCCATTGGTAACGGAACTGGAAACTGTCGTCCTGCTCCTGGCGGCTGAACTGTAATTGCTCTGCGAAACTATTACCGGCGATGATCAGGTTTAGCCAGAGGAAAAATTTAAAACTATGCACAGTACAAGGCGTTACCTTTTCTATACTTAACCTATTAACCCTAACGTAATTTTATTAATTAAGACAGTTAATCACCAGATTAGGCTTTACATTTAGTGATAAAAAGATATATTGAAACAGATGTTTTAATCGTGTGTTTTATTTTGGAGAGGTTTTGTGGCTGACTATCGGGTTCCCCTAAAAGATATGAGTTTTTTGTTGTATGACGTTTTTAAGACGGAAGCATTATGGCAAAAATTACCTAAGCTGGCAGAGCATGTTGATCGCGAAACGGCGGACGCTATTTTACAAGAGTGTGCCAAAATCGCTGAGCAGGAAATCGCACCGATTGCCCGTCAGGGGGATGAAACCGGCGTCAGCTTCGATGACGGCGTGGTCTCCACCGCCCCCGGTTATCAGCAGGCATTTAATACCTATGCCGAAGGGGGCTGGACTGCATTAGGGGGAGATCCTGAGTATGGCGGCATGGGCATGCCGAAAATGATCACCTCCCTGCACGAAGAAATGTTATGTTCGGCGGATATCTCTTTCTCCCTTTATCCCGGCTTAACCGCAGGTGCGGGGTTGTCTTTGGCCAAACACGGCAGTGAGGCATTAAAAGAGAAGTATTTAACCCGCATGTATGCCGGCGAGTGGGCGGCGAGCATGTGTCTGACCGAAGCCCATGCCGGTTCGGATTTGGGGATCATACGCACTAAGGCGATACCGCAGGAAGACGGCAGCTACCGGATCACAGGCAATAAAATCTTTATCACCGGCGGCGAGCACGACTTAACCGAAAATATTGTTCACCTGGTGTTGGCCAAACTACCCGACGCCCCCGCTGGCCCCAGGGGCATTTCGTTATTTTTAGTGCCTAAAATCAAGGCGGATGATGACGGTAACCTGGGTGAAGCCAATGGCGTCAGCTGTGGTTCTATCGAGCACAAAATGGGGATCCATGCTTCCGCCACCTGTGTGATGAATTTTGATGATGCCGAAGGGTATCTGATTGGCGATATCAACAAAGGCCTGGCCTGTATGTTTACCATGATGAACTTCGAACGTATCGGGGTTGGTATCCAGGGCATAGGGGCGGCGGTGCGCTCTTACCAAAATGCACTGGAGTATGCCAAAGACCGTATTCAGGGGCGCTCGGCAACCGGCGCCAAAAACAGCGATAAAGAAGCCGACTCTATCATGGTGCATGGCGATGTCCGCCGTATGCTGATGAATATGAAGGCATTAAATGAAGGTTCGCGGGCGTTATCTACCTATATCGCCATGCAGCTTGATATTGCCACCTATGGTGAAGGGGAAGCACAGCAAAAAGGTGAAAACCTGGCGGCGCTGATGACGCCGTTGGCCAAAGCGTTTTTTACCGATTTAGGTTTCGAAAGCACGGTTAACGGCCAGCAGATCTTTGGCGGCCACGGTTATATCCGTGAATGGGGGCAGGAGCAGCTGGTACGCGATGCCCGTATCGCCCAGATTTATGAAGGCACCAACGGTATTCAGGCCATGGATTTACTGGCGAGAAAAGTCGCCGGCTCCAACGGCAAACTGATGCAGATATTCCTGGAGGAAGTACAGGCTTATATCCAGGAGACAAGCGATGACAAGATGTCTGAGTTTATAACACCGCTGACATCCGCCGTGGCGGATTTAGCCGAGCTGACCCAGTATTTGCTTGATAAAGCCGGGCAGGATGCCAATGAGTTGGGTTCTTCTGCTAACGACTATCTTCATGTGTTTGGTTATACCGCCATGGCATATATCTGGGCACGTATGGCGCAAGAAGCACTGAATAAAATCGACAGTGGCGATGATTTTTATCAAAGCAAGCTGCATACCGCCCGTTATTACTTTGCGCGTATATTACCCCGCAGGGTGTCATTGATCGCCACCGCAAAATCAGGCAGTCAGCCATTGTTTGCCCTGGATGAAGAATTGTTCTAACCAAGGTTGTCCTTGATGAATACTAAAGCCCGTTATAGCTGATGTTATAACGGGTTTTTTATATACAGGACGTATGGTATGACGCGGCAGCAGGGATGCTTAGGAGCGTCGCATAGGACGTATGACGCGGCAGCAGGGATGCTTAGGAGCGTCGCACAGGACGTATGGTATGACGCGGCAGCAGGGATGCTTAGGAGCGTCGCACAGGACGTATGACGCGGCAGCAGGAAAATTAAGAGCGCCGATATGTGTAATGCTTGCTGAACTTGCGGCCATCACTTGCTTTTGGCTGTTTATTCCCTGATATTATTTACCCGGAACTCTTTACCCACACTCTTTATGAGAAATCACGCTTAACAGGGACTAACATGCAATTACTGGGATCAACGACCTCACCATTTGTCCGTCGGATACGGCTATTTCTGCACGGACAGGATTATGAATTTATTAACCTGGATATTTTTGCCCCGGATGACAGGGCGACCTTAACTGCCAACAACCCTGCCTTGAAAGTTCCTGTGCTCATTGACCAGGGGCAAAATATCTATGACTCCCGGGTGATTTACCGTTACCTGGCGCACAAGTTTGGTCATCAGCAGCTGAGCTGGCAGCAGGAAAATTTGCTGACCCTGATCGATGCCGCCAGCGATTCTTTTGTCACCCTGCTGATATCACAACGTTCCGGTTTTGATGTCGGTGAAGACAAATTACTCTTTAAGCTGCAAAACGAAAGGGTTGATAAAATCCTCAATACGCTGGATGAGCAAGTGGCGGCAGAGCAGTTTGGTCAATGGCGCTACCCGGCAATATGTTTGTTTTGTTTATTGGACTGGATAAGTTTTCGCGCCCTGTTTGACTTTAGCCATTTGCCCCATTTAGCGGCCTTTTATCAAAGTCACTTGCAGCAGGCAGGTATTGAAGAAACCGACCCCCGTTAACATCGGGGGGAACACGTTGAGTCTCAAAGTGCTCAAGAGGATTTAGAAAGAATAAGTGGTGCCAATAAGTGCCATGTTGAAGGTATTGTTTTCAATCAGGGGGCTGGTGATTTCTGAACCGATAGAGGTGGTGGTAATGGCGCCGACCATTTTCCAGCGGCTACTTAAGTCAAAGGTGCCGATGAGCCCCAGGGTTTTATTGGTGCTGAGCTTATTAATATCTAAAGTGGTATTTTCCACCGGATAATAACTTTGGATAATATCTTTATCCAGGGTTTCTATTTTTGCGGTAACGGAAATATCGAAATTATTAAACGACCAGAGAGAGTATGAGCCCTGCAGAAAGAATTTGTTGCCCTGGTCATGCTCAAGGCGCTCGGTTAAAAAGCCGGTTTGCACACTCAATCGCTTACCCCGGTAGCTGACATTTAACTGGGATAACGGCTGTTGGCTGTTGTCCTGTAAGACTTGCTTTTCAAGAAAGTTTGCATCGGAAGTGATAGCCGCCGACATGGCTTCCGGGCGGAAATCTATGCTGCTGGGGTTCCATGACCAGCTGTCGGTTAAGTTATTGTTGAATTTAAGCCGGCTTTCGCCGTTATCTGCAGTAAGCCCGGCTGAGTCCAGGTATTTTTCCGGTAAGTTTACCGGGTTTTTTTTCGGTGTGCTGCTGGCGGAGTCGATGCTTTTTTGAATGCTGAGCAGGGAGTTAGCGTTGGCGACATCGGGCTTTTCGGGTAACGACTGCGCCGCTACGCCATAAGATAGCACAGTAAAGCCTGTTATTGAGAGCGCTAATAACTTCATTTTTTATTACCCGGGTCTGATGTTTTTTTGTTGTCTTTAACATGTTTTGCTTATTTTTCCTGCAAGGTTAACTATAGCTAAGGCTGGCTTTTTTGCTTGCCTTGGGGGGAAATTTATTTGCCGTGTCCGGGGGAGGAAAGGGGCGGATCCCGGCGCAGGGCCCGGGATTTCAGGGGAAATGCCGCCTTGTCTAAAAGATCTTATTTTCAGGTTTAGCTCCGGGGGCAATTACATGTATACTTGCCACCTTAATTTATTACGGGGTGATTTTTTTGTTAGCTGTTATTCGACTCGTGCTATTGGCTTTAGGCTTAGTGTTATTATCTGTTGTGGCGACCGTAGGTAGTTTGTTACGGCCTTTTCATCGCAACAATGTGCATTTGGCTTCATTAGTGTTAGGTAGATTTTCAAAAATTATCGGCCTGGAAGTAGAAATCCGTATGCCGGATTCGGTAAAGGCAATGGGCCCGGCGGTGTATATTGCTAATCATCAAAATAACTATGATCTTTTTACTATCAGCGGTGCGGTACCGAAAAATACCGTCAGTGTCGGTAAAAAGAGTTTAAAATGGATCCCTTTCTTCGGGCAAATGTACTGGTTAACCGGTAATATTCTGATCGACAGGAAAAATAGCTCTAAGGCGATGAATACCATTGCCGTCACCGCAGCAAAAATTCGGGAAAAGAAGTTATCAGTCTGGTTGTTTCCCGAGGGGACGCGCAGTAACGGGCGTGGATTATTGCCCTTTAAAACCGGCGCCTTTCGCACCGCAGTACAGGCGGATGTGCCGATTGTGCCGGTATGTGTCAGTAATTTACATGGCGTGATCAAATTAAACCGCTGGAATAATGGTAAAATGATTATTGAATTCCAGGAGCCGATAGAGCTGGACTGTGACAAAAGGGAGAGTATTCGTTTACTCGCCCAAAAGACCCATGGTCGGATGTTAAAAAGAATCAATGAAATCAGCCATGAAGTGGGTACCGAGTTACCGCAAGCGAACAAATAAGGTGAGAGAGAAATTATGAATGATGAAGAACTGCAACGTTGGCGGGAACATACCGAAGCGCTGATTGATGAATTGATCGAAGACGGCACCAATGAAGAAGTACATCACACCATAGAACATCATTTTGCCAGCACAGATTTTGAGTTGCTGGAAAAGGCGGCGGTCACCGCCTTTAAAATGGGTTTTGACGTGGAAGAGCCGGAAGAGGCCGAGCTGGAAACCGGCGAGAAGATCTTTGCCTTCGACATTGTTACCGAACAGGCGCTTGATTTTGATATCATTTTCGATGAAGCTAAAACCATGTACCAGCTGGCCAAACAATGTAATGTTGATTACGATGGCTGGGGCACTTACTTCGAGGAATAAGCTGCTAACATAAAGGGCTGAGCAATCTGATTAATAACAAGAAGAAGGAATGAAGGATGGAATGGCTTTTTCACTTACTACAACCTGGAACTTTGGCTCTGTTGATCCCTATCGTGGCCATCATCGGGGTTTTCGGCAACAAGGCATTAAAAGCCCATCATAACCATGTCGAGCGGCTGGCGAAAATCAATCAGGGTATAGATCCCGACCGCGAATAACCTTTATAAAAAAAGGCAGCCGAGGTGCTGCCTTTTTGTTTTTATCTCTCTTTGCCCGCCCCTTCGGGCGCCGGTGCTTTTATGCTTAGCTTTAGTAATAGTTCAACTTGCTTGCCTTGCCCCAAAAGACTTTATAAGAAAAAATGGTGTAGGCCACTATGGTGGGCAACACCACGACCGCGCCGTAAAAAATAAACTGCAGTGACTCCCGGGCACTGGCAGCCTGCCATATGGTGAGCTCTTGCCAGATAATATAGGGGAAATAGCTGTATGCCAGGCCGGAAAAACACAGGATAAAAACCAGTACCGCGCCGGCAAAGGGAAGCCAGCAGCCATTATCGCCAGCGTGGGGCACTTTTTTCAGGTAAAAGCAGCTGACGCTGAAAATGATCATAAACAGCAAGGGCAGCGGCAGGAAAATAAAGAGTTGCGGCAAACCTAACCATTTATCGAAAATCTCCGGGCTGAGCAAAAGATTGGTCAGGCACACGGCGATGATGCCTAAAGCGGTCAGCAGGGCGCTGTAAAAACACCAGCTTGCTGCTTTTTGCTGTAATTTGCCCGTGGTTTTCATCACCAGCCAGGCACTGCCGATATAACAATAACCGGCTGTGACACAAATGGCGCTGAGGACGGCAAAGGCATAGCTGGCGCTGGTATCGCTAAAGCCCATGACATAACGGCCGAGCATATAACCCTGCATCAAGGTGGCGAGCAAACTGCCGCCTTTAAAGGCCAAATCCCAGCTTTTTTTGTTTTTACTGGCGGCCTTGGTACGAAAGTCAAAAGCCACACCCCTGAGGATCAGCCCGAGCAACATAAAAGAAACCGGTAAATACAAATGCTGCAAGACCAGGGAGTGCGCCTGGGGAAAAGCGATCAGCAATAAGCCGATGGCCAGTACCAGCCAGGTTTCATTGGCATCCCAGAAGGGACCGATAGAAGAGATCATGGTATCGCGCTGTTGTTGGTCCTGCATCGGCAGTAAGACGCCGACCCCGAGATCATAACCGTCGAGCACGGCATAAATTAAAAATGAAAGGGCCATCAATATCACGAAGGCCAGGGGCAACCAGTCGTTATCAATAAGCGGCATAATCTTGCTCTCCCGTTAATTTTTCCTGAGGTTGTTTATGTTGTGGCTTTTGGTTATTTCCCTGATCATTTTCCAGGGCAATGGCCCTTTTTGCCATCACAAACAGGGTTTTGATATAAGCAACGATAAGGACGCCGTAAACCGTCAGGTATAAGGCCAGCGACAGGGCGATATGGCTTGAAGGCACCGTAGTCACGGCATCGGCTGTTTTTAATACTCCGGTAACCAGGTAAGGCTGGCGACCGACTTCGGTTACATACCAGCCGGCTAAAGTGGCAAGCCAGCCGGAAAAAGTCATTAGCAGGGTGAGTTTTAACAGCCAGCGGGGCAGGCCTTGAGCCGTATTTTTCTGCTGCTGGGGGCTTTGCTTGACCCTGCTGTGAAAATATTGGTAATACACCAGTAAGGCGGCGGTGAGCAGCATCAGTAAACCGGTGGCGACCATGATCCTAAAGCCGTAAAAAACAGGGGCTACCGGCGGGTGTTCGCCGCTGAATTCATTTAATCCTTTGATATAACCATCTGTTTTGTGGGTTAAAATTAAGCTGGCGAGGCTTGGGATCTCCAGTGCCCAATGATTGGTTTTTTCTGCTTCATCAACTAGGGCAAACAGTACCAGGGGCACATGGCTGTCGCTGTGCCACAAACCTTCCATGGCGGCGACTTTTGCGGGCTGGTGTTTCAGGGTATTTAAGCCGTGCAGATCCCCGACAAAAATTTGCAGCGGGATCAGCACCAAAGCCACCGTCGATGAGACTTTCAGCGCAAGCTTGGGGGCGGGTTTAGGATCTCCCTGCAACAAGCGATAAGCGCTGATCCCGGCGATAAAAAAGGCGGCGGTTAGCCCGGAAGCCAGTAACATATGGGTCAGGCGGTAGGGCATGGAAGGATTGAAAATGATCTGCCACCAGTTTGTGGCATGGGCGACACCGTCGATCATGGTATGGCCTTGCGGGGTTTGCATCCAGGAATCTAAGGCGATGATCCAAAAGGCAGACATAGTGGTGCCGATGGCCACCACTAAGGTCGCCAGGGTATGGACGCGATCCGATACCCGGCCGATGCCAAAGAGCATCACAGATAAAAAGGTCGCTTCCAGGAAAAAGGCGGTCAGTACTTCATAACCGAGCAGGGGGCCGGCGATATTGCCGACGGTTTCCATATAACCGGGCCAGTTGGTGCCGAACTGGAAACTCATGGTAATGCCGCTGACCACCCCGAGGGCAAAGGTCAGGGCAAAAATCTTGACCCAGAAACGGTACACCCGCATCCAGGTTTCTTTGCCGGTTTGCCGGTAGCGGACCTTGAAAAACAGCAGGAACCAGCATAAGGCGATGTTGATGGTGGGGAATAAAATATGAAAACTGATATTGGCGGCAAACTGAATGCGCGACAGCATCAAATTGTTTGCCAGGGAGTCGCTGAGTACTTCAATCATATCGATTTACCCTTAGGTTTATTTTGGAGGTATGCTTTATTCTGTTCCTGGTGTTGACTGCCTGGTTACTCTTTATTGGCTTTGCCCGGCAGCAGGCGCTCTTTCATATCCAGCAATTTGCTCAACCCTGAGCCGAGCTTGAGCAGGGCGGCCACTTTTTCATTGGACATATTCTGCAATTCATCCGTCCATATGGTGAGCATTTCAATGAGATCATGCATTTGCTTGACCCTTTGCTGGGCATACTCTTCCTGCTCATTGGCGGGGGCTTCGAGCAAGACATCGCGCAGGGCGGTCAGGGTCGGGTCAACTTCTCTTTTACGGCGCTCCATCATCAGGTTGCGGGCGATTTCCCAGACATCTTTGGGGGCGCTGAAATACTCTTTGCGGTCGCCGGGAATATGGCTGAGTTTGATCAGGTTCCAGGACTTTAATTCTTTCAGTCCCATGCTGACATTAGAGCGGGAAATGTTGAGCTGAGCGCTTATTTCATCGGCGTTGAGGGGCTTTTCGGTTAAGACGATCAGGGCATACATTTGCCCTAAGGTGCGGTTTAAGCCCCAGCGGGAGCCCATTTCGCCAAAATGCATAACCAGGGAGTTAATTATCGGTGACATTTTATCTATTCTGAATTTTCAGTAATTTCTGAAAATTGTAAACCTAATTTGATCTATGTCAAGAAAAGATCGGTTAGTGACTTGAAATTAAGTGAATACCAGCAAGGGGGAAATGGCATTCAGTGATTGAATACCATTGTTTTTCAGAGACTTTTTACAGGGTAACTGGGCGTAAAGGTTTTATATCAGCCATGTTTAAGGGCGGATAACAACTTTCGGCCCGGCAGTAGTAACAGTAGGTACAATAACGAAGTGCCAAATGAACCGCCACTGCTGCCGGAAGATCTTGCTGCCGTTTCACCCGGGGTTACCGTGATGGCTACCCGGGCTTTATTCGAGCTGGCACCATTGTTGTTGCTGATACTGTAAACAAAACTGTCTTCGCCGGTAAATGGAATATCCGGGATATAGATGATGCTGCCGTCAACTTCATCGACAGTGACGCTGCCATGTTCGGGGCCGGTGACAATATTGACCGATGTCCGATCCAGGGGGACCCCATGGTCAAGATCGTTGGCCAGTATATCTATCACCAGGGCAGTATTTTGTGAAGTTGTCACCAGGTCATCTTCGGCCGCCGGGACAAAATTCTCAACCAGTATTATCTGGTTGCTTTCAAAGTTAGAGACATAAAGCTTACTGCCGTCCGGGCTGGTGGTAATACCGTTGGGAAAGAGCAAGCCGGCCTCGGCCGACCCTTCCAGTTCCAGAGGATCGCCGCCGTTAACCGGTATCTGATAAATCAGATCGTGTTCAAGCGCCGTGGTATAAATCATGTTATTGGCATAAGCGATGTGACCGGTATAATCCGGTGCCGACGCCAGCTCGGTAACGCTTTTATCGCTTGCTATCTTAAATATCCGGCCGTCATTGTAGTTGCCGACATAAAGGTTTTCTTCTTCATCCAGATCAATGCCGACCGGGCCGAACAGGCCTTCGCCTGCCAGCCAGATTTCGCTTTCACCGTCCGGAGTGATCTTATAAATCACGCTTTCGAGGTAACTGGAAACAAAAAGTTCATCCTGTGAGTTAATGATGATACCGCTGGCATTGCCCAGTTGGGCAAAGGTGGAGCTGATTCCTTGCGGTGTGACTTTGGTGATTACTCCGGTGTTGAAGTTGGCAACATACATATTGCCGCTGGAATCAAATCTGTTGCCTATCGGCCCCGACAACTCTGTGGCGGCATCTGATATCGTGCCGTCTAAGGCTATTTTACGGACACTAGTGCCGGATAAAGGGCCATTGTCAAAATTACCGGCATGAGAAACGTATAAGTTGCCATCGGCATCAAAACTCAGGCCATCGTTATTGGCTGTTGGCATGACAGCAAATTCACTGTAGTCGGCTGCCATTGCCGCTGAGGAAAAAGTTATCGCCATGGCCAGGGCGCACTTGCGGATCAAATTTTTGTGTTGCTGCATCTTCATATTTCCCTTGTCGTTTTATTGTCCGGGTTTGCCTTTTTATCTTGAGACAGAGGCAAACGTACGGTTAAGTTCTTGTCCCGTTCAGTGAATTAAAAGCCGAAAACTAGCGCAGGAAAACCTGGGCCGGTCAGCGGCCGGGACCAACAGGATGAAATTACCGGTTCTGAACTTAAAGCGTCTTGAGAATTACTGTGTATTTGCTTGAAACTTTGTTGAAATTTCCTTGAAATGCATAATAAACAATGGTTTATACCTCGGTGAGACCGACTTTTTTCCTTGTTGAATCTGGCTTTGGCCAAAGTGAAAACCCTTGACGCCTGTCAAGGGATGCTTTAAAACTGCTGGCAAGCCCGTTGAAGGCCGGGAAAAAATAAAAAAGTTTGCGCTGATCAGATGTATGAACAAAATGGATAGCCCACAGCCAATGAGATCTCATGGAAAATAACACAGCAGCCACAGTCGCCAGTTTTACCGTGGGAGATTTTACCGTTCACGGTTCACGTAACCTCATTACCCGGGGAGAAACGGAAACTGCCATTACCCCTAAAATGCTGGCAGTATTAACCGAGCTGGCTAGGTACCAGGGAAAAACCCTCTCGAAAGAACATTTGATTATCGCGGTGTGGGGCACGCCCCATACTTCAGATATGGTATTAAGTCGGGCGATTTCTGATTTACGTAAAGTTTTTGGCGACTCGGCGCGTCAACAAGCTTATATCGAAACCGTAACTAAGCAGGGCTACCGCCTTAAACCGGCGGTAAACTGGCAGCCGGGCGCTGCAGTTGAACCTTTACCGGTTAAAGAAACACAAGCGGCTGAACAAGTGCCTTTAGCTGAACAACCCCCGGGAGTTGAGACAACTGGCAGGACAGTAACAGCGAAAACTCTCAGGTTGGTTTTTAGTGTGCTGGCTCTTGCCGCCCTGCTGGTTGGTGCTTGGCTGTTTCAGGGAGAAGCGTCAAATTCGCATGTCGCGGTGAAGGAAGCAGACAAGTTATCTGAGCCGACATTCAGCTATCTTACCCGGGATCAAGCTTATGAGCGTTACCTGAGATTTAGCGTTGACGGCAAAATGCTGGCTTATTCTGTCAGTTCGAACGCGTATACTGGCGGCAGAATTGTGCTGCGTTCACTGACGGACAATAAGCTCATCACCCTGGGAGTGGCGCCAGGATCTGAAGAAAGTGCTGCTGCCTCCTATGATGTTGCCCCGGCATTTTCCCCCGACGGCAAAGAAATCGCCTATAAACATTTTAGTGACAGTGGTTGTCTGATCCGGGTCTATAACCTGCTCGATGCCAGCGAACGTGAATTGGCCCCTTGTCCCTATGCGCAAACCCAGGCGCTGGACTGGTCTCCCGACGGCAAACAGCTGGTCACTACGGTATTTAACCAAATCAAAAAAATAGAAGGCCTGGCCCTGATAGATACCGACAGCGGCAATACCCAACTCTTGCCGTCGCCGCAGCACCCTGCTTCTGGCTATTTGTGGCCGCGTTTTTCGCCAAACGGCAAGACTATTGCTGTGGTCTATTACCAACCCAACAGTCATTTGTGGACTTTGGCCCTGATAGATAAAGACTCCGGGGCTTTTACCGAAGTGCTGCCTACGGGAGAGGAGGTGAGCCAGGTGGTATGGGATGAAACCGGCAATGCCCTGTATTACCTGTTGGTCAATAGCAGCAACGACGGTATCTGGAAAGTTGATCTTGGCAGCAAGGAAACGACATTGATCGCCGGGACCAAAAGCAGCAGCCTGGATTTTGATGAAGTTTCCGGGCAGTTTGCCAGTATTGCCCGGGATCGTAAAATGAATATCTGGCAGTCATCGCCGGACCCGCAGGGGAACAGGGTTGCCAAACCGTTATTCAAGAACCTGCCGCACACCAGTTATCCCAGGCTGTCGGCGGATAACAAGATGCTGGCGTTTGTTTCCACCACCTCGGATATAGACTCACTGTGGCTGCGCTCCCTGGATGATAATTATAACCGCCTGGTTTTTCAGGCCAAAGCAAAGGAAAAGCTGGTGGCGCCGGCCTGGTCACCGGATGGTAAACAGTTGCTGATCAGTGTCCTGGGCCAGGACACTAGCCGCATCATACAGTTTGATTTGGAGCTGGGAAATGCCGACGGCTTTGCCGGTGAAAATAATGTCAAAATGGGCCAATGGTCGCAAGACGGTGCTATGTTGTACTGGTATGAAGAAATTGACGGTATCTGGCAGATCATGGCAAAAGATCTGGCCTCGGGGCAAACACAAAGCCTGTTGCAGCACCCGGTTTCCAGATTTGCTATTCCTGATAAAAAACACCTGCATTATCAAAAAATCGGTACGGTGAAGGTGCATTCGCGGACGTTAACCGGGAACGAGTCCCAAATGCCTGCGGATAAAATGTTATTGGCGCTAAAAGGCAGTTATGAATGGGATGCACATGCCGATATTATCTACTATATGTCACCTGGTTTAAGTGTCGAACCGGCAAGCAAGCCACAACAAATGCTGTTTAAAATGGAGCTGGCAACGGGGCTGTCTGAAACCTTATATGCGATTGATCCTGTGATGGCAGTCGACTCGGACCGGCATTTAAGTGTCAGCAGCGATGGCGCCATGGCTTTTTATACTAAGCTGGATAAATACCACACCGATGTGGTGCTGATAAACCTATAATGCCTGTTAAACTAATGCTCCCCCTGGCATAAAGTATGGTCGGCTAATGCCTGTATCACCTGGCATTGTTTGGCTTTGCCCTGGTCCGAAACGGCCGTGATCCGCTCCAGCTCTTGCTGTAATTTTTGCAGCTTGCTTATGCGCCGGGTAACGGCTTCAAGTTGCGCCAGCGCGATATCATGAATTTCACTGCAAGTGGAACTGCCGGTAGCGCTCAGCTCGATTAATGCCCGGATATCTTCCAGGGGAAAGCCCAGTTCCCGGGCATGGCGGATAAAGGAAAGCCGCTCCAGATCCTGTTGACGATATAATCTCTGGTTACCGTCAGATCTCTGGGGTGGGCTAATTAAGGCGATTTTTTCATAGTAGCGGATAGTGGGTACTTTAACCCCGGTGCGCCGCGCCATTTCACCAATCAAAAACATTTTGTTTTTTCCTCTTGAACCTCTAGTTACTATAGCTATTAGACTAAGGGTATCACAGTCGTTAACAGAGGTAATCATGGCAGGACACCATCATCATATAGATCCCGGTGCCGGAGATAAGCGGGTTTTTGGCGCAATCGCAGTGAATTTCGCTTTAACCCTTGTGCAAATCATCGGCGGTTTGTTATCCGGCAGTCTGGCGCTTATTGCCGATGCTATTCATAACTTATCCGATGCGCTGGCGCTGGTGATTGCCTTTGTTGCCCGTAAAATTGCCCGTCAGCCCGCCAATGCACAGATGACCTATGGTTATGGCCGGGCTGAAGTGGTGGCGGCCTTGATCAATTACACCACTTTGATCCTGCTTGGGGTTTACCTGAGTTATGAGGCGGTACTAAGGTTTTTTAATCCCCAGGGGGTGGACGGCTGGCTGGTGATTGTTATTGCTGCCTTTGCCCTGGTGGTGGACTTGGTAACGGCGTTACTAACCTTTCGCCTGTCAAAACAGAGCATGAATATCAGGGCCGCTTTCTTGCACAATGTTGCCGATGCCCTGGGTTCGGTTGCTGTAATCGTGGCCGGTACCTTTATCCTGCTCTATGACTGGCAGCTTATCGATCCCCTGGTGACCCTGATGATTGCTGGTTATATCCTCTGGCAGTCAGTGACGGAAATTGGTCCGGTGATCCGTATTTTGATGTTGGGCAGCCCGCCGGATCTGGATACTAAGGTGGTGCTTGCCGATGTAAAAAGCCTGCCGGGTATCGACAGTGTCCACCACCTGCATTTATGGCAAATGCAGGAGCACCAAAATGCCCTGGACGCCCATATTGTGCTGGAGCCGGAACAATGGCAGCGGGCAGATGCCATTAAGGCAGAAGTGAAAAGCTTGCTGGCAGAGCGCTTTTCCATCAGGCACAGCACCTTAGAGCTGGAATGTTCCCGCCATGTTTGCGAAAATCCGGCGATTATCGGTCACGGCACTAAGGACGAGCATTAAGGCTGACGGTAAATTCAGTGGCTTTCTGACAGTAAGCAACAAATCGCCGACACTAACTTACATTTTCCATACAGTTTCTAAAACGGCAATAGGCTACTTTAGATGGCATACCTAAGGAGGAAAATTTATGCGTTTATTATCTAAAATATCACTGTTATTGCCGTTGTTTTCCGGTTATGCGCTGGCAAATGATTATCAAGGTCAAGGAGACGAACAGGACGGTGATTTTCACTTTGCCGTGATGGCCCTGGCCCATACACAGGACTCTATTTATGTCGGTGGCGAAAGAAACAATACCATCTTGCCTTTACCGGAAATTTACTGGCGTAATTTTTATTTCAGCCAGGGACAGCTGGGCTTAACCGCGATTGAATTGAATGACTTCGCTCTCGATCTCAGTATCGGCGGCGATTTCATCGGCGATACCGACCGCGGTGACAGCAAAGAGCTTAAAGATATGAAAGATCTGGACACGGCGATCACCGCCAATGTCGAGCTCAGTTATTCCGGGGACTGGGGAGAGCTTTCCCTTGGTACGGCACATGATATCAGCAACAAACACGAGGGTTACAGCCTGAGCGCCGGTTACAGCTACCATCTCAGCTACGGGCGCTGGTTTATTGAACCTTCGGTAAGTGTCAATTATTCGAGCAAGGACGTGGTGAATTATTACTACGGCGTAAGTGAGCAGGATGTCACCGCTAACCGGGCTTATTATCAGGCTGACGGTGCCGTCAACTATGAACTTGGCTTAACCGCGGGTTATGCCATCAGCAAAAACCAGCAGGTGATGGCATTTGCCGAAATGGAATTTTTTGATGATGAAATCAGTGACAGTCCGATTGTCGACGATGATAAATCCCTGGGTTTTGGTGTTGCCTACCGCTATAGCTTTTAATTAGCTTTTCCCGACTGATATTCCACACTTTAGCGGCCTGTTGCTGCCGGTTTATCCGGAGAAAGGCCGCTTTTCTTTTATTTTTCTTTTTACCTTTCCCTGCCCGGCGACTATCAACTTTTTTCTGAAAAAGGGAAAACATCTGGCCAATCTAAACAACAACTTACAAATAAAAGAAATTTATCTGTATAGTATCTGGTCTATACTTTTTCTGGTGTTAACCGGATTGATACGTGATAAAAATAATTTTAAAAAAAGGAAGCATATTCAGCTATGACTTTTCTAACCTCGTCGGCCATCGCACTTTCTAATAAGCTGCGTTTTAAATATAAATTCCTGATCCTGACGCTGATCTTTTATATTCCGCTATTGGCCAGTGGCTGGTGGATTGTCAGCGAGCAGCTGGGACGTATCGAACAATATGACAAAGAGTTGATGGGGCTGGCCATGGTGAAAAAAGTCGCCATGCTGGAGCAGGATATTCGTCAAACCCAGGTGGCAACGAATGCCGAAGAGCAGGTATCGCAAGATCTCAGCCAGTTAAAGCAGCAGGTACGGGATTTTTCCCTGCTAAACGAGCTTGGCCAGCAGCTGGAAGCTATAGATAACCGCTGGCAGGAAATCATCGGGGCAAACGAGCAGCATAATTCGGCGGCGCTGGCGGCCTTATACGACCAAACCCTGGCATTTCGCGAGAACATTGCCGCCTTTAGCGGCCTGAGCCGGGAAAGCCAGGCCAGTGCTTTTTATATCTCTGAGCTGGTGGTGCAGCGTTTGCCTGCCATGATCGAATACCTGGCGCGCACCCGGGATTTAACCGCGGCGATTATCAATAACGAGGGCTTTACCGCACAAACCTATACCTCCCTGGTGGCCCTGGACAAACGCCTGGATGAACTCCAGGTGCAACTGGTGAAATCCAGTGAGCAGCTGCTCAAAGCAGACGGCAAGCAGATGAAGCAATATGCTCAAGCCTATCAGGATTTTTTAACCGGACTCGACGAGTATCAGCGTAATTTACGTAATAAGGTGATTGACCCGGACAGCATCTCCTGGTCCGCCAGCGCTGCCGGACAAAGTGTTGGCATGATCTATCAACAGGCGCAGGATTTGTTGAAAAGGAATAACCTGTTGCTTGAACAGAAGTTGGAGCAATACCGGGACAAGAGTAACCGGGCACTGGTGATTTTAACCTTGGTATTGCTGGCGGGCACTGTCATTATCGGCTTTTTGCTGGCAACCTTTTATTTCTCGTTAAAACAAAACGTGATGGCGATCAACCAGGCATCTGAGCGCCTGGGGAACGGAGATTTCAGTGAAAAACTGCTGCTTAACTCCCAGGATGAACTCGGCGATATTGCCTCAAGCTTTAACCAGATGCAGGAAAAAATTCAGGCACTGCTGATGAGTTTCAGCGATGACATTATTTTGCTGAAATCGAGCTCGGCTAATATTCACCAGCTCAATACCGGCATGGAGCAAAGCCTGGCCACGCAGCAGGAAAATACCCACAGCGTTGCCAGTGCCGTGCGTCAGGTGTCCGACAGTGTTGCCGTGATCGCTAAAAATACCGACGAAGCCCGTGAGATCACCGAGCAGGCGAGTACCCATGTGACCGAGGGGCAAACGGTGATCACAGAAACCGGCAAGGCGATCACAGATATCTCCGATGAAGTGAATGTCTCGGCCTCGGTGATTAACGAATTGGCAGGATTAAGTACGGAAATAGCCCAATTTGTGAATGTTATCAGGGAAATTGCCGATCAGACCAATTTGCTGGCGCTTAATGCCGCCATCGAAGCAGCCCGGGCCGGGGAACAGGGGCGGGGCTTTGCCGTAGTGGCGGATGAAGTACGCACCCTGGCCAGCCGTACCCAGGATTCCACCACGGAAATCCAGCGCATCATCGAACAGTTGCAGGGAGGAGCAGAAAAATCTGTGGCTGCCATGAACCAGGGGGTAGCCAAAGCCGAGCACGGAGTGGAAAAAACGCAGCAGGTGACCGAGACCTTTAATGAAGTGACCGACAATGTCGGGCAAATCGTCGAAGCCACGGTGCAAATTTCGGCTGCCGTTACCCAGCAAAACCAAATGGTGGTGGATATCGACAGCAATACCGTCAATATCGCCGAAGGGGCGGATCAGGTCATGCAGGCGGCGAAGGAAGCGGCGGGAGCCGGGCATGAGTTGTCTGTGCTGGCGGAGCGCTTATCCGATCAGCTGGCGCAGTTTACTTTTGTTAAGTGATATCTGCCCGAGTATGGCATTGTGAATGAGAACTCACTTGCTTTCCCTCGCAAGCTTGTCGGGGGGAAGGGTAATTCTAAGCCAGGCGGATTAAGCGAGTCCGCTATGGTTTATTCTCTTGCTTAATCTTTTGCTTATACCCTTGTAATACACGCACTATTTCGCATTTTCATGCGCTTTGGGTATACTTGTTCGCTGTTTAGTTCTGATTTTGGTGGAAAAGTTGATCAAGGCATCTCAAGGTATTGCGGTAAGCTCTCAAGATATAAAAGTTTTTTGTGCTCCTGCCGAGTATAAACAGCAGTTGCTGGCGCTGATACAGGCGGCCAGATCACGCATTTATATCACCGCCTTGTACCTGCAGGATGATGACGCCGGACGGGAAATCCTCCATGCCTTATACCGGGCCAAGGCTGAAAATCCCTCTTTGAACGTCAAGGTTTTTGTCGATTGTCACCGCGCCCAGCGGGGGCTGATCGGTGAAGGCAAGCAGGAAGGCAACCGGGCGCTGTACCTGGCACTGGAAAAAGAATATCAGCAAAGCATAGATGTCTTTGGCGTGGCGGTAAAGCGCAAAGAGCTGTTTGGGGTGTTGCACCTTAAAGGCATGGTGTTTGACGACACCGTTTTTTATACCGGCGCCAGCATCAATGACGTTTACCTGCACCAGCAGGAGAAATACCGTCTGGACCGCTATTACCAGATCTCTTCAAAATCTTTAAGCGATAGCTTTTGTTTTTACCTTGACCGGCAATTTGTCCAGTCGGGTTTAGTGCCGCGTTTAAATGATGAGGTCTTGCCGGGACCGGGAGAGCAAAAACAAAATATCCGTCGGTTAAAGGCGCGTATGAAAAAGTCCCGTTATGAGCTGCAAAATACCCCGGCTAAGGCTAACGGCGTTGATGATATCCTGATCAAGCCCTATATCGGTTACGGCAGCCGGGGCAACCGCTTAAACCATACCATACGTCAGCTGGTGCAAAAGAGCCGCCAGGAGTTGCTGCTGTTTACCCCTTATTTCAACCTGCCCAAGTCGCTGGCAAAAGACGTGACCCGCGCGCTCAAGCGTAAAGTGAAAGTTACCCTGGTGGTGGGGGATAAAAAAGCCAATGACTTTTATATTGCCGATGAAAAAGACTTCAGTACTATCGGTATCGTGCCTTATATCTATGAGATGCTTTTGCATCGCTTTGTGAAAAAGTGGCAGAAATATATCGACAGCGGCCAGCTTGAAATCCGCTTATGGCAGGATGAGGGCAATAGTTTTCACCTTAAGGGCCTGATCGCCGACAACCGTTATCACATGCTGACCGGCAGCAATTTAAATCCCCGGGCCTGGTCGCTGGATCTGGAAAACGGTTTGCTGCTTGATGATAAGCAGGGGCATTTGCAAGCACAGGTGCAACAAGAAGTCGATGTGATCTTAAAGCATACCCGGCGTATCGGGCATTCCCGCGACATTGACGCTATTGATAATTATCCCGACAAACCTAAGGCGCTGTTAAAGAAAATTCGCATGACGCAAATAGACAGGATCTTAAAACGTTTTTTATAAAGGGACTTATTTCAGCTTACTATGCTCCAGGCATAAGCTAAGTACTTACTTCCTGTAAGCAATCCTGTGATGCCAGGAAGGCAAAGAGCTGGGTTTATAAAGGGACTTATTTCAGCTTAATATGCTCCAAGCATAAGCTAAGTACTTACTTCCTGTAAGCAATCCTGTGATGCCAGGAAGGCAAAGAGCAGGGTATATAAAGGGATTTATTTCAGCTTAATATGCTCCAAGCATAAGCTAAGTACTTACTTCCTGTAAGCAATCCTGTGATGCCAGAAAGGCAAAGAGCAGGGTTTGTAACCGATTTGAAAAAGCCGGCTAATAAGATGATTAACCGGCTATGATACAAGAGTGTATGTCATCCCGCTTTGCCATAAAGGCAGAAGGTGCTTTTACCCCTTTCTTTTTTCTGCCGAGACTATGTCCCTGACATCCTTAAGCAAGGCCTTAGCATCATAAACAATGCCGTCTTTTACCGTGTAATTTACCCCGCCGGTGCGTACCGGCTGGTTTTTGTCATTTAACCTGAAATGGCCGGTGCCGTATAAGGTTTTAAAGTTACGCAGCGGATTATCCGGCACTATCACCAGATCGGCTTTTTTCCCGACCCGGATTGAGCCGATCTCATCTGCCATGCCCAGCGCCTGGGCGCCGTTAAAGCTGGCGGAGCGGATCACTTCCAGGGCGTTAAAACCGGCTTCCCTGAGCAGCTCTAATTCACGTACATAAGCAAAGCCGTATATTTTAAAGATATAACCGGCATCTGAGCCTGTGGTGACCCGGCCGCCGTGATTTTTATAGTCATTGAGGAAGGTCATCCACTGGCGGAAATTATTCTTCCAGGCAATCTCATCGTCTGTGGTCCAGTCAAACCAGTAGGAGCCGTGGGCATAACGGCTGGGCTGGAAAAACTGCCACAGGGTCGGCAAGGTATAGTCCTGGTGCCAGTCGGCATTCATTTCCCGCATCAGATCCCGGCTGGCTTCATAGATGGTCATGGTCGGGTTGATGGTGAAATCCAGGGAAATCAGCTCATCCCGCACCTTATTCCATTTTTTGCTGCCGGGTTTGGCGGCCTGTTGCCATAACCGGCCGGCTTCGCCAAACCTGTGCTGTTCGTTGTTGTAATTATATTCCGGGCTGTAATCCTGGATGATCTGGTGTTCAAACAGCGCTTCGGGCAAACCGTACCAGTGCTCCATGGTGGTCAGGCCCAAACGGGCAGAATCCAGGGCGTTCATGCTGGTCACTTCCAGCTGGGCGTGGTGCATCATAGTGCCCAGCTGCTGCTTTTTCGCTTCATCCAGGGCTGCGGTCATAATTTGTGGCGGAGCACCGAAAAACTTGATGCCTTTGGCGCCTTTTTTCGCGATTGCCTTAACCCAGCTCTTTGCCTGTTCAGGGCTGGTGATTTCGTCTTGCTGCTCCATGCCGAAACCAACATAAGGGATGATCCTCGGCGCGGCTATGGTGTTTTTCTCGCTGCGTTTGACATGATCCATGACCCAGGGCAGGCCGTTAAAGCTGCCGGGTTCCCGTACCGTAGTGATGCCGTGGGCGAGCCAGAGTTTAAAAACATATTCGGCGGGAATATTGTCGGCGCTGCCGCCGATATGGCCGTGCATATCGATAAAGCCGGGTAAGACATACTGGCCGCTGATATCGATAACTTTATCGTCTTTACCTGCCTGGGGGCGTTTGGCTTTGATCGGTACCCCGGGGTTGCCGACATTAACAATGCTGACGATGCGGTCGTTTTCGATCACTATGTCCATAGGGCCGCGGGCGGGGGCACCTTCGCCGTTCACCACTATGCCGCCGCGCAGGATCAGGCGTTTATAGGGGCCTTCTCCCTGGCTGCGCTGAGGTGCCTTAACCCCGGGACCAGCCAAAGCACTGGTGCTTAATGCCAGCATGGAGGCAACTAAAGCAGATGCCAGGCCGGTTTTAAATCCGGCCAATAAACTAACTGATTTCATTACTGTCCTGTTGTTACTTATTGTGGGGTGTAGATTCTTTCTGCCGGGTTAAAGGCTACCCAGGAAGTCAGCACGTACTTGTCGCTTGATACCGGCACATTGCCTCTGTGGGTATGGGTGAAGCCACAAGGAGCGATCACCATAGTGCCTGCCTTGGGCTTGACGCTTTTTTCCTGGTAGAAAAAGTCGGTTTCGCCGCCTTCTTCGACATCATTAAGGTAAATCAGGAATAACAGTACCCGGTGCAGGGCATCGTTGGGGCCCGGCTGGGGGTAAATTTCAGAATGCCAGTAGCCGTAATTGCCTTTGCCTTTGTCATATTTTTGCGCATTGATCGGCGCCAGGCGGAATAGGTATTTCATCAGGTTGACGACATTGGGTTTACCGATTTCGTCGAAGTTGTCTGCGGTCAGCTGTACCGGCTCTTTGGTCACCGGATGGGCTACCGTCAGGGAAATGCCACTGATAATACTGAAAAAGTATTTGGCCATATATTCGCTGACCCTCTGGGTGCAGGCCTGGGTGATGGTTTGCATCGCCTGCTGGAACTCGGGGTGTTGGTTCAGGTAAATATCCTGGCTCAGCTTTTTCGTGGTATCGACACCGCCGCCGGTACGCCCGGGATTTTTATGGGGGCTCTGCTCGAACTGGCGGACAAAGTCCTGGCAGAACGTTCTCGGTAAAGCATCGGGGTATATTTCAATGAAATCAGTCATGTTCTTGCTTTTATTTGTTATTCGTTATTATTTTTCCTCCAGCATACTATAATTCACCGCCTTTATTGCAGAAATTTTAAGACAAAAGTTTGGCTCTTCCCCTTTCGGGTGTAAGATTGCCGCTTATCAGATTCATAAACCATATAGATAGCAAAAGGATAGCAAGTTGTTCAGTGAAACCATTACCCCGAGATTCAGCGATACTGACGCCTTAGGGCATATCAACAATACTATGGTGCCGGTTTGGTTTGAAGGGGCCAGGGATCCGGTTTTCCGTCTGTTTATGCCTGAGCTCGATACCGGTAACTGGCAGCTGATCCTGGCGAAAATCGATGTCACCTATCACGGCCAGCTCTTTTACGGTAAAGAGATTGAGGTCAGGACCTATATCGGCCGTATCGGCGGCGCTTCGTTTGATGTCTACCAGGAGCTGTGGCAGCAAGGGGAGAAGTGTGCCAGCGGTACCGCGGTGATGGTGCATTTCTGTTATCAGGAGCAAGCCTCTATGCCGATTCCCGAGGCCATTAAAGATGAGATGAGCAAACATTTGCTTGCAGGCTGATTTGCCCTGTTTCCCTTTTACCCGGTTTTTTTCTTGTCCTGGAAAATAAAACCGGGTGAAATTTACGCAATTATTTCCAATTCTCCGTTGGCATTAACCTGCCCTTAACCCCCTGTCGCGGATAATCACTTCATTATTTATTAATCCAATATTTGAGGTGTTTAAATGCGTACTACCATGAACTACCTGATGCCGTGCTTAGTGCTGAGCCTGCTGCTGAGCGCTTGTAAAGAAGAACAAGTGGCAGAGCAGGAGGCAATCCGCCCGATTGCCTGGGTGGAAGTAGAAAAATCCGGCCTGGAGCAGGTCAGGCGTTTATCCGGCATAGTGCAGCCGGTGGAATCCGCCGAGCTCAGCTTTCAGGTGGCTGGCAAGGTTGCCGAGGTTTATGTCAAACTTGGCGATGTCGTCAAACAGGGTCAGCTGCTGGCTAAAATAGAAAACTCTCCCTACCGCTTTGACCAGATGTCGTCGCGGGCAAACCTGGAGCAGAGCATTGCCACGCAAAAAGAAGCGGAAAACGAGTACCGCCGTTATGCCGAGCTGGAAAAACAGGGGCTGGTATCGGCGTCGGGTTATGACAATGCCAAAACCGCCTATGCCACCGCCAACAGCGCTATTGACCTGGCCAGGGCACAACTGGATATCAGCAATAAAAACCTTAAGGATACCCGTTTGCTAGCTCCCTATGACGGTAAGATCACCCAACGTATGATTGAGCCTTCGATGCAGGTAGCGGCCGGGCAGGGGGCTTTTGATATTGAAGGCCAGATGGGGCTGGAAGTACAAGTGATGGTACCGGAGACCCTGGTGCGGGATATCAGCTTGGGGCAGAAGCTGGCAATAACCTATCCGGTGTTGCCGGATGTTAGCGGCAGCGGCGTGATCAGCGAAATCGGTTCAAAGGCGCAAAGCGCCAATGCTTTCCCGGTAACTGTTCTGGTTAAGAACGATCTGCAATACCTGCGTGCCGGTATGACCGCCGAAGTGAATTTTACCTTTACCGGTACCGGGCGCAGCGGTTACCGGGGCGAGGCGTTTCGCCTGCCACTTAATGCCCTCGGTGCAGGTATTGGCCAGCAAGCCTATGTTTTTGTTTATGATCCGCAAAGCTCCCTGGTGGCAAAGCGCCGGGTGGTGGTGGAAAACATTCTTAATAACGAGGTTTTTATTTCCTCCGGGTTAAAGCAGGGGGAAATCATTGCCACCGCCGGGGTGACCTATTTGCGTCACGGCCAGCGGGTGAACCTACTCGACCAGCAAGTTAAGCAATTTAATTGATTGAAGCGGAGAGTCGGGTATGAATATCACGAAAATTTCCTTTGAATATCGCAAATCTATTTTTATGCTGCTGGCGCTGATGCTGGTCAACGGCGTCTTTGCCTATTTCACCCTGCCGGCGCAGGAGGATCCCACCACTGTGGTCAGGGAGGCGATCGTCTCCACCGCTTACCCCGGCATGTCGCCGGAGCGGGTGGAACAGCTGATCACCAAAACCCTGGAGAAAGAAATCCGTAAGGTGCCGGAAGTGAAAAAAATTACTTCTACCTCGGAAACCGGCGCTTCGATTATCCATGTGCAAATTTACGACCGCTATTTTAACCTTGAAGATATCTGGCAGGATGTTCGCAACCGGGTAAGCGAGGCGGCGGCGAACCTGCCGGACGGCACTATGACCTCCCAGGTAAACGACTCCTTCGGCGATGTGTCCGTGATCACCCTGGCGCTGACTGCCGACGGTTTCAACCTGGGGGAAATGCGGGATATGGCCAAGCATATCCGGGATATCCTCTATAGCGTGCCGGGTACGAAAAAGGTGGAAGTGCTCGGGGTACAGGACGAACGCATTTTTCTGGAATCCTCTGGCGCCAAGCTGGCCCAGCTGGGAATTTCCCCGCAAAGTATAGCCAATGCGCTGCAGAACCAGAATATTATCAGCTCGGGCGGCCAGATCGATACCGGTGATACCTCTTTTATTGTCGAACCCAGCGGTAATTTTAATAGCCTGGAAGAAATCAGTGAGACCCGGATTTCCATTCCCGGCACTCAGGACACCATAGCGTTAAAAGATATCATGACGGTGCGCCGCGGTTATATCGATCCGCCGGATGAACCCGCCTACTTTAACGGTCAGCCGGCGATCATGTTCGCTGTCGCCATGCTGGAGAATTATAACGTACCGGATTTCAATACCCTGGTGAAGCAGCAGGTGGCGGAGATTCAGGCGACGCTGCCGTTTGGCTATCAGATAGATTTGGCGACGGATCAGTCGGTGCAGGTAAAAGATAAAATCGACGGCGTGTCCGGCAATGTTCTGCAAACCCTGATCATAGTGCTGTTGGTGGTGATCCTGTTTTTAGGCATGCGTACCGGCTTGATCGTCGGTTCCATCGTACCTTTTGTGATGCTGGGCACTTTGGCGATTATGAAAATGACCGGCATGAAGCTTGAGCAGCTGAGCCTGTCTACCCTGATCATTGCTCTGGGCCTGCTGGTGGACAACGGCATAGTGATTGCCGAAGACTTTAAGCGCCGCCTGGAGCAGGGCATAGACAGGTATCAGGCCATGTGCCAGGGAGGCAAGGAGCTGGCCATGCCGCTGCTGAGCTCTTCGGTGACCACTATCTTGTTTTTCCTGCCGCTGATGCTGGCGGAGCATGTTGCCGGAGAGTTTACCCGCTCGGTTTCTTTGGTGATTTTAATTACCTTGCTGACCAGCTGGGTGCTGGCCATCTGCGTGACCCCGATCTTCTGTTACCTGTTTATCCGGGTGAAAAGTAAAGAGCAAGGCAGTGTTGCTGAGCCGGAAAAACAGGGCGCAGCCGTTAAATATTACGGTTATTATGAAAACTTCCTGCACTGGATCTTAAGCCACAAAGCCTTGTTTATGGGCATAGTGGTCGCTATTTTCCTGCTGGCCATGGGAGGCTTTAAATTTGTCGCCCAGCAGTTTTTCCCCAACTCGGACCGCAGCCAGGTTTTGATGTATGTCGACTTGCCCAACGGTACCTCGGCTCGACAGACCAACCGTCAGATGCAGGAGATCTTTGCCTGGCTGGACGATAAACAGCGCTTTCCGGAAATCCAAAGTTATGCCGGTTATTCCGGCTTTGACGGCCCGCGTTTTGTCGCTTCCCTGAGTCCGGAAGATCCGGCGGACAATAAAGGTTTTGTGATCCTTAATATGGCTGAAGCCGTGACCCTGAAGCAGCTGGATCCGTTTGTGGATAAATTGCACCGTCAGATGATAGAGACGTTCCCCAATGTTTCTGCCCGGGTCAAACGTATGTTTGTCGGGCCGTCAGACTCGAGTGTGATTAAAATTCAGGTGAAAGGGCCGGATAAAGATGTGTTATATGCCAAAGCAGAAGAAATTATGGCGGTGCTGCACCAGTTACCTAATACCAAAAATGTCCGCACCGACTGGCAAAACCGCATTGTCAAAGTGAAGGTGCAGATAGATCAGCAAAGGGCACGCCGCGCCGGGGTTACCTCGGACGATATCGCCACTGCCCTGCAGGGCTATTTTGACGGCGTGACCGTGACCGAATATCGCGAGCAGGATAATATTATCCCGGTGGTGTTGCAGGCCAAAGACGAAGAGCGCTTTAACCTGGATCGCTTGCGTACGGTCACGGTATTTTCCAGCAGTTTGGGGCAGGGGGTGCCTTTGTTCCAGGTGGCGGATTTTGTGCCTGAGAACCAATATTCGAGGATAAAACGTGAGAATATGTTCCGCACCATCAGCGTGTTGGCAACCAATACTGCTATCAGCGCCCAGGATATGCAGCTGGCGATAGACGATAAGATCCAGCTGTTAAAGGCGGATTTACCGTTAAACCACAGCATAGAATATGACGGGGTGATCATTGAGTCGGCAGAAGCGCAACAGGCCATGGGCACCAGCGTACCTATGGTGGTGGGCCTGGTGATCATCTTGTTGGTGATGCAGTTTAACTCATACCGCCGTGCGGCGATTATCGTACTGACCATCCCCTTGTCTATGATAGGCACGGTGAGCGGCTTGCTTGTGATGGATGCGCCTTTTGGTTTTATGGTCACGCTTGGCATATACAGTTTGGCGGGGATCATTATCAATAACGGCATCGTATTGATCGACCGCATCGATATCGAGCGCCGCAGCGGTATCAGCGATTACCAGGCGGTCATCAACGCTTGTAAAACCCGGTTAAGACCGATAGCCATGACCACTATCACAACCATTATGGGGCTGTTGCCGCTGATCATGGATCCCGCTTCGGTCTTCTACGGCATGGCCAGTGTACTGGCGTTTGGCTTGGGCATAGGGACGGTGCTGACCTTAGGTGTGGTGCCTGTGTTGTATGCTTTTTTCTTTAAAGTTGAGGCTAGTCCGGCGTTAGAGGAAAATAAAGCAACAGGTACGGCTATTGAACAACAGCAGGTGGCCTGAGCCCGCGTTCCCTTCATCAGGGCATATGCCTTGATGAGGGGAGATATTTTATTTTGATAATCCTTTTATAATTAAAGATCTTGAAAAAAAGTCTGTGAAAATTGAGATCCTTTTCTATGGATCTTCCGAGCACAGTGATAGAATATTCTCCAATTTTCGAAATTTCTAACTCGTCGAATGAGATACAGCTATCGACGGGCTGAATCTAAGTCATTAGCTAAGTCAGTAAGTTAATCTTACTGCATATTTATGGGATTTTTTCATGGCCGGTGTTAACAAAGTAATCATTTTAGGTAATTTAGGTAAAGATCCTGAAGTACGTTTTATGCCTAATGGCGGTGGGGTAGCTAACCTGACCATCGCAACTTCAGAAACCTGGAAAGATAAGCAAACCGGTGAGCAAAAAGAAAAAACCGAATGGCACCGTGTGGTAATGTTCGGCAAGTTAGCCGAAATTGCCGGTGAGTACCTTAAAAAAGGCTCAAAAGTTTATATTGAAGGACAGCTGCAAACCCGTAAATGGCAGAACCAGCAGGGTCAAGACCAGTACACCACTGAAATCGTGGTTCAGGGCTTTAACGGCACCATGCAAATGTTAGACAGCCGTGGCCAAGGTGGTGGCGGACAAGGCGGTGGTTTCCAGGGGCAGCAGCAAGGCGGTTTCTCTGGCGGTCAGCAGGCACCACAACAGCAAGGCGGCTTCCAACAGCAGCAAGCGCCTAAACAGCAGGGCGGCTTCTCTCAGCAGGCAGCGCCACAGCAGCAAGGCGGTTTCTCTCAGCAGGCGCCACAGCAGCAAGCACCTCAACAGGGCGGTTTCTCAGGTGGTCAGCAGGCACCTCAACAGGGCGGTTTCCAACAGCAGCAAGGCGGTTTTGGCCAGCAGAACCAACAGCAAGCGGCTAAGGTAAACCCGCAAGAGCCTTCAATTGATTTTGATGATGATATTCCGTTCTAAATGATACAAGAGAATAGAGTGTCAATTTAGATATTGAATACTAGATAAACCCAGCGTAATTGCTGGGTTTTTTGTTTTTACCTGAATAAATTAAAGAATGTGCAATTATTGATAGGAATTCCCCAAACAGAAGGGGCAAATAATGACTATTGCTCATCTACGCCTGCTGTAACAGACGTTTAATTTCATTTTGAATCGCGTCAATGTGATGGATGTCAAGGGCAATCAGGAGCAATCAAATACGGCAGGAACACTGGTCATTTTGTTTTTTTAGCTTGAGCAATGAAATCATCTAAATAGTCGATGTTCTGTTCATCCTTGCGAATACCTAAAAAGATTTTTTTACTAATGCCTTGTTTTCCAATACGAATGCTTTTGAGCGGCATTGATTTTGAGTACTCATCTACTAGCCAGCCGGGCAAAGCACAAATACCTCGGCCAGCGGCGACCATCTGTAACATGATCTCAGTTGTTTCAATAATTTTATGTTTCTTAACTGAGCACTTTGCCGGATTGAGAAATTGACTAAAAATATCGAGCCTCATTGGCTCAACAGGGTAACTAAATAGCACTTCTTCGCTTAATTGCTCGGGTAAAACAAAATCCTGCTTTGCCAGTTTGTGAGAGGTGGCAACAACAAGTCTATGTTCATAGTCAAAAACGGGTATGTAGTCTATTTTGGGTTTAAAGAGCGGATCTGGTGTTATGAGTACATCTATTTCATAGCTTAGCAATGCGCCTAAAGCGCCGAACTGGAACTCCTGCTTCACATCTATATCTATGTCTGGCCACTGCTCAAGATAAGGCTCTATTACTCTGAGCAACCATTGATAACAAGGATGGCATTCCATGCCTATGCGTAGTGATCCCATTTCACCTTTTGCAATCTGATTCAATAATAATTCCGTATGTAAAAACTGGGGCAGTATTCTAGTTGCAAGTGTTTGGATACGCTCTCCCGCAGTGGTAAGACGCAGGTTTCGTCCATCTTTTTTCCATATCGGAGTCGCAACTTGGCCTTCCAATTTTTTAATGCTGTGACTTAATGCCGATTGGGTTAAATGCAAGGAGTCAGCTGCTTTAGTTAAGGTTCCATGTTCTTTTATTGCGGTTAATATTTCTAAATGTATCCTTTCTAACATCAGTTAACCCCGGTCTTTAGTTTTAATGATTAATTTTATTCATTGAATGATGAAATTATATCATTATTATTCATCAAACAAGTGTCAGTACAATTCTTTTAGCTATCTAAAGCGCTAAAAAGCTATTTACATTAATCAGGGAATATAAATATTGAACGGGCCTGGCTGACGAAATTATTCGGGGTGTAACAGGGAAAGGTCATTCTTCGGCATTATTTTTTGCCAGAAAAGAGCCGGCGGGACATGTTTATGTTGCTCGACATAAAGGCCAGACACCGGCGGCAACTGCCCTAAGAAGCTATGGCAAGGTCTTTGTCGGTTATCAACAATAGAAGTCGCAGTTAATGAATATTATTGAATTTATAACAAATAACACCTCTACCTTTTTGGCATTGGTTACCACGGGAATATTCGCCGGTATTTTAGCTGGCTTGTTGGGTGTCGGTGGCGGTATCGTCATTGTGCCTGTGTTGTTTTTCTTGTTCCAGAGTTTTGGTGTATCACCGGAATCTGCCATGTTGGTTGCGACAGCCACCTCACTGGCTACTATAGTACCCACGTCCGTTAGTTCAATTCATTCCCATCACCAAAAAGGTAATGTGGATTTTGACCTGCTCAGACGCTGGGCTGTATTTATTCTTATTGGTGTATTGCTTGGTAGTTGGTTAGTGACCCGTGTAGATGGTACCTTGCTTACTATTTTGTTTGGTGTGATAGCGACCTTGTCTGCGCTAAACATGTTGCTTAGAACTGGAAAATCCGCTTTGTTCCAACAACTGCCTGATAAAGCAGGGCAAACGGTGATGGGCACATCCATTGGTTTTTTCAGCTCTATGGTCGGGATTGGTGGCGGCACTATTTCTGTTCCCTTACTCACCCTATATAATTACCCGGCCCATAAGGCTGTCGGCACAGCTGCGGCGATAGGATTGATTATTTCGTTGCCGGGTGCTTTAACTATGTTGGTCATGGGCAGTACTCCAGCCGATGCACCAGCCGGCACATTTGGCTTAGTCAACCTGCTTGGTTTCATCTGTATTGTGCCGCTAACGGTATTATTCGCACCTGTAGGGGCATCATTGGCAGCTAAACTGAATGCGGCAAAATTGAAAAAGATTTTTGCTCTGGTATTGCTTGTGACCGGCCTGCGCATGCTGGCACAACTTTTCCTATAGGCTCAGTGCAAACCGGATATAGTTATCTTAAGGGAAGTGTATTGTAGGAATACTAAGGGGAGAGGTGCAAATACCAAGCGATTCTGGCGTTTTGTCTGATTAGCCTGGATACTTCCATTTAATTGAGGGGTTACCTGTTTGATAAAGGGGGTTGAATCCCGGAAAACAAAAAGCAACCCCGCTACACCTCAATATACCGGTTGCTATCAGGCTGAAAGCTCTTTTCGAACGATTTCTGCGCCTGCACTTAAAGCATTTAACTTGCCTCTGGCGACTTGACGAGATAACGGAGCCATACCGCAGTTGGTGCAAGGATAGAGCTTGTCTGCATCGACAAACTCAAGTGCTTTTCTCAGGGTATCGGCTACTTCCTCCGGTGTCTCTATGGTATCGGTAGCAACATCAATGGCCCCTACCATCACTTTTTTACCTCGAACGAGCTCAAGCAGTGCTAGTGGCACACGAGAGTTGTGACATTCTAGTGAGATAATATCAATATTAGACTTTTGCAGCTTTGGAAATGCTTCTTCATATTGACGCCACTCAGATCCTAAAGTCTTTTTCCAGTCTGTATTGGCTTTGATGCCATAGCCATAACAAATATGTACAGCAGTTTCACATTTAAGCCCTTCAATTGCCCGCTCTAAACAGGCAATTCCCCAGTCATTTACATCATCAAAAAACACATTAAATGCAGGTTCATCGAACTGGATAATGTCAACACCCGCTGCCTCTAACTCTTTAGCCTCCTGGTTGAGAATTTTGGCAAACTCCCAGGCGAGTTTCTCGCGACTTTTATAGTGGTCATCAAACAAGGTATCTACCATGGTCATGGGGCCTGGCAGAGCCCATTTTATCGGCTGCCTGGTTTGCTGGCGCAAAAACTTAGCATCATCAACAAAAACAGACTTTTGGCGACTAACGGGGCCAACAACTGTTGGTACACTGGCATCATAGCGATCACGAATTTTAACGGTTTTACGGTTCTCAAAATCGACGCCGCTCAGGTGCTCAATAAAGGTCGTCACAAAATGTTGGCGGGTTTGTTCGCCATCACTGACAATATCAATACCGGCTTGTTGCTGCTCTTGCAATGAAATGCGTAAGGCATCGTGCTGGCCCTCGGTTAATTCTTCATCCTGCAACTTCCAAGGTGACCAAAGAGTTTCAGGTTGTGCAAGCCAAGCGGGCTTGGGTAAACTGCCGGCAGTCGAAGTAGGTAATAATGTTTTCATAATAAATGCTATATGTACTCTGTTGAATTATAAGGCGTAATTAGCAGACCACTGTTCAAGAACAGTCTGGTATGGTTTGATGAAATACTCCTCAGCAAATTTCCCCTGCTCAATCGCTAACCTGCTGCGTTCTTCGCGATCATAAACAATTTGCGTTAACGAATGGTCTGGATTCTTCAAATTGGGTTGATAGCACTTTCCAGCAGCGGCATTCGCGTTGTAAATCTCAGGCCGATAGATTTTTTGGAAGGTTCCCATCGTGCTGATGGTGCCGATAAGTTCAAGATTGGTGTAATCACTAAGTAAATCACCAAAGAAATAAAAGGCCAGAGGCGCAACGCTATTAGGCGGCATAAAATAGCGAACCTGTAAGCCCATTTTTTTAAAATATTGCTCAGTTAGCGAAGATTCATTTGGCAGGTATTCAATCCCCAATACCGGGTGCTGATTTTCAGTGCGGTGATAGGTTTTGTTATCAGACACACTCAGGCATATCACCGGCGGCTTATTAAAATGTTGTTTGTAGGCGTTTGAATTGACAAAATACTTAAAGAGCTTTCCATGTAAATCGCCAAAATTATCAGGAATGCTAAATTTCGCTTGCCCTTTATTATGACCCAGCAGCAGTACGCTAAAATCATAATCTCGCACATAAGAAGAAAAATTATTCCCTACTATACCTTCGATACGCTTGTTGGTTTTGTGATCAACAATATTCGTTTTCAATATTTCAATCGAAGGAAAGGACTGGCCACCGGCTTCAATACCCATATCAACGGAAATGATTTCAAGTTCAACAGAATAACGATCGCCATTGGGGTTATCCCAATGCGCCATGGCATTAAAACTATTATCAATCATCTTTAAGGCGTTGCGTAAATTCTCCTGGCGACTGTTTCCTCTCGCCAGGTTAGCAAAGTTTGTGGTGGCACGCGTGTTGTCTGATGGATGATAATTTTCATCAAAACAAATGTTTTTAATGGTAAATGTAAAGTCTTTATTCATTGTGATCTAGTATCCAATTCTGTTAGATGAAACCTGAATTTATGATTTGCTCTTTCCGGGTTTAGCAATTTTCTTTTCTGATATTTCCTATCAGTAGTTTTTACAGAGTTTTGATTTGCACCCAATGGCCAACTAAGTATCAGCTGTAATATTGTCCAAAGTTAAGAGCACTGTGTGTTTTATACCTGGTTAATTTTATGAATAAAATTGATTTAATCTCATGGATTGATGATATTTACTCATGTATCTTTTGAGGGGGCATACTTCGGAGCATTCCGAGTTGTCATTTCAGGATTTTTCTATTTCATATTTCGCTGTAATCTAGGCGAAGTAAGTTTGCCATGGAAAAATCACGATAAACCGAAGCTCTAAATCTCACAACTCTTGTAGCTACTTCATATAAGTTCAAAGTCAAATATCCAGACTTTTTAATGACAATGTTTTTGTAAAGCTATCGCATATTAGTAGTGCTAAAATGTGTGAATCGACCAGATTTTCCTAGACACAAATAAGTTGTAAACTTTGTGTCCTAGGAGAAAGAATGAGCGCCAAAAGATTTCCAGAAGAATTTAAAATACAGGCTGTTAAGCAAGTAACCGATAAAGGTCATTCTGTTGCAAGCGTTGCTGAGCGGCTAAAGAGACTCATGATGGCAAGACTGTAGGTGGCGAGCTATTTTTTGATAAGTTGGAGTCCGGGCGATACGATTAAGTAGCCTCTTTTAGACTTAGATCTGATGCTCAAACAGATTATATGGAACCGAAATCACTGTTTTTTCCTGGTAGGAATATGTGCCTCTTAAATCAAAAAACTCTTTACTATCAACCCAAATGGATTTGCATTATTATGAAGGGATGAAAACGTCACTCGCACATCTACCGGAAAATAAACAGCAGGAATTACAGCGGGCTGTTGAGATCATCAGGGAAGAAACCGATCTTGATATGCTGATCCTGTTTGGTAGTTATGCCCGCGGCGACTGGGTGGAAGATTTAGATCCCGAAACCCTGCATTATCGCTACCAGAGTGATTTTGATTTATTGATCGTCACTGAAACGCATCAACAGGCGAATAAAATCGAGTCCAATAATCAGCTTACCCAGCGTTTGCTGAAAACTATTCACAGAACCCCCATCAGTTTAATTGCCGAAGATATTCACTTTGTTAATAAGCGCTTGAGAAAGAGTCAGTATTTTTATGTTGATATCAAAAAAGAAGGCGTAGTGCTTTTCGATTCCGGCAAGTTAGAGCTGACTGAGCCCGTTGAATTAACACTTGAGGAAAGGAAAAAATTCGCCCAGGAAGATTTTGAATATTGGTTTAATACTGCAAAAGATTATTTAAAGCATTATAAGTATGCATTAAACGATAACAGTTTTAATAAAGCTGCTTTTGAACTTCACCAAGCCACGGAGCGATTATACGGCGCAACCTTGCTGGTATTCACCCGCTACAAACCCAGCACACATGATTTGGCAAAATTAGCCCAGCGTGCTGCCAGCGCCGAACCTCAGTTTCTCACTGTCTTTCCGCAAGGCACGGAAGAAGAAAAAGCCAGGTTTAAGTTGCTGCGCAAAGCCTATGTCGATGCCCGCTATAAACCCAGCTTTAGCATCACCAGGCAGGAGTTAACCTGGCTGGCACAGCGGGTAGAATATTTACAGACCTTAACCGAAAAACTATGCCGGGATAAAATAGCCAGCTATGCTTAGTAGTTGAAGCCTGGCTTTCATTTGGGATTGAATTTCGCTTCAATCATCAATTAAGTTTTCATTAACAGCTTCATAGCGTTAAAAAACCTCTGATAACTCGACTGTTATCAGAGGTTTTTTTTATCGGCTTTATTTTTGCCTATCGTTGTTTCAAGTGCCATTTTTTGGCTCTTGCCGAGTTTCATCGTCAGAATTAACGGGGTTGTTATCCCAGGCTCGGGTTAAGGCCTCGACGGATAAACTGCTTGCAATTGAGAGTTCATCCGACTGTAAGGCCTGACGGGGAGTCTCGTGCAGCCGCTTGAATACAGGCACGGATGCAGTGGTCTCTGTTGCCTGAAAGCTTACCCAGGCATTGCGGCCGCCCCTTTTGGCCAGGTACAGGCTATCGTCAGCTAAATCTATTACTTGTGACCATGTTAATGCCCCAGGGAAGCGAGGATGAAAAGGAAAGCTGCAAAAACCTATAGAGCAGGTTTTGCTTAGTTGCCTGTCATCTTCTAACTCGAAGCTATGAGTCGCTATAGCCCCTTTGAGGCGTTCGGCAAATGAAGTGGCTTTTTCCCTGGGCAGGTTGCGCGTTATTATCAGAAATTCTTCGCCGCCCCAACGAATAAGAAAGTCGGAACCGCGTAAGATATGCTGTAAACGCCGGGAAATCTGCAATAATACCCGGTCGCCTGCGCTATGCCCGTAAACGTCATTAACTTGTTTAAAGTGGTCGATATCTATCAGAAAAAACAGTAAGTCTGCCTTTGAAGGGGGCTTGTCTGACTTGCCATCGAGCCAGTCATGATATTTTCTCAGGCTCAAGGCGACTTCGGATTCAAGGTGCTGCTGTAAGAAACGGCGGTTATGCAGGCCGGTTAACGCGTCCGTATAGCTTATTTCTTCCAGGGTGGTGTGGGCGAAGGCGTTGTCTATGGCAATGGCGGCATAGGCCGCCAGCGATTGCAGAATGTTGAGATCGTTTGCATCGTAAAAATGCTTTTGAAAACTTTGTATGCTGATAATGCCAATCACTTTGTTTTTGAGCAATAACGGGGCATATAACAGGGAAAGCGGGTGTTTGCTGATGCTGTTGTCAACCAGGGGGCTTGTTCTGTTGTCTATCCTGGTCAGGTAAAGGGAATATTCCTTGGGGTAGTCGCCGATCAATATGGGTTTACGGTGTTCAATGCACCACACGGCAAGTTGGTTTTTGTCGTTCATATTTCTGTTATAGGGTTTAAAGCGTTTGCCGTCTTCAATAGCGAGCCGGAACTCTATATGACCCTGCTCGGGATGGTACAGGCCGATACCAAAAACACTGGCATCGAGTATTTGATTCAGATGCAGGTAGAGGGTTTCCAGTGCGGTATCCAGATCCAGGTTCGCGGTGATGGCACGGCCTATTTCTCCCAGGGTAGCCAGTTGCCTGGTGCGCTCTGCCACGGTAGTTTCCAATGCTTGTTTCTGGATTTTTATCTGATGCAGGCGCCAGTTTAAAAAGCCCCAGGCCAACAACAGCAAGGTGAGTAGATAGCTGCCATAAGCCCAAAGGCTTCTATACCAGGGGGGAGCTATGGTGAAGGAAAATGCTGCTTCATTGCTGACAGTGTTATACAGATTTTTGGCGCGTACCCTAAAGCGGTAGTTTCCCTCAAACAGGTTGGTGTAATCCTGGTAGTCTTCACTGCTCCAGGGGGACCAGTCCTGGTCATTGCCTTCGAGTAAAACCGAGAAAAGCATGGCATTTTGTCCGTCAAAACTGGGGGCGGCATAGACGAATCTCAGGGCATTGTCGGCATAAGCCAGGGTTGTTGTTTCTGTACCTTTAAATGCCAGTTGTTGCTCCCGGCTCTTCACCTGGCGCAGCAAAGCCGAGTATGCTTGCTGATGATTTGCTGAAGTTTGCGGGGTATAGCGGTACAGGCCATCGGCCCGGCCAAGCCAGAGTACGCCGTTATCATCCTGGTGGATATGCTGCATGCCTTCGGTGGCCGTGCCTGCCAGCGAGCGCAGCGATTGCGATTGCCAGCGGTATTTACCGTCTGTGTGCTTAGTGGCAAAACCCGCTTCCATTTGTCCCGTGAGGGGGTCCTGGCTATAGAGCCAAACCCTGTGTGAGGACTCCTGCTGCAGGCTCCACATGGGGCGAGCTTGCGGAAAGAGTTTATTAAACCTGGGGTCGGGTTCGAAATGCCCGGCGGACTCGTTAAACATCAGTAAACCCGCCTGGGTGGCAAAACGGGCTTCACCGGATACCGGGTAGACCCAATTATTGTTTAAACCCGGCAGCCCCTGGGTCTTACCAAAGCGCTCTATCCGGGCCGGGATTAATTCGCCTTGGGAGTTTTGAGTGGAAAACTTTACCCGGAGCACCCCCGATGATTTTGTCCCGAGCCAGAGTAAGCCGTTGTTTTCTTCATAGATAGTGCGTATTTCGTCCTTGATGTCGGGCACTAGCTTGCCGCTTTGCCAGCCTTGTTGATTTTTATGTATTACCGTCAGGCCGTGCCTGTGCCCTATATATACGCGTTTAGGATCCAGCTGTGATCTATGTAGGGACATGACCGCATCGGATGCCTGAATTTTTGTCGTCTTGTTTCCGGCAACGGCATAAACTCCCCGGTAATTCGCCACCAGAAGTTCTTCTCCTGCTGAGGTCAGGCCCCAGGTTTGGGAAGTAATTCCCGGGATACGGGTAAAGCTGGCCTTGGGACCACTTTGCAGCCGGTATAAACCTTGTGCCGTACCTACGTATAAATGCCCCTGATGACGGTGTACGGCAAAACATACCCCTGCCAGTCCGTTTCTGTCATCGAAACGGGTTAACGGGTTTTTTACTTCGGCACGGGCCAGGCCGTTATCTGTGGCGATCCAGAGTCCGCTTTCCCGATCTGAAAACAGTGCCAGTATGGCATTGTCCGGCAGGCCCGATTTCTCGGAAAGGTGGCCGACTTCATTGCCCTGGGTATCCAGGAAATATATGCCTCCTTGCAAGGTACCTAATGCCAGCCTGCCATCGCCTAAATCCACGACAGGAAAAACCAGGTCGCGTTTGAGCTTTGCATCTATTGCTGTCGGCCAGGCGCTAAACCCGGCTTGGTTGAAGATAAACAGGCCCCGGGTGCGGCTGGCAACCAGCATATCTCCCGGTTTTTTTGCCTGCCAGGGCAGCATGGCGTAAATTCTTTCATCGGAAAATTGTTCGCCGCCGGGCACCAGGCTGAGTTTGTTGTTTGCCAGTTCCAGCAGGCCGCGTCCCTGCTCGCGTATAAACAGGCGCTCGCCAACTTTGAACGCCAGGTGAAAGGTGTTTGACGGCGTCCAGGACTGGAGTTTGTCTCCCTGTAGCCGCATCAGGCGCTGAAAGCTGGAAAATACGATCCCTTTGTCGGTGATAAAGGTATGCCAGACATCACTGAAATCTCGCTGGTGTTCGGGGATTTTCGGCAGCAGGGAGACATAGCGGCTTTGCCCTTTGTTGTCGATATCCAGATAACCTATTTCCCCTACGGCGCCAACATATACCCGGCCCCGGGCATCTACTGCCAGGGAGCGTACAACGGTCTGGTTTGCTACTTTGATTAATCGCCAGTTTTGGCCGTCGAATTCCAATATGCCTTCGGCGTTGCCGACATAAATGACGCCCCGCAGATCCTGTACCACAGCCCAGTTTTGAGGTTGAGCCCCGTATTCTCGGGCGCTAAAGTTGCGCAGAAACGGCAGGCCGGCTTCAAGCTGTTCGACCTTGGCGGCTGAGGGGGGCTGAACAAGCGATTTTAACGGGTTAGCGGAGAGAGTTTTTCCTGTGGTGTCGTATAGTATCAGGGGCTGAAGCAGCGAGCAGACGAGCAGATATATCAAGCGCCGATTAACCATCATACTGACTACAGGCTCCGCGTATTCTTAGTCTTTACCCCATTATAGTTGCAATGTCGGTTTGATGGTGACGGTTGGGCTGTCGGGGCAATTATTGGCGCGGATGAATAATAAACCTCTCCTGCTAAAAAGTTTGCAAGGTTAAGCTCATCATAAATCAATAAAACCTCTTGTAACGGTAAAGTTAAAAGAGGTTTTATTGACTATGTTGCGCTAAAAGTCGTTAGTACCCGCTAATGATCCGGTTCTTCACTGAGTTTGCACACCGGGTTGGCGCAATGAGGGCCCGAGTATTTCCACAGTGGACCCCAGTAAGCTTTAAGCAGTTCGCCTACCGCTTCTTCACCTTCCACCAGGTAATTGAATTCGGACAGGAAACCCGGGTAAAGGTTATCCGAGCCGACGATATAGGCTTCGTCGTCGATCACCATGATTTTTGCGTGGTTGCCCGGCGCTGAATCTACTTTAGGGTAAACCGAACCGCTGGCGTTCACCACCGCCCAGGCGGCACTGCCGATGACGCCTTTTTTCGGGGCTTTTTCGCTTAACGGCGGCTGTTTTAAGGTGGCGGTTTTTCCTTCTTCACTCAGGTCCGGCCATTTATAGCTGGTGCCTTCGCCGGTTTTTTCTTTAGGTACCTTGTCGGTAAAGTAGAGTGGGGCGATATGCAGTCTTTTTAAGGCGTTGGCACGTTTGCTGTCGGAATCATCCAGTGCTTTGTCGGTGTCGGCATCATGGGTCATATAGTATTTGATCAACTCGAAGGTGCGGCAGGCACCTGAGCCGAATGAGTATTGATCCCCCTCGGCGCCGGCGCCGGCATCAAGCGGTGAAACCACGACCTGAACCTTGAGCGCCGGGTTGGCGAGCAGGGCGTCCATCAGCCAGTGGCAAACGACATGATCCGACCAATTCTTTTTCCAGGCGCTGACCAGGTCCATTTGCGACATGCGGATGATACGTTTCGCCCCCATGATCAGCTGCTTTTTCATGATCTCGGATGCCTGCTGGTATTGGGTTTTTTTGTCCGGACCGGTCCAGTATTTGCCGACCGAGAGCATGCGGGTTGCCAGTTTATAGTCGTCAAACTTATCGTAGTCCTCGTATACGATGCGTTCCTGGAACACTTCCAGTTTCAGATCTTCCAGCGTTTGCAGATCCTGGGCGCGGATTTCTTCTGCCTCGTCGCGCTCTTCCCGTACCTCCAGCTCCTTGCTCACCTCAAGTTCCTTGCTGACTTTAAGCACGGAAACCACCGAGGGTTCTTCCTCCTGCTCTACTTCTTTTTTTAGGCCGGTGGCATGCAGTTTTACCAATGTTTGCTGGCGTTCTTTTATGTAGGCGGATCCGGGTTCCACCGCTAAAGGATCTAAAGGTTTACGGGTATCGGCGTGGTCATCATCGCCGTTTTTCCACACCAGCTCGCCGATATCCATGTATTCTTTGGTAAGCAGATCGGTTTTACATTCCCACATCTTGTTAAGGTATAGCTGCGAGCCGTGGGCGGCGTCGCCGTGTACCACCACAGAAGCATCATGCACCGGCGGATAACTCCTGAACAGGTCCATATTGAGGTTATGGCCGCCCACCAGGGCTTCGCTGCCATCTGAGGCGATGATTTTCGAATGATTCCAGGTCATCTTGGTGGTGTCTTCCGGCGGTTTAACAAACAGCGACTGCAGTTTGGCCAGTATGCCGGAGGAAATGCCTTTTTCCAGGCGGTAGAACCTGCCGATCCAGAATTCGGGCAAGACCTCCCAATGTTCTGCCCGCGCCCTGAACAAGCGGACCAGTGCTCCCTGGAAGTCGGTATAATTTGGCGGCGGAGTCATGGGGTAAAGCGGTGTCTGGCCGAATAAAAAGCGGAATTGGGTCGGTTTGGTCCTGCCCATTTTGGCGCTCAGGCAGGTATCTATGGCGCCGAGGATCGCCCGGGTCCAGTCGGGATCAGGGCTGTTCAGGGAGGAGACGTCGCAGCGGTAATAGGTTTTTTGTATTATCTCGACGATGGCCCGTTCAAATTCCGCCTGGCGTGCCCGGGCTTGCGGCATGATTTCATTGTTAAAAGGCATGCCCCACACGTGCGGCGTATCTAACATTCTGACATAGCTGGGGCCGCTGCAATGACTGAAGTAGCCATTGACGGCTTCTTGTACAATATCTATTTTACTCATTTTGGTTTTTCCTCGTTTACGCTATTCCTGATTTATAAAAATTTCCAATTAACCCAGCCGGCATTTTTACGCTCGACCGTGACCGGGAAAGCCAGTTTGTATGGCGGATCCCCGGCGACGTCATCCAGGTAATAGGTATCCCAGGGTTTTCTGCCGCTGATGGAAGAAACTTGGCGCACATAGGGGCGCGACGGTAAACGGCTGGTACGGGTTTCACCGCAGCCCATAGCATCGAATTTGGCGTGGTCGGTATGGATTTTTCTTCTTAATTCGAGCACGCTTTCATCGACGGCACAGGGAGCTTCGAAGGTGGTGCCCCACTTGGCCAGGTAACCCCTGGCCATTTTGTAAATCAGCTCAGGTACCGGGGCAGCCAGTGCGCTGGCTTTGGTCGGGTCGTAAAGACCGTCGGAGGTGGTATTGCCCGCGACCGTGCCGTGTCTGCCGCGACAGGCGTAGAGTTCGTATCCCGTGGGCTGGTCCAGTTCACCCCGGGCAAGGGGATCGGCAAGCTGGTAGTGCTTGGCCAGGCTTTTCCAGCTTTTGCCCAGTTTGGTAATTTCATCTTGGCTTGTCATTTGGGCGTTCGGGCGCGGCACTAAGGCGGAAAAGCCAACGTCCAGATGATCCCAGGCATAGATGCCGGTATAGTTGGCGACATTGGGAGCGAGCTGGGTTTGTATGCTGTACCACTCGCCGGTGCCGGGCACGGGATCTATGGCAAAAATGTTTACCGGCACTTTCTTTTTACTGTAGGCGTACAGGAACCAGGCGGCCATAATTGCCTGCACGGCGCCTCGGCTGTGGCCGATAAAGTTGATCTGGGTGGCGCCGCTTTTTTCTGCCAGGTTGGCGCCATGCAGGGCCAGGGCGGCAGAGGCCCAGCCGGTCAGTTGTGACGGTACCGATCTCTGGTTGCCCTTGGAATAACTTTTAATGTAGCTGAGCAGGTCTTTTGGGGCGGCAAGCGGTTCGGTCAGCAATTCACAGCTTTTGTCCATCTGCGAGTGCCAGTCGTTTTCCCCGACCCCGCGTACCGTGACACTGGGCTCGGTTTCCGCCAGTACCCCGGAAATTTCTTTGTGAAGGCGCACCGGGATATAACCGGTATCGCTATGGTAAATGTCTTTGTGGCTTTTTAGCCGGGTTTCATTCATCCAAAGCTGCCAGTCTCTGCGCGACCAGTGTCTTGTTTCTTCTCCCTCGTCTCGCGAGCAGCCGGTGCCGGCAAAGCAAACGGTATAGGTAGTCATAAGTGGTTAATCCTCGGTTGGTGTAGTGATCCCTGGAGCATGTGGCGCAAAGTTGAATCCCTTCGCTGCGTCTTTCTCTTTTCGATGTTCAAGAGTGCTAGGTTAGGGAAATTACCTTGCTAAAACCCAAGGAAAACAAGGGAGTATTCGGGGGAGGTTACGGCTTTAGGGGAAATCGCCGAATAGGTTAAAGTCATGAAAGCAGCAGGCACAAACGATGAGTTTTCGGTGTTATTGCCTATAACCGGGCAATAAGGTGAAAAGACCCGGTTTATTTAACAAAACAAGCTTTTTCCAGGCAATAAAGCGGTGAGTTAGCCTAAAGTCTAATAGCCATTTATCACTATGACGCTACACTGGTGTTATACGCATAATAAGAGGAATATGGTGATGGCTTACCACAACGAATATCAGGCTTCTATCGATGACCCTGCGGCATTTTGGCAACAAAAATCATCCATGGTTCAGTGGTATAAACAGCCGGAAAATACCTTATCCCGGGATGAAGACGGACATTATCTTTGGTATGCCGACGGCGAGTTAAATTCTTGTTATCTGGCGCTTGACTATCATGTGGAAAATGGCCGTGGCGAGCAAACCGCCCTGATATACGATTCGCCGGTCACCGGTGTCAGTCGGCAATATACTTATCGCGAACTTACCGACAAGGTGGCCCGTTTTGCCGGGGCGCTGCAATCCTTAGGGGTTTGCCGGGGGGAACGGGTGATTATCTATATGCCGATGATTCCCGAGGCGGCAATTGCCATGCTGGCCTGTGCCCGCCTCGGCGCGATACATTCCGTGGTGTTTGGCGGTTTTGCCGCCCATGAGCTGGCGTTGAGGATAGATGATGCCCGGCCTAAAGTGATCCTCAGTGCCTCATGCGGCATAGAGGTCGAGAAACTTATTCCCTACAAGACTTTACTGGACGATGCCATCACCCAGGCGGAGCACAAGGTAGATGCCTGCGTGATTTTTCAGCGGGAAAAATTGAAAGCCGAGTTGATCCCCGGCAGGGACTATGACTGGCAATTTCTTGAAAGCCAGAGCGAGCCTGTAGCCCCGGTGCCGGTTGCTGCAACTGATCCCTTATATATCTTATACACCTCGGGCACTACGGGTACCCCAAAAGGCGTGGTCCGGGACAACGGCGGCCATGCGGTGGCGATGCGATATAGTATGGCAACCGTATATGGCATGAAAGCGGGGGATGTGTTCTGGGCGGCTTCTGATGTCGGCTGGGTGGTGGGGCATTCCTATATCGTTTACGGGCCGTTGATGGCGGGCTGCACCAGTATCTTATATGAAGGCAAGCCGGTAAGAACCCCGGATGCCGGTGCTTTCTGGCGGGTGTGCGAGCAATATCAGGTTAATGCTATTTTCAGTGCCCCGACCGCTTTTCGCGCCATCTGCAAAGAAGATCCCGGTGCCGCTTTGTTGCAGCAATACGATTTGTCATCACTGCAACGCATCTTTTTGGCGGGCGAGCGTTTGGATCCCGCAACTTATCATTGGTTGAAGCAACATAGCGGCTTGCCGGTGATTGATCACTGGTGGCAAACAGAAACCGGTTGGGCCATTGCCGGTAATCCGGTAGGACTTGAGCTGTTGCCTACCAAAGCCGGTTCGGCCACCTGTCCTATTCCCGGCTTTAATGTTCAGATCCTGGATAATACCGGTAAAGGGCAGGCCGCCAATGAGCAGGGCAGTGTTGCGATTAAATTGCCTTTGCCTCCCGGCTGCCTGCAGGGGATCTGGAAAAATCCCGAACGTTTCAAAGCGGGTTATCTGGCAACTTATGACGGCTATTATTTATCCGGCGACGGCGGCTATCTGGATGACGACGGATATCTTTATATCATGGGGCGCACCGACGATGTCATTAATGTTGCCGGTCACAGGCTTTCTACCGGGGAAATGGAAGAAATTGTTTCTGCCCATCCGGATGTTGCCGAATGCGCCGTGGTAGGGGTCAGTGATGACTTGAAAGGCCAGGTGCCGATGGCGTTGATTGTACTGAAAAATGGCGTAACAACGCCCGAAGCGCAAATCTTCGAACAAATTCGTCTTGAGATACGCCAGCAAATCGGCGCGCTCGCCTGTTTGAAGAAAATTCACCGGGTGGAGCGACTGCCGAAAACCCGCTCCGGCAAAATATTGCGCCGTTTGATACGGCAAATGGCCGACGGCGAAGATTATCAAACCCCTTCCACCATAGATGATGTTGAAATTATTACTGAAATTTCCAATGTGCTGAAATTGGTGGCGTCATTTTAATATGAAAACATGCCCGCTCAGGCAGGGATGCTGCTGGCATAAAACACAGGAAAGGGGTATGTTAACTGTTATAAAAATACCACACAGGGAGGCAGGTTATGATCCAGCCGGATAAAATTATTGTCGCCGATGATCACCCGTTATTCAGGCAGGCATTGCTGGAAACCTTAAAAACAAGGATGCCTTCGTCCGCCTGGTATCAGGCAGAAACCGTGGAGCAGTTAAACGAAGTGCTGCAGGCACAGCAAGATGCCGATCTTTTATTGCTGGATTTAAATATTCCCGGCGCCCACGGTTTTAATACCCTGATTTATGCCCGCAATCATTATCCGCAAATTCCCGTGGTAGTGGTTTCCGCTTATGAAGACAACGAGACCATAGCCAGGGCGATGGAATTTGGCGCGTCTGGTTTTGTGCCTAAATCCACCCCGGTGGAAGATATTTTCCTGGCAATTCAAACCGTGCTTTCCGGGGAGTTGTGGACGCCGCAAGGTTTTAAAAGCCCGGCTGCGGAGCACTGTGATATCGCGGTACGGGTGGCAAGCCTGACCCAGCAGCAACATAAGATTTTAATGATGTTTGCCCAGGGCCTGCAAAATAAACAGATTGCCTATGATCTCGATGTTACCGAAGCCACCATTAAAGCCCACGCCACCGCCATTTTTAAAAAGCTCAATGTCAGAAACCGCACCCAGGCGGTGATTGCCATCGGTCAGCTGGACCTGGCAGAGCAAAACCTGTCATAACAGCAAACAGCCAAGCCCTTGGTTTCCTGTAACGGCTAATGCCAATGCTGGGGTTGTGCCCTCGTTGATAATGACACAGCTTCATATGCGTTTTTGGTAAAGGTTAGCCAGTTTCTTCAAGTTTCTTATCCGGCGGTTAATTATGCTGTGCATATAGCCACTGAGCAGCAGTGCTCATAACTAAATTACCAAAAATTTTTTGCCCAGTTTATTAAGGTGAAGCACCATGAAGCAGCAAGTTAATACCGCCATTTTAGTCATTGTCGCGCTAATCATAGTATCGGCTACTTTATTACACGGAAGTATCGCGGATATATCCATCTTTCACGGCTTGATTTTACATCCTGTGTTTTTGTTAGCCGGACTTTCATTATTTGCATCTGCTAAAGAGCAAAGAAAAAGCCGTCAATAAAAGGGGAAGTCTCTTGTACAGATGACGGCATCCGGTTTTCTTTTACGTCATTTATTATGTTTGTTATTTAGATCTTGAAGGGAGCGTGTTAAAATCATCTGGTTGGACCAGGTGCCTGGGGAACTACGAACCTTCCGCCAGGTAAAATAGGGATATATTAAGATGAAATTAAGTTGTCGGGTAATAGCCGTGCTATTACTCAGTCTTCACAACTGCGCGTTTGCGATGACGGCTGAGCAGGCAAATGCAAAAGTCGAGCAGGCAGAAAAGATCAGAAATGAACAGCCGCAGCAGGCGATTGAGCTCTTTACTGCTGTTGCCGATGACCCCGAAATGCTCACCCGGCCGGACATTTTGTTTCCGGCGTTAAACTCTTTGGTGTTTGTGCTGATTGGCCAGGCAGAGTTTGAGCAGGCCAAGGTGATGGCGCAAAAGCTGTTTGATCAGTCCCTTAAACAAAACGATGATTACTACCCGGCAATGTCACAATTGCTGCTCGGCTATGTTGAAGAGAACCGCAGCAATTATCAGCTGGCTGAATCGCACCATAAGTTCGCGCTGGAATTAGCATTAAAAGCCGATGATCCTGTACTGATTGCGCAGGCTTATGACCGCATCAGCTCTACTTTGCGTTTTCAGGATAAATACCTCGAAGCCCTGGAGATGGTGCAAAAATCTGTCGTGATTTTGCGTGAGCAGAATGATGACAAGATTTTGGCGACGACCTTACAAACCCTGGGTATTATTCAGGGGATCATCGGTGATTACACCACGGCGCTTGCCACTCATACCGAAGCCCTGGAGCTGCGCACGGCTTTACAGGATAAGTCCGGTATCAGCGATTCTTTGTACGAGATTGGCGGCATTTACCGGAAAATGAAAAACTTCCCGCTCGCCCTTAAGCACGGCAAAATGTCATACGAATTAGACAAAAAATTCGGGCGTAAACTCGATATTGCCAACAGTGCCAACCGGGTAGCAACCATGGCGCTGAAAACGAAAGATTTGCCCCTGGCAAAAGCCTTTAGCCAGGAGGTATTGGAGCGCTATGTGGAGCTGGGCTCCCAATCGGGGATCTCAGGTGCTTATGATTTACTGGGCCTTATTGCCCTTGAGTCCGGCGATCTTGAGCAGGCAAAAATCCATATCGATAAGGCTATGGCTATTGCAGCCGAGCATAATCTGGCAAGTACCCTGATTTCGGCACAAATCAGTCGCATTAAAGTGGCGCAGTTGGAAAAGGATTTTGCCACCGCCCAGGTTCTGGGGGAGCAGGCACTGGCCAGTGCCGCTGAAATTAAGGAAAAAGAAGACGAAATTATCCTGCAGCAGTTGTTGGCAGACACTTACTATGGCCAGGAGGATTACCAAAAGGCGTTTGAAGCGCAGCGGCAATATAAAAAGCTGGACGATGAAGTCGGCACCAGAAATCTGGCGCAAACAGTGGCGGCATTACAGAGTAAGGCTGAATTTATGCGCAGGCAACAAGAGATAGAAAATCTCAATCATGAAAAAGCGCTGCAGGCAGCCGAGCTGCAACAAAAAAAGCTGGAACGTAACGCCTGGATTTTTGGTTTAAGCTTTTTAACCCTGCTGGTGGCCAGTATCAGCTATCGCCAATATAAAAAACGTAAAATGGCGGCCGAACGCGCGACCCTGTTGCAGGAAGTGGTGGACAGCAAAAACCGTTTGCTTGCCGATGTTTCCCACGAGTTGCGTACGCCGCTGACCGCCTTGAAGCTGCAGGTAGAAGCCCTGCAATTTAACCTGGTGCAGGATGTTGATGCCTCTTACGATGCCATGAACCGCAAAGTTATGGATGTCAACCGCCTGATCAGCGACATCTATCAACTGGCACAAGCGGACAGCGCCAGTTTACACCTGCATCCTGAAGTAATTGAGCTGGATGAAACCCTGACGCAGTGGAATGAAGAATTTGAAGCTTTTGTAGAGGCCAAAGGTTTTGACTGGCAATCGAAAATCAAGCTGGTTGATGATGTCTCTGTACAATGGGATCAGGACAGGATCAAGCAAGTGCTCACCAATTTATTGTCCAACAGTACTTTCTATACCGACTCACCCGGTAAAATTGCGTTAAGTGTGGAGCAGGCCGCCCAGCATATTGATATCTGTATTGAAGATTCGGCGCCCGGGGTAGCAGATGCTGACTTGCAGAAAATATTTGAACGCCTGTACCGGGTTGAAGACTCCCGCAACCGTCAAACCGGCGGTTCCGGATTGGGGCTTTCTATTTGTAAAAGCCTGATCACCGCACATCACGGTAAAATACGCGCCGGGCACAGTGAGCTGGGGGGCTTGAAGGTGGAAATCCGTTTGCCCTTAGCGGCTGCCTGAGGCTTAAAGGCAAGAAGCGCAAAAGCTACACAAAAAGAGAAAAATAAATTAACAGGCGCTGACCTTTCCGGGTTATTGGTTAGGGTTGTGATCATGATAAGGGCAAGAATAACCTCTGATTATTCTCTGCTCTTATTTTTGCGAATAATTTCCCTGTAAACTTCTGGTAAGCATGGCACTGATCATGGCCCGTAACGCCGCCGGCTTGACCAGTTTTCGCATATAACCAAAGCCGGCTTCCCTTGCCTGTGTTGCCACGGTTTCGTCTGTGGTTGCCGTGATCAGTATGCCGGGCAGCGGATAATTTACCCGGTTGGTTAATTCTGTCATTAGCTCGATGCCGTTTTCACCATTTCCCAGCTGGTAGTCCACCAGCATGATATCTATGTCACATTCATGTTGTTTAAAAACCTGCTGTGCCTGGTGATAAGAGCTGGCGGAGTATATATTACATTGCCAGGCTTTGAGCAGTGCCATCATGCCGTTAAGCACGTCGGGATCGTTATCGACACAAAGCACGTTAACACCGGTTAAACCGATCGCCGGAGCAGGCTTAGGTGTTACGACAGCCTGCTGGCTTTGTACCAGGGGCACCCGAATAAAAAATTTACAACCCTTGCCGGGTGTAGACTCAAGTCCCAGTTCATGGCCGAGCAGTTGACTTAAGCTGCGGGCAATATTCAGGCCCAGCCCTAAGCCTTTGGCTCCGGCAGCCGAGCTTTGCTCTAGCTGGGTAAACTGCTCGAAAATTTCCTGGTGCTTGTCTTTCGCTATTCCCGGGCCATTGTCCAGCACCTGAATTTCCACCTGATCGCCACGGCGGCGACAGCCGATCAGTACTTTACCCGGGCCGGCATAACGAAAAGCATTGCCTAAAAAATTTTGCAAAATGCGCCGCAGCAGTTTGGCATCGCTTTTCACCCAATAACGGCTGTCGATACCGTGAAAATCTATTTGGTAGTCTTTTGACAGTAAAGTGAACTCTGCGAACAGGTTTTGCATAAGCGCTTTCAGGGGGAAATGTTCGATATCTGGGCGGATATTTCCCCCTTCGATACGGGCAATCTCCGTTAGATCCGACAAGAGATCATTGGCAACTTTTAACGCGTGGTCGATATTTTTTACCTGTCTTTGCTGGCTGTTGTCGAGCTTGTCATCATGGGCTAAAGCCGAGGTGAATAAGCGGGCGGCTTCAAGCGGCTGCATCAGATCATGGGAGCAGGCTTTCAGGTACAGACTCTTTTTTTGATTTGCCGACTCGGCAATCCGGTGGGCCTGCTCCAGGGCGCTATTGGCTTCCGCCAGGTTTTTGGTGCGCTCCGAGACCAGGCTTTCCAGGTCCAGGTTTTTTTCGGTAAGGATTTTTTCTGCCTGGCGGTAGGGAGTAATATCGGAAAATATCATCACAAAGCCGCCGCCGGGTAAGGGGTTGCCCTGGATGCGTATCACTTTGCCGTTGGCGGTTTCCCGCTCTGAGCTGTGGGGACTGCCGGCTTTGAGGAACTGAATACGCCTGCTAACCAGTTGTTCCCTGTCGCCGGGGCCGCACAGTCCCCGGTCGACATTGTAGCGGATCAGCTTTTCCACCGGTGCCCCGATATAGGTTAAGTCTTCGGGATAATTAAACAGGTCGAGATAACGTTTATTCCAGGCCACCAGGTTAAGTTCATTATCGATAATGGAAATGCCTTCGCTGGCATTTTCTATCGCACTTTGCAGCAGGTTGTGGCTGAAGGCTTTGCGCTCGCTGGATGCCTGCTCCATTAAAAAGGCGATATCATCAAGGGCAATATCCCTGCCTTCCAATGCTGAGGAGATCACCAGGCGTGCCGAGCTTGAGCCCATCACTCCGGCGAGCATATTTTCCGTTTGATGAATCAGGGCGTCGTTAAAGGCCGCCGTCGACATTTGTTTGCGATCATGCCGGCTAAGGAAATGGTTAAAGCTGGTTTGGGCTTTGTCTTTACCGACAAAGTGCGCGGTCAGGGCCTGTAATTCTGTGGTATCTATTACCCGGGTATGCTGATGCTTAATTTCACCCGGTACCTGGTGCGGGAGAAAGTGCCTGGCCTGCATCCGCTCTTGCACGCTTTGTCTGCTTAACTGGGAAAACCATAAAATCGCCAGGATATTGGCTCCCAGGCTGATCAGGGTGGCCGCCGTGTTTGCCGGTAAATAGCTAGTTGTGACCGGTTGCGGGTAAAGGCCAAATTCAGGCAGGAGGTTTAACGTCAGCCAGAGGATAAAACCTATGCTGATACCGCTATAAACCCCGACCAAGCTGGCTTTTCGCCAATAAAAAGCCACCACCAGCGCCGGTGCCAGTTGTGCCACGGCGCCAAAGGCGATTTGCCCCAAAGAAGATAAGGTATCCGGCGGGGCAATTAAAAACACCCCGTAGCTTAAGCCGATCACCAGGCCAACGAGCAGCTTGCGCACGGTTAACAGTTTGACCCTGAAATCATGGAAGTTTTTATGCTCTTCGGGGGCGCGGCGAAAGAGTTTGGGAAAGACAATTTCATTACTGAGCATGGTACTTAAGGCGATAGAGGAGATGATCACCATAGAGCTGGCTGCCGAGACTGCGCCGATAAACACCAGTAAGGTGAGCCAGGTTTGTTCCTTCACCGCAGGTAACAGCAGTACATAGGCATCGGGGGAGACCTTATCCCCCAGCACCAGCTCTCCCGCCAGGCCGAGCGGGATGGCGAAAACGGCAAAAACCAGCAGGTACAGGGGAAATAAAGTTCTGCTCAGGCCTGTGTGTTTATCGCTTTTCAGCTCTACCGCCATTACCTGAAACTGGCGCGGTAGACATAAAAATGCCGACATGACGATAATCAACAAGCCAAACATGGAAATCAGATTGGGGGCTTGCAGTTGTTGCTCCAGTTTCATATTTGCCTGGGACAGTTGCCACAACTGGGTGGGGGAGTCATAGATAAAGAAGACGGCAAAAATACCGACCGCGAAAAAGGCTAACAGTTTAACCAGGGATTCAAAGGCGATGGCCAGCATCACTCCGGGATGGCGTTCGGTAACGTCTATGGTGCGCACGCCAAAAATAATGGTAAAACCGGTGAGCAATAAGCTCAGCACCAGGCCGATTTGCCAGTCGGGCATATCGGCATTATGGGATAAGGATTGCAGTGAATAGACTATGGCTTTGAGCTGCAGGGCCAGGTAAGGCAAAGTGCCGATCAGGGCAACAATAGTCACCAATACCGCCAGCTTATGGGATTTGCCAAAACGGGCGGCGAGTAAATCGGCAATCGAAGTCAGATTGAGCTTTAAGCTTACCCGGATCAGCCGCTGAATAAAGGACCAGGCAAAGGTGAACAACAAAATAGGACCGAGATAAATCGGCAGGTAAGAAAGCATACTCGATGCCGCCTGGCCCGAGGTGCCTAAAAAACTCCATGAAGTGCAGTATACCCCCAGGGTCAGGGCATAAATCAGTGCATGGCCGCCGGGGATTTTTTTGTGGCGGTGGCGGTTTCCCACTGAGGCAATATAAAAAAGTAAGCCGGTGTAACTCAGGCTTAATAATACTAATTGCCAGTTCTCAAACATCGAGCTTTTCCTGCGTTAGGTTGCTTATTATCAGATTTCTTATATCAAGGGATAGCGCATAAACCACCTTATCGTGAAATGGTGGTGCTGACAAATTCGCTGATATAGCTGCCGCCTTTGATCTTGGCCACCAGGCGTAATTTTCGGGAATCGCCGGCACGGGGGATAGACTCGCGCAGGTCGGTTTTTGCCTGCCAGTAATAGGGACTATCTGCCATGGCCAGCTGGTAAATTTGTTGGGAGTTATCATCGTTAACCAGCATCAAGACCACGGTATCTAAGGGGAAAGTGGCATTAATTTGGGTGGTGCCCTGGCGGTCGGATACGGAAATTAAAAATTCGCCGGATTCAAGCACGCATTTATCCGCCAGTACGTCGCAGTTGTTTTGCTGGTTGAGGTAAAAAACCTTATCTTGAGCCGCCTGATGTTCGAGATAATAATCAGAGGCGATATAACCTGCGATTAATAGCAGCGGTGCGATCAAGATTGCAAGTTTAGTGTGTTTGTTCATGGTTTTCTTACATCCGTGTGTACTGAGACTCCCGCAGGAGTCTCAGTACAGGGTCAGGGGGAAATTAATGGTTGTGGGCCGCGCCGGCGCCCGCCGGAATACGGAAATTCTCAACCAATTGCTGGATTTCTGCCGGTGCCGGCCCTTTGGCTTTAAGCACGATAAAGGCCACGGCAAAGTTCACTAACGCGCCGACTGCGCCGAAGGCATTTGGTGAAATCCCTAAGAACCAGTTGGGCTCCAGCGGACCTAAGAAGGAAGTGCCCTGGATAAACATAATGCCCTTATGCTGGAATACATACAGCATGGTAATGCCGATCCCGCTGCACATGCCCCACACGGCGGCGGTGCCGCTCATTTTCTTGGAGAAGATGCCCATCATTAATGCCGGGAAGATACTCGATGCCGCCAAGCCAAAGGCCAGGGCCACGGTACCTGCGGCGAATCCGGGCGGATTTAGCCCGAGATAACCGGCAACCAGGATGGATAATGTCATCACTACGCGTCCCGCCAGCAACTCGTTTTTCTCCGACAGGTTGGGCGTCAATACCCCCTTCATTAAATCATGGGAAATGGACGAGGAGATCGCCAGGAGCAAACCTGCTGCCGTGGACAATGCCGCTGCCAGGCCGCCTGCCGCCACCAGGGCGATGACCCAGTTGGGGAGGTTGGCGATGGCGGGGTTGGCCAATACCATGATGTCGCGGTCAACTTTGACCATTTCATTTTTCTCCGGGTCGGCTACGTATTGCACCTTGCCGTCGTTGTTCTTATCTTCAAACTTCAACAGGCCGGTTTTTTCCCAGTCTTTAAACCATTGGGGGCGTTCGGCATAAACCATGTTCTGGCCCGCCGCAGGCTCTATGGTGTTCATCAGGTTTAACCGGGCCATGGCGCCAACGGCCGGAGCCACAGTATAAAGCAGGGCAATAAAGACCAGGGCATAACCGGCAGAGGAGCGGGCCGCTTTGACGCTGGGCACGGTAAAGAAGCGCATGATCACATGGGGCAAACCCGCGGTACCTATCATCAGCGACATAGTATAGGCAAACATGTTCAGACTGTTGCCCATCGACGAGGTGGTATATTCCTTAAAGCCGAGATCGGTCACCACCATATCCAGTTTATCCAAAAGGTATACGCCGCTGCCATCGGCCAATGTGCTGCCCAGTCCCAATTGGGGGATGGGGTTGCCGGTGAGCTGGAAAGAAATAAAGATTGCCGGAATGGTATAGGCAAAAATGAGCACGCAGTATTGGGCAATCTGGGTGTAGGTAATGCCCTTCATGCCGCCAAGCACGGCATAGACCCAGACCACCGCCATACCTATGCCCAGCCCTAAACCGTAATCAACTTCCAGAAAGCGGGAGAAGGCGACACCGACCCCTTTCATCTGGCCGATGATATAGGTCAGGGAAGCAATAATTAAACAGACCACGGCGACGATACGGGCGGTTTTCGAATAATAGCGGTCGGAGATAAATTCCGGCACGGTAAACTTGCCGTGTTTGCGCATATAAGGGGCGAGTAGCATGGCCAGCAGCACATAACCGCCGGTCCAGCCCATCAAAAACACAGAGCCGCCGTAACCCAAAAAGGCGATCATACCTGCCATGGAGATAAAGGAAGCGGCACTCATCCAGTCGGCACCTATGGCCATACCGTTTTGTACCGGGCTGACACCGCCGCCGGCAACATAGAAGTCACTGGTGGAGCCTGCTCGCGCCCACCAGGCAATGGCAAAATAAAGGCCAAAGGAGCCGAAAACGGCAATATAAGTATAGAGTTTTAATTCATCCATGATTATTCCTCAACGCCGTGTTCTTTATCCAGCTTATTCATTTTTGATGAATACCAGAAAATCAGGGCGACAAAGGTATAGATGGAGCCTTGCTGGGCAAACCAGAAGCCGAGTTTGTAGCCGCCTAAGCTAAAGTTATTTAACGGTTCAACCAGCAGCAGGCCAAAACCAAAAGAAACGATAAACCAGATGAGCAGGCATATCATGATTAAGCGCAGATTTTTCTGCCAGTATGATTGGTTACTTCCCACAAGACTCTCCTTTTGACACAGAGCTATTTATTATTACCATGCCAAAGGCATGATTTTGTTTTAATTAAAGTTGTGGTACTTGCCTATTAAAAAAGCTTTTTATAAAAAAGCGACTGCCGGACTTTATTTTGTAATAAACAATAATTGCCACATTTGCGTTCAGTTATATCAGTGATACCGATTAACTTGAACCTAAAGTTAGCAATCTTTCTCGTTCGGGGATATTAAACTTTAGTCTAGGTTGGCCAATTCTCTGTTGACCCTGCTTGGTGATAGCGGGTTAAATAGCATATGAAATCATAGAGCTAGATGCTCATAGGCCGAATCAAAAGGGGTGAAATGCATGAATGCTGAACTGACCGAAATCCGTGATTTTATCAAGGCATCCCCTCCTTTTGATAAATTACCCGATGATGCCGCCGACAGACTCACGGAAAATATTCATATCGGATATTTGAGAAAAGACAGTAGTTTACCGCCTAAAAATATCACCGAGCCCCGCTTGTACCTAGTGCGCAAAGGCGCCTTGTCTTATTTGGATGAACAGCATGAATTATTAGGGAAATTCGGCGAAGGCGATATTTGCACGGTATTCTGCCTGCCGGATGACAAGATTAAAATTGCCGTGAGAACCGATGAAGATACTCTGTTATACAGCATCAACTGGCAACTGGTCTTTGATTTGCTCCAGCCGTTTCCCGAGGTGCTGGCGTATTTTAATACCTCTGCTGCCGAACGGCTGCAGCGCCAGGTCAGTAAAATTCATGAGCAAGCCGTGGTCAATGGTACGTTAATGAATACCAGTATCAGTGATTTTTACCGTGCCCCCGCCGTCACCATAACCGCCGGTGCCTCGATTAGGGATGCTGCCATCAAGATGAATGAAGTGAATCTTTCGTCCTTGCTGGTGACCGAAAAAGGGGAGATGGCGGGCATAGTGACCGACAAAGATATCCGCCAGCGTTGTGTGGCCCAGGCCCTGTCTGTTGAACAGCCGGTGAGTGATATCATGACCCGGCAATTGATCTCGATAGAAGCCGACAATAATGCCTTTGATGCCCTGGTGTTGATGACCACCCGACAAATCCATCACCTGCCGGTCACCCGGGAAGGAAAATTGGCGGGTATGATCACGGTAACGGATTTGATCCGGCAGGAAGGGCAAAATGCCGTGCATATTACCGGTGCTATCCATAAAGCCGAGAGCATCAAAGCGCTGGTGGAAATCAGCAAACTGGTACCTAAGTTACAGCAACATATGGTTAAAACCGGCACTACCGCCGCCCATGTCGGTAAAAGCATCAGCGCCATTACCGCCGCCTTTACCGTGCGCCTGATTGAGATGGCGGAGAAAATCTCCGGTCCGGCCCCGGTGCCTTATGTCTGGGTGGCCGCAGGCTCTCAGGCCCGGCGCGAGCAGTGCTGCCACTCAGATCAGGACAATGCCCTGATCATCTCGGATCAAGCCAAGCCGGAGCATGATTACTGGTTCCACGACCTGGCCACCTTTGTCTGTGACGGTCTGGCCGCCTGCGGTTATGCCTATTGTCCGGGCAATGTCATGGCGAGCAACCCCAAATGGCGGCAAAGCCAGAAAGTATGGGGGCAGTATTTTGAAGCTTGGGTCAACAAACCTGACCCCAAGGCGCTGATGCATTGCAGTATCTTTTTTGACTTAGCGCCTATTCATGGTGAAATGTCGTTATTGACGGATTTACGCCAAACCATGCTGGCACAAACCCAAGGTAATACTCTTTTTCTTGCCCATTTAACGAAAAATGCCCTGAACTTGCGCCCGCCGTTGGGTTTTTTCCGGGATTTTGTGTTGGAGAAAAATGGCGACAATAAAAATACCCTGGACTTGAAGCATAAGGGCATAGCGCCGATTGTCGATCTTGCCCGGATTTATGCGCTGGCCGAAGGGGTTAGCGCCGTGAATACCGTTGAGCGACTGCGCCAGGTAGCTGGCAGTGCTTCGTTAACCCTGGCATCGGCCAAGAACCTGATTGATGCCGTCGAATTTATGGGCATGCTGCGCATCGAGCACCAGGTTAAGCAGCTTCAGCAAGGTAAGCTGGCCGATAACTTTTTACCGCCGAAACAAATCTCCAGGCTTGAGCGGGAGCACCTTAAAGACGCCTTTAAGGTGGTGAAATCCCTGCAGGATGTCCGGCAAAGTGTTTACGGTTAGTGTTGCTGATGTCGATGAAGCTGCTCGATAAATTACACCTTGCCCTGTTCGGTTACCAGGCCCACAGGAAACGTTTGCTGGCCCGTGCACCGGACGGGCCGTTAAAAGCATTTTTATCCGTGCCCTTTCCCGATAAAAATACCCCTATCTCTGAAGTGCCTGTGCTGGCGCTGGACTTTGAAACCACAGGCCTGGACAGTAAAAAAGATCAGCTGCTCAGCGCCGGGTCCGTCGAAATAAACCGGGGGGAAATTTGCCTCAAATCCCGGTATCACCAGATAGTGAAAACCCGGGGGCTGCTTGATGAAGATAACGTGGTGATCCACCAGATCACCGACAGCGCCAAAGAGCAGGGGGCCGAGTTGGCCCTGGTGGTGGAAGCAATACTTAGCGCACTTGCCGGTAAAGTGATGCTGGTGCATTTTGCCCGCATAGAAATTACCTTCTTGCGTCAGGCTTGTCTTGAGCTTTATGGCATGGCGCCGATTTTCCCTGTGATTGACACCTTAATGGTCGCCAAACGCCGCCTGGACAAAAGGGGCTTACCCTTTGATGCTTCCGGCTTGCGCCTTGGTAACTTAAGGCAAAGTCATCAATTGCCCGCGCATTTTGCCCACAATGCCTTAAACGATGCCCTTGCCACCGCCGAACTCCTGTTGGCAGAAGTTGCCTGTGCCAATCACGGTGAACAATTGCCGCTTAAACATTATTTGTTATAAGCCTCTCTATTCTCGTTGTTCACCCTGCTTTTCATCCAGCCTGTTATCAGGGTATTAGACCAAGGTCTAATTTATTCTTTTGCGCTAACCCTCTAGATTCTATAGCAAGCACAATTAACCTTGCCTTGGATTCAAGGATAGATAACCCCTTTGGAGCAGATCTGATGAATGACGCGAACAGCAGTGAACTTTTTAACCCTTCTATTGATGTGATGGAACAAGCCAATGTCCCGGAGTACCAGGCTTTATATGACTACTCCATTAATAATCGCGAAGCGTTCTGGGCCGAGCAGGCCGAGACTTTAGGCTGGTACAAAAAATGGGATAAGGTTCTGGATGAAAGCAAGGCACCTTTTTATCAATGGTTTAGCGGCGGAAAAACTAATATTGTCCATAACGCCATCGACCGGCATCTAACCAATGCCAACCGCAATAAAATGGCGATTATCTGGGAAGGGGAAAACGGCCAGGTTCGCAACTATTCCTACAACGGTTTAAACCGCGAGGTGTGTCAGTTTGCCAATGTGCTGAAAAGCATGGGGGTGGAAAAGGGGGATGTGGTCACTATCTATATGCCGCAAATTCCCGAGCTGATTTTTGCCATGCTTGCCTGCGCCAAAATCGGTGCCATTCACAGCGTGGTATATGGCGGCTTCAGTACCGATGCCCTGGCTTCACGCATTGAAGATGCTCAGTCGCGGGTATTGATCACCGCAGACGGCGGCTGGCGCCGCGGTAAACAGATCGATTTGAAAACCATTGCCGACAATGCCATGAAGCGCTCGCCCACCATAGAAGTGTGTATTTGTGTTAAAAACAATGCACTTGAGGTGGAAATGGAAGCCACCCGGGACTTCTGGTATCACGACCTGGTGGCTTTACCTATTGCCTCGCCCAAATGTGATACCGAACAGCTCGATGCCGAAGACCCGCTGTTTATCCTTTATACCTCAGGCACTACAGGCTCCCCCAAGGGCATGTTGCATACCCATGGCGGTTATTCTGTGTATACCTCCACCACCCATCGTATGGCGTTTGATATTAAACCGGAAGATCGCTGGTGGTGCGCCGCCGATCCCGGCTGGATCACCGGCCATAGTTATATTGTTTACGGGCCGCTTATCAACGGCGCGACCATCATGCTCTATGAAGGTGCTCCCAATTACCCCTATCCGAACCGCTGGTGGCAGATCATCGAAAAATACGGCATCAATATTCTCTATACCTCGCCTACGGCGATCCGCGGCCTGATGCGTTTTGGCGATCGCTGGCCGAAAAAACATGACCTTTCCAGCCTGCGTTTACTGGGTAGTGTCGGCGAGCCGATCAACCCGGAAGCCTGGAAGTGGTATCACCAGGTGATAGGTAACGGCAATTGCCCGATCATTGATACCTGGTGGCAGACGGAAACCGGCGGCCTGATGATTTGTCCGCTGCCGATCACACCGTTAAAGCCCGGCTCTGCCACTAAACCTTTCTTCGGTAACGAAATTACCATAGTGGATGACGAAGGCCGGGAAGTGGCCGCCAATGAAGAAGGCAAACTTATTATCAACAACCCCTGGCCGGGTATGGCACGCACCATTTTTAAAGATGATGAGCGTTATAAATCCCTGTACTGGAATGAAGTTGACGGTAAATGGCGTTATCTGGCCGGGGACAGTGCGAAAAAAGACGATGACGGTTATATCTGGGTGATTGGCCGCATGGATGAAGTGCTGAAGGTCAGCGGTTACCGGTTGGGCACCGCCGAAATTGAAAGCGCCCTGGTCAGCCATCCGCAGGTCACCGAGGCGGCAGCGATAGGTTTACCCCATGAATTAAAAGGCAATGCCATTCACACTTACGCCATTTTAGCGCAAGGGGTTGCCGGCAGTGACGAACTTTCCCTTGAACTGAGGGAGCATGTGGCCAAAGAAATGGGCCGTATCGCCATGCCGGAGGATGTGACTTTTGTGGAGAGCTTACCGAAAACCCGCTCCGGAAAAATTATGCGCCGGGTTTTAAAAGCCCGGGCATTAGGCCAGGATGAAGGCGATTTAAGTACGCTGGAAGAATAAGCCGACCTTAAAGTGTTCGGGTTTAAGTCCGGATTTAATGCAGGGATGGCCCGGACGCTTTAAGTTTCTAAATAACCATTACAAATAATAAAACCATAAAAGGTGCGCCGTCTGGCAGGCACTCTCAGTAGGTGCTGGGAGCCTGTTTGTGCATAAAAAAGAGGGTAGAAGCATGTTTACGAATAAAAACTTTACGAATGCAGGTAAATTAACCGTAGCTAAAAGCGCGCTGGCAGCAGCCTTGTTGCTGGCGTTACCGGCAACGGCTGCGGTTAAGTTAAAAGATGCGGTTAACGACACTGAGTTTGCTTTCGGCGGTTATATGAAAGTGGATGCCTTCTGGAGCGATTTTAGCGACGGCTCACTGGCCTCCAATAGTATCGGCCGTCAGTTTTATGTACCCTCAACCGTGCCGGTATGTGAAAGCCAGGATTGTGAAGACGGTGCTACCACTTTTGATGGCCACACCAGGGCGACGCGCTTTAATTTCAGCACCCTGACCAATATCGACGGCCACAAAGTTAAAACATTTCTTGAAATGGATTTTTTAGCCACGCCCGGCGGCAATGAATTGGTATCCAACAGCTATTCGCCAAGGCTGCGCCATGCTTTTATCAGTTATGACAACTGGCTGGTGGGACAAACCTGGACCACCTTCCAAAACACCGGTGCCTTACCCGAGTCCCTGGACTTCTTAGGGCCGGCAGAAAGCACTATTTTTGAGCGCCAGGCCATGGTGCGCTACAGCTATGGCAACTGGCAGTTCTCGCTGGAAAACCCGGAAAGCCTGGTGATGAACAATGGCGGTAACGGCCGTATTGATTGTGACGATAGCTCGCTGCCGGATATGGTCGCCCGCTATAACCATAATGCCGACTGGGGACAGCTCAGCGTTGCCGGACTGTTACGGCAATTAAAAATTGATGATGCCAACTACGACAGCACCACCTCGGCTTACGGGGTCAGCGTTGCGGGAAAAATAAAACTGGGCGCCGATGACATCCGCTTTATGGGCTCTTATGGCTCGGGCATGGGGCGTTATATCGGCCTGGCCATTACCAGTGATGCGGTGCTGGATGACAAGGGCGACCTTGAAGCCATTGACAGCTACGGCGGCTTTGTTGCCTATCGCCACCTGTGGAATGAAAAGTTACGCTCAACCTTAAGTTATTCGACTTTTTCCGCCGATAATAAAACCGAATATACCGGGCGCAGTGCCACCAAATCCGCAGACAGTATTCACCTGAATTTGATTTATTCGCCGATTAAACCCTTAAGTATCGGCGTGGAATATATCCGGGCCAATCGTGAGCTGGAAAACGGTTATGACGGCGACTTGGACAGGTTGCAGTTCTCGGCCAAGTACGTGCTGTAAGTAAGTTAAAACCAATAAGCCGGGCTGACATGGATGTTGGTCTGGTTTGTTGTGTTCATTTAGGAGCGAGTTAATTTTGCTTTAACTTCAGTAATTTTCACAAGTGTTGACTGGCACTGTAAGAGAAAGATAACAGCAGGTCTGCTTGTTAACGGGGTGAAAGCTTTTAGCATATGCTCTTTTTTGATAGCATGCCGACAGAAGTATGTTGTATGTCATGTAATATGACTTGTGCTGGTCAATATGAAAAAAAACGGCTTTACCCTGATAGAGCTGGTTACGGTTATTGTTATCTTGGGAGTGCTTTCAGTAGTAGCCCTGCCCAGGTTTTTTGACTTGAGCGATGATGCCAATAAGGCGGTGACAGCATCGGTAATGGCAAGCTTTCACGGGGCTGCCGGGCAGCTTCATTTGAAGTGGCAGATTTTGGGGGAGCCGTCGAGTATTGAAGTTGGCGGCAATACTGTCCCTATGAGTGATGAAGGTTATCCTGACAGCAGCACCGCAGACAATAATGGCTGTCTCGAGATATGGGAAAATATTATGGATACTTCCATTAATATTGTTGTTTACCCTGGGACTGTGGCGACCGCAGAATGGTCAGCATTACGTTTTGGTCCTGCCTGTGTTTACATTAATCATGATGGCGATGTTTTCAATAATGTCGAAACACCGTTTTTTTCTTATTTTCCAACAACCGGTACAGGGGTTGGCTTTAATCTGGAGTAAGTCAATTGCCGGCACGTTTACATGTATCACCGGTATGTGACTTTCTGAAATCACCGGGTGTCATGCCGGTTTCTTTTTTAAAGGCTTTATAAAAAGAGGAGCGGGCATTAAAACCGACCTCAAGTGCTATGGTTAATACGTTGGCTTTATTATCGATAACCATCGGCTTGGCACTTTTAATACGCCATTGGTTGATAAAGTCGAAAAAGGTGCTGTTCAGGGTTTCGTTTAAGGTCTGCGAAATATAGTTAGGGGAGATGGCCAGGTGCTGAGCCAGCTTGTTTAACGATAATGTGGAGTCGAGGTAGAGCTGTTCCTGCGCCATTACTGTGTTGATTTTGTCAGCGATACGTAAAGCCTGCTCTGTACTTAAGGCCGAGCGCTGATATTTCTTGTTGTTGCCGGTTTCTTCTTTCTCTGTTCCTGTGCTGCCCGTCTCAGTGCTTTGCGCCTCGCTATGGCCTGTTTCATTAGCTTCCTTAGTATCACCGGCATTGTGATCAGCTCCCTTATCATCAAGGGGGTTAATCTCAAGAGCTTGACCGTCATCATAGCGGCCCTCGAAGCCAGGTTTTTGCTTTAAACCTAGGTAGGCCAGGCTCCATACCAGCACCAGAGACAGTATTGCTTCAAGTCGGCTGGTTAATGTACTTTCCAGTGCTAAGTCTGACATCATCGCCAGCAAGGAGAATATCCAGGTGCTCACGACCAGGAGCAATAAGGCGTATAACCAACCAAGCTCCCGGTTGTCGTTGTTGGCAAACAAGTTTTTTAACTGTTTTCGGTAACGGGACAAACAGATCACAATGCGAGTGACATAATAGATAGACTGCATAACCCACACGAGTAGCGACAGGAACACGCTAATGACCGTGAGCAGGGGCAAGCCAGAGTCAGCTTCTGCGCCTTCGATAAAAATTGCATGTCTCAGTTCTGGAGTGAGTGTGAGTACTAACCCTGTGATGACCAGGCCGAATCCGGCGGGAATAACGTGGAGCAGATGTTTTCTTTGCATTTTCCAGGGAGTATTACAGGTGAGCGCCTGCACATAAAGGTAAAAGCTTGGTCCAAGCAGGAACCAGGCGGGAAATACCGCCGCTATATAAAGGCTGTACCAGGCGGGTAATAGCAGATAAATTGCCGGGCCGGTTGCCAGTACCGCGGTAGCAAGAAAGTAGACGGTGAGTGGAAGTCTGGTTTGCCTTTGTTTTGCATCCGCCAGCAGCAGGGGAATACACAGGACTATTTGTCCAAGTGTTGCCATGGTAATAGCAAATAGCAGCAGATCTTCCAAGTTCACTTTTCCTGTGTGTTGTTTTTGTCTAAAAGGACATCGTTTGTATTGCTGTGAGAACAATTACAAGCGAAAAAAGTGTCCGCGCTAGTAGTCTCGGACGATGCTAAGGGCAGTATCCGTCAGTATTAGCGCTAAAGACGGCCATATTATTCTTTGGCTGGCAATCATAGTCACTCCGGTATTATACCGGTAAAAAAATGAAAGAAAATATAAGGAACAAGTATGAGTAATCTTCAAAAACTTGGTGGACTTGCTGCAATTTCTGAAGCCCTGATCTATATTCTGGCCTTTATCGTTTACGGGGCGGTCTTGCAATATCCGGCTGGCGATGATGTTATGCTGAAATTTCAATTTTTAGCCGATAACCAATTGCTGTTGTCGGTGATGAACCTGGTTGTTTATGTCTTGTTTGGTGTGTTGCTGGCGGTAATGGTACTGGCATTACATGAAAGGTTAAAAGTACAGGCTGAGGCCTTATCCCGGTTTGCCTGTGTGTTTGGTTTTCTCTGGGTCGGCCTGGTCATTGCCAGTGGCATGATCGATAACATAGGCATGGCGGCTGTGCTTAAGCTCGCTGAGACAGAGCCTGAGCAGGCCCGCATTATGTGGTTAACCTTGATGACGCTTGTTGATGGTATTGGCGGCGGCAACGAACTTGTCGGTGGTTTATGGGTGCTATTGTTGAGCCTGGCCGGCTGGAAAGGCCATGCCTTGTCAAAACCCTTGTTTTACCTCGGGGTCTTTGTGGGCTGTGCCGGTATCTCAACCTGTTATCCGGCAGATGTACTTACGGAAATTTTTGGTTTGAGTCAGATCGTCTGGTTTATCTGGATAGGCATCTTTATGTTCAGTAACCGGTTGCCGGAACAAGATAGCGTGTCTCATTCGGATCTTTGTGCAGCAGCTAAATAACCGGATCTTGATTTATCCTGTTCCTTTCCGGCTAAAGCGTTCATTTAGCCGAAAAGAGTTTGTGTCGGGTCTTTGTTTTAAAAGTTTTTAACTGCAATCAGCTGGGGTGGTATTTGTTATTTTACCGGTCAGTTTCGCTCGGTTTTTAGTCCCATTACCAGGCTGACACACATCAAGAGTAATACCAGGGTAAAGGGCAGGCCGGTTGAGATGGCGCCGGCCTGCAAGGCTTCTATGGCCTGGGGACCGCCAATCCATAATAAGGTGGCGGCAATAAGTCCTTCGGTGACTGCCCAAAAAACACGTTGCGGCACCGGAGCCTCTATTTTTCCGCCGGCGGTAATGCTGTCGATAACCAGGGAGCCGGAGTCTGACGAGGTGATGAAAAATACCAAAACCAGTACGATAGCGATAACCGAGATCACCTGGCTCATGGGTAATTGCTCAAACATCTGGAACATGGCCAGCGGCACCTCAGTGATACCTTCTTTGGCTAAAGTACCGACGCCTTTCATGACCTGGTCGATGGCCAGGCCACCGTAAACGGAAATCCAGACGATAGTGACTAGGGTTGGGATCAGTAATACCGCAATAATAAACTCCCTGATGCTGCGTCCTTCGGAGACCCGTGCGATAAACATGCCGACAAAGGGAGACCAGGAAATCCACCAGGCCCAATAGAATACACTCCAGCCCCGGAGCCAGGCTTGATCTTCGCGGCCGTGGGGGTTGCTCAACGGAATAATATTTTCCAGGTAGGCAACGAATGTTGTTGGGATGCTACCCAGGGTGACTTTAAAAGCGTTGAATATTACGAACAGCAATAGCGCCAGGGCGAGCAACATATTGACCTTGCTGAGCATTTTTACTCCGCCTTCGAGGCCGCGGATCACCGAGAATACCGCTAAGGCGGTCACCACGACAATCACGGTGATTTGCAAAGTCATGCTGTTGTCGATGGCAAATACATGCTCCATGCCGCTGGCCGCCTGTTGTGCCCCCAACCCCAAAGAGGTCGCCAGGCCGAACAAGGTGGCAAGCACCGCCAATATATCCACCAGATGACCGGGCCAACCCCAGGTTTTGTCGCCAAACAGGGGATAAAATATCGAGCGGATAGAAAGGGGCAGGCCTTTGTTATAACAGAAAAAGGCCAGTGACAATGCTACCAGGGTGTAGATGGCCCAGGGGTGCAAGCCCCAGTGATACATGGTCGCCCCCAGCGCCAACCGGGCGGCTTCCGGGGTATTGGCTGCAACATTCAGCGGGGTTTTATACCAGGCGGTCAGGTAGGCAACCGGCTCTGCCACGCTCCAGAACATCAGGCCTATGCCCATGCCGGCGGCAAATAACATGGCAAACCAGGAAAGGCGTGAGTGTTTGGGCCTGGCATCGTTTCCCCCCAGGCGGATACGGCCAAAAGGAGAAATAGCCAGGACCAGGCAGAATAAGACAAATATATTACCGGCCCAGATAAAAAGCAGGTCAAAGCTGGAGATGATTTGCCACTTGAGCCCGTCCAATACCGATTTGGCGTTTTCAGCATCGCTGATCAAGGTTGCCAGTAAAAAAAACAGTACAGAGCCGGCGCTGGCGACAAAGACCGGATTGTGAATATCAAAGCCCCATTTCTGGATATTATCCTGCCCTATGGCGTAGCTGGTACTGTGAATGCTGTATTTGTCTTTACGATCACTCATCGGGGATATCGCTCTGTTGGCTGCCGTGTAAAGCTGTTATCCCCGGCTAAGCTGTGGGAGATAAAGCATTCGCTGCTCACTTAAGTTAAGGATGAATGATAAATTTATCCTTGTAAATTAAGTGAGTAGAGAAAAATTCATCGATTTATCCCGCTTATCTTATCCGGCGCTGTTTTTTACTTGTCCTGCAGCCTTACTGTAGAGGCTGTTTTTTGCCTGCACTCTTACCTTAATAAAGGCTTTGGCTATTTGCATCGAGACTTTGGCAAAATCCCAGAAAACCTCAGTATTGGCGTTGATATTGACCGCCACCGACATCTGGTATTCAGGGATCACCATCAGCCAGCTTTGCGCGCCCCTGGAAACGCCGCCGTGATTGGCAAAAGTGATCTCCCCCAATTCATTGTCGATTTTTCTGGTGAGTACCCGCCAGCCGAGGGAATAACCTTGCGGGGCTTCACTGCCATCGGGCAGGGTTTGGGGTGTCCAAAAGGTCTTTCTGGTTGCCGGGGAAATAAAATCGTCCCGTAAAACTGCCATGCCCATTTTTACCAGATCAGATGAGGTGGAAATAAAACCGCCGCCGGCGAGTCTGTGGCTAAGGTCGACTTTGCGCCATTGCCTGACTTTTTGGCTGCGCCCCTCGTCATTCCAGTAAAAGCTGGCCAGATTGCTTGAGCTTTCCCCTTTAAATTCTGCCATGGTTGCTTGCATCTTTAAGGGGGTAAAAACAGCCTGTTGCATAATGTCCAGGTAGGGAGTCTCCAGCGCATTTTCCATCACCGCACTTAATAAAACCGTGCCCAGGGAGGAGTAACTGAAGTCGCTGCCGGGTGAAAATAATAACTCGCTGCTGTCAAAAACCGACAAGGCATCTTCTACCTGTTCATATCGCGTTGATAAGGTAAGGGTTTTATAAAAGCCGAGATAGTCGGTATTTTCTTTATAATGGGGTAAACCCGCCATATGTGAAGCCAGTTGGCGTGGGGTGATCTGCTGCCATTGTCTGTTGGGCAAGTCCTGCATATAAGTTGAAATAGGCTGGTCCAGTGCGATTTGCCCGGCATCCACCATTCTGGCCAGTGCAGTGCCGGTCAGGGCCTTGGCAGTGCTGCCGATGCGAAACTGACTTTCGGTAGTCACAGGTTTTTTTTCCTCGATATCGGCCCAGCCGGCAACACCGGCCCAAATGAGTTCGTTATCTATTGCCACCGCCGCTGAAATGGCCGGGGCATTAATCGCGGTTTTATGTCGGGTTAATAACGGCAACATCTGCTCGGCGGCATTTTGGTAAGCCGGGTTATGCAGCACCTCCCGGCCGGGGCTTTCTTCGGGTATGGCAATAAAGCGGTAAAACGGCAGGAAGGCTATTTTACTTTTATGAGCCAGGGTCTGATAAACCGGCCAGGCTAAGATTAACATGACTGTGAAAATCCCGGTGATAGCCAGGGATACAAGTTTGATTTTAGATAACTTAAACATTTCATACATTCCTGATTTGAGAATATTGAAAGGTTAAGAAAATCAGTTGATTAAAGCTTATCGTTTTTAAAAAAAGCGGATCATTTTTGAAAATGATCACGATATGCTTTTGGTGACTTGCCGGTTTTTGCTTTAAAAGCCCGGTTAAAGGTGGCAACCGAGCCATAACCCAGCTCAAGTGCCAGGGTTAAAATCGGTTTACGGATATGCTTGATATCTTGTAGTTGTGAGCAGGCCTCAACCAGGCGGTAGCTGTTCAGGAAATCGGAAAAGTTTCTAAATCCTAAATGCTGGTTAATTAATTTGCGTAACTGGTGCTCAGGTGTTGTTAGCTCATTTGCCAGGACTGTGATGGTTAACTGCGACTGCGTATAAAAGCCGTCCGCCATGCGCTGGCAAAGTTGCCGGTAAGTGGCTTGATATTCGACCGGGATTTCAGCTTCTGCCGTATCTGCTACTTCTTGCTGGTTTTCAACCGTGGCTGATATCGGGGAAATATCTTTGAAACTGCCACAAAAATAATACCAGCTAAATACGGATGTTGATAATAATACCAGGCTTGTATTGGAGAGACTGAATATGGCGGCATCTCTTAATGAGGCGTCTCCAAGCTCCAATAACAGAATTAAAGAAAAATATACGCAGCTGGCAGTGGTTAATACCAGGCGGCTGTTACGCCTGGCTGCCACCAGGTCATCCCTGAGATCTTTGGTGGCGATAAAAATAACATGCAGCAGCAAAATTAACTGAACACCATGATTGATATCATGGAATAGACCTCTTCCCTGTAAATAGCCAAAAAAGTATGCAAACCACAAAATGGCTCCACCTGTCAGGACGTTAACTGCCGGTGGCCACTGCTTCGGATGAAAGCGCTCTTTAAACTGGCCAGCACTCATCAGGTCGCCATTTATCAAGTTCTTGTCCAGCAGGGAAAAGGCAAAATACCATAACAAATAAGGAGTAAGTTCGGTAAAAAATAACAATATGCCCCTGAGTATGCCGTAATGGTGATCCGCTACCGGGGCGGTCAGCAACAGGTAAGCGGATAAACAAACGGCCAGGCTGCTGCCGAGCAGGGCTTTTAGCTCCCGGCTGTTGGATAAAATATATAAACATAACAGCGATAATTGCCCTACGGCTAAAAAGCGCAGCAAGAGATCAAAGATATCGGGAAAAGATAAAGTCATTTGTTTATCTGGGCGGCCGCTATAAGCAAAAGAATGAAATCTTAACATCTGAGGGCAGTAAGCACATAAGAAATTGTTTTCTGACCGCTTATCCCCGAATAAAACCACTCGGCACCTTTTACACACAAAAGAAGCCTTATTGTTTAGTCTTTTTATGAACTTAATTAACCGAGTTTAATATAACTAAAGGATTATTATGAAGATGATTAAATTGCTTATAGCCGCTTTTTTACTGGTCAACCTTTTTGCCTGCAACAGTGATAATAACAGCAAATCACCGGAAGTTGCCGGTGCTGAGCAGCCCGAGAGCTCACCCCAGGGACCCTGTGTGAGTGTTGAGTGCCAGGACAGTAACCAGTATGTTGTTGAGCAAATATATACCGAGATTATCAATGGCAACAACACTCAGCTGGTTCACTCCCTGTATCAGGAGGAGTTCATCCAGCATAACGAGGCGATAACCGGCGGGGTTTCCGGGCAGGAAGCTTACTTTAATCAACTGAGTAGCGATAACCCGGATCATGTTGCCACCATTAAGCACCTGGTTGCCGATGGCGAGTATGTGGCGGTTCACTGGCATTATTCCGATACCCCGGAAAATGAATTCTCCGGCTCGGCCATGGTTGATCTTTATAAATTCTCCGACGGCCTGATCAGCGAGCAATGGAATATCGCCATGGTGCTGGGGGCAAGCACGGTCAGCGGTAACTCGGCCTTTAGCGACTTATATGTTTATCAGGATGCTGAGGTGTTAATGACGGAAGAGATGGAAGATGCCAACAAAGAAATGGTGACCGCATTTTATCTGGATTTATTCAATAACCAGAATATCGCGTTAATTGATGAGCTTGTTGATGAAGACTATCTGCAGCACAATGTTTGGGTGCCTAACGGCAGCGCTGCTTTACGTGACTTTGTCAGCAACCGCACCCCGGGCGGTTTAGAGATCTTCCTCAGCCTGGCGGCGGATGATCTGGTGTGGACTTTTTCGACCGGCGATAACCTTACCCTGGTTGATTTATGGCGGGTGGATTATAACTCAGGCAAAATTGTCGAGCACTGGGATCTGTTTTAAATAACCGCGACATCAATGGTATTAATACTGTGGTTCCATTTATAATGGCGCCACTCTTTTTTGCCTGTTGCTAGCTGTCTTTGCTTAAACTAAGGAAAGTATTGAATATTTTTATAAAAAATCTGCTGCCTGCAAGCCGTACTTTTTGGTTATATCATTTGTCCGGATGTTTGCTGGTGGTTTTATCCTATTTTCTGATGCACAGCTACTACGGCAATAATGTTTTTAATCTGACAGTAATGAATGTTATCGGCATGGGGTTGTTTACCCCGACAGCCTTATGTTTTCGCCGTTGTTATATCAAATACCGGTGGCAAGATTTTAATACTGCCAAAATTATTTCACTTGTTTTTATCTATTCGGCCCTGGCGGGTTTGCTGGTGGCGGTGTTGCTGACCCTGGCGACGAAATCTTTTTATTTGGATCCGCAGCTGGCCCGTGTCGGGCCGGATAAAGCCGTTAAAGTGATCCTCAGCCAGCTGGTATTTTTAGCGTTTACCTATCAGGTGATCGCCTGTGGCTGGGGTTTTATTTACAACTATACCGTGGCCAGCCGCCGGGTGCAGGCCGCCTTATTGAATAACCTGCGTTTGCAGAACAGTTTAAAAGATGCCCAGCTGAGCAGTTTAAGCAATCAGCTGAATCCGCATTTTTTATTTAACTCCTTAAACAATATCCGTTTTGTGATCCACGAAAATCAGCAAAAAGCCGATGATATGATCACTAACTTGTCGGAATTGTTAAGGTATTCGCTGGAAACCAGCCAGCATGAGAAAGTCGAGTTGCAACAGGAGCTGGCCATTATTGAGCAATTTATCGAGCTTGAGTCTATCCAGCTGGAGCAGCGGCTCAACTTTAAGTTACATGATGACAGCCGCTGCGGGTACTATTTAGTGCCGCCGATGACCATACATTTACTGGTGGAAAACGCCATTAAACACGGCATTGAGCTTTTGCCCGAGGGCGGCACCTTATCGCTTGATATTACAGTGCTTAAGCAGCAGCTGGTCTTTACGGTAACCAATGACAAACCTTTAAGCTACCAAGTGTTAAAGCCCGGTACAAAAATCGGTCTGGATAATATCAGGCAAAGGTTACGCCTGCTTTATGGCGATCAGGCAAGTTTAGAGGTTGATAACGGCGAAACAGTATTTATCGCCAAGATGATAATTCCCAGGGAGGCCAGCCATGAAAGCTATCGTGATTGAAGACTCGCGCCTGGCCCGCCAGGGGCTGATCCGCATGTTAAAAGGTTTTCCCGAAATTGACGTGATGGCGGAGGCGGAAAACCCGGCCCGGGCGTTGGTGCTGATAGAGCAACTGCAGCCCGAGCTGCTATTTCTGGATATTCATATGCCGGGGGGCTCCGGGTTTGATTTATTAAATCAGCTGGCGTATTCCCCTAAGGTGATTTTTACCACGGCGTTTTCAGAATATGCGATAAAGTCATTTGAACATCACACCATAGATTATTTATTAAAACCCATCAGTTTCAAACGGCTGGAAACCGCATTGGAGAAATTACAGGATAACGGTGACGAGTTAAAGCAGGGCTTGGCGCCTGAGTCACAGGCAAAACCCGCCATGAAGATGAGCGATAAGATTTTTTTAAAAGATAATGAACAGTGTTACCTGGTGAGCCTGGCCGATATCGATTATTTTGAAAGCTGTAAGAACTACGCCAGGATCTTCTTCGAACAAAAAAAAGCCTTTATTAAAAAATCGTTAAGTGCGATCGAAGCGCGTTTACCCGGGCAGTATTTTTTCCGGGTCAACCGCCAATATATCGTGAATTTAAATGGGGTTAAGGCAATAGAAGAAGCGATTGGCGAGGGTTATCTCATTACCATGAACGACGGCAAAGTGCTGGATATCTCAAGAAGAAATGCGAGCTTATTAAAAGAGCGTCTCAGTTTTTAGCAACGGGCTTTCTATCTAAGCCTTGCCTGTTATTTTGACGCTTTTTTGGCATAAAAAAAGCCCGCATCCGGGCTTTTTATCTGCAGGGTTCTCCTGGTTGTAAGCTGTTGCCGTCAATTGACTCCTGCCCCGGTTATTTTCTGATATCAAACTCCTGGCTGAATAACTTCTCATAAGGGCTGGGTTCTTTGATCTCTTCCTGACCTCTTTGTTGAGGGTACATGGCTTGTTCGCCATTGGATAAGTAACGTATTTGCACATCCGCCTGGGTAAAGTCGGTGATCTTGTGGCAGTAACCTATGCGTTTGAACAAGGCGTTACCAAAGCCGTAAACCGGGCCGAAGCGGCCATTGTCTCCCCATTCGTTCCAGTGGCCGGCGCCAAGATTGTTGCGGGAGCTGGTGACGATATCGAAGGTCATGCCGTCATTGCCCTTACCGCCCCAGAAGTTGCCGACCATTTTGACGCTGTCTCCTTCCTGGGAGTAATGGCCGTGCCAGTTGGGATAGGTGGTGGAGTACCACTTGCCCCGGATATGGGTGCCGACTACGGCATAAGGCAGGTAGCAAATGTTCTGGGTGGCCCATTGGGTGTGTCCGGGGGCACTGTCGTTGTAGAAGGTGATTGACCAGAGGTTGCCCAAATCATAAACATTAGGATCATGCTTGGGGTAGGCCATTGAGCTATGTGCGGTAATCAGTAGGGATGCCGCAATAAAGGTTTTTACTAAAGTAGGCGTTTTCATTATCTGACTTCCTTTATGCCTCAAATTGATCATCACCCAGTTCAGGTCGAGGCATAGGACCTGGACTGAGACAAAGATACTGTTAACTGAAATTATTCATTGTTGATTGTGTTCAAACTGGTTCCGGCAGATTTCGCTGCTTTTAATTATCTAGGTGCAGGCAGGGTTGTTTTTATCTCATGTGTTATTTGCTGTTGTTGCCGTAAAATGGCCTTTGGTGGTGAAGCTTTTTGTTATTTCTGGGAAAAATTTTTTGTGATTGTTTTCTTGCTCAACAGGGCGGTATCTGCCGGAGTTTTATAACAGCAGCCGGGGCGTTATTTGCTTCCCGGCTGCTTTATTGCTGTTAACGCCGTTATAAAAAATATTCCGGGGCATCCGGGATCACGATTCTGGATATGTCATGGCGCAACTCAGGCGGAATAAGCAAGTCGTGTTCTAAATAAACCACGGCATCGCCTGTCTGGGGATGGAGGGAGAGTTCAATGTCGTCATCGAATATCTCATTAAAAAGTGCGAGATCGCCGCTGATGGATTGATTGACATCGGCCCGGTTGACGGTAAACCCCAGCGACTGAAAATGCTCTGAGACCTTTTCAAAAGAGGCGATAAAGGGGGTTGGTGTTTCAACTCGCTCGCACGCGAGGATTGAGTTCGATGGTACTGCTTTTTTCCTGTCATCGGGAAAAAACATAATAACGGCGGAGATTGTGTCAGTCATGGGTCTGTACCTCAGCTATGAATCGAAAATGCACGGCATTGTCAGGGGCTTAAATGTCCTCAGGCATAAGCACCGGCCATGTCTAGTTAGTGTTGCTACAGCTCCATTTATCTCACCCTGGCAATAAACTGATAAACAGATGCTGGGAATTGCCGGCCGTTTTTCTCCGGGCCGGGAAGATAATGGCTTGCCCTAAGTGATTTGAGCCCTCAAACTTTTCTTTAAAAGTGAAAGTAATCTACGCTATGTAGATGAAAAAATATCTTTCTAAGAAATGGGGCAAACATTTGGCTGTCTCTCTGGTTTTAGTGAGTTATTTACTTTTGCTTATATGGGGAAGGCAGGCACAAGCCCTTGATCAGTTAGCCGCCCGGTCACTGGAGCCAGGCATAGCATATAGCGGCATAGTAGGGGACCGGGACAGCTATTTTTTCTCCCTGGCCAGCTCCCAGGCGATCTTGCTGGAGGTCAGCCAGCCCAACACCGACGTCAAACTTGTGTTATCCGACAGTTCTTTTTCTCCTGCTAAACATGTGTTTGCCGCCAGTATCCCGGCAAGAAACTGGCTGGAGGAAAAAGTGCTGGTCAGCGCCGAGCTTTGCCGCCGCTGTCTGCTGCAGCTTGTTCCTGTCAATAATGCCGATAAATCAGGTTCTTATACTTTAACGGCGAGAAGCTTGTCCTCAGATCGCCATCAGGGGGAAATTGACTTTGCTGCGGTGATGACCCGGGCGGCAATCACCTGGCTTAAAGTTGATGAACAGCAGGCAAACTTTAACCAGGTATTTAAGCTTTATCTCAAGGCCATTGCTTTGGCTGATAATGTTACTGCCGTTAATTTTGAAATGGAAAATGCCAAGGTCAGAAGTTTATACCTGGCCTCCCAGGCGGCCCATTGGCTCGGTAATTATCAGGTGCAGCAGGAGTTTGTTACCAGGGTGATTGAGTTGAGTGAAGATGATCGGGACCAATACCGGTTAAACGCCATCTTCGATTTAGGGGTCATAGCTTATGAAAATAAGCAGTTTGAACTCTCAATCGATTATTTAACCCGGGCCCGGGAATTGGCACAACTGCAGGGACATCAGTTAATGCAGGCAAAAATTTTAAGCCGCCTGGGGTTGATTGCCGGGGGAGAAGGACGGCAGGGGGAGGCCGGACAATATTTTGAACAGGCTTATCAGGTCTTTATTTCTTCGGGAGACTGGCGAAGTACGATTGAAGGTTTGATCAACCTTGGCTGGTCTAATCTTCATCACGGCAGCCTGGGGTTGGCGCTCAATTATTATCATCAGGCAAGATCTTTTGCCGCCAAGGCGGAGTTGCCGAACCTGGAAGCCCAGGCATTGATCGGCATCGGCAGCAGCTATGGACGCATGGGAGATATAGATCAGGCCATCAGCTTTATTGATCAGGCATTAACGCAGAGTGTGAAATTTTCCTATGTTTTTTTTCATGCCCGGGCGCTCCAGGCGAAGGCGCAGATATTGTTAAATGCCGGCATGTTTGAGCTGGCCGGGGACGTATTTGAAGAGGCATACCTGGCTTATGGCAAGGTAAATGCCGTGGCGGATCAAATCAATATCCGCTATTTCCTGGGTAAGGTACACAATAGCCTTGGCAGCTACGCAAAAGCAGAAGCTTATTACCGGGAAGTACTGGCTTATGATAAACAAACCGGCAATCAGCTGGATATCGGCAGCGGTTATAACCGGCTGGCGGAAACGGCGCTTGAGCAAAAGCATTATGCCCGGGCGCTGGCCTATCAGCAGCAGGCACTCGATTATTTACAGGATGCCGACGACAGTCATGTCAAAGGCCGGCTTTATAGCCAATCCGCCCTGGTATATTTTTTCAATGGCTTAACCGATGAGTCATCAGCTTATTTTCACCGGGCCAGACAGCTGCAGCAAAAACTCAAGGATTATGCCGGCTTGATCACCACAGGTTATCGTATGGCGATAGCTGAGGCGGCTAATGGCAATAAAAAGCAGGCGGTGGAGGCGCTTGATCAGGCGATTGCCTATATTCAACAGCAGCAGCAACATGTCAGCCGTGGCGATCTCAGGCGCAGTTTTCTGGCGCAACAACAAAAAATCATCGGTTTGCAAATCGGGCTGATGCGCGATACCCGCGCGGATGCGATTAAGACACTTGAGTTATCGGAAATGTTCCGCTCGCAAACATTAAACGAATGGTTAAGGGATCTCAGTGAAGCCAAACCTGTCCCTCCCGAGCTGGCAAAAAGCAGGGCCGAGTTGCAGCAAACCCTGCAGTCGCAGGTCATCAGTTATCACCAGCTCGCGGATGCCGTCAGCCGGGAGCAGATCATCCGGGAGACCAGAAAAACCGCCTATCAGTTACAGCAGCTGGAAGCGGCCTTTCAAACGGGTAAAGCCGATGATAAACCTCGGGAAATTAAATCCGCGGATATTCGGCAGATACAGCAGGGCTTAGATCTCAATTCGCTGATTTTGTATTTTGATACCAATGCCGGTGAAAGCTATTTATGGACGGTGGCTAAAAATAATATAGAGCTTTATAGCCTGCCTTCGAACCAGGTGCTGTCTGATCAGGTGCTGGCGGTGCTGTTGCAGGTACGCGACTCCCCGGGCAGCCGGGATAGCAATCGCAGCAGGCAGCAAAAACAGGCAATTAAGCAACTTTCCGATACCCTGTTTCTCGGCAAGGATATCCGCTGGCAGCAGTATGATAATTTACTGATAGTGCCGGACGGTGCCTTAAACTACCTGCCGCTGTCAATGTTAACCTTGCCCGGACAAGGGGCCTTAGTGGAAAGCAAGCAGGTCAGTTATATGCCTTCTTTGGGGGTATTATCCCAGCTATTAAACCGTGAAGTGCAAAGCCGTGAGGACAGTAAAATTTTGCTGCTGGCCAATCCGGCAATGTTGCAAGCGGGTAAAGCCCATGAGGAGTTTGCCCGGGTGCGGGCCGGGTTTGAAACCGGCGAATTGCCCTATACCGAAAAAGAAGCAAATTCTATTATTGAAATTGCCGGCAACCGGGTATCCCTGCTAAGCCGGAAAAATGCCAGTAAAAGCCAGTTGCAGGCCCTGGCGCTTGCAGACTATCAGATCATCCACTTTGCCACTCACGGCCTGGCCAGTACCGACGAACCTGCCCTGGCGGGCCTGGTACTTTCCAATGCCTTATCCGACGATAATTTGTTGCTGGCCCCTGAGATCATTAACCTTGATATCAATGCCGAACTTGTGGTGTTAAGCGGTTGTGAAACCGCCCTGGGCCGGTTGATTGACGGGGAAGGATTGCAGGGGCTGAGCCGGGTGTTTTTTGAAGCGGGCACCAGGCGGGTGGTGGCCAGTTTATGGTCGGTTCAGGACGATGCCACGGCGAAGCTGATGGGGGCTTTTTACCAGTTTTTGCTTAAAGATAAAAAAGCCCCCGGGGAAGCGTTACGCCTGGCCAAGTTGGAGGTGAAAAACTACCAACGTAAGAACCGGCAAAAGCCCTGGAAAGACCCCTTCTATTGGGCCGGATTTGTACTGCAGGGGCCGGGAGGTACCTGGTTTGACTGAATTGAGTGAAGCAGAAGTTGCCCGGAGCCTGGTGGCTCGGATATTAAACGGCGAGGCGGCAGCAGAAACCGAGATGGTGCAGCGCTATAACCGGGGTCTTGTTTTTATGCTGAACCACAGGGCAAGAAACCACGCCCTGGCAGAAGATCTGGCGCAGGAAACCTGGCGTATCGTGATTGAAAAAGTGCGTGGCGGGGATCTTAAGGATCCATCCAAACTGGCAGCCTTTATTGTCCAGACAGGTAAAAACCAGTTATTGATGATCTACCGGGGCAGCCATCATAAAAAAACCACCACGGAAGTGGACACCGCACAAAGCCTTGATCCCGCCAGCCAGCCCCAGCTGATTATCGAACGTTATAACACCGCCTTGATTGTCAGGAAGCTGGTGGATGAAATGAAAACGCCGCGGGACAGGGAGCTGATCTTGAGGTTCTATATTAAAGAAGAAGAGAAGCAGCAAATTTGTCAGGATCTGGGATTAAACGAGCTTCATTTTAACCGGGTATTGTTCAGGGCACGCCAGCGGTTTAAGCAGCTTTGGAATGAATATGTTGAGGCCGGAGCCGACCCTTAAGAAAAAATATTACCCGGGGTGGGATAACCGGCTTCCTGCCTGCACTAATATTGCGAAGTAAGTCCAAACCGGAGTGGAGGGCTATATGAAAACTGCCAGATTGGAAGAAGAACAGCTGATAGAAAGATATATTCTACGGCAAATGACAGAGGAAGAAGCCTCTGAATTTGAAGCTTTTTATTTGTCTAACCAGGAATGCCTGGATCAACTGGAATTAGCACAGAGGTTATTCCAGGGACTCGAAATGATTGCCGAAGCACCCGATGTTGTGCCTGAGCCTAAGGTTACACAGATCAGCAGCCATAAAAGCTGGTGGCAGCGTCAGGTACCCGCCTGGTCATTGGCGGCAAGCCTGTTGTTAGCGATTTTGCCTTCGGGTTATCTCTATCATACGCTTTCGCAGCAAAGTTTTCCCGACAGTCATATTTCTGTCATTAATCTTCCGCTGTCGGAGCTGCGGGGGGCAGAGCAGGCGATAACCGTTAAACGCGATGACAAACAGGTGATATTGTCGGCCTATATAGATACCGACATCACAACGATGGACTTCCCTTTATATGGTTTTCAGCTAAGTAAAGGGGATGCACAAGAGCCGGTGTGGCAGCTTGAGGATTTGCAGTTAACCAATGATGGTATGTTGTATATAGATTTAGGGAAAAACTACCTTCAAGCAGGCCGCTATCAATTTAACTTGTTTGGTCTCGAAGGCGGTGAGCGACAGGTATTACTTAAATCCGGGTTATTGGACGTAAGTCGTTAAGATTGAAGCTGTATGACGGGTTATTACCGGTAACCCCTGCCGCCAATGGCGGCAGCTACTATGAAAGGTGCCTTAACAGGCAACAAGCGGAGGTTATATGTTAGTAAGAGAAGGTGTCAGATCTGGCTGGTTCGATGATGTGATCCGGCATATGAGAAGGATCTTTTCACCCAGGACACGCACAGAAACAAGCCGGGAAGAACTGGTCGAACGGCTGGATAAACTTGAGTTGAAAGTTACTATTTCCAATGATGCTGAACTCAGGGGGCAAAGTTTTAGATTCAGGAAGGCGCGTGGCCCGAATCGAACCCTGGATATCGATATTGTCTTTGCCGGGGAAAGGTTGTACCGCAAGGAAAACAGAACCGAGTTGAGCGCAAACGGCAAAGAGATCAAGATTATTTATAATTTTCAATATGAAGATGATGACAAGCAACATAGCTTGATCATGTGGATTATAGATCCCGAAAGCCAATGGTTTTTTTATTTTCTTGAACATGACAAGCATCATGAACACCCGGAAGGCCACGAGGCTATGGTGTCCCACGGGCATTCTGCTACGGGTGGCGGCGGCAGGGAATATTAGCCGGGAGCTAAAAATAGCAGGTATTGTCGCTGCCGTTAATATCTGTCGGCCAGGTTTGCCTTATTGCCATGGCTCTGGCTATTGGCACAGGCAATAAGGTAAATCAAAATCAGCTTTCCGGCTATGCCCTGGTGATGATCTCGACCAGCAGCCGGAGGCGGGGCAAAGATATTGCCGAAGCTGGCGGTGAGCTCGCCGATATCGTCAAAGGTAAACGCCTGTATTTTTTCTGATGGTTTCGGCGTGGCCAAAAGCGGCTTTTTCCGTTACTGGTTGCGCTTGGTTTGTTAATTGCCTGTTATCAGTTCTATCGGTGTCCAGTGATATTTCCTGAGTCATAATTTTAAGTCTTTTAGACGGCGACGGATAAATAGTTATTTGTAATGTGTTAATTTATAGAGATTTTACGATGGTTTTTGTTTTATTATTTTGCAGGCTAAAACCAGTTAACTAATCTCTATGAGTTTTTGATGATAATAAAAAATAACACTTTACTTTGTTTGCTATTAACCCTGGCGGTCACGGTTTCAAATACTGGCGTGTCGGCGCATACTTTGACAGCGGATTTTGGGGAAAAAGCGAGTTTTGATGTTTTGCATTATGATGCCAGCTTAACGCCTGATTTGATTGAAAAGGCCATTGATGGCCGGGTGACTGTGACGGCAAAAAAACTCTCCGGGGGAAAAGGGCCGCTGGTATTATCGGCAAAGTATAAAACAGCCATTAAAGTCACATCGGATGATGTCAAACTGAGTTATCAGATCCTTGATGATGATTTGGTGATTAATTTTCACTCGCCGTTAACTGTTGACCAAAGATTTTCCGTGGATATTGAGTATCATGCAGCCCCTAAGCGGGGAATGCGTTTTTATCCGGATCATATGTTTACCGTTTACCATACCGGGAACTGGCTGGTCTCCCATGCTGATATTGCCGATAAAGCCAGTTTTGATTTGACTCTGGTGCATGATAAAAAATTAAAAACCATAGGCAATGGCCACCTGGTTTCACAAAAGCCGGCAGCGGCAGGAAAAGTGTATAGTCACTGGCAGCAGCAGACCCCCATTCCCCTTTATACTTTTGGTTTTGCCCTGGGAGAATTTCTGCAGCAAAGTACAGCTTATAACAATCAGGCGGTGAATTTTTTCTATCGCCCGGTACAGCTTTCAGGTTTGAACAGGGAAAAGATCAAAGATGTTTTTGCCGATGTGCCTGATATGGTGCGTTTTTTTGAAGAAAAATCTGCTATTGCGCTGCCCAACAAACAATACAGCTATGTCGTAGTGCCGGGGACTGTCGCCCAGGAAGCCGCCGGTTTTAGTATGGTGGGTGAAAAGTTTGCCCATACCGTGCTTGAACAGCCGGGAGAAAACTGGTTTATTGCCCATGAGCTGGCGCATGAGTGGTGGGGCAACAGCATTACCTGTGCCGGTTTTTCCCATTTCTGGTTAAATGAAGGTTTGGTACAGTTTATGGTGGCAGCCTACCAGCAGCACCTTTTTGGCGAGCAGGCCTACCACAGGGAAATCAAGCTTGCCCTGGCCCGGGTAAAGAAAGTGGTCGCAAAAGGGCGTAATGCTCCCCTGGCCTTTGATACGGAAATTGCCGAGCAGGATATTAACCATAGCATCGTTTACAATAAAGGCGCACTGGTGTTTTACCTGCTCAGGGAAAAGTTGGGGGAGCAACATTTCTGGCAGGCGTTAAAAGCCTATAGTCTTGCTTTTGCCGGAAAATCCGTAGTGACAGATGATTTAAAGCAGGTTTTTGAGCAGGTTTCAGGGAGTAACCTCTCACCGTTTTTTCAACGCTGGGTTTATGGGGAAGAGATCCCTGTGATTAAATTCTGATAACCTCTGGCTTGCTATTTTGCCCGTTACCGGCCGGCGGAAGCTAAGTTTGGCGGTAAACTTAGCTTTATTTGTTAAGGAAGTTAGCTGGCGTTGGCGATAACTTCCTGGCCAAAAGTTGACAGATACTTTAATAAGTTATTCAGTTGCCCATTCGCGGTTTGGTTTGTTTTTTCGAAATCAAAATTCAGGCCGACTTCACAGACAAGTTCATGATTATCATAAGATTCTGCTTCATTGATTCTGACGATACGGCCCATTAATGACTTGAACTCAACATCAAGTAATTCCACGTCTTCAAATTCAATATCCAGGGTGAACTCGCCAAATAAGCGGATATTGTCGTTGTAGGGAAGCCTTATTAATATGCCGGTTTTGCTGATATTCAGGGCTTCTGCGGCTAAAGTGGTTTTAGCCGAATTTAAGGTCAGTTTGTGCATGGGCAGGCAGGCGTGGCGGGCACATTCGCGCCGGTCACTGCCGTGCCAGGATTTTCTGATGGCTTCTTCCAGTTTTTCCGAAGAAAAAGGTTTGGTCAGGTAGTGATTGGCGCCTTTTTGGATGGCTCTTAAGACAAAACTCCTCTCGCCGTGGGTAGTCATCATGATAAAGGGCATATCCTGAAACTTTGGTGTTTTTCTTATTTTCAGCAATAATTCTTCGCCATTCATTTTCGGCATTTCCCAGTCGGAAATAACGATATCGATTTTTTCGGTTGCCAGGACATTGATGGCATCTTTACCATCGCAAGCGTCAAATATCTTCTCGGCACCTAATTTATGCCGGAGTGCTTTATGCATTATTTTTCGCACTGTCGGGCAGTCATCGACCACCAGAAAGTTGACATTTCTCACTAGACCTCTCCTGTGTTCATTCTATTCTTCAGATAGAATATTTTAGTTAGCTTTTAAAGAATTGTCAGTCGCACCTTTTAAATTTATCCGTAGTTTAAGCTGCTCAAAGTAGTAAAAGGGAGACTGTTTTTTAGTTGTAACATATTGATTGTTAATGACCTTCCGATATCCTTGTTTGGTTGCGTCCCGCTTGCTTTGCCCGGTAGAGGGCGCTGTCGGCAGCCAGCATCAGCTGGGTTCTCTGGGTGGCCGATTTCGCCCGGTAAATACTGGCGCCGGCACTGGCGGTCACGATATCGGCGATATCAGACGAGGGGTGGGGAATATTCAGTGCGGCTATTGCCGGACAGACTTCCCTGATATGCCGGTTTAAGGTTTCCAGATCCCCGTCTTGCTGATAAAAGACCATCAGGAACTCTTCCCCGCCAAAGCGTACCACCAGATCATTTTCATTTCTTCTTTGCGACAGTAAATCAGCAGATACCGCCATCAGGCATTGATCACCCACCAGGTGCCCCAGGCTGTCGTTATAACGCTTGAAATAGTCTATATCGAGTATGATCAAAGCTAACAAGCCGTCATTGTCATCGGCTTTTGTCATTAACTGGTTGAGTTTTTCATCGAAACCGTGGCGGTTGTAAAGTCCGGTGAGCTGGTCTGTTAGTGCTAATTTTTTCAGCAGGGAATAGCTAAAGTAATCATTTTTGGTTTTACGATCATTGTTCCAGCTGTGCCAGCTGCCGGCGAGATTAAAAATCCCCAGGTAGACGGCACCATAAACCAGCTTTTCATCCGGCCACTCCAGGGCATAAGCCAGCAGCAGGTAACCCAGGGAGATTAATATGCCGCACCAGGTTTTATGTTTTTGGAAGAAACCCGGAATGATGTAGAGGATAAAGGTATACAGCAATAAGCCGTCAACCCTGAGGCTGTGACCTATCTGGCTGTACTGATAGATATTATAAAGAATGCTGATCCCGATAAAAAAGGCGGTAATAAAACACCAGAAATCAAATCTTTTAATAAATTCATCAGAATAACAGCAATAATAGAGCCAGGCCAACGGAGGAAAAGTCAATATTGCCCGGGACCATAAGATATTGGCGGTAGCCGGATGTTGCCAGCCGAGAAACAGCAGATCCCAAATCATAAAAATAAACAGCGCCACCAGGGTCAGTATGATGGCAGAGCGTTTGGCATCCTGTTGGCTGTTATTGTAATTAAGTAAAAAGTCCTGTTCATTCAGGCCCTTTTGATCAGATTTCTTATTCATATTTATGTTTATAACATTTTGCTTACCCGTGCAGAAGTAATTATTTTTCCCCGATGATGTTCTTCCATTTTTATCCGGGATCCTCAGTATAGCGGTTGTGGTAAGCGAGGATGGAGCGGCCTATGAGGCATGTTTTGATCCAGATCACATAAAGAAAGATAAGAGCTTTTATTCAAGTCTTGCTGATAATATAGTACAACTGGAACTAAGTATGTGTTTTCAAAAGGAAGTTAAATGTTTCTGCAGTTATCGATAGCTCAAAAAATTCATGCGGTATTGGTTGGCATTGCCCTGGTCCTTTTAAGTGCGACCATTTTTTTCTTTTACCACGATGAAAAGGATTTAGCGGAAGGTTTTGTGACCCAAAACCTGGAAAGTACGGCACTAAATTATTTTGATTCCGTTAATATCATGATGTTAACCGGGACGATTGCTAACCGAAAAATCATCCAGGATAAGATACTGACTCAGGAAGGCATAGTAGAAGCACGTATTATCCGGGCCCCTAAAGTGGTGGAGATGTTCGGCGAAGGATTTAGCGATCAAGGCGCGACCACGGAATTTGAACGCCAGGGCCTGGCGGGAGTAAAGGCCTTTAATTCGATTGAGCGCGACGGCAAGCCGATGAAAGAATTCATTATGCCGATGCGTGCCAGTGAGAACTATCGCGGCACCGACTGTTTAGCCTGTCACCAGGCCAAGGAAGGTGAGATTTTAGGTGCGGTAAAACTCACTTATGATTTATCCAAGGTTGAAGAAGACATTACCGAGTCCATTATCCATGCGGCTTTAATACAGCTGGCCCTGACCATTATAGGTTTTACCCTGCTCAGCGTGGCCTTGACCCGCCTGGTGTTGTTCCGCTTAAAACGTTTATGTAAGACTATTAAAAGCGTCGAGAAAAATCTTGATTTAAACCAGGATATTAAAGTGCATTTTCCGGATGAGCTTGGGGCGGTGAGCCAGGCGCTGAACAGTATGATGGCTAAATTCAAGGAAAGTTTTTTGGCAATCTCCGAGGCGAATCAGCAGCTTATTGGCTCTGCGACCAAGGTAGATGAGATTTCCACCTTGACCCGGGAGGCGGTCCTGAGCCAGAAAAACGGCACAGATTCGGTAGCCGCGGCCATTAATGAACTGGATGCTTCCGCCAACGAAGTACAGCAAAACACCCAAAGCGCCGCCGATAAGTCGGTATCCGCCAATGAAAGGGCGTCGCAAGGCTTACAGCTGGTCACCGCCGCCAGTGCCGGCATCAACCAGTTACGGGATCAGGTACTGGACAATACCCGGATGATCACCGAGTTAAACGAGAAAACCAAAGAGGTGGGCACGGTACTGGATGTGATCACCGGCATTGCCGAACAAACCAATTTGCTGGCCCTGAATGCGGCAATAGAAGCGGCCAGGGCAGGAGAGCAGGGGCGAGGATTTGCCGTGGTTGCCGATGAGGTACGCTCGCTGGCACTGCGCACCCGGGAGTCAACCGAGCAAATCAAGGCCACCCTGGACAGCTTACAGCGGGAGTCGGGCAATGCCGTAACTTCTATGAATGAAGTGAGCGAACTGGCCCATGAAAAAGCAGAAGATGTGATTAATGTTGCCGACTTGCTCAATGAGATCACCGGACAAATCAAAGAGCTGGATGATTTAAACTGCCAGATTGCCAGCGCCGCCCAACAACAGAATGTTGCCGCCGATGAGATCAATGTTAACGTGGTGCATATCAGTGATGTTGCAGAGCAATCCAGTGAGGATGCCATCAGGGGCAAACAGGTCAGTGAACATTTACTGGAATTGGCTTACGCCTTAAATAAACAGTTGTCTAAATTTAAACTGTAGCGGAGAGTTTTCAGAGTCCGGATAAAACAAAAGCCTCTGCAGGCAGGGGCTTTTGTTGTGCTATGTGTTGCTAAGTATTGAGGTTCATTGCCTTTTCCCTGGCTTGTTACCTCAAGATATTAACTGGTCACATATGGGTTTTCTTATTATTAATAATATCTGTCTTCCCGATTATGAGCCTGAGGATCTTCGATGATTTCCTCAAAATCGACTTCAAAGCTGTTGTTGTTTTCAGTATCAGCCATATAAATAGTACGGGTAGAGCCATCGATCCAGGTGACTGTGCCACTGCCCTTTTTGCTGCCGCACTTCATGCCTATATGAATATCTTTAAATTCCATTGCTCCTCCTTGTTCGTTGGTACACAACAGGTATACCTGCTTAGATTGTTTTAAATGAAATTAGTTCAATAATTGACCACAGCCGAGTTTGGAATGCAACATAAGTTGTGGTTTTTTTAAGCAGTCAACTCTTAAGTATAGAGTAAAATAATCTCAGGTCTAGCCTTTATGACAATCTTATTAAGGTTCAAAGACCTGGCCCAGTACACATGCCCGGCTGGCACCGGTTACCGCCGGGACGTTGCCGGGAATTTTTTTATCAAAAGCAAAAGCCAGCCAGGCAAAGGCCATGGCTTCAAGGGCATCGCTGTCGATATTGAGGGTATCGCTTTGTGCAAGGGTAAAGCCTGTTAACCGGGCGGATAGCAGGGTGGTCAGGTAGCTGTTTTGGCAGCCGCCGCCACACAGATATACGGTGCCGCTTTGGCTTAATGCCTTTATCTCCTGAGCAATAGAATGGGCGGTGAGTGCGGTCAGGCTTGCCTGGATATCGCTGGCGTTAAGCTCAAATGAAGCTAATTTCTGAGCGAGCCAGTCATGATGGAAATGTTCCCGGCCGGTGCTTTTCGGGGCCGGTTTTTGAAAGTAGTCATCGTCGAGCAATGCCGTCAGTAATTTTTCATTGATCTCACCGGAAGCTCCCCACTGGCCATCATCGTCATAACGCCCCTGATGATGTTGCTGGTACCAGCTGTCTAACAGGGCATTGCCCGGACCGGTATCAAATCCGAGCAGGGTTTTATCCTTATTGCCGGGCAAATAGGTGATATTGGCGATGCCGCCGATATTGACGACAAAAATATCTTGTGTGCTACTTGGAAACAGTGCCTGGTGAAAAGCCGGGACTAACGGGGCGCCCTGACCGCCAAGCGCCATGTCTTTGTGCCGGAACTGGCCAATCACCCGGATACCGGTTAATGTTGCCAGGATTTGGCTACAGCCTATTTGCAGGGTAAAAGGAGCCTTGAGTCCCGGACGGTGGCGTATGGTCTGGCCATGATTGCCGATGGCAATAATGTCTTCTGGTGTGAGTTTTTCCCGGCTTAAGAAAGCGGCAACCGCATCGGCGAATATTTGCCCTAAAGAGACGTCTAAAGCAAAGGCCCGGTCAATTTCATTGCTGCCCGGGACATATAAAGCCATGATCTGTTCGCGGATATCTTGCCGGTAAGGCTGATAATATTTAGCTACCAGTCGGGGGGACTGATGGCTAAAGTCCACTAACGCCAAGTCTATACCGTCGGCACTGGTGCCTGACATCAGGCCGATATAGAACTTAGCCTGGCTCATGTTGGTTAGTTTTCCGTGGCTTGCATTGCCAATAATGCCTGCCTGGAGCCGTCAAGCTCTGCCAGGCGTTGTTTGGATATTTGTGCAAATTCATTTTTATATTTCTTCGCGATCGGCTGGGCATCCGGTAACTTCACCGTACGCGGATTGCGGTGCACGCCGTTAACCAGGAATTCATAATGCAGATGCGGTGCCTGCGACATACCGGTGGAGCCGACATAACCTATGACCTGCCCCTGCTTAACCCGCTGGCCTTTTTTCACGGCATGTTTGGAGAAGTGCAAGTATTTGGTGACGATACCGTTGCCGTGCTGGATAAAAACATAATTACCGTTGAACTTGTTATAGGTGGCATGGGTGACCCGGCCATTGCCGGAGGCGACAACCGGGGTGCCTCTTTTGGCGGCATAGTCGGTGCCGTTATGAGACTTCCAGCGTTTCTGGATCGGGTGGAAACGCTTGCGTTTAAAGTTGGAGCTGATGTATTTAAAATTCACCGGTGCCCGCAAAAATGCCTTGCGCATGCTGTTGCCGTCCGGAGAGTAATATTCGCCGTCTTTAAAACGTATTGCCTGGAAGGCCTCGTTCTGGTTGATAAACTCAGCGGCTAAAATATTGCCGGTGCCAATATATTCGCCGTCGACATATTGTTTTTCATAAACGACATGAAAACTGTCGCCGGAGCGGATATCCATGGCGAAGTCGATATCCCAGCCAAAAATATTGGCTAAATTGATGATTTGCCCGTCGGTCATGCCGGCACTCGCGGCGGTATGCCAGAAACTGCTGGAAATAATGCCGTTGGCCATGGCTTCGCGTATTTCCACTTCTTTGACATCTGTAGTGGAGTGGTAGCTATCGTCTTTTAATGTGACTGCCAAAGTCTTGATTTTCGAGAGCGGATATTCAAGCGCTACCAAAGTGCCGTTATTATCACTGCCCAGGCGTAAATTGTCGCCGACCTTAATTTTTTTCAGCAGCTTAGTATTTTTTCCTTTGGCGTTGATCACTTTATGGGTAACCGAAGCACCGTAGCCGGCACGTTTTAATATTTTTGCCAGGGAGTCGCCGTTGCGTACCTTGGCCGTCTGCCAGGAGATTTTTGCTGTTTGCACCTCGCTTGCTGATTTTTTCGCCGGTAAAGCTTGCTCCTGAGGTAAAAACGGACCTACGCTGCCGGCAGGATAAAGGTTTGCAGCGGTAGTCGTTGTCGCCGGCGCTTTAGGGGCCGGGGCTTGTGTTATTTGCTTTTGTTCGCTGACATTATTTTCAGCCGTCACCTTAGGGGTAGTCTGGCTTTTTTCTGAAGGGGCCGAATTGACCAGTTCTAATTCCTGGCCGGGCACATTCACCTGGTAACGTTTGCCTACCTGCAGGGTATTAGCGTTGTTTTGGCGGCTGGCAGTGGCTTTTTCTGAGGGAATAAACAAGACCAGCATTAAAATAATACTGAAGGAGCTAATAATAACTTTGTGTTTCTTGGGGAGTTCTAAATACAAATTCTTTATATTATTCAAGAGATTACTGCTTCGTCTGTTGTTCGTTTACTATCCTGTAATCCTAACTATACCAAAAAATAACGCAGGAAACAGCTATAGGGTTTTATCCTAAGGGAAAATTGCAGTAGAATTCGCCAACTATTTTGTAATTAAACACCATGTGGAGCCGAGTAAATGACAGATGTCAGCCAGGCGTTTGCGGAGATAAAACGCGGCGCAGAAGAAATCTTGCTGGAAGATGAATTATTAGAAAAATTAAAGCAAGGTAAGCCGTTAAAGATCAAAGCAGGATTTGATCCGACGGCGCCGGATCTGCATTTAGGTCATACCGTGCTTATCAATAAACTTCGCCAGTTCCAGCAGTTAGGTCATGAAGTGATCTTTCTGATCGGTGATTTCACCGGCATGATCGGCGATCCTACCGGCAAAAACGTTACCCGCAAGCCGCTAAGCCAGGATGACGTGCTGGCCAATGCCGAAACTTATAAAGAGCAGGTGTTTAAAATTCTTGACCCAAACAAAACCCGGGTAGAGTTTAACTCCACCTGGATGGAGCCGCTTGGCGCCGCAGGTATGTTAAAACTGGCTTCACGGCAAACCGTGGCCCGTATGATGGAGCGTGACGACTTTAAAAAACGTTATGCCGGCGGCCAGGCGATTGCCATTCATGAGTTTATGTACCCTCTGGTGCAGGGCTGGGATTCTGTGGCGCTGGAAGCGGATGTGGAATTAGGCGGTACCGATCAGAAGTTCAACCTCTTAATGGGACGTGAGCTGCAAAAGGGCGAAGGACAAAGACCGCAAACCGTACTGATGATGCCGTTGCTGGAAGGTTTGGACGGTGTACAGAAAATGTCTAAGTCGTTGGGTAACTATATCGGCATTACCGATACGCCTAACGATATGTTCGGCAAGATCATGTCGATTTCCGATGATTTGATGTGGCGTTATTACCAGCTGTTAAGCTTTAAGCCGCTGGAACATATCGAAGGCTTGAAAGCGAAAGTGGCTGAAGGTTCAAATCCGCGTGATGTTAAAATTGAACTGGCAAAAGAGCTGATCGCCCGTTTCCATGACGAAGCCGCGGCCGAAGGTGCGCATCAGGAATTTATTAACCGTTTCCAAAAAGGCGCCTTGCCGGATGATATGCCGGAATTAACCATAGCAGCCGCTGACGGTGGTGTTATTGCGATTGCCAACCTGCTTAAAGAAGCCGGCCTGGTGAGCAGCACCTCTGAAGCCATGCGTATGATCAAGCAAGGTGCGGTGAAAATTGACGGTGAAAAGGTCTCGGATAATAAGCTGACCATCACCGCAGGAAGTGAAGCCGTGTACCAGGTCGGTAAGCGTAAGTTTGCCAAGGTAACTTTAGCGTAAGCGCTCTTCCCTTAACATTTTTATCTTTAGAAAAGCCGGTTCATTTGACTGAATCGGCTTTTTTTTGTTCTTGATCAAGCTCTGCTGTTTTATCAACAGCCGCCATTCTGATTTGTTGATCCATATCATATTCGCCATCAGGTGACCCTATACACTGTGACATATTGTCGCAGTTGCTTCATTTTACCGTGATTTATTTTGCTGAACCTTGGCTGAGTCCATAGTGAAATAAAAACAAAAAATGTTGATGAACAGGGTGCTGTTAATCTGATGTTGAACTCTTTTTTTGTGAACAGGCTAATGACCTTACTCTTGAGTGTTGTTGCCTTATTAAGTTTTTCCCTGCCGGTGCAGGCATTATTTGTCAGTCCGCCAAAAGCGCCCGAGCCCATTATCAAACAACTTTTCCCGGAAGCAACCAGCATAGGTGAAAAATCCGGTGAACCTCCCGTCTGGAAAATATTAAAAGGCGAACAAGTTTTAGGTTATGCCTTTGAAACCAATGATATTGCCAAGATCCCCGCTTACTCCGGCGAGCCGGTCAATATGCTGGTGGCCTTTGATGCTGAAGGGGTTTATATCGGGGCGAAAGTGCTTGAACACCATGAACCCATCATTCTTGCCGGTATTCCCGAGTCTAAATTATATGAGTTTGCCGATCAGTATACCGGCTTGAATGTCAGTCAGCGCCTGAAAGTCGGTGGTAATAAACAAGATGACATGATCCATCTCGACGGTTTATCCGGTGCTACCGTAACCGTTATGGTGATGAATGTTGCTATTACCAAGTCGGCCACTAAAGTGGCGCGCTCGCTGGGCATTATCGAGGAAAGTGATGAAATCAAACAGCCGATGGCGACCTTGCTGCCGGATGTTTATGCACAGGCAAACTGGCAACAGCTTACCGGCGACGGCTCGATCAGAAAGCTCTATCTTGACCGGGCTGCAATAGATCAAGCTTTTGTCGGCACAGAAGCCGAACATATCGATGAAGCCACTGCAGAGCAAAAAAAGGATATGTTTGCCGAGGTGTATTTTGCCCAGCTCGACATTGAAAATATCGGCCGTAATGTCTTGGGTGATCAGGAATATGCCTGGTTAAAAGAAGAGCTTAAGCCGGGGGAGCATGCGCTGATCCTGATGGGGAACGGCTACTCCTTTAAAGGTTCGGGTTATGTGCGCGGCGGTATTTTTGACCGTATCCAGTTGCTGCAAAGTGATGAAGCCATAGCTTTTCGCGACCTCGACCATCACAGGATCACGGATATTGCTATCGCCGGTGCGCCGGATTTCAGTGAAAAGTCTATTTTTATTATCCGCGAGCACGAGGAGTTTAATCCCGGAGTCGACTGGCAGCTGGAGCTGCTGGTGCGCCGGCAAACGGGACCTGTCGACAGTATTTTTACCAGTTTTAAGGGCGATTACAGTACTTTGGACAAATATGTGCACCGTCCGCCCGTGGTGTTGCCTGAGCCCGAATTAACCCTTACCCAGCAAGTGTGGCAGGAGCACAGCCTGGAAGTCACTATTTTACTGGGCTTGATGGCGGTCTTGCTGGCGACCCTATTCTTCCAGGATGTCTTGGTGCGTCATCCGAGCTTTTTACATAATTTCCGCCATGGCTTTTTGGTGGTCACTGTGGTCTTTATCGGTTGGGTCTGGGGCGGGCAGCTGTCCGTGGTCAATGTCTTTACCTTTTTACAGGCCTTTATGAGTGATTTTTCCTGGGATCTGTTCCTGCTCGACCCGGTGATCTTTATCCTCTGGATAGCCGCTGCCGTGACTATTTTGTTGTGGGGACGTGCCGTGTATTGTGGTTGGTTATGTCCTTTCGGCGCCCTGCAGGAATTGCTTAATGTTTTTGCCCGCTATATCAAGATACCGCAAGTCGAATTGCCGTTTGCCGTGCATGAGCGCTTGTGGGCGATTAAGTATTTAATTTTATTGGCACTGTTTGGCCTGTCGCTGGACTCTTTAGCCCTGGCCGAGCAGTTTGCCGAAATCGAACCTTTTAAAACTACCTTTTTACTGAAGTTTGACCGCCAGTGGCCTTTTGTTTTCTGGGCTGTTTTCCTGCTGGTGATCAATTTATTCAACCGTAAGTTTTTCTGTCGCTATTTGTGCCCGCTGGGCGCGGCCTTGTCTACCAGCAACAGCATCAGGTTATTTAACTGGCTTAAGCGCCGCCCTGAATGCGGCCAGCCTTGTAAAACCTGTGCCAAAGAATGCGAAATTCAGGCGATTTATCCCGACGGCACCATCAATATGCGGGAGTGCCATTACTGCCTGGATTGCCAGATCACTTACTTTAACGAGCAAAAATGTCCGCCGTTGAAAAAGCGGGCACGTAAGCAACGTCAATATAAAGAAAACCAGATAGAAGCCGTCACTGTCACCACCGAATAAGCGAAGAAGGCGATAGTCAGCTTGATATTTATAAATTATAAGTCACTGGAGAACCATGATGAGCAATGAAGATACCCCGGTAAATGAAACCCAGGTTGAAAATGAAGACAGGCGTAAGTTTTTTGGCAAAACCGCCCTTTTAGGTGCCGGCGCTGTTGCTGCCCCGATGACGGCGACTATGTTTGCCTCTATGGCTAAGGCGCAGGCCAGCGAAGTGGCGAATAGCCCGGTTATCCATCCCGGTGAGCTTGATGAATATTATGGTTTCTGGAGTGGCGGCCATTCCGGTGAAGTACGCATTTTGGGCATCCCTTCCATGCGTGAGTTGATGCGTATTCCTGTGTTTAATACCGACAGCGCCACGGGTTGGGGTCTGACGGATGAAAGTAAACGCATTAAAGGCGACAGCGCTCATTTACATGCCGGTGACTCCCATCACCCCCATATGAGTATGCAAGACGGCCGTTATGACGGTAAATATGTTTTTATCAATGATAAGGCCAATACCCGGGTTGCCCGCATCCGCTGTGATGTGATGAAGACCGATAAAATGCTTACCGTGCCTAATGTCCAGGCCATCCATGGTTTGCGGGTACAGAAAGTACCTTATACCAAGTATGTGATCTGTAACGGTGAATTTGAGATCCCCATGAACAATGACGGCAAGTCATCTTTAGAAGATGTCAGCAGCTACCGCTCTTTGTTTAATGTCATTGATGCCGAGAGCATGGAAGTGGCGTTCCAGGTCATGGTAGACGGTAACCTGGATAATACCGATGCCGATTATGACGGCAAATATTTCGCATCCACCTGTTATAACTCGGAAATGGGCATGAATCTGGGAGATATGATCTCCTCGGAGCGCGACCATGTGGTGGTCTTTAACCTGCCCCGTTGTGAAGCGGCGGTAAAAGCCGGTAAGTTTAAGACGTATAACGGTAACAGCATTCCGGTACTGGACGGGCGTAAGGGTTCCAAGCTGACCCGTTACATTCCTGTGCCTAAGTCGCCTCACGGCATGAATACCTCCCCGAACGGTAAGTATTTTGTTGCTAACGGTAAGTTATCGCCGACGGTTTCCGTGATTGAAATCGCCAAGCTGGATGACTTGTTTAACGACAAAATCAAGCCGCGTGATGCTATTGTCGCCGAGCCGGAACTAGGTTTAGGACCGCTGCATACCGCCTTCGATAATAAAGGTTATGCCTATACTACCTTGTTCCTTGACAGCCAGATTGCCAAGTGGAATGTAGAGGATGCTATCGCTGCCCATAATGGCAAAAAAGTGAACTACATCCGCCAGAAACTGGACGTTCACTATCAGCCGGGCCATAACCATACCTCTGCCGGTGAAACCCGGGATGCTGATGGCAAGTGGCTCATTTCACTGTGTAAGTTCTCAAAAGACAGGTTCCTGCCGGTAGGGCCGCTGCGTCCTGAAAATGATCAGCTGATCGATATTTCCGGTGATGAAATGAAGCTGGTACATGACGGCCCGACCTTTGCCGAGCCCCATGACTGTATGATAGTGCACCGCAGTAAAGTGAAGCCGAAAAAACTCTGGCCGCGTACCGATCCTATTTTTGCCGAAACCATTGCCATGGCAAAACGTGACGGCGTAGATGTCTATACCGACAACAAGGTCATTCGCGACGGCAAAAAAGTGCGGGTTTATATGACGTCGATCGCACCGACTTACGGCATGAATGAGTTCAAGGTCAAACTGGGTGATGAAGTGACGGTTGTAGTAACCAACCTGGATCAGGTGGAAGATGTCACTCACGGTTTCTGTATGACCAATCACGGGGTACAGATGGAAATCGGGCCGCAGGCAACGGCTTCTATTACCTTCACTGCCGACAAACCCGGTGTGCAGTGGTACTACTGTAACTGGTTCTGTCATGCGCTGCACATGGAAATGCGTGGCCGAATGCTGGTAGAAGCTTAATCTTTGATTGAGTGGCAAGGCGGGACGCTGCCTTGCCTTTTTCATTTGTGCTTTTCATTTTCGCAAATAGAGAGCAGCAGGCAAAACACAAATGAAAAAGGCAATTAACCAGCTGAATATGAGCAATATGAAGATAACCGGCAAACTTTTACTTATAAACAGGGACAGCATGAGTAAAAAAATGATTTATTTCCTGCTTACACTCCTGATGCCTTTACTGTCAGGGCAAGGGGCGATAGCGAAAGAATGGCGCTTATCGCCAGGGGACAATTTACAGCAGCAACTGGACTTGAGTGCTGACGGTGATGTTTTGCTGTTGGCCCCGGGTAGCTATAGCGGCAATTTTATTATTGAAAAAGCGATCCGCCTGTCGGGAGTTGAAGGTGCGGTGATCGACGCCGGCGGACAGGGCAATGCCATCACCATTAAAAGCTCCGGCATCACCATAGAAAATTTGTCCATTATCAATTGGGGAGACGATCTTACCGCCCAGAACGCCGGTATTTATTCCGACAAGGCCACTAATAAGTTAACCATTGCTAACAACCGCTTAAAAGGCGACGGTTTTGGCATGTGGCTGCAAAAAAGCGAGTATCTTAGCGTGTTGAACAATACCGTTGAAGGTAACCCGGGCATACGCTCGGCGGACCGGGGCAATGGTATCCAGCTCTCTTCCATCAAACATGCCGAAGTGCGTGGCAATACCATCTTTCATACCCGTGACGGCCTTTATATTATTTCCAGCCAGGATAACCTGATCATAGGCAATACCATGCATGACCTGCGTTACGGCGTGCATTATATGTATTCCCACAGCAATAAGGTGATTAACAACCTGGCGTATAGGACCCGGGCGGGATATGCCCTGATGAGCTCCCGCAACTTGGAGGTGCTGGGCAATACCAGCCGCGACAGCGAAGATTACGGTTTTTTGATGAATTTTATTACCTCTTCGCACATTAAAAACAATGTTATCGAGAAAGTTTGGACCAAGCCGGAAAACAAGGTGTTGGGACGGGACGGCAAAGGTCTGTTTGTTTATAACTCTGCCTACAATACCATCTCGGGCAATAAGGTCGAATCGGCGGAAATCGGTATTCATCTCACCGCGGGTTCGGAAAACACTAAGGTGTACGGCAACAGCTTTATTGATAATCCGACCCAGGTGAAATATGTCTCCAATAAAAAGCAGGAATGGAGCCTGGAAGGCCAGGGGAATTTCTGGAGTAATTATCTCGGCTGGGATATGGACGGCGACAATATCGGCGATACCGTGTTTGAGCCTAACGACGGCATCGATAAACTGATCTGGCAATATCCGGAAATGAAGATCCTGATGGACAGTCCGGCGGTGTTGATTTTGCGTTGGGTACAGCGCCAGTTTCCGGTATTAAAGCCGCCGGGGATTAAAGACAGTTTTCCGTTAATGTTACCGCCGGTGCCAGCAAAGGATCGCCAGGTAACCGACTCAGATGCAACATCGCCGCAGCTTGCCGTTGCGGCATCAGGAAATAATTCTTATGAATAAAGCACCACTGGTTTCTTTATCCGGGGTCAGCAAAAGCTATCCCAAACTCACCGCACTGGACAATGTCTCCATGGAGCTGCACCAGGGAGAAGTCCTGGGGTTGTTCGGCCATAACGGCGCCGGTAAAACCACCATGATGAAGCTGATCCTCGGGGTCATTTCCCCAAGCAAGGGTCAGGTACAGGTCATGGGCATGGCGCCGGACTCAAAAGCTGCCTGGCACAGCCGCGCCAAGGTGGGTTACCTGCCGGAAAATGTCAGTTTTTATGAGCACCTGACCGGGCTGGAAGTGCTGACCTATTTCGCACGGCTCAAAGGCCTGGATAAAAAAGACGCCCTGGCGTTAATCGAACAAGTGGGTATTACCCATGCGATGAAACGCCAGGTGAAAACCTATTCCAAAGGTATGCGCCAGCGTTTGGGCCTGGCCCAGGCGTTTATCGGCGCGCCTAAGTTATTATTGCTGGATGAACCAACCGTCGGTTTAGATCCCATTGCCACCGCGGAGTTTTACCAGACGGTGGACCAACTGAAAAACCAGGGTACAAGCATTATCTTATGCTCCCATGTGCTGCCCGGGGTTGAACAGCATATTGACCGGGCGATCATCTTGTCATCGGGTAAAATGCTGGCCATGGGCACCCTGGCCCAGCTACGCCGTGATGCCGATTTGCCGGTGGCCATTAAGCCTTGCGGACTTAACGGCGCCGTACGCGAGGATGCCAAACTGATGTCTTATTTATCCGATCAGGCCGGGGATAATAACCAGACCTTATATGTGCCGGAGCAGGAAAAACTGGCGATCCTCAGGCAATTACTCGCTTATGAGCATTTAACCGATGTTAAGGTGGAAGCCGCCAGCCTGGAGCAGGTGTATCAACATTATTTAAGCGGCGCCCATAAGCTAACCAGTGGAGAGAAGCGGTCATGAGACAAATATTTACCGTAGCCAACAAAGAATTCCATGACGGCTTAAGAAACCGCTGGTTTATTTCCATCACCTTAATTTTTGCGCTGTTATCTGTGGGCTTAACTTATTTTGGCGCCGCAGCCTCCGGTACCACAGGGGTCACATCGTTATCGACAACCGTGGCCAGTTTATCCAGCTTGGCGGTGTTTTTAATTCCGCTGATTGCCTTACTGGTCAGTTATGACAGTTTTGTCGGCGAACAGGAAGGCGGCACCTTATTATTGCTGCTGACCTATCCGCTAAGTAAAAGCCAGTTATTGCTGGGTAAATTTCTCGGGCAAGGCAGTATCATCGCCCTGGCCACTTTTTTAGGGTTCGGTACCTCGGCGGTGCTGCTGTATATGAATCTCGGCAGCAGCGAGCTGGTGGCAACCTTTGCCGTATTTATCACCAGTGCGATTTTGCTCGGCCTGAGTTTTACCGCCATTGCCTATATCTTAAGTTTACTGGTGAGTGAAAAATCCAAAGCCGCCGGATTGGCGCTTATTGTCTGGTTTCTATTTGCCCTGGCTTTTGATCTGGTGATGCTGGCGCTGTTGGTGGGCATCGAAGACGGCTTAAGTCAGCAGGGTCTGACCCAGCTGATGATGCTTAACCCTTCGGATATTTTCCGCCTGGTGAATCTGGCGGGCCTGGACAGCACGGATGTTAACGGGGTACTGGCTGTGGCGATCAATGCCAGTATGGGACAGGGGGTCTTGTTCAGCCTGTTATTGCTTTGGGTGGTACTGCCGTTATCTGTGGCGATTGCTATTTTTAGGAAAAAGAAATTATGAAAAAATTATTTACCTCTTGTTTATCGGTATGCTTGTCCCTGTTTTTGCTGGCCTCGTGCGGCGGGGATGATAAGCAGCTGGCCATGGTGCAAAAGGCGGTGGCGATTGAAAGTGGCGAGGAGTGCCATTTATGCGGCATGATCATCTCTAATTTTGCCGGCCCCAAGGGGGAGTTATACCGCAAGGAACAGCAAAATACCGTGCATAAGTTTTGCTCCACCCGGGATATGTTCAGTTATTATCTGGATCCGGAAAACCAGCGTAATGTCAGCGTTATGTATGTTCATGATATGAGTAAAATGCCCTGGGAAGCCCCGGATGACGGTTATTTTATCGATGCCAAAAGTGCCTGGTTTGTTGCCGGTTCAAACAAGACCGGCGCCATGGGCAAAACTTTGGCCAGTTTCAGCAAGCAGCAAGATGCCCGGGCTTTTGCCAAAGAATACGGCGGTAAGGTCATTAACTTTGAACAGGTCAAGTTAGCCGTTTTGATGTGATCGCTTGCCGGGAAGTGGATAGCAAACCAAATGCTTGCCGGCCCCCTCTTGTAATTTTCTCTGTTAAGGTTAGGCTAGGCTTATTTACTAAGATCTTTCTTTGGCTCAGGATATGTCGTTGCACCCTCTTATTGTCGGGATATTAATTTTATTTTTGACCGGCTGCTCGCTGCAAAAAAGCGCCGGGGTTCGTTATCAGGAAAAATTTGATTTTGGCAGTGTCCGGGCCTATTCCTTTTTGCCCCGCGACTCGGCGGCGAACGAAGAGCAAAACATCAGCGATGTGATGCGTAATAATATCGAGTTGGCGCTGGAGCAGGTGCTGGATGATTCGGGATTTCACTACACTGAGGCTCGTCAGTCGGATCTTGTGGTTGCCTATCATCTGGTCCAGGGAAAGTCTCATGGGCCATTTCAAATTGGCGTCAATCACCAGGCGTTAAAACGTTATAACCTCGGGGTGAAATATTGTGAATATTGCCTGAAATCCGGCTCAGATCCCGGTTCGAGAAAATTGCGGCGACTTGATGTCGGCACTTTGATCCTTGATCTGCTCGACCCCGATAACCAGCGCTCGGTGTGGCGCAGTATCTATCCGGTAAAAATTAAGGCCGAAGATAACAGTCGCAAGGTGCAGGAAAAAATCCAGACAGCGATCGCTCTGATGTTGGCGCAATATCCGGGAAAATCCGCCTGATTTATCTGGCATGAGGTAAAGTTATGCTCAAATGGTTAACCAGTTTGTTGGTGGTGATTTTTGGTTTTATGGTGATCTTGTTAGCCTTAGGTTATCTGCTAAAAGAAAATGAGGCACAAACCACTGCCCTTAAGCAGGAGCTGGATCAGCAACGGGCCCGTGCTTTAAAGGAAAAAGCCTTAAAGGAGCAGGCCAGGAAAGCGAATGGCCAGAGAGAAATGTTTGTTCTTGAGCCTTATGAGGAAGTTGATCGGCAAGAGACTGTTGCTTATCGCCTGGAGGAAGCGGAAGATAAAGCAGATACCAATACGCCGATACTGGCTTCTATGGCCCGGGTGGCCAGGGAGCATTCAAGTTGCGAGTCGGACCAGCAATGCTTGTTGTTTAACCTTGACCACAAAGGGGCCGGTTGCTGGTTGTCGGTAAATACCCGAGGGGCGGCGATATTAGCGAAAATATCGGCGTTACACCCCGGCGGAGTCGGGGCCGACACGCCGGATATCTGTCTGGTGGCTAAAGATATCAAGGCGGTTTGCCGTGATTATCGTTGTAGCGAACAAGTCGGTAATCCTGCCTTATAAACGCTTATCTGCTCTGCTATCAAACTGGTTCAAAAGGAAATATGCACTTTGCATCGGCTTAGGGCTATAATAGCGTCCATTAATTTGACTTTAGAATGAAGTAAACATGAATTTTCCAGACGATGATACCGGCCAGGTATTGGCCGAAATGCACCAGGCGGGGATTGACCTGAGTGTTAGCCATGAGGTGGTTTTTTTCCAGTTATTTGAGCAGCAGGCCCAGGCCAAGGCGATGGCGGATTTTATTCAAGAAACTATGCCGGAAGTGAGTATCAGCCTGCACCCGGATGAAACCCCGAATGTCTGGGATCTGGACTGCACTGTGTCTATGGTGCCCGCCTATGAAGATGTGGTCGCGCGCGAACAGCAGTTTGAAAGTATTGCCGCCAAGTTTGACGGTTATAACGACGGCTGGGGCATAGAAGCTTAATCTTTCTTCTTTCGGGCCATTAGTTATTCTCTTTTTCTTCTTTATCAGCCTCTTTTTCTGAGATGTGAAAAGCCGGTAAAGAGACCTGCCAGTAAATGGCCGCCAGGCGCAGGGTCAGGGCGCCGCTAATGGCCAGGATCAAACTGGTATTCTGGCCAAAAGCAAAATAATCCAGCGCCACATAGAGGCAGCTGCCGAGCATGGCGGCGGTGGCGTATATTTCCTGGCGTAATATCATGGGAATCACATTACACAGTACGTCCCGGATCATACCGCCGGCAACACCGGTTAAGGTGCCCATCACGATAGCCACCGGCATAGGGGCACTCAGCGATAAGGCTTTGGCAGTGCCCAATACCGCAAATAATGCCAGGCCAAAGGCGTCGGCAATTAACAAAAAACGTTTAGGGATACGCTTGGGCCGTCTGACGATCAATATGGTCAGGATGGCGGTGATCAAAATCAGCCAGAGATAAACCGGATTGGCGACCCAGAATACCGGATAGGCCCCCAGGATCACATCCCGTATGGTGCCGCCGCCTACTGCGGTGACCGAGGCCAGTACTACGACCCCGAAAGGGTCGAGTTTATAACGCCCGGCCATTAATGCCCCGGAAAGGGCGAACACCACAACGCCGAAAAGATCCAGGTAGTACAGCAGTTCCGTCATAGGGTTATATTTAGGGCGTTCTCACCAGCGGCAGCCCGGCTTGTTGCCAGCCTTTAATATCGCCGCTCAGGTGGCGAACGCCGGTAAAGCCCTGCTCGATCAATAATGATTCGGCAATGGCTGCCCGTCTGCCGGAGCGGCAATGTACAATAACTTTGGCATCTTTATAGCGGCTTATTTTCGTCATTTTTTCCGCTAAAGTATCGTGGCTGATGTTAACGGCACCCGTGATATGTCCCTGGGCAAACTCTTCCTGGCTGCGTACGTCTAAAACGATAAATTCAGGGGCTTTAGGGGCGGCTAATAAACTCATCAGCTGCGCCTGGGAAACCTGCTGGGTTTCAAAGGCAAATACCTGGCTGGAAAGCGTGAATAACAGGGCGGTCAGGCCGTGAAGCAAACACTTGGAGCTGTTCATAATAACCTCGATCAATAAGTGGCAGTTAATTGTTATTGTGTGATTAAACCTTGGGCATTGCCAGCAGCAAAACGACAGTAAACAACAGGAAAAAGCTGCAGATAACACTTAGCTGTTTTATCCGTTTACCGGCGTGAATAATATCGGCCGGCTCTGGTTGCCTGCCGGGATCATTAAAGGCCGGTCTGCGCAGTTTTTGTTGATCATAGCTGGCTACCCCACCTAATTTTATGCCTAAGGTGAGGGCAAAACAATAGATCAGCAGATCGTTGTTTAACCTGAAAAAATATGGCCGCAGCAAGCGGGTAAATAACACCAGGTTTTTACCCGAGGTAAAGAGCAACAATAACAACACAAACAGCCTGACGGGCAGCCACTGCAACATTTTTACCAGCTGATCGGCTGATTGGCCAAAATGCAGGAAGCGCTGTCGTTTGACATTCCAGCTAAAATGCATTTCCAGCAATAACCGGTAGGCGATGGCGGCAAGTCCTCCGCCGATGAGGAAAAAAAAGCTCACGGTAAAAAGCAGGGCGCAGTGATGTAATAGTTGGCTTTCGATGCAGGCTTTTGCCAGTCCCATAGGGGATAACTGCTGGGTATCCCGTAACAACCAGGGGGTCAGGGTTTCCCGTGCCAGGTATTTTTGTTGTGCTGTCAGGGCTTTGGCCACGCTAAGGCTGGTTTCTCCCTGACTTAACGAGCCTAAGGCCAGATAAAGCAGCAAACCCTGCCATAACCAGGGCACTTCGATAAAGGCCTCAAATAACCATAAGATCACCAGTAAGGGACTCAGGGTGACCAGGATGGCGACCAAGCCGGCAATACTTTGTTGGTTTTGGCTGTTGCTGCTTTTGTTAACCTTGTCCGACAAGCGCTGGCAATAAAAACGAAAATAATGCAGCGGCCGGGGATCCGAGAACCGGGTCACGATGAATTTCACCAGTAACACACTAAAAAGTAATAATACCGAAAAACTAAGGCCGGTTATTTCCGGGAAATTCATCATAGTGGCGCCGGGCTCTCCTAAGAGTTAGCCTGAATTCAGGCTTGTTTAAAGATTAAGTTAATGTTTTATCTTTTAACGCTTCAAGCATATTCATCACCATTTGCGAAGAATTGACCGAGGCGGTTTCCAGGTAGGCTTCAAAAGAAGTCGGTGATTCTTTACCGGCAATGTCCGACATCGAGCGGATCACGACAAAAGGGGTATCAAATTGTCGGCAGGTGTGGGCGATGGCCGCCCCTTCCATTTCTACCGCCGCCATTTGCGGGAAGTTGGCCCTGGCTTTGGCAATATCTTCTTCGGCAGTCATAAAGGTATCGCCGGTGGTAATTAAGCCGACCAGGGTTTGAATATCCGTTAAGGCTTCAATGCCGGTTTTTGCCGCTTCAACCAGGACAGGATGCGGGATATAAGCGGCGGGGTTTGACGGTAACTGGCCAACTTCATAACCGAAAGCCGTCAGGTTAACGTCGTGATAACGTACTTCTGAGCTGATCACGATATCGCCTACTTTCAGGGACTGGTCGAAACCGCCGGCGGAGCCGGTATTTACCACATAATCCGGTTGGAACTTATCAATTAACAACGCGGTGGCCAGGGCGGCGGCAACTTTACCTATGCCGGACTGTACGATGACGACGTCTGTGCCGTTAAGCTGTCCCTGGAAAAACTGATAGCCAGCGTGTTCCACGGTTTGACAGTTGCTGAGTTTGGCTTTTAATATCGCGACTTCTGGCTCCATAGCGCCAATAATGCCTGCTTTCATTTTTAATTCCATCCGGATTATTAAGAGGTTAGTGGCAGAATTATAACTTGGCTGGTTTGAAAAATCTGCTGATTTTCACTGCCGGGGAAAGGCAAAAAATTGACAGCAATCCGGCAAGCTACATGACCGGATTGCTCAGGGGGCGTCGATTATCCTTAGTGGGGCAGGGCGGCCACTTGCGGCGCCGATATTTGTCCTGCATTCTGGACTTTTGCCTGGGCTGCTGCTGAGGTGATCACCCCGGTATTTTTAGGTCTGGCTTTAACCATAGGCGCAGGGATCACCCGGCCGCGCATTTTCGGCGTCGGCGCCTGGTTACCTAAGATGCGGCTGTTAATACAGGCGCGGATCTCATCCAGGCTATAACTGCCTTTAACCTTGATGCGGATATGGGGGATAGAAGCGGCTTCAAGTGCACCGCTGACAAACCAGTCTTTTTTCACTTTATAACCTTTGCCCTGGGTATCCACCAGGTCTATGGTACCGAGCAGTTTCATGCTGTCGCGGTCGCAAATAATAAAATCCAGGTATTTGTTGGCGGCATTATTGACGGCGGTCTGGCTGGCGCGGTTGGAGACGCCGTTACGGATAGAAACGATATCCGATAACTTGACCCGGTTAATTACCCGGTATTTAGGTCCCAAGGCCTTTTCCACCAGGTTCTGAAAGTTTTTTTCTGCCGGGGTGAAGATCACAGGTTTACTGTCAAAGGGAAAAGGAAAGCTATTGTCGGTTAGTCGGCTTGCTAACATGGCAACAATAACAATAAGGCTGATCATGGCTAATAGGATAAGTTCCATATACATCTCCGGCAATTCAAATTCTTGACGCTTGCTACAGGGTCTACACTTTGTTTATGTATAAGCAGAATTTGTGCCAGAGATCTATAAAAGGGATGAATCCCAAAGCAGAAACAGGGTTTCAGGCCTGATCAGGCCTGTGGCCGCTAGCCGGGGTATTTTTGCTCAAGTGCCTGGTATAAATCTGCCTGGAAATTGTCGCTTTGACTGTTGAGGCTGTTGACCAGGGTTGCCAGCACTTCATTGTCTTCTTCGCCGTGCCATACCTTAATATAACTGCCTTCTTTGTAGCCGTGATCCTGACGGAAGAAATTAAGGGTATTCTTGCCAACATATTGACGGAACAACTCGTCGATATCCATGTCCATCAAGCGCATGCAATCGGCAAGGGCGACAGCATCAAAGCGCTTGTCGGTGACCGCTGCCGAGGCGAGTTTTTCCAGGGCCAGTTTAAAGTCGGTTTCCGGGCTGCCTTTGATCAGTTCCTGTGCCAGCTCTGTGCTGATGTCAGCAATATCCTTGCCGGACATCAGGCGCAGGCTCAGGCCAAAATGAAAAATATCCACCAGTTCCAATTGTACCTGGGCCACATCAATTTCCTGGTGTTTCCACCATTTCCAGCCGTGGTGATCAAGCATTTCTGCACATTCCACCCAAATCGCCCGGTACCACTCATAATTATTGTCGCGCCAGGTTTCGCTGACGCGGGAATTCATCGCGTCCTGCATCGTTAACATTTGACTGATTTGGTGTTGTACCACAGTTATTTCGCTCATGGGGTTCTCTATTGCTTGGCTAAGATTTTCAAGTGGCTTAGTGTGCCGCAGCTGAGCTGAGCTGACAAGGGGAAGTGAGTTTTTGACGCCATAAAACTTGTGTCCGGGGCTTATTTTTACTCACCGGGGACAGAAAGTGCCTGGCTGTCTGTTATCCGATAACTGAGTGCTATACTTAGCAATGCTATTTTTGTTAACAGTCAATTCATGGCTGAGGTTCGTTTGATATCGCTTGCTGTTGGTTTATCCATAAGTTGCTGATATCAGTAACCGGAGTTTTGCGATATTCGTGATGCACAGCAAACAAGCCATTTTTCTTATTTTCACCCTAACCTTTTCCTCTGTTGTCCAGGCTGAATCCTTATTTGTTTTTCTTCCCACCCAGGTCAGGGCGAAAGTGATGCAACAGCAAATTTCACAAATATGTCCCGAGTTAGAGGTGACGGTTTTCGGACGTGGTAAGGATTTTCGCCGACAGATCAAAAATACTCCCCCGAGCGCAGTACTTTCTCTTATGCCTATTATTGAGCGCCTGGGGTCTTTTGACCCGGTATTAAAGGGGGCGAAAAATGGTCAAACCCGGGAGAAATACGTGATTGTTTCGGTTGGTCGCCCGTTGACTATGCAGGATATTGCACAGAAGAAAATAGGGGTGGTGGATCTTTTGGGGCGTAAACCCATGGGAGAGTTTATTGCCGGTATCTTTCCGGTGGCGGTGAAACTTAAAAGGGTCACGAAAACAGAAGATTTACTGCCGCTGCTGACGTTTGGCTCGGTAGAGGCGGTGCTGGTGTCTGAAAGTCATTTCTTGCAATTAAAAGCAAAATCTAACCTGAACCTGGTGGCAAGTTCTTCCAATTTAACCATGAGCCTGGTGAACCTTGCCCTGAGCGGTGCTAACGCTAAAGAAAAACTGCTGCGTTGTGTCAGCCGTTTTGACGATAAGATAAATTCCACGCTGGGAGTAGACCAATGGCTGGCGATGTCAAAGTGACGCTATTAAACAGCATGATATTAGAAAAAGCGGCATGGGTAAAATTACTCTTGCTGGTTTTGGTATTGGTAAATACCAAGCTGGCTTTTGCTAATACTGCCTTGGTATTACGGGCTCCGGGTAATGATTTTAGCGAAGTGGTCAGTGGTATGTCGGATGATCTGGAAGGGGATATCAGTTTTAGCGAGTTGGTTGTTGATGCCGGGACCCGGGTTGGCGATGTCGCCAAGCAGATTAAAAAGCACCAGCCGAAAGTGATAGTGTTAATCGGCAATAGCTCAGTCAATCTTTATACCAAATACCAGCAGGCATTTCCCGACCGGGAGTTTCCTCCCAGCATTGCCCTGGCCGCTTTATTTGTCGATAAGTTTATTCCCTTTATCAAAAATGCCACGGGTATCCGCTATGAAATCCCCCTGGTGACCAGTGTGGTGAATATGCGTTTGTTGATGAAGAAAGAAATCAAAAAAGTTGGGGTGGTATACCGCAGCTGGATGCAGGATATTTTTGATGAAAATGTCGCTTACTGCCGGGCGGAAGGCATAGAACTGGTTGGGGGAAAACTGCCCAATAAAGACCGTAATATGAACCGGAAAATAAAACACCAGTTGCAGGGATTAATCAACCAGGGGGTTGATGTTATCTGGTTGCTTAATGATAACCAGTTGATCAATCAAAAGGCGCTGAAAAAAGCCTGGCTGCCTTTGATCACCCGTTCGAAGCTGCCGGTGATCGTCGGCATAAAATCTTTGCTGGCGACTAAATTGAACCTGGGCTCCTTTGCGATAGTGCCCGATCATTATGGTCTCGGGGTACAGGCGTCATCGGTCTTACTGGAAATTATGGAAAATAACTGGCGCATCGTTGATCAAGGCATCGAACACCCCTTATCGGTAAAACAAATCGTTAATGTCACTATTCTTAATAAAAGAAGTATTCAATATCGGAAAAGCTTATTGTCCCAGGTTGATGATGTGATCAACTAAATCATTTTCTCCCCGCAAGCATAACTTGTCTGTTCTTGTCTTTTTAAAGCTAAGGGTAATAATTAATACAAATAGTTGAAGGGAAATGTCTTTATGGGTCTCTCAGGAGGGGTAACCGGTTTTTACCCGCGGGCGGTAAAGCTGATGCTTCTTTTATCGCTTTTTTGCTGCTTTCCCCGGGGGCTGGCCTTTGAGGCCAAACTTGCACCCGAGCTGCTGCTTGATGGGAAATTCGATGAAGACATGAGCTATGCCTGGTTAAAGGGGGCCAGGAAACCCTGGCGGCTTTGTGCGATAGTGCCTGTGCTGGATACTTCTTATTGGTTTTCCATTAATTATGGTTTAAGCAAACAGGCGCGTAAGCTGGGCATAAGCTTGAAGATCTTTCAGATAGGTGCGCTTGCCGGTGATGACAAGCAGCGGGCCTATCTGGATCTGTGCCGAAAGTCGAGCCAGGCTATTATCCTTGGCGGGGTCTATGATCAGTCCGACAAAGGCAAGGTCTTTAATGTGCCCATCATTGCCTTGGGTTACCCGGTCAAAAATGTCTTCATTAATGCCAATGTCATTCCCCAGGCAAGTGAAAGCGGTAAATTGCTTGCCGGCTACCTTAACCGGCAAGTAAGCGAACAGGCGGTGGATAAGTTAAAGGTCGGCCTGTTTCCCGGACCGGAAGATTCCGTGCTTGCCCAGCAATATCAACAGGGCTTTTTGGCCCAATATCAGCGGGAGAAAATAACCTTGCTCGGGATGCATTATACCCGGCATGAATATGAGGAAGTGCAGCAGGCCTTGTCACATTTTCTCAACCGTAACCTGGATCTGGATGTGCTGGTGACCTCGGGCTATGTCGCGGAAATTGCCAGTGATCTGCTTAAACGTATGTCGCTGGAGGAGGAGGTGGCTTTGCTGTCTTTAAACCTGACGGCCCAGGTTTACCGGGAAATGAAACGCGGCACCGTCAGCGGGGCCATCACCGCATCTCCGGTGCTTCAAGGTAAGCTTGCCATAGATATGGCGGTAAAGTTATTGGAAAAAAAACTTCATTATCATGAAGTCACCCCTAAACTTAAAATACTCACCCGGGATACCATAGATGATTTTGACTATATCGATGTCTTTGCCCCTTATGGTTACAAAGAAATTTTAGAAGTGAATTAAAACTCAATGAAGCGTTTTAATATCATGTATTTAGTTGCCGTTGCCGTGATGATGCTGTTGGGCATTTCAACCAGTATATTCACTTCTGTTAAAGTCCGCGAGGCGGCCGAGCAGAGTTGGCTCAATGACGGTTTTCGCCAGGCAGAGCAGATCAGCAATATTTTTATCAGCTGGCTAGACAGGGAAAAAGAAACTTTTAAAGGCATCACGTCACTCTATTATGCGACCGGCGATATCAGCCAGGAAGAATTCGAGGCGGCAATTAAACTTATCGAACAGACCGAAGATACCATACGCACTTTATCCATTGCTTTTGTTGTCCCCACGGCAAAAGGGGGCAGGGTGGTGGACTTAGCCGCCGGAGGCCGGGAGTTATGGCAGGCCAATTATCCTTTACCGGATATTCCGGAAATAGACGCCACCTTGCAGCGGGCTTTTTTATCGCCGGAGAAAATGATCGTCGGCCCCATTTTTAAAGCGGGGGATGATAACTACAAGGTGATTTTAGGTTTTGCCCTGCAAAGCGGGGTTGCCAGCGGCGTTTTATTATCGACTGTGGATATTTCCAATCTGCTTGACGGCTTGATCGATTTATATGTCCCCGGGGGGCTGAATATTTCTCTGTTGCTGGAAAACCAGGAGCTTTTATTGATGCCGCAGCTTAATCCGGTTAACCAGGGAGCAATTAAAGCGGAAAAAGTGTTGCGTATTATGGGGGTCGGCAAGGAATGGTATTTCAACTGGCAAGTGCATGACAGTTATAAAGGCGGTCCCGATATTGTCTTGGCCACGGCCATCATGTTGGGGGGCAGTATTATCACTTTGCTGTTGTCGGCGCTGACCTGGATACAGGCGTTGCAAAACGAACGTATTAGCCAAAAGGTCAACGAAAAGACCGAGCAATTGCAAAAAACCCAAACACAATTGATACATGCCGAAAAGATGGCCGCCCTGGGGAGCCTGGTGGCCGGTGTTTCTCATGAATTAAATACTCCGATAGGCAATAGCCTGGTGGCATCCTCTTCTTTAAAAGAACGCATGGTGAAGTTAAAGCAGGCATTTGAACTGGGAACATTAAAAAAGTCTACTCTGGAAGAGTCATTGCACCAGGCCATAGATGAAGCAGACCTTATTGAGCTGAACATATATAAGGCCACTGAGCTTATCGGCAGTTTTAAACAGGTGTCAACGGATCAAACCAGTGATCGCAAACGTAAGTTTGAATTAAAACAAGCCCTGGAAGATGTGATCAAAACCATGAGTCCTATGCTGAAACAGAATCATTTGTGTCTTGAGGCGGATATTGAAGCGGATATTGCCATGGACAGTTATCCCGGCCCTTTGGGGCAGGTGATTGCCAATTTTGTCAATAATTCCATGGTGCATGCCTTTGAAAATACCGAAAACGGGAAAATGTCCCTCAAGGCTTACGCGCTGGGGGAGGATAAGGTGAAACTGATTTACCGGGATAATGGCTGCGGTATCGAGAAGGGCATGGTCAACCGGATTTTTGAACCTTTTTATACGACCAAGCTGGGCAAAGGAGGCAGTGGACTGGGCCTGAATATCGTCTATAACATCATTATTAACGTGCTGGCGGGGGAGATCAGTGTCAGTAGCGAGCTGGGTAAGGGGACAACCTTTACCCTGATTTTACCCCGGGTTGCCGACTAAGCCCGGCGCCACTGCTTTAGCAGCTTTGATGTGGCTCACTTGCTGTGAATCAGGAGGTTAAGGGGATGATGACCTCAAAACAAGTGCCCGCCGGAGAACTTTGACAGTTTATTTCGCCGCCAAGGGATTCGGTGACGATTTTTTTCACGATAAACAGGCCTAACCCCGACCCCCCTTCATCGGCTTTACTGGTAAAATATTTATCAAAAATGTGCTCAAGATTTTCATCCCCGATACCGCGCCCATTATCGGCCACGCTTAGGTGTAACTTGTCTGCCCGGGTACAGGCTTTGATTGTCACTTCACCGGCGGTTTTTTCTTCAAAGGCATGGATCAAAGCATTATTAATCAGATTGATTAATACCTGGGACAAGGCTCCTGCCTGGACATTCAGGCTGATATTTTCCGGACATTCCACCTTGACCTGGTGGGACATGTGTTTTAATTTTGGCCGCAGAATATGAAGAATATCATGGAGAAAGTTAGCCAGCTCGAGCTTGCTGCTATTGGGGTTAAACTCGCCGACGACAATTTTTTTAAAGCTGTTAATCAGCTGAATGGCATAATTGAGGTTGGACAAAACTATGTCATAGTTTTCAGCGGTGATATCGAGAAACTTGATTAACTTGGATTTGGATAATTTGTCACTCTGGATATTGGTGGATATTTCCTGGGTATTATCCGACAAGGTGCTCAGCGCCGTGGTTGAAATGCCCAGCGGCGTGGCTAACTCATGAGTAAGCTCGCCGATAAGCTCCCCCAGGTGACTCATTTTTTCGCTTTGTGCCAGTTTTTCTTCATTGACGACAGACATTTTTTCCAGCCGGATATTTTGTTGGCGCATCTGGGCGATTAACTCATCCCGGATGATCATTAACCGCCTTAATTGCAGGTGGGTTTTTACCCGGGCACACAATTCTTCATGGCGTATGGGTTTAGTAACATAATCGATTGCCCCTACCTGGAATGCCCGCAGAATATCGCTGACATCGGCTTTACCGGTAACAAAAATAATTGGAATATCCCTGAGATCTGTCAGTACTTTTATCCGCCGGCAAGTTTCAAAGCCGTCGATCCCCGGCATCATGACATCCAGCAAGATAAGGTCCGGTAAATAAACACTGGCAATTTGAATGGCTTTTTCGCCTTCCATAGCAAAAGAGACCTCGTATCCTTCCCCCTCGAGGATATGGGTGAGTATATCGAGATTCTCTTTTTTATCATCCACTACCAGTACTTTGCTACCAACCGTTAATCCCGGATCATTCATCACAGCTGATCTCCTCTAATGCTTGCAGCAGGCCGTCCATATCATAATTATCGATAAACCGTATCAAGTGCTCGGCTAAGGGCTGATCTTCGGGCGATTGTGCGGCAAGTTGAGTTAAAATTTCACGAACATGTGAGCTTCTGTTGAGTTGGGCGGAATCTTTGATATCGTCATAAAGCGTTTTTTCGATTGAAAATTTGTCAAGTGCGACCGGAGGAGAGCTTTCAGCCGGTTCTTCATCAGAAACTTTTTCACATTTTTCAAAGAGGTGGGGGCCAAAGACCAACAAGCTGTTATACACTTCGCTGAACATGAAGGGCTTGGAGATAAATTGGTCAAAGCCGATACCGATATAATAGGGCACTTCATGGGAGAGGCTGTAGGCTGAAATCGCCACGCAATGCAGCTTTGTTAACATCAACTCTTCCCGGATGACCTTGATTGCTTCATCACCGCGCATCACCGGCATTAAAATATCCATAAACACAATATCGAATGTTTGCCGCCGTAACTTATCTATGCTGTCTTGGCCGTCTACGGCTTCGGTTACTTCAACACCGGTTTCGGTTAATAATCCGGTTAAAATATCCCGGTTGGCTTCAATATCATCCACTACTAAAGCATGTACCTTGTGGGGGGCTTTGACCCGGACATTTTCTATTTCATCCGATAATTTCTCAACCAGGGCTTCCTGGCTCATCGGCAGCGGGATAGTGAAAAAAAAGCGTGCCCCGTGGCCTAATGCCGATTCTACTTCCAGTTTGCCGCCCATTAGCTCTACCTGATTGTGGGCTATGGCCAGTCCCAGCCCTGTGCCGCCTTTTTCGGCGCCCACCTGCCCCTGGGTAAAGGTGGAAAACAGGGTTTTAATTTCCCCCGTGCTCATGCCCGGACCGGTATCTGTTACTTCAAAACGATAATAATCCGGCTTGGGGGAAGTGACCTGGAGCTTGATGTCCCCATGGTCGATAAATTTAACCGCATTGCCCAATAAATTAATCAGCACCTGGCGGATTTTTCCCTGATCGCCGTAAACCTGCACGCTTTGGTTATTTTCATAAAGCAACTGCCAGTCGATGTTTTTTTGTTCACAGCGAAAGCTAAACATCTGGCTGATATCATCTATTAAGTCATTTAAATCGAAGGAAATGGTTTTCAGCTCCATGGCCCCGGCTTCAATTTTGGAGATCTCCAGCACATCATTAATAATTTCCATTAAATGATTGCCGGCTTTGCTGATTTTGTTCAGGGTGTCGATCGAAGCTGCTGTGGCATCCGGCGCACGTTGTAGCAGCTGGGTAAAGCCTAAAATGGCATTCATCGGGGTACGGATTTCATGGCTCATGGTGGCCAAAAACTGGCTTTTGGCCTGGCTTGCCTGCTCGGCCGCCTCGGTTGCTTTTTTTAACGCCCGGGTGCGGGCGTCGATTTTAACTTCCAGTTGGCTATTCATCTCGGTCAGGGATTGTTGCAGACTGGTATTGCTGTAGCTGATTTTAATGTTGTGCATCAGCACTGCGAGCATTTGTGCTTCAAGGTCTGAAACCTCTTCCTGGTATTTTAATGCCAGATAAGTGATCAGCAGATCTTTTTGGTAAAACAATAGCAGGGCATGCTGGTCCCGGATAACCAGGGCGCCGGTGTCAACGGCCTCTTGCACCATAGCCGGATAAGGTTCCAGCCATAGTGCCTGATCGCGAATTGACGGACTGTGCTGAAAAACCTGTGGTACGTGATCGCGCTCAGACATCAGCATAAACTCAGGGGAGGATTGCGCGTAAATATCCCCGAGCGGCAGCAGATCGTCAAGCCTCTCCGTCAGGCGCTGGATAAAAGTATCATGATTGCCTGAGGTCAGCAGATGCTTGGAGTTTTCGATGATTTTGGCCTGGGCCAGGCGGTAGGTTTCGGCATTGAGTAAATCTTCATAGCCCCTTAATGCCGAGATAATCGTGGTGCATAACTTATCCCGGGATAACTCGGTTTTGTTTTTATAATCATTGATATCATAGTTTTGGATGATCTCCTTTTCCGGGGCATAACCGGGTTGGCCGGTGCGCAGTACTATGCGGATCAAATGATTGTTGATTTCGTTGCGTATGTATTTGGCGGTATCAAGTCCGGCGGACAGGGTTTCCATCACTACGTCCAGCAGGGTCAGGGCAATATCCTGGGTGTTGCTAAGAATATCCCGGGCTTCTTTGCCGGAATAGGCATGGATAAATTCAAGCGGGCGGTCTTTAAAGATCAGATCTTGCAGGGCGAGTTTAGTGACGTCATGCACCCCGGGTTCATCATCAACGATTAGCACTTTCCAGGGATGAGAACTACAAATTGCCTCGTCATCGTCTTCGTCAGCAAAATTTATAGTGTCGTCAATATCCACATTTGAGGTCTTATTTAGCTGAGCCGTTTCCATAAAGTGTAGTGGAAAAATCATTTATTTGTAGAGTTGCCGACAATAATGCCAGCCCCGGCCAGGTGGTTATATCAAGGGGGAACTTACCTAATTTTAAACTCTGCTGACATTTCTTTACTTAGCATCCGCTAAAATACAGGCAAAGTATCAAGGGGGTGAAACCTATGATGAATAAAGCTCAATTTTGTGGCTGGCTCAGTCTATTTTTTCTTTTATCTGCCTGCTCCAGCCGCCAGGACAAACCCGTTGAGGAAATTTTTGTCACACAGATCAGGGCAGATAACTCCAAGATGTTTGCTTTTACCCTGAGAGCGGAGCAAGCCTCCCGTGGTGATAAAACCCGCGACAAAATGGCGGGTGGAAAACAGGGAAAAAGGGGCAAAGGTACCGGCAGGAATAAAGGTGCCGGTAAAGGTGAAAGGCAGGAGCGGGAGCATCCGCTGGCGAATGTTATCCAGCAGAAATTAGAGCAGAAGTTAGACCAAAGCCAATATTGTACTAGCGGGTATCTCGAACTGGAGCGTTATGCCACCAGGGAAGGAATGACGGTGCGGGGAGAATGTAATGAAAGCGCCACGGCTGATGACAGGCTGCGTTTTCCTAACGGGGTAAATGGGGAGATCTGATATGCAAAAACTAATGGCTAAAGTATCTGCTGTTTTATGCTGTGCCCTGTTGGCTTATTTGCCTCAGGTGGCGGCAGAGCAACATAAACACAGGGGCAAAGCGCATCACAACCATAATGCTGCGGCCCACAAGCATAAATACCATAAGGTCGGGCACAAGGTAAAAGTGTTGCCGTCCGGTTATCGCAAGCTGCTGGTGCGGGGCACGCCTTTTTATTTTAATGCCGGGGTTTTTTACCGGACATCGCCGTCGGGTTATGTGGTGGTTAAAGCGCCCCTTGGCGCCAGGGTCCATACTTTAGCGCCGGGTTATGTCAGTTTTACTTTAGGGGTAAAGCGTTATTTTCATGTCAATGCCACCTATTACCTGAAGGAAAAAGATAGTTATGTCGTGGTGGAAAAACCCGAGGGAGCCGATGCCGGGGCAGCGGTAATTGCACAGGCAACACAGGTCAGTGAAACCAGTAGTCCTTTGGTGATCTATCCCAATAACGGACAATCGAATAAACAGCGCAAACAGGATAAATTTGAATGTTACCAGTGGGCGGTAACCGAGTCGGGTTTCGACCCGCTGGAGGCTAAGGAGCTTGCCGTTAACAGCCATTATCAAAAAGCCTATAGCAGCTGTTTGCAGGGAAGAGGTTATACCGTAAATTGATACTAGGAACTTTGTAATTTTGCCGTTCACTTGCTGGCGGTATTGTGTCGAAATTACCGGGTGCCAGCGTTGACATGCCCGGTTAAAGGCACTTGAGTTGGCGGTTGACTTCTTCAATCTGGCCCGGGGACTGATATCATTTAACCGCCCCGGCCAGTCAATCTTATACGAGCTTTCTTTAAAGTTTACCAGTCATCCGATCAGTAATTCATATTTCTCTAACATAAGTTCGATAAAAAAGACTTATTTCCCGCAAGAATTTTGTAATAATCAGTCATGTTAAAGCCTATTAATTATAGCTTACAGCATATTTTTATATAGAAAGACGCTTGTAATGGTCAAGGTATTTGCAATACCATGTAAAACCATAAGAAAAATAATAATTTCAGACGGTGAAAACAAAGTTAAAAAGTTCACCTAAAATTACAACATTTATTCGTTAGGACATCATAATGACAGATCTGCGTCAACAGGCTCTTGATTATCACGCTCACCCCACGCCAGGCAAGATCAGCGTGGAGATCACCACTCCAGCAGAAACCAGTGTAGATTTAGCCCTTGCCTACAGCCCCGGGGTTGCCGAACCGGTAAGGGAAATCGCGGAAAATCCTGATGATGTATATAAATATACCGGTAAAGGCAATACCGTTGCGGTTATCTCCAACGGCACCGCTATCTTAGGGTTGGGCAACTTAGGCCCTATGGCCTCTAAGCCGGTGATGGAAGGTAAGGCGCTGTTGTTCAAACGTTTTGCCAACATCAATTCTTTCGATATTGAAGTGAAGCACAAAACGGTTGAAGACTTTGTGAATACCGTGGCCAATATTGCCGACAGTTTCGGTGGTATCAACCTTGAAGACATCAAGGCGCCTGAATGTTTTGTGATTGAAAAAGCCCTGATTGAAAGATGTAAAATCCCGGTATTTCATGATGACCAGCACGGCACCGCCATAGTCACCTGTGCCGGAATGTTAAATGCACTGGACATCCAGGGCAAAGACATCAAACAGGCTAACATCGTTTGTCTTGGCGCCGGAGCCGCTGCCATTGCCTGTATGGAGCTGTTGATCAAATGTGGTGCCCAGCGTGAAAAAATTTACATGCTTGACACTAAGGGTATTGTTCATACCCGCCGGGATGACTTAAACGAATATAAAAAATTATTTGCCAATAATACCGATAAGCGCACTTTGGAAGATGCCATTGCCGGTGCCGATGTTTTTGTCGGGGTCTCCGGTCCGGATTTATTAACGGCGGAACACCTGAAATTGATGGCGCCTAACCCGGTGGTATTTGCCTGTTCCAACCCGGATCCGGAAATCAAACCTGAACTGGCGCTGGCCACCCGCGATGATGTGATCATCGCCACCGGCCGTTCCGACTATCCGAACCAGGTGAATAATGTTTTGTGCTTCCCGTTTATTTTCCGTGGCGCTTTAGACGTCCGCGCCCGCATTATCAACGATGAAATGAAAATTGCCGCGGTACATGCCATTAAAGATCTTGCCAAGGAAAAGGTGCCGGCAGAAGTACTGACCGCCAGCGGAGATAAGTCGCTGACCTTTGGTAAGGACTATATTATTCCTAAACCTATGGATTCCAGGTTGTGTGCCAAGGTGGCCAAAGCCGTTGCCCAGGCCGCCATTGACTCAGGCGTGGCCGCATTAGAGATGCCGGAAAATTATATGGCTGATTAGTTGCTCATCTTGTTTAAGAAAACGGCTGTCGGCTAATACCGACAGCCGTTTTTTATGTTCAGGACGAACAGTATTTCGCGGCCTCATGGATGAGGAGGAGTGAAGATTTCAGGACGAATGGTCAACATTTTTGTTCCGGACAAATGTTAAGTAGCTGCATCCTAGCAGGCAATGCCATGTTCACCTGGATGTGAAAGAGTGGTGATATTCAGGACGAATGGTTTGCCATGCTCACCTGGATGCGAAAGAGGCGGTCTTTACGAGCGTATTTTTCATCTTTATAGATGAAAAAACCTGAGCGTTCTGCTCGGATGAAATTTACAGTTTTTTACACAAGTGCTTTACGTATTTGATTGTTATTGATTTATTTGCTTTATCCCTTTTATATCACTTATTGCATCTGCAATAAGGCATTGTGCTCAAAGAGTAATCGCGTATAATCCCCAGCCTGCTCAATACCGCATAAATCTTTGTCGCGGTTTTTCTTATATGTTTTAACAAGGATTTTAAAATTGTATAAATACGATAAAGCGAAAATGGTAGATGACCTCAAGCGAATGCGCCTGGACTCAGGTATGAGCCAGAAAGCATTAGGGCAGAGGATCGGCCTAAGCCGGGAAACCATAGTTGCTATCGAAAATAAATACCCGGGGGCAATTGCCACCCTGGAAATGGATACCGTCAAACTCTGGTTCCGGGCCTGTAAAGGTAAAGCGGATCCCTCCATTTTGCTGCGCTTTAAAAACGGACTGATTGCTTTTTTCGGCGTATAAGCATGTTGTTAAAAGCCCTGTCAGAAAAAGCGCTAACTGCGGTTCTTGCGGGTTTGTTGCTCGCCATGGGGATTATCACCTTTGATAATGCCCGTTTATTTGACTGGCTGTATTTTGCTATTTTGGCTTTTGTTATTTTATTGAGTCGAAAAAATATCAATATTGCCGGGATCGTCTTGATTCTTATACTTGGCAAGTTTGCTGATGAAGCGGGTTGGCATCTGCTCGCAGATAACCTGCCAAGCCGGTTATTTGTTTATCTGAGTTTATTGACCACTTTAGTGATAATCAAAGAAGAGGAATATCGTAAACCTGTTGCGATACTCTTTTTTTTGGCTTTATGCTCGGAAATTTTTTGGTTTGTTTCTGATTACGGCGGGCCGGAAATTTACTGGCATTTGATTGAAATTAATATTCTTATTCTGCTTCGCCACTACTTGTTTGTGCGGGTGTTTTTTACCAGCCGGCTATTTCCCGGTTTGTCTAAGTCGCTGGAGCTGGATGTGGAAGTGCATGATGTGATGACGGCCTTTATGTTTATTCACGCTTTAACCGTGCTTGAATACCTGGTACGCCATTTGTTCGGCCTTGATATTAAGCTGGTTTGGTCGTTTAATGCCGTTATCTTTCATGTGCTTAAGGTTTATTTGGTGTATGTTATTCTGCACGGCAGCGCTCAATTAAGCCTGGCAAACAAGCTTAATGCTTAAATTTGTGTTATCTGGCGCTTCTTTTCGTTAATCCTTTCTGCTATTCCCGGTAAATCTCTTCATAATCCTCCTGTGGAATACTGCTGTCTTTGGGTGTGGATTGCAATACACACCCAAAGGCCATTGGTCCTGCGTGGCATTTCACAAAATTCATATTATTAATCAAATATCTGGAGTAAATTATGAAAAAAATATTATTAGCCGTTGTTACTGTTTCTTTATTATCTACCCTGGCTGTACCTGCTGATGCTGCTGTTGGCGGCAAGACTAAACCTCCTGTGGCAGCTAAATGCAGCTGGTGGGATCAGCTGGTCATGTCAGTTATCGGTTAATCCGGCTTAAGAGCTTGAGCTAGTGTTAAGCCCGGGAGCCTGTTACTCCCGGGTTATTCTGTTAATGTATTATAAGGTTTTCATGTATTCCACCAGTGCCCAGCGCTGAGATTCGCTGAGATCTGAACCGTAGCTGTGGCCGCGGTTGGAACTGCCCGGGATGATTTTGCCGTTATCATCCAGCACCCGGAACAGGGACAGGCCCTGATCGGTTTTATATCCTACCCTGGCAGGGTCAAACTCCCGGCTGCCGACCCAGAAACTGGTTAAGCGCTGCTTAGGTTTTTTCAGCAATTCCCACAGGTTGGGGATTGAACCGTTATGCATATAAGGCGCCGTGGCCCAGATGCCGTTTAATGGCCGGGCTTTGTATACCAGGCCGGTAAGATCCCTGTCATCGCCTTTTTGCGAACTGTCGCCGGTTTTATCGCTTTTATACATGGCCTTAAGTGCCTTGAAATGGGCTTTTAGGTGATCTGTCATGCTGGTACCTTCAACGCTTTTATCCAGCTTGCCGTCTATTCTCACCGGTTTTAGCCCGGCTTCAAGGGCGGTAAGCGGGTCTTTTAATACCAGGCCGACCACGCCATTGGCGGGAATGAGGATGGCGGGGGTCACTTCTTTAAAACGGGCGCCCACTAAGATTTGGTTTTTTTCTCCTTCGAGGAACAGGGATTTTGCCATATGAAAGTCAGCGTTCCAGGCGGTTTCCGGATCTGTACCCACTTCGGCCACCGGGGTTTTTACCGAGATATATTTTTCTCCCTCGTTAGCCCTTGGGATCACCTGGTGGCACTTGGCGCAATATTGTTTATATAATGTTTTCCCCTGACCGGCGAGATTGGCATCAACCGCGGGCAAATATTGCTGTGGCCACTGCGGCGAACGCAAATCCCTTACCCAGGTTTCCAAATCTCCCAGATACAGCATTTCTACGGTGGAAGAATAACGGCTTTCTCCACCCTTAAGCCGGTCTTTAATGGACGTATTGTTAATGTTTAAGTGGCCGAATACCCCCACTACTTCACCCATATTGCGGATTAACGGCCCGATCACCGGAGTATTGGGAGCCGAAGCATTCCACTGCACTACGTCCGACTGATGGGTACCCCACAGAAAGGGATAAGACACCGGGGCCGTGGGCGGGTTACCGTTGTTTAAATCCCTGAGGGCAAAAACACTGCCGGCGTTTTGGATATTGCCGAAGGCGTCAAGACGGGCATAACTGGTAAAGTCGGGGTCGTAGTTATCAGGCAAGGCGTTGACCATGCGGCGTTCGGTTAACTCTTTAGCCAGCTGGCCAAGGCGCTCTTTAAGGGCTTGCGCTTCTTCTTCGTTGTATTCATCGGCTAATACTTTACGGGCAAAGCGCTCAAATTTGGCGGCATCACTATGGGTGTTGTTGAGGGCGTCCACCAGGCGGCTGAAAAAAAGCACGAAATTGGCCAAGGTCGGCGCGCCTTCAATTAACATGCGGGTGCCGTTATAGTCGAGCTGGTTGGTATGGCAGGCGGCGCAGGTCATGCCCATCCAGGGTTCGCCGCTGCTCCTGTCTTTGCCCAGGGCAAAACCTATCGGCAGCCCCGCCGGGTTTTCCAGCGACGAGGGCATCGGCAGATAACGTAAAAATTCCATATGGGCGCTGCTGCGGAAATACTCCCGGCTGTCCGGCTGTTCCAGCCAGGTAAACCAGGTGTAAGGCATGATACGTGCCCCCTGATCGGTGAACCAGAATTTCATCCGGATGTCGTCGTTCCATGCCTGGGGTAACTCTACCCGGGTGGGAGTATCTCCTATGGCTGGGGTCATCAGGGATTTTTCTGCACTGGGGGTGTAACCTTGCTCTGTCGCGCAACCAATAACCAGCGAAGCGGCAGCCAGGGCCGAGAGAAACAAAAATGGGATTTTCATATAATGCTTTCCTTGCCTGAATAAATTATTAGTTTTGTTGTGTTTTAGTCTAGGCAATATTTCTCAGCCCCGAAAGAAAAGGAATGAAAGAAAACCTAAGCTGAAAGAAAGGGATAGAGCAATAGCGCACAGCTCTGGTCTCTATATGTTGCATGATAGCGGCTTAATCGCCGGGTTTAATCGTCCTGCTGCCGCAAGTTTCGGCATTTTTCATAGTCACAGTTTTTATTGATACCGCCCTCAGTGTTTGCCCGAGGTTTATACTTTTGCTGTTTTGTTTACCTCATAAGGGAAGGGGGCAGATTGATTCTCTGTCGGATATTTCACGAACTGGTTTCTGCCTTTGCGCTTGGCTTCATAAAGCGCCAGGTCTGCTTCTATATAAAGGTTTTCAGCGCTGCGGATATGGTCAGGTGTCATAAAGGATAAGCCCGCAGATATGGTAACCTTTTTATGTGGCAAGTTCTTTTCGTGTGGGATATTGAGTTCGGATATCTGTTCAAAGATAGTTTTCACTCTTTCCACGCCGTCCTGGCAATGTTCGAGACTATGAATTAAGGCGAATTCTTCCTCGCTTATTCTAAAGGCAAATTCTGTTGCGCGGCGAGTAGAGTTGGCAATAACCTTGCCGATAGAGGAAAGTACCTTATCTCCTTTTGCCTGACCATAGGTCTCATTATATAGTTTGAACTGATCCAAACCTATGATAACCAACAGTAAAAATCGCCCTTCTCTGCCACTGCGGTTGGTTTCTTTTTTCAGGTTTTCGGAGAATAAACGGCGGTTATATAATCCGGTTAATTGATCGATTTCAGCCAGACTCCGCATTCTCAAGTCGCTGCTTCTAAAATAAAATACCAGAGAGCACCAACTGAAGATGAACACCATTGCGGCAATCACCATTGCCTGAATAAAGACGGCGGTCATATTTTCATGGTCTTGTTTAGAGTTGCTTTCCTGCTGTAACAGGGTTTTTATGGCTTGCTGTATGCCATTGGAATACTCATATTTTAGCTGTTGGTATTCAGCGCTAAAAAGCAGCTCAGTCGCAATAGCTTGTTTGTCTTGTGCGGCCAGCTCAAAGGCCTGCGTTTCCAGGGCGATTAATTTGGTATTTGCCTTACTGGTGTCGTGTATTGCCTGGGCGATATCAGGTTCACGCTTCATGGCTTTTACTATGGCCATATCCAGCAATTTTGCATGCTGCAGGTAGCGGTCTCGCCACACATGATCATTTGTTAATACGCCAACCCTGGCAGACATAGTCAGCACTTCGTCAAGGTAGATGATCTCACTGGAGAGCAGGCGCAGCTGGCTTAATCGTGCTGCTGAAGAGATTTGCAGGGTAGAGTAATGAAGGAACAGTGCCGCGATAACAACAATAACCATTATGGTAGCGCTTAACCCGCTAAGCAATAATGTTCTAAATTTGCAAAGTTTTTCAGCCCCGAGCATTTCATCCCTCTTTTTCTTTGCGTCCTGAAAGCAAGAGTAGACTATATGCGTGATAAGTGCCTGCCCGAATAAGATAAATAGATATAGCTGACAAAACCGTCCGCCACCCGGAACAAGCTTATTTAGTTTTGCTATCGCCTGGCCGGGAGCTGATTTTCGTTTGTCGGCGGCTCTTGCTGTAATGGCTAAGGGCGGATAAGTATAGTTTCTGTTAAAAAACTTTAGCTGAGTTTAACTCTGGCATATCATTATTTTTAACTATGATGGATACTGTGTAACTTGCTGTGATAATAGCGCAACGTTATGAAAAATATTGAATTTAAATCATAAGGAAAGCATTTGTCATTGCTCTGATGCAAGTTGCTCAAACGGACACTTCACAGCTGGCTGTGTTGCCCATTATTTCGGCCAGCTATTCTGCATTGCTTAGCAAAGGGTTGGTGAGAAAATATGAACACAATCGAATTAGCAAAGAAATACTTGGATGTGTTTTTTAAAACTCAAGAGTTTGATTCCCTATATGAAATATTTGATGAGGAATTAGACTTCAAGGGGCCTTTTCTACAAAGTTATAGCGCTAAAGCGTATATCGAATCTTTAAAGGCTGCTCCGTGGGAAAGTTGCGAATACGAAATTAGGGAAGAATATGAGAATTCAAATTCGGCGTGTATAACATATCTATTTAGAAAGGGGCGAAAATGCACCCTGATGTCCCAGCAATTCTGGGGGACAAACGGCAAAATTAATAAAGTCAGGCTGATATTTAATGCGGCAGATATCACATAATAATTGGCAGGAACTCACTGTCTTCGGTGCCGGATGTTCTTTTTATCTTGCTGTTGTGCCTTAGCATTATGTCGGCGCAGAAAAGTTAAGCCGCTTGCTTCCTGAGATATTTGATTAACCCGAAAAGTTATTGAGTAGTGAATGTCGATATGTTGCTAACTACTCAATTCATTTTAATTTTGCTGCGTTGTCAGCTTTTGTCAATAACATAGTCAAGTCGTCGACTTTGCCGCTAACAACATGTTTTTTTATGCAACGTCTTTATTTGTTGTTAAAGAAAAATAACCCCTCTTGGGTCCCTGATACTTAAATCGATACCGTCTAATTTTTTACCCAGCTGTTCAATGTTGGTGAGGTAAATACAGTGTCGCTCAAGCGATACTAAGTTTTCTTTTTCTAAGCTTTTAATCACTTCATTCACCCGCTGGCGGGCGATGCCGGTAATGCGGCTGATTTGTTGTTGGGTAATGGAAATGCGCGGTGTTTGCCCGGCTAAAAAGTTAAGGTGTGAGCTAAGCTCCAGCAGAAAATAAACCACCCTGACCAGTACATTTTCATGGCTGATAATTTGTGCCTGTAACCATTTGGCTTTGGCGGAAAAAGACATTGAGTGAAACCATTTATACATTTCCATATGCTCACTTGCCAGGCTGTGAATAGTGGCGGTTGAAAAATGGACTAAGGTTACCGGCTCTATTTCGGTAATAAAAAACGGCGTGTAGTCGCTGGTGCGCGGCTCGTAATTGCCAAACCATTCCCCCTTGCATTTCACTATGCTGTTAATGGCTTTTAGCTTGGGGGTTTGCAGGCAAATGGTCATAGTGCCTTCAAGAATATAACTGATGCCCTGGTGGGCTAAATTGGAATTTACCAGTTCGTCGTTGCCTGAGATGTTGACTATTTTTGCGCTGTTGATGAGTTGTTGCTTAAGTTGAGCTGATAAGTCTGTTGGCCAACAAATCTTTTCAGCTAATGCCAATTGATCCAAACCTGATTTCCCTGTTCTGATGTATGAGATGAAATAAAACTATTTTACTTTCATCTAATGCATCTGCTGTGTCCTGTACCGGACATTTGATTCCATTTTAGCTTTGTATACTAGTGGGGTTTTGATGCAAAGCAAAGATTGGTGTTTAAGGTCGGGCGAGTTGATTTATATCAGACTTAGGTTTTGATTTTTGAAATAGAGTGAAGTACGAGATTTAGTACTGAATAGCTTTATTGGTACCTTATTGGACGGAATATTGCGTATTTTAAGCATGTAACGATTTAAGTTAGCGTTGAAACATATTGAAGTGATTAGAGAATTAGTCATTTCGAGTTTTATTTTAATTTTTATATATGGAGAACCCCGATGTTTAAACATGGAGTTTTTCCTACTAATAAGTTTTACCCCAATGTAATTAGAAAGGAGTCGATTATGACTTGTCAACAACAACACAGATATGATCCTGATTTCGAAAGTTTACCAGACGATCAAAGTCAATTTAATGGGCGCCATAAGTGTGCGGGTTGTGCCTATGATCAAGGTTATTCATTAGGTCTTTCCAAATCTCAATCAATTAATATTGATTTTGCGGCGTTACCAAATAGTCAAGCAGGAACTGTTCGTCACAGAAGTGTTCAGGCGGCATTCGCTAAAGGCTATTTGGATGGTGTTCTAGCATCTTATTAAATTAAAGATAACAAGGAGCGGTGCGCCTATAAGGGCAGATCTTGAATTTTGTATGAGGGGGGGTCAGCGGCTATAGGCTCAGGTCTTTAGTTTTGTGCAAGAAACAAGACCTGACCTAGTAGGTCTCGCTAGCAGTTATTGTTGCTTGTAGTGTTAATGATAAAAAATGAGAGGAAAGTTGAATATGGGATGGAAGGGGACTATTCGCTCTGTAGGTGCAGCTGTGCGCGCAGCTGAGCGAGATGCAAAACGTCGGCAAAAAGAGCTTGATAGACAGTATAAACAGTATGAAAAAATGCAAGAGTTGGAACAGGCTAAGTATGAGGTTGAAGTGTATGAAAATCACATAGACGTAATTCAATCTATGCACAAAGAGTGTAGTAAGCCTGTTGACTGGAATACTATCGCAGAGTCCAAACAACCTTTGAAACCAGAAAATAAAAAAGAGAATGAGAAAAAAGCACAACTGGAAGCAGATCGTTATAAACCAGGGTTGGTAGATCGACTTTTTTGGAGAGTCGAAAAAAAAAGAGCGTGCTTTGCAGAAAATGTTTTAAGAGCAGTAGAAGCTGACAATAGTGAGTTTAGAGAAAATATTGCTTGTTGGGAGGAAAAAGTTGAATATTGGAAAAAAAGTGTGGATATCGCTAATGCTTTGTTGGAAGGGACGGGAAAAGCAAAGATAGAGGCGGTTGAATATATTCAGCCTTTCTCAGAAATCTCTAATCTTGGTTCACGCTTGTCTATAGCAGTTAATGAAGATAATAATTTAGAGGTAACTATTCATGTTCACAGTGCTGATATAGTGCCATCAGAGATGAAAAGTTTACTAAAAAATGGCAAGTTATCTGTTAAGAAAATGCCAAAAGGAAAGTTTAACGAAATATATCAGGACTATGTATGCAGCTGCACCTTGCGAATCGCGAATGAAATTTTTTCTGTTATTCCGGATAAAGTTGTTGCGGTGACGGCGGTAGATGAACTACTAAATTCAAAGACAGGTCATTTAGAAGAATCACCTATTTTATCAGCTGTTATATCTTGTTCTACTCTAGAATCGCTTAATTTGGAAACTATAGATCCTTCCGATTCAATGAGTAATTTTATTCATAATATGTCCTTTAAAAAAACAAAAGGATTTGAGGCTGTACCTCGTGTGAATATTGAAGTGCTGGAGCGTGTGTAATTCTGCATTTATTCGGGATGTCTCGATAGAATTAAGTTTTAGTGCTTTCAATAATGTTGAGGAATAGATAGCTAAATATGCCTTATGTAAAAGGGAGTTGAGAAAGCATTCTTATAGGAAAAGTATTGGGTGTGGTGTTACTGATTTAAATGTGGCTTTATTGTTTTTCAATGTGCTAGTTTTTGTTGTGTATCTTATAAATATCTGTAGCAACAATGTTATGAGGTCTATAAGATCATTTGTGTAAATGGCATTACATATATTTTGAAGTACTGCAATTTTCTGTTGTTAGCTACATTACTTATCAATTTTGTGTAGCACAAGGATTTAATTCAAGGAAATTATGAAGCATCAAGGTTCACCATTTTACAATTTAGTTTTGTTGTTTTTAAGTATTTATGTACTTGTTGCATTGTCAATTGAAGCATTCTTAGTTGAAGATCAAGAAGTAAAACAAGTGCTTCAATACATTGATTTTGCTGTTTGTAGTGTTTTTTTATGTGACTTTTTTGTAAACCTTTATAAAGCTAAATTTAAATCTCAATTTCTTAAATGGGGTTGGATTGATTTTATATCTTCAATACCTGCAATAGATCCACTTAGATGGGGGAGAGTATCTAAAATTGTTAGAATAATTAGATATCTACGTGCAATAAAGTCCATTAAGATTCTTATAAATAGTCTACACACGAGTAAATATGAAACATTTACACTGTGTGTGTTTTTAGTTGTATTCGTCAGTTTTACTTTATCTTCTGCATTTATATTGGAGTTTGAACGTTCTTATCATTCAGATATAAATACTGCTGAGGCGGCATTATGGTGGGCATTCCTGAATTTAATGAATGCAAAAGCTTCTATTACCCAGGCAGTTAGCCATGAAGGAGTGATAATGACAACTATATTAAATAAAGTTGGCCTTTTGTTATTTGCTTATGTAAATTCAATGTTTATTGCGTGGTTGGTCGTTCAAAAAAAAACAGGTTTAGAGTCACAAAATTACGTAAAAAATACCAATGAAGAATAAAAGCAGCATATAGTAAGAGTAAAAACATCGAGATCGGGTTTTTAATTTTGCACTGGCAGTTTCTTATGCAATAAACAAGGTCTGACTCTGACAGTTTTCTTATATGACAGGTCAATCATACTCCACAAAGCTATAACCCGAGATAACCATAAATTGATTAAGGCAAAAATGGCTGTCCCGGTTTGTTTATTCAAACTATTTGTGAATGTAAAAATATCACCATGACGATTAAGAGATTCCGATGTCATTTTTAGTGAAAATACATAAAAATCATGTCAAGATTTCAGCATTGTAGATGACTTTCTGTATACGGATATATAAACGAAATGAATATCTTGGAGATCTTAAAGCTAGGCTTTATTGGCCTGGCTTTTTTACTTGCATTTTTAGCTTATCGATTACTTTCAGTAGAGCAGCGTAGCGAAGTATCACGACCCGCACATCTTGAGGCTATTTCAAAATTTATGGCCTTTTCACTTGTCCTTGGCGTTATGTCGGTAGCAAGCCCTTTTATACCTAAAATGCTAGAGGATAAACCTGATCCATTTATGGAAGCGATGTTAATTTCAGCTAAAAATAGAAAGCCGCTCCCTCTTGAATTTGTTCAAGAGCAAATTCAGGTTTTAACCATCGGACATAACAAAAGAATCGAAACCTTGTATAGCCGAAGAGAAGCCGAAGAAAAGAGACTTAAATCATTACCAAATAGTTCAACTGGCACTTGGAAAGATGAAGAGTCGTTAAGGAAAATAGAGCGATATATAAGGGAAGAAAATAGGGAATATGAAAGTAAAGTTCGAGGTTTTCGCAACATGTTATAAATGGAAACCCTCTGTTATTAGCTTCTGGCTAAAAGATAAATATCAGGGAGGACTCTTGAATTTTGCACTATGCAAGAAATAAAACCTGACCCTGACAGTAAAAGCGGTGTAGTTACTAAATTGTAATGAGGGATTCATTAAAGCCAAAATCACATAATTACCAACTATTTTTTGTTATCTAAATCAAATAAAAACATTTGTATGCTGGTTAAAATTCGGTGGGTACTCTTTAGTACCTAGTTAAATTAAAGCGCTTTTCGCCCATCGATTTAACTGGATATCAAGGAAATAGTAAGAATGATTTTATTGAATAAAATCGCTATTTAAGAATTATTTAAGGATAAAAAATGAAAAATAAAACTGCTTTATTCATGCTCTCCGTTATATTGTGTTTACCTACTCTATGCCACTCGGCTCTCATACAGTACAACGATAAAGATCTATTTATAAATTCAACATTAGCCGAAAGCATAGGGGAGTTACCCAATTCAGGTGGCCATGGAACCACGGTTGGCCCGGTAACATTTTTAAATGGCCCCGGTGCTTCAATTGCTTTTACTGAATTGGCAACAGTTATTACCGGACAAGAACTGGCGGCAAGCGGTAATGAAAATTACAATTTAAATATTGATGGCGGGGCATATGCCTTTGGTTTTGATGCCTATGAGCCTACCGGTAGATCAATGAGGGATGGTTGTAATAGCACCTGCTTTGATACCACCTTTGAATTAACCATATTCAATGGTGCTACAGAGCTTGGAAAGATAAGCTTTAATTTACATGACGATGTGCTGGATTTTGTCGGCATTTCTTCTGATATCTTGTTCAATAGAATCGAAATTAGGGATATTACCGGTACAGACGACAACGAGTTTTTCGGTAATATGCTGATAACAAGACAACAGCTTGCTTCTGTGCCTCTCCCGCCAACTGTATTGCTATTTTTGTCGGGCCTGCTGGTGTTACTGCTAAGAAAGAAAACTCGGCTTAGCCAACTAAGCCACTAGGGTTGAAGCCGATAGGGTCAAGTCTTGAATTTTGTATTGAAAAAATAAGGCCTGACCCATTATTGGTATAAATCAGGTTTTGATTGCCTGATTGCGAGTGTCATGCTGCGGCGTTAAAAGGTTACGGGCCTGGAGTGCTTCGGTGAGTAGTTTTCGGGCAATCCAAGCGACACTTCTGTCATCTGCCCGGGCTAAGGCATGAATCGCTTCACCGACCTCGGTATCCAGCCTCACGGTTAATACCATCAGCTTTTTCATGATCGGGTTTTATCTATGTTGGCTTCAAAGTCGATCTGTGGCCGCGGGCGCTTGCGGTGCCCTGTTGTCGGATGCTTAGTGAAAGAGTTTGTTAAAAAAACTTTAGCCGAGTTTAACTCTGGCATATTATTAAGTTTAGCCATGATGGATACCCTACGTATCTGTTTTGGTTAGCTATCTCTGGGTGTTGCTGCACTCAGGGGTAGCGCTAGTTGTTTATTTCTGTATAAATCGCTATTTTGAACCCCCTTCTTTTGTTGATATTTCACCACCTAGTTATAGTTGAAAAAGCGGGATAAAGCCATGGATTAAGGGAGTGTTTTTTAGTTAAGATTTTCTGAAGCGTAAACGCTGTAATGCTATGAAATATAAGTGTTAATATTTAAATTTGAGAGGGGCAGGATAAGGAGTTTTATCCTGCCATTATTTGCTGGTTAATAAATCCTGAATTGCTCTATTTGCATTTCATCAAACCTGGGGTTGCAATCGAACTTGGCGTTGCGTTCACCGTTCTTCAATTTGGCATCCCATTCAAGGCCGCACTGATTAGCGCTAATCACTAGCGAGCTGCCGCCGCTGGTACTGGTTAGGGTGATTTGATCGCCGCTGGTACTACAGTCAAATTTGCTGTTGCGCTCGTTTTTATTATCCAGGTGGGCATCCCATTCCAGTGCGCAGCTGCCGTCTGCCATGCTGAGGTAGCCGGAAACAGAAACTGAGTTATCGCTATGCTTTTGCGGCTCGCTGGCGGCGGTAAAAATAAAACCGTCGCCCGGCGAAGCGCAATCAAATTTGGCATTGCGTTCGTTGTCGCTTTCCAGTTCACCGTCCCATTCCAGGCGGCAGTTATGCTCCCGGGTAGCGACTTTCATGAAATAGCGCTGGTCTTTTTTCATTTCACCAAGCAGTGTCTGCATCGACAGATCTGTGGTTTGCGCCCAGTCCCATTTTTGGTTTTGACCGCCGTGGTACAGCCATTGGCCTATGGTGCTGTTGTTGTCTGTGCCAAAGGCGTCTAACACATAATCCGGGTTATGGGCATTGGCAAAAACGCCGTCATTGTAGTGCCAGCGGTGATCATTGCTGTTGCTGCACAGGGCCAGGGTTACTGCGCCGCCATCTTTTGCCTGCTCCGGGCCGCCGTGGCTCAGGCAATATTCAGGGTTTTGAAAGCTGCGTAGGAACTGTTCTTTGCTGTCGTAAGCCCAGCGCTGCCACGACTTGCCTTCACATTGCCACAAAATGGCGTTTTTACCCGCACTGGGCAAGGTGCCGGAGAAATCCAGGCATTTACCGTTGTTGCGGCTGGTAAGTTCCCGATAAGGCATGGGCTGGTCGCCGCCGGTGGCGGTAATGGCAAACTGGTGAAAATCAACATCTTGATCATGGCTGATGTGCAATATGTTGTGTTCGCTGTCCAGCTGATATTGCCAGTTGCTGTCGGTTGCGCTACTTACCGTAAATTCCCCGGTAAAAAAGCGCCGTGGTAGGGCGATTTCCGTAGTGCCTGTAGCGCCGTTGTTGCTATAGCTTAAGGTGAAGGTATTTTGCATGGCATCGAAGTCGTAGTTTTCTATACTGCCGGCAACGGCCCTGGGGTAAATATTTACTAACGCTTGGGCATTGCGAAGTTCTGATACCTTGTCCGGGGCAATAGGGCTCCAGCCGCCGGGATCGCTTGACCAGTAGGCCCAGCCGAGTTTATTGCGCTCTGCCATCAGCATCACATCTTTAAGATATTGCAGGCCGCCTTCGGCGCTGTTGCTGTGGCCGAATTCGCCGATCAGCCAGGCCATATTGTTGTTGTAGGCATAGTTGTGCTGGTTGGTTTCCCAAAGGTTTACCCGGGAAAAGTCGCTTTCACGGTAGCTGGCGCCCTCGTGTAAATCTCTGGGGTACAGGTGCGGCATATAGCCCAGGCGGCGCTCGCCGTTTCGCGGGTCGTGCAGGTAACGCAAGGAGGTTGGTGCGCCGTGGTTGGCGCTGACCGACATAGGTTCAACAAAAATATAGTGGTCGTTGTCTACCTCGCGGATGCGGTTGATCACTTTTTGGTAAAGGTCGCTCAGTGCGCCGCCTTCAAATTCCCGCACCGCGTTGAGGTTACCCCAGTCGCCTTTATTGCGGGCAATCAGGGTGTGGGCTACTTTGTCGATATAAGACTCGGGCACGTTAAAGCCCATGTTGGCGGCCAGGTCGCGGATAATGTTACGGATAAGTCCGGTGAACATATTGTAGGGATGGCCGTCTACCCAGATGGTGCCGATCACGGCAAAGTTCAGTAAACCTTTCTGGGACGGTTCGATCATTTCATACACCAGTTGATCGGCGATGGCGTCCAGCCGGGTCGGTTCGTTAAACAGGTCGTAACCTATAACCGCCGGGTGGCCGGCAAAACGTTCGGCCACGGCGCGCCATGCCAGGCTGAAATCATCCTGGATATTATCAACATTGGCAAAAAAGTTGTTGGCGGAGTCAACGGCGCAGGGAGAAGCAACCTTGAGCCACCAGGGGCCTTCATTCAAGGGGTCGTCGCTGCCTATGCTCGCCCAGCCGGGGGCGCCGTTGCCGCCGCAGTTTTCTCCCCAGACATCTTGGTGCATATCCAGAATTACCTGCATTTTATTGTCGGTATACCATTGCAGCCGGGCTTCAATGTCATCTAGATATGCCTGATTGATTTGTCCTCTTTCCGGCATCAGTAAATCCCAGAAAATAAGGTAGCGGGCGGTGTTATAACCCATGGTTTTTGCCTGGTAGGCTACATCGGTTTCGGTTTCCCAGGAGCGGCGCATTTCGCTGTGTTTGGCGACATTACCGGAATTTAATCCTTGTAATATCAGCTGGCGCCCCTGCTGGTCTACTATCGGCAATACACCTTTTCCGGTGACATGTGGCGGTGAAAAGGCATTGCTGCTCAAGGTGATCAGCCCTACAGTTACACAGGTAAAAATGGATAAAAATCGCTTCATTAAAGCCTCCGTGCTTTGTCTCTTTTAGTTGTTTCTTTGTTATGCAGCTTCACCGCGAGATCCGGTTTCTTATCGCAGATAAGCTGCGTGTTAACTGCTTTTTCCCTGAAGATGCCTGCATCTTTAGGAGTTCAGGTACGTTATATGACAATTCCCGGGAAGAAAAGTAAAATCCAGACAAAAAACATCAGGATGATCATAAGGTTACAAATTGGGAAAAGAAAAAAGATTTTCAGGAATAAGGTGATATCCGGTTTTGACCTGCGACAAGCCGGTAAGGGGAAATGTTTTATCGGCCAGGGGCGAAATATCACTAAAGCCGTATCTGAAGTTGTGGTGCCGTCAGCCATTGTCTGCTTTTTATGAGGAGAAACATGGGCTTTTGAACTTTAGCTTTTGAAACTTGTTGCCCGTCAGCCATTAGCCCGGCGAAGTCTTTGTTTGTTATTTGAGCGGTTGACTCTGGCTTTACCTGGTCGTATTCTCGCATTTAAAGGAAGTAATGCTGCCGCCATTTTATTCGTGTTTATGCTTTACCTTGGTTGCTGTTATTTTTCTTGTTAACTTTTTCGGTGATGCTTAAGTAAGTAAAAATTAAAGTGTGGCAATACAGTCGCTTTCACATTTTTGTCATAAAACTTATTTAAACTTCCGCGCTTTTCGGTTCGGTATTGGATATGTCGATTTACAAAGGGAATTTGTTCTGGGTATTGCTCCACCTTGGGGCGATAGTGATAGTTGTTATCAACCTGTTGACGGGGCTGAGAATAGCCAGCGTCAGCCGTCCCCTGTGGCAGAGCATATCCGCCATTTTACCCCAAGGTCTCATCCACCCGCTGCATTTTACTTCCGGAATTTTGCTGATTGTACTGGTTATCGGTTATATCGGCTGGCGTTTGCTTACCCGGGGGCAAAGACCTAAGCCGGTAAAACCCCAGGCCCTGAACTTTCATCGCCTGGTGATCCGCTCGGGTTATCTTATATTTTTCGGGGCTATGCTAAGCGGTCTGCTTGCTTATTTCTCCCTGGCTCCCGCCTTGGTGGTGGCTGTTCATTATTATTGTGCCCTTGGCATCATCTGCTATTTATTGCTGCATGGCGGCGGTTATTTTGTCCATTATGGGATGGCGGCAATCAAGCGTATTTTATGGCCGTCCCGGCAATTGTCACCCGTGTCTTTGGGTTTGTTGCTGCTTACCTTTTTGCTGGCGGGTTTAGGTTTGCAGCTCTCTGGCAAAGCGGCACATGTTTTACTGGTTGCCAAAGTGCCTTTATCACAGTTGATTCATATTGACGGCAAGGCGGATGAGGCCGTCTGGCGGCAGGCCGAAACCGTGGATGTACTGACCCAGGGGGGCGCCAATTTCGATAACGGCCAAACCCGGATCCGGGTCCAGGTCGTGGAAAATGGTATTGAAGCTTTTTTTCATATCAGCTGGGACGACCCCACCAAAAGCCTGAAGCACTTGCCTTTGCTGAAAACACAAAGCGGCTGGCAGGTTGAGCAGCAGGGCTTTTATAACTTTGATGAAACCCGCTATTACGAAGACAAGCTGGCGGTGATGGTTTCCAACCAGTGTCAGGCGGGAGGCGCGGGTACGGTACACCTCGGCCCCAAGCCCCTGGCAGATAAACCCGCCAACTGGCACGGTAAAGGTTATCACTACAGTCAGGACGGTGCTATCAGAGATCTCTGGCACTGGAAGGCGGTGCGTACCAATAATATGATATTGGCGGATGATAACTATATCGGGCCACCGGATAAAGTCAGGCCCGGCAGCCGCCGTTACAGCGCCGGTTATCTGCAGGACGGTAAAGAATCCGGCGCTTATGTGATGAATTGGCGCTGGTACAAACCCGATGTCATAACACCTAAGCGCCTGCCTAAATCGCCTGAGCTGTTAACTCCTTACCAGCAGGACAATAGCGATGGCTTAAGTTGGGTGATCCCCTGGTTTGATTACCAGCCCTATCAGGCTGAGCATGATAACTATCCGGTCGGCACCCGTATGCCTTCGGTGATGTACCGCTCTAACCGCTTTGAGGGCGACCGGGCGGACGTACGCGCCTTTGCCCGCTGGCACCAGGGGCGCTGGTCGCTGGAGTTATCGCGTAAACTCGATACCGGCTCAGAGTACGATGTACCCCTCAGGCACGGCGTCTGTCTCTGGGTCTCAGCCTTTGATCAGTCGCAGGTGGCCCATACCCGCCATGCCCTGCCGATTCAGCTTGAATTTTCGGGGGCCTGATGATTTTCAGATTTACTCTCTTGCTGGCGATATGCTCTGCCGTATATGCCTATACCGTCCGCTATCCTCACGAACGGCCAGGAGTGCCGGTTTCAGAGCGCTGGCAAAAGCTAACGGCCAAGGGACAGCCGCTGGCGCCGTGGGCGGGACCCTGGGCCTGCGTGTTGGATAAAAAAAACGGCCTGATCTGGGAAGTCAAAACCGACAACGAATCGATTCATGACGGCTACTGGAGCTATTCCTGGTTTGACGGCCGTGCCGGTCAGGCCAATCTCGGGGATTGTTATTTTGAAAGCGAGCGCTGCGACACCCTGGATTTGATCCGCCGGGCAAATCAGGAAGCTCAGTGCGGCGTCAGTAATTGGCGTTTGCCGAGTGCCGAGGAATTGCAAAGCCTGCTTTATTATCAGGGAAAAACCGGTGATGCTTTGATCGATAAAGGTTTTTTTCCCCATACCAAACACGGGGATTACTGGAGTGGCCAGGCGCAGCAGCCATTGACCTCAAGTTTCCGTCATTTGGGCTATGGCGCACTGGCGGTAAACTTCGGCACCGGAGAAACATTGGCCTTGCCTTATCGTAATGCCGCCTTTGTAAGACTGGTCAGCCAGTTGGATTAATACTGCAACATTTCTTACATATAACTTTCACATTGATTTTATATCATCCCCGACCTTTACTGTATATGTGTCAAATATAATAAAGGACTGATAATAATGAAAAAAGGAATACTCACCGGCCTGGTACTTACCTCAGGCCTGCTTACTTTATCCGGCGCCCAGGCGGCAAGCAAACACCACAGAATCATGTGGGACAGCGACCCCGCCACTAATGCCGTGATCGGCTTTTCTCCGGACGGCTCCAGTCAGTCGCCCTATGTGAAATTCGGTTACAGCACAGATGAAAGTTTATGGACCAGCGCGCAAGTGAGCGCCAGCCATCACTTTGATAACTCCCTGACCAGCCACTTTGTTCGCCTGACCGGCCTTAATGCCAACAGCCCGGTTTACTACCGGGTGTGCGATCAAAGCGGTTGTGGCGACCGCCTTTGGTTTAAAACCGCACCGACCGACAACAGCCCTTATACCGTGATCGCCGGCGGCGATACCCGTACCGGCTGGACCAACCGTCGTGCCGGTAATGAGCTGCTTGCCAAAATCCGCCCCTTGTTCGTGATGCACGGCGGTGATTATACCAATGCCAACAGCGCCTCCGAGATGAACCAGTACCTGGAAGACTGGCAGCTGACCTTTTCCTACGACACCATAGACGGCCTGCCCTATAAGCGTGTTTATCCTATGGTGGCCACCCATGGTAACCATGAAGACGACAATTACTCGACCTTATGTCAGGTATTTGGCGTGGATTATAATGAAGACGGCCAGTGTAATGCCCTGGATACCTATGGCGCCTTTAATGTCTCGCCCCTGCTTAGGGTATATACCTTAAACAGTCAGTTTAAAAACAGCGGCTGGTCTTCTTATGCCAGTACTATGAACAGCTGGCTAAGCGATGATTTGAGCACTAAGGGCAACAGTGCCGGCTGGCGCTTTGCCCAATACCATAAGCCTATGTATCCGCATTACACAGGTAAGTCTGAGAATACCGAGTTATTTAACTGGTGGGCACAGGACTTCTATGATCATGCCCTGAACCTGGTGGTTGAATCCGATACCCATATCAATAAGCTGACCAAGGCCATTAAACCAAGCGGTAATGGCTTTAGCGAAACGACCTCTGGCGGCACGGTTTATGTCGGTGAAGGCAGCTGGGGCGCCCCGGCGCGCTCTGCCAATGATCCTAAGTCCTGGACCATAGACCTGGCCAGTATCCAGCAATTTAAAGTGATTTCGGTTGAAAGTGAGCAGCTGACGGTGCGTACCGCCCAGTTCACCAGCTCTGCCAGTACCCTGACCCGGGAGCAAAGGGCGGCGGATCCCCTGGCCCTGCCGCAAAGTGTTGACTGGTGGCATGCCAACGGTATCGGCGAGCAGTTGAAATTAGTGCAAGACAGCAATCGCCGCACTGTGATCGACAGTGGCGATGCAGGTACCAGCATCACTTTGAATGCCTCGGATGATACCTTTATTGCCAAAAGCAAAGCCGACACTAACTATAACGGCAGCAGCGATGGTCTGCTGGCAGATGGCCTAAGCACCACTTATGGTGAAATGCAAACCCTGATCAAGTTTGATTTGGGCCAGTTGCCCGGTTGCAGTACTGTAACCAGCGCCAGCCTTAAGTTAACTGTCTTTAATTCTTCCTCCGGTAGCTACAATATCTACAGTGGCAAAAACAGCTGGGATGAAAACAATGCCACCTGGAATTCTGTATCGGGTGATGCTCACCAAGGCACGCAACTGACCAGTTTTACCGCTTCCTCAACGGGAGAGAAAACTATCTCCCTGGGACAGGCAGGTTTAGATGCCATCAGGGCCTGGCAGCAAGGTAACAACAATGGTCTGGTTATCGCCTCGGGCGGTACTTCAAATGGTATCGATATGAATTCAAAAGAAATGGGCTCCGGCCCGCAGTTGGTGTTGGCTTATCAGCAGGGCAGTGACTGTGGCGGTTTGAGTGAGTCTGATTTGTCTGCGGGGAAAGGGGAATGGCTGCATTTCAGTGTTGATGTGCCTGCCGGTAAAAGTGCGCTGCAAGTCAATATTGCCGGTGGCAGCGGCGATGCCGATCTCTATGTCCGCAAAGGCAGTCAGCCGACCTCGTCTGATTATGACTGTCGCCCCTGGGTGGATGGTAATACCGAGAGTTGCAGCATGGATAACCCGGAGGCAAGCACTTGGTTTATCAGCCTTTATGGCTACAGTGATTTCTCAGGGGTGAGCTTAAATGCCCAATGGTAACGTTAAGCAGGCTTTTGCAAGCTAAAGCATGAGATTATCAGGCAAGGGACGCACTGATGAGCGTCCCTTTTTTAATTGTGAACTTTTATGCTTGTCCCAACCTGTGAGGGCTTTACGGCAAGCAGGCTTACTTAGCGCAGTTAAGCATTGGCGACAGGCAAGGGGTATAAGGTACTTTTAACTTTAGGTAACTTCCACAAGGCGTAAATCGGTAAGATGGCCAGTATCAACAGCGCCATTTGCTGTGGGGCGTTTAACGGCAATAGCTGCAATAACGCCACTAAAACCGCGGCCCCGCTCATTTGCATAAAGCCCAGTAGCGCAGAGGCCGAACCGGCATTATCACCAAAGGGTGACAAAGCCTGGCCTGAGCAGGTGCCTGCCAGTAATGACACCCCGGTGGAGCAGATCATAATAGGTATCATAAAGGCGGCCGCATGATGCCATTGCTGTAAAGCCAGCATCAAAATGCCGGAAACCACTAATATGCCCATGCCTAAGCCGATAGTGTTCCTGGCCCCCAGCCTGGTCAGCACTTTAGGAGCAAAGAAGCAGGCTGCAATATTGAGCGCGGCATTGAGGCTGAACCAAAAAACAAAGGTATGCTGGCTTTGCTTTAGCTCTACCATCAACCAGGCGGGTGAGCTGCTGACAAAGGCCAGCATGATCGCCATCATCAGCATCACGATAGTGGCATTAAATAAAAATACCGGGTGTTTAACGATCGGCATAAAACTTTTCAGGCTGAGCAGCTTTTTAGGTTGTACTGTGCTGTCGGGGCGGGTTTCCGATAAGGTAAAGAACATAATTACCCCGGCAACCGCAGCATAAAGCGCCATCACTTCAAAGTTGCTGCGCCAGCCAAAGTGCTCCGTCAGTACGCTGCCAAGTATCGGCGCCAGGGCGGGAATACAGCAAATGGCGCCATTAAGGTAACTGTAGATCACGCCGCTTTGTATCGGGTTATATTTGTCGCGTACACAGGCAAAAGCGGCGACCACGATAGCGCAGGCACCAAAGCCCTGGGCCATGCGGAAAAACAGGAAAGCTTCAAGGCTGGCGGCAAAAACACACAGCAATGAAGACAGGCCGTAAATCACGACTCCGCTCAGTGCCACCGGCTTGCGGCCAAAGCGGTCCGCTAAAGGGCCGCTAAGCAGTTGACCAAGACCCATGGTTAATAGAAATGCGCTGATACTCCACTGTACCTGCGACATAGGTGCAGCAAAGTCTTGTGCCATGACCGGTAAGGCCGGTAAGAATATATCGATAGCCAGCGGGCTAAAAATCACCATCAGCATAAGCAGTGGCAGGGAATTACGTGTTGTCATTTCGTTCTCCTGGGGTCAACGGGGCCAGTATAGGGGATTAGGTTTATGAGCAGAAATGAATTATCATTGTATTAATTATTCCACTTTGGAATGACTGATGAAAAATAGGCAACTTGGCTGGCAAGCTTGCGGCAGTGAAGGGGGTTAGGGTGCATAAGTTAGATTTGAATTTATTGAAGGTGTTGGCGGTGCTGCTGGAAGAGTTAAATGTGACCGCCGCCGCTCAGCGTCTGAATGTCACTCAGTCGGCAGTGAGTAAGCACTTGTCCCGGCTCAGGGATATGTTTGCCGACCCGCTGTTTGAGCGCAATGCTCAGGGACTCAAAGCGACTCCCAGGGCGATTGAGTTGGCGCCGCAATTACGTCAGGTGATCCAGCAGCTGGAGCAGCTTACCCGGCCACAGGCTTTTGACCCGGGACAAAGCCAGCGCCGTTTTCATATCCATATGCCGGATATGGCCTATTCGCTCACTTTTCCGTTTTTTATGCCGGATTTGCTGGTGCAGGCACCCAATGTCAGTTTAAAAACCAATACCTGGAATGAGCACAGTATGCAGCAGTTGCTTAGCCGTGAAACCGATATGGGCATTGCCTGTCGTGAATGGGACAGCCGCTCTCCGGTGCATATTAAAGATATTCCGGGAGAACTTAATCATGTTGAGTTGCTGCGGGAAAATTCCCTGTGTCTGCTGCGTGAAGATCATCCGGCGTTACAGGAGAGTTGGGATATCGATACCTTTTTAAAATATCGCCATATCCAGGTGACTATCGGCGGCATGAATAAGTGGTTGCTCGATGATGTGCTGAGCATTAAAAAACTCGACCGCGACATTGCCGTTCATATGCCGGACTTTCACAGTGCCATGAGTTTGTGTGAGCAAAGCGATTTGATTTTATGTGCGCCGGGGCGGCATGCCACTAAACTGGCTGCCAGTTTTAAATTGCGTATTTTACCTATTCCTGTGGTCTTTGATCCGGGGGCTTATGTGCTGATGTGGCACAAACACTTCGAGCATGATCTTGGTCATAAGTGGCTGCGGGAGCTGATTATCAATAATGTTGTCGAGTAGTGTTGCAGGCTTCGGGGCCGTTGTTAATAACAGCTATACCCGAAGCCGGGTTTGACGTTAGTTTTCCGCGGTATATTTCGACTGATAGGCCTTTAAATCCTTTTTGATACCGGGAGCGAGCAGGTACAGGCCAATAATGTTGGCTATTGCCATGGAGAAAAACATGGAATCGGAAATGGCAATCACGGCATCCAGGCTCACCGAAGCGCCGATGGCGGTACACAGGCAAAAGATCAGTTTATAGAGCAGGTCCAGCACTTTAGAATCACCCACCAGGTAACCCCAGGCAATAGAGCCGTAATAGGCCCAGGAAATCATGGTGGAGATGGCAAACATCAATACCGCCACGCTGAGTACGTAAGGGAACCACCAGATCACGCTGGCAAAGGCGCTTGAGGTCAGGGCGACGCCGTCCAGGCCGTCCGTAGTCTGGTAAACGCCGGTGATGACGATCACCAGGGCGGTGATGGTACAAATGACAATGGTATCGATAAAAGGCTCGAGCAGGGCGACATAACCTTCGCGGATCGGCTCTTTGGTGGAGGCGGTGGCATGGGCGATAGAGGCCGCACCCACCCCGGCTTCACTGGAGAAGGTTGAGCGTTTAAAGCCCTGGATCATTACACCGATAATGCCGCCGGCGACCCCTTCAGGATTAAAGGCGCCGTTAATGATCAGGCCAAAAGCACGGGGAATTTCACTGTAATGATAGATAAGAATAAATACGGCGGCAGACAAATAAAGCCCCGCCATCAGCGGCACCACTTTGGAGGTTACTTTGGCGATACTTTTAATACCGCCTATGATCACGACACCGATAATTACCGCCAATATCGCGCCGAATAACCAGCCTTTATCAGTCCAGAAACCGGTATTGCCCAAGGCGACCACAAACTGCTGATAGGCCTGGTTTGACTGCAGCATATTGCTGCCGCACAGGGAAGCAACTACGCAGCATACCGCGAAAAAGCTCGCCAGTATTTTGCCCTGGGTTTTAAAGCCCAGCTCCGCCAGGCCGGTCTTAAGATAATACATGGGGCCGCCGTGTACCTCGCCTTTGGCGGTGATCACCCGGTATTTTACCCCCAGGCTGCATTCGAGGAATTTGGTGGACATGCCCATAAAGCCGGCGATAATCATCCAGAAGGTGGCTCCGGGTCCGCCGATGGACACGGCAATGGCTACTCCGGCAATATTGCCAAGGCCTACTGTGCCGGAAAGGGCGGTGGCTAATGCCTGAAAATGGCTGACTTCACCGGGATCCTTTGGATCGGAATAATCTCCTTTGATCACCTTGCATGAGTGTTTAAAGCCGCGGATATTGATGAAACCAAAATAGCCGGTAAACGCCACGGCGGCGGCAATCAGCCAGAGCACAATTAACGGGAATTGCGTACCGGCGATGTCTACACTGTAAAAAATAATACCGGTAAAAAGCTCTGCCACCGGACGCAATAGCTGGTCTATCTGCTGGTCGATGGACAAATCAGCCGCACGGGCCTGCATAATCGGCAGTAGCAATAAAATCGTTGAGAGTAGTTTTTTCATCTTATTATCCCGGTAACCGCCTGGCCTGCTTGCTGTGTCAGCTTGCTTGCCATTAGCCGTTACTGTTTTTCATTAGTGCTGATTTACTCTTTTCGTTAAATCTCATTGTGCCACAGACTTGTGCTATTAATTAGCCTGATATTTGATTAATATTGCTAATATATTAAGCAATTTGTATAGCTTGGGTAGCATAATGAGTGATTTGGACAATATCGATCGGCAGCTAATCAGTCTGCTTAGGGCGGATGCCAGGACCTCGGTTTCCCAGTTGGCGAAAACCATTGATGTCTCCCGTGCCACGGTGCAAAACCGTATTAACCGCCTGGAAAAAAGAGGAGTGATCACCGGATATACCGCGCTGGTTTCGCCGGGCACTAACGAACAGGTCTCCTTGATCCGCGCCCTGATGAATATTGAACTTAAAGGCACTTCCACTAAAAATATCAAACAGGCACTCATGGCTGAGCCGAGTGTGTGTGCTATTCATACCACTAACGGCCGCTGGGATATGATTGCCGAATTGCAAACCAGGTCGCTGGAAGAGTTTGACCAGGTGCTGGGGCGGATACGTAATATCAATGAAGTTTCTGCCTCGGAAACCAGCATTTTATTGTCGAGTCACAGGATCAGTTCGCAAGAGTTGTAGCGGACCAGTAGTGCTTTGGTGACAGATCAAAGTAAGTTATTAGCAAAGTGTTATTCGGTGTGCTCACTTTGCTAATTCTTTAAGCAATTTAATCGCATTCTTGCACTAAATTTTAGTTTTCTTTTTCTTCATAATTTCCCCAGATAAACATTTTCCAGAAATTACTTATTAGCTCCAGGAGTCAGCCAAGATGAAAAATTACCATCAGGCACCGGCGGCCGTGGTCATGATCCGCCCCCATCATTTTTGTCCTAACCCACAAACGGCGGCAGATAATGCCTTTCAAAAAAGTCACCAGGCCCTCACCGGTGGTGATATTAAAAGCAAAGCCCTGGCGCAGGTGGATACCGCCGCTGAAATCCTGACCCGGCACGGGGTTAAGGTGATTTTATTTGATGATGAAACCAGAACCACGCCGGATTCCGTGTTCCCCAACAACTGGTTCACTACCCATGAAAACGGATCTGTGGGCATTTATCCCATGTATTGTGAAAACCGTCGCCAGGAAAGAAGGGATGATGTCCTGGCCCTGCTTGGCAGGGAATACCGGGTCAGGCAAACTTTTAATTATGCTCGTTTTGAAAACCAGGGACTTTTCCTGGAAGGTACGGGAGCCATGGTGCTGGATCATGTTAACCGTATTGCCTATGCGGTGAAGTCGAAACGCATGAGTGACTGGCTGCTTAATCATTTTTGCCGGGATTTTAATTATCAGGCAGTGGCTTTTCATGCCAGGGATGAAAACAATGTCGATGTTTATCACACCAATGTTTTAATGTGTATCGGCACCGGCTTTGTCATGATAGGCGCTGGGCTGATCAAAGATGAGGGTGAACGCCGTCGGGTGATGCAGCATTTACAACTGGGGGGCAGGGAGGTGATAGAGCTGACTTTGGCTCAGATCAGACAATTTGCCGGTAATGCACTGGAGCTGGCGACTGCACAGGGTAATATCTTGGCAATATCGCAAACGGCTTTTAACTCTCTAAACCCAGAGCAGATAAACACGATTGAAAAATACGTAAAAATTGTGCCGCTGGATGTCTCCACCATTGAGCTGGCGGGAGGTTCTATTCGATGCATGCTGGCGGGCATACATTTACCGCGAAAAAGTGAATCCCTGGCCGGGTAAAGTCAGCGGCACTTAGTGGGAAATGAGACTCCTCTTTAACTTATACCTTCTGTATATAGAAAAGGCATCCCGTTTGGGATGCCTTTTAAGTGGGGCTTATCTATTTATTACTTATATAAGTATAAGGTTTTATTTTTTAAAGCGGCGGGCACCGATACCCATCAGGCTTAAGGCAAAAATTGCCAAAGTAGAAGGCTCAGGTACGGTACCGCAATTTTCGGTACAGGTATCTTCTTCGAAACCGCTGTATCTTACGGTTGCCTGAGACATGTTATAAAAACCGAAGCTACCGGCCTGGTTGTTTAAACCGGAAATGCTGAAAATTTGCTCGTTGACGAAATCACCGCCGTTGATGCCGATATTGATTTCGGTATCGGTATAACCCAGGGTGAATTCGTAAACGGTATTATCTGCCCAGCCGCGGTCGTTGCCATAATCTGTATCTAAAACGGTAATACCTGTACCGTTATGACCCCATAAACCGTTCAAAGACGTCACATCGGCACCGGCAGAAATTTTAGATAAGGTAAAACCTTCATAACCTACCTGGCCGTTAACGGTTTGCGTGCCCTGTTTCCAGTCAAACAGGTAGAAGTCGTCCAGGCCGTTGTAGCCGAACACAAAACCGACAAAGTCATCGTCACTGGAGGTTTCTACACCAAAAGAGCCGGTAAACTCTTTATTGATAAAAGATTCCGGGCTAACAAAAAAGGTAGGGTTACCATTGATAGACTGTACGACCGAAGAGCCGTCAGGGGCAACGGTCCAGTTACCGTTGCCGGCATTGCCCTGCTGAGACCAGGAGTTTAAGTCGATAGCGCCTGCATGGGCCAGAGTACTGGCAGAAAGGATAAGGCCGGCTACAGCAGTTTTTAAGAAGTTAGATTTCATGTGATATTCCTTTATATCTTTTGTTATTTGGTGTCGTGCCTGACAGCTCACTAAGCAACTTGGTTACTGAACTCTATAAAGCGATTCCTATGCCAAAATATAAAAAATGAATAAAATCAATCTCTTGCTCGTGTTGTGTTTATGAGTGATTAAATTAATGTAAAGATATTTGACAATATGTTAATCGTGTACTAGCGAAGTGAATGGTCACTGAAGCTTATCAATGGCATTTGTGTTTCGAGCTGGTTACTTTGCCATTTTCATTCAGGGAAAGTGTTGGCGCATGGGCGAGTTTAAAACCGGTAAATGCTATTTCTCTAGGTTCTGTTTTGATAGGTGAGGTCAGCAATTACTAAGAGTATGCATCCTGCATTCATGGTATACATTACATCCCTGTAAATAAAAAGGCGCAAAATGCGCCTTTAACTTGTTTAATACCTGTCAGCTATTTCTCTGCTAAATCATTAAGCAAAGCACTGCAATTGTATCGGATATTATTCTTCTTCTGCTTCGTAAACACTGAAATCGGTAATACCTTTTGCTTCAAGTGCTTTTCTTACGCTTGCCGGTAATTTCTCATTATTATCTTTGGCTAAGTCAGCATCGTCCGGCAAGGGTTGTCCGGTAAAGGCATGCAAAAAAGCTTCACATAATAGTTCACTATTAGTCGCATGACGTAAGTTGTTGACTTGTCTACGGGTTCTTTCATCCGTTAATACTTTTAAAACACGCAAGGGGATAGAAACAGTGATTTTCTTCACCTGCTCGCTTTTTTTCCCATGCTCGGCGTATGGATTAATGTATTCGGCATTCCACTCTGCCATCGACTTACCTCATATTCTAAATTTCCCAGGGTAAATTGTACTGGTTGTGGGCTGTGAGTCAACATCCGAATGTGTAGAGGTTTAGACGGCTAAAAAGATCTTGACCCCAACAATCTAAACGTTTAGAGTTTTAGACGTCCAAACATCCAAATGTAAATCGAGAGTGAAATGGCTAATAACAAAACAGCAACAATTGCCGTCAGGGCAGGTATAAATAATGATAAGCATCATGGTGCTGTGGTTGCGCCAATTCACTTATCCAGTACATATTCGTTAACCGGCTTTAATGAAAAGCGTGAATTTGACTATTCCCGTACCGGCAACCCTACCCGTGCTACTTTTGCCGAGGCGGTGGCCGAGCTGGAGCAGGGCGCCCATGGCATAGTCACCAGTACCGGTATGTCTTCGGTGCATTTATTGTGTCAGCTATTGGCTGTGGATGATCTCGTGGTGATCCCTCATGACTGTTATGGCGGCAGTTATCGTTTATTCAGCCACCTGGCGAAAAGGGGGCTGTTTAAATTAGTTGTAGTGGATCAAAACGACAGTGATGCCCTTGAGCAAGCCTTGGCGCAAAAACCTAAACTGGTCTTGATCGAAACCCCGAGCAACCCTTTGCTCAGGATCGTAGACATTAAAGCGGTAACCGAAGCAAGCCACAGAGCGGGCGCCCTGGTGGCGGTCGACAATACTTTCTTATCCCCCGTGTTGCAGCAACCATTATTACTGGGGGCGGATATAGTTTTTCATTCCACTACGAAATATATCAATGGTCACAGCGATGTTGTCGGCGGGGTATTAGTCACTAAGGATAAGGAGCTCGGAGAGCAGCTGGCCTGGTGGGCGAACTGTATCGGCATTACCGGCTCAGCTTTTGACAGCTATTTGAGTTTACGCGGCCTGAAAACCCTGCCGATCAGAATGAAGCAACATCAAAGCAATGCCGATGCCGTGGCCAAGTTTTTAGCCGGACACCCGGCGGTTGAGCAGGTGTATTACCCCGGCCTGGCGGATCACCCCGGCCATGCTATTGCCTGCAAACAGCAAAAGTCTTTTGGTGCCATGCTCAGTTTTGAAGTTAAAGGCGGTGTCGAAGCCGTTAAAAGCCTGTTTGACAATTTATCCCTGTTTACCCTGGCCCAGTCCTTAGGCGGTGTGGAGAGTTTAATCAGCCATCCTTCAACCATGACCCATGCCGGAATGGAGCTTGAAGCCCAGTTAGTGGCGGGGATCAGCCAGTCGCTGGTGCGTATTTCCGTGGGTATAGAAGATATCGACGACATTATTAACGATCTTGATGCCGGTTTAACTGCCAGCCAGTCAGGGCTCGATAATACTGGTCCTGAAAAAAAGCTTACTGACAAGGCATCTGCTGCAAGCAACTCAGAGCCAAGCCTGAGGGTTGTGGCAGATAATGATCAGCAAACAAAACCTTTTAGTTTTAATCCTGCACTGGCGAGCTTGTGGTAAAAAAATGACTCAGATAAATACTCTTGAGCAAGTTGATTTTGCTCAAAATAACTTAGAAAAACACAGCGTTAATGTTCATAAATTCGGTGGCAGCAGTTTAGCAACGCCCGAGTGCATCGAGCGGGTGATCTCTATTATCCGTCAGCATTGCCAGCTGAATGACATTATAGTGGTTTCTGCGAATGGAAAAACCACAGATCTGCTCTTGTCCCTGCATCAGCTGGCCCTTGGCGGTGAGTTATTGGACACCTCGCTGGCTTTGCTGAAAGAGCAGCAAAGCGCGTTGATTTTTGCTTTATTAAATGCCGACAATGCCGGTCGCCTGGCGGGAGAATTAGAGCAGGACATCAATCAGCTGGTTGCCTGGTTAAGTGATGATCCGCTTGCCTTTGAAAGCGATATTCTCGCCTTGGGGGAAGTGTGGTCAGCCCGGCTATTATCAGCATTATTAAATGAGCGTATCTGCAGCAGCTATTACCTTGATGCCCGGGATTTTCTGGTAATCAATAATGCCCGGGAATGCCGGGTCGATAATCCGGTAAGCCAAGCCAATTTAGCAAACAGCCGCCAAGGACAAAAACTGGCGGTGATCACCGGGTTTATCTGCAAGGATCAGGCGGGCAACTCTTGTACTTTGGGCCGAAACGGCAGTGATTATTCGGCAACTATTTTTGCCTCTTTATTAGCGGCGAAAAATGTCACCCTGTGGACGGATGTTGATGGCATCTACAGCGCCGACCCCAGGGTGGTGCCTTCTGCCCGTAAATTGCACCGCTTACCCAACGCGGTAGCACGGGAGTTAGGACGTCTGGGCAATCCGGTTCTGCATAAGAAAACGTTGCAGCCGCTAACCGATAATTTCAGCGGTAGCAGCAGTCATTTACATGTTGCCAGCAGTTTTGATGTGAAAGCGGCGGCAACGGAAATCGGTGAATTTGGCCAGATTGCCCGCCAGGAATTGTCGGTTACCCACCTTAATGATCTGCTCCTGGTCAGCTGTGAAGCCCTCAAAGGTAGTGTGGCGGCTGATGTTATTGCTGAACTTTCACCTGTCTATAGTGATGAAAAGCAGGGGCAATTGGTGATCTTAGCCTCACAGCAACAAGCCTTAACCAATGCTTTGGCTATGCTTGGCGCTGAAGTGATTTTCACCCCGGTGAGTTTAATTGCTGCCGTGGGTTATCAGGTAGCCTTACGCCTGGATATCTATGGCCGCTTTAAGCGTGCCCTGAAAAATGACCGGGTGCTGCGCTTTGTTAATTCTAAGCAAGAGCACAGCATTATCGCCCTCCTGCCCCAGGAAACCACACCTGAATTATTAAACAAGGTTCATCACGAAATTGTTAAAGATGCCCGTCATCTTGGCCTGGTGGTTGCCGGTTTAGGCAATATCGGCCAGCGCTTTCTTGAGCTGCTGCCGGCTCAGTTAGCCCGGGTGCCTGCGCTGGAAAACGTACATCTGGTGGGCCTGGTCAGTTCTAAAAAAGCGCTGATCCATACTGACGGTCTGGATGTCAGCTCGGCGTTGACCGATTTCAGCGAGCAAGCCACAGACTATACTAATCAAGACTTGGTGAGCTGGCTTAAGCACCACCCTTATGACGAGATGATCCTGGTGGATATTACCCCGAGTGAAGCTTTTAGTTTTCTTTATGATGAATTTTTTGACTTAGGCATTCATGTGATCGGCGCTAATAAGTGGGCGGCCTCTGCCAGCACGGACACTTACCGGACGTTAAAAAATAAGGCCGGGAAAAGCGGTAGTTTATGGCTGGGTAATACCACAGTCGGTGCCGGTTTGCCGGTGAACTATGCCCTTGATGATCTGATCAACAGCGGCGACCAGATCACGGAAATTTCCGGAGTATTCTCCGGCACCTTGTCCTGGTTATTTGAACATTATGATGCACAGAAGCCTTTTTCTGTGTTGTTAAAAGAAGCCCTGGCACAGGGGATCACTGAGCCGGACCCCAGGGAAGATCTTTCCGGTCGGGATGTGCAACGCAAGTTATTGATTCTGGCCCGTGCCGCGGGTTTTGAATTATCGCTCGAAGATATCGATTGTCAGAACCTGGTGCCGGAATCATTGCAAGGGCTGAGTACAGAGGCATTTTTGCAACAAGCGGAGCTACTCGACGGTTATTTCGAGCAGCAATATCAGCAGGCAAAAGAACAGCAAGCCTGTATCCGTTATATTGCCAGGTTCTCACTTGAGCAGGGCAAGGTAAAAGCCGGGGTCTCCCTGGAGGTTTTAGCGCGCGATGATGCGTTTGCCAACCTGACCCCCTGCGACAATATTTTTCAAATCAAAAGCCACTGGTATCAGGACAATCCTTTGATCATCCGCGGCCCGGGAGCCGGGCGGGATGTTACCGCAGGGGGATTACATTCAGATCTGGTAAAAGCCTGCCAGCAACTGGTGAATAAACAACATCAAGTAACACTTAAGGGGATAAACTAATGGGCTATAGCCACGCCAGACAAGTTGAGTCGTTAAACCGCAGTTTAAGTGAGATCAGCAAAGACATTCAGGTATCGTTTGAATTTTTTCCGCCTAATTCCCCTGAGATGGAAACCACGTTATGGAATTCAATCGAACGCCTGGCGCCGTTAAAGCCCAGCTTTGTCTCCGTGACCTATGGTGCCGGCAGCGGTACCCGGGATCGTACCCATGATGTGATCAAACGCATACAAAAAGATACCGCCTTGATTGCCGCTCCGCATTTGACCTGTATTGATGCCGGTAAGGAAGAGCTGGTACAAATCGCCAAAGATTACTGGCAAAGCGGTGTTCGCCATATTGTCGCGCTGCGCGGCGATTTGCCCAACAGCAGTGAAAAGCCGAGCATGTATGCCAGCGATCTGGTGGAGCTGTTAAAGTCGGTGGCAGATTTTGATATTTCCGTTGCCGCCTACCCGGAAGGTCATCCGGAAGCGCCAAACCCGCAATTTGATTTATTGAATTTAAAGCGTAAGGTGGAATCGGGCGCCAACCGGGCTATCAGCCAGTTCTTCTTTGATATCGAGTCTTATCTGCGTTTTCGCGACCGCTGTGTGACCGTGGGCATAGATGTGGAAATTATCCCGGGTATTTTACCCGTGACTAACTATAAAATGCTGGAACGTTTTGCCGGCTTAACCAATGTCCATGTGCCCAGCTGGATGCCGAAAATGTACGAAGGGCTTGATGGCGATGAAACCACCAGGCGTTTGGTCGGGGCCAATATTGCCATGGAGCAGGTTAAAGTATTAAATAAGGAAGGAGTAAAAAACTTCCATTTTTATACCTTAAACCGGGCGGAACTTACCTATGCCATTTGTCATACTTTAGGCATACGTCCCGAATAAATTACCCGCGTTAGCGCCTGATCCTCACTGCCACTTACAGCTGAGATCTGGCGCTGAAAACCCGCTTAAAACGCCTGAAGCGGGCATTTTTCTGCCTTTGCCGCCGTTTTGCCGTTAACGAGGGATCTCCTTGTTTATTGGTGAAAAATTAACTAGCATTACTAGTACCTTTTTCTGCCGTGCCGGGATAAATGCAATAATAAAGTGGCTAATGTGACCAGTGAAACCAATTTTACCCAGCAGGTACGCGCTTTAATTGGGCGCACCTATGGTCGCAGCCAGCTAAAAGATTCTTTCCTCGAGCGGGCAATCGCTTATTTTGAAGTGAAGGCGGAACAAACCGCTAAAGCGGACAAGTATCAGCAGCAGCTGGAGGAGATAAAAGCCAAGATTGAGGAGGGCAGCGGCAAAGAAAGCGCAGCTTTGCAGCAAAAGCTGCATAAGCTGGAAAGGGAGCAGCGAAACTTCCAGCTGCAGCTCAGGATCGAGCGTAATGAGCGCAATGAAAATCTGCTTGAAACCTGCCATAAGCTACTCGCTTTGTGTGAAGCGGAGGATATCGAGGAAACCAACCGGAAATCTGCCCAGTTTCTCGGCACGCTGCAGTTAATCAGTCCCACCGAAGGGAAAAAAATCGCCCAGATAAACGAACAGCATAAGGCTTTGTATAAAGCGGTATTGGCTTTGCGCCTGCTAGACAGGTTATGCATGGACAAGATTGTTGCCGAGCCTTATATCAGTCAGTACCTGACCGATATTCCTCCGGAGCAATATGCCGAATACCATGAGCTGGATCCGAAAAATTATAAGGTCTATATCCAGCAAGTAAAAATTCCGGTGATCATGGCGGCTCTGATCCAGGATATCGGCCATTATCACCCGGATGCCCAGCAGATTATTTACGGCGAGGACGGTAAGCTTGATCCCAGTCGCACTCTGGGTGTGGAGTCACGTAAGGCGCTGTTACAAATCAGTTACCGGGAAACTATAGATTACCTGGTACACGGCATCGGCCTGACCCAGTATATTGGCAACTCAAAAGTAGAGCGGGATAAATTTAACCAGGCCGAGCACAAGAAAATATTTTTTATCAAACATTTGCTGAAAACCAGTATCAATCCGTTAAAAGGTATAGGCAACCTGCTGAAAGTACCGCAAATTTATACTTCTATTATTTTATCCACCAAGGCCAAGTATAACTATAAACTCTTGCCTAAGGCTTACCAGGCCCTGAATCAAAATGCCGAACGCGGCACCTGCAGCCAGGCGGTGGTGGACAGCTTATACCGCATTACCGGCATGTACCCCCAGGGGTTTGGCATTACCTATATTCCCCGGGACAGTGACGGCAAAGCCCTGGACAGGTATGAATATGCCATAGTCAACCGTTTATACCCGGAAAATCCTGAACAGCCCTTGTGCCGGGCAGCGACCCGGCAACTGAGCTTTATCAGCCGCGGACTGGATATTATCGTCAAGTGTGAAGACAACCTGTACTTGTCGGCGGTGGCCAGCAACCTGGCTACCATGAGTAAAAAAAGGCTGATGGAGATCCTGGAATTGCTGGCCTCTAACTATAAGGAAAGGGAGAACCTGGAACTTATCCCCCGTTGCTGGCATGCCGGTGAATTCTTCTCTATCAAGGAAAATCAAAAGCTGTGGAATAAGGCCCAGTAATCAGCGCTTTATTTGACCGCTCCCCGGCCGTTAATGACTAGCCCTAAAGGCAATAATGTTGGATCATTTTCATCAGCAACTTTTCGGTTTTAGTGATCTGATCAAATGCCAAATATTCATCTCCCTGATGCGCCTGCTTTATTGAACCCGGCCCCAGGACTATGGTCTGGCAGCCCAGTTGCTGAATATAGGGGGCTTCGGTGGCATAGTTTACCGCACAGCATTGATGGCCGCTGATTTCTTCCGCCAGGCTGATGAGATCGCTGGGTTTTTGCTGCTCGAAGCTGGGAGAGCTGGGATGTAATTCCTGGATATTAATACGTCCCGGGTAGCGCTCGGCCAGTTCTTTCAGGCTATCATTGAGCCAGTGGATCAGTTCGTCATCGCTGATACCCGGCAGGGAGCGCAGATCTAAATCTAAAGAGCAGAAGCCGCAGATCCGGTTGGCGTTATCGCCGCCTTGTATCGCCCCCAGATTCAGGGTGGGGGCAGGCACATCAAAGGCGTCGTTATGGTAATTTTGCTCTAAGGTGTCTTTTAAGCTTATCAGGCGGCCGATCACCTGATAGATGATTTCAATGGCATTAACCCCCAATGCCGGCTGGCTGGAATGTCCCGACTGCCCCTGTACCGTGATGCGGTGCGACATATGACCCTTGTGCATCACCACGGGCACTAAACTGGTGGGTTCGCCGATAATGGCGACATCGGGTTTGATCAACTGGCTTTGGGCAAAAAAACGCGCCCCGGCCATAGTGGTTTCTTCATCGGCGGTGGCCAGGACATATAAAGGCTTTTGTAGTTTTTTGGCATCAAGTTGACGGCTGGCCTGGAGAATAAAGGCAAAAAAGCCTTTCATATCACAGGTGCCCAGGCCATAGAATTTATCGTTTTTACTGGTCAGGCTCAGGGGATCGGAATGCCAGCGGTCTTCATCAAAAGGTACGGTATCACTGTGTCCCGCCAATAATAACCCGCCTTCGCCGCTGCCAAGTTTTGCCAGCATATTATATTTATTATTGCTGTGGGGCACAGGCTGTATTTGAATGCTAAACCCCAGCTGTTCAAACCAAGTGGCAAGTAGTTGGATAATATCAAGATTTCCCTGATCCCAACTGCTTTGTGTCGAGCTGATGGAAGGGCTGGCGATCAGTTGTTTCAGAGAGTCGGTAAAATCAGGTAAATTTTTCATAATATATTTATGCTAAAAAGTTGCATATCTAGTCATTGGGTGTTAGATTCTCCCTACAGTGTAAATAACCTTGCCGGATAAGGCTACGGAAATATAAAAATGTCTACAACTATACGACGATAAAGCTTTTGTAACTTGTATGAACCAGATTGAAGCCGGGTTTATACCAGGTTTTATTTTAGGTTTTGTATTTTATATAAACAGATTTGTTGATCGAGTGTTATTTTTAGTTGCATAGAATTGCATTTTTTTCGGAGTGAATATGAAGGTTGCGGTTATTGGCGCCAGTGGTTATGTCGGCGCCGAGTTAATTGGCTTGCTTTGCCAACACGATAATATTTCCATCCAGCACTTGCTGGTTTCAGAGAACAGTGCTTCCTCTGGGAAAACTTTCGCCGCCTTGCATGGGCGGTGGCAGGGGATCTGCGATTTACCCCTGCAGTCTTTTTCTCAAACCTGGTTTGATACTTTTATATCAGATAAGCAGGACAATGATGCAGAGCATGCCCTGGATGCGGTGTTCTTTGCGACTCCCCATGAGTTCAGTGCCTTATGGGCCGGTGCTTTTGTTGAGGCCGGTATTAAGGTGTTTGATCTCTCCGGCGGCTTCCGTTTAAAGGAGCTGGCGGATTATCCCCAATATTACGGTTTCGAACATCAGGACATCAATACCCTGAGTCTGGCCCATTACGGGCTGGCGGAATGGCAGCATGAGCAGATTGCCGGTGCCGATCTGGTGGCGGTACCCGGTTGTTATCCCACGGCCAGCCTGCTGGCATTAAAACCCGTGATCAGCAATAAGCTGCAGCTGGAAAATTCTCTGGTGGTGGTTAACGGTATCAGTGGCGTCAGCGGGGCCGGCAGAACCGCTTCCCTGGCCAGCAATTTTAATGAAGTCAGCCTGATGCCCTACAATATTTTAAAGCACAGACATCAGCCGGAAATCAGTCAGGAAGCCGGTGTTGAGGTGATTTTTAATCCCCACCTGGCGCCCTATAAACGGGGTTTGCTTGCTACCGTGACTTTGCAGTTAAAAACCGGGGTAAGCGCTGCGCAAGTCGATGCAGCTTTTACTCATGCCTACCAGGATAAAGCCTTGATCAGGCTGCTGGATGCCTGGCCAAAAATCGATAATGTCGCCCATACGCCTTTTGCCGATCTCCACTGGCAATACGATGAAAAAAAACAGGTTCTGGTGGTTTCCTGCGCCATAGACAACCTGCTTAAGGGGGCGGCGGCTCAGGCACTGCAGTGCGCCAATATATCCATGGGCTTGCCTGATCATTATGGCTTGTTGCCGCAAACATTTGTCGGATCAAGCGATGATTACAGCCTGGTCTCTCATGCACCAAGCACTAAGTGACAGGGGACGGGACGTGAAAAAGTTAACAACTAATCTTAATAAAAAGCCACTGGTGATTAAAATCGGCGGCGCTATCTTAAACCAGGCCAGCGCCTTACAGGCGCTGCTGCAGGTTATCAGTCAGCTTAAAGATCAGGCGGTGGTGCTGGTGCACGGCGGCGGCTGTGTGGTGGATGAGATGCTTGAGCAATCGGGCTTTACCACAGAGAAAAAAAACGGTCTGCGTATTACCCCTAAGGCCCAGATCCCGGTGATCAGCGGGGCGCTGGCTGGTAATGTCAATAAATCCATCGTTGCGGCCGCAGCCAAATTAAATATCCCGGCGGTGGGTTTGTCCCTGTGCGATGGCGATATGGTGGCCTGTCAGCTGGCGGATACCGAACTAGGCGCTGTAGGTAAGCCAAGTCCCCACAGCAGTAAACTACTCGACAGTTTAGTGTCCGGCCATTTTCTGCCGGTAATAGCTTCTATCGGTGCACTCGATAATGGCGAGCTGGTCAATGTTAATGCCGATGATGCCGCGGTGGTGATTTGTCAGCTGCTTAATGCCGAGCTTTTGCTGTTAACGGATGTTAACGGCGTTAAAGATGCACAAAACCAGTACCTGGAAACCCTGAATTCCCGTCAGGCCAGTCAGTTGATCCAGCAGGGGGTGATCGCCGGCGGTATGACCGCCAAAGTGAATGCCGCCCTGAAGGCCGCTAACCAGTTACGACGAAGCATCGCGGTTGCCAGCTGGCAATCGCCGGAGCAGATCCTCCGTTTGCTCAATGGTGATGGCGTAGGCACCCGCATTCAGCCGGATAGCTAACCCTTAGCTTCTCCCCCTTAAAAAACAGAATTTTTAGATACTTAGTGCCGTCAGGCAGGAATATATTATGTCGTTAAAACACTTTTTAGCTGATGATCAGCTAAACCAGGCTCAGCTGCAATCGCTTATTACTTTAGCCTTGAAAATGAAACAAAACCCGGCGGATTACCAGCATTTGTTAGCCGGAAAATCCGTGGTGATGTTATTCGAGAAACCTTCCCTGAGAACCCATATCAGTTTTGATATCGGTATCCAGAAACTTGGCGGTCATGCCCTATATATCGGCCAGCAAAACGGCCAGTTGGGCGAGCGTGAGCGGGTATCGGATGTCGCTAAAAATCTTGCCTGCTGGTCTGATGCCATAGTGGCCCGGGTATTTAAGCACCAGGTGTTGCAAGAGTTGGCGGCACATGCTGGTAAACCTGTGATCAATGCCTTATGCGATTTATATCATCCCTGCCAGGCGCTGGCGGACTTCGTCACCTTAACGGAAAATTTTGCTGATCTGTCCCAGGTAAAACTGGCCTATGTCGGTGACGGCAATAATGTCTCTAATTCATTGATGTTGATGGCCGCTACTTTAGGGGTTGATTTTACCCTGGTATGCCCGACCGGCTTTGGTCCTCAGGCCGAGATGTTCAATAAGGCCAAAGAAATCGCCCAGGCCTCAGGCAGTCAATTATCGCTTACTTCAGATGTCGAGGCGCTTGGTCAGCAAGATGCCATCTATACCGATACCTGGGTATCTATGGGAGATGAAACCAAGGTGGAAGATATCCTGGCAACTTTTGCGGCCTATCAGGTGAATCACGAATTAATGAACAGCGCCGGGGCGAAAGTGGTGATGCACTGCCAGCCGGCCCATTTGGGCCAGGAAATCACCGCTGAGCTGTTTGACAGTGAGTTGTCGGTGGCAACCTCCCAGGCGGAAAACCGCATGTGGGCACAAAATGCCGTATTGGCAACCCTGCTGGCGGAGCCGGTATAAGAGCGGGTTTAGCATCAACAAAATTTATAGGTTTTTATCTGCCTTTTATCAGGCAAAGTTTCAAGAATTGGGTGAGTAAGATGAGTTTACAAACAGAGCAGAAAGTTAAAAAAGTAGTATTGGCATATTCCGGCGGTCTGGATACCTCGGCCATTATCCCTTGGCTAAAAGAAAATTATCACGGCTGTGAGGTGGTGGCCTTTTGCGCCGATGTCGGTCAGGGAGAAGAGGAATTAGAAGGCATAGTGGAAAAAGCCATCGCCTCCGGCGCCAGCGAGTGTCACGTGGTGGACTTAAAGGAAGAGTTTGTTAAGGACTATATTTACCCGATCGTTAAAACCGGCGCCGTTTATGAAGGCCAGTACCTGCTGGGGACTTCCATGGCCCGTCCGGTGATTGCCAAGGCCCATGTCGAAGTGGCGCTGAAAGTGGGGGCGGATGCCCTGTGTCACGGCTGTACCGGTAAAGGTAATGATCAGGTGCGTTTTGAGTCCTGTTTTGCCGCATTGGCGCCACAGCTGAAAGTGATCGCCCCGTGGCGGGAGTGGGATATGCTCTCCCGTGAAGATCTGCTGGCTTACTTAGCCGAACGTGATATTCCCTGCTCGGCATCATTGACGAAAATCTACAGCCGGGATGCCAATGCCTGGCATATCTCCCACGAAGGTGGTGAGCTTGAAGATCCCTGGTGTGAGCCGTCAAAAGAAGTCTGGACCATGACGGTAGATCCGCTGGAAGCGCCGGATACGCCGGAAAATGTCATGTTAAGTTTTGAGCAGGGGCAACTGGTGGCGGTGGATGGCCAGACACTGACTCCTTATCAGGCGCTGATGTATCTAAACGACAAGGCTGCCGCCCACGGGGTTGGCCGTATCGATATTGTTGAAAACCGCCTGGTGGGCATGAAATCCCGTGGCTGTTATGAAACCCCGGGTGGCACTGTGCTGATGGCGGCCTATAAAGGGCTGGAAACCCTGATTCTGGATAAAGAATCGTTAAAATTCAGGGAATCTGTAGCGCTGGAATTCTCCCATGTGATTTACGATGGCCGCTGGTTTACGCCACTGGCGAAAGCCCAGCTGGCGGCAGCAAACTCATTGTCGGATAAAGTGACCGGCGATGTTGTGGTTAAGCTCTTTAAAGGGCAGGCGGTAGTGAGCCAGCGTCGTTCGCCTTATTCCCTGTATTCCGAGGAGTTTGCCACTTTCGGTGCCGATGACGTCTACGATCAAAAACATGCCGAAGGCTTTATCCGTTTGTTCAGCTTATCCAGCCGGATAGCGGCGTTACATGAAAAAGATACAACAGGCGGGGAGAAGTAATATGGCCTTATGGGGTGGACGGTTTAAAACCGCGAGTAGTGATATTTTCAAGGAATTTAATGATTCACTGCCATTTGATCATGTATTGGTACAACAGGATATCCAGGGTTCTATCGGCTGGTCGAAAGCGATACAGCAGGCGGGTGTACTTACCCTGGAAGAGCAGCAGCAGATGGAGCAGGCGCTGCTGGACTTATCCGCAAAAGTGGCCGCCGGCGAAAGTGATATTTTAGCCTCCGGCGCCGAAGACGTGCACAGCTGGGTGGAAGCCGAGCTTACCGCACAGCTTGGCGATATCGCCAGAAAATTGCATACCGGTCGTAGCCGTAACGACCAGGTGGCCACAGATCTCAGGTTATGGAGCCGTGAGCAGGTCGACATATTGATTGCTGCCTTAAATACCTGTCAGCAACAACTCTTGACCCTGGCGGAAAACAACCAGGAGCATATCTTGCCCGGTTACACCCATTTGCAGCGGGCGCAACCTATCCGCTTTGCCCATTGGTGTCTGGCGTATATTGAAATGTTCAAGCGTGACAGCAGCCGCTTAACGGATGCCCGTAAACGCATGAATCAGTGTCCGCTCGGCAGCGGCGCGCTGGCGGGGACCACCTATGACATCGACCGCTATGAGCTGGCGCAGTCGCTGGGCTTTGACGGCCCTTGTGTAAACAGTTTGGATGCGGTTTCCGACCGGGATTTTGTGCTGGAGATTTTATTTGCCGCCAGTGCCAGCATGATGCATTTATCCCGGTTTGCCGAAGATTTGATCTTTTTCAATTCCGGGGAAGCGAACTTTATTACCTTAGGAGATCAGGTCACCTCCGGCTCATCCCTGATGCCGCAAAAGAAAAACCCGGATGCGCTGGAGTTGATCCGGGGTAAATGCGGTCGGGTTTATGGTGCCTTGCAGGGGCTTTTGGTGACCCTCAAAGGTTTGCCCATGGCCTATAACAAAGATCTGCAGGAAGATAAGGAAGGATTATTTGAAACCGTTGGCCAATGGCATTCCTGCCTGGTGATGGCGGGAGAAGTGATCAATTCTATTGAGATCAACAGCGCCCGTTGCCAGAAAGCGGCGCGGGAAGGTTATGCCAATGCTACTGAGCTGGCGGATTACCTGGTCGATAAAGGGGTGCCTTTTAGGACGGCTCATGAAATTTCAGGCCAGGTGGTGCTTTATGCCATTAAGCAGCAGGAGCCGATTGAAAGCCTGCGCCTGGATGAACTTAAACAGTTTTCACCGCTGATTGAGCAGGATGTTTATCCTGTGCTGGAGCTGGAGTATCTGGTGGATAAGCGTAATATCCTCGGCGGCACCGGCAAGAAACCGGTCAGCAATATTATTGCCCAGTACCGTCATAACCTGGGCACCTCGGATTACCTGGTGCGGGATGCGAAACTCACCGATCTGCGCGCCATCAGCAAGCTGGTGGACTATTGGGCGGCGAAAGAGGAAAACTTGCCGCGGGCGGAAGATGAGCTGATCAAATCCATCCGTGACTTTGCCGTGATCGAAGTCAACGGCCAGGTATGCGGCTGCGCTGCTTTGTACATTTACAGTACCGGCCTGGCGGAAGTGCGCTCGTTAGGGGTCTCCATCAATTACCAGGGTAAAGGTTACGGTAAGGCGCTGGTGGAGCATTTGCTGGAGCGGGCGAAAACCCTGGCATTAAGCAAGTTGCTGGTATTAACCCGCAAACCGGAATTTTTTGCCCGGTTAGGTTTTGAACCGGGCAATAAAGAGCATTTGCCGGAAAAAGTTATGAAAGACTGTGACTTATGTCATCGCCAGGATAATTGTGATGAAACCGCCTTGTTATATAACTTAAACAACGGCCATCCTTTGGCTATTCAGGTCACTCAGGTGAATTAAGCTATTTTCCCGGCTGTAAGGCAGGTATTGTTAACAAGTGTTAACTACCTGCCTTTTTTATATCAGGCGAATAAGGGATCAGAATAACTCTTCTTCCAGCTCTTCTTCTTCGTTACCGTCGAGGATCTCCCGGCTTTTATCCAAAGTGACATATTCCTGAGGGGCGGTGCCGTTTTCAAAATATTCAAACAAACTGGTTTTATCGGCTTTGCTGCTCAGTTTGCCGGTCGCCTTGTCTATCCTGACGGAAACGACATTTTCCGGCGGCAGGAAAGGTTCAACTTCAAGGTCTTTTAACGCCGTATCCATGTAGGTGATCCAGGCGGGTTGGGCCGATTTGGCGCCGGCTTCGATGCCGTAAACCTGGCTTTTACCCAGGTTTTTGTTATAGGCGGTTCTGCCCAGGTTCCTGGTATGATCATCAAAACCTATCCAGGAAGTGGTCACCAGGCGACGGCTATAGCCGGAGAACCAGGCATCTTTGGATTCGTTGGTGGTGCCTGTCTTCCCGGCGATATCACGGCGCTTGAGCTTCTTCGCCCTGAACCCCGTGCCTTGCCAGCCAGGTTTAGTGGACCAGTCATATCCCCAAATGGCGCTGTTGAGGGCTTCCGTCATCAAAAAGGCATTTTGCTCGCTGATCACCCGCTCGGCCTGGTTCAGGGGGGGAGCCAGGTTATCGGCGGATAAAGAGTCTACCTCTAATTCGCTGTTATCCGATGCTAACGTTTCTTCGCTGGCTCGGGTGGCGGCGCTCAGGCTGTCCATGGTGTCACTGGCCTGACAGGGATCGCAGGCCAGTGCCGGATTTGCCTGAAAAACAATATTGCCGAATGAGTCTTCGATACGGTCGATCAGGTAAGGCTGGATCAGGAAGCCGCCGTTGGCAAAGGTAGCAAAACCGCTGACCACTTCCAGCGGTGTCAGTGAGGCAGACCCCAGCGCCAGGGTTTCGTTTCTCGGCAGTTCATCCGGCACAAAACCAAATAAAGAAAGGTGATCGACAATTTTTCCTAAGCCGACTTCCCTGAGCAGGCGCACCGAGATCACGTTTTTAGACTGGGCCAGAGCCAGGCGGATACGGATCGGGCCGACATAGGTTGGCGGGGAATTTTTCGGGCGCCAGACCACGCCTGAGCTTCTGTCCCATTGGTTAATGGGGGCGTCATTGATGATAGAGGCCAGGGTAAAGCCGTTTTCCAGTGCGGCGGAGTAGATAAAAGGTTTAATATTCGAGCCTACCTGGCGTTTTGCCTGGGTGACCCGGTTAAACTGGCTCTGCTTAAAGCTGAAACCGCCGACGGCGGCTTTAATGGCGCCGTCGTCCGGGGAAATCGATACTAACGCGCCACTCACCTGCGGGATCTGGCTTAAGACATAGCTGTTATCCGCTTGCTTGACCACCCAGATAACATCGCCGTAATTAAGAATATCTGCGGCGGTTTCTGGCGCCGGTCCCTGTTTCTGATCGCTGATAAATTCCCGGGCCCAGGAAAGTCCCGGCCAGTCTATGATGGCCTGCTGCTCATCTTTAAGGGTAATGGCGACCGACTGCTCAGACACTTCGGTCACTATGGCAGGTATTAACGATTGATAACCTTCTATATTAAGCGCCTGGCTGATTTCTTCCTGCGTCAGCGGATTGAGGTATTCGCCGCTGACGGCATCTTTTTGGTTGTTGCTTTCATTCTTGAGGGAACGGATCACGCCGCGATAGCCATGCCTTAGGTCATAGGCCATCAGGTTGCCGGTCAGAGCGTTTTGTGCCGCGCTTTGCAGTTTGGACGGGACTGTGGTGAAGACCTTGTAGCCGCCGGTATAAGCCTGCTCCCTGCCGTAGCGCTGCAGCATTTCCTGGTGCGCCATTTCCGCCAGGTAGGGGGCGTTTAATTCGATTTCCGCGCCGTGGCGTTTGCCGGTGATCGGTGCCGCCATCGCCTCTTGATACTGTGCCGGACTGATATAATTTTTCGCCAGCATGCGCTGTAGTACCACGCTGCGGCGCGCCTTGGCCCGCTTCGGCGAGCGGATGGGGTTCAAGGTGGACGGCGCCTTGGGCAGACCGGCCAGTACCGCGATCTGCGCCAGGGTTAATTCCTGTACTTCTTTGCCGTAATATACCTGGGCGGCGGCGCCGAAACCGTAAGATCTGTGACCCAGGGGAATTTTATTCATATAAAGGGCAAGAATTTCGTCCTTGGTCAGCAGGTTTTCGATATGAAAAGAAATAAAGATTTCTCTTAATTTGCGCACATAAGTGACTTCCCGGGTCAGGAAGAAGTTACGGGCTACCTGCATGGTAATGGTACTGCCGCCGCCTTTGTTCTGGCCGATGATCTGGCCGATCACCGCCCGGGTCAGGCCGACGGGATCTATGCCGAAGTGCTGGTAAAATCTGTCGTCTTCCGTGGCCAGTATGGCATCGATCAGTTGCTGCGGCATCTGCTCCAGCGCCAGGGGGATACGTTTTTTCTCGCCAAACTGGGACATGAGTTTGCCGTCGTTGCTGTAGATCTGCATCGGGGTTTGCCATTGCAGATTCTTTAATGACTCGACACTGGGCAGATCGTCACGCATAGTTAAATACAGGGTGATCAAGGCGATCACCCCCAGCAAGGCCAATAGCAGGCCAAATTTCATCACTTTTTTAAAAGTCAGCACAATTACAGACGCCCAAGTTTTTGCAGCAAAATATTCATGGCTACTAGTATATCGTGTAAAACCATGTAATAAATGTATTTATGACTATATTGTGTCTAATATGAGTATAAAAATAATATTTTAGTAGGACACTATGCTTAACAAGTTGTTCAAAAAGAAAGCGCAAATGATGGTGGGGATCGATATCGGCTCCCACGCAGTAAAAGCTGTATTGTTAAGTAATGGAAGTCAGGGCTATACCCTGGAATGCCTGGCAATGGAGCCTATGCCCAGGGGGGTGATCGTTGACAGGGAAATCCAGGACATGGAAGCCATTGGCAATGTTATCGGGAGGTTGCGAAAAAAAGTTTCCTCTTCGGTGAAACATGCGGCAGCGGCCGTTTCCGGGCAAACGGTGATCACCAAAATTATCTATATGGATGTTGCCCTGAATGAAGAAGAGCTGGCCAATCAAATAGAAATTGAAGCCGACAGCCTAATCCCCTATCCGCTGGATGAAGTCAGCCTGGATTTTGAATCACTGGATGTGAATGAGTCCGATCCCAGTAAAATCAATGTCTTGCTTAGCGCCGCAAGAACCGAGTCGATCGAAGCCAGGGTCACCACTTTGGATATGGGGGGCTTTGAAGCCAAGGTGATCGATGTCGAGTCCTATGCTGTCAGCCGCACCCATGATTTATGTCTGGCCAATCTGCCCGACGATGCGGTTGATAAAATGGTGGCCATTGTGGATATCGGCGCTACTATGACCCTGCTGTCGGTGACCGATGGCGGCAAACATATCTATAGCCGGGATCAAATTTTCGGCAGCGAGCAATATACCCGCTCGATCATTTCTTATTACAACATGTCTTTTGAAGAGGCGGAAAGCGCCAAGATAAATGGCGAGCTGCCGCCTAATTTTACTTTTGAAGTGCTGGCGCCTTTTCATACCATTTTGGTGCAGCAGATCCGCCGGGCGATCCAGATGTTTCTTACCTCCAGCGGCCATGAAAAAGTTGATTACCTGGTGATTTCCGGCGGTACCGCCCTGGTGGAAGGTGTACAGGAGTTGTTGGCGGAAGAGCTGGGCATACATACCGTGATTGCCGCGCCTTTTGCCGATATGAAACTTGCAAAAAATATTGATGAAGAGATGCTGGCGCTTGCTCCCCAGTTTATGGTGGCGGCGGGTTTAGCGTTAAGGAGTTTTTCGCCATGGCACATATAAACCTGCTTCCCTGGCGCGAGGCGCAATTAAAAGCCAGGCAAACGGAATACTTTACCGTGCTGGCGATAGTGGCGGTGGGCGCTTTTGTTTTGATTTTCCTGGTGGGACAGTTTTACCAGGCTCGGGTCAATGGCCAAAACTCCCTTAACCAGTATTTGCGCAATGAAATACAGCAACTGGATTTGAAGATAGGCGAGATCAAGGTGTTAAACGAGAAAAAGGATGCCTTGCAAAAGCGTATCAGGGTCATTGAACAATTGCAGCGCAGCCGCAATGTCGGCACCCAGGTGCTGGATGAAATTGCCAAAATTGTGCCCAATGGCATTTATCTGACCCATATGGAGAAAAAGGGCAATACTTTGCAGCTGTTGGGAAAAAGCGAATCCAATAACCATCTGGCGAATATGATCCGGGAAATCGAGCGCTCGGATTTGTTTGCCGATGCTACCCTGGACTCGATTATCAGCGATGAAAAAACCGTAAAACTGCTCAGCGACTTTAAGATGCGGGTGCGTATCAAGGGTCTGGTCAATGATGTCGCAACAACGGATGCCGTTGCGGCTTCGGGGGGCGGGGCATGAATATAGACTTATCCCAGTTTGACAATCTCGAGTTAGAAAATATCGGCCAATGGCCTTATCTGGCAAAAGTGGTTTTGGCTATTTTTCTGGCGATAGTGGTGTTGGTGCTTGGTTATATTTTCATCGTCAGCGATAAAATTACCCAGCTGGAAAAAGTCCGGCGGGAAGAAATCACCTTAAGGCAGGAGTATAAGGCGAAATATCATGTTGCCGCTAACCTGGAGTTATTTAAGGCGCAAATGATTGAAGCGGAAGCCTTGTTTGCCAACCAGTTAAAAAGTTTGCCGGAAAGCCACGAAACGCCGGGACTTTTGGATGATATTACTTTCGTCGGTACCACCAGCGGCCTTGATTTTGTTAAATTAAATTGGCAACCTGAAATTGCGAAAGAGATTTATATCGAGTTGCCGATCGATATCGAGGTGATAGGTTCGTATCACGAATTTGGCAATTTTGTCAGTAAAGTGGCGGGATTACCCCGTATCGTGACCCTGCATGATTTTGATATCAATATCTCCGGCAGTGACAGCGATATTCTCAGGCTGACCTTGCAGGCAAAAACCTATCGTTACCGGGAGGATAATGAATGATGAAGTACCTGGTGTTATTGCTTAGTTTTATGGTTAGCGGCTGTTTTGACGATCCGAGCGAACTGAATGCCTTTATGGCCAAGGTACATGAGGATACCAGTAATCAGATCGAACCTATGCCTGCGGTGCCTAAATTTAATCATTTTGACTATTCCGCCCAGTCAAAGCGCAGCCCTTTTGTCGCCCCCAAACCCGAAGCTATCCAGGAAAAACTGCAACAGATGACCGGTTGCCTGAGTCCGGATCCCAGGCGCCGTAAACAGCCGCTGGAAAAATATTCGCTGGCGGATTTAAGCATGCGCGGTACTTTGGGAGAGCTGGGAGTGACCTGGGCCTTAGTGCAGGCGTCCGATGACAGTTTGCACCGGGTTGCCGTCGGCGGTTATATGGGGCTTTTTAATGGCCGTATTACCGGGGTCAGCCAGGAGAGCGTCACACTTATTGAATTAATTCCCGACGGCGCCGGTTGCTGGATAGAAAGAGAGTCCGTGGTTTCAATTGTTGAATCAGAAGGATAGGGGTGAAGAAGATAATGTTAGCAGATCAAGAGAAAAAAAATTATAACATCTTTGCCGAAATCCTGAGCGTCAAAGGGCTTTTGGCGCTGGTATTGTGTTGGTTTGCCTTTGGTGCCGGTGCCAGGACCTTAACCGGCTTGTCGTATAACACTATACAGAAAGATCAAATCGAACTTGTGTTCAGCCTTTCCGAGGCGGTGACAACACAACCCGAGATCAAAACCTTTGTGACCCCGGCGCGCATTGATATTTTGTTTGCGGTGGATGATTTTAATCCGTTGATCAGTGACACCAATATCCGCCATGCCGGTGTTAACTCGGTGAAGGTACAAAAGGTGGCGGGGCAAATTATCGCCTCAATACATCTGGCCAAGCTGGCGGTATTTGATGTTAAGCAAAGCGGTAATGAATTTTCGCTGATTTTAAAGAATCAGGATCCCGACTCTCCGGTGACTAAATTAACCCCGGCGAATAATGAGTTTATCAACAGCATTAAGGAAATAGATTTTACCCGCAGCCAGGAAAATGACTCCCAGGTGATCATTTCCCTGGAAGATACTATGGTGGCGGTGGATGTCAGCGATAAGCTGGGTAAGATATATGTGGAATTTCACAATACCGCCATACCGGAAGATCTCTTGTATAAACTGGATGTGACGGATTTTGGCACCCTGGTTAAAGGTATAGAAACCTTCAGGGAAGGACGCAACGCCCGGGTAGTGATCGATGTCGACGGCGAGTTTGACTTTAGCCACCAGCAGTTAACCAATGTTTTTTCCCTGAAAGTCACTGAAAAGGTCAAGGTCCCGGGTTACCTGGAGGATGTTGAAGATTATAGCGGCAGGCCGATTTCGTTAAATTTCCAGGATATCTCGGTGCGCACCGTGTTGCAGATCATTGCTGATTATAACGGCTTCAACCTGGTGACCAGTGATACCGTGGACGGCAATATTACCTTGCGCCTTGATGGCGTGCCCTGGGATCAGGCGCTGGATATTCTTTTAAAAGTCAAAGGGCTGGATAAGCGTATGGAGGGCAATATCTTAATGGTCGCTCCCAGCGACGAACTTGCCGCCCGGGAAGCACGTGATTTACAGGCATTGCAGCAGGTAGCGGATTTGGCGCCTTTATATTCTGAATATGTCCAGGTCAACTACGCCAAGGCGATTGAGTTTTCTTCTTTGATCAAAAATGAGGAAACCAGTATTTTATCCCCCAGGGGCAGTGTTTCGGTTGATGAACGTACCAATACCCTGTTGATCCGGGATACCGCGCAAAGCATCGAAGATATTAAGCGTATGGTTTCCGTGCTGGATATTCCCGTCAGGCAGGTGGTGATTGAAGCCCGCATGGTGACGGTAAAAGATAATATCAATGAAGAGTTGGGGATCCGTTGGGGCATTACCGATACCGACGGTGAAACCGGCACTTCGGGCACGTTAACCGGGGCCGACTCGGCAAATGCCGGCACTACCCCGGATATCAGCGACCGCATGAATGTCAATTTGCCGGTTGCCAGTCCCGCCGGCAGTATTGCCTTTCAGATCGCCCGCCTGGCGGACGGCACTATCCTCGACCTTGAATTAAGTGCCATGGAAAAAGAAAACAAAGGGGAAATTATTGCCAGTCCGCGCATCACCACCGCCAACCAAAAAGAAGCCTATATAGAGCAGGGGGTCGAAATCCCCTATCAGGAAGCGGCGTCCAGCGGCGCTACTTCGACCCAATTCAAAAAAGCCGTGCTCAGCCTGACCGTGACCCCCCATATCACCCCGGATGACAGGATCATTCTTGATCTTGTGGTGACCCAGGACACGGTTTCGGATGTACAAAGCGGCACCGCACCGGCAATCGATACCCAGCGTATCGGCACCCAAGTACTGGTCAATAACGGCGAAACCATAGTGTTGGGCGGCATTTACCAGCAGCAGATCATCAACACCATTTCTAAGGTTCCTGTACTGGGAGACATCCCTTATTTTGGCTGGTTATTCAGAAACAGTAATAATTTTAATGAGAAAAAAGAATTGCTGATTTTTGTGACTCCCCGCATTGTAAAAGAACATTTTTAGTCTAAATTATCAGTAAGTGGTTTCTTTTCGCACCACTTACTTGCAATCTGCACCGAAGAATTGCGATAATTGCGCCCTTGAAATTTTCGAGGGGGTCTCCTCTTACCCTATAAACGTAATTAATTATAACGAGTATTAAGTTAGTCTAATGGCAGAAAAACGTAACATTTTCCTTGTAGGCCCTATGGGTGCTGGCAAAAGCACTATAGGTAGAGAACTAGCAGAAAGGCTACATCTTGAGTTTTACGACTCTGATCAAGAGATTGAACGTCGTACTGGTGCCGATATCGCGTGGGTTTTTGATCTTGAAGGCGAAGATGGTTTTCGCAAAAGAGAAGAATCAGTGATCGATGACCTTACCGAAAAGCAGGGTATAGTTCTGGCCACCGGTGGTGGATCTGTGATCAGCAATCAGGTTCGCAATCGTTTATCCGCACGTGGCATCGTGGTCTATCTGGAAACAACGATTGATAAGCAGGTGGCGCGTACCCAGCGTGATCGTCGTCGTCCTTTACTGCAAACATCTGAAGAGCCGCGTGCGGTACTGGAGAAGCTGGCGGTTGAACGTAACCCTCTTTATGAAGAGATTGCCGACGTTATCATTCAAACGGATGATCAAAGTGCAAAAGTGGTTGCCCATAAAATCGTTGAACGACTAGATTTCTAATCGTGGCAACTCTACATCTCGATCTGGGAATTCGTAGTTATCCTATCTATATAGAAAGCGGGTTATTTAATGATAATAGCCTGCTATCCCGGCATATCCGGGGCACAAGGGTGTGCATAGTTTCCAATGAAATTGTGCATCCCCTCTACGCCGAAAAAATCAAGGCCGCTCTGGCCGATTATCAGCTTGATGAAATCATCTTACCCGACGGTGAAGCCGAAAAAAGCCTGGGCAACTTCGACAAAATCATGTCGCATTTGCTGGCCAACGGCCATGGCCGGGATACCAGCCTGATAGCCCTGGGAGGGGGAGTGATCGGTGATATTACCGGTTTTGCTGCCGCCTGTTATCAAAGGGGCATCGACTTTATCCAGATCCCCACCACCTTATTGTCCCAGGTGGACTCTTCGGTTGGCGGAAAAACGGCGGTTAATCACCCGTTAGGGAAAAATATGATAGGCGCCTTTTACCAGCCCAAGGCGGTAGTTATCGATATTGATACCCTGTCCAGCCTGCCAAAGCGTGAATTTAGCGCCGGTATGGCGGAAGTGATTAAATACGGTATTTTAGGCGACGGCGAGTTTTTTAACTGGCTTGAACAGCATAAAGGGAAGATCCTGGCAGGCGATAAACAGGTGTTAAGCCAGATGATCGAACGCTGCTGCCAGTGTAAGGCTGATATCGTTGCCAGTGATGAAACCGAAGCCGGTGTCCGGGCGTTATTAAACTTAGGCCATACTTTTGGTCATGCGATAGAAGCCGAGATGGGCTACGGTAATTGGTTACACGGTGAAGCCGTTGCTACTGGCATGGTACTTGCTGCTAAATTGGCAGTATCAATGAATTTGCTGGCAGCGTCAGATCTTCGTCGTATTGAGTCTCTGCTTGAGGCATTTGATTTACCGCTAGAAGCCCCTGAAAACATGGGCTTTAGCGAGTTTATCCGCCATATGCGCAGGGACAAGAAAAACTTGGCCGGAAAGCTCAGGTTAATTATTCCGACAAAAATCGGTCACTCTGAAATACGTGACGATATCACAGAAGAGATGCTACAGCAGATTTTATAGCCATATCTAAGGCCGGTAACAAGGTAACCGGCTGTTGTTAAAGGTGAATTATGTCTGCATTAGCGCATCAAACCACAGAAAATCAACCGGGCGTCACCAGCATCAGCGTCAATGCCCGGGTTGATTATATCTTACGCTTTTCCAAACAAGCGGTTTTGGTTGTCGATGAAGACAGCAACACTTATTCCAGGGTCGGCAGCCTGCTATTAGGGGCATTGCCTGACGATCATAACGCCGCTTTTGTTTCTATCGCCGCCAAACTTAATGATATCCAGATCCGCAGCCGGATAGTGGAGCAGCTTTTCGGCGGTGCCTTGTTTGATCCCGAGCAGGCGTTAACCGGCAGTATTATCAAGCTGGCCAGCGAAAAACGTGAAACCATCAGCATTATTATCGAGCATGCGCATTTATTATCGCTGCAGCTTTTGCATGAGCTTTGCCAGCTGGCGGAAATCGCCAAAAAAACCAAGCTGGATATCAATGTTGTTATGCTCGGCCAGCATCAGGCGGGCAAGCTGGTGGCGGCGAATAAGATGTTGTTCACCAATAAGTTATCCATCTTATCGGCGGCGACCGGTCAGTTGCTGTCACTTGATGCCGGTGTGTTTAAGGAAGCGCAGTCGTTTTTTACCTTAACGTTCGGTAAAAAAGCGGCATTGGGCTTTACTGTGTTGCTGATTATCTCTGCACTGGTTATTACTTGGCTTTATCAGCGGGACAGTTTAAGTTTCAGTGATTTACCCCGGCAACCAGGCATAACGCTTCCTGAGGGTGCCGATGTTTTTGTTCAAGATCCCTCCGGGGCTAAAGAAGCTTCAGCTAGTCAAGAGCCATCAGCCGCTAAAAAAGAGCCTTCGGCAACTGCTGAGCCAGCAACACCAGCCTATGCCACGAATGCCGATATTTACCAGGCGCTAATGGCTCCAGAAGCTGCTACACAAGTTGAGCAAGCAGATAAAGCACCTGAGCAGGCCCGGCCGTCGGATGTGTTTAACGCGGTCGTGCTGGCAGATAAACCGGTGAAAGCTGAGCAAGCAGAGACTGAAACCGAGAAAACTGAGGCTAAAGCTAACAGCGAAGTTGTTGCACCTGCCAAAGCCATCGATAACACGCGAATTGTGAGTCAAAGTGATGAGCTGCCGGCTGCTTCAGGCATAAACCCGGATTATTTCTTACAGGCCAAACAAGGTTTTGTGATCCAATTGGCGGGATTCTCTTACCCTTCTGTATTTAAAGAGTTTATCGCCGATCATGATCAGCTGGAGTATTTTGGCTACTATCGTCAGTTAAACGGACAAAAGTTGTTGGTGATCACTTCCAGGGTTTATGATTCAAGGGATGAAGCCCTGCAGGCGCGGGAGCGTTTACCCGAGTCCGTTAAGCAACGAGGCCCCTGGATAAAAAGTGTTGCCGCCGTGAATAATGAAATCAATGCATTTCAAAGCTCCCAATAAAAGTAAAATCAGGATACAATCCCGTCTTTCTTGATTTACAGACTTTAGGTAGGGCTTACAGGCGGCATGAATAAAAAACATCGAGCATTTTTGAAGTGGGCTGGTGGTAAATACGGCCTTAGCGATGTTATTGCTAAGATGCTGCCAAAAGGCGAGCGTCTGATCGAGCCGTTTGTCGGCGCCGGCTCTATTTTTCTAAACAGTGATTATCCGCACTACCTGTTAAATGATATTAATCAGGATCTGATCAATTTGTACCGGATCCTGCAATCACAGCCGGATGCCTTTATCAATGATGCCCGCGCGATGTTTTCCAGTGAAAATAACCAGGCCGAAGTCTATTATCAGCTCAGGAAAGAATTTAACGCCAGCAGCGATCCTTATTTCCGCTCTTTGGTTTTTTTGTATATGAACCGTCACGGATATAACGGCTTGTGTCGCTACAATAAATCCGGCGGTTATAACGTACCCTTTGGCAAATATAAACGTCCGTATTTCCCCGAAGAAGAGTTGAATTATTTTGCCGAAAAGGCGCAAAAAGCGACTTTTGTTTGTGAGAGTTACCGGGATACTTTCGCCCGGGCCTCGGCGGGAGACGTGATTTATTGCGATCCGCCCTATGTGCCGTTAAGCAAAACCGCCAGTTTTACCAGTTATGCCGGTAATGGTTTTGGTCTGGATGAACAGGCGGATTTGGCCAATGCCGCCGAAGAAGTGATCCAGCATCCGGATGTTTGCGTGTTGATCAGTAACCACGATACCATCTGGACCCGGAAGATTTATGAGCATGCCAGCAAATTGAAATCTATCCAGGTGGCCAGAACCATCAGCCAGAAAGGGCATAACCGGAAAAAAGTCGCCGAGTTATTGGCCCTCTATAAATAACAGCCTAAGTCAGTGTGTTAGCCTGCGGTGAAAGATACAGTTAAGGCGATACCAGGGCGACTATCGCCACTAAACTCAGTACAAATAAGGTCACCGCGATAAAGCCGCCGATGAGGAAGTGGCTGAATTTACCTTTGCTGAAATCCCGTTGGCGGTTTTTATCGCTTTGCACGCCAATAAAGGCAGCGCCAACGCTTTTCATGGTTTCTTTTAAATCACCTTCCTTGCTCAATCTCATGGGTATTCCTCCTTAAGAGCGACATTGTCGGATAAATGAGCTGAATAAATAATATACTACAGGCGCCGGGCATGTGTAACCATAAATAGTGGGAATTTATCGCCATTGCAGGGAAGAGCTTGGCTGGTTTTGTGTGTTGAGGGGCTCTGGCGCGATTGAAAGCTGTTTTCAAGCACGCCATTTATCTTAATCTACCGGCGCTATAAATCGAGATCTATGGTATAGGAAACGCTAACTTTGACATCGTCATTATCCAGATCGGTATCGGTTAATGCCAGGGTAAAACCGCTTTTGCTTAGGCTGATGCCGTAATCGGTGTAATCACCGCTGTCATGGTCATCATCGAAACTATAATCACCAAGGTGCAGGTTTAAGGTTAATCCTTTGGCGACTTCAAATTCGGCATCGGCACTGACATAAAGGGCTTTGTCCGCCCACCCGGCGCCATCGTCGTTATGAATTCCATAGTTTGCGGCCAGGGTGATATTGCTAAAAGTGATACCGGCGTATATTTCGCCAAAGTCATATTCATTGTCTTTATCTGACTCTGCCGAATCCGGGTAGGCGTAATAGATGTAACCGAGATCATAGCTGATGTTTTCATTGATATCGCCGCCAAAGCCCAGATAGAGATCCAGCTCGTAACTGGCATCATCACTAAAGTCGACATTTGATACCCAGGTACCGGCATAAAAACCGCTATCGGCGGCATAATCTATACCGCCGGAAATGGCCGCACCGTCGTCGGTCTGGGTCACGCCACGCCATAAATAGTTGCTGGTGAAACCGACATTGGCGGATAAGCCTTCGACTGCCAGGGCCGGAGCACTCTGTAAGGTAAAAGCCGTGATAAGGGAAGGGATCGCAAGGTTAATGGTTTTATTCTTCATATAAGTTAAGTCTCAGGTCATTTATTGTTGTTAACCAGAACAAAGCAAAGTCGGTGCCCGGGACCCAGTGTTGATATGCTGATTTTAAATTTGTTTTAAATCAGTGCTTTATGCTTGTTCTTTTGGCGGTGTGGCCATTCATCAGGAGTACTTTTGCGCTATTTTGGTGCAGCTGACTGCTCACTGTGCATCTGCCTGTGGTAAAGCGGGATAAAAAATTCATGCCCGACAGGTCGTTAATGCTTCAATATTGACCTGGCTTTAGGTAAAGTAGCGCTGATTTCAAAAAGGGTTAAACTATGTCTTCTTTTTTAATTGCACCTTCTATTCTTTCTGCCGATTTTGCCCGTCTTGGCGACGATGTCGCTAAAGTACTGGCGGCCGGGGCCGATGTTGTCCACTTTGATGTCATGGACAACCATTTTGTGCCTAACCTGACCTTTGGTCCTATGGTCTGTCAGTCATTGCGTGATTATGGCATCAAGGCAGAAATCGATGTTCATTTAATGGTAAAACCCGTAGATGCCTTAGTGCCGGCTTTTGCCAAGGCGGGAGCGGATATTATTACCTTCCATCCCGAGGGCAGCGACCATATCGACCGCACCCTGCAATTAATCAAGGACTCGGGCTGTAAAGCGGGTTTGGTATTTAACCCGGCTACCCCTTTGCATTACCTGGACTATGTCATGGACAAGCTTGATGTTATCTTATTGATGTCGGTGAATCCGGGTTTTGGCGGCCAGTCCTTCATTCCCGGCACTTTGGATAAATTACGCCAGGTGCGGGAAAGAATTGACCAGAGCGGCCGCGATATTCGTTTGGAAATCGATGGTGGAGTCAAAGTGGACAATATTGCTGAAATCGCCGCGGCGGGTGCGGATATGTTTGTTGCTGGCTCGGCGATTTTCTCCCAACCTGACTATAAAACGGTTATCGACCAGATGCGGGCCGAGTTAGCGACCGTTAAATAATTCCTTGCCAGTGCAGGGAAAAAAGAAAATTTACTATTAGAAATAAAACTGCCTGCGGGGCAGAGAAAGTTAAAGGAAAATCATGGCTAAACCTATTGTATTAAGCGGCTGTCAGCCTTCAGGCGAATTAACTATTGGCAATTACCTCGGGGCGTTGCGCCAATGGGTCAATATGCAGGATAGCCATGAATGTTATTATATGCTGGTGGATCAGCACGCGATCACCGTGCGTCCAAAGCCGGAAGACTTGCGCAAGGCGACCCTGGACGGCCTGGCGCTTTACCTTGCCTGTGGTGTCGACCCCGAGCAAAGTACTATTTTTATCCAGTCTCATGTACCCGAGCATGCCCAGTTAAGCTGGGTTTTAAACTGTTATACCCAGATGGGTGAACTTAACCGTATGACCCAGTATAAGGATAAATCGCAAAAATCCGAGGCGAATATGAACTCGGGTTTATTTACCTATCCGGTACTGATGGCGGCTGATATCCTACTTTACGGTGCGGACAAGGTGCCGGTGGGAGACGATCAGAAGCAGCACCTGGAGCTGGCGCGTGATATCGCTACCCGTTTCAATAATCTGTACGGTGATGTATTTACCATTCCTGCTCCTTACATTCCCGAGTTTGGCGCCCGCATCATGAGTTTGCAGGAGCCGACCAAGAAGATGTCCAAGTCCGACAATAACCCGGCAAACTTTATCGGTTTGTTGGAAGAGCCGAAAAAAATCGCCAAGAAAATTAAGCGGGCAATGACCGACTCGGATGAACAGGCGCGGATCTATTTTGATGTCGCGGAAAAACCCGGGGTGTCTAACCTGTTATCTCTATTGTCATGTACCACAGGCCAGTCGGTTGAATCTTTGGTACCTGGATATGAAGATAAAATGTACGGCCATTTAAAAGGCGATGTTGCCGATGCGGTTGTTGGCCTGCTTGAGCCGATCCAGGAAAAATTCCACCAGTACCGCCAGGACCAGGCTTACCTGAATCAGGTGATGTCCCAGGGAGCTGAGAAGGCCTCGGCAAGAGCCAGTAAAATACTGACTTCTGTTTATGATGCGGTAGGCTTTATTGCCAAGCCTTAGGGTTGAATGAACCCCTGTCGACATAAAAAAAGCGCCATTTTGGCGCTTTTTTTATGTCTTGAACTCCGGTATTGCATGAGTTATGAAATACCGGGATAAGAAAGGTTTAGCTTACTTTTCTGCCGCCGCTTTCTGGGCTTTGCCAAACAATCTCCGGCTGTCGTCAATAAAGCTGTCAACATCACTGCTGGGGGAAAATAAAAAGCCGGGGGTCATTATCGTGGCATTGTATTGCGGGTGAATGCTGAAGTCCGGTTTATTACTCAACTGGATAAGATAGCTGCCGCCAAATAACAAGGTGGTTAAACTGGCGGCAATCGCCAGGCGGCGCCCTGCGGTCATATGAAAGCCGATATAACAGTTGAGCCAGAATAAGACAAAAGCCAGCGCTATCGGCAACAGGGTGATTAACCCGGCGATCGGCCAGTTGGCGGACAGGTTGAAGTCGAGAATACTTTCGATAACATCGCTGAGCCACATCAGGTTAAAAAAGGCGAAACAGACACCGAGCTGGTTCCAGACCCGGGCATCATTTTTGGTCAGGTGAGAGATCAGGGCGATCAGCAAAGGCCAAAGGGCAAACAGCAAGGTCATGCCGATGGCCGGTACCAGTAGTTGGGTGAATGTCACTTCTACCGGTTTATTCAGGTAAAACACAATACCGGCGACCAGGGAAAAGAGTGAAATACTGGTCAGCAACATCGCGGGATGGCGCATAAAGTTGATCAGGCTTTCAAACGGGCTAAAGGCCAGGCTTTCTTCCACCGGGTGATCCGGGAACAAGATACGGATCTGGCTTTTGCCTAAGCTGATAATATCGCCGGAATTGATGGTGTGTTGGTTGACACTTTGTTTGTTCTTTTCCAGGTAGCTGCCGTTGACCGTGTCTTCGTCATGGGCGAGCCAGGATTCGCCGTTAAATTCCAGATTCAGGTGTTTGGCACAGACATGGGGGTCGGTGAGGATGATGTCATTCTGATAACCCCTGCCTATGCTCACCCGGGATTGATCCAGTTTGTGGCGGCTGAGCAGTTTATGGCCCCGGCTGATTTCTTCGATAATTATTTCCACGATACCGACTCCATAAACTTGCGGGTAAAGGCAAGGGCGCTGCTTTCCTCAACCCCGGCGATGGTGAAATGACTGATCAAGGCCTGCTGGTTTTTATCGATGGAAGCACTTAAATACAAGACATCAAATAACTGGGGATATTGCTTGTAGGCCCGGGTGCAAAACACGGTTTTACTGTTGATATCCCGATCTGTCGGGCTGACGATATCGTGGTGACATTGATATTCGCTGACATCGTCTTTAGTGGCTTTATTGCCGGGACCGGCACGGCGAATTTGCTGTTCATACAAGTGGTAAAACTTGCTGGCGTTGAGCTCTTTCGCCTGCATATAGCGAAATTCCATTTCCAGGTTGCCGGTAAAAAACTTCGATGAGATGTAGGTGTTTTCATCCAAAGCGCAATGGGCAACGGCGGTGAGGATCAGGGCATCGCTTTTATCGGCATTGGAATCCCCCCAACAGCGGACAAAAGGTACGTCGACCGCGGGAATGAGCCCCTGACCCAGTTGTTTGCTTTGCCACTCGCTGCTGAGCATGGTATCGATCAGTTTTTGCTGATTTTTCGACAATTGTTGTGAGATTTGCTCTGCTATGCTGATGTCGTCTGTGGTTTGAAAGGCCTGGTACAAGGCGACAAGCTTGTCATGGGGTACTAAAAAGCCGATTTGGTTGCCCGAGGTAGCAACATTAATGCCGACCACTTCGGCGTTTTGATTGACCACGGGACCGCCGCTCATGCCGGAATTGACCGAGCCGGTAAAATGAATCTTGTCATTAAAAGACTCTTTTTTCAGGCCGTTATAGGTGCCGGGCACCACTATCATGCCGAGATCATGGGGGTTACCCAGTGAAAATAACTCTTCGCCTTTATGGGGCACGCCTTCCGCCAGTCGGAAAAACGGCATATTAACACCGGCCTCGCGTTTGACCAGGGCCAGGTCGTTGACCACGTCGACTCTTTTTAAGGTGAGCGCCCCTTTGTTGCCAAGGTGATCCAGGTATTCAATCCGGTATTTATTGGGATGGCGGGCAAACCCCGAAATCACATGGTAGTTGGTAGCAATCAGCCCCTGGCCGTTGATTTGAAAGCCTGAGCCGATGGATGACTTCTCACCGCTGGCATTATCAATCAGCCTGATTTGAAATAGTGACGGTGCCAGTTTTTTGAAAATCTGCTCTGCCTGCTCGGCGGCATAAGTATTGATACTTAAACAGATTAAAATTAAGGCAATAAAACCTTTCATTCATGATCCTTATAGTTAATTACTCCTTTATTGTGCCATCGTCGCGGAATTTGTCATCTAGTTAATACATAAACCAGGCATAAACTATGTAACAAAGGTTTTATTGTTTGCTTACCGGCGGGAAAAGCCTCAAAACCGGCTTTATTATCCGCTGGAATGCTTGATGTCAAATAGTGCTTTTTTTGTTTGAGATCAAGTAAAAAACCAGCCATTTTTTGTTCCAAATCAAAGGTGAAAAATAGCATCGATTTTGGCTGTGACATATTGTCGCACTTCGTTTGTTTTTCTTTGTTTTCCCCGTCCTGAGCCGGGAAAATACAGGGCAGGAAATAACTTAGAAGTGACCTGTTATGAATTTTTCTCTTAAAGCGAGTTCGTTAGCTATTAAAACCATTTTATTGACCGGGCTGATTTCAAGCACCGCGGCCGTCACCAATGTAAGTGCCAGTGAAGGCGACAAAGCAGGCGCAGCCAAGCGCACGAATGATATTGAGGTGATCACCATCACCAACCAACGTCATAGTTTTCTTGATGAAAATGCCAGTTATGCCCAAGGCAAGGTCAGTGAGCCTGATCTGGCAAACTGGCTGGCTTCGGTTCCCGGGGCCAATATTAATGCCAATGGCCCGGTGACCGGCATCGCCCAATACCGCGGCCTTTACGGTGACCGCGTCTCCGCCACCCTGGACGGTCATATCCTGATTGGCGCAGGCCCCAATGCCATGGATACGCCGTTAAGTTATTCTACGCCGCTAATCGTTGATTCAATGACGGTTTACAGAGGTATAGCCCCGATCACCGCGGGTATGAATACCCTGGGCGGAGCAATCGATGTCAAAATGCGTAAGGCGGAAATTTCCAACCAGCAAAACTGGCAAAGCTTCGGCGATGTGCAAACCGGTTATCGCAGCAATAACGATGCTTCGACCTTATCTTCTGTGGTGAACTTCTCCAAAGGCAATAAAGGTTTTATGGCCTATGGCAACTGGCAAGAAGGTGACAGCTTTGAAAGCGGCGACAATCTTGAAGTGAGCCCGACAGATTTCGACAAGCGCCAGTTTGGTTTTGATTTTCGCGTTGCCGGCGATAACTCGGATATTGGCCTGGGTTATCACTACACAGATACCAATGATTCCGGTACCCCGGCTTTAGCCATGGATATCGAATATATTTACAGCCACAGGTTAAGCCTGGACGGCAGTTTGATGTTAGGCAAATGGCAGGGGCAATGGCAGCTGGGTTATCTTGATGCCGAGCACGGCATGACCAATTTCCATATGCGCGCTAATGACAATCCGGAAAAGTATCGTCGTAATATCGCCATCGGAGAAACCTGGAACTTTAAATTCACCGTTGATCGCAGCTTTGACTTTGGTGACATTAAACTTGGCCTGGACGGTTATCTGGCGGAGCATGATTCAGTGATCACCAACCCTGAAAATGCCATGTTTGAATTAGTCAATTTTAACGGAGTCACCGACGATCGCTTGGGGTTGTTTGCCCAATGGCAGCAGCAGTTCAACCAAACCCAGGTACAGTTGGGTGTGCGTGTTAAACGTGCGCAATCTGATGCCGGTGAGGTCGCCAGCTCAATGGCGATGATGGATAACATGATGGGCGGCCTGGCCAAAGCGCTCAGAGACAATTTCAATAGCAGCGATCGCGATACCTCAGAAACCAATGTCGATATCGCCTTAAACATTGAATCCCAGTTAACCGATACCTGGTCACTTTATGCCGGCTTGGGACTGAAAAACCGTGCCCCTTCCTATCAGGAGCTTTATCTGTGGATGCCGCTGGAAGCGACCGGCGGCCTGGCAGACGGCAATACTTATATCGGCGATATGGGGCTTGATTCCGAGCAGGCTTATCAGCTGGATTTAGGCTTAACCTACCAGAGCAAAAAGGGCATGGTTTCACCCCATGTCTTTTATCAGCGCATTGATGACTATATTCAAGGTACGGCGCTGGGCATGGAGGATATGTCGGCTGCTATGATGGCGCAGATGATGAGCGGCGACGATAACCCGCTGCAATTTACCAATGTCGATGCCAAATTATACGGCATGGACGTTAACTGGTCTTATCAACTCAGCGATGCCTTCAGTCTTTCCGGTATCGCCAGTTATGTCAGGGGAGAGCGCCGGGACATCGACGACGATCTTTACCGGATAGCACCGCTTAATACCCAGATTAATGTTAGCTACCAGTCGGATGCCTTGCTGGCAACGTTAAACTGGCAGCTGGTAGCGAAACAGGACAAAGTTTCCCTGACCAATGACGAGCAGGAAACCGCCGGTTATGGTTTGCTGAACCTGGACGTGCAATATTACCTGGGGGCATCTTTAACCTTGCGTGGCGGTATTGATAATATCCTGGATAAGGATTATGAAAATCATCTCGGCGGCTATAACCGGGTGAAAAATGCCGATATCGCGGTCATGGACAGGTTGCGCGGCGAAGGCGCCAGTGCCTGGGCTGAGGTGACTTACAGCTTTTAATTAAAACCGTCACTACTTTTCTGAAAGCCCTGGCCACCGCTCATCTGGCCGGGGCTTTTTTTATGCTCGTCATGAAGGATATATTGTGGTGATATGGGGGCAGGAAACAGTGATACGGCTTCTTTGCTTTGGTAAAGCGGCGGCAGCCTGGTTGTTATCAGGGGTATTCTCGTGCTTGCGCTCTTATTCATCAAGCCTTAGTATGCTGTTATTCCAATGTATTTTAGATAGCATTTATAGAAAATGATGGATCATTTACAGGCAAAAAAATATCTGCTGGCAAAGCCGGAAACCTTGCTGGATTACCCGTTTGGTGAAGAGGTCATGGTGTTTAAGGTGAAAAATAAAATGTTTGCCACCCTGGCCCTTGGGAAAATGGGTAAAGGGGATGGCGAGCGAAATGACTGGTGGATGAACCTGAAATGCGATCCGGATGAGGCGGTGATGCTGCGTGATATTTTCCCTTCAGTGATCCCCGGCTATCATATGAATAAAGCCCTGTGGAATACTATTATTCTTGATGGCAGTATTCCTCAGGGGGAAATCGAACGTATGATAGATAATTCATTTTTATTGGTAGTAAATAAAATGACCAAGAAAGATCAGCAGTCTATTTTACTGCATTTAGATAATCAGTAATAAGCGACTTAATATATTTGGTCCTGCTGGCCATAAAGGTATTTTTATTGTGGCAAAGATAGATGTTTTCCCCGGCGGGTTTCTTTAAAGTGTGCATGCGGATCGCGGCTTTGTTATCAAAGGCGTTTACCGCGTATAAAGGCAGCACTGTAAAGCCAAGCCCCCGGCTCACCGGCTCTAAAATTAAACTGATTTGATTGGAAAAGCCTTTGTGGGGGAATTGTTCAATATGCTTAAATTCGGCAAAGTTCTCACTTAATAATAACTGGCCGTGATGCGCAGCGTCTGGGTGGCTAATAAAGCCCAGTTGAAGCAACTTATCCCAGCTCACAGACTTTATTTCGCTGGCGGTGACTAAAACCAAAGGCTCCAGCGCAATTTTATCGTTAACCAACTCAGTGCTTTTACTGCTTTGTGTCATCAAACCAAGCTCGATTTTCCGTGTTATCAAGTCTTGCTCTATTTGGGTATTCGGTGCAAAGGCATAATCTATGATCAATTGCGGTGATTGCTGCTGAATACCCAGCAGTTGAGGATAAAGTTTCAGACCGACACTGCCGGGAGAAGCTAGTTTGACCACCCCGACTAAAGGATCGTCCTGCTTGATGGATTTTGCCAAGTCTTCTGTTTGCTGTAACAGCTTTTGCCCCTGTTGATGTAACTTGGTTCCGGCTTCGGTCAGTGAAAACGACTTGCCCTCGCGTACAAGCAATACCACATTCAGTTGTTGCTCAAGCTTTTTTATATGCTGGCTCACCCCGGATTGGGTCATAAAGAGGCGATTGGCGGTTTGGGTAAAGTGACCGACATCCGCCAAGGTACAAAATGTTTTCAGCCATACCTGGTTAATCATTACAAAACGTACTTATTTCTATAATAAATGATAATTTTTCATACTCTATCATGGCGGGTAAGCTTTGCACATCAACTTATTGGAGAAAAAACACATGAGCAAAGTTTACCCGAGAACCTTTTCACATATCGGTATTTCAGTACCGGATCTAACAAAAGCGGTTGAGTTTTATACCCAGGTTTTAGGCTGGTATGAAATTATGCCGCCAACACAAATCGTTGAAGATACCAGCCCGATCGGCGAGATGTGTACCGATGTCTTCGGTCCGAAATGGGGAAAATTTAAAATTGCCCATTTAGCGACCGGCGACAGGATCGGTGTAGAGCTATTTGAGTTTGCTAACCAGGAAAACCCGGAAAATAATTTTGAATACTGGAAAACCGGGATTTTTCATTTTTGTGTACAAGATCCTAACCTGGAAGAACTGGCGGAGAAAATTGTTGCTGCAGGCGGTAAAAAACGTATGCCTGAGCCGCGCTATTATTATCCCGGTGAAAAACCGTACCGCATGATCTATATGGAAGATCCCTTTGGCAATATTCTGGAGATTTACAGCCATAGCTATGAGTTAACTTATGGTGCCGGCGCTTACTAGTAAAGCACTATCCCGGACTTTTAGCCGAGATAGCTAAGGGTCCGAAACACTTTTAGTGTCAGGACATATCAAGGTCTTTGTCGGAGGAAGCTAAAGTCGCTATCCAGCTTTGTTATTTGCGCTATCCCGTCTCCCGAAACTCTTTATTAGCACCGCTTAAACTCCCCTGTATTTAATTCATCCGGAGCTATGCTTGTAGCTCGCGGGGTCCAAGGTTGTTGTAGATACCTTTTCCCTTTAACAGCCGGGGTTAACAGTTCGCACATTTTTTGCCTTTGGCAATGTCAGATATGTCGCATGTTTATTTTTCGCCAGAGTCATAAACTTTGATTTATATCGACAATGCAAATATAAATAAAAATCATTCTCAATATCGTTTGTATTTGTCTCGGGTAATCTTTATTATGACGCCATTAATAATATTAATTCTCATTTAGATTTGGTTGGTTGTTATGAAATTTACTTCATTAGGGAGCCTGGCTTTGCTGACGCTGGCGATGAGCAACAGCAGTTTTGCGGTTACCCAAGATGAGTTGCAGGCGATACTGGCAGAGCAAAAGCAAAAATTAATCGAAATAGAGCAGCAATTGGCGGAGTTGAAAAAAGCCAATGCAGAGCAGAAAAAACAGGCCGTTTTGGCGAAAAAGGCTTCGAAAAGCCATGATGAGGCCGCTAGTGCTGAAAAAAACTGGTGGCTTAAGTCATACGGCAGCCTGCTCTATAAAAGTGAAGAAATCTTTAGAAATACCCAGGATATCGATCCCGATCGCCGTGCCAAAACCGATTTAGAGCGGGTGGTGGTTGAGCTCGGCCATAAGTTTGACTCGCAATGGCAAATCGAGCTTGAGCTTGAATATGAACATGGCGGTACCGGTGCAGCATTGGAATATGACGGTTTCGAAGAATTTGGTGAATTTGAAAGTGAAATCGAAGCCGGCGGTGAAGTGCTGGTAGAGAAGCTGGAAGTTAAATATACCGTTAACGAGGATCTGGCGGTTAAGTTTGGCCGGATTTTTGTGCCTGTAGGTTTAGGCACCGAGTTACATAAGCCGGGTCAGTACTTCACCACCGAGCGTCACTGGAGTGAGGCCACCATGATCCCTCAGGTATGGCATGAAAACGGTATTAATGTCAGCGGCAGCTGGAACGGTTTTAATGCCCAGGCACTGGTAACCACGGGGTTAAACTCCGAGTACTTCCGCAGCTATCGCTGGGCAGCGAGCGGCCATCAAAAACGTTTCGAGCAAGTGAACAGTGATGACCTGGCCTTTACCTTGAGGCTCGATTACGGCGATCTCGCCAAAGGTACCGGTTTTGGTATCAGTTATTACACCGGCGATACGTCGGGTAACCGTAACAATGACGACAATATTGAAGGTGACGGCAACCTGACCCTGATAGGCCTGCACGGCGCCTGGCAGGGATACAACTGGCAATTACGCGGCCAGTATTTATACGGTGAACTCGATGATTCTGCCGCCATTACCCTGGCAAACAAAACCACACCGGGGCTGCAACCGGGTAACTTTGCCCAGGTCGGCAGCGAGGCGGAGTCGGCCTTTTTCGAAGCCGCCTATAACAGCCAGTCACTGTTTAATCTAAGTAAACCGCTTTATCTGTTTGCCGCCTATGAATATGCCAATCCGCTCAAAGAAGTCGAGCAGGGCAATGGCAGCGAGCGTTTTGACATCGATGAATTTGCCTTTGGCATTAATTACCTGCCAACCCCGGAGTTGGTGCTAAAAGCGCAGTTTGCCCAGCAACAATATGCCCAGGATAACCTGGACGATACCAACTCATTCAGCCTGTCCATGGGCTACTACTTTTCGCTTTAATACTATTAGAGACTAACAAGATGCTAACAAGAAAAACCCTGATTGCCGCTTCTGTTTCCGCACTACTGCTTACCGCCTGTGGCGGCGGCAGCTCATCAAAAGATAATAACGAGGAGGTTACGCCTGTCGAAGAAACCGGCTTTAGTTATGATGCCGGTGGTATGATCACTAATCTCACCAAGGACGTGATTGTTGCCGGTTATGATGATTTAAATACCAAGGCGGAAGTGTTTCACCAGTCCACCCTGACTTTGCTTAATACCCCGACGGCTGAGAATTTAACCGCGGCTCAAGCCGCCTGGCAGATTGTTCGTGTGCCGTGGGAGCAGGGGGAAGCCCATATTTTTGGTCCTGTGGATGCGTTATCCATAGATCCGCATTTAGATACCTGGCCGCTAAATACCAATGATTTGCAAACATTATTGGATGAAACCGACGGTTTTACCGCCGAGCAGGTGAAAGCTTTTAATGATGATGTCCAGGGCTTTCATACCATGGAGTTTTTATTATTCGGCGACGGCGTGACCGATAATACTAAGTCTATTGATGAAATGACCGCATTAGAGCGTGAATACCTGGTGGCGACCGCTGAAGTTTTCCAGGGCTATACCCAGGCGTTATACGATGCCTGGACCGTTACCCAGGATGCAACCGATGCCAATTCACCCGCCTACCAGGATTTATTGTTAACGCCGGACAATGAGGTTTATGCATCCGAGTTGGGTGTGGTGGAAGAGCTGATCAATGGTTTGATCGGCATCGTTGATGAGGTAGGGAATGGTAAAATTGCCGAACCTTTTGGCGCCAGCATTGATGCTACCGATACTTCTTTAGTGGAGTCTCAATATAGCTGGAATTCTTTAGCCGATTTCAGTAATAACATTCGCGGCGTGCAAAATGTTTATCGGGGAGAGTTCGAGAGCAATGCTGATGAGGCAGGGCTAATTGATTTTGTGACCGCAGCCGATGCTGCGTTGGCGACCCGGGTAGATCAAGAAATTGCTGCCGCGATTACTGCTATTGATGCTATTGCCGGTGACAACGACATGCCGTTCAGGCAGGCCATCAATGATGCTGATGCCCGTATACGCATCCAGGCTGCTGTCGATGCGTTATCGACACTACAGTCAGCCCTGGAAAACGATGTTTTAACCTTACTGAATGACTGGAAGCTTAACTAGCATTCATCATTAATCTTATGTTTTGCTTCTGTGGGCTGGCCTAGAGCAACCGGCCCGCAGAGCATCGATTCGTGACATAAGCAATACCCGTCGAGTCATGCAGCTCCCGTCCTGTTAATCGTGAATGTCTGGCTTTACAGGTGTCGGTAATCCCCATCCATCTTTTCAACATGTAACAGATAACTATGACAAATTTTAATGTGAATAAGACCCGAATGCTTGGTATCGCCGTGGTACTGGGCGCTTTATACGGCTGCGGCTCGGGTGGTTCATCAAGTGATGACAAATCTCAAGTGGTTGAAGTGCAATACCCGGATTATACCCTGGTAGAGAATCTCGGCGGCAGCGCCACCGCTGTAGATGCCAGTGACTCGGGGCATGGTTTTTCTACGCCGATCCCGACCTTAACCGAGGCCGAGCTGGAAAAACACCTGGCCGGTGATACCCATTTTGAAACCTCTTTTACCACAGCGCCAAACGAGGAACACCCCGAACTTGACGGCCTGGGGCCGGTCTTTAATAACCAGGACTGTAATTCCTGCCATCAGCGCGATGGCCGCTCTTCCACCCTGAGTGTGCCCGAAGGGCAGGACAAATTGCTGTTAGGCTCAGAAGCCGGAATATTCCTGCGCATCAGTGTTGATGACGGCGAATGTTCCACGCCGTCGGCAGACAACAATTATTGTAAAAATGTCGGCGTGCCCGGTTTTGGTACCCAATTGTTTCACCGCGGGGTCCTAAAAGCCCGTGAAGACTGGCAGGATAAGCCTTTCATCGGCCAGGCAAATGTTTACCTCAGCTATCAGTACCAGGATTTTGAATATCCGGACGGCAGCACTGTCACCTTGAAAAAGCCGGTGTTTACCATCGACGGTCTTTATGATGTCAGTGAAGATCAGCAGGAAAACAGTGCCCTGAAACAGGCAAATATCAATTTTGGTCCGAGAAACGGCATGCCGGTATTTGGTTTGGGTTTGCTGGAGCTGATCCCGGAGCAGGACATTCTGGCGCTGGCGGATGAAGACGACAGCAATAACGACGGCATTTCCGGTCGCCCGAACTGGGTTTATGATGCGATAAAAGACAGGGATAACGACCCGCTACCGGTATCCCTGGGGCGCTTTGGCTGGAAGGCCAATACCCCGAGTGTCCGGGTGCAGTCGTTAGGCGCCTTAAGGGGAGACATGGGCATTACCAACCCGCTGTTCCCGGATGAAAGTATTGCCGGTACCGCCATGCACGAAAGCTACCTGGCCCGTACCGGTTATGTTGATACCGGCGTGGACGAAAATGGCAATACCGAAGCAGATCAAACCTTCTCCGACGAAGTGGTGTTTTATGCCGAAACCTTGGCGGTACCGGGACGACGGGATATTAACAATGCTGAGGTAAAAGCCGGCGCCTTGTTGTTTGAAAAAATTAATTGTACCGCTTGCCACACCCCTGGGTTTGTCACCGCAAGCGGGGATGTAACCCTGGGCGGGCTAGCTGCGCCGGAAGCCCTTAAAGGCCAGGAAATTTACCCCTTCAGTGATATGCTGCTGCATGATATGGGAGCAGAGCTGGCGGATAACCGTCGTGACTTTACTGCCACGGGGCTGGAATGGAAAACCCGTCCATTGTGGGGTATAGGTTTAACGAAAACCGTCAACCCCGCCGCCGGTTTCTTACATGATGGCCGTGCCGATACCATAGAAGAAGCGATTTTATGGCATGGCGGAGAAGCGCAAAATAGTAAAGAGGCATTTGCCGGGCTGTCGGCAGCAGAGCGCGATCAGTTGGTTGCTTTTGTTATGTCGCTGTAATGCTTTAGTTTGACTTTATAGCCAGCAAAAAGCCCGGTTTATTTGTCAGTATAACCGGGCTTTTATTGTTGATAATTTACTTGGCTGGATTAGCCGCCACAAATAAGGGTTTTTTTATTGATATGGCTAAGCGATAAGGCTGCGTTCTCGGGGAGCGGGTGATATTCGGCAAGCAAATAAATCACTTTTTGTCCCGACGTGGCGAGCTCCATTGCATGTTGGTAATTGATCAATATGGTGGAAGATATCTGCTGCGGATATTTGTCGGCATCGCGGCGGATATATTCAATTAATTCCGGGTTGACCGCTTCGTCATAAAACACCGCATCGGCGTACTGCATTTCCCGGTGGGCGCTTAAGGTTAAGTTATCCGGGTTACCGTCCTGGGTATGGATAAAAACGATTTCCCCTGCCGGTGCGGCGATTTCCTGATTTAAACTGGCGATCAGTTGCTGCTCGGCCTGGGCGGTATTGCCGTCAAGGATAGCCTGTCCTATCTGACCCTTAAGGGTTTTTTCCCAAAAAGTGCGGCGGTTGCGTAAACCTTTCACCCTGGCTTTGACATGATCGCGAAATTTCAGGGAAAAGTCTGCCAAGCGGCCATAGGCGTGGGGCAGAACTTTTTCGATTTGCTCCCGTAACATTCTGACTAAAATCGGGGCGCTGCCGGAGCTGGACAGGGCGATGATCATCGGCGACCTGTCGATAATGGCCGGGGTAATATAGGTACAAAGTTCCGGCTGATCGACGACATTAACCAAAATGCCCAAACGGGTGGCTTCCTGGTAAACCGCGGCATTGACTTCGCTGTTATCCGTGGCGGCGATCGCTAGGCTTTTGCCGTCAAGTAGCCCTTGCTGGTAAGTTTGGCTGAGCTGAGTGAGCTGATGACTGTCGATCAGGCGCTGCACACCCGGGGAAAAGTTGTCGGATACCACAGTGATCTCTGTGGTGGATTTGAGCAACAATTCAATTTTACGGGCGGCGACATCACCGCCGCCGATAACGATAGCGTTAATTTTACTACCATCGAGAAAAACGGGAAAATACTTCATATACCTATCTTATTGATTAATTGCTACAGTTGCCATTTTTTCAGTATGGCCTGATATTGACCATTTTCTTTAAGTTTTTCCAGTGCTTTTGATAATTTATCAATCACGGACGGGGCTGTGCCCAGGCTTGCCGCCATATAGAGATCCGATGCCATATCCTCAATTTGATATAGCAGCACTAAATCTGCCGGATCATATCCTTCGGCTTTAACTTCATATCGCCATAACACACTGTTGGTAAATGCCAGGTCAACCCGGCCATTAAATAACTGCCCCCACATAATGCTATATTTACTACTGGCGTAGTAATTTTTCTTTGATATAAACCCTTTCTTCTTTAAATAGACTTCTGCTAAATCGTCCCGGACTGTGCCTACCCGGTATTGTTTGGCATCATCGAGTTTGTTGATCTTTATGTCGGCGCGAGATTTTAGTGCCGCCAAATGGGAGGTTAATGAATAGAGTTTACCAATCCAGTGAAAGTCCTTTTCACGCTGCTTGCCTCTGAGCAGGGAAAAGATAATGGTATTGGCCCGGGTGCGTGCGGTTTGGTAACTTCTGGCCCAGGGATAAATATGAATACTGGCGGATAAATTGGTTTCTTTTAACATCGCTCGTACCAGCTCTGCGATTGCTCCGTCTACCCGGTTATCGGCGCCGGTGAACTGAAACGGGGGCAACTCTTCGGTGACAAAGTGGATTTCCTCCGCCCGGAGCACAGAAATAGAAACAAACAAGGGGATCAATAACAGATATTTACTAAACAGGGTCTTCTCCCGATGATGTGATAAAACGTCCATTTCTACAATTTCTAGTACTTCTAAGCTTATGCCAGTATGCTGACAATTCAATGAATGGTAAACTAAGGTCAACCTAATATATAGTAAAGACAAACAGAGATCTCCCATGCCCTGGATACAGCTTAGATTAAATGCTGATGAAGACACCGCAGAAAAATACAGTAACTGGTTAAGTGCCAGCGGCGCCCAAGCCGTCACTTTTATTGACGCCCAAGATACCCCTATTTATGAACCTTTACCCGGAGATGAGGTGGTTTACTGGTCAAACACTGTGGTCATGGGCTTATATGATGCCAGTCATGATATGGACAAGGTGGTTAATTACCTTAAAGGCATACATCCGGATAAGGAAAATATGCACTATAAGCTTGAGCAGCTCGAAGATAAGGATTGGGAGCGTGAGTGGATGGATAACTTCCACCCGATGAAATTTGGCGAGCGCTTATGGATTTGTCCGAGCTGGCGTGAAGTGCCGGATGAAAATGCCGTGAATGTCATGCTCGATCCCGGCCTGGCGTTCGGCACTGGCACCCACCCGACCACGGCTTTGTGTCTTGCTTGGCTTGACGGTCTGGATCTTGAGGGCAAAACCGTGGTGGATTTTGGTTGCGGCTCAGGTATTTTATCCTTGGCAGCGCTGAAGTTAGGTGCAAAAAAGGTGATCGGTATCGATATCGATCCCCAGGCATTGCAGGCAAGCCTGGAAAATGCCAAGCGTAACCAGGTAGAAGATCGTCTGGAACTTTACCTGCCCAAAGACCAGCCAAAACTTCAGGCGGAGGTCGTGGTGGCGAATATTTTAGCCGGTCCTTTGCGTGAGTTGGCGCCGACCATTACCGAGTTTGTCGCACAAGACGGTCTGCTGGCATTGTCCGGGGTGTTGGAAAATCAGGCAGAAGAGTTGCAGACACTTTATGGCAACTGGTGTGATATGGAGCCTGTGGCGATAAAAGAAGAATGGGTGCGCTTGTCGGGGCGAAGAGTCGGGGCGTAGAAAAACGGCTAAAAAAGCGTTTTTTTTGGGCAGAAGTCGTTATAAATCGAACGATTTCTGCTCACATCAATAAATTGCAAAATGTCAATATTAAAATCGTGAAAAAAATCAATTTTTGTTCAATTTATATCCTTTCCAATCTCAATAAAAACACGTAAACTTAGCGCCCTTTTGACTCAGAGCTCAAAAAAACAACAGCGTGAATATAGGTCCTTACCAATTAGCCAGTAATGTAATGCTTGCCCCTATGGCAGGAATTACCGACCAACCTTTTAGACAATTGTGTTGTTCATTAGGTGCAGGTTTAGCGGTATCTGAGATGATGTCTGCCAATCCTAAAGTATGGCAGACGGAAAAGTCTAAACGCAGGTTGTTGCATAGTGCCGAAGCCGGGATTCGTTCTGTCCAGATTGCTGGTTCAGATCCCGATGAAATGGCTTATGCGGCTCAGGTAAATGTTGAGCATGGCGCCCAGATTATTGATATCAATATGGGGTGCCCGGCAAAAAAGGTCAATAAAAAATTAGCGGGCTCGGCGTTATTGAAAGAGCCACCGCAGGTTGAAGCGATTGTGAAAGCTGTGGTGGATGCGGTAGATATTCCGGTAACGCTGAAAATTCGCACAGGATGGTGTGAAAATACCCGGAACGGGGTTGAAATTGCAAAAATTGCTGAAGCTAACGGCATACAGTCGCTGGCTGTCCATGGCCGTACCCGGTGTGACTTTTATAAAGGTGACGCCGAGTATGACACCATAAAGGCAATTAAAAAGGCGATTTCAATTCCGGTAGTAGCAAATGGCGATATTACGACGGTGGAAACCGCCGAACGTGTATTGAGCTACACCGGAGCTGACGCCATTATGATAGGCCGTGCCGCCCAGGGACGCCCCTGGATTTTTAGGGAAATGAATCATTTCCTTAAAACCGGTACGCATATGTCGGCTCCTTCCATGGAAGAAAAACGTTCAATATTAATTGGACATGTAAAGGAACTACATAAATTTTATGGTGATTTTATGGGTGTACGATTTGCCCGTAAGCATGTGTCCTGGTATATGCAAGTGCATGATCAGGACAAAGCGTTTCGATCAATATTTAATGCATTAGAGTCCACAAATGAACAACTGGATGCATTAAATCTGTATTTTGATAATTTAACTTAAGAAAGAGTCTGAACTTTATGTTTGAACAAAATATTTCCTCTCCATTCATTACCGGTGACCTGCAAACTCAGACGAAGGCATCGCCTTTACGCACCCAGGCAAAAGTGGCTATTAAAAACTACTTATCTCAATTAAACGGTAATGATGTTGATGATATGTACGACCTTGTACTATCTGAAATTGAAGCGCCTATGCTGGAAGAAGTTATGCAGTACACTCGTGGCAACCAGACCCGTGCCGCTAACTTGTTAGGTATCAACCGCGGTACTTTACGTAAGAAATTAAAAAAATACGGTATGAATTAATATCGGTTTTTATACTTTAAATTAAGCACCTTCGGGTGCTTTTTTTGCTTATGGCGATCGTTATTTTGACATAAGTGACAAGAATTCAGGGAAGGAAAGGTTTGCTTTGGTTCGAAGCTTTGGCTTGAAATAAACGAAGTAAACCGGCGAGACGGAGTTTCTCAGTCTTATCCTTATTCTACTAGGTATAAGACAGATTCGGCGATACAATAGTCGCCGGAAAAATGCAGCAAAGATATCTGAGTTTTAACATATACCAGACGTAATAAATAAGTGAGCAAAATTCAATGAGGATAAACATTCAAATTCAAGGCGCGTGATAGAGCAATAGCTGGCTATTGGGATTGAGCGCAACGACGAAGTTGACTGTTTAGACCATTGAAGGTGATTAATTAATTATTTCGTTAGGTATTAATCTATTAAAGGTAAATAAAACAGCTATGGATACCCCACGCCCTATTAAACGCGCACTGTTAAGTGTTTCTGATAAAACCGGTATAGTCGAATTTGCCCGCGCCCTGGCGCAAAAAGGCATAGAATTATTATCCACCGGCGGCACCGCGAAATTATTGTCAGAAAACGACATTCAAGTCACCGAAGTTTCCGACTACACCGGACACCCGGAGATCATGGATGGACGTGTTAAAACTCTGCATCCCAAAGTACATGGCGGTATCTTAGCCCGCCGTGAACAAGATGAAGGCGTTATGGCCGAGCATAATATCAATGCCATCGATTTGGTGGCGGTGAATTTATACCCCTTTGCCAAAACTGTTGCCGACGATAACTGTACTTTGGCTGATGCCGTTGAAAACATCGATATCGGCGGGCCGACTATGGTACGTGCTGCGGCTAAAAACCATAAAGATGTCACAATTGTCGTTAATGCCGACGACTATAGCCGGATATTAAAAGAAATGGATGAAAACGGGGATTCGCTGCATTACCAAACCCGTTTTGATCTTGCCATTGCCGCTTACGAGCATACGGCTGCCTATGACGGTATGATCGCCAACTACTTCGGTAAGATGTTACCCGCCTATGGCGCTGAGAAAGCAGAGCAAGAAGAAAAGAACAAATTCCCGCGCACTTTCAACAGTCAGTTTATCAAAAAGCAGGACTTGCGCTACGGTGAAAACTCTCATCAGGATGCCGCTTTTTACGTAGAAGCCCAGCCAGAAGAAGCTTCGGTATCCACTGCCGAGCAAATTCAAGGTAAAGCCCTTTCTTATAATAATATTGCCGATACCGACGCGGCGCTGGAATGCGTAAAAGAATTTGCAGAGCCTGCCTGTGTTATCGTTAAGCACGCCAACCCTTGCGGCGTAGCCATTGGTGATAATATCCTGGCGGCCTATGAAAGTGCCTATACCACAGATCCTACTTCTGCCTTTGGTGGCATTATTGCTTTTAACCGCGAGTTAGATGCGCAAACGGCCGAAGCGATTATTTCCCGCCAGTTTGTTGAAGTGATCATTGCGCCGAGCGTATCCAGTGAAGCGGCAGAAGTTATTTCAGCCAAACCCAATGTGCGTTTATTGGTGTGTGGTCAGTGGGCAAGCGAAACCACCGGCTTTGATTATAAGCGGGTGAACGGCGGCTTATTGCTGCAAGACAGGGACCAGGGCAAGGTCACTGAAGATGAATTAAAAGTGGTCACTAAGCGTCAGCCGACAGCAGAAGAGTTGCGTGATTTACAATTTTGCTGGAAAGTGGCGAAATATGTGAAATCCAATGCCATCGTTTATGTCAAAAACAGCCAAACCATAGGGGTCGGTGCCGGACAGATGAGCCGGGTTTACTCCGCCAAAGTTGCCGGTATCAAAGCCGCCGATGAAAACCTGGAAGTAAAAGGTTCTGTTATGGCATCAGATGCCTTCTTCCCGTTCCGTGATGGTTTGGATGCCGCTGCCGAAGCCGGGATCACTGCCGTGATCCAGCCGGGTGGCTCTATGCGCGATGAAGAAGTGATTGCCGCAGCCGATGAACATGGCATTGCTATGGTCTTTACCGGTATGCGCCATTTCCGCCATTAATCGCGAATGAAGTATTGTTAACCTGAACCGGTTAACAATACAGCTTTGAGCTGGTGGTAATTAGCGTGCGGTTATTTGCGTTAAGTTGCGTAAATATCGCGAGTAACTGCACTGTTTTACCTGAAAAAATCTGTTATAACTAGTCTGTTTACTAACCCCTATAAATGGAAGAAGGCTATGACAATAATAAAATCTTTAACGACTGCATCCCTGTTAACCTTTGGGATTCTGGCATCAAGCTATACCACGGCACATGTACACGCGGATAAACTGACCCAGGCATTAGCCGGTGAACATAGATCCGATAAAAACAAAGCCCGTGATATCTACCGTCATCCGGAAAAAACCTTAGCCTTTTTTGGTTTTAAACCTGAGATGACTGTAGTAGAAATTGCCCCGGGCGGCGGTTGGTATACAGAAATTCTGGCCCCGGCCCTTAAAGGTTCAGGCAAGTTATACGGCGCTCATTACCCGGATACCGGTGAAGATAACTATTACAGCAACTCCCGTAAACGTTTGGAAAAGAAACTGGCGGGCAACCCGGTGTTCAGCGAAGTTGAATTGACCAACTTCGTACCGAAGAAAGCGAGTGTGCTTGCTCCGGCCGGTAGTGCCGATTTAGTGTTAACTTTCCGTAACCTGCATAACTGGGGTCACGAAGGCGTAGAGCAGTTATTTAAAGATGCCGCCAAAGCTTTAAAAGCAGGCGGGGTTTTAGGTGTGGTTGAACACAGAATGCCGGCTGACATGGAGTGGGAGAAAAATAAACGCTCCGGCTACTTCCCTCAGGCGGATGTAGTGAAATTGGCGAAAGCGGCTGGTTTTAAACTTGCTGCCAGTAGTGAGATCAATGCCAACCCCAAAGATACTGCCGATCACCCGAAAGGGGTATGGACCTTACCGCCGGTATTACGCTTAGGTGAAAAGGACAAAGAAAAGTATCTGGCGATTGGTGAAAGTGATCGCATGACATTAAAATTTGTGAAGAAATAATATTGGAAGGAGCAGGTTGTTATAATCTGCTCCTTTTTATTTGTGGTTTAGATAATTTTTAGGAACTAAATAAATGAACGTTTTGGTTATCGGTGGTGGTGGTCGTGAACATGCATTGGCGTGGAAAGCGGCTCAGTCGGCTAATGTCACTAAAGTGTATGTTGCTCCGGGTAATGCCGGCACGGTAAATGAAGAAAAAATTGAAAATGTCGCTATCAGTGCCACGGATATCCCGGGTCTATTGGCATTTGCCCAAAATAACCAGATCGAATTAACTATCGTCGGACCCGAGGCGCCTTTGGTTGTTGGTGTCGTTGATGAATTCAGGGCCGCTGGCCTGAATATTTTTGGTCCAAGTAAAGGGGCGGCTCAGCTTGAAGGGTCAAAAGCATTTTCCAAGGACTTTTTTGCCCGTCACAATATTCCCACCGCGGCTTATCAAAACTTTACCGAAATAGCTCCGGCAAAAGAATATGTACGTCAGCAGGGTACACCAATCGTGATCAAAGCCGATGGTTTAGCGGCAGGTAAAGGCGTGATCATTGCCGAAGATGAGCAGCAGGCTTTTGCTGCTATCGAAGATATGCTTGAAGGCAATAAATTTGGTGATGCCGGCAGCCGGGTGGTTATTGAAGAATTCCTCACCGGTGAAGAAGCCAGCTTTATTGTCATGGTTGACGGAGAAAATATCTTATCGTTTGCTTCATCACAAGATCATAAAGCACGCGATAATGGCGATAAAGGCCCAAACACCGGTGGTATGGGCGCCTATTCGCCTGCTCCGGTTGTTACCCAAGCGGTGAATGACTGGGCTATGGCTAATGTCATCCGGCCAACTGTTGACGGCATGGCACAGGAAGGTAATACCTACACAGGTTTTCTTTATGCCGGTCTGATGATAGCCGAAGATGGCACAGCCAAAGTATTGGAATATAACTGCCGTTTTGGCGATCCGGAAACCCAGCCTATTATGATGCGTTTACAGTCGGACCTGGTGGAACTTTGTTTGATGGCTTGTCGCGGCGAGCTGGATCAGGCAACAATAGCATTTGATCCTCGGGCGGCCGTAGGTGTTGTACTTGCTGCCGGAGGTTATCCGAATGCCTATCAGCAAGGCCTGGCTATTTCTGGTTTGGATACTAATGCCAGTGAGAAGGCTAAGGTTTTCCATGCCGGTACTAAAGTTACTGATAATCAGGTGGTGACTGCCGGTGGCCGGGTATTATGTGCTACTGCGCTAGGTGATACTGTGACTGAAGCACAAGCTCAGGCTTATAAGCTGGTTGAGCAAATCAGCTGGCAAGACATGTATTACCGTACTGATATTGCTTACCGGGCAATTGCCCGGGAAAAGTAAAACCTTAAGGCATGGAAAGACATAAAAAAAGCCCGACTTTAAGTCGGGCTTTTTTTATGGTGGTTTTTTTATGCTAGGAATAGGGTTTTGAATTATCGCTTGGCCAGCTCTTCTTGTTTGGCTCCGCCGGCAATTGCCGCAGCGATAACCGAATCTTCATGGGCACCGGCTTCTACGGCAGCGCTGATGATGTCTCTTGTTTGTTGTGATTGACTGGAGCTTACTGCAAGAGAAACAACGTCGTCGGCTTCATCAGGGTAAAGGGTTAATGCACTTTTTACTAAACCTGCAACCTGATCCGGCAGCGCTTTCATTGCCCCGGTTAAAATATCTAAAAGTTTGCCCGGATAACTCAGCAGGGTATCATCAATCACATCGTTAGTAACAAAAGGTTCGGTGATGATGGCAACCCGAACGATTTCTTCTATTTCTTTTGGGCGATGCGAAGCTGCAATATTGACGATTTCCCTGGCATACGCAGGTTCGGCTTCGACGGCGATACGTACTATGTTTTCGCTGTCGGTAACGTTTGCAGTGATCATGGTTTCAACCACTTCAGGAGCCAGCGCAGGCTCTGCCCGTAATGCTCCTATGATAATCTGGCGATATTTAGACGGGTAAGAATGTAAGGCAACTTTCAGAACGGTTTCAACCTGCTCCGGGTAACGTTTCAATATAGAGGCAACACTGTGCTGAACAGAGATGTGCTGTCTGACTTGTTGGTTAAGGAGTTTAGTAATAAATTTTTCTTGCTGTGATAACTCTTTAGAAAATGCACTTAAGCTGAGTGTATTAAGCAGAAGTAAAGGAAGTATTAAGCTGATTATTTTTTTCATTGTTATTATTCTCAAGCCATCTGTAGAAGATACTGCTTACATAAAGTTTGTCTGATTACCATTACAGGGCATTACAATATATTTCACCAATCAATATAGAACATATATTTGGATATATCTCCTGTGTATTTATACATGTAAATATCAGTGAACATGTTACACCTATTCGATATTAACAGTGGGTTTGTCGGTAAAATGCTCACTTTGCTTGAAATGCCAGCACTTGAAAAGTTTATTAAAAAAAGGTGTTGACCTCACCAAGAAAATGTCTAAAATGCGCATCCACTTCCACGGGGCAGCCCAACGAAGTGTTTTGATAAGTTTAGTTGATGCAATCATCAGTTAAACAGGCAACAAAACTTTGAAAAAAGATGTTGACATCAAAACTGAGAAGCGTATCATGCGCATCTCGCTTGAGACAAGGTCTTAAGCAACAACGGTTAACGAATGTGATTAATCATTTCATCTTCTTTCGAAGATGAGTTCTTTAAAAATTAGTTATCATGCAATTTGTGTGGGCACTCACGTTAATGTTGATTTTACATAGTCCTTCGGGACAAAAAATAAACTTAATGATGAATGACACACAAAACTATTTATTCATAGTTTTATATGTACAGATTCATTGAGTCAGAG
>NZ_CANDNZ010000009.1 GCF_947387555.1 Thalassomonas sp. RHCl1
AAGTGAAACGCGTTAGCGCCGATGGTAGTGTGGGAGGTCCCATGTGAGAGTAGGACATTGCTAGACTCCTATTTAGAGAAGCCCGATTCGAAAGAGTCGGGCTTTTTGTTTTCTGCTCATAAATTTTTATAAAGGCAATGCGGCATTCTCTTTTCTGTATTGCTTAACTCTTCTATATCTATCTGGGCTTATTCCTACACCATTAATGTATGCCAAAGTTGATAGCGGTTCTGCTACTGCGACCGCGCTAAATGAATGAGGATGTGTTAACGACAAGGCGATATATTCAGGTGTAAAGAGTGCTGTCCATATCCCCAAAAACCTCAGAAAAAAAGGCCAATTCACTGTTGCTTTAACCAGTAAATTAGCCTTTGATTAATAGTGCCTACAGCAAGCAGAGTAACATCAGTTGTAGCACAAGTCGCAACCCCTAAGTGTACGAGCACTAAGGGGTCGCTAACCAAAACGAACTTATAGGAGTCCGTCATGGCTGAATATTATCATACGCCAGAGCTTAGCTCGGCAAAAGGAAAATATCCCACCTCACGTCAACTCACCGTACTGGAAACCACCTGTGAAACGCCGGTAAGGCCAAGGGGCATTGGTATTAACTATGTGCCGGTTAACCTTGAACCTTGTCTTGTCCTGCGGGGAAAGTGGTTTAAGGAAGCTGGATTCGTTATTGGGGAGAAGGTTACCGTGACCATTAACAAGGAGCAATTGGTGATAATACCGAGTAAGACTTTGCCGGGTTGTTAACTCATCATAGGCAAGTCTGGCTGCTGCACCTTATAATCGGTGCAGCAGTTGCTGTACAGTCATTAGCGTAATTGCTTACTACTTGTTTGCTCTGCATCAGAAATAACATTTAATCCTGCATCTTTGCGGTTAAATTGTTAAAATCCCCCTTATTCTTTTCAATAAAGTAACTTCATGGCAATTAACTGGTTTCCCGGGCATATGCACAAGGCCCAAAAAGAAATAAAAGAAATCCTACCGACGATTGATGTGGTGATTGAAGTTTGTGATGCCCGGCTGCCTTTTAGCAGTGAAAATCCGATGATCACTGAGATCCGTGGCGATAAGCCGCTGATTAAAATCCTCAATAAAAGCGACCTGGCAGATCCGAAATTAACGGCGTTGTGGCTGACTTATCTGGAATCGCAGCATAATGTAAAAGCGATCGCCTTAACCACGGATAACCCGGCGATAGCGAAAACTATCCCGGGGATAATACGCAAGCTGGTACCTAATAAGGACGAAGCCGGTAAACAGATCAATGCTGTGATCATGGGCATACCCAATGTCGGGAAATCCACCCTGATCAATACCCTTGTCGGCAAAGCCAAAGCGAAAGTTGGTAATGAACCGGCAGTTACTAAAGGACAGCAGCGTATCCGCCTTGAAGACGGGCTTTACCTGTTAGATACTCCGGGCATGTTGTGGCCAAAAATAGTTAATGAAAACAGTGGTTATCGCCTGGCGGTCTCAGGCGCTGTTAAAGACACTGCTTTTGAACATGATGATATCGCCTGCTTTGCTGCCGAATATCTGCTACAGGCTTATCCTGAGCGTCTTACTGAGCGTTATAAGCTGGATGAGTTGCCTGAGCAGGAAGTTGAACTGATCGAAGCGCTGGGTAAACGCCGTGGTTGTGTCAGAAGTGGCGGTCATGTCGATTTTCATAAAGCCTCAACTATATTGATTAATGAAATTCGGGATAAAACCCTGGGGGGGCTGACTTTTGAAACCCCGGAAATGATCGAGAAAGAGCAGGTGCATTTCGCCCAATTGCAAGAAGAAAAAATTGCTGCGCGGGAAGCTAAAAAGGCAGCGCGTGGTCGCGGTCGTAAGAATAAGCGCTAGGTTATTATTAGTAAAGAACGAAGACTAAAATACCAATAGCGAAATGTTAGCAGCCATAAACAGAGAAGGTGTGCGAGATGTCAGATAATTTTAACCTGGATCCTCAGCTGGCCAACGACAGTGTTGAGTTGATGGACTTTCCTTTATGTAAGCTACTGTTAGCCAATGACAGTAATTATCCCTGGTTTATTCTGGTGCCGAGAGTTGAGGGGATTACCGAGATATTCCAGCTTGAGTGGGAAGATCAGCAGCAGCTGCTTAATGAGTCCAGCCTGTTAAGTGAATTCTTAGTGCAGGAGTTTGGTGGGGATAAAATGAATGTCGCCGCCCTGGGCAATGTGGTCGCCCAGCTGCATCTCCATCATGTGGTGCGCTTTAAAACGGATATCAGCTGGCCTAAACCTGTTTGGGGCCAGCATGCTGCGGCCCCGTATAGCAGTGAAGAGCTGGAAGCCCTAAAAGCGAATTTGCTGCCTAAGTTAGCCAGCATCTTGCTTGGCTAACTTAATGTAGCAGTCTTAAGGTCTAAGCAACGTCCTGGTGTTTATCCTGGTTGTTGATTTGCTCTAATGACTGTTTCAGATCGGCGATTAAGTCGTCGCTGTGCTCCAAACCGACCGAGATGCGGATCAGGGTGTCGCTGATACCCGCTTCCAACCTTTCTTCCTGGGTGTAAGGAGAATGGGTCATAGAGGCAGGATGCTGTATCAGTGATTCGGCATCGCCTAAGCTTACCGCGATAGAAAACAGCTTCATACGGTTAATAAAAGCTTCTCCGCCTTTAAGGTCACTCTTGATCTCAAAGGCAATTACGCCACCGGCAGCTTTCATTTGCGAGCCGATAAACTTATTGCCGGGATGGTTTTTCAGGCCGGGGTAGTATACCTGGGCAATATTCTCATGAGCTTCTAAAAATTCAGCGACTTTCTGGGCATTCTCACAGTGACGCTCGACACGGATCGGCAAGGTTTTTAAACCACGTAAGATTAACCAGGCGTCATGCGGGCTGATGGTAGCCCCTATGTCTTTTAAGGCCGTCATCTTGATGTTCATGATCATCTCACTGCTGCCGCAGATGATACCGGCAACAACATCGCCGTGACCATTCAGGTATTTAGTGGCACTGTGAACCACAATATCGATGCCGAACTGACCCGGTTGCTGCAGTACCGGGGTTAAGAAGGTATTGTCGGCAATGGAAATAATGTCGTGCTTTTTGGCGATAGCGGCAATGGCGGCTAAGTCCAATACCACCATATTCGGGTTGATCGGTGTTTCCAGGAAGATAACCTTGGTATTTTCCTGAATGGCGTTTTCGATGTTCTCTGGCTCTGTCATATCGACAAAGGTGACCTCGATACCAAACTTGGTCAGCATATGGCTCATCAAGGCATAGGAGCAACCATAAACGGCCTTGGAAGAAATGATATGATCGCCGCATTGTAAATTGGCCAACAGGGCGCCGGATACCGCACCCATTCCGGTTGCCGTAGCGGCAGCATCTTCCATGCCTTCCATTGCCGCTACCCGCATTTCTAATTGTCTGGTGGTAGGGTTGCCTAAACGGCTGTAAATATAACCTTCGGCTTCGCCGGCAAAGCGGTCAGCGCCTTGTTTGGCATCATCAAAGATAAAAGTAGAGGTCTGGTATAAAGGTGTTGCCAGTGAGCCGAATTGCTCGTCATTAATGCGTCCTGAATGAATGGCCTGGGTTTCAACATGTTTACTTGTGGTCATGAAAACTTCCTGAAGTTGTGCACTGATCTTGATTTTTGTTTTTGTGCATAGAAATAATTACCCTGCTAATGCAAGTTAATGGCCATCTGGTTAAATTTAAATAAAATCAATGGTTTATGGTTGCCTTTCTCTGTGGTCAGTTAATTTTGTACTAAAAATATTACAAAACGGCTTGCTGCATTGGTAGCAAGCGATAAAAGTCGCCTTTAAGCCATATAAAATAGCTAAGTTTGCTTTGTAATATATTTATTACGTTGTACTATTAATATTACATGCATTACTGATTATTGAAGAATAAGGAAAGCTCCTGATGAGATTGGAAATAAAGTCAGCGGATCGTATCGGTATCAGTCAGGAAATTCTGTCGGTTTTTTCACAGCAGTTATGGAACCTCAGAGCAATAGAAGTTGCGACCTGTTTTACCTATGTACATATTGAACCGGATGATGTCTCCCTCGACAAAATCCGCTCCTCACTGGCCAAGGTTGAAGGTATTTTGCAGTGCCGGGAAATTGACTTATTACCCTCTGAGCGCAGGGAGAACCATCTGCAAACCCTGCTTAACCGCATCCCGGATCCCATTATCGATATTGACGAGCAGGGGATTATTTTAGCGATAAATCAGGCGGCAAAGAAGCTGATCGGCAATAAGGCGGATAAACTTGAAGGGCAGGACATCACCTCTTACATCGAGCTGGATCACAAGATTTTGGCCAGCGATAAAGCCATTACCACAGAGATCAATTTTGCCGGAACATCTTATATTGCCGACATTAGCCCGGTAATTGCCGATGCTGAAGCAGAAGCCAAGGTAACCGGCGCCGTGATTGTATTGCGCAGCATGAATACCCTGGGGCGGCAAATCTCCCTGATGCAAACGCGTAATGACCAGGGAATAGAAAATGTTATTGGCCAGTCGGCGAAAATGAAACTCTTGATCGAGCAAACCTTACGTTTTGCCGATTTAGAGTTACCGGTATTGATCAGCGGTGAAACCGGCACCGGCAAGGAACTGATAGCCCGTGCCATTCATAATGCCAGTAACCGGGCAAAAGCGCCGTTTCTTGCCATTAACTGTGCCGCTTTACCTGAGCACTTGCTGGAAAGTGAGTTATTCGGTTATGCCGGTGGTGCTTTTACCGGTGCACAAAAAGGGGGTAAACCGGGCTTATTCGAACTGGCGAATGGCGGTACCGTTTTTCTCGATGAAATCGCGGAAATGTCCATTTATCTGCAGGCGAAATTATTACGTTTTTTACAGGATTTTCGCTATCGTCGTCTCGGCGGCACTACCGAGCTTAGCGCCAATGTCCGTATTATCAGCGCCAGCCATCAAAACCTGGTGGCTTTATCGGCCAAGCAATTGTTCCGGGAAGATCTTTATTATCGCCTTAATGTCCTTAGTCTTGAGCTACCGGCGTTAAGAGACAGGAAAGAGGATATTGTCCTGTTAACACGCCATTTTATTGGCAATGCCGCCGCGCAGGTAAATCAGCAGGTGCCGGATATCAGTGAACAGGCCATGGCGATTTTGCAGCATTATCACTGGCCGGGTAATATCCGCCAGTTGCAAAACGTTCTGTTTCGCCTGGTGGCTCTTAATACCAAAGCCATAATCGAGCAGGAAGATTTGGCGGATCTGTTGGCGCAATCCTCTGATCAGCAAGCTCAAGCGGTTAAAGATTATTCTGATACCCGGGATTGGAAAAGCGCCCAGGCGGCGTTTGAGCATGGGCTGTTAACTCAGCTGTATCCTTTATATCCGACTACGCGTAAGCTGGCGAAACGATTGAATGTTTCCCACAATAAAATTGCCATGAAATTGCGTGAACATGGTCTGGATTAGCGAGTTTGCATGGGGAAGGGTGGTTAAGTTGCAGAAAAGAAGGGCGCAGCACTTAGCTCCGCCCTTTTATTTTCCTGGTAATATTTACCTCTTAGCTGGGGATAGCGGCAGAAGGTTGGGGCTTTTTAAAAGCCTGGTAGCAGTATAACAGGCTAAAGGCCACAATCAGGGTTAAGGGAAACAGCGTCAGGTTGGATAATACCGTTTGTCCTGCCACTAGCTCAGCTTGTGTTGCTGAAGCTTGAGTGGCCAGTGCCTGGTTCCTGGCATCGTCTATCCAGCTGCCGATCACCGGATTCCACATGCTGACGGCAAACATCCCCATGCCGCCGATCACAGATAAGCCTATAGCCCCGGTTTTCGGGTTATTCTCGGCGACAAAACCTAACATAGTGGGCCAGAAGTAAGTGACACCCAGGGCAAATAATATCGCGGCGGGATAAACCGTCCAGCCACTGGCCAGGCTCATGGCATAAATGCCTGTGGTGGCAAGTATTGCCGAAGCCAGCAGTACCCCGGCGGGATTAAGCCTGTGGATCAAGGGGCCGGCAAAGTAGCGGCCAAAAGCCATTAATCCGGTGATCAAGGCCATGATCAACATAGGGGAGGCACCGGAAGCGCCGAGCATTCTTTCTATCCATTGTTGGGTGCCTAATTCCGTGGTGGCGGTTAAGGTCATACAAATGAGCATAAACAAAAACAAGGGCGAAGCCAGTGCTTTGATATTAGCCAAGGTTGAAGTTGTGGCCCGGTCCAGCGGCGGAAACTCCTGTTTGATCACCAACAAGCCATAAATCAGGGCGGGCAGCAGCATGACGGCTATTTGCAGCTGCCAGTTCAGTCCCATATCTGTCATCAGCTTGGAAATCAAGGCGCCGATGACAATGCCGCCGGGAAACCAGACATGAAAACGGTTCAGCATGGTCGTTTTGTTGTCCGGGTAAAGGGCTGTGATCAGCGGATTACAACCTGCTTCCACCGCGCCATTGGCAAAGCCGATGAAAAAGGTTGAAATTAGCAGGCTCCAGAACCCGGTGGCATTGATGGTGAGGACTAAGCCAAGCAAGTGGCAGATAAAGGCGGCGATAAGTAATTTTTTCGCACCTATGGTATTGTAAATAACACCGCCTATCAGGGTGGCCAGCGGGAATCCTAAAAAGGCCATGGAATTGACCCAGCCAAGTTCTGCGTCGGACAAACTGAAATCCTGGCCAAGCTGGGTTAAAATGCCGGCGCGGATGGCAAAGGTCATGGCGGTGACCATAAGGGCAATACAGCTGGCGGTAAATAGCCTTGAAGTTTGTTTGCTCGTTTCTGACATCTGGCTCTCCTTTATTGTTATTTGTTGTTTTAAAGGGGGGGTTATAAACCAAGCAGGCTTTTATTTAACTGCTCGTCGTTATCAACCGCGGCAAAATCATCGAAGGCGGTTTGTGTCGGATTGATCAAATGCTCGCGGATAAATTTTGCCCCTTCACGGGCGCCATCTTCCGGATGTTTAATGCAGCACTCCCATTCCAGTACCGCCCAGCCGTCAAAGCCGTATTGGGTTAGTTTGCTGAAAATCCCTTTGAAATCTATCTGACCGTCACCGAGGGAGCGGAAACGTCCGGGGCGCTCCTGCCAGGGCAAATAGCCGCCATAAACACCGGCGCGTCCGGTGGCATTGAATTCAGCGTCTTTAACATGAAATGCCTTGATGCGGCTGTGGTATATGTCGATAAAGGCTAAGTAATCGAGCTGTTGCAACAGGAAATGGCTGGGATCATAGAGAATATTGACCCTGGGGTGATGCCCGGTGGCCTCCAGGAAGCGTTCAAAGGTAACACCGTCATGCAAATCTTCCCCCGGATGTAGCTCATAACAAACATCAACACCGGCCTGGTCAAAAGCATCTAAAATCGGCAACCAGCGTTTTGCCAGCTCGGCAAAGCCCATTTCAACTAGTCCCGGCGGGCGTTGCGGCCAGGGGTAGAGGGTCGGCCACAGCAGGGCGCCGGAGAAGGTGGCGTGGGTTTTCAGGCCCAAGCGGGCACTGGCCTTGGCGGCATCTTTTAATTGTTGTGTGGCCCATTCGGCTCTGGCGCTTGGGTTGTTTCGATAAGCTTGTGGGGCGAAGCCGTCAAACATTTTGTCATAAGTTGGATGAACCGCCACCAGTTGTCCCTGCAAATGAGTGGAGAGTTCGGTGATCTTAAGGCCAAACTCGTCAACGGTTTGTAAAACCTGATCGCAATAGTCCTGGCTGCTTACCGCACGCTCAAGATCAAATATTTTGCTGTCTGAGGTCGGCAGCTGGATCCCCTGATAACCTAATTCGGCTGCCCAGCGGCAGATACCAGCCAAGCTGTTAAAAGGAGGTTGCTCGCTGAGGAATTGGGCCAGGAATATTGCCGGTCCTTTGATTTTATGCATGTTTGTCTCCTTGAGGGGGAGTAGATAGTTCTTCATTCGGTAATAAGGAAAATGGGTGCCATTTCAGATCCGATTGGCTGGCGGCGACAACATTTTCAATAAAAGCCATGCCACGCACCGCTTGATAGATCCCGGGTACATCCAGGTGACTTTCTGTTGCCTGGGGATTTTCGCTATCGCCATTCAGGCGCGCTCTTACTTGGCTAGCAAATCCGCGGTAGAGGTTGGCGAAGGCTTCTAAATATCCTTCCGGATGTCCCGCCGGGGTACGCAGGATTGCGGTCGTAGCTGGGGCCAGATCACCTACCCCGCTACGGATGAGTTGGCTTGCCTGGTTGGGAAATTTCATCAATAAGCTGTTAGGTTCGAGTTGCGACCAGTCCAGGCTGGCGTGTTCGCCATAGACGCGGATCCTGAGGTTGTTTTCTTCACCGACACATACCTGGCTGGCGAGCAAGACACCATGGGCGTCATTATTAAAACGCAGCAGCACAGTGCCGTCATCGTCTAACATTCTGTCTGGTACATTGGTGGTTAAGCTGGCACATAACGCCGTGATTTCCAGCCCGGTAATATATTCTGCCAGGTTGGCGGCATGTACGCCGATATCCCCCATGCAGCAGCTGATCCCCGACCGGGCAGGATCTAAACGCCAGGCTGCCTGCTTACTTTGTTCATCGTCTTTGGATGCCAGCCAGCCTTGGGGATATTCCACTACCACTTTTTTAATTTTGCCAAGAGCCCCCGCAGCTACCCGGCTTTTGGCCTCTTTCACCATGGGATAGCCGGTATAGGTATGGCTCAGGCCGTAGAGTCGTGATGATTGCTTGACGATAGCTTCGAGTTCAAGCGCTTCTTTTAAGGTTAAGGTTGCGGGTTTATCCGACATTACGTGAAAGCCAGATTCCAGTGCCAGTTTGGCCACGGGGAAATGCAAATGATTCGGCGTCACTATAACTACCATATCCATGCGTTTGTCTGCGGGCAGTTGCTGTTCCCGGGTAAACATTTGCTGGTAACTGCTGTAGCAGCGCTCCGGGTCCAGATACAGGGCTTTGCCGGATTCAAGCGAGCGATTGGCATCTGAGCTGAAAGCGCCGCACACCAATTCTATTTCATTGTCCATTTGCGCGGCTATCCTGTGTATCGCCCCGATAAAGGCACCTTGGCCGCCGCCGACCATACCCATTCTGATTTTTCGCATCTCGTCGTCACCTGTTATGGTTTTACCTTTTACCGGGAAAGGTTATTCGGTAAAAAGCGTTTTATTTATGATAAAAGCGCTGACGAATTAGTGTTAAGATGAAATCGGTTTTCTATACGACAAAATCGGCGTTGTCTGTTTTATCATCAGGGGACTCAGGCAATAGTTAAGCTAATAACTGAGACAATAATTTCTAATCGGGTATCACGTATGACAACGAAAGGTGTTAAAGCACAGGGCGGGGATGACTTTCTCCAACAGTTATCGGTTAGCCAAGTCATAGAGATGTTTGACCTGATGCCGGATATGCTGTTTTGGCTGAAAGACGCAGAGGGTTGTATCCGCTACGCCAATCAGTATTTCCTCGAATACCAAGGGCTGGACGGTTTATCCCAGGCGCTTGGCTGTAGTGATTATGATTTTTCACCTCCTCATATTGCCCGGCAGTTTGTGGTGGATGATCAAAAAGTGATGCAGGGGGAAGTAGTGACCAACCGCCTGGAAATGAACAGTGAAAGCACGGGTGACATTTCCTGGTTTATAACCTCTAAGCGTCCACTTTATAATGACAAGGGTCAGGTGATAGGCTCTTATGGCATTTCTCGCCATCTGGAAAAAACCTCGATTGCTATCTCTTCCATGGAAGCGTTAAAGGTGCCGGTAGACTACATCCGCAAACATTATATGCGGCCTGTTACCCTTAAGGAGCTGGCACGGGCAAGCCATTTATCGGTCAGTGCGCTGGAAAGGCGCTTTAAGAAATACCTGAAAAAGACGCCGAAACAATTTATTAATGAGGTGCGTCTGGAAAATGCCCGGCGTTTACTGGTGGAAACGGCTTTACCTATCGCGACAGTTGCCAGCGAAAGTGGTTTTAGTGATCCCAGTTATTTCAGCCGGCAGTTTTACCGGCTGTTTACGCAGCTGCCTTCCGAGTTTAGAAAAAGCCATTGCCGGAAAGCTCAATAACCCGTCATGGATTGACCGCTAGTGCTCCAATAAGCCGTATAACAGCTTTTTGACGTATTGGGGTTCAAACGGTTTGTCGCACAAGGCATTGACGCCGTCCTGCTCAATATTGGCCAAATGCGCCATTTGACTTTCACTGGTGACCATCACCACAGGCAGATGGGATTGCTGGCTTTGTTCGCGGATATAGCGGGTCAGCTCTCGCCCGTCCACTTCGGGCATATTAAAGTCGGTGACCACGAGATCAAACATATGATCTTCAAGCAATTTAATTGCATGACTGCCGTCGACGGCTTCGGTGACTTTTTTCAGGCCTAAATTATTCAATACCCGTTTGATATGATTGCGTGCCAGGCGGCTGTCATCCACCAGCAACACCCGGATCTCGTGGACATCAAAGTAGTCCAGCTCGAGTTCATCCACCGACAATAAATCCAGGGTATTGTTAATGGCGGAGGTCAGATGGTCGCGGGTAAAAGGTTTTGGCAGCAGGGCAACCACGCCGGACTGTTTAAACTCTTCCAGGTGTTCGCGTTTGTGCTCACTCGTGACCAGCATAAAGGCAGTATCGGTAAACTTATCATCAGCCCTGATTTGGCGCAGTAAGTCTAATGCCGTACCCTGCTCGAAATACATGGCGCTGGCGATTAAGTCATGGGGGTGGCGTTGCATGATCGCCATGGCCTCTTCGACGGATTTCGCCGAAGATATTTCATTGACCCCTTGCTGCTGCAATTCATTGATAATAATTTTTCGCTGGGTATCCGACGGTTCCACCAACAGGATAGACAGCTCTTTTGAAGTAATTGATTGCATTGGTTATTCCTTTGTTATACCAAGAGAGTAGCAAAAATGCCGTTAACCACCAATAAATTTAACTTTATAGCCATTTTTTTCCAATACCTGCTTGATGGCATCGCGTTTGTCCCCCTGGACTTCAATCACATCACCAACGACACTGCCACCGCAGCCGCAGGTTTTTTTGATTTTGCTGGCAAGATCTTTTAGACCTTTTTCATCCAGGCCAAGACCTGTGATGGTGACTACGCCTTTGCCTTTACGGCCTTTGGTTTCACGGCGTACTTTTGCGGTGCCGTCTGATGGTGTGACTGCTTTGCTTTGCTTTTGTTCCTTGATGCGACCTGAATCGGTGGAATAAACCAGGGTTGAGTTGTCGTTGTTCATGATGTCTAACCTGTGTTAGCGGGGGATTGAATGCGGCAAAAATGCGTTATTTTATGCTTTTTGTCAATGGAATTTTATTAGCTGAAACCAGAGCACCAGTGAAAATAGCGGCAGTAGTAGCTAATTGCACTTTTCTGGAGTTAGCTCCTCTAAAGTTGGGAGCTTGCATAATGAAGCTTAAGCTTGCTTTAGTGCCTGTTTAGCGGCTTTTTGTAACCGCCCGATAGTGACGTCAAATACCCAGCGGATAAATTTATAGGTAAATTCAATTGGTACATAAGCCCCTTTACCGGCAAAAACCAGCATGTAGCCTAATACGGCTTTTAGTTGTTCTTCAAGGCCTACGATTTTTCCTATATTCACTAGAGTTTTAGCCATAATGTCGTAGACAGTGCCTATGGATGTTCCCATAACTTGCAAAGAAGCTATTGTGGTTGCAGCGCCGCCATCTATCATGAGTGTCATTAGAGCGGCAGCAATTTTATCTGCCCAAAAGGTTGAATAGGTGGTCTCAGTGCGATTTCGGTAGTTTAACACTACACGTTGACTTACCGAGCTTGCCGTCTGACAGTGTAAACTTTCCCAGTCACTATGATTTGCTGTTTTAATATATGCAGGCCCTTTTTTCATAGAATGTGCGCTGGTATCTATGCCCTGAGCGCGGGAAAGTATATATTCCTGGCCGTTAATTGGGGCGTGATAAAAGGGCCATACAGGCATTTTAGGTACAGGATCTGCCCCATGTACACAGCGAAACATTTTATCTATTCGTGCACTGTGGTGAATGGCGAAATTTTTCTTGCCTACACGAGGAGCGCCAAAGGTATACAAGTAGATGGTATTTTTAAATTCAGCCTTAAGCCAATCTGCGGTTAAGGCAGCCAGCGCACCTCCCAGGCTGTGGCCCACGCAATGGATAATACTATTGCCATTAATAATTCCTGGCTGGCTAAAATAGGTATATAAGCTTGCTCTAAAAGATGCAAATGAACTTTGAAAACCGGTATGTACAGAAGCTCCGGTATCACTATTAGTGCTATGGCAGGTGATATCTGTGAGAGTGTCGGCTAAGGAATCAGTGCCGCGAATGGCAATAATATGATCATTGCTATGCTGCACACTATGGCCTTGGCCTATTAAGACAAAGCCGGTTGCTTGGCGACAGAAAAAACCACCCGAAGTGCCGGTATAAACGTGTTTTGATAAGTTGAATTTGAAATGTTTTTCGGTTTCAGGGTCAAGCTCCAATGCTATTCCTTCAGGAACTGGCCCTTTAATATCATAAGCGGCAGCGGCAATATTTGATGCTACGCGTGGGGAGATGGTGGCCATATTTCATCCTTAAAATAGTGTTATCTTTTGCTTAAGCGCACATCAGGTTATTTCATCATAAGAAGTAATCAGTTCATTATTATAATAGGTTGAGATCAGCTCTCCCTGCCAATGGCATATGGAACCTACGACCTGCCGTGGCAGGCCGCCATAATCTGTGGCATCAATAAGATGTTTTACTTTTTTATTTTGTAAGTCGGCATTGAGCTGTAGTAACAAATCAGAGAGTGGTTGGATTGGGTCCCAGCTCTTACTGGTTGACCAGAGAAAATAATAGTCGTCACCCTGAATATCCTTTATATTTTTTTCAATATAAATGGATTGTAAAACCGGCATATTCTGGCCGAAGATATCACCAGGCATCCGTGATTTAATAACTTTCCTCTCAAATGAAAATCTGCCATCAGTATCGGTTATTGCGTATTCTGTCTGTTCTTTGCCTTTTTCGTAGCCTTCATAAATAAGTTTACGAGTTACCCGTACTCCTGCCACTGCCTGGCCTTTATCAGTAACTCGGCCGCGTACCTGAGGAGACATTTCCACCTCGTATCGCTTAAATAGACCGAACATGGCTTTGGGCTCTATAAAAAAGTAGTATTAAATAATACAGCATAATGCAGATAAGCTCTTGAAATCTTATCTGTAAGAAGTTTTTTAATGTTGGGAAGTTGTTCATCCTGAACAAAGTAATTTCCTAATTGATGTTAGTGTGCCTTAAATAAAAAGAGTATGGGCAGGCAGATCTATTTTATCAATGAATTATAGATAAAAGTTGCCGAATGATTATGTGTTTGATTGCCGTTGAGCCTCAGTGCTTGTAATACTACAACCTTTGTCAAACAGCCACAAAGTTAGTTAGAATCTCTCTGCTATCAGTGACATACACTTGAGGAAATTACCCTATTTTTGCTTTTTGAAATCAGCAAGCTTTTAAAAGCATAAAGTTACATAGGTAAAAGAAAAGCCACCGCGAGGGTGGCTTTTTTACTTGAGAGAAAAGCTAAACTTACAGTTTGCCTTCCAGCTCAGGTAAAGTTTCGAATAAATCAGCTACTAAACCGTAATCGGCTACCTGGAAGATAGGTGCTTCTGGGTCTTTGTTAATCGCTACGATAACTTTAGAGTCTTTCATACCGGCTAGATGCTGGATGGCACCACTGATACCTACGGCGATGTAAAGGTCAGGGGCAACGATTTTACCTGTTTGACCAACTTGCATGTCGTTTGGTACGAAACCGGCATCAACTGCGGCACGTGATGCACCGATAGCGGCGCCCAGCTTGTCGGCAATACCTTCAAGTAATTTGAAGTTGTCGCCGTTTTGCATACCACGGCCACCTGAAATAACCACACTGGCAGCACCTAAGTCAGGGCGCTCGGAAACGGTTAATTCATCGCTGACATGGCTTGAAGTACCGGCGTCGGTTGCCTTATCTAAAGCAACGATTTCGGCATTGCCGTCGGTCGCTACTGCGTCAAAACCTGTGGCACGTACTGTGATCACTTTTTTGCTGTCCAGGCTTTGTACCGTGGCAATTGCGTTACCGGCATAAATAGGACGAACAAAAGTATCGGCGCTTTCTACGGCGATAATGTCAGAGATTTGCGTAACGTCTAACAGCGCAGCAACACGTGGCATAAAGTTTTTGCCTGTGGTTAGCGCAGTGGCAACGATATGGTCATAATCGGCAGCCAATTCTGTTACCAGTAAGCTGACGTTTTCTGCCAGTTGGTGCTCGTAAGCGGCGTTATCGGCCACTAATACTTTAGCAACACCGTTTACCTTGGCGGCTTCTTCAGCAACGCCCTGACAGTTGCTACCGGCAACTAACAGGTGGATATCGCCACCCATGGCTTGAGCGGCGGCAACCGTTTTCAGAGTCTCGGCTTTTAATGTTTGATTGTCGTGTTCGGCAAATACTAAAATACTCATGAGATCACCTTGGCTTCATTTTTTAACTTTTCAACTAACTCATCTACGCTTTCAACCACGATACCCGCTTGGCGCTCGGCCGGAGGCGTTACTTTCAGTAAGTTGGTGCGCGGGCTTAAATCGATACCAAAGTCGGCGGCAGATTTAACATCCAGTGGCTTACGTTTGGCTTTCATGATGTTAGGCAGTGAAGCGTAACGAGGTTCGTTTAAGCGCAGGTCGGTAGTGACAATCGCCGGCAGGTTTAGGGCTACGGTTTGCAGACCGCCGTCAATTTCACGGGTTACGTTGACTTTATCGCCGTCAACTTTCACTTCAGAGGCAAAAGTACCTTGAGGCATGCCGGTTAATGCTGCCAGCATTTGACCGGTTTGGTTGTTATCGCTGTCGATAGCCTGCTTACCTAAGATCACCAGCTGTGGTGCTTCTTCTTCAACCACTTTTTGCAGCAGTTTGGCAACATTTAACGAGTCAAGTTGCTGGTCGGTTTCGATTTGAATGGCGCGGTCGGCACCCAGGGCTAATGCGGTACGCAGCTGCTCCTGGCTGGACTTGTCACCGATAGTGACGGCCACGATCTCTGTGGCAACACCGGCTTCTTTTAAGCGAACGGCTTCTTCTACGGCAATTTCACAAAACGGGTTGATCGCCATTTTTACATTAGCGAGATCAACATTTGAATTGTCTGATTTAACGCGAACCTTGACGTTATAGTCAATGACACGTTTGATCGGTACTAATACTTTCATCATAGCCTCTGATTGTGCTTGTTGGTTTTTAACTGTTAAAATTGAGGCGAATTGCCAAATTTCAACTTATATAATTTGAGTAATAGCTCGAAAGACTACTCACTGATTACGTGTACGTCAACGTAATCTTGGTGAAAACTTTCACTCGTGTTGAGCGAAAACAACAATTGCAGATAATTTCTCTGCATCGGGATAGTATTTCAGCGTAAAATATCTATATAATGAGGCATATTATCAAACAAGCGTTTGAATTTGTATACCGGATAAACAAAAATCAGAAAAAAGGGGGGATATAATGGAACGCGAATCGATGGAATTTGACGTTGTCATCGTAGGTGCAGGCCCGTCAGGGTTAGCGACGGCATGCCGTTTAGCACAAATGGCACAAGAAAAAGAACAAGAGTTAATGATCTGCGTGGTTGAGAAAGGCTCAGAAGTTGGCGCACATATTCTCTCAGGTGCCGTATTCGAACCCCGTGCTATGGATGAGCTTTTCCCTGACTGGAAAGAAAAAGGTGCGCCGCTCAATACCCCGGTCACCGGAGATGACATTTATCTTCTCAACAGCGAAAGCAATGGCATCAAGCTGCCGGGCTTTGCGCCGCCTAAAACCATGCATAATGACGGCAACTATATTGTCAGCATGGGTAATATCTGCCGCTGGTTGGCAGAGCAGGCAGAACAATTGGGCGTTGAAATTTTCCCCGGCTTCCCGGCCCAGGAAGTTTTGTATAACGACGACGGCAGTGTCGGCGGTGTGATCACCGGCGATATGGGCTTAGATGTTGACGGTAACCCGAAAGATTCGTTTATGCCGGGTATGGAGCTTAAGGCAAAATACACGGTCTTTGCCGAAGGTTGTCGCGGCCATTTAGGTAAAGAGCTTACCGCTAAGTTTAACCTCGGCGACGGCAAGTCTCCCCAGCATTACGGGATCGGCTTTAAGGAAATCTGGGATATCGACCCGGAAAAACATCAGCCGGGCTTAGTGGTACATACGGCAGGCTGGCCGCTGGATAAAGAAACCGGCGGTGGCGGTTACCTTTACCATGCAGAAAACAACCAGGTATTTGTCGGCATTATTATCGACTTAAATTACAGCAACCCGCATTTAAGTCCGTTTGATGAATTCCAGCGTTATAAGCATCACCCGAAAATCAGCCAGTACCTGGAAGGGGGCAAGCGTGTCTCTTACGGCGCCCGCGCCATTGCCAAAGGCGGTTTAAATTCTCTGGTGAAAATGACCATGCCGGGTGCGGTTTTGGTCGGCTGTGATGCCGGTACCCTGAACTTTGCCAAGATCAAAGGTAACCATACCGCGATGAAATCCGGCATGATTGCAGCGGAAACCATCTTTGCCGCCCTGGCCGGCGGTGATGAAGGCGGTAAAGATCTGGTTGCCTATGAAGAGAGCTTTAAAAATTCCTGGGTATATGAAGAGTTATACAGCACGCGTAACTTCGGCCCGGCGATGCATAAGTTCGGTACGTTCTGGGGCGGGGTATTCAATACCGTAGATCAGAACTTCTTCAATGGTAAGTTGCCGGTTAACTTCAAGGATGAGTCGCAGGATCATGACCAGTTAAAACTGGCCTCTGAAACGCCGGTGATTAATTATCCGAAACCGGATAACAAGCTCAGCTTTGATAAACTTTCTTCGGTATTTTTATCCAATACCAACCATGAAGAAGAGCAGCCTTGTCACTTGAAACTGGCGGATAAAGATATTCCTATCAAGGTGAACCTTGAGAAATATGGCGAGCCGGCGCAGCTTTATTGTCCTGCCGGTGTGTATGAAGTGGAGAAAACAGAAGAGGGCGATAAGTTTATTATCAATGCTCAAAACTGTATCCACTGTAAGACCTGCGATATTAAAGATCCCAGCCAGAATATTACCTGGGTAACACCTGAAGGTACCGGCGGACCGAATTACCCGAATATGTAATTCTGTAGCTAAACAGCCCATTAAACAAAAAGCTCCTGAGATACCATCAGGAGCTTTTTTTATACAGGGATGTATTTCAGCCTGCCTTTGAGGTAGGAAGGGCTCCCTGCGTAAGCTAAATGCTTACATCCTGTAAGCACTCCTGCGATGATATGGAAGAGGAAAGCAGGGTTATACAGGAATAATTCAACATGTTTTCTCTGAGTTGTCCGGTGATGATGCCACAGTCATTTGCATGACGAAATGATACTTTTCTTTTCTGAAAAATGTTATCAACTTGTATTTATAAAGCTACTCCCTCTGGTTAACCAGTCAACACGTTTGCTGATATTTTCATCATATAGCGTCAAATTTCAGCCTTTTTTGCGAACTTAATCGAAAAAAAACGACATTTTAGGAGAAAAAAGCGACAACTTTAGTTACGGCTTGTTTACAAATCGGACCTGCTGTGATGATATGCAGATTCAAGGATATCTTGAAGTAATACTCTAAAAGGATAAGAGAAAAATGAAAAAACTACCCACATCTTTAATGTTATTGCTATCAATGACGGCATTTGCCGGACAGGCCAGCACTATCACTCCAGCAGAAGCTAAGCCGGTTTCATCACAGGTAAAAGCCAAGGCGAATTTAACCACAAGCAAACGTTTGATGGCACAGGATATTAGCCGCCAGTACAGCAAGATTTCATCCTTGCTGCACAGTGAAATCACTCAATACAACCTGAAAGTCAATGTTGATAACCTGCTTAATGCCAATGTTATGGATACCAAGCAGTTACAACAGGCTGATTTATCCATTAAGTCGGCGAAAGGCCTGGAATCGGTCACTGAGTCTCTGGTTGAATTGCGCCTGGCACATGAATCTATGCTGGCTGCTTGGCAGGCGGGTGAATCTCCGTTATTTGCTTTTGCCCCCGAAGGCAATGACAGCCAATGGGATTATATTGAAGCTTATGATGTTGACGGCAATATCGAGCTGTTAGATGCCTATGAGATGCCTGAGCGTCCGGTATTTGTTGTTGGTGTCGACGGACAGCGTTCATTAAAAGAAGGTCTGCAGGTGATGCGTTCGGTATTTGCCGGTGAGGGCCAGGTGAGTAAATCAGCATTACGCTCGGTATCGGCCAACGCCAGCATCATGGCCGACGAAGACAGTTTGTCGACTACAGTGATCAAGCATATCCGCTTAAATGATGACCAGGAGCCCTGGATTTCAGGTGATGCTGAAATTTATGGCATAGTCAATGGCGTAGATCCGTCAAGAGACGAGCCTTACCTGGACATCGTCGATATGCCTTATCTGGATAATGACGGCACCACTTACTCCCCGAACCAGATTGCTATTTATTGGGACAGATATCGCTGGAGTGCCGCGGATATGATCCTGATGGAGCATGATGACGGTACTAACTATAAAGAGCTGGCTACAGCCTTATTAGAAGCGGCAACGGCGATTATGCGCTTAATCCCGGATCCTGCGGTTCAGGGATATGCCATTATTCCTCAGATCACCAACGGTATCATCAGCGCTATGCCGGATGCCTGGTTCACCAATGATGATGACTATGTTGATGTCTACTACACCTTGTTTGAAGGCCGTACTTATAATGATCATATGGGCGCCGGCGGTAATGCCAAGACGACTTTTGAGCCACTGACAATACCGTCACGTTAATCCTACGGCTTAACGAATAGCTTTATTTGTTGAACCCGCTGTTGTCGTTTGATAACAGCGGGTTTTTAATGAGAGTTTTTGAAGGAGTTTGCTGACAGGTCCGTAGCGGTCTTGGCTATCAGCTTTTTGTATCGATAAGGGCAAACTGGCTAAGCTGGGGGATTTGCTGTTTCAGCTCCTGCTCTATTTTATTCAGCTTGATCAACCCCTGGCAAAATTGTGCGGTCTTTTCATCCAAGATGCTGGCATGATGGCCCATTTCCTGTTTAAGCTCTTGAGAAAAGGGGGCCAGATGCTTGTCCAGGCTTGTTATTTTAAGTTCTGAACTTGAGGTCGGCCTTTGCTCGCTTTTGCCGTTATTGCTTGCGCCGGGAAGCCCTTCATCCTTACTGTTGATCACCCGTTCGACCTGGTTTAACAGGTTACCTACCGATGCGGAAATGACTTGTTCGAGTTCAACTTCAAAATCGCCGGTAAATAAATCGTCAAAATTGTCGAAGTCTTGCGGGGCAATAAAATAATTTTGCTCGCTGTGGTTAAATCTTTTATGCAGGCGTATCTCGACTTCCCTGAACTTTTTCTGAATTTTTTGGTGGGCGGCGCTGTTTTCCCCGGTTAAGCCGGCGATGACTTTATTGACCGCTTTAAGCCCCAGCTCCAGGCCGTTGATGGCAATGGAGACAATTTCCGGGACTTGCTTGCGGATCCCTGAGCTATATTGCCCGAGCAGGGCTTGCTGCTCTTCGGTCAGCTGGATTTCCCGGCCGCCGATAAAAAGTTGCCGGGGAGTATTGATTTGTAAAATGGTGCGGTCATGATCAAGCACGCGGATATGTTTGGGGTTGATCACGATACCATGGTTAATATTGATATTACATGGCGCGGCATTCGCCGCGGCACATGAGAAAGCGCTAAGGATAAAGCCAAAGGTAAGGCACTTCATTTTATCTTGCCTGTTGATTGTTTATGTCAGCGAGTCGGTTGTTAACTATGTACAATCGGCTCTATATGAATTTTTCTATCTTTAAACAACATCTTACTTGGACCGTATTCCCGTTTGCTGCGGTCGCTGAAATCACCTATGGTCAGTTCCACACCATGAAAAAGTTTTTCGGTGGCTTCGACATAAACCTTGCCCATATAGTCCTGAATTGTTTGCTCTAAGGTTTGCTTTTCCTGCAGCAGTTCTCCCATACGCTTGGCATGGAACTGATAAGTAGCGACAACCTTGCTCAACATCTCAGGGTTGGCCTTATCTTTGGGCAAGGCTTTTAATTTCGTGGTGGCAGACTTTAATTCATTGGTTTTATCTGAATCATTTTTTAAACGGGTTTCAACATCATCAAGCTGCTCTCTTAATGTGTCAAGTTTTCTTTCGAAATGGACCAGGGTATTACTGCCGGCGGTAGCACCGACTATGCCTGCGTGTACTGAGCTCACGGCCTTAATGAAGCCGCCGATTAACTTACCGTCGGCTTTTTCTTCATTGCCGACCCAGAGTTTACCGCCGATATCGACAATGGAATGCATCAGTTGATTTTCAATGCGGACATCGCCATCGCAGTAGATTTCCGCATATTGGCAGTGCTTGGCGTAAATATTCCCCTTGGCATTGATATTGACACTCATTTGTACTTCGGTCACCTGCCGGGTTTCCAGGTCCTGTTTGCGGCCTATGATACCGCCGGAAATGGTGATGTCGCCGCCGGCTTTTAAAATAGCCGACTCGACAAAGCCGCCGATGGTGATATCGCCGGTCGCCGAGACCTTCATGCCTTCACTGACATCGCCGTCGATAATGACACTGCCTTCAAAAATGATATGGCCGGTGCTGACATCGACATTTTTAATTTTATAGACTTCATCAACCTCCATGCCGTTTTCAATCACCTTGGGCAGGCCGACTTTCTTGGAGATCAGGATATTGCCGTTTTTAGGGCTCAACTCAGTGCCTTCGCCGCACTTCATTTCAATATCATTACCCGGAGTCGGCTCTAGCGGCTCGGCGGTGACTTTATAACCGCGTTTTCCTTGCGATAAGGGGACTTTTTGCACCAGGGGATCCCCGACTTTAACACAAATAATATCCCCTAAATCCCGCATGTCGACGCTGCCGTCTTCGCGTTTTTTTGGTTTTAAAATACGGGCCTGGGCACTTTGTACCAGGTGTTTGATTCTGGCGTCCTGCCCGTCGATCGGCAATTTCCCGAGGGCTATCTCGTTGGAGACCACAGTGCCAGCCGGCTCTTTGGCGGCTCTTTGAGCCAGAGCAACCAGTTCTTCCTTGATAAAACCTTTTTTCACGCCGGACTCTTGTGCGGCATTAAGGATGGCTTTGGCTGACAGGTGTTTACCGCCGAGGGCGGTAGTGATTTCGGCGGTGGCCGTCATGGCGTCACTGTCTAATGAGATGGTGACGCTGGCGTCGCGCCGCTCCAGGATTTGATAACGGATTTCTCTGCCGGTTTTTCCCGCCTGTAAAGGCTTTAAAACATCGTTGAGCTCGGCAACGGCATTTTTAATGTTGGCTTTTTGTACATGAAGATCTGTGTACTGCGAGGCGGCGATTAATTCTAATATGCCGGCTTCGGTAATTGCATCCCCACCTTTGACCGGTTCTAATACCAGGTCGATATTCTCTTTGGCGTTGCTGACTAAACTGGCCTTGCTCATGGGGTTAAACTCCGAAACTACTTTTTATTGTTATTATTGGCATTAGTATTAGTGGTTAAATATAGTTGTCCTGATGAATACGGATGAAGTTCTTAGTACCGGCTTTAGAATAATCGATTTTATATTCTTTATTGTCCAACGCCTGAACGAACACCAAGGTTTTTTCTTCCCCAAAGACTTCGATAGAAGCCAGGTCAATCACTTCCTGGTAGGCTTTTTTCGCTTCAGAGCGTTTACCCGGTACCGGGCCTTTGTAGATGCCTATGCCTCTGTGGCTGACAATCACAACCTCATGGTCACCATTGACTATTAATAAGTCAAACTTTCTAATTTTATGAATTAAGGTGTTGCGACCACTGGTGATGAAATTTTTATCAATCAAAATATTCCCCTAGTTATACTGTTTGCCTGGCTGACGCTTAACTGCATAATAATACGTGCCAGCGAACTACTTCTTATGCTTTAACCTTTCGAACTCTTATCCCTCGAATTATTACCCTAATACCGGGCCCAAGTAAAGCAAGCTCGCCAGTTTGCTATCAGATAAAGCTTTTACTCTGTAATTAATGTGTAAATATTAATCTTAATTCTGGATCTGTTCAATCATCTTATACAGATATAATAATTTGATTTGTGAAGCATTATACCCGGGATGATATAACAGCTTCACATCAGATTCTTTGATTTATAATATTAGCTGAACTTTTTTAGTTTTTTTATTTAAAACTCCTTTCAATCAAGTAATTAGCTGGATCATCGCAATCATTGAGCGATCGTCTGATCAAATCCAGGCCAATGGCTGCAACATAACGCTGAAAAGCAAGCCGGGTGCCGGGGATTAAAAAGCAATGGCAGTTAAGCTCGGTTTTGCTTCCCCAGGCGATCCAGACTGTGCCGACCGGCTTTTCTTTGCTGCCGCCTCCCGGACCTGCAACCCCGGAAACCGCGATCACATAGTCTGCCGCCGACTGCTCCAGCGCACCTTCGGCCATGGCCAGTATAGTTTCCCGGCTAACGGCGCCGTGGTTTGCCAAAATTTGGGGATCTACTCCCAGCATTTGGCTTTTCATGTCGTTGGAGTAAGTCACAAAGCCGGCTTCAAAGGCTTGGGAAGAGCCGGGGATTTGTGTGAGTAAGCTGGCGATCAGGCCACCGGTACAAGACTCTGCCGTGGTAAGGGTTTGTCCTTTTTCGATTAAGCTATCAAGGACGTGCTGTGCCAAACTTTTTGGCGGACCATCAATTTCTGCGACAATATGATGCCCTAATAAGGCCTTAAGCTTTGCTATGCATTGTGCTTTTTCAGCATCGGCGGTGGATGAACGGGTGGTTAACTTCAGCTCCAGTAAGGGATCGCCGGCCCTAAAGCCCAGTTCAACATTGTCGGGCCAGGCGGCAAGTTCGTCGTGGATAAGTTGCTGCAGTTTAGACTCGCCGAGGCCAAAGATCTGAAATTTAGTGATCTGTGTTTTATTTTGGCCGGTTGTCTTTTCAGCAAAATCCGGGAGAACTTGTTCCTCTAACATAACTTTCAGCTCAGCAGGTACTCCCGGGGTGCAATAGATTTCACAGCCGTTGTGGCTGATTTTAAAACCGACGGCGCTGCCGATGCGGTTGGCAATAATGTCACAGCCTTCGGGTAATAATGCCTGCTTTAAATTGGCCGGGTTCAGTAGGGTATCTCTTTGCTGGCACCAGGATACCAGATGCTGATAGGCCTGCTGATGTTGCGCTAACGGCACATTCATCGCCTGTGCCAGTGCCTGTGCGGTAAAATCGTCTGTGGTTGGTCCTAAACCGCCATTAATGATCAACACATCCGCTGTTGTGCTCATTTGATTGATTTCTGCTGTGAGCAGGGATAAGTCATCACTGACGGTGACTTTACGTTTGATCTCTATGCCTGTTTCCGCCAATTCCCGGGCGATCATGGCGGAGTTGGTATCGACAACATCCCCGTTTAATAATTCGTTACCGGTGAGCAACAGTTGAACTTTAATTTGTTTCATTGTCTGTCCATTGTTTTAATCAAGAGAAAAGGCGATGGTGCTTTGTCTGGCATTTTATCGGTCGAAAAATTATTTTAAACTGATTTAAACCTTTTTTAATCCCCCTTACATCTAACTGGATAAATATTTTATAAAAGCCAGGGAAATACTATGAATAACCTTATCAGCAAACCACTTTTTGTTGCCAGCTTTGCCGCTCTGATGACATGGCAGGTGAACGCCGATGTTGTCGATGAGATCAATAAGTCTTTTACTGTCAGCGATAACAGCAGTTTTCGTCTGGAAAATGTCAACGGCAGCGTAGATATTCAAAGCTGGCAGGAAAAGGTGATCCAGGTGACTGCCATCATAGAAGCTGATGATCAGGACGACAGAGATCGTATCTCCATCGATATGAGTCAAAATGACCGCGGGGTAAGTGTTGAAACCCGCTACGAAAAAACATCAAGCTGGGGCAACAATCACAATTCCGGCTCGGTGGATTACCGCATCATGGTGCCTGAGGACGTAGATTTGGCGAAAATTGAGTTGGTCAACGGTTCTTTGACGATAGAAAATGTTCTGGGAGAAGTGAATGCCGAACTGGTCAATGGTTCGATAAAAGCTTCGGGTTTAAGCGCTGATGTTGATATCAGCTCGGTTAATGGCAGTATCAAGGTGAATTACCAGCAAGTGGCGAAAGATCTGGAGCAGATAAAAATAGAAACGGTTAACGGCAGTATCAAGCTGCGCTTGCCGGAAAATATCAGTGCCGCGGTCGAGGCCGAAACCATGCATGGCAGCATTAAAAATGATTTTGGTTTGAAGGTGGATAAAAACTTGTTTGCCGGGCGTAATATGCGCGGCGATATCGGCACAGGCGATGCGCGTATTTCCCTTGATAGTGTCAACGGCAGCATCAAGGTGATGAAAAAATAATTCTCTGTGCATATCAATAACAGGGGAGTGTCGGTTGGCACTCCCTTTTTTATGGTTTTATCGCGTCCCTGGAGACGGTTGCACCGCGTTATCTTAAAGCAAGATGTATGGCGCTTGTTTGGGATATGGATATAATAGCGGCATTTATTATTATAACGAGCAAACAGGCAAGCTTGTAATCTTGTCTGATTAGGGATGTTTTATGTCATTATTACCTTATATAGAAGTGGCTACCGGGGAAAAGCCGGGGGCAAGTGTGATCTGGCTGCACGGTTTAGGCGCCGACGGCCATGATTTTGAACCTATCGTGCCTGAGTTGAAACTTGCCAAAGAACATGCGGTACGCTTTATTTTCCCCCATGCGCCGAAAATTCCCGTCACCATCAATGGCGGCATGGTGATGCCTGCCTGGTACGATATTTTGGATATGAATATCAACCGCAAAGTGGACAGTGAGCAATTGCAGGCTTCTGCCGATGCAGTGATTGCCCTGGTGGAGCAGGAGCTGGCACGGGGTATCCCCAGCGAGCAAATTTTCCTGGCCGGCTTTTCCCAGGGGGGCGCAGTTGCCTATCAGGCAGCGCTGTCCTATGACAAGCCGCTTGGCGGCCTGTTGACTATGTCAACCTATCTGGCAACCGCCGATACCCTGGAGTTACACCCGCAAAACAAAAATACCCCGGTAATGGTTATGCACGGTACCGAAGATCCGGTTGTACCCGAGCAACTCGGGCAGGCGGCGATCTCCTTTTTGCAAAAGCATGACTATAGCCATCAATACAAAACCTATCGTATGCCCCACAGTGTTTGCGCTGAGCAAATTACCGATATTTCAAAGTGGTTACAGCCTAAATTAAAATAAAACCTGTCCTGTTTATTTCCCCGGGCTGGCCCCTGTAGCTGGCTTAGGGAGATCTGGTATTTGTGATATTAAAAGCGATAGTCAGTGTGGCCAGGCCGTATTTCTGGGGAACAGGTGATAGGCCGGGACAAAACCATCCGGATTGATATGGATTTTTGGTTTATGAGCCGGCTGTTACCGTTCCCGGGCTCCCAGCCTGTGACATTAGTTTTTTCCTGTTTTTTAACAACTAAGCTAGTTGACGGGGGAAGTTGATCGGGCTTTTACCTGGGTATATATTACAGGAGGCATGGCGTATCTTGCCCCAGCCATTGGCAACTAAGGATAATCAATGAAAATTAACCGGAGGCAACTGGCTTGCTTGCTCGCTTCCATTATTATTTGTCTTTCCCGGGCTGAGGCAAAGACCTTTATTATCGGCGTTGAGGATGTCAGTTATTATCCCATCTATGATTTCTCTTCTAGCAAAGGCCATGGACCCAGCTTTACTAAAGAGTTGCTCAGTACTTTTTTTGAAAAACACCAGTACGCCTACCGTTTTGTTGCCTTGCCGATCAAGCGTTTTAACCAGTGGTATATCGATGAAGGCATAGATTTTAAATTTCCGGATAATGTGCGTTGGCAAAGGGCGGCGGAAAAACACCTGGATATTACTTTTAGTGACCCAGTGCTTAGGTTAATGTCCGGGGTTTACATGCTAAAGTCCAGGTTGCCGGTGCAGCGGGATGAGGTGAAGTCTCTGGGCACGATTTTAGGTTTTCATCCTACTTTGTGGTTGGATAAAATTAAAGCCAAGCAGGTGATTTTACAGGAAGAGTCTTCGCCGTTGAGTCTTGTTAAACATGTCTTGCATGGTAACCTTGATGCCACGAATATTGACGGCAATGTGGTACGTTATAACCTGGGAAGCTTAAAACGAAGCGGTGAGCTGGTATTGAATAAATCTATCCGGCATGAGAGCTATGCCTATCACTTTTCTACGATAAAATATCCAGAGGTGATTGCTCAGTTTAATGCTTTTTTAAAGAGCCATGCTTCCCTGGTAAAGACATTAAAGCAAAAGTATCACATTATTGAAGCGATAAAATTAAGCGCCTACAGTGGTAACCAAACGGAGGGAAAATGAAATATCACCGAGAGCAACTTTTCGGCCGCTGGTACAATACCGATACCGATGAAAAAGGGATCCAGACCAGTGAATATGCCGAACTGGCCGCCGACGGCAGTTTTGAAATCACTTTTTTAACTTTTGATGACAAGGGGGAGGTCTGTGATAAAGTGGTGGAGCTGGGCGACTGGGGATTGGTGGGAGATATTCACTTTACCATCACCAAGAGCGAATTAATCGCCAAGGAGCTTTATGCCGCAGATTTGGCTGACAGCGGCAACTACCACGCCTACCGGGTGCTGCAGCTGGATAATAAAATTTTTGAGTACCAGCATATCGAAACCAATGAAGTGTATAAGCTGCGCCGGGTCGCAGATACGGTCGGCCATTGTTAGCCTGGCTGATTGCTGATGTTTTTCCTGAGCAAAACCTGAACCATTAACCCATATTAACCAGAAAGTCGAGAATACGGATGAAGCCTTTACAAGATGCCAGTTTAATTACCGCGATAAAAACCCCGTTTACCCACAGCGGCGATATCGATCTTCATACTTATGATCTCCTGGTAGAGCAGCAAATACAGGCCGGTGTCGACGGTATTATTGTTGGCGGCACTACAGGTGAAGGGCATTTATTGAGTTGGGAAGAGCATTTAATGCTGATTGCCCACAGTGCCAACAAGTTTGGCGGGCGGTTATTGATCATAGGCAATACCGGCAGTAATAACACCCGGGAGGCGATCAAGGCGACTGAAAACGGCTTTGCCACCGGTATGGATGCGGCATTGCAAATTAACCCCTATTACGGCAGGACCTCCACCGGCGGCGTACTGGCGCATTTTTCCCGGGTTTTAGATATAGGACCTGCCTTTATTTATAACGTGCCCGGACGTACCGGACAGGATCTGACACCTGAGATCATTGAGCCGCTGTCGAAACATAAGCATTTTATCGGGGTGAAGGAATGTGCCGGCAATGACCGTATCCGTTACTATGAGCAGCAGGGCATTGCCTGTTGGTCAGGCAATGACGATGAAAGTTTTGCCGGGCGTCATCAGTGCAACTCTCACGGGGTGATTTCGGTCACTTCCAACCTGTTCCCGGGGCTGATGCGCCGGTTAATGGATGATAATGATGCTGAGCTTAATCAGCGGTTGCAGCAGATAATGCACTGGTTGTTTTGTGAGCCTAATCCGATTGCCATCAATACCGCGTTAATGATGACAGGCGCAGTCTTGCCGGTTTTTCGTCTGCCTTATCAGGCTTTATCCCAGGCACAAAGAGAGCAGGGGCTGGCCCTGCTCTCGGCGTTTGCAAGTGGCGAATATGTTGGCGAGCAGGCGCAGCTTTTAGCGGACAGTGATTTTATTTACCGGGCTTAGCCTTGCCTCTGGCAGAAGAAGCATGCCGGTTGCTTTATTCTGCCAGCTGTTTTGCAGCAGCGGCAAGTTGCGGCCGATATTCCTTCGGCAGTTCAATGTTTTGTTTCTCGCCGCTTAAAGGGCAGTTGAAGCTTAATGAAACTGCACAAAGCTGTAGATTCAGGCTGTCGGGGTAGTGTCGCTTTACGTCGCCGTGTAATCTGTCTGCCACCACGGGCAAATTTATCGAGGCGGCATGACGGCGGATCTGGTGTTTACGGCCGCTGTCTATTTTGACGTCGACCAGGGATAAATCATGCTGCTTATCATAATTGAGGCAACTAAAGGTGCTTCTGGCACTTTTACCTTCTATCGGCTCAGTGATCACTTGCGGTTGTTCATGTTTACTGTGGTCGCCATGCACTATGATTTGGTAATGTTTTTCCAGGGCGTGTTGCTCAAACATGGCAGATAAGGCCCGCGCTGCGGTTTTACTGTGGGCAAGCAAGATTAACCCGGTGGCGGCTTTGTCCAGGCGGTGGACAATAAATACCGGGCGCTCCGGCTTTAGGTGGGTTTGCGCCCAGCGGCTTATGGTGCAGTGATCGCTCCATTTAGAGCCCTGAGACAACATGCCGTAGGGCTTATACCAGACGCTGTAATCTTTAAAGTCGCTGATCAGCTGAGCCGGGGGCACTTCTTGCGCCAATACCTGACGGTTATAATAAAAATGTAAAACATCCTGTGCTTTAAGCGGCTTTTTTACCCGGCGTAATCTTTGGGTATGTTTGCCCCGGGTTAGCCACAGTGCGCCTTTATTGATGGCCTGTTTTAATTCGGCAACAGACATTTGGCAATGGCTGCTCAGCAGGGAGATCACCGAATCATTTTCACTTTCTACATCAATATGCTGCTCTATAATGTCCAATTTTCTCAAATCCTGCTGCTTTTGCTCTTAAGCTCTTACTGTGAAGAAATACTAAGGTGTTTATAACCGCTGGCTATGATAACACTAAGCAGGGGCCGCAGCGGCATAAAAAATCCGCGGCCGGACTTTTTAAAGAAATTTGTTTAATTAAGCCAGTTTAGGCTGGGTTTTAGCGGGTATCGGCGCTACTATAGCTTTATCCGTTAAGCAGTAAACAAAGAGTAATAAATGGAACGTGATCTAAAGCTTTTCCCCCAAGATAATATCGGCGATGCCCTGTGGCAGATGTCACAGCAAGGTGATGACCTTTCAATCCCGAGAGAAATACAGTTTTCGGTGTTATTTGCCAGCGAGCAGCAGGCGTTAAAATATGGCCAGCTATTGCTGGAAAACAACCAGAAACTTTCTTTTTGCCCTTATCCGGATGATAAGGATTATCCCTGGGAGATCACGGCATATCCTGAAGTGGAAGCCAGCTATGAAAATATCGCCGCCTACCAGGAGTTGCTGGAAAATAGCGCCCAACCTTTTCAAGGAAAATATGACGGCTGGTACTGTGTTAAAAAGGGCGAATAATCATGGCGCTCGATAGCAAGTTATTTTCCCAACTGCAAAAAAACAGCAGTGACTCTTTTCACCGGCAAAAATCCCTGATCAAAAAAGTGATGGCCGGCAAGAAAAGCGCTTGCCCTGTTTGCGGGCAAACAATCGCTTTAGCCCAGGCGAAAGCCGGTGAAAAACTCACGGTAAGCTGCAAAAAGGGCTGTACCGATATTGAACTGGATGTCGAGCAATAGCTTTTAGCCCCTAAGCGCAATTGCCGAATTTTCCCATGAATTATCTCGCCCACCTGTTTTTAGCCCAAGCGGCATCAAGTAGCTTATCGCCGGAAAAGCAAGCGTTAACCCTGGTGGGAAACCTGATGGGGGATTTCGTTAAAGGGCAGCAATTTAGCGAGTATCCAGCTGAGGTGGTCAACGGCATATATCAGCACAGGCTTATCGACAAATATACCGACCAGCATCAAGAGGTGGTTCGGTTAAAAAGCTTGCTGAGCACGAAAAGAAAACGTTTTTCCGGGATCATTTCCGATATTGTGTTTGATCACTTCCTGGCAAAAGCATTCACCTCATATTCCTCTGAGCCCTTGCATCATTTCAGTAGTGCTTGCTACCGGCAGCTGGCTGAACATATTGAGCTGATGCCGGAAAAAATGCAGCGTATGGTTTCACGTATGATAGCGCATGACTGGCTCTCGGGATATCAGGAGCTCTCTTCGGTGGGGCTGGCTTTAGACGGTGTCAGCCGGCGGATCCGCTTTGACAACCACCTGATTGGCGCTATTGAGGAAGTGCAGGAGAATTATCAGGCTTACCAGCAGGCCTTTGAGGTCTTTTTTCCGCAATTACTGGCTTTTGTTATCCGGACAGAAGATTTCAATCTCCCTGTACATGACTGATAAAATTCCGGCCTGTTTTTATTCATAAACACCAGTATTATCTTCCTTTATGAAGGCGCATTATACCGTTCGTCCTGAACATATGCACCTCTTCGTCCATGAAGGCGCATTATACCGTTCGTCCTGAACATAAAAAAAAGCGCCTTGCGGCGCTTTTTTTATGTGGTAAGTTGCGATTAACCGACAAACTTACGGGCGTTACGGAACATTCTCATCCAGGGAGAGTCTTCCTGCCATTCATCCGGATGCCAGGAGTTGGCCACGGTACGGAATACCCGCTCAGGATGCGGCATCATAATGGTTACCCGGCCATCTGTGGTGGTTAACGAGGTGATACCGTCAACCGAACCGTTCGGGTTCGCCGGATAGGTTTCGGTAACGTCACCATAGTTATTGATATAACGCATGGCTACGCTGCCCGACTCATTGGCGGCATTAACGGCTTCATCTGAGCTGAATTCGGTACGGCCTTCGCCGTGGGAGACGGCAATCGGCATATGAGAGCCGGCCATACCGTCAAAGAAGATGGACGGGCTTTCCTGAATTTCCACCAGTGAGAAGCGGGCTTCAAAACGCTCGGATTTGTTCTGGACAAAGCGCGGCCAGCTTTCACTTCCCGGGATGATTTCTTTGAGGTTAGACAGCATTTGACAACCGTTACAGACCCCTAAAGAGAAAGTATCTTCGCGGTGGAAGAATTCGCGGAACATTTCCCGGGCACCGGCATTAAACAGGATGGACTTGGCCCAGCCTTCACCCGCACCTAAGACATCACCGTAGGAGAAACCGCCACAGGCAACCAGGCCTTTAAATTCGTTGAGGTCAACCCGGCCGGCGAGCACATCCGACATATGGACATCGACAGCGATAAAACCGGCGCGGTCAAAGGCGGCGGCCATTTCCACATGGGAGTTAACGCCCTGTTCACGTAAAATCGCCACTTTCGGGTTGGTGCCGTTTACTGCGTCTTTAACGATAAGGTCAGCGACGATATCTTCGTTAAGGTCGTAGCTTAAGTCGACATTTAAGCCCGGATCTTCGGTATCGTATTTAACGTCATACTCTTGTTGGGCACATTCCGGGTTATCACGCATTGACTGCATATGATAAGTGGTTTTTGCCCAGGTGGTACGGTAATAAGTACGGCTGTTGGCCAGCACTTCTTCGCCGTCGCGGCTAAAGCGGATCATGTCATCGTTATTGAGACGGCCGACATCTGTGCATAAGGCCAGGATACCGTGTTTTTCAAAGACGGCATGTATGGCATCCACATCGGTTTCGCGAATTTGAATCACCGCGCCGAGTTCTTCGTTGAATAATACCGCCAAGTCGTCACCGGCTAATTTGCTGATATCGATGTCAACCCCGGTAAAACCGGCAAAGGCCATTTCAGCAATAGCGGTAAATAACCCGCCGTCGGATCTGTCATGGTAGGCCAGTAACTTGTTGTCGCTGACCAACTCCTGCATGGCATTAAAGAAACCTTTTAATGTTTCAGGATTATCGACATCCGGCGTTTGCTGACCCAGTTGCTTATAAACCTGCGCCAGACATGAGCCGCCTAAACGGTTTTTACCGCCGGACAGGTCGATGGCAACAATGCGGCTGTCGCCCAAATCGGTGCGCAGCTGAGGCGTTACGGTTTTGCGGATATCTTTGACCGCACCAAAAGCGGTGATCACTAAAGAGAGCGGCGAGGTGACCGACTTGTCTTCGCCGTCTTGCTGCCACTGGGTTTTCATGGACATGGAGTCTTTACCCACGGGAATGGTTAAGCCCAGGGCCGGACAAAGTTCTTCGCCTATGGCTTTAACCGCTTCGTATAAACCGGCATCTTCCCCCGGATGACCGGCGGCGGCCATCCAGTTGGCGGATAGCTTAATGCGGTTTAAATCGCCGATATCGGCGCCGGCAATGTTGGTTAAGGCTTCTGCCACCGCCAACCGGGCTGAGGCGCCGTAGTTTAATAATGCTACCGGGGTACGTTCCCCCATAGACATGGCTTCACCGTGGTAGCTGTCCAGGGCAGAGGCGGTCACGCCGCAATCGGCAACCGGTACCTGCCAGGGGCCGACCATTTGATCCCGGTTGACCATACCCGTTACCGAACGGTCACCGATAGTGATCAGGAAGGTTTTCTCGGCGATAGTCGGCAGGCTCAGTAAGCGCTGTGCGGCATCTTCAAGGGTGACATTATCCAGGGCCAAAGGTGCGCCGGTGTCTGTTTTACTCTGAACATCCCGGTGCATTTTCGGCGGCTTACCCAATAATAAATCTAACGATAAATCGATAGGCGTGGCATTTTTCGGGTCATCGGCAAAATGCTCATCCGTTAGTGTCAGATGCTCTTCTTCGATGGCCTTACCGACCACGGCAAACGGCGCACGTTCACGTTCACAGATGGCGGTAAAGACCGGCAGCTGTTCGTCGGAAACCGCCAATACATAACGCTCCTGGGATTCGTTACACCAGATTTCCAGCGGCGACATGCTGCGTTCGTCGTTGGGCACCTTGCGCAGTTCAAAATTACCGCCGCGGCCGCCGTCTGAAACCAGCTCAGGGAAAGCGTTGGATAAACCACCGGCGCCGACATCATGGATAAACAGAATAGGGTTATCGTCACCTAGCTGCCAGCAGCGGTCGATCACTTCCTGACAGCGGCGTTCCATTTCCGGGTTTTCACGCTGTACCGAGGCAAAGTCAAGATCTTCTGCCGACTGGCCGGAAGCCATGGAAGAGGCTGCGCCGCCGCCGAGGCCGATATTCATGGCCGGTCCGCCTAAAGCTATCAGGTTGGCGCCGACACATATCTCACCTTTTTGCACATGCTGATCGCGGATATTACCTAAACCGCCGGCAAGCATAATAGGTTTGTGGTAACCGCGTACTTCACTGCCGTTAAAAGAATTGACCTGCTCTTCATAGGTACGGAAATACCCCAGGATATTGGGACGGCCGAATTCATTGTTAAAGGCGGCGCCACCGAGCGGTCCTTCGGTCATGATATCGAGGGCGGAAACGATACGTTCCGGTTTGCCAAAATCTGTTTCCCACGGCTGTTCAAAGTTGGGGATACGCAGGTTGGAAACGGTAAAACCGACTAAACCGGCTTTAGGTTTAGAGCCGATACCGGTTGCCCCTTCATCGCGGATTTCACCGCCGCTGCCGGTGGCTGCTCCCGGGTAGGGGGAAATAGCGGTGGGGTGGTTATGGGTTTCCACCTTCATCAGGATCTGGATATCTTCGTGGTTATAACCGTACACCTTAGACTCGTGATCCGGGAAGAAACGTCCCCCCGGGTTACCTGTCATCACCGCGGCATTATCCTTATAAGCACTGAGGACAAAGTCACTGTTGACTTCATAGGTGTTTTTGATCATTTTGAACAAAGACTTAGGCTGTTTTTCCCCGTCTATGGTCCAGTCGGCATTAAAGATTTTATGGCGGCAATGCTCTGAGTTTGCCTGGGCAAACATATAAAGCTCGATATCGTGGGGATTTCTGCCGAGTTTGGTGAAGTTCTCTACCAGGTAGTCGATTTCATCGTCCGCCAGCGCCAGTCCTAAACTGATGTTGGCACTTGCCAGAGCCTCGCGGCCGCCGGCTAAAATATCAACCGAGGTTAAAGTGCCGGGTTCGGCGCTGGCAAATAAGATTTCTGCCTGTTGCATCTCGGTGAAAATGGTTTCCATCATGCGGTCATGGAGCAGGTTGCTGAGTTGTTGCTGTTGCTCGTCGTTTAAGCTGTCGCCGGTAATGTAATAAGCTAAACCGCGTTCTAATCGGATAATTTGTTGGAGGCCACAATTGTGTGCGATGTCGGTAGATTTGGAAGACCAGGGGGAGATAGTGCCGGGGCGGGGAGTGACTAAGAGAAGAGTTCCTGAGGGTTCGTGTTCTTCGATACTCGGTCCATATTTAAGAAGTTTTTGTAAAACATGGAATTCTTCAGTTGAAAACTCTGCTGAAATATTAGCAAAATGCATATACTCAGCGTAGATATTCGTGATCGGCAGCCCGAGTTCGGCGCACTGAGATAATATTTTTTTTATTCTAAAATCAGATAGTGCCGGAGCTCCGCGAAGGGTTTTCATCAACATCGCCATAAACTTATTCACCAGTTTAGTTAAAGTAGGGATAAAAATCGCGCGTATTATAGATGAAATGCTCCGCCTTGATAAGCGTTTAAAGCGATCAAAATTCAGTTATTATTTTATCGGGATGAAAAAATATCTTTGCTAAAAATCCAGACAAGCGACACAATTAGAATATATGAAGAATAAAAACGAAAAGTTCAATCACATCAAGTGTTTCACCCTCGGCATATTTGTGCTGGCGCTAACCCTTGTTTCCGGCTGCCAGCCGATGAAGGAAACCGCCGGGTTAGAGCGCATCATCGAGCGCGGTTATGTCAATGTCGGCACCCTGTTCGGCCCCAACAGTTATTACCTCGATGCCCATGGTCCTGCAGGGTTTGAATATGAACTGGCAAAGAAATATGCCGATCACCTTGGCGTCGAGCTTAAAGTGGTGCCCAGCTATAACCTGGAAGAGCTTTTTCCTAAACTGGATAACGGCGATGTCGACTTTCTAGCGGCCGGGTTGGCGGTAACGCCGAAACGTTTGGCCCGCTATAACTTTGCCCCCAGCTATGATGAAGTGAGCCAGAAGCTGGTGTTTAAGCAAGGGAATGTCCGCCCGAGAGCATTAAAAGATCTTACCGGCAGTTTTATGGTGGCTTCAAGCTCAAGCCATGCGGAAAACCTGATGAAACTGAAAGAAGAACACAGCGAGCTGAGCTGGCAGGAAACGTCTGAGCTCGACAGTGAAGAGCTGCTGGTAAAAGTGCTGGCAGGGGAGCTTGATTATACCGTATCCGACAGTCATACCCTGGCGATCAACCGCCGCTATTATCCGGAAATCAGCATAGGTTTTACCATCAAACAGCCGGAGCCGCTGGCCTGGCTGGTGAGTAAGCAGCAGGACGATTCCATTTTAGCCAGTCTAATTGAGTTTTTCGGTGAAGTTCACCAGGACGGCACCCTGCTGGCGCTGGATGATAAGTACTACGGCCATGTCGAGCAGTTCAATTACGTCGATACCCGGATGTTTATCAAGGCGATAGAAAAGAAATTGCCTAAGTACCAGGAGCTATTTGTTAAGCATAACCAGGAGCTTGACTGGCGCTTGCTGGCGGCCATCAGCTATCAGGAGTCCCATTGGGAGCCGCATGCCCGCTCTTATACCGGGGTCAGGGGCATGATGATGCTCACGCTGGCCACCGCCAAGCAAATGGGCATTAAAAGCCGGCTTGATGCCGAGCAAAGTATACGCGGCGGCGCCAAATACTTTAAAAAGCTGATTAATTTGATGCCGGCGCGTATTCCTGCCCCGGACCGTATCTGGTTTGCCCTGGCCTCTTATAATGTTGGTTTTGGCCATTTAAATGATGCCCGGATCATTACCGAGCGCCAGGGGGGAGATCCGGATCGCTGGGTGGAAGTGAAAACCCGCCTGCCGCTGCTGAAACAGAAAAAATACTATAAGCACACCAAATACGGCTATGCCCGCGGTGATGAGCCGGTGAATTATGTGGAAAATATCCGGCGTTATTACGATACCCTGACCTGGATGGATGAAAAGGCGAAAAAAGAGAAGATGCTCAATGAAGTTGAGCAGCTTAATGAGACAGATGAGCCTAAAGAGACAGAGCAGCTTAGCCTCAGTGGTGAGTAGCTGCTATGTTTAAAAGAAGGCCGCGATAATTTGAAGTTAATGCGGCATCTGGATTAAAAGGCGAAAAATAGAGGATGTTTAATGGGGAAAAGCAGATTAAATACGGCGGATATGAATTTTTTCGTTGTCATATTTTCTTCATAACTTGAAGTTAACATATTCGCCTCAATATCCTATATCTAAGGTATAAAGTGTTAATAAATTCGAGCAAGGGATTACTATGAGAGCAAAGAGACATCATTTAGTTACGACACAAAGAAGAAGACAATTGCGCAGGCAGCAAGCCAAATCGAACAACCGGCGCCAGGTTTTTTATTTGCAAATTTTGCTGCATGAAAAAAGTTAACTTGTACGGCAGGCATTAGCTTATACTGAATGAGCTTGCACTGAACTAGCTTTTATTAAACACCAACTTATTCACTCTATTGGTTTTATTATCAAAACCGTCAGGTCATTTGTTTTTTCTTTTTTTCTGCTTTCTTTTCTGCGCGGCGGCGTTTAAAAAATGCCGACAATAATTCGCTACACTCTGCCTGCATCACCCCGGAAGTGACCTCCAGCTGGTGATTAAGCTGATCACACTCGACCAGGTTAAAGACACTGCCGGCGGCACCGGTTTTTTTATCGTCACTGGCATAAACCAGACGTTTGATCCGGCTGTGTACCAATAAACCGGCGCACATAGCGCAGGGCTCCAATGTGACATATAAGGTACAGTCGAGCATACGGTAATTATTGATGGCTTGCCCCGCCTGGCGTATCGCGACCATTTCCGCATGGGCCGAGGGATCGTTGTTGCAAATCGACTGGTTAAATCCTTCGGCGATAATTTTGCCGCCGCTGACTATCACGGCCCCTACCGGAATTTCATCCATGGCTTCTGCCTGTTGTGCCAGTTCATAGGCGCGCTGCATAAAAAGCTTATCTTGTGCTGTGCTGTTTTCTGTCATGGTGAAACTTCGTTATTTCTGGGTAAAGAATATGGGTATAGAATATGGATAAATAAAACTGAAACAAGTACTTATAAAAACAGGCTTAACAGATCATTGAGGTAGCGGTGCCCGGTTGTGGTCACCTGCCATTCTTGCCCCTGGTTGGACAATAATTGTTTTTGTTGTGCCTGTTTTAAAGTCTCTTCGATTTTAGTCGAAGCTAAGCCTGTGTAGGCCTGAAATTCATCCAGGTGGAAAGGGGAATATAACCTCAGGCGGTTCATCATATATTCAAAGGGTAATTCTTCTTCCGCCACGGTTTTTAACTGATCCAGGTGCGGACGGTCTTTTTCCAGGTAACCTTTGGGATGTTTCACTTTTACCGTACGGTAAATTTCCCCGGTGTTAATATCGGTGAGCTTGCCGTGGGCACCGCAGCCGATGCCGAGATAGTCACCAAATTTCCAGTAATTTAAATTGTGCTGGCACTGGTAGCCTTCCCGGCTATAGGCAGAGATCTCATATTGGCGGTAACCCGCAGCCTCTAACAGGGCAATGCCTTGATCCTGTATCGTCCACAAGACTTCATCTTCCGGCAGCGTCGGCGGGCGAGAATAAAACGGGGTATTGGGCTCTATGGTGAGCTGGTACCAGGATAAATGTGTCGGATTTAAGCTGATAGCGGTTTTTAAATCATCCAGGGCGTTTTCTATGCTCTGTTGCGGCAGGCCGTGCATCAGGTCGAGGTTAAAGCTGGAGACACCGCATTGGGTGGCAAGCTCTGCCGCTTTGGCAGCCTGGCTGCCGTCATGAATACGGCCTAACTTGATCAGTTTATCCGAGGCGAAACTTTGCACTCCTATGGATAAACGGGAAACCCCTGCCTGGTAAAAACCACGGAACTTGCCAGCCTCCACCGTGCCGGGATTGGCTTCCAGGGTAATTTCAATGTCTGCCTGATGCTCAAACCGGGACAATACCTGGCTAAGCAGCGACTCTACCGCATCGGGAGAAAATAAACTCGGGGTGCCGCCGCCGATAAAAATGCTGTGCAGGGGGCGATCGCTAAGGTTAAAACGCTGAATATCGGCATCGAGATCCGCGATCAGCTCCCGGACATAATCGCCTTCGGGGATATCATGTTTTAAGGCATGGGAGTTAAAGTCACAATAGGGACATTTTTGTACACACCAAGGGATATGTATGTATAAAGAAAGCGGCGGCAATTGTAACACGATTATTTTCCGAAATGTTTAACAAGCTGGGCCAGTGCCTGGCCGCGGTGGCTTAATTGGTTTTTCACTTCCCTGGGCAGTTGTGCTGAGGTGAGCTGCTGTCCTTCCACCCAGAATACGGGGTCATAACCAAAGCCCTGCTCGCCCTGTTTTTCCAGGGTGATTTGGCCTTCCCAACTACCGAGGCAAATCACCGGCGTAGGATCTTCGCTATGGCGCATATAGACCAGGACGCAATGGAAGCGGGCGGTTCTTTTTTCTGCCGGTACGCCTTTTAACTGCTCCAGTAATTTGACGATATTATCATGGTCGCTGGCGTCTTCACCGGCATAACGGGCAGAATAAACCCCGGGGGCGCCGTTAAGGGCATCCACTTCCAGTCCCGAGTCATCGGCGATGGCGGGTTTGCCGGTGATTTTTGCCGCGTGGCGGGCCTTGATGATGGCATTTTCCACAAAGGTTGTTCCGGTTTCCGGAACATCCGGCACCTGGAAATCACTTTGCGGCACGATAGTGATCTGCTCGGCGGCCAATAATTCACTCAGCTCTTTTACTTTACCTTTATTGCCTGTGGCTAAGACGATAGTCGACATGCTTTACCCTTGTACTCGTCGCTGGATTTATGGTTAATAAGGTATCAAGACCCCAACCATGATTTATGGACGGCATAATACAGCAATGTCGGGTAAAGTGTGATAGAAACAGCATCAGAAAAGATAAATAATTCACTTTCCGGATGCATGCGCTTAATTCCGGAATATCGATAAATAATAATAAATCAAACAAATGTGATCTGACATGACGCTAAAAGACAGTATTTTAGGATTTTTGATCATTTTCCTCTGGGGTATTAACTTTGTGGTGATTGCCTGGGGGCTTGAAGGCATGCCGCCTTTGCTGATGGGCGCTTGCCGTTTCCTGCTGGTCGCCTTGATCGGCAGTTTATTTATTAAGCCGCCCAAGATGCCCTGGAAATGGTTACTGGCTTACGCCTTAACCTTAGGTTTTGGCCAGTTTGCTTTTTTGTTCTCAGCCATGGCCTTTGGTATGCCGGCAGGCTTGGCCTCGCTGGTGTTGCAATCCCAGGCGTTATTTACCTTGCTCTTTGCCGCCTTATTGTTAAAAGAAGGCATTAAGGGGCTACAGTTGCTGGCGATGCTGATAGCGGGCATAGGCTTGTATCTGGTGGCAGGAGGAGAAAGTGACCAGGCGAGTGCCATGACCACTTTAGGTTTTATCTTAACCCTGGCAGCAGCCATGTGCTGGGGGCTGGGCAATATTGTCAACCGAACCATCAATAAACGTGGCTATCAGGCCAATCTTGGCCTGGTGATCTGGTCAGCCTGGATCCCGCCGATTCCTTTTTTGCTGGCCAGTTATTACTTTGAAGGGGGCGAAGTGATACAGGAGGCACTGCTTAATATTCAGTTAACTACATTTGCGTCGTTACTTTATCTCGCACTTGCCGCCACTATTATCGGTTACAGTTTGTGGAGTTATTTATTGGGGCGTTATCCCGCTGCGCAAATCGCGCCGCTGACCTTAGGCGTACCTGTGGTGGGATTAGCTGCTGCCGCGTATTTTCTTGATGAGGTGATCAGCCTGCAGCAAGGGCTGGGCATTGCTTTGGTGATGTCTGGGCTGGTGCTTAATGTTGCCGGGGGTCGCCTGCTTGGCGGAGTGAGAAGTCTTTATGCCAATAAAGTGCTGAAAAAGAGTTAAAAGAGTAGAAAAAGGTTTGCCGGTTGATTAAATCGGCCGCAAACCTTTTACCGGAAGTGTTAGTCGACATAAAACTTTTGTGAAAACTTAATTTTATGTTTTTCAGTACCGTCTATGATGTCGATATCAAAATGTATGGTTTCTTCGTTGGAGTATTTGATTTGTGCCAGGTAATACACCGCCATACCTTCTTTAACTTCTCGAAATTCCAGCGATTTTATCTGGCCTAAGTCATTGCGGGCTTTACCCATCATCACTACGGTTTTTGCCGGGGTATTCTTCTGGCTGTTGTCGAGCACGGAAATATTCACCAGGCCGTTATAACGGCTGCGTTCTATACCATAAGCCTTGGCGATTTCCGGGGTTAAAAATGTTGCCCCTATGGCCATATAATGGACATCAAGGTTGCCGATTTTTTTCATGTTTTCTGCATTCGCCGAGGAGGCGAAAACTAAGCCGAGCAGCAAGCAGAGCAGGGGGCGGGAGAAGAAATTCATCGTTATGTTCCATATAGTTACTGGCTGTGGCCTTAAGTATAAGCCATAGCCTCAAAATAGGTTAGCAGCAGCTGAGATCTCAGCCGCTGCCTGTCGGGGATTAAAGCATGCGCCACACCGGGATAGCACCGCCGATGACGATATTAATGACATTTAATAATAAAAATGCCACCAATACCGATAAGTCCAGGCCGCCGATATTCGGGATGATCCGGCGGATCGGGCGTAAAAAGGGTTCGGTCAGCTGGTGAAAAATTACTTGGGTTGGGTTATATCCCTGTACCACCCAGCTCATCAAGGCCATGACCAGCATGATAATAAACAGCAATATTCCGGTTTGTTTCAACAGGTATAAAGCGCCAAAAATCATGGAACTTGGGATATCAAACGGACCGCCATTAAGTACCGGAATCACAATAAACTTTAAGCTGGCAACAAGGTAGGCCAGCAATAAGGTGGCGAGATCTATTCCGCCAAGGCCCGGAATTACACGGCGCAGCGGCACTACCATAGGGTTGCTGACTTTAACAATAAACTGGCTGAAGGGATTATAAAAGTCCGCCTTCACCAGCTGTAACCATAAACGCAGCACTAAGACCATCAGCAAGGCATCAAAGGCGAATCTCAGCAAATAATTAATTGCTTCCATTAAAAACTCCAATTATTGGGATGAAAAGACTCATTTCTTTCACGGCAAACATCTATTATTTATTATATAAATCAATAGTATTTTACCTGTTTAAAATGAGTTAGCCATTATTTTGCGCCATTTCCTGGCTACGTTGCAATGCCGCATCCATGGCTTTTGTAACTAATTGTGATAAATCCCCCTGGTAGAACTGGTTCAGGGCCGCCTGGGTAGCGCCGCCTTTGGAGGTCACGTTCTCACGCAACTGGCCGATGGAGTCGTCATTCTGGCATACCATTTGTGCCGCTCCCAGGGCCGTTTGTTGTACCAGCTTGCGGCTGTCCTCGGCGGAAAAGCCCAGGGTTTGTGCGTGCTGTTCCATGATTTCCATAAACAGGAAGAAGTAGGCGGGGGCGGAGCCGGAGACGGCGATAATATCATCAATCTGTTTTTCCTGCTCCAGCCACATTACTATGCCGACCGCTTTCATCATCTCGTCGGCGATATCGCGCTGCGCCTGGCTGGCTTCGGGAGAAGGAAAAATGCCGGTGACGCCAAGGCCCAACTGGGACGGGGTATTAGGCATGGTACGGATCACTGACTGGCCGCCCCCCAGTGCCGCCTGAATTTGCGCCATGGTGCAGCCGGCGGCGATAGAGATAAAACATTTATCCGAGATCTCCAGGTTTTGCCTGATTTGCTGGCAAACACCGGCGATCAGGTGAGGTTTAACCCCGAGCACTATGGTTGGAGCAAACTTGGCTGCTTCCAGGTTGTCCGGTGTCTGGTGAATACCGAATTCTTCAGCCAGAGCCAGGCGTTTTTCCGGCGAGGGGTTAGAGACGATAATATTTTCAGGGGCGAAGCCGTTGTTGATCAGGCCGGCGATAATGGCACGGTTCATATTACCGGCGCCGATGAATGCAATTTTATTCATAATGTACTCTTAAGTAGTTATTGTTCTCTTGAACCAAAAATAGCCGAACCAATTCGGACCATAGTTGAGCCGTTGGTTATCGCCGGTTGTAAATCGCCGGACATGCCCATCGACAGGGTATCGAGCTCGGGGTATTGTTGCTGTAATTGTCTAAACAAGTCCTGCATTTTGCTGTAGCTGGACAGCGGCGCATTTTTTTCCGGTATCGCCATGAGTCCCCGTAAACGTAAATGGGGACAACTTGCGATGACCCCGGCCAGTTCATCCAAGTCTGCGACAGTGACACCTGACTTGGATGCTTCGCCGCTAATATTGACTTGTAAACAGACGTTTAGCGGAGTATCGTGGCCGGAGCGGCCTTCATTGAGGCGCCGGGCGATTTTTACCCGGTCGATGCTGTGGACCCAGGAAAAGTTTTCGGCAATTGCCCGGGTCTTATTAGACTGGATCGGACCGATAAAATGCCAGCAAATGTCGGGTAAGTGTTGTAACTGTGCGATTTTATCCACCGCTTCCTGGACATAACTTTCGCCAAACGCCCGTTGTCCGCACTGGTAAGCCTGTTCGATTAAAGTGCCGGGTTTGGTTTTACTGACCGCCAGCAGCGCTACCGCTTCTTTGGGGCGGTTTGCCTGCTGGCAGCTGTGTGAAATTTGCTGTTCAATCAAGGCTAGATTATCTTTAATGTTAATCATTTAACTTATTTCATTTCCCAGTTATTTGTACGAAAATCAATTCGACAAAACATTGCCAAAGAGGTTGTTATGGACATTACCGAATTATTAGCATTTAGTGTGCAACATAATGCATCTGATTTACATCTATCCACGGGGACGCCGCCTTCCATCAGGGTTGACGGTGATGTCCGCAAGCTTAATATCCCGGCTTTTGATGAAAAAGACGTTAACGCTTTAGTCTATGATATTATGAACGACCGCCAGCGCAAAGACTATGAAGAAAATTTAGAAGTGGATTTTTCTTTTGAAGTGCCGAACCTGGCGCGTTTCAGGGTGAATGCCTTTAACCAGAACCGCGGTCCGGCGGCGGTGTTTCGTACTATCCCCAGTAAAATTTTGACTTTGGAAGACCTGGGCTGTCCGGATATCTTTCGCGATATCGCCGATAACCCGCGCGGTTTAGTCTTGGTGACAGGTCCTACCGGTTCGGGTAAATCCACCACCTTGGCGGCCATGGTGGATTATATCAACCAGAATAAACACGATCATATCCTGACCATAGAAGACCCGATAGAATTTGTGCATGACAATAAATCCTGCTTGATCAACCAAAGGGAAGTGCACAGAGATACCCTGAGCTTTAGTGCCGCGCTGCGTTCGGCGCTCAGGGAAGACCCGGATGTGATCCTGGTGGGGGAGATGCGGGATCTGGAAACCATACGTTTGGCGATGACCGCCGCAGAAACCGGTCACCTGGTATTTGGCACCTTACATACCACCTCGGCGCCGAAAACCATTGACCGTATTATTGATGTCTTCCCGGGAGAAGAAAAAGACATGGTGCGCTCTATGCTGTCTGAGTCGTTGCGGGCGGTTATTTCCCAAACGTTAGTGAAAAAAGTTGGCGGCGGCCGGGTGGCGGCCCATGAAATCATGATCGGGGTGCCGGCTATCCGTAACCTTATTCGTGAAGATAAAATCGCCCAGATGTATTCGGCCATTCAAACCGGTATGTCCCACGGTATGCAAACCATGGATCAATGCCTGTTGAACCTGGTCAACCGCGGCCTGATCTCACGCCAGGACGCCAGGGATAAAGCGGCGGATAAAAACCAGTTTGCCGGTTATTAACCGCAGCTACTTAACCTTTGATGCATAACAAGATTAACTTTCAGGTTTAGACAGGGTAAGGCTTATGACATTTCATGATTTACTGAGAAAAATGATCCAGGAAGACGCCTCGGATATGTTTGTTTCCGCCAAACTTGCCGTGAGCGCGAAAATTAACGGCGAGCTCCAGCCGATACATGATGAGATCCTAAGCCCGGAAGAAGCTTTGGGCTTAGTGCATGATGCCATGACAGCAAAGCAGAAGCAGGAGTTTGATGAAAGCAAAGAATGCAACTTTGCTATTTCTGTTGACGGTATCGGCCGTTTCAGGGTCTCGGCTTTCTGGCAGCGGGACATGGCGGGTATGGTGATCCGCCGTATCGTTACCGATATCCCGGATGTTGATGACCTTGGCTTGCCGTCGGTGCTTAAAGACGTGGTAATGTCCAAACGTGGTTTAGTGCTCTTTGTCGGTGGTACCGGCACGGGTAAGTCAACCTCTATGGCTTCCCTGATAGGTTTTCGCAACCGTAACTCCCGCGGCCATATTCTGACCATAGAAGATCCGGTGGAATTCGTGCATGACCACGGCAAGTGCATGGTGACTCAGCGCGAAGTGGGGCTGGATACCGAGTCGTTCGATGCCGCGCTGAAAAGTTCTCTGCGTCAGGCGCCGGATGTGATCTTAATCGGTGAGATCCGCAGCCAGGAAGTCATGGAATATGCGCTCAGTTTCGCCGAAACCGGGCATTTATGTATTGCTACTCTGCACGCCAACAATGCCAACCAGGCTATCGACCGTATCATGCACCTGGTACCGGCGGAGCAGCATGGCAAGTTGCTGTTTGACCTGGCGCTGAACCTGCGCGGTATTATTGCCCAGCAACTGATCCCCACCTCAGACGGCAATGGCCGGGTAGCGGCCATTGAGATTTTGCTTAATTCTCCTTTTGTTGCCGAACTCATTAAAAAAGGCGAAGTGGGCAGCATTAAAGAGGTGATGGAAAAGTCCAACGAACTGGGGATGCAAACCTTTGATCAGGCACTGTTTAATCTGTACCAGCAAGGGCAAATCAATTATGCCGATGCCCTGCATCATGCCGATTCACCTAATGATCTGCGCTTGATGATCAAACTGCGCAGCAATGACCAAACCGGGCTGGGGGGCCTGAGCGGCGTTACCATAGACGGTCTGGAGCCGGATACCGATAATTAACCGTTTCAGCTGAGCTGTTCCCGCCTTTTAGGGTTTATCCTAAAAACCATAACCAGGCGGGAACGGTAAACACCGACATCACAGTGCTGACCACCACGGCACCGGCCAGGGTTTCCTGGTGTACCTCCTGCATCTTGGCAATCAAATAGGCGTTTACCCCGATAGGACTGGCGCTTAAAATCACCAATACCGTAATGATCATCGGCTCCAGCTGGAACAGGTAAAAGGCGGCGCCGTAAACCATAGCCGGTAAAATCATCAGCTTAAAAATACTTGCCAGCATGATAAAGTTGATTTCATTACGTACCTGGTAATAGGCCAGTGAAGCGCCGAGAATAAACAGCGCCAGGGTGATCGCCGGTTTACCCAAGAGTTGCAGGGCATCGCCGATAACCCCGGGTAAAGGAATTGCCAGCAGGTTAACTACCAGCCCGGATAAGATGCTGATGATCAGCGGGTTGTTAAAGGTCTGTTTAAAAAATCCCTGCCAGTCAAAGCGCTGCCTTTTAGGTAAGGCGCTATCAGAAGGTGTTTGCTCCTGTGGCGCACCACGGGCGGCAATGGCGCTGGTGAGGCCAAACAATAAGGTGCTGTGGAAGGTGATAATTAAAAACACCAGCGCCACCACTTGCTCGCCTATCACTGCCAGTAATACCGGCAAACCGACAATCACGGTATTGGAATAACTGGCCCCGAGGGCAAATACCGCCGAGGCGGGATAATGTTTTTGATACTTTTTGTGGAAAAAATAATTAGCCAGTCCCGCCAACAGAAAACAGCAAAGCAGCGGCAGGTAAAATCCGGCAAAGAATTTCGCATCTACCATGTTGGAAAAATCGGCATTGGCCATTTGGTAAAATAAAAAGGCCGGAATGGAGTAAAAGAAAGTAAATTTACTTAAGGCATCTACCTGGCTTTTATTTAATTTATTGCTTTTGCATAAAATAAAGCCCAGCAGGGCCACCAGGATAAGAGGGGAGGTAACTGAAATTATATTCATTAAGGTTTGTGTGGCCCGGGGTGTCGTTATGTGTTTATGATTCAGTAAGTATTAAAGCACCGGTAAAGACGCAGGTGAAGTAAGTGCTTTATTTTTTCCTTGCTCCCGCTTGTACCTCAGGAGCAAAGTAAGGAATTAGCCGTAGAGGTGTTCAAAATAGCTTTCGATGATCAGCTTGGCAGACTGGGCATCAATGTTGTCTTTTTTCAGGTTGCGATAGCCCCCCTGGGCAAATAACCTTTCTTTGGCATCGGCTGTGGTCAGCCTTTCGTCCTGAAACTCTACTTTTTTACCAAAGCGTCCGGCGAGGCGGTTGCCGAATTTTTTCGCATCCAGGGTCAGCTGTTGTTCGCTGCCGTCCATATTCAAAGGTAAACCTACCACCAGGTAATCCGGTTGCCATTCTTTAAGGTACTTTTCCAGGTTGTCCCAGTGGGGAATACCGTCGTTGGCTTTGACCGACCCCAGCGGGGAGGCACTGCCGGTGAGCTCCTGGCCGACGGCGACACCGATATACTTTTTACCAAAATCAAAACCTAATACCGTGCGTTCGCCGATATTTTTACTGCTGCGGCTCATTAACTATGTCCTGCTCTTGTTCATTGTGCTGTTTATTGTATTTGTTACCTGCGACATTAAGCATGGCCGACATCGGAAGACAGGTTGGCGATATTGATGCCGATTTTTTCGGTGGCCTTTTTCCAGCGCTCTTCTATCGGGGTATTAAAGAGGATATCGTTGTCGGCATCGATCACCAGCCAGGAGTTTTGCTGTATTTCTTCTTCCAGCTGCCCCGGTCCCCAACCGGAATAACCTAAAGTGACCATAAAGTGCTCCGGCGCCTTGTCCGTGCCCAGGGCCATCAGGATATCTTTTGAGGTGGTGATCATCACATCGTCACTTAACGATAAAGAGCTGTTCCAGCCGCTTTGCGGGCTATGCAAGACAAAGCCCCTTTGCTGCGACACCGGGCCGCCGGAAAGCACCTGCTGCTCTAATTTCGGGTTCTCTTCCAGGCCGTCGTCTATCTGGGTCAGCAATTCGTTTAAGGTGATATTTACCGGCATATTAATCACCAGTCCCATAGCGCCTTCGTCATTATGTTCGCAGATATAAGTGACGGTTTTACTAAAGTACGAGTCTCCCAATGAAGGCATCGCAATAAGAAATTGGTTCTCTAAGCTTTCCATTTTTTACCTCCGATAATCACCTTAAACATTTACTTTAGCCATTTCCTTAGCTCTTTCCCGAGCTTTTTTGATAGAGAAAAAGGTTCGCTTATCGACCCAGACGTGACTCTATCGCGTCCATTAATTTGCCGCTGATATTGATCGGGTACGCTGCTTCAATCTCCCTGATGCAGGTTGGACTGGTGACATTGATTTCCGTCACCTTGTCGCCGATCACATCCAAACCGACAAAAATTAACCCGCGTTTTTTCAGTTCCGGCGCTATGGTTTCGGCAATATAGCGATCGCTGGCGGTTAACGGTCTTGCTTCGCCGCGTCCGCCGGCGGCCAGGTTACCGCGGGTTTCACCCTGGGCCGGGATCCGTGCCAGGCAGTAGGGCATAGGCTCGCCGTCAACAATCAAAATACGTTTATCGCCGTCTTTAATTTCCGGCATGTACTCTTGAACCATAGCATATTGGCTGCCATGTGCGGTAAGCGTTTCTAAAATGACGCCGATATTGGCATCGTTCGGTTTGATATGGAAAATGGAAGAGCCGCCCATGCCGTCCAGGGGTTTGATAATGACGTCTTTATGCTGCTGGTGAAACTTGCGGATGCGCTCGCAATCCCGGGTGACCATGGTTTTGGCGGTAAGCTCACTAAACCAGGCGGTGAACAGTTTTTCATTGCAGTCGCGCAGGCTTTGCGGTTTGTTGACTATCAGGGTACCTTCAAGCTCAGCCCGCTCCAGCATATAGGTGGCGTAAATATATTCGGTATCAAAAGGCGGATCTTTACGCATCAGTACCGCATCGAGTTCGCTGATGGCAATATCTTTAGGGTCGCTGAGCTCATACCAATGTTCGGTGTCATTAAAGACCCGCACGCGATGGGTCTGTGCCCGTGACTCTCCCTGGTCCAGATATAAATCCTGCATCTCCATGTAGTAGATTTCATAACCCCGGGTTTGTGCTTCGAGCATCATCGCCATCGAGGAATCTTTTTTTACGTTCACCTGCGAGATGGGATCCATCACGATACCAAGTTTGATTGTCATTTAATTTTCCTATGTTCTTTAAGCTAAATCACCAAATCGGCACTGCAATGCCGAAATTGCCGTTAAGGCTGCCGTTTCTGTGCGTAATACCCTGGGGCCAAGTAAAATATCAATAAAACCGGCGTTATTGGCCTGGCTTATTTCCTCGTCACTTAATCCGCCTTCCGGGCCGATCAACAACCTCACCCTCTGATTTTCTTGCGGTAAGGTCATGATGGAGTGTTTCGCCCTGGGATGTAAATTCAGTTTTAACGCCGAGGTTTCCTGGCTAAACCAGTCGGATAAACTAACAGGGTCGGTCACCTTAGGCACGGCGCAGCGGCCGCTTTGTTCGCAGGCACTGATGACGATTTTCTGCCACTGGTCGCGTTTTTTTGCCAGGCGTTCACCGCTGAGTTTTACCCCGCAACGTTCGGTAAATAACGGAGTGATGGTATTTACCCCGAGTTCCACCGACTTTTGCAGGGTAAAATCCATACGATCGCCCCGGGAGATCCCCTGGCCTAAATGGATATTTAACGGTGATTCGTTTTCCACCACCTGGCGCTCGGTCAGTAATACCTCGGCTTGTTTCTTACCGACGTTGATCAGCTCTCCCTGGTACTGGCAGTAGTTACCCCCGTCTTCTCTTTGACCATTAAATAAGGTGACCATATCACCCTCATTTAATCTGAGTACCCTGATGGTATGACCGAATGCATCGGCATTTAATTGCACTTTTTCGCCAACTTTTAACGGCTGGTCTTGATAAATTCGCGGATTTCGCATCTCTGGTTAAGGGTTACCTTAGGTCATTTATTTCCGCCGTTTTATACCCGGTTCTCTTTCACTAGCTAGTGAATTGATTAACTTGTTTATTTAGGCGGAAATTTAAAAAAGTCTCTGCTACCAAGATAAGGGCGCCGGAGTTAAATTACAATGGCGGAGGGAATTTTTCTCTTTTCGAGAGGCATAAGCTGAAATGCATTTGTATCTTTATATAAACCTTGCTCCTGTTCATCCATGAACGCGCAGGATAAATACTTCCATGTATAAAAAAACCAACACAATAATTGTGTTGGTTTAGGGTTTTTTAAAACTCGGTGTGAGCTTGATTTATAAACCGGCAGCCTGGCGTAATTCGTCGGCTTTGTCGGTTTTTTCCCAGGTAAAGGCGGTGAAGGTATCATCGCCGACCGTCATTTCAAACGGGGTGCGGCCGAAGTGACCGTAGGCTGCTGTCGGACGATACATAGGGTGTAATAAATCCAGCATCTTAGTGATGGCATACGGACGTAAGTCAAAGTGTTCACGTACCAAAGCAACCAGCTTGTCGTTGGCAATTTTACCGGTGCCGAAAGTTTCCACGTGAATAGACGTCGGCTCGGCAACACCGATAGCATAAGAAATTTGAATTTCACAACGGTCGGCAAGACCGGCAGCCACGATGTTTTTCGCCACATAACGGCCAGCATAGGCGGCGCTGCGGTCAACTTTTGACGGATCTTTACCGGAGAAAGCACCGCCGCCGTGGCGTGCCATGCCGCCGTAGGTATCCACGATGATTTTACGGCCGGTTAAACCACAATCGCCTACCGGGCCGCCGATAACAAAGTTGCCGGTGGGGTTGATATGAAACTTAGTGGCTTTGGTCAGCAATTCTTCCGGCAAGGTGTGCTTGATGATCAGCTCCATTACCGCTTCCTGCAAGTCAGACTGTTTGACTTCCGGGTTATGCTGGGTGGATAACACTACGGTGTCGATGGCAACCGGCTTGTCATTTTCATAAACAAAAGTGACCTGGCTTTTGGCATCCGGGCGTAACCACGGCAGCAGGCCGGACTTTCTCGCTTCAGCCTGACGCTCGACAATACGGTGTGAGTAACAAATCGGTGCCGGCATCAATACGTCGGTTTCGTTGCTGGCATAACCGAACATTAACCCCTGATCGCCGGCGCCCTGATCTTCCGGCTTAGAGCGGTCAACGCCCTGGGCAATATCTACAGACTGTTTACCAATAAGGTTCATGATGCCGCAGGTACTGCCGTCATAACCGACTTCAGAAGAGGTATAACCTATATCATTGATCACATTACGGGTCAGTTCTTCCAGATCAACCCAGGCTGAAGTTGAGATTTCACCCGAGATGATAGCAACACCGGTTTTTACCATGGTTTCACAGGCAACCCGTGCATATTTATCTTCAGCGATGATGGCATCAAGCACCGCATCGGAAATTTGGTCGGCAATTTTATCCGGATGACCTTCAGAAACCGATTCCGAAGTAAAAAGATGTGTAGACATAAACCCTCAATATCAATTAACAAGTACCTGGCAAGACTCACAGGTGTAACTAGCGTTAAAATTTTTCACAATTCTACCTTTATGTTAAAGCTTTTTCTATTATTATTTACGCCTAGATGGCTAAATGGCTTGAATTTATAATCCAGGCTGCTGGTGAAATTGTTTGCTGAAGAAGGGGGAAAGCACAGAGGATGAGTATTTAAGGCGATGACTTATAAGTGAATAAATTAATTTTCACTGCTGCTATATGCGAGGGATTTTATAATGCCAGCTCTTCCAGTGATACGGACCCTTGCCATAATTGTGAAAAAAGCTGGTATTGCTCCCGGTTAATTACCTGCTCCGATGTTTGCTTTGCCTCTTGAAGGAAGGATGAAGTAAAAAAGCGGATATTGCCGTTTTGGCACTTCGGGGCGCAAAGCTGATGCCTGTCCAGCTGGCGTTTTAATTCCCGGGTAACGGGAGTTGCGGTTTCAATGACCTTAATACCCGGACCTGTGATCAATTGAATTTTTTCCAGTAAAAAAGGGTAGTGGGTGCAGCCGAGCACTAAGGTGTCTATGCCTTGTGTCATCAGGGGGTGTAAATACTGCTGTAATAAGCCGGTGCATTCAGGGCTGTTTAACTTTCCTTGTTCAATTAACTCCACCAGTCCGGGACAGGGCTGGATAAAGACTTCTACCCCGACACTGTATTTTTCTACCAGGGATAAAAAGCGCTGGTTTGTTGCCGTGGCGCTGGTCACCAGCAGGGCAACCTTTTTGCTTTTACTATGCTTTGCGGCGGGTTTAATCGCCGGTTCAACCCCGATCACCGGCAAGGCGACTTGTGCCCTAAGCTGGTCTATGGCATTGACGGTCGCGGTATTACAGGCGATCACCAGGGCTTTGGCATTTAACTTAATTAACTGTCCGGCAATTAAATTGACTCTTTCTGTGATCAGCTCAACCCCTTTGTCGCCATAGGGAGCATAGGCGCTGTCGGCCACGTAAACCAGTTGTTCTTGAGGTAAATGTTGTCGGATACACTTCGCAATGGACAAGCCGCCGACGCCGGAATCAAAAATGCCGATTGTTGCCGGTGGTTGGTTTTCACCTGTCTGGTTGTTGGCTAAAGCTGTCAGCTGTTGTTTAAGTGTGTTTGATGTCATTACCTGCCGGGGATCTTATTATGGCCTATCGCCGGGCATTTATATTGGCTTTTCCCGGGAAAGTAAAGTTTCACTTATATAAGAGCTTAAAAAAGGGGTTTAAAATATTATGTAAAGTTTAATGTTTACATAGTGGGGTTGCTTTGCTATTTTACTTAGCAACCTTGTTGTATATAAAAAGGGAAATTATCAATGCACAGTGATGTCTCACTCTCCAGGATCAAACAATTCCCGCCCTTGATTTGGATTTTATTGTTTGGCGCTTTTATTACCCGTGGCAGTTATTACATGGTATGGCCGTTCCTGGCGGTCATTTTATATCAAAAATTTGCTATTTCAGCGACCGAAGTAGGGCTGATTTTATCGGCTGCCGCCCTGGTTTCGGTGTTTATCGGTTTTGTCGGCGGCGCCTTGTCAGATCACTTTGGCCGTCACCAGTTGATGTTTGCCAGCGGCTTGTTGTACGTAGTTTCTTTTTCTTTGTTGGCTAGTGCCGAAACTTTGCCCGGATATGTGTTAATTATTACCTTGTGTTCAATTGCCAAGGCTATCTGGGAGCCGCCGACTTCGGCGTTAATCGGCGATTTGCTTGAAGATGCTAAAACCCGGGAATTGGCGATGCAGGCGCGCTACTTTGTTGTTAATGTGGGGGCAGCATTGGGACCTATGCTGGGGGTCTGGTTTGGCTTTACCGGTCAGCAATCGAGTTTTTATATTACCGCCGGTTGTTTTGCCTTATTGTTGGTGATACTCAAATGGGGTTTTGCCCAGCAGGGGAAAGTGGCCGCTGCTCAGAAAAAAGGGGAAGAAAGCAGCCTTGAGCAGGTAGACAGCCCTATACAGGTAGATAGCCCTGAGCAAGAAAATAGCCAGATAAGGCAAACCTTAAGCATCCTCAAGCAGGACAGGGTACTGCAATGCCTGATCCTGGCGAATATTCTTTGCATGTTCATCTATTCACAAATGGATACCTCCCTGGTCCAGTACCTGACCCGGGCCGAGGTGCCTGACTTATTGCAGCTCATTTCGGCGATGATAGTCACCAACTCACTGGTGATCATTTGTTTCCAGTTTGTGTTGCTGAAAATGATGGCGGCACTGGCAATTGTTAAACGTATTCAAATCGGCTTAGGGATCCTTATCTGCTCCCAGATTTGGCTGGCGCTTAATCCGCTCACTTTCTTTTGGGGTTGGATCGGTGCCGTGGTGGTGATGTCGCTGGCGGAAGCGATATTATTCCCAACCATGAATGTGCATATCGACCGCCTGGCACCGGCTCATCTGCGCGGCGCCTACTTCGGTGCGGCATCCTTTTATTCCATGGGTTTTGCCATTGCCCCGTTTGGCGGCGGCTTGATTTTAGACCACTTTGGCGGACCTGCTTTGTTCTTTAGCGGTGCTTTACTGTGTTTAGTGGTGATTTACTTGTACAGCCTGCTCGATAAACTGCCCAGGCCGGAGTTTGACGGGGAAGCTAAAAAGACTGACCAAGCCGTGTTAGGGTGAAGGCCAAGAGATTAAGGTTTACATGGAAGTAGACCGTCAGGAAATACAGAGAAATAAAGTAAGTTAAGATGTTAAACAGGATGAATATCCCGGGGAGATGGTGTTGAAACTTATTTCCGTAAAAAGAATTAGTGCTTCCAGAATGCCGCCGTCAATGTCAGCCCTTGAACACCGTGTGCTCAAGGCGGAAATAGCACATCACCCGTAGGCTTCCTGATACGAGCCAGGCTTGCACAATAGATAACGTTTAACTTCCTTATGTAAAACTTATCGGCTCAGGGACATAATTGACAAACAAACATCCCAGAAGACTGAATTCATTATAGCTAAACATTATCGGGCAATGTAAGTATTTTATTGCGATAAAAGACGTGAATTACGCTTTTTTTTACTTGATTTTTCCCGCCGTTTTGACTCGTTATTCTTCCGGGTTGTTTTTTTGCTCGATAAGCGCCTGTTCTATGGTCGCCTGCAATAACTGGATTTGTTCCTGGGTTTGTTGCTGCTCCTGCTCTTTTTGTTGCTGCAACTGTAGCAGGTCGTTGCTCAGGTTTAATGCCGTCAATAGCAGGGCTTGCTCCAGGGTGGCAACCGCAGGGCTGCTTCTGGTTTTTTCCAGGCGGGCATTTAATTCACTGGCAGCAGAAATCAGCGCTGATTCCTGACCCTGCGGGCAGGCAACCTTTAACCTTTTATCAGCAATTTTAATTTCAATGGTCTGCGGGCTCATAGCGGCAACAAATTCCTGGTGATCTCTTAACTAAAGCAAGGGGCATTAACCTTAGCTTAGTACAACTTAACTTATTGTATTCTATTGGTTGTTTTATTAAAAATATTCTTGGTAAACAATTATTTCTTAAAATAAGTCACCTCGTGCCCGCACTATAACGGCGCAGCCTTGACTATGCAAGGAGCAGCGCCAAGATATTCACTGCCCGGGGCGAGTTTAACTCTATCCTGTCAGCTGCGGGCTTAGGGCAGCCTTTTCTGATATCCTTTTCTGGTATCAAAGCCAGGCTGGTGTTAGGATAGCGGCTAATTAATTTAAGGTGAAATTAGAGACTTATGGCTGACGAAACAAGATTAGACTTTGCCTCGGTGCAGGCAGTCATTACAGCTTCAGGTGTTAATGCCCACGGTGCGGAGTTACACGGAGTATTAACGGGCTTGATTTGCGCAGGTTTTTCTTTTGATGATCATGATTATATGGCGATGATCAATGACTTGTTCAATAATGGCGAAGGTTTGCCGAAAGACCTTAAAGATGTTGTAAAACAAATGTTTGGTGAGGTATGGCAAGACTTGCTTGATGAGTCGTACCGTTTTCAGCTGTTATTGCCCGACGATGACGAAACCATAGTCGAACGTGGTCATGCCCTGGGTGTCTGGGTGCAGGGCTTTAACTTAGGTTTTGGCCTGCAGCAAAAAAATAACCCGGTATTATCCGATGATGTCAAAGAAGTACTGACCGACTTTGCTGAAATCGCCAACCTCTCTGACGATGTTGAAGAAGACGAAGAAACCGAGCAGGCCTATTATGAAATAGCTGAATATGCCCGGATGTCGGCATTATTATGTTTTAGCGAATTAGGCACGCCTCCGAGCGAGCCGGAAGATCCCCAGCAACCTAAGACCCTGCATTAATGATGAAACACACCTTATTAGCGGTTAGTGAATTTACCGGCCGGCGCGAGCGTTTTTTTGAGCAGATGCCGGATAACAGTGTCGCACTTTTTGCTGCTGCCGAAGAAGTGACCCGCAGCAACGATACCGAATATCCGTTTTGCCAGAATAAAAACTTTTACTACCTGACCGGCTTTAATGAACCGGACGCCTTGTTGCTGCTTATCAAGCAAAAAGAAGCAGACGAGCTTGTCTGTCAGTCGGTATTGTTTTGCCGGGAGAAAAACCCGATGCAGGAAATCTGGCACGGCCGGCGCATTGGTCCTGAGCAGGCGTCAGGGGAATACGGTTTTGATGCCAGTTTTGCCTGTGAAGAAATTGATGAGTTAGTACCTAAATACCTTGAAGATAAAGCGCAACTGCTGTTTTGTCAGGGGGCGGATGAAAAATTTGACCGCCGGGTGCTTAACTGGAACAGCCAGGTAAAAGCTAAAGTCAGGCAGGGGGGCAAGGCCCCGGGTGTGTTGATTGATTGCAGCGCTATTATTGATGAAATGCGTTTGATTAAATCGCCGGACGAACTTGATATCATGCGTCAGGTCAACCGCATCAGCGGTCAGGCGCATCAAAGGGCGATGGAGAAAACCCGTCCGGGTAAATTTGAATACCAGATTGAAGCCGAACTGTTGCATGAATTTGCCCGCCACGGCGCCCGTCATCCGGCCTACGGCTCTATTGTTGCCGGCGGCGATAATGCCAATATCCTGCATTACACCGACAATAACGATATCTTAAAAAATAATGAACTGTTATTGATCGATGCCGGCGGTGAGCTGGCCGGTTATGCTGCCGATATTACCCGTACCTTCCCGGTAAACGGCAAATTTACCCCGGAGCAAAAGGCCATTTACCAGCTGGTGCTTGATGCCCAGGAGCTGGCGATTGAAGCCATTGCCCCGGGGAAAACCCTGGCTTACCTTAACGAAATCACCTGTGAATTTTTGACCCGGGGACTACACCAGTTAGGTATTTTAACCGGTGACTTGGATGAACTGATTGCTGCCCGTGCATGTAAAAAATACTTTATCCATGGCCTCGGCCACTGGCTGGGATTAGATGTGCATGATGTCGGCGATTATCAGGTAGATAAAAAACGTCAGCAATTACGTGCTTTTGAACCGGGTATGGTGATGACCATAGAGCCTGGGCTTTATATTCCTTTGCATGATGTTAATGAAGACATTGCAACGCCGGTGGATGAGAAATGGCGCGGTATCGGTGTGCGTATCGAAGATAATATCCTGGTGACTGAAACCGGCTATGAAAACCTGACCGTCAATGCCCCGAAAGCCATAGCTGAGATCGAAGCCCTTATGTCTGAAAATGCAGGGGCTGCAGCAGATGTTACGGCTCAAAACAGCCACTAATTCAGCCAAGGACAGCTAATGACAGACGTATTAGGCGCTAATGTCCCACTTGACGGGGAATTAAGCCATTTCGATGTGGTGATTTCCGGCGGCGGCTTATCCGGCGCGCTAATGGCGCTGAGTTTAGCCCCGTTAAAGCAGGCAAACGGTCGGCCTTTATCAATTGCCATTGTTGAAGCCAATCCCGTGGTGAAAGAGGTATCGCTGAGTTTTGACGACAGGGTGCTGGCGCTTTCCCACGGCACCAGTGCTTATTTACAAGCGCTGGGTGCCTGGCAGTATCTGCAACAAGACGCCGAGGCAATTAAAACCATTCATATTTCCGATCGCGGCCATTACGGCAAGGCCCGGGTGTATGCCGAAGATCACCAGGTACCGGCTTTAGGTTATGTGGTGGAAATGGCGCTGATCGGCAAGGCCCTGCTTAAGTCGCTGGAAAGTTTCAGCAATATTTGCTGGTACCGTCCCGACAGCATAGCAAAAATCCACTGGCAAACGGACAAGGTCAGCCTGGCACTGAGCTCGGGCCAGGGCTTAACTACCAAGTTGCTGCTGGGGTGTGACGGCGGCATGTCGGCCTGTCGGGAGTTTGCCAATATCAAGGTGCGCCAGCAAAGCTATCAGCAGTCGGCGTTAATTGCCAATGTCAGCACCGCTATTCCCCATTCGGGTGTCGCTTACGAACGTTTTACCGAAACCGGGCCTATCGCCATGTTGCCTTTATCCGGCGACCGCTGTTCGCTGGTATGGACCTTAACCCCGCAGCAGGCGGAAGAAATACAGGGCCTGGATGATCAAGCGTTTAAGCGGGCACTGGAAGATGCCTTTGGCAGCTATTTAGGACAGATCACCCAAACAGGTGAGCGCTTTGTTTATCCCCTTAATCTTATCCAGGCAGAGCAGCAGGTGTATCACCGCATGGCGCTGGTGGGTAATGCCTCACATACCATACATCCGATAGCTGGACAGGGTTTTAACCTGGGGGTCAGGGATGTTGAGCAACTGGCGGCCCTGATAAAAGCGGCGCTGGAGCAAAACCAGGATATAGGTAATTTTGCCCTGTTAAGCAACTACCAGGAGCAAAGGGCGGCGGATCAGCAGCAAGTGATCACCTTAACCGACTCTTTAGTGACGCTTTTCTCCAACCGCTTGCCGCCGTTAGTGGCGGGGCGCAATATCGGCCTTAAGGTATTAAATTATCTGTCGCCGCTGAAAAATGCCTTTGTGCAAAAGACCATGGGTTATTAATAAAACCCTTTATTGGCTGATAAAGCGCTGACAATAAAGGGCTTACAACAAAAAGTTTAGAGCAATAAGCATGCAAAAATTTGATGTACTTATCGTCGGGGGCGGCATGGTCGGCCTGACACTGGCATTGGCTATTCGCAAGCAAAGTGATTTAACAGTCGCCCTTGCCGATACCCAGGCATTGACAGAGTTAACCGACCAGCCAGAAATCCGGGTGAGCGCCATTAACGCTGCCAGCCAGCAAATTTTTACCCGCTTAAATGTCTGGGATGATATTGTCGGGCAAAGGTCCCAGCCTTATCATCATATGCATATCTGGGATAAGGCCGGTTATGGCAAGCTTGATTTTAACCTTGATGATGTCAGCGGCAGCAGCAAACCGGATCAGCTGGGCTGGATCATCGAAAACAAGGTGATCCGCAATGCCCTGTGGCATAAAGCCCAGATGGATGAAGGCATCAGCTTTTTTACCGATGAAGCCATTGCCAGCATCGGGGTCGGGGAAAGTGAAGTTTTTGCCAGTTTCGGTTCAAGTATGCCGATCACTGCCAGGTTGCTGGTGGGAGCCGATGGCGCTAATTCCTGGGTGCGCAAGCAAATCAATATGCCGATCACCTTTCGTGATTACGACCACCATGCCCTGGTGGCAACGGTGAGCTGTGAGCAGGGGCATCAGGATACCGCCTGGCAGGTTTTTCTGCCCACCGGCCCTTTGGCTTTCCTGCCCCTTTATCAGCAAAATCTATGCTCCATTGTCTGGTCGACTTCCCCCGAGGAAGCACAACGGCTGCGCGGCCTGGATAAAGTAGCCTTTGGCAAAGAAATTACCGCAGCCACCGATGGCAAGTTGGGCCGGGTAAACCTGGAAAGCGAACTGGGCTGTTATCCGCTGATGATGCGCCTGGCACAGGATTTTGTGAAAGATAAAGTGGTATTAATCGGTGATGCCGCCCACACCATACATCCGCTGGCCGGGCAGGGGGTCAACCTGGGATTGCTTGATGCCGCAGCATTAGCGCAAACCCTCACCGGGCAATTGGCAGCGGAGCAGCCAAGTCTGGATAACATCAGTAATGAAATACTGTTAAAGCAGTTTGCCCGCTGGCGTAAATCCGAAGCGGCGGAAATGATCGCGGCGATGGAGGCGATCAAGCAGCTGTTTACCCCGCAACAGGAAGTGAGCAAGCTTATTCGCGGTATCGGCATGTCTTTGCTGGATAACTTTTCCCCGGCGAAAAAGCAGTTGATCCGCCAGGCGCTGGGTTATAAAGGTAAGTTGCCCGAACTGGCTAAATAAGCCGGGTAAAGTAGATGTCAGGACCGGTTTTATTGCTTTAAAAACCGGTTTGTTTTTTCTGAAAGGATCTGGCAGCAGCTTCCCTTAAAAACGAAAACCTGTGTCTGCTTAGACACAGGTTTTTTTGTTGATGCTGATCCCACAAAAACCGTCATTTATGACAGGAAATTTCCCTGTAGAATATTCTCCGGTATCGATAATTCACGCCTGCTGAAATTGAACTATATTTTTAAAATGTACCTCTTTGAAAATATAATTTGGTATTATTCAAATAGTCGGTTTTTTATTTGAAAATTGTGGTTTTGTCTGTTGAATCACCAGTTACTCACCGCTATAATCCATGCCAACTTTGTAATTTTTCAGTTTTAATCCTAGCTTTTATCAGGATCAAAAACTCATCACCAGGTGAAACGCAATGACGAATAAAACCGTATTACATGCAAAACACGTAGCCGCCGGCGCGAAAATGGTTGATTTTCACGGCTGGGACATGCCGATTAACTATGGCTCGCAGATAGAAGAGCACCATGCCGTGCGTCAGGATGCCGGTATGTTTGATGTCTCCCACATGACTATCGTGGATATCAAAGGCAGCGGCGTGAAGGCGTTTTTGCGTTATTTACTGGCCAATGATGTTGAAAAACTCAATGTCAGCGGTAAAGCGTTATACACCGGCATGTTAAACCATGAAGGTGGCGTGATTGATGATTTAATTGTTTATTTCCTGGCAGATGATTTTTACCGCTTAGTGGTAAACTCCGCCACCCGTGAAAAAGATCTGGCCTGGATGAGCGAACAGTCGGCTGACTTTGACGTTACCATCACCGAGCGTCCTGAGTATGGCATGATTGCGGTACAAGGCCCTCAGGCAAAAGCTAAAGTGGCCACCATTCTTGACGCCGAGCAAACCGCTGCCGTTGACGGTATGAAGCCGTTTTTTGGCGTGCAGGCGGGTGAGTTATTTGTTGCCACCACAGGTTATACCGGTGAAAGCGGTTATGAAATTGTTGTTCCTGAAACCATGGCAGAAGATTTATGGCAGCAATTAACCGACGCCGGTGTGCAGCCTTGTGGTTTAGGCGCACGTGATACCCTGCGTTTGGAAGCGGGCATGAATCTTTATGGCCTGGACATGGACGAAAGCGTATCGCCGCTGGCAGCCAACATGGCCTGGACCATCAGCTGGGAGCCAAGCGATCGTGACTTTATCGGCCGTAAAGCCCTTGAAGCGCAAAAAGCCGCCGGTGACCAACACAAACTGGTTGGCCTGGTACTTGAAGAAAAAGGCGTACTGCGCAGCGGTTTAAAAGTGATGGTTAACGGTGAAGAAGGGGTGATCACCTCAGGTACTTTCTCGCCGACCTTAGGTCACAGTATTGCCATGGCCCGGGTACCGCGCTCTATCGGCGAAACCTGCGAAGTAGAAATGCGTAAAAAACTGGTAACGGTACAGGTTATCAAGCCAAGTTTTGTTCGCAATGGCAAAAAAGTTTTCTAAACTCTATTTAAACCAAATTGATAGTGTTTAATAATTAGCCCTGCTGTTTGTAATAGGCATAATATCAAGCCATTGCAGCAGGGATAATCGGGTCCGGTTTCAAACAAAATTAACTAGCAAAGATAATAAATTAGGAACAAAAAGATGAGCAACATTCCTTCAGAACTAAAATATGCAACATCGCACGAATGGGTACGTAACGAAGGTGACGGTACGGTAACTATCGGTATTACCGAGCACGCACAAGAATTGTTAGGTGATATGGTCTTTGTTGAGTTGCCTGAAGTGGGTGAAAGCATCAGCACGGGTGACGATGTTGCCGTGGCTGAGTCGGTAAAAGCTGCTTCTGACATTTACGCGCCGATTTCTGGTGAAGTAGTTGAAGTGAATGAAGATTTAGAAGATTCACCTGAGCTGGTCAACTCAGACGCTTTTGGTGACGGCTGGATGTTTAAGGTTAAGCTTGACGATGAGTCAGAGCTGAACGACTTACTTGACGCCGAAGGTTACGCAAACTCCATCGACGAAGATTAATTCTTTGTTGTTAACTTAATTTCAAGCCCCGCACTGATCTTTGATGTCCGGGGCTTATTTTTTTACTGCTTGAAGTATAGGATTTGTTGTTTATGACTACCCAATCCCTGTCCCAGCTGGAACAAACACAAGATTTTATTCGCCGCCATATCGGACCCGATAGCGAGCAAACCCAAGTAATGCTTAATGAAATGGGCGCCGAGTCGGTTGATGCCCTGATTGATGAAATTGTTCCCCAAAGCATACGTTTATCAGGCTTGCCTGCCATCGAAGAAAGCAAAACCGAAGTACAGGCACTGGCAGACTTAAAAGCCGTGGCAGCATTAAACCAGGTAAATACCAGCTATATAGGTTTAGGTTATTACGGTACTTTGACCCCTAACGTGATTTTACGTAACGTGCTGGAAAACCCGGGCTGGTATACCGCTTATACCCCTTATCAGCCGGAAATTGCCCAGGGCCGATTGGAGTCGTTATTAAACTATCAGCAAATGTGTCTGGACCTGACCGGATTGGATTTAGCAAGTGCTTCCTTACTGGATGAAGCCACCGCCGCCGCCGAAGCCATGGCGCTGGCCAAGCGGGTGTCGAAAAACAAAAAATCTAACCTGTTCTTTATTTCAAGCGATGTTTACCCGCAAACCATAGACGTAGTGAAAACCCGTGCCGATATGTTCGGTTTTGACGTGGTGGTTGCACCTGCGGATGACGTAGTAAATCACGACGTATTTGGTGCTTTATTGCAATACCCGAGTGCCAGCGGTGAAGTAAAAGACATCAGCGATCTGATTGCCAAGGTACATGAGAAAAAAGGTATCGTAGCCGTTGCCGCCGACATCATGAGCTTAGTACTGCTTAAAGCGCCGGGTGAACTGGGCGCAGATGCCGTTATTGGTTCAACCCAGCGTTTTGGTGTGCCTATGGGCTACGGCGGACCACATGCCGCCTTCTTCACTACCTCAGACAAATACAAGCGTTCACTGCCGGGCCGTATTATCGGTGTTTCTAAAGATACCCGCGGCAATGCCGCACTGCGTATGGCAATGCAAACCCGCGAGCAGCACATCCGCCGCGAAAAAGCCAATTCCAACATTTGTACTGCGCAAGTATTACTAGCCAACATGGCGGCTTTCTACGCGGTATATCACGGCCCTAAAGGCTTAAAAGTGATTGCCGAGCGTATTCACCGCTTCGCCGATATCCTGGCAACAGGTGTTAGCAGCAAAGGTTTAACGCCGCTGCACAGCACTTACTTTGATACTGTTACTTTTGATTTAGGCGCAGACAAAGACGCTGTTGTTAAGCGTGCCCTGGAAAACCAGGTTAACCTGCGCACCGATGTTGACGGTCAGGTAAGCATCTCTATTGATGAAACCACCACCCGTGAAGACATCAACACCTTATTCGATATTTTATTGGGTGAAGGCCACGGTTTAGATGTTGCCGCATTAGACAGCGAGATTATCGCCAACGGCAGCCAGTCAATCCCGGCGTCATTAGTACGTGAGTCGGCGATACTGACCCATCCTGTGTTTAACAGCTACCACTCGGAAACCGAGATGTTACGTTACATCAAAAAGCTGGAAAACAAGGATTTGGCCCTGAACCATTCGATGATTTCACTGGGCTCCTGTACCATGAAATTAAATGCCACCGCGCAGATGATCCCGGTTTCCTGGCCTGAATTTGCCAATATGCACCCGTTTGCCCCGAAAGATCAGGCACAGGGCTATAAGCAGATGATCGACGAGCTGGGCGACTGGCTGGTAGAGCTAACCGGTTACGACAATATTTCCATGCAGCCTAACTCGGGCGCGCAAGGGGAATACGCCGGTTTGGTAGCGATTGCCAAATATCACGAAAGCCGCGGCGAAGGACACAGAAACATCTGTTTGATCCCGTCGTCTGCCCACGGCACCAACCCGGCTTCAGCGCAAATGGTTGGCATGAAAGTGGTTGTGGTAGACTGCGACAAGCAAGGTAACGTCGATATGGACGACCTGCGCGCCAAAGCGAGTGAAATGGCGGACAGCCTGTCTTGTATCATGATCACTTACCCGTCTACCCACGGGGTATATGAAACCACGATTGCCGAAATTTGTGATGTGATTCACGAGCACGGCGGCCAGGTATACCTTGACGGCGCCAATATGAATGCCCAGGTAGGTTTAACCTCTCCGGGTTTTATCGGCGCAGATGTATCGCACCTTAACCTGCACAAAACCTTCGCTATTCCTCACGGTGGCGGCGGACCGGGTATGGGACCTATTGGTGTTAAGAAACACCTTGCCCCCTTCTTACCGGATCATGCCCTGGTTAATGTGGATGAAAGCACCCAAGGCAATGGCGCGGTTTCTGCGGCTCCTTACGGTAGTGCCGGTATTTTATGTATCTCTTACCTGTACATTGCTTTATTAGGCAAGCAAGGGGTAACAGACTCGACTAAGTATGCCATTACCAATGCTAACTATCTGGCCCACAAGTTAAGCCAGCATTACCCGATTTTATATACCGGGGCCAATGGGCGGGTGGCGCACGAATGTATCGTAGACCTTCGTCCGATCAAAGAAGCTTCCGGCATTACCGAAATGGATGTTGCCAAGCGTTTGATGGATTACGGTTTTCATGCGCCGACTATGTCGTTCCCGGTTGCCGGTACCTTGATGATAGAGCCGACAGAGTCAGAAGCTAAACCTGAGCTGGACCGTTTTATTGAAGCCATGACCTGCATCCGCGATGAAATTCGCAAGGTAGAAGCCGGTGAGTGGACGCTGGAAGACAACCCGCTGCACAATGCGCCGCATACTTTAGCCGATATCACCGATACCTGGGAGCGTGGTTATTCCGTTGCCCAGGCGGTATTCCCGGTACCGGCTGCTGCGGCAAATAAGTTCTGGCCGACGGTTAACCGCATCGATGACGTGTTTGGTGACCGTAACCTGATTTGTTCTTGTCCTGCGGTTGAGACTTATAAAGATTAATGTAAATTGATTTTTGTTGAGAAAAGCGAGCTTTGGCTCGCTTTTCTGTTTTTGAAAGATAAGTTATCTGTGCTGTTATATTCACAAGTCACTCAATGGACTGCGTACACCATTGGCTCCGGCCTGGATCACATGGGTATAAATTTGCGTGGTACGGATATCGACATGCCCCAATTGTTCCTGTACGGTGCGGATATCACAGCCACGCTGCAATAAATGAGTAGCAAAACTGTGGCGAAGAGTGTGGCAGCTTACACTTTTATGAATACCGGCCCTCTTGGCTGCTCTTTTAACGGCTCTTTGCAATGATCTTTCGTCAATGTGATGACGCCTGGTTACGTTATTGGCATGAGGATCCCGACTCAACCGGGAAGAAGGAAATAGATAATGCCAGCCAAATTCCTTTGCTGCAGTGGGATATTTTTTTGCCAGAGCATGAGGTAACCACACTCCTTGATAGTCTTTATTTTTTATATCCAGCTCATAAAACTGTTTGCACACGGTGAGCTGCTGTTTTAGCGGTTCTACCAACTCCTTGGCTAAAGTGACCCTTCGGTTTTTATTGCTTTTACTTTGCCATACCAGAAGGCACAGATAGTCGAAATCAATATCTTGAATGCGCATTCTTAAGGTTTCCATTAACCTCAGACCGCTGCCGTACATGAGTTTGGTCATCAGTGAATACTGGGCGGTTACAGCATTTAATAAGGCAGTTACTTCCTCCGGGATGAGTACCGTTGGCAGTTTTGCCTGGCGTGATGATTTATTAAAATCAAGATTCAATGATAACGGTGCCTGGATAATTTCTTTATACAGAAACACCAGTGCGTTTAGGGCTATTGCCTGGGTACCAGGAGCAACATTACTGTGTGATGACAGGTAAGTTAAAAAATATTCTACCTCTTGATTCCCTAACTCTGACGGGTGCTTTTTATTGTGAAAAAGGATATATTTTTTTATCCAATAAATATATGTTTCAATGGTTCGTTTGGCATATCTACGCGTAATCATGAATTCGCTGATGTAGGTGAGAAATAGGGATTGTGGCATTTGAATTTACTTAGTATTAGTGCTGTATGTTTATACAGTTTAGGTGCTATTTATAAAAATGCTTTGTTAGACGGAGAAAAGTCGTATTTCACTTATTTCTCTAATATTCGAAATAAGAGTGAAGAAATTGAATTAATGGGGTAACCTGTTTATTTTACATTTTATTAAATTCAGTAAAGACGACAAAGTGTCGTGTTTAATTACGACATTTTGTCGTCTGTTAAGCTGTTAGGTAACTCAATAAAGTATGCAATCACCTTTAGACAAAGTTGGCTCTTTTTATGTTTTTTTAGAGGCAATTCATTATGACGTAAATGAAGAGTCTTTATGGATTGAAGTTTCCTGTGCAAAACTAGCTGATGAAGTTTATCGTGCAAAACCTAAATCAGGTGATGAGACGGAAGATAGAATCGAAAAAGTATTGGATGGGTGCCGGGAGATAATTACTGACGAAAACAGTCCTCGCTATAGGATCAGTTTTGAGCATGTTTTCTACCACCAAGTTTGTGAAGAGTTTGATTATGATATGTCAAAAGAAAAATGCGATGATAATGGAGTTGTTGGAATCATCGAAGATTCATCACTATTGGCACATTTAAAAAATGATACTGAAGTATTTTGGCATTGTGAAAGATCCAAAATGTACGTAGTAGCAACATCAAGCAAATGGTTAAGAGTAGTAAGTTCAGAGCCTCCTGAAATAACGTTGGTGGAAAGCGTTACCTAACAAGCGCAATCACGCGGAGCAATTTTCCGCTGCGCTTCAAATTGCCCGGTGTTGCGGGCGTTAGTTTTCCTATCACATGGAGAGTGTTATTTTGGCTGAATATTTTGATAATAGAGAAGAAGAGTACCTTAACTGGGTAAATACACATCAAGATACTGGTTATGTTGTAAATGTAGATGATCCTCAAAAATTTAAAAACTACCCAATGGTTCATTTGGCGAAACATAAATTAATATGGGGCCCAAGTAGAACTAACTATACGACAGGTAGATATAAGAAATATTGCTCTACGGATCTAAAAGAATTAGAGTCGTGGTCACTCACGATTCATAAAAAAGAGCTAACTTTCTGTAAGGCTTGTTTTAATAAATAATGGAGTCAAAAACTAACAAATTAAGCCAGCGGATTCGTAAACTCACCGCTGCTTCAGGCGTTAACTGTACTATGAAAAATTCTACTTATATTCCAAATTACATCCCAAAGTCAGAGCGAATAATTAATTTTATCTGGGGCATTTGTTTAGTGATATATGCTATCTATGGTTACTTCATGGGGGAGTTATATATGCCTGGACGAAGAGGGACTGAGGGAACCACATTCACTGGCGATAACTTGGTTATGATAATTGTAGCTATGTTTTTGGGGGCTCTGAATCTCTTTATTACTATTGTCGATCATTATGATAAACGAGATAATGAAAAAAATTACAAGTTCATTAGTCGAATTATAATGTTTTTCTCGATATCATTGATTTTAGGTGCTTTTTATGAAGGTTTTTTCCCTAGTATAACTGTCACGGTTATTCAATCATAAAACACAGTTAACAAGCGCAATCAAGCGGAGCAATTTTCCGCTGCGCTCCAAATTGCCCGGTGTTGCGGGCGTTAGTAGGCCACCACTAGTCAAGCTGAATTATTGTAAAAATAGCTGTGTAGAAAGCGGGCTGGTGGTTGGTACTTAGCTCAATATTCACGGTTTGGTGGGTAGTGGTGGTAGGTGCAAATAGCATCTTCCGTATATCCCCCAAACCATTATTTAAACAGTTAGTGTGGTGCAAATAACCAGCAACCACTAACAAGTAAAATCACCCGACAAAATACAGCTGGCCGTTCCGTCCAGCCGCATTTTTCAGGTGTTTTAAGCGTTATGTGTTTCTCTAGCTTTGGTGCTTGCAATTAGTATATGGATAGCATTGTCTTTATTTTAATTAGTGCAGTTGGGCTTTGCTTAGCAACTTTCCCATGCATGGGGCTTTTATATATTCCAAATTTATTCTTCAGCCCTAAATGGTATGTTCCTTTTATCTGGTTAGGAGGATTATCAATGCTATTAGCCATGCTTACAGCTATTGTAATCAATCTGGAACTAGAAGCCGGTGTGTTCTCTGTAGGCATATTTTTGATAGCTGTATCATGTGTATGGGCATTTATTATTCTACCTATTTTCTTTATATATAAATGGGTTACTATAAGGGGGAGGTGTTCAAACACATAACAAATTAAACCAGCGGATTCGCTACGCTCTCCGCTGTTCAAAGCGTTATAAAGAAAATGGAGTGTGCAGTTTCACTCCCTAATTGAAGTAACTTAACTTTCAAGATAGGAGAAATGAAATGTCAAAACTATTATTTTCAACTGACACTGATTCGGGGACTATTACGGTTCTAGATCCGACGGCCTCAATGAAAACCGTTTGTAAAATCGCTGTAGGAAACGGACCACGAGGGCCAGTCAAATTTACAACAACTGGAAGGGGGTTTGTGGCAAACCACGCTGGAAATACCCTTTCAGAAATAGATGCGTATTCGCTTCGAGAATTATCAAGAATAAAAGTCGGAAATGCGCCTATTGGCGTGGCCATAGTTCCTGGTGATAGATATGCTCTTACTTCTTGCTCAGGCGACAATAATATCGCCGTTATCGATCTTGATAGCCGAGAAGTCGTTCATAGTTTAGTTACCGGTAGAGAACCCAGACATATGGATATTACTCCATGTGGAAAATATGCATATGCCGCTGTATCAGGAGGAGACTATATTTCAAAAATAAATGTCGAGGCGCTAAGTCAAAATAATAAAAAAAATATATCCGATACCGTCAGAGAGGAAAAGCGAATTTTTCTAGGTGAAGGTACAATGCCTTATAGTTTCGCAATAAATTCAACTGGCGAATATGGTTTGGCTGCAAACAATCAGACGGAGTATGTGTCCATCGTCGATCTTAAGAACGACAAGGTTTTTAAAGAAGTTAAAGTAGGAAACAAAGGAGCTAGGGGAAGCGTTTTTTCTCCAGATGGAGACAAAGTATTTGTAACGATTGAGGATATAAACGAAATTCTCGCTATAGATGTTTCAACTGGAAATATAGATAATAGGTTCCCAGTGGGGCCAGGGCCTAGAGGGATTATTCTGGATGAGCAAACAAATACATTGTTTGCTTCGGCTTTCGCTAGGAATAAAGCCGTTTCTACATCGGCAATAACGAAGCCTAACAGTGTTTCAATAGTTGAGTTAGGTTCTGTGACTACCCTCAAGGCACTAAGTAGCGCAACACCAAGCTTTAAGGAAGTTAGTGTTGGTGCTGGGCCATGTAGCGTTAATATTTTCACGAGATAAAAAGGGAGGTGCCAGAAGGTGATGCCTTCTGGCCAAATTCCAATGAAATTTGAACAACTTTATGATTGGTCGCTGGTTCCAGAAAAACATAAGTTTGATTCGAACAATGAACTCTTAACCAAAAAGGTATACGAAGAGAATTTTAGATGGTTAAGAAATGACAGAACCCCAGCTCTTTGCCCATCTTATAGAAAGGCTTTTGAGTTAGGCTGGATAGTGAGAAGTCCTGTGGACATAGTATTGTGTCCTATACAAGAAATTCAACTTGCGAATAGTGAAGACAAAGCCGAAATCATGTCTCTATGTAATTTTGATTCAATTTGGACTAGAGATTCGAATGCGTTTGGCATTCGAACAGACATGAACTTTGCAGCTTACGAATTTAATGATGCAGGAAAATGGGAGTCTATGTTTATTGTAAACGGACACTCTTCGCTTGAATGGAGGCTCGGTTTTAAATGTGTACCAGATAAAGAGGAATCTATTTTAGTAATTGAGGAATTTGGAACACAGCCAATTGGCATAATACCAGGGCTTTTAAGTATGAAACATGTAACCTCAAAAACCGGTATGTCTGTTGCGATCAAGCCTCTAGAGCAACGTAAAATATCTAGAGGGGATATCATTGCTCGGCTAATTCCTGTGGCAAATGCTTTATAACAAGGCCATCAAAAATCGCGCACTTCGTGCGCTGGACTCGCAACAAGTTGCTTGCCTTTTATGGCGGCGTTATAAGCCTTCGGTGAGGATATCGTGGAGTTAAACAAAACTTACGAAAATGTGGTTGTAGATGAGTTCAACGTTAAGCGTGAGAATGATACTTTTACAGTGACATTCGAATTTATTTCTGAGAAAAATCCTACCAAAGTTACATTAAAAGGAATCCGAGTAGCTGATAACTTATGTGAATTGTTGGAAGCTGAAAGGCTATGGATTGAAGAATGCGATAATGGGCAACTTGAATTTGGCCGTTTTACGCTAGGTATTTCGCATGAATCGTATACAGAAGTTACGTTTGATGAATTGGGGTAATGTAGCTTATAACAAGGGCCTCAAACATCGCGCACTACGTGCGCTGGACTCGCAACAAGTTGCTCGCCGTTTAGGCCTGCGTTATGTGTTTCACTAGCATGGAGTAATTGTCATTATCCCTCGTAGCTATATTAATTCTAGTGAATGTAAGCGTTGTCGTCTCCAGTTCAACGATAGGGAGCCTCATTGCCCTCATTGTTCAGGCCTTTCTGACTTGGAAGCCATGAAATTGAAAAGTGAATTCCAAAAGAATGTATTACAACTAAATGAAGGTTTAGGTAAAAATTTTTCACTGTTGTTTATACTAATTATCTTTTTGATGTTATTGTTATTTTTTGTATAAAAACACATAACAAATAAAGCCAGCGGAATCGCTACGCTCTCCGCTGCTTCAGGCGTTATGTGGTAAGGAGAGTGCGTGGATTTCAAAATTGATTATACAAGATATTCAAATGAGGAACTTAGGGATGCACTTGCTCATATTGATAAAGATAAATATCCTGAACGAGCCAAAGAGAAACGAAGTACTATTCAAGTAAAAAGAGCGGAGAAAATAAAAAAGGAAAAGTACCATGCTGAAATGGGTAACTTGGTAATTGTGGTATTTTTGATTTTTACAGGTTTGTTTGCCTTGATTACTGGGTACTTTGATTGGTACGACGGAGTATCAACTGGACGAAACGGAACTCTTTTAAGAGCCGATGATTATGAAAAGTTTGATTCTTTAATACGTCTTAGAGTTTTAGTGGGTTTTGCTTGTTTAAGTGGTGCTGCTTATAAAATACTTAATAAAAGTGGGTTACTACATAACAAAAGCAGTAAATGTGACCGCTAAAGCGGCACTTTCTGCAAGCGTTATTCGGCCACCGCTAATTCATATTTAATATTTTGGAAATAGCATTATTCCCTAACTCAGTTTGGTGCGTGATTCCGGTGGGTTTTCGCCGAAACGGTTAGGTGTTCCCGCTAATAGACTTTCCTCTTTCTTTTTCACAAGCGCTAAAGGTGGTAAAGTCATTAGCTTGTTCTGGCCGTGGTGCTAGGCTCAAAATTCACTGCTTGGTGCGTAGCGGTGGTGGGTGTCTTTGGCATCTTCCCTTCACGCCTCAAGCTATTTTTAACGTTGTTGGTTCTGCGGTTACAGCAAGCAACCAATAACAAATGGCATCACCAGAAAAATTAGTCGCTGCGCGCCAAATTTTCTGTCGTGCCAAGCGTTATGTGGCTAAAGCTTCTAGATGGAGAATGTAATGATTTCCTGTGATCAGCATGATTACATAGAAATAGTGTGTACGTTCCAATACCCTATTAAATTGACGATGAAGACTGGTATCGTAGTTGAGTGTATTGCTCTTGATACTAAGTTGAATGAAAATAGAGACGAGTGTATTAAAGTCGATCTTAATGGGGCTGAGAGACTGTTTATTTTAGACAATATCTCAGTATTGGAAGTTTGTGTTGATAACCCACACTTCCATACCGTTTCTTTTAACTAGGTTGCAGCACATAACAAGAAAATTAACTACGCGCCTTTGGCGCCGGACGCTCGTACCTCGCGCCGGTTATTTGGGCGTTATACACCACAGGAAACTCATGCGCACTTTAATATTATTTCTAATCTTTTTTAGTTTTAGCGCCTTAGCATCAGAGCCAGAAAAGAATAATGGACAACCTCTTTATCACGTTCACACGCCAGAAGGCGGAGTAAAAAAGCAGAGTGGTCCTATAAAAGTCGTTAATGTTCAACTTTTAACCCACGAAAGCATTCTAGAAAAAAACATCAAAACCGAAGATCTCGTAGAATTTATGAAAAGCCTCGAGCAAGCAGTTAAAAGCAGTTATTTACAAAATGAAAAAGGTGAATTACTAGTTAAAATACAGCTTGTTAAAGATTCTGAGTTCGGGTTTAGGTTTCAAACCCGTGGAGACTTAACAAATGCATTCTTACAACGCGTATCTGACAATATCGTAAAGTTAAAAAACTTAACTCCTCTAAATGATAGTGTGTCTTTCCAAGTTCATTATACTATTGGTGTAAGTGGTGTATAACAAGGCCATTAAGTCGGATTCGTAACAGTTTGCCCGGTTCCGCTTCGCTACACATTTTGGCAAACTGTCACTCACCGCTTATGGCGTCGTTAGTTTTCAAAAAAGGTTTCGATGCATCATCACTCATTTAACAAAATCGATTGGCCGTTTAGCTGCCCTGAAAACATGGGCTGCATAACTACCAAGCAAGTAATAGAAAAAGGCTTTCCAATTCTAGCGGTGCTTCACGATGAAGAAGGTACTTGGCAAGTGCTTTGTGATACGACAGAAGACCCTGATGATGGGAAAGTTATTTGTTTAGGTTGTTTGTTCGAAAAGTTCCCGATTATAGGTCAATTTGCGAGTTTAGAACCTGGATATGAAGCGTATAGAAAATCAGAAGACGAAGAATGGGTCATTGAAAAAACAGAGTATGATGGTCAATGAAAACTAACAAGTTTCACCAGTTTGCACTTTCGGTGCCGGACGCTCGTACCTCGCGCCGTTGTGAAAAGCGTTAGTTGTACATCATGAACCTAGAACAGTTCAAATTATCAAAGGATGAGCGAGCATTATTGATCGAAATGACTGACTTCGGAGTGCCTCTCTATGAAGTTCTGAGTGTCGTGCGTTTAACATATTCAGATAGTGCTAACAGCGAGCAGCTAGATATTGCAAAAAACTTGGTCCTAGCTGTAGTAAAGAAAGGCTTGGTAAGCCTTTGTAAGCTCACTCTTGAGAATACTAGAGATAATATCTATGAGGTTAGTGACTCTACGTCAATGCCTGTAGAGGATGTTAAAAAGCATATGTCTCAGCTAGTTAATTGGGAGCAAAGCTCTGATTCATTTGATAGTACAATCACCTATGAATTAGCTCCAACTGAGCTAGGTGAAAAGGCTTTGGATGAAATATTCAATATCAAGCAAGACAACTAACAAGCAAAATCACTCGGAGCAATTTTCCGTTGCTTCGCAACTACAAATCGCCCGGTGTTTCGGGCGTTAGTTTACTCATAAAATTTTGTTGCGAGGTCCACTAATGACAATTTTGATTTTGATGATCATTGTCTTTTTGTTGTATGGGTATTACAAATTAAAGTTTAAGAATTTCTCTTCCAACATAGAACTTATTCTCCTAACACCCTTGTATTTCTTGATTTTTCTTGTGTTTGAGACGTATTTATTTAGTGATGAAGGGAATACCTTATTCGGAATTTTAGGTATAGTAGTGTTGTTTACCACACTCTATTTGTCCTTATTGCAAAGAAAATAGAGCGTAAACTAACAAGGTAATGTTATCGGAATTTTATTACTGGGTGTTCCGCCAAAAATGCAATAAAATCAGCAAATTAAGGCGTTAGGCGATTATGGGCACTGAGATATTATCAATCTTTATATTTGCACCAATGGTATTGGGTGTAGTTGATATGATAAAGATAATACGAAACAAAAATAGGCTTAAACACCTAATTTTGCTTATTATCGGATTCAGTACAATAGGATATATGGCGTATTCATCTTATGCCGGAGGCTGGAATCCGATGCAAGGTGTAGTTATCGGTAGCTTTTTTTATATTCCTGGTTATTTAGTTCTTTATTGCGGCTTAACGTATTATTTTAATAAAACGGCAAGCAGTAGAGAAGAAATCACCTAACAAGCGCATATTTCGGAAAAATTTCCGCTGCGCTCCAATTTTCCGCAAATGCGGGCGCTAAGCTGTTAAGCGACCCCTTTGACCTCATGGAGACCTGATGGAGAATTGCCCGCTCTGCGGAAAAAAAGCGTCTATAGAGTTACCCGAATGGAGCGGTGGTAGGTTCTCGATTGAGTGCGCTGATTGCGGTGGATTTTCTACCAACCAGATCGTTATCACAGAACTCGAGCGACTTAGAAAAGAGGGAAGCTCAAGGATAGGTGAGATTCAGTACACAATTGATATCGCAGATCATCGTTGGTACTTAAACTGGTCGCAGAGATTACAGGCTATTTTCTTTGAGCTTGAGACGCCGCGAGTACTGACGAAGCGTGACAAAAAGGGCCTTAGTAAGGATGCTCGTAGAGGTCGGAGCAACCCTACTGGAAAAATATTTCGTATACAGAGTGGCGGCGATGCTGAGGACGCTTAACAAGTTTAGCCAGAGCGACAATTATGTCGTCGCTTGAAAAACAGCAACAAAAAAATTGCGCCTGCTAAAGGCGTTAGATTATCTAAGGAGTAGTGGTGAGGTTAATTTATATTTTTGTTCTACTGACAAGTTCTTTGAGTGTATTTGCTAGCAATGAGAAGGAAGTATATGTTGAGTTTATGAATAAATGCTTCTATCACGGGAAAAGTATTTGCGAAAAAAATATATTAGGTGAGTCTAAATTGAAAAAACAATTTTTAGCCTATTCTGAGTTCATCTTTTTATCAAAGAAGTTAAATAAAATCCTAGAAGAACAATACAGCAGAGATTTTGTAAAAGAATTATCAAGAAACTTAGCTTTTAATCCCTCTAAACCTGATGGAAGTGACCTAAAATTCGAACGTGTTAATCAAAATGAAATAAGGGGGAAATTCAACGGAGTTGATGATGTTTACCTGGTTCGAAAAGGCGATAACTGGTTACTAGATGCAAGTAAATCAAACCTACTAAACTATATTAATTTTGAAGGCGAGGAAACGGATATTTTGTATTTTTTTGTTGGTTTGTATAAATCGATCCTTAATAGAATTGTAAATGAAAAACCAAATAGAAAAAGCATTGTTTTGCAAAGATCTGTAGCTATTGCATCTTACTTTCCTGATAACTTTCCTGATTTAAAACAGGTTAAAGAGATTGCTGGAATGTCTGGGTTTACACTGGAACAAATAAAGAACAATTACATTGAGCATGGGCGATAATCTAACAAGTCACTGCACACAGAAATTTTACTCGCTACGCTCCCAAAATTCTGGTGAGTGAGGCGTTAGAAGTATCCAGAAATGAGCAATATTGAATACTTGACTTTTGAGCAAGTTGATCCAAAAAATTTGATGGACATTGTAAACGAGGATTCTTTGCGGGCACATCTGATTCATCATCCTTACTTCGATATCACGAGTATTCAAACTTGGATCGAAGATAAGATTGAAACTGACGCATTGCGGGGTTGTAGAATTCGTGTCGTTTCTATAGATGGTGCGCTAGCCGGCTGGTGCGGAATTCAGCCGGATGAAAATGGCTTTGAAATAGCTATTGTTATTTCCCAAAAATTTTGGGGGGCTGGCATACCCATTTTTAAAACTCTCCAGTGTTGGGCTGGCGAGCTCGGACATAAAGAAGTGCTGTTTCATCTATTAGACACTAGGCGCGAATATAAGGCGCTGGCTAAGATGGCTACCAAAGTCTGTCGCACTCAACTTTTAGGTCGCAGTTTTACCACTTACTATTTTTCGGTAGGCCAACAAAATGCGTAATATTTCTAACAAGTTAAAGCAGTTCGCAGCTAAAGCTGCCGGGCTCACCACGTTCACCGCTGTTTAAGGCGTTAGTGCTCAATATGAACCTGATACTTAAGTGGAAAATTTGGAGGATTGAATCCGCCCTCAAACACCTTGTAAGAATTGAGGGCTTTAAACCAGTGATTTGGTCTTTTGGTGCGTATTACATTGACCCAAAGCACCTTGTTTTTGTTGTAGGTGTGCCGACCGATGAGGCCGAGGAAAACTTAAAATCTAACAGTTCTTTTATTGCGTCAATGAAAAATCTGCTTGCTAAATTTAATTGGCCAACTCAGGCAAGATCAGCAGTAGTATTTGATATTGAATCTCAAGAAACTGTAGATAGAGAAAATAATAGAAGTTGGTGGTACCACTACAAATAGCATTAACAACTAAAGGCAGCTGATTCTGACTTCCCTTGCTTTAACGGACACTAAAATTTAACTAAAGATGAGGTGTACGTAAAACCAGATGGCCAATTTATGAGTATTCCGCGAGAAACCAGTAACGCAAAACCAATCCCCCGCCAGTATCCGTTTTGGAAAATATGCTGGCTATTCTGCGTACCTATTGCGGTCGTCTACCAGGCAGTTTGGGGGGCGTATTTTAAATATGCCCCTGAGCAAATTTGGCTTGATGGCACGTCACAGCAAATAATTGCAGGCAAGTTGGCCAGTGAGCTGGTACTTTACTCAGCTATGCTCTGGTTTCTACTGGCTTTTACTGCAGCCAAATATCAAGTGAGCAAATTGGTAACTTGCACGGTAATAGCGGGGATTATAGGTTATACGGCAGTGGGCCTATTCAATGGGCTTGCCTTGCTATAAGCATCATACGCATAATAATGTGCACCAATACACGCTTGCTCCAGCCGTTAAGTGACAAGGGGGAATTCAATGACACAAAATTGGAGAAGTCCATATAGAATCAGGACATTGCTTAGGAGTCGTCTTCCCTGGTTTGTTATTGATTTAGGTATTGCAGATAAAGGTACTGATTGTGAGGCCGAAGGAGGTTCGCATGAGTGGTATAATGTCGATAATAAAATCAGCGCATGCTACCACTGTAAAGTGGAAAAGGAAGGTCAATTATGGAAGTAAATCACTTAACAAGTGAGCTTGCGGGTTCGTAAGCTCCCAGTTGCTCCAAATAAGTAAGGTAATGAATGCGTTAAAAGGAGTTATTATTGCAGCAATATCCAGCCTGTTAACAGCAATATTGTTTGCATATCTATTTCGCTTTCCTATCCCCATGGTCGGTCATATTGGTCCTTTAGGGGAAGTTAGTACTTATGGGACTAGTATGATTGATGTCGTTAAGTCCGTTGCCATCGCATGGGGATTTTACGGCATGCTTGGTGGTTTTATCATTCTATTTTTGTGCGGCGCTATCACTGGTGCGCTAATTGGCCGCAAATATTCCCAAACAAACAACAAAAATATCATGATTGTCCTGTGGTCAATCATGATAAGCACAATACCCGTTTTTGTTTTATCAATCCTGGATTACATCATTGGCCCGTGGTAAAGGTATAACATGAGAATTCAGCTAATTGGACAAAGCATGGTGCCACTTTGTTTGTTCAGTCAGCTGATTTACACGTTATTACGAGAGGGGTCATGTTGCCTGGTGACAATATGGCTAAACTCGTCGCCAGTGCGCAGGGAGTTGTTAAAATGGATATTCAATTTCAGAAAGGCTGGGATATAGCACAAGCTCATTCAGTTGCCTTGCTTTATGAAGAGGCATTTGGAGTAAAGTTTAGCAGTGCGATACCCGACAGGTTAAAACGGGTTGAGGTTATCGCTAAAAGTTTTGTCCCTGAGTTTTCTTTTGCTGCGATAAATAAAAACGGAGTTGTCGGTTTAGCCGGGTTTCAAGTATTGTCCGGCTCACTCACCGGAGGTATTGGCGCAACACAGTTAATCAATGACCTTGGCTTTTGGAAAGGAATCTGGGCCTGCATGATTTTCAGCCTGTTTGAACGAAAACCAAGTGCCCGGGAGCTGGTGATGGATGGGATTGCGGTTAATGCAGAGTTCAGAGGACAAGGCATAGGCTCAGAATTACTTGATCACATCATAAATTACGCATCAGAAAATGGCTTTGAGTCGGTAAGGCTGGATGTTATTGATAGTAATCCCAGGGCAAAAAAGCTATATGAGTCAAAAGGGTTTGTGGCAATAAAGAGTGAATACTTCCCTTATTTGAAACGGCTGATTGGTTTTTCGGGCTCAACGACTATGGTGCTGCCGATCAAAAGCTGTGGCTAATAAGTTCATTGATAAATATAAACAACAACTAGTTGTTGTGCGTTTCATCCGCTATTCTTTTTATGATGCAAAGCGCTAACTCACTGAACTTACATTGATTCTCAACTACAGAGGCCACTAACTATGCCAGAACTCATGGATAAATATATGCCGGTTTTAATCGACGGGGCGATAAACGTATTACTTGCTGCCTTGATTTTAATTGTCGGGCTTATGATCGCCAGCAAAGTAAACACCCTTATCTGTAAAACCGGCGAGAAATACGAGAACCTGGATGATACGCTGTTTCGTTTTTTAGGTAGCCTGGGCAAGTATATTATTCTTGCCTTTGTGATCATTGCCGTGCTTAATCGCTTTGGCGTACAAACGGCATCTATTGTGGCTTTGTTGGGTGCTGCCGGGTTAGCGGTGGGGCTGGCGCTTCAGGGCACATTAACCAATTTAGCCGCGGGTGTAATGTTACTGTTATTTCGGCCGTATAAGGTGGGTGACTTTATCGAGGCTGCTGGTCGCTTTGGTAATGTCACGGAAATAGATTTATTCACCACTATTTTGCAAACATTTGACAACCAACAAATTATTATCCCCAACAGTCAAATTTGGGGTAATCAGATCATCAACCATTCCCACCATAACGTGCGTGGTGTCGACATGCACTTTGGCGTGGCGTATAAAGAAAATACTGATGCCGTTCGGGAGGTAATTGACAGTGTTCTGGAAAGTCATCCCCACATTCTGAAAGACCCGGCGCCTTTTGTTGAAGTGGAAACCCTGAATGACAGCTCGGTCGATTTCTTGGTGCGTCCTTTTTGTATGGGGGAAAACTATTTCGATATTCTCTATTCTGTTCCGGAAGCGATAAAAAAGGCGCTTGATGAAAAGGGCATTGAAATTCCCTTTCCCCATAGAAAGTTGATTATTGAAAAAGAAAGTTAATATGGCAGGGCAGCGGGCACAAAAGTTCTAACTTTTTGGTCCGCTGTTATTCGCTTTCATTTCCCCGTCATCTACTTAAGTTAAAACATAGATGGCTTCACCAGTTTCTGAGTCTTGCCCCGCGGTTAGTACTATTATTTCTCCTGAATTTAGCAAGTTCAGCAGTAATTAACTTTTATCTTCTGTAATAAGTCCTTTTTTTCTTCATCAGGCAGAGTATCCAACAACTCAAGTAGGCATGACATTATCCTTAACTCTTGCCTTTCAAAATTAGCCTTTTGGGCGGGACACTTCACCTTTATCAGTTTCAGAACAACACTGTCATGTGCTCCATTTAACCCCATAATAGCTGTAATTGTCGGGCTATATATCATGTGTTGTCCTCTGGCGTGTAATTTAAAAACTCAAAGAAAGATGGGTCACCCGCTCTGTTCCTATTAGCTAATCTCTTCAGGACGGTTTTTGTCCATAACCATCGGGGCGACCATACATATTCCAGCTCCCCGTCAACTTCAAGTTCCCGGCTGATGTATTTGAGTTCATGTAATATGCTCTCTATTTCTATCTCCGGATCACTGAAAAAATAACGCAGCTCTGACCAGCGAAAGACAGGGTAATCGGCAATAAAATATAACAATGCGGTTTTTAGCTCTGCATCGTAACGGTCTAACTTAAACTCATAGAGTACAAGGGCGCGCGCCTCTACCAGGTGATATACGTTAATACCGGATGAACGGGTGATACCCGCCTTGCTGATTATCTGCTCTATGCAAGGAACCGATATAGCGTCACTGTCCGTCACACTGCTTTTTACTACCCTTACCAGTGCACTGGTTAAGTCCTTTTCCTTGAATGCTGCACCTTGCATTACTTTCCTGCCGGTATGTCTGGTTATTAGATGTCGGCATTGTATTGATACAAATTAAATTAATCTTGGCATTAATCAGAAAGTGCTAATGCCAAGGAATATTTCCCGGACAATAGTAGTGACGATCGCATTGTGATGTTTGTCTTTTAGTTTCTGGCGTTGATAACGACTACATCGCCGTAGTTATGCCTGGCAGGTAATATCAACCATTTTTTCTTAGACCTTCCTGGTGTGGTTTCATTTTGTAGAGACATTGGCCTTGTACCTCTAATTACAAAGGTTAGGAGTATAAAGCTATAGGTTTATCGCGAGTGGTGTTGGCTGTAATTTTAGCTAGCTGCTGTGTGTTTGAGCAGCTATTATTTTCTTATTATGAAGTTTGAGGTGTATGAAACAAAGCTTACATAAAGGCATTGAGTATGCGTACGCCGATAAAGTTTTATGTAAAATTGCCAGCTGACCTATTCTGCCCCAGAGTTTACGCTGTCTAGAGATTTGACTGATGGTTAATTTAGAGGACATTACACAATAAGAGCGCTTGCCGACATGCCTGTTATTATGTGGAAGAAAAAGCTCGCTGAATGGGCCGATGTACACGCTATCCATATCAATCAATATAACAAGGTAAAAAATGATGTTTAGTGTAATGGAGCTTAGAGTGATAAGAACATCTGTTAAAAAAACAATGGAAGAGTTGATAAAACGTAAAGGTATTCTAGATCCTGAATTTGATGATGCTGTTGAAATTACTAATGATCTTATGATGTATCAAAATATCATTGAAAAAATAAATGACAGGGAAGAGGTTTAGCTCTAAAAAAAGATGGCACTGGAAGTAAACTCATCACAGCTTTAAGCGCAGGTGCATAGCCTACTCGCTCAGATATTCAGTTGCCGCTGCCCTTACCAGAATTGATGAATTAGAAGAAGGAAGAAATCTATGTCTCAATTTATTTACGGGAATAAACCTGAAACCGTTATTCGAGCTTCTGCACGTTCACGTGCCCGCCGAGTGAACCATGTCCTCCTCGGTTCAATATTGAAGGTTGTTAGCACTGAAGGCGATTGGCTGGAAGTGGATTCCCTGGGCAAAGGGGATTCTGGATGGGTGCATAAAGATGATGTCAGAAGCACTCCTATTCTCAAGACCTTCTTTGTCGATGTGGGACAGGGAGATGGTGCCATCGTCGAATCGCCGGAAGGCATCATGTTGGTTGATGGTGGTCCGAATTCCAACTTATTTAAATTCATGAAGCGCCGTTACCGCCGCATTCTAAGATCGGGCCAGCAACTCGAAATTAAGGCCATGGTGGTCAGCCACCCTGACTATGATCACTACAACGGCCTGACCGCTATATTGAAAGACTCCCGGTTTAAAGTCGGCACGATCTATCATAACGGCATCATTCGTTATGATGACGACAATTTGCCATCGGGCACGAAATTCGACCTTGGTAAACTACGGCGTAAGAATGTCAACGGCATAAGCAGGCCCGTTCTTACGGAAACGTTCGACACTTTGAGTCAGGCAAAAACACTCGTTGATGGCGGTCACTTGGCGCCAGCTTTCCGAAGATTCTGGCAAGCTGCCCTTGACGCAAAGCAAGATGGGCGCCTTGGTAAGGCGAAAAGGATAACTATCAGGGACGAGAATCTTCCTGGATATGCACAAGATGACGATGACAAGCTCTTTGTCTCGGTGCTGGGGCCGTTACCTACCAAGATGTCAGGGAGTGTGGAGTATGTTGCGTTTCCAGATGCCCATGATATCGCCGATGCTGATCCGAGACCGAGCTCTTCACACACTCGAAACGGACATTCGATCGTCCTGAAGCTTAAATACGGCAAACATACTATTCTCCTTGGCGGCGATTTGAATATTCCTGCTCAACAGCATCTGATGGAGCATTATGGCAGCGACAACCCTTTTCGAGTGGACGTTGCCAAGGCCTGTCATCATGGTTCGTCAGATTTTCACGTTGAATTCCTGAAAAAGATATTGCCTCAAGTAAACGTCTTCTCATCAGGAGATAACAAGTCTTTCGATCATCCCATGGCCGATGCAGTCGGCGCTGTCGCTCGTCACACCAGAGGCTCTCATCCACTTCTATTCTCAACAGAACTCGCGCGAGCCACTTCAGCGAGCAAAACCCATTATGGCCTGATTAACCTGCGTAGCAACGGAGACGTTCTGGTAATGGCACAGATGAAAGAGCAGCACAAAAACAAGGCGGATATTTGGGATTCCTTTACGGTTCCCTGGCCGGGAAAGTTTGCGAAAGAAATTAAGGAGTCCGAATCCTGAATTTTTGTCAGAGGCGTGTAAATGATAAAGATGAGGCACTTCTGGATACCCATAGAGTGACGCCCTGTAGCTGGTATGTCTAGGAGCTGTGCACAATTGATGGATGTCCTGAAATAATCTTATTTCCCCAGAGAAAGTTGATTATTGAAAAAGAAAGTGAATAAAACAAAGCAGCGGACATTAAAAACTTAGATTTTGATGCCCGCTTATTTTCATCTTGTGATGAGTCTTTTAGCTTTTTCCTGCCTGGTGCCGGTTGCTTTCCCGGGGAGGTAAAAGTTTACGGGCTGTCAGAGCTTCGGTGATCAGAGTGCGGGCAACCCAGGCAACGCTTCTGTCATCAGCTTGGGCTAAAGCATGGATTGTTTCACCTGTCTCTGTATCTAGCCTCACGGTTATTACCATTATTTTTTTCATGCTGACAGCCTATGTATGCTGTTAGCCAAGCCTGTCGGCTCATCTTTGTGCCCATTGCTATTGCGGTCAAAGTTAATCGGGCCACTGTAGGTGGTTGTTAACGGCTGGTGGCAGGGGAGCTTAAGATGTTCTTTTGTAAAAAGAATTGTTGAAAAAACTTTAGCCGAGTTTAACTCTGGCATATCATTATATTTAGCCATGATGGATAGTCTCTTTATCTATTTTGGTTAGCTATCTCTGGGTGCTTCTACACTCAGGGGTAGCGCTTGTTGTTGCTTCATGAATAAATCTCTGCGTTTTTAAGGCCTCTTTTGGTAAAAATATCCTCATCAATTTATAGTAGAAAAAGCTGGATAAATCCACAGGAAAAAGGCTTTTTTAAGGCTAAAAACCATCTGTTGTTAAGTTTCTTAACCTTATGATATTTATGGTTTAATTTTGGCTTTGTAAAGGCGGTGACTTGCCGTGCCGGTATTGGCTTTTGGGTATAAAAACAGATCAGAGCCGGCAATCTTGAGTGCATAAATGTTGCCGGCAAATCGGTGAGTATATACATCAGATCACCGGGTACTTAAGTCTTTGAGTGACGATAATGACCGGCTATTTCTCCGGGGGCTTTAACAATTTCCGGGCTTGCAGGGCTTCCCTTAAGAGTCTGCGGGCCATCCAGGCAATGCTTCTTTCATCTTCCTCGGCTAATAAGCGGATAGCTTCATATACTTCTGATTCAACCCTGACTGTTAATACGAGTACTTTTTTCATGCTTATTATTGGCTACTTCACTGTAAAAGATATTTAAAAATTTCAGGCATCCGCTGATGTATGCCGGTTGCTGCATACATTGAATATTTTTGTTTTTTCGTTCAATACATACTTTGAAATCATTGATTTCGTGTCTTTATTTTTATTTTCGCCATAAAGTTAGCGCCGAGTTAGGGGGAATGAGCAAGGAGGGTTTATATCCGGACAGCTTGCTTGTTTTACCAGATTGACAGGGATATAGGCAATGAAAATTTCACCCGCTATTCGTGTCGGACGAAGATTGCACCGGATAACAAAAGACGGAATAAGGTAAAAAGATTAGGGATTGAGATGTTTGTAAGATTTATCACCGGAGACGATTTAAGGCGGGCACGTTTATCCGTTAATTTCTCGACCAAAGAGATGGCCCGTAAGCTTGGGGTTAACCGGATAACGCTGGAAAATTGGGAGAATGAAATAAGTCAGCCAAAAATCAACCAGGCCTTGGAATTCCTGACTTATGCACGCTTGAATGTACAGCCGTTGCTACAACAGCTTGAGGCGCTAAAAGAGTTGTTCGACAGCTGCCAGGACGGCGATAGCAATAAGCCGAATCTTTACCGGGCTTCCAAAAAGAAGAACCACCTGCAACAGGCAAAACCATTAACTGACGACACAATAACTAAGGAGCTAAACCATGCTAATGAAAACATTGACTGCAGCTGAACTTGTCCGGGTAACCGGCGCAAGCTCGGGACAAAAAGGGGATGATCCCAAAATACAGAGCACGCCGCTGCAACCGGCCGGGGCTGTACCGGGAAAGGCTTTAAGCCAGAGCAATCAGGAACTTGCCCCTTAAGTAATCACTTTGACAGCCCGAATGCCTTAAGCGGTTAAGCGGGGCAAGGGCTGTCAGGGAACACAGGGAAATTAAAGGAACAGGAATAAATGTTTAAATTTGCAGTTATTATCATCGGTGTTTGTTATGCCATCTTCAGTAAAAATCACCAGCATGTCTATATCATGATGGATGTTTCCTTGCTGCTGATAATGCTGATGAACCGGCATAATATTAACGTGGTACATTTATGCGCGGCACTGTTGGCGGTTTATCTGGGGGAAATGCTGGTATTTGAATACTTTATTGATACCACCAGCGACACCCTGAGCGCCATGTGGGTGAATGCCATTATCTTTTCGGTGCATTTGCTGGTGGACGTGCTGCTGTTCTTTTTGGTGGTATTCAGGGCTCCTGTTACCCGCTGCCTTTTGGCGGCGCGGGATCAGCCTTATGATCATATCTTCATTTATAATGCCGAGTTTGCCCTCAGCAGTTTATTTGTGGTGTTTATGGCGGTAGATTTGCTGGCGCTGGTGGAAAATTTTATTCGTCATCTGGACGAGTTAGGTTTCAGCGGGGAAAGCGCACGGTTTTTTAGCGGCTGGAACTGGCTATATCATCAATATGAAAATATTAAGTTTGTCCTGCTGGGCATGACTTTTTTACTGATATGGATGATGACCTATCCCATCGGGCAGGATGAGTATCAAAAGGCTCCGTTGAATTAAATAATTTAAAGAGCTAACAGAAGGGGGAGTAGTCTCTTCCGCTTAATTCGGCAATGATGAAATAAACGGGGAGCGTCTTAGCAGGCCTTCGCGAAGAAGCCAAAGCACAGGGCAAGCATGTTGCTCCTGTGCTTGTAACATTAGACCAGCCTGAGTTTGTATAAGCGTTAATTCAACAGCTTCAGTTGGTTGGCCAGGCTTAACAGGTCAATGCCTTTACCGATATCGAACTGCATAAATGCCAGTATACTGTGCATCACAATAAGCAGACGTTGATAAACGTGTGGCTGTTGTTTCAGTTCATTCACTGCCGCATCAAAGCCGTTTGCATCATAGGTCATTAACAGTTCAATAGCATGCTCTTCAGGGGTACGTGCTCTGGTTTTAGGCTGGTAGCCCAGTTCAGCGACAACTTTTTCAGCAAGCCCCCATACAGACCAGGGGTTTTGCCCTGTGATCAGTTTGCCGTCTTGGGTGACTTTTTCTAAATAGGTGGTGCCTGCCTGAAATTCAGCGCCTTGTTCAATCAATTTATCTTCAAGCAGGAAGGGAAAAATTTCTTTCGCATCGGGAATTAACAACAATTCTTCATCGTTGGTAAAGCCGCTGACTTTTTTGTTGGCAAGCAGCATTTCACCATTGTCCAATTCAACGTTAACCAGCGCTGCGGGGCCGTGACATACTGCACTGACTACTTTGTTGTTTTGGTACAGGGTTTTGGCAATCTCCTGCACATGGGGGTTGTCCGGGAAATCAAACATAGTGCCTTTTCCGCCGACAAAATATACCGCTTCGTAATCGTTCGGGTTCACGTCTGCCAGGGGGATAGAATTTGCCACTTTTTGTTGGATAGCGTCGTCATTTAAAAAAGCATAATCATACGCGCCCATGTCTTCGCCATCGATAACTACCGGCGGTTTACCGCCTTTTGGACTGGCAATATCGACGTCAAAGCCGTTGGCAATAAACACCCAATAGGCACGGGCCAGTTCGGTATGTTCATAGCCGGTATCTTTGTCTTCCCCCATTTTTTCGGTACTGGTCACTACCGCTAAGATTTTGCCTCTGTTTGCTGGGATATTTTCGGTAACGTAGGGTAAGTCGCTTACTTGTGTGGTTTTTAATGCCACAAAGTGGGCTTTTTCGGGTAATAAACTTTTTACCCAAGACTTGGCGCCAAATGTTAAGCCTGCTCCAAGGGTGACTAAGGCTACTAAGGTAACTGTTATTTTCTTAAACATGAGCATGATTCCTTTTATTTCGTTGAAGCAAGAATAAAAAACCGTCTGTGAAATGAATGTGAAACGCTGCGCCCAGGGAAGAATAAGAAGTAAAAATTGATAGCCGTCAAAGGCGGGGGATATTTCTTTATTGGTCTCGTTTTGATCGTTGAGTTCAGCTAGTAAGGCTGTTTTGCTTTTGATATAAAGGTAAAGCTTTCATAAATAAAAGGAAATTATTATGTATAAAAAGTTGTTGAGCCCTGTTGTTGTCTTGGCGCTGGCTTCGCCTTGCGCTTTTGCCGAAGTTGAATTGCTGGCGCATTTTGAACTAAATGGTAATGCCCTAGACTCAAGCGGTAATGTAGCCGACGGGCAAATTTTCGGTAATGTTACTGCTGTGCCGGACAGGTGCGATAATCCGAACGGTGCCATGTATTTTGACGGCAATAGCAGTTATATCAAAGTGACGGACGGCACCTTCTTAACGCCGCGAAAAGCCGCAACCGTGTGTTTGCGGGCAAATGTATTGGAGCCCTACAGAATTAATAAAGGTCATGTTTTAGTGTCAAAATATAAGTCGGATTCAAGTTATCAAACAGGCTTTACTATTTTGGTCGACAATGCTGACAATTTAAGAATGTGGTCTAAGGGGAAAAACTTAACCGAACTGAGCGATTTTCCTGATATGTTAGACTTTAATGATTACGGCAACTGGAATCACTTTTGTTTAGTCGACGATAATACCAATATCACCACTTATGTGAATGGTTACCCGTATGATGTTAAAACCTCTCCGGATGGTGTTTATGCCGACACATCTATTCCCCTGCTTATCGGCGCTTCCCATAACGGTAACGGCCAGCCGTCAAGTCACTCTTTTGCCACGGCGTATATTGATGATGTCAGAATCTATGCCGACCCGCTTACGAGTAATCAGGTGAAAAACATAGCGTTTGAAGCTTGTCCTTAACCTGAAAATATAAGCGCTGGGGGGATTTGCAACAAGCTGCCTGCCGTTTAGCTCTTATATTAACGCTGGTGAAATAATTGCTTTATTTCACATCGATTTCACATCAATCACACTACCCTTAACCTTCTTTTAAATGAAGTTAAGGGGAGTGCTATGTCTCAAAAATATGGCTGGATTTTAGCTGGCATTGGTTGTTTTATTAATGTCCACGCGGCAGAAAACCAGTTAGCAGCGCCAACAGCAATCGAACAAGAAATTATTCAAGCTATTAACGATATAGCCGAAGCGCCTCGTAAAGAGTGGGCGGTAAAAATATCGCACTTTGAGAATGAAGAGGGCGATATTACCAGTAGCATAGAGCGTTACACCCCTAACGAAGACACAAGTAAGCAATGGACCTTATTACGTATTAACGAACAAATACCGAGCAAAAAACAGCTTAAAAAATTTGCCAAAAAGAAACAGCAAGATGCTGAAGATAAAGCGAAAGGTCAAAGTTACAGCATTAACCTGAAAACGTTAATTAAGCAAGAAAGCCTTCAACTGTTGAATGAGAACAGCAGCCATGCCCGGCTAGGTTTTCAGGTGCATATGGAAAAGCTGGGAGACGACGCTGAAGGAAAGTTGGCAGGCAGCTTGTCGTATAGCAAGCAGCACCAATATATTGAAACAATAACCATAGTCAACAACGCTGAATTTTCGCCTGTGTTCAGTGCCACTATTTCAGAGTTAATGCTTTCGCTTAATTTTATTAAGCTTAATGAGGCGGTATTGCCGCAGCTGATTGAAATGCGTATGAAAGGTAGCTTTGCCTTTTTTACCGAAATAGATGAAGTGTCTACAACAACCTATTCCGATTATCAGCATACTGGCAAGCTACTGAGCGAGTAGGAAAAACCTTAATATTTTGTAGCATATTAAGGTTTAGCTTGGTGCCATCTTGCGGTGTAATGTATTAATCTTTCTGTTAAGTTAGTTGTGTATGAAGTAGATGGAATACCACGCAGTTTACTTCATTATCAGTTAGAGCCACATGGCAAAATATTCAGCATTATAAAAATAAATAAAGGATGTTTAATGAAATTCTTATCAGTATTATTTTTCGGTCTCTTTACTGCGCTTGTTAATGCAAGTGAAGTTTCGGGGTTGTCTTCTGACGATCTGAAAGCGCGTGTTACCTTTATCAATGAGTTACAAAATAAGATATTGATGAAAGGTTCGCTTGTTAAAGATATTGATGCACTTTTTAGCAATTTCACTGATGATTTTACTTATGTACACGAAATATATGGCGGCACCTACTCCAGAGAGCATCTTTACAATAACTACGTAAAGTTTTTAAAAGCTGGAAATTATCAACGTACTGCAGACAGGTACCGCATCGTATCAATGATTGCCGGACATAATGCGATATCGATCGAGAGGGAGCAAACTTATGAAGGGGTTACCTCTAACCATTTAACTGTATTTGAGTTTAAAGGCAAACAAGTATCTAAAATTATTGAGTATTGGAAATAATAAACTAAAGCGCTAACAAGCTATTCGAAAGGGGTCTGCTTACTGCCGCGATCCTTGCTTAGGCAAAAACTGCGCTGGTGCTTGAATGGCCGAATAAAGCTGTAAATCCCTGACTGTCGGGTGAATGTCGTGTTAAATTCGTACCTGACACTAGGTAAATTAAGGAATACTTGTGATTCTTAAGTGCAGAGGAAAGTTTAATGATTCTTAAAGAATTACGTATCAGCCGCCACCTTTCGCAAGAACAGTTAGCGCAAATGTCCGGCTTGAATGTTAGAACCATTCAGCGAATTGAAAGCGGGAAAAATGCCAGTTTAGAGTCTCTCAAATGTCTTGCTTCTGCACTTAATGTTGAGGTATCAACCCTGAGTCAGGAGAAATTTGTGATAAATAAAAATTCAGAGCATTGGAAAAACTTACCCCTTTGGTTGAAAGTCTGGTTTGCTTTCAACTTTCTCCAGTTTCGCTCCAGGAGGGAAACGGCGGTTCGAATTGAAGTCATCTCGCATGTTAGCGGTTTTGTTTTTTGCTGTTTGGGCCTTGTCAGTGAAGCTGCGCTTGTTGGCGGTTTAATGATGCTTACGACCGGCTATTTGTTTCACTTGCTGAAATGGCAGGGGGATAAGTACAGTATTTGGTTTGAAGCTGAGCCGGCCAAGGGTAGCTGATAACTGGCAATTGAGGATTGCCGCTTTGACGCCAAACGGTGACGGCAACCCTCAAAGTGCTCTGGGGCTATGCCAATAGTGCTTTTATTTTAAATTAGATCTCTGTTCAACCCGGTGACACGCCACCGGCGATAAAATACGACTCAATTCTTGCTGATCTTTTATTTTGGCAACCCTTCCATGTCGATTGGATTAACTTGGTTATAACCTGTAAACCCCTGCGTTAAAAATTGCTCTGCCTGTTCTTTGCCGGATGTCCGGTATTTCTTTGCATGAATGCTTCCCGCATAAAAACAGCTAAGTCATGAAAACCTGGTGAGATAAAAGCTGCGCCGGCTGCACCATCATTAATAAACATTGCTATAGGAGACGATAAAAAAAACTGTATGGATGCCCTAATACGCTTCGTACCATCAGGAGAACGACTATGCCAAATCAACCTAAGAAACCAGCTCCTAAGGGGGCTAAACGCAACCCCGCAAAATTTACCAATCCCGCCGCGAATATCGGCATGGATGCCGGGGAATTCGACCTGCAACTTGCACTGGACAAATACTCTACCGCTGCTGTGCAGTTGGAGGCGGTTTCATCACTTATGGACAAGTTTTTCCTCAGTCAGATCATGATTTTGCCGACACCGCATGAAGACCCGGCAGTCACAGAAGAAACCCACCAGTTGTTTAATGACGCCATGGAAAGGTTGATCGGCTGGGGCCGGCAACTGGGGGAATACATCCAGCGCGATGTCGGGAAAAATCCGCTAAACGATGAAGCCAAGGTGGAGGCCCTCAGGGTTAAAAACTTTCTCGATGTTTTTGCCGAAACCGCAGGCGAGCTGGCACGGGATATCCTGGAGCCCGACAACGCTGCCGGTGTCGAACAAGGAGCCATTCGCGCCCCCTTTGTCCATTTTCCACCGGTTGGCCACCACCATGAGCATTCCTTTAGCAATGCGGTGGAGTGTGGCGGATGTGCCGTGGTGATCAAGGAGTTTCGCGGTCTTAAACTTTATCGGGTGAAGAAAATTATCACCCGGGTCATTGAGCCATGGACCAGCCGTCAACGCATTATTAACAAGGAAGTTTGGGTGCTTGAATGGCGGCATGCCCAGTATATCAAGACCATCACCGTTAAGTGTTGCTGTGAGCACCCGGTTACCGAGGTTACTCATACAGAAGTTGTTGATAAAGGGCTGAGTTGCTTCTGGAGAAATTATTAATAGACAGCTCAATGTAATGTTTTATCACATGTAAAAAGATTAAGTCGGTTTACCTGTAGATCGGCTTTTTCTTGGTGCCGAGGACAATTGTTATTTCTTTTCCTTATCTGATTAATTAACATGAATCGCTTTATTGTTATTAGGGTCTCTCGGAGGGGGCATTGGATATATTCAAGACTAGCAGATTGACCATCAGAGAAGTATCAAGCAGCGATCTTGATAAATTATCACCCATACTATCTGACGAAGCCACAATGAAATATACCGCAACCGGGGCACAGACTCATGAACAAATGATAGCGTTTGTTGAAAATTGTGCTCGCCAATACCGAGAGCAGGGGTTTGGTCATTGGGCTATTTTTATTAGCGAAACAAATGAATTGGTTGGGCTCTGTGGTCTGAACCGTCACCAGATTGATGGCGAAGAATATATGCATGTGAATTATCGCCTGGGCAGCCAATATCAGGGAAAAGGCTTGGCGACGGAAACGGTAAAGGGGGTGATGGATTATTGTGCAAACTCATTAAAACTTAACCATTTATCGGCAATCATCGAACCTTCCAATACCAGTTCGATTAAGGTTATCGAGCGTTTGGGTTTTAAATTTAGAAAACAAACCAGGTTTAAAAACTTAAATGTGAATATTTACCAGGTAAGTATGTGATTTGAGCCCTGATAAAAGCATAAAGCGTAATTTTACAGGCTTAATACCTTTTCAAAAGCGGCAATAAGATGCCCGATTTACTCTATATCAATGCCAATATGAACCTGAGATTTGAAGTCGCGACAGTGGCGCATAAAAAATTTTTCTGGGAGCATTATATTACTGCCATGCAGCCGCATATTGAGAAAATATGGGGGTGGGATTTATCCTGGCAGCAAAATGATTTCGACAACAGGTGGTCATCTTGTGTCAATCACTTGCTCGTTTTAGATGACACTGTTGTAGGTTATATTCAAAGCCAAGACTTACCCGATAACCAGTACATTATGATGCTTATTATCGTGCCCGAATACCGCAATAAAGGGATTGGGCAAGAGGTACTGAGCGCATTACGCTCTGATTGTCGAAAACCTTATATTCGTTTAAGGGTATTTGAAAGCAATACCCAGGCATTGAAGTTTTATTGTGCTCATGGCTATGAACTGGTTGAAAGGGAAGCGTCATTTTATCTCTTACAACAAGCCGTTAGTTAAGCAGCTATGACATTCATGTCGTTTTTCGGCGGTTATACTCTCTTGCATGACCACAGGGCTTTCAGGTATAGGTAACTCTTGGCGTCCATTCAAACCGCCGGGTTTGTCCTTACCTGATCCCGGCCGTTTTCTTTGGCTTGATAAAGTGCACTATCTGCCCGGGCAATAATTTCATCAATACAGTTATCGGTTCTGGTAAATACACCTATGCCTATGCTGACGGTAAATTTACATGCACTTTCCTGGGTATCCACGTGCAGTTCGCGGCATTGGCTATTGATGCGCTGCGCCGATGTCCGTGCCTGTTCCAGGCTGCTGTCGGGTAAAAAGAGAATAAACTCTTCGCCGCCGTAACGGCCGACACTGTCAATATTGCGAATGTTGGCGGTCAGGCAGCGGGAAAAGTATTTGATGACTTCATCGCCGGTGGCGTGGCCAAAGTTGTCGTTGATCTTTTTAAAATGATCTATGTCCAGCATCATCACGGCAAAAGTGCCGCCGTTACGTTTAACCCGGTTAAACTCGGTTTCCATAATTTCAAAGATATGACGGCGGTTAGCGATATTGGTAAGGGGATCGGTATGGGCCAGGGCTTCCAGTTGTGTCTTTAAGTTCTCGGCATTGGTGGCAAAATAGAAAAACATGATGAAAATAATGGTGGATGTTACACATAGATTCAGGGTGAAGAATAAGATGCTCAGCCCGTAAGTGTCGATACTGTCCGCCAGGAAAATGTTGGAATCTATGATGCCGCCGGCAATAATCAACGCCAGGTAAAAGATAAACCAGCGCAGGGTGGTAAAGCGGTTTTGAAAGGTAAAACCGACCAGGATCGATAATATCGACCAGATGATCACCGCACCGCTGGGAATAAAACCGCCCAGGGATATTTGAAACAAAAACGGCAGCAATACGCTGATGGCCATCTGAATGATACGTACTATTTCAAACTTTTTTGAAAAATAGAGGTAGGTAAAATTAACGATAGTGATCAGGGTGTAGCCGTAGGGGATCAGCGACTGCCAGGTTAACCCGGAAAAAAATGACAGGGTGCCCCAGATAAAGCCCCCCAATCCCATCAGTGCCCCGGTGTAAATTAAAAATCCATGCCCAACTTTTTCCCTTTCTGTATTTCCGGGAACATTTCCTATGGTTCCCAATTTTTGGAGATAATTGCGTATAGATTTTATCGGCATCAGCACCTCTAATAGCTTACCGGATCACTAACAGGAACTGTGTAGCAACATAAAACCGCAGATTTGCGGGTGAGATTTTTATTTGTTTTTTTTGTGTTTATATCATTACTAATTTGCGGGTTATTATACCCGCAAAAGTCCGTTGTGGGGAAATGGCTTTATTATTTCGGGCCAATAGCATGTAACTTGTTTAAAGCATTCATTATTCCCAGCTGCTGTAGGGGCGGCGCATCAATACCGAGTTATAATATCGGGTCTGGCCGGTGACTTCTTCTGCCAGCCAAAGGGGTTTGTCGAAGCTTTCGTGCTCATGTGTTAATTCAATTTCGGCAACCACCAGCCCCTGGTTTTCCCCGTAAAATTCATCCACCTCAAAGGTATGTTTTCCTTGGGGAACCAGATAGCGGGTTTTGTCGATCACGCCGGGTTCACACAGGGCGAGTAAAGCTTTGGCCTCATCAAGGGGGATTTCTTTTTCCCATTCATAACGGCTGGCACCGGACTCGCTGCTTAAGCCTTTGACGGTTAAATAACCCTGATTGCCTTTGGTGCGCACCCGCACCGTGCGCTCAGGCGCTGAATTTAAATATCCCTGGGTGATACGGACTTTTTCACTGGCATCGCTTTTATATTGCTCATTGTTGACTAAAAACTTTCTTTCGATTTCTATTGCCATTATTGGGCCACCTGGAAAGGATAAAACAGACATTATACGGGGGATTTTACCAATACCAAGCTCAAAGCTGGGCAGGCGAAATGACCTTGATATAAAGTATTTGATTTATAAGAAATATTGAAGGAAAAACAGTAGGAACTAGGTTAAGCTTAGGAAAAAAATAACAGGGGCAGCCAAGTGAACAGAGCTTTTAACTTTCGCGCTATTTCTTCATTGTTTTTCTTATGTTTTATGTTGCTTACCGGCATATCTTCACTGTCGGCCAATGACACCATTCCCGAGTCTTTATCTCCCTGGGGGCCCTGGGTATTAAAAGGCAGTGAAGCCTTAACATGTCCCTTTATTAACCGCTCCGATTTTACCGGTTTAGACAACCATGTTTGCGCCTGGCCGGGCGCCTTAACCCTGGATGCCGGTGAGCAAGAAGCCGGTTTCGAGCAGAGCTGGCAGGTACTGAGCAAAAGCCTGGTGCCTTTACCCGGCGATGATGAAAACTGGCCGTTAAAGGTGACGGTAAACGATAAAAAGCTCCCTGTGATTAAACATAAAGGCAGGCCGGCGATTGAGCTGGAGCCGGGGAATTATTTGATCAAAGGACAGTTTAACTGGCAGCAGCTGCCGGAAAGTCTGGCCGTTCCCGGGTTATATGCCCAGGTAGCGTTAACGGTAAATGCTCAGGATGTGGCTTTTCCCCGGTTGGAAAATAATGAACTATGGCTGAGGCAGCTGGATATCCGCCAGGAAAAACAAGACAGTTTGGATATTAGCGTGGCGCGCCGCATCACCGACGGTGCCTATATCAAGCTGGAAACTTATATCAGTATCCAGGTTTCCGGCAAAATGCGCGAGGTGAAATTAGGTAAAGTACTGCCGGAAGGCTTCGAACTTACCGGCATTCGCAGCAAAGCCGCCGCTTTCTTGGATGCCCAGGGAATACTGCATGCCAAATTACAGCCCGGCAGCTGGGAGATTTTGGTTGACGGTTATGCCCGGCCTGAGTTGTTAACCTGGCAAAAGCCGGAGCAAAATTTTGAATTAAGCCCGGGGCACAGCTATTACTGGCCAAAAGGTGAAATTTGGGTGTTTCAGGGGCAGGAGAACTTGCGGCTGGGCAAACTCACCGGAGCGCAAATGGTCGATACCCGCCAGGGCATTATGCCGCAGTCCTGGTATGAGTTACCCGGTTACCTGATGCAAAACGGCGATGTCCTCAGTTACGAAGTTCAGCACCGGGGTAAACCGCTGCATTTAGAAAACCGGTTGAATTTAACCCGTCAGTTATGGCTGGCTTTTGACAATGCCAGTTATAACTTTAGCGATCAGATCACAGGTTACATGATCACCGACTGGCGTTTGAGCATGCCGGGTCCTTTTCTGCTGGAATCGGCGGAAGATCAGGACGGCCCGGTATTGATCACCACCCGCCAGGCAGGAGAGCGGGGGGTAGAGAACCGTTATCCCCGGGTAGACATTCAGGGGCGGGGCAGCACCCAAGCCAAGGGGCAGTTGGCCGTGACCGGCTGGGACAGTGATTTTGAGCAGGTTGATTTAACCTTGAACCTGCCGCCGTCAAACCTGCTGTTTGCGGTTTTTGGCGCCGATTATGTGTCATCGAGCTGGTGGAGCAACTGGTCTATCTGGGCGAGTTTTATCTTGCTGCTGTCGGCGATTCTTGCTGCCCGGCTGGTTAACATCAGCGCCGGTATTACCACCGCCTTGATGCTGCTGGCCATCTACCAGGAGGCTCATGCGCCGGTGATCGCCATTATCAATTTATTGCTGGCGCTGGCGATAAAAAAATATCAGCCGTTTGAGCGCCTGCAATCCCTGGTGAAAACCTATTGGGCTTTGAGCGTGGCGCTTATTGCCGGCACCTTGTTATTTTTCTGTGCCGTTCAGTTGCGTATTGTGCTGCACCCCCAGCTGGATCCGGGCAATACTGCCGGCAGAATAATGAAGGTAGAGCAAAGCTTGGTACTCGAACACGAGCTGGCGGAGCAAAAACAAGCGGATGACGGAAGAAAATATAAAGCAATGCGACGCCCGCAGGAGCCGATGCAAGCGGAAATGCTGGATATGGCTGATGTGGAGAGAATGTCGGTCACCGCCGGTAAGGTCAAATCAGCGGATTTATTGATGGAAAGATACCAATCGGATGCCCTGATGCAGGCGGGATCCGGCATCCCCAACTGGCAATGGCGTCGCCATCAGATCAACTGGAACAGTCCGGTGGCGAAAGAGCAGGTTTTTGACCTGATAGTGTTATCGAAAAACCAGTACCGCTTGCTGAAAGTTTTTGGCGTCGTGCTGAGTTTGCTGTGGTTATACCTGGTGCTAAAAGATGTTGTCCGTATCAAACCCGGGAGTTTGCAGCCAAAAGCCGCCGCCGCTTTGCTGGCCTTTTTTATGTTGACCCCCGGCTATTCACCCGAGCTGGCAGCACAGGCGTTTCCTGATCAGGCATTGCTGGCTCAGCTAAAAGCCCGCCTCAGTGAAGCACCGTTATGCGCCCCCCATTGTGCCGTGATCAGCCGCTTGCAGGTAGATGCGCAAGCTAAGGCGCTGACACTGCAACTGACAGTTGATGCCGGTGCTAACACGGCATTGGCTTTGCCGCGTTCGGAGTTTTGGCGACCGCAAACCGCTAAGGTGAACGGCAAAACGGTTACGGCCTTGATTAAACGCCAGGGCTGGATTTATCTGCCGGTGCAGCAGGGGATCACCAATATCCGTTTGAGCGGCCAGCTGGCGCCGGTAGAAGTATTCCAGCTGGAGTTTAAAGAGAAGGCACAAAGGGTTGAATTGTTACCTTCATCCGACTGGGAAATTGTCGGTACTCAGGGCAGCCGCTTAAGCGCCAATACTCTGGAGTTTCTTGCCAGGGCGCCGGTAGCATCAGGAGCGGAGCAAACTTCGTCGCGTTACAGCAAGCAGCCGCTGGTGAATGTTATCCGGGAAATCTCCCTGGATAAGGTCTGGCGTGTCAGTACCCGTGTTGAGCGTATTGCCCCGAGCCAGGGGTCAATTACCGTTTGGGTGCCGACCCTGCCGGGAGAACATATCAGCAGCGATGATATTGTGCTTGATAATCAAAGCGGTGAAAGCCGGGTACAGGTGAGCATAGCCTCCGGACAGCAGGACTTTGGCTGGCATTCTATTTTACAGCAGCAGGAAAACATCAGCTTTAATGCCCGCAGCAATAACCGGGTGATAGAGCAGTGGCTGGTGATGGCCAGCCCGTCATGGCATACGGAGTTTTCCGGCTTACCGGTGATTTTACAGGATCAGGATAATGACGATTATTTTCGCTATGCCTTCTACCCTTATGCCGGTGAAACCTTAAGCCTGAGCACGACACGCCCGGAGGCGGTCGCCGGTGATGTGCTGGCCATTGACAGGGTAGAGTACAATATCGACCAGGGCAGCCGCACTGCAACACTGAATTTGACCTTTGATTACCGCAGCACCCGCGGCGGCGAGCATGTGTTAACGTTGCCGGAAAATTACCAGCTAAAAGAAATCAGCAGCGACGGCAAAATCATGAATCTGCAGGGAGAAGGGGGCAAGCTCACCCTGCCGGTTTTCCCCGGTAAGCACAGGGTGAATATACGGATGCGCTCGGCAAGTGAAGAAACTTTCATGATGTCCTCGCCCGCCATTAACCTCAATGCCCCGGTGAGCAATATCTCAACCAAGATGAACCTAACCTCGGAGCGTTGGGTATTGTGGGCAAAAGGTCCGTTGCTCGGGCCTGCGGTGCTTTATTGGGGGGAGCTGGTGGTGTTTTTGCTGCTGGCGCTATTGCTCTCCCGGGTGAAGTTTTCCCCGTTAACCACCATCAGCTGGTTAGTGCTGGGTTTTGGTTTAAGTTTGAATAACTGGGGCGTGCTGATGCTTATTGCTTTCTGGTTTGCTTCCCTGACGGCAAGTACCTACCGGCCTAAGGCTATGGGGCGGTTATTTTTTAATGTCTCACAGTTGGGGTTATATGGCTTGTCTGTAATAGCGCTGCTCTCCCTGGTGGCGGTTGTGCCTATGAGTTTATTGGGCACACCGGATATGGGCATTAGCGGCAACTACTCTTACGGCAATTATTTATCCTGGTTTGCCGATAAAAGTAACGGGGTATTGCCTGAAGTGTCGGTGATGAGTATTTCCACCTTGTTCTACAAGGGCATTATGCTCGGCTGGGTGATCTGGTTGAGTTTCGCCATCGTCGGCTGGGTGAAATGGGCCTGGAAAATGCTGGGCAGCCAGGGGTATTGGCGCAGTAAAATCAGCAAAGAGCTGATAGAGACAAAGAAATAAAGAAGACTTTATTTCTAATAGCAACCGGGCTTAAAGAGCCCGCTTGCTATCTTGTTTTTCCTTTTAGATCTTGGGGCATTATTATTCATCTCCGGTAGATAAATTTGTTAATATGCGTTTTGCTCAAAACCTGTTGGCTATATCAATGATGATCCTCCGCCGGTAATATGGCAGCGCCAGTTTTCAAGAGTATAAAGAAACGGGTGATATTGTTGTTAAAATAAGCATTGTTAAAAGGGATGCCGTTAGCTTATTTTGCTGTTTTTAATAAGTAGTGGAAATTTAAAAGTGAAATTGAATAAAGTTGTTAATCTTGTCTTTCTGACGGTGCTGGGTAGTCAGTTAATGAGTTGCAAAAGTACAGCTGTTAGTGAAAGAGTTAACAGTGAGCCGAAAAATAAGCCAACCCATGTCGTTAAGCAAGTAAATAAAAAGGTGCCAAGGTTACAGTTGAATGAGTTGCCTGAAAGTCCTTTTAATAGCGGGTACTATTATACTTCTATCGGCCGTATTTATACTTTATTCGATCGAATGCTTTATCAGGCAGTCGCTTTTGATGATAGCTATTCCGAACGGGTTTTTGAAAAACTCCTTGATGCTGTTGATCCTGCCAGGGAACATTTTAGCCGGCAGTTTATTGATGGTTTATCTTCCTATAAGCACAGTTTTGATGACATGATCCAGTCCCGGGATTTATCTGGGGCGCATCAGCTAATCGAGGTATTGTTTAATGAAGTTGATACCCGGTTAAAGCAGGAAATTTCTGCGCTAAGTACCACAGCCCTGCCGGAACCGGCCGCTGATACTTATAAAAGAGTAAATTTATCTGAGCGGTTAGCGAGCCGTGAAGTGCTGGATGCGCATTGGAAGAAACGTGTCCGCAGCGATATCAATAACTTGTTGTTATCCGGGCTGGAGAAAGCGCAAGCGATTGAGGTATTAACGCAGAGATATTCGGCGCTTCAACAAGATTATCTGCAATTAACGGTAAATGAAAAGTATACATTATTAATGAATGCTTACGCCCGTGGCATAGATCCTAATGCCGCCTATTATCCTGGTGTTGACGATGAGACACTCGATAAATTACAGGAGGACTCCGAAGATGTATACGGCAGATATTTCTGGGATCAGGTACTCAAGGATGATAATGGCAATGTGGTTGTCAGGCATCTTGTCCCGCAAACACCCGGTGTAAAAAACCAGTTAAATGGTGGGGATGCCTTGGTTGGCATGATAGATGAGCAGCAAAACTACATTGATTTTTTACCCTTAACGGTGAAAGACGTTTCACAATTACTTCAAAGTAAAGCCGGTAAGGGGATTACGTTAAAAGTCTTCAGGCCTGAAGGAGCCGGTATCAGGGTTCTCGATATCACTATTGCCGAACAGCAAACTGCCTATGAGCTGTTAAAGGTTCAATCGGGTATTCAAACTGCTGCAAATAGCCAATCTAAAATTGGCGTTATCAAAATACCATTATTTTATAATGACTTAACTGAAGATGTGCTAACAGAGCTAAAAAAAATCACCGCGCAAGATATCTCAGGGTTAATCATTGATCTGCGTAATAACGGCGGCGGCTCTTTATATGAGCCGGCCAAGCTGGCGGGATTATTTATTAACAAAGGACCTGTTGTCCAGGTTCGAGATGGCAGTAATAAGATTTCCCTGAAAGAAATTAAAAAAGGCAGTGTTCGTTATCTTGGGCCTTTGACTGTATTAGTAAACGGTTATAGCGCCGGTGCCAGTGAAATATTCGCGGCTGCTATTCAGGATTATGGCCGGGGGATCATACTGGGGGAGCAGACACACGGTTATGGAACGGTTCAACAGCACAGATCTATCGGTAGAGTCTATGATTCATATGATCAACCTATGGGGAGTTTGAAGTTCACCATTGCGAAATTTTATCGGATAAACGGGGATAGCACACAACATACAGGGGTTGTTCCGGATATCCCTCTAAAAGGCATTGCTGTTGAATATGACAGGGAGCAGGACAAGGACTTTGCACTGCCTTGGGATGCAATTGCCGGCAGTAACTATCAGTCATTGCATCAGGTTTATCGTCCGAAAGCGAAAATTGAAGATATAAAAGATGATATGCCCGAGCTGGCAACTCATAAAAAACTTGATGCGCAAGCCTTATTTGACATGGCGTTAAAAGTAACGGCTGCATATGCTAAAAATTTGCAATAGCGTAATCCTGGGATATTAAAAGAGGAAAGGGAGTTTAAATGAAGCTAACGAACGAACTTTCCTATTACCGGGACTGCTACAAAGAAGACAGTGCCGATCTAAATCTTTGGAATCTGTCTAAGCTGAAAAAAGAAGATTGCCTGCTACTGAGTGGACAAGATGATCTCGGCTCGGGGTTCCTGCCCAGGCTGCCAGTCCCTGAAGAATTTGCCGCTCAAATGCAAAAGCGGGTTGAGCTCTACCGGCGGGAGCGTGTGTTACTTTATGCCAGCTTTATGCTCGTGGGCAAGCTGGAGGTTAAAGGCCAGTTAATGCCTGTAGTCTCCCCTTTGTTATTTAATGAAGCCGAAATTGAACAGGAAAACGGTAATTATTATTTCTCGGTGAATAATGATGTGCCGGAGGTCAATGAATCCTTAACCCAGCTGTTGATGCCGGAAACGAACGGTAGGCCGGATCTTGATAGCGAAGCTGAGCTGCAATCCCCGTCCTTGTGGACATCATGGTTAAAAGCCAGTCCGTTAGCGTTGAATTTACTGGAGCTGTTGGAATTTCCTCTATTAAGTCACGCTGACGAGATCAAAAAAGCATTAAGACGGAAAACGCCGAGTTTATTGCCTGCTTCAATGCTGGTTTTTGTTGAGCGTGCTAGCGGTAGCCGTGGCGTATTGCATGAAATGGATGAGATAATCGCATCAGAGCAGGTTTCTCCGCCCTTATCTGCTTTATTTGCTTCGGCTGGCAAGGGAGCTGACATCCAGCTTGTTAATAAAAACCTGAAATATGATTATTTGCCGGGGTTGTTGTCGATACCACAAAAACAGGTGATTGACATTGCCGCCAATGCCAGTTTGGGTTGTACCTCAGGCCCGCCAGGTACAGGGAAAAGCTATACCATAGCGGCGATAGCGGCAGAGCATATGGCCAGGGGGGAATCGGTACTGATAGTGGCCAACAATGACGCCGCTCTGGATGTGATTGCCGATAAACTTGATAACAACTTTGCCTTAGGTGATGTGTCGATCCGCGCCGGACAAAAAGCCTTCCTCAAACAGCTTAAAAACTATATTGCCGATTTGCTCGCTGGATATTTTGATGTTGAACAAGCTGTCGACCCTAAGCAAGATGAAGCGCAGTTAAAGCGGCTGAATAACCGGCTAGCGGGCTTGGAAAAGCGTTTTGTTAAATTTTGTCAAAAAGCTATCGTCCGGGGTCAAAGGTTGCATGCTTTGGAGCAAGGCAACCGGCTTTGGCTCAAGCGCCTGTATCTGGGACTGGCAAACGGGGGAATACGCCAGTTGGCAAAACAGTGGCATGCCTTAAATGAAATCAATCGTGAACATGTTAACAGGGAGTCTCTGGCGAGTAGCTATTTAACTTCCCTGAAAAAGAATAACCTGAAGCTTTTGATTGAAACACAACGTAAGTCACTGCAGGCTTTTAATAAGGCGATCAGAAGCCGAACTTCAAAGCGGCAGTTCGAGCTTTTTGATGAAATTGAATATGCAGCACTGCTGTCCGCTTTTCCGGTATGGCTGGTGAGTTTAAACAGTCTTTACCGGGTACTGCCGTTAAAGGCGCAAATGTTCGACCTGGTGATTATAGATGAAGCAACTCAATGCAATATCACCAGCTCTCTGCCGGCCTTATACCGCAGCAAAAGAGCCATGGTGGTAGGCGATAGTAAACAATTAAGGCATTACTCTTTTCTGGCGAAAAACAAAGAAGCAGCCTTATTGAAAAGTCATCAGCTTAATCATAGCGCTCCCGGGGTGGTCAGTTACCGGGAAAATTCAATTTTAGATCTCACCTTAGCGACACTGGAAAGTAACAAGCAGCTGGCTTTTCTTGACGAGCATTTTCGCAGTAAACCTGAGCTGATCCATTTTAGTAATATCAGCTTTTACCAGAATAAATTAAAGATCATGCAGCACAGGCCCTGCACCAGCAGCGGCCACCTGGAGCTTGAACGGACGCAGGGCAGGCGGGATAAATCCGGGGTTAATCATCTTGAAGCTGAAAAGGTCATTGCTGCTATTCGTCGTCAAATCGCCGAAGATGCCGTTGCCGGTATGGCACACAGCGTAGGTGTGGTATCGCCTTTCAGACATCAGGCAGAATATATTGCCAAAGAGATAGTAGGACAATTTAGCGAGTCGGAAATAGACAGACATAAGCTCAGATCGGCTACGCCTTTTGGTTTTCAGGGAGAAGAAAGGGATATAATGCTGATTTCGTTCTCGCTTGATAATGACTCGAAACGGGCAGCGGTTTACCTTAATAAGGCTGATGTCTTTAACGTCACTATTACCCGGGCCCGGCAGCGGCAAGTATTGTTTCTGTCTATGGATGAAAACCAGCTTCCCGAAAGTAACTTGTTAAGACGTTATTTGCATAACATGACTGATTTTGAAGCCAGGCATTCACTTTCCAGTAGAATAGATAAATTCCAGCAAAGTGTGATCCGGGAATTAAATGACCATGACATTCAGACTTGGCCGGGTTACAGCCTGGCGGGAACGGAAGTTGATGTTTTATGCCGTTACCAGGGACAATATCTGGCCCTTGATCTTATTGGTTACCCCGGTCCCTGGGCCGATTATTTTGAGTTAACCAGTTATAAGTTATTTAAACGTGCCGGCATTGAAGTGCTGCCGTTAAGTTATGGCTTATGGGTGCTGGATAAAGCATTATGTATTGAAACTGTCACTAAAAAATTTGGCATTAGTAAGTCTTAAAAAGGACGTTTTTTTGAAAATTTTTTTATGCCTGCTTGCTGTTCTGTCATTGTCGGCTAAAGCACAAACGAGTGTTTGCTATGGCACCACCTCAAATGGCCGCATAGAAAATGCCGTTAAACTACCGGGGGAAGGGGACAACTTTGTCGGTTATAGCACAATTGCCAGTCTTATCGGACGTACTTATGTTCATTCACAGGTAAAGGATATTATTATCCAGGCTTACCGGCAGTTGGAAACAGAACAGGCGGGCAAAGTTTATAAGTATGCGGAAACCGGTTGGGCACAAGGTGGCCGCTTTAAACCCCATAAAACTCATCAAAATGGCTTATCTGTGGACTTTATGACACCGGTTATTGAGGCTGATGGTAAATCTGTCCATTTACCTACCCATCCTTTTAATAAGTTTGGCTACGATATTGAGTTTGATGCTAACGGTAAATATGAAGCGTTAACGATTGATTACCTTGCCCTGGCCGCCCATATTGTCGCCCTGCATAAAGCCGCCAAAGCTCAGGGCGTGGATTTATGGCGGGTAATATTTGATCCTAAATTACAGCCGAATCTTTTTAATACCCGTTATGGCGATTATCTTAAAAAGCATGTGCAGTTCTCCAGGAAAGCTTCCTGGGTCAGGCATGACGAGCACTATCATGTTGATTTCGCCATCCCTTGTGTTCATAGCGAAACTAAGAATAATGGGGTTATTAAGTGAAAACTTCGATCTTTCTCGTTTGGGTTAACCCTGTCAATATACGGTAAACTTTTAAATTGACCGCGTTTAGCGCGCAAAGCAGCACTTTTAGGCAACTAGATACTGCCCGCTAGTTGATGACCGGGAATTATTTTTCAGCGTAAAAGCGGTTATCTGTGATGAGTGCGTACATTCGTTAAGAACTCAAGAATTATTCTGCCAGATGTTGTAGTATGCGCGGTTCTTGAATTAACTTACCTTATGGAAGCTCAGTGAACACTCCCACCGAAACATCAAGATCCGCATTAATGCCAATCTTAGCTGCAAACACCTTGGAAAGAATGGCCTATTATGGTTTCCGCGCGATAATCGTGTTATTTCTTATTGATCAGAGTACGGGGGGATTTGGCTGGTCAACACAAGATACCCTGGCTTTTTACGGCACTTTCACTGCTTATATTTATCTGTCAATTTTCTTGGGTGGCTTCTGTGCTGATTTTGTTCTTGGTGCCTATAAAACAACCTTGCTTGGTGGCCTGTTGTTGATATTGGGATATGCGGGTTTTTATTTCACCAATGAAGCATACCTGAACCTTGCCATAGGTTTTATTATTGTCGGTTGCGGTTTATTTAAACCTAATATACCCGTGATGATCACCCATCAATTCAGGAAAACACCGGAACGTTTTGATAGTGCCTTTACCGGGCAATACCTGGGGCTTAATTTGGGGGCAGCCATGAGCGGCGTAATGATCGGGTATATGGCGGAAACGTTTGGCTGGCGCTGGGCCTTTTTACTGTGTGCTGTTATTGTCTTGATGGCCATTGCGGTAATGGTAAGCCAAAGGTTGCTATTTGCTCCAACGACTATGCGGGCTAATATATTCAGTGAGAATAAAGGCTCGTTACTGGCCGGCCTTGGTGTTGTTTTCTTGGGGTCAGTGTTGGCGACAATCTTCTGGGCCTTATTTGAATTGGGCAGTTCCGAGTTTTATGGGCACTATGCGTCACAAATGAAGAGCATAAACGCTCTTGTTAACCCGGTGACTGTGGTGTTTACCTGTGTAGTGACTATTTTCCTCTGGAGATATGTTCGCATCAGCTCCTGGTATAAGGTTGCCTGTAGTTTTTTCTTGTTTGCTTTAGGCTGGCTGGTGTTTACACAGAAAAGTGAGTTACCTTTGGCCATAGAAGAGGTCTTGCTTGTTGTAATGGTGATACATGCTGTTGCCGAAGTCTTGTTCTCTGCTATTTTCCTGTCTCTGATCGCCCGCTATGGTTATCTCGCTTTTATCAGTAGCAGTTTTGCGATTTTTTATTTTGCGAATTCGATGGCCAATTACTTTAGCGGTCAACTCAGCCAAACCCGGCTTGATCTTCAGCTTTTTGTCTGGCTGTCGCTGTCAATAGGCGCGTTACTTTTGTTTATTCCTTTGTTGGCTTATATACGAAACGCTTTGGCCATGTCGCGGGAAAAGCAAATAACCACATCCTCTGCTGCAGCTGTAAACGAATAGGTAGAATATGTTTAAACAAAAAGAAAAATTTTTGAATAACTGGCGTAAACTCCTTTGTTACTTTTTGAGTTTAGTGGCTTTTTTTCTCTTATTGCCCGGAGTTAAAAGCAGTCATGCTAATGATATTGAAGATATTCATATCGCGCCGGTACCCGGCTGGGTTAAGATTCGCTCTTTTGAGGCGCTGGCGACTATTCCGGTTGATGAGATCACCAATGGCATTTATTACCGTTTGCTTGATAATCAAATTCAGGTCTTGGGCAACGGCCAGCAAGCCCGCTATAACAGGTATGTGGAAACGGTTGTTAATCAAAAGGGGGTTGAAAGCAATTCACAAATTAACCTGAGTTATGATCCCAGCTATCAGAAATTGGTGGTTAATTCGTTATTTATTTTACGAGACGGTAAACGCCTGGACAGGTTGCCCAGTGCAAAAATCTCCATCTTTAACCGCGAGCAGGAGCTGGAACAGCAAATCTATAATGGCTCGATGACCTTGAATATACTCCTTGATGATCTGCGTGAAGGGGATACCCTGGATTACAGCTTTACCCGTTACGGCTCTAACCCGGTTTATCAAAACAGATTTTCGGGTGCTAGAACATTGAACTGGTCTGTGCCTGTTCATGATCAATATTTGAGAATACTATGGGGGAAAGCTCAGCCGCTCTATATTAACACCCGCAATATTAACCCTGAGGTTCAGCAGAGAAAACTTGGTGAATTTACCGAATACCAAGTGCATATGCATAATGAGCAGACCCTTGACTCATCAAGTGAAGCACCTGGCTGGTATGATCCTTATGGGGTTATCTATTTTAGTGAAAGTCGCTCTTGGGAAGATGTAGTTGATTGGGCGCTGCCACTTTATGCATCAAAGGGAATACACCCGACGATTAAAGCACTGGCTGATGAGATAAAGCAGCAAAGCGAAAATAAAGCTGAGCAAATAGCGGCGGCATTAAAGTATACCCAGGGGAAAATTAGGTACGTAGGGTTGGAAATGGGGCTTAATTCACATTTACCTACACCGGCCCATGAAACCCTGGCGCTCAGGTATGGTGACTGTAAAGACAAAGCCGTGTTGTTTATCGCTATTTTACGTGCCCTGGATATTGCGGCACATCCGGCGTTGGTGGATACCGAAGAAACTAAGTTATTAGCCGAAAAACCGCCGGCGGAAAACCGCTTTAATCATGTGATTGTTACCTTAGTATTTGAAGGGCTGCGATTGTGGCTGGATCCAACACTCCGTTATCAGGAAGGGCCTTTAAATAGCCTGTATCAGCCGGATTATGGCTATGCGCTTATTTTAGAAGAGGGGCAGAAAGCACTTACTTCAATGAAGCAGGAGAAACACAACTCTTATAGCCATATCCGGGAAAAATATATTATTCCCGAAGATAGCAACAAAGCCGTGAAATATACCGTAGCTACCGATTACCTTGGCGACATGGCGCAGCAAAAATATAGCCAAATCGAGCGGGACGGTAAAAAGAAACTTTCCCAGGATTATGAAAATTACTATCAGGGTTTTTATCCCAAGTTGACGGCATTATCTGAAGTGGAAATACAAACAGATAAAACCACCGGTATACTCAGCATTGATGAACAATACAGCATAGAAGATTTTTGGAACAAAGGGAAAAAAGGCCTGGAAGTGAACTTTTATCCGCAAGATATCCGTAATGAGGTTTTTAAACCGGAGCAGCTTAAAAGAAATGCGCCATTAAGTTTTGTTTACCCTAATAATATTAATCATCAGCTGGTTTTGGCATTTGAGGAAGATGGCTGGGATTTTACCAATGAAGAGCTGGTTGAAGATAATGCCTTTTTCTTTTTTAAGCGCTCTGTTGATTTTAAAGATAATACCCTGACCGTAAATTTTGAGTTCAGTGCGAAAACGGATCATATCCCGCCGGAACAAGTTGAAAACTATATGGCGGCCCGGAAAGAGCTCAGGCAACGTGCTTATTACGGTATAGTAAAATATGCCAAAGATGAGCAAGCAGATGAAACAAGTGCTGATGAAGAGAATGAACTGTCTTGGTTCTCGATTATTACTTTGGTATATCTTGGCGGTATTGTTTTTATTCTGATCAGCTGGCGTTTAGAGTCTGGAAAACGCCCTATGTTTGCTACGAGTCACTTTTACCCGATTTCATTAACCAAGTTTTTGTTGTTATCTATGATGACGTTCGGTATTTACAGCAGTTACTGGATGTATCGAAACTGGAAATTTATTCAGCGAAAAGATAATGAAGCTATGATGCCGATAGCCAGGGGATTGTTTTCTGCTTTTTGGTTTTACCCGTTATTTAACGCGCTTAAACAAGATAGTGAGTCAAGGTTCAAAGAAAATAAGGTACTGCCGTCGTTTTTAGCCGCTCTCATAGCCATAACCTACTTTGTTATCTCTTTGCTGCTGAGTAATTTGGAGCATATTGCTGTCAGCATTTTGTATTTTATGTTGCCTTTATTGTTTACTCCTTTTGTTCTTTATATCAATAAGGTGAATAGCGAAGATCGCGAGGGTTATGAATACAACTCGAAATGGCACTTCAGGAGTATTGTCAGCATTGCATTATTTTTGCCTTTATGGGTGATCACATTGGCGGAAGAAAGCCATTTAACACCCAGCTCGTCTGTAGTGACCGAAGACGGCATTATGAGCCGGGACATGAACTTTTTGTATCGTCAAAAAATACTGCCCATGAATGAAAAAATTAACTATTTTTATAGCGACGCTTTATTCAGTATCCGTGATGACGGTAATGGTTTTACCGATCAGCGGGTTTTTTCTTATTGGCTGGACGAGAGTGATAAATTGCAAAAGGAGATTGTTACCTTTGATCAAATCAAGGATATTGAAGTGAAATATGCCAAAGATGAGTTATCCAATACCATAATCACCATTACCCGGCTGGATGATTCCAATTTTATGCTATTTGTGGCGGCGGAGGAGAAAGGAGATCGTTTGTTTGTCGATGAATTAAAAGCCCTATGGAAACGTCAGAGCTAATGGCTGAAATATCGAATGTCGTACTGGTATTGGGTGGCTACGGCAATTTCGGTAAAAGGATCGTTGAAAACCTGACAGATATTGAGCATATCACGATATTAGTGGCCGGCAGGAGCCTGGTGAAAGCGCAGTCTTTGGTAGATGAGTTAACACCTGTTGCCAGGGGGAAACTTAAGCCCTGTGTTATTGACATTACAGCTGATGATATGGAGTCCAGGTTAAAGTCAGTGGCCCCTGATATGGTTATCCATACCGGCGGTCCGTTTCAGGGGCAGGACCACAGGGTACCGCAAATGTGTGCCTGGGTCGGTGCCCATTATATCGACCTGGCGGATGACCGGCGTTTTGTCTGTGATATCACCGGGCTTGATGCTTTGGCTAAAGAGCAGCAAGTCTTGCTGGTAAGTGGCGCCAGTTCGGTGCCCGGTTTATCTTCTGCGGTGATTGACCATTACTGCCAGCAGTTTTCTGTGATTAATAACATAGATATCGCCATTGCCCCCGGCAATAAAGCCGAGCGGGGCGAAGCCACGGTTAAGGGGATTTTATCGTATACCGGGCATGCCTTTTCTGTGTATAAAAACGGGCAGTGGCAAGATGCCTTTGGCTGGATGGAGCCGAGAAAAAAAGACTTTGGCGATATTATCGGTAAACGCTGGCTCGCAAATGTTGATGTGCCGGATTTGGAGTTATTTCCATCACGTTACCGGGTAACAGACAGTGTCCGTTTTCAGGCCGGACTGGAGTTGCCTTTTTTGCATTTGTCTATGGTCGCTATGGCGTATCTGGCTAAAAAAGGCTGGGTAAAGAACTGGTCGCCGTTGTCTAAGCCCATCGTTAAAGCGAGCAATGTCTTTATGCCATTTGGCAGCGATAACGGCGTGATGCAGGTGTTGATCAGTGGTTTAGATAGGCAAAAGCAGCGTAAAACCATTAAATGGTCCTTATATGCTCCCGGCGGCATAGGCCCTTATATTCCGACTCTTGCTGCTATTATTCTGGCGCGAAAATTATTGCTGGAACAAACCGCAGCAGACCCTGTGTTCGGTGCAACCCCTTGTACCGGTTTATTTTCCCTGAGCGACTTTACCCCGTATTTTGATAAACTCGGTATCTATCAAAAGGAAGAAGCTTTTGGTTAGTATGTTAGACAGCTATTTATTGTTGAAACTCATTCATATTCTGGCGGCCGTGGTGGTGACGGGGACCGGTGCGGGCATAGCCTTTTTTATGTTTATGGCCAATCGCAGCAATAATGTGCAGGCGATATCGGTTACCACGCAGCATGTGGTGCTGGCCGACTGGTTGTTTACCTTGCCGGCGGTGCTTATCCAGCTTGTCAGCGGTATTTTACTGATGAGCAGGCAAGGGTATTCTTTTTCCTCTCCCTGGTTTTATACGGTGATTACCCTGTTTATGGTTATCGGGTTGTGCTGGTTGCCGGTCTTGCGCATCCAGTACCGGCTTAGGGCCCTGGCCAGGCAGGCGGCAGGGGAGAATAAGCTATCGCCGAAATTTAAAAGCCTGATGAAGGTTTGGACTTTGCTCGGCGTACCTGCTTTTGCCGCCATCTTGGTGATTTTTTATCTTATGGTGTTCAAGCCGCTGTCGCTGGTTTAATTTTGTTAGAGGAAGTGCAGAGATGATCAAGGCAATCAGCCAGGAGCGGTTAATGCTGGCGGCAAAAGTTTCGCTGGCTCTCTTGTGGATATTCACCGGGTTAACCTCTTTGTTTTTCTCGCCGCAAACCGGCTATCAGGTATTGGCGCAAGGGGGCATTACCGGGCTTGGTGCGGATATCGCGGTGTATGCCGGTGCCTTGCTTGATATTGTTATTGGCCTGTGGCTGTTAACCGGTATTAAGTCTTATCTGTGCTGTCTGGTGCAATTGGCGGTGATCCTGGTTTATTCGATATTACTAAGTGTTATCGATGCCAGTTTCTGGTTGCACCCTTTTGGTCCGCTGACGAAAAACCTGCCGGTAATGGTGCTGATCCTTATGGTGATGAACGGCGAAAATAAGCCATAAAATCATTTTCAAGTACTTCTTTCCTTTGAGTCCGGGCAAAACTTGCACTCTAAAAACATTAATGTGAGTATTTATTTTTCAAAATGTTTACAGGATGTTAACTCTTTCTGTTTCAGCTTTAGCACGCCGGGTTTAGGGTTTGGATTTTCATTACCATTACCAAAAAAGCTTATGCTGTCGCTTAAGGCTTATCTGAAACAGGATAAATAACTCAAAGATTCAAGGAAGTAAGTGATGAAAAATAAGTTGATGCAAAAAGCCGGCTTGTCGGCCACTATGGCGTTAGCATGCGTTTTTAGTCAGGCTGGGCAGGCAGGCACCGTGGTTGCTCCGGTAGAGGTAAAAGCACAAAGTGGCGTGATAACCGAGCGCAATGTACCGCGAAATGCTGCGGGGGTAAGGTTATTGGACTTAACCAAGCCGACGCATTTTAATTTGGTGAAATCCCGTTTATCCCGGGGCAATATTGGCGCTGAACAATATCCCTGGTTGCACAAGGCTTTGGATGAGCAAAGTGCTCAACACCCCCTTGAAGCGGGCTTTTTCGGGCAACAAGCTCAAACACCGCAGTTGGATATTGCGGGTCCAAACCATACTATTTGGCCTATGAATGTCGCTGTTGATAAGGCAGACAATCAGGCTTATCTGGTGGTGAAGGCGATAAACCCGGTTGCAGGTAAAGGCGAGCAAATTTATTTCGATTTAATGCTCACCGATGAAAATGGCAAACTGCTTGCTCCGGTTGAGAGCCGTTTGCAGTTTGACCCAAGCGAAAACAATGCCTTGATCGCGAAGGTTTCGCTGGCACAATTAAAGTCTCAGTATCCGCAGCTGGATATGGTTTATGCCAGTTCATGGGCGGCTGTTCAGGCTGGCGACGGCACCGTAACTTCGGCGCTAAAACTCAGTCAATATCCTTTTTCCTGGCAGCATATCGAACAGCAATATGCAGATATTGGCGGCAACAAAAAACAAAGAAAAGAGCCGGAAAAGCTGTTTGAGCAAAATACTACTTCTATCAGCAGTTACAATCTCACTCATCAATATAACAGTCTGGCGCCGGTTGACAGCAATGGCGATGATGTGATCAAGGTGTGTTTAACCAGCGCGGATGCCGATTGTGATTATGCCGCAGATTCGCCTCCCGGTTATGTTGCCGATGTACATATTCCTTTTAAGGGGCAAATGATTGTTCCCCATGAAGTTACCAGGATTTATGCCTCAGATTTAGCTCCCGGGCAAATGCCTTCCGGGATTGACGAGCAAACAGGGATTTACCTGCAGGAAGGCAGTTATAACGGAGCGCTCAAACAAAGCTATAAGACATTGGATAACCAGGACAAAACTTTCTCTGATTATCTTGTTTTTGATGTCGACTATGTTAACAAGCAAACGATTATTAGCTGGGATATTCCAAGAGACGAAGGCCGCTTTGGCAATGCCCTGCAGTTTTCAAATAGTGCCGAAACCAACTGGCATTTTACTTTTGCGGTGCAGGGGTTCCCTTATTTCAACCACGGTCGTGGGGGAAGTGCACGTAACTTTCTGTTTGGTATAGGCTCTGAAACCTGGGGGGCATATTATAATTTTTATGTGCCGACCCTGCCTAAAATGCAGCTGGGTTATCGCTGCGATGCCTTTATGTCTTCACAGGATAGCCAGATAAAGTTGCAGCAGGCACAGCTACAGGCCAGCCAGACACCTGTGTATATCAATGGTGTCCGTTATCAGTTAAGCAAAGCGGATTTTGTCCCTATTTATCGGCAAAGGATCGTCAATGAACAATGTGGTGTGGTTAATGCCCTGAGCGGTTATCAAGTGACACTGCCTGTGCTTGGTGATACCGGGCAGGAGCTGATTTTTGATATCAACGGCCGCTCCGATGGCAAGGTCATGAACTTAACCGCCAGTTGCGGTGATTTTTATGCTACAGATTCAGGGGATAAGTATGTGATCACTAAAACCATGGTGACCAATCGCAGCTGCACCAATATGGTATTATCCTTTGAGTTTGAGGACATTAATCCGCCGGTGATAATGGATATTAATCTGCAGATCTCTGAGATCTTTTAGTCTTAAGGCAAGCAAGCCCCGTTTTTGTGTTTATCAGGTAAAAGCCCTTTATGATAAGGGCTTTTTTATATCCGCAGATTATAGCCGGGCTTGTGATATATTGGCTTTGTTTGACCATAGAGAGGCGGTGATGAGCTCTTTCCTGATGATAGTTATTTTAAGTTTAACTTTAAGTGCATGCAGCATAAGGGAGGATCAAGCCGAAGTGGTGAATCTTAACCATGATATTTGCCCGGACTATGACTGGGGCAAGGTCGAGCAGCTGGTCAGCCCCCATCTGGACAATTTTTTGATGACAGCCCTGGTCATGCAGGGGCAAAGTGCCAATTACCATACTGCCGAGGCGGCATCCCAGGCGATAGCAGATGTTAAGGATGAACAAGTACGGGCAATACTGGCGCGTATTATCGCCAGTGATTGCGACTAGCAAGGTATGAAAAGTAACAGGCGCAGTAAGCCGGCCTCCGCTGCTGGTAGAGCAGGAAGGGCTGATGTTTACTGCGCGGCGATGGCATTACATGATGTGCTCCTGTTAAGTCCTGTAGCTGTCTTTATGATGGTGATGGATAACTTTTACTTTACCGGGACGAATTTCTCGCCTTTAAAGGTTTTTACCGGGTTACCCCTTTGCAAGTCCTGATGCTGTTGCCAGCGTGCCTGCTCCTGCTGCGACATTTGCTGCTGTTTTTGTGACGCCAGTTTTTGCCCGATCAGGGCGATAGCCAGGCGTTTATTGGCATGCTGGCTGCGCTCGCTTTGCACCCGCACCGAAATGCCGCTGGCGCTATGGGTTGCCTGTACCGCAGAGTCAGTGGTGTTGACATGCTGGCCGCCGGCTCCCGATGCCCGGCAGGTTTTAAAGCTTATTTGCTGATCCAGGCTGGTTGTATTGACCTCAAACATTTGCCCGCTGAAAAACCAGTTTTTGCGCTTGTGTTTAACCCGATAGGGGCTTTGACAAACCCAGAGCATCACCCCCTGCCAGTGAGTTGCGATTTGTTTTGCCTGCTGACCGCTAAGCTGCAGCAACACGGATTTAAAGCCGCTTGTTTCCTTATTGGCTTCTTGTGCCAGCACTGACAGCTTGAGCTGGTATTGCCGGCACTCTTTCTCCAGCGCCTTGAGGGCCAAAGCTACGGCGGTGCAGCACTCTTGCGGTCCCTGGCCCGCGGATAGTTGCAGTAAGATCATCAGCTACAGTCTCCGTGGGTTTTAAAGGTTAATACCGGGCGCAACCTGGCGACGACTTCCAGCAAACCGGCATCCGCCATATCGGCAACCACAGATTCACATTTTTTATAGGCCTGGGGGGCCTCATCATAAAGCAGCTCTTTATTGCCACAAATGACCCGGCTGCCTAAAGCGGTTTTCACCAAATCATCCTTTTTATATTTATGGCTTAACCGCCCCTGGCAGTCGCCCCGTTTCCATTTTCGTCCCGCGCCATGGGCCAGGGAGTATAGGCTTTTATCCGAAGGTAGGGGTTTCACCAGGTAAGTGTAATCGCCGCGTGAGCCGGGAATGATCACATAACCCATATCGCTGGGGGTTGCCCCTTTGCGATGCAGGTAACCTGCCTGATTATCCAGGGCTTTAGCTGTGACCAGGTTATGGTTAACATCTAACACCATTTTCCCCTCGCTCCTGGCTGCTTCGAGAAAGCGCCGGGCGATTAATTCCCGGTTGAGTTCGGCCCAGCGCACCGCCTCGTCATGTTGCTGCATATAGTGCTGACAAGCTTCGCTGCCACTTAGCAAACCCTGGTGATTAAACTGCCGGATATGCGCCACTAAAATCGACTGGCCCAGGCCCCTGGAGCCGGAATGCACCAACAGTTGCAGCTGTTTTTTGTCCAGCCCTAAGGTTGCAAGTGCTTCGGCATCATAAACCTGGTCTATCGCCTGAAATTCGGCAAAGTGGTTGCCGCCGCCGATCGTGCCCAGTGACAAATCAAACGCTTTGTTGGTGATGCCTTTCTCACCTTTGCGCCTGTTGATCACTTCACTCCAGCTCTCATCCAACGGCGTTTCTACCCGGTCAAATTTTTTCGCGAATTTATCCAGGTTGATTTTGCTGGCTTTTAGCGAGCTTTGCCAAAGGGACATACCGCAGCCGATATCATTGCCCACCAGCGCCGGATAGATTTTATCCCGGGTGTAGAAGGCTGCTCCTATCGGATAACCCCGGCCGGGATGTAAATCCGGCATACCGGCAACGCGCACCATGCTGCTTAGTTCGGCTGTTTTTTTAAGTTGTTGTATTGCCGCACCTTCGATCCAGGTTGTTTCGGATGCGATCAAAGATACCTGCTGAGTAATTGTTTGGACGTTTGTGCCCATAGACCAATTCCTTCATTGTTTTTATGTTGAAAAAAGTAATGAAAAAGCAGGTCGTCAGCTCTAAAAAGAGACAGTGAAAGCGCCGGAGAAACTGATGGTGATGATTTGGCTCACAGCTTTTGCTAAAGCAAGCCGGGTATAAGTTTCTTAGCGGTTAAGACCTGCAAAGGATAATAATGTAATTGTCATGATTTTTTCTCCTCTACAGCTAATCGGGTGAATAAGGTGAGTGTTTTTTGCACTAGGCAAGAACGGGCGCATGATAATGGCTTTATCTTGATTAAGCAAATGGTTAATGAAAATAATCGTGAAAAAGTATCTTGCGGATGTTTGTTGGCCTCCCTGTTCTATGGTGAAAAGGATTACTATACTGGAGTCACCGGATGTGCAGCACAGCCATATATAAGGGCTTTACAGGGCAACCTATGACTCGGTCTGTCATTTATGCTTTTTTGATGTACTTTCTTACCGGGGCGTTGCTCAGGGCTGAGACCATTACCATGGCCACGGCGGAATGGTCACCTTTTTATGGCGCAGATCTGCCAAAACAAGGGGGGGTCAGCGAAATTACCCGCCAGGCGTTAAAGCGCAGTGGCCATGAAGTGACGATACATTTTATGCCCTGGGCCAGGGCGATGCATGATGTGAAAGAAGGTAAATACCATGGGGTACTTGGCTGTTGGGCCAATAAGCAGGTCAGAAAAGATTACTTGGTATCACAAGAGGTTATGGGCAGTGGCGACGGACATTTTCTGGCTAAAAAAGCGAGTCCGGACACAGAGCTGATCCCGGAAGCGCTCAGGGGAAAAGTTGTCGGTTTTGTCCGTGGCTACCCCGTCAGTGAAACTTTAAATGGCCTGTTTGGCCGCCGCGAGGTCGGGAAAAGTGAAGTCAGTCATATTGGCCAGCTCTATGGCTTGCTGGAGTTAAAGCGTATCGATTTGATCCTGGAAAATTACCAGGTGGCAAAATATCACTTTTTCAAAAACTTTCCCGGGGAAGAGTTCGACCTGAAAATTGTCGGTAAGGATTATGTCGATGGCGGGCTTTATATGTGCTGGAGCAGGAGTAAAGCCGGTATCGAAGCAATTGCCGAAGCATTTGACCGGGCGATACGGCAAATGCGGACAGACGGCAGTCTGGAGAAGATTGAGCAGGCATTCGGGTTTTGATGACGGCCAAGGCAGCGCTGTGCAATATGGAGGGAGTTCAGGCCGGGTATATTCATTTTTCCCGGGGCAGGCAGAAGTGGTACTATGGTGTATTATATTTTTAGCTGTGAGTAAGGAAAATTATGTCCGGCAACAACAGGAGCGAAATAAAAATCGGTGCCAGGGTCTCAATCGTTTTAAAGCAAGATCAGCGCAGCGGCAAACTGACCCAGGGGGTGGTAAAAGATATTTTAACCAAATCCCCGAATCACCCCCATGGCATTAAAGTTCGGCTGGAAAGCGGTGATGTTGGCCGGGTGAAAAACATCGAGGATTAAGTTTTTTATGGCGGCGGATCTGTCGGGGTACTGCTGCCGTTTTCCCCGGTCTTGTCAACCCCTGACCTTGGCGCCGGCTAACGGTATTTGCATTATAAGCGCTGTTCCCGTTTGCTTTAATCATGCTACCATAAGCCTATTCTTTCTCATTTATCCGCCAAACAGACGCGTGAAAGTTGTTGAGATTTTATATGGTGGTCAGGGGCTTTGTCCGGCTTATAGCTTTTAGTTTGGTGTTTTTGGGCGCTAAGCTTGCTGCCGCCCCCTTGGTTTTTGTTCTGCCGCATTTTCCTCCTTTTGCTTACCTTGACCAGGGCATAGTCCGCGGTATTGCCGTCGATAAAGTGGTGCCTGTGCTAGAGGCTTTAGGGCTGGATTATCAACTGACCCTGGTGCCAAATTACGGCCGGGCGCTTGAAGAAGTCAAGCAGGGGCGGGCGGTGGGATTTTTTCTGGCGTCGGAAAACGCACAGCGCAATAAGGTGGCCCGCTTTAGCCAGCCGGTAATGCTCAATAATTGGAGCTGGTTTTACCGGGCAGATCACCAGGAAATAACGGCGCCTGCAGCTGATTTTTCCACGGGATTTGCCATCGGCACTATAGCCCACACCAATACCAGCTATTGGTTGAAAAAGCATAATTATCAATATCAGGTGGATGGTATTGATAATCTGCTTAAGCTGACTTTTGAACAACAATGGCTTGATGCGATTTTTGTTGCCGAAAGGGTCTTTTTAACAGCGGCGAAAAAGCATGGACTGGAAAATACCCGTTATCGGCAAAAGGTTGCCGTTGCTAAACCTTTTGGCATTTATATCAGTAAAGCTTTTTTAGCATCCTCGCCGGATTTTTTACCCCGGCTAAACCGGCAAATTGCCAAACAAACCGGCATACAGGGCCCGTTGCCATAAAAGGGGAGGGCTAGTGCACTCCCCTTGAGCTATGCCGTTTCGTCGCTATCACTTGTGCCTGGCTGAACTGTGCCCGGTGGCTATTTTCGTCTTTGCGGGACATATTCAAACTCTACCGCCTCGAAATTCAGGCTGAAGCTTTCCATTGGCACTGTGTCTCCCGCGTTGTTGCTGCCGGGGGCAACACTGTAACTGGTGACTATCACATTGGTGAGCTTATACCTGAGATAGGGTTCGCGTCCCCGCCGTTTTGATGCGACCACATCGATTATCGCTTCCTCGAAATGGCTGCTGGTACCATCGCAGGAGGCTTGTTGCAGCCTGGCCGAAGACTTATCCAGCTCCCTGACAATGACCACATCCCCTAAGGTGGTATCGCTTCTGCCAGCAAGCGCAAGCCGGCATTGCCCCGCAGAGTCGGTACTTGCCTGTGTCCTGAACAGCGGCGAACTCATGGATTCAATGATAATCCAGTCCTTGTGTTCATTGTCGGTTGCTTCGCCTTTGATATCACCAAGTTTCATAAAAGCGGCACCGTTGGCATTGGTTATCAGGCATAAGCTGATCACAAAGGCAGTAATGAGTTTTTGAATAGACATGATCACACCTCACTGGTTTGAATTAAAATATCAGGTGAGTGCGGGAATTAACTAGCTGTCTCTTAAAGTAATGCTTCAAGAAAACAGCTCCTTTGTATTCATGGCATCTGTTTTAGAGGGCCGGACAATAACGGCAGAGCACCCGTGAAGGCTAACTTTTTTAGTATAGACGCTAACGCAGTACAAGGAGGGGTCTAAGGGGATGGCCCTGATGCCGCAGCATCAGGGGATTATTGCACTAGTGTGGATTAGCCGCTGGTTTTATCCGAGTCGACCCGGGTCCAGCAGGTTTCTTTGCGACAGACAGAGTCGTCCTTGCTGGCGTTTTGAAAGTCCTGATCCCTGTGAGCCTTGCCAAAGTTACGGCTGATCAGGCGCTTTTTCATCGGCGCCATCAGCAGGCTTTCATAGCTCTCTACCAGCTCCTGCTTGCTCATGGCTGTGATGGCCGCGGCTAACTGCTCTCTTTTGTCGAAGCGGTCAAAACCGTCAGCTAACTCGGCCCATAACCTGCGGGTGCGCTCAAGCAGGTTTTTATCCTGGCGTTTGATGTTGGTGATAAGTCCGGTTTTATGCTCGGCAAACTCTGCTTCGCTCATGGCCTTGACCACGGCAAACTGCTCCAGGATAAACTGGTCGATGCGTTTTTGCAGTTCTTTCGGGCCTACCTTGGACGACTGGACGTAGAAATTCAGCGTCGGCATATTTTCAATTTCACCGCCGCCGGCATGCGCAACATAACCGAGTTGCTGCCGGGTGCGGATATCATTGAAAAACGCGGCGGTCAGTACCTGTCCCAGCATACGGGTTTGCTTTAATCCCGTCAGCGAGGTTTGCGCCGGATAGGCGATGGCGATGGCCGAGTCCTGGTGTTTGATGTCCATTTCAATAACGGCTTCTTCACCCGGGGCCAGCTGACGCAGGTTCAACTGGTGCTCCGGTCCGGTTTTGGCCGAGCTTAGGAAGCTGTCGGCAAAGCTCTGGCCTAAGGCGATGGCTTCGGTTTTATCTGTGTTGCCGTGGGTCATGACCTTTAAGCTGACCTGAGACAGCATCGCCTGCATATACCGGGTTAACTGCTCCAGGGTGACAGCAGCCAGTGCCTCACCTTTGACCTTGCTGGAGAAGGGATCTTCACCAAAGGCCCGTTTCATTTTACCTGCTACCTGGCGAATCGGGCGGTCAAGGGCGGAATTTTTCCATTTCCTGAGCAAGGTATCTTTGACCAGGGCAAACTTTTCTTCGCTGATGTCAAACCGGGTGATGGTGTCGTTAATGGTTTTGATCAGCTCTGCCTGTTTGTCGTGGTAACCGTTGACGCTATATCCTAACCCCTTATCCGAGGCGAACAGGCGGTAATCCAGTCCGGCGGTTTTGGCATTAAAGCCATAGGCATTTAACTTGTCTTCGATAAGCTTGCTGGCCAGTGTCAGCATGGCCCGGTTTTCAGTACTGTTGGCGGCAAGCGGCGATTCGATACGCATAAAGACGCTGGCTTTGGGCATGTCAAAGCTGGTGTCCTGGTAGTGCCAAAGTTTGATGCCTTGCTTATCCACCAGCAGTGCGGGGCGGCTGTTGCTGTGCTGCTCTTTTAGCTGGATATCTTCGGCGATAAAGGGGTTTAGCGGCGGTAGTTTCATATCCGCATAGGCCTGGGTATTGTGCCATTGGTTCAGCTTGGCTTGCGGCAGTTTACTGACCGAATAGTTTACATCATATAAAGGTTCGTTTTTATCTGTGCTCACCCCCGGCGCCACCAGGGTTTGCTGCATATTATGCGGGTTAAGCTCGGACAGATATTGCCGGGTTAAGGCTTCGTTTAAGCCGCTGTAGGTATAATGTATATCTAACAAGTGCTTAGCCGGTGTTTTTTGCAATACCGGGGATAAGCGGTAGACGGTGCGCATCGGGCTGACTTTTTCCTGGAAGGTAAAGTCCAGTGCGGCAATATTTTTGATTTCCCGGTAATATGCTTCCTTGACCCCCTGTTTTTTGATCAGGTCGATATAGGCGAAGATCTCCGCGGTGATGTCATCTATCCGGGTTAGACCTTTTTCCGTCAGGTTTAGCGAAATGTGGAAGGCGTCAACGGCATCGTCGTTTTCAACATAGGTGCTCAAAGACTCTACCAGGCCTTGCTGATTTAAGCGTTGGTAAAGGGAGTTTTCGCCTTCATGACCCAACAAGTGGCTGATCAGCCGGGTGGGCTTTTCATTGGTATATTGCTGGGTATCTGTGATTGGGAAGGTTAATTTCAGGGTGCGCATTTCCCGAAGCGGTTCTATCAATACCCGGGTGGCAAGCTGCTCCCGGCTTAAAAAGTTTGTCGGCAGTTTCGGGGCGGCCAGGCCGTTATTTTTAACGGCGCTGAATTTTTCGGTGACCGATTTTTCTATCTGCGGTAAAGGCTGGTTGGATAAGACCACCAGCGCCATGCGGTTTGCCGAATAATGGCGGCGGTAAACCTCCATCAGATCGTCGTATACCTTATCATCGCCGCGATCCGCCAAAGTGTCTAAGTTGCCGACACTGAACATGCTGCGCGGGTGAGCCGGGTTTAAGGCCTGGCGGCCGGCTTCGCGGCTTCTGCGGTCATCTTGCTTTAATTTCAGGGAATATTCCGAGTCCACGGCATTTTTCTCCCGCTCGACAAACTCGGGATCCATGGTGGGGGCGATAAAAAACTGGGCAAAACGGTCTAAGGCCTGGTCAAAGGCGTCATTGCTGACATCAAAAAAGTAGTTGGTATCTTCTGTTGAAGTATAAGCGTTTGAAGCGCCGCCATTTTTCTTGAGAAATTCGTTATACTCCCCGGCATCCGGGTATTTTTCCGTGCCTAAAAATAACATATGCTCTAAAAAGTGCAGCAGGCCGGCACGGTCTTTGGGGGCGTGATAGGCGCCGACGGAAACATCCATGGCGGCCGCCGATTTATCCGCTCTCGGATCTGAAATCAGCAATACTTTTAAGCCGTTCTCCAGGGTTAAATAGCGGTAATCTCTTTGATCTGCAGGGCTTTTAATTATCTGCTGACTGTTGGTGCCCGGTTGACTCCCGGTACTTGCCTGATTGGCACCCTGGTGCTGACAACCCGCCAGTGCAGCGGTTAATGCCAGGGCCAGCATAGCAGGTTTGAAATGTTTCATCGTTATTATTATTCCTTGTAAATTTGTAGTGATATCTTGCCTTTAAAGCAGCTACCGCAGAGCCTGTTTCGGCAAAAGGACTTTTAATAACAAAGGATAAGGGATCAAGGCTTTGATGGTAATCTTTAATTGTAAATCTTTGTGATAATTGCTTTTTAGTTGTTAAGAATTAAGGGCAAAGATGATTTTTTCTACAGGCCTGTGCCTGAATTCCTGCCGGCGGATAAATCAGTGATATGCCTGCCCCGGATATTCGGGTAAGGTATGGGCAGATTCTTTATTTTAGGTAGTTATAAATGTCGTTTATCTTGTCCCGGCTAAAGTGGTTTTTAGCTGTTTCCCTGGTGCTGTTGGCGGGCTGTTCACAGTCAAAAGTGACCCCTGTTCATTCAGCCAATCCCGTGGTGCTGATTTCGCTTGATGGTTTTCGTTATGACTATATTGAAAAATATCAGGCGAAAAATCTCAAAGCCCTGGCTCGGGGCGGGGTGCGGGCGACAAGTATGCAGCCGAGTTATCCGACAAAAACCTTTCCCAACCATTTGACTCTGGTCACCGGCATGTACCCGAGTAACCACGGGCTGGTGCACAATGATTTTTATGATGTCGAGCTTGATGAGGTTTATGATATGGGCAAGGCGAAGGAGCAGCCTTTATGGCTCTGGGGTACACCGCTATGGACCCTGGCCGAGAAAAACAATGTTCGCAGTGCCACTTTCTTCTGGCCGGAATCCGATGCGAGCATTGGCGGTATCCTGCCCAGTTATTATCACGGCTATAATAAATCGATCCCTTACCAGGAGCGCATCGACGGCATTGTCGATTGGTTAAAATTACCACCAGGGCAGCGGCCAGGTTTTATTACCGGCTATTTTTCCCTGGTGGACGATATGGGACATGACTTTGGCCCTGACTCAAAGCAGGTACAAGATGCCGTGACCATGCTTGATGGTTATATCGGCCAGCTCAAACAGCGCATCGATGCATTGCCCTTTAAGGTGAACCTGGTGGTGGTGTCAGATCACGGCATGGTAGCTATTGATAAACAAAGTAAGATCGACTGGCAAGCGCTGGATGATTTTAACGGTTACAAGGTCGTGAACGGCTCAACCCAGTTGATGTTATATGCGGGTAAAGAGATCAGCCAAAGCAAGATTGCCGAAGACGTAAAGCGCTTAACTGCAAAAAGCATGGGCCGCTATCAGGTTTATGCTAAAGAAACCATACCGGCACGTTTACATTATCGCGGCAGCCACCGTATTGCCGATATCCTGCTTGATGTTGCGCCGCCCGCGACCTTTTCCGATAAAAACCGGCTTGATGATACGGTGGGGGGCACCCATGGCTTTAACCCTTACCGGGTGAAGGAAATGGCAGCGATTTTTATTGCCAACGGGCCGGATTTCAAACAGGGACTGGAGATCCCCAGCTTTGAAAATATCCATGTCTTTCCTGTACTGGCCAGCATTTTGGGCTTACCCATTCCCGAGAATATCGACGGCGACCTGGCGGTTCTGGCGCCGATATTGGCCCAGGCCGGCAAAAAAGCGGAGCCTGCCAACCTGGTCACCCGGGCCGAGCAATAACATAGGCGCTGTGGTATCAGTGCTTAACTGCCTGTTTCACTTATGAGCGGGCAGTGTCTCTCCTTAACTTATGCTGTCGATATAACGTCTGGCATTTTCGAGATTGGCTATTGGTTTAAAGAGGTCATAATCAAAAGTACGCAGCGCCTGGCCGTATTTGATTGCTTCGACCCAGTTTGGATTTGCCAGGGCGGCACGGCCGATGGCGACAATGTCAGCTTGCTGGCTTTTCAGAACATCCAACGCCTGCTCGCCTTCCACTATGCCGCCATTGGCAATGACAGGTAATCCCGAGTAATGCTTTGCCAATGCCGCCAGTGAAGGGCTATTGGCAAAAGCCGGTGCAGATACCTGCGGCTCAGTGGTATGGATATAGTCGACCTTGCAGTTTTTGGCTAAGGTGAAGGTTTGCCACGCCGCCTCGATTGCTTCCGGCCAGGTGTATTCACTGTCGTTGACTTTTTTCTGGGAAAAACGCACCCCGACGATAAAGTTTTCACCTACTGCAGCTCTTACCGCCTGTAATATTTCCCGGTAAAGGCGTAAGCGGTTTTCTAAAGGGCCGCCGTATAAATCGCTGCGCCGGTTGCTGTAGGGAGTGAGAAACTGATCTAACAGGTAACCGTTGGCGCCGTGTATTTCAACGCCGTGAAAACCGGCAGATTGGGCATGCAAGGCGGCAGAGACAAAACCCTCGATCACCTCCCGGATATCCTGCACTGTCATTGGCTCCGGCAGCGGATATTGCCCCTGGCCGTAATAAAAAGGCATTTGTTGACCCAAAGGCCTGACAGCAGAAGGGCCGCGGGTATGATCCCGGTATTTATTGTACTGCGACAGGGCGCCGCCGTGCATCAGCTGGGCAATGAGCAAGGTACCACTGGCGTTAAGGGAGGAGATTAACGGCTGCCAGCTCTTTGCCTGGTGGATATCCGACAGGCCAGGCTGGTTGCGGTATGCCTGGCTATAGCCTTTATCTGTATACAGGCCTTCGGTGATGATAAGGCTAAAGCCGTTATCGGCAAAACTTTGGTAATATTGCGCCATTTCCATGGTCATCAAACCGGCCTTATCGGCGCTGACCCGGGTCATGGGGGCGATGGCCAAACGGTTTTTTAGGGTGTAAGCGCCGATTTTTTGCGGGCTAAACAGGGCTGAATGTTCAAGTGTCATGGTAACGACCTGGTTGTTTTAAAGTGGAGCAATTTTGACACTTGATTAAAAGCTTGAGAATATCGCTGTAAATTGAAAGATTGATAACTTTTAGTTAATAATCCTTGGTGTAAATATGGTGAAAATAAACCAGTTAGAAAGCCTGAAGGTGATGAAAGCCGTGGTGGAAGAGGGCAGCTTCACCGGGGCGGCTAAACGACTGGAGATCTCTGCGGCCCGGGTATCTAAGGCGATAGAGCAGCTGGAAGTTACCCTGGATGCAGTTTTGTTCAAACGCAGCACCCGGCATATGCAGGTGACCGACAGCGGTGAGCGCTGTTATCAAAGTGCCCTGTCGCTGCTGGGACAGTGGCAAAACCTGCAGCAGGAATTGGCACAAAAGCAGCAAAAGCCGGCGGGGAAAATTCGTCTCGGGCTGCCGATGACCTGGGGCCTGGAAGTGTTTGCCCCGCTATTAAGCGAATTTATGCAGTTATATCCCGAGATAGAGTTTGATACCCGGCTCAATGATCAGCAGGTGAATGTGCTGGCGGGGGATTATGATCTGGTACTGCGCCTGACCGGGCAACTGGCGGATTCAAGTTTGTTATGCCAGAAAATTACCGGTTACCGTTTTGTGGTATGCGCGACCCCCGAATATCTGGCGCAATATGGCACCCCGGAGCAGCCGGCTGACTTGCTCCGCCATGCCTGCCTGATGTATCACCTGCCGGGGATGGCTAAAAAGTGGCTGTTTTATCAGGGGGATAAAGTCCTTGATATCTACCTTGAACCTAAGCTGGTGGCCAATAACAGCTTGTTGATCAAATCGGCGCTGTTAAGCCACCAGGGGCTGGCCCATATCCCGGAATTTCTCGTGGCGGATGCACTGGCGCGGGGTCAACTTAAAGAGGTTTTAACCGGATATAGAACCCCGGCATTAAATCTCTATGCTTTAAGGGCCAAAGAGCCTGGCTTGCCATACCGGATGCAGGTGTTGATTGCTTTTTTACGTGAGCGCCTTGGCGGCGCTTAATTGTCACTGTGGTTGACCAAAGCGGTTAAATGCTCGGATAAGGCGATAAGTTTATTGCTTTGTTGTACTGTGGCCTCCGTGCCGACCAGGGTTTTCCTGGCATCTTGTTCAACGGCGTCGAGGTGGCACTTGATGTCTGCCAGGGTCATATTTTGCTGCTCGGCTGCTGCGGCAATCTGGTTATTCATATCGCAGATATTGGCCATACTGGTGGTGATGGTGGTTAAGAAGTGCTCGGCTTCGACGGCGTAATCGACTGACTCGTTTACCCGCTTGCTGCTTTGGCTCATCGCCATAGTTGCCTGACCGGAGTCGTTTTGCAGGTCGTTTACCAGCTGGTTGATTTCTTTGGTGGCCGCCTGGGTGCGCTGTGCCAGCGAGCGGACTTCGTCGGCAACCACGGCAAACCCTTTGCCCTGCTCACCGGCGCGGGCGGCCTCTATGGCGGCATTAAGGGCCAATAAATTGGTCTGCTCGGCGATGCCGTCTATGGTGGTGACTATATTGCCTATGGTATCCGTTCTCTGGTGCAGCCGGGTAATGGCAAGGCCGGTTTGGCCGATGTTTTGCTCAAGCGCCTTGATGGCACTGAGGGTATTTTCGACTTTTACCTGCCCCTGCTGCACGGCATCGTTGGCGCTGACCGAGGCCATTGCGGTATCGGAGGCGCCGCCGGCGACCTCTTCACTGCTTTGATGCAATTGCGACAGTGCCGTGACCACGCTGGTGAGGTTGAGCAGCCTTTCATGGATGCTTTGTTTGGTCTGCTCGGCGATGGCTGCGGTTTGTCCGGACGCGGATATTAAGGTTTGCGAGCCTTGTGACAGTTCTAGCATGATATTGGCCAATATCCGCATCAGATCGTTAAAATTAGCCGCCAGAATGCCTATTTCTCCCGCCTGCTTATCATCAAAGCGGGTGGCCAGGTTTGCCTGGTTACGGGCTAAGCCTTCGATGATTTCCCGGGTGCCCAGGTTAAGCTGGTTTAGCGGCTTTGAGACCTTCAGTTTGAGTAAAATAAAGGTAATGGTAAAAGACAGCACCAGCAGCAGGATAAAATAAAAGGTGGATAAATAACCGTTTTTCGATGCCGTAGCCAGATAGTCTTTTAGCGGAATGCTTACCCCCAGGGCGCCGATCAGCAGGCTTTTTTCGGTGGGGATGCCGTGGCAATTGGCACATCCCGGGTGCATATCGCTGGTCAGGGGCACGGCAAAGCGGTAATACTGATCGGATATCTCAACTACGGCATCGCGGGAGCCGCTATAAAATGCCCGCAGGGTTTTCTGTTCAAATGCTCCCCGTGCCCGGGTATTTTCCTGTCCCTGGGGGGCTAGCTTAAGCAGCTTGGCATCGGTAAATAAGCGCACCCGGCTGTGTTTATCGCCAAAGTCATGGGTAACCGCCCGGTCTACCGCGCTGATGGTGCGCTGCCAGTCGCTTTTGATTGTTTGTCTGGCTGTTTCGTCGGCGGCTGCCCGGTATTCGTCATTAAAGCGCACCGTGGAAACGATAAACATTTGTGCGGCTCTGTCGATCAACTCTTTGGCTTTGCCGGAAACTTCCTCTATCGCCATGGCCCTGCTGTTATGGATATTGAGGTAGCCAAGGATCAGGCTGGAGCATAAACCGGCTAAAATTAAGATGGCGATGACCTGGCCGTTAATGGTTTTTGGCTTGATGATACTCATATTTTCTTTCACTGCTGGCTGATTAAATGGCGTTGCGATATAGGGAGCATCAGCTCTCCTGCATGAGGTTTTACAGCCTAAAGCAAGCACAAACAGGATACTCGGTGAAAGCTAGGGTCTTAGCGGACAGTGATCTTTCGCGGTATGAGCTTATCTGCGTTGGGGGGAGTTTTTTGCGCGGTAAACAACAGCGGGAAACGCCTTAAGCAGCGCGAGCACAAAAGGAATGCATACTAGCAACAAGCTTTGTTTGAATGCCATCATCCAGGCCATAGCGGCACTGAGCAGACACCAGAGCAAGGGTAAGATCAGGTAATAGCGGCTGCGGCCGGCTGTCATTAACAAAAGCCCCAGCGTTGCCAGGCAAGTGGCATCGGCACCGACACCGTAATAATCGGCGCTTTCCCAGCCCTGATGTAAATAGGCGGTGAGGGCGGGGTAAAGCAGTAAAGCGAACAGGTAAAGCAACAATCCGCTATAACCGATAGCGGTGAACTGGGCTTGATAGCGAATGTTATGCTTAAAGACGCCAAAAAAAACCAGCAGGGCTGCCTGTACAGTAAAAAGCAGGGCAAAAGCCGGCGCCGCCCAATTGATTGCGCTGAAGTAGTGGCAGTGAAAAACTAAACCCACCCATAACCAGTGACATGCCAGGCTGAGGTTAACCAGGCGATGCCGGTGTCTGTAGCGTGATTTTATCAGCATCAGATTGACGGCGCCGAGCAATAAGGTGAGCAGGGGTAATGGCCAGACGGCCTGGTTGTAGTGAGTGAGCAGGCGCACATAGTTCTCCGGCGTAAACATTAAAAAGTCAGATAAAAACAAAAACAAGGGTTCAAGCATCAGATGCCCTGTATGTCATTGAGCATTTGGGCTCTGAATTTTTCATCCGGAATGGTGCCCTTGAGCGCCGCCATATTTTCCTGCATATGCGCCACCTGGCTGGTGGCGGGGATGGCACAGCTGATATCCGGGTGGGAGATGATAAATTTCAGGAAATACTGCGCCCAGTTATGGCAATCTATTGCTTTGGCGGACGCGGGTAAAGCTTTTCCCTGGACACGGCGGAATAACCCTTTACGCTGGAAAGGGCGGTTGGCGATCACGGCGATGCCTTTCTCCCGCGCCAGCGGCAACAGCCGGGATTCGGCTTCCCGGTCAAGGATATTGTAGGTAAGCTGGATAAAATCCAGCTCCCTGGTTTGCATGATTTTTTCCATTTCCTGGTGGCGGCGGCCGTGGGAGGTGGTGATGCCGATATATCTTATTTGCCCCTCACGCTTTAAGTGTTCTAAGGTCTCCAGGTGCTTTTCCCAGGACAGCAGGTTGTGGACTTGCATCAGGTCTATGTTATCTACCCCCCACAACTGCTGTGAATCATGTATTTGTTTTACCCCGCTGGATTGAAAAGGGGTCCAGACTTTAGTCGCCGAAAAGTGCTTGTTTTGCCGCTTGAGTTGTCCCAGGCAATAACCTATTACCTCCTCGGAAGAGCCGTACATGGGAGAGGAGTCTATCAGGGTGCCGCCGCCGTTAAAAAATGCCGTTAAGATCTGCCGGCAATTTTGCCTTGCCCCCTGATCCTGACCGACATTAAAGGTCATCCAGCTCCCCATGCCTATAGCCGGCAGCTTTTCTCCGGTAGCGGGAATGATTTTGGTGAAAAGCCGGGATTTGCCTGCCGGGACCGGTCTTGCCGATAACAGGGTGAGGGGGCTCAGGCAAAAGCCTGCCGCCAGGGAAGCGGCCGATAATTTGATAAAGTCACGCCGGGTTTGCTTAAGTTTATTTATCATCTTTTAGCCTTTTGTGTTGTCCCTTACCCTTCATTTTACGCTAGCAGGCAGATACCTGGGCTGTTTTGCGTCAAAGTGACGGTATCGGCAGATAAACGGCAAAAGCATAAATTCCGAATAAGGTTTCGCTTTGACTTTATTCGAGAGAAAGCCCGTTTGCCTCCTATATTCGACCAAGTTTTTAACGGGTTATCTCTTTATATTGGCTTAAGTTTATTGCCCGGGAAGACTCCGGGCTTAAAAAAGCGTGTTTTTCTTTGTTAATGAACAAAGAAAAGCAGACCCTGAAACTGATTTTAAGGATATTTTCATGCCAGTACCTGAAAACCCGGATTTTAGAAACAGCAATGCGATCCCTGTCTGGAGCCGGATCAATGATCAAATTACCCGGGAACTCAAAGCGGATAGCCAGTGGATGAATAAAACCTTCAGGGAAAGCAAAAAAACACTCAGGGAAGCGGGGCTGAAAAAAGCGGCGCGCTCGGGCAGTGCTTTTGCGGTTTCCCATATTCCGGTGATCGGGCCGGTGCTCAGTAAAGTCATTGGTTTTATTCCGGCAGAAGCAAAAAATGACGGTAAAGAGCTGCAAATGGCGTCTTATTATGTTGACCGTATCGATAGCCATTTAAAGGATTATTGGGCAAGCAAGTCCCCGGAAGGGGTTAACGGTTATGATGATCAAAAGAAACTGGCGGAATTTAAAAACATCCTGATCAATATCGTCCGGGCCTCGGTTGAACTGGAAGTGGCGCAAAGAACCATAGATGAGGTGAAATCTTCTATCGACAGCGGCTACCAGCAGCTGTTCGCTATTTTAGAGCAGGATGCCAGCGTCGATATCTGTAAGTTGCTGCCGGTAATTGAAATAGAAATGACCGAGTTCAAGCGTAATTTATAACTTGCCCTGTTGTTATTCCGCTTTCTCCCGGGGGCGGTCCCGGCGTTGATAAATCCAGGGGGAGGGCCATACTTAAGCCTAGGTTTTAATTTGGCAGAGACAGAGATGTTGGCGGGGATCTGGAAATATTCTCTTATCGGTTGCCTGGTATGTTTGTCGGTGATGGTCAATGCCCGGGATTTAACGCCGGAAGCCTTTATTGCCGCCGGCCTTGAAAAGCAGGTTTCCCTGGGGCAGGCAACGACTTTTAACGGGGTGTTTATTTCGGCGCGCAAGAGCCTGTTAACCTCTCTGGTGCTCTTGGGACAATGGCGTTTTTTACAGGACAGTATCGCGAGCAATGATTTTGAATTGCAGCAGCAAGAATTACAGCTGGGATACCACTTATACGGCTACGGCGATGTTTTATGGCTATTTTCCCTCGGGGGGCATCGCCAGCAAGTGAAACATGATGCCCGCGGATTTCACAGTACCACCTCAGAATACGGCTTGATGGCGGCCATAGAAGGCAAATATCAATTTAATTTTCAGCACGAGCTGTTATTTGCCCTGGAATACCGGGAGCAGCAGGACCATGAACGTTACGGCTTCAGGTCCGGTTATTATTACCGGCCGGCGCTGCACTGGCAGTTCGGGGTAAACCTGACCTTAGGTTATCACCATAAATTTGACCATGATCTCAATGAATATCGGTTAATTGTCCGTTACCTGTTCTAGCGGCAGGGAGAACATGTGCTTGGGGCCATCCGGGGTAACCGGGATGACGTACATGTTCTTTTGGCTGATAAACAAGCTAAAGCCGCCGTGGTTTTTATCGCCATAAAGATTCTCACCACAGGAAACCCCGTGCAAAGGCGCCCCGCCGCCGCCGCTGATTAAAAACGCCGTACTCTCCCGGCGGGGTAACAGTTGCAGGTTGTGATCATGACCGGATAAATATAAAGGCACCCGGTACTGTTTGAGCAATTGGTAGAAACTGCCCTGTAATTCTTCGGTGCCGTCATACTTGCCGTTGGAAAAAACCGGATGATGGCCAATCACCAGGTTGAGTTGATTTTCCCGGGCGCTAAGCTGGTTTTGCAGCCAGGCCAATTGCCCTGCCGGTACCAGGCCAAGGGTAAAAGGTGTGGTATCGGTTGCCAGCAGGTTGACTTGCCAGTTGAGATCTGGCCTGGACAGGGATTTGAGATAATAGGGCTCGGGAAAATGCAGTGCGTCAAATTCGCCCGCGAAGCTGATCAGGGCCTGGATACTGCCGTCATGATCATGATTGCCGGCCGCCAGGTACCAGGGCAGGGGGGAAAGCCCCTGATAAACAGAGGTAAATTTACTATAAGCCGTGGTATCGTCAGCGCTGCCCAGGCCGTTCGGGTAGAATATATCTCCGGTATGGATAATGCCGTCCAGCGGATAGCTCAGGTGGTAACTCTCTAACAGGGCGGCGGCCGTTTGCTGGTTTACATCTCCCGTGCCCGTGTCGCCGATGACAAAAAGGTGAAAGCCGTTTTGCTGGAAAATCACCGGATCAAAGGCAAGCTGGCCTTGCAGGCATAGATCTTCATTTAGGGTATTTTCTTTGCCGTCGTCGTTGCAGCCGTACAGGTAAAGGACAGGGCAAAGGATAAAGATGAACAGGAGTGGCTTTAGCATCAGCTTATCAACATGACTCAGGGAAAAGTGCCAACCCGATCATTTTAGCTGTTTTTATTTTATTCTTCCTGTAGTTCGATGAGATCTTCTATCAGGTCAGCGAGTTTATGGTTGAGGCGCCTTTTTTGCTTTGCCGTTAAGGTGGCATGCAAGTCTGACATCAGCTGTGCCCTGAGTTGACGGTTGGCGCCCCAAGCCCGGGCAAGCTCCGGGGGCTTGAAGCGCTCAGGCTTCGTTAATAACTGTAAAAATAACGGCTTGAAATCCTGGCTTTCCCGGTCAAGCAGTAACGCTTTGGCCCGGGCCTGCCAGCTGCGGCGATATTGAATAAAAGACTGGAAACTTGATATGTGTTGCCTGCTATAGCTGGCAATGAGCTGTTTTTGCTCTTGGTTGAGTTTGCCGGTCCAGGGTTTGATTTTATCTGTTAATTCTTTTGCCCTGAGTTTGTTCAAGGCTTCCTGATTCTTGCCGGCCCTTTCTTGCAGCCGTTCCTGCATTTCCTGCTCCAGGGCTGTAAAGAATTTCTCGATTTGTTCATTGCTGAGTTCCATCGCCAGTTCAAGCAGATCCGGGCTTAGGGTGTTTCTGAAACGGACCCAGTGCTCTCTTGCCTGTTGGCTATGCTGCAGCCATAGCTGTGGCGTCAGTGCCCCTTCGTTGACGGTATTTTTTAGCTCTGTTAACTGGGCCTGATAACGTGCCAGTTCAAGGTTTCTGTGCCAGTTGAGCCATAGCTGCATTTTGCCGTCAAAGTGTTTTTTCTGGCTTTGGGTTAAGTCGATATAATCGTCCAGGTACCAGTGGATCAGCCAGTCGATATTGTTATAAACAAACTGGGTTGAACAGCCGCCAAGCGCTAAGGGAATGATGAATAACAAGACCAACAGCTGTTTTTTCATGTGTTGTGTTTTCCCCTGTCAGGCGTTGATATTTTTACTTTAGCCAAGGCTTGGCACTTGGGATAGAAACTTTATTTACAAATTATGTCGGGGGGCGCTGTACCGTTAAGGTAGGGGGATATCAGGAGCTGGTTTTCAGCTCCTGATTAAAGGTTACTGCCGATCAGCAGTTGTTATCAATAATATCGTAGATATCATCGGTGAGGGAATCCAGGTCTTGCTCGCTTATCACCATGCGGGCATTGGATTCATCCAGATCCAGTGCTTCTTTGAAAAAGCCCATGAAGCCCCTGGCTTTGCGGTCAATTTCGAAAATAATTTCCAGTTGCTCGCCGCGCGGGAAAAAGACGACTTCCACTTCATCGAGTTTCTTATGGAAATCCCCGGAAATGGTTTTAAATTCCAGCTCTTGTACAAAAGGCAACCGGGAGAAAGAGGCGGATTCGATACCTTCACAGTCGGCTTCATAGAGTTTAAAACCAATGGCTTCCAGGGCATGGATCACTGCCAGCTGTAAATGACTGGGCACCACCTGCAGATAATCCTTATCGGATTTATCCAGGGCCATTTCTATATCCAGGTTAGTGTCTATCCAGGTTTTTGAATGGCCGACCGTCAGCGGGGCATCTTCAGATAAGGCAAAAGCAAAAGGAATTTCTTTCACTTCTCCCGGGGTAATAGTGAAGGTTTCTTCTATCTTAAAGCGATCTAAGGTGTAGTGCCTGACTTCGGTGACGGTTTCACTGTTGCCTTCTGAGTCTTCCCGCTCGATTTCCACCGTGTAGTTACACAGCAGATCCAAGTCGATTTTATTGATATTTTGCTCGGTTTTACCGCCGGTGATTTTCACTATACCGCAAACTTCTCCACCCGGTTCAACCTCAGTGTTTGCCAGCTGGGTATCTACTTTGGCCGCGCCTATGCCAACGGCGCCAAGGACTTTGTTAAAAAATGACATGACAGCTCCTCTCTATGTCTTATTCTGATTCTTTGTTTTGTTGTTCTATTTAAGCTGTAATATGGCTATTGTTTTTAGTTTCAATGCCTTGTTTACCTTTCGTTACAAATGCCGGTAAAGTGGCGTTATTATCACCGTGCGTCAAAGTCCGTTTTCGGCCGGGAGTATCAATCGCCGAAACCCTGGGTTTCGTAATATAAAGGTTTGATGGTGCCGCAATGGAAAAATTTATAATGCAATTCGGACTCTTTTGGCGTGGCCGAGCTGGTATTAAATTTTAACAGGCAACCGGCGACTGCATCTATCACCAGTAAGTGATCAAAACTGGGTGCCTTCTGGATTTTATGAATAAGCAACTTATAATTTTTGCCGAGGTCGACCGCGTCATATTCCTGCATTTTCCCCGAAGGGGCGAGCTCTGTTAAGGTGCGGTGATAGAGCTTCCTGTCGAAATTAAGCTCTTTGCTTTTATAGGTGAGCATGCCGTCGCGCTTATAATGTCCCATATAAATATCTGCCTTGATGCTAACCGACTCTCCCCGCATTAAGCGTTGTAAATTAAAAGGTTCAGGTTCTATGGTAATTAATCCGCCATCCCTGACCAGTTGTACCAGGGCAACATCTTTTACCTTAAGTTTATAGACTAACTGATGATTTTTCGGCGCCTGGTAGGAAGGCAGGTATGAAGCGAGAATGTCTGAGCCGTTGTTGACCAGGACCATGGGATGAATGCCCATGAACTTGGGATCTAAAGGCGGCAATTCTTTGGCCTCTTTTGCGGCAAAAACCTGTGCTGACAGCAGCAGTAATAACCCCGGGATAAAGTGTTTGCAAAGTAAACTCATAGTCGGCCCCAATTGATTTTAGCTAAAAGCCGGTTTCCGGCTGTTATTATATCTTCGAGCTTGCTCAGCTATTATTGACTTGCTTTGCCGGGAGAACAAGTTTAAGGCTGCTTTAAATGGAATTTTCTTGTTTATTTATTGCGTATGTTGAGTGTTCGTTTACCGGAGCGGGTGGCCAATTAATGAGGCGGCCAGGGGCTTAATATCCCGGGCGGCGTTTAATTTTGCCTGTACCTTGGCGGTAGTGATCGCCCCTTCTTTGAGCAGGCAAAGGTTGTCGGTGAGCCGGCTGCTTTTGTCTTCATCGGCTTCAAAGTTATCGACATGGGATTTGATTATCGTGCGGACATGGCTTTTATGTTGCTGGCAGGCGGCATAAATTAATGAGTCCTGCTGGCCGTATTCGGCGCTGGCATTGATAAAAAAACAGCCGTTGAATTCACCCATGGCCTGGCTGCGGTTATTAAACCAGTTGTCCAGGGCGTCAAATATTGCGAGGATCGCCGCTTTTCCTGCGGGGACGGCATCGAGTTGCTGCTTGAACCAGTGAATAAAGAGCTGATCCCGGTAATGCAGGCAGGCGAGAATTAGATCATCTTTTGATGAAAAGTGATGATAAAGGGTTTTTTTGGCGATGCCCGAGACTTTAAGGACTTCATTGATCCCCACGGCATGTATACCCTTGCGGTAAAAAAGCCTCATGGCGGTTTGGATTAATGCCAGCTTTTTACTGTTCATGTCGGTTTTCATTTTTTTCGGCATTGCTATCGGCAGATACAGGCATCTTGTCACAGCAAAACTGCCGTGTCTATCCAAGTCAGGTTAAGGCCTGCCATAAAAAGGGCTCAGTCCTGGTTCTCGTCCAGCTTAAAAAAGGCGATTGACGCTACCAGGCTGTTGACCTGGGCCGACATTTCTTCGGCGGTACTGGCAAGTTCTTCCGAAGCCGAGGCGGTTTGTTGTGAGCTGTTGTTAACCTGATCCATGGCTAAACTGATTTGGTGGGCGCCGCTGGTTTGTTCTTCCGAGGCCGAGGTGATTTCCACCACCAGGTCGGCGGTTTTTTGAATATTGGGTATGCTGTCGCTGATCAACTTGCCGGCATTTTCCGCCACTTCAGCACTGCTGCCGGCCAGCTTTCTAATCTCCTGGGCTGAGCTTTGACTGCGCTCCGCCAGTTTCCGCACTTCTTCCGCCACAACAGCAAATCCCCTGCCATGGCTGCCGGCCCGGGCGGCTTCTATGGCGGCATTTAATGCCAGTAAATTGGTTTTGTAAGCGATGTCTTCGATTAAGGCGATTTTATCGGTAATGCTTTTCATGGCGGATAAGGTTTCCTGCATCGCGGTTTCACCTTTATTTGCCTGCTGGGCAGCTTCTGTTGCCGTGGTGTTGGTAAGCCTGGCATTGCCGGTATTTTGCGTGATGGTGGTATTCATCTGCTCCAGTGATGAGCTGGTTTGTTCGACACTGATAGCCAGGCTTGAAGAGTTCTGGCTTAGGGTCTGGGCGGTGATACTGACTTCCTGGGAAGCATTTTTCATGGCCTGGGCGGTTTCAAGAATTTCGGCTAATACCCCCTGGATTTTCTCAATAAAGCCGTTTATCGAGCGGGCGGTTTTTCCTATCTCATCCCGGCCAAAGTCTGGCAGGCGGTAGGTGAGATCGCCGTCGCCATCACGTAAATCATCAACCGCCGTCAACATTTGCGCCACCGGGCGGGTAATAGAGCGGGCAATAAAAAAGATCATGGTTACTATCGCGGTAAATAACAGCAGAGACAGCAACAGGTTGAGCCTGAACAGGGCATGCTCTTTTGTTAACAGTGCCTGTTCACTGTCCCGGCTCAGGCGTTGCAGCAGGCCTTCGGTTTTATGTACTGTGTCGCGCATTTGACCCAGTATGCCGGAGTTACTGTCGAGCCCTTTGTTTTTACTGGCGATAAATAAGGCGTTAAAGTGTTGCTGATAGCTGTTGATATATTGTGCTAATACTTGTTTGCTTTGCTTTTTATGGCGGCTGTTGGTTATTTGGGCAAGCAAGGTTTGGCTGGCGTTTGTCAGTTTATCGGCATATTTGCCATCGAGCCGTAGCAGAAAGTCTTTTTCATGGCGCCGCAAGGTTAGCATGCCGGCGAGTAAAGCCTGATCTTCTAAGGTATTGATGGCTTTTTCAGCCTGATGCACGGCGTCCCGTAAGTTGCCGTACAAGCCATCTTTGGCGTGTAAACCAATTTTTTGCTGAACCGAGACCAGGGCGTTAAAGTGCTTGTTATACTCTTGAATAAAACGGCTGATCTGCTTGGCTTGATCGGTTTCCATATTATTGGCGCTTAATTCGGAAATCAGGTCTCCCAGCTGGGTATTGAGGGTTTCCAGGCTATCAGTAAAGCGGGTGTGGTATTTCAATGCCTTTCGTGCGAGAAAGTCTTTTTCATGGCGGCGCAGCATTAACATGCTGTTTTCGATGCGCACTACCTGGGTTTTTATTTCGCCGAGCCGGTGAATGCTGGTGGCGGTATGCTGGCTCAGCCAACCGAGAGAGCAGATGGTGATAACAACTAAACCCGATAGCAATTGAAATTTTTGCTTGATGCTCGGTGATAACATGACCAATACCCATGGCTGACATCCGCCGGTAGTAATGGCTAATTGTAGAAGATGTCGTTAAATCCTGCGAATCTGGCTTTCTCAGGCCACTTAACCCTGTGAATTTATGGTTTTTTAACCCGGGTCATAACCTGGTTTTGCCCGTGTTTTTTCACCCTTTTGCGGGCAGGATTAACAGCGGTGTCAGTTCATGTAAATGTCATATTAAGATAACAATACTGTCATATTGGCTATTTACAGTGGCTTTATCTTGCACAGGTGAGGAAAGATAATGAAATTCAATAACTGGGAAGAATTCGACGATATTTACGGTGATGAATCGTTAACCGAGCAGAAAAAAAATAATAAAACCCGTAAAAGGAAATGGCGTGAAATTGAAGCGATAAAAGAAAAACAGCGCTTGCGCAGGGAGTTGGCGGAATTTTATCACGAAGCTTTATAGTTGCCGGAGCAGGGGGGTTACTGAAACTCAGTCAAGCCCCTGCTCAATGTCCCTCGTTTTTTGCCATCAAACCGGTATTCCCCGGATGCAGCAGGTGCTGGTAAATATCTGTCCCCCGGGGTAGAATCTCCCCCGTTTTGAAAATGATTTACGCCCCGTAGTACTGACTACCCCAGGTTGCCAAATTCATTTGTTGCTGTGAAAGCGTGTCCTGACCGCGTGCTTTTATAGCGCCTTACTTATGCCTTTTCCCGTTAGAGATGTTGTGACGTGATGCAAGATAAAATTTTTATTATCGGTTTGCCGAGAACCGCCACCACCAGTGTTTGCCTGGCGATGTTAAACCTGGGGTTTAAAACCGCCCATACCGCCTATACCCGCGAGGCGATGACGCAGGCACAGGTGATTGCCGATACCCCGGTTTTTTGCGATTACCGGCAGCTGGATCTTGATTATCCCGGGGCTAAGTTTATTTATTTAACGCGTGATCCAGAGTTATGGCTGCCTTCCATCCGCCAGTTACTCAAACGTATGTATGTCAATTTACAGCGCAGCGACGGCGGTTTTAATCCGACGCTAAAGCGTTGCTATAACCGGGTGTTTGAGCCGTTAACGCAGGAAAACCTTGACCGGGATGACTTTTTGCTGGGCTGTTATCAGCGCCACCAACAAGATATTGTCGAATATTTCCGGGGCAGGGAGCAGGACTTGCTGACGCTGGATGTTGCCGAAACAGAGAGTTTTTCCCGGTTGTTAGCATTTTTAAATATTGTCCCGGGCGAAGATATCGAGCAGGGCTTTGACCGTATTAATATCGGCGGTAAGGTGACTGCCTGGAACAAAATCCGCCATCCCCTTAAAGTTGAGGCTACCCAGGCTGGGAAAATAGATAAAGTGGCCTAAGCAAGGGGGAAGGGATATTTAAAGAAAAAATTTCCCTTCCTTTATGGGCCTTATCGCGGGTAAAATCGCTTCTTTTGCTGTATTTGTAGTCTTATGTTTGAATTAAAATATCATACCCCTTTTTCCTGGACCGAAGCCGTATTAGCGGATTTTGATGCCTTCTTGCAGGATCACGCCGCCGCCGAGAAAAAAGCTTCGGGTATGGCCATGTCTATGCTTTCCCATTATCCCGACAGAAGAAGCCTGGTGAAGGCGATGACAGATTTGGCATTAGAAGAAATGATCCATTTTAAACAAGTGGTGAAAATCCTGCTGGCAAGAAATGTCGATTTGGCGGATGATAAAAAAGACACTTATGTTAAAGAGATACGTAAGGTTTTCCGTAATGGCCGTGAAGTTTTCCTGATGGATCGTTTGCTGGTGGCCGCGGTGATTGAAGCCCGGGGGCATGAGCGTTTTTCTTTAGTGGCGGAAGCCCTGCCTGAGGGTAAAGAAAAAGATTTTTATGTGACCATTGCCAAGTCAGAAGAGAAACACAAAAACCTGTTCGTTGAGCTTGCCTATGAATATTTTGACAAAGCGGAAGTGGACCTTCGACTGGAAGAAATTTTAGTGGAAGAAGCGAGGATTTGTGAAAAACTGCCTTTTAGGGCGGCATTGCATTAATACTTTTCTGTCGGCTTGCATCAAGGGATTAACGGCTAATCCCTTGATATTCATATTTACCCTAAAGCTGATTTAGCATTCACAGGCATAATAGCGGTTGCCTGTTTCTGAAGGCCAGGGTCTTGGGTAACCCGTGATACCGCCGCCGGCCACTTGAGGGGTCATCTCTTGAGGTAAAGCTTGTTCATCTTTAGACAGGTTTTTGATTTTTTGCTTATTCAGTTTAATTTTCATAATACGTCCTTTTTATTAATGTTGTAAATGCCCTGAATCAGGTGCACATATAACATATAGTTAACATTTTTACTTGTCAATCGTTTAAATAATGAACAGCTGTGTTTAAGGAGTTATTTTCTCTGAGTCTCGTAATTTATTTTGTCAGCAGATCGCCGGGAGGCATTTGCAGATGTATTCTTTGCCGTTGATCCAGTTGTAAAAGGTTATCGATATTACCCCAGTGTTTGTGTATCAAGGTTTTGATCAGTCCTGTTTTTTCTGCCAGCCGTAAGCTGTGCTCCAGTATCGAGTGATACTGTATTGCTGACGGTCCCAGATAAAAATATATATCTCGTTGATAAATAAATAATAACCTTTGTTCAATCTCAAGATCCGGATATAGTTTGGCATCCCCGATAACTTCATTCATGCCCCGTGATAAATAGTCAATATTGCGCCTTTTACTGGCGAGCATGGGGTAAATCTTATTGTTATCCCCCGGGATCTCCACATAAGGCAGTTGGTTGTATTTCCAGATTTCAATATCAAACCACTTTTCACCAAAACCTCCGGTCAGTTTATGTTTGATAAAATCAGCAAGGTTATTGATACGATCAAATTTCCATTGATCCCCTTTGGGGATCAGGAAGATGCGCTGGCCGATCATGCCGTTGGTCAGGCCGACATCCACCCGTTTAAAGGCCAAATCTCTTTCATGGGTTCCCAGCCGCCAGATTAAGTCTATTTTGCCATGTTTGAGGTAATTGACTTGCCGCAAATAACTTAAGTTACCGATAAAGTCTATTTTGGCCTGGTAACCGTTCAGGGCCAGGGCTTGTTGTAATAAATCACTATAAAATGCGACGTTTGCGTCATTGCGACTGGAGATGATCAAGGTGATGCTTTTTTGAGTTGTATTTGCATGTGCCGCAACTGACTGGGTTTCTTTGGCAAATGCAGCTTGAAACAACTGGGGGAGCAGGCATGACAAAGTGAAAATTAACCCTAACCATGGGGGGCTTTTTTTCGATGTGAGGGAATCTTTATTGATAGCGAACATCTTTTCCTGTGATTTACTCTTTTAAAAAATAGCCGTTGTTATCACTCAAAGTTGACTTGTAATGAAAGTCCAAAATAGCGGTCGGCATTACGGGGAATTTTATATCTGAAACCACTACCGCTATAAGTGTTAGTGTAGCTGTTATCGGCTAAGTTTTTGCCAATCAGGGACAGCCGGTATTTATCATCGGCAAAAGAAAATTCAATGGCGGCATTCCAAAGGCCATAAGACGGCAGCAAGGAGGCGGGGGCAAATATGCCTTCATTGTCGGGTAATTCGGCATATTGCTCATCGGTATAACTATAGCTGGTATTGATTTTGATCTGGACCCCTTCGGTGGCAAGATAATAATTGGCGGCAATTGAGTATTTGCGATCGGGAGAAAAGGGCACTTCTAAGCCGGATCTGGCACTACATGCTTGCCCCAAAGGGCAGTTAAATTTATCGATTCGGGCTTGTACCAGGGAAACTCCGCCATAGAACTCCAGATTATCGCCGGCTTGCCAGAAAAAATCCGCTTCAATTCCCCGGGTGGAGACATCTCCGGCATTGGTGAGCCGGGTGATGCAAACCCCGGTGCTGCAGTCAAAATTATTGGCCTGGAAGCCGGTAAACCGGCTATAGAATAATGCCGATGTTAACAGCAAATGGTTGTTGTTGTACTTAAAGCCGAGTTCAAAAGCATCCGACTGTTCGGCATCGATAACACCGGTTTCCGTTGGTTTCATGTTGTAATAAACATTAAAGCCGGGTCCTTTGTAGCCCTGGCTCCAGTGACCATAAATTTGGCTGGAGCCGGATAAGCGATAACGGGCGCCGAGTTTTATTGACAGCTTGTTATCACGGGTTTCGCCGCTAAGCCGGGTATCACTGCTGCGTCCCTGGACACCAACCCCGGCCCTGCCCCAGGGATCGTTATTGACCCGTTTGTGGTGATAGGAAATCTTGTCATGGCCAAAACGCAGGCCATACAATAAAGGCAGGTTCTCGCGCAGCAAATATTCTCCGCCGCCATAGAGAGCATAGTTGATGAATTTACTGTCCATGTCGGCTCTGGCATCGACTATTTCTGTGGCCAGGCAGGTGAGATTGGGGTTTTGCTGTAAAATGTCCTGATTTTGCCCCTTATCGTTCTGGCAGCTGGCGAAACGGGTAAAGTTGCGATCTACATCCTGATACCAGAAAAATGCCCCGAGCTGGTAGCTATTGCCGTTATTGTCCGGGTCGTGATTGACTGAGCTTAGCCTGAATTCCTGTGAGAATTGCTGCCACTGTTGCGGGCCAATATCGTGCATTTGATAAAACACCGAGGAGAAGTCCACCGGCTGCGCCGTTTTCCCCCCGGTTGAGGAAAAATCTCCTTCGCGAATTTCGGTGTTTTCCCAGCGCCGATAGGCGGAAATGGCATGAAAGTGATGCTTTGCGTAATCTTGCTGAAAATGAAATGACAGCGCCGAGGTTTTATCCAAAGTTTTAGTGGTAAAGTCATGATCTATTTTACGCTGTCCAAGGTCGATGTCGGCAACACCATCAACAATGCCCCGGCTGTCGGGAGCTGCCTCGGAGCCAGTATTGAAACCGCTTGGCAAGCCTTCGATGTCGGTACAGCAAGTATCGTCGGCGTCAAAGTACTCAAAGATAAATTTCAGCTCCCGGCGATGTTTGTCATCCTGATATCGCAAAACAGCGCGGGCGCCCAGGTGGTTATAGCCGTCGGCCCGCTCCCGGGTATAAACATTATTCAGGTGACCGTCAAACCCTGCACGCAGCAGGCTTAAACTGCCGGAAAGACTGTCGCTTAACGGGCCGGACAAGCGGGCATTGACCCGGTATTCGTCCTGCTGAAAATAGCTGGTGGTTATCGAAGCCGTAAATTCATCATCGGGTTCCCGGGTAAGGATATTGACCACGCCGGCGGAAGCATTTTTCCCGAACAAGGTCCCTTGCGGCCCTCTCAATACTTCGATGCGCTCGATGTCATATAAACCGGAAAAAGCCTGGCCCGAGCGGCCGAGCACGACACCATCAACGACCGTAGATACGCTGGGCTCGGCGGCAATACTGAAAGAAATGGTGCCTATGCCCCTTAAGGTTAAAGCGGAATTGCGGGTGGTATTGCCTTTTCTGAAGCTCAGGCTGGGCACCAGGGATTGCAGCTGTTCGACATTGGCGGCATAAGCGGTATCGATTTGCTCCCGGTTAAGCAAGGTAATGGCAAGCGGTACCTCCAACAGGTTTTGCTCCTGCTTTTGCGCCGTGACGGTAATGGTTTCTAAAGCGGAGGCCTCATTTTTCTGATGATGTATACTGGCCTCTGGCGCTTGGCTTTCGGCGAAGGACAGGGAAGAGGAGTTGCCATAAGGGGCATATAAGCAAGAGAAAAGAATAAAGCTAATCATCAAATAAAGATAAGTTAACATAAATAGCTTTATCATTTTGGCCTGACTCAGTTTTGCGTAAATCACAGCTAATATCAGTTTAGTGGTATTTGGATTAATACTCGAACTAAGCCGGAAGGTCTTTGTGCGTGGAGTTGCCTGATGCAGGAATAGCGCTATGCTGATAATTATTATTCGGTGATTTTTTGTCCGCTATGACATTGAATTTTTCTGTTAATAGTTATGCCTTTCTTTTTTATTTTTTTAGCCTGATTGCCGGCGCCAAAGAAGTGGTGGTGGCTTTCCCTGAGCATATCCCTCCCTGGGTGAACCAGGGGGATGACAGCGGCATCAGCCCGGAGATTGTTGCCCATGCCCTGGCTTTTCGAGGCCATAAACTGGTCGTTAAATATATTCCTTTTGCCCGTATGTCTGTGGTGCTTAAAGATGCCGGAGTTGATGCCGTGGCTATGGTCGAGGGGCAAAAGGTGGTTGGCGATTATTTTATTCGCAAATCACCACACGTTTTAGCACCTCATTGATTTCTTTAAAGCAGCAGGACTTTACCATTGAGGCGATGGCGGACTTAAAAGACAAGCGGGTGCTGGCTTTTCAGGATGCCAGTAAAATCTTTCCGGACCTAGGCTGGCTGCATAAAGCCAACCCCTTATATCAGGAGATGGCCAACCAGGAAAGCCAGGTAGCGCTGCTTTTTAAACAGCGGGTTGACTTGATAGTGCTTGATCGCAGTATTTTTTATTATTGGCGAAATAGCATTAATTATGTCAACACCGGCGCAGGGGTGACCTTTCACGAGTTGTCGTCAATCAGTGCCATGGAAGTTGACAGCCCGACGCAAACGGTCTTTAAAGATAAAACCCTGCGGGATGATTTTAATTTTGGCTTGCAGCGCCTGAGGGATACCGGGCTGTACCAGAAAATCGTCAGCCGCTATTTACGCGGCTGTGCGCAGATGGGCAGGCATATGGACTACCGGCTAAGTGAGTTTCGCTAATAGAGTTTGAGGCTTAATTGCATTACCATAAGCGCTTTATTCTTTGTTGGAAGGCATGATGCGCATCCTGTTATTATCAGCCTATGATGCGGTAAGTCATCAATATTGGCGTAAAGGCCTGGTAGCTCAGTTTCCCGAATATGACTGGACGGTACTCACCTTGCCGGGGCGTTTTTTTTCCTGGCGGGTCAGGGGCAACAGCCTGAGCTGGGCTTTTAGTGAGCGAGAATGCCTTGAGCAGCCCTATGATTTATTGCTTGCCACTTCCATGACGGATTTGTCCGCCCTCAAAGGCCTGGTGCCTGCCCTTGCCGGGGTGCCGTCGATTGTTTATTTCCATGAAAACCAGTTTGCCTACCCGCTTTCCGGCAAAGAGTTTTCTTCGGTTGAACCTAAGGTATTAAGCCTGTACAGCGCATTGGCCGCGGACTTTGTGGTTTTTAATACCCGCTACAATAAAGAGACCTTCTTTAACGGCGCCGACGCCTTATTGAAAAAGTTGCCGGACCGGGTGCCGCCGGGGTTAATTGAGCTGCTGGCGAGCAAAACCAGGGTTTTGCCTGTGCCTGTTTTAGATACCGCGCTAACAAAAGGTGAAAGCCGAAGCGGCCCTTTGCAAGTTATCTGGAATCACCGCTGGGAGTACGATAAGGGGCCCGAGTTGTTACACCGGGTGATGTTGGCCCTTAAGCAGCAAAACGTTCAGGTGCAGTTTCACCTGGTTGGCCAGCAATTTCGTTATATCCCGCCGGTATTTGAGCAACTGAAAAAGGACTGTTGGGAGCTGATAGCCACCTGGGGTTATGTGGACAGCCGCCAGGCATATAATAGCTTATTGCAAAACTCGGATGTGGTTTTGTCCACGGCGCTGCATGATTTTCAGGGCATTGCCGTACTTGAAGGCGTCGCTGCCGGTTGTGTGCCTGTGGTGCCGGACCGGCTGGCTTATCCGGAGCTTTTTTCAGGGGAATTTTGCTACTCTGAGCAAGGCAATGAGGTGGCTAACCTGGCAGAGCGCCTGGCCGCCCTGGCAGGTCTTAAAGCACAGCAAGCGTTGCCGCGAGCGCCATCGGTCGGGCAATTTTGCTGGTCTGAGCAACAAGGGGCTTATCGTCAGCTGCTAACCTTGGCTGCCGGGCGCGGTTAATAGCGGTTTCTTTGCCCGGGCAGGTCGCTGAGATATTCGACAAATTCAACTTCAAAGCCGTCGGGGTCTTTGAAATAGACATTTTTGCGATAGCTATCTTCTGCGCCGGGTTTATCTATTTCAAATCCGGCCTGCTGTAACCGTCTGATCACAGCATCAAGGTTTTGGCTGACAAAAGCAAAATGCGCCAGGCCAACCTGATGTCCGCTCAGATCGCGGTTTTCCCCTGTGCCGTCGTCATTAAAGCAGATATATTGGTAGTCATCGCCAAAGTGCAGCCAGTTTCTGGGCTTGCCGGACCAGCTGCCTTCACCGCCGCCGCGCACTCGCCAATGGGGAAAAGCGGCCTGATAAAAGCTCAGGGCTTTAGGGATATCGGTAACCACTAAATTTATATGTTCAAGATGTAACATGGTGAGTCCTCCGGGTCTTGTTTTAGTGCGGTATAAGGTGTCGGCAGTACTTTACATGCCGTATCGGTATTCCTGTTGTTTTGGATAGGGGCTGTGCAGGTGCTGGCGCCGTATGGAGGATAATGCCTGGCTGTACTGATATAACATAAACAAGCTGTAGTTGATGCGCTCTTTAAGGGCCAAGTCCCGCCTTGCTGTTTGTTCGGCCTCAAAGGAGGTGGCTGTTACCTTAAGTTTGCTCTGCTGCGATTGCTTGTCATTAAGCACTTGTTCGACATTGCGAATGATCAAATGATCGGGCACTGCCACCAGTTTATTATTTTTTAAGGCATTCATTCTTAATTCGGTTATCGGGTAAGCACCGCTGATGCCGTTGACCACAGAAACCAGCAGCACAGGTTTATGGGCAACTTCCTGCATATCACACATCAATAAGAAGTTTTTCAATATCGGTGTCGCCATACCTCCCCATTCCGGGGTGATCAGGATCAGTGCATCGGCTTCCCTGATCCTGGCGCTGAGCAGGGGCCAGCTGCTGTTTTCATCGTTTTTACTTTCCTGTTCGCCATCCCAGAAAGGCAAGTGGTAGCGACATAATTCGATATGTTGTGTTTCGCTGAACTGTGTGGCTACCTGATTCAGGTAATCGGCGACTTTTGCACTTTGAGAGGGAGTTATCTGGCTGCCGCTGACGATAAGTAATTTCATTTTTACAAACCTTTTGTTTACCAATATATATAAAGTAAAGTGTTTGCATATAAAAGTAAAGGTAAATAAACTTAAAGGTTTACTTAATGGCTGGGAATACGGGGATTGATAAGATGGGATACTGAGGTAGCAGGCAACTAAAGGCCGTGTTTACATGCCTTTAGCTGCACTTAGTGTGGGGGAGCCAGGGCTATGGTCTGCCTGGTTTAACGGATGTTAAATGTTAACTCCTGTGCCGAGCAGTTAAAGGGAAGTAAGTCAGCATCGTTAACCCGGGCTTTATATTCCAGTCGTCTTGGCTTTAAGCTGATGGAATAACTGCCTGTTGACAAGGGATATACCAAGGTTAAATCAAGCTCGGTATCGAGTTCGCTATGGGCTGATATGGAAATAAAGTCCGATGGCTGGGGAGTCAGGCGTTTTACCTTAGGTCCCTGGTAATTTAAGGTTTTTCCTTCGGCATCTTTAATCACAAACAGCTCGCCCATAAAACCTTCAAACGGGGTATACCAGGATAAGAGTTCTAAATCCTGATCGCTGGTATTGCTGATGGTAAAGTTTATCCACACGCCTGCTTCAAGCACTTGCTTGTCGGCAAGGGAGAGCCGGCACTGAAAAGGTACTTTTTTGTTCGTGGTCATGGTTTCTGCAATCACCCGGTTAACCGGTATCTGCCCGGTAGAAAAAAGATAGGCAAGTACCAGGAATATCCCGAAGATCAGCAGCCAGGTTAATTTTGTTGTTGTCATAAGGTAAGTTAAACCTAAGGTCAAAAAGCTTACCGGCAGCGCATCTCGTGCTTTGCCGGTAAGCCTTATATTATAGTGAATTAACGACTAATTCTGGTACGGGGTATTCTCCGCAAAATATTCATGGCTGTCGGCATTGTTTAATGCCTGGTTCGGGTTGGAAATCGCCAGGCTTTTCGCACCGGATTGGCCGTAAACCACATCATCTGTGCCGGCGACAACATTAAAATGACTCAGCTCATGGATGATGGTGCCCGCACGTGAATCTGTACCTGTTTCACGGGCGCTCCAAAATGCCCGGCACAGGTAAACTTTGTAGGGCTGGTTAGGATAGACATAGGCAAAGTAAGACTGGTTGCAGCTGCAGTCAAAAGTGATGGACTCGTTGTCTATGGCGTCATTAATGGCGTCAAAGTTACTTGCCGCGGTATTGTAGCGGCTGTTGGTGGCTTCACCGAACCAGGTTTCATACCGGGCCGAAGTATTACTGGCGGAATGAGAGTTCAGGTAGGCAACGGCGTCGTTAGCCATTTGATCGGCGGCGTCAAGTGCGCTGAAAATACTGTTTTTTTCACTGTTGCTGCAGCGACCGCTAAAACAGGTGCCGTCGATGCATTCGGTGCCGCCGCCTGGCTTTTTACTGACCTTAGCCAAGCCTTTGGATTGCACGCCGTCCAACCACAGGTATGAGGCATCGGAAGCGAGGCGCTCAATGTTGGCACTTTGCACCTTGTTGATGCCGTTATCCTGGGTTGTCGGCTGATCGTTGCTAAACAGATGCAGCGAGCTGACATCGTAACTGATTTCATAGTTACCCGCTTCGCTCATGTCATACAGGGAGGTCAGTTCAAAACTGCGGCTAAGGGACTGGCCGGATTTTAACTTGATAAAGTCCTTTTCTGTCGGGGCATGACGTTTATAGTGGGGCCCCATAAATTCAACTTCTACCCCGTCTCTGAGCACATGGAAGATCTTTTCTTCTTCTAAATCAGTATACCAGCTGAGGATTTTTTCTGTCGCCTGGCCGTTATTGGTGATGGTTAAGGTGGCGCTGACATTGCCGGCGGCACTGCTTTGAATATCCACGACGGCATCGAGCTGGGCGGCATTTACCTGCAAAGCAAACAGTGAAAGGCCCGATAGGGCGAGGGTTGAAAGATATTTCATAGGTTTGTCCTTATTGTTATGGTAACAACTTATGGTTATTTTAATAATTCCTTTATTTATCAGTCTCCTGACCGACTGTTTAAGTCTGGTTGCAAATGGCGGTTTTTCTCGTAGTCTTGCGACAGATTTTCAACAAAAAGCGACAAAAAGAGCAAAATTTAGGTATTATTGAGCTAAATTTACAGACCCGTAAGGGCAAAAAATATAAGGAAAACAACTTGGCAGGTTCGAGTTTACTGGCATTAATCGATGATATTGCCGCGGTATTAGATGACATTGCGGCGCTTTCGAAAGTGGCGGCGAAAAAAACAGCGGGTGTTTTAGGGGATGATCTGGCATTAAATGCCGAGCAGGCGTCGGGAGTAAAAGCCGATCGTGAATTGCCGGTTGTCTGGGCGGTGGCTAAAGGCTCATTTCTCAATAAACTGATTTTGGTGCCGGCGGCCTTGCTGATCAGCGCCTTTTATCCGCCGCTGATCACGGTTTTACTGGTACTTGGCGGTTTATTTCTGTGCTTTGAGGGCTTCGAAAAAGTTTTTGAAAAGCTGTTTCATAAGGAAAGTGCGGCCGAGGCCCTGGCCCATCAGGAAAAATTGCAGTCGCTGGCAGATGATGACACAGATCTGGTGGCGATGGAGCGGGAGAAAATCCGCGGCGCTATCAGGACAGACTTTGTGCTATCGGCGGAAATTGTTGTTATTGTTTTGGGTACGCTGCAGGAGCAAACTTTTGAGATGCAGCTGATGGTGTTGTCGGCACTGGCCATCGCGATCACCGTCGGGGTTTATGGCCTGGTGGCGCTGATCGTCAAAATAGATGATTTGGGCTTGTATTTGCTGAGAAAGTCGGTCTCCGGTTCCTTTAACTCCCTGCAACGTATAGCGGGCCGCAGTTTATTGATCTTTGCCCCTAATATGATGAAGATGTTAACCATAGTCGGTACCATTGCCATGTTTTTAGTGGGGGGAGGCATATTAGTGCATAGCTTCCATGCCCTGAGTGAGCAGATCACTGCTTTGGTAGAGCAGCTGGCCGTGACCCTGGGGAGTTTTTCAAGCGCGGTATTGCCAATTCTTTTTGAAGGAATAGTCGGCCTTATTGCCGGTGGTCTGGTATTGCTGATGATATCAATAGCCAGTAAGGGCTGGAATAAGGTTAAAAATTAGCGAAGTTGGCCCTGTAGCCAGCTATGCAGCCGATGCCTCTATCAGAAAATAACACGCTTGCTTACCTTCTGATAGGGGCATTGCTGTGAACCGCTAAGACCACTGCCAATCGTTAGTTAGGCTGCGCAGGCCATAGGTTCATTAAAAGCCACCAGGGATATTCCCTGAGTTTCAGCTTTGGCATAGGCCTGCTGAAGAATGCTGTGTTCAATGGTCGAGTTATCGGCGACCCATTCTGTTTGTTCAATTAGGATTTCATCCCAACCTAAATTCACGAGAAAATTCTCAATGTTATCCAGGTTGTCTTCAAGTTCACCGTTTTGCAAAAACAAAGTGATGATGTGTCTGTCACCTTTAGTAAACTTTTCATTCTCTGCCATGTATTCGGCTGAACCGCTGATAATAAGCATAATAGCACCTCGATTTATCTTGTCGTCATAGTGTTAAGTGAGTCCGGTGTTATTTCAGCTCTGTCAATTTATTGCTGCACCAGAAAACATCTATAACCAAGCATTTTTCATTCCAACTATTTTTATCGGGCTTAAAAAATTAAGCCCTAGCGCTTTAACGGTGAGTTGATAGCGTTTTATTCTTTGATCGTGCGCTTAATATCACTTTTTTCGGTTTTCCAGGATAACAAGCTGGTGTTTTCTTGTATTTGCAACTGCAGGTAATTGCGTTCCCTTAACAATTTGTCTTTATTACCAAGGCGGAACAACCGGCAGAACCAGCCCCCCTGGCCTTTTTTATGCTCCCTGCCGCTGTCCATAAAAAAGCGTAAAATCGGCCAGGCCCAGCTTTTTGGCGGATAGTTGACTATGCCGGAGCTGATCACCTGATACCAGTTCAGTGGATCTTTTCCGGCTTTTTTCTGCTTTTTATTACGGCAAAGCTGACCGAAGCCGCCGACATGGACATCTCCCGAGAGAATAAACCTTTGCTTAAAGCTCTGCATCGGCTCAGACAATAACCAGCGGATCATTTGTGCCCTTTCTTTTCTGTGGCCGCTGGCACGCCAATGATCGCGAATATCATCCTGCCATTGCCTAGCATAAGGGATAAAACCGATGAATTGCTCTATCCGTTCAAAGTCGGGATAAACCACAGGCACGGCGCTGAGCAACAAAATATTGTCGGCGTCTGATCTCAGTTGTTCGACTTTGTCATGGATAAGCTGCCAGTGATCTTTATTCATAATGCGTTTTATTTGCCGTTCACTGCGGTTGTCCATGGCGACAATAAGCTGACGGCGAAAGAGGACACAATAGCTGGCATGATGCTTGTCGTTTAGCAGCAGCTCTTGCATGCCCCGTAACTGGAATAAGCGAAAATAAATATTTGCCCAGTGAAAAATCGCCTGAAAAACCGGGCATTGCTGCTTTTGTTCAGGGTATGAGCCCCAGCCGTCGATGATATCATGATCATCCCACATCATAATGCTAGGTATTGATGCCAGCATGGCGGCAATATCCGTTTGTCCCCAGGTATTAAAGTACTGGCGCTCAAACAGCTGCTCCAGCTCCTGATGGATTTGCGGGCTGTCAAAGGTTTGTATTTTTTGTTTTTTTGATGATTTAAACCAGAGGTTTAAATGGGGCGCCGAAGGGGACATAGGTAATTCATCGGCATAAATTTGATCCCCGCCCATGATCAGCAAATGATAGGGCTGCTGCTTTTGTTCAAGGTGCATTTTATGCCATAAGGCATAATCGAGTTTTTCTTTGTCTTTATCCCTGGGGTGGTGAAAGCCGTTGCAGCTGGCATACGCGATATTCACAGCTTCACTGCTGCCGGGGACGGTAAAAGCCCAGCTGGAAACAGCATACTGTGTGGATAAGGCCGGTCCGTCAGCATTGTGCCAGCTATAACTCAGCTGCTGGCTAGTGTCCGTGACCGCAATGTCGACCTCGGCCCGCCAGAAAAAACCCGAAGGGGTCTGGGCCAGGCATTTTGCCGGATATAACTTGTCTGCAATTTTAAGCTGTAGTGGTGAACCGCTTCGGGTTAAGACACAAAAGCTGTATAGCTGGTCGTTTTCCAGGCCAAGCAAGGGACCAAATATTATTTCAGACAAAATCTTCCTTAAATTATTATTTGTTATTTATTGCCGCAGGCTATCTTGTTTTTGTTTTATAAACAAGGCTGTTGTCGCTATATAAGCGCCTGTGCCCGGGAGTCTTTGTAAATAATCTGCTGCAAAGGCTTTTGAGCTTGTTTGCTTTTTGTTCACCTATGTTATTTACTTTTTATTGCATAGTGTAATTTGTTAACGGATTACTTAGCCAGATAGTAGCTCTTGGAAAGAGCTGTGCAGAGGATTCCATGAAAAAAGCAAAGCAGTTAACACATCCTGCCCGTTCGCTCATTTTATCTCTTAGTTTTATATGCTCCTTATTGGCTTTCGGGCAAGTATATGCCTTTGAGCAACAGCAGCTCCCTGCTGCCAACTCCTTTGCCGGGAAAACTTTGCCGCTAAACACTGTTAATGCCGAGCAAATGCAATATCAAGCCGGGAGCTTTGACAGCGATAACAATGCCGATGAAAAAGTGCTTAGCCGGCTGCCGGGGGAGGCTGCAATCTTAACCCTGGTGTTTATTATCGCTTTATTGTTGGCTTTATGGTCTCGCTGGCGTATTAAGCACTTGTATAACCATGCCCAATTATTGGCTCGTTTAGTACAGGAGCGCACACAAGCCCTTAAACAGGCAAACCTGAAACTGGAAAAACTCGCCTGTGTCGATGTTTTGACCAACACCTGTAATCGCCGTCAGTTTATCGTGCAGGCGGAAAAGGAATTTGAACGTTTCTATCGCAGTCAGCATCATTTTTCCGTGCTCAGGGCTGAAATCGATAACTTTCACGGTATTAATGAAGATTATGGCTTTGCCTGCGGTGATTATGTGCTGGCGGAAGTTGCCCGCGTATTAAAGCAGCGCCTGCGCAGCGGAGATATATTAGCCCGCTGGGCAGGCAAAGAATTCATTATTTTATTGCCCGAGACCGGGTTGGAGGGAGGTGAAATCGTCGGGCAAAAAATTTGCCAGGCGATGCTAGCCGCCGGCTTTTGCTACCAGAGCAAGCCAATTGCGATAACCTTGAGTTTAGGAGCTGTGCAAATAGAGCTCGGGGAGTCCTTAGATACCTGTGTACAAAGAGCCGACAAGGCTCTTGGCCAAGCCTGTGAACATGGCGGCGGACAAGTTATTGCGCTATCTGCCGTGGCTCAGGTACAAAGTCGTAAGAAAATTTGCCACCATTATGGTTAAACCTTAACGCTTAATATAAGGGCCTGTATCCATTATTGCCCTTGGTGCAATAACACAAATCATACTTTATCGGTTAGATGCTTAATTTACCGGTTTAGTTTTTCTTCTCGCCTGCCGCTTATTCTTTTTATATCACCCTGATATGTTTTTAGGGATGATATTCTTTATTGCTTAGTTATGGTGTGATCAGTGGATTACCCCTTATTGTTGTGCGAAATCTCTTACTCTGGCTCGGGTTTTTGGTGTTTTTTTATACCGGAAAAGATTTTTGAATTTTTACCGCCGTTGCTAACTTATTCTTTTTATTTTGTAAAAGTTGTCCTGGCGTATTTGTTTGCAATATGCAACTAAAATCGGGTTGGTTATTTTTTGTACAGGTGTGGTTTTGTGTTTTTGCTTTCATTAGAATGGCAACCCACTGATAACCGGCACGACAGAATAGAGAGGTGCGATGGTAAAGATTTATCCAGGCAGTAAATAAAAGGATGTAGGTTAACCTGTACTTTTTACATTGAGGTGCTTAGTGCTTAGGTTGACATAAAAAACATTAATGTTTGTTGAGAGGTCATTATGTTTAGGAAAATTTCTTCAGCGTTGTCGCTATGTATTATGTTGTTTCTTAGTTTCAATGTTGCTGCTGTAGAAATAGTTACATATCAGCAGGGAGCTAACGGTTTTAACGGGGCTACATCTACGATGTTCAGTGGTTCCAGAGCACAGAACTCTACCAGAGAATCTCATTATTTCAGGTATGACGGCGCTAACCGCTATTATAACCTGGAGCATTTCGACTTAGGCGATATCAGCCAGAAAAGTGATATTTCTTCTGCCAAATTAATTTTTACCCGTGTCGGAGGAGGTGTTTATGTGGCCTCCGAGATATATGTCAGACAAATCCTGGATCCCGATAATTTAGGTCAGGCTTATGCCACCGGCTGGAAAGTTGGTTATGGCTTTCGCGCCGGCGCCAATAGTGAGTCCCGGGATGATTCTGCCGGCACCGATGTCAAGTGGCGCTTGTCAGACCCGGATTCTCCGGAAGATCTCAATGCCGATTATTTTCAGGGGGTGTTGAAAGACCTGGATCAATCTCCTTTTTTTACGCCTCAAGTAACCGATCTTGTCGGCACCCGCTATGAAGTTGATGTGACTGCAGATTTGCAATGCATACAGCAAGGTACTTGTGTTAACCAGGGCTGGGCGCTATTTCATAGTAACCCTAATGGCAATATTCAAAATATTACCGCCAACTCTAATTATGAAATGGCTGAGTATCGTCCCATGTTAGTAGTGACCTATGGTATTGCAGATTTAAGTGCTCCCAGAAGCAGACAGGCGATTCAGCAAACGACTTTATTAGAAGATGACAGTCGTGTGATTACCTTGACCATAGAAACCGATGAAGCGGCGAACTGTAAAGCCGATATTGACAGTGGCGATGTATTTGCCGCGATGGATATTAGCATGCAGGCATCCGGCGGCGACCTTATGCATACTTATGCGTTGAATGCTGATGAGCAGCCGAGCCAATTGTATATCAAATGCAGCGATAGCTCCGATAATATCAGCGATAATCTGCATACCTTTATTTTCTCGGTACAAGATACCGGCGGCTCAGATGGCGGTACCGGCGGCGGCACAGGTGGCGGTACTGACGGCGGCACAGATGGTGGTACTGACGGCGGCACAGATGGCGGTACCGGCGGTGGCACAGATGGTGGCACTGACGGTAGCTTTGTCCTGGGCAAAGAAGTGATCACCCCAGACTTTGGCACTGAAGCGCCGGCTATCGGCGAGTCTATTGTCGACCCAACCACGGGCGCCAGGATCACCCGTTTAGCCGGTGATGGTGTTGAAGATGCCTTAATCGTCTATTCCCGTTATTCTCCGGAAAACTCTGCCGGTGACTTGCTGTTGGTGTTCGGCAGCAATTCAACCTCAAGTAAAGTGATTAACCGCACCACCAGTGAAGTGGTTGCCAACCTTAACCATCAGGACGGCACTACCATAGGTGAAAACCACGAAATACGCTGGGATACCTCAGGCAACCACCCTTACCGTATCTATTACATCAAGGGCATGCAGTTCTGGAAAATTGACGATGTCCGGGATCAGGAAAATACCCGGGTGATGATCAGAGACTTTAGCGAGTTATTCCCTAATTCCCTTAAGATTTACAATGATGTTGAAGGTGACAGCTCTAATGACAGTGATCACTGGGCCTGGATGGCGGTACATTACGGTCAGAACGAGTTTGGTTCATATACCTACTTAGTGGATGCCTTTGTACACTATCAAGTGTCAACCGATACTGTGCATACCTTAACACCCGCTGATTTGGCGGGTACCAACTTAGATATCGAAGCCACTAAGGCCGAGGGCGCTGAGACCCCGATTTTTACATACCGTCCGAATATGGTGGAAATGTCTCCTTTAGGCACAGGCATTGTTATCCACACCGGTTATAAGTGGGATGATGCCGCCTATGGCGGAAGCGCTGTCAATTATATCGGTACCTGGTTTGACGGCGCCCATCTGTGGCCGGTAGATTTTGACTTTAATCGCCAGGCGCCGGTTAAAATCTCAATCAGTGAAACCCATTCCGGCTGGTCTTTTGACGAAAATGGTCGGGAGATGTTTATCAGCCAGAATAACCGTACCGACCGTCTTGATGCCATCTATGTTGAAGGTGAAAATGCCGGCTATGATAACCGTATCGAAATAGCCAGCCATGCCGATTTTGGCTGGGCCATGAGTTTCCATTACGGCAAGATGCCACAAAGCAAGCCCGGTTGGTTGTTTATGAACACTTATTCTAAAGACGACAGTCTGTGGGCGGCTAACCAGTTTATGATGATTCAAACCAAACCCGAAGAAGAGAACCCGGTGATCTGGCGTATCTCCCCCGCATATAACGCTTATGACGGCGAATACCGGGATGAAGCCCCGGCGGCGATTAACCAGGAAGGTAACCGCATCTACTGGTCTTCAAACTGGGGGAATGCGGGCGACAAGCGTTCGGTTTATATGATTGAACTGCCGGACGACTGGGATACTAAAGTCCTGGAGCAAGCGAACCTGCCATAACCTCTCAACAAGCAGTGGTAGGTTAGGCCAAAAAGGCACCTTCGGGTGCCTTTTTTTTATGGTCGGTATTCTACTTTCAGGCGCACGATATGGCTTGTTTTCCGATGAAAAAAGTGAGTGAAAAGCATATCAGAAGTAAGCAGTTACCCACACTTCATGTATGGTCTTTATTGGGGGAAGGGTTTTCCTGTTCGGGGTTGAAAGTAAAATGGCTAATATCTGTATTAAATATATTCATTTGATCATGATCAAAAACCTGAGTAAATTACTCGGGTATTATTTAATGACTGAGTCAGTAAACATATTTTTATTTAATCCTTATAAGAGGGGGAGTCGTATGGGTTGTTGCGGCGGTTGTGGTGGGGAAGGCCACCAACCGGAAAATAAACAAGAAACTGAAGAAAAAACGGAAGCTTCAGAGGAAGAATAAGGAAATCATTAAGTAAATAGTGATAATGATCCCCGCCGTAACATCCCGCAGGTGTTACGGCTTTTTTTATGCTCAGGACGAGCGGTATGCCATGATCATATGGACATGAGTGAATGGCGATCAGGGCGAGCGGTATGCCATGATCATATGGACATGAGTGAATGGCGATCAGGACGAGCGGTATGCCATGATCATATGGACATGAATGAATGGCGATCAGGACGAGCGGTATGTCATGATCATATGGACATGAAAGCATGGCGATCAGGGTAAACTAGATGCCATGCCCGCATAGATATGAAGGCATGGTGATGTCATAGATGCCAGGATTAATTTGTTTTGAAGTTTGACACCAGGGCTGAAAGATTCTCTCCTAACTCCGCCTGCTCTCTGGCATTACTTTCTACTTCACTTGATAGCGCCGACATATCGGAGGCGGCATCATTGATGGCCACGACATTAACGTTAATGTCTTCGGTGACCTGGTGCTGCTCTTCGGCGGCGCTGGCGATCTGGGTGGTCATATCCCGGATTTCCTGGACTGAGTTTTCGATACTATCAAATACGGTGCGCACTTCTTCCGATATGGCAATGGCTTCGTGAGACTGATTCAAACTGGTTTCCATATTGGTAGAGACCGTTTTGGTACGTTCGGTCAATTGCCCTAAGATATTATTGATCTCGCCGGTGGAGTCCTGGGTGCGTTTGGCCAGGTTCCTGACTTCATCGGCAACTACGGCAAAACCCCGGCCCTGCTCGCCGGCACGGGCCGCCTCGATGGCGGCATTTAAGGCCAGCAAGTTGGTTTGCTCGGCTATGCCCTGAATCGTGACCAGGATGTTATTGATATTCTCGGTTTCCTGCTCCAGCTCCTGGATCACCTGGTTTGAGGTGCGGATACTTTCACCGAGCTGTTTGACGCTGTTTATACTGGTATTCATGACTTGCTTGCCGTTCTGGGAAGCTTCCAGGCCTTGCTGGGAAACGTCTGCGGTGTCGGCGCAGTTCTTGGCCACTTCGTTAGCCGTTGATGCCATTTCTGTGACTGCGGTGACCACCTGTTCAATGGCTATCATCTGTTGATTGGAGGAATCTGCCACTTTAACCGCGCTTTCGCTGGCACTGCCGGAGATATTATTGATTTTCTCGGCGTCGTGCTTAATTTCACGGATCATGGCCTGGGTGGTGGAGATAAATTGATTAAACCAAGTCGCCAGTTGGCTGGTTTCATCTTTACCTTTGATATTCAAGCGGGTGGTGAGATCGCCTTCCCCTTCCGCCAGGGTCTTTAATTCACCTTTTACTGCATTGATGGGGTCGACAATATGTTTGGCAAACCAAATACCGATCACGATAAACAGGGCGATCAACAAACTGCTGACAATCACAGTCACCCAGATCAGTTGCGAGGCAGAGGAGAAGATTTCATCCGTTTGTTTAAAGCCGATAAACTTCCACCCCAGGGTGTCTGATTTGACGATATTGGCCATATAGGTCACGCCGTCTATATCGACTTCCACGGCGCCGGAGTCGGTAGCGGCTATGGTTTTAAGGTAAGGGTCGTCAAGCTCGCTCAGGGCCTTGAAGGTATTTTCCGGCTTGCTGGCATCGACTAAGATATTGCCGCGTCCTTCGACTATCATGATAAAACCGGTATCGCCAAATTTTATTTTTTGCACCATCTCTGTCAGGGCTTTGACAGAAACATCTATCGCCACTACCCCTTCAAATTGCTCCTGTTCATTTTTAAAAGCTTTTAATACCGAGACATAGACGGCATCATCCGGCTCCCAGTAATAACCGTCAATACGCTGGACTTGGAAATTTCCAGCTTTGCCAAGATCAAACCAGGGTTCGGTGCGGGGGTCCCAGTTTTCATAATCAGCGGTACCGGGCCATTCCAGGTATTGACCGTCCTTAGCCCCCATATAGACATAACCTAAGGTCGGGTTGTTATTGCCGACGGCGCTGAATAATTCGAAAATTGCCTGCTCCCGTCCGCCATTGGCCATGGCTACCTGTGAAGGCTTACGTGCTTGATCAAAATAAGTGCTGATTTCCCCTTTTTCAGTGGCGCGGACAATTGTGCTGTCGGCCAAAAAAGAGACGTTATAACTGACAATATCAAAAAAGTTGGTGAACGACTGATCGACAATGGCAATATCTGCGCTGCTGGTTTGGATAAAATCGGATTCGGCCTGGCCGATAACATTATGTGAGGTGATGGTAGCCACTATTAACACTGGCAATAGCGCTATGATTAAAAAGGCGGATATTAATTTGTTGCGAATCGTTAGCATTAAGCTCTCCTGCGATTACTACGAAATAACACTTCCTCATCATAGAAGCTTAATTTCGTTAATTCTACCCATAATAATCAATAATTTGCGCGAAAATGCATAATCTTGTTTCTTTTGTTTAACTTAATTGAAATACTTTGTTGAACCAATAACAAAGTTTTTATCATTATTTTTTATCTGAAAGTTAACTTTTAAGGAGGCTGTCGAAAAGGGCTGTGAGGCGCAATTTTAATCATCTTGAGCGCTTTATGACGCCGGGCAGGATAAAGAGATAGCAGAGGGAGTGAACCTTTACTGTTTAGAGAGGGGAGTCGCTAGAAAATATTTAACTCCTTCTCTTTAGAGTAAATTTATCTGGAGTATTATGGACAGGGACCATTTAGCTGCCCCTGACTCTGTTTATAGGTGTATATGCCGGTGATTATCCCTGGCTGACAGCTTTGGTTTCTGTTTCGAGCAATTCACGGGCGATCAGCTTTAATAAATAGGTTTCCCGTTCCACCGACATTGCCTTTTTATTGCCCTTGGCCAGGATTTTTTCATTATGGGCAATGGCCTGGTAAATATTTACCCACACTGCGCTCATACCGTTATTTTGTTCGTAATCTTCCAGCCGGGCTTCCCCAAGCTCTTTATCTATATCGCACAGGTAACAATAAGACTCCATATGCAAGGCATCATATTCGTCTTTATACCAGGGGCGGTACTCCCGGTATAAGCCAAAGTCCCTGATATTACGGATATTGGTGGCGCCGGTTTCTTCCTGCAGTTCGCGGATCAGGCCCTGATGCAGGCTTTCGCCTTCGTCTATGCCGCCGCCGGGTAAGGTATAATCCTGATATTTTTCGGTGTAAAGCAATAAGATATTGTCATTATCCAAGATGATACCGCGTGCGGCCCGGCGAAAGAAAATGCGTCCGTTGCTGGTTTGCTCCGGGCTTAAATCAGGATGTATGGTGGTTCTTAACGGGCGCATAAAATCGGCTTCCGGTCTGTTATTAAAAGGTGGCGCATAAAAAAAGCCGGCCATTATACCCGGGATAGGGGCAGGGATTAACCGGGGCCGGGGAAATTTTTTACACTGTTATACTTGCCGGGCCCTGGAAGTTCAGGGACATAGTTGAATTTATTCCTTTTTATGCAACACTTTTTAGAAGCTTGAAGGAGAAAAAGAATATGTCGATGTCTGCACTGGAGTATGCACAAAAAGCCGAGGCCTTATGCGTTTTGCCCGATGTTTATTTACGGCTTAAAGAAATCATCGAGGATGAGCAATCTTCCTTGTCGGCCATTGCCGATGTCCTGGCTTTAGATCCTGCCCTGAGTGCCACCTTGCTGAAAATTGCCAACAGTGCCTTATTTAACTTCCCCCGGGAAGTGGACAGCATCTCTAAAGCCATCAGTATATTGGGCACGGAAGAAGTCCATAACCTGGTAAATACCTATGGGGCAACGGCGGCTTTTTCCTGTGTCGACTCCAGCGTCATCGATTTGGACAGGTTTTGGGAGATCAGTGTTGATTGTGCGCTGATTTGCAAATACCTGGCAGAGAAAAAACGTATTAAAGGGGGGAAGGGTTTATTTGTTTCCGGTTTGCTGCATAACATAGGCGAACTGGCCATTTTGCAAAGCGATGTCGAAAAGGTCAAATATTGCCAGCAATATGATAAAAACGAAACCCCCTGGCAGCGTCAGCAAGATGCTTTTGGCTTTAGCTATGCCGACTGCAGTGTTGAGCTCCTGAGCTTATGGCAGTTGCCGGAATCCCTGATTGCACCGATCCGGGATTTTCACCTGGCCTATGGCGAAGAAAGATCCCCCGCGGCTTCCTTGTTATATGTGGCCTCGCGTCTGGCTTTGCTTAACTCCCATCCCGGGATGTACTCAAAAAAACACTTTGTCGGCGTACATATCTTACAAGATCTGGATATCAGTATGGCGGAGCTTGATGAGGCGGTAAACTTTTGTAATCTTGAAGGTTTAAGTATCCTGGCGGCATTAAAGTTAAAAAAAACTGAGTAAGGACCCGGTTAATATACTTCACCGTTTATTTCCAGCTCCGTCAGGTACAAACGCATATCCAGCTCCAGCTGGTGGTAATTGCTGAGCATATGCTGGCATAACTGGTAAAAGGCCTTGTTATGGGCTTTTTCTTTCAGGTGGGCAAGTTCATGTACCACTATCATCTTTAAAAAAGCTTCCGGCGACTTTTTAAAAACCGAGCTGATGCGGATTTCATTTTTACTTTTTAACTTTCCTCCCTGGACCCGGGAGACATAGGTGTGCAGTCCCAGGGCATTATTAATCACGTGTATTTTATTGTCGTAAATCACTTTACTCAGCGATGCTGATTTTTTCATATGCCGTGCTTTTAGGGTTTGCACATAATCCCGTAATTCATGATCCCGGGTAAAGGGATGGCAATCGGGGTATTTAGTGCGAAGAAAATCTGCCAGGGTATTTTGGTCAAGCATTTGCTGGACCTGATCTTTTAATTCCGGTGCGTAGGCTGCAAGATATGTTAACGGTTTGGTCATAAAGCTAAATAAGGTTGGCAGTGAAGAAACAAAAGTCGCTATTGTACCTGCCTGAGGCTGTTTTGTCATAACCTGGCTAAGGGCTTCGCTTAACCCCGGTTAAGGACTTTTTTGTTCCAGCTTGAGGGACTTATCCCCCTGGTCGATATAAAAATTAAAACGGCCCAGGTAATTCATGCCTAACAAACCGTCGTGCTGTGATGAAAAATAGGGGCTGACGGCAAAGTGCATATCGTTGAGGACATAGCCGCTGATTTCAAAGCTGGAGACCTGGTAAAGGCTGGAGTTGACCACACCGCCGGCGGTATTGAGGCGGATAGTTTCGATAAAGCGGGCCTGTGCTTCAAGCCCCAGCTGTTCAAAAGTGTCTTGTGAAAGCAGGGAGATACTGGCACCTGTATCCAGCATCAGGGACACAGGGTGGTCCTGGTTGATCAGCCCCCGGACGATATAATGCTGCCCTTCCTGTACTAACGGGATGCGGCTGGGCTCGATATAAGCAGCGTCGATTTTATCCAGCAGGGATTGTGCCCGGGATGCCAGTTGCGGCAAGTCGAGCAGGGGGCGGGCATTGCTTTCTGCGGCCACCAGAAAGTCCTGCTCGTATTCGGCCCGTGCCAGCAGCAGCTGGATATCGTAAAATTCAGGATCTAAAGCCAATACCTGCTGGCACAGCTGCGCCAGTGCCTGCCAGGCCTGGCGTTGCAGCAATATTTTACTCTCTTGCTTAACCCGCTCGCGGGCGGCATTTAAATAATCAAGTTTTTGCTGGTAATCCAGGATATGGTAAAGCAGATCATAGGCGTGTTCGATGGCCTGCTCCGTTTGCCGCTTTGCCTGGAAAAAGTCCACCCGCAGGGATAAAAATGCAATATCATCGGGATAAGCATGTAAATAAGCCTGCAGGAATAATTCTGCGGCGCCGAAACGTTTTGCCGTGAGCAGGTTGTCGATATAGGTTAACCAGCCTTCCCTGACCGGCAAAGCCTGAGCCGGATATTCCTGGTTGAGGTCGACGAACAGGGCCAGGGCATCATAATAGGCCTCACTTTGCACCAGGGCCTTTATTTGTGCCAGCAGTGCGGTGATGGCCTCGCCGTCAATAATTGCCCCGTTATCTGAAGCGCTTTTCCTCAGGCGTTCTGTTTCGATCGGGCCAGGGGATGTTTTTGTGACTTGATTGCTTCCTGCAAGCGGTTGTTTTTCATGAGAAATTTTAGCTAAAGAGAAAAAGCTGCTGTCACCGGATGTCAGTGCTTGCAGTTTCAGATAAAAATAGCCGTTAAGGGCAAGCGACATGCTCAGCAGTAATAGTAAAAAGTATCGCATTACCTTGATAAAAAACCGGGATTTATTAATTCAGATCTCCTGTTATACACCTTAGGGTGATTAAATAAAAGTCTGGCAACGGCAATGTTATTGCTTTATTTCAGCCCTGTCGGCCACGCGCTTGAGCGGCCCTCCTGTTTTATGGAGGGCTTAAGTCCTTATCAATGCTTGTTGCCTGAGTGCCCTGGTTAAAGGCGGCAGCCTGGAACAGCTGCCGTTATGCTCTTTCGGCTAGGGAGTTGTTAACTGCCCAAGTAACAATTGAATAAACTCAGAGCCGTTTGCTGTTATGATCAGATCTGTGCCGTTCAGATCTGAGGCATGGGTTTGCGGCCAGTAGAGATGGCCTGCATGGAAAGCCGCATCGCCAACAAAATTGAAGTTAGCCTCTTGTGCCGCAGATGCGCCAACCAGGCCAACCAGAGAGCTGGTGATCAAGTGGGGCACATCGTCTAGGGGGAAAGTCAGCCGGCCTTGTGCAAGTAGGTCCGGGTCCATACTCATAAAGGCATAGGTTTGTGTCAGTCCCTGGTCAAAAATGGTACCCGATATAATGTCGGGCTGATGTGTGCCTGAGTTGTTCCAGGTTAAATCCAAGCTGTTAAGGTTAATATCATCAAAAACCAGCTGATTAATGATAAATTCATTTTGCAGCGTATCGCCGGCAAACTCCCGCTGATATTTCGCCATGCCAACACTGCTGTCGGTGACGTCACTGGTAAAATGGTAGCTGTCCAAGCCAAGCTCGCTAAATTTAGGGCTCGTACCCGATTGATGGCTATTGCCGCCCTCGGGGCTGATATAAAGCGGTACTTGTACCCGCCATTTATTGTTCATACCCCCAAGCCGGTATTCATTATCAATTGGCAGATCGGCAGACCAGGGGATCATTTCAGCCTGGTGCTCCAGTGTGATTTCGAGTAAATCATTATCCTGAAGTTGCCGGTAGTAATTAAAGCCGTAGCTAATATCGTTTTGGGCGTTTTCATAAACAACCAGGGCCAGGTAATGACCGCCATCATCTACCGGACAGAGGCTTAGCGTCTCTGTATAGGCCTTATTACCGGAAAAAACGGCATCGCTTATTATCCGGCCATTGATCAGCAACCTGGCCTGTTCGCTGGCGCTTTTTACCAGATCTGTGATGCGTACTGAGACATTGCGGCAAAATGTCTGGTAGTTATCTTTTGCTTCGTTATCGGCATTGGTGCTGTCGAAAGTCATATAATGTCCCGGGGGGACGCCATAAAAATTATGTACCCTGACCTTGCCGTTGGCTTTGGTATTGGTGACCCTGAAATAGGCCAGGCCGTTATCTTGCGGGGGGATCTGATAACTGTTATCGGTATTTTTTTCGATTTCAGAATAAAAGCCTAACAGGTTAAGCTGTTCGACCTTAGCGTTATTGCTATCGATATAATCGCCTTTTGGATGGATATTACCGAAAACCGTGTTGCGATGAACATGCCTTAATACGGCGCTTTCAACCTGGGCAATATCGGCTTGTTGGGAAATAAATTCCGGTATGACTGCAGAGACGGCGACGGTATCCGGGATCGGATCAGCAGGGGGAGGATTAATGACGTCCTTATCGCCGCCACTTCCGCCACTGCATGCTGTTATCAGCAGGAGCAGTGATAAAGGTATCGCGAGTAGATTGTTCTTGGGCATTATGCTTTCTCTCTTGCTTATAGAGTTTAGTGAACAGCCAGATAGTTATCTATGCCATGTGGCTGCATCTGCTTGTTGGCCTTTATTCGTGCGTAAGCGTAATGAGTGTATAAGCTTATGTTGTTGATGTTAACTGTTTGTTTACATTTAACTTGTGAAAATTTAATCAAAACCGTTCTTGCGGGAAAAACCGGCAGGTCAAGGCAGGCCTCTGGCTCAAGGCGGTGATAGTGAATTTTAAACGTAAAATAGCCGGCAGTGTTCTTCGTCTGTGATGACCAAGGAAAAGTGCTCGCACATGCTGACCTATGCCGGTCTTGATGAACAAGGCAAGTACGAATGGCACCGACAATAAAAATAACAGGCGCCTGAGTCCTACCGGGAATTACTGGTGTCTTCTGGTTTTAGCGAGCAGGAAATTGCCGACATTCGCCGCTGGTCCCGGGAGGAGTCATATTTGCTGTTTGTCTCCCTAATCCAGCCCGGGAGATGCCGCTATCCCTGTCGCCGGGTTCATCTTTAGGGTTTGTTTCTCGCTCGAATTCTATCTATAGTTAGGCAATAATACCGAAAGATCAGTTGCTTAACCCTTTAGGAGACACAGTGTTCGATAACAAGCCCCTTATTGCCAGCGCCCAGGAGGCAGATAATACCCTGACCCCAACCAACTTACTCAAAGATGAAATCGAACAGGTGAATAAATATTATGAGCTGATCATTGACTTCTTTGCCAATTACAGTTTCCAGCTGGTCGGCGCCCTGATCATTTTTGTCATTGGTTACCTGGTGGCGGGCAAAATTGCCGCCTGGGTGCTGAAGTTATGTGAGAGACATAAGCTGGACGTCACCCTAAGCCGCTTCCTGGCCAATACCGCTAAAATGCTGATTGTGGTGATGATCACTATCATTGCCCTGGGCAAGCTAGGGATCAGCGTAACCCCTTTTATTGCCGCAATAGGGGCGGTTTCCCTGGGCGCCGGTCTGGCATTGCAGGGCTTGCTGGCAAACTATGCCGCAGGTTTTAATATTATTCTTATCCGGCCTTTTGTTGTCGGGGATACCATAGAGGTGCAGGGGGTGAAAGGCCTGGTGGAGGAAGTCTTGCTTGCCTATACCATCTTAAGGGATGAAGACGATGTGCAAATCATGATCCCCAATAAGCATATTGTCGGTGAAGTGTTACATAATTCCAGCCATGATTCCCTGGTGGAATTATCTGTGGGCATAGATTATCGCCATAACCCGGTGGAAGTGATCGCCTTGCTGGAAAAGACCCTGGCCTCTCTTGACGGTGCCAGCAACCACAGGGCGCCTTTGATCGGCATTGACGAATTTGCCGACAGCGCCATCACCATCGCCATCAGATTATGGGCGCCGACCGTCAACCTCTATGCGACTAAATATAAGGCCAATGAAATGATTTATGCGGCACTGGAGCAGGCGCAGATTAAGATCCCTTATCCGCAAAGAGATGTACACCTGATAAAAAGTGCTTGATATGTTACCGTTTAGATCTTGTTTTATAAAATATCAATTGCAGCCGGGTTGTTTACGACTCTGTGCTGACAAGCTGTATGTAGCGAATGCGTTTTGCCGGAGTGAGTGATATGAGTCTTGATCTTGAAAAACAAATAGCAAGCTTATCCGGGGATATTGCCGCGCTTCACCTGACGCTGGATAATATTGGCGCCTATGTGTATATCAAAGATTTGCAAGGCTGTTATACCTATGTCAACAAAATGGTCAGGGATTTATTTGCCTGTCCGCTAGAAGAGATCATCGGCCAGAACGACAGTAAGTTTTTTTCCATCGCTCATTCGGATGAGCTTATGGTCAACGACCGTCTGGTGATGGAGCACTGCCAGACGGTGGAGGCGGAAGAGAAAAACATTATCCACAGCACCGGCGAGATACGCTATTACTGGACGGTGAAAAAGCCCTTGTTTGATGAGCAGGGGCAGGTGAGCGGCATGTACGGCATTTCCACCGATATTACCGAGCGTAAGCTGCTCGATATCAAGCTCAAGGAAAATGAGAAATTGCTTGATACCGTACTCAATAATGTCGACGCCTATATCTATATGAAAGACAGGGAGTGCCGCTTCAGGTATATCAATGCCAGCACCGCCAAGTTATTTGGCGTACAGCCGGAGGATATCATAGGGAAAAAAGGCGAAGACTTCCTGCCGCCGGAAACCGCCGCCGACTTCGCCATTCTTGATAATAAACTGCTGGCTACGGGGGAGAAAGTTTCGGGGGAAGAATCATTTTCCGATGGCAAGGGCAATACCCAGTATTACTGGTCTACCAAGGTGCCGATTAAAGACGAGCAGGATGAGATCTCAAGCTTTATCGGTTTCTCCAATGATATTACCGAGTTAATTGCCCTGAAAAAAAATCTGGAAGTCAAAGCCAATACCGATGAACTGACCCAGCTGGCAAACCGGCGCAACTTTATCGATCAGGCGGAAAAAGAATTTATCCGGGCCAAACGTTATCATTTATCCTTGAGTCTGCTGGCCATTGATATCGACTGCTTTAAGGAAATTAATGATACCTACGGCCACCATGTCGGCGATCAGGTTTTAAGAGAAGTGGCCAGGATATGTGCCGCCAATCTCAGGGGCGCAGACTGTATCGGCCGTATGGGCGGGGAAGAGTTTTCGGTGTTGCTGCCGGAAACGTCAGGTGAGGCCGCCAAGATAATGGCCGAGCGTTTATGTCAGCGGATACGGGATCATCAGCTGGCAGGTCCCTGGAAAGATAAAATCAAATCCACCGTCAGTATCGGCATCAGTGAAATGCAAGCTGAAGATGATGATATCGATGATCTGCTGATCCGCGCCGATAAAGCCTTATATAAAGCGAAGCAGACCGGGCGTGACCGGGTGTGCAGCTAAAGTTGCGGCAAGTCTTGATGTTCCTGTCTTAGCCGTTTTCTTAACGCAAATCATGCCGTGATCACAAGTAAAAAATAAAGATTAACAAAATAATCATAGCTATTTCATCGTCTTACCATTAGGGTGGGGGAAATGGTTTTCTCAGGAAGTAGGCATGTACTGGCAGTTTAGTTTTCAGCGGGCCTGGTCTTTGGCCAGTTTTGAATTGATACGACTTTTTTTTACCAAGCGGGGGGCATTGGCACTGGCGGCCTTTGTTACCGTCTGGTGTCTTATTTTATATTATCCGGTCAGCTCCGCTGCCGCCATGGTTTCTTCCGAGACCTTTAAAGACATGGCAATGCAGTTATTCGGCACCCTTGGCCTGTCGGAGCTGCTAACCTGGCCGGCGCCTGAGCTGGCGATCTACTGGTTGGTGGCCGCTTACTCTTTTCCTGTGTTTTCCCTGTATGCCGCCAGCGACCAAACCTGCGCCGACCGTACCCGGGGCACGTTACGTTTTATCTCGTTAAGGGCCAGCCGCACGGAAATCTTACTCGGGCGTTTTTTCGGTCAGGTGATGATTTTATTCCTGCTGATGTTATTTACCTTGCTTGCCGTGGTGGTGATGGCGGTTTACCGGGACAGCGGGGTTTTTGTCGATACCGGCATTAAAGGGTTAGGTTTGCTAAAAGAGCTGGTGATTGCGGTTTTGCCTTTTATTGCTCTGATGTCGTTTTTTAATAGTTTTATCCGTTCGTCGCGCCTGGCGCTCATTGCCTGTTTGTTGTTTTTTGGTCTGGCCCCCGTTTTTATTGCCGTGATCGAATCCCAGCTGAGCATTTTTTCCGTGCTCAACTATGCCCTTCCCGGCATTCAGCTCAGTGATGTCATTAACCGGCAAGGCTCAGGTGTTGCTAATTACCTGATCCCGCTGGGGCAAACGTGTTGTTATTTACTGGCAGGGGATTTAATCATGAGAAGGAGCAGTTTATGAGCTGTTTAATTAAAGCTTCTGCCCTGAATAAAAGCTTCGGGGAAAAACAGGCACTAGCCGATGTGAATTTTGAGATCCATGCCGGGGCACCGGTCGCCCTGGTAGGACCAAACGGCGCCGGAAAAACCACCTTGTTCAGTATCTTATGCGGTTATATCAAACCCAGCTCAGGGCAGGTTTCTGTTCTTGGCGTGACCCCGGGCAAAAGTGAAACCTTTGGCCGGTTGGCGGCGCTGCCTCAGGATGCCCAGCTGGATCCGCGCTTCTCCGTTTTGCACCAGCTGAAATTTTATGCCCGGCTCCAGGGCTTTGGCAGAAAAGAGAGCCAGTATGAAGCCGAGCGCACCATAGATCTGGTGGGCATGTCGGCTTCTCTACATCAAAAGCCCGACGGTTTGTCCCACGGGATGCGCAAACGGGTGACCATAGCCCAGGCGCTTATCGGCTCACCGGAAATCGTGATGCTTGATGAAGCCACTGCCGGCCTGGATCCTTTACATGCCCGAGAAGTCAGGGAGCTGGTGGCCAGCCTTTCGGGGGAAACCACCTTTATTTTAAGCTCCCATGATTTATCTGAGCTTGAGCGCTTATGTGGCCAGGTACTTTATCTGGATCAGGGAAGCTTAAAGGAGCATCATACCAACGCGCTCCAGGAGCAGTTCAGGTACTTTACCTTAAGAATGGAGCAGCAGGAGCCTGAGCTGATTGAGGTGTTAACCTCCCGGGACTATGTGGTTGAAGTGCTTAACAGCCAGGATAAGGAGTACCAGATCAAGGTGGCCGGCGAAAGCGCAGACCTGGCTCCTGATATTGAAATATTGACTTTGTGCCATCAGAAAAATTGGCGCTATCGCCAGCTGGTTAATGGTAAAACGCTGGAAAATCAGTTGTTCTAGCAGAGGTCTTTTGAGTGTTTTCTTCTCAATGAAAAGCAGGCAAGCTGACGGGGACAGGGGCAGGTTATCTTGTTTTTGTGCTCAGTCTTCTTTATTTTCTTTTTTAAGTTTAATGATCAGGTCAATATGGGGCACCAGGGCTTCAATTTCATGAATTTGACTGCGCAGCGAGTGCCACTGGAATAACTTTAATTGACTCGGATCTAAAATGGCCTGCTTGAGCTCTTTGATAAAGGGATTCTTATTTGACTGCTCCATGACCTCGTCCAGGTGCAATAATTTATCAAGGTCGGATTGATGAATTACTTTTTCCTCAGTTCTTTTAGTCACAATATCTTCCAATCAATAGTTCCTAAAACGACTTACTTAGGTATGCTTTAACGAGCAGGGGAATCTATATAATAGTCCGGTTATCATGTTTTTTCATGGCCGGGAAATTTTCTATAGCAGTAAAAACGCCTGTTTCCTCTTACCAGGCAAGAGGAATTTTTTGACTAAAACCAAATAAAATATGGATTAATCAGGTGACGATAAAAACCATCAATGTCGGTATTTATATTTACGAGCAGGCGGAAGTACTGGATTTTTCAGGGCCGTTTGAAGTGTTTTCCACCGCGGCCCGGGTTTATCAGTATCCGGGGTTATTTAATGTTTTCCTGGTGGCAGAAACGACTGACCCGGTGAAGGCCAGGGCGGGATATACCGTGTTGCCGGCGTATGGCTTTGATGAGCATCCCAACATAGATGTTTTGCTGGTTGCCGGTGGCGTGCATTATGGGGAAATGGCAAAAACCTCCGTGATGCAATGGCTTAAACGCCAGGCACAAAGGGCTGAGCTGATCACTTCGGTTTGTACCGGGGTGTTTTTGCTGGCGCAAGCCGGTATTGTCACGGATCAGCAAGTAACCACTCACCACCAGGATGTCCCGGAATTAAAAGCCCTGTTTCCTGCGTTGGATGTGCTGGAAAATGTCCGCTGGGTACAAAGCGGTAATATTATCAGCTCAGGCGGGATTTCTGCGGGTATAGATATGAGTCTGCAGCTGGTGAGTGAGTTAGCCGGGGTTGAGCTGGCGGAAAAAACCGCCGGTCAAATGGAGTTTCACTGGCGAAAGCAAAATAACTAACCTTGTACCCGGCACTGAGCTTGTTTTTCTTTTTTATCGGTAATTTTTTGTTAGCAAAGGGTTAAAAGCTTATCGCCCCTGTTTATCGGGGCGCAGGCAGAGAAAATAATGGCAAATTAGTAGCGACAATGGTTTTATTAGCGCCATTAATTCCGTAAAATCCCCCCTTCGTTTCACTAACCTGAATGATTACTCTACATCCGGGTTAAACAGGAAAATTTATGACCCCTCAGACCACAAACAGCAATCAGCTGGTATTTTTGTTGGTATTACTGGTTTTGTTCAGTCCGCTGGCCATTGATATTTATTTACCGGCACTGCCGGTGATCGCCGGGCAGTTTGCTGTGGATATTACCTCAGTGCAAGATACCGTGACCTGGTTTATGGTCACCTTGGGACTGGGACAGTTACTGGCGGGTCCCCTGGCGGACAGGTTTGGCCGCCGGCCCGTGGCCCTTGGCGGGGTGATGATTTACGGCCTGTGCTCATTGCTGGCTTACGTATCGCAGAGCATAGATATGTTGCTGGCAGCACGTTTATTGCAGGGCTTTGGCGCCTGTGCCACTTCGGTGGCGGCCTTTGCTTCGGTGCGGGATTGCTTCGGGGCAGCGCGCAGCGGCCGGATGATCAGTTATTTAAATGGCGCTATTTGTTTTATTCCGGCGATGGCGCCGATACTGGGCAGCTGGTTGACCGCCGAATTTGGCTGGCGCAGCAACTTTAGTTTTATGGCGGGTTTTGCTGTCATCGGTTGGGGCATAGTGATGTTGCTTTATAAAGAAACCCGGCCGGAACATACCAATGTTGACGGACGCATGTTAAGCCTGAGCCGTTATTGGTCGGTGTTGGCGGAGCCGAAGTTTCTCTATCATGCCATCTTATGTATGCTGTCCATGGCGGTGATCCTCGCTTATGTCACTTCTGCCCCCGCCTGGTTAATGACGGGCCTGGGACTGGATATGTCACAATTTACTTTCTGGTTTGGCATTAATGCGGTGTTAAATATTATTGCCTGCTTCCTGGCCCCGAAAATGATGGATAAATTGGGTACGCGCAAGACCTTAACCACAGGTTTGCTGGTGATCATCGGCTCAGGTTTGTTGATGCTGGCGTTACGTCCCTTTGCCAGTCCCTGGGCCTATATGTTGCCGGTCTTTTGCTCTTCTATCGGTTATGCCTGCGTACTTGGCTCTGCCGCCGGGCGGGCGCTGGCGCCTTTTGGCGATCGGGCGGGTACGGCTGCGGCATTACTCGGCTTATTCCAGATGTCGGGAGCCGGAGTTATGGTGAGCTTAACGCAAAGAGTCGGCCTGAGCGCCCCTATGTTGCTGGCGATGCAAATGTTGCTGCTGCTCCCGGGACTGATGATCCTCTGGTCGAAATATGGCCGCCGCTGGCATCAGGCCGATATCATCGCCGATTAAGCCCCGAGATATTTTTTCGGGCTGATGCCAAAGTGTTTTTTAAACATATGGATAAAGGCAGAAGGGGAGTCGTAGCCAAGGTTTAAGGCGATATTGGTGATGCTCTCCCCCCCGGCCAGCGCTGTGATTGCCAGCTGTAAATTCAATTTTTGCCGCCATTGGCTGTAGGTCATGCCGGTTTCTTTTTTAAATAACCTGCTCAGGGTGCGCGCCGAAGCGCCGACCAGGTTTCCCCATTGCTCCAGGCTATTGCCATTGCCGGGATTTTGCTGCAGTTCCCGGGTTATTGCCATCAGGCGTAAATCCCTGGGGTAGGGCAGGTTAAGGGTTACCTGTTCGGCAATGGCCAGCTGATCGACGATAAGGCGTAATAACCGCCCATCGGGGCTGCGCCAGGCATAATCCGGGGGGATATTGCTCGCCTCACAAATCAGGGCTTTTAAAAAGCTTGATACCGCCAGCAGAGATGAACTTGGCGGCAAGCAGGCCAGTAATTCAAGATCGACATAAAAGCTGGTCAGGGTGACCCGGGTCAGGGCGATCACCTGATGTTCTATTTGTGGCGGCACCCAAACCCCTTGCTCCGGCGGTACTATATAGCGCTCGTTGCCGATATTGACCGCCAGCACGCCTTTACTGGCATAAATAAATTGCCCCCACAGGTGCTGATGCCGCTCGATAGCACAATTGACGGCAATTTGCCGGTTGACCACAGTCACCGGCTTTTCCAGCGCTTGCCGTGACTGTGATGATGGTGCTATCTGGCGTAATTTTGTCATATTGTCGATATAAGTTTGCAAATAATCGATATTATGCCATTGGCGCTTTCGGATATCATGGTCAAATGCATTTTTAAGGAATAAGTAAGGAGTTGGTTGTGAACCCGGAGTTTATCTTGCAGTTGGTGTTATTGGGTTGTGTGGTTGGTTTTATGGCGGGTTTGCTCGGTATCGGTGGCGGCGGCATCATGGTGCCGGTACTCACGGGGTTATTCCTGGCTCAGGGAGTGATGATCGAGCAGGTGGTACACCTGGCGCTGGGCACGTCGATGGCCTCGATCATTATGACTTCATTATCGAGCTCGTTGGCACATCATAAGCACAGAAATATTAACTGGTTTGTGGTCAAAGGATTCTCTCCCGGGGTGGTGTTGGGGGCCTTTATCATGACTTTTATTGCCGCCAAGCTTAGTGCCATTTATCTGGTGACAATATTTTCTCTCTTTATGGCGTATGTTGCGGTGCAAATGTTTCTGAATAAAAAGCCCAGGCCCTCGCGCACTATGCCGTCAAATAAAGGGCTCTTTTTCGCGGGGTCAGGTATTGGCGGGGTTTCTTCCCTGGTGTCTATCGGTGGCGGCTCCCTGACGGTACCTTATCTGCTGTGGCATAATATCGATATTAAAAGGGCGATAGCGACTTCGGCAGCCATAGGTTTGCCTATTTCTATCGCCGGCAGCTTAGGTTACCTGGCCAATGGTTATCTTTTGCAGGTAGAAATGGCGCAATCGGCGATACCGCATGCCGGTCTTGAATATCGTTTAGGTTTTATTTATATGCCCGCCGTGCTGCTGATCTCCGTCTGCAGCTTTTTTACCGCGCCATTGGGGGCTAAATTAGTGCACCGTTTGCCGGTTGCCTTATTAAAGAAAATTTTTGCCCTGTTGCTGTTTTTTTTAAGTGTTAAAATGTTCTACACCTTGTGGAGCGGTTTATCATTTTAATCGCTTTGCCACCGGGAAATGTGAATGCCGTGAGAAAAAGCAGGCGATGTAAACCTGTTTTTTCTTTAGCTGAGCATTTATTTAATCGTAAAAAATACAAAAGATTAGCGCATTGTTACTGCCAATAATCTATAAATTGAACTAAACTTTAACAACAAGGCGTTGAAACTTTCGCTGCTGCCTCTTCTGCAATTAAGATACTGTTGCCATTGTCATTTATTTACCGGCAACCTATGTCGCAACGACATCAATAAACTCGATTTTTTATTCAGATCAGCTGTTCTGTTTACGGCAGTTGCAGAGGTTTCAACATTCCCCCTTTTCCGCCATAAGGAGCATAAATAACGAGTGAATAAAGTCCAGCTTAGCCAAGATGAAAACTTGTCATTTAAAATCAGCCACCAACTTCTGCCACAGGATAATCAGCGACTTGATCTCTATTTTTCCATTCCGGTAGAGATGGGGATCAGCCCCAGTACGTTAGAAGAAGAGAGCTACTTTCACAGCAGCATCAAAAGCCATTGCGCCTACTATTCCCATCAGCTCCACCTGCCGCTGGTGCGCAGCCGTTTTATCAGTCAAACCAAAGGGGAGCAAAGGGATTACCGCCTGAACCTGAATTTGTTTTCTTATCAGATCCGTATCGCCCTGGATGCCGATATCAAGCAGACCTTGAAAATTAAGGAGCCGGAACTCTTTTACCGGCAGGCGCTGGAGCTGGCGGAGCAGTCGGCTTCGCTGCTGAAAAAATTACGCCGTTATACGCCGCCGGATAAAAAGCTCAGCTCCTACTTTGAAAATGCCGATAATTACCTGAGCTGGCATGTGGAGCAGTCTTTTTTGAAATTGCTGGCCAAAGGCCCGAGCAGCAGCGGGCAGACGGAAGCAAGAGAGCAATTGCTGGCCTTATGCCGCAGTGAAAGCAGCTACCGCAATAAAAACCAGTACAATTCGCAAATTACCTTAGATGACCCTAACCGTATCACCAACAAAATGCGCCTGCTGCAAAGGTTGATCGAATACGGGGTGGTATTTAAAAAAGATACCCGCTCTTTGGATACCAACTTAAAGCGCCTGGTACGCGGCTCGGTGACCGCTGTGGTGATGGCGTTTGTGATGATGCTGGTATTAAATGCCCGCTCAAGTTTTGCCGAAGTCACGCTGGCCCTGGTGGCCCTGCTCGGGGTGATCTACGGTTTGCGGGAAATTTTTAAAGATGATTTAACCCAGCTGATCTGGCGTAAAATTCAGCGGGGACGACCCAAGTGGCAGCATGTCTTCACCAATAGTGTCAGTCAAAACCGTATTGCCAACGAGACCATGTGGCTTGAATACATCAATAACCGGGATTTGCCCGCGGAAGTGGACAAGTTGTTCCAGAAAAGGCGTCAGCAAAATAAGCAGGCGGCGAGATTATTGCACTTTCGCAGCGACTTTAAGGTGGTGGCCAAGGAGTTTTTACCCGGCTATGATGAAATCAAGCAGGAGATCTTTTTTAACCTGACACCTTTTGTCCGTTTCCTGAAAAAAGGCGCCGGGCGCTTGTATTCCCTCGACGGTATTAAGGTAACCAACCAGAGTGTGGAACGCCGTTATCAGATTAACATGGTTTTGATGCAGGGAGACAAGTCCGAGTTGCACCTGCAGCGTTATAAGATCACCTTAAACCGTTCAGCGATCATCAATATTGAAGCCCTGGGGGGGACCGAGAGCCCTGCCAAGGCTGAGACAGTGGAAAAACAGCAAACCACACAAGCGCTTGCCCCGGAAGAAAAAGAGGAAAAATCCGCCTGAGCTGCGTTTGGGCCGGGCGGCTTACACTTTATAACAAATGCATACAGTTCTAAACAAAGAAACACCTTATAAAACAGCTTTAAGGGATGAAAGTCACTAAGATAAAATGATTGAAGTCAGGCGTTGGCACGGACTTCATTTTTTGGCTTATATCATCAGGGAAATAATGGCTTATGTTCAGGTTTATCAAGGTTTTTTTGTTTATCAGTTGTTTAACTGGCGCCAGCAGTGTGCTGGCCGGTGAAAACTCCCCTTATCAAGTGATTGCCAATGCGGGTAACAATCTCTTTGCCCGCATCGCCAGCGAACAACAAGCCCTGAAAAGCCGGCCTGAGCTGATGGTCAATATCGTTGATCAGGAGTTGATGCCTTATGTTGATCATCGCTATGCCGCTTTTAAGATTTTGGGGAAAAACTTAAGAACCATGACGAAAGCCCAAAGAGAAGCTTTTGTTTTAGCTATGAAAAACCACTTGAGCCAGAGTTATGTTCAGGTGTTGTCTAAATACACAGATCAGCAGGTGACTTTCCAGCAGCAGGAGCAGGCTAATAACCGTAAAATAGTCTCGGTTAAGTCGGTGATCAGCCAGACGGGCAAACCGGATATCGAAATGGACTTTCGCCTGCGTAAAAATAAAAACTCCCACCGCTGGCTGACCTTTGATATTGTCGTCGAGGGCATCAGTTTACTCGATGCCAAACAGGCAGAGATCAGTGCTAAAATTCGCGCTAACGGCATAGACCAGGTGATTGCCGAATTGGCGAGAGAGGTCTGAGCTTAACTCTTTGTGCAGACATGGATTTGTATCCGCTGGACTTTGACGGCTAAGGCTTTTATGCTTTGATAATTCCTCTTGCTGTAGATTTTGGAATTTATGCCGCAAAATACGAAAACCAACCGTTATATCTTTCTTATCGCCTTTGCCATTGCCGCTTTAATCCTGGTGAATGGCGGCTTTGCTTACTGGCAAATGCATAAAATTAAAACCGAATTTGAAGATGTCGCCAATAAGGATCTGCCGCTGGTGACTCAGCTGTTGCCGCTTATCGACCGGCAATTTGAGCAGACGCTGTTGATTGAGAAACTGCATCAGCAAAGCGATGGTCACCAGGGGGTGGTGATCCGGACCCTGGAAGACAGTTTTATCCGTACCGGTAAAAAATTTGATAGTGCGCTGGCGACATTAAAGGAATTTATTATTCCGCTGATGTCACTGGGGCAGCCGGAAACGCGGGCGGAGATGGTGCGGGTGAACCTGCTGTTGGATCAAATCGGCAAGGAACATCAGCAATACCATGATCAGGTGATCGCCATGATAGAGACGATAAAAAGCGGCGGCGGTAAAATACCCGAGCAAGTGATCAGGATCTTAAACGAAGAAGAAAAAGAGCTGCGCCTGGAGTTAACCAGCTTACGCGATGAAGTGCAGCGTTTTACCCAGCAATCGGTAATTGCCGTGGATAAACATGAAAGCTGGGTGATACAGGGAGTGGTGCTTTTTACCCTGTTTGTATATTCCCTGGGGACCATCATGCTGTTTATGATGTACCAGGTGATGCAACACAGAAAAAAGGCGATAGCAGAGCTGGCTTATTTTGCCACCCATGATCCCCTGACAAAACTGATCAACCGCCGTTATTTCTTTGAACGCCTGACCGAAGCGATCAATGCAGCCAAACGCCATAATCATCCTTTGAGCATTTGTGTCTGCGATCTGGATCACTTTAAACAAATCAACGATACCCTGGGGCATCAGGCGGGGGATAAGGTACTGGCAAGTTTTGGTGAGATTTTAACCCAGGTGAAACGTCCGGAGGACATCGCCGGGCGTTTTGGCGGCGATGAATTTGTTTTGTGTTTCCCCAATACTCACGGCAAGGATATCGTCAATATGGTGGAACGTATCCGGGCAACCATGGCGGAAAAAGAATTTAAGCTACCTAATAACAAACGTTTCTCGGTGACGGCCACCTTTGGTATTGCCGAAATGGATTTGAACAACCAGTGCCAGGAATCGATATTTGAAGCGGCGGACAATGCCTTGTACCAGGCCAAGGAAAAAGGCCGTAATGCCGTGGTGTTATACCAGGACTAACCTGACTTTCTCCTTGTTTTAGCCCGCCTTTTGGCTTGAGGCGGGCTTAGTCCCTAGATAGCGGCTCCCAAGCGAGTAATCGCGTAAAGGCAATATTTGCCGCTTGTCTTTGCTACATTTTATGTAGTAAGCTACAGAAAATGTAGCAATAGTGTATGTCCGTACTTGTCTGTTTGTCAGGCAAAGCTAACTTGCTTTAACAGCTGCCGGCCATATAAGGAAAGTAATCATGTCTTTACCACTTCCCGGTGTGCCGGTGCGGGGCTCTAAAACAGGCAAACCTATTATGGCGCTGCTGGATTTATTGGGGCGTAACTGGACCTTGGGAATTTTCTGGAATCTCAGCCAGAACCCTTGCACCTTCCGTGAATTACAAAACCGCTGTGAAAATATCTCCCCGACCCTGCTTAACAACCGCTTAAAAGAATTGCAGGCCACCATGTTTGTACAAAAGCAGGCAGGCGGTTATGCCCTGACCGAACTGGGGGAGGAATTATTCAACCATATAAAACCTTTGGGGGGCTTTAGTGCCTTATGGCAGCAACAGCTTGCCGACAAGCAGCAAAACAGGAGCGAACAAGCTGATCATGAAGACTGATAGATTAACCGTATTAACAAGGAGAGCACCTTGAATAGCCCAGCATTAACCTTTTCACAAATGTCGTTAAACCGGGCGTCTTCCGCCCGAAAAAGCAACGGCTGGCTGCTTGAGCAGCAAAATAAAGCGGATACGGTTTTTTTACCGGTATGGCGTTCTTTATGCCTGTTTGAACAAGATAAACTGGCCGAGTTTACCCGGGAGCTGGCGATCACCGGGCAACTGATTGCACAGGCAAGTAACTGTTATTTTTTAGGTTTGGACGGTGAGCACGCGGTTTTTGTGCTTGATTTATCTGATTTGTCCCAAGAGCGGCTCGATAGTTTGCTGTCGGATAAATATCAGGCAAGAGACTTTCGCAGTGCTTTGCCGCTGATCACGGCGAAGCAGGCCCCTATTTTGGCCTATGGCCGGGCGCTTAATCATTGGCACAGGCAATGTCAGCACTGCGGTTATTGCGGCGAGAAAACCCTTTCCCTTGATGGCGGTCACAGGCGAAAGTGCCAAAGTGAGTCTTGCGGGAAAGAGCACTTTCCCCGTACCGACCCTGTGGTGATCATGTTGGTTGAATATCAGGCCCCCGGGGAAAAAGCCAAATGTTTACTGGCGCAGCATCATAATATTCCCGCCAAAGTGGTTTCTACTCTGGCTGGTTTTGTCGATCCGGGGGAATCCCTGGAGGAAGCCGTGTCCAGGGAAGTTTTCGAAGAGGCCGGGGTCGTTGTGGAGCAGGTAACTTATATGGCTTCTCAGCCCTGGCCGTTCCCGAATTCATTAATGATAGGTTTTTTTGCCCGGGCAACCAGTGATGAAATTAATATCGATAATGATGAAATTGCCGATGCCCGCTGGTTTAGCGCCGAACAGGTCAGCACTTTTGATAATTGGGGGGATGAAGGGGATAACTATCAGTTGCCGAGAAAAGAGTCGATTGCCCGATATTTGATTGACAGCTGGCTCGAGAAACAGGCAGAAAAACAATAAACACAATAGCAGTGTAAAAACCAGACAAATAAAGGCCTGGAGAGGGGAAAAATCAGCCAAAAAATAATAAAAAAATTAATTGGCTATTCCCCTTTAATATTTATTTGATTAATATCAAGAAAAGCTATTTTTAGCTTTGTCACCGTCCATCCGAAGGAGTATGTTTACCTTAAAGAAGAGAAAAAATTGAAAATAAAACTTGTGTTTTATGACAATTGCCCCAAGTGTTAAAAGTGAAGTAACTAAAAAAGGAATACCTATGAAAATAAATCTTTCTGGTCACCATGTCGATGTTACTAGTTCGATCAAAGAGCATATCGAAGAAAAGTTCTCCAAGATAGCAAATCATTTTCCAACACTTATTTCGCTTGATGTCATCCTTTCCAAGGAGCATGGCAAGCATCAGGCTGAACTGCGAACGACCTATGAAGGAGGAAGGATCTCTGCCACAGGCACCGACGATATCATGTATCCGGCAATAGCCCTTGCCGCCAAAAAACTTGATGCCGCACTGAAGCATCGTAAAGGCCAGTTAAAGGCCAATCTTCATGCCAAGCCGGGGATGACAACACCTGAAATTGCGCATGAGAGAGTACAGGAAATGGAATTGTCCTAATTCTTTATTGACTGTAAGCAGGGGCCATTTGGCCCCTTTTTAATGTCCGGTTTTTCTTGAGGCACATTAATAGTATGGCTTTTTTTTCTTTGCCGGGGTGTATTAGTTTAAGGGGGAGTGATTGCTGCTGTGCACTGTTTCGGCGGATATCACGGCTGCCAGGGTGTTGTTATCTTCCCGGGTAAAATGCTGTGTTATCTGGGATGCGCGGGTGATTTCCCGGATCTGCTGCTGTTTATCCAGCTCGTAAGCGAACCAGACATTGGCGCTTAAGCACATCAGGCCGATAATATACAGATAAATACGTACGCTTAAGTTCGATTCTTTTTGACTTTTGGGTAACGTCATCGCTGGTACCTCTGTTGGCTTTACTTCTTTTACGCTTGTTAGGAAGTGCAGGTTTAAGGCCAATAAACAAGGTGCTTGAGCATATCTGTAATAAGTTGCTGATTTCTCGCTTGCTTTATTTCGTTGTATTTGAGAGAGATAAATATTTTCTCCTGTCAGCACCGGCGTTGACAAAAAATGATGGCGGTTTTTGAAAGAATTGGCGAAAACTTTGCCGGAAAAATAATGAAAAAACCGGCGAATAAGTCTTGAGGGCGGCAAAAGTATGCCGACTGCAGTGCAGACAAATGCAGGGCGGCATATCATCAGCGACTGATGGTAAAAATTATTCCTCTTCGAGGTAGATCTGCATTTCGTCGCTGATTTGTTTACGCATTTCCATCAGTTTAAGGGCACTTTGATGCTGTTTTTTATCGGCTTCGGTTTCCGGTACCCATTTGGGAATTTCTATTTTGTGTCCGGTTTCATCCACCGCCACCATGATAACAATGCAATGGGTGGTCAGGCGGCGGTTGAGGGATTTGGGATCGCAGGCATTAACTTCCAGTGCGATATGCATGGAGGAGGAGCCGGTATAAATGACCTTAGCGGCTACTTCCACCAGGCTGCCGACATGGATCGGGGCCACAAACCGTATGCCGCCGGCATAGGCGGTGACGCAATAACGGCCACTCCAGCCGGCGGCGCAGGCATAGGCGGCTAAATCTATCCATTTCATTACCGCGCCGCCGTGTACCTTGCCGCCAAAATTAACATCCTGGGGCTCTGCCAGAAATCTCAGGGTGACGTCTCTTTGTGGCTTTTTCATTTTTTTGTCCTCAGCTTATTACGCACTTTTTATGCTGTGCCTGTCTTTATTTTAGGTTATTGGCTTTACTTTGTTTTTTGCGTTTTTTTTGTTTTTATATTGGTACTGTTTTTCCGGTTTATTCAGTTTCGTTCAGCTTCAGTTCAGTTAGCCACAGTTAAGCTATTAATCATACACAGAGAAAGTCTTTATCGACGTTATTGTCTCAGGAGCAAATAATGAACATTATAACCAAAGCCTTCATAACTATTTCACTGTTAGCGACAGCTGCTAATGCCAGCGCCGGTCATCACAGGGGGGATAGTTTTTATGCCAGGGGCAAAGTGATCGCCGCTACTCCTATTTACCAAACCGTACGGGTAGAGCATATTCATGACGACAGCTGCTGGCGCCGGGTGAGCCACCACCACAGCAGTTCAGGGCACTATGGCGGCAATGAAGTCGCGGCGACCGTTGTCGGCGCTGTTATCGGCGGTACTGTTGGTCATGTGTTATTTAAAAAGTCGGATCTTAAAGGGGTCGGTACCGTTGCCGGGGCAATTATCGGCGGTTCGGTGGGCAATGAAATCGGCCACAGCAATCACAGCTACCGGAAAAGTCGCCACAGTCATAATCATTCGGGCTATCACCATGCCAGTCACCGCAAGGTGCTGCATTGCAGCCGGGAATATAGCAGTTTTGAAGAAATTAGCGGTTATGAGGTGACTTATAAATACCAGGGGGAAATCTACCATACCCGTACCCGCCATCACCCGGGCAAAAAGATCAAGCTCAGGGTAACTGTGGATCCGGTATAGGAGCCGGATTAAATCACTGGAAAATTCAAAAGACTATCAGTTCTTTATTTAGCAGGGCCAATCTTTTACACTCAGGTGAGAAGCTCGCGTACAGGTAATATTTATGAGATCCGTTTTACTCTTGATGTTGTTTTTATTGGCAAGTTTGTCGCTCGGCCAGCATAAGGCCCAGGCAAATGAGGCGATTAGCAGCTATCAGGTACCAGGGGTTGACTTGCCCTCGGTGGGGGATAAGGCCAATAAAAAAGAACGTAATAAGAAATCCTCGAGGAAAATTTCCCAGCAGCAGGCGGCACAAAAGGTCAAAAACCGCTATGGCGGCAAAGTACTGAAAGTACAAAGCAGCAAGGTTAACGGCCAGGCCGGCTATAAGGTCAAACTGTTAAAAAAAGACGGTCATATTATTTCCGTGCTGGTAGATGGTTCCTCGGGGAAGATAAAGGGAAATTAAACTATGCGTTTGTTGTTGGTTGAAGATGATCTTGCCTTGCAGGCAAATTTGCAGGGCCAGCTGGTCAGCGCCGGATATTCGGTGGATGTGGCCGGTGATGGCGAAGAAGGTTTGTTTAAAGGGCGGGAATACCCCTATGATGCCGCGATTATTGATGTCGGCTTGCCTAAATTAGACGGCATCAGTTTGATCAAAACCTTGCGTAAGCTTGACAAGTCTTATCCGATTATTGTGCTGACGGCAAGAGATCATTGGCAGGATAAGGTCTCGGGATTGGATGCCGGCGCCGATGATTATTTAACTAAACCCTTTCAGAGTGAAGAATTGCTGGCGCGGTTAAATGCCCTGATCCGCCGCTCGGTGGGGCAGGCCAGCCCGGTGATTGAAAATGGTCCGCTGCGCCTGAATACCTCCAGTGCCCAGGTATGGGTGAATGAACAGTTGATCACTTTAACCAGTTATGAATACAAGCTATTGGAATATCTGGCCCTGCATCCGGAGCAGGTGAAATCAAAAACCGAGCTTACCGAGCATATTTATGATCAGGACTTTGATCTCGACTCTAATGTCATTGAAGTTTTTGTCAGGCGCTTAAGGAAAAAACTCGATCCCGGCGCCGAATATGGCTTTATTGAAACGCTGCGGGGGCAGGGCTATAAGCTCAAGGTTTTTGACAATAAATGAGTAAGTACTTGCCTGAACTTTCGTCCTTACTTCCCTGGAAACTCAAGTCACTAAAAGCGCGGTTAAGGCTCAGTGCTTTGCTGATCATAGTGCTGGTATTGCCCCTGATCGGGGTAACCCTTAACAGTGCCTTTGAAGCCCAGATCAAGAGTGCCATCCATAATGAACTGGCTGCCTACAGTTACTCCATCTTAGCGGTGGCGGAAGTGGAGCAGCAGGATTTACTGATGCCGGAGCAGTTACTGGAAAACCAGTTTAATGTGATTGAGTCTGGTTTATACGCGCTGATCACTAAGGGGCTGGCTGAGGGGGAAGATAAACAGCAAGCTGCCCGACAGGAAATACTATGGCTATCTAACTCCTTGCTGGGGCTGGATATTCCTTATGTTTTTCCGCAGCCGGCATTAGGCCAGTCTTTGTCTGAGGAAATTTACCTTAACGGTGAACAACATTTAATTTACAGCTTTAGCGCCAGTTTTAGCGATGGCGAGCAAGCTTTTCCCGTGACTATTCATATCATTAAAAACCAGGCGGATCTGCTGGTGATCACCGGGCAGTTTAAACGCCAGTTGTGGCTGTGGCTGCTGGTGTTGATGGCCCTGTTGCTGCTGATCCAAATGAGCTGGTTAAACTGGACCTTAAAACCCCTGCATATCTTAAAAGGAGAATTGCAGTCGGTGGAGCAGGGCAAAACCGATCAGCTCCAGGCGCGTTATCCGCTGGAGCTGGAGCAAGTGGCCAGCCAGCTGAACTTATTATTGCACACGGAGCAAAATCAAAGGCAAAGGTATCGTAATGCCTTGTCCGACCTGGCCCATAGCCTAAAAACGCCGCTGGCGGTGATGCAAAGCCAGGCACAATTACCCGAGGTTTTTAATGAGCAACTCGCTGTGATTAACCGCACCATAGAGCATCAGCTCAAGCGGGCGCAAAGTGCCGGGGAGTCTTCCTGGCACCTGGGTATTTTGATCAAACCGGTTGCCCTCAAGTTGGTCTCTGCCCTGGAGAAAATTTACCGCCATAAAAATCTGAGCATTTCGGTCCTGGTGGATGAGGATGTGCTCTTTAAAGGGGATGAAGCCGACCTGATGGAATTGCTGGGCAATATGCTCGATAACGCCTGTAAAGCGGCAAAGCATAAGGTGGTTATCCGGGGGAGTGCCAGTGAAGGACAATTGGTGATCAAGGTGGAAGATGACGGCCTGGGTATCAGTGAAGATCAGCGGGAAAAGGTGCTTAACCGCGGCACCCGGGCGGATACTTATGAGCAGGGACATGGCATAGGGCTGGCAATTATCCGGGATATAGTGGCCAGCTATCAGGGGCAGGTGTTAATTGAGCAGTCGGTTGAACTTGGCGGCGCCAGCTTTAGCTTATGCTTTAATGAGAAAAACAAATAATAACAAGTCTTTAAGTCTGGTTCTGATCAGTGTCGATTTTTTGATGCTTATTTGCCTGCTTTAATGGCTGATGATGCTATATATCCCCCTGAAGGCTAATTTTTGATCTGGTTGGGTATAATTACAGTTACCACCTTGATTACCCGGAGCTGCGCTGTTGAAAATCAACCGCTCGCTGTTATGGTTATGCTGTTTTTTTATCAGCAATTTTGCTTTGGCAAAAGAGTTAAGGCTTTGCTATGAAACTGAAAGCTTTCAGATCCTTAGTACGACCGGCGGTGAATCTACTCTGATAAGCGGCAATATCTTCATTGATAAAGTAAGTCAAGCGGTGGAGAGTGCCGGGTTTAAGGCGGTTTTTTATCGCCGCTCCTGGGGGCGTTGCATCCAGGATTTAATCTCGGGTGAAAACGATGTTATTTTCCCCACCGTCTGGATGAAAGAGCGTGATAAATGGGGGCGCTTTCCCCGTGATAAGCAAGGCAGGCTTGATAACAGCCGTGCGATTCGAAAGGCCATTTACCGGGTTTATACTCCGGCCAATAGCCGGCTCAGTTGGGACGGAAAGCAGTTTTCTGCTTTATCTTCAGGTATAGGGGCGCCTTATGGTTATGTGGTTTACCATATGCTAAAAAAAGGCGGGTTTTTAAGTCCGATGGACTTGAGCGTCGAAGAGGGCTTTAAAATGTTGGCATTAAACCGGCTTGACGGTTATGTGATTGAAGAGCAGGTCGGCGATGAACTTATTGAAAGGGAGCAATATCAGGGGAAAATTACCGCTTTGCCGCTAGCCTTTCATATCGGCTATTTTCACCTCTTGCTGTCGCACCGGTTCTATCGCCGTGACCCCGCAGGAGCCGAGAAGATCTGGAATGAGTTAAAGGCGACTGTGCCCTTTACATGGCAGCCACATTCCCCGCTTAGACAAGATTGGTTGCAATAACATTAAGCCAGATAAGCTCATGACTTATGTCTTGATGACACCGTTCAAATGAGTGTTGGTGTCATTTTGACACTGCTCTGGCTGTCAAAATGTCCCCTGATAATCCGGCAGCTGTGGTTTAATCCGGAATTTTCGGCGTTATTGTCGGCTATTTTGATGAGCTTTATAGGCTGTACTGCATTTTTATTTGTGTTTTTATCTTGTTTTTCAATTTCTTATCTTGTGTTTTTCTTTTTTGAATTCCGGCTGGAATATTTATTGTCCTAATGACGTTTGAAAATTAAAGAACTTAGCCTTTGATGTGAGTGACAAGAGAGTTTTCTCCGTAAGTTATTGTTATATACTTATAAAGTTGAGTTGGCATCAAGCTTGTATTACTAGGTACAAAACGGGTTAACAAGTTGTCAGACGGTTAACCGGACAAGTAAATTTGAGCATAGAGGCCATAAAAATGAATAAGCAATTTGATTTAGAAAAAATGTTAAAGATCAGTAATGTTGTCTTTTGGTCTGCTCTTGGGGTTACTTTACTGTCATTGTTTGCTGTTTATGGTTTTTATGAGTATCTGAGCATCGGCCAGCAAGTTGCTTTACATATTGCAACCATCATCTTTGCTGGTGTATTTAAACTGGGTTATGTCTTACGTCTGGTTGCTCAGAAAGAATTAGGCCTTGCTGTCAGATAAAGCGGGCCGATAAGGGGGCTGATGAAAACTGCTTTGTTATTTTATCGGCACATTTTGCTTAAAAATTAATTTTTGATGTTCGAGCCTCAGTATTTTTAATCGTCAGCTTTTGTTTGAATAATAATTTTTGATGCTCGAGTCCCAGTATTTTTCCCAGCAGTTTTTGTTTAAATATTCATTATTCATGTCTGTCAGCGGCAGTTTTCACCAGCGATGATTGTCGCTTTACTAATGCCCCGGATAAATTTGTTAACCCCGAAGCTTATCATTGCCCGGTTTGCGCTGGCATCGGAGCTAAACTACAGTTAATCAAATCAAAGGTTAACCGCCAAAGCCGGGGGAAGATATGAATGTTTCCTTGAGTTGTCACCGCATGAAAACTTTATTCTTATGGAGTTTTTGCTTTATCTGCTTCTTCGCCATGGCTCAGGTATCGGCACAAAGTAAAAATACCCGGGGCGGTTTTTTAGACTTTAATCTTTACCCCCATTTAACCGATGTTGACACTGACAGCGTATTCACCTTAAATGCCGCAGCTAAGCTCAGATACAGGTTTTCTTACTTCAGCCTGCTTAACTTTTACAGCCAAGACGGCAGCGGTAGTTTAGGAGATGCCGATGCTTTTTATACCGAGCAGAATATCCGCTGGCAAATCAGTGAAAGTTCACCGCTGGATCTCACCTTGCAAATGAATTTAAGAACCGGAGAGGATAATGACAGGCACAGGTTGGGTATCCGCTGGCGCTTGAGTGATACTTCGTTTTTGCAGGATTTTTTCAAAAGTATTCATTTGAAGTATTCCATTAACTGGCATGCGGTGCAGTTTGATCATGAAGATCCTTATATCTGGCAGCTGGAGCATTCCTTTATGATGAAATTTCCCTATATCAGCGATCGCCTTTACCTGTCGGGGTTTGCCGATCATATCTTTAATCAGGATCTGCCTTCAACGATCCCGGCCAATCCCGTGGTGATGGAAGCCCAGTTGGGTTACCGCCTGGTGGAGAATTTCTTTATTGTCAGTGAATACCGTATCAACCAGTACCGCCGCTCGGACGTTAATAACCTGGCCATTGGTCTGCAATACAAGTTTATCTGGTAAAGTCGCGGGCCTGGTTGGTATTATTTAGATAATAATAGAAGAAACCCGGTTTCGTCCCTGCTCTTTAGATTGGTACAGGGCCATATCAGAAATACTCAACAATTCGGTAAAACTCGGCTCACCGTTTTCTGTGGTGGCAACACCGATACTGATGGTAAAGTTTACCTTGTTGTCCTGAAACGCCAACTCGGTAGCGGCCACTTTTTCCCGGATACGTTCGGCGATTTCCATAGCAAGGTCGTGACCGGTTTCCGGTAACATTAACACGAATTCTTCACCGCCCCAGCGCGCCACCAGATCTGTGATCCGGGTGGAATCTTGCAAAATATTGGCGATGCTTTTCAATACCTTGTCGCCAATGTCATGGCCAAAGCTGTCATTGATTATTTTGAAATGATCCAGATCTAACATCAAAATTGAAATTGGGCGCGAAGCTCTCAGGGATCTTGGCCATTCCAACGCCACTCTTTCCAGTAATTTTCTCCGGTTGGCCAAACCTGTGAGATCGTCCTGAAATACCTGCTCCTTTAGCTGTATTTCTAATAATTTACGCTCTTCAATTTCTTTTTCCAGTAGCAGGGATTTTTGCTCCAGGGCCTTATTTTGCGCGGTGAGAGTGTGGTTAAGGGACAGGTATAAGGCACACATCAGGGCAAATCCCAGGGCGGTAATGATGGCTATGGTCATTAGCGTCTGGTATTTACTGGGACGCCACATGTCTTGCTCTAAGCTGATCCATTTGCTAATAAATTGCTGTTTTTGCCCGGGTGGCATAGCCGCCAGGACTTTATCGAGGATGGGGATCAAAGGGCTAAGCTCGCTACGCACGGCAAAGGCAAGCTGGTAGGTATAATCTATCTCCCCGGAAACCCGCAAATTGGTGAGTTTTAATGCCTGTATCTGATAGCTGGCGGTACCCAGGTTGAGCAGCATGGCATCTGCGCTGCCAAAGGAAAGTTTCTGCAGGGCTTCTGCGGTGGAACGGGCATAAACCAGGTTGATTTTATCGCTAAACTGCTCCAGGTATTCATTGACGCCAAACCCATAAACAGTGATCAACGTCAGGCCATATAGATCTTTCAGGGAGAGTTGTCGGTTAATATCATTGCGGGTGAGGATCACCACCGGCAGGTATAGATAAGGCTGGCTGAAGGTCAGGTATTTATCCCGTTGTGTGGTTTGACTGGCGACAGTGAGCAGATCTGCTGTCCCGGCATTGAGGTGGTCTTGTGCCTGTTTCCAACTATGGGTTGGCACCTCAACCAGTTCAATTGCTAACACATCCAGGCAGTAACCGAGTATGTCCTGGGAAATTCCCATCAGCTCCCCCCGGGAATTGCGAAATTCGAACGGGGCATAGTCGGGATCACCGGCAATACGAATTTTTGGATGTTGCTGTAGCCAGGCCTGCTCATCCGCGGTGAGGTTAACAACATTGGCACTTACCGGGGCAGCGAGCAGGAAAATGATGACTAACAGGGGAACAAATAACATCTTTTACATCCAAACCTAGATTCTATTCACTATAGCCCAAGGCGTATTTCCTTGCGAAAGTGATTAATCCTTGTACTTGTCTTGGCGGCATAGGTATAATCGCCGGCTCATTTTCGCTACTGCGCTGCGTCGGTTTACAGCTCTGCTTTGTTGCTGTGTGCCGCTACCGTCTTTAGTGCTTAAACCGTGCCCCGAACAGGATCTTTATTTTGAGTAGTACCGCTTTTTCATCCCTTAAATTACGTATTGAGCTGCAAGAGAATTTAAGCAGCTTAGGTTATCAGGCCATGACGGCGATCCAGGCGCAGAGTTTACCCGATATCCTGGCGGGCAAAGATGTGATTGCCCAGGGGAAAACCGGCTCGGGTAAGACGGCGGCGTTTTCTTTGGGGTTATTGCAGCAGCTTAATGTTAAGCGTTTTCGTATCCAGTCGCTGGTGTTATGTCCAACCCGGGAGCTGGCGGACCAGGTAGCGAAAGAAATCCGTAAATTGGCGCGTACCATACATAATATCAAGGTATTAACCTTATGTGGCGGCATGCCTTTTGGCCCGCAAATAGGCTCCCTGGAGCACGGTGCCCATATCGTGGTGGGTACACCGGGGCGGGTGGAAGAACATGTGCGCAAAGGCACTTTGAATCTTGATAATGTTACCACTTTAGTGCTCGATGAAGCTGACCGCATGCTGGAAATGGGCTTTGCACCCTCCCTGGAGGCCATCATTGAACAGGCGCCGAAAAAGCGTCAGAACTTACTGTTCAGTGCCACTTATCCCGCGCAGATCAAAGCCATTGCCGGCGCTGTGATGACAAATCCCGTGATGGTGAAAGTAGCGGCAACTCATGATAATAGCAGTATCAGCCAGCACTTTTACCAGGTAGAAGATAACCGGCAGCGGCTGGAAGCCCTGCGTTTGTTGCTCCTGGCCCATAACCCGGCTTCTTCCGTGGTCTTTTGTAATACCAAAAGAGAAGTACAGGAAGTTGCGGATGAACTGCATAATTACGGTTTTAGCGTATTAGCCCTGCACGGTGATTTAGAGCAAAGAGACAGGGATAAAGCCCTGATCCGTTTTGCCAATAAAAGTGCCAATATCCTGGTGGCTACAGATGTTGCCGCCCGCGGACTGGATATTGAAGCCCTGGATGCGGTGTTTAATTATCATATTGCCCGCGACAGTGAAGTACATGTGCACCGTATCGGCCGCACCGGACGTGCCGGTAGTAAAGGGCATGCTTATTCTTTTTACAGCGACAAGGAAAGTTATAAGCTTGCTTTACTGGAAGATTACTTAGATCGCACCATAGCAGGCGAAACTTTGCCTGATGCGGGTGTGCTTGCCAATAAACCGGCCGCTCCCCTGATGACGACTCTGCTGATTGACGGCGGCAAGAAACAAAAATTACGTCCGGGGGATATCTTAGGGGCCTTAACCGGTGAGAAAGGCATTCGCGGTGACCAGGTGGGAAAAATCAATGTCTTTGACTTTTTTGCCTATGTCGCGGTGGCGAAAAATGCCGTAACCCCGGCGTTAAGAAAGCTGGAAAAAGGTAAGATGAAAGGACGTAACTTCAGGGTGCGTATCGTCAAAGATTAGCTTTCCTTTTCGTTGATACCGTCTTGCGCTTTTCAGGTGCGGGGCGGCATTAACTTGTCACTTTGCTTACTTCTTTTGCTCTTATCACTTCATCACTTGAACTTGCACCGGCTCTTAAGGCAACCTTAAGCTTGCATTGATAAAGTCGCCATCTGTTTTACTTATCTATTAGCTTAGTGCTAATTAGCCTGGTTCCAATTAACAGAGAAGTAGCGCATTGAATATATTAATCGTTGAAGACTCCCTATCGTTAAGGCGCAGCCTGCGCCTGGGATTAACTAACCTGGGTTTTACCCTGGATGATACCGGCGACGGCTCCGAGGGCTTATCTATGGCACTGACAGGGGATTATCAGTTGCTGATCTTAGATATTATGTTGCCGGGGCTCGATGGCCTGTCGATATTAAAGGCCCTGCGCAAGGCGAAAAGCAATATCAAGGTATTATTGCTGTCGGCCAAAGACCTGCCGCAAGATAAAGTCAAAGGGCTGCTTGAAGGGGCGGATGATTATATGACTAAGCCTTTTTCCTTTGATGAACTCCATGCCCGGCTAGTCAACCTGATGCGGCGCGGCGATCTCTGTGTGGCGTTGAATAAGATTTGCATCAGTAACTTTTCTTTAGACATCAACCTGAAGCAGCTTTTTTTTGGCAATGACAAGGTGGGATTAACCCCCAATGAATATAAGATCATCGAATGCCTGTTTTCCAACCAAAACAAGGTGATCAGTCCGGAAAAACTCAGTGAATATATTGTTGGCCAGTACGATGTAATTTCAAAAAACTCTATTGAAGCGCATCTTTCCTCTGCCCGGAAAAAGATCAAAGGCTTAGGGGGGGATTTACCGGTGAAAACTAAACGGGGTTTTGGTTATATCGCCGCTAACTGATGACCATGCATTCCATTAAAAACCGCCTGGTGAGATCCATCAGCATTATTATTTCGGTGATCTTAGTGGCTATTTTATTGATGACAGACTTAAGTGTTGATGGTTTGCTGGAGGTACAATTTAATAAAACCCTGTTACATGAGGCCAACAGCCTGATCACTTTGGTCGAAGAAGAATCCGAAGGGGTGGATTTTATGTTTGCCGATGAATTTATGCCGGAGTTTTCATCGCGAACCGATACCGAGTATTTTCAGTTTTGGCGTAATAACCAGACTTTTGAGAAGTCCGGTTCATTAGGGTTTTATAAAGTCAATCAACTGCCTAAAACTGAGTTGCCATTAAATAGCCATCTATTTATGGATATCAGCTTACCTGACGGACGGGCCGGGCGGGAAGTGCTTATTCATTTTATGCCACAAGTGGATATGGATGAAAGAGAGCGCCGGAGCAAGGCCCGCCTTAGTGACAGTGAGCGTACTTCCATGTACCTGGCATTGGCCGTGAGCACAGAAGATCTTAATGCTATTTTACGCCTGGTGGACTTTGCTTTTCTGCTGGCCTGTATCGCTACTGTGGTGGTGGTACGTTACCTGGTCGGCAAGATCATTACCCGGGGACTAATGCCCCTGAATGAACTTAACCACCAGTTAAAAACCATAGATATACGTAGCAGCGGTAATAAGCTGCAGATGGATAAGCCACCGGCGGAGCTGCTTCCTATGGTGAATGAGCTTAATCGCTTTATTGAGCAAAATACCCGTTTATATCAGAATGAACAAAGGCTTACCTCAGATATTGCCCACGAGCTTAAAACGCCGATCACCGAGCTGATCAATTTGACGGAAGTGGCCATTAAATTCCCCCATGAAAAGGAATTAAGCGAAGGCTTTCAGCCGGATGTGCTGGCCATAGGCGAGCGTTTGAAAAACATCGTTAACAATATCCTGCTTTGGCATAAAAGCCAGAATGGCCCCAAAAGCAGCCGAAAAGATAACCAGCAGGAAATTCAGTGTTTAACATTCATCCAGGGCTTAGTAACCGGATTAACCTGTAAATATCCTGGGTGTGGGCATCGTGTTATTTTTGCCGGCGATCATTTAGCAGCCGTTATTACCAGTAATGCTTTTGCCCTGGAAACCGTTGTTAAAAACTTACTCGATAATGCCTTATTTTATAGTCCCGAGGGCAGCCGGGTGCTTATTGAGCTTAACCAGGCTGAAAGCGGCAAAATCCGCCTGGCGGTGTCGAATGAACTGACCCAGGTGATTTCGGCACAAGCACTTAATCATTTTTTTGAACCTTTATGGCAACTCGACAGCGCCAGAACCGCCACGGATCACTTTGGCCTTGGGCTGGCTATTGTCAAATCCTTCTGTGAACATATTGGCGGCAAGATAACCGTAGAGCTTATTACCCTTGATAGGAAAAAACCCGGTATTGTCTTTACTTTGGAAATATAACCTGCTTATGTCCAAGGCCCCCTCTAAGTCTTTTCGCGGGCTTGAAAATACCTTCAGCAAACATTCAGTTTAAGGTCAGAAAACACTAAGTTTCTTCTTTTACCCTGTGCAGTATCCGGCAAGCGGAGCTGCTCAGTCGTTTTATACCTCCTGAAGTATTCGATTATTTATGCCGAACTTGCCATCTCTTGTATTTATTTACGGCTGAAACCGTCTGAAACATTTTTAGCAAGGTGATCATTTTCATGAAAGCATTGGCTTATTTGGGCTTAACCCGGACCTTTACCGTTAACCAGTTAATATTACTTATCAGTATTTATTTTGTTGCTGTGTTCAACTTCACTTTTGTCAGAGGGTCATTAACTGCCATCGTGTCGCTGGAAACCTATAACCCGTTCTTTTTGCTCTCTGTGCCCTTATTGTTGCTGGCATTAGTGGTGTTGTTATTTTCTTTATTGTCGCTGGTTTTTGTTAAGTCCGTGTTTAAGCCTTTGCTGATCACCCTGGTGCTGCTTTCCTCCATGGTGTTTTATGCTGATGTGACTTATGGCGTGGTGTTTGATTACGGCATGATCCAAAATGCTTTTGAAAGCCATACCGCGGAAGCTCTCTCTTATCTCAATATCTATATCATGTTGTTTTTGCTTGTTTTTGCTATCTTTCCCGCACTCTGGCTGCTTAAAGTGAAAGTAAACCACCAGCCCTGGGGCAGGGAAGTCGGGCAGCGGTTTAAACTGGTGATATTAAGTGTCAGCGCCATCGCCGTGATCGCTTATGGCTTTTATCCCAACTATGCCGCGGTTGGCCGTAATAACAGTGCTTTAAAAAAACACTTGATACCGTTTCAATACCTGAGCAGCAGTTATAAATATATCAATCGCAATTACTTGTCCGAACCTCTGGTTTTTAAGATCCTCGATGAAAGTCCACAGCAACTCCCGGTATTGCCCCGGGAGAAAAATGTGACTGTGATGGTGGTGGGGGAAACCGCGCGGGCAAAGAGTTTTGCCTATAACGGCTATGAAAAAAACACCAACCCCTATACCGAAAAGCTGCAGCTGTTGTCTTTTGCCAATATGCACTCTTGCGGCACGGCCACCGCGGTATCTGTCCCCTGCATGTTTTCCGCATTGCCCAGGGAGGACTTTAGTAAACGTAAAGCCCAGAGCCAGCAAAACCTGCTGGACTTGGCCCGGCTTGCCGGGGTTGATGTGTTATGGCTGGATAATAACAGCGGCTGCCAGGGGGTATGTAAACGCGTTAATAATAAACGTATTAAACCGGATGAAAGCCATGCATTATGCGATGGTGATTATTGTTTTGATGAAATATTACTTGAGCCGTTAACAGAAAAGCTTGCCCGCTTAGAGCAGCCAAGCACCCTGATTGTCTTGCATATGATAGGCTCACACGGCCCCACCTATTACCGGCGTTATCCAAAAGAGCACGCTTTGTTTTTACCGGACTGTCGGCGCAGTGATATCCAAAACTGCAGCCAACAGGCGCTGATCAATACCTATGACAATACCATTGCCTATACCGATTTTGTCCTGGCAAAGATTATCAAACAGTTGACCTTGCTGCCCCGGGATATCAAGGCTAACTTGCTTTATGTTTCGGATCACGGTGAATCCCTGGGGGAGAAGGGCAGTTACCTACACGGCTTTCCTTATGCATTGGCCCCTAAGGAGCAAAAGCATATTCCCATGTTATGGTGGCAGGCGGATAAACAGGTTTTAGCCGAAAAGAGCTGTTGGCAGCAGCTGTCAAAACAAGCCTATGATCACGATAATATTTTCCATAGTATGCTGGGCCTGTTAAATATAGCGTCGAGCACTTATAACCAGGCGCTGGATATTTTTTCCGGCTGCCGTACAGATCTGAGATTAACGAAAATTTCGGGGCGGGATGGATGGTGGTGACAATGAAGATTTTGTTCTAAGCAGGCTTACGGCTTTGCCACCTAATTTTTCCCGCTACGGCGGCTAACCGTTGCGCTTGGGAAAATCATCATGTTCAAACAGTGAATCATCAGCCGCCCGCTAGCCTGTAAATTTAGTGTAGAGTGCCTCCGCCCAGACCAGCACCAGCAGGGAAATGGCCAGAAATACCGCGGAAGAGCCTAAATCTTTGGCGCGGCCGATAAGTTCGTCATGCTCTAACGTGATTTTATCCGCCAGCGCTTCCAGCGCAGAATTGATAATTTCTGCAAACAGTACAAAAAATAAGGTGGCGATCAACATCAGCTGGTGCAGGTTGGACTGGGCCAGGTAAAAAGAAGCGGGTACCAATAAAGCGGTCAGGAAAAGCTCCTGGCGAAAGGCGGATTCATGGATAAAAGCCGATTTAAAGCCTTTGATGGAGCAATGGGCTGCTTTAAAGATGCGTGTCAGTCCTGAGCCGTTGGGTTTGTTCATATCGTTATTTTTAGCAATCATTTGTGGTTTCATTATATCTTCTTTATTTATCAATAAAAAAGCCAAGGCTGTGCTTTTATGGTGGCAAATTGTTAATTATTGTAAGCGATACAGGTTATTATGGTAGGCAAGCGAGCCCCATAAAGACAGGGATAAGGCACGTATTTCCCTGCCGGACTCGAAAACTGTTGCCGGTGATAAACGAAATGAACTGCGCTCGAAATCAAAAAAAGACGCCGGTTTTCCCGGTTGTAATATCGTCACTTCATCATGTTCGAGCAGGGCAAAGTTATCGGCATACTGCATCATGGCGCGCCCCTGATAATCCGCTGCTACCCGGGTTAGATCCCGACCCAGCATAGGGTTTTCATTATCCACACCTATCAGGGACAGCAAGGTCGGCGCCATATCTATCTGGCTGGCGATATACTGACTTTGTTTAGGGGTTATATCCTGCCCTAAGATCAGTGCCGGAATATGAAACGACTGGATCGGTACCAGATCCTGGCCAAAAGCCCGGGCGTCGTGATCGGCGATCACTAAAAAGACGGTATCTTGATAATAATCTGATTTTTTTGCCTTTTCGAAAAACTGTCCCAGGGAGTAGTCGGCATATTGAATCGCCCGATGGCGGGCCAGCTCTTTGTCGCCGTATTCTTGCTTTTCCTGCTTGCTGTATTGCAGCGGTGTGATGCGTTTTTCGGGAAATTCAAAAGGGTCGTGGTTACTGGAGGTAAAGACAAAGCTGAAAAATGGCTGGCGGTTTTGATGCAATCGGGTGAAGGACTTGTCCGCTTCATTGAATAAGTCTTCATCCGAGGCCCCCCAGGAGCCGATAAAATTGGGCTTAGTAAATTTATCCAGATCGTGAATATCGGTGACGCCGTTGCCGAGGAAAAAGCTTTTCATATTATCAAAGTGGCTTTCCCCGCCATAGATAAACTGGGTGTAATATCCCTGGCGTTTCAGCAGTTCTGCCAAAGTGAAAAAGTTTGACTGGGACTTGTCCCGTTTCACCACTGCCCGATCCGGCGTCGGGGTAAAACCTGTCATCACCGCTTCTATGCCCCGCACCGAGCGGGTGCCGGTGGCAAACATATTATTAAATGTCCAGGCTTGCCGGCTTAAACTGTCCAGGTTAGGGGTTAACGGCAGACCCCCGAGGGAGCCGACAAACCTGGCCCCCAGGCTTTCCTGTAAAATAATCACCAGGTTCTTTTTCGGACCGCGGTAAGTCGCTCTTTGTTTGCTTAAAGAAGGCAGCTTGTCGTCAACGACGTCTTCCGGGGTCATTTGCTTAAATGTCCGGATATTGTCAATAATGACTTCTTCGCTCAGCTGGCCGTAGAGCTCGGTACTGTTAACTTCCCCCGCCAGCTGTTTGGCGGCAAAGGCGACCGAGTAGGCAGAATTAAGGATCAGGGCATTGACCAGGGGATCATTGGAAAAATATACCATGGCCGGATTTATCGGTCTGTGGCCCAAGGTGGAGCGTGCACCTAAAAATACCACCAGCACCATAAAGATGCCGGCAAGGTAGCGGCTCAGGCCCGGATGATAACATCTCGCCCGAAACAGTTTGCTGGTCCAGCGCCAGCCGAAATAACCGCTGATTATCAGCGCCAGCCCCCCGCACACCAGGGAAAATAAATGCCCCCTGGCCAGCATGGAAAAGACTTCTTTGGGATAATCGAGATATTCCAGAAACAGGCGGTTTGGCCGCAGATCATATTCAAGAATAAAAGCCGGGGTGGCCACTTCCATAAAGACAATAAAAGTGAGTACCAGGGTGAGATAACAGCGGTTGGCATGGTAAAGATACCCGGACAGGGTTTTGCTGCCGGAAAATAAAATACTGGCCAATACCGGCAAAGCCAGCAACCAGCAAAGGCTGGAAATATCTATGCGTATTCCCTGGAGGAAGACTTCACTCCAGCTGTCACTGCCTGCAATACGCTGGATTTGCCAGCTCATTAACAGCAAACGGCTAAGAGATAAAAAAACCAGTGACAACAGGAAAAATTGCACAAAAGGTGAAAAGCAAGAAAAGACGCTTTTAGGTAAGTGAGCGGCAGAGATTGATTTGGTCTTCATAGCGGCAAGTACTTCATATAAGGTTCAACATCTGTCATGACTCGATAAAGCCAGGACTTTGCTCGCTAATATATAAAAACGAACTTAAGGTTCGCTTAAGGGCAAAATTCAATATTGCTAAGCAAAAAGGAGTTCGTTTTTAAGCCTTATTTGCGCTAGAATTTGCCGGTTTCGGGCGCTGTAAAAGGTGGTCGGCATTCACTATTTTGTGCTGGTCAGGAGTAAGCGTCAGTGTCAATGAAGTTAGCGTATCAGGAGTTGCTGGATAACCGGCAGCTGCTTGAGGATCCGGCGCAGTTGGCCGCTGTCGATGTTTTAGCCGACCTTAGTCAAGTGCTGGAGCACAAATATCAACACCGCCAAACCTTCCCGGGAAAAATATGGCGGAAATTACGCCGGCCACGGCCTGTGCCCGGCATTTATTTTCATGGCCGGGTAGGTCGCGGCAAAACCATGTTGATGGATTTGTTTTACCAACACCTTGGCATCAGGCAAAAAAAACGCATTCACTTTCACCGCTTTATGGAAACTGTTCACCGGCAGTTAACGGTTATGCCTGTGTGTGATAATCCCCTTAAGCGTATCGCCAAGTCCTGGTCGAAAGATATCCGGGTATTATGTTTTGATGAGTTCTTTGTCTCGGATATCGGTGATGCCATGCTGATTTCCGGGCTGCTTAAGGCACTCTTTGAATATGGGGTGACTTTGGTGGCGACTTCCAATTGTCGCCCCGAAGATCTGTATCGCAACGGTTTGCAAAGAGAGCGTTTTGTTCCCACCATAGATATCCTATACCGGCAGTGCCGGGTGATTTCGGTTGACGGTGATAAAGATCATCGCCTGTTGTCGTTGGACCTTCGGGAAGAGCGGGCTAAAACTTATCGGGATTATGTTTATGGCCGGGATGAAGCGGCAACCTGGTTAAAGCAGGTTTTCAGCTCTTTTGGCAAACAGCCGCCCCGTGCAGGCGAAATAGAAATTAATCACCGCCTTATCCCTTATAAAGCCCGGGTTAATATGCCGGAGTGTCGGCAAAGTATTATTTGGTTTGATTTTAATGCCCTGTGTTCGGGACCGCGCAGCCAACGGGATTATATCAAGTTGGCCAATCAGTTTTCTGTGGTGTTACTTGAAGCGGTGCCGCAATTTGTCGGTGAGCGCATTCAAGGGGTGGCCTCAGGTGTTGAAGACGGTTACCGGCGCCAGGGCAAAATGCTGACCCACCTGCAAAGGCTGGATGATGAAGCGCGGCGCTTTATTGCCCTGGTGGATGAATTTTATGACCGTAAGGTAAGGCTGATCATCTCGGCAGCGGTGGATATTGATGACTTATACCAGGGGCAAGAGCTGAGCTTTGAGTTTGCCCGTTGCCGCTCTCGCCTGATTGAAATGCAGTTTATGCAATATGGCACCGGGCTTGAGCAAAGCGCCTAATCATTGCCTGTGGCTGCCGGTTTTATCAGCCCTTTGACGGTGAAAACCAAGGCTAACAGGATAAGTGCGAAGGACAAGCTACCGCCGCCCCCGCCACCGCCGCCATCATTGCCGGGATCTTCTTCAACATTATTGATCGTGATATCAACACTGGCATTGTCGGCTAAATGACCGTCATTAACTTCTACCGTAAAGCTTAAGCTTGATGTTGAGCTGACATTGGGGGCGGTAAAAGTCGGACTTGCCGTGGTCGGATTGTTTAAGGTGACCGAAGTCCCGCTGCTTTGTGTCCATTGATACCTCAAGGGATCGCCGTCGGGATCGCTGCTGCCACCGGCATTTAATGTCACCAAGACTCCTTCATTGACGGTTTGTGCACTGCCGGCATCGGCAACAGGCGATTGATTTGGCAACAGGGTGATCTTATACAGGGCGCCGCTGTTGCCGCTGGGCAGGCCGTTTTCATTGGCTAAGACATAAAGTTCGCCGCCGGCATCCCGGGCAAAGCCTAAAATTGCGCCGACATCGATATCATCCTTGTCCTGAAATTCAGAAATTGTGTTTTCATTGTTGAGGTAAAATAACCGGCCATTGAAATCACCAAAAACATATCGCCCCAAAAGGTCTTCATAGCTTGTTCCCCGGTAGACAAAGCCGCCGATCACCGCGACACCTTCGTCGTGGTCGTATTCGACTACGGGGTCTATGGTGCCCATAGTCTCAGACTGGCTATATACATAACCTTCACCGTCGCCGTTGGCAAAAAAGCCAAAGCTGCCCTCGCGGATATTCCAGCCATAATTGCTCCCCGAGGTGATATTATTAATTTCTTCGATATCATTCTGGCCGACATCACCGGCATATAAGCTTCCTGAAACCGGATCAAAAGATATCCGGTATGGATTTCGTAAGCCGTAAGCAAAAATTTCATCGACCCCGCTGATACCGACAAAGGGATTATCTTGCGGTATGCCGTAGGCGCCATTTTCACTGTTGTTGCCGTCCGGGTCTATCCGTAAAATGCTTGCTAAGACATTACTGGTGTCCTGGCCATTGCCGCTGGTGCCGTGGCCGACCATGGCAGTACCGAGAAAGCTCTGTCCGTCAATGTCATCGGCGCCGCCGCCGTCTCCCAGGGCAAGATATAATAAGCCGTTATTATCGAAAGTAATGGCGCCGCCGTTATGATTAAACTGTGGCTGGTCGATGCGCAGTATTTCTTGTGCCGATTCGAGATCTATTATCAAACCACCTTCACCGCCAATGTCGGCAAACCATCTGGTTAACACCCCCTGGTGATCGGCGTTTTCACCTTCGGGCATGGTTGAAAAGTCGGCCTCTCCTGAAACGGGTTGTGAGCTAAAGGTATACAGGGTTTTATTGCTGATAAAATCCGGGTGAAAGGCTAGCCCGAGTAAGCCCCTTTCATCAAAGCCTCCTAATGCTTCAATGCCGACATCGACCAGTAAAGCAGATAAATCGGCAATGAGGACTTTTTCTCCCGAAGCCGTAGAGATCCCCCAGATAAAACCGACCTGATCGATAACATAGAAATAATCATTGATACCCGGGGCATTTATCCCCCAAACAGGTGCAACTAATTCCTGGCTAAAGGGCTCAAGTACCAATTTTAATCCGCCTGAAAAGATTGGCAGGGTAATAGGATCGTCAAGTTTTACCGGATCTTCGGGGGGCTCAACCGCGGTGAGGGCGGTGAAACTGAAATCATCAAAGACTGCATAGCTGGAACTATTGTTGATAAGTTCAATACTACTGATGCCTTCGCCGGAGGTTATGCTGAGCTCTTGCCATGAGGTTGTGGCGCTATAGCTATCGACCAGGTTATCGTTGATATCAAAAACATTGACCGTCGCCCCCGCCGCGCCGGATTGTGCCTTTAAAAAAACCGAGAATTCGGCCGCCGGGGTTGCGAAACTGACGGTAGCGGTATTGTTTTGTACCATAAAAGCCTGAGAGCCGCTGTGATAAAGGGATGCTATACCGGCAAATTTGGCTTCACCGTTGGTAAAGGTGACTGTGTTGGGTGAAGTGCCGAGGGTAAATGAGCCCGACAGATCTGTGGTTTCAAAACTGGTCTCGACATCCGCAGCTTTGCTAAAAGGTGAAGTGATCAGGCAAAGGGTAAAAACCAGCAGAAAGGCCAAGAGTCGCCAGAAAGTGTGTTGTTGATGCTTAAGTCGTATTAAATAATTCATGGTAATAATCCATTCATTTTTAATCACTGTCTTTAACATGACCGGGTCACTTTAGGTTTATTTCCGTTATTTTGTGATTTAATTCAAGCCGGTATTAATTAATCTTTTTAATTATGGTCAGACCTGTATCATTAGTGTAAACTGGTTGTAAAAGGCAAGGTGCTTGAAAAAGTACTCACGCAAAACCACGGATCTAAGGGGTTTCCTATGATGGCTGGGTTGCAAGTTTGATCGTGACAATATTCACCAGATTTCTTCTCTTATAACAGATCTCCTGTTTGCCCCCTGTTTCGTAACTTTTATCTTGTTGTTTAAAGTTATGCAGTTTGATTATGTATGTAGAACAATGTTTTGAAAAATTCTCTCTAACCCTGTTGGCGCGAATGGGGGAGAAATTCAGCCGCGGCGATGTCACTTTGGGTGATTCACGTCTTTTGTGTGAAAGCATTTGTGAATATCAGATGTATTTGGCCGCAAAAAATGAATCTTTATCTCCTGCCGCGAATAAAAGTGGTGGCGGTCATGGCAGCTAATTTCCAGTACCGGGTGAAAATTGTCCGGGATTGCTTATATGTTGTGTTTACCGGCAAAGCCGGTATCAGTGATATTAAACACAGCTATCAAAACCTGTTTGAAATGGCCGACAGGCATAAGATCACTAAAGTTTTTAAAGATTGCCGTGAACTTGAATTGGCTTGTGGCTCTTTGGAATTGTTGCAACTGATGAAGCAGCTAAAACAAGATCTTCAGCGTTTTAAAATTGCCCGGCTGGTGTCTATGCAGGGGCACAGGCAAATGCTGATCCAGCAAATTGCCGCCAATAAAAAACTGGATATGGAAAACTTTTACTGTAAAAAGCAAGCGGAACTTTGGTTGCACTAAAGACGTGTTCTCTGATTGCTTTTTTATTGAATTTAGTTGGTCAATTTTATTAAAACTTGGTCAATACCGCTACGTATACTCTTGCCTGATACTCCGTTAGATTTTCCTGTTTCTTCTTAAGTTATTGATTGTTAATGTTTAATCAATATTGGCATTGATATCGCTATAACCTGTGTAACCAGGTAAACATAAATAACAAAAATGCTCCCCTTAAGCGATAAAGGAAATGCCATGAAAACATTATTAGCAAGTACTCTGATCTTAACCTCTACCAGTCTTTATGCCCATGACTCCTGTGACGTCGAACTTGAAGGCGGGATCAAAATTGACAGCTCCGGCATTGAATTCATGCAGGATAAAAAGCCCGTTTATAGCATTCTTGAAGATAACCGTTTAATTGTCGATGGTAAAAACATTGAGTTAAATGCCAGTCAGCAGGCCCTGGTAAGTGAATATGCCGCCAGTATCCGTGCGGTCGTACCGGAAGTAAAATCTATCGCGATTGAAGGCATAGATTTAGCAGTTGAAGGCGTGAATATGGCCTTTGATGAATTACTGGGGGCCGGCAATGATGTTGGCGCCGATCTGACCCGTGAACTGACGGCTTTACGTGATCAAGTACAAACCCGTTTTGATGTCGATAACGGTTTTTATGTGGACGAGCACGGCTTTGCCGGCGAAGAATTTTTTGGTGAAGAATTTGAGCAGCGCATCGAGTCTGTGGTGGAAAAAGCCATGCGCGATTCTATGGGCAGTTTATTAATCGCCGTGGGGCAGCAAATGTTATTCTCCGGCGATACCGGGGCCTTTGAAACGAAAATGGAAAACTTTGGCGATAAGATAGAAAACGAAATGGAAGCACGTGGCGCTGAACTGGAAAGCAAAGGCGAGCAGATTTGTTTATCCGTTGTTAAAATCGACAGCCTGGAAGAGCAGCTAAAAGCCCAGATCAGTGAGCTTGAAAATACTAATTTCCTGAAGGTGAAAAGCCACGGCAGCAACGAAATTTAATTTTTCCTGACGGGCTGTTTCGGCAGCCTTTTTTTAATTTCACAAAACGGGGATGTCAATTTTTGCGGCGGTATTTAGGTTTAAGGCTCCGACAAAAAAGCAAACCCCAAATAAAAAGGGAAACCGGTAAAGACGGTTTCCCTTTTTTATTGGCTTAACGGCTAAAGCGTTAAACTTTTTTCTTATTAACAGAGCCTTAGAAACTTACCGTGCTTTTACCGCTTACCAGCCACTGGCCTTCGTTTTGTCTGTCATCATGGTTGAGCCATACCGTACCGACCCCTTTGGCATCTTTGACGGTTTTTAATGCTTCATTGGCCATGGCATTGGTGGGCACGCTAAAGTGATACTGGCTACCCAGCTGCTGACAAGCACTTTCACCGTTTGCCCAGGCGCCGGTCTGATCTGTTACCTGCCAGCTGTTGTCGCTGTCGCTTTGACAGGCAAAAGCCCGGCTGTTGTCACAGCTTTGATCGTCCCAGCGGCCGTTGCCCCATTGCACCGCGCAATCCTGGTTGCCGCCGGAGTTATTGGGCTCGTTGTTGTCCCAGCTCCAGATACCCGCTTCCAAACGGCCGTCATTGGTGACCATATCGTCGAGGTTAACGATATTGGCGCCGGTTTTAAAATAGGTAGTGACATCGCTTGCGGTGATATAATCGTCGCTGCCGCCGGTGAAGACATTACCGATACTGGCCACCGTAGTGCGGTCTTCCCAGATACGGCCGATATCCCCTAAACCTGTGAAGGCAAAGTTTTTCCAGTTAGTATTGCTGTGGCAGCCGCCGTCACCCCAAACCAGCACTTTTTTCCCCTGGGCCAGGACATCGGCTTTGGTTAAGGTGTTGGGAATGGAGCCACAGCCATTGCTTTTGTATACCCATTGACCAAAGCGGGAGTTGATTTGCTCGTAAAGATCCCCCTGGTGGCCATCGCTGTGATCTTCTATATATAAGATCAATACCTGGTTGTCGCTGGCGCTGCTGTTGAGCCAGTCTTTAACTTCGTTCAGGCCTTCGTGCAGGTACTTGTCATTGATGCTGCAAAAGCCGTGACACATCAACAAACGTTTCGGATAGGAAAACAGGCTTTCCATTTTCGTGGTCCAGTGGGCATCGATTTCAATGAAACGGGCGCCTAAACGCAGCTGATCTTTGATGGTGAGTTTTTGCTGCGGATCTAAGTAACGGCAACCGACAGAAAAGTTACAGCTGGTATATTCTTCAGAATTATAGCTGTTGTGGGTGCCGGGAATATTGTTATCCGCCATAGGGCTGTATACATCTATCAGACGCTGCGCCGCGAGTGCTTTGCCTTGCCAGCTGTTATTGAAATCATCGACACTGTCGGCCTGGGCCTGGCCGATAAATGCGCCAAATGCTAAAACGCAGCTTGCTGCGGCATGTGTTAATTTAAAATTCATACTGTTGCCTTTTTCTTATTGTGAATCCAGGATCGGATTATTTTCGGGACAACTGCGGGCATGGTTTACCCGCTCCCTAGGTAATAATTTGTAAATCCTTAATGGTTATTATCTTCCCCGTAATACCGGGAGCTGAGTAACAATATTCGATCAAAACACTGGATGGGGGCTAGTTTCTCACTCACTGCTACTAATCTGCTCATCGGATGAGCGTTGATTATGGTACCGGGTTAAATTGAAAAATGCACGCTTAAAATCGGACGAATTTTGATCAGAAAAATATTGTTTTATTTCATGTGATTATCTTGTGCTGCCTTCGTTTTCTACAAAAACTGTTGTTTTTCCATCTGGGTATTGGCGCTTTTTTATTGTTGTTGTTCTTTGTTTTTCCGGTGGTGTATTGACACTTTCTTTTCTGGTTGTCAGCCTTTAAGGTGTTTACTATTAAGCTTATTTACTGCAATAAAAGGCTCTGGTGTGGCTAAGTCAATTTTAATTACCGGTTGTTCGAGCGGCATCGGCCTGGACGCTGCCTTAACCTTACAGAAAAGAGGCTATAAGGTTTTTGCCAGTGCCAGAAAACCTGAGGATGTTAATCGCTTGCAGCAGCTGGGGGTGAGCTGTTACCGGTTGGATCTGGATGAGGCTAAGTCTATTGAAAATACCGTGACTAAGGTGTTGGCCGAAACCGGCGGCACCTTAGATGCGTTATTTAACAATGGTGCTTATGGCCAGGTGGGGGCGGTGGAAGATTTGCCGGATAGTGTACTGCGCGCCCAGTTTGAAACCAATGTTTTTGGCTGGCACCAGCTGGTCCGCCTGGTCGTGCCGGTGATGCGCAGACAGGGACACGGCCGTATCATTCAAAACAGCTCTATTTTAGGTGTGGTGGCGATGCCGTATCGCGGCGCCTATATTGCCAGTAAATATGCCATAGAAGGTTTGACCGATACCTTAAGATTGGAGCTCGCCGGCAGCGGTATTTATGTCAGTTTAATTGAACCCGGCCCCATTAATACCCGCTTTCGCGCCAATGCCCTGGTTAAATTTAAGCAATATATTGATATAAAGCAGTCGGTGCATCATCACCGCTATCAGCAGCAGCTGGCCCGGCTGGAAAAAACCGGCAACAGCAGCGGTTTTACCCTGCAGGCAAAAGATGTGACCGCTAAAGTGATTGCCGCACTGGAAAGCAAACACCCTAAAGTACGTTATCCGGTGACCGTACCCAGTTTTTTATTCATTCTACTCAAGCGCCTGTTGCCGAGTCGGTTGTTAGACAAGTTGCTGGCAAGGGGGGTGTAACAAGGGCTGTGTTGAAGGAGAAGTAAGAAAGGGGTGTTTACCGGCCGGGAATCAAGTAAACTAGCCGCCTGTTTTCCCCCGGCGTTCTCCAGATTTTTTTAGGAAGTACATCAATGCACGCAGTACATCGTTTATATCAATACCGTAAAAGTTTATGCACCACAGTGTTTGCCGCCCGGGGGCAAAGGGTTAAACGTTGTCAGTTGTGCCAGCTGGCGCAAAACAATTGTATTTGCGATCTGGCGGTTAAAGGACAAAGCCAGGCCGGTTTCCTGCTGTTGATGTACGATACCGAGGTATTAAAACCCAGTAATACCGGTCGCTTGATTGGTGATGTCATTCCGGATACGTTTGCCTATTTATGGTCGAGAACAGAGGAAAATCCCGAGCTGTTGGCTTTGCTCCAGGATGAACAGTGGCAGCCTTATGTGGTGTTTCCGGCGCAATATGCCGAAGAAAACCGGCCGGTTTTTCAAAAAGATATTCCCTGCGAAAATGGCAAACGGCCGTTATTTATTATGCTTGACGGCAGCTGGCGTGAAGCAAAAAAAATATTCCGTAAAAGCCCTTACCTGGCCAAGCTGCCTATGGTGTCTTTTAATCTGGAAGATAACGCGGTGACTTCCCGTTATCAGCTGCGCAGCGCTGGCGGTGAAAACCAGCTGGCAACGGCTGAGGTGGCCGCCCGGGTATTGGCGATGTGGGGGGAGCATGCTAATGCTAAATTGCTGGATTTATGGTTTGACGTTTTTAGCTATCAATATCAAAAAAGTGTCTGCCAGAGTAATAAGGGTAATGCCGATGCCCTGGATAACTTTACCGCCTTTGTTGAGCAACAGCAGGCAGTATAGTTTTTATTGCTGCCTTAATCTTTTGGCATCAGCAGCCCTTGATGCTCTGCCACCAATTGTTTTAAATAATGCCAGACGCTGTTGACCCGGGACAGACGCTTGATTTCCGGGTGGGTGACTAACCAGAAGCTGCGTACCAGCTTGATATCCCCGGCGCATAATTTGACCAGGCCGGGGTCCTGGGCGGCTAAAAAACAGGGTAAGATGCCGATACCCAGGCCGCTTTTTATGGCGCTGTATTGGCTGATGACACTGGTGCTGCGAAAACCGGGCAGCAGATCCGCATTGAGCTCCTTTAAATAGGAAAGCTGTTCGGTAAACAATAAATTATCAACATAGCTGACCCAGTTATGTCCGGCTAAATTATCCAGGGTCACGGTTTCTTTGTGCTTGTTAAGGTAATCCGGATGGGCGTACAACTGTAGCGTATAATCGCATAATTTACTGACGATCATCGAGGTGCTGTTGGGGCGCTCTACCGCGATGGCAATATCGGCTTCGTTGCGGCTGATTTTGACATAGCGGGAGAAATGCAACAGGTCAATCTGGATATTGGGAAACTGTTGCTGCATCAATAACAGGTTGGGGGCGATAAAAAAATTGCCGAAGGCTTCTGTGACCCCGATACGGACGCAACCACTGTTTTGGGCATTGTTGTGTTTGATATCGTCCAGGGCATAACTGGCATCCTGCTCCATGCGGCGCGCCGAGGCCAGCAAACGTTCGCCGTCGCTTGTCAGTATATGCCCGTCCTGGGTGCGCTCAAATAATTGTGTGGCCAGCTGTTCCTCCAGCTTATGTAGTCGCCTGGAAACCGTCGACGGATCAAGGGCAAGCCTTTTCGCCGCTTGCGATAAGCGCTCGCTGCGGGCAACTTCTAAAAATATTTTGATATCATCCCAGTTCATCCGGGTATTTTAAACCGTTTTTCATCGCCTTGCAAAAATGCAATTTGCGTTGCATTTGTGTTTGTTGTTCTTGTTGCCAGAAAGGCATACCTTAGCCACCATAGAAAGCTATACCATATCTATTTGATACCGAAATTTTTAAGGGACTTGTTATGAGCATAAAAGAAATCCCGCTGATCATCGGCGGTGAGAAAGTTCAGTCTAAGACCGAGCAATGGTTAGACGTGTTAAACCCGGCGACGCAAGAAGTTGTTGCCCGTGTGCCTATGGCGACACTTGATGAAGTGGATGCGGCGGTTGCCTCGGCGCAAGAAGCCTTTAAATCCTGGTCAAAGGTCTCCCTGACCAACCGTATGCGTATTATGCTGAACCTGCAGCAACTGATCCGTGAAAATACCGAAGAGCTGGCGCGTTTAGTCACTTTAGAGCATGGTAAAACGTTACCGGATGCCGAAGGTGAAGTTGGCAGGGCTTTAGAAGCCATTGAAAATGCCTGTTCTGTTACCCGTTTGCAACTGGGGCAAATGGCCAACAATGCCGCCACCGGTGTTGATGTTTATACCATGAACAAGCCGTTAGGGGTTTGTGTCGGTATTACCGCCTTTAACTTCCCGCTGATGTTGCCGGCCTTTATGTTCCCGATTGCCATTGCCTGTGGTAATGCTTTCGTGCTTAAGCCTTCCGAGCAAGATCCGTCTTCGACTATGCTGATGGTTGAATTGGCGCTTAAAGCCGGTATTCCGGCAGGTGTGCTTAACGTGGTACACGGTGGTCCGGATGTGGCAAACCGTTTATGTGAGCACCAAGATGTTAAAGCAGTGTCTTTCATCGGCTCTACTCATGTCGGTACTCATATTTATAACCATGCCGGTGCCCACGGTAAACGCGCCCAATGTATGATGGGGGCGAAAAACCACATGGTGATCATGCCTGATGCCAATAAAGATCGCGCCATCAATGATTTATTAGGTTCAGCCTTCGGCGCCGCCGGTCAGCGCTGTATGGCCAACCCGGTGACGATTTTAGTCGGCGAAGCCCGCAGCTGGTTACCGGAAATTGCCGAGCGCGCCAAGTCACTAAAAGTTGGCCCGGGCACGCAGCGTGATGCCGACTTAGGTCCTGTGGTTTCACCGCAAGCGAAACAGCGTATCATTAAATTACTCGACTCCGGCGTTGAGCAGGGGGCTACCTTGTTGGTAGACGGTCGTGATTGTCAGGTAGAAGGTTATCCTGACGGTAACTTTGTCGGACCAACTATGTTCAGCAATGTTAAGACCGATATGGATATCTACACCCAGGAAATTTTTGGCCCGGCGTTATGTGTGCTGGAAGCGGAAAGCCTGGAAGAAGCGATCGAGATCATCAACAATAATCCAAACGGTAACGGTACTTCCCTGTTTACTTCATCCGGCTGGGCGGCGCGTAAGTTTGAAAATGAGATCGATGTTGGCCAGGTAGGGATTAATGTGCCAATTCCTGTGCCGGTTGCCTACTTCAGCTTTACCGGTTCACGTGCGTCTAAACTGGGCGATTTGGGGCCTAACGGCAGCCAGGTAGTGAGCTTCTGGACCCAGACGAAAACCGTGACTACCCGCTGGTTTGAGCCGGATCATCAAGACGGCTCCGAAGTACATACTACTATCAGTTTAAAATAACGCGGGTTTTATTTGTTGAGAAAAAGGTTGCTTCGGCAACCTTTTTTTATGTCCGTAAGCTTTTATCTTGTGTTTCAGGATAAAGGTTGCGGCACTGTTTGTTTATACAGTGCTGTGGTAAGATGCCCGTTAAAATAAATAATAACAATTAAAAGGTAGTTTATGTTAACTGAAATGGCAGCTTGTGCTCCCGACGATTTCGATTTTGTTATCGGCGAGTGGACAGTAAAACATCGCCGTCTTAAGGAAAGGTTAAATGGATGTCATCAGTGGATAGATTTTGACGGGGAAATGTCAACGAAAAAAATCCTTGGCGGCTATGGTAACCTGGAAGATAATTTTCTTCATTTTCCCGAAGAGTCCTTTCGTGCAATAGCACTGCGCTCTTATAACGCCGATAGCAAAAAATGGTCTATCTGGTGGCTCGATGGTCGTTTTCCTGATGCCCTGGATACGCCTGTGGTGGGGGCATTTACAGACGGTATAGGTTTGTTCTTTGCCGATGATGTATTTGATGGCGTGCCTGTTAAGGTACGCTTTACCTGGAATGCGCGACAGCCAGGCAGGCCGCGTTGGGAGCAGGCTTTTTCTGTTGATAACGAGGAGAGTTGGGAAACGAACTGGACCATGGAGTTTTTGCCAAAGTGTTAGTTTAAGCGTCATTTAGTGGCCAGCTAATGGTAAAAAACAGCAATGAAATAACTTTCCTTGCTGTTTTTTACCTGCGGATGGCGTTATAGCCGTAGGGAATAAATTTTTGTTTAACTTACTTTCACTTTCCTGGTTAAGCCAATCAGGCCCAGGCCAACTAAGATCAAACTTGAAGGTTCAGGCACATCGGTTGGTGAGCGTAACTCAATCGAAGAAACATAACCGCTTAACCAGGAGTCATAACAGCAAGGGTCTGTGCCAAGATTCAAGGTATAGTCGAATTCAATATCGCTAAAAGGGACCGGCGGGTTGTGCCAGTTTACCGGTAATACGCCATTGTCATAACTCTGGCTATAGTCCAGGAAGCCGATTTCAACCGACTCATGAATATTGCCAGACCAGTAATCTCCTTCGACATCGACAATGTCGCGCGAGCTCTGGTGGACCACAGAGGCTGAGATGCTCCAGTCATATATGCCCAAACCGGCAATGGTGAAACTGCCGTTTGGATCAAGATAACCGTCGGCATAATCAAAGTCGGGTGAATCGTCGGTTAAGCCGTTATCGTAAGAAAAGCTACCGCTAAGTACAGTGCCGACAGTAATACTGTCATCAATTACATTGGCATTATCCTGGTAGATGGTATCGACGGTAACGGTAAAATCCCAGGTTAAGATAGTGGCATTTACGGAAGTGGCACAAAAAAGACATGAAGCTGCTGCTGTAATCAGGTAGTGTTTTAAAGTTTTCATTCGGATCTTTCCTTATTGTGAAATTAATACTTCCGTATTGTTTGATAATTGTTAAGCACCAATTAAGCCAAAAAAATAAGGCATTGATTTTTAATTATTTTGTCTTGTTTTTATTTTCTATGTGATTTTTTGTGTAAAGTAAATTGACGCTGCTTTTTCTAAAAAGGTGATGGTTGTTATAGCGAAATTTTTTCCGTTTGAAATTTAGCTGCATGTTAACGTAATTTGCTCGCCATATTGGATAATTTAAACGAGATTTTATCCGGGAAAATTTTCACTTTTTAACGGGCAAAAAAACTGTTGCAACGCAGCATTTTTTTGCCCGGCGATGAGAGAGATTTTTTACTTTTTTATTGGATAAAAATTGCTGCGTTGCAACACTTTTTTGTTGGGTAGGAATTGCTGCGGTGCAACACTTTTTTGTCCAGTGCTAAGAGACATTTTTCAGCTCAAATTTGAGATGCCTTTTTTGCTTTTTAAATAAGTTATTTTGCCGATAATTCAAACAAACTTTCATCGCTTATTTTCTCATTGTTTTATTGATGAAACCTGCTGGAAGGGCTTTGTCGGGGTGACATTTTTTCCTGAAATGCGAGAGCGTTTTTCGACTTTATTTGCTCTTTTTAACGTCAGAAAAAATAATCCTGTTATTAATGACGTTAATAGGTGGTTTTATCGTCAATACTAGGCTAACATTTTCCAGCAATCTGCTGTCTTCTTTGGAACAAATTTTGTTCTTGAAATCGAGTTAAAAAAGAGGATTTATTTTGCTGTCAGCGGCGTTGATTTTTTAGGGCTTACTGGTGCGATTAATACCCGGATTTTGGCAGAAGATAACAGGCTATTTGAAGTAGTAAAATTATTTATTTTTAAACATCAAATTTATAGGACGAATATCATGATTAGTAATCGTGACCTCAATGGAGAAAGCCGCTCAGTATCTGGTGATAACTCGGACAAGTGTTCGCCATTGCTCAATAACCCGCTTGATTATAATACCGACAAAGTTGAAAGTGCTTTTAAGGAAATTGAACTCATGGATGATGACAGCAACTCGATTTATGTGCGGGGTTATAACTAAATTTGTCCTTTTCTGTTTTTTTTCAGGGCACTTTATCAGAGACCTTTATTAGATAAAATTCGCCAGATATTAAACGGGTATAGTGATTTTGTGTGGTCATCCCGAAGATCATTATGCCCAATTTGGTGGTGTAAATAAGGTCACGCAAGTGTGAACTTTGTTGTCTGTGCTACAATCTGTACTGAATGTTTTAGCCAAAATAGTAAGGGATTATTATGGACGAGATTGTTGACCATTCAGAGCGTCGTCGGGCAATTCGCGAAACAAACATTAAGTTACCGGAAGGTGAGCTGACCCTGATGTTTGATGACAGACCTGTAAAACTCTACGAATTTAAAGATATTACCCCCTTTGGTGTTTGCTTACAGGCGGCAGAGCCAGCCTCACCATCCACAGTGATCACCATACGTTACCTTCACCGCCATGGCCAGTTTGAGGTTTTTGGGGAAATGGTGTGGCAGGAGCCTGTGTTGGCTTGCGTCAATGATCAAAAACACTGGCTCGGCATTCAATTTACCCCCGACCGGATAACACAAAATGAAGCCTTGTTTGAGTTACTCCTGGTGCATTGATGTTTGTGGTTTTATCGCTATTTCCCGTGTCTTATTCCTGAGCTCAGGCCCTAATCACTGGCCTGAAGCGTCGGAGATTTTAACTGGTAGGGAAAGATAATTTCAAAGCGGGTGCCTTTAGCCGGCTCGGACTCGCAGGTGATTTGTCCTGATAACTTTTGCGTCACCAGGTTATAGACGATATGCATGCCGAGCCCGGTGCCGCCTTTATTACGTTTGGTGGTATAAAAGGGCTCGAAGATATTGTCCCTGATTTTTGTGTCCATGCCCTTGCCGTTATCCGTGATCACCAGGGTGACCCAGCCTTTTTGCTCTTTGGCACTGATATGGATCTGGCCTGTTTGCTCTTTGTCAAAAGCATGAAAAAAGGCGTTGATCACCAAATTGGTAATGATTTGGGCTAAGGCGCCGGGATAGGTTTTACAGTTGATTTTGCTGTCTATATCCACTTTGACCTCTACCTGATAATATTTGTATTTAGGCATGATAGAGTCGACCACATCCTGTACACTTTCCCTGAGTTCCAGGGTACGTATTTCATCATGAGCTTGATCCACGGCAACATGTTTAAAGCTTTTTATTAATGAAGAGACCCGCATCAGGTTGCTAAAAATCATGTCGGTGCTGTGCTGGAAGATGTCTATGGTTTCTATCAGCAGATTCTTGGTGAGGTTATTGTTGTCAGCACTTTCCCGCAACAAGGCTATTTCTTCCTGCAATGTGGTGACTGCCGTTACTCCTACGCCAACCGGGGTATTGATTTCATGGGCGACACCGGCCACCAGGGAGCCCAGAGAAGCCATTTTTTCCGACTCCACCAGCTGATTTTTGGCGGTTTCCATAATTTCCAGTGACTCGGTCAGTTGCTCGTTTTTTGATCTGATGTGTTCGGTTTGCGTATCGACTTCCTTTTCAAGCAGATCAATAAATTGCCGGTTCATTTTATGCCGTAAGCGAAAGTTCAGCATCAGGATCAGCAGCAGGATGATAAAACTTGCTAGCGCCAATATGGTCATCAGGCTATGTTTGCTTGCTGTTGCTTCTACCTGGCGGTTAGTGCGATTTTCCTGTAAAGAATAAAACTCGTTGATATGTGACATTATTCTGGCTTTTGCCGCCAGGTAATCCTGACTGTAAAGATGAGCAAGTGCCGCTTCTCTCTCCGCTGCAAGTTTATAGGGAGTAAGTCGTGACAGAGCATTTTTTACTTCATTAAATGCCATAAATTCAAGCTCCGTCAGCTTATCTGATACTTGTTGTGCCTGCTGCAGCTGGGCAAATTCCTGTTGGGTGAAACCGGCCTGTTTCATCAATTGTTGCAGCGGTATTCGCTGGCCATTGGCAAAAGGGGCTTCGCCCTGTGCCGGCATTAACATATCCCAGTAAACTCTATGATAATTTTCGGGGCGGTCCTGGCGTCCGTTACGAATAGCCAGGATTTGATTAAAAAAATCCAGGTATTTTTCCTTACCGGTAACGGCATAGGTACGGGCCATCAGGGTGAGTTGATCTGAACTTAACCTGAGCTGCTCGGTGAGCAGATAAGAATGATAACGGTTGTTGCTCGCTTGCTGTAATTCCTGTAGGGAAGAATAAGCAAAGTAGGAAAACACCGCCGCCATCAAAGCACAGACGAAAGTCAGGGAATTAAGTTGTACCGTCTTCTTTAAAGTTTTGGAGCGCAGGATATCGTATTGCTCTTGCATGGTTTCCCCCGATGCCTTGCCTTATAGTAGTCCTTTTTCTTTGTGATAACACAGTGCGATATGATGCAGGAAAAGCTCTACTATATTGGCATCTTGATTGTCATTGCGCTCTCTTTCATCCAATACAATCAGGTAGTTGGTTGTGCCGTTGGCAATATATCCGAGAAATTGATTGTTATCTTCGATATAGCCTGTTTCATGGTTAGATAACAAGGGAGAGAATCGCCTGATATCAGTGACCTCACTGAGCTTGCAGCCTTTTTTATTGCTATAACGACCGGAGGCGTAAGTGATCAGGGCTTCATCCGGCTGTTCGTTCGTGTAGCTGGCACAAAAATAACTGCGGGAGTATGTCATTAAATCCATCAACAAGCGGATAACGCCGTTACTGTAGGCTTCCACGGGCCTGAGTTGATAGTGCACCTGGTCGCTGCGGACAATATCCATGAGCTTTTGGCAGGTATCTTCTATGGTGACGATATCGTTATATGCTCTGAGGCAGGAATGCATCAGGGTATTGAGTTTACGGTTGGTTAATTCGCCTTTTTCCTTGTAGTCATTGATATCATACTCGGTCATGATGCGCTCTTCCGGCGCCTCGCCCGGTTGACCCGTACGCAACACTATCCGTACCCTGTGATCGCCTTTAATGCGTCTGATCCAGTTGGCGACTTTGAGGCCGGCATCATCTCTTTCCATAACGACATCCAAGAGGATCACGGCAATGTCATCCCGATCTTGCAGTAAATTGATGGCTTCTTCACCGGAAAAGGCACTTAAGATGTTTAATCCCGCGCCATTAAATGCATATCGACGCAATGCCAGCTTAGTCACCTCGTGAACATCGGGTTCATCATCAACAATCAGTAGGTTATATTTTGCTTTCGGGCTCTGGGGCTTTTCAGCTTGCTTGTCGTCGTCATCATCACCGAAAAGCAAAGCATCACCATCGTTATTTTCATTAGGTTCAACCACGTTTCTCTTCCTGGTAGTTAAGTATGTGTGGGAGCTGACTATGAGGCTGTCGAGTGTAAATACGTTAAGCTAAGTATAGATATGATTTCCTCATATTGATTCACCGGTCATGAATAATTTTCCGCTGGCACTCTGAGTCATTTTGGTCTCCAGCTACGGGAGAGATCAGGGACCATTTATAAAAGAAAATTAACAGGTTAGAATGCAACAACAATGCGGCAAAGACTTTAGGCCGTTGTTTGCCATTTGGAAAATAAGAAGAGATTGAGATGGATATTCATTTAACAAGTTCACGTTTAACTATCCGGGCTTTAGCCCCCTGCGACTTGCATGCTTTTGCGCAATACCGGGCAATGCCTGAAGTCGCCTTGTATCAAAGCTGGAGCCAATACAGTTACCAGAAGGCTTGCCGCTTATATGAGCACATGAGCCAACAGGTATTTGCCACCGTCGGCTACTGGTTTCAATTGGCCCTTATTGAGCAGGACACGCACCGGCTTATTGGCGATCTCGCACTACATTTTGTCGACGAGCAGCAAGTGGAGATAGGTGTTACTGTGGCACCTGAGCATCAGGGGCGGGGGTTGGCTGGAGAAGCTATTGATACCTTGCTCGACTATTTATTTCTGGAGTTAAAAAAACACAGGGTCACGGCGGTTACCGATGCCGACAATCAGGCCTGCGCCCGCTTGCTTAAACGCATTGGTTTCAGGCAAGAAGCGCATTTTGTTGACAATATTTTCTTTAAAGGGGCCTGGGGCAGTGAATATGTTTTTGCCATGCTAGCATCTGACTGGTCTCGTCTTCGCCGTTGAGCTGACTGAAAGTGCAGTAAAGTTGCCGTGAAAATTCGATAAATAAGCTTTTTAGCGCTAACTTTAACTTTGGGGGTCATTTTAGGAGCTTGACTATTTAGCAAGAGCTGGATCTTCGAAAGGGACTTTATTGTTGCTATTAACAGTCCCGGGAGTTTGATTGTTTTTATTGACTTATGCACACGGAGAGATATTTATGAAGTTATTTATTCGGCAAAGTTTTACTCAGGCAGATAAAAGTCAAAGTAATGTTGTTCAGGGAGTGATAGACCTTATTAAAGCGCTATTCCCGCAAACGAATTTTTTAACCGGGGAGCATGCATCCAGCAGCGCTTCCTTTATTGAAAACTTTGAAACCACCACAGGGTTAATTTTTACCCCTAAGGCTTTTCGAAATTATCGTCTGGCCCTGCTAGACGAGGCGGATGCTCTGCTTTTTATCCGCACCTCCATGAGTGAAAGCGGGGCATTTGAACTCTCCTATAATTTACATGCCGATAACCCCAAACCGGTATTTTATGCCCATTGGCGCTATGCCCCGATTAAGACCACCTTGTTAAAGGAGTTAGATCAGGAATTCCCGGTCCGCTATTGTGAATTTGTTCGCGCCAAAGATCTTCGCGAGCATTTTTCAGCTTTTGTCAAAGAGTATCAGCTTTCTGCCGATGGCCCCGGATCCGCACACAAGGACAAGGTGTTAATGACAGAAACCGCTTAGCACCTTGTTGTCCATGTGGGAAGCATGCATGGCGACTGTATTTGTGGGCAAATAAGCCGAAAATGAGCTTCAGCTTATTTGCTTTAATAATTGACATAAACTCCAACTAGTATACAATTCCTCTCGCTTGAAAGTTCGTTTTATATTTATGCACACCATTTCGTTGACTGATTAGTACTTCGTCCTGTTTTTGATAAGTAATAGCAACACTTCTAGGCACATCCGGCTTACTATAAGCCAAAAATTACTCTGAATAAATAGGATACTATTATGTCTACTACTACTGGTACAGTTAAATGGTTCAACGAAGCTAAAGGTTTCGGTTTCATCGAGCAAGAAAACGGTCCTGACGTTTTCGCTCACTTCAACGCTATCGTTGGTGAAGGTTTCAGAACTTTGGCCGAAGGTCAAAAAGTTGAGTTCACTGTAACTGAAGGTCAAAAAGGCCCTCAAGCAGAAAACATCGTTGCCCTTTAATGTTAACGGCACGATTCGCTTGGTGATAAACAGCTAAGCGCATCACATATTGTTAGAGAACTAGCAATATATGAATGAAAAGGTAAGATTTTATATCTTGCCTTTTTTTGTACCTGAAGATCTTGATAAGGAGATGCAAATGAAAATATGGGTTGATGCCGATGCCTGCCCTGTGGTCATTAAAGAAATCCTGTTTAAAGCCGCTGAGCGCACGCAAACGCAACTGACTTTGGTGGCCAACCATTTTATGCGCACGCCGCCCTCTAAGGTGATCAATTTTTTACGGGTCACTGCCGGTTTTGATGTCGCCGATGATGAAATAGTCAAACAAGTCTCTGCGGGGGATCTGGTGATCACTTCAGATATTCCGCTGGCGGCCGAAGTCATAGAAAAACAGGCGTTGGCGTTAAGTCCCCGCGGTGAGCTTTTCAGCGAAGCAAACATTAGGCAAAAGCTTAATATGCGTGACTTTATGGATACCATGCGTGCCAGCGGTGAACAAACCCAGGGACCGCCGCCGTTGAGCCAAAGCGACCGCCAGGCATTTGCCAATCATTTGGATACCTTGCTAAGGCGACATGGTGCTAAGTAATTTATTTTGTAAGAAAAAATCGTAGCCTTTTTTCATAAATCTGCCGCAAAAACTTCATCAATAACGCCTTTAACTGTCATCTGACCAGTTTAATATTAGCTTTTTATTTAACAGTTTAGGTTAATCATTAGATGAAGAGTTTTGCCGTTAATGTCTCCGTTATTTCTCTGGCTTTGGCCCTGTCCGCCTGTAAGGATGAAGAAGTAAAAGTTGTTGAAGTAGACAAGCCCGTGATTGTCGAAAATACCGTCACCCTGGTGGAGCGGGTTGAAGTGCCCGTGCTTGTGCCTTCGGCAGATGAGTCAAATATTCAACTGGGCAGCCGGCCATTTTTCCTGGTGGATACCCTGCCATCGGGAGAGCTGAAAACTAAACTGCAGCAATGCAGTGACGGGCCGTTTTATCGTACCGATTTTTCTATCGGCCACCGTGGTGCCGCCATGCAATACCCGGAGCACACTAAAGAGTCCTATACCGCGGCGGCGAGAATGGGCGCCGGCATTATAGAATGTGATGTCACCTTTACCCAAGATCGGGAGCTGGTGTGCCGCCATTCACAATGTGATTTACACACCACCACCAATATCCTGGCCATGCCTGAAATAGCCGCTTCCTGTACTACCCCCTTTATCGGTGCCGATGTCGAAAACAATGTCCCGGCCCAGGCAAAATGTTGTACCAGTGATATCACCCTGGCCCAGTTTAAGCAGCTTCAGGGGAAAATGGATGCCGCCAACCCTATGGGCACCACAGTCGAAGAATATATGGATGCCACGCCAAGCTGGCGCACCGACTTATATGCCGGCCAAGGCACGCTGATGACTCATGCCGAGAGTATCGAACTTTTTAAAGCGCTCGGGGTTAAAATGACCCCGGAGCTAAAATCACCGAGTGTGACTATGCCGTTTAACGGCTTCAGCCAGCAGGATTATGCCCAGAAAATGCTTGATGAATATAAAGCGGCGGGGGTAGCCCCCGGCGATGTTTATCCCCAGTCCTTTAACCTGGCCGATGTTCAGTACTGGATTGCCAATGAAAGTGAATTTGCCGGGCAGGCGGTGTACCTGGACGGGCGTTATGACGAGGAAAGTTTTGATATCAGCAATAGCGATACCTGGTCGCCGAGCATGGCCGAGCTGGCCGCAGACGGGGTGAAAATTATCGCACCGCCTTTATGGATGCTGGTAACGTTAGACGATGAAAACAACATAGTACCGTCAGCATATGCGACACAGGCGAAAGCGGCCGGGCTGGATATTATCACCTGGACCTTAGAGCGCTCCGGACCGCTGGGTGATGGCGGCGGCTGGTATTATCAAACCATTAATGAGGTGATCAACAATGACGGCCAGCAGCTGGAACTGTTGGATGTGCTGGCGCAGCAGGTGGGGGTTATCGGAGTTTTCGCTGACTGGCCGGGTACGGTCAGTTATTATGCCAGCTGTATGGAAATGCCGCTAAGCCGTTAACCCTTCTGGTTTGAAAATAAAGCGCCGGAGAAAACGAACCGTTTTGCCCGGCGCTGTTTTGCGTTTGTGATATCGGCAAAGGCTGTGATGTTATTAGACCTTGTCTGTTTTTATCTTTATAATCAAAGGTAAAGTTATCTCAGGTAAGCCGCTATGTCAGGAGCAGAGTCAGCATCCGAGCGTGATTCGAAGCTACAACAGTTTAATGAATTTTTCTCGATAGAAAACGAATTTACCGTAAACCTTATTCCCCTGGATGCCGATCAGGTGCCGGATTATAACGCGTTTATGGAAAGGATCCCCTTACCCTTTAAAATTTCCAGCGATATTTCCAGCGTGGACCAGTCGGCGTTAAGACCGCTTCAGGGGTTAAGCGGCGTGGCCAGCCATTTGGTGGAGTTTTTAAACCACCAGGCGCAAAAAATCGATTTATTGGTGGGTTATATCCTCAGCCAGCAGGACGATGAGCAATACCGTTACCAGGGGGTTAAGTTCGGCGGCGGCGGTATTATTTTTGCCGCGAAGGAGCTGTTTGCGCTTCACCAGATGTTGGAAATGAAAATGTTTTTCTTGCAAGATCATTGTGCGGTGTTTTGTTTGGGGGAAATTATCGATGTCGAACGACATCAGGAAATGAATCACTATAAAGTGATTTTTCATTATATCCGGGATGAAGACAGGGAAGTGCTGGTGCGCACCAGCCTACACGAACAATCCAAACAGTTGCAATTACTGGCACAGCAGCGCAATAAGCAATCGGGCAGTTAATCGCGCCCCGGGGATTCTCGCCTGAGGCGCCGCTATCGGCTTTTTAAACGCAAATACGGTTTAAGGTGGTATCCACCACTTGCGAGGTTTGTTGCTGCTCGGTGGCGTGCTTGGCAACCGAGCTTAGTCCTGTGGTGATTGCCCGGCTTAAGTGCACCACGGTCGACATATTCTCATTGACCGAAGCGGTAGACTGTTGCTGCTCTTCGGTGCCGCTGGCAATTTGTGAGGTCAGGTTATCTACCTCGGTAAAGACATTGCCGATTTGCTCCAGGGCCTCGACCACATCGGATGAATGCTCCAGGCTCTCGCGGGTAAGTGCCTGGCCTTTGGCGATGGCATTGACGGCATTGGTGGATTTGCTCTGCAGTCCTTCGACCATGGCTTGAATTTCTACCGTAGACTCCTGGGTCCTGTGGGCCAGGGCCCTGACTTCATCGGCTACCACGGCAAAGCCCCGGCCCTGTTCACCTGCGCGGGCGGCTTCAATAGCGGCATTTAACGCCAGCAAATTGGTCTGCTCGGCAATGCCGCGGATAACATCCAGTACCGTGCCTATGCGTGAGCATTCTTCCTGCAACAAGGCCAGCTCCTGCGCCATGGCATTAACTTCTTCGGCAACCGCCGACATGCTTTGCTGGCTGGTGCTCGACGATGAACTGCCCCGGGCTAATATCGACATCACTTCGCTGCTGGTATGGCTGACTTTGGCGGCGCTTTCCGATAATACCGTTGAGGTGGCGGCCACCTGTTCGATGGATTGCGCCATTTGATCTATCTCCCTGGCAGACTCGTCAACGGCGCCGACAGACTCGCCCATTTGATCCGCCAGCCGGGTTGACCCCTGGCGCAGGGCATCGGATTCGCGGCGAATATCGGCAATCATTTCTGCCAGCTCGGCAATAAAGGCGCTTAAACCGTTGATGATATCTCCCAGGTCATCCGGGACCCTGTCGGTGATGGGTTTTTCCGGCGCCTGATCGGCGCTGATCACTAACTCCAGGTAACTTTTCAGCCGGGTTAAACGTTTGGAGAGAAACTGCTGCGAGTAAAGGTAAGCACTTAACAGCTGCAGGCCAAGCATGATAATAAGTGTCGCTATCAGGGCCAGGTGGCTTAACTCCTGTGCAAAAACACTTAAGGCGAGAATAAAAATTATGCCCACCAGGGCCGGCGGCAAGAGCAGTTTAATGTTTAAACGGTTGAGCATGATAAGTTCCATTCATTGTTATTATTTGTGATGCGATGTAGCTAGCGTTTTTTAAACGGTAAGCTGGCCGCTTATGCTGATTTAATTTTAACCAATAAATTACCTGTAAATGTTCAATATTGCTAATATTTTTTATCGAGAGCACAGCTCTTGGCTGGGAATGTCCGGCGGGGAAACAGGAAGGGTCTGTTGTTGCGCTTCCTGTTATTTTGGGGAAAGGGATTATCAGGGGGTCAGCTATGGTGTATTAAGTGGCTGTCTTCTGGCGATTGAGCCCCGTTATCCATATCGTAATCGCGCAGCACCGAGGCCACCCGGATACGGTAGCTGCTAAAAATACCGCTGCGTCCGGTTTTTTGCGCCTGTCTGTGTGCCAGGGTGTTGCGCCAGGCTTTGACGGCCTGTTCGTCTTGCCAGAACGAGAGCGACAGGTATTTATCCGGGTCCTGTAAACTTTGAAAGCGCTCTACCGAGATAAAGCCGTTGACTTTTTCCAGGTGGGCTTTTAATTTGCCGGCCAGGGTAAAATAATCCTCTTTTGTGCTGCTGTGAAGACAGACTTCAAAGATAACCGCTATCATGTTAATCCTGCTCCTGCTTATCCGTTAACGCCTGCCTGAATAAGGTTTCCGCCACCGGGGTTAAAAAGCTGCGTTTCTCTTCCAGGATAAACCGGCTTTGGCGGGCAAAGGCAAAGTTCTCTTTGCCGCCACTGTCTAGTTTTAACCTGCGGCGGTATTGCTCGTATGCCGCCAGCGAAGCAAAGTTGATCAAGCCGTAGGCGATATTATTGCTGCCTTCGTGGGGCAAAAAGTAACCGAGCAGTTCTCCCTGGCAGGCGGGGATGATTTCTCCCCAGTTCTTGGCGTATTGGTGAAACTCGTCGATTTTTGCGGCATCGAGTTTGTATTCGATAAAACAGGTGATGGTCATTGGCTTTACCTCTTTCGTTTTTCATCTTGGTGTAAATCGGGTTTTAGCGCATGTTATCGCTTTGAAAATGTTATGCTTCGATGCAGGTCGAACTGTTTGAGTCTTTTTTATGGCAAGCTGGGGGAAATTTTAAAATGATGAGAAATGGAGTCTAGCGCTATGCAAGAACCCGATATCGCCACACTTTCGGCAATGATAGCCGAGCCTGCCCGGGCAAAAATGCTGATTGCCTTAATGGCGGGAAAAGCCCTTACCGCAACGGAGTTGGCCCTGGAAGGGGATATCACGGCACAAACCGCCAGTAGCCATCTGGCCAAACTGGTCGCGGCTCAATTGCTGGTGGTGCGCAAGCAGGGGCGGCATAAGTATTTTCAGCTCAGCGGGGCGGATATCGCCCAATTATTGGAAACCTTGTTAAATATTTCGGCGAAAACGGCCCCTTCCCGGGTGAAAACCGGCCCCGCCGATCCTGATTTACGATTGGCCCGGATATGTTATGACCATCTGGCGGGGGAGATGAGCGTCGCTCTGTATGACAGTTTGCTTTGCCGGGGTTATATCAGGGATACCAGCGAGCCACAGCTGACGCTCACGGCGCTGGGGCAGGAATTTTTTCGTGGCTTGGGATTGGAGCTTGAGACCTTAACAAGCAAAAAGCGTCCGCTTTGTAAGTCTTGTCTGGACTGGAGTGAGCGGCGCTTTCATCTGGCGGGTTCACTCGGTCAGTGGATTTTAGCGGACGTGCTTGATAAGGGCTGGGCAGCCAGGGATCCCGACAGCCGGGTGATCCGATTTAATGAGGCCGGTTTAAAACGTTTTAACCACCGTTATCAACTAGGAAAAATGCATTATGCAGGCTGATGACCTCATCTGTTGACGGATTCTACCCTGAGCCATTTTGTTGGCAATTGAATTCATTCGCTTGAAAAAACAACTAACCTGACGTAAGGTAGGTATATGAAAATCGCAAAAGATACCCGAAGTGAAATACTCGATGTTGCCATGGACATGGTGCAGCGCCTGTCTATCAGCGGCGTCAGCTTCCAGGAGCTGGCTAACCGCGTCGGCATTAAAAAAGGCAGCATGTATTATCATTTTGAAAGTAAAGATGATTTATCCGTAGCCCTGATGGACAGGGCTTGTGAGGACCTTAAAGCCAGCTTTGCCCGCGGCAGGGAAAAGTCCCCCAGCCGTCAGCTCAGGTATTTTTTCTCCATCTATGTCCGTTATATCGGCCCGGGGCATAAAATTTGTCCGGGAGGCGCCTTTGCCGCCGAATGGGAGAGCCAGTCTGAGCAAGTACAGCAAAGTGTCAGGCGGGTGATCAGCGTCCAGCAAAAAGGCGTGACCGAGATCATCGAAGCCGGATTAAAACAGGGAGTCTTTACCGGCCACGGGCAAGATGCCAGAGCGCTTGCCTGCTGGGTGCTCTCCAGCCTGCAGGGGGCTGTGCTGATAAGCCGGGTCGAAGAGCAGGCGATGTCTTTTGATGCCTGTATTAAAGTGATTGAAAGCTATTTAAATATTAACGACTAATGGCCCGCTGGCACTGGCTTGGAGGTTAAGCTAGTACCACTGTCGCCTGAAAATTAGCCGTTAGCAGTATCTGAAAAAATTTTGCTCGTTTAACCTACCTGTCGTCAGGTTTGTTTTTGGCACTAAAGCTGAAACTGAGACAAACAAGCAATAGATAAAGAGGAAAATCCCATGAATTTTGCCCTGATGAGTTACCGCATTAAAAACCAGCTGATGAGTTTTATTGCCCCGTCGAGAACCGCTAAAAAGACTTTGGCTGTGTTTATGCGTCCGCGCCGCAGCGAGCCGAAAGCCTGGGAGCTCAAAGCCGAAAACCGGGGAGAGCGTTTTAATCTCAATGAAAACATCAGTGCCATTTACTGGCAGGGGGATGGTGTGACAGACCCCGCTTCGGGTCCGGGGAAAAATTTGTTGCTGATCCATGGCTGGGAGAGCCGGGCGACACAAATGTATGGTTTAGTGCCCCGGCTGCTTGAGCTGGGTTACCGGGTCACGGCACTTGATATGCCGGCACATGGTAAATCGCAGGGGGATATGGCCAATGCCGAGGTTTTTGTGCAAACCCTGTTGCTTGCTCAGGAAAAACTGGGGAAGTTTGATGCCGTTATCGGCCACTCCATGGGGGCGGGCGCGGCAAGCTTAGCTTTATCCCGGGGGCTGGAAACTGATAAGCTGGTGCTGGTCTCGGGCCCTTCTTCGATTGAGAATGTGCTCAGGCGTTTTTCTAAAATTGTTGGCTTAAACCGCAGGGCAACCAATAAGTTTATTGATTTTGCCTCCGAGCTGGTGGGGGTACATCCTGCGGAATTAGATGCCAGCAAACAAAATGTCGGTAACCCTACGCCGACATTGATCGTGCATGATCTCGATGACAGGGAAGTGCCTATCAGCGAATCCCGGCGTTTGTTGCCGGCGTTTGAAAATGCCGAGTTTTTTGAAACCCGGGGATTGGGGCACAGAAAAATTCTTAAATCGCCGCAACTGAACGATAAAATTTATCAATTTCTTGCGATGGCGGCTAAGGGGGCAACGGCCTGAGCATTTTCCTTGGGGTGTTTTTGGGGCTTTATTCACAGCCCCGGTTTGCTTTCATGAGGTTGGGACTCTCTCCAGCCGTAGAGGTAACGGTTATGCCAATGGCTGGCTGTCATCGGCACTAACGTTAGCCGGGGGCGGATAAAGCAACGTTTTTATTCAGGTATCGTTCGCTGCGCCTGATCTTGCTATTTTTTTTAGATAATAAATTTATTGTTATTGGTTGTTGAGTTATCTGCCTCTCACCCCAAAGTAATACTATTCAATCGGCTTTTTAAAGGGAACTCTTATGAACAAAACTGTTGTTATTACCGGTGCCAATCGCGGCATAGGGCTGGCTTTTGCGACCTTATACCAAAAGCAGGGGGCACAGGTATACGCCCTATGCCGAAACAGTTCGGCTGAGCTTGATGCGCTGCAGGTGCAGGTGATTACAGGTGTTGATGTTGCCACGGATCAGGGACTGGACAAGATGGTGGCTGCCCTTAAAGACGTGAATATCGATATCTTACTTTGTAATGCCGGTATATTACGGGATGAGTCTTTAGGTGAGCTTAACTGCACCACGATACGCGAGCAATTTGAAGTTAACGCCCTGGCGCCGCTCAGGGTTGCCGATGCCTTGCTGGCCAATTTGTCTTCCGGCAGTAAAATTGCCATGATCACCTCACGTATGGGCTCCATCGCTGATAACGGCTCGGGGGGACGCTACGGCTATCGTATGTCCAAGGCGGCGTTAAATGCTGCAGCCATGTCTTTGGCGAAAGATTTGGCGGGCAATAATATTGCGGTTGGTATTTATCACCCGGGTTATGTGCAAACCGAGATGGTCAATCATGGCGGTGATATCAGCGCTAATGAATCCGCCAGCCGCTTAGTGGCACTTATTGACGGCTTAACCCTGGCAGAGTCCGGCGTATTTAAACATTCCAACGGCCAGGTATTACCCTGGTAGCGTTTTCTCAAGTAAGGGCTTTGAAATGACGATAAATCCCCACTATGCCCGCATCTGGCAAACGGTGCAATTGATCCCGCCGGGTAAGGTCGCCTGTTATGGCCAGATTGCCGATTTGGCGGGGTTGCCGGGCAGGGCGCGCCTGGTGGGTAAAGCCCTGGGAAAAGTGCCGGAAGCTGGCTGGAAAAACCAGCCTGTGCCCTGGTTCAGGGTGATTAATTCTGCCGGGAAAATTTCTTTTCCTGAAGGTAGCGAGCATTTTATCCGGCAAAAGCAGCTGTTGCAGGAGGAACAGGTGGTGGTGCTGGGCAGCCGCATTAAATTAAAAGAGTTTCAGTGGCAGCCGGACTTGGCTGAGCTGTTATTCCAGCTGGAATTTTAAATGGATTTATCTGGTTTAAGCCGGTGTTTTACCGGCTTTATCTTTAAAGCTAGAGTACGTCCGTTAACGCTATACCCAAACCGAACCTTTGCTGGGAATGGTTATAGTCAATCAGGCTTTCGCCATAGCCGAGGGAGTACTGGGCGTAACCGCGCAGTTTTCCCCAAAGGGGGAAGGTAAAGCCCAATTCCAGCGCACCATGGTGACGGGCAAAGTTTTCCCTGACTTTACTTGTCCATTCATAGTCCGACCATTTGTATACCAGCGCCAGTTCAAAGTGCCCCATATAATCGTTTATATCCGGGTTGTCATCGCCGTCTGAGTCAAACGGATTTTGTTTTTCGCTTTCCGGCAGACGCCACCAGGGGCGAAACGACAGGGCGAAATTGTCTTTTTCATAAAGGAAGTTCAGATAAAGCCGGTTCCAGCTGCGGGATAACAGCTGGGACCTGCCGTTTGACTGGTGTTCCAGTCCCAGGGCAAAACCGGTATTGCCGCCTGCCGGGTGCCAGTTAAGCGGCGCCAGGTAAAAAACTTCCGGCTGGTAATTGGTTTCCCGAAAAGGCTTGGAAATGTTATCGGAATACACCTGCCACCAGGACTGCAGGGTGAAGCCGAAGAACAGCCCGTCATGCTGGATAAACAGGTCCTCCCGGTTCAGGGGCACCTTAATGCTCAACTGAAATTTCGCCTCGGTATTGGTTAAATTTTCTGACCAGGCATCCACTCCCCGATAAACTTCGGTATTGACATTGTCTGTAATACTGGCGGGTAACAGGTAATTCATCTTATGGGGGGTGATCACAAAAGGATCGAAGGCGGTGGTTCTTTCGGCAATCAGGCGGCTGGAAATTATACCGTTAGTCGTGACTGGATCAGTACGGCTGATTTGTGCCAGTTCCGCCTCTTGTGAGTCTTTGCTTGGTTTAGCCGTGATTTCGGCGCTAAGTTCTGGTTTAGGTGCTGCCTTGTCAGTTAAACAGGCTGTGCGTATCTGCTGCGCCGTGGTGTCGGCATCGGCTGACTTTAATGCCGCCAGCAAACAGGCATCGAGCGCCGTTGTTGCAAGGGCCGGCGCCTGGGCTAAGGCTAACCCCAGGCACAACCCGCTGGCTGCGGCTTTATTGGCTAAGGGCATAGGGTTACAAGCATGCAGTACGGCCGCCGTCTACCGGCAGGTTAATGCCTGTGATGTATGCGGCGGCAGGGGAGGCCAAAAAGGCGGCTGCGGCGGCAAATTCTTCCGGACGGGCAAAGCGGCGCAACGGGATTTGGTTTTTCTCGTTTTCTGTTGCCTGCTCCAGTGAAATATCCTGCTTTTTGGCCTTGCCGGCAATGATGGCATCAAGGCGCGCCGTTGCCGTGGCTCCCGGTAAAACATTGTTTACGGTAATGCCAAAGGGACCCAGTTCATTGGCCAGGGTTTTAGACCAGCTGGCGACTGCGCCCCGTATGGTGTTTGATACCCCAAGGCCAGGTATCGGCTGTTTAACTGAGGTCGAGATGACATTGATGATGCGGCCGTAACCTTTTTCTTTCATGCCCGGCATGAGTGCCTGTACCAGCTGATGGTTGCTGATCAGGTGCAGGTTAAAGGCTGCCAGGAAGGCATCGCTGTCTGCATTTGAGGCCGGACCCGGGGCCGGGCCGCCGGTATTGTTGATTAAGATCTCAAAAGCGCCGCTTTGTTCAATATGTCCCCGGATCGCCTGGGAAACTTGTTCCGGCTTGGAAAAGTCGGCCACCAGTACATGATGTACTTGCCCTTGTTCACGGTTAAGCTCTGCCGAGACTTGTTCCAGCGCCTGTTGATCCCGGGAAAACAAGGTAATGCTTGCCCCTAAATTGGCTAATTCAATTGCACAGGCTTTGCCTATGCCCTGACTGCTGCCACATACCAGGGCGCGTTTACCCGTTAAATTAATGTCCATCTGATCCCTTATTATTAGAATGAATTTTATGGTGATAAAACACCTGATCCGTTAGGAGATTTTTACCATATATTGTTGGCCAGTAAAAGCTGCTTGATAAAAAGGGAAAGTTTCATTTGTTTTTAATGGGGGATTTTTACCGTTAACTTTTGACATTTAACGGCAAACTTCGATAATAACCGCCTTTTTAACCGGTAAGCAGAAGTAAATGACAGTGTTGAATTCAAGCAAAGGTGTTTATGTCAGCGGGCAGGGACCGGCGGTGGTGTTATTGCACAGTTCTTTAAGCAGCGCCCGCCAGTGGCAATATTTGGTCAATCTACTTAAATCCGACTTTACCGTGATTAATTTTGATATTTTAGGTTATGGTAAGGCGGAAAAAGTCCATGACGGCGATAACTATGACTTTAATGTTGAAACCGGCCGTATCAGGCAGGTGCTGCAGGAAACAATAGGTGAAGCGCCCTATCATCTGGTGGGTCATTCCTGTGGTGGCGCCATTGCCCTGAAACTGGCGGTTGAAGCGCCGGAGAAATTGTTATCCCTGGCGCTTTTCGAACCTGTTGCCTTTCATCTGTTGCCCAAGGGCAGTGCGCCTCGCCAACAGGCGGATGATTTTAAAACTCAGGTGTTTATCGAGGACACTTATCTGGCGGCGGAAATCTTTACCAATTTCTGGAATAAGCCCGGCTTTTTTAAGTCTTTGCCGAAAAAAATGCAGGACCTGATGGCCGCGGATATCGCGAAGGTGAACCTGGACTTTCAGGGGCTGATCAGTGAATCTTATAGCCTGACGGATTTGTCCGCCATTACCTGCCGGTCGCTGTTAATGCACGGCAGCGAGAGTCCTCAGCTGAGCCGGCACCTGAGCCAGATTATCTCCGGGGCCTTGCCTCAGGTGAGCGAGCAGGCTTTTATCGCCGGGCATATGGCGCCGGTGAGTCACAGCGAGCAGATACATCCTGTGATTGCCGACTTTATCAGGGGCGGTTAATCGGTGCTGGTTAGTTGCTATGCTATCGGCAATGTTATCTTTTTTGTAAGTCATTTCGGCTTGTCTTTATTTAATTTGATTTAAATCAAGTTTTTATTACAAATGTAAACAACCTGTTTACATTTGGAGGGAAATAAATACCATAGCGCACGGTGCAATACGGATGAGGCACTTGTGCTGTTTTGTATTTCTCCCACCAATTGATTAAAACGCTTATATAAGGACAATAAAGATGAAATTAGTTAAAGCTTCTCTAATGACAGCAGCCATGATGTTAGCTGGCGGTACTATTGGCGCGGCCACTGCAGATGCCGCACCGGCCTACTGGTATGTCTATGCCAGTAAAGTTAATGGTTATAGAATTTGTGCCCAATACAGCCCGGGTTCCGGCTGGTACAAAGCCAGTTCAACTGCCTATACCACTTTAGGTGCTTGTAACTACTACGGCAGATAATGAATGTAGGGAAAAGAGTTTCCCTTAATATTTGCTATGGAGAATCCGGGACCTGCTGAAGGTGCCGGATTTTTTTGTTTATGGGCTGGATATTGCTGTTCTATGACATCCATGTCATCACAGCATACCATTCATCCTGAATATTGCTGTTCTATGACATCCATGTCACCACAGCATACCATTCATCCTGAATATTGCTGTTCTATGACATCCATGTCATCACAGCATACCATTCATCCTGAATATAAAAAGCCCGGCATAAGCCGGGCAAAATAAAATCATAAAAAAATATAGTAAGGAAAACTAAGTTGGGAAACCGGATTTTATTCCTCTGAGAGTTTTTCGGCTTTGGCCGTTAATAAACTCTTGCCGTTAATGGCAATCTTTCTCGGCTTTAATGCCTCAGGAATTTCTCTTTCCAAATCTATATGTAATAAACCGTTTTCGATAAAGGCGCCGATGACTTTTACATGGTCACCAAGCTGGAATTTTCGTTCAAAGTTACGGTCGGCGATACCCTGGTACAGGAATTTACGCTCAGCCTGCTCGGTTTTGCTTGCCCCTTTGGTTCCGGTGACGATTAAAGTGTTTTGCCGGGATTCGATATCCAGCTCTTCTTCGGCGAAACCGGCAACGGCCATGGTGATACGGTATTGGTCGTCAGCGAGTAATTCAACATTATATGGAGGATAACCGGATTGTTTTTCGGTTCTGGAAGCTTTGTCGATTAAACTGGCTAAGTGATCGAAACCAATGAATGAACGGTAAAGTGGGCTGAAATCTTGTGGTGTACGCATAATTCATATCCTATTAATAAGTTAGCAATATGTTAGTTTCCAATAAGCAGATGGGGTCGCAGTCAACTAGCGGGTTATTGCCAACTCAGGTTGCGAAATTACCGGCTAAAGCGACTTACGGCTTTTGGATAAAGGTGCCTTTCACTCGGAACAGGCGGTTAATTGAGTCCCTTTACGGCGACTACATTTAACTAGATGGGACCGATAGCACCTTTTTCAAGAAGAAAATGAAAAAAATTTTGATGTTTTTATTGCTCTTTTAGTTAAGGGGTTGAATTTTCTCTTGTTTTTAAGGGGGGGAAAAGCATTGCGATTTATTTGCTAAAATAAAAACAGCATAGAGTACCTGGTCACTACAAGATGAAAGTCCTATTTTTACTCTTTTTTTTGATAAGCGGTTATTGTCTTGCTTTATCCCCCAAGGAGCTTAGCTGCTTTCAGGGCCATGACTGTTTTAACCGGCAGGTGACTTTTCTTGCCCAGGTGGAAGATGAAATCTATCAGTCGTTGAATAAACAGTTATTTCCTGATCTTTTCCGTTATGACGCTACTGCCGTTTCTTTTTGTGATCAGGAAAACAAGCATTGTATTAAACCGGCGATTTTTCTCTATCAGCAGTTGGATACCGGAGAAAAATTTTTGATTAGCGGTGACTTTAATGCTGAGGGACGCCAGACCCTCTATGTGTTAAATCCACAATGGCAAAAAGAGCGGCTCTATCATGTAACCGGCGCTTTTTTTGCCGGTTACCGGTTGACGGATGCCGGTATGCAAATGCGCTATTTACGTTGCTCCAGGCACGCCTGCCGGGAAAAAATGAAAAAGATAGCGATGAAAGCCGTCAGTCATGAATACTGAAACCTGTACCTTGTCGGTAGCGCAACTAAAGCAACTTATTGACTTGTTATGCAAAGAAAAAATTACCTGGGAAATACGTCACGGCCAATATGATGTCAGCGAGTCCGTGATGGCAATAAATGCTTTTCAATCGGTATGCCATGCTATTGATGCAGCGGATATCGACACCTATATGCAGCAGCTCAGGGAGCAGGTTGCTGCGCACCAGTATAATCTTAGCCCTGAAATGGCCGGCAGTTATAGCGGCGGCAGGGGAACCTGGGGCAGCTGCTTGTCATCGGTGGAATCTTTGCTCAATGAAAAGCTGAGTTTCCAGCGGTTAAAATGGCGCTTGAGACGGGATATTGTCCTGATAAAAACCGGGGTGTTTGGTATATGGAGCAATTGGCGCTTGTGGCTGGTGATCAGTTGCTTACTCACCCTGGCCTGGCTGGCTATTGTTTAAGGAGCAAATTTATACGTCAAGGCCTGGTGAGCAGAGCATTTTTCGCCCGGGAATATAAGCGATGAGGTTTTTAGCCATGGCTATAAAAAAGCCCGGCGATTGCCGGGCAAAATAAAACCATAAAACTATAGAAAGGAAAACTTAGTTGGGAAACCGGGTGTTAGCCTTAAGCAAGCTTATCGGCTTTGGCATTTAAGATACTTTTGCCGTTAATGGCAATTTTTCTTGGCTTTAACGCCTCGGGAATTTCTCTTTCTAAATCTATATGTAATAAGCCGTGTTCGATAAAGGCGCCGACAACTTTGACATGGTCGCCGAGCTGGAATTTACGCTCAAAGTTACGGTCGGCAATTCCCTGATGCAAAAACTTGCGCTCTGCCTTAGTTTTCTCTGCGGCATGACTTTTATTAGTCGTTGCGCTTTTGGTGCCGCTGACAACTAAGGTGTTTTGTTTGGACTCTATATCAAGTTCATCTTCGGCGAAACCGGCAACCGCCATGGTAATACGGTATTGATCATCCGTCAGAGATTCAATGTTATACGGGGGATAACTGGGTTGCTTTTCGGTTTTGGCTGCTTTGTCGATTAAATTGGCTAAGTGATCGAAACCGATGAATGAACGATAAAGTGGGCTGAAATCTTGTGCTGTACGCATAATTCATATCCTATTAATAAGTTAGCAATATGTTAGTGTCCAATAAGCAGATCGGTGCGCGGTTAACTAGCGGGTGATTTCCAACTCAGGTTGCGAAATTACCGGCTAAAGCGACTTACGGCTTTTGGATAAAAGTGCCTTTCACTCGGAACAGGCGGCTAATGAGTCCCTTTACGGCGACTACAATAACTAGATGGGATCGTCTGGTTATTTTTCAAGAAAATATTTGAAAAAAAACTTCAGTTTTTATTTTGTCTTGGTTTAACTTTTTGAATTTATACGTAAAATTAATTTGTGTAAAATGAAAATAAAAACGGTATTAAGGAAACTTATTTGAGGAGGCTAAGGTGGTAAAACAACAAGACGTTGATGAAGTACTCGATTTTTGGTTTGGTGAGATAACCAATGAGCTTTGCGATGAACAACATCAGGCATTTTGGTACCAGGGCAGTGAAGCGCTGGATAATGAAGTTAAAATGAAGTTTTTCGACTTATATCAACAAGCCCTTGCCGGGCAATTGAGCCATTGGCAACAAGAAGCTAGGGGCAGTCTGGCGCTGGTGATCTTGTTGGATCAGCTACCGCGCAACATGTTTCGCGGCACCGCCCGGGCATTTGCCAGTGATGAGCTGGCTTTGCAAGTGTGTAAAGCGGGCATAAAATCGGGTTTAGATCGGCAATTATCCCTGAGCGAGCGGATTTTTTATTATCATCCGTATCAGCACAGTGAGTCGCTGACGGAGCAGCAAACCAGTGTTGAAATCTTTATCGCTATGTTGGAGCAATATCCGCAATTGGTTCATGTGAAGGTGATTGAAAACAGCATTCATTGGGCAAAAGAGCATCTGGCGATCATCAGGCAATTCGGGCGTTTCCCCCATAGAAATAAGGCATTGGTCAGAGAGTCGACGGCGCAGGAGCTGGAATACTTAGAGTCCGGGTTTAAATTCGGCCAGGGTTAGGGGTGAATAACGGTGAGCAGGATTTAGTGGGACAAAGCGGCAAAATCGGCACCTGCCGATTTTGCCTTATTTCACCTAAGTGATTATTGCTTTTTAATCTCGTTTTTACCTTTTGCTGCCTGCTCAGCGGCAGCTTCTTCGGGCAGGGCTTCGGTTGCCAATATCTCGGTTAATTCTCGCGGATGCAGGGCTTTTAAGGTGCTCAGCGCCGTCTCGTAATCCGGATGCTCGGAAATATTGGCCACCAGCTCTTTGTAGGCGATGATGCCTTGCTGGTCGATAATAAATATCGCCCGGGTCAACAAGCCCATGTCTTTGATTAATAAGCCGTACTTGCTGCCCAATTCGCGCCATACCGCATCAGATAAGACTTTCACTTTATCGATATTTTCGTTTTTGCAAAAGCGCTTCTGGGCAAAGGGTAAGTCGTTGCTGACGGTCAATATGGTGACATTTTCCGGCAGGTTGGCAACTTCTTCATTAAAGCGTTTGGTTTGCAGCGAACAGACGCCGGTGTCTAAGCTGGGCACTACAGAGATCAGCACGGTTTTGTTGACAAAATCGCTGAGTTTTACCGGGGCGAAATGCTCATTGACTACCTTAAAATCCGGGGCGGCTTCGCCAACGGCGACCTGGGTGCCGAGCAAAGTGACAAATTTATTACCGGCTTTGACTAAATTATTGCTTTGCGGCAGTTGATCCTGCTGTAAATTTTCGGCATTTGCCGTTAAGATGCAGGCACAGTTCAAGGTGACTAATGTTAATAAAGTCAGTAGTTTCATAAAAAATAAAGGCTGATTATTGATAGAAAGCCAATAGCTTAACGTTGCCGATGGCAAATAGCCATAAAATAGTGCAATCATTTGTAATTTTATCTATGTTTAGGTAGGAGTCTTTAAACAATAAAAATCAGCGTTTTTCGCTCGTTTCTTCGTTAAATTAGGAATCAATCTCGATATGTCAACGCCATTATTAATATGTGATGACTCAAATATGGCGCGCAAGCAAGTTGCGCGCTCACTGCCGGATGACTGGGATGTCGATATCAGCTTTGCAGTAAATGGGGCAGAAGGGATAGAAGCCATTAAAGCCGGTAAGGGAGACGTGCTGTTACTGGATTTGAATATGCCGGTAATGGATGGCTACCAGGTACTGGAAACCATCTTAAAGGAAGACTTACCGACCCTGGTGATTGTCATTTCCGGTGATATCCAGCCGGAAGCCCACCAGAGGGTCACCGGGTTAGGGGCGCTGGACTTTATTAAAAAACCCGTCAACAAAGAAAAGCTAACTGAAATATTAAGCGCTTACGGCATCTTTACCAAAGGAAAAGCCGACGCGGCAAGTCTCGACAAAGCCGTGAGCCCTGAAAAGGCCGCTAGCCCGGGCAAAGCTGCCAGCGTAGCTAAAGAACCCCGTAAAGTGACCCTGCCGCCGGTAATCGCCGAGCCGGCAAAAGCGGTAGAAAAGGCAAGCCCGCCTGTTGCCAAACCGCCAAGTGCCGCCCCTGAGCAGGAGCTCAGCCTAGATCCGGAATTACGTGACTGCTACCAGGAAATTGCCAATGTCGCCATGGGGCGGGCCGGTGATCTGCTGGCGCGTATTCTTGATGTTTTTGTGATGCTGCCGATCCCGAATGTCAATTTAATCGAGGTCAGTGAACTCAGCATGGCCTTGTCGGCGGTGGAAAGCCATGAAAGCACCTCAGGTATTTGTCAGGGGTTCATCGGCGCCGGTATTTCCGGGGAAGCCCTGCTGATTTTAAATGATTCCAGCTTCCAGGATGTGGCCTCGCTGATGAATTACCAGTGTACCCTGGATGAAAGCACTGAGCTGGAGCTGTTGATGGACATGGCCAATATCCTGATCGGTGCCTGTTTAAACGGCCTGTCGGAGCAGCTGGATATGCCGTTTAGCCAGGGGCACCCCGTGGTACTGGGGCAGCACAGGAAAATTTCTGAGCTGATTGCCACGAATGCGGCGAAGTGGAAAAGAACATTAGCAATAGAAATAAGTTATGGCATTGAAAACTATCCAATTAAATGCGATCTGTTATTACTCTTTACCGAAGAATCGCTGAAAACCCTCAACCATAAAATTTCTTATTTGTTGGAATAATTATGTCATTAGAAACATCTCAGTTAAATGAATTACACTGGCTGATGGAAATGCTGCACAACATAGATGTTGGCCTGGTGGTGCTCGATCGCGATTATCACATTCAGATCTGGAACGGTTTTATGGAAAACCACAGTGGCCTGCTGCCCAGGGAAGTGAAGGGCAAGTCGCTGTTTGAACTTTTTGATGAAATTCCCGAGGACTGGTTCAAACGTAAAGCCGAGTCGGTTTTTTTACTGAAAAATAAAGCGTTTACCATATGGGAACAAAGACCTTACCTGTTTAAATTTCTCAATTACCGGCCGATAACCGGCACCGCCGATTATATGTATCAAAACTCGACCTTTATTCCTTTGCTGTCGGCAACGGGAGAAGTCACCCACTTGTGCCTGATCATTTATGATGTCACCGATAATGCCGTCAGTAAAAAAGATCTTGAGCGGGTCAACGCCGAGCTGGCGGTACTGAGCCAAACCGATGCCTTAAGCTCCCTGGTGAACCGGGATCACTGGCAACATTGCCTGCAGGCCGAATATAAACGCTGGACCCGGAGCCAGAAGCCGAGCACGGTATTGATGTTATCTATTGATAATTTTAATAAAATCAATGATAACCATGGCTTTTCCGCCGGCGATGAGGTGATCCGTCATTTATCCGGTTTTATTCGCGAGTACAGTAAAGCAGGCGATATCTGCGCCCGTTATGGCGGTGATGATTTTGCCCTGCTGTTAACCGGCAGTGATGCCGCCCAGGCGAAGGTGTTGGCGGAGCAGTTACGTAAAGCGGTCAGCGGCGCTATTATCGGTTATAAAAATACCGATCTTGCTTATAGCATCAGTTTGGGGCTGGTGGAAGTCAACAAGGAAACCAAGAGTTCGCAAACCTGGGCAGAGCAGGCTATGGATGCGATGTTAATGGCGAAGAAGGCCGGTGGCAACCGGCTTGAAGGTTAAAAGACGGCTCTTTCATTTCGGGACAGTTTCATTTACTTATAGGGAAAATGAAACCGTCCCTGGCCTCCATTAGGCTTCTCTATTTTTGATAAACCTGTTTACCGTCAACCCAGGTACTGAGTACCTGGGTCTGCCAAATCTCTTCTGCCCTGACAGCAAAAATATCCCGATCAATTAAAATAAAGTCGGCTTTTTTCCCCGGTATCAGGCTGCCTAACAGCTGCTCCTGGTGTCCGGCATAGGCGGCGTCAACACTAAAGCTTTTAAAGGCCTGCAGCCGGGTCATTTTCTCATCGGCAAACCAGCCGCCCCGGGGCAGGTTGTGATGATCCTGGCGGGTAATTGAGGCATGCAAGCCATAAAAAGGGTTGGGGGACTCTATCGGAAAGTCTGAGCCTGCCGCCAGTGTCGCCCCTGTTTGCAGTAACTTCTGCCAGGCATAAGCCCCGGCTATCCTGTCCTCACCCAATCTGTCCTGGGCCATGTTTTTATCACTGGTGGCATGGGTAGCTTGCATTGAGGCGATAACACCCAGCTGCTTAAAACGGGGAATATCCGCCAGCCTTAATACCTGGGCATGTTCTACCCGGTGGCGCAGGGCACGTTTGTCGCTGGAATTGAGCAGTTGCTGATAATTATCCAAAACAAGTTTGTTGGCATTATCTCCTATGGCATGGGTATTGACCTGGAAGCCGGCATCCATGGCGGTTTTCATCACTTCAAGCAATTTTTTATCGCTAAATAACAATAGGCCTTTGTGACCGGCGTGGTCGGAATAATCTTCAATCAGGGCCGCACCGCGGCTACCCAGGGCGCCGTCGGCAACCACTTTTACGCTGTCCATTTTCAGAAAATCATCTTCACTGCGCAGCGGACCTTGCTTGAGCACATCCCGCCACTGTTTATCCGTGATATCTAACATGGCATTAACCCGGATCGGCATTTTTTGCTCCCGGCTTAATGCCTGGTAGGCCTTAAGGTTAGCCGCGCTGATGCCGGCATCATGGACACTGGTCAGGCCGACAGCGGCCAGGGCATTCATGCCTTTGACCAGGATGGCTTTTTGCTCTGCGATGGTCAGCGGCGGGATCTTGCTTTCAATCAGGGCCATGGCATTGTCGATAAAAATACCGCTGGCATTGCCCCGGCTGTCGCGGATAATTTCTCCCCCCTGGGGAGAAACCGTCTCTTGTGTGATGCCGGCAAGTTCCATGGCTTTACTGTTGGCCCAACCGGCGTGACCGTCTATACGGCGCAGCCATACGGGCTGATCGGGAAAATACTTGTCCAGGCTGGCGGCACCGGGAAAACTTTTGCCCGGCCACTGTACCTGGTTCCAGCCGCGCCCCTGAAGCCAGGTTAAATCCTTATTTTTTTGTGCGTAGTTAAACACCCGTTTGGCGGCTTCAAGCTCTGAGGCGCTGTTGGTTAAATCGGCCCGCAGCAGGCTTAAGCCGTAACCTAATACATGGCCGTGGGCATCAATAAGTCCCGGCAGCAGGGTTTTTCCTTCCCCGTCGATATGCTTGCTTTGCTTATGCTTGAGATCAGGGAGTTTGTCGCCGCTTTGGTATAAGCGGGTAATTTTATCGTCTTGAAATTCGATGGCAGCAAATTTCACTAGCCGGTTTTCTTTTAAGGTGTAGCCGTTAATATTGCTGATCACCGTGGATTGGGCACAGGCCAGGGCCGGGCTCAGTAGCAGGGCAAGGGAGAGCAGTTTTTTCTTCATTTTAATATCAATTTTCTTTTTATTTTTTAAGCAGGATAACATGATTTCTTTGACAAACCAGCGCAGGCGCCGATTGTTTTACGGATGAAAACGGATGAAAACGGATGAAAACGGATGAAAACGGATGAAAACGGATGAAAACGGATGGACAGCCTGATAACCGGGCTGTGCCGGTGACCAGGCTTGCAGGTCAAGCCTTATACCATACGGGTTGCCGTGGCCGGAGAAATCAGCGCGGCTTTTCGCGCCGGGTACAATACCGCAAGCTGACCGAGCACAAAGACAGCTATCGCGCCATAGACAATCAGATCCGGGGTAACGGGGGTCATGGCAAAGGTTTCCACCAGGTAAATATTAAGCGCCACAGCGCCGATAGCGCCTAAGGCGATGCCCGCCAGGGTGATCAGGGAATTTTCCACCATAAAGTAGCGCATGATTTGCCCTTTGGTGGCCCCCAGTGCCCGGCGGGTGCCGATTTGCCGGGTGCGGCGGTTGATACCAAAGGTCGCCAGGCCGACGATGCCAAAAGCGGTCACCAATACCAGGGTCACGACCACCAGCAGCAGGATTTTGTTGGTGGCGTTATGCTCGCGGTAACTTTCATCGCGGGTGTCCTGCAAGGTGGTGACCGAACGTATGATACGGTTTTTATTGCTATGGGCCAGTAAGGCTTCAACTTCGGGCATTAACTCATCCCGGCGGCCGGGCTCGGTGCGGATTAAATAGATGCCGGCATCCGTCAATGAAATCACCGGGGTGATGATAGTCGCTTCTACCTGATCCCAGAAATGCCAGGCTCCCTGTAAGGTTTTCACTATACCGGTAATTTTTAGCGGAACATTTTCATCGACATAAACCGTGCTGCCCAGTGCCCGTTGCCAGTTATCCGGGTAAAGCTGGGCTGCCATCGCCCGGCTGACAATGATTTTGGCAGGCAATTGTGCGCTGTTGCTGTCCTGGATAAGCACATCTTCCGGCTGAAAGTTTTCACCGGCAATCAATTCAAGTTCCAGGGTGTTTAACAGATGATCGTCACTTAAATAGTCGCCGGCAATAATGCTGCTCTGATCTTTACCCGGCTGTAATTGCAGCCGCTGGTAGCCGCCGTATCCAGATAGCGGCACCGAATTGATATAAACGGCATCGATAATACCCGGGGTATGGCGTAGCAGATCCAGATCTTTGGGGATTTCACTTTGATAATCATAACCGGGGGCAAATACCCGGCTGGTGAGATAGAAGGTATCGGTTTCGTTAACCCCGGTATCACGCGCCATGCTTGCCTGGCGGTCCTGGATCATAAAAACGGCGTTTACCAGTACCGTCAGCGTCAGGGCGATTTGCAGGGCAATGATCAAGGCGGCCATTTTATGGCGTAATAACGCCCTTACTATCAGTCCAAGCTCTAACATGGCAATCTCCTTATCTTTACGGACACATCCGGCTTTTTCCCGGGGTTGGCTAAGGTAGTATCGGACATGGCTATTGGCTCTTTAACTGATTGGCGGGGGCGACATTGCAGGCACGCCAGGTGGGATATAAACCGGCGATCACGGTGGCGGCAACAGATAACAAGATGGCGAAGATGACCAGCTGAGCATCCAGGGTGACCAGGGCTTTCATTTTTTCGCCGTAGAGCACTTCAATTCCCGCAAGCCCGAGGTAGGTGAAGAGCAGGCCAAGTAAGCCGCCCATTACCCCGATACAGGCAGACTCCACCATATATTGGTAAAACAGGGTGCTTTTACTGGCGCCAAGGGCCTGGCGCAGGCCGATTTCCGGGCTTTTGCCGAGGAACTTGGCCAGTAACAGTCCTACGGTATTGAGCAGGCAGACTCCCAAGAATAAAAATGCCATCGCCATCAGCATATTATTGTCTTTGTTGATCACTTCCCGTGCTTTAAACCACTGTTCCAGGGTATTGATCCTGTTGTCATTGGGGCGTTTAAAGCGGCCGTATAACCTTTGCTCTTCCACATAGCCGTTAAGAAAATCCCGGTATTGCTGTTTTTCTGCCGGGCTGTTGAACTCCACCCAAAAGTGTACCCAGGCACATTCAGAATTAAGGTAATCCTGCCAGTTGTCAGTTGTTGGGCCCCAGCAATAGCTGTTATCGTCAAAGTTGATTTTTTTCCGGGTGATGGCGGTAAAAGGCAGGAAAATATCTTCGCTGTCATCAAAGGCTTTGACTTTATCTACGTGGTAAAACCTGGGTTTAGGCTGCCAGTTGGCAAGCACGCCGACCACTTTATACAGATCGCCGTTAATTTTTATAGACTTGCCGACAGAGTTTTCGCCGGCAAAAAGGCGTTCATTGATTTTCTCGCTCAGCACCACCACCAGGTCATTATTATCATCGACTTCCTTTTGCCAGGGGCCGCCATATACAAAGGGGGTCTCGAACATGGTAAAGAAATCTGCGGTATTGGCCCTGACAGTGACATAAAGGGGCAAGTCTTCTTCCGCCAAAGGCTCTATTACTGCTTTGGCGGCGGTGTGCATGGTCTGGCGCTGGGCTTTTTTAGCCGAAAGCAGATTCTTTGCGTCCCGGTAGGTTAAAAACGGCGGCGGCTCCAGTCCTTCCTTAAAGGGGTTGCTTTCATCCCAGTTATCCAGCTGTATGGTATGCAGGGCGTGGCTTTTGCTCGGGATGGGGTCAGCAGACATCAGGTAATTCACGGTTACCGTGGTCATGGCCGCGCCTATGCCCAGGGCGATAGCGGTGACCATCAACAGGCTCAAGCCCCAATGGCGCAAGATACTGATCCTGGCCAGGCGCAAATAATAAAAAAACATAAAATTTCCTTGTACTCTATCCTTGTACGGTTCCCGGCTTTTTCAAGTGAGATCAGGCGATGACCCGTTTCATCAGGGGAGGGACTTCACTGACCCGGCCGTCTTTTATCTGTATTGACCGTGAGGCCCGCTGTGCCAACTCAGTGTCATGGGTCACCATGATAATGGTGGTGCCCTGCTGATTGATTTCTTCAAGCAAGCTCATGACCCCCTGGGCCATTTCACTGTCCAGGTTACCCGTGGGTTCATCCGCCAGTAAAAAACGCGGATCTGTGGCCAGTGCCCGGGCGATGGCGACCCTTTGCTGTTGCCCGCCGGATAACTGGGCAGGTAAGTGTTTCATTCTTGAGGCCAGCCCGACGCGTTCGAGTTGGCTGTGGATACGCTGTTTGCGCTCTCTGGCATTAAAGCCGCGGTAGCGCAGCGGTACATCGACATTATCGTATAAGTTGAGATCGGGAATAAGATTGAAACCCTGGAAAATAAAACCGATTTTTTGGTTTCTTAACCGGGAGCGGGCGCTGTCTTTTAAGGCGCCGACATTTTCCCCGTCCAGCAAGAATTCGCCGCTGCTATGATTTTCCAGTAAGCCGGCAATATTGAGGAAAGTGGTTTTTCCCGAGCCGGAAGGCCCGGTGACACTGAGAAAGTCGCCCTCATTTACGCTGAGATTAACCTCCCGCAGCGCATGGGTCTGAATATCTGCACTTTGAAAAACTTTGCAGAGATTGTTCATTGATAACATAAAATTTAAGTCCGTTTGTTGGCCTGTTTGCCAGTCTGTTTTGCTTGTTCATTCATTGAACAAGGTATGCCTTTACTTGGTTATTCGCCGAATATAAATCCCTTTATACGGTGAATACCCGGGTAAAGGCAAGTTTATTGGCTGATTAATACCTGATCTGCGGCATTAAAGTTGTCGGTGCCGGAGATAATAATTTGCTCGCCCTCAACTAAACCGCTGAGAATTTCAATATGGCTGATGCTTTTGGCGCCGATATTAATTGCGGTTTTACGGGCAAGTCCCTCAGTTACCTTATAGGCAAACTTGCCGCCGCTGCTTTGAATAAACTGTCCCCTGGCTACCTGAAGCACCTGGCTTTTATGCTCCAAAATAATTTGGGTGGTCAATCTCTGGTTTTGCCTGAGCTTGGCGGGAATATTATCGGTAAAGCGCACCCGGGCGGTCACCTGGTTATTGATAATTTCCGGGGAAATGGTCACCAGTTGTGCCGGGTAAATAGCCTGTTCGACATTGATATCGGCGGCCATGCCGATGGCCAGGTCGTCGGCGTAACTTTCGGGAATTTGGATTTCCACCTCAAAGCGGCTGAGATCAACCACAGTTAATATCGGCTGGTTTTTGGTAAGGAAAGTTTTATTTTCGCTGTTGAGGTTACCCACTATGCCGTCCACCGGCGAGCGTATTTGCAGGGCATCTACCTGGCGCTGTAATTCGGCAATTTTTAAGGTTTGGCGGCGTAAATCCAGGGCCAGCGACTTGCTGTCAAAATCCAGGCTTTCAATATTCAGTTCGCCGTCCTGTACCGCGTGACGATATAGCAGGGTGGCATTTTGTAAATCGTCTTCTGCTTTTTCGTAATCTATCTGGCTGATGGCATTTTTTTCATAGCCCTGCTCGGCGCGGCGCTTTTCCCGTTTGGCGGTGATCAGTTTGACGTTGGCGAGATCGACCGCTTTCTGATCGCTGAGCTTTTGTCTTTTTGCCTGGATTTGCTGACGCTCAAAATCGGATTTTAAACTGGCCTGTATCGCCTGCTGCTGGGATAATTCATTGGTTAGTTCCGGGCTGTCGAGGGTGGCGAGTATTTGATCTTTTTTGACTTCATGGCCGGCTTCTATCGCTAACGTGATGGTGCCGTCTGCCGGACTGTAGACGGTGGGACTGATGGCGGCGACCACACGGCCCTGCACGGAAATATCCCGGGTAAAATCACCGCGGCTGACGGTGGCTAGACGCACCCGGTCGCGGGCAACGGATTTTTCCGCCTGAGCCCAGCGGCTGGCGGCAGGGGCCATTTTCCAAATAATGGCAATTAAAACAACAAGACCGAAAAGTGAGAGTAAAACGAGTTTAGCGTTTGATTTTTTCTGAACGATTTGAACGTCTTGACTGCTGGTATCTTTTATCTTCATTGTGTCCCTTCAATGATCTTTACGCCGGTCATATTGGGCTAATTTAAAGCAAAAGAAAAGAAAAATATTGTAACTGGCAGTGTATTAGTGAAAATTGGGCAGGAAACAAACAGTTAGCTGAGAATAACTATTATTTGTGGCAAGTGTTTGTGCTTGTGTAAAGTCGCCAATGTCGAGGTCATGGCTCAGGGAAAAATAGCAGGCGCGGTTGATATATCAACCGCACCTTATTCGATTAGCGCCTTTCTTGCCTGCCTTAAACCGTACGGGTGGCCGTCGCCGGAGAAATCAAGGCGGCTTTCCTTGCCGGATAAAGCACCGCCAGCTGGCCGACGATGACAAGGGTAACCACCCCGAGCGCAATCAGCTCAAAACCAAGCGGCGTCATATTAAATTTATTCACCAGCCAGTAGTTCAAACTCACTGTGCCTATGATGCCGATGGTGATGCCGACCGCCGAGATAAAAAAGTTCTCCACCATAAAGTAGCGCATTACCTGCCAGCGGGTGGCCCCCAGTGCCCGGCGGGTGCCGATTTGCTTGGTGCGGCGGTTAATGCTGAATATTGCCAGGCCGACAATGCCAAAGGCGGTGATCAGGGTTAAGGTGCTTACCACCGTCATCAGGATTTTATTGGTGGCATTGTGCTGACGGTAGCTTTGCTCCCGGGTCTCTTCCATGGTGCTCAGGCGACGGATAATGCGGCCTTTATCGCTGTTGGCCAGCATACTTTCTATTACCGGCATCAGCTCATCCCGTCTGCCGGGCTCGGTGCGGATAAAATAACGTCCGCTGCGACTTTCCATTTGAAAGGGCACCAAAGCACTGCGCTCGACCCCGCTCCAGCCGTTCCACGGTGCCTGCAGGTTTTTGATGATGCCGATGACCTGCATCGGCTGGTTATTGCTGATATACACGGTTTTTCCCAGGGCCGACTGGCCGTTGTCGGGAAACAATGAGTTTGCCAGCGCCTGGGTAATAATGACTTTGGCGGGCCAGGCGGATTGCGCCGGCAAACGCCAGCCGATATCCGACGGGCTGAAATTTGTCCCGGCGATCAGCTCAAGGTCCAGGGCATTGATGGCGTGATCATCCACCATATAGATGGCGGTGCCGATCCCGTCTTTATCTTCTCCCGGCTCGGTTTGCAAGCCGGATGACCAGCCGCCGCCGCTCAGTGGAATGGCATTGATTTGTATCGCGTCCACCACTCCCGGGGTTTTGCGTATGGCATTGAGATCGGTTTGCAGCCCCACCTGGATATTGTAGTCCTGGGCGAAGATGGTATTGGTTAAATAAAAGGTATCCTCTTCATTGATGCCGCTCTCCCGCGCCATCTGCTGCTGGCGGTCCTGGATCATAAAGATGGCATTGACCATGATGGTCATGGTCAGGGCAATCTGCAGGGCGATCAGCAAGGCGCCGATTTTATTGCGCATTAAGGCGCGGATAATAAGTCCGGATTCTAACATGATAATTCCCCGCGTTATTGGCTTTTAAGTTGTTGTGAAGGCTGAACATTGCAGGCGCGCCAGGTGGGATACAGACCGGCAATCACCGTTGAGCCCAGGGCAAGCAGCATCGCCAGCAGCACCATAGTGGTATCCAGGCTGGTCAGGTCTTTCATGTAATCGCCGTACATGGCGGCGACACTTTGTAATCCCAGCCAGGCAAGCACTAAGCCGAGCAGGCCGCCGCCAAGTCCGATACAGGCAGATTCCACCAGGTATTGGTAAAACAAGGTAGCCTTACTGGCGCCTAACGCCTGACGCAAGCCTATTTCCGGGGCCTTGCCTAAAAATTTCGCCAGCAATAAGCCCACGGTATTAAGCAGGCAAACCACAAGGAACATAAAGGACATGGCCATCATCATTTTCGCGTCATCGGCGACCACTTCCTGGTTTTCCAGCCATTGCATGACATTGCTTAAACGGTTGTCCAGCGGGCGCTCAAACCGGCCCAGCTGTTTTTGCTGTTCGACATAGGCATCGAGGAAGGTCAGGTAATCCTGTTGCTCCTGCTCATCTCTTAATTCCACCCAAAACTGGATCCAGATACATTCAGAGCGTAAAAATGCCGCCATGCCGTCGCCGCTGGGTTTCCAGCAGCTGGTATTGCCGGCGCGGGTGATTTTTTCCTCGGCAATCAGGCTAAAGGGCACAAACAGCTCTTCGGTGTCGTTAAAGGCGCCGGAAGTGACATCGTAATATTTTGGCGTCGGCTGCCAGTTATCTATGACCCCGACAATCTTAAACAGATTGCCGTCGATGCGGATCAGCTCGCCGACGGAGTTTTTACCGGCAAATAAACTGTCATTGGTTTCCCTGTTGATGACCGCCACCAGCTCTTTATTGGTATCGGCCTGAGCGCTCCAGGCGCCGCCATAAAGAAAGGGCACATTGAACATGGCAAAAAAATCGGCACTGTTGGCGCGGGCGTTGACGGTGATCGGCAACAGGTCCGGATCTTGCGGTTCGATGACGGCAAAGGCTTGGGCAGAAATGCTGTGGCGAAAGGCTTTATCCGCCTTGAACAGGTTAGTGGCATCGGTATAGGTCATCTGATCCGGGGGATTTTGTCCCTCGTCAAAGGGATCGTTGACATCCCAGCTGTCCAGCTGGACATAAAAAAGTTGCTCGCTTTTTTGCGGGATCGGATTGGCAGACATCATATAATTGACCGTGACTGTGGTCATGGCGGTGCCAATGCCCAGGCCGATAGCGGTGATCATAATAAGGCTCAGTCCCCAATGCCTGCGTATGCTGATAGCAGCAAGGCGTAAATAATAGTTAAACATTAAATGGCTCCCGCTTAAGCAATGGCTTTTTGGTTAAAGGCGGCAGCTTCGCTCACCCGGCCGTCTTTTACCTGTATGGTGCGGCCGCTGCGCTGTGCCAGTTCGCTGTCGTGGGTAACCATGATAATGGTGGTGCCCTGGCGGTTAATCTCTTCCAGTAAACTCATTACCCCCTGGGCCATGTCGGTGTCCAGGTTTCCGGTGGGCTCATCCGCCAGTAAAAACCTGGGGTCGGTTGCCAGGGCGCGGGCGATGGCGACCCTTTGCTGCTGTCCGCCGGAGAGCTGGCTCGGCAAATGTTTCATGCGCGACGCCAGGCCGACCCGCTCCAGGTTTTCTTCAATGCGGCGCTTGCGCTCTTTGGCGTTAAAGCCCCGGTAACGCAGCGGCACATCGACATTATCAAAAAGGTTGAGATCGGCAATCAGGTTAAAGCCCTGGAAAATAAAACCGATTTTTTCATTGCGAAAGCGCGAGCGGCCGTTGTCGTTTAACTTGCCGACATCTTCGCCGTCGAGCAAAAACTCGCCGCTGGTATAGGTTTCCAGCAAGCCGGCAATATTTAAAAAGGTGGTTTTGCCCGAGCCGGACGGCCCGGTGACGCTGAGAAAATCCCCTTCATTGACGTTAAGGTTAAAGTCCCGCAGCGCATGGGTCTGGACATCCGAGGTTTGAAAGACTTTGCAGATGTTTTTCATGGTTAACATAATGTGATTCCTGTTTCTAAGCTGATTATCGAGCCTGCGGGGGCGGTGTTTTTACCGCGGCGCCGGGCTGCTTTATTTGTTTTGGAGCGGGCAGGGCGCTACTGGCTCAGCAGTACCTGCTCTGCAGATTTAAAGCTGTCTGTGCCCGAGATAATGATTTGATCCCCTTCGTTAAGGCCGTCAAGGATTTCTATCCGGGATAAGCTGCGTCCGCCGGTGACAATCGGTGTTTTCTGTGCCAGGCCGTTACTGACCTTGTAGGCAAACTTTCCGCCGCCGCTTTCGATAAACTGGCCGCGCGGCACCTGCAGGATCTGCTCTTTGTGATCTAAGATAATTTGCGTGGTCAGGCGCTGGTTCTGGCGCAAACTGCCCGGGGTGTCATCGGTAAAACGCACCCGTCCGGTTACCTGGTTATTCAGGATTTCGGGAGAAATTGTCACCAGACGGGCGCGGTAACTCTGCTGCTCAAAATTAATCGCCACCTCCATACCTATGGCCAGGTCGTCGGCGTAACTCTCGGGAATGTCGACTTCTACTTCAAACCGGGATAAATCCACTACCGTGAGGATCGGCTGGTTTTTGCTTAAAAAGGTTTTATTGTCTGTGTTTAAGTTGCCTATGATGCCGTCCACCGGTGAAGTGATAGACAGGGCATCCACCTGGCGCTGCAAGTCGGCAATCAGCAGTTTTTGCCGCTGGATATCCAGCGCCAGCGATTTGCTGTCAAAGGTCAGGCTTTCGATATTCAGCTCAGCATCCTGCACCGCGTGTTTGTGCTGCAGGCTGGCGTTTTGCAGCTCGTCCTGGGCTTTTTCATAATCTATCTGGCTGATGGCATTTTTTTCATAGCCCTGGTCGGCGCGGCGCTTCTCCCGCTTGGCGGTGATCAGTTTGACATTGGCGAGATCGACCGCCTTCTGGTCCATCAGTTCTTGTTTTTTCGCCTGGATTTGCTGGCGCTCATAATCTGACTGCAAGCCTTCGAGTATAGCCTGCTGCTGCGACAAACGGTTGGTGAGCTCCGGGCTGTCCAGCCGTGCCAAGACCTGGTCTTTTTTGACTTCATGACCGGCTTCTATGTCCAACGTTATGGTGCCGTCCGCCGGACTATAGACCGTCGGGCTCACCGCTGCAACCACGCGTCCCTGCACCGAAATATCCCGGATAAAATCCCCGCGGGTGATGGTGGCGATCCTGACCCTGTCCAGAGGAACTGAGGTTTGTGCCTGGCTCCAGCGGCGGGCTTCGGGCGCCACCTGCCAGATCAGGGCAGCCAGCACTAAGGCGCCGCTAGTGAATATGATTGCCGGTTTCAAACGGCTTTTCTTGGGCGCGACCACTATATCCTGATCGCTGGTGTCTCTTATTGTCATTAAATTTCCCCCGATGTTTTCTCTTATGTCGAGTGTCGGGGGAAAAAGGTTTAAAAAAAGTAAAATTAATTCTTCTTACTTTTTTAAACCTAAGGCTGAGACTGGTGCAGATCAGGTGGCGGGAGGGCTAAGCTTTTCCTGGCGCTGTGGTGAGAATTTACCAACGGCAAAATAAATCAACAACGACAGTAAAGGCAGCAGGTATTGCAGGTATCTGCCCCACTGGCTGTAGGGGGTAAAACCTTGTTGTAGTTTTACTTCATCCCGCAGCACGGCTTCTTCGAACTGGGGGATACGGCTGGTGATCTTGCCTGAGTGATCTATGGTGGCGGTGATGCCGTTATTGGTTGAGCGTAATACCGGGCGGCCAAATTCCAGCGCCCGCATCCGGGCGATTTCCAGATGCTGGTGCGGGCCGTGGGAGTCGCCGAACCAGGCGTCGTTGCTCACGGTTAAGATCATATCCGTGTCCCGGGTTAAATTGGCGGCCAGCTGGTGGGGAAAGGCAATTTCAAAACAGATCAGCGGCAACAAAGCCAGTTCTTTGGCCACCAGGTTCGGCTGCACATAATTGCCGCGGCTAAAAGATGACATCGGCAAATTAAACAGCGGCGCCAGGGGTCTTAGCAGCTCCTGGAAGGGCACAAACTCACCTATGGGCAGCAGGTGGTTTTTATAATAGCGGTTGGAGCTGTTGTAGTAATAACTGCCCTGTTCATCCTCGTTCTGCTTTCTGCCGAGCACGATCAGGGAGTTGAAGTAGGTGCGGGCTTCAAAATTATAATTGATGATGCCGGTGATGATGGCGCTGTTATTGAGGGCTGCGCCTTTGTTGGCGACCTCGAGAAAATCCTGGGCGGTGCTCTCTATTGCCGGTACCGCAGACTCCGGCCAGATAATAATATCGGCGTCGTAGTTTACCCGGGTTAAGTCGAGAAACTTAAGCATGCTCGGCCATTCCTGCTCCGGCAGCCATTTCAGCTCCTGCTTGATATTGGCCTGCACCAGGGCAACTTTGACGCTTTTACCCGTGGGGGTGACCCAGGTTTGCTGGCTTAGGATAAAACCGCTTATGGCCAGCACCGCCAGCAGCGCCAGGTGGCGCTTGATTTGGATCCTGCGGCTTAGTTGCAGCAGGGCGATGCTTAAACACAGCATCACAAAGGTAATGCCGGTTTCGCCGATCACTGGGGCAAAGGCTGCCAGCGGTCCGTCTATTTGGCTGTATCCCAGGGATAACCAGGGAAAGCCGGTGAGCATTACCGAGCGCAAATACTCACCAAGCAGCCAAAAAGGCGGCAACAGCCATAAGGAAAACTGCCGCTTGGCCGTTAAACGGGCGGATAAATAACAGCTTAACGCCGGATACAGGGCCAGGTAGCCGCACAGCAATAGCATCAGCAGCAGGGAGACAATAAGTGGCAGGCCGCCAAATTGATCTATGCTGACATGCACCCAGCTGATGCCCGAGGTAAACCAGCCGAGGCCAAAAATAAAACCTTGCTTGGCGCTGTCTTTGGCGGGGCGGTCCACCATAAGGCGGAGCCAGAGGGCAGGTATAATAATGGCCAGGTACCACAGGGAAAGCGGGGCGTAAGCCAATACCAGGCTCAGTCCGGCAAGGAAGCTGAGCCAATTGGTTTTATCTTTTAGATTGGCCAGCAGGCGCTGGCCCAAACGTCGTAACATGGAGGATTAATCTGATAGTTTGCCTGTGACCACATGGTCTTTGGGTAAGGTGACCTGTAATACCTGCAGACGGCGTTTGTCGGAAGAGATCACTTTAAACTCAAAGTCATCTATGGTGATAATTTCACCTTTTTTCGGCATATGGCCAAACTCGTGGATCACTATGCCGCCTATAGTATCGGCTGCGTCCAAATTAAACTGGCAGTTAAAATACTCATTAAAATCACAAAGTTCGGTCAGCGATTTTAACTGGTAGACATTGCCGGCAAGATGTTTGATATCTTCTTCGATCTCATCATCGGTTTCATCTTCAATTTCACCGACAATCAGCTCCAGGATATCTTCAATGGTGACCAGGCCGGATACCCCGCCGTATTCATCCACCACAACCGCCATATGGTAGCGCTGGGAGCGGAAATCTTTCAGCAGCGGCTCTACTTTTTTGCTTTCGGGAATGATGATGGCCGTGCGGATAATCGACTTGAGGCTAAAATCCGTTTCCTGCTGGCCAAAGCCGTAGGCAAGCAGATCTTTTGCCAGCAACACGCCTTCGATGTGGTCTATGTCTTCGCTGGAGACAGGGAAACGCGAGTGGCCGGATTCGAGTATGATAGGTAAAATCTCTTCCAGCGGCTGATTGATGTCTATGGTGACCATTTGCGATCGCGGCACCATGATATCCCGTACCCGCATTTCGGATACTTCCAGAACACCCTGAATCATCTGCTTGGTTTCTGGTTTGATTAAATCCCGGTCGCCGGCATCATTTAATACTTCGACCAGTTCTTCTTTATTCTGCGGCTCTCCGGTAAATACCTGGACAATTTTGTCCAAAAACGATTTGTTGGTAGAGCCGTTACTAGAGTGGGGGTTGTCTTCGCTCATAGAGCTTTTTCATTTCCTGTGTAAATTAAAGTGACTCGTACGGATTGTTAAAACCCAATTCCGCCAGAATTTCTGTTTCGAGTGATTCCATTTCAATTGCTTCATTGTCGTTTATATGATCATAACCCAATAAATGCAAGCACCCGTGTGTAACCATATGTGCCCAATGGGCGGTTAAGGTCTTATTTTGCTCGGCTGCCTCGGTGCGGACAACGTCGGTGCAAATCACCAGATCGCCGAGTAAATTCAGCTCTATGCCTTCGGGTACCTCAAACGGAAAAGACAATACGTTGGTAGGTTTGTCCTTGCCGCGGTACTGGTGATTTAACTGCTGACTTTCGCTGCTGTCTACCACACGTATGGTCAGTTCAAAGTCTTTTTCAAAGCGCCCGAGAATTTGTTCAACCCAGACCTGAAATTCCGCCTGAGCCGGGATATCATCAGCTTCGCACGCCAGCTGTAAATCAAGTTCAATGGCCATCGGTTTTTCCTGACTCGGTTGCATTTGAAGGAGCTGGCGCTGCTTGTCCGGCCTGCATGGCTGCGGCCTGGGCTTCAAGGCGTTGCTGCTCTTTTTTCTCTTGCTTGAGCTTGTTGGCTTTTTGATCGTATTTGTCGTAGGCATCAACGATACGGGCGACTACCGGGTGGCGTACCACGTCTTTTGCCTGGAAAAAGCTGAAGCTGATCCCCGGGATGTCCTGCAATACCTCAATGGCATGGCGCAGGCCGGAGCGCTGGCCGCGGGGTAAATCTACCTGGGTAATGTCGCCGGTAAGCACGGCGCGGGAATTAAAGCCGATACGGGTCAGGAACATTTTCATTTGCTCTACCGTGGTATTCTGGCTTTCGTCGAGAATAATAAAGGCGTCGTTGAGGGTACGGCCGCGCATATAAGCGAGCGGGGCAATTTCAATGACATTACGCTCGATAAGTTTTTCAACCTTTTCAAAGCCTAACATTTCAAATAGGGCATCGTACAAGGGACGCAGGTAAGGGTCGACCTTTTGCGACAAATCGCCGGGCAGGAAACCGAGTTTTTCACCGGCTTCTACCGCAGGGCGGGTTAGCAGGATTCTGCGCACTTCCTGGCGCTCCAGCGCCTCAACCGCACAGGCCACCGCCAGGTAGGTTTTGCCGGTACCCGCGACCCCGATACCAAAGCTGATGTCGTTGGTGAGCACATTGTGCACATAACTTTGCTGGTTTTTGTTGCGGGGTTTGATCACGCCACGTTTGGTTTTAATGGTGACCATTTTGTCAAAGTCGGCATCAACGGTATCCGGCTCTTGCTCTAATACCTGGGCTTCGAGGATGGCCAGATGTACCATTTCCGGGGTCACCGGCTTGCTTTGGCCTTTGACCGGGGCGGTTTCGACATAGAGGTCTTTAAGCAGGTTGATGGCTGCTTCGCTGTTGATTTCTGTGCCGACGACAGTGAACTGGTTGCCGCGGTAGCTGATTTCTACGCCGAGACGGCGCTCTATGGTTTTGAGGTTGTCGTCCATAGGGCCGGATAAACTTGCCTGACGGTGGTTATCTACGGGCTCTAAAACGAACTGAAAACTGCTGTTTTTGCTCAATGCAATAGTATCCATGTAAGTGTATTGCCGGCGGTTTTTATGCTCGCCGGCGTCTGTTCCCTGCAGCCGTTACGGGGTAAAAGTACTCACGCCCAGGCTGTCAGGAGCTTCGCCATTACTAATGTTAGCGTTACTGCTTGTATGGTGGTTATTCGCCAGAATATCCGCCGGAGAATGGGCAATACGCAAGCCCATTTCGCTTTCTTCACGCACCAGGTCGCCACGTAATGAGTTGGCGTAAACGTCGGTAATTTTCACGTCAACAAACTGGCCGATCACGTGATGCGGGGCAACAAAGTTGACAATACGGTTGTTTTCGGTGCGGCCGCGCAGTTCCATTGGGTTTTTCTTGGACGGGCCTTCCACCAGGATACGCTGCTCTGTGCCTAACATCTGGCGGGCAATACGCAGCGCCTGCTGGTTGATCCTGTCTTGCAGGATATACAACCTTTGTTTCTTGGTTTCTTCACTGATGTCGTCGGGTAAATCAGCCGCCGGGGTACCCGGACGGGCGCTGTAAATAAAGCTAAAGCTTAAGTCAAAATCGATAGCTTTGATGAGATCCATTGTGGCTTCAAAGTCAGCATCGGTTTCACCCGGGAAGCCGATAATAAAGTCAGACGACATGCACAACTCAGGGCGCACTTTACGCAGGCGGCGAATTTGTGATTTATATTCCAGGGCGGTATGGCCGCGTTTCATCTGGGTTAAAATGCGGTCGGCGCCGCTTTGTACCGGCAGGTGTAAATGGTTCACCAGTTCAGGCACGTCGGCATAAGCTTCGATGATATCGTCGGTAAACTCTACCGGGTGCGAAGTGGTGTAACGGATACGGTCGATACCGTCGATGCTGGCCACTAAACGTAATAATTCGGAAAAACGGCAGATGCTGCCGTCATGGGCTTCGCCGCGGTAGGCATTTACGTTTTGGCCTAACAGGTTAACTTCACGTACCCCTTGCTCGGCTAACTGGGCGATTTCGTATAAAACATCGTCAAGCGGACGGCTGACTTCTTCGCCGCGGGTATAAGGCACTACGCAGAAAGTACAGTACTTGCTGCAACCTTCCATAATGGAAACAAAGGCGGTCGGGCCTTCGGCTTTTGGCTCCGGCAGGCGGTCGAATTTCTCGATTTCCGGGAAGCTGACATCAACCACAGGGTTTTTCTCGCCGGTAACTTGCTGGATCATTTCCGGCAGGCGGTGCAGGGTTTGCGGTCCAAAGACCATGTCAACAAATGGCGCGCGCTGGCGAATGGCGTCGCCTTCTTGTGAGGCAACACAGCCGCCGACACCGATCAGTAAATCAGGGTTGGTTTTTTTCAGCTCTTTCCAGCGGCCTAACTGATGGAAAACTTTTTCCTGGGCCTTTTCCCGGATAGAACAAGTATTGAGCAGGATGACGTCGGCGTCTTCCGCTTCTTCAGCCAACTCAAAGCCATGGGTTGAGTCTAAAAGTTCCGCCATCTTTTGCGAGTCATACTCGTTCATCTGACAGCCCCAGGTTTTGATATACAGCTTTTTACTCATTAACTTCTTGCCTAAAAATTCAACAGCCAATTTAAATGGAGCGATATTTTACTCTTTCTAATTCGGTGAAGCCAGCATAGAGCGCATTCTCTTGGCGATTAATTCTCTGTTTGCTGTTATTTATATGAGAATAAAGGAAATTTACCCCCAGGTGGCGGTTAAATATACGGCGGAGGGTAATAATAACAATGAAGTTTGCCTGTTGTTGAAATAGATATGTTTTTAGGATGTTTGACTTTGAAGGTAAGGAATTTTATGGACTTGGCTAAAGTATCTGTTTTTTGATAAAAAATTATTTGGGTATGGGATTAAAGAAAGCGCTCTTCATATTATAAATGAAGAGCTAAATCCGCCTTACCGGCCCAGGTATTCAATTTTTCGATAGCCAAGATTTACCAGACCGTCATTTTTGAGGGCACTGAGGTTAACGCCTATCGCTTCTTTAGTTACGCCAAGCATAGCAGCTAAATCATGATGAGAAATTTCAATGGATGTACTTCCCCGCCACTGTGAAAGTTTTGCCAGGGTGAATTGCAGCCGTTCTTTTAAAGGCATAAATACGGCTCCTTCATAAACGGCCCCATAATACTCGACGTATCTGGCAAGAAAGTGGGTAATATTGATGGTTACCTCGGGATGTTTGGCGATTATTTCATTTAAGCGACTGTTGGATAAATGCTGTAGGTGTGTTTTTCCTATAGCTACGGCATCGTTTGGCCGGGAGCCTGAGCCAAAACAGCCAATAAAGCCAATAAAGCCAAACCATTCTTTAGCGCCTAAGTCTATGATCCTTAGCTCTTTACCTTCTTTATTTAATTTGTTTATTCGCACGCCACCGGATGCTATTAAATATAAACCGTCAGCTAATTCCCCTGCACGATGGATAAACTGTTCGTCATTAAAATATAAATTATTCAATGAGTTAGTTATGGTTTCTTGAATGTGTACTTCTAAACCCGTCAGCCAGTTATAACTAAAGGTATTATTTTTTTTCACAATACAATCCGGATTGTGTTTTATCTGACGCCATTATTTCACAATTAAACCACTTATTACAGGAGGCAAAAATGCGAAATATAAAAACCACTTTATCCCTTATCTCGGCCTTGTTTATCACCAGTGCCGGTGCCCAGGAATTACTCCTCAAACAATATCAACTCACGGCGGCAGTGGCTGAGAAAATAGCGCAAACGGCGATAGCCGAATGCAAGAAGTCAAGTGCACATGTGTCGGTTTCTGTTGTTAACGACCAGGGGCGATTAATGTACTTTTATCGCGGGAATAACACCGGCAGTAACACGGTACATACCAGCTTTAGAAAAGCTTATACCGCAGCAACGTTAAAAGCACCAACGTCGATTATGTCTCAAATGGTTGAAGCGAAAGGGCTGAGCCAACTGGGGAAAATGGAGGACGATATTCTGCTATTAACGGGGGGCTTACCAATGTTTTATAAAGATGCCATGGTTGGAGCCATTGGACTGTCGGGCTCTCCTAACCCTGAACTGGAAGAAAGCTGTGGAAAAAAGGCGCTGGAATTACTTAAAGGTTAAATGACAAGAGCCGTTGTATAGATAAAGCTAACAAGCAGACGGACTTGTTAGCTTTTTTGTTAGGTAATATCCATTAACGGTATGCTGATGGCCAGCTGGCTGCCTTTGTCCTGCTTATTAAAGATATGAACCGAGGCATTGTATTTTTTGGCGATTTTACGGGTGTAATACATGGCCATATTGAAATTAATGTTGTTGTTGAAGTTTAAAAAGCTGTTGCCGTCGTCGCTGATGTTGATCCAGACCTTACTTTTTACTTCCTTAAGCGCCATGGTGAAGTTGCGGCCGTTGCCGTTGAGTATGGCGGAAGTGATTGACTCGTAAATGATTTTATAGATGTCTGACTGCATTTCATAGGCGAGCGAAATGTCATTTAATTCTATGGTGTTGCTCAGGTTGATATGATATTTCTGCTGCAGGTAGTCACTGAAAAACGGCAGGGCGACTTCCAGGGAATTGCCGTAAAGGCCGTCGGGCTGTTTAGCGTTGGTGTTGCTTCTTAGCTCATCAATGCTTTGTTGTATGATGCTTCTGGATTTGTCCAAGTGGGCTTCATCGGTTTGGTTTAATAATTCCAGCACATAGGTGAGGTTACGGCTGACATTGAGGGCGGCTTTACCGCGGTTTTTCATGTCGGCATTTAATATGCGGTGGATTTTGGTGATGGATTTGGCGCGCATAAAGAGCAGCCAGAATAATTTGGTTAGGACTATTAAAAATATTAAGGCATAGACTATTCTCATGCCCAGAGTCCAATACCAGGGGTAGGCGACATTAATGGTGGTGTAGGCCTTGTGGTTGCTCCATTGACCTAAGCTGTTGGTACCCATTATTTCAATGTCGTACATGCCGGAGCTCAGGCCGGTTAAAGTTACTTGGTGGCCATAAACGTCATTCCAGCTGCCGTTGTTAATGCGGTATTTATATTGTTTTTCTTGTCCGGGCCGATAATCTAGGCTGGCTAATTCCAGAGTAATAACATCGTTGGGAGTGTCGACGTTTATGATTTTGTTGATGATTGAAGGCTGTCCGGAAACTATGGTTTTACTGATATAAACCTTAGTATTAAAGGCCTTTTCATCGGTTAACGGCAGTTCTAAAATGCCAATAGTATGAGGGATATATAAGGTATCCTCTACTTGCAATGGGTAGCCGGTAAAAGACAATAACTCAGTATCCGGCACCATAGTGATTTGGTAATCAGTAGGGTTGATTCGATATAAGCCGGGAGTGCTGGGAGCCCATATTTCTCCATCAATCAACTTTAGATAGTAAAAGGCGATACCTGAAGCAAATTTAGAAATGAGCTCTCCTTGGCGATTAAAAACAAAAATACCGCCTCCCATAGTCGCAACAAAAATCTTGTTATCCGCTAATATTAGAGAGCCCATCTTACTGCTACTGGGGATAGGAATGTTCTTTAGAGTTTGTGCTTTTCTGTTATAAATATCTAAACCAGCTGCCGTGGTTATCCATATTTCACTATTGTCCAAAGGTAACGTACTTATTACTTCTAATGAACTTAAGCCACTGCCCTTGCCCAAGTGCTGAATTATTTTTTGTTGCTTGATATCAAAAATAAGCAGACCGTCGGTGTTCGTACCAATATAAAGTAAATCATTCTTGATAGTCATATCTAATAAAATGAGATTATTATTGGGGATGGCAACCTTTTTTAGCTGTTTGTTGTCACTTTGATAACGCCATAACCCATCAAAAGTGGTCAAATATAAATCATCTTCTACAGTCACCATGGAGTAAATGATTTTTCCCTTATTAGTGAATGCTTTATTGATGTTGTCCGGTAAGGTATTATTTGATGTGCTGAACGCAGTACTATTCACTTGAGTGTTTTGCTCTTTTAATACTACATTAGCGTGATATAAACCCTGCCCATAACTGCCAACAATTAGCTGATTGTTCAATAATTCAAGTGAAAGTGCACTGACTGGCGTATCGTAAACTAGTGAATGATTGATTAGTGTTTTTTCTATTAACTGGCTTACTCCCAAGTTGCTCATTATCCAAAGAACGCCGGAATTATCATGCAAAATGGAATTGACAAATTGTGGTTCAGCATTAGGAAATGTATGAATTAGAGGCTTAAGAGAGGATGTTTGGTATTTTTTAATTACGCCATTTGCATTGATAGTAAAAAAAGCATCAATGGGGTTGTTGCTACTTGAGCTGATATTTTGATTCTCAGGAGTAATAGCATGAATAATTTCATCAATTATTATACTGGTAACTGCACCGTTATCGGCAAAATAGAAAAGTTTATTACTAGTGGCAGCTATTAAGCCGTTACTGACCCTGTTAATGGCATTAACAGGCTGATTTAATATGGTTAAGATCTTATCGCCTTTTACTTGAAATAATCCCTTAATAGAAGAAAAGTAAAGGTGCTTTTGAGTGGCAACGAGGTTATTTAATTGAATATTTTCAGCTAGAACTTTAGTTGTATAACTTTTAGGGTCATATCGGTATAAGTTATCAGGGGCCTTGCTATAGGCATAATAAACTTTTTGAAATTGAACTGCGTGATAAATCGTAGGGCTTGCAGTATTCATCTCAACAAGGGTTGCTTTAGCTGATAAGGGGTCAAACTCCCATAATCCATTATTTTCTGTTGAAATAAGTGCTTTGTTTCCTGCAGAGCTTATATTGTGTGTATAGCTAAAAGGTAAAGGCCAATAGCTATTGTTATTAGAAAAAGTGATAATATTTTTGCCATCAAAACGGGTTACCCCTTGTCGATTTGCTAACCAGATATAACCTCTATCATCTTGTACAATTGATTTAACTTTAACTAGGTGCTCTAACTCAGGTACATTTTTTTCAGCTGTACTGGAGGGAGAAAAAACACAAGTTATTACTAAACTAAGAAAAACTTTACCTAAATACTTATCTAAGTATGAAGTTATGCATTTTATCGCAGCTAAAAACTTATCGAAAAAAAAGTGGAAACAGTAGGTTTTCGGCATGTTGTTTTCCATGTTTACTGCAAGAGGAAATTATTTCCCTATAATGCCAAGGATTTTGATATGTTAGCGATTTATATAGTCAAAGTCGATGACTAGTTATGTTGATTTGAACATAAGTATTTTATGGCGAAGTTTGTTTTTTATAAAAAGCTTTGAGAGGCGAGAAAAGTATTGAAGTGCAGCAAGTTTTGAAACTGGCCGCACTAGCTTCAGTTTCGTTTATTCTAAAACATTGGAGGTGGTAGTGTTGGCTGCCATGGTGACTGTGCTGGTTTCGGATCCTCTTTTTCTGGCGGGTGCTCTTTGCCACCGCAAGCAGCATAAATTTTGGGGGGCTCACCTTCCTTTTGGGGTTGTTGTACTAAGATATAGCTAGGCTTTCTTGGGTCATGGTTAAATTGCTTGTTAGCCCATGCATAACGTAATTCATCAGCTAGTTCTTGGCTATATTTTACTTCAAAGGCCGTGGCTAGCATTTCCACACCAAAATCATCCGTTAGCATCATTGCGTTGCCATGATAACCACTAGTTGTATCAAAACTAATGTCAACAGTTAGTATGTCGTTAGCGGGTAAGACTAGATCCACTCGCATCTTAGCAATAACCGCACGATCAACTTTGGGTTTAAGGTTGGTGCGGTTGGGTTTTTGGCTTAGATCATAGATTAGTTTAATATCATTGCTGATAATTTTTTCTTCGGTTAAAGCAGACATAATGTTCCCTTTAGGTAGACTTTTTATAAGTATAATAGTGAGCGCTAACAAATTTTTAACGCGTCTTTATTATAAAGGAAATATTTATTTGCGAGTATTATCTTTGGTAATAATGAATACTAACTAGTAAATGTTAATGTCTTGGTACATACAAACAAATTGCTGATTTTCTGTACTTTAAGTGGCATATCAAAATTAGTCATTAAGTCTTCTTTGTAGATCAGGGATAGTTATCTTACCTATATAGGTGTCGACTGGTGCAAAGTCATTCATTAACAAATTGTTGTAATGTACAGTGATAAACAAGGTATTAGTGTCGCCAATATCGACTTGTGTGTATTGTTCTGTGGCAAAATCAACTTTAAAGACATCTCTGTCAGGAGTTATTCGGTAAATAGCATCATTACCGACTGCCCAATCCAGGTTGTAATCCAGATCCACATCAGGAAAATAATGATAGGTTTTATTGGTTTTCCAGTCGTCTGTTAACTGATAAATACCTTTACTGCCGGTGGTAGAGGCATAATATTTACTGTTGTTATTTATGCATTGGCTATGTATTGATGTGATCCCGTTTGCTAACTTTTTAGTTTCCTGAGTATAAATATTTAGCTGGTAGAGGTGCCAGCTACCATCTTCTAATACTGTGGTAAGAATATTGTCATTAGAATGACATAACCAGTCGATATTTTTAACGGTCCTGTTTGGATGGGAAATGGCTTTTACTTGCCTAGTGTCAATATTTATCACATATAATTTGTCATTTCTGATAAATAAGATAATTTCACCATTAGCTGAAAAATTTAACTCGTAAATATATGATTTGTCTTCAAAGTGGGTTAATTGTTGAAATTGCCCTGCTTCCTTCAGCCAAATTTGCTCGTTTCCGGAGCGGTTAGAAGCAAAAGCAATTCGTGTAGTCTTTTGAGAGTTATAATAAGCGGCGGAATGATCTTCAAAACTAGAGGTGATCAGGGGGGATACAACCTGTTTTTCTTCTCCCAGATTTAAAGAATTTATATTTGTCGTAGAAGAGTCCCCTAAAGTAAATAAAACTTCGCTATCGGAGTACATTACAGGGTGTGTTGCATTGGTATCAAACAGGTAGAGCGGTGTAGTGGCGCCTGTGGAAATGCTTATGCTATTGAGTATTTCTTCTTTCTTATCAATATATAACACATGAGAGCCCGTTAGACTCCAACCGATGCTATTGGATAATGAAGAGTTGTTAATCAATGATTTCGTCTCGCCGCTATTAAGGTCTAATATCATGATTGATTCAGAATGGTCATCATAATAACGTTTGAATGCCAGCTTTGAGTTATCAGGGCTTAATCGCAGGCTTGCATCTCCCTGATACTTTCCCTGAGGGGCCGTTATGACTTCACTAATGTGCTTTTTCAAGTGATAGCGCTTAATTATGCTTTGCGGCTTACCTGTATCTTTAGATACATAATAAAGCCAGTTTAGATCTGAACTTAGGGCTATACCTGTAGATGTCAAATATGGCTGATAAGGGCTGCATTGAGTGATATCAATAGCGGGATAAATTTTTAAATCTTGATTTACCCTTACTTTTTTTACTGTGCAGCTATCCTGTTCCACGGATATATAAAATAATTCATTGCCTAATGGTGACCAATAAGGACTCATGACCTTCTTGTCATGCTTGATAGTAATGTGTTTTTTTGTCTCGAGGTTTTGAATGACAAGCCTGGAGTATGGGGTATTATCTGGCTTGTGGGTAAAGGCTAGTAGGGTTTTATCAGGAGATAATACCGGCGTAGACTCCCTGCCTTGCAGGTAAGTTAGTGGCTCATCGGGGGCATCATGCTTGGTTAATATTTGTATAGAAGGCTTTATCGGCTTAATTAGCTGCCATAAAACAACAGCCAGGAACAATGTGGCTATTAGTGAATAAAGTTTATAAAAGGGCTTGCTTGAAAATCGTTTTTGAGACTGTTTATTGGTCTCTTTTATTATGACTCTCTCTACTTCATTCGTGTCTGGTATTGTGTGAATTGAGTCTTCACCTGTTTTTTCCTTTCTTGCTTCATTTGGCTCTGCGGCTTCCTTATTATGACGCTCGGTTAAATATTCGGTCGTTTTTGCTCTTGGTTTTATTGTTATTTCATCATGCTCTTGCTTGTCTGTGTTGCTTGTCGATGACGAGAAATTAGCTGTTGGTAAATCACTTCTATCCAAATACTCCACCCGGCAGGCTAATGAATAGCCTCGTTTAAGGTGGGTTTTTATAAAGTCATCCCGCTCACCGCCGAGGACTTTTCGTAATCTGGATATCGCTGCATTAATGGTTTTTTGTTCAACGTAGCGGTTTTTCCATACGGTTTGCATCAGTTGTTCACGGGTAATGATGCGGTTTGGTTTTTCTGCTAAAAATACCAACAGCAGTACATATTTAGCTTCAAGAGGGATACAGGTATTATCATCTTTAATCAGGTGATTTTCGGCAGGATCCAGTATCCATTGATTGAGCTTGATGAGCTTAGTGTTTTCCATTACTTATTATGACGACTACTACTTAATGTCTTTATCTAAAGAGGGGCCTTAATTTCCACCGCTATTGTAATTGTTTTATTGTTATTAATAAACAAAACGTTACTGAGGTTTTGTGGGGCAAGGTAAACTCAGTTATTGGTAAAGCTTATAGTGACAAAGGGCATAATCGATAGCGTTCAACTTGCATATTTGATGATAACCATAGGCTAGTTGTTTAGTCTGTCGGTTAAGTCAGAAATGGTTAACTTACCTATATAAGTATCGGCTAGCTCCATATCATTAAGCAGTAAATTATCTTCATGTATTGTCATAAACCAAGCGCTTATACCGTGAATATCCAGTTTTTGAATTTCCCCTGTGGTGAGGTCAGCCTGAAACAGCTCTCCGTCACCGTTAATCCTGTATATGGCTTTGGCGGTAACTCCCCACTCTTGGTTGTAATCCAACAAGGTCTCCGGAAAATAATGATATGCTGTATTTATTTCCCAGTTGGCTGTTAATGGAAAAACCCCTTTGATGGCGGGGGTGGTGGCGTAATAGCGGCTGTTTTGTTTGGAATTGTCGCATTGTCCCTGGATAGATGAGAGTCCCGTTGCTAAGAGCTTGGTTTCATTGCTATAAATATTAATTTGATGTAGCTGCCAGATACCATTTTTCAAGGCAGTGATTAAAATTTGGTTATTTGAGTGACATCGCCAGAGAACGTTTTTTGTCGCTTCAATTGGCGGAGTAATTGCTGTTACCCGTTTGTTGGTGATATTTAAGGCATACAATTTATCATTCATCTTAAACAAGATATTTTCACCATTAGCGGAAAAACTTAGCTCATAAATACGAGTGACGCCCTCAAAGGCCGTCAATTGTTGCAAATGAGTATCTTCTTTTAACCAAATTTGGTTTTTACCGGTACGATTGGAAACAAAAGCAATCCGTTCTGTGGTGTTTAAGCTATAGATGGCGGCAGAATGATTATTAAAGCTGGAGGTAATTAGTTTTGCAGGCGTTAACTGTTCTTTATTTAAGTTAATACGTTGCACATTCACTGTATGGAGGTGTTCAAAGGTTAACAGTATTTCTGTTTCTGAAAGCATTAAAGGGTGTTCAGCAAAAGTAGGATATTGGTATAAAGGCGTGATATTCCCTGTGGTGACATGTATCGCCTTGAGTGTTTTTTCTACATCATTCAGATAAAGTAAATGGCTGCCTGATTGGCTCCAGGTAATGGAATTCTCTAAAGAGGAGCTTTTAATCAGAGAGCTGGTGTCACCATTGTTAAGATCTAATAACATTATCGACTCTGAATGGTCATCATAATAACGTTTAAATGCCAGTTTGGCGTTGTCTGGGCTTAATGCTACTCCGCTATCCCCATCATACTTGCCCTGGGGGGCTGTAAGGGCTTCGGTGTAATGGTTTTTCAGATGATAACGGTATAGCACACTTGGTGAGTGTATTGTTTCTTTAGATGAATAATAAATCCAGTTGAGATCTGAACTGACGGCTAGCCGGTGCACATACATAGGAGAAAAATATGGTCCACATTGGGTGATTAACTCTGCCGGGGATAAGGCCAGTGTATGGTCAACCTTTCGTTTTTTTATGCTGCATTGGTTATTTTCCAGCGACATATAAAACAGTTGATTGCTCTGTGGTGACCAGTAAGGCGCAAATGTTTTATTTTCTGCTTCTACGGTTACGGTTTCTTTGCTTTCAAGGTTTTGAATAACCACGTTGTAATTACTGGCATAGTCACTTTGATGGGTATAGGCCAGTAAGGACTTGTCTTGCGACAAAGTTGGCGATATTTCCCAGCCTTTGCTATGAGTTAGCGGCTCAATTGAAATGTCGTCTTTAGTTAGCATTTGCTGCGATAGCACATGTGGTTGAATAATTTGCCATAAAATTATTGTTATCGCTACGGCAGCTATTAGGACAGACAGTTTGTATAACGGCTTTACTGAAAAGTAATTTTTCGGGGAGTTGGATGCTATTTCAGACTCGCTGTCATTTGTTAAATGCGATAGCGCCTCGTTCTGGCTTACTGGCGCTTTGGCCTTTGCTTCATTATTTTCTAAGGAAAATGCCTCAATCTCTTTTTTAAAAGTCTCTTTAGCTTTATTGTCAGAGGGCTCTTTTGTCGGCTTATCAGAATTTCTTTCTTGCTTTACCTCGTTTGACTGTTCTTTGTTATTGGCTGTTTTAGCGATATCAGCTGCTGCAAAATCAGTCTTGTCCAGATATTCCACCTGGCAGGCTAATGAATAGCCGCGTTTCAGGTGGGTTTTAATAAAATCATCCCGTTCGCCGCCCAGGGTTTTACGTAATCTGGATATGGCGGCATTAATCGTTCTGTATTCTACATAGCGATTGTTCCATACGGTCTGCATCAGTTGCTCACGGCTGATAACGGTATTTTGATTTTCTGCTAGAAACTCTAACAGCAGCACATACTTGGCTTCGAGTGGAATACGGGTGTTGTCTTCTTTAATGAGGTGGTTTTCAACAGGATCCAGTATCCATTGGTTGAGCTTGATGAGCTTAGTGTTTTCCATTACTTATTCGACAACTACTGCTTTTTATGTTGGAGAAATGTTATTTAATTTGAAATTAATATTACCTTTGGCTTTATTGTAATAGTTTTAATGTTATTAATAAACACGGCTTAGGGAGTGGTTTTAATGATATGGATATTTGAACAATGTATAAAATGAAAAAAGCCGAACCGCGGATAAGGAAACATTAATACATGAAAGGGCAATATGTTTCCCGCTGCTTGAATTCCAGCGGTTCGGGACGGTAATGTTATTTCCGTAATCCGTTTGCATTTAGTGTTAAATGCATGGCTAAGGCAGCATAAATTGCATCAAATTACATGCTGCTGATTTAGCCGGTGGCAACCAGAGTAAAATACTTCGGGCATCAGGTTAAGCCGTCAGATTCTATTGCCGGGAAAGAAGTTACTCGCTATTAGTTTGCTTAACAAGTTGGGAAAAGGTTGTGATTTTCTACTTGTCTGCCTTGCTCTTTAACTAGTTGTTTTGTTGTTGGTTTTTTATTATTGTGAAATAGTTGTGAAAGGTTGGGAAAAGGTTGTGATGCGCTCTTTTGATAGGGAGAGGCGTATGTTTCAGCGCTTTTTCCCTGTGTTAAAAATAGAGCGAATGATTTAAAGGGCACATTACCCGGCATATAAATGCAATGACATATGGGTATTGCACCGGCTTCGGCCCGACTGTATCGCCCAGGAGTTCATTTTTGATGGGCTGCCGGCAGCATGAATGAAGTGTCGGTTAAAATCCTTTACCACCATCAGCCAGTCTTCTTCATTGACATTCAAGCGTTTAAACAGAGGTTGTATGTCGGGTGGAATATAACCGCGCTTGTCTTTCCGGACACAGCGCCCGGTCCATTCCAGTAAGTTAAGATAATCAAAAAGCTTAAAAGGTAAGCCCGGGCTTGGTGTTCCATGGGGCTTATAACCGGTAAAGGCCAGAATTTGTGAAGGTTGTAACTGCTGCGCCTTTTTCGCGCCAGCCAGTGCTTTTATCCGCTGCTGGATACTGGTGAAATCTGAGGTTTCCGGGGTATCAGCAATAGCTGCCCGCACAGGGTTTAAATCGACATAGGCCATACAGGCCAGCAAAGCCGTGTTATCAAGCAGGGCTTGTGATTTAAAGCGCCCCTCCCAGAATCGGCCTTTGCAGCTGTCTTCCTTATTTGCCTGTACTGCAATATGTTCATTCAAACAGCGCATAAACCAACCCAGTTCAAACAAGCGGTTGCGCCAGGTTGCAATCAACTCTAGTGCTTTATCCTTTTCCGCCTGTGTGGTTTGAGTATCCGATAAATAACTGTTAACCAGAGGGTGCCCTTTAAAAAGCTTCATCCAGCGTAATGCAACTTCCCGGTTAGTCCACTGTTTTGCTTGGTGCTGGTTCACCCTGAGCACTAAATGATAGTGATTACTCATAATGGCATAGGCACAAATATCAATTGCAAATACTGAGGCCAGTTGGGTGATTTTTTCTACCAGCCATTGCTTTCTGTGGTTGAAGTTCTGACCTGTAGTATTGTCTTCACCGCATAAAAATGCCCTACGTACACAGCGACATATGCAGTGATAGTAGGGCGTTTCATTTAGAAATACTTGCTCTTTTCGGGCTCGGGTCATGGGCTTAACTTTTAGTGTTAGTTTTCCCTTTAGTTAGAGCCTAGAACGGTATTTTTAGTTAATCAAATTTAGGGGTGTCCCTTTCTGCTATGGGCTTAACTTTTAGTGTTAGTTTTCCCTTTAGTTAGAGCCTAGAACGGTATTTTTAGTTAATCAAATTTAGGGGTGTCCCTTTCTGCTATGGGCTTAACTTTTAGTGTTAGTTTTCCCTTTAGTTAGAGCCTAGAACGGTATTTTTAGTTAATCAAATTTAGGGGTGTCCCTTTCTGCTATGGGCTTAACTTTTAGTGTTAGTTTTCCCTTTAGTTAGAGCCTAGAACGGTATTTTTAGTTAATCAAATTTAGGGGTGTCCCTTTCTGCTTCGTTAATCAAATTTAGGGGTGTCCCTTTCTGCCTTTCCTTTCTGCCTTTCCCTTTCTGCCTTTCCCTTTCTGCCTTTCTGCTTCTGATTTAAGGGGCCTCTTTTTGCTTGTTTTCTTTGTTGATAACTTCAATTACAGCACCTGTATTTTCTATTTCAGTTATTAAGTCTTCAGAGTCATTAATTTCAAGAGTTACTTCTTGATCATTTAAGATATTATCAACAATGTCTTTTGACTGCTTTGTATCTAAATTAAGTTCTTTTCTAAGGTATTTATTTAAGCTGACCTTATTAAATCCAGCCTGCCATCCAATAATTTTTATTTGCATTAATTTTCAACCTTGATTCGTTGCTGGTGCTGCATCACTTTGCCCAACTCAACCGGAAACAGCTGCCCAGGGCACTGGTTATAATGCCCAGTCTATTTTATTCAATCTAATTTAGGGATGGCCCTTTTATTTTACTGGAATTTAGAAGGAGTGCGTGGATGTACCCTTGAGCTTTCTATTACATGTAACGTTCACTTCGGCTTCCTTATACATACTATTTACAGGTTTTGTTGTGAAAGAGTTCTTGTTGAAAAAAATTATACTGTCAGACCAATTTTTTTTATTCAGTTGAGCATTGACAGACTTTTGCATGTCTTCTACTGAATAATTGATACTGTCTAAAGATAAAACTTCACCATTATCAAAAATTATTTTTAGTCGTTGTTCATTTAATTCCCAACTACCCAAATATTTGACCTTTGAAAGAACTTTCTCCCCACTGGAAGAGACAATAGTAGAATTTGATATTTCTAAAAAATTACCATCTTCATTAAAAGAGCGTTCATCGACAACAGTTATTTTTAAAGCATCGTTATTCATTTGGTAAGGCTCACACAACCACTCTCCAACTAAATCATTAGGTTTACTTTTTGCCATAGATGCATGAGCAGCGCTAAGGAAGGCGAGAAAAATAGCAAATTTTTTCATGTTGTATTTCTCATTAAATTATTAAAAACAAATATGTAGATAAATCATAAGGATTTAATTGTTATAAAAAGCTTTAAGTTTTTGCAAAAAAGCCCCACTACGGGTAATTTATTCAACCTAATTTAGGAATGTTCCTTTTTATATTCTTTCGGCTTTCTTTCTGCTTTTCGGTAGGGGAGCTTTAACTGCGTCAAATAATGTTGCAAAAGTATCTTTACTTAGCCCACTAGTCTTTGAATCAAATAAGTTCGCAGCTTTAGTCATATAAAACTCTGTACCACCTGTATCAGATATAAACCCATTTTCTTTTGGTGACACAATTAAAACAAAATCTAGATCGACGCCCACCAAAAAAGTATTTGAATCTAAGAACTCAACAAGAAACGATTGAAGACCTGTTTCGTTGATATAGTCTGCAGTACATTCCTCATAGAACAAAGTTTCTTTTTTATCAAAAACCTCCACTTCTCCTGATTCAATACTAATATCACTAATCATAATTTTCTTATCACGAAAAGAGGTTAGAAGATTATCAAGTAGGTACTTTGGTATTGGTTCATAATCTTCACCAATTATTGAAGCTGCAATTACTAGCTCATAAGACTTTTTCACTGCTACACTCTTAGGTAATTTTGACAGTTCAATGATTTCATTTAAATTAACCATTTCAGCTTATTTCACCTCCCTTTCTCTGTATTTACGAACCTGTCCTCCTTTACTACCACGAGGCCTAGTAAGATACGAAGGGACACCCCTAAATTTATTTAGAGTTATACCTTGGTGCTATTTATATTGAATTTAAATATGAAACCAAAAAGAGCCCCGTTAAAAACGAGGCTCTTACTTATACAAAATTTAGGGAGACCTAAATTTTATTATTATGACCTAGCTACTGGTGCGCCTGGAACATGAATTCGGGATTAATCACCACCATCACCATCACCTAGTTCAGCTAAAGCATCAGACTTTGAATTTTGATTTGGTTTAAAAACAAATATTAGCCCCCCAATAAAAATAAAAATTAAACCAATGAAAATGCTACTATCTAACAGTACAGCTTTTAGTCCAAAGAGCACAAAAAAACAACCAACAATGATATACATATATTTACTCCTGGCAGAGCCAAGGAAATGAAAACTTATTCATTCCCCAAGTTTTGTATTTTTATAATTTTGTATATGTACGTAAGCATAAAAATAGCCCATAAATTCAGACCAATTATAATTTCAGTCTCACTATTTCCCCAAAAAAGGGTAAAATCTCCACCGAACCTAAAATTTAAATGAATAGGGCTTCCCCATATAAATAATGGTGCTCCAAAGCCCATAACTAATGTGTAGATTAACGGTTTAGAAACTATAACAGGTATTTGAATTGCCTGTATAAACAAACTTAACCTTAAAGCTGACGACTTATTTTTCAAAAGAGCAATACCACTGACCCCTTTATATATTTTTATTTTAATAGCTGCTGACAGTAATACAATCTATCGATAGATAGTTATCACTATTAATTTGGATTGCTTTAGATGCACCTTCACTGACTATCAAAAGATTATCCTCCATTAGATTCATAAAAAGAGAATAATTATCAATAAAAGCATCTATCGTTGTAACAATAGAGGGAATTTTCTTTGGATATTCAGACACAACCCACACTATATCCCCATGAAACATACTATTTAACTTATTCAAATATGCTTCAAACTCCAATACGCTATATTGATGTAATGAATCAACCGCTCCTTTTCCAAGTACAGAATTGATATTATGTAAAAGTTGAAAACGATAATATTGGCTATTTTCATAATCGATTAAACAAAAACTATCTTTAGAAAGCGCTTCAGACAATTTATCATTAATGTATTCGAATACTTGTTTTTCTGAGCATCTTCCCTGCACACCAGCTTTTTTTATTTCTCTATATAAACCTGATTTCTTTATGTCATTGATCATTTTATATCTTCTTTAACCTTATCTTGATTTTGAATTCGAGGTTGTCCATTTTTTCCAGGTTGTTCTCCTGATTTCAAATTACCAACATCAATTGCAGGAGGGTGACCTGGCCCATTACTGGAATCTTTTGAACCGTCCTGTATGCCTATACCTGTTTTACCATCCATTCCTGTTTTTGTTTGCCCCCTCAAATTGGACTCACCATATTCATCTCCTTGAACGTTTTTCCCCGGTTGTGATACTGAAACTTTAGGGTTATCCTTTTTTCGTTGTGCTTTTCTCGAAGCTCTTCGCTTTGCCCTAGACTTATTTTTATTCGACATGTACTCAGCTTGAGCTTTAGGTCCCATATAATACTTAGCAACCCCACATCCATTTTTACATGCTGATTGAGCTGCTCCTGAAAGTTTATCAGCAATATTTTTTCTAGCTTCACCGTCAGGGTCTGTATATTTATATGGATTATTACCAACATAAGAGTATCTGTTAAAGGTAGTAATGTCTCCAGTAAACCTAACTGGATCATTCGAATAAAACCTCCCGATAACTGGATCATAGTATCGTGCCTGCATATAACTCAGTCCCAGGTCAGTATCAAACTTATGTCCGGCATACCCCACCTCGTCATTGGCTTCTTCTATCGTTTCCCCAAAAGGCTTAAAGTTCATCACGCTGTTATAGTCAGCATCATCACTTCTAGTCACTACACCTGTGCCTTGCTTGGCCACCAGCTTATCCCCCAGGAAGATATAGTTAATGCCGCCCTTGTCGGTTTCCCGGTAGAGTAAACGGCCCGACTGGCTGTACAGGCTATAGCTGGTGCCTTTGCTGTCGGTGGTTTTAATGCGGCGGTTGTAACCGTCGTATAGATAGTCGTTGCTGCTGTTATCCTTGGTTGAGCGTGTCATTTGCCCGGCAAGGTTGTAGTCAAAACTTCGCTTGCCGTTATCGGTAACATTACCTCGACTGTCATAGCTATCGCTTTGACCAAAGTCATAGCCTTCGCTGCCGCTCCCGGTAACACTGCTTAACCGCATCTTGCTGTTATAGCCATAACTCAGGCTCGACGGGTTAAGGATACTGGTATTGCTGTAGCTGCGGATATTGCCCAGGCCGTCATAACTTAAGGCGCTGCTGCCGATACCGGCGACATTACCTGTGGTGAACCTTAACCTGTCCAGGCCGTCATACGTTAACGAGGTCAGGCTGAAATTGCTGTCAACACCGTTGGTGATGCGGGTGATGTTGTTGTTATTGTCATAACCATAGCTCAGGCTAACCTTGCTGGTACTGCCGAGGTAATCATGGATTTGTGACGGCAGCTGGCGGCTGTTGAGGGTGGTTTTATGGATGATGCCGTTACCGTAGGTAAAGCTGTTGATGCTGCCGCTCGGGTAGTAGCTTGCCCCGGGTTTGACAAAGTTGTACACGGTCTCGTCCGCCTGGGTCCAGGTGGCTTGTGTCGCCTGGCCAAAACCGTTGGGGGCAAAGTCTACTGCCAGTGTGCCGCCGGGGTATTCAAGGCGGCTGAGGCTGCCTAAGGCATCATAACCATAGTCCAGGGTAAAGGTTTTGCCGTCGAGGGTCAGGCTTTCCCCATCAAGCAGGCGCTGGCTGTTATAGCTGTACTCCTGGCGGTAACCGCCGCCGGTAATGGTTTTAATATTGCCGTTGTTGTTCACGGTATAGGTACGCGTGGCCGTGCCGTCGCCGTAGCTGAGGGTGCGCTGGTTGCCGTGGTTGTCATAAGCAAAGCTGACTTTATCTTTGGCATCGGCGCTGGTGCTACAACTGGTATTGCCGGTGGCCGTTTGTCCCTGTGCCTGCCACAGAATTTCACCAAGGTCATTTAAGCTCATGACGGTGGTGCCGACATCATCGCGTTTAATCTGGCACAAACGCTGGCGGCTGTCATAGGCACGGTATTCTGTTTGGCTGATATCAAGCGCCCCGTTTTTACCGGCCTGGGTAATGGTGGTGACATTGCCGAACAGGTTCACCGCCAAGGTGGTGGTTACATTTTCCGGCGAAGTGATGGTCAGTGGTTGCTGATAGGCCGGTTCGCCATAGGCCAGGTAGCTTGTGGTGGTGGCGTTGCCGCGCCCGTCGGTGACCCGCTGTTTGTTATCGGCGAGGTAACGGGTGGTAACGGTGCCGCCGTTGGTGATGCTTTGCGTTAGCTGGCGCTGCAGGCCGTCATAGGTAAAGCGGGTACCGGCACTGTTGACCGTGGCAGTAGACGGGAACGACTGGAACGTCGGCTTGTTGTAGATGTTGTAGCCGCTGTTTTGATAAATCGTGCTGCTGCCGTCAGTGGTTTGTACCCGGGTCGGGCGGAACAAAGCGTCATAGGTGGTGGTTGTGGTCAGCTTGGCACTGTCGCTACAGGCGGTTTTCCCGGCATTTAAGGTACAGCGTTTTATCGTGCGTACCGGCTGGTTATTACTCAGGCCGCCGCTATAGCTCCAGCTCAGCAGGGTATCGGCCCAGGCAGTGTCTACCGGGTCAATATAGGCAATACGGCCTAAACTGTCGTAGCCATAATTGGTGGTGTTGCCTTCGAAGTCTTTGGTTTGGGTGACCCAGCCGTTATCGTCGACGGTGCGCGATACTGAGATAGTGCTGCTGCTATAGGGGGCGGGCAGGGTAATGGTTTGTGCCTGGCCGCGTTTATAGTTGCTAAAGCTTTGGTAGCGGTTGCCGCTGCCAGTGGTTAACGCCCGGTTATATTCGATTTTTTTGATATTGCCGTCGCTGTGGTAGGCCGAGTAGTACTTTTGCCAGGTGCCGAAGGATTTTTCATATTTGGGCAGCAAGGCATAGCTGGCATGGCTGCCGGGGTAGTATTCAATTTCACTGACCGTGGTGTAGCTGCTGTCGTCGCTGCTCAGTGCCGTGGTGGTCGGCTGGTTGATGAGCCAGCGTGTGGTATCGTGCATAAAGCCTTGTTTGCGATATTGCACCCGAGTTGCCGCTTCAAGCGAGTCGCCGATAAAGCTGACGGTTTTTTCCGCCTGGTAGTAGTCGTTAAATGCCTGGTATAAGGTCTGATAGGTGGTGGTCTCCTGAGACCCGCTATCGGCATCGGCGGCAAAGACTTGCTGGCGCTCTTTTACCTTGTGCCTGACACATTCGGTTGCTTCACGGTTGGGCTGGTGCATTTGGTTGGAGCCGACGCAGGGGCCTTTTTCAAACTCGGGGAGTACCTGCTTGAGCAGGGTGCTGCCGTCGGTATCGTAATACCTGGTGGCTAACGGGGCATTTTCCAGCCAGTCATAGCGGCGGCTGAAATAGTGTATAGTGTTGGAGTTATCCGGAGCCTTAACTGTGACCGATTTGATATCGCCGGCGTCAATGCCTGCAGGCAGGGGGATAGGGGCCGTGGTAAAACCGGGTTTGCTTTCCCCTTCAAACGCGCCAAAATCGGCAGAATAGCTGTAATTCCAGGTTGAGCTTGTAGCGCCCGGAATGAGCAGGGTTCTCTTTTTCAGGGCGAGCACGTTATAGCAACGGGCATATAAATAAGAGTTGGTATCCGGGTTAGGTTGCTCTTCCCCGATAATATGTTTGGGCACTTCGGTGCGGCCATGGCCGACCTGGGTGAGCCAGTATTGCCCCTTGGTCCCGTCCGGATGAGTAATTTCCACATGGGGGCCGGGATCGTAGATAATGGCGCCACACATGCTGAGGTTATCCGAATAGCTTTCGCTATAGCGCTCCGGTGTCATCCCGGTCAGTAGGTTGTCGCTGATCAGCCAGCTTTTATTGTCCGGGCGGGTAACCTTGCTTAAGCGTCGGTCGGTGTAATCATAACGCCAGCTGCGGTTATTGGCGCTGATGGTTTTGATCACTGTGCCGCCCTCATAACCAAAGGTAACTTCCCGGCTGTCGCTGGCGCTGATTTTGGTCAATAAGGCGTTGCTGTTATAGTCGAAAGTCAGCCAGTTGCCGTGTTTATCTTCAATGCGGCTCACCAGCATATAAGTGTTGGCGGTCTGGAAGTAACTGCAATTGTCAATGCACTCCCCGGTCATCGGGTCAAGTTTGGAGATGGGGGCCCCGGGATCTGACGGCGGCGGGCTTAAGTTCAGTTGGGCTTTGGCGACAAATTTTGCCGGAATGATACGCAGCTGCTCAAAATAATACTGGGTGCCGTCGGGGGTGGTGACTTTAAAGCCTTCATAACCGTTGGGGTTGTCGGCAGGCGTAATACAGTCTATTTTCCAGTTGTTGGCGGTTACCCGGTAGTGGGTGCCGTCGTCTTCTTTTCTTTCTAAAATAGAAGTGCTGCCTTGACCGGGAATTTGGATGGTTTCTCCGCCCCAATAGTCATCGGGCCCCATGTGTGCTTTTGCTACGCCATTAGCTGTGCCCGGCGTTAAGAAACTGGTGCAGGCATCTCCCTGTGCCCAACCACTGGGGTATTGGTCGGCATTTTGCTCTTTGGCCATGGTGGTGCTGATATGGGGTAAGTCCAGACTCCAGCTGCCGAACTCTCTCGGCGAGGCAAAGTGCATTTGTGCGCCGCCCATTTGGCGGGCAATACGAATTTCCGGGCCGTTGCCGGGCAGTACCAGGTCGGTTTGGGAGAAACTTAATGCCCCGGTGCTTAGGTTAATCTGCTCGCCAATCAGGTCGCTGGTTTCCGGGGTGACCTCGAAGTCGATTTTAAGGCGCTCAAGGGTACTGATGGCCTGCCCGGTGCGTTCGACGGCAGCGCTACTTTCCGTTGGCTGCTCTGTTTCTTCTGTATCTGTTGGATCAAAGACTATGGGCGGCAAAAGCTCGGTGAACGGCGGCAAAAGCCCGGTGTTCGGCGGGACAACCGGTAATTTTTCAGGTACCGGCCGGTCAATGGTGACATTTTCAATGACGGTCGCCATATCGACCGTGGCCGCCTGGCTGTGAACGGGCAGTGCCAGCAAAAGTGCATAGGGGAACTGGCCGAGCCATGTTATTTTCCTGTGTTGTCCATGAGGCTCCCGGGTGGGGGCATGGGCGCTTGTTGGTTTTTCTTGTCTCATCTGCTTACTTGCTATTGGCTGTAAATTATCTTTGTGGTGCCTGGCGGTGTCCTGTACGGATAATGCCACGCGGTTGTTTGTGGTTAGTTTCTTCATCACAGTACATTCCCCTGTTCATCGGTTTCGGCGACGGGGGAGCCTAAGTTGTCGGTGTGGATGAAGATAACGGCGGGGGATGCTTTGGCCGCTTTTACTTCAATGTTAAAGGCGGTTAAGAAAACACTGTCTTTAGTATCCGTGACTGAGATAACGATATTATTGAAGCTACCGATATCGCTGGCCGTTGGCGTGCCGCTCAATGTACCGGTTGTTACATCAAAGCTTAACCAGGCTGGTTTGTTGCTGATGCTAAAAGTCAGGGGGTCGTTATCGCTGTCGCTTGCCGTTGGTGTGAACAGGTAAGTTTCTCCTGTTGTTGCGGTATTTTCAGGGGTACCGTCAATAACCGGCAGGTTATTAACCGGTGCCGTTACCGTGAAGCTACGGCTGGTGGTAGTGTAATCGCCGTCATTATCTTGGGCACGGTAATAAATGGTATGGTTGCCCGCACTTAACGTACCAAAATATTTACTGTAAGGGCTGCTGGTATCTGCATACCAGATACCGGAATCAAGCCTGAACTCTACCTGGCTGATGCTGCCGTCACTGTCGCTGGCACTGGCGGATGCGGTCACACCTTGGCTGGTCAGGTAACTGGCATTATTTAACGGGCTTATCGGGCTTACTTCAGGAGGTTCATTGCGGGCGGTTACCGTGATATCGCGATAAGGCGTTGACGCCGAGTAAGCGCCATGATTGTCCCTGGCACGATAGTAAATCCTGTGGCTGCCGACGCTGAGGGGGCCAAAGTTGACGCTGTAAGGACTGCTGCTGTCGACCTGCCAGCTGCCGGAGTCGAGTTTAAATTCCACCTGGGCGATGCTGCCGTCACTGTCGCTGGCCGTGGCGCTGGCACTGACATTTTCCGTGCTGAGGAAGCTAGCGTTATTTGAGGGAGTTGACGGACTGATATCCGGCCTTATGTTTTCTATCGTAAAAGTCCGGCTGGGATAGGGACTGGCACTATAACCGCCGTCATTATCTTTGGCGCGGTAATAAATGGTATGGTTGCCGACGCTAAGCTTGCCGAAATTTTTGCTGTACGGGCTGCTGCTGTCGCTCTGCCAGCTGCCGGAGTCGAGCTTAAATTCCACCTGGGCGATGCTGCCGTCGCTGTCGCTGGCGGTGGCACTGGCACTGATGCTTTGTGAGCTGAGATAACTGGCGTTATTCGAGGGACTTGATGGACTGACAACCGGCTTTTCATTGATTACGGTAACGGTTGTACTCCCCCAGTTGCCGCAAGGAAGAGAAGGATTACAGCCACGTACATAAAAGACGTAGTTCCCCGCTGTTGATAGTGCCGGTGTGGTTGCGCTGGTGCTACTGCTGCCAGATATGTGGTTTATGGTTGACTGTGAAATTGTGGCGCCTGTGGGGGTTTTATATTTACGCTCATAATAGGCGCCCTGATAAATAATCCGCGATGGATTCGGCCAGGAAATGGTTGATGTTTTGCCTCTGGCAATACTGCTCGGTGAGGAAGAGGGGCTGGCTTGAAGAGGTGAATCATAGGCCTGCACCCTTTTCCAAGGACTTAAACCGCTGCAAGCATCCATTTCGTTACAGACATCATATTTTATATATTGATAGCCGTGCGTGCTTCTTAGGGTAATTGTTTTTGTCCGCCCGGAGTAAACGGCGCCGGCAAAATTGTAACTGCGGTTATCATTGCTGACATATACCCGATGATATTGGCCACTATATAAAGAAGGAAAAGTGACGGTGATTTTGCTGCCGATAGGCCAATAACTCCAGCTGACAGAAGGCATTGTTTTAGGGGTTGGCGGGGGAGCGCAATGACCCTGGTCCGGATCTATTCCGCAAGGCAGCTCGGGCTCTGTTAAGCCCTGCATCCCGTGTTTAAGTAAGGACTTAGTATGGATGTCGTTTTCATTGGCGTCGGTATTCTGCCAGGGAGCACAAGTTGTTCCAGTTCCCCCTTCGGCAGAAAAATACATTTGATCACAGATATTATCAATATCGTCCGTGTCTTCATTTTCGTCTGATAAATGTATTACCCCTTTCTCGTCTATGCCGCCGGGCATATTGTTTAAGCGGATAATATCTAAAGTATTGTCATTATTGGCATCGCCGACCCAGATGTTAAAGTCATCGCTGTTCCAGTCTTTTCCCTGTAATCGCGCGTTTATTTCACTGCTTTGCTGTAATTGCCCGGCCTCATCCGCCAACACCAGGTAATGGGATTGGTGCTTTTTTTTCGCCAGGGCAAAGACATCATCTTTGCCGTCACGGTTGTAATCGCGGATGATGAGTTCTTCGCTGCGTTTTTTCCCCCATTTGACGTTTTTTTCGATTTCCTGGGCAATAACCAGCTGGCCGCTATCATTACTGTGCATCAGGTAGTGTTGATGCTTGTCTTGCGACAAGGCTAATAAGTCTTGCTTGCCGTCACCGTTAAAATCACCGGGATAAAAATCAAAGTCCTGTTCTTTTTCCAGCCAGGCAAGCTCGCTTGTGGTGTAGCGCAGTGACGGCTCAAGAGAGAAGTCTATGCCCTGGTCCGTACCTGAGTAGACCCATATTTGCTGCGCTTGGGGCAATACCAGTAAAACATCGTCATGGCCATCGCCGTTAAAATCTGCCGGGACAAATTGTGTCTGTCCGGCAAACCAGGATTGCTGGTTGATTAATGCGGGCAAACGGGCAGGGATCGGTGCCGGTTCGTCACTTATCCCCTGGCTTTTCGTTCCCGGGAAAAAAAGGCCTGGCTGGTTTTCAGCTAACGGCTGCAACAGTAAATCCTGAAGGCCGTCGCCGTTAATATCGACATGGTGGGGTTGATAATCTTGTTCTTGCCAGTTGAACGGTTCCTGTGCGGCTAAAGTGCCGGGTAAAAAGCAAAGGCAACAAGGCAATATTTTTCTAAAGAGTTGACGCATAGTTATCCTAGAAATAAAAAAGTAATATCAGGGATAAAGCGCATTTACTGCATGCTCAGTGAGCATAAACTGCCATTGTCCCTAACAGCTTGAATCTATAGTTTTATGGCGTGGAGCCTAACATTAATGAAAATGTAATGTTAATTACATGTGATTACGCCTCGCGAATAATGACAAAATGAATCGGGTGCTCAAGGTAGCAAGCGTTTCTTGTATGAACAAGTTGGGAACATGTTGTGATTTTTTAGTCATCATCTTTCATTTTAATTAATTGTTTTATATGGTTTTTGTTTTTGATGTGAAAAAGTTGTGAAAGGTTGAGAAAAGGTTGTGGTGCTATTTCTTATGGGAAAATTGCCTTTTGGCCGAATAATTTGTTCGTTAAAGTTGGTAAGTTGTGTCTTTTGTTGAAATAAATGGGCCTTTCACAGCATTTGATGTTTGTCCGTAAAAGAGTGACCTAAGCTTTAACAGGGGTGCATAACGCAGTTTGATTGTGCTGAAATTTAAAACGATATAATGGAAACGTGATAATGGCGCTTGATATACCAAAACCTGAACTTCGCTACGGCTGCCCGGCAGCAGATCAAATTCTTTTCAACCGGTTTTATACCGTCGGTTATTCCTATTACTTCAGGCAAGCCAAATGGACGCTGGAAATTGTTGAGCCGGGTAAACATATCAATGATGTTGATGATGATGTGACCCGGCAAAATAACTTTCGCCCTGACTTTAGGTTGCCTCAGCGGTTTCGGGGAGATTTGTCCGATTACAGGAGGTCGGGATTTGACCGGGGGCATCTGGTTGCCAGCGCCAATCAGGATCAAAGTGCTTTGCAAAACTCGGAAACCTATTTGCTTTCCAATATGTCGCCCCAGGCGCCGCAGTTTAACCGGGGCATCTGGAAAGTGTTGGAAGGGGAGATCCGCACTAAAAATGAGTCGCCGGATATTCATGAAACCTATGTCATGGCCGGGCCTGTGTTTGATTTTGAATTTCAGACACAATTTATCGGTCAGGCAGACAATAACGGCATCAAAATTCCTATTCCCACGCATTTCTTCAAATGTGTGCTGGTGGAGTGGAAATCAGGGCGGCTGGAAATGTGGGCTTTTGAGTTTGAAAACAAAGCCGTTAATGCCGAGCCGTCCCGTTTTGTCACTTCTACTTCTGCCATTGAACAAAGAGCCGGTATTAACATCTGGCCCAATTTACTGGGTGATGATATTGAGGTACAAAAAAGCAATATTAACCCGTGGTAAAGCCGTGCAGCATTGCCTGTTGTTAAGGGCTTTTTATTCGTGCTCTTATCCCAGCTTAACTTTAGCGTTGTTTGTTGTGGTAAGTGAATGAATCAGGGCGATAAAGTGTTATATAAACATCGAATTAGCCGCTGTGGTTGGTTAAAATAGCCTTAATGCTTATCCTGCGGCAGTTATCTGCCCGGGAAATAATAATGGTTTGAATATCAGAGATAATTGGTTGTTATGAAGAGTTATGATTGCGTAATTGTAGGTGGCGGCATGGTCGGGGCGGCTTCGGCCCTGTCACTGGCGGAGCTGGGATTAAAAGTGGCCGTGGTTGAGCGGGCACTTCCCCTGGTTTTCGACCCTGGACAGCCTTTTGATCTGCGGGTGTCGGCCATTTCATTATCTTCGCAATATTTACTGGAGCAGGTGGGCGCCTGGCAGCAAATCAGCCTGTGGCGCTTATGTCCCTATAAACGCTTAGGGGTGTGGGAGCAGGAGATTTCTTATGCCGAGTTTAACAGCGACGACATTGGCCAGTCCCACCTGGGCGCCATTATTGAAAACCGGCTGATCCAGCTGGCGTTATTGGAACAGGTCAATGACCATGACAACATCACTTTATATTGTCCCGACTCCCTGAATGGCTTTACCCAGCATGAACAGGGGGTTGATATTGAATTGACCGGGGAAACGGTGAAGGCTAAATTGCTGATCGCCGCTGACGGTGCCAACTCCAGGGTACGTCAGCTGGCAGGCATAGGCACAACCGGCTGGGATTATCAGCAGTCGGCAATGCTCATTAATGTCAAAACCGAGCTGGAGCAGCAGGATATTACCTGGCAGCAGTTCTTCCCTACCGGCCCGGTGGCCATGTTGCCGATGCCGGGCAGGCATGCCTCCCTGGTGTGGTATCACCACAGGGATGAAATAAAACGTTTAAAAACCCTGAGCCTGAAGCAGCTGGAGCAGGCGGTGATGGCCCACTTCCCAAAACGTTTAGGTCAGGTTGAGGTGCTCGATCGTGCTTCGTTTGCTTTAACCCGCCGCCATGCCAATCAATACCAGATGCAAAGGGTGCTGTTAATGGGGGATGCTGCTCACAGTATTAATCCTATGGCGGGGCAGGGGGTCAACCTGGGATTTAAGGATGTTAAAGCGCTGCAAAAAGTGATTGCCGAAGCCATAGGCAATGGTGAATGTTGGCATGACCTGGCGGTACTGGCGCGTTATGAAAAGCTCAGGCGTCACGACAACCTGCTGATGATGTCGGCCATGGACGCCCTGTACGCATCCTTTAGCCATCCTTCCCTGTTGATGAAGGGGTTGCGCAATGCCGGGCTCTTTATTGCCAACAGGGCGCCCGTGCTTAAAAATAAGGCGCTGGCATATGCTTGCGGGCTTTAACTGCCTGGTTATTGCTATTTAGGCTTAAGATAAAAGGCAAAAGATGAATCAGTATCTGGCAACGGATTGCCGGGATAAAAGTGCTTATTAAGGGCTATAAACAAAAAAATCGACCTTGGGTCGATATCTGTTTACTTTCTTTTTTGCTTTTAAGGGAAGTTTTTAAGAAAAGAAGTGGCTGGGGTACAAGGATTTGAACCTTGGAATGACGGGATCAAAACCCGCTGCCTTACCGCTTGGCTATACCCCAACTGTGGTATCTTCTTATTTGTCCTTTACATCATACTTTCATTTGGTGAAGAAAGTGGCTGGGGTACAAGGATTTGAACCTTGGAATGACGGGATCAAAACCCGCTGCCTTACCGCTTGGCTATAC
>NZ_CANDNZ010000010.1 GCF_947387555.1 Thalassomonas sp. RHCl1
TCTCTGACTCAATGAATCTGTACATATAAAACTATGAATAAATAGTTTTGTGTGTCATTCATCATTAAGTTTATTTTTGCTACCGAAGTAGCTTATGTAAAATCAACATTAACGTGAGTGCCCACACAAATTGCATGATAACTAATTTTTAAAGAACTCATCTTCGAAAGAAAATGAAACGATTAATCGCATTCGTTAACCGTTGTTGCTTCAGGCCTTGCCCTTAGCGAGATGCGCATCATACGCCTCTCAGTTTTGATGTCAACCTTTTTCGTTAAAAACTAAAAAAACATTTTCAACCGTTAACTGTTTATTCTGTACTTAGAAAGTAAAAGTAAACTTATCAAAACCCTTCGCTAGGCTGCCCCGTTGAAGTGGATGCGCATTTTAGAGATTTTAATGGCGGGGTCAACACTTTTTTAATGAAAAGACGCCAACCGTTTAAAAATCAATCAAACACAGTTCTGACTTTCTTATGCTAGCTTCAATCAGCTTTATAACAATAGATATATTTGCCTTAGTTTCTAGCACAACAAACTTATTAACCTTCATATATTTATTTCAAAGCCCATAGGATCGTCAATTTTTTTTACACAAACGCAACCAAAATGACAAATTAAATCAACACGAAAAGTTATAAAAAAGAAAAACAGCGGAATAAAATTTCAACAACACCACAAAAGACCAAATAAAACACAAAGAAACATCAAAAACAATGTCCACTGTTCATTTAAAAGCCAAATCAGAGTGTCAGGATATCTTACAGTTTTTTTACATTGATTTTACATAGGGAATAAGTAGGCTATAAAGGCTGCTTGTTATTGTCAGATCAAATCACATCATTAACGGGCATTAATATTGCTAAGCAAAGCTTTCGTAATTCTTTTGCATGAATTTGTATTTCATAAAGTTTGAGATTGAACAATGACAATCTCACCATAAAAACACACAGATAATGCATCAGGAATTCTCAAAATGTATTACGAATAATAACAATAATTGGAGAGAACAATGCAATTTAAGAAGTCCATTTTAGGGAGTCTGATCACCGTCGCACTCTCGGCATCAGTTTCATCTGTGGTTAGCGCACAGGAAATCACTGTTGACACATCAAGGTTAACCGAAGCCGGAAGTCCGGTTCAAAATACTCAAAGCCAGGCCTCGAACTATATCGTACAATTAAAAGCCCAGCCGGCAATTGCTCAATCCCAGGAAATAGGTGAATTGCTACCGAGTAATCAGCTGGTTTCAACCGCTGGTAATCAGTATAACGCCATGACCCCTGCTATGCAGGCCTACACCAGAACCCTGGAAGCGAAACAGGCTGAAGTTGCCGGTTCAATTGGCAATGTAGAAATTATTCATTCTTTCAAGCACACCTTTAATGGTTTTACTGCCAAGCTTACCCCTGCGCAAAAAGCGCAGTTAGAAGCACACCCTGACATCCTGAATGTTTGGGAAGACAAGCTTGAAACAGTAACAACTGCTAATACCCCAGAATTCTTAGGATTAACAGCAGCAGGCGGTCAGCATGCCCAAAATATTAAGGGTGAAGATGTTATTATCGGGGTATTAGATACCGGTATCTGGCCTGAGCACCCCAGCTTCGCCGATGACGGCTCATATTCAGATCCGGCCTCTATCGGTTGGCAAGGTATCTGTGATAAAGGTGATGACCCCGCTTTTAGCTGTTCAAACAAGCTGATCGGTGCCCGCTATTATAATGATTCCTTTAAATCGGTCTATGAGATCCAAACTGAGTTAGGCGAGTTTTTATCTCCCCGTGATGCTGACGGTCACGGTAGCCACACCGCTAGTACCGCCGCCGGTAATGAAGGTGTCGCAGCCAGCGTGAGCGGTTTTGATGCTGGTGCTGTTTCCGGTATCGCTCCCAGAGCCCGTATTGCCGTATATAAAACTTGCTGGAACAGTGACTATGTCAGTCCGGAAGGCAATAATGAGCGTGGTTGTTTCTATGGTGACAACATGGCGGCAATTGACCAAGCGGTTGTAGATGGTGTTGATGTCATTAACTTCTCCATTGGCGGCAGCCGGACTGATTTAACGACTCCTCCTGCTGCGGCTATGTTACGTGCTGCCCAGGCTGGTGTTTTTGTATCCGTTTCTGCGGGTAACGATGGCGATAACAATACCGCTGAAACTGTCGGTACACCGGCCCCTTGGGTAACCAGTGTTGGTGCCTCGACCTATTCAGGCACAGTACCGACAAATGCCATTAAAGTCACTTCTCGTGATCCTGAAGAATTACTTGTAGCAATTGAAGGCGCAATCACTAAGCCTTTCCAGGATAGCGGCATGGTTAACGGCCAGGTTGTGATTGCCGAGCCTTTATTAGGTTGTTTTGAAAACGAAACAGCTGCCGCGCTTGATAATGCAGAAGATATTTCCGGTAACATCGCCTTAATTAGCCGTGGTGAGTGTGCCTTTACCGAAAAGGTAGAAAGAGCCCAGTTAGCCGGCGCTACAGCAGTTGTTATTTACAGCGATGATCGTGAACCTACCGCTTTAGGCGGCGACAAGAATTATGATATTCCGGGTGTGATGATCAGCAAAGCCGATGGTGTTGCCCTTAACGGTGCAATAACCGGCGGTGAAGTTGTTGAGATCAGCATGGGATTGGGTATTTCCACTACAGTAGAGCAAACTGGCAATACCATGGCAGATTTCTCTTCTCAGGGACCAAACAGCGCCAGCTACGATATTATCAAACCGGACATTACAGCACCGGGCTACCATATTCTGGCCGCAACAACAGCTGCACCAATGTTTGAGCCTCACGGCAACTCATTTAAATACTTAAATGGTACTTCAATGTCCAGCCCACATATTGCAGGTATGGCGGCATTATTCAAGCAAAGTAACAGCAGCTGGTCTCCTGCCCAGATCAAATCAGCATTGATGACGACTGCGCGTCAGGATGTTACCAAATCAGACGGGAGTACACCTGCCGATCCATTTGATTTTGGTGCCGGTCACGCACAACCGGTTCAAGCTATGGATCCAGGTTTATTGTTTGATGCCAACTTCAATGATTACCTTGCCTTCTTATGTGGCTTAGGCGAAGAGGAATACGTAGCCGGTAACGGTACCGACTGTGACACCTTAACCGCCGCTGGTTTCTCAACAGATGCCAGCCAGCTGAATTTACCATCTATCGGTATTGCAGAGCTGGATGAAGCTGAAACTATTTTCAGAACTATGACGAATGCTTCATTTGCATCCACTTATACCGCGACAATCGATGCTCCAGCTGGTATTGATGTTGAACTTAAACTTTATGATGCTGAAGGCAATGGCACTGTTGGTAATGTCCTGACAATTCCATCTGATGGTACAGCCAACTTCTCTCTAACCTTCAGCAAGAATGAAAATGCCAATATCAATAACTGGGAGTTCGGTTCTATTACCTGGGATGATGGAGTAGGTCACACTGTTCGCCTGCCGATTGCGATAAAAGCCTCTCCTACCGCTAAGATCGAAGTACCAGAGCTGATCTCCGGCGATATGATCAGTGGTCGTTACAGCTACCCGGTTAAAATGCTATACACCGGCTCAACGTCTATTGAGTATGCAGGCCTTACCGCACCATTCGGCTCAACAAATACAGTATCTCAAGATGCCGACGGTACCTTCTCATTTAACGAAGCAGGTTTAGGCACACATGTCTACCTGGTACCTGAAGGCACTAAGATGGTTCGCTTTAACTTGAGTGAAAGCTTGATTGCAGCGGAAAATGCTGATTTAGATCTTTATGTTTACCGTTGTGTCGAATGGCTCTGTAGCCCGGTAGCGCAATCGACTACCGAAGACAGCTCTAACGAAAACGTACTGTTAACCAACCCAACTCCGGCAAATGATGGTGATATAGGTGATGTTTATCTTGTATGGGTACACGCCCGTGCATTAGATGTTGCCGAAACTAACTACACTATGCCGGTATGGATGGTAGATTCAGCAGATAGTTCAACTCGTGTGATTTCAAGCACCCGTGCAATGGCAGATCGCTTTAACTATACCAGCATCTTAACGCGTGGCTTAACACCGGGTATGACCTATATGGGCACCGTAACTTACTTTAATGATGAAGGTGTCGAAGAAGGCATGACTGTTCTTGAATTAAGTAACTAATCCCGCTGAGAAAGCACTAATTAAGCTCGTATACTGCTGAATACCAATCAGCAGTAGCTTAAACAAGCTCCAAGGCTTCTAACAAATGTTAGAAGCCTTTTTTATAGCAACTAATACATGAGCGAGCTTAAGACGCCCTTGCCTGCCGGAAAGTAATATGCAAAACCAACCACAGACAAATTGAATGCCTGCTTCCTCACTACTTTTCCCTATGCCCTTAATAACGACTCCCCAGGCAAGATAAATTAAATTCACGCTCATGTGCCGGTTTACTTCCTCTAGCCAAGAAAAATGCTTAATAGAGTTAATCAACTCCTGGATGTTGCTAAGGAATTAGCCCGGCACAACAGTAGCCAGATGAAAACTTAGGAAAGTCATGCTTGAAGTTCGCATGTGAAATAACAAGTGTTAATGACGATAGGTAATAGATGAGGAAAGTTGAAGAAACAAAGAGAGGGATGCGCCTGCGCTCCCCCCCCCCCCGATAATGCGGCCCATCAAAGAAGGTTTAGCAGCAATAAAAAAGCCCTGCTACAAAAGCAGGGCCTCTTCTCAATAAGCGACTGTTACAGGCTCTTACGTCTTGCCATAAGGCCGGCAACCGCCATTAATAATAAAAAGGCTGTTTCAGGCTCTGGAACACTAACATTTGCATCACCTAATTTGATTTCACCAAACAGTGCGAGACCGTTTGAAGTAAAAGCATCAAAAAAACTAAATTGTGCACTGACAATACCATTAAAAGCATAAGTGCCCAGATTACTTTCACTCAGATCAAAAGATAAGAACTGCAAACCTGCACTAAAATCAGCTAAATCAATTTCAGCTTCGAATAAACCGCCGCCAGACTCAGCAACAGTCAATAGGTCAAACCCTAAAAGAGTAAAATCGTACCATTCTGAAATATAACCGAACTTATCGGCTTCGGCAGTAACAACAGTAATTTCGCCGATACTTGCCCAAGTCCCCTGATCATCGAACAAAATATCTTGAGTAATTAGTGCAGCGTTCGCTGAAGATAACGCGGCAACACTTAATGAAACGGACAGTAATACTTTTAAAAATAACTTATTGAACATATTAAACCTTATTTATAATTATTATCTATGTAGTGATTAACTGGACGTTAATTTAGCAAAAATCAGACCAAAAGCAAAAACACATATTAATCAACAGATTAAAAAGAAACCCTTGAAAAATTAACGATGAGTTAACCTACTTTACAAGTTATGTAAAATAATCTGACACTAGATGTTACCTTCCTCACAAAAAAATGTGCAAAGATAAAAAACGAAGAGTCAAAGAGGTATAATCTCGTGCAGCGTAAATACTTAATCTACACAAGATGAAAGAGTGGAGAATAGTGATCTGGCTAACTAAAAGCAGGAAGAAAAAGACTGGAATGAAGTTATTCGGACTCAAGAAATATACCGATTAACCGCAAGCCTTCTGGCCCACGGCTAATCAGCTTCACAGATATTTAGTCGTTAATTTTTAAAATCTTCATCATGATCATCGCCCACAACATGCTCAAGTTTAAGCTTTTTCACACTGCGGATAGTCGTGACCGGCCCGGAGGCCGCATAAAGTACAAATATCATTAACAACAACTCTGCCGGACTTGAAGCAACAACGACAAAAATTAGCACTATCAGTAATACCACCACAAAGGGGACTTTGCCCTTCCAGTCCACTTCTTTGAAACTGTTATACCTGAAATTACTCACCATTAATAATCCAGTAATAATGGTAATTGCCCCCATAATGATGCCATAGTCCTGGCCCTGAAGCTGATACTCAGTTCCGGCCCAAACGACACTCGCAATCACGCCAGCGGCTGCGGGACTCGCCAGCCCTTGGAAATAACGCTTATCGGCAACTCCTACCTGAGTATTAAAGCGAGCCAAGCGAAGTGCGGCACAGGCAACAAAGATAAATGCCGCCAGCCAGCCAAACTTCCCCATCCCCGAAAGCGCCCAGTTATACGCAACTAACCCCGGGGCAATACCGAAAGAAACCATATCCGCCATACTGTCGTATTCGGCGCCAAATTCACTCTGGGTATTGGTCATACGGGCAACCCGCCCGTCTAGCCCGTCAAAAATCATAGCAATAAAAATGGCAACGGCAGCACTGGCAAAATGACCGTTCATTGAAGAAACTACGGCATAAAACCCGGAAAAGAGGCCCGCGGTGGTGAGCAAATTAGGTAATAAATAAATGCCCCGGGTAGGTGTGCTATCGCTTGCTTGCTTATCTGTCATGAAAGTTATCGTAAGTTAAAGAATAATAAAAAAGCTAATTTATCATAACTTATTAAGCAAAAAACAGATAAATTGATAGCAGAAAAACGATTTAAAGGTAAGAAAATTTGTAAACTTAACGGCCTGTTGTTATAAGTTTAAGGAGGATATTCACTTTTTGCCCGAAGCAGGCGCTCACAAAAGAGTTTGATGGAGAAATAATCATGCGAACGCTATGCTTAATTTTCTTATTGCTGATAATCCCCATCAAGGCTCTGGCAACCAGCGTTAAAATTTACCGCTGGGTCGATGAAAATAATATCGTTCATTTCAGCCAGCATCAGCCTCCCCACGATAATTATACCGAACTGACCATGACCGAAACCTTTGCTCCTAAAAATAACGATACCGGCAAATTACAAACGGCAAGTAAACCCAAGGTACAAGATATATCTGCCGATTTTCAGGAAAAATGCGCCATCGCCCAGGCAAATATCGAAACTCTGACCAAACATGATAAAGTCCAGTTTACCGATAAAGATGGTCAAACCAAGCTACTTAACCAGGAAGAGAAAGCCATTCAGCTCGCCAACAGTGAAAAGCAGGCAGAAGTATATTGCCGCCAGCAATAAGCTTCTGCCTTAACAACCTTCGCTATAAAAAACCAGCTTTAGCCGCTTTCAGACAACTGACAAAAAGTGTTATGAAAAGCGTAACTCCCCCTCAACAACATCAAGTTTGATCGTCGCACCTTTTTGGAATGCCCCACCAAGTATTTTTTGTGCCAGCGGGTTTTCAATATATTGCTGAATCGCTCTTTTTAACGGACGGGCACCATAAACAGGGTCAAATCCGGCAGCGGCAATAACAGACAAAGCTTCATCAGAAAGCGCCAATTGCAATTCCCGCTCAGCCAGCCGCTCAGACAAGGCTTTAATATGAATGGCGGCAATTTGTTTGATCTGCTGTGAACTCAAGCTATGGAAAACCACAGACTCATCAATACGGTTGATAAATTCAGGCTTAAAGTGTTGGCCGACATCCGCCATCACATTGGCTTTCATTTGCTCATAATCGCTTTCAGCAGTAAAACTCTGGATATGATCCGAGCCGATATTAGAGGTCATGATCACCACGGTATTTTTAAAATCGACCGTACGCCCCTGACCATCGGTTAAGCGGCCGTCATCTAAAACCTGGAGTAAAATATTAAAGACATCATGATGGGCCTTCTCCACTTCATCCAATAAGATCACCGAATAAGGTTTACGTCTGACCGCTTCGGTTAAATAACCGCCTTCTTCATAACCGACATAACCAGGAGGCGCCCCCACCAAACGGGCGACTGAATGTTTTTCCATAAATTCAGACATGTCGATACGTACCAGGGCATCTTCACTATCGAACAAAAAGGTCGCCAGAGCTTTGGTAAGCTCGGTTTTCCCCACCCCGGTAGGGCCAAGAAACAAAAATGAACCTATCGGCTGGTTAGGATCCGCCAGTCCGGCCCTCGAGCGGCGAATGGCATTGGCCACGGAAACCACGGCTTCTTCCTGACCTATCACCTGACGGTGTAATTCCTGCTCCATTTTCAACAGCTTTTCCCGCTCTTCTTCGAGCATTTTAGCCACAGGAATACCGGTAGCCCGGCTTAAAACATCGGCAATTTCCACTTCAGTCACTTTATTGCGCAACAAAGTCATTTCCTGCATTTCCGCCTGGCTGGCCAAATCCAGCTGTTTTTCCAACTCAGGCAAGCGCCCGTATTGCAACTCAGACATCCGGTTCAGATCCCCGGCCCTTCTTGCTGCCTCAAGCTCTATTCTGGCATGTTCCAGATCCGCTTTTATTGCCTGGGTGCCGTGCAGTGCGGCTTTTTCGGTATTCCAGATTTCGTCCAGCTCATCATAGCTTTTCTGGCAGGCCATCAGATCTGCCGACAACAGCTCCCGGCGTTTTATCGTCGCTTCATCCGACTCTTTCTCCAGCGCTTTTTGCTCCAGTTTCAGCTGGATGATACGCCGCTCCAGCCGGTCTAAATCTTCCGGCTTGGAGTCTATCTGTAAACGGATGCTAGAGGCCGCTTCATCAATTAAGTCAATGGCTTTATCCGGTAACTGACGATCACTGATATAACGGTGGGACAAACTGGCTGCCGCCACTATTGCCGGATCGGTGATATCTACCGAGTGATGTAATTCATAACGCTCTTTAAGACCACGTAATATTGCGATGGTATCTTCAACACTGGGCTCATCAATCAGCACTTTTTGGAAGCGCCGCTCTAATGCCGCATCTTTTTCAATATACTGGCGATATTCATCTAGGGTGGTGGCACCGACACAATGCAGGTCACCACGGGCCAGGGCTGGCTTTAACATATTACCTGCATCCAGGGCACCGTCTGTTTTACCAGCGCCCACCATAGTATGCAGTTCATCGATAAATAAGATCACCTGACCTTCTTCCTGTGCCAGTTCGTTGAGTACGGCCTTTAACCGCTCTTCAAACTCTCCACGGTACTTGGCCCCCGCTACCAGCGATCCCATATCTAACGCCAGTACCCGTTTATCTTTGAGTCCTTCCGGCACTTCATGATCCACTATCCGTTGCGCCAGCCCTTCGGCAATCGCAGTTTTTCCCACGCCCGGGTGGCCGATTAACACAGGGTTGTTTTTGGTACGCCGCTGCAGTACCTGGATAGTACGGCGAATCTCATCATCACGGCCAATTACCGGATCAAGTTTACCTTCTTCTGCTCGCAGGGTTAGATCTATGGTAAATTTCGACAGGGCCTGACGCACATCTTCAGCATTTTGATCTTCCACTTTCTGCCCTCCACGAATATGCTCTATCGCAGATTTAATCCTTTCTTCGGTTGCCCCCAGAGATTTTAATATTTGCCCCAGTGCTCCTCTGTCTTCCAGGGCCGCCAGGATAAAAATTTCTGATGAAATAAATTTATCCCCCAGCTTTTGTGCATACTTATCACATAAATTTAATAGGTTACCTAAAGAGGATGATAACTGGACTTCACCGCCAACCCCCTGTACCTGGGCCAGTGAAGCTAATACCGCCTCTACTTGAGAGCGTAATGAATAGATATCAATACCGGCACTTTTACATAAAGGGATCACGGTATTGCCATTTTGATTAAGCAGAGCCATCATCACATGGACGGGCTCAATAAATTGATGATCTTTTCCCAGCGCCAGTGATTGGGCATCAGAAATGGTCACTTGAAAAGATTGGGTAAAACGATCTAAACGCATAAAATCATCTCCTGAGAGTATGTTTTATCAAGCCATTGACGGAAAAAATCACATCAAACACTGCCGGCGATAATTTGAAGTTATTTTATTAATAAGGTTGAATAACTAACTTTTCAATACCGCTTACGCAGCATTTTGATCTGAAACAAAAAGTTATTACTATCAGCTAGGGGAATAGATTTTATTGGCGGGAGTTATTATAACCGGGTAATTAATGCTGCCATTCTTCCGGTAACAGCATTACGGCGATAAGAATAATAACGCTGCTCCATAGCATAAGTGCAGTGATTTATAGCAGATACCTGCTTTACGCCTAGGCCGTTCAACTGTAATTTGGCTATCAGGGCTAAATTGCCCAGATATTTTCCCTGCCCTGTTGGCTTAAAGGCAGCTTCAAACATAACTGATTGCCCGACAAAAGCTTGTCTGACTTCGGCCCCGACCTCAAATGCCTGTTCACCGATACAGGGGCCTAACCAGGCATAAAGTTCCGCATTCTGACTTTGCATTTTTTGCAAAGTATTCGAAATGATCCCCGCCACTAAAGAACGCCAGCCGCCATGGATCACCGCAATCTCCTTTCCCTGCCCGCAGGACAATAGAATAGGCAAACAGTCAGCGGTCATCACCGCCAGGGTAACATCCGGATTACGGGTAATGGCGGCATCGGCTACCAGCGGCTGTTTACTGTGACGGAGAACCTCGACAACGCTATTGCCGTGAACCTGTTCCAGCCACTGAATTTGACTGTCCTTGGGTAAGAATTCCTTAAGTGCCTGGCGGTTATGCTCTACCCGATTGATATCATCACCAACATGTGCCCCCAGATTAAAACAGTCAAAGTCAGTAACCGGGGGCTTATCCCCGAGGGGATGCTGCCGGGTAGTATTAAAGGCCAGTACATTTGCTACCGGCCAGTCGGGCTGACAAAAATGAGGATTATCAATATTCACTTTGGTTCAGTTTGGTATCTTCGCGCAATACCTGGGTAAGATAGGCAAAATCTTCCGGGATATCCGCATGCCAGGTCATCTGCTCACCGGTGATCGGATGATAAAGAGATAACATAGCCGCATGCAACGCCTGGCGCTTAAAGCTTCTTAATACTTCACGCAGGTCATCGGTAGCATTTTTCGGCGGTCTGGGTCTGCCGCCATAAACAGGATCCCCTACCAAAGGATGGGTGATATGCGCCATATGCACACGAATCTGATGGGTACGCCCGGTTTCCAGGCGCAACCGCAACCGGGTATGCAAACGGTATTTTTCCAGCACTCGGTAATGGGTCACCGAAGGACGGCCAGAAAAAGTGACCGCCATATGGGTGCGTTTGGTAGCATGACGCCCTATAGGCTCATCTACCACGCCACCTGCGGTCATCAAACCATTGGCTATGGCCTCATATTCACGGGTAATTTCCCGAGCTTGCAGGGCTTCAACCAGGTTGGTTTGTGCGGCGATGGTTTTCGCCACCACCATCAATCCGGTGGTATCTTTATCCAGGCGGTGGACAATACCGGCCCGGGGGACAATTTCCAGCTCAGGGCAATGATGCAGCAAGGCATTTAATACCGTACCGTCCGGGTTACCGGCACCGGGATGAACGACCAGCCCCGCCGGTTTATTGATGACCAGGATATCGTCATCTTCATAGACGATATTAAGCGGGATATCCTGGGGGTCAAAACGCACTTCCGCTTCAATTTCTGCGTTTATGGCAATATGCTCCCCACCAAACATTTTTTCCCTCGCCCGGGTGATCACATCCCCGTTAACAGTGACCTGGCCGGCCAAAATCCATTCTTTTAACCGGGAACGTGAATAATCAGGAAACATTTCCGCTAATGTTTGGTCTAAACGTTTTCCCAAACACGATTCAGGAACAACTTCTTTATGTTGAATTATCTCAGCCATTAAACTCTCAATTAATTAGCACTGTGCAAGGCATGATTGCTGGGTTAGAATGCAATTGTGTATTTTACCCCTTTATGAGGGGCTTTCATATTTATTTTAACTAAAACAAAGTAGTGATATTGAAGTCTATGGAAAAACTGACAATTAAAATGATGTTATTGGCACTGGCGCTAGGGCTAGGCGGGTGTTCATCATCAGATGATAATGATATTGACAAGGTGCCGGACAAGTCGGCGCAGGCCTTGTCTGCCGATGCCAGAGAAGCATTAGATAACGGTTTATATCAAAAAGCCATCCAAATTCTTTCCGCCATTGATTCGCGTTTTCCTTTTGGCCCTATTTCCCATCAGGTGCAGCTGGATTTACTTTACGCTTATTATAAAAGCGGCGATGCCGCTCAGGGCGTGGCGTTAGCCGACCGCTTCCTTAGACTTAACCCTACTCATCCGAACATAGATTATGTTTATTATATGCGCGCCTTGATCAATCAGGCCACCGAAGCCAATTTATTTCAGGATTTGGCCGGCATCGACAGATCGGATCGCGATCCTACCGCCTCACGGGAAGCCTTCAATGATCTGAAAAAAGTACTCAGTGAGTATCCGGAAAGTAAATACGCCGCCGATGCCCGCAAACGTATGATAGGGATCAAATCTCGTCTGGCTAAATATGAATTAGCCGTTGCCCGCTTTTATTTAAAAAGGGAAGCCTATGCTTCCGCAGCCAACCGGGGCCGCTATATTGTCGAGTATTTCTCGCCCAGTGACGAAGTCGAGCAGGCACTGGAGATCATGATTGAATGTTACGACAAGCTTAACCTTGAAGATCTTAAGCGTAATTCTAAACAGGTCTTAGCGGTAAACTACCCCGACAATCCTCTGGTCGCCAACTAAGCCCGGTTTCAGTTTTTCTTTATCAAAGCAACTGATGCTCAAATCAGTTGCTTTTTTTATCAATCAATTTCAGCTAACCAGCCAAAATACCTATGTCGCGGCAACTAGATAGCCGATTCATTTTCTTCACCGGTACGGATACGGATCACCCGGTCAACATCGGTGACAAAAATTTTGCCGTCACCTATTTTTCCCGTTTGCGCCGTTTGGATAATCGCTTCGACACAACGCTCAACATCATCCGCCGCGACAACAATTTCCAGTTTGGCTTTCGGCAAAAAGTCCACCATGTATTCAGCACCACGATAAAGCTCGGTATGCCCCTTTTGTCGCCCGAAGCCTTTGACCTCTGACACCGTCATACCGGTAATACCTATTTCCCCCAACGCTTCCCTGACATCATCCATTTTAAAAGGTTTAATAATCGCTTCTATTTTTTTCATGGCCTTTTTCCAAAGTTATCTGTTGATAATTAATCTTAACATCCCTGAATCCTTGCGACCAGAAGAGCAAGCTTAGTAATCCAGCAATATTTTCATTCACTTAGTTCAATTTCACGGTGATAACATCACACTAAAATCGTGAACTATTAACGGCGGTACTGTCCATGTTAGCCGTTAATTTGGTACACTCCCCATTAAATTTAGCTCATTATGATGTATAACGAGGAAACTCCATGGATCAGCAGTTGATCATTGCAGAAATGAAAGTATTGCCTGAAATTGATATCGACTTCGAAATCAGGCGCCGTGTCGACTTTATCAAAAAGCAGTTAGTAAACTCCGGATTAAAAAACCTGGTGTTAGGCATCAGCGGCGGTGTTGATTCATCAACCTGTGGCCGCTTGGCCCAGCTGGCGATAGATGAGCTGAACGAGGAGCAGGGAAATCACTATCAGTTTATTGCCGTGCGCCTGCCGTTTGATGTTCAGGCGGATGAAGAAGATGCCCAACTGGCCCTAAGTTTTATTCAACCGAGCCAAAGCCTGTCAACCAATATCCTTGCCGGGGTTAACGGTATTCACCAGGAAGCCGTCCAGGCCCTGAGCGATAACAACTTACTCGATGCCTCGCCTGCAGCCGTCGACTTTGCCAAAGGCAACGTCAAGGCCCGTACCCGTATGGTGATGCAATATCATATCGCCGCCCTGGTAGGAGCCCTGGTACTGGGCACAGATCATTCGGCAGAAAATATTACCGGCTTTTTCACCAAATGGGGTGACGGCGCATGTGATCTGGCGCCGCTGTTTGGGCTATCCAAACGTCAGGTGAGGCAAATCGCTAAACACTTGGGGGCACCTGCACTCTTAGTGGATAAAGCACCTACCGCCGACCTGGAAGAATTATCCCCGGGAAAAAAAGACGAAGATGCGCTGGGCCTGAGCTACCAGCAGTTGGACGACTTCCTGGAAGGAAAAGCCGTCACCAAAGAGGTAAGTGATCTGATCATCAGCATCTATAACAAAACCCAGCATAAACGTCAGCCGATCCCCACTATCTATGATTAACCGGTAATGGCAACCAAAGTGAGAAACACTTAAACTAGCAGCAAGCGCCGTTAACTGTTATACCTAGTAATAAAGCAACCGCCGGGAGTTTATATGCATAGACAAAGTGGTATCACATTATTTGAATTAATGTTTACCGTGGCTATTCTGGGGATATTAACGGCTATTGCCCTGCCGAATTTCGGCAGCTTCACCGCCCAGCTACGGGTTGATAACGAAATATCTGAGTTGCACCGCTTGCTGCTGGTAGCCCGTAACAATGCCATCAACCTGGGACAAAATGTGACCGTATGCCCTTTAAATGCAAGCTCATCCTGTGACGGCGACTGGCAAGACCAGGTCAGTGTCTTTACCGACAGCAACAACAACCAAAAATATGAAGCGACCTTAAATGAACAGCTTATCAAGGTGAAAGGGGCCGTAAGTAGTGGTGATCTGCTGCAATATTCCCGTGATGCCTTAACCTATACCCCGGCAGGGAGAACAACCGGCTTAGCCACAGGCACCTTTGACTATTGTCCGCACGGATATAATGATTTATCCCGGGGCATAGTTGTCGCCAGCTCCGGCAGGGCCTATGTCTCTTCAGACATAGATAATGACGGCAAAGACGAAAGCCGCAGCGGCAGCGAAATTACCTGCAGTTAACGCTGCAATTTAACAACAGCACTTATTTTACTGACCGTTTATCAAAATGAGCCATCAGCGTACGGTAGCAGCATCCAGCTGATTTGCCTGGGTACCTTTGAAACTGCTATGTAAATCCGTACACTCCCTTACCTGGTAGATTTTTTGTTTTTTTCTGCTGCCGGTGACTGTTATACGCTTTCCGGTCAGCTTTTTAATCATGTTCAGGCCATCACTTTTTTTGGCATTGACAAAATGTATCACTTCTTCGCCGCCAAATAATTCCACATGGCATTTTAGCTCGCTTATCTCCCCTTTTGCTGCCATAGCTGTGCCGGTAAAAATGGCAACAGACAAAAACAAGCTCATTTTTTTATAAAGTATCATACTAGTGCTCCCAACAGCTTTCCGAAGAGGCGGTTTTCACCAGGGCTTCGTCTATGGATAAAGTTGTACAACTGGCATCAATCTCTGCCTGATTGCCCTTCGCGGTAGCCTTAAGATCAAAAGTCGTACCGCCGGCCCCGACAATGGCATCTATACTGTAATTTCCTGACTCGGTAATATAAGGATCCGCCGGCGCTCCCAAATCCGTCATGTCTGCGGTATAAGTACGGTTATCCGCAAAAAACTGCTCCTGTAAAAATGCCAACCGGCTCAGCTCCCGCTGGGCTTCACTGCGATTGCTCCTCCCGGTGACATCAACATAAGCCGGATAGACCACAGCGGCCAGAATGGCGACAATAGCCATAGTGATCAAAACTTCGATCAAGGTCAGGCCTTTATATTTTCCACTATAATTCATCATTTAGATTCCGCCACATAAAGATAAGTACGCATGGTTTTTAAGCTGATGCCATCAGGTGGCTCCTCCGGATCACAATCGCTATTACAGCAATCTTTGGCATCACATAAGGTAAGCGTGCCGGCTCCAGAGCCTTCACCGACACCGACAAACAATAAACGACTATGGGTTTCATCATCATCTTCAGGGGGAATGATAATAGTAGGCGTATCCGGCACCCTTTCACCAACGCTTAAGGTTCGCCAGTCGTAAATCTTAGTGCCAAGCGACAGGTCTACCGCATATAGCAAACCGTTACCGGCATTTAACTCACAGCTACTACTGCTGCTGTTTCCCGGGGTAAAAGAGTTAAAATAGGCGACACCGGCAATGGCCGTAGCCGCCGACATGCTTTTTTCTCCCAACCCGGCAAAGTCAATAAACCAGCCTGATTTTTGACTTACCGCCAGCGCCAGTGATTCTCTTTCCTGGCTGGTCAGGGTTTGCCCGAACGGGTCGTCGGTATAATCGTATAAACTTTCAATGGTATACGGGGCGGGAACATCTTCCGCGACAAAAGACTGGGTAAAAATATCGGGATCTTTGATCATAAAAAATTTATCCTCGGTATCCCCTGATGATGGTGTCGAACGATCACCACTGCCGATTAATATTGCTTCGTAAGGTGTTTCCTGGCGGCTAATCACGGTCGTGGTATTGCTCTGTTCATCCGTAACCGAGGAAGATTTGGTTTCTTCAATAAAAGCCCTGACAATTGCCGGCTGGCTAAAGAAGCGTCTGTCTGTTGAATTTGTCTCTCCCCCTAGTTGCGCCAGTTTAAACACAGTCCAGGGGTTTTCCGAGCTGTTGGGGGCTCCTTCCGGCATGTCGACCCGCCAAAGATTGCCGCCACTATCGCCGGCATATAAGCGGTCGATCAAACCGTCACCATCGCTGTCGAGGGTGCCGATAGCCGCCGGTATGCTGTCTGCAATCCCGGTAAACTGGGTATTGACCCCACTGCTTGCAGCCGGCGTCAAACTCCACTTTAAAGTGCCCGTCTTCGCATCCACCATATAAATGGCACGACCGACACTGTCACTGCCACCAACGCCGCTATTATCTTTGGAAATGGCATAACCACCGCCAAAAATCAACACCGGCTGTGGAACACCTGAAGAGGTATTAAGTTTTGAATAGCCCAGCTGAGGTTGCGACCAGGACTGTCCCAGCTCATTAAAACCGGCACTGCCGGCATCAAGGTGCCATAATAGTTTAGGGGCATCGGGCAAGGTAATATCCAAACCGTAGTATGAAGAGCCGCCACGGCGCAGGCCAAAGAAAACCCAGGCCTTATCGCCATTACTGCTACTGATGGAACCATCACCATTTTTATCAAGCAGATAAACAACGGGTGAGCCGTCGATACCATAAACTTTACCGCTTGAAGCATTATTTTCCCGCAAAGGCTTAATATTAGGAAAAAACTCTTTCGGCATAAATGCCCAGCTTTCATCAACGCTGTCACCGTTATCATCAAACATGTGCAATACGCCGGCATTAGTGCCTAACAAGATCCTGACATCCTGATTAGTGCTGGAGCCGCCATAATTGACAACCAAAGGTTTAGAATGAAGCGGGTCGGCAAAAACATCAAACCGGATATCACTTGTTACCCCATCAAGATCGCTGTCATCAACATCCATGCCCTTGGACCAGTTGATGGTGTCATCAATATCCTGCTCATCGACATTAAGCACAACAGCTAAATTTGCACTGCCGCCAAAGTGATTTTCACTGTTGCTGCGGTTAAAAGGCACTAAAGCCCCGGAGCTGCCGAGATCACTGTAAATCACCCGATCGGTTTTTGCTCTCAACATTTCAGCCACGCCACCAGCTTCAACATCCTCACCATCCGCTTTTGCCGATGTGCTCCAAAAGGTTTTTGCCGTTGTCAGTATATTGCCATTACTGCTTATCGCTACTTTACCTTCCCGGTCAACCAGACCTGAAGCCGTCACCTTCAATTTTTTCAGGTTGCCCTGCCAGCGAGGCCCCTGATCAGGTAAAAACATCGCATAATAAACAGAATCCAGGGTTTCGGTACGATCAAAATTATTGGAAGCAACTGAAGGAGCGGTAAAGCTGGTATTGATGCTTAGAATTTCCAGCAAAGCAGATTGCAGCGAGGCTAACAAATCATTGGGGTCCGTCGCAGGATAATACTGGCCACCTCCCAATTCTGCTGCTCTACTGAGCAGCTCTTCAGCACTTTCGGCATCTTTACCAAAACCTACGGTAAATAATGTCGATATTTGCTCGCCGTCCATGCTGTCATTAACATCGTTATTGTGCATCCACTGCGCCAGCGACGGTAAATAATTGTTTTGAAACAGCCCGCCGATACCGGGTAAACCACTGATATTACCGTCAGCGGCCCTGTCCTCAGTAGGCTCACCATCGGTAATTAATATCACAAAGACTTCATTGCTGCAGCCGCGATAAGGGCTGATATAGTTGCCGGAACTCTCAATAGAAGTGTCTCTGGGAGGAGTATTGCCTTTATAAGTCGCACCATTATTAGAATCATTATCGCCAAAATCAACCGACTTGCCCCCTAAATAACGGGACACCTCATATAAACTTTCACACAAAGGCGTGTTGGTTTCACCGTCAATTTCAACATCAATCAGATCAACCAAATTTTGTCTTACAGTGGCGGTCATTTCCTGGATGCCCATAACAATACGGCCGCCATCCCGGGTATTTTCTCCGGGAAAATTATAGTTAAAGATTTGTAAGCCAAAATCCACCGAAGGCGCTGACTCGATCAAATCAGTCACGGTGTCCTTGGCAATTTCTAAACGGGTCAAATCAACATTATCTATGATCTCACTCTGACTCCAGCGTAAATAATTATCAGTGTACAAAGTCACCACCGAGCCTGCACCAAATGCCGTATTGGAAGCATTGACATCAGCGGTATAATACACCGGATTTTGCTTCGTCCCTAAGCCATCTACCGGATAACCGTCAGGTAAGGCTTCGATGCTTCCGCCATTTTTTTCAACGCCGGCATTATCCGGATCTAACAGCTGGATATCGTCAAAACAGTCAAGAATCTTAATGTTGGCACCGTTATTATCCGGCAATTCCTGCCAGCTACCATTTTGCCCCTGAAAACTATATTCCCTGATATAACCGGTATAACGACCCACAGTGGCCAGTTTTTCCCTGGCAGTATCGCAACTGTTAATGGCCGAGAGAAAACGGCGAGTTTCACTCGGGCTATCCGGCACAGGTGTGCCGGCATCCGGCCCGTCCTGTTTTTCAAAATAAATAAAATCATCCGACAGACTATTATATCCGCCAATCGCAGGGTAAGTGGTATTGGGATCATAAGGGGATTTGACATTTTCTATGGTATTCATACTGCCGGAATTATCAAAAATAATCAGCACCTGAGGTTTTTTACCAACTCTTTGTGACTGATCGCCAATATAGAGTTCAATGTCTTCACCATAAGAGTGAACACAAAACAAATACACTAAAGCCGATAACATCCATTTTTTCATCACACTTTCCCCACGCTAGGATTAACATCACGGAATAAAAATCAGGCGAATATACCTTTATATTACTAAGCGCAACCAGCAACTATTAAAAAACCGACACTGTGTTTTACACTATGTCGGCTTACGGCAGGACTTCCTGGGCAACACCAGAATTTATCTGCACGGCACTGTTGTTATTGCGCCCGTATAATCTGTTTATCTGTATCCTTAAAACATTGCATTTTAATACCTGCGCCGAAGACGCCGATTGAGAATGGGGGCAATCAACCACTAAGTTGTTAGTGTTGGCGACAGAGATTTGAGCCGTGGTATTATCGGCGGTCACTGCAGGGTTTAGCGGAAAAACTCCCAAGGGATAAGCAAAATCATTAATGCCGTCGGTTTGTGTCACCTGATTAAAAATGACTTCATCCAGTGAGCTGATAGCTTCCTGGGTGGCAACCACTTTTAACTGACTCGCGCCTGACATCTTAATATCTACCGAGGTATTTTGCATTAATGCTGCAGCAACCGCTGTCAGCGCAATCAGGAACACCAGGGAGACAATTAATACCACCCCTTGCTGTTTTTTTAAGGCCATGTGTCTACCCTCGCATTAGGCAATGTTATCGTCGAGCTGAATAACATACGCCGATAGTTATCACCATTACCGCCGTTAATAAAGTTCACCGCTAAATCCCCCAAGTAATAGGTATTGAGGTTTTCGTAGCTGGCATCCGGTAAAATACTGCGGGCCAGCACAAAAATTTTCACTGCCAGTATGCGGATATCCGATTCATTGTCCCAATAGGTATCAAGCATATTGCCTGCGGCAATAAAGGCATTAACAATGCCGTCATTATCACTGTCCACTCCATACATAAAGCGTATCATCTCGATACCATCAATGACCTGGTTAAAAAAAACCGGCGGCAGAGTACCGTTTCTGAGCTGTCCCTGCATAAGTGCTGGCACGGTATTTCCGCCCTGGCTATATTCACTGATATAATAAATATGATGTTGGTACTCCCAGATTTGGGCATCATTAATGGTAGGGATAGCCGCATCTCCGGCAAAAATAGCCCCGGAGTTGGCATTGGCGATCAGATAATAGCGATCAGCACTGACATTCGCCGCTGCCACTGGAGCTGAAACAACCCGCTTAATTTGCAACAAATCGGAGCCCGTTTTGGCATCGTTGATACAACCCATAGTGGCCGCACTTATCAGGGATGTTCCCCATAATGCCCTGAAGTGTCCGACAGCCAGCGGGAAACTGGCATTGTTAACACCGTCCCCCACACAGTCACCGGCGACGGCCGCCGGCGAAGAGACTAACAGCCCGGTAGATAAACTCTCCGGCAACTCCCCCCAAAACCCTTGCCTGAGCAAATCATCGGTGAGTAAATTTATCGCAAAACGGCCATTTTCCTGCAATTCACCATAAGTAGTGGTTTCTGAAGTCGTTGCCCGGATCCCGACAAAAACACTCAATACCCCGGCAAATAACACCAGGCCGGTTGCCAGTGAAATAAATAACTCAATCAGGCTGAATCCTTGTTGCTTTTTAACCATAAAAACCCCTAGAAAATAAAAGCCTGAATGACTATTTGCCGCCTTTTCTTATTGCTACTGCCACAAGCAGCTGCAAAAGTACTATTGGCTGCACCTGCATCTGTTGATTCAAAGCGCCCTTCCCAACTGACCACCACAGTGACGTTATTATTGTTATGAGAAATACAGCCGGTAGCACCAAGCAGGCCACCAAGATTGTTTGTGCCGCTTTTAACTTCCGAGCCTAATAAGGTCTGCTCCCACTCATAGAGATCATTTGCCACCATTTCCAAAGGAGTACACAAACTTGCCGTTGAGTTACATCTGCTAGCAGGAGCCGCACTGCCGGTGCCATAGGTGCCCTCATAATTTTCCAGGAATAATCCCGAAGACTGGTTGTTGCGCATACGCTCTATAATGTCTTGGGCCAGAGAAGAGGCCAGGGATCTTTGCATGGCATCAAAACTGCCTTTTTTAGCACTGGCCTGGGTGGCAATGGCACCGATAATACCGGTCACCAGGATGAATAAGGCAATCAGCACTTCAATGAAGGTCATACCGCCATGTTTGGAAATCTTAGGTTTAGCAGTCATAGCGCATCCTTATACCTTACCTTTGCTGAACCCGGATCCCGCCAGGTTATAATAAAGAATAGAATAAAAAGCAGAAAGGAGGTAAATCCGGCAAACACCGAATACCCGAAAATATCGCTATATGTGTTAAAAATCACGAAAGTGAACAGCATTAACCCATACCTTTTATAGTACTGCCGGCGCGACTTCCACGGCGGACCGGCAGCAGGTTTATTAGTAAAGTATAGGCTGAAACTTTTTTTGGAAAAAAGTTGAATTGTACAAATTTTTGCCTACCCCTTATGGGGTAAGCCTAGCTTAATTCGGCAGGAACCGCAAATACGATGTTTTCTTCCCGGCCTGGATGTTCGATAACCTCATGACCACCATAGCCTTTTAGTGCATCGATCACTTGTTGCACCAAAATATCAGGTGCAGAGGCACCTGCGGTCACCCCGACCTTAGCAGCTGAAGACAGCCAATTGACATCAATATCATCTGCAGTATCAATCAAATAGGATGTAGTGCCCATTTTATCCGCCAGCTCCCGCAAACGGTTGGAGTTAGAGCTGTTTTTCGCACCTACCACCAGCAACAAATCAACCTGTCCGGCAATGGACCTGACCGCATCCTGGCGGTTTTGAGTGGCATAACAGATATCATCTTTTCGCGGCCCTTTAATTGCCGGAAATTTTGCCTGCAAGGCATCAATCACATCACTGGTATCATCAACCGATAAGGTAGTCTGGCTGCAGAAATACAATTCATCCGGATTTTTCACCTTCAGGTTTTGCACATCTTCAGCGGATTCTACCAGGTAGATCCCTCCCTGCTCGCTTTCATACTGGCCCATAGTCCCTTCGACTTCCGGGTGCCCGGCATGACCGATCAAAACACACTCGATATTTTTCCGGCTGGTCCTGGAGACTTCCATATGCACCTTAGTCACCAGTGGACAAGTAGCATCAAAAACTTTCAATCCGCGGCGTTTAGCCTCGTTGCGAACCGCTTTTGAAACCCCGTGGGCGCTGAAAATAACCGTACTGTCGTCCGGAACTTCATTGAGTTCATCAACGAAAATCGCGCCTCTTTCTTTAAGGCCGTTAACGACAAACTTGTTATGCACCACTTCATGGCGCACATAAATAGGGGCATCAAACAGATCCAGCGCCCGGTCAACGATACTGATGGCGCGGTCAACACCGGCACAAAAGCCGCGTGGATTAGCTAAAATAATTTCCATCAATTACCTCGCTATTGAATTTCAACAAGATCAATGACAAAAGTCACCTCTTGTCCGGCTAACGGGTGATTAAAATCTATGGTCACCGAAGAGCCGGAAACTTCACGGATCATCCCGGGGAGCTCCACATTTCCCGGCTGGGTAAAGGTAATAATATTGCCGACTTTCGCCGGAGCCTCTTCGCTGAATTTACTGATATCCATATAATGGATATTATCCGGGTTCACTTCACCAAAGGCATCTTTCGCCTGCAGGGTAAACTCTTTACTTTCACCAACGGCAAGCCCCAATAACTGGGCTTCAAAAGCAGGAGAGATGCTTTCATCTCCCATGATGATCTTTGCCGGTTTGTTATTGACCTTAGTACTGTCCGCCGCAGAGCCGTCAGCCAGCTTCATGGTGATATGCACCACTAAAATCGAGTCTTTTTCAACAACTTGAGTCATTAAATTTTATCCGCTTTACTAAAATTACTTATTGATACTACCGGCGACATTTTCTTTGTCTGAGCCTTTAAAGGAGTCCAGCACCATTAATACCGCACCGACAAAAATGGCAGAATCAGCAACATTAAAGGCAGGCCAGTGATAACTTCCGACATAAAAATCTAAGAAGTCAATCACATAACCAAGCAATACCCGATCAAATAAGTTGCCCAGGGCGCCGCTTAACATTAACGCAAAAGCGATGCTTAAAGACTTATTTTCTTTTGGGGTTTTCGCCAGCCAGATCACAAAGATCACACTGGCAACCGTGGCAATGGCAGCAAAAAACCAGCGCTGCCACCCGGCCTGATCAGCAAGAAAGCTAAAGGCTGCCCCCAGGTTATGGACATAAGTGATGTTAAAAAACGCCGTCACTTTAATGGACTGATATAAATCCATACTGCCGGCTACCCAGTATTTAGTGACCTGGTCAATGACCAGGAACACTAATGTTAACCAGATCCAGCGAATGCCTGAATCGGCAAGATTCACTTTCATAAAACTACTCATTCACCCTTAAGCAAATTCCCGCACTTCACCATCGCCTTCAACGTTGGTAATACAGCGGCCACAAAGATCATTATACTGCTCATTGCTGCCAACATCATCAGTATAATGCCAGCAACGCTCACATTTGCTGCCGTTTGACGGAGTAACACTCAGCCATAAACCTTCAATTTCGGTGGCAACGGCATTTTCCGGTGCACTGTCAACCTGCTCGACACTGGCTTTTGAGGTGATGAGGACAAAACGCAGTTCTTCACCCAGCATCTTAATCTTATCGGCTAAGTCTGTGGTTGCATAAAGTTTCACTTCAGCTTCCAGGGCCTTACCGACAATTTTGTCTTTACGGGCCAGTTCAAGCGCTTTATTGACTTCGCTGCGTACCAGTAACAGCTCGTTCCAGTAATCGTTATTTAACTTCACATCCTGAGGTAATTTAGCCAGGCCATCAAACCAGACGCCGGTGAAAACGAACTCATCACGCTCGCCGTCAGCAGCTTGCGGCAGTGCCTGCCAGATTTCCTGCGCGGTAAAGGACAGCACAGGCGCCATCCAGCGGGTCATAGCTTCGGCAATCAGATACATGGCCGTCTGACAAGAACGACGGGCAACACTGTTATCTTTCGCGGTATACTGACGATCTTTGATGATATCCAGGTAGAAACCACCCAGCTCTGTAGTACAGAAGTTCATTAACTTATGGACCACCTGATGGAATTCATACTCATTGTAGGCAGCGACAATTTCATCTTGCAGTTGAGCCGCTTTATCCACAACCCAGCGATCCAGTGCCACCATATCTTCAAAGGCAACCGAATGCTGTTTGGGATCAAAACCATTGATATTAGCCAGCAGGAAGCGCGAGGTATTACGGATCCGGCGATAAGCATCTGCCTGACGCTTGAAAATCTCGTCGGAAACGGTAATTTCCTGGGTATAGTTCACCGACGCCACCCATAAGCGCAGGATATCCGCACCAAGTTTATTGGTGATTTGCGCCGGGGTGATCACATTACCCAGAGATTTCGACATCTTGTGACCGTTAACATCCACGGTAAAACCGTGAGTTAACACCTGCTTGTAAGGTGCTTTGCCGGTCATGGCAACAGATGACATCATGGAAGACATAAACCAACCCCTGTGCTGATCTGAGCCTTCCAGATAGAGATCCGCCTGGCCGTCAAACTCTTCGCGGGCATCGACCACAGAGTAATGGGTAGTACCTGAATCGAACCAAACATCTAACGTATCCGGCACTTTAATGTATTCACCAGCATCGTCACCGATAAGTTCACTGGCTTCTAAATCAAACCAGGCCTGTATCCCCTTCTGTTCCACTTTTTGCGCTACAGTTTCAATCAACTCGATACTGCGCGGATGTAAAGCACCGGTATCCTTATGGATAAACAGAGCAATCGGCACCCCCCAGGTACGCTGGCGGGAGATACACCAGTCAGGACGTCCTTCAACCATAGATTCGATGCGGCTTTGGCCCCAGTCAGGGATCCACTGGGTGTCTTTAATTTCATTTAAAGACGCCTGGCGTAAAGCTTTGTTGTCCATGGAGATAAACCACTGCGGCGTGGCACGGAAAATAATCGGCGTTTTATGGCGCCAGCAATGAGGATAAGAGTGCTCATAGGCATGGTGATGCAATAAGGCATTATGCTCTTTTAACGCTTCGATGACGCTGTCATTGGCCTTAAATACGTGCTGCCCGGCGAATAACGGGGTATCTTCAAGATAAACACCATTGGCGCCTACAGGGTTGGCCACTTCAAGGTCATATTCCTTACCAACTACGAAATCGTCGACACCGTGTCCCGGCGCAGTGTGAACACAGCCTGTACCCGAATCTGTGGTAACGTGCTCACCGCAAATAACCGGGACATTAAAATCATAAAACGGATGTTTCAGCTCGGCGCGGTCCAGCTCTTTACCCAGACAAAAGCCTAAGGCATGGTATTTATCGATACCAAATCTGTCCATGCAGGACTGTACCAGATCCGATGCCAGGATCAGGCGCTGTTTGCCTTGCTCGGTTTCACACTGTACCAGGGTGTACTCCACCGCAGGATGCACTGAAACAGCGCGGTTAGCCGGTAAAGTCCAAGGAGTGGTGGTCCAGATCACTATACCAATTTCACCTTCACCGACATGGCCTTCCGGATGTGAGAATTTATCGGCAACACTTTCATCAACCAGAGTAAATTTAACGTCAATGGCCGGAGACTGCTTATCTTTATACTCTACTTCCGCTTCCGCCAGTGCAGAACCACAATCGGTACACCAGTGCACAGGTTTGAACCCTTGCTGCAGGTGACCATTTTCAGCAATCTTGCCCAAGGCTCGGATAATATTGGCTTCGGTATCGAAATCCATGGTCAGGTAAGGCTTTTCCCAATCGGCAAAAACACCTAAACGTTTAAAGTCTTCCCGCTGGCCGTTGACCTGCTTGATGGCATATTCGCGACACTTTTCCCTAAACTGAGCCGGTGTTACCTTATGGCCGGGTTTGCCGACCTTCTTTTCCACCATTAATTCGATCGGCAGACCGTGACAATCCCAACCCGGAACAAAAGGAGAATTAAAGTCGGAAAGGGTCTTGGACTTAACAATAATATCTTTGAGGATCTTGTTTACTGAATGCCCCAAATGGATATCACCATTTGCATATGGAGGACCATCATGCAAAATGAATGATTTCTTTCCCTTTTTAGCGGCGCGGATCTTGCCGTACAGGTCTTTTCCTGCCCAGTCCTTAAGCATTTGAGGTTCGCGGTTTGCCATGTTGCCTTTCATCGGGAAAGGAGTATCTGGCAGATTCAGGGTATGTTTATAATCGCTCATTTAAATCATTATCCGTTATCATGGGTGTTAACGTATCCGTTAACCGATTCAGTATCTAAATTGTTCAAAAAAGTACGCGCTTGCACACTATCTTTGCTGATTTGCGTGGTTAATTCACTCAGGGAAGTAAACTTCATCTCATTTCTGAGTTTATGTAACATCACCACTTCTATGCTTTGTCCGTACAAATCAGCGTTAAAATCAAAAATATGGACTTCCAGTTGCTGTCTTATGCCGGAAACCGTTGGCCTGGAGCCAATATTGGCAACACCGTAATAGATGCCAAAAGCCGTTTTTACCTGCACCACATAAACACCGCATACAGGGGAAACCCGGCGTTTAAGCAAGACATTGGCGGTCGGGTAACCTAACTGGCGCCCCCGTTTATCACCGTGAAAGACACGACCGAAAATAGAATAAGGGCGCCCCAGCATACGGCGGGCTTCTGCAAAATCATCCCGCTCCAGTGCCTGGCGAATTTCTGTGCTGCTGATGCGGCAATCAGCCAGTTTATAACTGGCGGTATCGGAAACACCAAAACCAAATTCCCGGCCGGCACGGCATAACATGTCAAAATTTCCGGCCCGGTTTTTACCAAAATGAAAATCATCGCCGATAATCAGGTGTTTTATGCCCAGTCGTTTAACCAGCAACTGTTCGATAAAATCTTCCGCGCTCAGGTTGGCAAATTTACGGTTAAAATTCACACAAATTAAACGTTCTACACCAAGCTCTTGCAATAACAGGTATTTATCGATTAAACGGCTGAGCCTAGCCGGTGCCGTTTGCGGCGCGAAAAGCTCTCTCGGCTGGGGTTCAAACACCATCACCGCCGAGGCACAATTAAGCGCCCTGGCTTTTTCCACCAGCGCACTGATCACCCGCCGGTGCCCCAAGTGGACACCATCAAAATTACCTATCGTCAATACGCAACCATGATCCTCTGGCTGAATATTGTGTAACCCCCGAACTAACTGCATCTAGCCGTGAAACCTTAAGCCCTGTTATATACCCGAAAGTATAAGAAGAATAAAAAACCGACGAATTATATATTAGTCAGCAACAAGAATCAGCATATGAACGTCATTTAATGCATTTATTCACAACCGGGTGACGATTTTGCCAGAGCCTGTACCTTAAAATCTTTAAAACGTACGCCCAAAACGACAATCGCGATAAAATAACTGGCCATACCGGCAAGGATACAAAACAGCAGTTTTAATACTTGCTGATAGAAATCCATGGCCAGCCAGGCATCAAAACCCGGAGATAAATAATAAACCACACCGGCCATCACACCGGCCGCCAGCATCAGGCGCAAAATAAAAAAGCCCGACTTGGCAGACAAATGATATACCGACTGGCGCCTTAATCCCTGATAGAGCAAAAAGGCATTAAGGGTCGCCGATAACGTGGTGGCCAGTGCCAAACCGACATAACCTAAAAAAGGCGCCAATATAAGGTTAAAGGCCATATTGGCGACCATGGCAATAATACCAATTTTCACCGGCGTTCTGGTATCCTGACGGGCATAATACCCGGGGGCCAATACCTTGATATACATAAAGCTGAGCAAACCCGACAAATAAGCAAACAAGGCAAAGGAGACCTGCTCAACATCCACCTGGGTAAACTCCCCACGCATGAACAGGATCATGATGATAGGTTGCGCCAGCACCATCAGCCCAGCCAGGGCCGGCCAGCCAAACAGGCTGACCACCTTAATCGACCAGTCCAGGGTATCGCTGAATTCCCGTTCGTTTTTGCGCGCATGCAAGCCGGACAAACTGGGTAAGATCACGGTAGCAATACCAATTCCAAATAAGCCCAACGGAAATTCCAGCAAACGATCGGCATAATAGAGCCAGCTGACCGAACCAGTGATTAAAAAACTGGCAATAACGGTATCAAGCAGCAAATTAATCTGGGTCACAGAGACACCGAACAAAGCCGGCACGATCAGTTTGCGAATTTTAGTCACCCCTTTTGAGCGCCAGGCCCATTGCGGTTTTACCAAAACCCCGGCCTTGTACAAAAACGGCAACTGAAAAAGAAACTGCACCAAACCGCCGGCAAAGACGCCCCAGGCCAGGGCATAAGCAGCATTCTCCACATGCGGGCTAAGAAAAATCGCCATGGTGATTATACAGACATTAAGCAGGACAGGGGTAAAGGCAGATACCGCAAATTTCCCCAGGGTATTGAGCACAGCGCCGGCAAGGGCGGTCAGGCTGACAAACCACAAATAGGGAAAAGTGATCTTTAATAAAACAGAAGCCAAATCAAACTTACCGGCATCAGCGCCACCGCTGAGCCATTCGCTGAACCAGCCGGGCATAAAGAGGATCACTACCAGGGGAGAAGCAATAACCCCAACCAAGGTTACCAGGGTAACTAAAACCCCCAAAGTCCCCGAGACCTGGGCAATAAGTTTGCGGGTTTCGTTTGTGCCCTCTTGTTCATCTTTAGCCTGATATTCACTCAGCACAGGCACAAATGCCTGGGCAAAAGCTCCTTCGGCAAATAAACGGCGTAAAAAATTAGGGATTTTATTGGCAAAGAAAAAAACATCGGCACTGGCCCCCGTGCCCATAATATTGGCCGTGACCACATCCCGTACTAAACCCAGCACCCGGGAAATTAATGTCATAAAACTGACAATAAGTCCGGATTTGATCAATTTTTTACTCAAAACTCGTCCTATCTTATTATTCTGCAAATAACTCATTTAACGCCGGTTAGTTAGCGTGAAATATGATGAAAATGTCAGGTAACTTGCCTGCAAAACAGAAACTGCGGTTAACATCGCCGCCTTATATCTGCTAAAATGGGGAACTGTCACAGGTCGGCTAGAAAAACATGCATTATGCTACGCCCTTCCGCCGAGTCAACAGAAAGTGGCGGCTAAATGACTTATGCAATTTTATACGTGAAAAGATTTGACAAAACACCAAAAAAAAGGCATATTTCTCCGCCTTAAATTTAGGCTATATTTATTCATATTTTAGGAGTTCACCTTGGCTAACTCAAAGTCCGCTAAGAAACGCGCGGTACAATCAGAAAAGCGCCGTCAACACAATGCAAGTCGTCGCTCTATGATGCGCACTTTAGTTAAAAAAGTAACCGCAGCAATCGAAGCCGGTGACAAAGAAACAGCAACAAAAGAATTTGCCGCTGCTACTCCGATCCTTGATCGTTACGCAAGCAAAGGTCTTATTCACAAAAACAAAGCAGCACGTAGCAAAAGTCGTCTTAACGCAGCTATCAAAGCGCTTTAATGTTTTTATGAAAGCATTTAAAAAACCGGCTTCTGCCGGTTTTTTTATGCCTAAAATTCCTCTTTCTCCACGATAGGCTTGCACTGGCCCCGGTTTTTTTCTAGTCTCTACCGGGTATTTTTAACAGGATGATTCAAATGAAATTTTCAAAAGTTGCGGCGGTAGTTGTTGCCGCGGTAGGGCTTTTAAGCGCCTGTAGTGACAACATCACCCCACAACAACAAAAAAGTGCCAGCTTATTACCCGAGTATCAGAATAAACTGGATATCTACAAGACCGTTACCCTGGAAGCCGATCTCAGCCACTTATCTGCCAACCAGAAGCAGATGCTGTCTTTGTTAATTGACGCCTCTAAAATCATGGATGAGCTTTTCTGGCAGCAGGCTTACGGACAAGACAAGGAAGCCTTCCTTGCCGGCATCAAAGATGAAAAAACCCGCCGCTTTGCACAAATCAATTATGGCCCCTGGGATCGCCTCAACGGCGACAAACCTTTTATGGCCAATACCGCAGAAAAAGCCCTGGGCGCACAATTTTATCCTCAGGATATCAGCAAGAGCGAACTGGAAAGTGCCGGTTTAAAAGATGAAAAAGGCCTGTACTCTTTGATCCGCCGTGATAGCAAGGGCCAACTTACTGCCATCAGCTATTCCGAAGCCTATGCCGACGAACTTAACCGCGCAGGGGCTATTTTAGAAGAAGCCGCCACCCTGGCCGAAGATAAAGAATTTGCCAATTACCTGCGTATGAGGGCCAAGGCGCTGCGCAGCGACAACTACCAGCCATCCGATTTTGCCTGGATGGACATGAAAAATAATCCTATCGATGTCGTGATAGGACCCATTGAAACCTATGAAGATCAGATGTACGGTTACCGCGCCGCTTTTGAGTCCTACGTCTTGATCAAAGATCAAAGCTGGAGTGAAAAGCTGGCCAAATTCGCTTCACACCTGCCGGCGCTGCAAAAAGGTTTACCTGTCTCGAAAAAATACAAACAGGAAATGCCGGGCTCGGATGCCGATCTTAACGCCTATGATGTCATTTATTATGCCGGACACTCTAATGCCGGCGGTAAAACCATCGCCATCAACCTGCCCAACGACGAGCAGGTACAGCTGGAGAAAGGCACCCGACGCCTGCAGTTAAAAAATGCCATGCGCGCCAAGTTTGACGCTATTATGGGCCCTATCGCCGAAACCCTGATAGTACCCGAGCAGCGCAGCAATGTGACCTTTACCGCTTTCTTCGCCAATACTATGTTCCACGAGGTTGCCCATGGCCTGGGCATTAAAAATACCGTCAATGATAAAGGCACGGTTCGCCAGGCCCTGAAAGAACATGCCTCGGCATTGGAAGAAGGCAAAGCCGATATCCTCGGCCTTTATATGGTCAGACAACTGTTAGAGAATGGTGCCATCACCGAAGGCACCCTGGAAGAGTACTACACCACCTTCCTCGCGGGTATCTTCCGCTCGGTGAGATTTGGCGCCAGCTCCGCCCATGGTAAAGCGAATATGGTGCGCTTTAATTACTTTAAAGAACAAGGAGCTTTTGACCGCAACGAGCAGGGCTTGTACCGGGTCAACATGGAGAAAATGACCGCAGCGATCAACTCCTTATCAGAGCTGATCCTCACCATACAAGGTGACGGCGATTACCTGGGCGTAGATAAGCTGGTAAAAGAGCAAGGTATTATTAACCCTGTGCTGGCGGGCGACCTGGCCCGTTTAGAAGCTGCCAGTATCCCGGTTGATATTGTTTTCAATCAAGGAAAACAAGTACTTGGCCTTTAAGCTAAGCAACCTTTAGTAACAGCCACCACAAACCTTTGTGGTGGCTGACTTTTATCTCCCCCTGCGCTAGCCACATTTGCCCGCCGGATAAAAATATTTGCCGATATCTCCAATAAGCCATTGATTTTAACCGCTCATTGTTTATAAAGTAACCAAGAGTCCTCACCTACAGTCCAGGGATTAACCGTGAAAACATATGATTTCATCATAGTCGGCGCAGGATCAGCCGGGTGCGTATTAGCCGAGCGCTTATCCGCCTGCGGTAAATACAAGGTTTGCCTGCTCGAAGCTGGCCCAAAAGATAACCACTGGAGCATCCACCTGCCCATAGGCGTCATTGGCCTGATGACCAACCGGGCCTTGAACTGGCAATACAAATCCGAACGCGAAGCTACTTTAAACCAGCGCCGGGTCTTCAACCCCAGGGGAAAAACCCTCGGCGGCAGCAGCTCCATCAACGCCATGTTATATATCCGGGGACAAAAGCAAGATTACGACCACTGGGCCGAGCTGGGTAACAACGGTTGGGGATATGACGATGTGCTGCCGTATTTTAAAGCCATGCAACACCAGGAGCGGGGCCAGGACGACTATCACGGCACCGGCGGACCGCTCAATGTTGCCGACTCACGTTCAAAGCTGCCGGTCAACGATGATTTTATCCTGGCGGCGCAACAGGCAGGGTTCCCCCTCAACACCGACTTTAACGGCCCGAGCCAGGAAGGCATAGGGTATTACCAGGTCACGCAAAAAAACGGCTACCGCTGCAGCGCCGCTACCGCCTTCCTCACCCCCCACCTGAAACGGAAAAACCTGACGGTATTAACCAATGTCCAGGTAGAAAAACTGCAGTTATCGGGCAAACAGATCACCGGGCTCAGCTATTTATCCAAGGGCAGACGCTACCGGCTCAGGGCAGAAAAAGAAGTCATTTTAAGCGCCGGGGCCTTTAACTCGCCGCAACTCTTGATGTTATCCGGCATAGGGCCAGAAAATGAGCTGAAACAGCATAATATCGAAGTCAAACATGCCCTTGAAGGGGTCGGGCAAAACCTGCAAGACCATGTTGATGTCCTGGTGGTCAACCGCCACAACCGCTATGACTTGCTCTCTTTCCGGCCCGGAGCCATCTTGTGGGCCATCAAGGAAAGCTGGAAATTTATCACCAAGCGCAGCGGGTTATTGACTTCTTCGGTGTGCGAATCCGGCGGTTTTATCAAATCCCACCCCAATGTCTCCCGTCCCGACCTGCAGTTTCATTTTATCCCCGGGGCCATGGATGATCATGGCCGCAACAGCAAGATGCTCTTTAACTACGGCATTGCCCTGCATGTGTGTTTATTAAGACCAAAAAGCCGCGGTAAGGTCAGTTTATTCGGCAACAAGGCTTACCTGCACCCCAGGATTGAACTGAAGATGCTCGATGACCATGACGACCTCGAAAAAATGACGGCAGCGGTAAAAATTGCCCGCGAAGTCCTGGATCAGTCTCCCTTGAGCGACAATAACGGCCAGGAACTCATTCCCGGCAGTCACTGCCAAAGTGATGATGATATCAAGGCTTTTTTACAACAAAAAGCCAATACCATTTATCATCCTGTGGGCACCTGTAAAATGGGCCAGGATGAGCTGGCCGTGGTCGATGCTTCATTAAAAGTACATGGTTTACAAGGACTAAGGGTTGTTGATGCCTCAATTATGCCCACCATTATCAGCGGCAATACCAACGCGCCAACCATGATGATCGCAGCAAAGGCGGCAGATATGATCCTTGAAACTTATTCGTAATAAACAACAGGCGGTATTAATAAGACTGAAAGTTATCTTCACCAAACCGGGTCAATCTGGATACGAATCAATCAGAGCCCGAACCATAAGATGATAAAAAACCTACTTTTCCTTATTTTCACCTTTTCCATGGCAACTTTTTCCCAGGCTGGCGAACTTGCTCCGCCCTGGCAATTAACCACCCAGGACGGAAAAGCTATCTCCCTTGAACAATATAAAAACAAGCCGGTTATCCTGCACTTTTGGGCAACCTGGTGCCCTTATTGTAAGAGGTTGCAACCTAAACTGAGCGAGTTGCAAAAGAAATACCAGGCAAGCGGGATAGAAATCCTTGCTATCAGCTTTAACGAGGATGAAGGCGCCAAACCACAAGATGAGATTTATGCCCGGGGATATGACTTTATCACCGCGGTACGGGGTGAGGCGGTCGCCAGCTTATATGGGGTAAGGGGCACACCAACGACCTTTTTTATCAAGCGATCGGGGGAAGTTATTTATCGCAGCAGCAGCTCAGATATTACCAATCCCAAGCTTGAGCTGGCAGTTCAGGAAATCGTAAAAAACTAATCCTCTGCTACTGTCAGCCAATAAACCCTATCCTATATTTTCCATTTCAGGATAACAGCTGCAATACCGCCAAGCATAAAAAAGGGAAGCTGTTGCTTCCCTTTTTTTATCATTAGATATTATTAACGAAAATTAAAAAGCAAACTCATCTTCCGTTAATGCCATCATGCTGTCGGCGCCGTTGGCCAAACAGCTGGCATGTCCCTGTGCACGCGGTAAGATGCGTTGGAAGTAGAAACGGGCAGTTTTAATCTTCGCCTGGTAGAAGTCCTTGTCATCATCGCTTGCTTTAAGTTTTTCCAGGGCTTTTTCCGCCATTTGTCCCCAGAAATAAGCCAGGGTGAAATACCCGGAAAACATCAGGTAGTCCACAGATGCCGCACCGATTTCATCGGCATTGGCCATGGCTTTCTTACCGACAGCTCCAGTAATTTCCTGCAATTGGGCAGCGTAAGCCATAATAGGCTTGATAAACTCAGCCATATCGGCATCGGTAGCGTTTCGCTGACAAAACTCAGTAATATCCTGAGCAAAAGGTTTCAGGATCTCCCCTTGGGTGCCTAAGACTTTACGCGCCAGTAAGTCTAACGCCTGCACCCCGGTAGTACCTTCATACAAACAGCTGATCTTGGTATCGCGCATCAACTGCTCCATACCCCATTCTTTAATGAAGCCGTGGCCGCCAAAGACTTGTACGCCGTGACTGGTACACTCCAGGCCGGTTTCCGTTAAGAAGGCTTTGGCAATCGGGGTTAACAGCGCCAGTTTTGACTCGGCTACCGCCCTGACTTCAGGATCTTTTTCCGCATGGCAAATATCCACCAGCTGAGATAAATAACCGTTTAACGCCCGTCCGCCTTCGGCAATGGACTTTTGCGTCAATAACATACGGCGCACATCCGGATGAACAATAATGGCATCCGCCGGGCCGTCAGGGTTTTTCACACCGCTAAGAGAACGCATCTGCAGCCGGTCTTTGGCATAAGCCAACGCCCCCTGGAAAGACGCTTCTGCCGCGGCAACACCTTCATTGGCCACACCCAGGCGGGCGGCATTCATAAAGGTAAACATGCAGTGTAATCCGCGGTTCGGGGCACCGATCAAGTAACCTTTGGCGCCGTCGAAGTTAATGACACAAGTGGCATTGGCATTAATGCCCATCTTATGCTCGATAGACCCACAGCTGACACCATTGTTCTCGCCGACACTGCCGTCTTCGTTGATCGCCAGTTTAGGCACAACAAACAAAGAAATACCTTTGCTGCCTTCAGGTGCACCGGGCAGTCTGGCAATCACGATATGGATAATATTTTCAGACAAGTCATGCTCACCGGCAGAAATAAAGATTTTAGTACCGGTTAAGGAATAGCTGCCATCGTCATTTGGCTCCGCTTTAGTGCGCAACATGCCCAGGTCGGTACCGCAGTGAGGTTCCGTCAGACACATGGTGCCGGTCCAGCGCCCTTCTACCAGATTTGGCATAAAGGTTTGTTTTTGTTCATCGGTGCCGTGGGCCTCAAGTGTTGCCAACGCGCCGTGGCTTAAACCCGGATACATGGCAAAACTGTGGTTGGCAGAGGAAAGCAGCTCACCGATAGTGGTATTGAGGGAATGAGGCAAGCCCTGACCGCCGAACTCCTCAGACTGGGACAAGGTCGGCCAACCGCCATCAACATATTGTTGGTAAGCGTCTTTAAAACCATCCGGCGTGGTCACCGCACCGTCTTTCCAGGTACAGCCTTGCTCATCGCCGATTTGGTTGAGCGGTGCAATCACCTGCTCGGTAAACTTACTGGCTTCCGCCAGGATGGCATCGATCATTTCAATGCTGGCATCCTGGTAGCCTAAATGCTGGTAATGGGTTTCGCAGTCTAACAACTCCTGCATAACAAACTTAATATCACGGATAGGCGCTTTATATTCAGGCATTTAATCTCTCCAACCATTAACTTTTAACGTTTTGTGCCAACCAACTGGTAAGTGGTCTGACTTGTTATTTGACTAGATTAAATCATGTTATCCATAATTTGAAAAGCATAAAGTGCAGCTGATTATTTTTTTACCACTAAAACAAACAATTCCATAACAGCGCCGGATATTGCGCTGTTATTTATTTCACCTTGCCTGGTATGCATTTCAACGCATCCGTCCCCTGCTTACTTGTACCTTGGCCGCGACTGACATAGAATCGGGCCTAAGCTGTCTTGTTAACTATGTGTGAACAAGGTGAAAAGTATTTTAGGTTATTTATAAGACAATAATATTTCGGGGAATTTTAATGAAAACTCGTGTTTTAGCGCCGATAGCCCTGGCTATCGCACTTGCCGGCTGTCAGTCAGACAACGCCAGTCAGGTGCAGGCTCCACTTGCAGCAGAGCAAAATATCAATATGGACAATCCGTTTTTCAGTGACTTTACTACACCATACGGCATCCCTCCTTTTGAAAAAATTAAGAAAAGCCATTATTTACCGGCGTTTGAGCACGGCATTACCCTCAGCCGTAATGAAATCAATGCCATCGCCAACAACAGCGCTGCCCCGACCTTCGAAAACACAGTAGAAGCAATGGAGAAAGCCGGTGACTTTTTAAACACAGTCAGCAATGTCTTTTACGGCTTAACCGGCTCTATGTCCGATGCTGAAATGCGCGCCATCAACAAGGAAATCTCCCCTAAACTATCTGCACTAGGCGATGATATCAGCCTTAACCCGGCGCTTTTTCAGCGGGTTAAAGCCGTTTATCAGCAAAAAGATCAGTTAAACCTTAGAGCCGATCAAAAAACCTTATTGGAAACCACCTATAAAGGCTTTATCCGCGGCGGCGCCAACTTAAATGAAGCAGATAAAAATACCCTGCGTCAGTTAAACGAAAAACTCAGCAAACTATCGCTAAAATTTGGCGAAAACCTGCTGCACGAAACCAACAGTTTTGAGATGGTTGTCGATAACAAGGCCGACCTGGACGGTTTACCCGAAGATATCATCGCTGCCGCAGCCGTGACCGCTACCGAAAGGGGCCATGACGGCAAATGGGTGTTCACCACCCACAGACCCAGTAAAAACCCGTTTTTAACTTATTCTACCAACCGTAAGTTGCGGGAAACCATCTACAAGGGTTATACCGAGCGCGGCAATAACGATGATGAATACGATAACAAAAAAATTGCCTCCGAGCTTGCCAGCCTGAGATATCAAAAAGCCAAATTGCTCGGTTATAAAACCCATGCAAACTTCGTGTTAGACAATGCTACCGCGAAAACACCGGAAAATGTCTTTAAGCTGCTGGATCAAGTCTGGCCCGCCGCGTTAAAGCAGGCGAAGCTGGAAGCGGCGGATATGCAAAAAATGATCGACGCCGAAGGCGGCAATTTTGAGCTGGCGGCCTGGGACTGGTGGTATTATGCCGAGAAAATCCGTAAAGCACGTTACGATCTGGACGCTGCGGCAACTAAGCCTTATTTCTCGCTTGAGTCCACCTTAAAAGGGGTCTTCTTTACCGCCGAGAAACTTTGGGGCGTTACCTTTAAAGAAAGAAGCGACCTGCCCAAATACCATGAAGATGTCCGCACTTTTGAAGTCTACGATAAAGACGGCAGTTATGTCGGCATCTTTATGACAGATCACTTTGTCCGTGAAAGCAAGCGCGGCGGCGCCTGGATGAGCAGTTTCCGCAAGCAATACCGCATGTACGGCGAAGACGTGACGCCAATCATCTATAACGTCTTAAACTATCCGCGCCCGGTAGGCGATAAGCCGACCCTGCTGACCTTTGACCAGGCATCTACCCTGTTCCACGAATTTGGCCATGCCATCCAGGGTCTGCTTTCCGACGGTTATTACCGCTCGCAAACCGGCACTGCCCTGCCGCGGGATTATGTTGAATATCCTTCCCAGGTCATGGAAAACTGGATGACAGAGCCTGAAGTACTGTCAAACTTTGCCCGCCACTATCAAACCGGTGAAGTCATTCCTATGGAGCTGGTAGACAAAATCCAGGCCGCAGGTAAATTTAACCAAGGCTTTGCCACCACAGAATATCTGGCCGCTGCCCTGCTGGATATGAACTGGCACACCCTGGAAACCGCCGAGTTACAGGACGCCGCCAAGTTTGAAAAAGATATCATCAGCAAAATCGGCCTGATCGATACCATAGCGCCGCGTTACCGCACCGGTTATTTCTCCCATATCTTCGCCGGCGGCTACTCATCCGGTTATTACGGCTACCTGTGGTCAAACACCTATGATGCCGATACCTGGTTAGCGTTTAAGGAAAACGGTATCTTCGACCATACTACCGCTGAATTGTACCGCAAGCATGTACTGGAAACCGGGGGTAAAGAAGATCCGGCCATGATGTATCGCCGCTTCCGCGGACAAGATCCTAAAGTTGAACCACTGCTGGAGCGTCGTGGTTTAACCGGTAAGTAATTACTGGTTAACGACTAAAAACAAAAAAAGCCCTGTTTAACAGGGCTTTTTTATTAGTTTCAGTTTATCGCTGAAATATTCAGTGACCGAAATAAGTGTCTTTAACCTGGTATTAAACTTGGCCTAACATATAAGCAAACACTGCTGAAAAGGCCGTTTCCTGATAGTTTCTTAAACCGGTATCGCGAAAATCAATATCTATCTGGCTTTTTTGCAGCGCAGTCTTGATAAAGCTGCCGGAAAGAATTTCCACCTCAAGATCATCAATTAACTGGATGGCCGCTTCAAGTTTAAAACCCACCGGACCGCCGGCAAATTTTCCTTTAACGGCGCGGCCTTTAATCACCACCTTGTCAACATGATAATCGGCCATCAACTTAGCAAAAGTAAACTGAAATTTTTTCACTTGCTCGGCATCGGCGGCATCTTCGATACTGACCTTTTGCACCCTGACTTTCGGAATATCAAATAACCCGTTTTGTAATGACATAATACAGACAATTGCATCATTACCTTTTAATTCAACACCACATACTTTCATGGAAAAAACCTCATTATTTTTGCGGCGGCTAGTATAAAGGGGCAACCGGCGAATAGCAAAGTTATTACACTTTAAAGGCATCCACCGAAGCATCGAGTTTCTCGGCCAAATCTGCCACTTGCTTGATATAATCCTGGGTAGAGGAAGACTTATCGCTGCTTTGCTGGCTATATTCCACCACATCACCTATGCTGCTGTTGATATTGTTGCTGAGATCATTTTGCAGGGTCGCCGACTGGGCAATTTCGCTGCTCATGCTATGCATTTCAGCAATGGCTTCGGTGATCATCACCAAAGTATTAAGTAACTGGTCGGTATGCTGCTGGCATTTGTTGGCTTCATCCTTACCATTGGCAATATCTGCCACCGCGCTGGCGGTTTTCTTTTGCAGCGACTGGATCATGGTATCGATTTCTCCCGCCGATTCCTGGGTGCGGCTGGCCAGCATACGCACTTCATCGGCAACCACGGCAAAACCCCGTCCGGCTTCTCCGGCGCGCGCCGCTTCTATCGCGGCATTTAATGCCAGTAAATTGGTTTGATCGGAAATACTGCGAATAGTCTCCAGTATGCTGCTGATGTTGGTGGACTCCTGCTGCAGCACCAGCATCACTTCTGAGGTCAGATCCAGGGTATTGACCAAAGTGCCCATATGCTCGTTGGTGGTATTGGCGATGCCTTTAAGTTCATCACTTTGCTGCAGGGCGCTATCCATTTTCTGCTCGGCGTTATTGGCTTTTGCCAGAATATCGTCGGCGCTTAATCCCAGCTCATCGGTCACCGAAGTAACCTCTACCACGGTCTCTTTTTGTCTGAGCAAGGTCCGGGTAACGTCTTCCACTTCTTTGCTGCTTTGCTCGGCGGCGCTATTTAATACCCGGGTATTGTCTCCGATATCGGCGATAAGTTTACGCAGGTCCGCCACCACCCGGTTGACATTTTTTGATAACTCGCCAAATTCATCATCCGAGCGCACCTTAAGTTGTCGCGACAAATCCCCCTGGGCAATATAGGACAACACCCGGTTTATCCCCCGTAGCGGCCCTATCATAGCGCGCACCGTGGCATAAGCGATTGCCACCCCGATCACAAACAATAACACCAGGATCCACAGGGTAATATTTTGTCCGGTTTCAACATTATCAAACACCGCCAGCTGCAACTGACTCAGGTTTTTATCCACCGAGGCTAACAGGGCATCTATCGCCTGAACCGCCTGCTCTATTTCCTGCTCCGATTGCACCAGTGCCTGATTAAGCGAGGCGATTTGCTCCAGCTGACGAACTTTGAGCTCAAACAGGTTATTATCCCCGGTCAGTTTTTCTTTCGAACTGTTGAACTCCTCAACAAACTGTTCAATTAAGCCGCCGGTATCATATTCTTCGCCAAGACGAACCAAAAAAACCAGTTGCTGGGTGATATTGCCGATCGCAATCTGTATGGTTTCTTCCGCCTCGGTAACTTCTTCGCCATTTTCCAGTGAGATAATAAGCTTAGTCGCTTCGGTAAGGTTGATGGTATAACCTTCCGTTTGTCCCGCAGCGCCGATAATTCGGTCGATCTGCTGTTGTTTCTCCTCGTCTTCCAGGTAAGACAAATCCACCAGCAAGGCACTGGCTTCATTTAAATGGTTATCTAAAACCCTTTGCTGGTTCATCAGCTCCATGGTGAGGTTAAGCTCACCTTCTCGGGCGGAAAACATCTTGGCAACGGAATCGGTATAACTTTGATAATAAGTGTTAAAGCCCTGTAAGAATTTTTTGTTTTTCGCCTCAGATAACATCCCGGTCAAAGGTTTGTACTGCTCCCCCAGGCGCTTGCCCTCTGATTCAAAGCGGGCCTTGAGCTTGCTTAACTCTTCGGTGGTTAAGGTAGTGGCGATTAATGCTGATAACTTGGCCTGCTTTAATAACTGGATTTGCATGGCATTGCTGTGCCCTAAAACCGGGATCGCAACCTCATCCACCTGGTGGGTGGAGTCACCGATTTCGGTTAGAATGCCAATCGAGCTGATGCTGGAAACTAACAAAGAAATTAAAATAAAGGTAAAACCAAGTATTACTTTATGGGCCACTTTGAGGATCATAATACCGTCTGCCTGCTTAAACGTCCGACCAGTTAACTCATGATATTCAAATTAGCTGTTGATTGACAAGATAAAAATTGTTATCCAAACAAATAGTTCATGGGTGAAATTCAGCTAAAACGAATGAAATCAAGCCCTGCATGCTGATGGACCAATACGGATAAAACTTCACCTCCCTGAGTAAAGCTTCTTATTTGCTCGTAATTAACTATAGAACACACATTACGAAACATATCGTAACAAAAAACAGCCCTGGCAATAGCAAGCCGATCCAGCTGTCGACAACTCGAAAATTTCACCATAAAAATCAACAACAAACATAAAGGCAAGCAACAAATATCTATACCGCTGTCGAGTTTTTGCCGGAAGCGGCTCCACATCTGGCTGAAATATGACCCCTGCGTGCTTGCCAGTTTCCGTTAACTTATGATAATTCTAACTTTCTCTCATAAATCACCCCGGGAAATAACATGTTTTATAAAAAGAAAAACAGCCTGGCCCAGGCCATAGTCGGCGATAATCAGGCGACTAGTGCCAGCTACGCCGCCATCGGCTCCCTTGCTTTAGTTTTGGCTGCAGGCGCTTTCACCAGTACTTCGGCCCTGGCCGCCCAGGAGCAGGCAGAAGCAGATGTCGAACGCATTATCGTCACCGGTACCCGTCGTAATGACCGTACCATTTCCGAAAGCACGGTGCCGATTGATGTCATCAATATTGAAGACATGGCCACCACGGGCCAGCTGGAAGTGAGCCAGGTATTAAGTTCCCTGATCCCCAGCTTTAACTACCCCCATGCCGCCGTAGCCGACGGCACCGACCATGCCCGCCCCGCCGTACTTCGCGGCCTGGCGCCGGACCATACCCTGGTGCTGGTTAACGGTAAACGCCGCCACAGCTCGGCACTGCTTAATTTAAACGGCACCGTCGGCCGCGGCTCTACCGCGGTGGATTTAAACACCATCCCGACCTCGGCAATTAAAAGCATAGAAATCCTGCGTGACGGCGCCGCGGCGCAATATGGCTCAGACGCCATCGCCGGGGTGATCAATATTATTTTAAAAGACCAGGAAGGCGGCAGCATCAGCGCCACCTACGGCCAGTATGAAACCGAAATGGCCGGTTCGCCGAAGTTAACCGGCATGGGCACCACACTTGATGAAGACGGCAGAACCATCCTGGATCCCGTCACAGATGGCGATCGCAGCCGCAGTGACGGCGGCATTACCACAATTGCCGGCGACTGGGGTACTAGCTTAGGCAATGAGGGGTTTATTCATCTGGCCTTTGAAACCCGCAACCGCCAGGGCACCGACCGCTCAGGCTTTGATCCCCGCGAACAATATGCCCGGGATGAAAATGACCAGCTGGATCCGCGGGAATTCACCTTTGACCGTTACAACCACAAATTCGGCAAGGCAGATATTGACGACCTGGCACTGTTTTATAACTTTGGCTGGTACCTCAATGAGCAAACCGAACTCTATTCTTTCGGTTCTTACGGTAAACGCGACGGCCTCTCCGGCGGTTTTTACCGTCGCGCCAACGACAGCCGCAACGTAGCAGAAATCTACCCCGACGGTTTCCTGCCCCATATAGCCACTGAGGTTAAAGATCACTCGCTGGCTCTGGGGGTGCGCGGGGAATACAATGACTGGGACTGGGATCTGAGCAGCAATTACGGCAAAAATGATTTTAGCTTCGGTGTCGAAAACAGTCTCAATACCTCCATGGGAGTTGACAGCCCGACAGAATTTGATAACGGCAGCCTGGTTTACGAGCAAACCCTGGTCAATTTCAGCGCCAACAACAGCTTTGACTTTGGCCTGCCCAACGATGTTTTTGTTGCCCTGGGGGCGGAATACCGCCATGAAAACTACCAGATAAAAGCCGGTGAAGAAGCCTCTTATATTACCGTGTTAGATGAAAACGGCGATCCGGTTGGCCCGGGCGGCGCCCAGGTACTGGCCGGATTCGCACCAGAGAGTGAAGTGGACCGCAGCCGCCATAATGTCGCCCTGTTTGTCGAGTTTGATACCGATCTCACCGATAACTTCAATACGTCCTACGCCGCCCGCTATGAAGACTACAGCGATTTTGGTTCATCCTTTAACCATAAGCTCGCCGCCCGTTATGAAGTCAGTGATGCCCTGGCATTTCGCGGTGCGATCAGCACAGGCTTTAAAGCCCCGTCATTAGCCCAGACCAGCTATAAATCTGTCGCCACGGTTTTTGAAAACGGCGTGCCCAATGAAGTCGGTATTTTCCCGGTTGACCATAATGCAGCCCGGGCGCTGGGCGCCGAGCAGTTAGAAGCGGAGGAGTCGGTCAATGCCACACTAGGTTTTGTCTATCAGCTGGACAACTTCAACTTAACCGTAGATGCCTACCGCATCACCATAGATGACCGCATCGTATTATCGGAAAACCTCAGCGGTGATGCCGTCGAAGCCATCTTAATCGCCGCCGGTGAACTCAACACCCAGCGCGCCCGCTTCTTTACCAATGCCATAGACACCACCACTAAAGGTATAGATATAGTCGCCACCTATGATCTTGATCTGAATAACTATGGTGCATTGGCCTTAAGTGCCGCTTTGAACTTCAACGACACCGAAGTCACTCACCTTAAAGCAAACCCGGAAGAGTTGAACTCGCTGGGGGATGATTATGTGCTGTTTTCCGACCGGGAAATCGCCCGCTTTGAAAAAGGCACACCAAAGGATAAATATAACCTGGCCGCCACCTGGACAATGGATGACTTAACCGCCACTTTACGCGCCACCCGTTACGGTGAAGTTACCGACGCTTCCAGCGATCCGGACAACCATGAAGTCTTAGCTGCCAAATGGATCACGGATCTGGATGTCAGTTATCAGCTCACCGATGACTTGCAACTGGCGGTCGGGGCCAACAACCTGTTTGACCAGTATCCGCAGGATACCGTCAGCAATATCGGCAGCACTACCTTTAACCAGATATTCCCTTATTCGGGCTTCTCTGCTTATGGTATCGACGGCCGCTTTATCTACGGCCGGGTCAGTTATAGCTTTTAGTCATAGCGAAAGTTAAGCATCGGTTTTCCCCGGCGCCGACAATTCATGTGCCGCCATTAGCCCAGTCTGAGTACAGCTGATGGCCGGCACATTAACTATTACAGCAAACGGTTCTCCCTGCTTCACAGCTCCTGAAACATTAAGAAACACCTTTTCCTGCAAAATCTCCCTCCTGCAGCCCTGATAACATTGAAAAAGCCTGCCAATTCAAGGCACACTGAGTCAGATAATCAAGACTAAAATAACAATGAAAAATTTTACCGGGGAACATCATGTCTTTTAACAAATCTTTGCTCGCCTTAGCACTCTCTGCAGGCATACTCAGCGGCTGTTCAGTTGACAGCACCAGCCAGACAAAAGCCACAGCAAGCGTCACCCAAAACACACAAGATATAGCGGAAAAACTCAGCGAATCGGAAAAAGCCAACAAGCTATTCGATGCTATCTTTATGGAAGAGGTCAACCGCAACCCCTTATATCAAACCTACATTGGCTTAAAAACCAATTATGATAAATGGCATGATTTATCCGAAGAAAATGCCTATAAAGAGCTGGAATTTGCCAAGAAGGATTTAGCGCGCATCCGGGCCCTGGATACCGACAAACTCGATGCCCAAACCAGGCTCAACTACCAGTTGCTTGAGCAAGAGTTAAAAGACGATATCAGTGATTTTAAATGGCGCCACCACAACTACCCGGTGAACCAGATGCACGGTATCCATGCCCAGCTGCCCGCCATCATGATTAATATGCACAGCATAGACAACACCCAGCAGGCCCGGGATTATATCAGCCGCCTGCACGGCACCGAAAAACTGTTGAAGCAGTTAGTGGAACAACTGCGCATCCGCGAGCATAAAGGCATCATTCCGCCGAAATTTGTTTTTGCCCATGTTATCCGCGATTCAAAAAACCTGTTAACCGGCGCACCGTTTGACAACAGCGCCCCGAGCACTTTACTGAATGATTTTACCGGTAAAGTCAACAAACTCGATATCAGCGAGCAAGAGAAAAGCGCACTTATCAAAGACGCCAACAACGCCCTGCTGACCAGCTACCAGTCAGGCTACCAGGCCTTGATCGATTACCTGGTCAAGCTCGAATCCAAGGCCGATACCCGGGACGGCGCCTGGAAACTGCCCGACGGCGAAGCCTTTTATAACCGCGCCCTGCAAAATACTACCACCACAGATCTCAGTGCCAGTGAAATCCACCAGATAGGTTTAAGCGAGGTCAAACGCATTCACCAGGAAATGTCGGTGATCATGAAAAAAGTCGGCTTTAAAGGCACACTCAATGAGTTTTTTGACTTTATGCGCCACGACCCGCAATTTTATTATGCCAATGATGAAGCAGGCCGCAGCCGCTACCTCAAAGAAGCCACTGAAATTATCGACAACATGAAGACCGAGCTGGATAAGTTGTTTATCAAGTTACCCAAAGCCGACTTAGTAGTGAAAAAGGTCGAAGCCTTCAGGGAAAAATCCGCCGGCAAAGCCTTTTATCAGCAACCGGCACCGGACGGCTCCCGCCCGGGTTATTATTATGCCAACCTGTACGACATGGCGGCAATGCCGGTTTATCAGATGGAAGCCCTGGCTTTTCACGAGGGCATCCCAGGACACCATATGCAAAATGCCTTAAAACTCGAACAGGAAGATGTGCCGATGTTTCGTAAATTCGGCGACTACACTGCCTATGGCGAAGGCTGGGGCCTGTATTCGGAATATCTGCCTAAGGAAATCGGCTTCTACCAGGATCCCTATTCGGACTTTGGCCGTTTAGCCATGGAATTATGGCGCGCCTGCCGCCTGGTGGTAGACACCGGCATCCACGAGAAAAAATGGACCCGGGCCCAGGGCATAGAATATTACGCCAGCAACACCCCCAACGCCCAATCCGATGTGATAAAAATGGTGGAACGCCATGTGGTCATGCCGTCTCAGGCCACCGCCTATAAGATCGGCATGTTAAAAATCCTCGAGCTAAGGGAAAAAGCCAAACAGGCCTTAGGCAACAAGTTCGATATCCGGGAATTTCATGACGTGGTATTAAGCCGGGGAGAGCTGCCGCTTAACGTCCTTGAAACTATGATAGATAACTACATCAGCGAGAGACAAGCTAAAGCCTAGCACTTACGATAACCGCCAGACCTGTTTGTTAAAGGTTAAAGGTTAAAGGTTAAAGGTTAAAGGTTAAAGGTTAAAGGTTAACGATAAAGCCCTGATCAAGTATCAGGGCTTTTTTAAACCCAACAAATACGAAGGACAACGTAAACAAACAATAATCAAATCAACAAAAAACAATTTCTAACATTTTCATCACAAAAACAACACAAATGTAACTAGTAACAAAAATGTAACACGGGTAAAATCCCCAGCTTTTCTCGGAGGTTATCCTATTGTCCACAATTAAATGTAAATGGGCTGTTTTTTGTGATGAAACTACGAAACTCGCCGTAACTTGGTTGCTTGCCGTTACTATGCTGATGGCTTTTCGACTCTTCTTTATTGATTATTTTGGTAACCAGTTAAGCGGCTCGACCAGCCTCTCAGATATTTTTACCGCATTAATGACCGGCTTTAAATTTGACTCAGCCATGAGCGGTGTATTTTTGGTGCTGCCTTTTTTAACTATGGCCTTGTTATTACCCCTACGATATTTCAAAACTATAGCGGTAATACGCTGCAGTTTTTCAACCCTGTTCTTTGTCGTTAATTTATTATTATGTGTGATCACCATCACCTATTTTCAGGAATATAACGAGCAATTTAACCATTTCGTGATCGAAGCCCTGTACGATGACCAGTCGGCGATAGCTTCTACTATCATAGGACAATACAACCCTTCCATCAGCCTGCTGATTTATTTTGCCTGGCTAACGATATCGTTGTTTTTATTGCGTTATATCCACAAAAATATCAGCGCGCCAAACTTTATCAAACAGATGCACAACCCCGGCTTAAAAATAGGCTTAGCCCTGCTGGCTTTTATTTTGCTGGCTGTGGCCACCCGGGGCTCCCTCAGTACCCGCCCGGCAATGCGAAAATGGGCGGAAGTGACCCCGGATACCTTCTTAAATAAAACCATCATTACCCCGGCTCGCTCACTGGTGTATGCACTCAAGGACTACCGGGCCCTGCAGCAGCAGGGGAACAACAACCCTTTCACCGGCGAACAAGACATCTTAACCGTAGCGCAGCAGACCTTTGGCGATCATGCCGGTTCCGGGCAGTTAACCGACTACCTGAAAAAACAGGCTGGTGGTGCGGTTATCGACACGCCCGAGCATATCTTTTTAGTGGTGATGGAAAGTTATGATGCCTGGCCGCTGCAGCAACAATATGCCCCCTTACACCTGACCGACCAGGTAAAGGCCTTAGGCAACAAAGGCCTGCATTTTAAGCACTTTCTGCCGGCATCGAGCAGCACCATGAATTCGTTATCGTCGATTTTATCCGGCATCCCCTTTACCGGCGTTAATGTCAGCCAGCGCGGCGCCGTAGGCGGTCCCAGCATCTCTTCTGTTTTTACCACCATGGAAAACCTGGGTTATCAAACCAACTTCTTTTATGGCGGCCTGGCTTCCTGGCAAAACATCGGCAATTATGTGAAAAACCAGGGAGTCGACAATGTCTATACCGCCGCCCATGCCGGCGGTAAAAGCAGCGCCGGTATCTGGGGTATAGACGATGATCAGTTGTTTGACTTAGTGCAGGAAAAAATCAGCAGGCAAAAGAAAAGTTTTAGCGTGATCATGACCACCACCTATCACGGTCCCTTTTCCATGGATGTCTTGGCACGCGGTTATCCCTACCAGGATAACCGCGACTACCCGGATGAAGTCAAAAAGCTCGATGACGGCTCCATAGACGCCAATACACTGGGCCATTTGTGGTTTGCCGATAAAGCGGTGGGAGACTTTGTCCGCCAGGCAGAAGAGAACTGGCCCAGTTCCCTCTTTGCCCTGACCGGTGATCACTACGGCCGCCGCTATTTCCATGCCAAGCCGAGCTTATATGAGATCTCCGCCGTGCCCTTTATTTTATATGGAAAAAATATCACCCCGGGGTTAATCGACACCCAGGTTGCCGGTAATCATTTAGATATGGTGCCCACCATGATAGAACTGATCGCTCCGAAAGGTTTTTCCTACTTTAGTTTTGGCGACGCCCTGCAGCACAAAACCGCAAATGATTTTACTTTTGCCAATCAGAAAATCATGAGTACACAGGAACTTTGGACAATTCCTAAAGGCGGGACGATCAAGCCGGAACAAAACACCAACAAAGATCAACAGCAATCCTTAAGTTTCGTGGTAGATAACTATGAAAACCTGATGGGACTGGCCTGGTATTACATTATGGAAGGAGCCCAGTTAATCAAGGGGAAGTAAGGATAAGCCCTTCTCTTAAATACTTTCAAGCAATAAAAAAGGCGGTGCAATAACCGCCTTCCATCTATTTACCGGTTTTCTCTGGTCAAGTAGTGCTCACATTAAGAACAGCGTCAAGTCATTTCTACCTTATTGCCTGACCGGCACTCCCAGTAATTTAGTGTTAATGATGATAACGGTATCCTGTACAAACTCTGCCGACACCTGTACTGACGGCTCGGAACAGACCTTGGCTTCATTAACCCCTACACAGGCGAGTAAACGGTAACTGACGGTGCCAAAACCACTCAAGGTTTCTGAGAAGGAAGTATTGCTAATAAGCGGTAGCTCAACCCAATCCGCCGCATCAATTTTCCTTTGAATTTGATAGGACATTGCATCTGTGACCGGTGACCAGCTAAGGCTGACAGCTGACTTATTCACCAAAAGTGTCGGTGTTTCAGGTACAGCCGGGGTCTTAGTAACCATTATCTTCGTCTCTAAAGATGCCTCCGAGCACACCATATCATCACCGCTTCCGGCACAGGCCTTTAACCGATAGCTGACACTGGCAGAGTCTGTTAGCGTATCGGTAAACGAAATATCACTGCTCTGTGCCAGCGGCAACCAGCCGCCATCATTAAGATTTCTTTGTACCAGATAAGACTCTGCATCTGCAACGGCTAACCAGTTAAGAGTAACCTTTAAACCATCAACTAAAATAGCCGGTGTTTCCGGGATATCCGGTACCCGGGTCGCTCGAGCCGAGACATCTGAATAATCAGAACAGTTACCGTCATAACAGGCGGATACCCGGTAAAAACTGTCTTCAGCATATGAGCCAACCAAAGAGAACTGGGTCTGGTCGCCGGAGCCGGCTATTGCTGTAATGTTCTGCCAGTCGGCATCACCGTATTTAGCTTCGATATGATAAGCGTCTGCCCCCGGGCTCCCTTCCCAGGTTACGGTAACCGTATCTCCATATATTAAAGCCCTGGGCTGTCCGGGCACCTTAGGCACCCGGCGAAAGATATTAGAACCATCTATCCAGTTAGAATCAGGTGACACAGGTGAACACGCAATTTCATTACAGGCAATGATTCTAAACACCCGCAAGCCTGTGGCAGCGCTATAAACCAGACTGATTTCGGTGGGATTACCCGGATCAAACTCAATGACGCCGGTAATGTTATACCATTGCGCCAGGTTAGTGCTGATCTCAACATGGTAATTAGTAGCACCACTGACAGGTAACCAGGCCAGGGTAATGGTATTTTCTATCTTTTGAGCCACCGGCGCCTGCGGACGTTCAGGTCCATCAGCAAATGTTATCACTTCACTGGCGGGAGAAAACTCGGTACAGCCTTCATCATTACAGGCGGCAACCCTAAATTGCCTGCTGCCTTGAGGCTGGCTGTCAAACCGGGTTTTTGGATAAGTGGTATTACGGTAGTCATAATCTCCGCCAATATAGGGACGGTAATGAGAGTCTGTGACATTTTGCCAGCTGGAATTGCCTTCCCTCATTTCCAACTCATAACGGCTATTCCCCACGACCGGAGTCCAACTTAAATCAATAGCGACACCGTTTTTAACCGCACTGATGCTGGCGGGAGCAATAAGCCCTACGGTATTGGAGTTTTCCGACCACACAGAACAAACCTCACCCGAGCTGGCATTGGCACATGCTTTGACCCGATAAAAAGCAACAAGTGAATTTTCCGGTGTGTGACTAAAACTGTTTTGAGTAAGAGCGGCCGTTGTCGAAAGAGCGGTCCAGCCAAGATTATTTTCGTTGATTTCAATCTGGTAATATTCAGCACCGTTAACATGGTCCCAATTAAGGGAATATTCGCCATCCTGTCTTGTTGCAAGCACATTTTCAGGGGCATCTATACCAACCTTGATCGCATCCAATTCAAGGTAAGCGCTACATTCACTTGAACTACAGGCTTGTACCCGATAGAAATACTGCCCGTCTGCCTGAGCTGCAATCTGGAAAGCAGTATCTGAACCGGAATAAACCTGCAACCACTCACCACCATCACTTGTTTGCACTTCCAGGGTGTAAATTGTCATGCCTTCGACACCAGACCAGCTGATAGTATAAGCACCATCGATACTCAGGGGCGGTATGCTAGTGCTTGTTATCGAGGCGCTCTCTAAGTCATCTAAGATAAAATCGAATAAAAACGGCACCGCTGTTTTATTGGCTGCACTGCTAAAACTAAAGCTGAGCAACAATATAACAGCCAATAGCCGAGGAATAATATACTGGGTCATGGTAAGCCGGCCTGTTTATTCTTCTTTAAACAAACAGGCATTGTTACCGCACAATGGATGAATATAACTGTTATCGACGGCGTAAGCGGCATATGACAAGGTATACGCATTGTTATTCCGGCAACTTCCAAGCAACTGTGATTTGATGACAACGTTACTTACTGAAGAGCCTCCCGTTTTCATATATTGGCCGCCATTTAAGTCAGTATGGTAAGCGGTATAATTTCCAAAGGCGACATAAGCTGTTCCCGTACAATCACTGCCGGTATAATAAAGCGGAGTAGCAGTCGCTACTATTTTATACCTTTGCACAATACGATTATTGTCGGGAGCCACGTAATCAATATTAGTAAGACCGTCTATATTCACTATCCGGCCAATATTCGTTAGCCCATCCCCGGTATACAAATAAAGATCTTTTCGTACACTTTCCTCACCAACGGCTACAGATAAATCCGGCAATACAGCCACACTACGGGCCCGTTCAAATCCATCAATCACAGTGCAATCTTGTGCACTAATAACTTCTATATCTAAGGTACCCGCTAGTGCCGTTGCTAACATAGAATACATGGCCCGGCCATTTTTAGTGCTTAGCGAGATGGTCCAGCGCCCGGCATTTTCTGCCACCATACAGGCTGGACTGCTGGCAGCTTCAGTTGCATTGGTAGAGAAATAGACAACATCCTCATCAACATTTAAATAATTCACTTTACCGGCGGCAAAGGCAGACACATTGATAACAAAAGTTGAAGACAAAGCGAGTAAACAGGGAAATAATTTATTTTTCATTATAATTTTCTTTTGATAGTTTTAAATGGAGAGAAGGGTTAACAGCCAGGAATTAAATCTGCTTATTTATCTTTTAAGATACAGGGACTTTGGCCACATTGCGGATGGTGGTAAGAAAAATTTACCGCATATTCTGTATTTGTTGCTGCCTGACTGCGATTCGAACATTCCCCGCTATGAACAAGATAAGACATAGCGTTGGTCGTTACTTTTTTCGTACTTGGAACATCGATATATCTGTTCACTACTTTATGGTAATACCCCGTGTGATTTACACTCATATAGGTATCTCCAGTACAGTCAAGCCCACTATAACTAACCGGAGAAGTCGACGTTAGATAGTGATATTTTACCAACTCATTTTCACTGTCAGGCGAATAATAATAAAAAATGTTAGCGCCTGAAGATTGCACCACTGACCCAAGTTTAGACAGACCATCACCGCTGTATAAATACAGGCCGCTAACCGGTGTTTCCGCAGAAGCATCAACACCGGTAGCAGCACTTAAATCCGGCATTACAGCGATACTGCGAGCACGTTCAAAGCCATCAATTACACTGCAATCCTGGCCACTGATGACTTCAATATCCAAAGTCCCCGCCAACGCCGTTGCCAGCAGAGAGTACATGGCCCGGCCATTTTTGGTATTAAGGGATATGGTCCAGCGTTCGGCATTTTTCGCAACCATACACGCGGGGCTGGTTGCAGCTTTCGTCACGTTAGTGGAGAAATAAACAATATCTTCATCCACATTCAAATAATTGACTTTACCGGCGGCAAAAGCATTCAAGGGCAATAGCTGACTGGCAAACATAAAAAGGGCAACAATAGTTTTTTTCAAAATAGAATTCCGGCTTTAAACTAACGGCTACCGGAAGAAACAGAACAAGAATGCGTTTTTAAACAGACTTACCGATACTGCTTATAATTTATCCGGTAAATTGGAGGTGGATTGTACATCAGCACATATATCCGGTAAATGAAAAATTAGCGAGGCATTAACACGAATCAAACTTTAAGGAGCAAAAATTAAAAAGAAAAAAGCGATTCTCTTATCGCCTTTTTCTTTAATGAAGCTATGCGCTTTAAGTCATTTTGCCGATAGGCTATTTAATCACAACATTAGGTGAGCGTTTTACCACTTCATCATTAAGCTCAATGCCTATCCCCGGCACCTCAGTCACCTGGAAGAAACCGTCTTTAGGCTGCGGATCCTGCAAACATAACTCCCGGTTCCAATCTTTAATGGCATAGGTATGATGCTCATGAATTAAAAAGTTCGGGATAGCAGTTTCCAAATGCAGCGAGGCTGCCGTTGCTACCGGACCGCCGCAGACATGGGCCTGGATACGGACATCATAAACATCGGCGTAATCACAGACTTTTTTCGCTTCGGTAAAACCGCCGCACAAACCGATATCCGGCTGCAACACGTCAATACTCTGATCTTCAAAGTAAGGGCGTACGCCCCAGCGGTTATACAAACGCTCGCCGCCAGCAATCGGTACATTAACCTTATCCGCCACTTTTTTATGCACCGCAGAGTTCAGATAGTTCACCGGCTCTTCATAATACAGGCAGCCGATTTCTTCCACTATCGGTCCCATTTGTATTGCCGTGGCCGCCCCCAGCAAAGAATGACATTCAAAGATAATATCGACATCTTCACCCACGGCATCGCGGATCGCCTGCAGCCTGTCTTTAAATAATCTCAGCTCAGGTTTGGTAAAGAGCTTGGTACGGTCAAAATGGGAATTGCCGTCTTTGTCATAAACAATAGGGTCGACTTTTACCGCATCATAACCCTGGGCAATGGCTTTTTCTGCCGCACGGCCGTAATCTTCCGGCTGCACCAGACGATTCACCTGGCTGTCCCAGTCAAACTGCAACTGGCTGGCATAGGTGCGTAACTTGTCGTTGACCTTGCCGCCGAGTAACTGGTAAACCGGCACGCCCAGCGCCTTGCCTTTAATGTCCCAAAGGGCGGTATCTATAGCGCTCATCGCGGCGTAAATCACAGGACCGCCCCCTAAACCCCAGAAGCTTTCCCGCAGCATTCTGGACCATAACAGCTCGGTTTGGAACGGGTTGAAACCGATCAAAATAGCCTCACTGATTTCCTTGATCATGGCCGCAGCGGCGCTGTGGCCCCAGTCGTACGCCAGACCCGCTTCACCAACACCGGTTAGACCTTCATCTGTGGTGATGCGGATAAAGACCGGGTTCCAGGCTTCGCGTTTCGGGCATTCAATATCAAATACTTCTACTTGGGTGATTTTCATAATATTCCTTAGCTATCAACCGGCACTTAGGCCAATCAATAATAATTAAACAACTAGGTCGCCTTAGCGGGCAAAATGGGGATCGGCGCGGTAAACCTTGCGCAGCATCGCCGGCCAGGATTTTTGCCCGCCGGTCAAACCGGTATGGACAATATTGGCCTGGGCACGGATGCCGTCGACAATCTCCTGATCAACCAAAACCACCGGCTGGCCGGTGCCCTGGATCTGCAACTGGATCTGGCAGGCACGGGTGAGATCGTACATATGCATAAAGGCATCACCTATGGTTTTCCCTACCGTTAAACCACCGTGGTTGCGTAGCAGCATAAAGTTCTTCATACCTAAATCTTGCTGCAAACGTAATTTTTCCGCCGGATTCACCGCCAGCCCTTCATAGTCGTGATAGCTCATTGATGCCAGGGCGAACATGGCGTACTGACTCAAAGGCAACAGCCCCTGCTCTAAACTGGCCACCGCTATGGTTTCGTTGGTATGCAGGTGCAATACACACATGGCGTCGTGGCGAACTTCATGAATGGCGCTGTGGATAGTAAAACCCGCCGGATTGATTTCAAACGGGCAATTCTCGTCGATGATATTGCCCTGGAGATCTATTTTCACCAGGTTAGAGGCAGTGATCTCATCAAAAGCCAAACCAAAAGCGTTGATCAGCAAATGCTCACTGTCGGGAATGCGCGCCGAAATATGGGTATAAATCAGATCGTCCCAGCCATGCATGGCCACCAGGCGGTAACAGGCGGCTAAATCCACCCGGGTTTGCCACTCGGCATCCGAAACCTTACCTTTTAAATCCAACTGGGGAATATCAAACATTTTCTCTCCTTTAACACCGATCCCGGCCATTCATCTCAGGCCAGGTGATCAGTAAAAACTATCTACAGAAGCTTATCTGCAAAAACTTGATGCCGAAGCGTGTAAAGCTCGACAAAATAAAGTAAATTTAACCTGCTTGCCGCTGCAGATAAAGTACCGGTAAAGCACAAAATAAACTAACTTAGTTCACTCTTGATTAAAACAGCTAATTACGCCCTATGTGTATATTATTTTTTGCCCTGAAACAACACCCGAAATATCCGGTGATCATCTGTGCCAACCGGGATGAGTTTCATCAAAGGCCCACCCGGCAAATGTTTCGCTGGCAACAGCCTGATATCCTGGCAGGCCAGGATTTACAGGCGGGCGGTAGCTGGCTGGGATTAACCCCGCAGGGGCATTTTTCTGCCCTGACCAATTACCGCCAGGGACTGACCGGGGGCAAAAGCAAGGGCGACGAGCAAAAATCCCGTGGCGAGCTGGTCTTGACGGCTTTATCAGAACTGGATAAAAACACCAGCCCGGCGGATAAGTTTCCGGGAATGGCTAGCCCCCAGTCCGGCGACGACAATGACTTTTTTTCCTCCCTGAGCAGCCATGCCCGGGATTACCAGGGCTTTAACTTGGTGTATGGTCCGTTAGATAAGCTGTTTTGCTATGACAGCATCAATAACAAATATCATCTGTTAACCCCGGGTTTTCACAGCATCTGCAACGGCGCTTTAGATGATATCTGGCCGAAGATGGCCCGGGGACAGACTGCATTAGCCAAGGCCATCGGGGAAGATCAAGGGCAAAGCAGGCCTGATTTAATCAAGCAACTGTTCCAGCTGATGACCAACCCCCAAGAGGCAGAGAACCATGAACTGCCCAATACCGGCATGCCCCTGGCGATAGAACAAATGCTCAGTGCCATTTTTATTGTTTCTCCGGAATACGGCACCCGCTCGACCACTATCATCACCCAGGATAATCACGGAGAAATCTTAATTGACGATTGCAGCTATAACCCCAGGGGAGAAAGCAGCAAGCAGCAAAGCTTTAACTTGTCTCAGGTATTTTCAGCTCCTTAAACCCATTAAGCCAGGGCTTTGATTAGCCCGGCAATAAGCATCACAAATATCAGTATCGGGAGAATTTTGGCATATTTGGCCTGTTGCTCTGCTTCCATGGGTTTACCAAAACGCTGCCCCAAAATCACCATCAGGGCAACCCCGCCAAACACCGCCGCCAATATCATCAATAACGTCATCTTTTTCCAACCCTCAACTGAGTTTGCTGCTTCACTGTTTTGCCTATGATAACAGTAATTTCTTTCTTTTATTACTATCGCTTTTTCCTATAATTAATCACTACCATTTATCGCAAAATAAAGTAACATAGCCACCTTTAATGACCCCTTAATTGGAATGTTTTCTTTATATGGTTCAATCCGCTGATTTTATTGAAAAACGCCGTTTCCTTATCCGCCTGGGCAAGGCGCTCCATAAATTTGGCACCCCGGCTTACCGCCTTGAAGCCCATCTGCAAAATGTTGCCGGTTTTTTAGAAATACAGGCTTCCTTTATTATTACCCCCACCGCCCTGACTTTTGTCTTATCAGGTGATGAAGACAGCCAGGAATACAACCATGTGGTCAGGGTAAAACCCGGCGAGCTCGACTTGGGGGCACTGGCGCGCACCGATGAATTAGTCGATGAATTAAGCTCAGGGCAGCGCAGCTTATGCGAAGCCACTTTACGCCTGGATGAAATCGCGGAAAAACCTTCTCCTTACGGTACTTTCCTGACCTTTTTGGCTTTTGGCGCCTCCAGCGGGGCGTTTGCCATGTTAATGCATACCAGCTGGAACGATGTCTTCTGGTCTACCTGGCTCGGGTTTGTCGTTTTTGGTTTTGTCAAATGGTCGGAGCGCTCACGCCGGGTCACGGAAATGCTTGAACCGCTTTCCGCCATCGTTACCGCTATGTTCGCCTCCGCCATCACCCTGGTCGATCCCGGTATCAATATGCCGCTGGTGATCCTCTCCAGCATTATCGTGTTTATTCCCGGACTGGCGCTGACCCTGGGCCTGTCAGAACTGGCGGCGCGGCATTTGATCTCCGGCACCGCACGTATCATGGATGCCATCATGTCGCTGTTTAAGCTTTATTTTGGTGCGGTATTGGGCATGGCCCTGGGGAACTTGTTCTGGGGCACGGCAGAGTTCGTCCGCCCGGAAACCACCCCGGTATGGACTGCCTGGCTGGCGGTCACTATCTTATCCGCCAGCTTAGTGATCCTGTTTAAGTCACGCAAAAAAGATGCGCCCTGGGGCATTATTTCCGGTTATGTCGCTTTCGGCGCCAGTATCTGGGGCGGTCTCTATTTAGGCGGCGCCCTGGGGGCTTTTGCCGGCGCCTTTATTCTGGGCATCTACAGTAACCTGTTTTCCCGCATCACCCATTTACCGTCGAGCATAGTCAAAATTCTCGGCCTGGTAGTACTGGTACCCGGCAGCAAGGTTTATATCGGCTTGAACAGTCTGGTCTCCGGCCAGGTGATGCTAAACGCCACCGATATCGGCTCACAAACCTTTTTGATCTTTATGTCGCTGGTCGCCGGATTGATTTTTTCCAATGTCGCCCTGCCATCGAAAAAGACCTTGTAAACATAAAAAATAGTTGCTCATCACCTGGCGCCAGGCCAGGTGATGCTAAACGCCACACCAACACCTCACAAAATCGGCTCACAAACCTTTTTGATCTTTATGTCGCTGGTCGCCGGATTGATTTTTTCCAATGTCGCCCTGCCATCGAAAAAGACCTTGTAAACATAAAAAATAGTTGCTCATCACCTGGCGCCAGGCCAGGTGATGCTAAACGCCACACCAACACCTCACAAAATCGGCTCACAAACCTTTTTGATCTTTATGTCGCTGGTCGCCGGATTGATTTTTTCCAATGTCGCCCTGCCATCGAAAAAAAACCTATAACAACCTTAAGATTACCGCTCTGAGAAAGTGGCGCTAACCTTCCTTAAATAAAACAATTTTTTAAATCAGAAAACGGTAACCACCACCGGCTATACTTTGACATGCCCGGGCTTGACTGTTAGATTGCCCGCATGAAAACAACATCTGATAAGACCAAATCCAGCTATCATCACGGTAACCTGCAAAGCACCCTGATCTTTGCCGCCACCGAAATGATCCACAGCGACGGCGTAGAGAACCTGTCGTTAAGAAAGCTGGCGGAGCGCGTCGGGGTTTCCCGTACCGCTCCCTACCATCATTTTAAAGATAAAAATGAATTATTGTGCGCCGTCGCCGCCCAGGGCTTTATTGCCTGGCGGGAAATCGCCGAGCAAATCTTTAATGATGACAGCTTATCTCCCCGGGAATGCTATCGTCAGTTTATCTCCCGCTATATCGGCTTTGCCGCCGAAAACCCGGCTTTATATGACTTAATGTTTGGCGGTACCATCTGGAAAGGGGCCAAAAGCACCCAGACCTTACGGGATATCGCCTACCCCAACTTCCAGTACCAGGTGGAAATGACCAAGATCTGGCAGCAAAAAGGCCTGATGCCCGAAGGTGAAAATACCCTGAGACTGGCCCAGGTCACCTGGGGCACCATGCATGGTATCGCCAGGTTATTGATTGACGGTATTTATGCCGACGCCGGCAGTATTGAAGAAATGTGTGAGTGCGCGCTAAACCTGTTCCTGTCCCATATGCAGCCACAAAGGTAATTTTTACTTTTAGCATAAACAGTTAACGCCAAAAAGCCCTGCTTTCCCGCGCTGTAAACCGGTTAACAGCTGTTACCCAAATGTAAAATTATCCTGACGCTAAATTGTCATAAAATGTTAATAGTATGTGTCCCATACTGGCGTTTATGGACTATAAGCCTTACTATCTGCTGCATGACATTATCAAACAGTGCGATTTGTCGGGCATTCTTTGACTTGTCCGCTAAATATCACTTGAGATAACATTTAATTACACAGGAAATAGCTCCCCATATGAAAACGATAATAACAAGTGCTTTATGCTCTTCTTTGTTGTTAGTAGCCGGTTGTAACACCACAGAAGAAACAAATTCAACAAATACTGCTATGCAAAAAACCGCTTTAGCCTCGGGCATTGAAAAAGCGAATATGGACATGAGCGTCCGTCCCCAGGACAACTTTTATCAATATATCAACGGTGGCTGGTTAAAGTCCCATGATATCCCCAGCAATAAAACCACTATCGGCTCTTTTTATGATCTGCGCGATAAAGCCGATGATGATGTTAAAGCCATTATCGAAGAGCTGGCCGATGCTAAAAGTTTGAAAAACGGCAGCGACGAGCAAAAAGTAGCCGACTTGTTCCGCTCTTATATGGATACCGCAGAGCGCGATGCTCAGGGTATTAAACCAATTCAGCATATCCTGGATGTGATCAACAATATCGATGACAAAGATCAGCTTGCCAGCTTCTTTGCCAAATACGATGCCCTTGGCATCGCCAACCCGCTGGGCTTTTATATCAGCATCGACGCCAAAAACTCCAGCCGCTATGCCAGCCATATCTGGCAAAGCGGTTTAGGCTTGCCGGATAGAGATTATTATTTTAATGAAGCAGAGCGTTTTGTTAAATTGCGCAGCGGTTACCTGACCCATATTGAAAACATGTACAAGCTTGCCGGTCTTACTGACGGCCAGACGGCAGCAAAAACCATTATGGACCTGGAAAGCCAACTGGCCGAGCATCACTGGACCCGGGTTGAAAGCCGCAACAGCGAAAAGCGTTACAACAAATTTGCTACCGCTGATTTATCCAGCCTCACAGATGGCTTTAACTGGCAGGCTTACCTGGCTGCCATGGGGGTTGCCGGTGAAAAAGACATCATCATCAACCAGCCTGACTTCGTTAAAGCTTTCGGCACCATCTTTGCCGAAACCTCGCTTGAAGACTGGAAAAGCTATTTAACTTTCCATACCTTAAGCAGCTTCGCCTCTTACCTTGGCCAGGATATCGTTAATGAAGATTTTGACTTTTTCTCCAAGCAGCTTAACGGCCGCCAGGAGCAACGTCCATTGTGGAAACGCGGCGTGGCTGTGGTTAACAACAACTTAGGTGAAGTCATAGGTAAAGTGTACGTGGGTCGTCATTTCACCCCACAAGCAAAATCTCGCATGAGCACTTTAGTTGAGAATTTACGTAGCTCCTATGGCCAGAGCATCGACGAGCTGGAATGGATGTCTAAAGAGACCCAAAAAGCCGCCCATGTGAAATTAGCCGCCTTTACCCCGAAAATCGGCTACCCGGATAAGTGGGAAGATTACTCTTCACTGACCATCAAAGGCAACGACTTAGTCGGCAATATTATCCGCTCTCGCACCGTAAGCAGCCAAAAACAACTGGAAAAACTCAGCGGCCCAATCCGCAAATGGGAATGGGGCATGACACCGCAAACGGTTAATGCTTATTACAGCCCGACCCGTAACGAAATCGTGTTCCCTGCCGCTATTTTACAGCCGCCATTCTTTAATATGGCTGCCGACGATGCGGTAAACTACGGCGGTATCGGCGCGGTGATCGGTCATGAAATGGGCCATGGTTTCGATGATCAAGGCAGCAAATACGATGCCGAAGGTAATCTGCGTAACTGGTGGTCAGAGCAGGATTTAGCCGAATTCGCCAAGCGTACCAAATCCCTTGTTGATCAGTACCAGGGCTACAAAGTATTTGACGATTTACACGTCAACGGCGAATTAACCTTAGGTGAAAACATCGGCGACCTTTCCGGTGTCACTATCGCTTATAAAGCCTACAAGGCCTCTTTAGACGGTAAAGAAGCCCCTGTGATTGACGGCTTGACCGGCGACCAGCGCTTCTTCATGGGTTATGCACAAATCTGGCGCAGTAAAATGGTTGAAAAAACTATGCGTAACCGCGTAGCCACCGATCCGCATTCGCCGGGCGAGTTCCGCGCTCTGGGTTCATTATCGAATATGAATGAATTCTATGAAGCCTTCGACGTTAAAGAAGGCGATGCCATGTACTTACCGCCTGAAAAGCGCGTTAAAATCTGGTAAACCAGGTAATATTTACCACTTATCTATTTAAGGGAGCCTCGGCTCCCTTTTTTATTTTAAAAACAAACCTTGCCCTCGCAACTGCCAGCTCGGCTCGTACTGCTAATGCTGTTGTGCCTCCCCTCTTGACCTTCAAGTCCTAAGTCTCGATCACCAACCTTAACGCTTTGACAATTCCATATAAGAAATGACAGTTCTTTACATTAAAGTTGGCTATTCTATTTGACTAATATCTCACCATACGATTTAATTAATCACATGATTAGTTAAATACCAGTACTCTAATGCCAGATAAGGGAAACCAGACAAGCAGCAAAGGCCGTCCGGTCGACAGCGAAAAACAGGCATTGCAAAAGCAAAAATTGCTTGATGCCGCACTAGCCCTGTTAAGTGAAAAAAGCTTTAGCGAAATCACCATACGTGAATTAGGTAAAGTGGCGGGAGTGAACTCCGCCATGGTCAGTTATTACTTTGATAACAAAGAAGGTTTATTTATTGCCTTATTAGATCAGCTCTCGGATAAAGAATTTAGCCGCCTGCGTGATTTACACCGGGAAAAAGAACCAATAAAAGCTGTGATCACTTTTATGCTCACTATGGTCAATCAAAACCCGGGATTAATGAAATTGGTACACAGTGAAGCCATGACCCCGGATTCAACCTTAGGGGCTGCCATGATCGAACGTTTTCCCAAACGCATGGCTGGCCTTTTACCTGAGCTTATCGCCGGGCAGCAGGCACAGGGAAAAATACGCGCTGACATTAACCCCAAATATGCCGCCTTTTCTTTGATCAGCTTAATCGTCACCCCCTTTATCGTGACTCCGATAAGGGAGCAGGCATGGCAAATCACAAACCAGGAACTCAATACCCCGCAATGGACTGAGCATATTTATCAACTTTTTATATCCGGAATGACTAAAGGGCCAGCCCAATGAAAACATGGTTAAAATCCTTCTTAAAGACAAAGTTTGCCTTACCCGCGATACTTGCCGGCGGTATTGCCTTAATGGTGTTGATCGTTAAACTGCAGCCGCAAATGAAACACAATCCCCAGGCCCGGCCTTCGGTGCCGGTAGATACCGTAACCGTAGCCGAGCACATGATCCGTCCCGCCATCACCGGCTTTGGCACGGTTGAACCTGATCTGACGCTGCAGGCCAAAGCAGAAGTATCCGGGCGCATCACCTATATTCACCCGGAATTAAAAGTAGGTGAAATACTGGCTAAAGATACCCTGCTGCTGCGCATCGACGACAGGGATTACCAGCTCAATTTAAAGCAGGCACAGGCAGATCTGTTATCCAGCCAAGCCAGTTTAAAAGAAATGGAACTGACGGTAGAAAACAACAAGCTGGATCTGAAGCTGGCCAACGAAAAACTGAAAGTGCGGCAAAAAGAACTGGCCCGCCTGGAAAAATTGCGTAAGTCCGGCGCCGTTTCCCTGTCGACCTTGGACGCCGAAAGACAAAACATGCTGCAGCAACAGCAAGAAGTCCAGCAGCTGAAAAATACCCAGATCACCCTGCCCTCGGATATCGAAGTCTTACAGGCGAAAATTGAAATTTCACAGGCGCAGTTAGAGCAAAGTAAACGCGACCTGGCCCGCACCGAAATCCGCCTGCCTTTTAACGGCCGCATCAGTGCGGTAAGCGCCGAACTCGATCAGTACGTCAGCACCAATACCTTGTTATTCGAAGCTTACGGCATAGACAAAATGATAGTCAATGCCCAGTTTTCCCTGCAGCAGTTCAGCCAGATTGCCGCCAGCTTTGACCGCAGCCAACTCAATTATGAAGACTTGCTGTCAGACAGAACCATGAGTGATATCTTCAGCTCCCTCGGCCTGAGCGCCACCTTGTATGCGGCCGGTAACGAGTCCCTGAGCTGGCAGGCAAAAGTAGAACGCCTGTCCGGCAGCATAGACTCCCAAACCCGCACCCTGGGGGTTGTAGTCAGTGTTGAAGGCGTCTATAAAAATATCGATCCCGGCGTCAAGCCCCCCTTGCTGGCAGGCAACTATATGAAAGTAAACCTGCACGGCGCTCAAAAAACATTTGTAGTCGCCCCCAGATTCGCCCTGCACCAGGGACAAATCTATCGGGTAGGTGAAGCAGATACCCTGGAGCGCCTCAATCTCAACAAAGTCCAGCTGCAGGGAGAGCTGGCCCTGTTTACCGATACCCTAAAACCGGGAGATAAAATTATTACCTCGGATGTTTTCCCCGCGGTACAGGGCATGAGCCTGTCCCCGGTCGATGACCTGGCCCTGCAGCAGCAACTGGATACCTGGGTGAGGAAAGCACAATGATACGCTATTTTACCGCCCACCCGACGGCGGCCAACTTATTGATGCTGCTGCTGATCTTTATGGGCATCAGTGTCCTGCCGGATATCAAGCGGGAAACCTTTCCGGAAGTCAAAGCCTACTCGCTGCAGGTCAATGTTCCCTATCCGGGGGCAACACCTGTGGATGTCGAGCAGGGGATCTGTTTGCCGCTCGAAGACGCCCTTGACGGCATCAGTTTTATCGAGGAAAAAGTCTGTGAAGCCAGGCAAAACCTCGGCTTGATGACGATAAAAATGCTCGAGCAGGGGGATTTCGTTAAATTCACCGATGATGTTAAAACCGCCATCGACGGCATCAACGAATTTCCCGATAACGCCGAAGAGCCTGTGGTGACGGAAAAAGGCCGCACCCAACATGTGATTTCCGTCGCCTTAACTGCAGACCTGCCAAGATCTGAGCTAAAAACCCTGGCGGAAAGCCTCAAGCAGCGTATCTTGCAACACCCCCAGATCCCGCTGGTGAAGATCAGCGGTTTTTCCGAGCGCCAGCTCAGGGTACAGGTTTCCCAGGAAAACCTGCGCCGTTACGGTCTGGATCTGCAGCAACTGGTAAGTCTTATCAGCAAGCAGGACCTCGACTTGCCGCTGGGTTCGATTGAAACACAAAACAGCGAAACCCAACTTCGCTTTAGCGATGAAAGACGCAGCGCCCTGGATCTGGCCCAGCTGGTGATTTTAACCGGCGAACAAGGCAATGAAGTCCGCCTCGGGGAAATCGCCACCATAATCGACACCTTTGAACTGGCTGAAGACAAGGTAGAATTTAACGGCCGCCCCGCCGCCCTGCTGAAAATAGAAAAAAATACCATAGACGACAGTTTGGAGGTGCTGGCGGCGGTGGAAGAGATCATAGTTACCGAATCCGCCCGCCTGCCTGCCGGTGTCTCCCTCGATATTACCCAGGATGCCACCAGCATAGTCAAAGACCGCATCAATATGCTGCTCACCAACGCCTGGCAGGGACTGCTGCTGGTCTTTGCCACCATGTGGCTGTTTTTTACCGTACGTTATGCCTTCTGGGTGGTAATGGGACTGCCGGTCTCATTCTTAGCCAGCGCCTTTGTGCTCGGCCATATGGGCATTACCATCAATATGATTTCCATGGTTGCCCTGTTGCTGGCGCTGGGCATCTTAATGGATGATGCTATCGTTATTGCCGAGTCTATCGGCACCCAGCTGAAAAAAGGCTTAAAACCCATGGAAGCGGCGATAAAGGGGACTAAAATCGTCGCCCGTGGGGTTGCCTCTTCCTATGCCACTACTTTGTGCATTTTTATCGGCCTGGTATTTCTCCAGGGAGATCTCGGGCAGATCCTTAAAGTGATCCCTATCGTGCTAATTTCGGTGATTTCCGTTTCCCTGATCGAGGCATTTTTTATCTTGCCCAATCATTTGCACCATTCCCTCACCCATGGCGAAAAGCAAAAACCGTCCAGGTTCCGCGTTAAGTTCGAGCAGAAATTCGAGCACTTAAGAACCCGCACTTATGTACTGGTGGAAAAAATCATCCATTACCGTTATGCCTTTATCGGCGCCGTACTGGCGTTCTTCCTGTTGTCGGTAAGCATGCTCGCCTCGGGCATCTTGCAGTTCTCTGCTTTCCCCAATGTCGAAGGGGACAGGCTGCAGGCACAAATATTAATGCCGGCGGGCACGCCGTTAAAGCAAACCGAGCGTGTGGTTGAACAGCTGTTAACCGCGCTGGATAAAACCTCGCAGGAACTGCAGGCAGACGAAGCTCATACCTTAGTCAAATCATTTGCCGTAAGCTTCAATCAGAATTCGGATGCATTCGAATCCGGCCCCCACCTGGCCACCATAGATGTCGACTTGCTGTCGGCGGAAATACGCAATACCAAGATGCAGCATTTTATCAACCGCTGGCGACAAAGCAGCGGCATTATCCCGGATGCCCTGACCCTATCCTTTAAAGAGCCGAGCATAGGTCCCAGCGGCAGGGCCATCCAGATACGTCTGACCGGCAATGATCTCAATGAGCTGGCGCAAGCCTCGTTCGAACTGCAAACCTGGCTGGCCGGTTATCCCGGGGTCAACAACCTGTTAGACGATCTCAGGCCCGGCAAGCCTGAATTTACCCTGAAATTAAAAGACGGCGCCTATAACTTAGGCATAGACGCCCAGACCATAGCCAACCAGGTCAGAAGCGCCTTCCAGGGCAACAAGGTACTGGAAACCAATGTCGATCTGGAAACCTTCGAAATTACCGTGATGTTAACCCCCGAGTCCCGGGATGAATTTGCCGATTTCGATAACTTCCCGATCATTCACCCCACCAGCGGTGCCATTATCCCTTTGTCGGCAGTGGCAGAAATTACCGCCACCCGCGGCTATTCACGCATCGGCCGTTACAACAACCAAAGGGCGGTTACCGTCTACGGGGATATCGACGGCACGGTCAACAACACCCAAAAAGTGATGAAAGATCTGACCAAACGCTGGCTACCGGATTTCCAGCAAAGATATCCGGATATTAAGCTGAGTCAGGAAGGGGAAACCAAGAACTCCGCCATTACCCAGCAATCTATGGTGCAGTCGTTTGTTTTCGGCATTTTAGGAGTATTTTTACTGCTTTCCTTCCAGTTCCGCAGTTATGTCGAACCTGTAATCGTGTTAGTGGCCATTCCGCTGGCGATGATAGGCACCATCTGGGGGCATTTGCTGATGGGGTTAAGCTTTACCATGCCTTCGATGTTAGGCTTTGTTTCCCTGGCGGGTATTGTTGTCAACGACTCGATCTTGCTGGTAGAGTTTGTCAAAAAACGGGTGGAAGAAGGACATTCGGTACACCAGGCGGCGGCCAAAGCCAGCTACGACAGGTTCCGCGCGGTATTCTTAACCTCGGTCACCACTATCGCCGGGATGACGCCGCTGTTGTTTGAAACCAGCTTGCAGGCGCAAATATTGATCCCGCTGGCCACCAGTATCGTCTTCGGTATTGCCACTTCCACCTTGCTGGTGCTGTTTGTACTGCCTTGCCTGTATACCATACTGGAAGATTTTGGTTTGGCCAAATCGAAAAAAGAGCAGTATCAAGATGAGATAGCGGCAGGTGCCGTCACTTAACATTAGCTGAAGATTCACTAAGCATGCACTAAATAAGAGCCGAAGAGAAAGCCAATTTCTTCACCATTTAAGCCGCCGCAACTTTACCGGCGGCTTTTTTATTTCACTCAACTTATTTAGCCATCTAAACCGCTAAAGCTTGCCAGTGATAAAAATAACCAGTACACTGCCGCCCTAAGATGGTGTTTTCTTTAGGCTTCGCTTTTTCTCTTTCAAAAATGAAGCCGCATAAAGCAAACTTAATAGGGAACGTGGTGCTTGTCTTAAAGTGTTGACTTTTAAACATTAATCCACGGCTGTACCCGCAACTGTAAACAGGGCTGATAATACAAACCACTGGCAAAAGCCGGGAAGGGTATTATCGGGTTATCCCTAAAGCCAGGAAACCTGCCATTGAACACTTATGAACTAAAGGTGCGGGCCTACACCTTGAGTGACAATTCATTGACTTTTCAGTGCTATTTGTACTCTCTTCCTGCACCTGCTAGCTTAAAACATTAAATTCAAGGCCGGGGCAAAAGATGTTAAGCCAGACAATTAACCGCACAATATCGGCAGGTACAGATTAATGCCGGCCCTTATTAGCCTGGACAGGCTTAGCTGGGCAGTCGGCGATAAACGCATCCTCAAAGATATCTCACTGACAGTGGCGAAAGGTGAGGTATTGGGCATTATCGGCCCCAACGGTGCCGGTAAAACCAGTTTGCTCAATTGTCTGCTCAACCAGCAAAAAGACTTTACCGGCTCGGTAAACTTTAAAGGCAAAAATATCAGCAGCTATGCTCCGCGGGAACTGGCGAAATCCTTTGCCTTGGTGGCACAAAAAGCGGCCCCGGTATTTAACCTTTCGGTATCCGATATCGTACGCATGGGTTTATTGCCCCATAAAACCCTTTTTAGCCTGGATAATGATTTTGATAAACACCAAATTGAACTGGCGCTGGAAAAAGTCGGCTTAGCGGATAAAATCCATGATGCCTTCAATACCTTATCCGGCGGTGAGCAGCAGCGGGTATTGATCGCACGGGCCTTAGTGCAAAGGGCCGAGGTCTTGATTTTGGATGAACCCACCAATCATCTGGATGTCTATTATCAGCACCAGATTTTAAACTTGGTAAAAAGCTTAAAAATCACTGTGGTGATGACGGTACATGATTTAAACCTGGCCGCACAATATTGCCGCCGTTTACTCTTGCTCGACCAAGGGCAGGTTATTGCCGATGGCGCCCCCGAAAAAGTGTTGAGCAGCTCGCGATTAACACAGGTCTTCCGCCTTAACTGTCAGCAGGAGTTAGATCCTGTTACCGGAAAAACCCGGGTTTATTTTCACCTGCCCGAACACAACACTTATGCAAGTAATGCAAGGGATGCAGGAGAAGCAAGCCAATGAGTCAGGCCCAATTGCACCGCTTACCGATAAAATTATGCTTACTGGCATTATTATGCCTGAGCAGTATCGGCGGCGCCCTCACCTTTGGTCCGGTTAATATCAGGGCGCAGCAACTCCTTACCTGCTTCACCGCCTCCTGTCCGACACCAGTAATCGATATGGTGCTCTACCAGGTTCGGGTGCCCCGCATCCTGGTGGGTTTAGTTGCCGGTATGGGCCTGGCGATAGCCGGGGCTATTTTACAAAATACCACCCGCAATCCACTGGCAGACCCTTACCTGTTCGGCATAGTCTCAGGTGCAGGCCTGGGCGCTACTATCGCCAGCATCACCCTGGCGAACATGCTGACCCTGGCACTGCCGCTGGCGGCATTTCTCGGCGCTTTATTTGCCGTAGTGATAGTGGTGCTAATCGCCAAGGCCCTGCAGCGCATGGAGCAGCTTTTACTGGCGGGGGTCGCGGTTTCTTTTATGCTCGCTGCCATCAGCCAGTTTTTGCTTTATCTGGGGGAGCCCTTTGCCACCAACCGGGTATTATTCTGGTTAATGGGCAGCCTGGCCCGGGTCGAGCTGGCAAATTTTTATGTGATAAGTTCGGTTTTGGTGTTTGCCCTGATGGTCATTCTCGCCTTTCACCGCCATATCGATGCCCTGTTGCTCGGCGATGAAAGCGCCGCCAGCTTAGGTGTCAATGCCGATAAACTCAGGTTGATAATGCTGGCCCTGTGTGCGGCCTTAACCGCCACTATCGTCGCCTACTGCGGCGGCATAGGTTTTGTCGGTTTAATGATCCCCCATATTGTCAGGCAGATACTCGGCGTCACCACTATCCCCTTGATTTTAGGTTCAATGCTTATCGGCGGTACCTTTATCCTCTGGGTCGATGTTATTGCCCGCACCGCACTGGAAAATGCCGAAATTCCCATCGGCATCATTACCTCCGCTACCGGCAGTATTTTCTTTTTATTGATCATGTATCGGACCCGAAAAAATTAGCAAAAATGACCCATAGTTATTAGCAAGGTTATTGAAGAAACAACAGCAGGAAAACGTTATGGCTACCTCAAACGATAAAGAACTTCAGCACCAGCAAAGGATGCAGCGCACCAAGGAAAAAGTGGATGCGAAAATCGACAGCGCCCAGCAGGAAAAAGGCTTGTTTATCGTGATCACAGGCAACGGCAAGGGCAAGTCGACCTCAGGTTTCGGTACGGTTGCCCGCGCGGTCGGCCATGGTTTAAATGCCGCGGTAGTGCAATATATCAAAGGCAGCTGGGCCTGCGGCGAGCGGGAATTGCTGGCCAATGCCGGGGTAGAATTTCATGTCATGGGCACAGGTTTTACCTGGAATACCCAGGACAAAACCAGCGACATAGCTGCAGCCAGCAAGGTATGGCAGGAAAGTAAACGTTTACTCAGCGATCCCCATATCGACCTGGTATTACTGGATGAACTTACCTATATGCTCACCTATAAATACCTGGATCTGGATGAGGTTGTCGAGGCTATCCGCAACCGCCCGAAAATGCAGCATGTGGTCGTCACCGGTCGCGCCTGTCACCGGGCACTGATCGATCTTGCCGATACCGTCAGCGAAGTACGCTCGGTTAAGCACGCCTTTGATGCCGGGGTAAAAGCACAAAAAGGAATTGACTGGTAATGATCTTGTTCAAAGCTGTCACCGTAAAAGTTTCCCTGATGATAACCCTGGCAACTGTGTTGTTGACGAGTCTTTCCCTAGCCGCCAAGCCACAGGAGACAGAAAGCAAACCATTACCAAAAATTATCGCCCTCTCCCCCCATATTGTTGAGATGCTTTATGATGTCGGTGCAGGCAAACAAATCATCGCCACCACAGATTTTGCCGACTATCCCGAGCAGGCGAAAAATATCCCCAGCATAGGCAACTATATCCGGCTGCAACTGGAAAAAGTGATCGCCCTGCAGCCCGACTTAATCATTGCCTGGAAAAGCGGCAACCCCAGCGATGATTTAGCCAGGTTAAGCCAGCTCGGCTTTAAGGTGGTTTACTCCGAGCCGAAAACCTTTCGCGATATTGCCAAAGAGCTGCGCCAGTTCGCCGATTTATCCGGCCACAGCGAGCAGGGACGGCAAGTAGCAGATGCATTTCTTAAGCAGCTTGACGATATTAAAGACCGTTACCGCGATAAACAAACCATCACCGCCTTTTATGAATTATGGTCAAGGCCACTCACCACTATCGCCAGGGGCAGCTGGCCGCAGCAACACCTGAATATCTGCCGCGCCGAGAACCCGTTTGAACAGGTGAGCAGCCCGTATCCCCAGGTCAATATCGAGCAGGTATTAAAAACTCCGATACAACTCATCATCCAGCCGCTGTCGGTCAACCAAAAAGACAAAGAAGGCTTTAACTGGCGCGACTGGCCGACAATACAGGCGGTGAGTGAAAACAATATTATCACCCCGGATGCCGACGCCCTGCACCGCATGACGCGCCGCAGTTTGCTGGCTCTGGATAAGCTGTGCCTGGATATCGACAAGGTACGCCAGTCTTATTTATCCGGCATATAAACAGGAAAACGAACGACTTTAAGCGCCCGGGAATAGCTGCCCGGGCATCAATCTGATATCAGGTGCTGCTGCCAGGACACAGGCTCATTTTTCGAATCAGCCGGCTTGGCCGCAGTGAAACGGGAAACAGGTGTTATACCCCGGGTATGAATCCTGTACTGCCCCCGCAACGGTAATTCACTTTGCTTTACCGGCAAAGTGATAAGTCCGGAGACCGGCCTGGTATTGTTAATCACATCAAGCACGGTGGGTGCTTCATTGAGGAAAATATGAAAAAAAACATACTTGCATTAAGCGTTGCCAGCGCATTAACATCAACGCTTGCAGTAGCAGCACCAGCCGAAAGCGGTTCAGCCAAGAGCGGCATTTCGGTGGATGAAACCCTGGTGGTCACGGCAAGCCGTATCCAGCAAAACAGCGCCGATATCTTAAGCAGTGTCAAAATCATCACCCGGGAAGAGATAGATTTATCTCCGGCGCTTTCCATCGCCGAACTGATCAACGATGTCAACGGCTTTCAATTATCCCAAAACGGCGGTATTGCCCAGACAACCGGCATCTTCAGCCGGGGCACCAACGCCGGCCATACCTTAGTGATCATCGACGGACAACGTATCGGCTCTGCCACCTTAGGTTTGGTAGAATTTGCCAACATTTCAACAGACCAGATAGAAAGAGTCGAAATTATCAAAGGCCCGAGGGCATCCCTGTGGGGCTCTGATGCCATCGGCGGCGTGATCCAGATTTTTACCCGCCAGTTAAATGCCGGTGAACTGGCCCTTGATTTATCTGTCGGCAACCAGTCCCAGCAGCAAGGCAGCTTAAGCAGTGCTTTTGCCCATGGCGACGGCAAAACCACCATCACCTTATCAGCCAAATCGGCGGAAGGTTATGATGTCCTGGACAACGCAGAGCCGGATGATGACGGCTATCACAGAGAAGATATTTCCATCATCGGCACCCAGAACATCAACCCACAGTGGCGGGTAAACTGGCTGGCAAAATATAACCAGGGACAAAGCGATTATGACAGCGCCTTTGGCGGCAACAATAAAAGCGAACTAGAGACCAAACAATGGCATTTAACCGCCATCCAGGACACCGGACTCTGGTATCAGCAATTCTCCTGGGGCCAGCAAATTGATGAATCCATCGATTTTATTGAAGGCGGCAACAAAAAAGACGGCAGCTTTTTTGAAACCAAACGTCTGCAGGCAAACTGGCTTGGCAGCTATCAGGTTTCTCAGGCATTAACCACCAGTGTAGGAGTGGATTTAACCCGGGAAGAAGTCGATACCAAAAAAAGAGCAAACAATCAGCCGGGATACGATAAAACCGAGCGTGATAAAAAAGCGCTATACGGCCATATCGCCTACGATGAAGAGACTATCCTGCTTGACGGCGCACTGCGTTACGATGATATTGAAGGCATAGACAATAAGTTTACCTACAATGCCAGCGCCGGGTTACGCTTTGGCGACCAGTCACTGATCAGCATCAATTTAGGCCGGGGTTTTAAAGAGCCGAGCTTTAACGACCTCTACTACCCGGAAGATGCCTTTTCTTACGGCAACCCCGAATTAAAAGCGGAAACCTCCAACAGCGCCGAAATTTTACTTAAAACCAGTGTTGCCGATATCCAAACCGAACTGAGTGTCTATAAAACCAAAATAGATGACTTGATCGAATGGGTGCCGGATGAAAACTTTAAATACAACCCGTTAAACATTCATAAGGCCACCATCAAAGGGGCCGAGTTAAATTTAACAGCGGATTTGTTCGGTTTCTCGCAATCCCTGCAGCTGGGCTATCTGGATGCGGTTAATGACGGCACTAACAAGCCATTGATCCGCAGGGCAAAACATACCGCCCGTTATCAAATCAGCCGGGATTTTGATAACCTGAATCTGCTTGCCAGCGTCAATTATCAAGGGAAACGTGAAGACAGCGAATGGCCAAGCACAACAGAATTGCCCAGCCATACCCTGGTCAACCTCAGCGCCGCCTATAGCTTTAACAGCCAGTGGAAGTTAACGTTAAAAGCCAATAACCTGTTCGACCGGGATTATGTCACCAATAATCATTATGTCGGTCAACCGGCGCAATATTTACTGACCTTGAATTATCGCCAGTAATGATTACGAACTGCTTTTTTACAGTTCAAACATTAATCTCAAAGCCGAAAAACTTAGGGGATTAAAACAAAAAGCCCGCGATGCGGGCTTTTTGTTGCTATGAAATACACTTGATGCCTGTTCAGGTTTCCTCCTTTAATTTCCTCCCCTAATTAAGGTTAATCTGCAAATGTAACTTTTTCAGATCACTGACAAAATCACTGCTATCCACGTTTTTACTCTCAACTTCCTGCTGCTTTGCCTGCTGATAGTAACGGATATAATCCTGGTAGTCGGAACTGCTCATGCTGCGGATAAGTTCAATATCGGTGAGCTGGACATCGGTATCGTCATTGATAATATCTTCATATCCGGACAAAGGCACCGAACTTGGCAAAACGCCCTCATCCGGGCCATAACTGGTCCATTTGACCGGGAATAAACCGATATCGGCATCGTAAGCGGAATAGGTATAAGTGATCACCGCCAGCGGATAATTGCCCGCCCCGCTGTAATCGTAACTGCCGTCACTGCCCAGTTCGGAAAAGTTTTCATCATCAACATCAGGCTTATTCTCCGAGACTTCCACTTCAAACGACTGGGCATAATCACTGGAGATTTTTTGATGGCTGGCCTCGGTTAAGGTGGTACCGAAGAAGGTATCTTTTAACTGGTACACACGGTTGGTCTGACTGATATAGTCCGCTTCGCTGCTATACAAATGGCTGTTGAATAAAATCAAACTACTGTCGCCTTGTGCAACCGTAAGCGGAAAATGTTTGTTGCCCTGGATAATTTGCGCCGAGAACATCAACTGCTGATCATTTTCCAGCGCGATTTCATCGGCAACCTCCACCGCAGAAAACTCCCACAACAAGTCGTCGTTGCCATCGAAATTATCATGGATATCCGCGGCGCCTATGGCATCCCCGGCATTATCTGTGCCCAGCACCATAAATGACTGCACCGGCCAGGTTTCACCAATGATACGGCAGGCTTCAACATCCCGGTATAAAGTGGTTTGCTCGTCCACTTCCTCAAAGCCGGCATAGGGCAATGAACTGGCTACTAAACCCCGGGTAGTGAACGACCTGTGCCTTAACTCCACATCCTGGGTCACACACTCACAACTGCTGTTATCCAGCTGTTGATCATAACGGCCGTAATATTTTGCCGCCACTGAACTGTCTGCCTGGTAAAAACTGACAATATCCAACCCCTGCTGTTGATCTCCCTGCTGATTTTTCGCCACCAGGGTGTAATTAATATTGGCCGATGTGGTACTGAAACTGATCACCCCATTTTCATTCGGTAAATATTTTTCCAGCAATTGCCAGTTATCATCCTGTAATAACAATTCCACCTGGGTAAAGGCTGACTCCTTACCGCATTTATTGGTGATAAGTGAGGTCAGGGTGAAGGTTTGTTCCACCGGTTCAACCGGGGTTTTATCTTCATCCGAGTCTGAACTGCCGCAGCCGGGAAGCAGGGACAGTAATGAAAAAGCAAGTAAGTATCGGTTATTGATCATAGGTTTCTTTGCACGGGAAATAACTTGATGACAAAGATTATAAGACCGGAAACCAGAAGATGAAAAGTGAAACAAGCGGTAAAACAGGCAGGGTAACACTTTGATTACAAAATAATTTTTAAGCTATACATAAGTATACCCGGCAGTTACATTTAACTACATTTTTTACACTTGTCAGCAAGTCGCTAAGACAAGTTATCCACTAAGATCAGCCGATAAAGAAAATACCCGCCAATATCAACAGGGCAAAAAAGACAGTTTCCATAGTCATCAAAAAGACCGGCTTCCAGCCCACGGATACCACCTGTTTTAACGAGGTTTTCACGCCTATCGCCACCATAGCCACCACCAGGGCGCCGCCGGAAATGCTTTTGATAATTTCCACCAGGGGCGCGGGAATAAAACCTAAATTATTCACCAGCGCCAGCATAAAAAACGCGATTAAAAACCCCGGAATAAAGCTGCTGACACCGCCACTTAAACGCGAACTTTTCTCTTTAAAAGCAAAAAATATCATCACCACAATCGGCAAAAGCAAGGCCACCCGCAGCAACTTGATGTAAGTGGCAATATCCCCGGTTTCGGTGGAAACGGAATAACCCGCCCCGACCACCTGGGCAACATCATGAATGGCGCCGCCGATAAAAACCCCCGCCTGTTCATCGCTGAGCCCAAGAAAGTCAGTCACCAGCGGATAGGTCAACATGGCCAGGGTGCCTAACGCGGTAATGCTGATCACCGTCAGGGCAAAAAATTTCTCCTGATGGGCTTTTTTCGGCAAGACAGTGGAAATGGCCGCGGCCGCAGAAACCCCGCATACCGCCACCGCCCCGCCGGAAAGTACCCCGAATACTTTAGGCAACCCCAGCAAACGTGCCAGGAAAACACCAAAAAAAATAGTGACCAGCATACTGCCAATAACGATCAGCGGCGGCATCACCCCCAGTGAAACAATGTCGGCAAAGGCGATGCGTACTCCCAGCAAGGCCACGGCAAAACGTAAAACGGCTTTACTGCAAAAGTCTATACCTACCTGGTGTCTTTTAGAGTCATATAAAAAATGCAGCGCCAAACCAAGCAAAAGGGCAAATAACATCACAGGTGCCTGGTAACGGTGCGCCAGGGCATTGGCGGCAATGGCAGTAATGGCGCAGACAAAGATCCCGGCATAATGGGATTTAACAAAAGCTAACATAGTGACAGTTACCGGCAAATGATTTGGCTAACATGAAATAGGCTTAGTGTATCACGGGGAAATGCAGTTTTAACAAGAGATTAAACACAAGCTAAAGTGCAACTTATCTCAGGACGAGACACATGTATAACCCCTGCTCCTGCATCTCCATATGCACACAGGATTACTTTCAGGATGCATTGCCCTCTCCACCGGTAGAACAGGCTGAAATACGTCCATGTATAAACCCTGCTCCTGCATATCCATATGCTCGCAGGATAAATACCTCCATGTATAAACCCTGCTCCTGCATATCCATATACTCACAGGATAAATACCTCCATGTATAAAAAAAGGCGTGGGAGCTTACCCACGCCGTTTTTGATTATGATGATTGTAATTAAGACAAAAAACCTGCCCGGATATTAATTGGGCTTAGTGCAATTGTGTGCTGCGGTGGATTTTTCGATATCCACAACCTGGGCTTGCCCCTCCTGATCTATGATGAAATTAAAACATGTCAGGGTATCGCAATAATAACAATAGCCCTTAGCTACCATCAGGCAACGTTCTGCCGACAAGGTAGAAATAGACCCATGTATATCATCAGGCCGGATAAGCTGCCCACAATTGCCACACTGTCCGTTAAGGCCATTAAACACTAATCCGTTAGTAAAGGTGTACGGTAATTGCTGACTAATCGGTTGACTCTGACTCCATTCAAACTGCTCTATTTGAAGTGGCTTGTTCATACAACTACTACCTAAACTACATCGCAGATTTACGACCCTCTTAGTATAGAACAGGAACGGGCTTTTGATGGCATGGCTTGTATAGCTGCCAAAATGAAGTTTAAGCCTGCTTTATCTTTTCCCGGCAGAAACAAAAAACAGCACCCGCTCTTTATCAGACAAAGAACATGATAAATAACCAGTTTCTAACGCTTTGATTGATGTGTAAACAAACCCGATGCCCTTTTACTATAATAAGGTAAAAATTAACTTTAGCTTATTATGAAGCCTTACCTAAGCAATATTCTGTTCAGCCTCGCCCTGGTGAGCACTTTATTCCACCACGCTAAAGTCCATGGAGAAACAATAAAGGTCATCTTACTTTCCGAGGCTAATCCCCCGTACACCATCAGACAAAACGGTAAGTTTGGCGGCATTCATATCGACATTTTTTCCCGCTTATCTGCACTGACCGAGCACACCTTTACCATGCACGCCTACACTCCGCCCCGGGCGGTAAAAGAATTTGATTTAGGCCGTGTGGATATAGAACCGGGCATCAACGAACTCTGGCGCCAATCCAGCCCGGTAAAAGCCTTGTATAGCATTGCTTATGCAAGCTCCACCGATCTTCTGGTCTTTAAAAAGCAAAACCGCCTGGCATTTTCAACCCCGGCAGATCTCACCGGAAAAACCATAGGTGTGATCCGCAGTTATGCCTACCCCAAATATGAAGACGCATTTAGCTCAGGCGCAATCAAGCGGGTCGATGGCTTGTCAGAACAACATCTGCTGAAATTATTACAGGCAGACAGGGTAAAATACATCTTCATAGGCGCACAAAGCTATTACTATCATCAGAAACATCATCCGCAATACCGGGAATTTGAAGTCGGCGGGGTAATTAACCAGGTGGAAGTGAAAATGAGGCTCCACCCAAATAAGGCCTACCTGCTACCACAGTTAAATGATGCCCTCGGGGTAATGGTACGCCAGGGAGAAATAAAGGCGATTTATAACAAATATCAATAATACAATGACAAAACAGCCGGCACTGCAGCTTCTTTTATCATTTCACCGGTTATTATTGCGAAAATTGACTCGACGCCCATCGAAGTAACCGGACATCACTTTTGATCATTTGCTTATGCAGTTCATAAACAAACTCCTGATAACGGGCATCGGCTTCCCCCATGGTACAGACGACTTCACCCTTAGTGTTTTTAATTAAGCCATGATGATTGAATAAAGGAAAATCATCATCGGTATTATAAGCACGGAAATAATCATCTTCTAACGCCTCTCCCGCTTCATTTCTCACGGGGTTATCCCAAAAAATATTCCAGCGTTTGCCTTTGCAGCCTGCAATCTCGCGATTTAGCCCGGCCAAAGTCACTTCAGCCAGATCATCACGGATTTGCTGCGGGGTCATGACTTGGCTTTGCTTAATCTGATGACATTCGCGGCTAAAGCCTGAGTTAACATATGCCCTCAACCTTGCTTCATCCGGCGGGATCAGGTCGATCTCATCCTTAATCATCTCGGTCAGGCCCTTACCGCTAACATAGTTTTTCTCTTGCATATAATCGGTATATTTTTCGAAATCCCCCATGATTTCAACGATAGTCGGGCCATGATAAACAGGCACAACATGGGCCGGTACGCCGGTATCTTCTAATAAATGCATCAGGGCACCCAAAAACAGCACTTTATTTTCCCACTTTTTATGATTGATAAAGTATTCGAGAGCTTCAAGCCACAACCTGTCATAAGACTTATGTATTAGTCCCTGTTGCGTTTTTTTCGGTTGTTTTTTATTGGGGTTATAAAAGTGCCAGTTATCAATGCGATTTAGTAAGGTAAAATAGCCCCTCTCTCCCGCTATCTCTTTATCTTCCCGACTTAATGCAGAGCGACCTTCATCCATTGCGACATTAGCGCGTAAAATCCTTTTTTTAATCTCATCATGCCGGCGAAATGCAGAATCTTCGGGGAAACAGCGTTCAAAAGCGGTTAATGACAGTTTACTGATGGGTAAGTGCCCGGTTACCGGCAGCAAAGCTGCAACAACAGGCGAAAACAGCCCTATTGCTAATATCAGCACAGTGTTTATCAATTTATTCCGTAAATTCAACATCCAGAGCACCATAATAAAAAATGACAGACAGTTACCGTCTGTCATTTCTTTCAGCGTTAATTTGCCGCTATTATCACAAAATATATCAGGGGCTAAATAACATGAAAACGGGCAATTAAGCCTTAACCGGATGGCATCGCCAGAATGGCAGGAATATCCAGGGCATCCTGATAAACCACCAAAGCGGTTTCCTGTTTCATTCTTGCATATACCGCCATGCGATCGGCCAGTTCATTGCCTTCGATATTGGCATGTCCTTTTACATGGCTGATAAAGAGCTGAGATTTCAGTTGTTCATACAGGGCAAAACTGCGCTGGATTATCTCCAGGTTTTTAATTTCCTCTCCCTTGCCCCGGGTCCAGCCTTTCGCTTGCCAGCCTTTGGCCCATTTGGTGATGCAATCGATGGAATATTTGGAATCGGATAATATCTCTACCGTTTTTCCTTGCTCAATATAAGCTTGCGCCAATAACATCGACTCCAGGATACCGCCCAGCTCTGCGGTATTATTGGTGCCCATCGGATGGTATAACCCGTATCTCAGCTGTGTTAATACCGAGTTCTCATAAATCGCAAGCCCTGTGCCTGACTTGCCCGGATTAGGCGAACAGGCGCCATCGCAATAAATTTGTACCTGCGCCGATTTGCTTTGGCTCTGACCTTGATAGCCGGGTCCCTGCGCTTCTTTTTTGCCATTTCCTGCCCCCGATGCCTTACCTTTTGCCAGGGATCTTTTCATCAAGGCCTTGGTATAAGATTGGGCAAATGCGGCTTCGGCTTCGGCTAAAGAAGGAAACCCCATGTATTGGGCGTCTGAGCGACCATCAATTAAAGCTTTGGTCTCTCCCCAGGAAGTAAAAATCCCGGTTTTGGCTCCTTTCCAGACAACGTAAAATTTCTTACTCATTATTTTTTCTGATCTTGGCTTGAATAAGCGGATGATAAAGGGCTTTGATGCACTAACCAAGAAAAATCATCCCCCACGGCAATAATCACCCAAATCAGGCTTTACCATTTAGTAATATTTGTTATGGTAATCAAGATGAATGAATCAAGGGAGGGATTATATGCAAAAGGTCATCAGGCAATTCAACAACCGCTTTTCAAGCGGCATTTTTACCGGCTTGTGTATATTGGTTTTATCGGCACAGGCCATGGCCGGCAGCACAGGTGTATTACCAGGTAACAGCGCCAATAACATTTCAATAAAATCCGTACAGCCCTTCCACTTTTTCTACACCCGGATCGAGACAGAAAAACACCAGCTGGCGGATAAAATTAAAACCAAGGCCATGGACATGAGTGTCAAACTGGCCAAACGCTCCAATGCTAAAATCGATGGCCCGTTAATACTGAGTTACCGCTCAGGTGAACAACAAAGCAAACAGCAGATAACCGCCGATATCGGCTTCCCGGTATCGAAAAGAACCAAGCGCCTGCCTCCTTATAAATACCGCAAAGCCAAGGCCTTTGATTGCGCTTCATTGACCTTTACCGGCAAGGCGGTACAGCTGGAGCAGCAATGGCAGCAGTTATACCGGTTTAGCCGGGAGCAACAGCTCAATCTCAACGGGGAAAGCCGCATGTTGCTGTTATCCAGTGAAGCTGACGGTAACATCCATGTTGAACTGCAATTGGGGATCATCAAGGCGGCCGCACAGGAAAAGAAACACCACCTCAGCACAGGCAGCATCACCGCCCGGTTATGATAAAGCGCAACAAAGGAAAAATAATTTCACCGTTGAACAGGTAATTTACTTGTTTATTCAATGGTAAAGATAATAAAGTATGCCCATAAAAAGAATCTCATTGCAAAATAGGAAATGACAATGCCGAGTATCAGCAAAAAACTTCTTGTCTGGAGCACAGCGGCCCTGCTGCTGGTCAACCTGGGGGCATGTAGTGATAAAGATCAGGCGCTTAAAAAAGCCGATAACTTTATCGCCAGCCAACAAATCGATAAAAGCCAGGATGACTGGAAAACCAAGCTAAAGCAGCCGGAAATGATGGAGTTCACCCAGGGCAAAAGTTACATCTGGGATCTGGAAACCAACCAGGGCAAGTTATCCATTAAACTCAACCCCGAAGTGGCGCCTATGCATGTCAGCAGCACCATCTATTTAACCCAGCTGGGTTTTTACGACGGCTTGACCTTTCACCGAGTGATCCCCGGATTTATGGCGCAAGGGGGCGATCCTTTAGGCAATGGCCGCGGTAACCCGGGTTATAAATACGACGGCGAATTCTCCGATACCGTTTCCCACGACAAGCCGGGCATTTTAAGCATGGCCAACGCCGGACCGGGTACCGACGGCAGCCAGTTTTTCATCACCTTTAAACCGACACCTTTCCTTGACGGCAAGCACACCATTTTTGGTGAAGTGATCGAAGGCTTAGACACCACCCTGGCAAAGCTGGAAAAATTAGGCAGCCGCCGCGGTAAACCTACCGAGCCGTTAATGATCAACAAGGCCAGTATCCGGGTACTGTAAACAATAAAAATAAACGTGAGCCTGCTGTTATCCTGGCGTTATAACAACAGGCTCTTTTTTCAACGTATGAAGCTCATCAGCTCGCCTCTCATCGAAAAAAGCTCAACAACGGGAAGATCCACTCATGAGCTACCAGAGCATAAGCGAACACTTAACAAAACTGGCCAACCCCGATATCGCCGCACACTCGCAGCGCTTTTTTAAAACCGCCAAGGGGGAATACGGTTATGGCGATAAATTTCTCGGCATCCGGGTTCCTGTGCTGCGCCAGCAGGTAAAACACTTTAAGAAAGTCCCCCTTAAGACGGCTGAACAGGTATTATCCTCCCCTTACCACGAAATCAGGCTGTTTGCCTTATTGCTGCTGGTTTACCGCTTCAAACGGGCAAACGAAGCTGAGCGCGAAGCCATTTACCAGCTTTATCTGAGCAATACCCAACATATTAATAACTGGGATCTGGTGGATACCTCCGCCCATGTCATTGTCGGCGGTTACCTGCTAAACCGGGATAAAACACCGCTAACACAACTGGCGCATTCGCAAGTGTTGTGGGAGCGCAGGATCGCCATCATTGCCACCTTGCACTTTATCAAATACCAACAATATCAGCCGACCCTGGCCATCGCCGAGATACTACTGAGTGACGATCACGACCTGATCCACAAAGCCGTAGGCTGGATGCTCAGAGAGCTGGGCAAACGAGACCTGCCCCTGGAACAAAAGTTTTTACAACAACATTACCAAAAAATGTCCAGGACCATGCTCAGGTATAGCATTGAAAAATTTCCCAAAGAACAGCGAGATAAATATTTGCATGGCCTTGTTTGAGCTAAAGCACAAATAAAGGATGAAATTTTACTCAGCTTTTAGCCACTACTGCCGATAACAAGCCATATCAACAGGAGTCCATCATGGCTATCCATACGCTTGCAGTATCCCAACAGCAGCAGTATCAGCACACCCAAACCAGTGGCCGTACCCTGAGCAGAACCGGGCCACAAACAGCGGCAACACCGCGGCCAACTCAGGAAGAAAGCGAAAGCCCCGGTCAACCCCAGACGATATCTGACGAGTTACCCGTTGCCATCAACAGCACCAGCCCGCCCCCCTCAGCAGAAACCATTTATGCCCGGCCACTCAGTCCTCGCCTGGAGTCGATCAAGCTTATTCTGGCCGCCTATTTTGGTAAAGAACTGGATCTGGAAGAGTACCTTTTTGATTTCGCCTCCCCACCGGATTCCGGGCAAGGCAATGCCCTGAACCCGGATCAGGCAATTAATGCCGCCAATAGCGGTGCTGACTTTGTGATGGTGGACAATCAAGTCTTCAGGGCTGGGGAACAGGTGCAGGTTGAAGAGTGGTTTACCCGGGAGCAAAGTTTAAGCTACCAAATGCAGGGACAATTCCAGCTTGATGACAAGCAAATATCCCTGAGTTATGAATTTAACATCAGCAGTGAAAGCACACGTTACCGCCGTTTTGCTACCCGGGCAGGTAATCTGCAAGATCCCCTGCTGGTACAGTTCGGCAACCAAAGCCTGGGACATATCGAAGGCGGTCAGGCATTTGATATCAATAGCGATAATACCCTGGATAAGCTACCGATATTTTCCGGTGATGTCGGTTACCTGGTCTTTGATCAAAATGCCAATGGCCGCGCCGATGACGGCAGCGAACTCTTTGGTCCTGCCAGCGGCAACGGTTTTCATGAATTGGCTGCCTTTGACAGCAACCAAAACGGTTTTATCGACCAAGACGATGAACATTTTGACCAATTGTATTTATGGCAACCCAAAGGAGAGAGCGAAGGAGAAGCTGAGCCGGGGGCACAACAGCGCTGGTTATCTCTGGAAGATGCCGGAATTGCGGCAATAAACCTGTCAGCCATCGACACTCCCTACAGCTTTTATGATGAGAATGATCAAGTAGAGGCACAAATGAGACGTTCGAGTTTTGCCATCGGTGAAAACGGCCGAGGTTATGGCGTGCACCAGGTAGATGTACGTATATAAAGCCTGCTCCTGTTCATCCTTCTCTTTATAAAAAGGAAAGCGCAGGATACATACCTCCATGTATAAACCCTGCTCCTGTTCATCCTGCTCTTTATAAAAAGAAAAGCGCAGGATAAATACCTCCATGTATAAAAAAGGAGCCTGAGTCCCTAAGACACAGGCTCCTTACCAGGAAATCAATTTAACAGCTAAAACTCCCTAAAAATAACGCTCCACCGTCAGCTGCAAGTGGTCGTCATCCTTTATGCTGTAAAGGGCATCAAAGGGGTCGTTGCTCTGATATAAACGTATATCCAGATTCACCTTATAATCTTCACCAAAACGCCGGGTGGCTTCCATAACAAAACTCACCGCATTATGTTCAAGATCAGCCCCCATACCAAAAAGGATCTCACTGCTTTGAACATCATTAAAGGCAAGTCGGCTGCCGATAAACAAATCATTTTGCATTGCCGCACCGGTCGACCTTAAGTCGGCTTCACCGCGAGAATCCCAACCGTATTCCAGCAATAAGCCGACATCAGCCACAGTATCCATCACCCCGACATAGGTATATTCAAAACCCGCCTGGGCAGCCCAGAAATTATCGGTTTCGGTATGACGGTAAATACTTTCAAACTTCCATAACCAGTCTTCTATGGTGGCCTGGACATCCAGCCCCAGCTGATCCATTTGCTGGTAATAGGGAGTCAGCTCGGTTTGGCCGCCTTCCCCGCTCTGACCTTGAGATAAGATGAACACTGGCTCACGATTGGTACCGTGAAACCAGTAGCTGCCGATATCAAAATTCCCCAGGGTATGGCTCCAGCGCACGGCAAAATCAAGGTGCTGCTGCCCGGCAGAGGATTCATATTCGGCATCGTCACCATTTATCACCACAGGGCCGCGTAAACGTCCGTCTTCTGAGGCGAAAGTACGCTCACGAAAGCCCGGCAACAGATAAAGATCTACTATGCCCCAGTCTTCCACCAGGGATAAGTTGACCATCAGCTGGCCAAGCTTGTCTTCACCGTCAACATCTTCAATGCTGTCACTCTGGTTGATAACATCCACCAGGTGCTGGAATTCAGTCACCCCCCAGAATTCTTTGCGGATCCCGGCCCTAAGCTCCCAGTCATCGCCGGCATGAATATAAGAGAACTCCCTGATATCACCGTGGCTGCGTTCATCATCCTGGTTATCTAACCGGTAATAGGGCTTAAAGGTCAGACTGTCGTCACCATTGTTCCAACTCCAGTAAAATTCCGGCTCGACAAATACCGAAAACTGGCTGTTGTCAAATTGCCCGCTATATTGACTGTCCTCAAGAAAATAACGGGCATCCATCCCCACCTTACCGCTAAGCTCAAATTCCTCGGCAAGCACGTTAGTGCTTGCCGCCAGAGTGAGTGATACCGCTGTGGCCGTCAGCCATTTAGCCGCCATATTAACGCACCCGTTTTAAAGAGTTTTTATTAAAGTCACCGTCGGTTAAACCGGTTTTAAAGGCATAGTTATCCCATTTCAACTCAGTACTTTTACCATTTTGGTGATTGACCATTTCCATGCTCTGGGCGCGCCAGTGCTTGTTCAGGTACTGCTGATAGCCCTTGTAGGTCAAGGTTTTTAACAGGGAATTTTTGCGATCATAAAAATCAATCTTTTGTATCAGATAGTCTTTTTTATCGATCCAGACGATACGGCGGGTATAACCTGAATTTTCATCCACCGGGAATTGCTCAACCTTGAAGCTGTCCAGGCCGTTGGCCATTTCATCCCCTAAATACTTGTAGGTGTATTTTTCAATTTCAAAAGAGCTTAAATCTTCAAAAGCAAATTCAGAGCCCATAAAAGGACCGGACTTGTTACGGGAAGAAATACGTTTGACCCGCTTTAATGCCGGCAGGTATAACCATTGGTCATCCGCTTCCACCGGGTGGGAGAAACTTAAAAACGCCGTGCCTTTAACATCCCGGGGTTTATTAAAAATGGTCAGACTCTTATCGCCGTCGTTGGCCACTTCCATGCTTCTCATCTTAATTTCCCGCACGCTTTCCTGTCCCTGCTTATTACGCAGCAACATCAACATATCTGCGGTGCTGTCACTCCAGCCGAGATCCCGCTCTTTAGATTCTTTAGAAATCGCCAGGCCCTGCTCTTGCGGGCTTTGTGCCTGAGCCATGCTGCTCAGCAGCGTTAAGGCTGTCGCGGCAAATACCGCGGCTATTTTATTTTTCTTTAACAAGGAATGAGTCAACATAATTTACTCCTGAACTTTTTTCGCTTTGGAATTATCAATCGCCATCAACAGCGGCGGTAAAAATAAGAAATCAACAACAAGGGCTATAAAGATGGTCGTTGCGGTTAACAAGCCCATATCGGCATTCATTTTAAAAGTTGATTGCGCCAGTACGCCAAACCCGGCCACCAGTACAAAAGTGGTGATCCATAAGGCACGGCCAACATTATCAAAGGCATAATGCACGGCTTTTTTACTGTCGAGATTTTTATCGCGACGGGCATGTAAATACTTACTTAAGAAATGTACGGTATCATCTACTACGATACCTAAGGTCATACCGATCACCACAGACATGCCAAGACCCACCTGGCCGTCGTAAAGCCCCCATAAACCAAAACCAACAGCGGCGGGGATCATGTTAGGCAATAAACTAATCGCGCCGTAACGCCAGCTGCGCAGGGCAATACCCAGCAGCACAGAAATCAATACCAGGGCCAGAGTAGTACCCAGCAACATGCTGAAAATATTACGCTGACCGATATGGGCAAACATCAGGCTCGGGCTGGCAACATCCATTTTATATTGGGGCGCATGCTCGGCAAACCAGGCATTAATTTCCCCTTCAAGGGTTACCAGCTCGTTGCTGGTCAGGTTTTTAAAGGTGGCAATAATACGGGTAGAAGACTTATCGACATCCAGCTGGTTATTAAGGTCCAGACCATATGGCAAGGACATTTCATATAACAGCAGGTATTGCGCCGACATTTCCTGGCTGTCCGGTAACTTATACCAGGTAGGATCGTCTGCGTGCATGTTTTTATTTAAGCGTTTTAAGGTATCGGTAATGGTATTAACATGATCGGTTACCGGCAACTGACGCAACCAGTCACTGAAATCGGAAATCGTCTGCAGGTATTCAGGATCGTTGATACCGCTTGGAGTCTGCGTTTGCACCGAAACTTCCATCAGCATCATGCCGGACAGGTTGTCCGACATAAAGTCGGTTGATGCCCGAAACGGCACGCTTTCATCAAAGTATTTAACAAAATCGTCGTTTAATTCATTGTTGGGAATAAAAAACGCTGAGGCAATAATGATGGCGCTGGTCAGCGGTAGTAATAACCGACGCTTGTTGATCACTAAGTCGGCAAGCGAGGCCATTTTATCTTTGCGGCCATTTTTCTGTTGTTTCACTTTCACCGGCAACACCGTCAGCAAGGCCGGGAAGATAGTCATAGAAAAAACAAAAGCCAGCATAACGCCAATGGCTACCAGGTTGCCCAAATCACGGAACGGCGGTGAATCGGAAAAGTTCATGCTTAAAAAGCCGATAGCCGTAGTGGCACTGGTTAAGAAAATCGGCTGCAGGTTAATGCGTAAACTCGTGGCAATGGCGCTGCGCTTATCCGCTCCCTGGCGCATCTCGTAAAACATAGAGGTAAGAATGTGGATACAGTCCGCCACTGCCAGTGTCAGGATCATGGTCGGTGCCGAAGAAGAAGGCCCGCTCAGATAAAAGCCCAACCAGCCGGCCAGGCCCATGGTCGTTACGATACTTACGGCGATAACCAGGATAGTGGCAAAGGTGCCGGTAATCGTTCTCAGTAAGAAACCGATAGTGATAATCACCACTAAAAACATCAGCGGGATCAGGGTCGCACTATCGTTAAGAGAAGCTTCGCCAAAGGCGCTGTTCATCATCACCATACCGGACAAATAAACTTCAGTGCCGGGGTTATCCGCCAGGAACTTGGCTTTGATCTCCCGGACAAAAGTTGCCACTTCCGGCACTTCTGTGATGGGATCTATGCCGGGTAGCTGTACGGTAACATTAACCACGGAAACATGGCCGCTGGGAGAAATGATCTTGTTGACCAGTAGAGGTTCGTTCAGGGCAACCTCCTTGATTTTCGCCAGTTTAGCCGGAGTTAACCTTTGCGGATTCATCACCAAATCTTCGACGATCATGTCGTCTTCTTCGGCGAAGGTATACTGAAAGTTAGTGACAGAGTCTACCCGGGTAGAATACGGCACCTGCCAGCTTTCTTTGGTCAGCTGTTTTAACGCCGCCAGATGCTCGGCAGTAAAAATACTATCCCCCTTAGGTACAACAATAAAAGAGACACTGTCGCTTTTACTGTAAACTTTTTGCATGGTTTCAAATGCCATCAGCTGGGGGTTTTCTTCCCCGAAAAATATCCGGTAGTCATTTTTAAAAACCAGCTTTTGAGCCCCGCCTGCCGCGGTAACCACCAATGCCAGACAAACTAAAATCACCCATATAGGATGTTTGCCGACAAAGCTGAAAAACTTCTCTTTCATTGCCCTCTCCATTGTGACGAATCGTCACTATACTCTGTAAAAAAAACGGCTTTTACACCGCGTTATTCTTTGTTTTTCACATGCAAGGCCTGTACGAATTTCGTACAAAATATTATCTTAACTCGTACCGCTTGTCATGTGAAAAATGTGATTAAAAATTAAGTTCACGCCCCAAGGCTTTTATCCTCGCCAGCTCTTCGCCGAAGACTTCTTCCAAAGCTTTTTTCAGACTGGCTTTATAATCTTTTTCAAAACTCAACGGCGCCCACTGCATGCCGTCGAGCAATAAGTTATGCTGGTTGAACAGCTCCCGCTCCACCACAAGCCCCATACGGCCACTGCATGACTCCAGCTCATCCGCCAGCAAAGAGATCACCCCGTATCCCAGCGACCAGTTGGAAAAACAAATCTGTTGCATATCCATATGAGGGGGTAAGGTAAAACTCTTGTCGGCAATGGCCTCTTCAATCAGGCCAAAAAAAATCCCCATCAGCTTCATTTCCAGTTGTTCCTGCTCTTGCACCCGCTTTTCCGTCGATTTCTCGTAGACATTCGGGCTTTTTGCACAAATAGCCGATTGAAACAGGGCTGGATGTAAAATGGCATAGATCAGATAAGAGAAGTTGATCAGCAACATACGTTCGCGGGCGCAGCCGGGATAACGGTAGGCCCGGAAAAATAAATCCGACATAATAGTGATGGCCTGGTTACCTATCGCCAGCAACAAGTCTTCTTTGCCGGTAAAGTGTTTATACACTGTGCCTTTGGAATAAGAGACTTCTGCCACCACCTTATCCATGGTGACATTAGCCACCCCGAGGCGGGCAATTAAGGCAATAGCCGCATCAATAATTTCTTGCTCTCGGGCCTGCAAGCTATGTTCATCTAATATTTTTGGTGCCATAAGGGATCGTTTACCATGTTGTCGTCAGTTTTAATTACCGAATTTTAAATGACGATTCGTCAGTGACGTTTCGTCGATAATAAATTCATGAGGAAATAATGTCAATCACGAGGTCATAAAAAAACAGCCCTATACCGCGCATTAAATTTTGCTTCACGGCTAATACATTGATTAATAAAAGTACTTTTTTAAGTGGTTTCTTCCCCCATTTAAAGTTGTCTTTTTCTTTCTGACGAAAATCCCCTTGCCCTTGCGTATCGGCGTTTTTCCCCGTATGCTACGCGGCTTTTTTGCAAACCGGAGAGGAAAAATGTTAGGTTTTGATTACGGTACTTCAAACTGCGCCCTGGGGATCATGTCGGGGGATAAGCCTGAGCTGATCTCATTAGCCGATCACGGCACCTATATGCCTTCCTCACTATATGCCCCCAGCAGGGAAGTGATAGTTAACTGGTTGCAGCAGCAGTTAAGCCCGGGTGCTAAAGCAGAATTTTCCGGTTTAAGGCGCTTCCAGTTACAAAGAGGCCAGAGCATGTTACGCGAGCTGGCACTGGATGATATTCCCGGCGATTTGTTTTTTGGCAAACAGGCGCTTGAGCGCTACCTCGAAGACCCGTCGGAAGGCTATTATATTAAGTCCCCTAAATCTTTCCTCGGCGCCAGCGGCCTCAAACCCCAGCAAATCGCCCTGTTCGAAGATATCGTCGCGGCGATGATGGCCCATGTTAAGCAGTTGGCGGAGCAGGCATTGCAGCAGGAGTTACACCAGGTGGTGATCGGCCGGCCGGTAAATTTCCAGGGATTAAAAGGTGAAGAAAGCAATAAACAGGCAATTGATGTACTCACCAATGCCGCCAAACGGGTCGGGTACCGGGATATAGAATTCCAGTTCGAACCCATTGCCGCCGGGTTTGAGTTTGAAGCTAGCCTTGAGCGGGAAACCCGGGTATTAGTGGTGGATATCGGCGGCGGTACTACCGACTGCTCTATGCAACTGATGGGCCCGCAGCTGATGCCAAGCCTGGACAGAAGTGTGCATTTACTCGGCCACAGCGGGCAACGTATCGGCGGAAATGATTTTGATATCCAGCTGGCGCTTAAAGGCATTATGCCACAGCTGGGCATGGACAGCTTACTTAAAAGTGGCAAGCCTATGCCGGTCAACAGCTACCGCGAAGCCGTGGCCATCAACAATATCAATGCCCAGACAGAATTTTACAGCGGAGCTAACGGCCGCTTCCTGCAACAGCTGAAACGTGACGCCGAGCAACCCGAGCTGGTCGAACACTTAATACAAGTACACCAGGAAAAACTCAGTTACCAGCTGGTCAACAGTGCCGAGCAGGCAAAAATTGCCCTGAGCGACAATGACAGCGGTAAAATTGCGCTGGACTATCTTAATAATCCCGCCAATAACCCAAGCGGAGATAAAACAGCTGATGTCAGCCGGTTACTGCTGCTCGACGCCGCCAAACGGGAATTAACCAGCATCAATGAGTTAATGCAAGACACCGTAAAACAGGCCGGTTGCCAGCCGGATGCCATTTTTGTTACCGGCGGTACGGCAAAGTCCCCGGTGCTAAGAGATCATTTACAAGCCCAATACCCCGACAGCCAGTTTATTATTGGAGATAATTTTGGCAGTGTGACCGCCGGCCTTACCCGCTGGTCCCAAAGAATATTTGCTTAAGGCCTGGGCCTGTTTAACAAAAAGCTTCCCTTTAGCAACTTATCGGGAAGCAAGTTTACGCTTTGCCACTACCCTTGCTGGCTGCACAGGCTATTCCTCTCTCCTACGCCGCCACCTTGTTAATAATCTGTTTTATATCAGTAAACAAAACAAGAATAGAAAACATGCTGTTTTTGTTTTTTTTCCACACAACTTTTACAATTACTAACATTTTCATAAACTTAATAGCTAGCATCTTTCGTACGAAACATTTAGTATGCGCCCGTCATTTTTAACACTGACAATGTCAAACTACAATCAGGAATGTTTTATGAAATTATTACCTATTGCCGCCTTATTATTAACCGGCACTTCCCTTTTAGCCAGCACCGGAGTCCACGCTGAGGATTACCAGTCTTTTTCTTCCGTTTCATACAGCGACTTAGATACCAAATATAACGACAGCGATGCTTTTTCCCTCAACAGCCGTTATTATTTCGACAAAAAGTCAACTTTAGGGCCGCTGGATGAGTTCGAATATATCAATAAAACCAGCAATGTATTTGGCAGCTTCACCGATACCGATTTCAGCAAAAATTTCACCTTAGGCGGCGAAGCCTTTATCGACAAGCTATTAGTCGGTGCGACATACCACTATAACGACTTTGATCATAGCGGTAGCGACGATACTTATAGCCTGACCTTAGGTTACTTGATCTCTGATGACTTTTTAATCAAAGTTGTTAAAGATGATAATAACGATGAATATCTGTTTTCTGCTTCATATAACCATCAGATTAATGACAGTGATTATATCGGTTTTACTTACTCTACCGATGACGATACTGATGTTCAGACCCTGGCAACAAAATACTTCACCGACTTGGGACAAGGCCGTTACCTGACAGCAGAAGTCTCTTTCAGTGATATTGACGATGCCGACAATGATCTGGCAGGCCGTGTGGAATATTTCTTCAACAGCCACACATCAATGGCAGCCAGCTACAATGACGACGACGACTACTCTGTCGGCGCCAAGCATTACTTCAACAAAAACTACGCCTTAGGCGCCAGCTACCAAAGCAATACCGACAGTGACATCGATTACGATCTGTACACTATCGACTTTACTGCTCAGTTTTAACAGTAAAGTAGTTAATGCTCACGCCGATATGGCGTAAAGAAAAAGCCAGTTATCCCGGATAACTGGCTTTATTAATGGACGGTTTTCCAACTTAAACTGGTCGCTTAGTTTTCACCGCCTGCCCGAATATAACTTCCCGGATTAACCCCGAGAAAATCCTTGCTTATCGGCGAATTCCACCGCCACAAGACTCAGAGCCGACAATCCTCATATAAGGCGTCACCGTGCCTGAAGTATAGCTACTATTAGTGCACTGGTTAACAACCCTCTCTCCGACAACCGTTGAATAACTGGCATCAGAATAAAAAGCAAATTCTAAAATAGAAAATGCGGCATAGGCATAAGAAGCGCCAAAAATGGTTGCACCGGTCAAGCCGATTGAAATAAGTTTTTTTAAAGATGTTTGCATAGGTTAACCCTTTTATTGTTTTTAACATTAACCAGGATTAGAAAACGAGGGCCCGGTCTTTCCGACCGAGTTCGCTACCACAACTCACCTGAAAATTAACATTAATATAACAACTCAACTTTGTAAACCTTCTATTTAGAGCAAACTATAAAAAAGCCAGTCCTGGATAAGACTGGCTAAATGCACAACAAGTGTTTATGCGTTTTAGTTAAAACTCATTGCCACCGCACATTTCCATACCAACAAGTCTTACATAAGAAGTGACTTGGCCACTCGAATAAGTGGTTCCACGACATTGGTTAACCACTTTTTCGCCAACAGGCGTTGAATAACTTGCATCAGAATAATAAACGAATTCTTTAATATAGCCGGAACTTGCTGCATAGGCATAAGAAGCTGCTGAAAGTGTAATACCTGTGAACGCGATGGCTGCAATTTTCTTTAAATTTGATTTCATTGTTATTCCTTTTATTTTTTAGAAAATTTAAAGGCTTGATTACTGTCAAACCTTTAAATCACCCTAATGTAGTTGCCAACCATTGTAAATGAAAATTACATTTTATTTACAATGTAAAAAACAGGAAGACAACTTATTATCTTTCTGTTCGCTGGAAAAAAACCTGCCTTACCTGCTCGACAATTTCTGGCGGTGTCTTCAGGCTAAAAGCCATGCAATTATCGGCAACCGTATCTGTATCCATCTCAAAAACCGGCGTCACCTGCTCAAAGTTATAACCTATGCCCTGTAACCTCATTTGCATGGTATGGCTGGATTCGATAATAAAATCCACCCTTTTCTCGATCAGCTTACGCAGATTAATGTCGTAGTTAGGGGTGATGTCCAGGTGCTGCTTTTCTTTGAAGCCATGCTCAAGCAAATATTGATAGCCATACTCTTCTTTGGTGATCCCTATGGTGTATTGCTTAAGATCTTCCAAAGTCTTGACCTTAATATCTTTTCGATTGGATAAAGCATAAAAATACATGGGATGTGTCGGCAATAACGGGCAAAGCCATTGAAATTTTGACTCCCGCTCCCTGGAGCGGTATATGGAATAGATCAAGACGTTCTTTTGCGTCAGCGCCATCTTATAGGCGCGTACCCAGGGATAAAGGTTAATGCGGTATTCAAGCCCGGCTTTATCCAGCACAGTGCGGACTTTCTCTGTCGCGATCCCGCCGACACTGCCATCGGGTAACAAGAAACTATAAGGGGGCCAGTCTTCGGTAACAACTTCAAGGGGTTCCTGGGCACAAGCGACTGAAATACATTGCAGGGAAAAAATCACTATAAAGGCGCTATTTTTTAACATTTATCCCCCGCTGGTGAAGCCGTATCATCAACCCAAATGCACAAGCAATTATTTATAACCTTATTTGTACCTGCCAACAAGAATAAAAATCGAGATAAGTGAAAATCAGGCTCCCTGACCCATCGCCTGGTTATAAGATGTTGAGGTGCCGGAATTTTTTGCATTGGCCAACTCAAGCAGCAGTTGCCCTAAATTCACCTGTTCACTGGTCATAAAAGATGATGGCTCCAGCTTATCTTTAGCCACTTTTTCCCCGGAAGGTTTGGGTAGCAAAGAAGTTTCACTGTTGTATTGCCACAGGCTGAGCGAAGGAAAATTAAATTGCTCAGAAATTTTAGAGGGATACAAAAGTACACTGGCAAAAACCAGCATACTGATCAATAAAATGGCCATAAGAGATTGATATGGGGAAAATTTTTCCGAAAGGTTGGCTCTGCTTTTTTTACTCTGATCATCAGTTTTGTCCATCTTTCCCCCCTCTTACATAAAACAAAAAATTAACAGCACAGCCTGTAAGATCGGGATGGTTCCAATCCACAGTAAAGAAAATAATAACACCCTGACGGGTACTTGTTAATATCCTGTAATGCCTTGTAATGTTTTGCATTAGATTAAAGGGGAATAACATCATTCCTCAAAGCAATAAATTCTCCTTTGCCAACTAAGGAACCGGCTCACCATTTCGGGCTTCAAGCAGGCGATACCAATCTTCCCGGCTGTAATCCAACTCCAGGGATTGCTTGGCGGCAAGAATACGCTCAGGCGTAGTGGAACCGATAATAGGACATATTTGCGCCGGATGTTTCAATAACCAGGCAAGGATCACCTGCCACGGCTGACATTGATATTTTTCCGCCTGCAGGGTTAACTCATTTTCGATCCTTTGCTCGTCTGCGGCGCTAAAGGTGTTGCCCCAGGCCGAATAAGCCACACCGCCAAGGGGGCACCAGGCAACCGGAGTTATCCCCAACTGCTGACACTGATCTAGGGTGCCATCGGTAAAGCTGTTGATATTATGGATATTAATTTCCACCTGATTTACCATCAGCGGCAAAGGCAATGCCGATTGCAATAAGCTGAGCTGGGAGGGCGTGAAGTTGCTGACGCCGAAATGTTTCACCTTACCGGCACTGTGGAGCTGCATTAAGGTATCCGCCACCTCAGCGGCATGAAATAAATAATCCGGGCGGTGCAGTAAAAACATATCCAATGTCTCGATTTCCAGCCGTTTGAGGATACCGTCAACACTATTCACTAAATAATCCCGGCTAAAATCGTAACATTTGGGATCGCCAGGGTTTGGGGTATTCTCAATACGGATCCCGGCCTTGGAAGTGATAATCAACTGCTCCCTCAGCCCGGGGTTTTCTTTTAATACCTCGGCAAATAAAGATTCGCTTAAACCGCCGGCATAGATATCGGCATGATCAAAGTGGTTATAACCTGCTTCAATGGCGGTGCGCAGCGCCAGTTTCCCTTTTGCCCTGTCCGCTGAAGAGTTATCGCCGGTAATGCGCATACAGCCGTATATAAACCGTGAGGAGTTTAGCCCGGATTTTCCTAATTGAATATTTTTCATTGTCACCTGCTTGCCCGGTTTAAAGTAAAAAGTGAAGGTAAAACTTTAACAACATGATGTAAACGATAAAACATTTCAGCGATTTAAAACTCTCCCTGAATTTAAGCAAAAGTTTAAGTAAAAAGTTAACCCGCACTCAATTCCGCCAGCTTCTGGCGGTGTGGTTTAAAGTTCAATCCGCAACGGCTGATAAAGTCAGTGATCTGCCCGATATTATACTTATTGGCATATTCATTACCGGGCTTTAATTGCCCGCTATCAGGATACAAACCATAACCCGCCAGCAAGCAATGCCAGGATATCGACGGATAGTAATGATCAATTTTCTGACGATCCAGTTCATCACTGAGGTTATCCCCCCGCATCCAACATTGTAAAATAGCAACCAGGCTCGCCGAAAGCTGGTTGTTATTGGCATTATCCAGCCAGTACTGACTGTCGGTGCGTGAGTTAATACGATAATGGCCGACAATATAATCGCGCACGGCCTCAAAGCGGGCATTGACACTGGCATTAAACTCCCCCTGATATTGGCCGGAAAAGTTGCCTTTTTGGTAGCAGTCAATAAAGCCTTGCACCGTTTCCTGCACCAGGTGCAAGGCGGTGGCTTCCAACGGCTCGATAAAGCCCTGGGATAAACCGACGGCAACACAGTTTTTATGCCAGTGTTGCTCTACCCTGCCAACTTTCATTTTTAAGTGGCGCGCCTCAACGTCAGCATCAAGCAAGCCAAGCTTGGCCCTTAATTCCGTTTCGGCACTATCGCTGCTGGAATAAGCCGAACTGTAAACATAACCATTGCCGTTACGGTTGGTTAACGGGATTTCCCAGGCCCAACCATGTTTTAGCGCAGTGGAAATGGTTTGTGAACCTAGCTGCTGCGTTTGCTCTGTCGGCAATACGACCGCGGCATCATTAAAGAGGTTATTGCCAAAGCTTTTAAACGGCACCTTCAGCTGCTGTTGCAGCAATAAACTGGCAAATCCGGTGCAGTCAATAAAGATATCCCCGGCAATAGTTTCACCAGCTTGTGTGATCACACTTTGGATATCGCCGTTAAGATGCAACTTCACCTCGGCAACGGTTCCCCGGGTATGAGTGACGCCGAATTCTTGTGCCTTTCCCGCCAAAAATTTGCCGAGTAAGGCCGAATCAAAGTGATAGCCATAATTGGTTTCAAAAGGAAAATGAAATTCCGGGATAGGTGCTAATTTATGTTTGGCCAGGTAGCTGGCCAGAAAAAAGTGATCGGGATGTCCTTCAACCGAGATGCCTTTACGGCGGATATAACTATTATGAAAAAAGCCCGGGGCGCTATAGTCATCGGTTTGCGCCGGAAACGGATGAAAATAGCGGGAAAATCCGGGTTTAGTCGACCAATTGACAAATTCAATACCATTTTTATAGGTGGCATTACATTGTCCCATCCAATCACTTTCCTTAATGCCCAGAAAATCCATAAACCCTTTAAGCTGGGGGGTAGACCCTTCGCCCACACCGATAATGCCGATATCCGGAGATTCGATTAAACGAATATTAAAACCCAGATGTTGCCAGCTTTTCGCCATCAAATTAGCGGCCATCCAACCGGCAGTACCGCCGCCGACAATAACAATTGATTTAGCCTGATGTTCAGACATCATATACTCCTCGATCTTTTCATTACCTGGCGGCACGGCCAACTTAACAACAAAGCACCGATAACGCCCCGGTTAATCCTCCTTGCTTGTCATCCATAACATCACAACCAATATACATCCTGTCTATAGCCGCTCTCTTTCTTCCGTTAAACCTCGGCATTGCCGTACTGGACTTTAGGTACTTAACTTACGCCTGGAGCGTGTAAGTTGACCATACGTCCTGTATATAAAAAACCACTTAATCTTGCGATCAAGTGGTTTTCTTTTCAATGACAGTTCACGTTAACACTTATCCAATTAACACTAGAATGAGTAATTAACCCCAAGGAAGAACTGGCGACCGAACTTCTTGTATTCCCCGCTAGCCAGCGACGTACCATAGTTAGTGGTATTAGCTTCGTCGGTCAGGTTATTCACCTGCAATACCGCATCTACACCATTATCAAAGGAATAAGTTCCCTGCCAGTCGACCACGGTATAGGCATCGGCATATTGATAGGCAGTACCGCCGGGCGTTGACCCCTCATAGATATAATCATCGCGGTAGCGAACATTTAAATGGGTACTGAAATTGTCGATATCCCAGAATAAAGTCGCACTAAAGACATGCTTAGACAGACCGGGAAGCGACAGTTGCTGATCATCAAAAACACCGCCGCCATCGACCGTGGTTTCACTCTCGGTATAGGAATAGTTAGTATTCATACCTAAGGTAGAGAAGACACCCGGCAACTGGGTAAATACCGTGGTATAAGCCAATTCTACCCCGCGGATATAACCCCCCTGATCATTATTTTGTGTCGTTTGGTACTGGCCTTCGACAAAACCTTCCGGTGCTTCAATACCGATTTGTGACCAGGCAATTTCCCCTTCGTTATAGGTGACACTTTCAATCAGGGTATCGATATCTTTCCAAAATAATGCCGCAACAAATGCACCACCGCCTTCGGTGAAGTGCTCATAGGATAAATCATATTGCGTAGCGCGGAAGGGGTCCAGGTTCGGGTTACCTTTGGACCAGACATTATAACGCTGACTGACACCGTCATTAGCGGTATCCGCCCATGATCCGGCGCCGCCGCGTAACTGATGTACCGGCGGACGACCTATCACTTTGGCCGCAGCAAAACGGATTTGCTCATTATCGCTGATTTGGAAGTTCAGGTTAATAGACGGCAAGGTATCGGTATACTCAGGCCCGTAATTTACATTGGCGTAATCGTCGCGGGTTACACCGTTATCATCGGTAATGCCGTCACCGGTTTCATCCCCTTGAAGCTGTTGGATACCGCGGGATTTGGTATCGGTTTTCACCACCCGGACACCAAAGTTACCCGTAACCGGAATATCACCAATTTCGCTTTCAAAGTTGGCCATGGCGTAAGCCGCCAGTACTTTCTCCCGTACCGAACCGCTCTCAATCAGGGTCCAGTTATGCTCCCAGGTTTGTTGGGCATCATAGTTACCCAGGCCAAAAGCAGCATCAGCAATGCCCACCAGGTCTAAATCCAAGTAGGAAAAACCGTTCATATTCTTGACCGTGGCGAACCCGTCCAGGGAAATCGGGGTACAGGCATGATCATAGTGGTTAAATTCACAGTTTTGGTTGGTCACGATAGTGCCGTCCGGCAGTTGATAACCATTTTGCCCTTCACGAGCTCCCCATCTGAAGGTAGAACGTTTGTCTGAGAAGGTTCTGTCGGACCAGCGGGCGCCAACTTCAATGGAGCTGATAAAACCCGAATCAAGATGATATTTAAAGTCTACCTTGATGCTGTCGATTTCATCGGTATATTCATGGGGGAACTGCTCCCAGTCGCCAAGGCGCATATGAGATAAATCCGTGTAATCGGTATTTAATACCATATCGACGGCATCTTTGCTGTTATTGGCAAAAGAAAAGCCCTGGCCGCTAAGTTCCTGCCAGGTATCAACCACAGTACCATCTTCTAAAGTTTGCGTGCCGAATTCGTAAGCATGCATGGAAGCAATACGGTCAAGACGGGTCTTTTTACCTTTAGAATGGGCGGCATCAAAGTAAATTTCGTAATCGTCAAATACCCATTCGAGTTTTAAACCAAAACTGTCAGTGGTGGAATCGGTTGACTGATCTTCTGAGCGCATTTCCACCCAGGGACCGTTAGTGCCGGTTAAGGTAACATCCCCGCCGACCAGGTAACCATCAGAAATAACCGGGTTGGCAACATTGTATAAACTGTTATCCTTATTTAAGCCGTCGATGTTTAAGCCGTTCATTTTATCTTCAGATTCAAATTCCGATCTGAAAAAATCAAATTGAGCCTTAAAAACATCATTAGGCTGATAAACTAAAGTCGACATCAAACCTAAACGTTCATCCGTGCCTTTTGCCGCACGTATCTGGTAACCGTTTGGAGCTCTTTCCTGAACACCGTCACCGTCAAAATCTTGTAGCCGCTCATACTTACGCGCACTATATTCTTCGGCATTATTTGGCTGCTCCATATGCGCCAGTCCAAAGCCAAAACCTAATGTTTCATTAAGAAACTTGCCCTGATAAGAAAAACTGAAACGGTTGCCCATATCATCGGCACCGACATCTGAAGCAGCATCGTTATAGGAAAGCCGTGCACTGGTAACAAAATTATGATCTTCTTTTGCTTCCAGCGGGTTGGCCGTTTTTAACTCCACCGTTGCGGCAACGCCCCCTTCCACCAGGGAAGCTTTGGGAGATTTGTATACTGCTGCCTGGGAGATCAGCTCGGACGGATATTGATCAAAAGCAATCCAGCGACTGCCTGCGGTATAACCACTGGTACTGGCCTGTTCACGGCCGTTGAGGGTCGTCTGAATAAAATCACCGTTCATGCCGCGGATATTTAACTGGGAAGACTGACCACTGGCTCTGACGGTGGTCACACCGGGAAGACGTCCTAACGCATCGGCGATAGAAATATCCGGCAGAGAATTCAAGTCCCCGGCATCAATCACTTCAGAAACCATATCTGAGAAACGTTTCTTATCCAGTGAACTGATAAGACTGCGCCGTATACCTTTAATCTCTATGACTTCGGTGCCAACCACGGCTTCTTTTTCACCAACACCTTGTTCCTGACCCGAAGCCGATTGCTCTTCAGCCGCCAATACCGGCAGTGTAACCGCCATAAAGCCGCTTGAGAGCAGCGCCAGTGTAACTTTACTTGCTTTAAAATTCATCATGCTTTCCCCCGTTCCATCCTTGTTTTATTTATCTTCAGCATTCCCAACTGATCTTTGATGGTTATTTAGTGACCCACTCATGGGTGGATGAAACTAATATAAGGCGGACTCCAGGCCAAGAACATATGATGCATACGTATTCATATTTTCGGGCACCATTATCGAACAAGGAAAATAGCGGTGCAAGCCTATAAAAAGGGCAAAACCTCATATCACCAACAAACAGTTTCCGCAGATAGAGCACAAGCAAAAACTAAGCTTGAAAACACAAACACTTGCTGATAAATGATACCGCCAGCGCCTGTTTTAAACAGGGAAGAAACTTTAGCCATTATTTTTCCCGGACGCGCGCATTAACATTTTATCAGGCGAAAAAAGCTCCCTCGGCCACTGAAAATCATGCTTCATTAACACCGTTCTTTTTGCTTTAACCTGTTATCCGGCCAAAAAGCTGAATACGTATGCAAGAAATACTGCTGTCACATAAGCCGGCTCCCCCTGAACCAGGGTGAGCGTTTTTAAAAACAAAACCGCATCATCAATAAGTAAATCATTTACTTTACAAACAAAAAAGTATATAAAGTTTATTATCGAATCTGTTGCCCGCTATGACCTTGGTTAAGACAATAGCGGCCGGCACTTTAAGGAGATTTTTATGACCATAGAAACCTGGATTTCATTTACCCTGGCGGCAATGATGTTATGCTTTTCACCCGGACCTACCCTGCTCTTGGTCATGGGCCAGTCATTAACTTACGGTAAACGCTCCGTGTTGCCTTTGCTCTTAGGGGTCTTATCCGGCGATATGATTGCCATGAGTTTATCTGTGCTTGGCCTGGGCGCCATTTTAGCGCTGTCTGCAACCCTGTTTACTGTTTTTAAATACCTGGGAGCGGCTTATCTCTGTTATCTGGGCATCAAGGCATGGCGGAGTAAAGCCACAAAAGCAGAAGATACGGATAAAGGAGGTATAGCCAGCGGCACCATCTTTAAGGAAGCCTTGCTGGTGACAGCATTAAACCCCAAAGGCATCGTCTTTTTTATGGCTTTCTTCCCGTTATTTATCGATACCGCCCAGCCTTACCTGCCCCAGGTATTGATACTGGCGATGTCCTTTTTACTGGTATCGGGGTTAAGCGTGTCCTTTTATAGCCTGTTTGCCGGACAACTGCGCCAAAAAGTGCAATCACCCAAACTGCAAACGGGTTTTAACAAAGTCAGCGGCACTATGCTGATAGGGGCAGGCGCCTTGACCGCCACAATGCAGAAGTAGTGCAGAAACAAAACAGCAGAGACAACTATGCCACATAACATTATCGAGTATTCATCCGAGCTGGAACCCCATATCCAGGACATCATCAAGGCTGTCCACCTGGGCTCGGTCAATGCCGCCCTCTTTGACGAGCAGGATATCAAAACCCGGGCACTTGCCTATCAGCATGCCAAATTAGGCCAGGGCAGCCGGTTTTTCATCCATGTCCAGGCCAAGCTCCTGAGCGGACGCAGCCCGGAGCAAAAAAACTTGCTGTCACAGGCCATCTTAGAGCAATTGAGTAAACTGGGCCTAAGCGCGATATCCCTGACGGTTGAAATTTTGGATATCGACAAACACAGCTATGCCAAACAGGTGATTCACGCTTAAAAAGCCCACCCGCAACTCACCCTATGAATTTAAGTTAAAGGAGAGAAAACTTATGAATTTAAATCAAGTCACCCTGCCCGTTAACGATATGGAAGAAGCGGCAAGCTTTTACCGGAAAATGGGCTTTTTACAAATCGTCGATACCCCGCACTACGCCCGTTTTGAATGTCCCGAAGGCGGAGCAACCTTTTCCCTGTCCCTGGAAACAGACACTTTTACCAACAAAACCACCATTTATTTTGAACATCAGGAGCTGGACCAGCTGGTTGAGCAGTTAATAGCCAAAGGACTCGAGTTCAGCCAGATGCCCCAGGACATGTCGTTTTTATGGCGGGAGGCGATTTTATTTGATCCCAGCGGTAACAAAATAAAACTTTACTGGGCCGGAGAAAACCGCTTAAATCCCCCGTGGCGTGTTGAAAAAAGCGGCTAATTGGCCGGAAATCAAACTGACAACCAGGGCCTGTTTATCTTTAGAGGGGATTAAGATTTTTGAGCGGTTTTTGCACATATCAAGGCAAAAAAATGGATGTGTAGTTGTTCTACATGACATTTTTCTAACGCGGATAGGTGCAAAAACAGCCAAAAAGATAATTCACGGCCAAAGATAAACAGGCCCTAAGCTAAATAACTGCAAACAAAGCCAAGAGTAAATAGCCCGGAAAAAACAGAAGGACAACCCCGGCAAGCTGCTTCACGTCAGAGCTGAACAACTGGAAACTTTATCGATTAAGAGGCAAGATAAACAGCCTGCGCTCAAGAAAATTTAATCCTTGGTCGCGTAATAGTAAAGAGTCCGGTTAAACACTCAAACTCGTTGATATAAAAACCATAATATAAATAAAAGGAAGTTTCATGCAGCAATATCTGTTTAAATTTATCACCGGCGTTAGCCTGCTACTGGCCTCCCTGGCCAGCAACGCAGAAAGTTATATCTATCTGACCAACAATACCGAACAAGAATTAACCCTGGATATCAGCCAATACGGCGCTTCCTTAAACAAAGGCGAGCACTGGAAACAGCACGCCACCAAAGTGCCTCCTTTGGCCACAGTGCGTTTTTTGGAAATGAACCGGGATACCGGCATCACCTGGGGCGAAGACTTTTATTTTGACACCCAGGTGACCAGTGAAGACGGCAGCAGCACGGTTTTACGGCAAAAACTCACCGGCACCTGGAATTTCAGTTCCATCTGGCACGGTATGGACGACAGCCCCTGGTATGACGACAGAAATATCCATAGCATTACCCGGGATTTTATCACTAGCGAGACCTCAATAGCGGTCAAAGCAGAGTCGGCCCGGGTTAACGGCGATGATTTTTATTATGTTATTCATCCCAAGCCGCAATACCCCAGCGTAGGACAGAGCAACAACTTTAAAGTGCTGGCCTACAATGTCTGGGCCCTGCTGCCGGGCATAGTGTCAAAAAGCGTCGGCGAGCGACTGAACCTGCTAACCAAAGAGCTGGACGGTTACGATGCCATTGTCTTTTCCGAGTTATTTGATAACAGCAACCGCAGCAACTTTTTAAACGGCCTGAAAGATGAATATCCCTACCAGACCAAAGTTGTCGATCGTAGCGGCGCGCTGGAAGACGGCGGCGTACTGATTGTCAGCCGCTGGCCGATAGAAGCAGAAGATCAAATCACCTACAATGACTGCGACGCAGACGACTGTATTGCCGCCAAAGGGGTGATTTACGGGAAAATCAACAAACAAGGCAAGATCTATCACCTGTTTGGCAGCCATACCCAGGCCTGGCCGGAGCCAAAAAACCAGACCACACGGGCCAACCAGTTCCAGCAAATGTCAGACTTTATCACAGCCAAGGATATCAGCAGTGATGAGCCGGTGATCATTGCCGGAGATCTCAATGTCGACAAGGCAAACTATGAGCAGGAGTACATCAATATGCTCAATATCCTGCAGGCGGAAGAAGTGAGCCGCAGTGGCGGTTACCTTTATACCGCCGACGGCAATGTCAACGCCTGGACCTCCGGCATACCTGAGATCCTTGATTATGTCTTATATTCTACCCGGCACTTAACACCGCTTGAGTCAGAAGCCAGGGTGGTAACACCGCGCAGCATCCACAAGGATGTTTTTACCAAGTATGATCTGAGCGACCACTTTGCCGTCAAGGCCGAGTTAACCTTTTAGCACTAACAGACAACGCCGGTAGACTGCTGCCGGCGTTGCTCTGCAATTTACTCTTTTTTTAAATTCCCTTTCTACAAATAGCTGAGCCAGGCCTTTTCCGGATGGCGGCGTTTATAGTTATCATAGCAATGGCACAAGGGATACATCAGCAAGACAATAAAGATCCAGATCAGATAGGTACTGGCTAAATCCACGCCATAACCACGCAACTCAGTCACCATGCCGATAAAATGATCCAGCACCATCACCGAAGCATCATAACCCTGCAACACCGCCACCAGCATAGCACCGAGATGGATCACATAAAGATGCAGCAGGTAATAGAACATAGGCACCCGTCCTATCTTGATCAGGGGCACAGTCCAGCGGCCTTGCACTTTTTCCAGGGCGGCCAGCAACAAAAAGGCCGGCCCCAGAGTCACCAGCAGATATAACAGCGACGGCGGATATTTACTGACATTAAAAAATGACATCAAACTCATGGCCGGCGTTGCCATCTGCTGCCATAAACGGGCATCGCCATAGAGGTTAAAATAGCGCAACACGAAAAACGTCACGATCGAAAAAGCGGCCAGCTGAGACAATAATTTCAGCCTGTTTGCCTGACTGAAATCCTGGCGGTAAATGCGGCCAAAATAATAGCCCAGCAACATCACCCCGGCCCAGGGCACAATGGGATAGGCAACCACCAATGTCATATCGTCAAAACGAATGACATCCCTGTGATGCAGGAAAATCCAGATATTCGACCATAAAGTGCCCAGCTGCGGACTGACACCATCAAACAGATTGTGGCCGGCCACCATCAGCAACGCCAGGCTAAGTCCGAGCTTGTGGGGTAAATGAATAAAACCGGCGAGCAAGATCATGGAAATACCCAGCACCCAAATCACCTGTAAATTGGTTTCCGTATAATGAATATTAAAGTCCCAGCCGAATTTGACTAAGGTCACTTCCAGAATCACCAGCCAGATCCCCCGTTTGAGCAGCCAGGCCGACAAGTCTTTTAACGGCATTCTTTGCGCCATAAAAAAAGCCGAGGTACCGGCTAAAAAAATAAATACAGGAGCACAAAAATGGGTGACAAAACGGGTAAAAAATATTGCCAGTGAGGTTTGCTCCAGATCCATGGGGTCGTAATAAAAAGTATCCCTGAAATAATAATCCCGGACATGATCCAGGGCCATCAACAACATGACCACCCCACGCAAGATATCAATAGACTCGATTCGATTTGTTCTCATATACAACCTCCAAATGGTCTCCGCCCGGGTAACACAAGCGGGCAGATAAATAATCCTTTATTCATTTGGCCACAGCTAAAAAGTGGCCGAACAAGCTAAAACAAAATTAACAGCACATTAGATCCATGATTATGGGATTCACCAGGGGCAATTTAGGCAGGAAAAATCGGCAAACGAAATTCAACAAACATAAAATCCCTTTATGTATATAATCTTGTTGGGCTAAGATAACAGGCAGAGCATGAATTTCAATAGAAATCAGGCGGTAACTAAATTTCTCTTATGATCAAACCTTTACTGTGCTGTTTGCTGCTGAATTTACTCACCGCCGATATCGTGTTTGCCCGGCAAATAACAGATCGCCCCCAGCCGGCAACCTTGATTTTTTCATCCCCGGACGATCCCCTTGCAGAACTTTCTGCCCGCATACTCAATCGGGCATACCGGCGTTTAGGTATCCAAACCCGGGTACTGCAACAGCCTGCCGCCAGATCTCTTATCAGCGCCAATAGCGGTCAGCTCGACGGTGAAGTAAACAGGATCGCCGGCATCAGCGGGGAATATACTAATTTACGTATGATCCCGGTGCCGATTAATATCTTAGAAGGCAGCATGTTTATCCGCTCAGGCACCCTGGCACCGGATGAAAAAAACGGTTTATCCACCTATATTATCGGCTTACGCCGGGGGACTAAATTTGCCGAGCAATATACCCGGGAAATGAAACGCCAGTTAGTGGCTAGCAATAGGCAATTATTTTTATTGTTAGCCGGCGGCCGTATCGATATCGCAATCACCTCAAGCCTGGAAGGCCAGGTCGCCATTAACAAATTACAACTTAAAAACATCAAATTACTGCAGCCGCCCTTTATCAAAAGACACTTATATCACTATCTGCATAAAAAGCATCAGGCGCTGATCCCTCAAATCACCTCTATTATCAAAGCCATGAGAGAAAACGGCGAAATTGAGCGGCTCAAGACAGAATATCTGGCAGAGTTTTTATCACCGTTAACATGAAATCACGACAAAATAAGTGCAAATACTTTATGCCGCTTCAACCTTAATCAGGTGATCATCAACGGCACCAAGCAAAGGCTCCAGCTGCGCCGGAGCCCCTCTGAGCCAATAGTCGATATGCTCAGGTAAAACCAATAGCGGCATACGTTTATGGTATAAAGCACAGAGATCATTTGGCTTGGTTGTCAGGGTAACCAATTGATTGGGCTGTCCGGCAAACCACAAGGCCGCCATAAACAGCGGTTGTTCCCGGACATGAGTGAACAGAAACTTTTCTTTTTTATTGGACCGGTTATCCGTGCGCCACTCATACCAGCCGGTCATGGGCACCAGGCAACGGTTATTGGCATAGGCCTGTTTAAAGGTGGTCTTTTGCGCCGCCGTTTCAGCCTGGGCATTAATCAGCAGGCGTTTAGCCCAGTCCGGCTTAATGCCCCATACCAGCTCTCCCTGCTGATAGCTGTTGCCGTCGGCGGCAATGGCAGAAATGAACTGGCTTGGGCACAGGTCGGTATTAGTAGTTGTACTGTAACTGATCCCCAGCAAGTCGCTGACCCGGGCACTTAAGTGCTCATTGATAACACTAAAACGACCACACATATCCTCTTCCTAACTTATTCAATGCTATTGCTTATGAATTTCACCGGTTTGTTCATCAACAAAACCATGACACAAATAACCCGGTATCGGGCGTTTTTTCTTGTTTATCTGCAGAAAATGCTCATAACCGACGGAAAAAGCAAAAGGGTTGGCATTATAGTCGGCATAATACTGATCCCGCCCCAATTTAGCTTCACTGACGCCGGAAGCAAAACCACTTAAAAAATCAGATCGGTTATTGAGTAATATCGTCGTTAAACCATTTTCGTCGGCCACCAGTTCAAGCACGCCTTCGTCAATGAACTTATTGACCACAGCAGGATTAAAAACCCCGGTGTATTGTTCGGTTTCAGGATCGTAGCCAACGGCACTGGCACCAATGTCTGAGCTTGTCTGTGCTCTTGCCTCCATTAAGGAGACAAAAAACTCTCTTACTTTTTTTGAAATCAATTTATATATCCGCTTTATTTCTTCCTGCCCATTTTATCAAAAGCTTAGCCCGGATCCCAATAACGAAAAAAATCCCCTTTCCTGACGTCCATGACACCGCGGCATACATCCAGAGTGTCGCCGCTCTTTGTCCCGCGGCATACCTACATCCTGAACGTCGCCGCTCTTTGTCATCCATGACACCGCGGCATACCTACATCCTGAATGTCGCCGCTCTTTATCATCCATGACACCGCGGCATACATACGTCCTGAATGTCGCCGCTCTTTGTCATCCATGACACCGCGGCATACCTACATCCTGAATGTAAAAAGCCCCGAAAGCGGGGCTGTTATTTGGAAATCAAACCACAGTTTTTACAGCCGGGTGCTGGCCAAAAAGAATTAAGTGCAGTGAAGCACGTGAGCAGATTCGGGATAACACTTATAATTAAAAGTGAACAGACAAGGCTCGCCGGATAAACCGCCTCCGACTTGAGGAGTCATTTCAGCAGGCAAACGCTTTTTATCCTGAGAAAGGTTTTTTAACTTCTTTTTATTTAATTTCAATTTCATTTCAATCTCCTTATGCTTCTGTTATTTTTCTTTAATATTCACAAATAGATAGCTCCTTATTTGCAATTTTCAACATAGCCAGCACCAGATACCAAGTCAAGAAAAACAAACATTTATTTAACACAAAATAAACAACAAGCTTTTTATCAAAAATCTTTGCCTGAACTTTTCTGATAAATGATATAGTTATCCGTTGATTTGCCCTCTGCCAACCTAAAAGGAAAGTTATGATAGATTTTCGTTCAGATACCGTAACCCGTCCCGATGCCAAAATGCGCCAGGCAATGGCCAATGCCGATGTCGGTGATGATGTCTATGGCGATGACCCTACGGTAAATGCCCTTGAAACCTGGGCGGCTAAGCGGCATGGTTTTTCGTCAGCAATTTTTTGCAGTTCAGGCACCCAGGCAAACCTGCTCGGCCTGATGGCGCACTGCGAGCGGGGAGACGAGTATTTATGCGGGCAACAGGCCCATAACTACAAGTTTGAAGGGGGTGGCGCTGCGGTATTGGGCTCAATCCAGCCGCAACCGATAGAAAATGAAAAAGACGGTACCCTCTCTTTCGACAAGCTGCGCGCGGCAATCAAACCCATAGACCCGCACTTTGCCAAAACCACCTTGCTCAGTCTGGAAAACACCATTAATGGTAAGGTGCTGCCACTGGACTATCTGGCCAGAGCCCGGGAGTTTGTCAATGAACATGGCTTAAAGTTACACCTTGACGGTGCCCGGGTTTACAATGCAGCCAGTGCGTTAGATGTTGATATTATTGAGATAGCAAAACATTTTGATTCCATGACCATTTGCCTTTCTAAGGGCCTGGGAGCACCGATCGGCTCTTTATTGTTAGGCTCAAGCGAGCTGATTGCTAAAGCCAGGCGCTGGCGTAAAGTGCTCGGCGGCGGCATGCGCCAGGTAGGTATACTCGCGGCGGCGGCCGAGATAGCCCTGAAAGAAAATCCTAAAAATCTGGCGCTGGACCATGAAAATGCCCGTTATCTAGGTAAACGCCTCAATGAAATCGCAGGCTTTGCAGTCAACCTTGAACATATTCAAACCAATATGGTATTTGCCAAAGTCAGTCGTGATATAGAAATGAAGGTCTTAGCCGAACAGTTAAAAGCCAAAAACATCCTGATCACAGCAGCGAATCCCATGAGGCTGGTAACCCATGCTGATGTCCAACAGGCGGATATAGATATTTTTATCAACGCATTAATCTCCTTGATCAGGAGCTAATCCAGATAAAATAAAGCCGCCAGGGAAAAAGCTTCCCCCTGGCGGCCCCGCAAGGATACAGGTTATATCAACTAAGCCAGGTTAATTCAGCAAAGTTAATAGCTGGCTTTCCAGCTCCGCGCTAAAGTCGTCTTTACGAAAAACTATCTCCCCCCGGCGGTTTATCACCACCACATAAGGGTTTGCAAAGACCTGATAGTCGGTAAATATTTTATTTTTCCGATCCCAGATACTCGGCGCCGTAATGGCAAACCTTTCGATATAACGTTTTACATGGGCTTCATCAACATAGTAACCCTTCACCACTTGTAACCAATCCAATTTGTCGGCATATTTTCGGGCCAGGCGATTAAACTCGGCGATTTCTTGCTGACAATTGGGAAAATGCGGCAACGGACATAGGCTGTCGGCAAACATCAGCACCAGCGGCTTATCGCTGCCACCACTATAATCAAACGCTTTTTTCTTTAAAGTTTGCCCATGGATGCCGGGCGCTTTGATTCCGGAGTTATCATGAACTGCCGACGCCAATTCCAACGCCGATATACGACGCAAATGGTCATGCAAGTTGTTGGCATACACCGGCTTAGCCAAGGAAAAGCTCAACAACAGCAAACAAAACAGCATAACCCTGGGCAGCATAAACCTGGGCAGCAGCGCCATTTTTCCAGCCGGGGCTTTAACCTTAATCATTAAATGTTTCATTCGCTCTTCTCCTTAATGGCCGCTTCTTGTCCGGCAAAGGCCAGGGCTGCCATCTGCGGCTGAATATCGGCGGCGCTTTGGCTGTAAAACTTCACCTTGCCGTCCTGTCCTATCAATACCTGGGTCGGCTGGTGCCAGGCATGAAATAAACGGGATATTTGATGGTTTTCATCAAAAACCACCGGATAATCAATGCCGAGCTCATTTGCCGCTTTTGTCACTGTCGCCAGGGTGCTGTTCATGGCAGGGGCCAGCGCAATAAATTCTATCTGCTCCTTATATTGCTGGTATAAGGCCAATGACCGGCTAATGCCCCGCGGCCGGTAAGGATCAAAAAACAGCAGATAAAGCGCTTTATTTTTTAGGATTTCTTCGCTGTTAACCGCTTCACCCTTAATATTTTCACTGTATAAAACCGGGGCCCGACTGCCGCTTTCAAGTTCAGCGGCGGCAACAGCAGCCGCCAGGCTAAAGGTAAACACGGGTAAAACCATTTTAAAAAACATCATTCTCTCCTGATTGCTTCCGGTTAATCTTTGATTGCGTTTAGTATTTTTTGCTGTAAATCATCGGTGATCAGCGCCGACCTATGGATAATTTTCCCGGTTTTATCGATCAGGATATGCTGCGGCGTACCGGTGACATGAAATTTTTCTACCAGCTCCCCCACCGCATCAAAGCTAACGGGTACCGACAAGCGACGCTTTTCCATAAACTTATTTACCCTGGCAATGGAGTCGTTCATGCCGACATTCACCGCCACCACATCAAGCTGCTCGCCATACAAGTCATGTACCTGCTGCAGGTGCGGCATTTCTTCTTCACAATAACTGCACCAGGTTGCCCAAAACTTAAGATAAACGGGTTTAGTAAGCGACTGCTCCAATACCAGCGACTTCCCCGCCAGTGTTGTCAGGGCAAAGTCCGGGGCTTGTTGACCCGCCAGCCCTTGCCCGGCTGCTGCCGTATAACTGAAACTTGATATCAGCAGCACCGAACTCAGCACTAATCTCCCTTTTTTTCGTACAGCCCGGGGGAGGTTTTTTATTTGGCTTAAAAGGTCATCTTTCATTACTTTTTCCTTGGTTTCGATAAAGTTAAAATAAGTTGTTTCCACCGCGCTTTGGCCTCCTGTCACCGCGGAATACCATACGTCCTGTAATTTCTACCGCTCTTTGACCTCCTGTCACCGCGGAATACCATACGTCCTGTAATTTCTACCGCTCTTTGACCTCCTGTCACCGCGGAATACCATACGTCCTGTATTTTCTACCGCTCTTTGGCCTCCTGTCACCGCGGAATACCATACGTCCTGTAATTTCTACCGCTCTTTGACCTCCTGTCACCGCGGAATACCATACGTCCTGTAATTTCTACCGCTCTTTGACCTCCTGTCACCGCGGAATACCATACGTCCTGTATATAAAAGTCAAAACAGTAGTTTTCCGGCTTCGGTCAGAAAATACTCCCCGGTTAAAACCATCAACAAGGCCATAAAAACCTTGCTGATATTGAGCCAGCGCCCGGACTTGGGTAAACGGGAGAACCATTGCGAAGAAAAGGCGAACAGCAGTAATAATGAGCCCAAACCGTAGGCAAAGATCACCATCAGCACGCCGCCATAAACCAGGTCACCCGTTGTCGCGATATACATAAGCAACATGCCCAATACCGGTGCTGTGCAGGGAGCCGCTACTAAGCCGGAAGCCGCACCGATAAAAAATAATCTCAGGTAAGGGTTAGTCAGTTTTCTCAGCCACTGCTGCCCCGGATGCCACTGGGGGATTTTCAGATAGCCCATCATCGACAAGGCAAAAATAAAGCAGAGGTTGGCTATCAGAATATAACCCAGCGGAGAAGTCGATATTTCACCAAACATTTTGCCTGTGGCCGCCGCAAAAATACCCAGGCTGCCATATACCAGCGCCAGCCCGGCAACATAAACCAAAGGGCCGAAAAATTTTCCGCGGCCAGTTTTACTGTCTGCTTGATGACGGGTTTCCAGGGAAAACACACCGACAGTTATGGGGATCATAGGATAAACACATGGCGTGGTGCTGGTGAGTAAACCGGCAAAATAAACCATGACCAGACTGATAAAGGAGAACTGCCCGGCGCTTAAATATGCCCCTATGCTTGTTTCTATAAAGGTTTCCATAACGGCTACCAACTCATGACTTAAGATGACGCCAGTATGGGGAAAAACGGGATAAAACTTATGCCAGCAAGCTGATATTTACCTTATATTTTCCTGAAATTTAGCTAAAAAAACGCTGTAGCCCTTATTATTACTGACTTTATTAACAATCACAGCAGAAAGGGGGAAAATAAAAAAAGACTGTTTTTCCCTTGCTCCGGCGGTATCATATCGCCATCTATCACGGCAATCATTCCGGTTAAGCTGACAGGCCAGAGCAAGACATGCACAGTTACCAGTTTTCTATCTTTACCTACAATCCGGATACCCGTGAGTTAAGCTGGCAAAAAGATCCCTCAGACAACCGGGAATCGGGCAGCCAGTATTTAAGAAAAAAAGTTGCCGACGTGCTGCTCTATTTATTAGAAAACCGCGAGCGGGTTGTCAGCAAAGATGAGTTATTACAAAACATCTGGCAGCAGGGAGAATTCAGGGAAAATTCCCTGCTGCAAAGTATCAGGGAATTACGCAAATTATTTGCTGAATCCGCCCAGTCGCCAAAATTTATCCGCACCGTACACTTAAAAGGTTATCAGTGGATTTATCCCCAAGTCGCGTTAAGTGCGCCGATAACAGAGAAACCAGAACTAAGTGGAACTTCACCTGAGCTAAGTGAAAACAAGCAACAAGCCCCGGAAAAACCGATAAGCGCAAAAGCAGCAAACCTTTCCCCGCAGCCTGAGAGGCAAAGTAAACCCGGACTTAAAATAAAAGCAGCGGCTTTTCTGGCACTGGCTTTCGCCCTCTTTATCACTGTCTTTTTTTGGCCGGTAAAAGATACCCCGCAAGCGCCTTTAGCAGCCAGCAAGGCCGAAGTCGCGGTATTACCTTTTATCAACGACACCGGCGACAGCAAGCTGCAATGGCTGGAACTGGGCTATTCCGACATGTTCGCCCAGGGGTTAAGAAAATTTATCCCGCTACAGGTAATTCCCAGCTACCACTTGCAGGGGGCAATGGCGATACGCCAACTGGATAAACGCTTAAGCGACAGCGAACAGATTTCAGGCTTGCTCGGTAGCATCAATGCCAAATATGCCATTGCCGCCACCATTAATAAAGACGGTAAAGCCCTACGTTTCAATTATCGTATCCATGATCTTAAAGGGGTTTTTGCCAGCGGCAGCATCCGTTTCCCTAACCTGCCCTCCTCTTTACCTTCCTTGATCAGCCAGGTGGCACAGCATTTAAGCACAAGCCAATCTCCCGATGGCAAGGCGGCATTGGCGCTTTTTAAAAACAAAGACGCACAGCAGGATTATGCCAAGGGCACACAGGCGCTGCAGACGAAAGGCGCCACATTAGCCAAACGTTACTTTGAAGCAGCCTTGCTCAATGAACCCGGCAATCTCGCCGCCACCGTTAAGCTGGCCGATACCCTGTCCCTGCTGGCAGAGTTTGAGCAAGCGCAAGCCTATTACCGGCAATTACTTGCGGTCCCGGCATTATCACAAGATGCCTTTCTTGGCAGCAGCGTCTATCTAGGCCTGGCAAAATTATTGATACAACAGCACAGGCTCGACGAAGTCGAGACGTTACTTAAGCAGGGGCTGGCATTAACAAAGGATAAATCCCTGCGTTATCAAAGAGCCCAGTTAATACGCAGCAAGGCAAAGTACTTCCAACTATTGGGGGATAACAAACAAAGGCACGCCTTGCTGAGTCAGGCGGATGAATTAAGCCGTCCTTTTGCCTCGCTGCAAAACGAAGCGGATGCCTTATATTATCTGGGCAGCCCCACCAATATCGGCCTGGAAACAGATCCTGATGTTAATCTCAGGCAAAACCAGCCCAAACTGGAGCAGGCGCTGAAATATTATCGGGAGTTAGGCAACAAAAGAGGCGAAGCCCTGACCCTGCTGGCCATCGGCCAAAACTACTACTTCGATGTAAAAAAACGCCTTGAGGCACTGGAGCAGGCAAAAACCTTATTTATTGAAACCGGCAACCGGCTTGATCTGATCGATACCTTAAATTATATCGGTTACTTTTTTATTCAATATCATAAGGGAGAGCTGGCCCGTCAGGCACTTGAACAGGCGATCGCTTTACTCGATCCCCTCAATGATCCCCACAGGGCACAACGCAGCTACTTTTTTTATGCTTTTTCGGCGTTGGATCAAGGCATCAACAATGAAGGGAGCCGGGCAAAAGCATTTTTAGCCAGCGCCATCGAAGGCTTTAAAACCAATATCGAAAAATATGCAGCTATCAGCTCCGGTTCAATCACCGCCGACAGCCATTTATTATTGGCCTGGGCCTATTCAGAGTCCGGGTTGTCGTCACAAGCCATCGGGCATATAGAGTTGGCGCTAAAAACTTACCGGCAACAAGGCTATCCGGTATCCATCCGATATGCCCAGGTTTCCTTGCTGGACGAATACATTAAGCTTGAGCAGTGGCAGAAAGTCGTCTCCCTGGCCGCGAACGTGACCGACAGTTACCTGGCAAATATTTATTTAGCACGCGCTTATTATGAACTGGATAACCTCTCACAAGCCCATCAAACCCTTATGCTCACCAAAACAAGGTTTAGCGAGCGCTGGAGCCAGGCCGATGAAAAAAGGTTATCCCTGTACCATCAGGGACTGAAAAATGATGGCAAGCTCAAACTTGAAAAAGTCATACTGGGCGAAGAAATGAGCTCTCATCAAAACTACTGTGACGATTTATGGAATACCGAGAATATCGACAGCGTCATTCAATTAACGACATCGGCACATCAAAAGTAACAGCCTTAGCTTGCTCACCATAGTTTGCCCGCGAGACAAAATATTCGGGAAGAGAGTGTTAAAGCATAATTTCAGGATACCCGAGCATTATGCTTTAAACGACAGGACACAGAAACACCCCGTCCGGCAGTTAAGCCAAAGGATTAGCCTTTTTCAGCCAACTGTGCGATTTCAGCTCTTTTCAGCAAGGCCAGTAAATCTTCGGGGTTGCGGTAGCCGGGTAATAACATGCCGTTTTCCAGTACGATCGTCGGCGTACTGTCAACACCGGAGCGTACGCCAAACTGATAATGCTCTTCTATCGGCGCCTGACACAAAGGTTGCTGCTCGGCTTTGCTGCCCCCCGCCTGCATCGCCGTCATCGCCGACTGCTGATCTTTGGCGCACCAGACACTGGCTAAATCCTGAAAAGCCGGTGAGCGCTGACCGCCCCTTGGAAAAGCAAGATATTGCACAGTGATGCCGAGGTCATTATACCCTTGCATCTCCTGATGCAATTTACCGCAATAACCACAGCTGGTATCGGTGAAAACAGAAATACGGTACTTTTCATCTTTTGCCGGGAAAGTCACTAAGCCGGACTCAAGCTTATTGATACCGGCGACCCTGAGCTGGGATAACTTCTGCTCGGTTAAATTAACCGGTCTGTCAGATTCGATATTGAACAAATTCCCCTGCAGCAACTGTTTGCCGTCATTGGAGACATAAAACAGCCCTTGCCCGGTGACAACCTGCATAAAACCGGGAATGGTAGACTCACTGACTTCTTCTACCTGCAAATTCATCGCCGCCAGGCGCTGCGTGGCAAACTCGGATAAGTTTGCCGCCAAAGCGTTACCCGTTAAAAAAACCGATAACAGTAATGCTAGTTTTTCCATACGCATTTTCTTTTCTCCTTGTTGTTATAAGCTGGAATTCGTGACAATAATCCGGAGTATACCCGATATCTGGCCGGGAAAGGCAGCTTTATCAATTACATTTATTTTACAAAATATGTCTAAATATAAATCAATGAACGAAACAGGATGCAATCAAGGAAAAATAAGGGGAAAGGCAGGATTGGCAAGAGCAAGCCCAAATAGCTGAAACACTGCCAGGGCTTGCTTAAAGAGTAATAAACTTAAAACTTAAAACGCGACACCAGCTCGTTTAACTGCAGCGCCATATCCCTGAGATTGCCGCAATCATCGGAGGTTTGCTTAACCACCTCACTGTTTTCCCGGGAAATATCGGCAATCGCGGTAACATGGGGATTAATTTCCCCCACCACCTTAGACTGCTCTCCGGTTGCCGTCGCTATCTGCAGGTTCATATCATTCATCACGGTAATGTTGTCCGCTATGCTGTGAATATGATCACCGGAATAACTGGCTTCCTGCTGGCTGTTGCCGCTAAGCTCGGTACTTTGGGCAATGGCATTGACCACCTCACGGGTTTTTGTCTGCAGCTTCTCGATAATGGTGCGGATTTCTTCGGTAGACTGGTGGCTGCGTGACGCCAGGGTTCTGACCTCATCCGCCACCACGGCAAAACCCCGCCCCTGCTCGCCGGCACGGGCCGCTTCGATGGCGGCATTTAACGCCAATAGGTTAGTTTGCTCGGATACGCTGCGGATCACTTCCAGCACGGTATCGATAGAGTTGGCATCTTCCGCCAGCTGGCTGATGGTGGCGCTGGTATTTTGTAACTGCTCACTCATCTCGGTAACACTGGAAATAGTCTGCTGCACCGAATCGCTGCCCTGCTGCACCGCGCTATCGGCAGTCTGGGCATTTTCCGCGGCATTATTGGCACTGGCGGCAATCTCTTCTGCGGTCATGCCCATTTCATGCATGGCGGTAGCAATTTGTTCGATTTTCCCCACCTGCTCGACAATATCCGACTCCATGGTTTTTGCCTGGTTATCGATACGCTCAATAGCACTATAAAGTTCGTTGCCTGTACTTGAAACCCGCTGCAACAACTCGGCTAAATAGGTCACAAACTGGTTATAACCTTTGGCCATACGCCCGGCTTCATCATGGCGGCTGTCATCCAGGCGCTGGGTTAAATCGCCGCCGCCTTTGCCTATTTGCTCCAGCATTTCAGCCAGCTGGCCAAACGGCGCAATCAAACGGTGAATAACCCCGGCGCTGATCACCACGGAAATCACCGCGATCACCAGCCCCATCACGACCAGGGACCAGGTCACTTCATCCAGGGCACCGAACACTTCTTCGGTAGGCACCTCGGCAATCAGGTGCCAGCCGATGGCGGGAATATAACGGCTGGCCACCAACATCTCGACGCCATTATTTTCATATTCGGTGGCGGCAAAATCCGTTTTAGTCAATAAAGCACCGGCATCTTCCACCCCTAAACTGGTGATATTTTTACCGATATACTTGGTATTGGGATGGAGTTTAATCACCCCTTTTTCATCGGCTAAAAAGATCAGTCCCTGTTCGCCGATACGGTACTGGCGGATACTCTGGGACATATTTTCCAACGACAAACCAACCCCGGCAACGGCGCTGGGACTGCCGTCGACCTTCATCAGGTAATTAATAAACAAGGTCGGGATCTGGGTCGCTTCATCAATATCCAGACTGAGTTCATATTGCTGTCCGCTGCGCATAAAGCCGTAAAACCACTGATCTTTATCGCTATCTTTTGACAGGGTTTTAAATAAACCGTCCGGGGTAAAATACTGCCCGGTTCTGGCGGAGACATAAAAAGCGGTAATGGAATTAAATTCATTCTTAATCTGGGTCAGATAATCGGCGACTTTGCCATGTTCGGCTTCATTTTCGCCGCTGCGGATAAATTGCTGGTAATCACTGTTAGTGGCCATGACCTGTGATACCGTGATCGGCAATAGCAACTGGGCATCGAGTTTGTTGGCAACTTCCCCCAGCGCGGCAGGTAATTCACGCTCCAAAGTCCCTTCAAGAATAATCGAATGGCTGGATCTGAGCGCAAAAACACTGACAAAAAGGATTGCCAGCACCATGAAAATTAAAGTGGTTAATACAACTTTACGGCGAATATTTAATTGGAGCATGACAGTTTTCCTTACATCCCTAACAGCATAATGATGATTGCCGATCCTGTCGGCAATCATGGCTACAACTAACAGGTAGCAGAACTGATCTTAGAAGTGATATTTAACCAGTAAGTTAACATTTCTTTCATCAACGCCCTGGACACCAAATTTATTGTTCCAGTACACGTACTCGACCCCGAAATAAAGTTTTGATGTCAGGCCAAGCTGTGGCGCAACGTCATATTTTAACTGGGACGTCATATTAAAGCTGGTGGCAAGTTCATCATTGCTTGAGGCATAATCAATAAAACCGTCAAAATAAAGCGCCCCCAGCGGCAAGCCCCACACCAGGGTGGTTTGATAGTTATCGTCGCCTAATTCATTTTCTCTGTGGTAAACATTGGCCTGGAAAAAATCAAAGCCGGGAATTTTGATGTCTGAGCCAAACCCCGCCAGGTAGTTGGTAAAACTAAAACCCTCTCCTCCTTTGGGGGAAACCGAGTCCATTTCCACCATACCGGCAAGGTAAAGGCTGGTGACCACACCGTTATCCAGATCAGTAAGCTTATAACGGGGCTGCCACTCGGCATAGGTTTCATTATCACCGTTATCGGATTCCAGGCGGTCAACAAACAAAAAGCTGTCGCCCCAGGTGGTGCCGGCAACATGTTCAAAGGTATATACCTTTCTATGTTCATCCCCTAACTCATAATTACTGCCATTCAAATAAGTTAAGCTAAAATCTGACCAGTTGGTCTTAGCCTGGGCATTGGCCCCCACAAACAAGCATAAAAATAACGGTAAATATTTCATCAAAAATCCTCAAAGGTAGGTAATAAAAAAGTTGTTTAATTCGTTCCCTGATTAACAGGCTAACTTAAGGCCATAATAATTAGTGACTTAGCCAAGTTATATTTTATTTTACGATACAACAACACTAAAACCTGCAAATTTTCCAACAATAACAACAATTTTATCCAAGCAATCATTTCCTATAACATAGCATTAATTATTAAATAACAATTTAGATAACTGATGCTGCTTCTTATCTATCGACAATTCCGGCAATAAACTTGAGAAAATTGTTTTTATTATTCTATGCCTTGCCCTTTTTTTGCTGACAGATCTCCAGCATCCTGCGGTTATATTCCGCCATAAAGGCAAACTTTTTTTTCATCTCCCCCCTTTGCTTTTCCTGCTTGATCACATCCCCCGTGCCCTTCATCGGTTTATGGCCGCACAATGCCAGCGCTTTTTTTCGCCCGGCGCCGCTGATCCCCGGTAATACCAGGCTACGTCCGGTACTGGCATATAAGCGAAAATCCTGATTTTTCAGCGCCTGTTCTATCGCCTGCGCCACGTTACTTTGTGCTTTTTCCACCGGCCCCGCCACATTACTTTTGCTGCACCCGGATAACAATCCAACGAAAAGAATCACTATCAACGATTTCATTCAGCCCCCGCTCTCAAGCTCCTGAGATTTAGTAAAGCAAGTAAAAACAATAACCAGGCAGCAGCCCCTCCCGAAGAGCCGCCACCGCCGCTACTGGCCGCACTGACACTTATGGTGACATTTGCCGAGGCCTGGGCTCCTGCCGAGTCACTCAAGGTATAAGTTAAGCTATCAGTGCCGGTAAAATCAGCAACGGGCGAATAACTCAATTTATTATCTACAATGCTGACCGAGCCGCTGCCACTGTAAACAAAACTATCAAGGGACAAGCTGTCGCCGCTGTCGCTATCTTTGTCATTGGCGAGCACATCCAGTGCATTGGCGCTGCTGTCTTCGTTGACGGTATAACTGTCATCATTGCCCTCGGGGGCATCATTGACCTCAGTGACCGAGATGGTTGCAGTAAATGTTTCGCTGTCGATATTACCCCTCGAAGCGATCACACCGACACTGAGTTCGCCGCTATAGTCGGCATCGGGCAACACCTTGTTTCCTTCAACACTATAATTTTCTCCTTCCAGCACCCGGATACTGTCGGCACTGAGTCCGCCATAGGTAAAATGCGCTGTCGTCAAAGTAATGTTGCCGTCTTCAATAATATTCAAAACCTCTTGTCCGACAATGATCAGCTCTTCTACGCTGTCGCTGATCTCCAGACTAAAATCCCCCGCGCTGATAGCAAAAAAGATATTATCAACACAAGAAACCCTTACCCGCCCCTGGCTTGAGTTAAGGTTGGGCACGACCACTTCCGCGCTGCCGTCATTGGCGGTATTTTCCAGTAAGGTGGTGAAGAAACTTGTCCCGCCGTCAACCGACAAATCAATGTTGACGACATCACAACTAATAGGTGCCTGCGAAGTCGATGCCGGATCCCAGCTCACCTGCTGGATACTCGTGGTCCACTGACTTGAGGCACCCGGTTCGGTCACAGCAAAAGCCTCTGAAGTATCAATAACATTGACCGTCATGCTGTCGGTGGATACCCCGCCGTTATCGTCGCGTACCACCAGGCGAAAATTCAGCTCCCGACTGGTAGTGGCATAAGTTTCACCTATCGTGGTTTCACCGTCGAGGACATCCGTTAACCGCGGAAAAGTGCGGCTGCTGTCCGAAACCGGCGACCAGGCCCGAAACAACGGCCTTTGCCCGTCATCCACCATCTGATTAACATTGCTGCTGGCAGAGCCGAGATCATATTGCTCCCAGCTGTAACTCAGGCTGTCACCACTATCCTCATCACTGGCACTGCCTTTAAGGATGAAAGGGGTTTGCGCCGGTATGCTGTAATCCGCTCCGGCATCGGCAACCGGATCATTATTGGTCAGCACTTCATCAGTACCGCAGTTGCTGCCAACCCCGGAAGTGATAAAGGCAGAGATCTGGCTGATAGAATGGGTATGAAAATAGGCATCTGAGTTAGATTGCAGATTCTGGTTAGTGCAAATACCGGCATAACCCATAATGGTAGAGGCACTGCCGGGCTCATAGGCGGCATCGGCTTCACGGTTATCATCACAGGAACCGGCCAGGCCGTTAAAGGTATGATCCGCCCTGAACTGATGACCGATTTCATGGGCGACAAAATCAATATAAAAGGCATCTCCCTCGGGGGAAGGACTGCCGGTAATGCCGTCGCCTTTACGCGAACCGTTACACACCACGCCGTAACCGGCCAGGCCGCCGCCATCGGTATTAACCACATGGCCGATATCATAATTGTCACTGCCGATGGCCTCATCGATCACCGCGGTGTTTAAACCGCCGTCGAAACTGTCGTTGGCAAATGGATCGCTGGCGGCATCGGTGTAAATAATGGCGTCATTGCCCGCCACCAACTCCAGAGAGATCGCCAGATCCCGCTGGTAAACAACATTCAGGCGGTTGACCAAAGTGACCAGGGCGGCCAGCGCCAATTCCTTGGTGCCGCCATGATACTGGGTATATTCACCGGTGGCAGAGATCGCCAGGCGGTAGGTTCTCATCCGGGTTTGTGCCTGCAGGATCTGGTTTTCACGGTTTAAAAGTGCAAGTTTTGCACTTGTTTGCCCCGGCTCTTTTTTCGGAGAAAAACGGGGCATCTGCCCGGCGGCGGGTATTTGCCTGTTTTTATGGCTATAGCTGACATAACGCTCATCTCCCGGCAGGCTATTGTTTCCCTGAGGATCGATATAAACCGTCTCCCCCTCATAACGAAACATACCGTAAAATCCCCGGGGACTGATATCAAAGCGGCCATGATTGGCAGGCTTATCAATCTGATAGCCGCTAAAGGTACGGATAGCCGGATATTTTTCCAACAGGCCGGGCGCCGTCACCCGGGACGGAGTTAAGCGAAAATCCGCTTGCAAACCGTCGGGTAAAGGCAAAGTGATCACTATATCTTGCCGCCCGCTCAGTAATAATTGCCTTAACGGGACAATATCGGCTTTGAGCTGCCGGCTTTTGCCGGACGCAGAGGAAAATAGACTGGCTGTCGGGGTATCTGTCCACTGAGAAAATTGACTCACAGCACGGCTTTCATCACCGGCAAAGCTTGAAAAAACGGTAAACAGCCAAACGCCAATGGTTGCTAGCACCTTATTGGTATTATTATTCATCTACTGAATCGTCCCTATTAATGATAACTTTCACTATAGTTGCTAGTTATTAGGAATACCATTTCACCAGCTAAAACAAAACCTTAAATTACGGTTTTACGAAAATTCCGATAATCCCCCGCCCCGGCAATAATTACCGGCCGAAAACCTGTATAAATTTTCATCCGAAAAATATCAGCCAGGAAAAAAATTCAGCCCGTTTTTTTCCGGCAATCAAACAAGGGGTCAAAAAATAAAATTTCTTCACCTTCCGCCACTGATGAACTGGCCAGCCATTAGAGTGAATACTTAATACATACGCTCAAATAACAACCCACAACAGATCAAAAAACAAACAAGATTTCCCTTGTTGTTGCCATTTATTAATGCTAAAAATCTCTAGCACCACAGGTAAGAGGTTTGACCTCAAACCTGTGGCAAATATAAAAATAAAACATATAAAAACAAACAATTACAAATTATTGAAAATGCAACGAGGAAGACAATGTTGAAAAAAACAGCAGGAGCAATCATAGGTTGCCTACTGGCCTCCAGTCCGGTATACGCAACCCAGGGACTCGCCTTTGTCCACGGCACAGGCTCCCAGACCGACGCCTACAATGACTACTGGACCGGAGACTTTGTTAATTCTGTCAACAAGGGCTTAGCCGATGCCAGCAAATACACAGTGATCAACTGTGACTTTGACCAATACATGTGGGATGAAAAAGCCGCCGGCTGCCTGGCAGACCAGCTCAACAGCTTTATCAGCCAGCAAAATATCACCGACCTGGTCCTGATCACCCACTCCAACGGCGGCAATGTCGCCCGCTGGATTTTATCCAACCCCACCTACGACAGCCGCTATCCCGGCATCATCAACAAGGTCAGTAAAACCATCGCCCTTGCCCCTTCCAGCGGCGGCACCCCGCTCGCGGATGCGGCGATACAAGGCAATGTGTTTGAGTCCACCCTGGGCTGGTTATTGGGCTACGACTCGGATGCAGTCATACAGCAACAGGAAAGCTGGATGGCTTATTACAACGATACCTGGCTTTACGGCACCAGCGGACGCCCGAGCCTGCCATCCACCTTTAAATCCGTGGTCGGCTCAGATGTCGACTCGGCCATCTGGGACAGCGACAGTTACTGCGGCGGTTACCAAAACCAGGTCGCACTGGAAACCACGCAAAACTGGCTGGATTCCTGCTCCGACGGCTTTTTAAACTGTTCTTCCCAAAGCGCCGCCGGCACCACCTGGTTTAAAGACAAAGACAAAACCGACGGCAGGGAGCCGCTCAGCCACCAGCAAAGCCGCCGCACCTGTTTTAGCCTGGACAAAATAATAAGAAACGATATCTAAGGGACAAAAATGAAATTATCTAAATTAACCATCGGTCTGTTAAGTGCAACCAGCATCATGCTCTGTGGGCAACTGAGTGCTTCTTCCTTAGTAAAAATCGGCGACAGCGTAAAAACAACGGAACAAGACTTAGTCACCATCGCTTTACCCGAGCACAAAGTAGAACAACAAGCAGTACATTACAGCCAGAGAATCAGCGCCGACAGCCAGCTGAAACTGGCGCCGCAGGCCTATAACAGCAGCAGTGACGAATATTGGTTTGAAGTCAGCGGCAAAGAGCTCAATCGCGGCATAGCCGTGAGCGTCAGCCAACCGGGGGCGCTGATCCGTTTATCGGGCAAAAGAAGCACCGCCATTGATAGCGCCATGCAATCGATAGATCCGGCACACCTGGAGCTGAGCAAAGATAACAACAAGCTCAGCAGCCCTTTTAGCCAGTCGGTCACCCAAGAGCAGCTGGCAACGGCCAACATCTTCCCCAACTCCAGCGCGGTAAAATTAAACAAGACGCTGGGAGCAGGCAAGTTTAACCTCAGAGTGACCCAGGCCCTGGATAATAACCAGCGTTATATCATCAATGTCAAAGAAAAAGGCTCGGCCCATAAACTGCAAGTGGCCCTGCCCAAGCAAAGTTACCTAAGCGGTGAAACCCTGCACTTTAATGCCGGTATCTACCGCGATGACCAGGTATTAGCCGACAGCTCTCATCAGGCCTTCATTAAACTGCCTTCCGGTGAAAAGCAGCCGGTTAACTTGGCGGTAAAAGACGGTCAGTACCGGGTGGAAGTACCGCAGGGACTCGAAACGGCGCCGTTAGGAAAGTTATATGAATTGCACCTGAGCTCCCAGGCAACCGATAACGGCACCCGGATAAAACGCAACGGTAAAGTTGCTTTTGCCGTGGCCAGGCAAACCGCACAGCTGACAGGTGCAGTTGAGGTGCTTAACGATCAGGCCCTGGTCGCCTTAGAAGTTGCCAGTGAAGGCCGCTACGAAGTCAGCGCCCTGGTTTCCGGTACCGACAGCCGCGGACAACTCACCCGGGTAATGTTAAGCCGCTCCGCCTATTACCTCGAGCCCGGCAGCCATAAAGTCGCGCTCAACTTTGATACAACTATCCTGGCGGATGCCGGCGTTAAAGCCCCCTACAAGGTGGAAAACCTGCGCCTGATGGATCAAAGCCGGATGGCACTCTTGGCCCAGCAATAAGGACTAAGCCCTATCGAAAAAATAACGGCTTAATGATTTAAGCCGTTTTTGCTGATGGCAAAATGAAAACTTTTCATGATGCCATTCATCTCCTTATTTCCTCCCAATAAATCCCTTACACTTGCATTGGTAAAATAAGCCCAAAGTAATAAATGGTAATACCCCCAAAGCACTAAATAAGGTAGTGTGATGCTATCGCCTGGAAACGCTTTCCTTGTGTTTGAACACAAGGTGACGGGAGATAATTTAACCCCCCGGATTTATCACGGTTATCCCTCTGATTTACGGAAAGTTAGCACCTACAAACAAGCGAAATAAAGTCCCCGAGGGGCACTCCCGGTTCAGCCAGGCAATAATAAAATGAATTTTTCCTCAACAATACAGACTAAAAAGGAGGCAAACTTAATTAATTAAGCCCTCACCATTAATGGAAAAGCAGTAAAAAAAAATGAGTGATAAACAACAGGCTTACATGGCTAAAAGATGCAAATGAACGAAACCGGCATCATAGAAAATGACTCCCATAATAATGCCTGATTTAACCATACATTAGACCGATTAATGCCCTTGGTTATCAATTAATTTAGACATTAGTTTTTGCAGTGCCGAATTGCAGTAGATGTATAACTTATAGTGAACAACTAAAACAATAAACAAGGTGACATCAAACTCAACCTGTCTATTTGCAGTATTCAGTCAACTCCCGGCTAATCCCGGCGCCAAGTTACCCATCTGCTTCTGTTCGACGTCAATTTAATTGTAGTAATAAATGGAACCTTACTCATGCCTGACTTTTTAGAATTTTCTTCAACAAGAAATACTTGCGCCAACCAACATCCTCTAATGCAACAAATTAACTCCACTTTGAGTAATGCAAATTTTAAAGATGCGGCAATTCAATTATATAAAACAGAGTTACATACCCAAACGGATACCCCGCTGGACTTTACTTTCGGGCAAGGACGACAAACCCTGAAGAACCCGGGCATTTCCTATCCGATCCTCTACCAAAGAACTAAAATAGGCGATCTGCACCTGCACCAATCCCAGCAGCCCCAGGAATATGATGAAAGCCATCTGCCTTTTATCACCAAAAAACTGGCCCTGTTGATCAAACGCCATCAGGCAACGACCTTATCGAGCCGCTTTCTGGGCAAAGATCTGTCCTTAACCGGCTACAGCGAGCACGTACTCAAACTGGATGCTTTTATTGAAAAAGCCTCCAGTACGTCCTATCCGGTGATCATCAACGGCGAATTTGGCAGTGAAAAGCTCTCTGTCGCCAGCGCCATCCACTACAACAGCCAGTTAAGGTATAAACCTTTTATCGAAATCAACTGCTCTACCCCGAGCACAGAAGAATTTCAGCGTAACCTCATCATCAGCTTTGAAAAAGCCCAGGGGGGCAGCATCTTCCTGCACGGCATCGATGAGCTGTCTTTCCCGCAGCAAAACCTGTTAACCGAGCTGCTGGCCGCCAGCACAGAGCCCGGCTTATCCGGTATTAAAGTTAAAAATGTCACCAATGTCCGCCTGATGGTGTCCACCACCCGGGATCTGACAGAAATGATCAAAAATAACGAATTCTCCCGGCACTTGCATGAAAAATTCAATTTCCTGGCGATCCGTATCCCCTCCCTGAATGAGCGTAAGGAAGATATCCCCTTTATCCTGGAGAAATTACTGGAGAAATATAAATTATTCGAAGAGCAGGGTTTTTGCGATGAAGTAAAAAAAATCCTCTCGGAATACCACTGGCCGGGCAACCATGCCGAGCTCGAACGGGTCGTCGCCCGGTTAATGACCTTAAGCTCCGCCAACCCGATCAACCGCAGCGAGCTGGAAAAACATGCCCCGGAACTGTTGACCAGCCGGGTTTCGCAAGCATTAACCGCCAAAAGCAGCGCAGATACCCTGCCGTTTGAGCTGATCCCCTGCCTGCTCAATAAAGACTATCAGCAGTTTTCCCGCTTGCATACCGGTTTGCAAAAAGCCCTGAAATACCTGGCAGAAAACTACTGTAACAGCATCTCCCTGCCCGAGCTGGCGCAAAATGCCTTTATCAGTCCTTCCCACTTATCTTATTTGTTTAAGTTCTACTTAAAGCAAAGTTTCAAACAGATAGTGTCTGAGCTGAGAATCGAGCGGGCCAAGCAGATCTTTATCAGCAGCCCGCATGCCAGGATCACCGATGTTTCGCTTGATGTCGGCTTTGGCGATTTAAGCCATTTTGAAAAAATATTTAAACGTTACACCCAGATGACACCAAGAGAATATAAGAACAGCAATACTTAACTCCAGCAGGCCAGTCACGCCCCGCAGCTCACGGCCGGGGCGCTGACAGCACCAACCGCTCTCCCCAATATCAACCCCGGCGACGCCCCGCGATAACAACCGACTCAGGCAGAAATGGACTAAAGCATTTTTCCAACAAGCACAAGCCCCCGACATGAAAAAGAACATCTGTTAACAGTTAATAACATTCTCTCCTGCCCGCCGTCGTTTTTGTGCTAAACCTGGTCCGTTATTTACTAGTAAAAATACCATGAAAGCGCATTCTTGCTTTATCGATAGCAACAAAGTCGAGATATACATGCTTTATTCAATCATCAAACCTTTATCCACTGACAACAGCAAGCAGAAAAAGCCCTTGCCATTTTTATACCGACCCGGTGAAGATTTTGCGCAAGGGCTTATTGAACAGCCAGACCTACTGCTGCAAACAAGCAATCCCTGCCGCTTCGACAGCTGCTCTTTCAGACAACAAACCACTAAGCTTCTTAAAGCCTATCATTATCCGTAACATCATCAACTGACGGCATTTTCCGGCCAACAGCATTCGCACCTCTGGAAAATACCTCAGCCCGGATTAAGCCGAAATTCCCAAAAAACAACAATAACAAGTCCCGGGAGTCAGGCAATCACCAGCCCCTCGCTGCAAACCTTCACCACAAAAGGACTCAAGGCCAAAACCAGAAATACAAGGAGCCTAAAGTAATGCAACAGCCCCCAAAAACTCCGTGCCAAATACCGGATCTGCTTACAATGAATATCAATGCCACCTTAGCTGCCAACAAGATCACCGGCGCCAGGGTTGAGGTTTATACCTGCGGCATGCTTGCACAAAAAACCCGGGTATTACCGCCGTCTTCCCGGAAAAGCCGCCCCGTCTATGCCAGCTTCCCGATTATTTATCACAACACCAGCATAGGCATGCTTCACCTGGTGCAACCGCAAACGTTATCCCGGAGTGAGCTGCAAAAATTCAACTGCGTCACCAAAAAACTGGCATTGATCATTAAACGTTACCAGGCAACAACCTTATCCAATCATTATTTGGGAAAAACCGTTAATATCACCCCTTACAGCGATCACACCCTGAAACTGGACGCTTTTATTGAAATTGCCGCCAGCACACGCTGTCCGGTGATCATCCGCGGAGAGTTCGGCAGTGAAAAGCTTTCCGTCGCCAGCGCCATCCACTACAACAGCACGCTAAAGCACCAGCCTTTTATTGAAATCGACTGCTCAACCCCCTGCCTGAGCGCCTTTGAAAAAAATATCAGCCGCTGCTTCGAACAGGGACGCGGCGGCAGCCTCTTTCTCCATGCCATAGATGAACTCCCCTTGCCGCAACAGTTGCTGCTGACACAATTAATACAGGCACAACAAAGCGTTAACGATAAAACTGAAAAACACATCAGGTTTCTGATTTCGACAACCCGTTCACTGACACGCCAGGTGATATCGGGGGAGTTTTCTCGCCAGCTTTATCTCAAACTTAACTACCTGAATATCCAGCTTGCCCCTTTAAATGAAAGAAAACAGGATATTCCCGAAATCGTAGAAAAGTTAATGAACCGCCATCGCCTGTATCCGGAGCAAAGCTTAAGTGAGCACGTCAAAGAAGCCTTTTGCCGCTATCACTGGCCGGGCAATTATCAACAACTCGAACGTGTGCTTATCCGCTTATTAACCTTGGCTGGCTCTAACCCGATACAGTTAACAGATCTGCATCACAGTGCGCCGGAGATGAGGCCAGCACCAGACAAGGCCACAAGCAAAACGGTGCCCGCAGCAAATAAAGCCGGCTCAGGGCCGGGAGCAAAATCACCGTTCATCCCCGACTTAATCACCCAAATCATCAATAAAAACCACCAGGCTTTTGATGATTTGCACCCGGCCCTGCAGCAAGCCCTGTGTTATATCGCCGAGAATTATTGTTCGCAAGTGAGCTTGCAGCAGCTGGCGGACCAGCTGGGCATCAGCGCTTCCCACCTGTGCGCCTTGTTTAAAAGCCAGCTCAACAACAGCTATAAGCAAATCATTACCGAGCTGAAAATAGAAAAAGCCCGGCGATTATTTATCAGCACCCCCCTGGCCAGGGTCAGTGACGTTGCCGAAAAATCCGGTTTTGGCGATATCAGCCATTTTGAAAAAGCTTTTAAACGTTTTACCGACTGCACCCCAAGGGCATTTAAAAGCGCCCTCAGCCATGCCAGGCCACCGGTAAATTAACTTTTGCCCCCAAGCTATCGTCTTTCCTGTTCATGCATGAACTCAAGACATACCCTTCATCCTGAACATAAAAATAACCCGGTCAGCACCGGGTTATTCGAACTTTTTTAAGCAAATAAAGTAACTTAGCCGGTTTACAGCATTTATCCGTAAGATAAGCCGATATCTCACCAAAGCAAACTTATACCATTTCACCATCTTAAACACGGGGAGAAAAGGATATGAGTGACCAATCACCAAGCGATGTATGTAACGCACTTGTCAGTCAATACGCCCCTGCAATATCAAGATCTATGCTGGTGCAGGCAACGGCCCAGGCACTGGGCAACGCTGCCCATAATGCCACCTTTGCCCAGCAGCAACACAACATGATCATCAATACCAGCACATCGGTATGTGCCGGGATGTTACAGGCATTAGGCGCCGCTTATGCCAAAAAATAATTCCGGGCTGATGCCCGCAGGGTAAGGCGCAGGTATCAGGCCCTGAATAACAGCAAGTTGTCAGTGCAACACCAGAACGAACAGTAAATAAACAGGAGAATATTATGCCAGTAAACGATCAAATCACGGACTCAGTTACCCAGGTAAATACCCAGGTTGTCGGCGACTCACCGGCCATGGCCACAGGTAACCTGCTGATGTCTACCGGACAAGCATTAGGTACTTCCGCGCTTAATGCCACCGGCGCTAACCAGCAAGGTCAGATCGTCATGCAAGCCGCCACCGTTCAGGGAGTGAACTCCTTATTGGCAACCGGCAGCGCCGTTGTCGGTCGTGGTTCAGAAGAGATTCTGGAAAAAGGCTAACCGACTTTCGCTGACAAAGGTCGTCGCCAGGTTTTTTAGCCAACCTGCCACGGCTTTTGTCGGCAAAAGATTCATCGCCCGGCGATGAGCATTTCATAGCAAAAAATCAAATTACTTTGATGTTAAAACAAGGAAAACATTATGCCAGTTAACGAGCAAATTACTGATTCAGTCACTCAGGTAAACACTAAAGTTGTCGGCGAAACTCCGGCCATGGCCATGGGTAACCTGCTAATGGCTACCAGCCAGGCGCTGGGCAATGCCGCTCATAACGCCACCGCTGCACAGCAACAAGCGCAAATCACCATGCAGGCCGCTACGGTACAAGGTGTTAACTCATTAATGTCTATCGGCGGCTCAGTTGTCGGTCGCAGTGCTGAAGGCATTATCGAGAAAGGTTAATGCCCGACTCGTTCCCTGAATACCCTGAAAATATAACTAATCAACCAACGATAAAATAAGGAAAAATTATGCCAGTAAATGAACAGGTTACCGACTCAGTCACACAAGTAAACACCAAAGTTGTAGGTGAAACTCCGGCGATGGCCATGGGTAACTTACTAATGTCTACCAGCCAGGCATTAGGTAATGCGGCGCACAATGCCACAGCAGCGCAGCAGCAGGCACAAATCACCATGCAGGCAGCAACAGTGCAAGGTGTTAACTCATTAATGTCTATCGGCGGCTCAGTTATCGGCCGTAGTGCTGAAGGCATTATCGAAAAAGACTAAGGCTAGACCTGGTCTGACGGGCAAGCCCTGCTTGCCCAACACTTCAATCTAAAATAGTAAAGGAAATATTATGCCAGTTAATGAACAAATCACAGACTCAGTTACTCAGGTTAACACTAAAGTTGTTGGCGAAACGCCGGCAATGGCAACAGGCAACCTGCTGCTGTCTACCAGCCAGGCATTAGGCAACTCTGCCCACAACGCCACAGCTGCCCAGCAACAAGCGCAAATCACTATGCAGGCAGCGACTGTACAGGGCGTTAACTCCCTGATGTCTATCGGCAGCTCAGTGATCGGCCGCAGCGCCGAAGGTATCATCGAAAAAGATGCCTAAGTAGACGGGAAGTTTTCCCAACCAAGCCTTTATTTCGCCTTTACCGGCAAATAAAGGCTTCTCCTTATAACAGACAATAACAATCAGCTTTTAACGTAAACAACCAGTTTGGTGGGATCAATATGAGCAACACAAATACTATACCTGAGCCGGCACAAACGGCGATTGAAAATGCGCAACAGTCCATCGCCCAGTCTACTGCGCTGGCCCTGTCGGATGCCACAGATAACCTGCGCAACCTCAATACCTTAAGCACCACAGCCATAGGTGTTGCCCTGTCACAGTATATCGAAACCGGGGATGATAAGTTTTGCAATATCATTAAGGAAGCGCAAAGTGTCGTGACCCGCGGAGCAGAAAACTTCAGTACTGTGGGGGAGAAAATTGCAACCGTTTTATATGAGAGCGAATAAGCCGGCGTTACCAGCAACAGGCAATATGCCGGACAGACAGGTTTCAAGATTTCAGTCATAAACTCCCCGGTCGGCAGGCCATTAGCGCCGCTGACAGCTTTTCCCGGGTGAAACCATGACTGAAATACCGGCTGCTTTTCCCCGCTTGTTTTGCCGCCAGGCATCACAAAATACCAAGCTAAATTCACACTGCCCCAGCCCGTTTTTCCCGGCTTGCAACCTGGTCATTACCCCATAAAAGCATTTTCAAACCATATATTTAACCAACAATCGGGGAAAAAACGTAAAAATACCGGAAAAGCGCCGACAGTTTACTTTTTCACTCCATAGATTTGCCTTAGTTTGGCAGTAAATCCGCCGATTAATTTGCCCCGCTATTCCTTATTCTGGGCATCAATTATTCCGGTGACGACCCGCTTTGGCTGCTCGTTGAGGAAACACACATGGAGGAGCAAAATATGAGTGATACCGCAAGCAACACCGCAGAGCCTGAAGAGAAAAGACCCCAGTCGTCTGCACCATCTTTTTCTGCCCAGCCCACCGGGCTGGTGGAAACAACCTTTGCCGAAACCTTAGGTTTGTCGATGCACAATGCCATAACCAACCAGCAAAGCTCGCAAATGACGACATCGGCTTCGATCACCAATGCCTGTGCACGCCTGCTGCAAGTTGCTACCCCGGTAGCCGCGAAAAAGCAGGAGCCGGAGGCAGATGCCGAAGCAGCATCAGACGATGAACAGACCGCCCCGGAAAAAAAAAGAAGACGGCTTAACGTCTTTAACTTTCTAAAAGGCAAAAACAACGAGGAAAAACCGGCGCAGGAGGCGCAAAGCACTGACAATGCCAACGGAGAACAGCAATGACCAGCGAAACTTCTTCGTCAGCCGATAGTGACGATCCACTGAGCAAGATAGTGGCCTTTACCGAGCAGCAACAGGAAAAAACCCAGGAACTGATCGATGCCACCCAAAAAACCATGGATGCCTTCAAGCCTTTTGAACAGGCCACCGAGATCAATACCCAGGTGGAAGAATTGATGGCCAATGTCCAGGAACAGCTGGAGAAGTCTATGGCGGCGATTAATCAGCAAATGGAAAACATCAACCAGGGCACAGGTTAACACCGGTGTTTAAGACAAAGATAAAGTTCAACCACAACAAAAGGAAGACCATATGGCTACTACCGTAAACGAGCAAATTACCGATTCACTAACCCAGGTTAATACCAAGGTTGTCGCCGAGGCCCCGGCCATGGCAATGGGCAACTTATACACCAGCATGGGACTGGCGATTTCCAATGCCAGCCTTAACGCCACTTCGGCCCAGCAACAGGCCGGCATTACCATGCAATCGGCAACGGTTCAGAGCATTAATTCCCTGACCGCCATCGGCAGTGCCGTGCTCGGTCGCGCCGCTGAAGGTGTTATCGAGAAAGATTAAGGCTATTGAGTTAGCGTAAAATAAACAGGTACCCAAATACCGGGTATCTGTTTTCTTTAACAAACAACAAAACAACAATAAAAACTAAGGGATTATGATGCCTGAACAGGACATGCAAGAGGTCAATGAAATCATCAGCCAGCTCAGCGAAGCCAGCATGGCCGATACCGTGGGCTTGTTGATGCAAAACGCCATCACAATACAGCAAAGCATGCAAACCGTAACCAATGCTTCTGTTTCCTCCTCCTGCGCATTAATCCTGGCACAGGGAGGCAGCTAGCCGTGTCCGGACTCTTCCCTATCTCCATAACCCGGGGCTGCCGCCATGTCTGATAACCAAGCCTTTGCCAAAGCCCAGCAATCGGTGGCGCAATCCACGGCTATTGCCATCCAGGATGCTTCAGACAATCTGCGTAACCTCAGCACCATCACCACCACGGCGATAGGTGTCGCCCTGTCGCAACTATTGGCCACCGGCGATCCCAAATACAGCAAGGTGATAGAAGAAGCACAAAAGGTCATGGTAAAAGGTGCGGAAAGCTATGCCGACATCGGCCAGAAATCGGCCCAGATACTTAAGGATTACCCAAGCTAATCCGCTTAAGAAAAATGGTTGACCAGAAATTTAACAATTAAATATCATAAGGTTACAACCGCTACCGCCCGGGAGTTCTTTAGCCGTTCAAAGATAAAAAAAAATCCCCAATATTTAACCTGAATACCCCCTAAACTGTCGATTTATCCAGCATTTTCTACTATAACTTGATGATGGAATACGAACCCAGAGAGGTACTTCAAAAGCTGACATATATATAAATAAACAACAGCCGCTACCCCTGAGTGCAGAAACACTCAGAGATAGCTAACCAAAATAGATAGTTAGGTTATCCATAATGGCTACACATAATGATATGCCAGAGTTAAACTCGGCTAAAGTTTTTTTAACAAACCTTTTCACCAAAAGGCACCACAACCCGGCTTGCCAGTACAGGTTAACCGCCGGCAAGAATATTAACCTCCTCCGCAGCACTCAAGCCTTATTACAACTCCTTTTGCAACAGACGGACCTTAATGAAAACATACATCAGGGTCTATCATGAAAAAAATTATCGTAATAACCGTCAGGGTGGATTCAGAGACGGCTGACGCAATTAGCCTGTTAGCCCAAACACATGACAGGAGTGTTGCCTGGATAACCCGAAAGCTGATCACCGAAGCACTCGAAGCCCATAAGCTGTTAAAACCCCAAGCTAACAAAAAAGACTGGAGAGCCAAAAGTTGACACCAGCCCCGTAATAACGGGCTTGTTTAAACCGCATTAAGCCGTGATTAACCACGGCTTAATGCTTACCTTTGCCCTGGCTTATCAGGCCAGCGCCGGAGCCAACTCTGCACTTGACGGCAGCTTACTGCCAACAGTCTTGCCGGTAAAGGCATGGTAGGCCAAACCGAAAAGCATTTTTTTCTGGACCCCTTTCATCATAGGGCGCATCATCACCATGCCCATTAACGCGCCAAGCGGACCGAACTTGACAACAAAGTCCATTTCCATTGACACTTCACAGCTTGTATCACTTATCTTTTCAACCCTAAAACTGACATACATACTCTTCAGCGGCATTGAAAATTCACTCAGCACCACCTTAAAGCTTTTGTTCTCTTCGTACTCAACAATTTCTTCATGCACACTGCTGCTGTCATGAAAAACACAATGTCTTCTGGCTCCTAAGCCCGACTGTTTGTCACCTATGATCGGTGACTTTTGCAAACCGAAACTAAACTTTTCGACAGCGCCGAAATCATCCAATATTTCCCATACTTTTTCGGCAGTTGCGTTAATTTTTACTGCAGACTCAACTCGATGTTCCATGATACTCTCATATGTTCATTTATTATGTTTTTAAGTATCCCACAGCACTCCTGACAACATTGTGTCAGGAGACAATTGAGCCTGACAAATAACAACAAACGCCAGACAACCTTTACTGGCCTGGTTGCCGGGTAAGTGAAATTTTAGCTGTGCCAGCCTTAGGCTGTTGCAGTATTTCCTTAAGACGAGTGGTGACTAAGTTGACGTGAACAGCCAAATATTGAGTATGTTTTATTTTTCGACAAGCTAATCTTAAACCAGCCTTTAACCAAGACCATCAGACAAATTAAAACAACAGTCTCATGGTCTTTTTTAACAAGCATGTCAGTACGCAGTTAATGGCCTTAATATAGACGTGTTATTTAGTATGTTTTTCGATGAAAGGTTGTACTCTTTCTATTAACAGGTGCTGCTTTAACTGCCCTTCTTCGATACCAATTTGCGCCCCGAGCTTCATCAGCTCAGGAGACTTTTCCAACAGCTTCTGACCTGTTGGCGATTTATAAAAGGTGAGCAGCTCAGCTATTTCTTTTTCGCTAAAAGTCTGGGCATACAGTTCAACCATTTCAGCTTTAATTTTTACCCGGTCGATATCATGTTCGAACCAGTTTCTGTATATATTCTTCAGCTCTTCTGTTTCTTCTCCATTGAGCTGAAGACGGGCTGCCTGCTGCTCAACCGTCAGCATCATGGCTTCAAAACCGCCATAGATTTGCTTGTCCATCCCCATCACGACAAACACCTCTTCAATAGCTGCCTTCTTGCTTGGAGATTCGGCATTTACCGGATAGGCAAACAGGGCCAGCGCGAAAGTGGCTGATAAAAACATTTTATTCATTTTTTGATTTTCCTTAATTGATATAATCCCGATGAATTAGATAGCCAAGCCTTGCCTGATGCCGGTAACCTCTATTTTGGCCACCCGTAACTGTCCAACTCCTTTTTAAAACAAATGCCATTAGCTAAAACCTCCTTTAAATGCCCATATCTGCAGAAATAACAACTTTGGGGTAATATTTATTTTTTGCATCCGATTTTAAATACTTTTCTGCTTCCTCAATTCTGTACTTGTTAGCAGGCTTGTTAAGTTGTTCAGAGTCAATTTCTAAAGAAGATAATCCAGAAAACGCTACATCATAGAAACGGTCCAGATCTGCGGCATTAAAAGCAGTCCATCTAGAAATTAGCTTCAACGGCCTCCTTTCAATTTCAACTTTCGCGTAGTAAGTTTTCCCTTTCTCAACTTCAATTTCTAACGGAGAAAAACCATTGATATAGGTATAAAGCGTATGTTTTCCTTCCGGGAGTAAAACTTGACTAACTTCTTCCCCACCAACAACATCGAGTAACTTGCCATTCGACCAGATAGCCAGTTCAAGTTTTTTAAACTCAGTGCTGGGTCTGGCAATATTTAACAAGGCAAAATCTTTGCTCGCTTTCTTTTCAATCGCTTTTTCTTGTGACTTAATTTTCAGTCCCATTATCCAAGGGTTCAGTAAAGCATTGTTGTAATACTCCGCCCTGCCTCGTAATGACCTTTTAGGCGTTAGCTTGCTTTGCATCACCAATGACTTACCCAACGCAGGCCTTACTTCGTTAAACTCTCCTGTGTAGGGATTAAAATAGAAAAATAATATTTCACCTTTCCTGTTGTCTATGCGTTTAAAATGAAATGTATCTCCAAATTGTGATAAATATAACGTATTGAATCCTGAGCCCATTCTGATCAGATCATACTTTCCATTTTTAAGATAAGATACCCGCTTATCTCCAACGCCAACTTCCAGGCCGTGAGCACTTCCCTCCCAGGCCGGCCCCCTGATCACATAAACATGGGTTTCCAACTCAGTAGGTTTAGGCTCATGTTTGAATTGCTTTACCAGTTCAGGCTTTACCTCCAAAGACAAACTTGATGTACAGCCAACAAGCAACAGAGACAACAATATAAACACTATATTCTTCATTAAATTTTTCCTGGTATTTTTTATGCTTAACACCGATGGTTAACAACAGCATTTTGCAGCAACGTCGAGATATGATATCTGCTTAATTTTTCGGGCAAGTTTACCTTTTTGCATGACATTTTCAAGGTAAACAAAGCAGTGTTTTTTTTGCAAAAAATAGATAAATTTCCCTTCATGCCGGGATGAAAAAATGCCTCAACAAACTCAGATCGTAAAATTCCCGGCTTTATCACCTGCTTTCCCCCAAGTTAGTTTCTCCCTACTTCATTATATTGACCTCACTTACTATTCATTGCTGATAAACGCTTACCAGCAAAGGCGTTAACACCCGGCAGAAACATTTTTAAATGGCCACAGCCTGTCCGCAGCCATTAGTTGCGCTCTTTCCTGCTCCCTCACCAGAAGGATTTTTACTATGCCCTGTATTCATTTTGCCAAAATGCCCATTTTTCATCCGGCTTCTGCAGCCGTGGTCAGTTACGAGGTATTACTCAGGCAATGCGGTCACTTAAACCTGCAAGACTTCAACCAGGAGCCGCAACTTTTTCACCAGCATCACCAAGAACTTATCGACAACTTACGAGAGTTGGATCTGGCAGATAAAATCCGCTCCCGGGGGCAAAAGCTTTTTATCAACCTGCTGCCCCAGCAACTGGCGTCCTCCCAGGCAATGGAGGCGATCAAGGCACTGCACCGGCCGCCGCATTACCCGTTAGTGATAGAAATCACCGAAGGCGAACTCAGCACAAAACCTGAAGATATGCTTGAGGCTTTAAAGTGCATACGCGAAAGTGGCTGCCAGCTCGCCATCGATGATTTTGGTTATGGCTATTCCAATTTTTACCGGCTGCTGGAGTTTTCTCCCCAGATAGTCAAACTTGACCAGGCCTTTATTCAGGCCGATAACCGCCAGCCAAACAGGCGTATGCAGTTAAAACAACTGATCAGCCTGTTCCATCACTGGCAAAAAGAAGTCATTATCGAAGGCGTGGAAACCAGGGAACAATACCAGTTAAGCCAATGGCTTGGCGCCGATTATGTCCAGGGCTATTACTTCGGCAAACCGCAAATGATTGAATGAAAAATGAAAGCTCAAAAAAAACAGCAAAAGCACCGGGCTTGAACGGGCACTTTTGCTGTTTTCGCTTTTATCGGGGATAGATGAAGACGTTGTTATAAATACACTTCCAGGCGTATTGTCGGTAACCAGTAGTTTTGCTGCCCCATGTCATCATCAATCAGATTCCGCCGCTGAATAGAGGGCGTTAAATAGAGGTTCTTGTAAAGCGGTAGCCGGTAATAAACCTCCCATTCGCGCTGAATCTGCTGATGAGCCCCGTCGAAGCGGGTAAAGCTCATGCCGTAACCTAAAACCCCGGGGTTTAGCGCACCGGTATTGATTTTTGTTTCAAAACTCAGGGAAATAAACTGGCTGGGCCAGGCGGCATCCCCCTGTTGCGCTAAATCTAACAATGACGAAGCCTGACCGTAACGCACATTGATATCTCCGTATGAACCTAGATAATCCAGGCTGAGGTAAACCCCGTAAGCTTGCACATCATCGGCGCTGTTTTTCCAATAGCCCAACCCCGCCTGGTGACTACGGCCGCTGTGTACCAGCTCGGCTGCCGCAAAAACACCTTTACTGCCGGGATTTAAGGACAGTAAATCACTGTAGTTGCCGTCATTTTCGGCAAGACCGGCGGCGCTGCTCAGTACCAGGCGGTAACCTAAGCTGTCAAAAGCACTCAAATTCTGAAGCCGCCCGGACAAGGCATAATCGGGAAAAGCTATGGTGGCGTTATTCACCAAACCGGCAGAGAGGAACTGGCTGGTTTCATCATTAGCAATTTCACTGCTGTCGATCAGGGTTGAAACTTCCATCAGGCCAAGTTGCCAGCCGGGCTCCCCCAGGGCATCCTGATCACCGAAAAAATAAAAAGCTGAAATCTGACTGCGCCCGGTGGTTATATCCCCTTTGACTTTGCCCGAGGTTGTACCGGCATCGCTATTGGCATTTTCAAAATTAACACTTACCCCGTTTGCCTTAGGGTCGCTGCTGTGCTCCAGCCAGAGAAAAACGCCGAAGTTATCGAAATGCTGCTCCAGCTCAAGGTCAAGGGAATATAAGGCTTCACTATTAACTCCCGCCTTATTTGTCCCCTGGTAGCTGCTGGTTAGACCGAGCTGAACCTCGCTGCTTTTAGTCAAATCCCCCATCTCTGCCGCTGGCGGCTGTTCATAACCAAAAATTTTATAAGGCTGTAAAAAAACGATACATAAACCTATTTGAACCAATACCTTGCGCATATTTGCCACAATAGTTTCCTTTTACAATCAATAAAATGAAACTATGGGACAAATGCCAGCCCCTGACTCGGCTTTTCCCACGGAAGTTTTACCGGCATTTACACCGAATAAGCTGCCAGGCATAACCTTGGCTTGCCGGCTCTTTGCATCTGGCACAGCCTGGAAATACTACTGCTGCCAGTTAAAGCCGAGTCGAGCAAATAGCTGCACCGGCTGCTGTTATCCAGTGCTTTAAAGGCTTCAATTTCTTTGCTTTCAAAGGCGCCGAAAAAGGCAAAGACCACGGTAATATTCAGGCCCGGATTTGCCTTTTTCATCGCTTCTATACGCTCCATATCCGACTCAACCTTAAGCAGGTCTTTGCTTTTGGAAAACACGCTTTTATTGCCGCAGCGGATCTCAAAATAAGACTCACCATCCGGTGTTTTCACCGAGAAATCACACCTTGATGCCAGGCGCTTTTCTTTTACTGTCTCCGGCACTTTTCCGCTTTGGTAACGCAGAAACTCCGCACTTTCCTGATCATTTGGCTTAATTGCCGGGCTTTTTATTGCAGGGTAATAGACATCCGTTTGCAGCTCAAAAAGCGCATCAGCCTGATTGAACACATGCACCAACTCGGCTGTCATCCAGTGCTTCCAGCAATTTTTCAAGTTAATTTCAGACAAGATGCCATTGGCACGGGCAAAATCATATTCGTTTTGAACAAAAGACAAAAAGTTGTATGCATTCATAAAGGTGAGCTACCGGTAAAAAAATGGAACCTGTAAAGTAACAAAGGACTATTATCAGGACTCGGTGGTTCCTACGAAAAAAATCCCCTTTGCCGGCATAAAAAATACCGACAAAAAGCTCCCCTGCCTTTTAGCTTATTTGCCCTAGTCTGCGTCCCCTGCCACCCGTTAACTTGATGGGGACTGACCTTTAATGGCAGCCATAAACAAGTTTGAAAAAGGAGCAGCAATGAAGATGGATAATTCAGTAGAACCAGCAACAACCTCAGACAATGCCAATAACAAGAAAAAGCTCAATCTTGAAGATTATGAGTTTATCGAAATAAGCGACCAGGAAAACAGTGACTCACCAACCAGCAACCGGGTTGCCATCATAGTCGGCCAGTGGGCAATGCCAACCACAGTAGTCTTAGTACTTATCACCTGCTTTTCAGGTTTCTTTCTCAGCGAAGCAGCATTCACGCCTGTAGTCGGCATGATAGCCCCTGTGGTAATGGCCTTAATCATGGTGATCCGCGATGCCTCTGTAGGCAAAGAAGAAGATCCCACCGTCAAAGACAGGGAAAACGAACGTAAAGAGCGAAGCCAGCAATACCAGCATGAAAAAGACGTCACCCTGGCCAGAATGGAGCTGGACGAAAGAATGAAAAATCAGGAAATCACCGAGCACGCCAGGCAATTTAATGTGCTGCAGGAATCAACCAAGGAGTTTTTCGAATTAATCAAAGAAATGAACACTAAGATGACCCAGCAAATGAATAAACCTAAGTCCACCGAGTTTGCCGTCGGCGACACTAAAGTCATTATTAACGACGGTAGCAGCAAGATTGAAAGCAGCACAAAAACCACCGGCCAATAATCTTTGCCATCATCATATCCGCTGTGAGGAAATGCTTAAGTCACTTCCTCATTCGCCACGACGAAAGCAGTAAAAATCAAAAGATTACTACCAAGCACCGAGCTTTCCCGGGATACAGAAAACAAAAGAAGAGTTATAACCCGGGCAGCAGCTTTCGCTACTCATCCCGGGCATCAAGAAGGATTAGCTTTCAAGAAAAGCCATACGGCGGTTGAAACGATCTTCAGGCACGTTTGGCCAGTTTTCCCGAGTGGTGAGCGCTTGTTTATAACCATTGAGATCGTTGGCGGCAACAAAAGCCTGAATGAGTTTTCTGCTGCCCGGGGTATAATCACCGCGATACCTGAGATCGATCAGCACATCTTTGATTTTTTCATCAAGCCCCGGCCAGTCAACCGCGCCGTACGCCGCCACACAATCCGCTTTACTGCAAATACGCTCAACGTCCCGGCTAAGCTCATCATAGGTTTGCTTAAATAGCACCTCTTGTGAATCCATGGAGATCTCAAAATCACTTAAACCGTGCTTCTCGATAAAATCTTTGGCCTCTTTGCCGCTAAGGCCCGCTGCCCCGCCAAGCAGCTTGGCCTGCTGTGATTCGACCCCGGCAGCCACTAAATCGGCACTGATTTTCTCACTGCTTTTCTCTTTCATATCATAACCACGCCCTATGGTCAGGCCGGAAGTATCACCCGGCACATGCAACTTACGGCTGTGATACGGACCTCCTTCCATGCCTTCGGCTTCATAAGTTAATAATCCTTGGGTAATCGCCATGAGTAAACTCCTGATATCTGATCATCTTATATATAGACAAAATATTTCACCCCTAATGTAAAAAGAGGAAAAAAGTGGGAATACATGAACCCTAAGCCCATGCGGCCTAAAGCTACAAACCATGTTATTCCCACAACAACAATCGACTTTTAGGGAGTGAAGTTGATTGACACCAAACCGGTGAAGTAACGTACCGCTAAGCAAGCGGTAACCGGCTTGATAACACCCGGAGTAACTACTCCCCGGGTGCAAGCTAATGTACCTTTAGCGGCAGGCAGAGACTCGTCAGAAACCGGCAAAAATACCGTGAAATACAGGAAAGATAAGAAGGTATTCAAAAGCACAAACAGCAAAACCTTGTGATACAAGCAGCTAAGGCACAATAAGTAAGATTAAAAGCCAACGGTTGTCGCTAACACAGGTTATTTCACGTAAAATACCGGCTATGCCCGGTAAAAACCGGAATCTGTTATATAACCCCCAGGATAAACATGAAAAAGACATTTAAGCTCAGCCACCCTAAACTCAAGCTTGCCAGACTGGTCGACTCGATAAAGTATGAGGTGAAAAAGTACATCAAAAGAGAGCGCAACAAAACCTTGCCTGACGATGTCGATTTTTGGGACTTTGATTGCAAATACGGCGCTACAGAGCAAGAGGCCAGTGTTATCCACCTGTCACAAATCAACAAGTATATCGATGAAGCCGAGCAGCAAAAGCTGGAATCTTTCTATTTAGAAATCCTGGTTAAACCCGGTTACCGCACGAGAAAGACAGACTTCGATTTCGAATAAGCGTAAGCTAAGCATTAATCAGTAAAGTCATGACCTCTTGTCCGATGATTTTCGGCAACCGGAATATTTTACTTAATAGAAAGTTGATGAAGTTAGCCACTAACTTCATCATATTTTTTATAAAGGATATTTTCCTCCTTACGGATCCTCTGGCTTAAGGTCGCAAATAATCCGCCAAAGTCTTTAGCGAATGCTATACCGGAACTGTCTGCGGCATATTTATCAAAAAAAGCCAGGGCGCTGCCTGAGACCTGATCCATATCCGCCGCAAAAACCGCTAAAGTACGCTTAAGGCTGTCATTGTTTTGCGCCGCCCGGTTCAATGCCGGATATAGCAGCCGGTCTTCCTTTTCCAGGTGTGCCAATAAGCCTTTTTTCGCCGCCAGCAAGGTATCCCGCCCTTCCTGTGACTGAACACCTAACTGTTTTACCCTATTCAGCGCCTGAGTTATCTCAAGATGCTCGGCTACTAACTCCTTGATTAAAGGTGACATAATTTTTCCTTAATGCTTGTTTTTCAGGCTTAAACCTTAACCTGAAACAAGGATGGGATAATCGGTGCTTTCATCGCAGAAACAGCAATATTTATCGGCAAAAAAGCAGTTAAATGTCAGTAAAACACGGGAAATTACGAAGTAACCGGTTAATACTCAAAGCCGTCGATATAGGCTTGTCGGGAGACAAAACTCAGGCTGCCCTGCCGCTTGAACCGCCCCTTGTTAGCCGACCCGGCCCAGCGTTTAAGCAAGCCCTTTTGTTTGTTGGACAAAGCATGCTCTGGCGAATAATGAGCCGGGCAGCTGCCACAGTGACGCTGGTAATAATAAGCTTCTGCTTCTTTGGCATTTTCCGGCGCCTTACCCTTGAGTTTAATAATGCCGGCGGCCGAGTAATAATGGCTGTCAAGCTGCTGCTTAAACCACAGCTCAAACTGCTGTTGTGCCTGTTTCGAGTGGTAGGCCAACACCTGTTGTCCTGTCGCCTGCCGACTCGTTATCCGAACCCCGGCCCGGATATTGATTTCCCGGGTCAACAGCAGCTTGCGTTCGATTTGCCAGCAACCGACCACATCATGCCAGGGCAGTTTATCTGTGGCGACATCACCATATAGCTGCCTGGGGCTGCACCAACCGTGCTCCCCCTTACCCCGGGGGTCGTAGGGATAATAACTGTCTATCACCCCGTTATCATCCGGATTAATCAGCCTGTGTACCTGCCTTTGCATCCGGTCGAGATCGCAATAGCCGCCGGTCAGCTCCACTGCGTACAGGTAAACTTTTGCCTGACCCTTATTCGGGTAACTGGGATAAAAAAGCGCCCCCGGGATGGTTTTTGACAAGCCAATAATACTTTGCCGGTCAACACCGTTTTCCAGGCCGCCGCCAAACCAGCGAAAGCCTGTCTTTTTCACCGGCAACTGCAATTGCTGCTGTAATTGCTCGGGTGAGCGGGGATCGCAGCGCCAAAACACCCGGTTTGGCTCGGCAAGCTCGGGATAGAGATTAATAATGCCCGCCCTGCGGCTTAAATTGAAGGTAACATTGTTGTCCTTGCGCCCGGGTAAGGCATTTTTTTCCAGCAAGGTGCGGTAACTATGGCCCAGGGCCTCATAAACGGTATGGTAACCTGTTGATTTTTTTTCAGACATAAACACTCCTAGGCATCGAAAAAAACTGACGAAGTGCGTATTGCGAAATAAGGTAACGACTAAGGTAGGAATACTTCATCAAACGGCAACCAGTGTAACAGCCAAGGTCAAAGTGGCTTGGTAAAAGCCACGGTTAACGCGGGGAAATAAATGCCGTTAGCACGGCATCGCCACATGAGACTAGCTTTGACAATATAAATCTAAATCAGGCACCAGGACTGTCCGGCATGCTCCCTGCTCTTGCCGGCAATCTTTGAGGTAATTGCCGGTAGCCCTGGCAAAGTTACGATACACCGCAGGCAAGTCAAATCCTTGTTTTTTGGCCCTGTGCTCGCGCATATAAACAATAGACTGATGGGTTGTACGCAATGGCTGCTCTCCGGGCAAGATGCCAAGTTCGAGATAATCCACCGCCATTTTCGCGGCTTCGCTGCCCTGCTCCAGCGGCGAAACTCCCAAGGCAAAATAACCGCCGTCTTCAACAAAAAATCCATAAGTGCCGATCGCCGGAACCTCACTGTTGGCCAGCGTCCATTGGATCAGATCCCGGGGCGCAATACGTTTGCTTCCCTTATCTGCCCGGCACCTGACGGTATGGTACAAGGTAAATAACAGCAAATCTCCCTGGCGGTTGGCTTGTTGTATCTGCTGTTGCCAATCGGCAAATGTCGCCGTCACAGGATATTTGATGTCAATCGCCAGCGGCTCTAATGCCCGGGCCAGCTCGCGCAGGGAATGTTTAAGGTTAAATGTACTGGTGACAGAATCATCTACCGGGGCAATAATGTTCAGCTGTTCTTTTGCCAGCTGGTTTTTAACCTCCAACAGGCTAAGGCTTAAAAACGTCGCATCGACCGGATCGAGTATGCCGCCGATATGGGCTTGTCCGCTGAAACCATAATCTTTCGGCTCAGCACCAACACCGGCAAAAACAATTTTCATTTTTTCATGCCCCCGGTAACACTGCCCCAAGGCGGGCAAACGCTGCTTGAGCTTAAGCACCTCAGCCGGTTCAAGCGCCGCAAGATTAACATAACACCCGGACACCAGGCTTTGGGCATTATCATCAACGGCAATCAGCACATCCGGCAACCAGTTGTCTATCTGCTTTTTCACCCGCCGGGCCACTTGCTGTTTAAACTTGTCACTGGAGTGTTTTTTAGTGTCCATATAAAAGTGGCGCACTTCATAATTCCAGGGGGCCAGGGTGCGGCTGATGGCGCTGTCGATTTCCCGGGTCCAGGAAAAGTCATTGGCATAACTTTGCACCACCAGCACCCGTGGCCGCTGCAACGACTTCCAGATTAATAAAGCACTCAATAACAAGAAAAAAGTTACTTTCAGCAATTCATTTATTTTAGCGATCATATCCGGCATTCCCTTGCTTGGGACAATCTTGTTCAAACTTCGCCTCAACTTTGACAGTAGCGCTGCAAGTCCGGCACTTTATGCTCACCGGCAGTACATTCGTTGAGGGCGGCATTGCACTCGCTGATATAGTTTTCTGTCGCCCGGGAGAAATTACGGTAAATAATAGGCAAATCAAAGCCCTGCTTTTGCGCCCTGTGCTCCCTCATATAAATGATCGACTGCTGGGTGGTTTTCACATCCTGCTGTCCGGGCAATATGCCGCGCTCGAGATAATCCACCGCCATATTCGCCGCCACCGTGCCCTGCTCAAAGGGAGAAACGCCGATGGAGAGCAAGCCGCCGTCTTCGACAAAAAAGCCCCAGGCGCCGATGGAGGGGATTTCGCTGTTGGCCATGGTCCATTGAATTAAATCCCGGGGGGAGAGTCGCTTGGCCTCATCATTAGCTTCACAGCGCACCGTGTGATACAGGGTAAATAACAACAGATCCCCCTGCTTGTTGGCCTCTACTATATTGCGCTGCCAGTCTTCGGCAGTCACCGCCACCTTATGCTCTAAACTGATATCCAGCGGCGCCAAGGTCTCGGACAAAGAGCGGAAGGCATTTTTAATGTTGTAATGGCTGGTGGTGGAATTATCCACCGGGGCAATGATCTTCAGCGAAGACTTATCTAGGCCAGCTTTCACCATCTCCAGGGTATCCCTTAGCGCCGGAATATCCATGCGCTCAATAATACCGCCGATATGATCCTGGCCGGTGAAGCCGTAATCTTTCGGCTCGGCCCCGACCCCGGCATAAATCACCATCATCTCGGAATGATTATCGAAACAGTCGCCAAAGTCCGGAAAGTCGGCTTTAAACGAGGCCAGTTGCTGTTCGGTTAACTCCAGCTTTTCTATATCGACATAACAGGTGGACACCAGGCTCTGGGCATTGTCGTCCACTGCAATCAAGACATTCGGCGACCAGTCATCAATTTGTTTTCTCACCAGCGAGCCGGCAATTTTTTTAAACTTGGCATCGGAATGGTTTTTGGTATCCATATAATAATAACGCACGTCATAGAGCTGTTTGTTCAGCACCTGGCGGATGGCATGATCGATATCTTCGGTCCAGGAAAACTCATTGGTATAGCTTTGCACCACCAAGACCCTGGGTCTTTGGATGGTTTCCCAGATCAGGTACAACACCAAACCGATAAAAAAACAAATTTTAAAAACATTGTTCACTCTACTGCTCATTATAAAATCTCCATGGCGCGCCACACCGGAATCGAGGCGTATACCGCAAACAGGCGGAATAAGGTCATCCAGATATTAAATCGTAAAAAGGCCCCCTCGTGATAAAGAGGCTGCGGGCTGTTGATGCCTTTAAACAACACGTAATAGGTGCTTTGGTAAGGCAGTAAAAACGCCTCCGACAAGGTCAGGATAATAAAGCCCACCACCCACATATTAACCCCGGCAATATTGGCCAGCGGCAAAAATACCGACGAGGCAATAACGATCGTCGCTATGGTAGACAACGCGGTTCTCAGTACTAAGATCACGCCAAACAGCACCAGTACGAATAAATAGAAGTTATCCGTCATCAGTTGCTGCAAGCCGGAAAGCTTATTGGCCAGCAACTGATCCAGGCCGAGGTAATTCAAGGTCCGGGTCAGGCCTATCAGGGTGCCGAGCAGAAATAAAAACGGCCAGTCGATTTTTTCCCGAAAAGACTTTTTCGATAATGATCCCAGCGCCAGGAAAATAAACATGATCGCCAGGCCAATCCAGGCGGGTTTGATCTTATGGATGGAAGTAGTCACTATGCCCGCCACCAAAAGCAAGACGCCAAACACTGCGCCCCATTCTTTAAGGCTCATACGTCCCAATATATTCAGCTGCAGCTTGATCTGCGACTTATCCAGCTCGGGATGTTTATCGGTATTAAACAGTAAATAACTGAGCACCATAAACAGGGCGAACAGGGTGACCCCGGTGATCGCCGCCGCCTGTGCCCAGTCGCTCCACTGGAAGCTGTCCTGCACCTGGGTCGGCAGCATAGTAAACACCAGAAAATTAATCGCCTTGGAGGTTAAAAAGATCGATGAAAACAAACTGACGCCGAAAAATGCCGACAGCGCCATACGGGTGGCATCGCGCCCCTGGGCGGTAAATTTCAGCGACGACAGCAGATCTTTGAGCAAAGGGGAAATCAAACCGACCCGGCCATTGGCGGAAGGTAAAATAGGGGTAAACAGCAGCCCTATCAGGGTCAGCATCAAGTTGTAAAAAAAGGTCGAACAGGGAGTGAGTTTCAGCAGCAGCAAAGACAAACGGTACACCAGCCCAGAATCAACAATCACCACCGCCAGCACAAAAATACTCATGGCCATAAAAAAGCCCGACGACTGGAAGCCGCTCAGCACCACGTCGCTGGGGGTAATGCCCAGCACCAGCACCACCAGGATCGACAGCATACCGGCGACATAATCCGGCACCAGCTTAAAGGCCCACATAAAAATGGACACCAGGAACACGGAAACAAAGGTTCGGGCATTTTCGGTGATATCCAGCGGCGCCGTGAGAAAGTACACCAGCAGCGGCACGGTAAACACCAGCAGCCAGCCCAGCAAAGTGATCAGGCCTTTTTTCCCCTGTACTTTCCCCTCGCTGTTTAAGTCCACTTCCCAGGGTTCCTGGTCGTGATGCCGGGTATAGGAGGCCAGGAATAAATCTATCATGGTACTGTCCTGGGACAGCAGGCGTTTGGCATCTTCGCCATGAAACGCCAGCAGCCGGCAACCGCTGCTATTGGCCTTCGCGCCGCCGGTATAGGTAGCGCGGTTAAGCAATAACTCTTCCCCCAGGTAGCCGTGATCTAAGGTGATATCCGACGGCATCGACGAATGCAGGGTCAGCTCCCCGCCCAGGATATAATACAGGGTATCCGCCTCATCGCCGGGGTTAAATAAAACCTCTTCGGGAGCCAGCTCTTTTAGCTCGACATAAGGCAGTAAACGCGCCATATCGGCGCGGCACAGGCGATCCAATATCGGCGCCGTGGTCAGGGTGGTTAATAGTTGTTGATTTATTGAAGTCATTTAATACGCCATAGTTAATTACTGGACACACTTAAGCTCGACAGAGCCATTGTTCGAACATGCAGGTAGCGAAAGCCCTTGGTTTAATCCACACGGGAGAGGGTGTCGGGATCCAACACCTCTAACCGGATCTGCTTGCCGCTGACATGAAACAGCACCAGGGCATGCTGCATGGAAAAGGTCACCACATCCGACGACCAGGGTAATTTTTCCTGAGCATAATAGGGGGCTCCGGCGGCGCCGTTATTGATTTGCCACAGCGGCCGGGTCAGCAGCTTCTCTTTAGGTTCCAATCCCGGCGGATGGATATCGGAATCCGGGGTGATCAGGGTACGGGCATAGTTATGTTCATCGCCGGTCAGCAGGGCAAACACCTTAGGGTGCCTGTCCATCAGGCCAAGCAGCTTATTTCTCTGCTCGATAATGCCGCGGGAAACCCCCACTCCCCCCAGATGAGGCCTGGGGGTATTGCTGCCGTAATACCACATGCCGTCGCTTTTGTGGCCGCCGTTGGGAAACACCGGGGTATGCTGAGTGACAAAGATAAAATCTATGGTGTCATCGCGCTGATAGGCCTGCAGGGTTTGCTCGAGCCAGGCCATTTGCTGATCCATGATATAACCGTGCAGACCGCCGCCGCCCAGCAAAGAGCCGGATTTCCCCTGCTTGGCAAACCAGTATTTAAACGAGCGGGAAAATAAATAATTGGAATTGAGCACCACCATGGCAACATTGTCGTAGCGAAAGGAGTACACCGTTTCCTTATAGGGGGGAAAGTCGCCAAATGTGCTGACATCAGGATCGTAATCTGCGCCATCCTCGGTTAACGGGCCGTTTTCAGGTAAAACAAAGGTATCGGCGAAAACCGCCTCAGCCGAAACCGTACTAAAAGGAAACCGGTCGATATTGATGCCGGTAGCACTGCCGTCTTCAAAGGTGTAAAACAAACCTTCATGATTGCCCATAGTGGCATAAACCGGTAGCTCGGCGGCAAAAGGCGCAATGGCCTGCTGCCAGTTGCGGTACTGGAGTTTTTGCTCGCCGATGGAGTTGCTGCGCCCGTCAATCAAATCGCCGCTGAATTGTAAAAATGCCGCATCTTGTGACAGCGCCAGCGCCGCCAATTTTTTCAGCATATAGGCATTGACCCCGAAAAAATCCCGCTCTCCGCCCCCCTGGCCCCTGCGGGAGTCTGATGCATAAGCAAAAGTAAAAGATTTCCGGCTACCCGCCAGCGGCGCCGTGGAAAAAGACGCCCGGCGGATATTTTGATAAACCTGGCCGTTTTTCTCATCGGCAGCAAAAATTTCCACCCGGTAGAGATATTTGCTTTGCGGCAGCAAATTATTCAGGAGAATTTCAAAACGGCGCGCCGGCCCCTGTTGGGCGACAATCTTACCGTTGAGGCGGATAGTAGCCGAGCTGTTAAAATTAGTTTCAAACGCCAGCACGGCACTGGTGGCGGTAATATTGTGTATGCTGGGGGTCTGGATAAAGCCTAAACTTTCCCTGAACTCTCCCCCCTGATAGAGAAAAGAGACCTGGCCGTCAAAAATCATTTGCCCGCGGTTATTGACCACCCGGTAACCCAGCTCTCCCTGACCTGACTTGCGCCAGCCGGTGGCATCGTATTTACCGCTGAGCTGCTTAAGGTTTACCTCGGCTTTGCCGTCGATGATCTCTGCCGTTTTTTTAAAATAAACCGGCAAGGGGTAGCGGCTGTTTTTGGTATCGATTAAACCGAAATACAAGGTGCCGTTGACGGTATTGTCTCCGGCGGTAAAATCGAATGTTAAACCTTGTTTATTGCCGCTGATGGCCCGGGTAAACTGCGCCAAAAGATAAGCCGGCTTTTCTTCCCTTAACGGGTACGTTAGCCCTTTTTCTTCATCGTGCAGCACCAGCTGCCGCTCCTGGTATTTAATGGCATGACTGAAAATTTTCGGAATGGCCGTTAAAGACTTGTTATCCGCCGCCGTTATTGTCCCGGCGTAGGCTGGTAACACCGATAAGGCGAATATAACCGGCAAACAAAAAGCTTGGCGAAAACCGTTAACAAAATCCATGTTCTCCCTCCTTAAAAAGATAAATAAAATTGATGCAAGGTAACGATCAGGATCAGGCAAAATAACAGCGGCCAGAAGATAAGTTTCGGCAGCAGGTTATCCGACCATTTCACTAACTTGCAGTGAGGATATTTGGCAAAAATATAAGCGTTTAAGATCACCAGCAGCAGCATCAGATACATGATCAGATAGAAGCTTTCCAGGTACACCAGTCCGGCAGCCTTGAGGGCGGCACGCAGCTCGGTATGGCCGATCAACACACCGAACAGCAAACCGCTGCTCGAAGCAAGCACGCCGGAGAAACTGAAACCCAGCACTTCCACCCGCCCTTCCCTGCTGGTGCTCAACACCAAAGCAAAGAGCACGGCAGAGACCACCAACAACGGCATCAGGTTACCGATAAAGGCCCCGAGAAAACGGCGCTTTAAAATGATATTAAAATGCAGCTCGGGGAAATTTTGCTTGGCTTCGACATGCCCTAAGCCGAAGTTGGTACGGTAACCATGGGCCTTGTAGTCAAAAAACGACGACACCAGCTGCCAGCCCGGCAAAACAAAATCCGCTTCCAGCCCAGGCAGGGACACGGGATTAAAACCGGGGTAGGCGGACAAGTCCGGGGTCAGGATGACATTTTTACCGATATCCCGGTGCCACATGCGTAGCCAGACATTTTCAACATCAAAAGGATAAAGCTGGTAGCCAAAACGCTCGCGCAGCAGGATATCGAAATACCAGCCAACGGTGAGGCCGCCGTCCGGCGAGGCATGGCGATAACTTTCCAGAAACGGCCAGGGAGAAGCGCTGTCGATATCTTTGGCTTCGGGGAAAATCACCCCGGCAGAAATTTGCTGGCACTTTTCCTGATCGTCACGCACCCAGAAGCCCAATTCCTGCGCTCCGATTTTATTTTTCTTGCGCCGCGGTAAATCCGGTCCCTGTTGCTCAGGCAAAGTACAACCTTCGGCATCTGCGGGCAGTTTCTGCCACAAATAGCCGGTGAGCTTAACGCTGTTGGCATCGACAAAATTCAGCGACTGGATAAACACCCCGGTGGGAATAAATACCGGTCCGATACCGCTTAGCTGATGCCGGTCGCTATTATCCCGGCTGATATCCTGCTGGAACTGCTCAACCTGCCACTCGCTCATGATCATATGGCTTTGCTGTGTGGCTGCCGTATCCTCCCCCCGGTAACCGTCCAGGCTGACACTGTTGCCGTCTTTATAAATGGGATAGTGGATCACCGTATGCCAGGCACTGGCTATGGCAATAAACAAAAACAGCGCCACCAGCCAGGAATAACTCCACCAGCGCCTTTTTCCCGGCGGCGAAAACAAGCGTACCATCAGCAGAAAAAAGAACAGCCCCAGGGCAATCAGCGACAAGGAGATGGCAATCAGCTGCAAACGCTCAACCTTGGGGTGACCGAGCAAGTCCTGTTTTTGATATACCAGCCCCAATACCCATTGGGTACGGTGGATAGGCTCAAACACCCAGATCGCCGGATTGCCGGATAAGGGGTCGATATGCTCCCCCACCCGGGTGCCGTAGGCGATGGCCTGACTGAACAAGGCATAGAGATCGTCACCGCCGCCCACCTGCTCGGCGGTAATGGTGCGGGCGGTTTTAATATAATCGGTATCCGGATGGGCAATAAACTTGCCCTTGGGGGATAAAATAAACCCATAACCTGAATGCCCGAAGTTCATCGACGCCATCAGCTTTTTAAAGTCGCGCAGCGACATATTGGCCCAGACACTGCCGCTTGGCTGGCCGTCCTGTTGCAGCATTTGCGGGGCATAAAACGGCAGGCTGAATTCCTCCACCATACGCTGGCTCGCCTGGCCGAAATAAGGCTCCTGCCAGCTGTCGAGCTGGGGTTTGGGGCAATTTACCGGATCTAATCCCAAAGGGCAGAGATACCAGAATTTATCGCCACAGGTATAGTCATAAGCCTTATTGACCATCACCAAATCCCGCTGCCGGTTATTTTGATCGTTACGCCTTAAATAAGGGGCAAACAAATAAGGCTGCAACTCAGGCGTAGTACAGCCGGACGTGCCCCAGGAGGTTGCCCCGCCGCGCATGGCCAGCAGAGGCAGAGTTTCACCTGACGCCTGCTGGTCGGCCATAAAGGCTTTTAGCACTTCCGGGCGGTAGGCGGCGCCGACACCGAAAATCAGCGGGGTATTTTTGCTCTGCTCCCGCAATCGCTGCTCCAGGTTGCCGATATGGGTGCGCCCGGCATTCAGTTCATACGCCAAAGAGCGCGCCGCACTTTCCACCATTTTCAGCGTTTTATCTATCTCATTTGCCGCCTGATAGGCCGCTTTTCGCGCCTTTTTCAGCGACATTTCCTGCTGCTGCGCCAGCCACTCCTGCCTTTGGTTATAAAACCAGGCGCTGGCCACCAGGCATACCAGGATCAACACCAATAACACCGGCGTCAGGGTATGGGTCAGGCGAAAAATCAGCGGCTCGCCACGGCGGCATAACGCCGTGGCCTGTTCAAATAACTTCATCAGGACATCCAAACATTCAAGGTTTCAACTCTGGCCGGGCTGGCCGACAAACAAGCAAAAGATCAAAAACTGTATTTGGCGCTAAATTCCAGGCGTTTGATTTCACCGCTAAACACCTCATTGCCGCTGGTTAATTCCCGCTCGCCATAGGCATATTCCACCCCGAGTAAAAAGCGCTTATTGACTTGATACAGAAGATTGGCCAGGTAAGTGTCGTAGCGGTATTTTTTCCCGCTATTACTATGGTCCACCCGGGCAAAGCCCAGGGCAAAATTAGAGCGCCAGCTATCATTCCACCAGTAGCGATACGCCAGGTAACCGCCGCTGCTGTCATTGGCGGACAAATTCAATTTGTCATCAGCATCGAGGTAAAGATCGCCGGCAGCATTGGTAGACTCCTGAATATAACGGCCCGCCCCCTTGCCGGAAGCCAATGAAAAACGGATATCGTCCTGCCCCGGGAGTTTGAACTTACCGGTGACAGCCACTGCATATCCCGAGGTTTTAGCCGTTTCTTCCCGGCCATCTAACTCTTCAAAAGCCGCCAACTGCCGCCGGGCATACTGCAGCGAGACATGCCCCCAGGATTTATTCACCATTCCCCGCAGAATAAAGTCCGGCTGTTTGTCCTGCTCTATAGCGTTATCGGTGCCGTCGGCAAAGCTAAGATCTGTCTCCGGGTTTTCCAGACTGGTCATCAGCTTAAAATCATCAAAAGAAGTGCTGTAACGCACCATAGGCTGACGCAGCAAGGTTTGTCCGGCGGCATTACCCAGGTTTATGGTTTCCGGGTAGGATTTGACATCAACAAAGGTTGACCAGGTTTGCCCCAGCAGCCAGTTACCCCAGCTGCCGTACGCATGGCGAATACGGAACCCCGTAGAATTGGTCAACAGCTCGTTGCCGCCGCTGCCAAGAAAATCCCCTTCAACAAAAACCACTAACGCCCCGGAAGGGGTCGCAAAGGACTTTTTGATATTGATACGCGACTGACGGGCATGAAAACGCACATGACCCTCAGCGACATTGCTATCAAGGGAGATATTTTGATAATTGATGACATCGTCCCCTTTGCCCGCCAGATCATAAATAAAGTCGGCCTTGATATAACCGTGGATCTCCAGCGGAGAATCCCCCAGCTTATCCGCAGCCGGCTTAGCCGGATAAGGATTCACCACCACTTTGCCGACCTCATCTAAGGCCTGCGTCAGTTGCACCAACGCTTTTTCTTCGGGAAACGACGCCGCTGCTACCGCAAGCTGCAGTGGAGAAAAGAAAACTCCCAGCAAGACACTGGCAGAGCACAGCTTAATACAAGACTTAACACGACCGGGAAAAGCCGCCAATTTCACCAAAAGTGTACACACAAACAGGTGCTTAAATAACACTTTATCCTTCATACCTTATCCTCTGATTTTGATAGCTGATGGCGCGCTTATTCCAGCCTTGCAATCGCTAAAAGAAAGCAGGCATAAGCGCTAAACGTTTTGTTGTTATTAATGCCATCAGCATATAAGGGAAAAGGGTTTAAGCATTGGCGGGATCAACGAAGTTTTAAGGCAAAGCTAGGAAGCTTAAAGCGAATCAACCAAGTGCTGGCAAGACGGTAATAAACTCAGCGCTTTTGCCAGCCTTTTTGCAGTAAAAAAGCCAGCAACAACACGCAAATAAAACTCAACAAAGTCACCGGGGGCAAATAGCCGGGCCAGGAAGTTGGCGTGAACCAGGAATAAGCGCCGAGAAAAAGTAAGTGATAGGCCAGAGCGCATATCTGCAAATATTGCAATAACCGTTTTTGCAGCATACCGGCAAAATACCCGGCGCTGATCACAAAAAACAAATAAGCGCACAGCAGGCCGAAGAATAGAGCCAGGTTGGCGACGGTACTGAAACTTGCCATTTGCAGCACCTGCCCGCCGCCGGATGTTAGCAGTACCTGAGAAAGCTTGGGGTAATATCCAGCCGGTAATAATATCAGGGTAAGCAACACGTGCAGCAGGGCGCAATGCAGGGCCATTTTTGCTAAATCACGTGCCTGCTCGCGGCGGCCTTTAAGCCCCTCCCGGGCGGCAAACAACAAAGCCAATACCGATGACATCGACAATGCTTTATTGAGGATATACAAAGGTAACTGGCTCCAGCTTACACCGGCAGCCAGGTTATAACGGACAACGGCATATACAAGGGGCAGTAGCAAAATAAAAATCTTCTTAGCGACATAACTCCAATGAAAATGTTTTATTTCAGCCCCAGCCCGAAAAAGATGAATAAGCGGCACAATAGTCTCCCCCGATAACAGCACGTAAAGGCAGCTTATTGCGCTTAACGTAGAAACACTTGGTCAGGAAAATGAAAAAATAGGAGTTTCAGCGGGAACTGAAGACACAGGCAAATGGCTGGCTTAATCAGGGTTTAATTTAGAACCGCCATCAATTAAAAAGTACAATACATTATATTTAATAGCCTTGGAAAGAGTTGTTAAATATCACCGGCAATGAAACAGCTCCTGATTAACTTTGGCTTATTAATGCTTTAATCATCGATAAAATTCCCCCTATAATTTATACACTGACAAATTTAAAGGATTAACTATGTCAAGTATTGATAAAGATGGAATGCTGATAGACCCTAAAATTACCCACAAACGATTCCAAAGCATTGAACATGGCACATTAAAAGATATCCATGCCATCGTCGTCCATCAAACAGATGCCCCTACTGCCCGGCATACTTTTAATGGATATCGAACAGGCGGTAATGGCGCACATTTCTTGATTGATAAAACCGGGGGAATATATCAAACGGCGAGTATGGCGAAACGTTGTTATCATGTAGGCCGGTTAATAAAATCAAAGTGTCTGGAAATAAATAAAGACAATTGTCAAACTCCTGAAATGGTTAAAATCCTTGCCATGACTTGGGGGAGCAGAATTAAGGCGTTAAACGCTCATGAACGAGCCAAATCATACCCGGACCGTTATCCGGTTAACAGTGACTCCATCGGCATAGAACTGGTCGGCAAGCATATTGACGATAAAACGTATGAAGTCGTAACACCGCTGCAACTGTTATCTCTGCAATGGCTATTAGACGAACTTTATCATCACTTCAGCCTATCCTCTGATGATGTATACAAACACCCTGAAGTTTCATATAAAAACCCGGGCGAAGCGAGTACAGTCAAATGGAAATAAAAATTAAGTTGGCAGGCCTGTTTTTGCTCTTGTTGATTTTTTCCTGTGCCAACAAGCCAAGCTCTAACAACAGCTTTGAAGATGTATACGTTGCCGATTTTAACTCAGATGACATTAAAAGCTGCCGTCCCTCTGACGTTGACCTAAGCCATTACCAAGCAAAGCAGTTCTTCATCAGGGCCAGGCAAGTCGAACATAAGGTAATTCATGATCATTACAATTATGCTCCCTGCTATATTGAAGGCACGATGAAATACAACGCCCAAATATGCGACTGGCAGATCCGTGCCGGTGCTACCGGTTTTATAAAATGCGGTGACAATAAACAATTTTTTGTTTGTGATCTGTGTGAAGATTTATTCAAACCTCATTAGCTAAAGGTAAACGATTTCTAACAAAATACGATAACATCTGTTTATAGCTAGCCATAAACCCGATATAAAGTTATGACGTGGTCCAATAGATTAGAAAATATCATAAACGAGAAGGGAAACTTTACACTTAGAAACAGCCTTTGCCAGGTTTAGCAAAGGCTGTTGATGACTTATTTATCCAAATAAGCCATTACTTTCTGAAACCAGGATGACAACTAAACAAGTCCTAATTCATTATCCGTCGGCAGGGTGTTAGACTGCGGCCGGTTGCCGCTCAGGGCAAAGTTACGGGCAGCCGCTATCAAATTAAGGCGATGGTTATCCCAGTTATGTACAGCGTCTATATCCCGCAGGATCTCATGTACCCTGAGCTGGTCTTCCACTATCACCCGTTGTGCCAGATCATCCACCAGATAAGCCTTAAGGTTGCGGATCAATCCGCGGTAAACCGCATCCCGGTCACGAATAGCGACTTCCTGGTAGCCCACCACGGGGCGGAAGCTGTTTTCTATCGCGCCGATATTATCAATAATATACTGCAGGCGCGTCGTATTACCCTGCACTATCAGGTGTTGCTGATTGGCATAATCCGACAATGCTGCCCGTAAATTATCTGTGGTTTTTTGCGGGCTATTGACAAAATAGCTCAAGATAGCATGATAAAAACAGTTGCCGTCACGGGGCATATTGGTCAGGCCGCCGTCCGGCTCGCGCACCCAGTAGTGGTTGCCTATTTTTGCCAAGGTCAATATCTGGGGTGCCGGTCCGGTCATGGCCTGAGGCACACCGGCAAGACTTAATGGCTGCATAGGGACAGCAAAGGGGGTATGACTATAATCCTGTGCCAGGCGCTGGTCAAAGCGGTGCACTTGCCTTAAACGACCAAGCAACACATCTTCCGGGCTTGCCGCCGAAGCCACTTCAATCGGGAAACCTAACATCTGGGACATCAGCAGCGGTGCGATATCGCCGCCGATGTTCGACCAGCTTTTGTCCCGGGCAATATCAAGAATAGCCTGGTCCGCCGTGGTATTGACATACACCACAGGTTTGGAAAAGTCACTTTTTGAAATCGACGAGTAAGATATCGGCGCCTTGTAGGTATTGAGGCTCGAGTAGATATTGACGTCGCCGCTGCCGATATCTATGCGCTGGGGCGGGAAGCGGGTTACGGTATTTTTGTATTCCACCCTGTGGTGATCCAACCAGTGCATCTGGAAGAAGCTGGCGGTATAGGCAATTTTCAGATCCATATGTTTAATGGCTTCCGGCGCCAGTAAAATACGGTAAACCCCGTCCTGGCCGATAAACTCGGCGCTGCTGAGATGGTTAAAGGTCAGTAACAGCTGCTTTTGGTAACTGTTGACATTTGCCGTGTCTATGATTTCGTTGACCTGCTGGCGGTCCTGTTCCAGCTTGCGCTCAAGGGCTTCTTTGTTGAGATTTTGCTGATCAAAAACATGTACCAGCTGCTTGCGGGTGCCGGAAATAGACAGTCGCAGCGCCCTGAGCCTTTTGGTGATTTCCAGTTCATTAACTTCAAACACCTTGGCGCCGCGATAAGCTTCTTTTTCATCGAGCTTGTCGATAAAACGTATCACGATCGGCAGGTCAAAACCGGCATAATAAAGCTGGACACTGGGCAGTGCGGTTACATCCCCTTTATCGAAAGGAATGTATTCCTTGGCCAGGCAGCCGGACATGGTTTTATTCAATGTCTGGATAAGTTTGGCCACCGCCTCTTTATCCTCGCTGATGGCAAACAATTCGACAAAAGGATAATGGTAATCAAACAAGCCTTTACCGGTAATGCTTTTCATATGAATCATCGAACTTAACAGGCCGCAGAAGGTACAGCTTTCCACGAAAGGCAACTCTTCTATGGTTTGCCTTAACCGGTTGACAATAGAGATATCTTTGCATGATTTTGCCTGATCAAGAAACTCCAGCTGCACCTTGAACTGCTGGTGCACATCCTCATACAACTTCATAAAGCCGAGCATATTTTTCGCTTTCTCATAGTTGCGGTCGCCGTGTTTGCTGTCTTTGTTTTTCACTTCCTTGATCAAAATGGCGTCATAGGTATCGCTGGAGCTGGTATCCGGATTTTTATGGGCCAGGTTATCCCAGTTCTCCTTTAAGGTCGCCGCAATATCCTGGCCAATCAGCTGCTCGATATCCACCGACTTCAGGGCTTTAAATTCCGCCAGCGCAGGGCCGATACTTTTCCATAAATAATCGTCCTGGATAACATTAAACAGGTCCACCACCAGCGGCGTTAAAAACTCTAACTCCTTATTTTGAAGCAGGGCATTAAAGGCCTTTTTAAAATTGTCTGAAATTATTTTCTGCTCCAGCGTCTTGATTTGCGTCTGGTCAAAACGGCTGTTGTAACTTTGGTAAATGGCTTCAACCGCATTGCAGCCGCGCATTACCCGTTTATAAAACTTATGGGGGGAGCCACTCATATTGCCGAATACTTCGAGGATCAACAGCACGTTTTCATTAAGCTGATAACGCCAGTCGGGCACATTCACCCACAGGGCATTATGTCCCTCCCCAGGACGGTACAGCAAAGGCATGGTTTTTACCTGCATCCACTGCTGTATGGTTTCGTAGGAATCCCGCCTTGGAATACTGATATCGAGCAGCTCGCCCCTGAACTTGACGATACTGCGGCTGTCGATTACCTTTTGCTCTTTGCCTAAGGCATATTCGCCGTCTGCAAGCAGTTTCGGGGTACCGTCCGAGTGATAGTCCTTAGTGCGGTAGCGCACCACCACCCGGTAGAGTAAAAATTTTGAAATCGAGGTATTGATCAAAATCGAACTGGAATAAGGGTTTTCATTGGCGGTCTGGTTGACATCCATGGCCATAGGCGCCGGCGGGAAATAGGCATTATAAAATACTTCATCCTGATGCAGGCCCTGCTGCTCCAGCACCTTTAAGATAGAGCCGGAGATCTCGGGGATCATCATGGCATTATCAAAGTGATTCAAAGGATGCAGCAGCGCCATACCGGAATTAAAAACAATATTGCTTTGTATGCCTTTTTCCAGCGCCAGGTTAAGGATGTATTCCTGTTTTTTCGGTTTTACTTCCACTTCAGGCTCAACCAACTGCTGCACCGATTGCAGCTCTGATTCCTGCTGCAAAGAATTTTGCCCCTTAGGCAAAGGCGCTTTGGGCTCGTTATCCTGTTTTTTCTCCGGTGCTTTGCTGCTCTTTTCCTGCTCCGGGGCAGGCGGCGTGCTCATGGTAAATTTCAGCGTCGGATAATCGAAAATCTTATTTTCAATCAGCTTGCCTTTAAACAGCTTTAAACCCTTTTGCTGAAAGTCGTCCAGCTCCTTGCGGTTGCAGGTGAGAAATGCCTCCCAGTCCTGCTGAAACCTGGGCATATACTCTTCTTTCAGATAACCGTGTACCTCAGATAAAATCTGGTACCAGCGATATACCGGCAAATTGGGGTTGATGATGATCTGGTTGTCAAAATCACTCCACTTGGTCGGGTCGATATCCGAAACCACCTTTTTCATGATGTTCAGCGACGAACCACCTTTGATAAAGATACGGATATCGTCACCGTAGCTCTCTTCAAGATGTTTGATCAGTTTGGCAATCTTGCTTAAAAGAAAGCACCTTACCTCAGGTATGTTATTAAAATTCTCAGTCAGGGTATCGTCTATTTCCCGCTGAAATGCCGTTCTGCCTTTAGCCATAAGTTAAATCTCCTCAATTCTTTTTTAGTGGGTATCACGGTTTTCTTTGCTGTCGACGGGCATGTCGATCCAGCGGGATAATTGCGTTCTGAAGTTGGTGATATTGGACTTGTAATGGACCCTTTTATGATCCAGCCAGTGCAGCAGATAGAAGTCCCGGGTTTTTCCGATGTAATAATGGAAATACTGGTTAATCTGCGGTTCGCGCAAAATACGGAAAGCCCGGCCGGCAATAATCACCCTGCGGTCATTGTTTTCACGGGAGAAAATCAGCCGCTCCTGGTTGTTTTTCAGGCTCTCCGATTGTTTAACCAAACGTTTCATGATCACTGCCTGATCATTTCTCGGGTTCACCAGCAAGGCGGTGATCTGGGTGCGTAATTCTTTCGCCGCCAGTGCCAGCGCTTCGCAGTGCTCGGCAGTAATGGCGAATTTTTCATAATCGGTTTTTACACTGCTCTTTTTATCTTTATTGATATACTTGGCAATCAAGGCGTCGATCTCATCAGCCTTTTGGGCAAGCTGACTGTTTTTGCTGTTTAAATCTTTCAGCAAGTCATAGATATGACCTTTTTTATCAGCCTTGTTAATCAGCTTTTTCAAGACACAGAAATGCTCGAAAATTTCTTTGAGCGGCGCCAGATGAGCTTCCACTTCGGTAATTTGCTGCTCCAGAGTTTTCAGGTGGGCCTGGCGCGCCGTTATCTCGGTTTTGCGCAATGGATCCAGCTTATAGCGCTCAACCGCCTGGTTATCCTTTTCCTGCTCGCGTTTAAGGCTTTTATAAGGTTCAACCAGACGGGCATTCATGGCGGCGAGACATTGATAAAAGTGATCGCTTTGTTGCGCTAAGGTATTAATGCTCAGGCGATCGTTCACCCGCTGTGTGGTTAAATCCTTTTCCAGATCCTGCGTGGTACTGTCATGTAGCGTCGCCAGCTTCAGATCTTCGCTGTCGATAAAAATGACACGAATCTTATGGGGAGCAAATGTCTTATCTTCCCAGATAAACTGGTTGGGATCCGGGTGTTCTTCCTTGAGGATCTTATAAGCGAGTTTAACTTTCTCCCATTGCCCTTTGGTGCATTTAAGATAAAGGTTCACCACAGGGAAGAAATACTCCAGACCGAGTTTGTTGACATCAAATAATTTCATGCGCAGCGACAAGTCCAGGCTGGAACTTAAAATACCGCAGAAGTAACAGCTGGCCGCCGGCTCTTCATGTTCATCTATGCTGCTCAGCTCGTTTTTCGGGCTTAGCTGAATATATTCCTGGTTGACATCCAAACTGGTACTGAGCACATCTTTTAACGTCAACTGGCCTTTTAAGCCGTAGCCCTTTTGCTGGCCTTCGGATAACTCAGACAAACTGCTTTGTTTTTTAACCTTTTTGGTTAACGGCTGTAACTCAATGCCTGAGCTGTTGTCCAGACTGTCCATATCCACCGGGTTGCTGTCCCCGGTATACCAGTAAGGGTCATATTCTTTACCCAGTTCAACTTCCACTTCTTTCGGTTTCTTTCCTGTGGTGCAGCACTCTTCCAGCGCCAGACGGAAGTTGTTGATACGAAAGATCTGTGTAATATCGAGATGATATCTGGTACCAAAAGCACTATTGCTTTCCCGGACGATAAAGAGATGGCGCAGCAGTTCTTTATAGTTTTCAATCTCAGTCTGATCTTTAAAAGCATGATTGAGAATATAAGTGGCAGCGGTTTTTTCTGTCGGCTCTTTCTTTTTGACATTAAACTTATTTAAGATGTCTTCAATGTGGTCGCTGTGGGTATTTTTTTGCTGGCCGATTTTCGGTAAAAAATCCACGACCAGCGCTTGTTTTGACTCTTTATCCAGCACGTCCCAGAAATAATCTTCCCTGAGGGTACAGGCTAATTGTTTATAAAAAGATTTGATGGCATCTTGCTGATAATCCGCCCCGTAATGCTGTTCAAGTTCTCCGATATGTTTGAATAACTTAGAATTCAAGCGGCTATCCTCATCCTGCTCGGACGAAACTTCAATTGCGGTCAGCGCCGGCCAGGCCCGCTGCAGACGTTTATAGAATTTATGGGCGGAGCCGCTGCTATAGGTTAATACCTCATGCAACATGATGATATTTTCCTGCAGCTGGTAGTCCCAGCCGGGTACACGGAGTGCCTTCATCTGATCCAGCTGCGGCTGGGTATTGTTTTTCACCAGCTCCCTGAGGTAGGTATTTTCCGAAACCAGGGGGTAGAGATCGTCTTTAAATCGGGACCAGTAGTTGATGGTTTCTTCGCTTTCCCGGCGCGGTATGGAAATATCGATAACCTCGCCCCTGAATTTTCCGGACTCACCGTTAATATCTTCCCGGCATTTTTCACCGTTGAAATTAACTCCGGGAGAGCTGTAGCGTACAATCAAGCGGTATAGCAAGAACTTACTGATCGAGCAGTTGATCCAGATTGAAGAGTCCGATTTCACTTTTTTACCGTCTTCTCCTTTAAGCACCACGATCGAAGGCGGGAAAAAGTTATTGGCTTCGGAAAAATCGTCCGACATAAAATCTATGTCTTCATCCGGTTTTTTACCAAACACGGTACGGGTATTATCAAAAAAGTTGATCGGGTGCAGATATTCGTTACCTAAGCACAACATGACATGGCTCTGCATTTTTTGGGCATGCCTTAACACGGTTTCCGGGCCATATAGATCGATTTTCCGGCGCAGCTTTTCACCGAACGACACTTCTGCCATATGGGATGCCTGGTAGTCATTGCCCCCCTGCACCGCTTCTTTTACCTTGAAGGTATCACGAACCGAAGGCAGGTATTCATCGCGCAAATAACAGTGGATCTGGTTAAAGATTTCATACCACCAGGCACGCGGCAGATAAGGGTTGATAATGATCTGATTATCAAAGTCACTCCAGCCCTGTTCTTCATCCTGCTCGGCTTTGGAGTCTGCTTCCACGGAGTTTAGCTTCATCAGCTTAAGTGATGATTTACCCTTGATGTAAACCTGGACCAGTTCAGGCCCAAAGCGCTGTTCTATTTCCTTGGCCATCCTGGCAGTGTTTTTTAAAATAAATTCCCGGGCCCCCCGGTTATTATTGATGCCTTCCGTCAATACATCATCTATGTCCCGCTGAAATTCAGATCTTGGTTGTTTTCTCGCCATCATTTTTACCTTTTATTTGCTCCCCGCACCGGCGATTTTTGCGTCACTTTTGGCACAGGTTTATCCCATCAATGTCCTCTCCCAACCAGCTTGAGTTGGCAAAGAGCAGCTCGTCTGTTCTCAGGATTTTTCGCTGAAATTTCCCGATCCCAGCTTAATGATCCCGGGGGCCTGGCTCTTGGGGAAAACAAGGGAAAATACGGTAAGATATCTGTTGGCTGGTGGTGCAGTAAAAACAGGGAAATAAAGCCGGAATTCCCCGGCGGAGACTTGGCTTAGCTGACCTTAAAGATATTGACCATAGCGCGTAAATCACAGGCCAGACGAGATAAATCCAGACTGGCTTGCTCGACTTGTCCGGCGCCGCGGGAAGTCTCCCCGGTGAGCTCATTGATCAGGCAAATATGCTCATTGATATGCTCCGAAACCTGGCTTTGCTCTTTGGCGGCAGTGACTATCTGGCCGTTCATCTGGGTGATCTGTGCCACCGACTGGCTGATCTCGGTTAATGCCCGGCTGGTTTGTTGTGCCTGATTGGCACTTTCCCGGGCGCTAACCTCTCCTTTATCCATGATTTTCACCACATATTGACTGCCAAATTGCAGACGCTCGATCACTTGCTGGATTTCTTCTGTGGATTGCTGGGTTTTCTGCGCCAAATCCCTGACTTCATTTGCCACCACGGCAAAGCCCCGTCCGGAGTCGCCGGCACGGGCAGCTTCAATGGCGGCATTTAACGCCAGTAAATTGGTTTGATCGGCGATGCCTTTGATCACCTCAAGCACTACTCCTATGCTTTGGGTATCCTGTTCAACCTTGTACACCGCCTCGGATGCCTGCTGTACTATCGCCGCCAGTTCATCAATCCCCGAAACAGTTTGCTGTACCACCTGATAACCGTTTTGTGCCTGAACGTTGGCGCTTAAGCTCGCTTCATTGGTGTCTATGGCATACTGGCAAACCTGCTGCACCGACACCGACATTTCGCTGATAGCCGAGGTTGCCTGCCCTGTTTGTGTTTGTTGCTGCCTGGTATTTTCATTGGTCTGCATACTGACCGCCGACATTTCTTCTGCCGCTGTGGCTATTTGCTCGGTCGCTGAGGTGATATCAAAGATCAATTTGCTAATTTTCAGCAGCATAGATTCAAAAGCTGATGCCATGGCACCAATTTCATCCCGGCTGCTAATCTTAGTGGTCAGCGTCAGATCCGAATGACGGGAAATTTTTTCCATGGTGCTGCGCAACGAACTCAGCGGGACAATCACAGATCGGCTGATCATCAACCTTAAGGCCAATAACAACACCAGAATAATAATGCCACCGATAACAAAAGCGGCAACGGACTCCTGATACCAAAGCTTGATATGTTCACGCTCCTGACCGGCAAGCTCAAGCTGCAACTGGATCAATTCACTGATTTTATCGCTGATGGGATCAATATCGTCATATAAGGGGCCGTCGATATCATCAAGCTCACCTTTAACTCCCCCCAAAAAAGATGCCAGTTTTTGCTCGATAGCTTCAATCGCGCTGTTGGCGCGGGTGAATAACACATTCGCTTCATTGGCCAGCTGCACTTCCCGGCCGCTTAAGCCGGAATCGAGGTAGTCTCCCCACTTTTGAGCAATTAGGTATTTAGCCTGGTTTATCTGCATCAAGGCCTGCTCTGCGGTAAAAATGCCGGCATTGGCCTTATTAACCGCATCGATAACCCGCACCGCATAATTATCGGCAATGACTTTTAAACTTTCCGTCGGTACTATCCGTTTTTGGTACATGCGGTCAACGGCCTGGTTGATTTCATCGAGGATATATAAGGTACTGGTAAACAAAACCAAAATGGCAAAAAAAGGCACCAGGGCCGCCATCAGCAACTTTGTACGTACGGTTTTGATATTGAAAGAAAAAAATCGGGAACGAGTTTTACCGCTCTTGATATGCTCTGCTGTCATTTTTTGTTCGCCTAAGAATAAAATGACCGGCGTCCCTGCGGTACTGATAGAAAGTATCTGCCTTAAAGTTTCGGGTTTTAAGGCAGCAAGCTTGAAATTACAGTGCGGCGGAAACCGCCGACGACAATACATTCATCGCACTGTTTACGGCTTTTTGCACCGCCGCTTTACCGGCAATTTCCAATCCGATAAGCTCGGCCTGTAATACCTCTTTTTCGCGGGCTATTTCCACATCAAAGTCTTCCTGATTGATATCGCCACAAGTACGGGCTTCTACCAGCTCAGCAATAGAGGCCTTATTCCTTTCCAGAACCGAACTGAACTCATCACCAAGCTCGACGCCTTCCCCCTGTAAACTTTGTCCGGCTATGTTCGCCATATCTTTAAATACCTTGCTAATGTTTATACTCATGCTCTTTCCTTATGTCGTTTTTTGTTGGTGTCAGGCATAATTAAGCCGTTATATTTTTTTCCCGTCAGCGGTAACTTTTTGTTTGGCTTCTTCCCCTTTGATCATCGCCAGAAACAACCTTTGATACTGGCTCTTGCGGCGCTTGATTAAAAAGTCCGATAAACTATCCGCCGCCTTATGACGTAGTCTGTCTTCTCGCCACAGCTTGAGGGTGATCTCCACCTGCTTTAGGGTCAATTCATTCATGGGGCGGATCATCTGACGGTTTTGCAACGCTTCAAGATCGGCTTCAATATTCAGATAAGCGGAATGGCTGGCTTTGAAAAGGCGCTCATCTTTAGCCTTATAACTGAGCCCGAGATAAAAGCGGTTAACCTTTTGCGCAACACGCTCCATACTCTCCAGGGATTTTTCGTCATAGTCAGACACCAGCTGCAGCGCACAGCCGGACAATAAAAAAGTCATCGCCAACAGCAGCCATAAAGCCTTATTCGGGCAGTAGATTTTGTTCATTAAAGGGTCCTTTCATTGGAGGTTAAAAACAGCTGATATTGGCTCAGCAGCTGCTGTATTTGACTGTGACTAATCTCTTCATTCGCCATCACCTGTTGCTGTATCTTGCTTAATTCGGCACTGAGCTCAGAGACCAGCTGGATTTTTTCCTGGTTAAACTGATTAACCAACGCCTGCTTCAACTCTTGCGGATCTTCGCTAGTCGATGGAGAAACAAAAGAGGCTATGGTTTCAACGGTGCGGTCTAAAATGGTGTACACCAGGTTGGCGGAAAAGCCCCCCACCAGCGCCATGGAAATACGCAACGCTGCATGACTGACACCGGAAGCTTCACCTTGCCCGTCAACATTAGCATTGCCCATGGCACCTCCTGCGACACGGGCAACACTGTCGAGGTTAAGGGGGATCAACTGGGTCAAAATAATGCCGGCAATAAGCCCGACCACAAAGCGCACCCAGTAGGAGCTTTCATATTTAGGGTCGTAACAACCTGCGGTCACATAAGAATTGGCTTTAAACAAAGCGGCAAAAGAAGCACCGATAGCGGCGGAGGCCAGTAGAATCGCCTGGACAAACAAGAGGCGGGTGCCCTCCATATCAAACATGCTGGTCACCATGTTTTCATTATTGATATAGCTGGACAAACTCAGGGCAATCAGCACCACCAGGGATAAGATCGCCACCATCATCATTTTACGGATCAACGGCACCCGCCCGAGAAACAAAAACAGCGAGGCTTTTTCCGTTTCTTTTGCCATCAGCATAATAGTGACGGGTTTTGCCGGTGATACCAACTCGGAAAGCTGGTTATGGATCTGGGTCAACTGCTCGGCCCTGCCCTCATCTTGAGGATTAAGACTTTGCTGGTGAAGGGCTTTGGTCACTTTTACCGGCACTTTGAGACCTTTGGCAAAAGCATGTTTCACCATGGCCTGGCACTCAAGTTCTACCGAAGACCAGAAGTCATTTTCACTACCCGATTTAACCTGGCTGGCCTGGCTAATTTTAGGGGCCTGGCTGCTCTGAGCGGCTTTAGCGGCAAGATCCATGTATTTTCTCTTTTCTGGGAAATTTTTAGTTATTGTAGGGTTGGCAATAACGGGAAACTCGGGGAAAAAGCGGGAACTCAAACAGGAGCAGTTCAGAGATTTGCCGGTGTCGCTTGCCGGGAGTTAACTACCAGGTTTGCGCCGGGAGCCAGCAAACTGACCGTACATCCTGTACATAAAAAAGGAGTATGACCGGCCAAAGCCATACTCCTTGCACTGAAAACCTGGTTAGAACAATAAACTTAACTGTTTGCCTGGCTAGCTTTAGCCCCGGGGGATGAAGCTGGCTGAGGAGTAGCTGATTGACCGCTATCCGGCTTGCCGATAGACTGCTTGATATTGCCAATAACCTTATCCATCAGGGAAAAAAGTACATCGACGTTATAGCCCATCAAAAATGCCAATGCCATCGGGGACAGCGAGGCTAAGGCATTGGCTTCTTCCGGCTTAAGGAACCAGCCGATCACCATGCCTCCCAGGGCGCCTAAGGTCAGGCGCAGCCGGTATTTTATTTCACTGCTAAAGGTATAGGTCAGGGCCTTGATTTCCCGCATCAGGCTGCGCAGCACAAAAATAAAAGCGCCAAGCAGGCCATACATTAAGGGTAAAATATAACCCTGCAACACCTGTAAAATGGCATCGGCGGCAAGGATGTTTTCAAAAAACAAAATACGGGCCTGGTGCAGGCTGCGCTCTAATTCCAGGGTATCGAGCTTGTCGCCGTTCGCTTCTAGATCGCGGGACAGGGATTTTTTTGTCAGTTCATATTTGCTCTGGAAATAACGTGGCAGGCTATCACTGAAAGTACCGCCCAGTGACCAGATCTGATTCCAGATCATCAAAAGTTTGTAGTTGGCATCGAGCTGCTGGTTAAGACGCTCTACCTTATCGGCTAATACACCGGCTTCCTGGCTGTCTGTTTCAAGCTTGCTTAATGCCGCCTGATTCATTTCTCTCTCGCTAAAAATGTCGTGCAGGTTAGTACTGAGATCTTTACCGAACAGGTGATAAACCTGGGTCAATAACAGCAAAATCAAAGCCACCAGGGTATAGCGCCGATACCAGGCAACGGCTGCTTCAGCCCGGGTGACAGGACGTTTGCCCGAGTGGCCAGACATACCTTTCTTCTTTTCCCCCTCCGGGGTCTGGCTCAGCATTTTTTCCGGTAAAATAGCATCCAGGCTCTCCACCGTTACCGGATAAACCACTTCCGCCAGTTTGTCATAATTGACTAAAAATAACGTTTCATCTGCCGAGCTCCATTCTTTTTTACCCAGCTGATGTTTGGCATTAATAATAACTTCAGTCACTTCGGGGTCTAACCGGGTATTACCGCACCTGGCAATATAACTGAGCAGTTTCTGGCCATCATGTATCACTTGTTCAATTTCGGGAGAAATGGCGTAAAGGGGCTCACTGTTTTTCTTATGCATGTTTATTTCCGCTGTCTGATGCTGCCGGGAATTTCCGCCTGCCCAAATCACGGCAGGCGGGATGCGCTTTACTTAGCCGCACCATAGCTATATTCACAGACGATATTGCCTTTATAGTCAAACAATTTGCCGGTATCGCCTTTATTGTTCCAAATGGCCCTGGGGCTGTTAAAAGAGAAACCGCCGCTTTCCTGATCAACATGATTAGTGTAAACCCTAATCTTGGCATTGGGTTTTAACACCGCTCCTTCGGGAAAAGTAAAATTCTGCTCTTTACCGGCGCTGAGCTGCCAGCCGCTTAAATCAAGCCAGCCGCTGCTTAAGTTCGCCAGCTCGGCATATTCGTCTGCCTCGGTATATTTTTCCTTGCCGTCAAAACAGATATTAGCAATCTCCACCGCGTCATAGGCTTTAGCGCCATATCGCCAGCAGGAAACCAGCTCTCCTGAAGCATCGAATAAAAAGGCGGCATCACCTCTGTTGTTCCATACCGCCTGCTTGGAGTTAAAGCTTAGCTCCCCGGCTTTATTTGTGTAGATACGCAGGCTTTTTCCCGGGTAACACAGGGTATTTTCAGGGAAAATCATATCCTGGCCGTCACTGCCGGCATTGATACGCCAACCGGCCAAATCCAGGATCAAAGGACCTTTATTGAATAACTCAATATATTCGCCGCCTTCCTTACCTTCAAAGTCCAGCCCCTTAATCACCATTTGCCGTGGCGCCAATAGCTCACAACAACTTTGCCACCAGTCGTTAAAGGCTGAGCCTCCCTGGCAATTGTCGACCCGCTTTTGATGGATTAACTTAGCATGCTCCAGCACACCGGCTTCCAGAATATTCCAACTGTTTTGCACATCTGATGAAAACTGGACATCGGACAACTGCTGTAAAAAGGTTTCTTTATTAAAGTCACTCACCTTCACTTTCCTTCTCTCGTTCAATGAAAAAACTGACCGGCAGGTTTCACCTCCTCCCGGCATATAACCCGGGCTAACACCCGGTTACTCACTAACGGATAAGATGCCAGACAAATCCCCTTCAAACTCAGCGAAAACCTGCCTCTATTGCCGCAAATTTAGGATTCATGATTCCCGCCCGATAATATGTCTCCGGTAAAAAGCCACCGTGGAAAAACTCAGCTCAGCCACCGAAAAGTAGCGGTCTCTAGCGGGATGTCGCCAAAAAGAAACACCATAACACACTGAAAACAAAAGACTTTAATAGGAGATAGTAAAACCTGTTGCCATATGACGACAGGTTTTACCCTGACTTTCAGGCCAAAAACAGCGCCTAGCAATATAAACCACTGATTATTAAGACTTAATCATTTCTGGCATCGATATTGATATATACCTGAGTAACCGGGCGCTGAACCTGAAAATATCGGTAGCATCAACAACTTGTGATGACGCTGACAAGTTTTACAGCAAACGGCTTATACCCGGGAAAGCAACACCCGGCAAAATAGATAAAACATTCTGGAGTAGATATGAAAGCAATAAAATTATTCATGACCTTATCACTGGCAACAGCAGCACTTTCACTGACCACAGCGGCAAACGCCACTCAAGCCAAAGACAACTTCAGCCAGCTTGATAGTGACAAAAACGGTATGATTTCCATGGGTGAAGCCAGCGGCGATACCGAGCTTACCAATAACTTCAAACAATGGGATAAGGATCGGGACGGTCAATTATCCAAGGAAGAATATACCGCCTATATCCAAGCTTCATAAGCTGTTAGCAGGACGATTAATCCGCTACAAAGCGGATTAAAAAACACATACGGAGCATACCATGAAAACAACCAGATCATTTTTTCTGTTAACAGCGTTATTACTAACCGCCAAGGTATATGCAATGGACAGCCATAAAAAGTTTGCCGCCTTAGACCATGATAAAAATGGTTTTGTCACCCTGGATGAAGCAGGTGCAGACTCGGTACTGGCGATGACTTTTGAAAAATGGGATAAGGACAAAAATGGTCGCTTATCTAAAGAAGAGTACAGCGAATACCATAACGAAATATAGCTGACGGTATTCAAATAGTTTCCCGACTTTGTTAACGAATCTGATTTTATATTTAAGCAGAGTATAATTTTAGTATGTTACACTGCCTGTCAATGTTCTCCTAAGCAATAGCTAAGGTGTAGCGACAGGCAGCTTTTTTCATTATTCTTTTATTAATAAACCACTATTCTGGCTAATCCTTGATTTTCCCTGAGAATTTCTTTCATCATCACCTCAAATACACGGCTTGTAACCTTTATTGGACCCGCGTTTGATTTATATCTGACGGCGGCCGGCTTTTTATATGTTATAGTAAGCAAGTTCATTGGTCTGATCTCTTTAGGTTATACAATTTTTTATGGCTAGCAGTACCCTTAAAATTCGTGACAAAACCATCTTTGACGGTTTTTTTGTGAAATACATATTAAAATTCATCTTTCGCCTCTGGTTTAAATTATCCGGCTGGAAGACCACGCCCTCTGCGCCAAACGGTGCCGGTATTACCATTGCCGCGCCCCATACTTCCAACTGGGATTTTATTTATGCCCTGGCGGCGGCGATCTTATGCGATGTTAAAATCTATTTTTCCATCAAGGACAGCTGGTGCAAAGTGCCTGTTGTCGGCAGCATTATTATGTGGCTGGGGGCTATCCCCATCAACCGCTCTGCCGGCGGCCAGGGACAGGTAAAACTGATCAAGGAATTTGTTGAGCGCCATAAAGACCAAAGAGTGTTTTTCCTGTTTACCCCGGAAGGCACCCGCGGTCCGGTAAGCAAATGGAAAACCGGTTTTTACCATGTTGCCCAGGATTGCGGCTTGCCGATTTTTCTGGCAAAAGTCGACTTTATCAACAAAGAGTCCGGCGTGTTTCACTCCTATGAACTCACCGGCGATAAAGATACAGACGTCAGGGCGATCCAGGAATCTTATAAGCGCATTTGCGGCAAATTCCCCAAAGACCAGTACCCTCATTATACCGGCCCAATTCCGACCTTGTCGGATGCCGAAGCTATGGTCATGCGCGCCTTATATTCCTTTAAGGGCGTTGCCACCAAAATGGATATTTGTGCCAAAGCCAAACTCGGCGAACTTTCCACGACTATGCTGGATTTTTTAATCGAGAAAGGCATTTTAGAGCAAACCAATGCCCCGGGGGATAAGCACGAACCAACCTATCGCCTGACCTTTGCCGGCAGAGGCTGTTTGTTGCATTTATACCCGACCCTGGCACGCAGTTAAACAGCAAAAATCTAGACAATATCGCCCGTTGAAGACTGCGGGCGATGCCTTCAACAGAAAAATCATTAAGCACCTATTTATATCAGCGGCTCATTCAAAGCAGCACCTGGTTAAGCATTACTCCATCCGCAAACAAGACACCGATATTGAGAGGAAGGTTATTGAACAGCTCTTCATCGGCACCATACTCCCCGACAAACTCAAAGCTATTATAAGGCAGCAATGCCAAGCGCCGAAGAAATAAGAGAGGAAGGCAAAACACAAATAGCTCTCAGCATATATACTAATGGCATTGCTTGTTTCAGGTGATATGCCATGAACAAACGCTTGGTAAATTCTTCCTTATACCTTACCGCTATAGCCTTGATAACGCTGTGGGGCTATAACGCCCAAGCCGATGAACGTATCCATGCCAGGGGAACCTATGGCAACTACAGCTCCTTTGGTGTTACTGATGACCTTCCTGTAGTGGTTTATACCGCCAGCTGGTGTGATGCCTGCACTGAGCTAATGGCATTTTTGCAGCAGCGAGAGGTAGCATTTAAAACCGTGGATATAGGCAAAGATCCGGCGGCTGCCAAATTACTCAAAGCGAAAAATTTACGAAGCCTGCCGGTGATCATCATCAAAAATACATTATTGCAGGGGTTTAGCAAATCAACCGTGGCAGGAAAACTCCGGGAGCTTAAGCCCGATAAGCTTTAACGAAACAGGGAGTAAGTATAATTCTCTTTACGATAAACGAATTAAATTAAGTGCTTTAAAAGTTAGAGTTAACAATAAAGTCATTTGTTAAGTGCTTGATACACCCAAGCAAATGATGAAAATAATGACCATCGGAATCAGCCAAGAAAACAGTTGATGAAAAATAGTGCCTGCCACAATTTTTGCGACTTTACTTTTAGACCTGTTTGTAAAGTTGAACACATGCTCTGAAGTATACAAAACGAATGCAGCTGACACAGCCAAAGACCAACGCTGATAATCATTTATGTACAGTGCCAAAGAGATACCTAACAGCAAAAAACCTACGATTGAGATAGCAAAATATTCTAAAAATTTATTAATGCCGTTAAGCCTCCAAGAGCACATAACACTTATATTTCAAAAAATTTGAGTACAACGGAAGTTTTTCCGTAACCTAGTCACTTGTTAGGGGGTTTAGGAGCAGAAAGGGGATTTATCACATAATGGACAAATGCCATTATCAACAACATAAACTAATTTTTCAGCGCTTATCTGTGATTTACAACTATCACAATCCAAGCTAATACTTTTATTTAATTTACGAATCCGTTTTAAAGCTAAAACTTGACTAATCACAGTTACAGCTATAACTCCACTGATAGTTAAAAGTTTAAGTTCTTCGGAAACAAAACCATTAGAAAGCGCAAATGAAGATAGCACAACGACTATTAAAGAAAGCCCAGCATAAACTAAAGTTCCATTTCTAATTTTGGTTGCTATAGACTTTTGAATATCTAAAAAATCAGATTTCGTCATGACTTTTGAAAACACCTAACAGCTTATTATGTAGACGGCTCAATAACGCCCATCTACTTGATTGCTCTATTATCCCCCATAAAGCTCTTTAATTTCAAAGTTCTTAACCACATCATTCAAACTATTTACAGAAAATTAATCCTTATTGCAGAGAAGACTCAGTAATAACTAGCTTGATTAATAAACTCTGAAAGCAAAACAACTAAGGCTAGTCCTGTTAACAATAAAACTACAGAACCAGCCCAAGTTAATACCCACTGCTATTACGCAAACTGCTCCTGAGGCTGCTCCTGATTTTCCAATACCGCCGTACCGCTATCAAACTGATACATGCGATCCGCCAGGTGGAAATACCTGTCGTCATGACTGATAACTATCACGGTTTTTCCTCTGCTCTTAAGCTCAGGCAACAGTTCCCGGTAAAAATAGTCGCGGAAATAAGGGTCCTGATCCGCCGCCCATTCATCAAACAAATAAATGGCGGCATCTTCGGCATAAGCCAGTATCATCGCCAGCCTTTTACGCTGCCCCTGAGATAAAGTAGTCATGGTTAACTTACCGTCCCTGACCGACACTTTATCCGCCATCTGCAGTTTTTCCAGGTGTGCCTGTACTTCAGCCTGTTCGACCAAGGCACCGTGCTTATCCAAAATATGTTCAAACAAGTAAAAATCAGAAAATATCGTGGAAAAATGATTGCGGTACCACTGGATATTATCTTTGTCTATGCACTTATCCCCCAGGCGTAACTCTCCTTTTTGTGCCTGGTATAAGCCCACCAGCACTTTGGCAAAAGTTGACTTACCGCTGCCGTTTGAACCGCGAATATAAACCACTTCTCCCTGAGACACACTAAAATCTATCGGCCCGATGGAGAAAGGCGTTTCCTGCTCTTGCCGGTAGCTGTAACAGAGCCCTTTAGCTGAAAGTGTCTGCCAGTCCTTTAACCTTTCCTGTACAGCACTTCTTTGCTCAACTTGTTCATGCTCAAATAAGTTTAACGACTGAATTTTTTGATAAGCGACTTTCCCTTTAAACACCGAAGAGAAAGAGCGCATCACAAAACCTATAGGTCCCATCAAATAGATCATAAACAGCACGAAACTGGTTAGCACCTCATGGGGCACCTTAACAACAAGGCTGCCGATATAAACCAGCAAACCCAGGCCAAGAAACAATACCGAGCCCGCCCAGTTCTGGTTAAGAATCCAAAAAAAGTTGGCACTCATTTCCGCACTTTTAACCTGATCCAGGTTAGGGGTGGCTAAATCCTTATAGAAAAAATCCCGGCGGTGCTGGTTGATATTTAACTCTTTACTGCCATCCACCAGGGTTTTAAAGGTATTAAACAAACCGTCCTCTTGCTCCCTTAATTCGGTAAAGCATTTCTCCCCCTTGCGCATGATCATCGTAGATAACCCCGCCCCCAGGAATAAAATAGTAAACAAAACTAAAAACAGAGGAAAAGACAAATACCCTAGATAAGTAAAACAACCTAAAATAGTGGCAAAATTCACGGCAAAAATCGGAATTATCGACAGGGACTCCGCAATGCTGGCAACATCTGTAGTCACGGTTGCAAGCACCCTGTGACCACCGATACGCTCCAGGTTTTCATAATTAACACCCAGTACCCGCTTAAGCAGAATCAAGCGGATTTTATACACTAAAGAAGTACCTAGTTGAGCCAGCAACCACTGAGAAAAGAAACCTATGGCCAGCATACCAAGCAGAGCCAGCAGAAATATCCCCGCCAGGCCCCTGAGATCATCTTCGGAAGCGGCGTTAACCCCTTCATTAACTAGGGTAATAAGGGAAATGCTTAATATCGAACTCAGGGCGCTGAAAACGGTTGCCCAAATAAAAGGTCCTTTAAATTTTTTTACTAATTCTTGTATCATTTTGACACCTTAATTTAACTTCAAAAAAAGTTGTTTTTACAACTTTTAGCTTGCTTATCCATTGCCCGAAGCCTCTCCGAAATAATGAACAAACAAGCCGCTATAACCAGCCGGGATAAACAGCGCGCATAGCGCTGTTACCCATTTTAAATCACGATTTCGGTCTGGTTATTTAACCTCTCCAGAGACTGTTTTAACCGCTGCGCCAGAGAGCTGACATAGGGCTGCTTCACCATATCGCTGTGTTTGCCTTCAACATCAACAACCTCGATTTCACCCGAGCTGATGTCACTCCAGCCATAATCGACCAGGGCATTATTTTCCGATACCGGCTTAGCCACCTTAAACAGCTCCAACGGCAAAGACGAAGATTTTGCCTGGTACTGGTTAAGGGCCAAACTGGTATCAACCAGATAGCGGAAGTAACGACTCATAACCTCGGCTTCAATACCATCAGGAGCAAAACCATTGGTCATGGCCTGCTGCACCAGAGCAGCGATCCCGGCATCCTGGCTACAAGCCTCGATTGGTGACCAGTCAAACTCATCTTCAAACAGACCTTTGATTCTTTGATACCAAAGGGCAGGCTTGGCATCTGTGGAGCCAAGTACAGGCGCTTCATCAAAGAGCCCCACATAGGCAATCTCTTGCCCCCTGGCCGCCAGCTGCACTGCTACTTCATATGCCAGCGAGCCTCCCAGTGACCAGCCCAGAAGCACGTAAGGACCGCCGGCCTGTACAGACATGATGCCTTCAACATAATAAGCCGCCAGGCTTTCTATGGTTAAAAAACGTAGCTCAGTTGCCAGTGCCGGTGTTTGAATACCATAGAAAGCCGCCTGGTCTTCAACCTCTGTGGCTAAATCGGCATAACAGCTGACGGTACCGCCTAAGGGATGCAAACAAAAGATATTGGTTTGTGCCTGGCTTTGGTTGAGCTTAATAACACAGGCGCTTAACTCCTCATCATTTGCTTGCCCCCCGGCTTCTACAGGGCTTAGCGCCAAGCTTTCACTTTCAAGCCCCTCCGGCATTTCCCCTTGAAAATCAATTAGCTCAGTTAAGGCAGTTTTGATTAACACCAACAGCTGCTCAATTGAGCTTTGACTGTGCTGAGCCAGGTTAAAACCAAGATCGAATTTCAAGCAGGCCGACGAAATCAGGGCATTGATAGTGAGTTCGTGGGTTTGTCGCCTGTTTTCACTCATGGCTAAACCGACATCTTCACCCGCCACCGATAAACCGTCATTATCCCGGGTCACTTGGTCAAACTGGCCTAAATAGTTAAATAACACCGCCGACTCAGGCAGGTTCGCAAATGCGGCATCCCGGCTTAGGTATTTTAAGATGCCATAACCTATTCCGTGATGGGGAATTTCCCGATAGGCCTGCTTCACCTTGGCCGCCAGCTGTCCCAGATTACCTTCACCATGGCCATCATTCAGCCTGAGCGGATAAAGGGAAGTGAACCAACCCACCGTCTGACTTAAATCCAATTGCTCAGTCAAAGACTCACGGCCATGCCCTTCCAAATCAAGCTGAAGCGCGGCTTGTCCGTTCCAGCGCTGCATACCAAGCCAAAGCGCGGCAATAAGCAACTCATTGATCGACAGCCGTGTTCCCTGTCCCGATTGCGCTAACAATTGCCCGGTTAACTCCTGCGTAAGTTCAAAACCGGCATTGGCCAACTGTGCCTGCCCGGCAAGCGCTTCAGGGTCAGAACCAGATGGAGCAATCGAAGTCGCCAGCGGCACAGATAAAGTTTCAAGCCAGTAACTGCGCTCCTGCTTCAAGCTCTCGCTTTGCGCATAATCCTGCAAAAACGCCCCCCACTGCTGAAAAGAAGAGGTTTTATCCGCCAATACCTTGGGCTGTGTCGGATCCTGACTTGATAATAATGTATCCACATCTTCAAGCAAAATACGCCATGACACCCCGTCTACCATAAGGTGATGAATAACCAGCAATAACCGGCTCTCGTTACTGTTATTAGTGAAATGCACCACCTTAAACATAGGGCCGTCGGACAAAGACAAACTTAACTGCGCCTGCTGTGCATACGGCGTCAGGGCACTAAAGTCCTCCCCGGGTAGCGACTGAAACTCCAGGGTCGAGTCCAGCATCTGCTGATCAAAGGCCTGGTGATAGCCGCGCCAGCCGTCGTCTGCCTTTTCAAAGCGCAAACGCAGCGCGTCATGACGCTGGTATAAAGCGGCAATCATCTGCCTTAGATATCCGGGATCAAGCTGTGTATCCAAAGCCAGCAGCACCGACTGATTGTAGTGATGAAGCTCGGTTTCATCGCTGAAAAAGTCATGCTGGATCGGCAATAATGCCAGCTCCCCTGCTACCGCCTGCTGCGGCGCCAGCACCTGCTTGTTGGTTTTCACTTTGGCCGCCAGTGCCCGTATGCTCTGGAATTCAAAAATATCCTTCACACTTAAGGTAATACCCGCCTGACGGGCTTTTGATACCAGCTGGATGGATAAGATAGAATCTCCCCCCAGGGCAAAAAAGTTGGCATTGACGCTTAAGGTTTCCTGCTCCTGATTAAGCAACTCACTCCATAAACGCACTAAAATCAACTCGGTTTCGTTGTTTGCCTCCTGGTAATCTCCGTCAGCAGCATTTTGCTCTGGCTCAGGCAAGGCGCTCTTATCTACCTTACCATTGGGCATCAAAGGAAACTCCGGCAATACCATATAAACCGAAGGCAACATATAAGCAGGCAATACCTTGGCCAATTCGGTTCGAATTCCCTCAATGGCCTGATTATCATCCCCGTTGCCGTTAAGCAGCAAGTAAGCTACCAGTCGCGTCGGCTGATCGCCATCGTCACGGGCCAGCACCACAACACTGTTAACCTCGGCTAACAGAGATAATTGCTCTTCTATCTCCGCCAGCTCGATACGGAAACCGCGGATTTTCACCTGCTCATCAACACGCCCGGCAAAAGCCAGCTGACCGTCGGCCAGATAACGTACCCTGTCACCGGTGCGGTACAGGCGTATAGCCTGCCCGTTTGGCAGATCCCAGCTGATAAAGCGCTCGGCGGTTAATTGTGCCTGATTAAGGTAACCCCGGGCCAGGCAGGGACCACCGATATATAACTCACCGGTAGCGCCAAACGGCACCAGTTGAAGGTTTTCATCCAGTACATATAAGGTTCTGCCGGTTAAGGCTTTTCCTATCGGCACCCCGGACTGGGCAACATCTATTTCGCTGATACTGCTGGTAATGGTTGCCTCGGTCGGGCCATAGGCATTAAACAGGCGGCAAGTATCTGCCAACCCTAACTGCTGCCATCTGGACAGGATACCCAAAGGCAGGGCTTCCCCCCCGACCACAACCCGGTTCAAACTACTTTGCTGCCAGTAGCGGGATGAAAGATCGCTTTCCCGCAGTAATTCCATCAGGTAAGCGGGAGATAAATCCGTCACCGTGATCTGATGGCGGTCGCTGTAACGATAGAAGTCTTCGCTGCTCCAAACCTTATCATCCCTGAGGTGCAGACAAGCACCTGTGGCTAATGCCGCAAAGGTCTGCTCGATAAAAGTATCAAAACTTACCGAAGCAAACTGTAAAACATTATCCTGCTCTTTAAGCTGCAAATAATGCTTCATCACCTGCACATGCAAGCTGGCGCTGCTCTGTTCTATCATCACCCCTTTAGGCTGCCCGGTCGTACCTGAGGTATAGATCACATAGGCTAAGCTGTCAGGCCGCCATTGCTGAGGAACCTCTCCCTCACATTCCCCTGAGCGCCACAGCTGCTGTATCTTGTTTTCATCGATACATATCGCTGTGATCTCCTGCAGCTCAGGCAGCACCCGGATATCCGAGCGGGTAACCAGGTATTGCATGCCGCTGTCCTGCATCATATAAGCTAAACGCGCTGCCGGATAAGCGGGATCAAGGGGCACATAGGCAGCGCCGGTTTTTAATATCGCCAACAGGGATACCATCATATCCAGGCTGCGTTCAAGACAAATGCCCACCAGGCTGTCCGGCTCAACTCCTTGCTGGCAAAGGTGATAGGCCAATTGGTTAGATCTCTGCTCTAACTCCCGGTAACTCAATCCCTGCTCATGGCAAAACAGCGCGGTATTATCCGGGGTTTTGAGTGCCTGCTGTGAAACCAACTGGTGAATCGCCAGTGGCAGGCTGTCAAAGTCGGCATTTTGGTTAAGGGTCTGCACCAGGTACTCCTGCTCCTGGTGGGGCAATACAGGCATATCCTGCAACGTCCTTTGCAGCTGGCTATCGTCACTGACGATATTTTCCAGCAAGACATTCATATGCTGGGCCAGCCGCTGTATCTGCTGCGGCGCAAACAGGTCACTGTTATATTCCAAATCAAAGGCCAGCTGCTGCCCCATATCCACCGCATTTAAGGTCAGATCAAATTTAGCGCTGACCTCTTCCGGTTCGATCAGGCTCAAGGAGACCTCAGGCAATGTCAGGCTGACATCCTCATTGGTATCCATAGAGAACATGATCTGGAATAACGGAGAATAAGCCGTGCTGCGCTCGGGCTGCAATTGCTCCACCAGGTATTCAAACGGGGTATCCTGATGCGCCAGGGCATCCAGGTTCACTTGTTTTACCTGCTCCAGATATTGCTGCAGGGATAATTCCGGCGCACAATCAAGGCGTAATACCAGGGTATTGACGAAGAAACCCACCAGGGATTCCAGTTCTTTTTGCTGACGGTTCGCCACCGGGGTACCGACAACGATATCCGATTCGCCGCTGTTGCGGGATATCACCAGGGAAAAAGCGCCATGCAATAACATAAACAAACTGATCTGCTGCTTTGCGGCAAACTGCTTTAATTTTTGCGACAGTTCGCTGCTAAGCGACCAGGAATATTCTTCCCCGGCAAAGGTTTGATATTGCGGACGAGCACCCGACAGCGGCAGATGGTGTACCTGAGGTAATCCCGTTAACTGCTGCTGCCAATAGCTAAGCTGGTCTTTCAGCACATGCTCGCTGAACCAGTGGCGCTGCCAATGGGCATAATCGCTGTAGCGCAATGCCAACTCGGGCAGCTCAGGGCTTTCCTTGGCAGACAGTGCGCGGTAAAGGGATGAAAATTCTTTGATGATCAACCGGGTAGACCAACCATCAGAGGCGATATGATGCACATTAATCAGCAGCACTCCCTGACCTTCAGCTATTTTCAGGTAACTGGCCCTGAGCATCACATCCCGGGATAAATCGAAGTGTCCCGATTGATCTGCGTTGATCAACTGCCGCAGCCGGTTATCTTGCTCTTGTGACGCTAAGTCGCTGAGATCATGTTGGGCGAAGTTGATTTCCGCCTGTTCCATGATGATTGGCATCGCTTCCCCGCCCTCAGTGCTGCTAAACACAGTACGCAGCGGTTCGTGGCGGGCAACGATGCGGTTAAAAGCCTCCCGGGCAATATCGGGACAGAAATCTCCTTCAACCTTAAGGGCGAAAGGAATATTGTAATGGGCACTGCCGCCGTCCATCTCATCCAGAAACCATAACCTTTGCTGGGAGAAAGAGGTCGGCAAACGCTTAAGCAAGGAACTTACCGGCTTAATTTTACCGCCATCCAGCATTTGAGGTGTTTGCGCAATCAGCCCGGCAAGTTGCCCCAACAGCGGATGTTCAAAGATATCCCGTACCGCCAGCGCTTTATTAAAAGCTTGCTTAATCTCGGCAATCAGGCGCACCGACAACAGCGAGTGTCCTCCCAACTCGAAAAAGTTCGCCTTAAGTCCCAGCACCTGCTCGTCCACCGGCAGCAGGGAAGACCAGATGGCCGCCAGGGCTTTCTCTCCCTCGGATTCAGGCGCCTGATAATTCTGCGCCAGATGGGCATGATCAGGCTCAGGCAAGGCTTTACGGTTTACCTTGCCATTAGGGGTTAACGGCCATTCCTTAAGCGAAATAAAGACCGACGGCAACATATAAGCAGGCAAGCGGGTGCTTAGCTCGGTACGGATCAGCGACTGGATATTGCCTTCATCCACAGATACCGGCTGCTTAAGGGTAAAATACGCGGCTAACGCCGGTTCATCCCCATAAGGCATCACCACCACATCCTGGATAAAATGCAGCTGCATTAAATGGCTTTCCACTTCACTAAGTTCAATGCGGTAACCGCGGATTTTTAACTGGTGATCTATCCTGCCAAGATAAGTCACCTGGCCCTGCCCGGTTATCCGCACCAGATCCCCGGTGCGGTAACCACGCCCGGCGGGGGTGTTGATAAACTGCTGCTCGGTTAACTCCTGCAAACCGGCGTAACCTAAAGTGACGCTTTTACCCACCACCACAAGCTCACCGACCATGCCCGGCGGCACCGGGTTACCGCTGCGGTCAATCACTGTAGTAGCCACACCGGAAATGGCCTGCCCCAATGGCACATAAGCCTGGGTTTCGAGGCCGGTAACGCCGTAATAAAGCACATCGGATAAAACTTCGGTGGAACCATACAGGTTAACAAATTGTGTTTCTGGCAAACGCTCGACAAACTGGTGCGCCAGCGAAGTCGCCAGCGCCTCACCGCTGACAAACCAATAAGACAACCGGGCCGAAAACTCCGGCTCTACTCTCAGGTAGGCATCTATTGCCCGCATCAGAGAAGGTGCGGTAACCATACGGGTTACCCGGCGCTGCGCCAACTGCTGTAAAAAGGCTTTTGGATCTTTGACCACATCCCGTTCAAACAATTCTAACGCTACCCCGCCGCACAGGGGCACCCAAAGTTCCCACACGCCTCGGATAAAGGCCATAGAGGTGATATGGGCCGCTCTTTCCTCTTGCTGATAAGGGAAGGCCTGGTGCATCCAGGAGACCCGGTTATAAAGTGCGCCGTGGTTACCCAGAACACCTTTGGGACGTCCGGTTGAACCTGAAGTAAAGATCATATGGGACAGGGTTTGCTCACCAATGCCCGGACATGCCAGGTTTTCACCCGGATAAGCCTGGCGCTGCGCGAGCACAGTTTCATCGTTTATCACCAGCACTTCCGCCAGGGAGGTGAACTCAGCCGCCCAGGCAGAGGTCTTAACATCTGTCAGCACCAAAGATGCCTGAGAGTCCTCCAGCATCATGGCGATACGCGCTATCGGCAGCTCCTGCGTTAACGGCACATATGCCGCCCCGGCTTTTAATATCGCCAGCATAGCCACCACACGATCAACCGAACGTGTCATGGCAAAAGCCACCCGGCTGTTCAGGCCTATGTGATACTTATCCTGCAACAGGGCGGCAAGCTGGTTGGCCTGCTGATTTAATTCCCGGTAACTCAACCTGCTGTCTTGGGTCACGACCGCGTCGCTATCTCCTACCCTGGCCACCTGGGCTTCAAACAGGGACAGAATATTTTCCACCTCCCCTTCTGCCAACATTTCCCGGGGGCCGTCCCTCTCGGGAAGGCGTTGCCAACTTGCCGCCGCCGACCAGGCATGGGAAAACACAGATGTTTGGGGCGTCTGCATCAGGGCCGTCAGCAAAGCATTAAATTCCCGGGCCGCCAGCTCGATATGTTCGGCATTGAACAATCCGCTGTCGTACACCCAATCAAGGCGGATCAGCTCTTCTCCCAGCTCCTGGTACTCGTTGATATAAAGGGTGAGATCATATTTATTTTCAAAGCCCTTTTCCTCTTCATAAGAAGAAAAGTTCAATCCCGGCAAACTGACGTCCGTGCCCGGAGTATTGTTCATATTGATCAACACCTGAAACACAGGGGTATGCTTCAAACTCCTGACCGGGTTTAAGTGCTCCACCAGTAACTCAAAGGGCACATCATTGTAATCCCCTGCCAGCAGGTGTTCCTGCCTGGTTCTTGCTAACAATTCAATAAAGGTTGGGTTATCGCCAAGATCTGTTCTGAACACCTGGGTATTGAGGAATAAACCAATCAGGCCGTGAAAAGCCTTCTGGCTGCGCCCGGCGCTGGGGGAGCCCATAACGATATCGGTTTCATTACTCCAGCGGGCCAGGTGTACGGCAAAGGCCGACTGCAGGGTCATAAACAAACTCGCCTGCTGGTTCAGGCTAAAATCTTTCATTTTCCGCGTCAGCGCGCTGGGAATGATCTGGCTGACCTGAGCTCCCTGCCTGTGTTCCAGCTCTTTTCTCGGCTGATCCAGCGGCAAGCCGTGTACCTGGGGAATATCCCGTAATTTATCCAGCCAGAACTGAATTTTCGGTGCTAAATGCGCTTCGCTCAGCTGGCTATTTTGCCAGTGGGCAAAGTCAACATACTGCAGACTCAGCGGAGATAGTTCAGCACTTTCTCCCGCCAGCGCCGCCTGGTAAAAATGAACGAACTCATTCACTAAAATGCCCATAGACCAGCCGTCGGCGGCAATATGATGGACATTCAATAACAGCACGCTTTCGCTTGCCGACAGGGTATATACCCTGGCCCGCAGCATAAGCTCCCGGCTAAGGTCAAAAGAAAGTTCACTGTCATCGGTGATCGCCTGCGACACCAGCTGCTTTTGCCCGCCGGCATCCATGGCGGTTAAATCGATAACCTTTAAAGAAAAATCGACATCTTCTTTAATGATTTGTACCGGTTTATGGCCGTCGCTGGCAAAAACCGTTCTCAGGGGTTCATGACGTTTGATGATTTGCTTAAAAGCACTTTCGGCACAGACAAGATCAAAGGTCCCGGACAAGCTGAAGGCACTGGCGATATTATATTGGCTGCTGTCGCTTGCCATCTGATCTAAAAACCATAACCTTTGCTGGGCAAAGGAAGCCTCATACCTCTGACGGTTGCGCTCGATGGCAACAGGCGCCAATTGCTGAACATCCAAAGCATCTTTTTCAATCTGCTCTGCCAGCGTCTGTAATACCGGATATTCAAAGATAGTTTTAACCGTCAGCTCCCGGGTGAAAGCATCATTAACTTCCGCTGCCAGGCGCACACAAAGCAGGGAATGGCCCCCTAAGGCAAAAAAGTTATCATTACGGCCAATACGCTCGCCATCGATTGCCAACAGCTCCCCCCAGATAGCCGCCAGGCGACTTTCCACAGTCGTTTCAGGGGCAATAAAGAATTCCTGCTCCTGGTTCTCGGGCACAGGCAAGGCTTTACGGTCAACTTTACCATTGGTGGTAAAAGGCATGCTATCGAGTATCTGGATCACGGCAGGCACCATATGTTCAGGCAAGGCCGCCGATAAGTTTTGCCTCAAGCTTTCCCTTACCCGGGCCGGCTCCTGATCCATTTGTTCTAAGGTGACATAGGCAACCAGCTGTTTCAAATCCCGGGTATCTTCGCGCAACAGCACAACCGCAGAATTAACTTGCGGCTGGCTCGCCAGCAGGTGCTCTATCTCCCCCAACTCGACCCTAAAGCCGCGAATTTTCACCTGATCATCGATACGGCCGATGTATTCAATCTGGCCGTCTTGCTGATAACGTACTAAATCCCCGGTACGGTATAACCTTTCCCCCGACCAGGGCGCTGAAATAAAACGCTCTGCGGTTAAGGCCTCTTTATGCAGGTAGCCCCGGGCAAGCCCGGCCCCGCCGATATATAATTCTCCTTCGGCGCCAAAAGGCAGCAGTTGCTGCAGCGGATCCAACACATAACAATGCACATTGGCCAGAGGATAACCTATGGTGTGGCTGTCAATTTTATGCTGATGGCGCGCGCGGGTTGCGGTGATTGTGGTTTCCGTCGGTCCGTACAGGTTGTAATAAGTGCGGTTTTTCACCCATAAATCGGCGATATCCCTGGGGCAATGCTCCCCGCCGGTACCGATAACCTTCAGCTTGGGCAGCTCCCGGTAACGTTGCGCCGCCAGCAGCGCCGCCGGAAAAATGCCATGGCTAATATCGTGATCGGCCATAAACTGTGACAGATCCCTTTGGCTATCCGTCAGGTACAAGCTAGCCCCGGCATTGAGGCAAATAAACATATGGCTGATGGCGGGATCAAAACTAAAAGACACCAGGTGCAGCACACGTGAGCTTGCTTCCACCTGGAAATCTTCCAACTCAAACCGGTTAAGGTTGACCAGACCGCCGTGCTCTACCGCCACCCCTTTCGGCTGTCCGGTAGAACCTGAGGTATAAATCACATAAGCCAAATCAGTCGCCGCCGCCGAAGCAGACAAGGCAGCGGCATTTTCCTGCACTGTACAGGCAGCAATGTCTGCTCTGGTGTCTTCATCATCCAATAGCACAATGTCATAAGCATAATCGCCGAGTTTGTGTATCAGTGTTGACTGGCTTAATACCAGCTTAAGGCCGCTGTCGTTAAGCATATAAGTCAGGCGCTGCTGCGGATAGGCAGGATCTAAAGGCACAAAGGCACCTCCGGCTTTAAGCACCGCCAACAGGCTGATCACCAGCTCAAAAGAGCGCTCTAAACAAAGCCCCACCAGAACATCCCGGCCCACCCCCTGATTTTTCAGATAATGGGCAAGTTGCTCCGCCTGCTGATCCAGCTCGCGGTAACTCAAGCTTTGCCCTTCGCAGATAATGGCAGTGGCCTTAGGCGTCTTCGCCACTTGCTGCTCAAAGATCTGATGGATAGCCGCCACATGCGGATAACCCCTGGCGGTATTATTTAACTGTGCCAGCAGAAACTCCTGCTGCTGCGGGCTAAGCAATGCCAGGCGACCGACATCGGTGTTCTGTGTGGATAGCATATCCTTAAGCAGGATTGTCAGGTTCTGTGCCAGCCCTTGAATACGGTCTGCGCTGAAGAGGTCGGTATTATATTCAAACACCAGCTCCAACCCGGCTTCACTCTCGATGGCATTAAGGGTAAGTTCGTATTTCGCCTCGACCTTGTCTTCCTCCAAGGGCGTGAACGCTATGCCCCCCAGGGTAAATTCCTGGCTTTGGGTGGTATTCATGGTAAACATGATCTGAAACAGCGGTGAATAACCGAGATCCCGTATCGGATTTAAGTGCTCCACCAGGTGTTCAAAAGGCACATCCTGATGCTGCTGCGCTTCCAGGTTGACGGCTTTTACCCGGGCGAAAAAGTCCGTCAGGTTTTGTTGCGCGCTGCAATCAAGCCTGAGTACCAGGGTATTGATAAAGCAGCCCACCAGGGGTTCAAGTTCCTTTTGCAGCCGGTTGGCCACCGGCGTGCCGATCACTATATCGCTGCTGTTGCTGTGACGGGACAATACCAGGGAGAAAGCGCCGTGCAACAACATAAACAGGGTGATATTATGCTCCAGCGCCAGGGCCTGCAGTGACTTTAATAGCCCGGAATCAAGACGTTGCGTGGTTGTTGCCCCGGCAAAGCCCTGGGTTTTCGGCCGCTCAAAGTCCAGCGGTAAATTGTGCACCAGCGGCAGCTGATTTAACTGCTGCTGCCAATAATCCAGTTGCTGTGTAAGAACATCGCCAACCAAGAAATCATGCTGCCAGCAGGCATAATCGCTATATTGCAGCGTTAACGGCTCCAGTGCTGCCGCCTGCCCCGACACAGCTCCCTGATATAACCGGCTGAACTCTTGTAATAAGACACCGATAGACCAGCCGTCGGCGGCAATATGGTGCACATTAAAGACCAGGGCACCTTCATCAGCGCCCAGTGTCAAATATGTTACCCTGAGCATTAAGTCTGTTCTGAGATCAAAAACATAACCGCACAACTGATTAATTTTTTCCCTCAATAATTGTGCTTGCTGCTCGCCGGAGCTGCTGCTCAGGTCGATATGCTCCAAGGTAAAATCAAAGTCCTGTAAAATATCTTGCCTGACCCCGCTGCCGCTGTCAGCAAATACCGTTCTTAACACCTGGTGACGTTGAATGATAGCCGCCAGGGCCGACTCCGCCGCCGCCAGGTCGAACTTGCCTTTGACGGTGAAAGCGGCAGGCATATTATAATGACTGCTGCCCCCTTCCATCTGATCGATAAACCACAGTCTTTGCTGGGAAAAGGAAACAGGTAATACTTTTTTATCCCGGGAAACTGCACTGACTTGCTTTCTGACAACTCCGGTTTCTGTCGCCAGAATGCGCCGCGCCAGCACCTCAAGCACAGGGGCTTCAAAAACGTCTTTAACCTGCATTTCTATACTGAAGTGCTCACGGATGGCGGACACCAGACGTACCGCCAGCAGGGAGTGGCCTCCCAATTCAAAGAAAGAGGCACTGGCACTGATCTCTTTTACTGCCACGTCCAACAAGCGGGCAAAAATCTGTGCCAAAGCCAGCTCGGCCTCGCCACTTGGCGCCTGATAAGCAGAGATTACCCGGCCACTTTTCGCGTCAGGTAAGGCTTTACGATCCACCTTACCGTTGGCGGTTAACGGCATTTTTTCCAAAAGCACAAAAAATGCCGGGATCATAAAGGCGGGTAACTGCTGCTGAAGCTGCTGTTTAATGGCATCTTGCAAACCTGCCAGCTCGCCTTCGCCATAACTGCTATAAGCTTCAAGCACCAGGTAAGCAGCCAGTGCCGGCTCCCCTTGCTCGCTTTCCGTCACCAGTACCAGGGCATCAAGCACCTGCGGATATGCAGCCAGGACCTGCTCTATCTCCCCCAACTCAATGCGGAAACCGCGTATTTTCACCTGATGATCGATACGCCCCAAAAACTCCAGATTGCCGTCTGGCAACTGACGCACCAGATCGCCGGTTTTATATAAACGTTGTTTATCGCCTTTACCCTCCAGATCAAGTTCGATAAATTTTTCCGCGGTAAGGACTTCGCGGTTGAGATACCCCCGCGCCAGCCCGGTGCCGCCAATATGCAGTTCCCCGGCAACGCCCTCAGGCACAAGCGCCCCCTGGGCATTTAACACATAAGCCCGGGTATTATTTATCGGCCGCCCGATATGCAGACTTTCCTGCTGTGGCCCGAAACTGCCCAGGGTAGCGCAAATCGTTGTTTCCGAAGGGCCATAGGCATTGATAAAGCGCCTGTTTGCAGACCAGTTGCGGGCGTCTCCCTTGGCACAGGCATCCCCGGCTACCACTAAGGTTTCAACCGAAGACCAGGCATTAACATCGAGATGAGGCAAGAGCACAGGCGGTAAAGTGGCGTGGCTGATCTGCTCTTGAGCCACCAGGGCATTTAATGCTTCCGGTGATTTCACCACCTGCTCCGTCAGCAACACTAAACTGGCCCCCTGGGCCAATGCGGTAAAAAATTCAGATGTGGCAGCATCAAAGGCCATGGAAGCAAATTGCAACACCTTACTGGTCGGGGCAATGGCAAACCCCTGGATTTGCGCCAGGGCTAAATTACATAAGCCCCTGTGCTCTAACAGCACACCTTTGGGCTGCCCGGTGGAGCCTGATGTGTAGATAACATAAGCCAGATTTTCCGAGCTAAGACCAAGGGAAACGCAGGGAATATTGTCACTGCTATAGCTGCCAAGCTCCGCCAGCATAGCTTCATCATCCAGACACAACAACTGGCTGCTGTCGACGGGAAGCTGCTCCGTCAGGGCTTTTTCGGTTAACACGTAATGTAAACCGGCGTCCGCAACCATATATTCCAGCCGGGCACTCGGGTAAGCGGGATCTAACGGCACATAGGCGCCGCCGGCCTTCATGATTGCTAAAATCCCCACCAGCATATCAAAGGAGCGGGTTAAAGATATCCCGACTAAGGTATCCGGTTTCACCGCTTTTTGTTCGATAAGGAAACGGGCAAGACGGTTTGCCCGGCTATTAAGCTCACCGTAACTCAACTGCCGATCTGCCAGGATCAGGGCTGTTGCCCCGGGAGCTTTTTTCACCCGCGCTTCAAATAATTCATGAATACACAGGCTATCCGGGTAAGGAACGGCAGTGTTATTCCAGTCAAGCAACTGTTGCTGACGTCCTGCTTCCCCGACAACAGGCAAGGCCAGGACATTGGCTTGCGGCTCATTCAGCAGGCCATCGACTAATAACTCAAAGCTTAAGGCCATGGCTTTGATAGTGTCCGCCTTAAACAAATCCCGGTTATATTCCCATTCCAGGCTTAATCCCTGCTCACTTTCCTCAACCGTAAGGGTTAGATCGTATTTGGCCTGACTTTTTTCCTGTGCCATCGGTGTCAGGCTCAACCCGGGCAACTCCAACCCGGTTTCATCATTGTTTTGCAATACCAGTACCACCTGGAATAACGGGCTGTGCTGTAAATTACGCTCCGGCTGCAAACGCTCAACGATCTGCTCAAAAGGCACCTGTTGATGACGATAGGCATCGAGCAGCATTTGTTTGCTCTGTCCTAACAGGGTTTTAAAGCCGGGACCGGCAGACAAATCGCAACGCAACACCAAGGTATTGACAAAAAAGCCGATAAGTCCGGCGACTTCCGCCTGCTCCCGGTTGGCTATCGGGCTGCCGATAACAATATCATTTTCATTACTGTAACGGCCAAGCAGTACGGAGAAGGCGGCATGCAAGCCCATAAACAGGGTCGCCCCCTGCTCCCGGCAAAGGTTTTTCAGCTTAACCAGCGGCCCCTGCCCGATAAAACTCTCCACCGCCTCACCGGCAAAGGTCTGCACCTTGGGCCGGGAAAAGTCCAGGGGTAAATTATGCACTTGGGGTAATTGTGCCAGCTGCTTTTGCCAGTAAGAAAGTTGCTTATCCAGCACTTCCCCTTGCAGCCACTGGCGTTGCCAGTGGGCATAATCGCCATACTGGATTGGCAGAGGCGGCAGCACCGTCGCCTGACCCTGCTGATAACCGGTATATAAAGCGCTGAACTCTTTAACCAGTACCGACATCGACCAGCCGTCGGCGGCAATATGATGCAAGGTAACTAATAACACATGCTCGCTGTCCGACAACTTCAGCACTTTCGCCCTGAGCATCAGATCATTTTTTAAATCAAAAGGCTGTCGCGCTTCTGTTGCAATGCAGCTTGTTAACATCTCTCCTTGCTCCGGGGATGCCAAAGCGGACAGGTCTTCCAGGGTCACCCGGATGCGGTCAACCGGGCGGATCACTTGCCGCGCCTCTCCGGCTTCATCTTCGGCAAAACTCGTTCTCAGGCTTTCATGGCGCTCGAGCAGGGCATTAAAGGCATTTTCCAGGGCAGAAAAGTCCAGCTGTCCGGATAATTTAAGCGCCCCGGGCAAGTTATAGTGGGCGCTCGGGCCGTCCATTTGCTCAAGCAGCCACAACCTTTGTTGGGCATAAGATAAGACACAGCCTCTGTCTTGAGCATCGGGCCGCTTGGTGATAGCGGGCACCGAAGGTTTGGCCGCTTTAGTTTTGGCCAAACGTTTTTTTAATAATTCACGCTTTTGTTCCAGGGTTAACGCCTGGCTTGGAGTTTGCTCCATTATGCTTTCCTTATTCTTATTATTCTTCTGTCTGCAGCGCCAAGTAACGGTCTAACTCTTCATCACTGAGATCTTCTATTGCCAGCTCTCCCGAGAGTAATTTATTCAGCTGGATTTGTTCATCCAGGTAGGCTGCCTGTTCAGATACGGTTTGCCGATTAAAAATCTCTTGCATGGGCAACTCAAGGGCAAATACCTGGTTAACTTTTGTCAGCAAGCGCGTGGCTAATAAGGAATGGCCCCCCAGATGAAAGAAATTATCGGTTATCCCGACTCTTTCCAGGCCGAGCACTTGCTGCCACAGCTCACACAAGGTCTGCTCGGTTGCCGATACCGGTGCCACATAGTCAAAACCGGCTTGCATCCAAACAGGCTCAGGCAGGGCTTTCACATCCAGTTTGCCGTTTGCCGTGAGCGGCAAGGCGGCCAACGGCATATAAGCCCCCGGCAACATGTACTCGGGTAAGCTTCGTTTTAACCAGGTACGCAAATTGGCAATCATATCCGGATGCTGCTCACCTGCGGTGACAACGTAAGCGGCCAGGCGCTTATTGCCCCCTTCCTCTTCTTTTGCCAGCACCAGGGCGTCGCGCACCGCGTAATGCTCCCTTAACTTTTGCTCAATTTCTCCCAGCTCGATACGAAAGCCGCGAATTTTCACCTGATGATCGATACGTCCGACAAACGCCAGGTTGCCGTTATCAAGCCAGCGCACCAAGTCGCCGGTTTTATACAAACGCTCTCCCGAAGTCTTAGCAAAAGGATGCTGGATAAATTTTTCTGCAGTCAGCTCCGCCTGGTTTAAGTAACCCCTGGCCAAGCCTTCTCCGCCGATATAAAGCTCGCCTATCACCCCCTCAGGTACCAGGTTTTGGTGTTTATCCAGAATCACCAGTGAGCTGTTACTTAAGGCTTTACCGATAGGTATGGCTTTGTCCCCGCCGTCAAAAGCGGTGACATCAAAGCTGCTGGCAATCACGGTCGCCTCTGTCGGGCCATAGGTATTTAACAAACGTATCTCTTGCCCATTCTTTTGTTGACAGCTTTGTTGCCAGCGCGCCAGATGCGCAGGAGAAATCGCTTCCCCGCCGACAATCACCTGCCTTAAGGAAGTATCATGCACCCGGATGGGCAACATTTCTTCTTCGGCCAATTGGTGCCAGTAGGCCGTGGGTAAGCTGGCAAGGGTGATTTGATGCCTGTTCACCAGTTGCCAGAATTCAAACGGTGCCAGCACCTGATCGCTTTCGGGCAGCACCAGGGTGCCGCCGCTCAGTAATGACAGGGTCAGCTCTTCCACCAAAATATCAAAGGAAAGAGAAGAAAACTGCACCAGCTTATCATTGGCGGTTATTTGATATTCTGCCGCCGCACCGGCCCGGTATGACTGCCAGTTTTGATGACTGACCATCACCCCTTTAGGCTGCCCGGTAGAGCCGGAGGTATAAATAACATAAGCCAGATCATCTGCCGCAGAGGTCGTTGCCAATGCCGGCAGATCTGTATCCTCAAAATCATTAACGCAGGTGGTCACCGCTTCCCGGTCAAGGTATACCGCCTGCTCCCCGCTGATTGGCGTTTGCAGGGTGCTATCGGTTAATACCATCTCTAACTTGGCATCTGTTAGCATATAAGCCAAACGCTCCGCGGGGTAACCGGGATCGAGCGGCACATAGGCTCCGCCCGCTTTAAGCACAGCTAAAAGACTCACCACCATATCGATTGAGCGCTTAAGACAGATACCCACCAGCTGACCCGGTTTTACCCCCTGCTGGTTTATCAGGTAACGGGCCAGGCGGTTCGCCCTGGCATTTAATTGCCCATAGCTTAGTTCCTGCCCGGCAAACTCCAGGGCTACCGCCTGTCCCTGCTTACGCACCCATAGTTCAAATACCTCATGGATACTAAGGGGTTCGCCTTTTTCCACCCGGCCCGGGTTAAGCTGTTGTCCGGCCTGCTCTTGTGGGATAAACGGCAGTTTAAAGACATTTTCTTGCGGCCGTGCCAGCAAGGCCGCCACAAGAGCTTCAAAATGTGCCGCCATGGCGGTGATGCTTTGTTCTTTGAATAAGTCCGTGTTGTATTCCCAGTGCAATACCAGCTGCTGGTCTTTTTCTTCCGCCGTCAGGGTAAGATCAAACATGGCCAGCTCGTTTTCCTCGGCAACCGCCGTTAAGGTCAACTCGGGTAATACCAACCGCTGCTGTTCATTGTTCTGCAGCACCAGCATCACCTGGAACAGCGGACTGTGCTGCAGGCTCCGCTCCGGCTGCAACCGTTCCACCAGCTGCTCGAACGGCAGTTGCTGATGGGCATAGGCATCCGTTAGCATCTGCTTGCTTTGCTGCACTAAACCAGCAAACCCCGGCTCTTGTGACAAATCGCTACGCAGCACTAAGGTATTGACAAAAAAGCCAATCAGGTTGGCAACTTCCTGCTGCTCCCGGTTGGCAATCGGACTGCCGATAACAATATCGCTTTCATTACTGTAACGCGCCAGCAACACGGAGAAGGCGGCATGCAGGCCCATAAAAAGGGTTGCCCCCTGGCCCTGGCACAAGGTTTTTAATGCCGTAAGCGACTCCCGCCCCAAGCGGCTGCTGACAGTTTTTCCGGTAAAGCTCTGGGCCGCAGGCCGGCTGTAATCCAGTGGCAGGCCATGAGCCACTGGCAGATCCGCCAGCTGCTGTTGCCAATAGCCTAGCTGCTGCTCCAGCACTTCATCTTTCAGGTATTGCCTTTGCCAATGGGCATAATCGGCATATTGCACCTCCAATGCAGGCAAGGAACTGGCCTGCCCACGGCTATAGGCGTCATAAAGAACAGAAAACTCCTTGATCAGCACCGACATCGACCAGCCGTCCGAGGCAATATGGTGCATGGTCACCACTAACACATGCTGCTGCGGGGCACATTTGATCAGGTGTACCCTGAGCATTAAATCCCGGGTCAAATCAAATATTTTGCTGCCTTCAAGGGCAACCTGCTCCTTGACCGCCTGTGCCTGCTCCTGGCCCGCCAGCGCCGAGTAATCCGATCTGGTCAGTTTAAAAGTTCCCACCTCGCGGATAAGCTGGACCACCTGGTTGTTTTCTTCAGCAAAGCTGGTGCGCAGACTTTCATGGCGCTTGATGATCTCATCAAAACTGCGCTCCAGCGCCTGAATATTCAGGGCTCCCGATAAATTCAGCGCCCCGGTAATATTGTAATGGGCACTGCCGCCGTCGATTTGATCCAGCAGCCACAACCTTTGCTGGGCAAAAGACAGTGCCAGCGGTTGCTCTCCCCGAGGCACCCGGGTAATAGCAGGAGCATTACTGCCGGCATTTTGCCGCAAAGTGTTGACTATCTCCGGCTTATGTTGCCGTATCTCGGCCACCAGTGCAGGCGTAAGGGCAGTTTTATCCCCCCTGACCACTAAATCACCCTTTTCATCGAGGGCTAGTTTGATCTGTAACGTTTTTAGAGTGGTTAATAAGTTTACTACCGGGGTCATATCGTTAATTCCATTTCGTCTTCTGAAAGTGTGCCATCGTCAGCCGATTGCACGCTTAAAATTAGTAACTGCTGCTCAATAATACCGGCCAGCATTTCAATGGACTGGGCTTTAAAGACCTGGTCCAGCAAGAGCACGATATTGAAAGTTTCATTGATTTGGGCGATCAAGCGCGTCGCCTGCAAGGAGTTTCCTCCCAGTTCGAAGAAGTTATCTTTTATGCCCACCTGTTCCAGGCCAAGCAGGTTTTGCCACAGCTGGCATAACTTCTGCTCCACTTCGGTTACCGGCGGCACAAATTCGGCAAATACCCCGACAGCCCGGTTAATAGACAAGGCAAATTGTTCCACCCTGGCCTGGATAGCCGAAATATCCGCAAGCGAATTTGCTATGCCTTGATAATCGATCACCACTTCAGGCATGGCCGACCCGGCAGTAGCGGCTTTTTCTGCCGGCTTGTCGGCACCGGCTTTATCAGCGCCGGATTCTGCGCTATTGTCCTGCTGCCCGCTGGCCTGCAGGTAATCGACCTGCTCCGCCATCGCCGTTGTTAAAGACCAGGATTCCAGCTCAGCTCCCCCGCCTTCAATCCCCAGGGTTTGCAGGAAGTTTAAGGCAGGCAGGTTCTTCTTCGACTGGTGGTAAAGCAGGTCTACCGACACCAGGGACAGCCGCTTGGCAACCGACGCCAGATGGCGCACCATGGCATGTTCAACACCACGCCCCATCGCCCGGCAACTGAGCATAAAGTCGGTGACTTTCAAGCTTTGCTGATCCACCTGTGCCAGCAACAGGCCAACATCGCCATAATCACCAAAGCGATCACTCACCGAGACATTCCAGCCGAGCTGGCCTTTGGCGATAAAATCACGGATCTGGCCTTCACTGTGACGGCGTGTGGTCAGGTTAAACTGGTTGGTGCGCAGACTCAGCTCCGAAGCCCTTGGAATATGCCGCTCCCCGATCTGCTGGATCTCTATGTTCAGCTCCAGGCTCTCAAGGAATTCCGACAAGTCGAAATGACTTTGTTGCAGTTGCTGCCTTTGCTGATCCGCCTTGTAATAGCGGCTGCGCTCCGCTCCCATGCCGGAGGATGTCACGCGGTCAAAAGCCCAGCTATGGGCTAAAAACTGCTCAATACGTCCGGTATCTGCCGGCAGCTGCAGGGTCAATACCTGGGGCACACGGCTGCGCACTTCAGCGCATTGCATGGTATCGTCATCAATAAAGATAAAACTGTCCAGGCCGAGATTAAGCTCAGCCGCTATTTCCCTGATGTTTTCCGACTTGGCGTGCCAGTTCACTTTCGCCAGCACGATATGCTCCATGGTCAATAACATATCCGGATGTTGATCAAAAACTTGCTGGACATCTTCCGGGTTGTTTTTACTGTTCAGGCATAACACCACCCCCTGATGGTATTGCTCCAGCATAAACTGCTGCAACGCCAGATAAGGACCGCTGATCTCCACCCCTAAGGCACCGACCTCACCGCACACTCCCTGCCATAAGGTATTGTCACAATCGAGGACAATCACCTTATAGGGACGTCGCCCCTGGCAGCTGAAACGCCGGTATAAAGCTGTTGCCATGGCGGTATAGGCCTCTGGCGTATAGGGGATACTGGCTTCCTGTTCCATAAAGGCATCCAGGGTTTGCGATACCGGATAGGCCTCGAATACATCGGCAGGTAAAATCAGATCTAACATCGGCTGCGCCTGTGCCAGCTCAGCTAATTTCGCTTCCAGCGCCAGACATTGCTCGACAAACTCCAGGTCTTCGAGCAGGGCGCTTGATGCCGGACACACCATCAGGATCAAAGGTGAGCTTATCCTGCTTAGCGCCTGCTGCAAAGCGCCGAAAAAGTGTGACGCATTCAGGGCCAGTTCATCGCCGCTGGCCCCGAGCCAGTCCTGCCAGCGAAACAAAATCGCACCACAGCCATGGGAGATTTTCACCAGCTCGCTATCGGGATTGAGCAATTCCTGGAATACCTGGTTATAAGGGGCAAAATCCACCTTAAGTGCCTGATTAAACTCTTTGCCCCAAAACATCAGCGGCTCTTTTATCGGCTCGGCGGTAAAACTTGCCGCCAGATAAAACTGCGGGAATAATTGCGCAGATCTCTGCATCTGCTCCGCCAGGGAAGTACTCAAGCTAAGCTCATCCAGGCTTAGTGCATGCTGTGTCACCATCACCGACAAGATGTCCTGATAATTGGCCAGCAGCAAAGCTATGGTCTGTTCGCTAAAGTACTTGCCCTCATATTGGACAACCAGCTCCAGCCCCTCCGGGCGTTCGATGGCTTCAAACATCAGGTCCAGCTGAGTGCCGCCGGCGCTGAGATCCTGCTCCAGGTTTTCCATCGCCAAGCCATCGAGGGAAAGGTTTTCTTCCTTGATATTTTGCAGGCGCAGCGAGACGTTGTTAAACGGGTTTTGACTGCCGGTACGCTCCGGATTGATATGCTCCACCAGCAAGTCAAACGGCAAATCCTGGTTGGCCAGGCCATTCACCACCACCTCATTGGTGTGCCTGACAATATCGATCAGCTGCTGCTGTGGATTCAAGCGGGTACGCAGGGTCAGGACATTAATAAAACAGCCGATAACCGATGCCAGTTCGACCTGGTGCCGCCCGGCCACGACCGTGCCTATCACCACATCCTGCTCTCCCGTCCATTTTGCCATCAGGGTATTTAACCCCGCCAGCAACACGGAAAATAAGGTGGCATTTTCACCGCGGGCAAAAGCCTGCAGTTGTTCGCTTTGCTCCCGGGTTAACCTCAAAGACCCGGTTTTTCTCAGAGACGGTTTTTCATCGTCTGCCAGGAAATCCAGGGCTAAAGGTAAAGACCTTGGCGCATCCGACAAATGCCCTGACCAGTAATCAAGCATTTCACCGCCGGACTCGCTTAACGGCTCACTGAAACATTGATGCTGCCAGGCACTGTAATCCTGGTACTGGTAATCAAGCGGGGTCAGCTCAGGTATTTCCTCCCGGCTATAAGCCAGGTAAAGGCGGTTAAACTCCTTGATCAATAATGCAACGGACCAGCCGTCGGCAATGATATGATGCAACTTGGCCAGCAAAATAAATTCACCATTGCTCAGCGCCAACAGCTGCAATTTAAATAAAGGTGGTTTGGCCAGGTCAAAGCTTGCCGTGGCATGGGCTTGCATCGCTGCCGTTAACTCCTGCTCGTCTACGGGGACCACCTCAATTTCCAGTGCCAATTCATCCATGGCACAGAGTTTTTGCACTGCTTCACCGCGATGATTGATCACAAAAGCACTTCGAAAGACATCATGTCTTGCCACCAGCGCCCGGTAGGTTTGCTTAAGGGCTGCCTGATTGACCTCGCCGCCAAGCTTAATGGCTGCCGGCATGTTATAGGCACTGTTTGCCCCGGTCATTTGCTCCGCCAACCAGAAGCCTTGCTGGGCAAACGAGAGTCGATATTCCTGCCCCTGCGGCGCTTTGACTAATTTAGGCAATAAACTTGTCTTTGATGTTTCAAGCGACCGGGCCAGCAGGCGTATAGTTTGCTGTTTAAAGATAACCGCCAGGTTGATCTCGACATCAAATTCATAGCGTATTTTCGCCGACAATTGCGTCGCCAGCAGGGAATGTCCGCCTAAATCAAAGAAGTTATCGGTAACACCGACACGTTCAAGCCCCAGCAGTTCCTGCCAGATGGCAGCTAAACGCACTTCCTTGTCATTATTCGGCGCCACATAAGTCTCCTGCCCTAAGCTCATATCCGCCTCAGGCAAGGCTTTTTTATCCACTTTACCGTTGGCGGTCAGCGGCAGGGCCTCGAGTAAGACAAAGGCGGCCGGCACCATATATTCCGGCAACTTCTGGCTTAAGTTTTGTCGCAGCGCTTCGATAAACTCCCGGCGCTGCTCGTTATTTTCCTCTTGCACCAGCACCTGGGTCTGATCCGAAACCAAATAAGCGATCAGGCGTTTATTGCCGTTATCATCCTCTTTGGCCAGGACAATCACATCCTTGACCTGAGCCTGGGCTTTTAAAGCATGCTCGATTTCACCCAGCTCAATACGGAAGCCACGGATCTTGACCTGGTGGTCGATACGGCCTAAAAATGCCAGGTTACCGTCGGCTAAACGGCGCACCAGGTCGCCACTTTTATATAAACGTAACGGTGTTTCCCCTTTATCCCCGGTTTTGAGACTGACGAAAGCCTGTTCGGTCAACTCAGCCTGGTTTAAATATCCCCGGGCCAGGCCTTCACCAGCGATATAAAGCTCGCCGGCAACTCCGTCGGGCACAGGGGCCAGATATTGATCTAATACCAGCAAACGGCTGTCCTGACTTGCCCGGCCAATGGGGATCATACTGGTATTCGGAGCTAGGGTGCTGACATCCGCGTAACTGGCGATCACTGTGGTTTCAGTGGGACCATAAGTGTTTAACAAACGGATATTGTCACCTGATGCTTGCTGCCAGCGCCCTAAATGCCGGGCAGAGATGGCTTCTCCCCCGACGATAACCAGTTCCAAGGCGGTTGTTTTTAACGACTCTGCCAACTGGTCATCAAGACATAACTGATGCCAGTAGGCCGTGGGTAACGTCGCTATCGTCACCCTGTGCTTATCCAGCCTTTGCCAGAATTCGGCCACCGAAGGCACATCGGCTGACGGCGGCAGCACCAGGGTATTGCCATGTAACAGGGACAAACTCAGCTCTTCCACCAGGATATCGAAGGAGATGGAAGAAAATTGCAGTACCTTTTCCTGCGCTTTGAGGCCGTAATCCCGGGAAACCGAGCGGCTATAGGCCTGCCAGTTGTCATGGCTGATCATCACCCCTTTGGGCAGCCCGGTAGAGCCGGAGGTATAAATAACATAAGCCAGGTGCTCCGGGGCAACGCCGGTTGCTAACACCGGAATATCTTCATCGCAATAATGTTCCAGTCCGGTTAAAAAGCCCTCCTCATCCAGGCATAACGCCTGGGCCTGGGTGACAGGGGTTTGCAGATAACTATGCGTCAGCACGGTTTCCAGCGCGGCATCGCTGAGCATATGGCTCAGGCGCGCCTCGGGATAGGCGGGATCCAGCGGCACATAAGCGCCCCCGGCTTTAAGTATCGCCAATATGCCTACCACCATGTCTACCGATGGTTCGATGCAGATCCCCACCAGGGTGTCGGGTTTCACCTGCCTGTTTTCCATCAGGTAACGGGCCAGGCGGTTTGCCCGGATGTTAAGCGCTTGATAGCTTATACGCTGATCCGCCAGCTCCAGGGCTATAGCCTGCGGTGATTTTTCAACCCGGTGCTGGAAGATTTCGTGGACACAAAGCGCCTCACGACTTTCAGGTGCCTGACGAGCAGCCAGCAATGCCTGTTCGGCTTCGTCTTCACTGAGCAGAGGTAATTTAAAGACATTGGTTTGCGGCCTTGCCAGGATAGCATCTACCAAGTGCTGGAAGTGCTCTGCCATACGGGCAATGCTCGCCTGTTGAAACAGATCTGTATTGTACTCCCATGCCAGTGCCAGCCCCTGTGGCTTTTCACTGACTGTCAGGGTGAGATCATATTTGGCAATATCACGGGCTCCCGGACGCATATTCAGCTCAAGTCCGGGTAACACCAGCTCCTGCTCTTCATTGTTTTGCAATACCAGCATCACCTGGAACAAGGGGTTGTGTTGCAAACTACGCTCGGGTTGCAGCCGCTCTACCAGCTGTTCGAACGGCACTTGCTGGTGGGCATAGGCGTCCAGCAGGTTTTGTTTACTTTGCTCAAGCAAGTCGCTAAAACCCGGCTGCTGCGACAAGTCACAACGCAGCACTAAGGTATTAACAAAGAAGCCAATAAGATCGGCAATCTCCGCCTGCTCCCGGTTTGCCACCGGTGAACCCATTACTATGTCGGTTTCATTACTGTAGCGCGCCAGCAATAAAGAAAAAGCGGCATGCAGACCCATAAACAAGGTAGCTCCCTGCTCCTGACACAAGGCTTTTAATCCACTCAGGGTTTCCCGGCTCAGGATCGTGTCCAGGGTTTTCCCGTTAAAGGTCTGCATCTCGCCCCGGGGATAATCCAATGGCAAGCCATGTACGACCGGCAGATCCACCAGCTGCTGTTCCCAATACAGGAGTTGCTGCTCCAGCACGTCTCCCTGCAGGTATTGGCGTTGCCAGTGGGCATAATCCGTATATTGCAGTGTTAGCATCGGCAGCGGATTATCCTCTCCCTGGCGATAGGCACTATATAAGGCGCTCAATTCCTTGATCAATACCGACATCGACCAGCCGTCGGAAGCAATATGATGCATAGTAACCACAAGCATATGTTGCTGCGATGACAAAGACACTAACTGGACCCTGAGCATAAAGTCCCGCTGCAAATCAAAGACCTTAGTCGCGGCAAGCGTAATTTCCTGCTCCAGCAAGCGGCTTTGTTCCGGCTCATCCAGTGAAGATAAATCCACGCGGCTCAAGCTAAAACCTGCTACCGGGCGGATCTGCTGCACCACCTGGTCGTGCTCATCGCGTGTGATGCAGGTGCGCAGGCTTTGATGACGCTCGACAATAGTGGCAAAAGCCTGTTCCAGCGCCTTGATATCCAGGGAGCCAGACAAATCCAGGGTGCCGGACATATTATAGTGGGCGCTGCCGCCGTCCATCGCATCAATAAACCACAAACGCTGCTGAGCAAAGGAAAGCACAAAGCGGTTATCCGGTGAGGTCACCGGGGTAATTTGTAACCCCCTTCCCTGCTCAGCCGAGTCGGCAATCACTTGTGCCAACTGCGCCAGGCGGGTATTTTCAAAAATATCCCGGATGGCTAATTCGGCGCCAAAGCTTTGCTTGATTTCTGCCACCAGGCGCAGGGAAAGCAGGGAATGTCCCCCCAGTTCGAAAAAGTTAGCATTAGTACCTATCTCTTCAGCGGCCACCTGCAGTAATTGCCCCCAAATCTTGGCCAGCTTGATTTCGATCGGGTTAACCGGGGCAATAAAGTCTTGCGCCAGTTGGCTTTTATCCGGCTCGGGCAAGGCTTTTTTATCGACTTTGCCATTAGTGGTTAATGGAAATTCATCAAGCACAACAAAAAAGGACGGCAGCATATATTCAGGCAACAGGCCAGATAGCTCTTGTCGCAACTGTTTTATCACCTCATCCTGGGGCAAGACACCGGCACTTTCATTAAGCACTACATAAGCAACTAAGCTCTTTTGCTCTTGCCCATGTACACAAACTAACGCCGATTGCAGCGGCTCCAGATTAAGCAGCTGCTGCTCAATTTCCCCGAGCTCGATCCTGAAACCGCGAATTTTCACCTGGTCATCAATACGTCCCAGGTATTCCATTTCCATATTGCCAAGGAAGCGGGCCAAGTCGCCGGTACGGTATAAACGCTCATCCCGGTTATAGGGGTTGATAATAAAACGCTCTTGCGTCAGCTCGTCCCGGTTCAGATAGCCGCGGCTGACACCGTCTCCACCGACAAAAATTTCACCACAGGCGCCCACAGGCACAGGCCTTAACGCTTCATCGAGCAGATACAGGGATAGATCCGCAATCGGCCGGCCAATCAGGCTGCCCTGGTTTTCCTCGATATCGGATGCCAGGATACGCCGGTAGGTGACATGCACCGTGGTTTCCGTAATGCCATACATGTTGATCAGCTCAGGAGCACTGTCCCCGTGGCGCGCCACCCAGGGCTTGAGGCTGTTTAAATTGAGCGCTTCCCCGCCAAAAATCACCGAGCGCAGCGATAACTCACCGCCGACCTCTTCATCCACCAGGCTCAGCTGGCTAAAAGCCGAGGGGGTCTGGTTTAATACTGTGACTTTTTCCGCTATCAGCAACTGATAAAGCTCGTCATAGGCACGGGAGACCCGCTGTGGAATAACCACCAGGCGGCCGCCGTGAAGCAGGGCTCCCCAAATTTCCCATACGGAAAAATCAAAAGCATAGGAATGGCACATGCTCCAGACGTCATCGTCATTAAAATGAAAATGCTGCTCGCTGGCTTTAAATAAACGTATCACCTGCCTGTGTTCCACCAACACACCTTTGGGGCGGCCGGTTGAGCCTGAGGTATAGATGACATACGCCAGGTTTTCTCCATTTTGCTCTGCAAGCTCGGGCAGGTTATCTGTGGGGTAAGTCCGGAGCTTAACCTGCAAACCGGTTTCATCCAGGTTGATCCGGGATAAATTATCGCAGGCTAACCCTTGCCCTGAGTCCGTCAGCAAGTAGTTGATGCCGCTATCTTCAATGATATAGTCGAGGCGTTCGCGCGGATTGGAAGGATCTAACGGCACATAGGCACCGCCGGCTTTTAAAATCGCCAATATCGCCACCAGCATTTGCGCCGAGCGATCAAGACAGATCCCCACTAAAGTTTCCGTCTCTACCCCTACATCGCGCAGATACCGGGCCAGCTGATTAGCTTGCCGGTTCAAGATTTCATAATCGAGCTGCTGTTGCTCATAGCTCAAGGCGGTATTATCAGCAAAAAGTGTTGCTTGCTGCTCAAAAATCCGGTGCAGGCAGGTATTTGCCGCAAAACTTTCCTGCCTGCTGTTTAATTCCCGGGTCAGGTTACGGGTTTCCTGCGCCGATAACAGCGCCAGCGCGCCCAACGGTTTATCCGCCATGGCAGGCATTGCCATTAAGATCTCTTGATAGTGTCTCAATAACTGCTGCGCCATCGCCGGACCAAAAGCTTGTTTAAGATAGGTCAGCTTCAGCGTCAATGCTTGCTCCAGCTGGGCCACTAAGGTCAGCTGATAATTGCTGCTTTCAAAGCTTTGTGCGCTGCTTAAGGTAATATCCTTTTTACCCGAAACATGTTCTGACAATGCAGCCACCGGATAGTTTTCAAACACGAATAAGCTGTTAAACAAAGGTGTGCCGGGTGCAAAACCGGAGGCTTGCTGGATCTCAGTCAGGGGCAGGAAGCTATGGCTTTCCCTTTGGTGTTGTCCCTGGTGTATGTCTTTTAACCAGGCTTGAAGATCCTGCTCCTTATCCAGGTCGATCCTGACCGGAATGGTATTGATAAACAAACCTATCATCTTATCAACATCGTTTATCTGCGCCGGACGGCCGGAAACCGTAGTACCGAATACCACGGATTTTTCTCTGCTATAAGCCGATAACAGGTAGGCCCAGGCCCCCTGCAGCACTATGCTTAGCGTCACCTTGTTTGAGCGGGCAAATTCGCTTAATTGTCCGGTCTGCTCCCGGGTCAGGCTCAACGACAATTCATCACAGCCGGGGGAATTACCGGCATCGCGTGCGCTAGGCAAAGGCGTCGGCCCTTCCAATGCGGCAAGCTCTTGCTGCCAAAAGGCTTGTGCCCCGATGCTGTCTTGTTGCAACAACCAGACGATATAATCGCGATAAGGACGGGAATTAGAGGCAACCAACGCCTCGCCCCGGCACAGGCGCTGATAACTGGCCATCACTTCGGAAAATATCAGGGGATTACACCAGCCATCGGTTAAGGCATGATGGCTGCTCCACAAGACCTGATAGGTCTGTTTGCCTAAATACCAGATACTGATGCGCATCAAAGGCGCCCGGGTTTTATCAAAACCCTGTTGTTTATCTTCTTGTATAAAGCGGGCGATCACCGCCTGCTGCTCAGCTTCATCCAGGTGGGAAAGATCCTGCTCGAACCAGGGCAAATCGGCATGTGTCAGCACCAGCTGCTGCATGCCCAAATCCTGCCCGACAAAAATGGTACGAAAAACCGCATGATCATCGATTAACTGCTGCCAGGCCTGACGGAAATAGACCAATTCAATAGAGCCGTTTAAGGTCAGCAGTTTTTGGGTGGCATAAGCGCTTTTGTCCTGTTCGCTATGGAAGATCAGCCCTTGCTGCATCGCCGTTGCCGGGTATAAGTCCTGGATCGGATAGCTTGACTGCCAGCTGTCCAGCTGCCCGGTGGTGACATTCGCCAGCGGGAAATCCGATAAAGTGCGCCAGCCGCTATCATCAGATAAACAATGGGCGACCAGGCACGATAATTCCTCGCTGTATATTTGCACCAGCTGCGCCATGGCATCGCCGTCGTAGTGCTGGTTGTCAAAAGTTAAATCAAAATGCAGGCAGGCATTGTTCACCATGGCATTAAGGGTCAGGTTATGATGCGGCCGCCGTTTCGGACTGATGGAACGCCCTTTGTTTTCGTTGAGCAAAGAGAATTTATGGCCACAGTTCACCACCTGATCAAATTGCCCCAGGTAATTAAACACCAGCTCAGGTCTGGGCTGTTTAGCCAGTTCACTGTCCTGCACCAGGTATTTAAGTACGCCAAAACCCAGGCCGTGATGAGGCACCCGGCGATAAGTTTCTTTTACCCGGGTGATCACAGTACGCCAGTCCAGGGTATCGGTAGCAAGTTTCAACGGATACAAGGAAGTAAACCAGCCCATGGTCTGGCTAAGATCTAAACCGGTATCTTGGATTTCCCGGCCGTGGCCTTCCAGATCTAAGGTCAGGGAGAGTTGCTCGGACCACTGGCAATGGGCTTTTAACAACGCCGCCAGCAATAATTCATTCACCTGGGTACGATAGGCCTGACCGGCATGATGTAATAAATGCTCCGTCAGCTGTTCATCCAACGAAAAGTTCAAAGTGGTGAAATTCACTTCTTTTTCCACCTGGGGTGGCTTAACAGGCAGATCGGCTCCCTGGTTCAGCCAGTATTCCCGCTCATCTAACAACTGCTCGCTTTTTGCATAAGCTTGCAGGAACTCACCCCATTCTTTAAACGAAGAGGTTTTTGCCGCTAACGCCGGCGCCTGGTTTTGCTCAAGCTGGGCACTGATCCGTTCAAGATCTTCAAGTATCACCCGCCAGGAGACACCATCAACGATCAGGTGATGGCACACCAGCAATAGCCGGGTTTCTCCGCTGTGATTGATAAAGTAAGCCGCTTTAAATAAACCCCCGGCTTCCAGCGACAAGCTTGCCTGTATCCTGTCGGCAACTTCCCCTAAAGCAGAGAAGTCCTCTTCGGCTAAAGTAATGACTTCCACGCTCTGCTCAAGCATGTCCCGGGTAAAGTCATGGTGGCTTGCCTGCCATTGTCCTTGTTTTGCGCTAAATGCCAGGCGCAGGGCATCATGGCGCTGATACAAATGTTCGATAAAAATCTTGGCATGTTTCGGGGTGAAAGTAGCCGGGATCGCCAGTAACACCGACTGGTTGTAATGGTGCAGCTGGGTTTCATCACCAAAGAATAAGTGTTGAATTGGCAATAAAGGCAAGTCCCCTTCAACAGGTCCCTGCTCCGCCACCGTCTCTTTATCCGCCAGTGGCGTCAGCAATAAGGCAAGGTCTTTTATTCTCGGGGCATCCAGGATGTCTTTTCCGGTTAGGGTCCAGCCTGCCTGCCGCATCCTAGATACCAGCTGAATGGAAATAATGGAGTCGCCGCCCAAGGCAAAAAAGTTTGCCCCTGTGCTTAATTCCTGCTCCGGCACAGACAATAACTCGGCGCATACCTGCACCAGGCAAGTTTCCGCTTCTCCTTGCGGCGCAAGATAATCGTCGCTAATTTGGTTGTCGAGTTTCGGCAGGGCTTTACGGTCAATTTTTCCGTTCACCATCAGCGGAAATCGCTCAAGCACCATCAGCTGTTCCGGTACCATATGGGCCGGCAGGAATTTCGCCAGCTCAAGGCGTAACTCCTTAAGCTTGATATCCGAGCCGGCAGCTGATGACATAGTGACAAAAGCCACCAGGTGCCGGGCGCCGAAATCGTCCTGCTGCAACTGCACCACAGCCGCTTCGATAGTCTTAAGCCGGGTTAACCTGGCTTCAATTTCTCCAAGCTCAACCCGGTAACCACGGATTTTCACTTGATCGTCATTGCGGCCGATAAACTCAATTTCGCCGTTGCTCAGACAACGCACCAAATCTCCCGTTTGATAAAGGGGTCCCTGGCTGTCGATGCCAGGGAAACCTTCAACAAATTTTTCCCGGGTTAACTCCGCCAGGTCCAGGTAACCCCGGGTTACCCCGCCGCCGCTGATATAAAGCTCACCGACACAACCTAACGGCTGGCGTTTTTTCTCTTCATTGAGCACATAAGCCCGGCTATTGGCAAGGGGCGTCCCTATAGGTACCCGGATATAGCTTTGCTCCTGACATAAGGCATGGGTCAGGCAACCGATTGTGGCTTCCGTTGGCCCGTAATGGTTAATCACCTGGCAAGCCTGCTCCCGGTTAAGTTTGTCGACTTTTGACAATACCCGTCCAAGCAGGGCTTCACCGCCAAGGAATAAGAAACGACAGGGAAAGCCCTGTTCAAAAAGCATTTCATCATAGAGGGCATCGAAGTGGTTCGGGGTGATTTTCAGCACATCAATTGGCTGCTGATTTAAGTGCCGGGCAAACTGGTGACTGTCCGAAGTCGCCAGCTCAGGCAAAAGATGCAGACAGCCGCCGCTGATAAACGCCAGATAGAGGGAAGTATTGCCTAAATCCGTGGCCAGGGAAGATAAGACCCCGTAGCTCATCCCCGGGGGCAGCTGATGCTTGTCTTTGATGCCAAAGGCATAATGCATTAAATTTTGATGTTCAACCATGACCCCTTTGGGTTGCCCGGTCGAGCCTGAGGTGTAAATTAAATAAGCCAGACACGACATGGTAAACCCCGCCGGACGCTCAAGATCGGCACAGGAAAAACCACTGATTTTCTGCTTATGCTCGCTGTTGTCCAGGGTGACAAAGGTCAGGGGAAAGTTCTGAAACAGCGGCAGGTATTGCGACTGGGTCAGCAGGTGCTGTATCTGCGAGTCCTGCACCATATAATCTAAGCGGGCCTGGGGGAAACTGGCATCTAAAGGCACATACATGGCCCCGGTTTTAAATACTGCCAGCACAGAAATAATCATCTCCACCGACGCCGTGGTACAAATCCCGACCCGGCTCTCCACCCCCACCCCTAAGGTGGTTAAATAATGCGCCAACTGATTGGCCTGCTGGTTAACTTCAGCAAAACTCAGCTTATCTTGTCCGGCAACCAGGGCGGTATCGCCCGGATGCTGGCGGGCAAAAGCCTCAAAAAGCTCGGCAGCGGTTTTTTCGGCTCTTACGCTGCCCTCACAGGCAGTATAACTTTGCAGCCGGGTTAATTCTGACGGCGGCATATGATCTAAAGCAGACACTTGCTGCCCGGGATCCGATAACACCTGCTCCAGCAGGAAATCCAGCCGGTTAAGCAGTAACAGGGCTTCTTCATCGCTGAAATAGGCCAGGTTATAATCGAGCTGTAATTCCAGCTCCTGCTGCTCGCCAAATTCGATCAGATTGACCGACAACGGGATTTGTGAAAAGCCATGGCCGATAAAACGGCTTAAGGTTTCGCAGTCGTCATAGCGGGCATTGATATCAAGCTTTAAATAATTAAAACAAAGATCAAACAGTTGCTGCTGACTTGAGCGGGAAAGTTTCAACTGGCGATTGAGGTGGCTGACGGGATACTTTTGATGACGAAAATCCTGCCGCTGTATTTTCCCTATGGCCCTGAGCAGCTCGGTGAAGGTAAGCTCACGACTTAGCGCCAAACGCAATGGACTCATGCTGGCAAACATACCGATAATTTGTTTCTGTACCGCGCTGGTTCTGTTATGCACGGGTGTGCCTATCACTAAATCACTTTGACCGTAACATGAGGAAAAATAACTATAAAGCAGGCCGAGGAAGATCCCTTGGATACTGGTGTCCTGCTGCTGGCAAAAGTGCTGCAGCAGCCGGGATTTTTCCCGGGATAATAAGATATGCTGACGTTTACTCGGCACCACCTGATCCGCAGCAAAACTGCCGCGATAATGTGCAGTAAATAACTGCTCGGGGATAGTTTGAAATTTGTCCAGCCAGTATTTTGCTGATTTACGATATGAGGCACTTTGCTGGTACTTGGCCTCCTGGGCAACAACATCGACAAAGTTCGGTATCGACAATATTTCGGACCAGGTTTGCTCGTCGGTCTCCTGCCCTAAAGCGGTATAAATTTCCCCCAGCTTCCTGATAATATGGCTGGTGGCCCAGCCATCCACAACCAGATGATGCCCTAAGGTTACAAACCAGTGTTCATTTTCCGACAGGGTGATAATCTGCCCGGTAAAAAGTGGCCCTTTGCTTAAGTCGAACTTAGTGGCAAACAACAGTTTAAGGTGTGCTTTTGCTTCGGCTTCGGGATCCCTGCTATCGGAAAAATCCACCCGGGCTAAGTGTGCATCACAAGTTGCAGCAAGCTTTTGCTCCGGCCATTCTTGAGTATGTTCAAAGTAAAGGCGAAAGATATCCGCCGCCTGGCTTAATTTTTGATACGCCAGCTGCAGACGAGCAATATCGATTTTTCCGGCTAAGCGGGTATAACCACAAATATTATACAACGGGCAATCGGGCAATTGCTGCTGATGAAAAAACACATCTAACTGAGGAAATGTTAGCGAATAGGATGTCAATGCTGTAGTTTGCAAAAGAGGCTCTCCTTACTTCTTGCAAATGGATCTCATCACTCTTTTTACCGGCTGTGCTTAAATAACCCATAAGCCTAACCAGAGCATAGAGATTTCTTATTATTGAATTTTTTTGTTAAATATTTTTTACCGGCTCACTGTTATCATGATTCGATTCAATTAAATAATGACTAAGCAAACCCGGAAATATTTCCAGAATAAAGTAAAAACTTAGGCCTGTTCGTCAGGCTGGTTTTTACCGGGTTGGACCCTAACAGATTAAAACGTGGACAACCGGGCAAGGATTGCGAATACAACCCATTCCCGAAGGTAAATGACAAGGTATAGGACATCAGTAAATCTGAGAACAAAATGCGTCTCCTTACTACTCTAAACTGGTCTTTATGGCGCGCTGAAAGTCTGATATTTGACAAAAGAACTTCTACGCCAGACTGATTGTTATTTTTATTTTTATTGCCTGGATAAGCAGCGGACGAGATGGAAAGGTCGACATTTGATTTGACTCTTCCATGAGGTACAGCAAGCTAAAGCAACTTCCAGTGTTCAATTGTAATGTAAGATTTTATTACAACTATTTATGCGATAGTTAACAGCAAAATAACAAAACTGTCAATATCTATTCGATTCCTGTCGATATTGCAGCAAATTTAAAAATTATCTTGAGTAAAGATATCGCTACAATGCATCGGAATTACAGGTCTGGAAAGAGCAAACACTGGCCCGTCAGAGCCAGAGATTACTTATTGATGGTTATACTCGCGGGCCAGGCAGCAGACAGGATAATAACCCCCGGCCGGTTAACCTAGGCTAGGCTAACTTTCTTTCAAACAGGTTAATTTCTTCATCGCTGCCGGGCAAAGTGATCAGCCCCTGAAAGTTAAATGCCAGGCGTTTAAGTAAATTTACCGAAGCACTGTTATCGACACTGGTAATAGCTTGTAGCACAGCTAAGTTAAGCTGTTCCCTGGCGTGCTTTATCACGGCCTCCACCGATTCAAGACCAAATCCCTGGCGGCAATGCTCGGTTAAAATCGCATAGCCGACTTCCGGATGTTCAACACCGGGGCGTTTGATTAATCCCGACAGGCCTATGGCTTGCCCGGTATCTTTGCGCTCAATGCAATAGAGGCTAAACCCCAGTTCCTGCTGCATCGCCAGCGGCCCGGATTTCAGGTAATTTTCAGCATCATCAAGGGTGCGAATTTGCTTATCGCCGATATTTTCCAGATAGGCAGGTTCATTCATCAGGGTTAACATCAGGGAAGCGTCCTCCAGGTTAACCACACGTAACACCAGACGCGAACTTTCGGTGATGATCATTATTGCTCCTTTTCTAACCTTTATTTACAGCCTTGAAGTTATATCATGCTTCGCTGCGCAGATACAAAAAACCCCGGCAATTGCCGGGGCCGATATCGTCAGGGGCTTAACCTGGCCAAGCCTGGATCAACTGCCTTTGATACGGGTAATGTCGGCACCCAGTGCCTGCAGCTTATCTTCGATATGCTGGTAACCCCGGTCGATATGATAGATGCGATCCACCTGGGTCGGCGAGGTTGCCACTAAGCCGGCAATCACCAAACTGGCAGACGCCCTTAAATCGGTTGCCATTACCTGGGCGCCTTGCAGCGAATCTACCCCAGTAGTGATGGCGGTATTGCCTTCCAGGCGCACATCGGCTCCCATACGCTGCAATTCAGGCACATGCATAAAGCGATTTTCAAAAATCGTTTCTGTCGTGGTCGCCGTGCCCTCGGCAATAATATTTAAGGTCACAAACTGTGCCTGCATATCGGTGGGAAATGCCGGGTGAGGTGCAGTGCGCACATTCACCGCCGTTGGCCGGCGATTCATGGATAATTCAATCCAGTCTTCTCCCGTGGCAATCTCGGCGCCGGCTTCCTGCAGCTTGCTTAATACCGCATCCAAAGCACCGGGATCGGTATTTAAACATTTCACCTGCCCCTGGGTTACCGCAGCCGCCACCAGGAAAGTACCGGTTTCAATACGATCCGGCATTACCCGGTAATGCTCCCCTTGCAAACGGGGGACCCCATCTATCGTCAGGGTATCTGTGCCGGCACCGGAGATTTTCGCCCCCATGGCATTTAAGCAGTTGGCTAAATCAACGATTTCCGGCTCACGCGCGGCATTTTCAATAACCGTTGTGCCTTCGGCCAGGGCAGCCGCCATCATCAGGTTTTCGGTGCCGGTGACACTGACAGTGTCCATAAAAATAGTGGCGCCGGTTAATCTTCCCTGGTTACGGGCAACGATATAACCATTGTCCACTTCTATTTCCGCCCCCATCAGTTTAAGACCATGGATATGCAAGTCGATGGGACGGGCGCCTATGGCGCAGCCGCCGGGCAGGGAAACTTCGGCATGGCCGAAACGGGCCAGTAAAGGTCCCAATACCAAGATCGAGGCGCGCATGGTTTTCACCAGCTCATAGGAAGCCCGGCAATGATCGATCTCACTGGCATCGATCACCACTTCATTGATGTCTAACCACTCAACCTTGGCGCCGAGCTGACTTAGCAGCTTCACCGTAGTATCGATATCATTGAGGCGGGGAACGTTAGTGATAGTAATAGGGGTTTCTGACAGCAAAGCCGCCATCAGGATAGGTAAGGCGGCATTTTTGGCACCGGAAATGGCGACTTCACCTTTAAGTGGTTGCCCACCAATTATTTTAAATGAGTCCAATATACTGTTCTTTTTATCTGGGAGAATTACAGGGGAAGGTTAAACATTTTTTCACGTTGCCATTCGGACGTGGTAAAGGTTTTAATGGTCACGGCGTGGATAACACCGTCGTTAATCACCTGGGCAAGCGGTGCATATACCACCTGCTGCTTTTTCACCCTGCTTAATTCACCGAACATATCGGCAACGGCGATCACCTTACACTGCGAACCGTCGAACTTTACGTGCAGCTCATCCAGCTCAAGGGCCGAATTGATCAAGTTTTCAATTTCAGAAGTTTCCACGGTTTTCTCCTAACACTCTGTAATGGGTAAAAAATGATCGACACCGCTGAGTTTGGCTAATTTAAGCAAATCTTCCGGCAGGTGTGTTAACTCAACTTTTTTATGGGCTTTTTCCGCCTGCTCAACCAAAGCCAGCAGCCAGGCAAGGCCCGCAGTATCGACACCGTTAACGGCTTTTAAATTCAATACCGCACGATCATTTTTTAATAGTTTTTTAATAGTATTATCGGCTAAAGTCGGCACTGTATGACGGGTAAATTCCCCGGACAAAGTACCGCCCTCGTCCGATAGGGCAAATTCAATCTGGCTCACAGGTTAACCTTGCTCTGATTTAAAGACAATATTACGCTGGCTTTTTTCTTTTAGCATTTGCGTGACATAGGGCAGCCCCTTCTGACGGATCAGGCTGCTAAGCTCCGCCTGTTTGCTGTCAAGCAGGCTCACCCCTTCCGCCACCATATCAAAGGCTTTCCATTCGTTGGTTTTGCGGCTTTTACGTACCTTAAAGGAAATATCGATCGGATCGCGCCCCGGTTCTATCACCTGGGTATTTACGGCAACGATCTTCTTTTTCCCCAAAGGTCTGCCCGGTTCAAACTCAACCTTTTGCTTGTTATACAAGGTAAAAACCTGGGCATAGGAAGTCACTAAATATTCCTTAAAAGCCGGCACAAATTCCGCGCGGTCCTTTTTGCTGGTTTTAGCGAAATGCTTGCCGATCACTTTGCCGGCAGCATATTTATAATTGATATAAGGCATCAATTCTTCACGTACGATAGATTTCAGCAGGTTCGGATCTTTTCTTATTTGCGTCTGCTCGTCGGCAAAACGCTTAAAGGTGATCTCAGCCACTTGCTGGATCATTTTATAGGGATCTTTTTTATCTACCTGACCACTGTTTGCATGGGCACTGACACTAAGCCCGACAGCCATTGCCAGCATGGGAAGTAACGCGAAAAATTTTTTCATAATAATCCTAGTCATCACTGCCCTGACTAAACAAGAACTGACCAATCAGCTCTTCAAGTACCAGGGCCGGTTTAGTATCTTCAATAAAGTCACCGGGTAACAAAGTCTCTACCGATTCATCCATAAAGCCCGGATGTAAACCGATAAACTGCTCCCCCAAAAGACCGGCGGTAAGAATGGAGACCGAGGTTGCTTCGGAGAAATTCTTATACTGGGCATAAATATTAAGTGTCACCACAGGCGTATAATCTTCTTCATCCAAAACAATATTACTGACCCGGCCAACCACTACGCCGCCAACTTTGATCGGAGAGCGTACTTTCAGGCCCCCGATATTATCAAATTTAGCGTATAGATCATATGTTTCGCCATTGCCGGAAATACCGCTGTCCGCCACTTTTAACGACAAAACCAATATCGCCACTATGCCCAGGGCCACGAAAAAGCCCACCATTAACTCTATTTTTTTTGACACCATGTCATCCACCCAAATTCTTTTAACAATAAACCAAAAGTTTTTCTAAAAATTCATCAACTCAAGCCAGTGCTCTTCAAATAAGCATCAAGCGACCATTAACCTGCAAACATCAGCGCCGTCAGGATAAAATCTAAGCCCAACACCACTAAAGAAGACTGCACTACGGTTGCGGTTGTCGCCCGGCTGATCCCTTCAGAGGTCGGGTCACAGCTATACCCTTTATAAACCGCAATCCAGGTCACAACAAAAGCAAAAAACAGGCTTTTAATCACCCCGTTTAATATATCTCCCTGAAAGTCCACCTGCGCCTGCATCACAGACCAGAAAGTACCGCCATCTACGCCGAGCCAGTCAACACCGACTAAATGGGCGCCTAAAATGCCGACCATAGAGAAGATCGCCGCCAATAACGGCAGACTGATAAAGCCCGCCCAAAAGCGCGGTGCAATCACCCGGCGCAGCGGATCAACCGCCATCATTTCCAAACTGGATAACTGCTCGGTCGCTTTCATCAAACCGATTTCCGCGGTCAGCGCCGAACCAGCCCGGCCGGCAAACAGCAGCGCCGACACTACAGGTCCAAGTTCCCGCAACAAGGACAAGGCCACCATAGGCCCCAAACTTGCCTCGGCGCCGTAACCCACCAGTATGGTGTAGCCCTGCAGCGCCAGTACCATACCGATAAAAGTCCCGGAGACCAGGATTATAATCAGTGACTGTACCCCGACGGCGTACAACTGGGTCAGCAGCAAGGGCAAACCTTTTCTGACATTTGGTCTGTGCATCAAGGCCGAGGTAAGCATGATCACTGCCCGACCTAAGCCACTGATAAGGTTTACCGTTTGTTGTCCTAAAAAATGTATTTGTTTCATTATTTACCCGCCCCTGTGCCGATAAGCTCTTCCCGGTAAGGGGCTGCATTGAAGTGAAACGGCACCGGGCCATCGGAGTCGCCGTTAATAAACTGGCGCACTAACGGCGATGTTTGCCGGTTAATCTGCTCCGGCGTGCCATGACCGATAATTTTTTTCTCGGCGATAATATAGATATAATCGGCAATACTCATCACCTCGGGCACGTCATGGGAAACCACTACAGAGGTTAAACCCAGGGCATCCGCCAGAGAGCGGATCAAACGTACAATGACCCCCATGGAAATAGGATCTTGTCCGGCAAACGGCTCATCATAAAGGATAAGCTCGGGATCTAAGGCTATTGCCCGGGCCAGGGCGGCGCGGCGCGCCATACCGCCGGATAATTCGCTGGGTTTAAGATGCCGGGCGCCGCGCAGACCAACCGCTTCCAGCTTCATCAGCACCATTTTTTCAATCAGGGTCTCGGATAACTGGCTGTGCTCACGCATCGGAAAGGCGATATTCTCATAAACCGACATATCGCTGAATAAGGCCCCACTTTGAAACAACATGCTCATGCGTTTACGGGTTTCATACAAGGCATTACGCGATAACCCCGGTATGTTCTGGCCGTCAAATAAAATCTTACCGCTTTGCGGTTTCAACTGACCGCCGATCAGGCGCAGCAGCGTGGTTTTTCCTATCCCGCTGGGTCCCATTATCGCCGTGACTTTTCCTTTTGGGATCGACAAACTGATATCATCATAAATGACACGTTCATCCCGTTTAAACGTGATATTTTGAATATCAACTAAAGTTTTTGGCATCTTCTCGGTCTTAACTTCAAGCTTAGTGAAAAATTTTTTGCGGCATTTTACCCCAGAGCAAGAATTACTGCACCAGCAAATCGTAATTAAATATGTCGCTTTGATGTAAGATTTTGTTCATTTTTGTAAGTTTTGTTTGATAGGCACCCGAAGACAGTTGTTACAAAATAAAAGTCACAATTGCCGCGGTTTCAGGGTAAGATCCCCGGTTAGCATCAATAATTGGTTATTTTTTAACTAACAACTTTTAATAATTGGATTTTTTTATCCTCATTCACTATTTTTGCTTTTTTTTTTTACTGCAACCAGCGACAATTTAGGCTGATATTCGGGAGTCGTAGATGTTAGTTCAAATAATTATCTTACTGGGGTCATTGGTGGCCCTGGTATGGAGCGCAGACAAATTTGTTTTTGGCGCTTCTTCATTAGCAAGAAATCTTGGGGTTACCCCTATGGTGATCGGCCTGACCATAGTGGCTATGGGCTCCTCTGCACCGGAAATGATGGTGGCAGGCACAGCATCCTTCCAAGGAAATCCGGATACCGCCATAGGCAATGCCATCGGCTCAAACATTACCAATATCGCCCTGGTGCTGGGGATCACCGCTTTATTCCAGCCCCTGATAGTGTCTTCGAAAACCATTAAACGCGAAATCCCTTTGGTACTGGCCATTACCGCCCTGGCTTATGCCATGTTATACGACCATGAGCTTAGCTTTATCGAGGGCCTGATTTTAATGGTAGGTTTTGCCACCTACATCATCACCTTACTGCTGATCACCTTAAAAAGAAGAAAAGATCACCCGATAGACGACCCTATGATCCTCGAAGCCGAGCAGGAAGTACCTGAAGGTGTCAGCCTGGGCAGTTCCATTTTATGGCTGGTTGTCGGCATCGTGGTACTGCCGTTAAGCGCCAATTTCCTGGTGGATTCTTCGGTATTTATTGCCAAAGCATTCGGCATCAGCGATCTGGTGATAGGGTTAACCATTATTGCCATAGGCACCAGTTTACCTGAATTAGCCGCCAGCATCATGAGCCTGATCAAAAAAGAAGACGATCTGGCACTGGGTAATATTATCGGCTCAAATATTTTTAACATTTTAGCGGTATTGTCCCTGCCGGGACTCATTGCCCCCGGCGCCATTGATGGCCATGCCGCCACCCGGGATGCCCCTTATATGTTAGGCGTCACCCTGCTGCTGATCCTGTTATGTTTCAGCCGCCAGCGGGGGGCATTCAGGGTAGGCCGGACAAAAGGCGGCATACTGCTGGGCTGTTTTATTGCCTACCAGTACATCCTTTTTAGCCAGTTAAGTCATTGATAACAGTCGTAGCCCTAACAGGCTCCAGAAAAGTGCCATGAAAAACTTTAAGCAATTAGCAAAAAATGTCCTGAAAATAGAGCAGCAAGCCGTGGCTGAACTGGATCAATATATCGATGACAGCTTTGAAACGGCATGCCAGCTGATGTATCACTGCAAAGGCCGGGTCATAGTTATCGGTATGGGCAAGTCCGGCCATATCGGCGGTAAAATAGCCGCAACTTTGGCCAGTACCGGCACCCCGTCCTTTTTTGTTCACCCGGGAGAAGCCAGCCACGGCGACCTGGGCATGATCACCAGTGATGATGTCGTGCTTTGTATTTCCAATTCCGGAGAAACCAGTGAAGTCCTGGCCATTATCCCGGTGATCAAACGCATCGGCAGCAAACTCATTGCCATGACGGGCGAGCCCTTATCTACCCTGGCAAAACTTTCCGACACCCATGTTTGTATCAAGGTTTCCCAGGAAGCCTGTCCGCTGGGACTGGCGCCGACCTCCAGCACCACGGCAACCCTGGTAATGGGTGATGCCCTGGCGGTGGCGCTGTTAAACGCCCGCGGTTTTACCGCAGATGACTTTGCCCTGTCCCACCCAGGCGGCAGTTTAGGCAAACGTCTGTTGCTGCGCCTGGGAGATATCATGCATCAGGATGAACGCCTGCCCGTGGTCACGGATAAAGCTTTTATTAAAGATGCCCTGGTAGAAATGTCCCTTAAAGGCTTAGGCATGACCGCCGTCACCAACAAACAAGGTCAGTTGGCCGGGTTATTTACCGATGGCGATCTTCGGCGCATACTTGATGATAAAATAGATATTCATCAAGATAATATCGCCTCTGTGATGACCATATCTCCGACCACCGCCCAAAGCGATATGCTGGCGGCAGAAGCCTTGAAGATAATGGAAGATAAAAAAATCAACGGCCTGATCATCGTCGATGAAAACAATAAACCTGTCGGCGCCATGAATATGCATGACTTACTGAAATCGGGAGTGTTGTAATGAATACCTTATACGGCCAGGTAAAAAAACAAATCCTGGACAAAGCCGCGCAAATAAAATTACTGGTGTGTGATGTCGACGGGGTCTTTTCCGACGGCCGTATCTATCTGGGCAACGACGGCGAAGAGCTGAAAGCTTTTCATACTAAAGACGGTTTTGGCATCAAAGCATTAGGCGCAAGCGGTGTTGACATTGCCATTATCACCGGCAGGCGTTCCAATATCGTGACCCAACGCATGCAGGCGTTAAATGTCAGGCATATTATCCAGGGAGAAGAAGATAAATTTCCCGCATTAACCGCCCTGGCACAGCAACAGGAACTGGGCCTGGATGAAATCGCCTATATCGGCGACGACATTCCGGATCTGGCCTGTATCGAACATGTCGGCCTGGGGATTGCAGTACAGGATGCCCATCCGAGTGTACTGAACGGCGCTGATTATACCACCTTTACCCGCGGCGGCTTTGGCGCGGTACGTGAAGTCTGCGATCTCATCATGCTGAGCAAGGGCAGCCTGGCCGGGGCAAAAGGTGCCAGTGTATGAGCCGATTATCGGTTTTAGCGCTGATCTTTTTTTTATCAAGCGTCTTAGTCTATGGCGTGGCCGAATGGCGCTCGTCCCTGGTGGAGCAAACCGATGCCATCGACAGCGAGTTGATCCCGGACTTTATCGCCGAAGCGCTGAAAAGCGATATTTACGATATTTCCGGTAAACTCTCCCATAAAATCGATGCCCAACGCATGGAGCATTATGCCAGTCTGGAGTTCACCCATTTTGAATTCCCCGATTATACCTTATACCCGAAAAATGAATCTTCTCCCTGGAAAGTCAGTGCAAATGAAGCAACTTTATATAATAACAATAGGGTTATTCTGGAAAATCGGGTACGCTTGTTAGCAACAGCACCAGAAAGTCTGGTAAAAGAGATTCATTGTAAATACTTAGAATTAGATTTGAATACCAACATCATCAGCTCAGATCAAACGGTAGTGATCAAAGGAAAAGATTTCACTATGCACGGCTCCGGGCTGATAATTGACCTAAACACTAAACAGATGACACTTACTGAACATGTCCAGACCATTTATGAAAAATCTAGCCGCTAGTTTGCTGCTACTGAGCTCGGTAATCGCTGTACCGGGCGTTAACGCCGCCAAGGCGGATTTTGAGCAGAGAATAAAAATAGACTCAGATCGCCAGGCCGCCGACTTAAAAAACAAGATCGCCAGCTACCTGGATAATGTCAAAATAACCCAGGGCTCTTTGGTGATCAATGCCGATATCGTCCAGGTATTCGGCGAAAAAGACAGCGACGTAAAGACCTACCTGGCCAAAGGCAACCCGGCCACCTTCGAGCAGTTGCTCGATGACGGCAACATGATCAATTTACAGGCAGACGAAATCAAATATGAGCCGGGTAAGAATATGATCACTATCTCCGGTCACGCCCTGTTGCGCCAGCAAGACAGCCAGGTCAGCGGCTCCAGGATCACCTACAATACCCTGACCGAACAGCTCAGCGCCGAAAGTGATAAAAATGAACGTGTGACCACGATATTAGAACCCGAAAGCAAAGATAAAGATAAAAATTAAGCTATGAGCAAAGCAACCTTAGTCGCACAAGGACTGGCAAAGGCCTATAAAGGCCGTAAAGTGGTGAAGAATGTCAGCCTGGAGGTCTCTTCCGGACAAATCGTCGGCTTACTGGGCCCCAACGGCGCAGGCAAAACCACGTCTTTTTATATGATCGTCGGCTTAGTGACTAACGACAGCGGTAATATTACCCTTAATGACGAAGATCTGACCTTAGCACCTATGCATGAGCGGGCACGCAAAGGCATAGGTTACTTGCCTCAGGAAGCTTCTATTTTCAGAAAGTTAACCGTTTATGACAATATCATGGCGATACTGCAGACCCAGAAACATCTCAGCGCCGTCGAGCGGGAGCAGAAACTGGAGCACCTGCTGGAAGAATTTAATATCGGCCATATCAAGGATAATACCGGTATGAGCCTGTCCGGCGGCGAGCGTCGCCGGGTGGAAATAGCCAGGGCCCTGGCGGCGGATCCGAAATTTATTTTGCTTGATGAACCCTTCGCCGGAGTTGACCCTATTTCTGTAGGTGATATAAAGAAGATAATAATACATTTAAAACAGCGCGGCATTGGCATATTAATTACCGATCACAATGTCAGGGAAACCCTGGATGTATGTGAACATGCTTATATCGTCAGCCACGGAGAATTGATCGCACAAGGGAATGCAGATCAAATACTTGCAAATCAGCAGGTAAGAGATGTATACCTAGGAGAGCAATTCACGCTATAGTTAGGTATAAGTTATGCCGCTACATTGGCAATGCCGCTAATGAGTTAACAGACTATTTGATTAGACGTGAATTTTTGGTTGAATATTACCGGGTTACTGCCTCTTTATCAGAGACTTTTTTCCTTAAAGACCAATAAAACAAACGTTTGATTAAAACAACAGGAAGATAAAAGACGTAGATGCGCCCTACACTTCAGCTCCGAATCGGACAACAATTAACCATGACGCCTCAGTTGCAGCAGGCGATAAAGCTATTGCAACTGTCAACCCTAGATCTTCAACAGGAAATTCAGGAAGCCCTTGAAAGCAATCCCCTGCTTGAAGTGGAAGAAACCCCGGTAGCAGAAAAAGAGACCTCATCCAATGATCTCGAAGAAGCCTATTCAGCTACGACCCAGAGCGAAACAAGCGCGAGCACAGAGCAGACGCCCAGCGACGGCAGTGAAGAAGCGGCCCCGACCCTAGATGAAATCAGTACCACAGAAGCGCTGGAAAAATCCGATATTCCCGATGAACTGAACATGGATACCACCTGGGAAGAAAGCTTCAGCGCCGGCATTTCCGGTCCCGCCAGCAGTGCGCCGTCGGAAGACTTTACCTACCAGGGGGAAACCACGGACTCGATACAGGATCATTTACGCTGGCAGATGGATTTAACGCCGTTTTCCCCCACGGATGAAGCCATTGCCACTGCCATCATAGATGCCATCGACGACAGCGGCTACCTTACCGTCAGCAGCGAAGATGTCCTGGAAAGCGTCGGCGGTGAAGATGTTGAATTAGACGAAGTGGAAGCGGTATTAAAACGTATTAATATGTTCGACCCTATCGGGGTCGGCGCCCGCTCGATTTCGGAATGCCTGCTTATTCAATTAAATCAGTTCGATAAAACCACTCCCTGGCTGGAAGAAAGCAAACTGGTGGTGCGCGATTATATCGATTTACTGGGTAACCGGGATTATCGCCAAATCATGCGTAAAACCCGGTTAAAAGAAGATCAGTTAAGGGAAGTGATCCGCTTAATTCAGTCACTGAACCCGCGCCCCGGCGATGCTATCATCCAGGGAGATGACCAATACGTGATCCCGGATGTCTCGGTAGAGAAGAAAAATGGCCGCTGGGTCGTGGAGCTCAATCCGGATACCGCACCTAAGCTGTCCATTAACCAGCAATATGCAGCTTTGTCCCGTACCATGAAGTCATCCAATGATAACCAGTTTATCCGCTCGAACCTGCAGGAAGCCAAGTGGTTTATCAAAAGCCTGGAAAGCCGCAACGATACCTTGCTTAAGGTATCCAACTGTATCGTACAAAGGCAGCAGGGCTTTTTTGAATACGGACCGGAAGCCATGCGTCCCATGGTGTTAAATGATATTGCCGAAGCCGTGGAAATGCATGAGTCGACCATTTCCCGGGTCACCACGCAAAAATACATGCATACCCCAAGAGGAATTTTTGAACTGAAATTTTTCTTTTCCAGCCATGTCAGCACAGAAAACGGAGGTGAATGTTCATCAACCGCCATCAGGGCACTGATTAAAAAAATCGTCTCAGCTGAAGTTCCCTCGAAACCTTTGAGTGACAGCAAAATAGCCGAATTACTGGCTGAACAAGGCATTAACGTCGCCCGACGCACCATAGCCAAATACCGTGAGTCTTTGTCTATTCCGCCGTCGAATCAACGTAAAAGTTTACTTTAATTAACCTCATCTATAAGGATAAAGCTTATGCAAATTAATCTTTCAGGCCACCATGTAGAAGTTACCACCTCATTACGTGATTACGTTAATACTAAGTTTGCAAAGCTGGAACGACATTTTGACAACATCAACAACGTCTATGTCGTATTAACCGTTGAAAAATTAAATCAAACAGCGGAGGCCACCATACATCTCAACGGCGGTGAAGTCCATGCCTCTTCCCAGCACGATGATATGTATGCCGCTATCGATAACCTGGTTGATAAACTCGATCGCCAAGTCTTAAAACACAAAGGTAAAATGACCCATCACTAAGCATTATGAAGTTGCAAAATATCCTCACCCTGGACTGCACGGTGTGTGCAGTCCCCGCTGGCAGTAAAAAGCGCATTTTAGAAAAAATTTCTGCGGTTGCGGCCGTTAAGATGACGGATTTCAGTCAATTTGAATTACTGGAAAGCCTGATGAACCGGGAAAAGATGGGCAGTACCGGCATAGGCAACGGTATCGCCATCCCCCATGGCCGTCTGGTCAATGCCAAACACCCGGTTGCTGTGCTGTTGACCACGCAAGAACCCATCCCTTTTGATGCCATAGACAACCGGCCGGTTGATATTTTTGTTGCCTTATTTGTCCCGGAAGATTGCTGTAAAGATCATTTAAGTACCTTGCAAAGTATTGCTAAACTGTTCAGTAATAAGCAAACTACCAAACAAGTAAGGAAATGCCTGAGTGATCAGGAGCTTTTTGAACTTGTCAGCCAAATGGACTAATCCATGAACGTCATGATCAGCAGTACCCGCCCCTGCTTAGCCTCAGGCAACAAGCTTGCGTTTGTTCAACAGCCATGCCACCAATCACTAAATAAGAATATACCAAGATGAAACTGATTATCGTCAGTGGCCGTAGCGGTTCGGGAAAAACCGTCGCCCTGCGGGTACTGGAAGATTTGGGCTATTATTGTGTTGATAATATCCCGGTTAACCTGTTGCCGGCCTTAACCCATACCGTGATCAACGACTACGAGAATGTCGCCGTCAGCCTGGATGTCCGCAACCTGCCGGACGAACCCGGCGATATCGCGGAAATGATCGATTACCTGCCAAAATCGGTGGAGCTGAATTTCCTTTACCTGGATGCCAATGACGCCGATTTGATCAAACGTTTTAGCGAAACCCGGCGTTTGCACCCGCTGATCCGCCGCAATATCCCGCTGGATCAGGCGCTGTCGCTGGAGAAAAAATTACTGGAGCCGGTATCGAGCCGGGCCGATTTATTTATCGACACCAGCCAGCTTTCTCCCCATCAGCTGTCAGACTTGGTCAGGGAGCGTATTTTAGGGAAGAAATCCGGCTCTATGGTACTGGTGTTTGAATCTTTTGGTTTCAAGCACGGTATCCCCCCCGATGCCGATTATGTTTTTGATGCCAGGTTTTTACCCAACCCGTTTTGGGAGAAAGATCTCAAAGGTTTTACCGGATTGGAGCAACCGGTAAAAGACTTTCTCAGCAGTCAGCCGCTGGTGACAAAATTTATCTGGCAAATCAACAGTTTTATGCTGACCTGGTTACCTCATCTGGAACGCAATAACCGCAGTTATGTCACCATTGCCATCGGCTGTACCGGCGGCAAGCACAGATCTGTCTATATTGCCGAGCTGTTGGCGAATAACTTTCGCAAAGAGCGGGATGATGTGCAATCCCACCACAGGGATATTGGCATTACAGCAAGCTAACACTCAAAAACAGCTTGATGCGCAATCCTTCCTCGACAACGGGGATATCGGTACTACAGCAAGCTAACGCTTAATTATTCAATGTAAAACGGGTGAGCTATTGTCACCCGTCTCCAACAAAGAAATAGCCGCGTAAGCGCTAACCAGGAGACTACAATGGCGGTATTAGAGAAGAAAGTCACCATCACCAATAAACTCGGCTTACATGCCAGGGCTGCCAGCAAACTGGCACAGTTGTGCAGTGAGTTTGACGCCGAAGTCATGTTAGAGCTTGAAGACAATCAGGCAGATGCCAGCAGCATTATGGCGCTGATGCTACTTGCCGGCGGCCAGGGAAAAGAAATCACGGTAAAAACCCGGGGCAGCCAGGCCAAAGAGGCTTTACAGAGTATTTGCCAGCTGATCACGGATAAATTCGACGAATCTGAGTAACTCTGCTCGGACAACTTAAGATAAACCGATAAAAAAGCTGAAAAAAAAACGCGATTACGGTAAACTTCACAGCAATAGCAAAACTGAAGCTTTTCCAGAGCCCTTCATTTATATGCTATTTTTCATCTAATAATTTTTCAGATTCGTTCCATAAACGGCACAGGGTTGATATATGCCGGAAATTTCAGAGCAAGAATTTAACCAGCAACGGCTACAAGAAGTCAATGAGGCCCTTGGCAGTGGTATGTTCGTCTATGTGCGTAAATTACTGCACAACCTGCCTCCCTATGATTTAGCGCTGATTTTAGAGTCTTCCACCGCCAAAAGCCGCCCGGTATTATGGCAGCTGATCGAACCCGACAACCAGGGGGAAGTGCTTGAAGAGCTGAGTGAGGAAGTACGTAAGGGCATACTCAAAAGCATGCGCCCGGAAAAAGTCGCCGCCGTTGCCGAAGGCATGGATGTCGATGATCTGGCAGAAGTATTACGTACCCTGCCCGACAGCGTTTACCGGGAAGTGCTCAATTCGATGGACTCCCAGGACAGGGCCAGGGTAGAAACCGCGTTATCTTTTGACGAAGATACCGCCGGCGGTATTATGAATACCGATACCATCACCTTACGCCCCGATGTCACCGTTGATGTTATCTTGCGTTACCTGCGCCTCAAAGGCACCTTGCCGGAAGCCACCGACTCCTTTTATGTCGTTGATCGCCATGACAGGTTTATCGGCGCCGTTTCCCTGTCGGCCCTGGTCACCGCCAAAACCGAAACCGTGGTTTCCAACCTGATCGACGCCGAAATAGAGGCCGTGCCCGCCGATATGCCGGAAACCGATGTCGCCCAGCTGTTCGAGCGCCACGACTGGTTATCGGCCCCTGTGGTAGATGAAAATCGCCGCCTGCTCGGCCGGATCACCATAGATGATGTGATTGATATTATTCGTGAAGATGCCGAACATTCTATGATGAGTATGGCGGGTTTGGATGATGAGGCCGATACCTTTGCCCCGGTCATCAAAAGTACCAGCCAGCGTTCAATCTGGCTCGGGGTAAACTTGATCACCGCCCTTTTTGCCGTCGCCGTCAGCAGCCAGTTTGAAGAACTGCTCAGCATTTTACCTATCCTGGCAATACTCAATTCTCTGGTACCCAGTATGGGCGGGGTTGCGGGCAACCAAACCCTGACCCTGGTGATCCGCGGTATTGCCCTGGGGCATGTCGGCGACAGTAACGCCCGCTCGTTATTGTACAAGGAGCTGGCGGTCGGCTTTTTAAACGGAGTCATTTGGGCCTTTCTTATTGCCAGTTTTGTTGCCCTGTGGAAACAGGATTTGATGCTCGGCGGCGTAATAGCCTTCGCCATGTTGATGAATTTAACCGTGGCTGGCATCGCCGGGGTGGTGATCCCCCTGCTGTTGAAAAAACTTTCCATAGATCCGGCGTTGGCAGGCAGCGTTATTTTGACCACAATCACAGATGTGGTCGGTATTTTTGCCTTCCTGGGTACCGCAACCTTATTGTTGCAATAAAGCTTAAAATCAGAACCGCTCTCTCGCATCCATGCGATCACGACATACATTACATCCTGTAAATAAAAAACCCTGAAGCATATGCTTCAGGGCTTTTGCGATATAAGCGCGTTCAAAGAGCAACTTTACGGTTAATTACCGGCAACCTGCATTTCATCAATCAACAATGAACCCGTGCGTATGCTGCCTTTCATATCGGTATCGCTGCCGACCGCCACCAGGCCTTTAAACATGTCTTTTAAATTGCCGGCTATGGTGATTTCCGACACCGGATAGGCTATTTTGCCGTTTTCTACCCAGAAGCCGGCAGCGCCGCGGGAATAATCACCGTTGACCACATTCACCCCCTGCCCCATCAATTCGGTCACCAGCAAACCCGTGCCCAACTGTTTAAGCATGGCATCGAAATCACCGCCGTTAGCCGTTACCAGCCAGTTATGGATACCGCCGGCATGGCCTGTGGTGGTTAAACCTAATTTCCGGGCGGAATAACTGGTTAACAGGTAGCTTTGCAGCTGGCCATTGACAATAATATCCCTGTCTGTGGTTTTCACCCCTTCGCTGTCGAAAGGACTGCTCGCCAGGGCCTTGGCCAGGTGCGGACGTTCATGGATAGATAAAAATTCGGGAAATATTTGCTGTCCTAAGGCGTCAACCAAAAATGAAGACTTACGGTACAAATTACCGCCGCTGTTAGCGGCAATAAAATGGCCAAAAACGGTATTGGCAATATCCGCCCGGAACATGACCGGCACTTTAGCCGTTGACAGCTTATGGCTGTTCAGCCGCGACAATACCTCTTTTGAGGCCTGCTCGCCTATGCTTTTACCGTCCACCAAGTCGGCAAAGTCACGGTTGACGGTATAGGCATAATCCCGCTGCATATCATCGCCGTCAGTGGCGATCATCACGCAACTGAGGCTGTGGCGGCTGCTGGGGTAACCCACCAGCTGACCGTGACTGTTACCATAAACCTTAAAGCCTTCAAAACTTGCCAGAGTCGCGCCGTCAGAATTGGTAATGCGCTTATCAAAGCTCAGGCCGGCATCTTCACATTCTTTGGCGATGGCAATAGCCCGATCTGTGGACATTTCATGGGGATGATATAAATCCAGATCAGGCGGGTCCATCGCCAGCAGTTCTTTATCCGCCAAACCGGCACAATCATCTACCGAAGTATATTTGGCGATATCCACCGCCGCCTGAACCGATTTCGCCAGGGCAGCTTCGGATAAATCCGCGGTTGAAGCACTACCTTTACGGCCGTCCTGATAAACCGTGATCCCCAGGGCACCGTCATTGGTGAACTCGACATTTTCAACATCGCCAAGGCGGGTACTGACACTTAATCCCTGCTGACGGCTCATGGCAACCTCGGCACCGTCAGCCCCTAAAGACTTGGCGAGTTCGAGCACTTTAGCTACACGTGTTTTTACCTGATCTACTTGTTCAAGAAGACTGTTTGATTCGCTCATGATGTTATTTTTATCCTGCTGCCACGCTAACATACAGTGCATTCCAAGATTAAGGTTTTTTGCCTTAACCGCTTTGTTGTATACTAGAGGCATTATTTCTTTTGATAACAAACATTATGCACCACTCTTCACACGATATCGACGAATTAGATGAAGATCTGAAAAGTAAATCTGAAATAAAAAGAGAAATGCACCAGTTGCAGGAATTTGCCCTGCAACTGGTAAAGATGTCTAAACATCAGCGCAGCCGCTTGCCGCTCACGGAAACTTTACAGGAAGCCATGGTGCTCGCGGATAAAATTCAGAATAAACATGAAGCTTTAAGCCGTCACATCCGTTATATTGCCAAAGTCTTATCGGAAACCGATCTGGCCCCCATCCACCAGGCCATGGACGTGATGGCCAACAAACATCAGCAGGAAACCGCCAAATTTGTCCGCCTGGAACAGCTCAGGGATGAATTAATTGAACAAGGGGCAGATGCCATTGAAGCCCTGCTGGCAGAATATCCTGGGTTGGAACGACAAAAGTTGCGTCAACTGGTACGCCATGCCGCTAAAGAAAAAGCCGCCGAGAAAACCGGCAAGCATTATAAAAACCTGTTCGGCTATTTAAAAGAAAACGCCCAAGGTTAATTAAAAAAGCAGAAGCCGGGTAAAGGCTTCTGCTTTTCTCATTCAGGTAAAGATTACATCTCTACCCCACAATCTCCCCAGGCAACGGTATAGGTATGGGTGGTAATATGCTCACAATCCTTCAAGGTCGCAGCCCCACCATTAATGTCTTTAGTTTGCTCGTTGGGCAATTCATTTAAGTCTTTAGAAAGGTTAGCTAAATTTTTCTTTTTTAAAGTAAGTTTCATTTTTATTCCTTATTATCAATTAAAAGCAGTCAACTTCACTCGGCTTACAAACACAACTGTGCACAACCGACACTATGGTTTTGTTCGCTGAAGCCAAACCGCCGGCAATCGCGGCCGTTTCTTTTTTAGGCAACAGATTGACGTCATTGCTTAATTGCTTAACTGCTTTTTTTTTCAAAGTTAGTTTCATTTTTTCTTCCTTATTGTTGTTTTCTAACTGTGTTTAAGGCTTGAATGGTAATACCGCCTTAAAAAGTCATATGCCACCAACTCCTGTTGTCGCCCGTAAGCCTTAAACATCCTGTTCGTATGCATATGTAATATGGAATTAAGCAGTGTTTTAATTTCACAGCCTAATACTCCATCCTTGTCCAGCGCCAGGATCCTTTCCACATCCGGCGCTATCAGCTCACTCCTTCGCTCGAGTATGCTGTTGATCTCACTAAACAGGGCATCATCGTTTTCTGATACCAGCGCTGTTTTTAATACTTGTTCATGTTCACGGAATTTTTCTCCCAGCTGTTTCCTTAACCGGGCATTCTCATTAAATTCTTTACCGTAACCTATGCGCAGGCCATCCATTAATTCATACTTTTCCTGCATGGATAAGCCAAAATCATCAAGCAGGCGGTCGCAGCCTAAAATTGCAGCGTAACCCCGCGCGGTTTCATCATATTCCGCAGTCAGGTCGGCGGTTTCTATCGCGGTAATGCTGTCGGCGGCAAAGATATTCTCAACATAAGGCATTGAGGTTGCCCCGCCATAACGTTCCACTTCCCGGTCATAGGTAAAGAGCTCTATCCGTTTTAACTGACCGTTTTGGATCAGGGGATCAAGTTCTGCGTAACAGGCGGGTAATACCAGCTGCATCAGCTTGTCCGGTGCGCCATAAAAGCGCAGCCTTAAATGCCAGTCGGGATCGCCGTAGCGGATAAAAAAGCTTTTCTCATATGCCCCGCTTGCCTTGAGCTCTGCCATGGCCGGCGCCAGCTTTTCAATCAGGGCCTTTTCGACCTGGCTATTACCGCCGTATATTTTGATACTCAGCCATTCCGATCCCGGCATAAAATTACGCTTTCGGGCGTTTCTGTCCAGCTGGCGATCCGGATGATCGGCATAAACGGGCGAGATCCGGGTATTTTTATTGATAAAAGGGATCAGCAATTCATGGGCAAAATGCTGACCCTGCTGCTGCAACTGACTCGGAAAAACGTGCACGATGGACTCTTTTAACGTCACTTTCTGCGCATATTTAATTTCGCTGAGTAAGATCTCAAAGCAGATGGGATTTAATAAATCCAGGGTCAAGACATTATCGGCAACCGAATAGGTCACCACCCGGGGTAAATTAAACTTCTTCAGCAAAGCCTGAACCTTGTCGGCAAAATCATTATCCGGCTTAATTTTCTCTAGCTCGGCTTTATCCAGGCGCCAGGTGCGGGGCGCTAAAATGATATTATCGAGTTTGACCCTGGGCGTGTAGGCAACATTATTCAGGCTTGCCGGCCAGGAAAAATTCGGCGCCGAGACTTCCTGGTGCTGTAACATGCACAGGAACTTGTAGATCCCCAGGCTACGGCTGGAATAATTATGGGCAGAAGACAAGCGCGGAATGATTTGCTTGTTTAAACGTTTGGACCATAATTTCACCAGACTGCCTTCAACACAAACATAAAGATCACTGACCGGGATCTGCTTATCCGAACTTAAACTGGTATCCGCCAGGAAGACAATCTCATGCTCCCTGAGCCTTGGCCGGGCAATAACATTGCCGGGGCGGCCTTCGGGTAAATGGACAATTTCGGCAAAAACCGCATCCGGCTGTAGGGCTTCTTCTTTTTCTAAGTGCTGTTTCACGTTCTGATACAGTTTGTCATCCAAATGACAAAAGCGCCCCATCAGATTGCCGGCAGACGGGCCTGAGATCCCCTGAAAATGTATTTGTTCCCGGTCATGCTCATCGTTATGCATAGAACACATCACGGAAAAAGAGCCCGGTAATTGCGGCACGGTTTTAATATCGGCGGTCAATTTTTTCAGTTCTTTTTTACTGAGTCTCAGCTCTTCGGTAGTACTGCCCTCACTCAGGGCAATTTTATCCAGCAATAAAGACTCCAGGGCATTAGCTGCCGGTAGTTTAGCTTCGCCGCCATTGACGATTAATTGCAAGCCTGCCAGCAACGGCGTTTCATAGCCGGTATCATCGGTATAGGAGATCCCCGATTCATCATCGAGCAGGTAACTTAAGGGAACAAACTGACCTTCAAAGCGTTTATTAAATTCCGTGGTAAAGGTTTCCAGGGCATTGTTTTTGCGGTAACTGGCCTTATGGAGCAAGGTCAGGCTATCGAGCAACTGCCGGGTGCTCGACTCAGACAGGGTCAGGTTTTCACCACCTTTAAACCAGTCCACCTGGAATAACTTACTTTCTTCCACTTCAAACGGCAGTGCTTTGAGTTGCTGATAAATAGCTTTATAGTCACCGATCTCGGCGCCGCTGGCCTTATCTATCTCATTTATCCTGTGTACTGCCGTCATTATCGCATCCGCCAGCTCACCTTCTCCCAGCGCTACCAGCTGTTTCGCCAGTAAGGCCGCCGGCTCGGGATCGGTCAGCGATAACAGCAGCTCCGGCACCAAGACCCCTTCTTCTACCAGGGAAGCAAAGTATTCATCGATATCTTCACTGTCGGCTTCCGGGAAGCAGGCTTTAAAGTCTGTTTTTAACTGGCCTAATAGCTGTACCTGCTGACAGTTTTGCTGGAGCCAGGTAATACAGTCATCGATTTCCACCGAGCTCAGCCGGTAATGACGGGCATCTTTTGACTGATAGGCTTCGATATACCTAAGCTGATCCCCTACCGGATAACTGCTGGTATTGAGTTTCACCTTAAGGCCGGGCTTGTCCGCCAGCTTTTTCGCCAGCAAGTCTTTAATTGACGACAGATAAAACATATCCAGCCGGGTAATGCGGCGGCTTGCTAAATCGGCAGGTAATTCAAACCGGTTTTCTTCGGCTATTTCACCATTGGAGATCCCGGAAAATAAGCCAAACGGTGTCGGACGCGAGCACATGCGGATAAAATATTTCGCCAGCGAATGGATCAGCTTTTTCTCTTGTTTACTGCCGGGCTTGACTTTCCACTCCAGCAGCCGCTCGCATAATGACGGACTGGCAATATAAAGCGCCTCTTTCACCCCCGGCTGCTCCAGCCAGGATTTTAACGCTTGTACTAATTCACTGTGTTCACCTTGCCACCGGGTTAGTGTCTCAAAAGAAAACTTAGGGGAGCGGGCAAGAAAAAAGTTATCTGCGTATACCGAATTGTTTTGCATGTATAAATCCTTTATTGAAGTAGCAGACATTCCGACCAGTCGGATGAATGCCCTAACGCTGATAACAGGCATAAACCTATGCCTGTATATCCTTCAAGTAAACCTGACTCGGGCAGATAACATTCATCAGCCACCGAGTATTTATCAAACCCGTTGAGACCATCGCGCTCAAAGCGCGCTAAAGTATGATCCAGCCAATATTGGGCTGTAATGAAAAGTTCAGGCGCATCAAACAGTTCACCGGCTTGCTGATACATCAAACATATTCCCGCACTGCCATGGCAAATACCGGCATCGAACACACCCGAGTCATCATCTAAACGTTTGCTGGTAGCCAGCATCAACTGGCGGGAGAATTGAAAGAGTACGTCATCGGCTAATAATTTGCCGGCTCTGCCGAGGATCAGGGCATTGCTTAAGTCACCGTAACACCAACCCAATCGGGTATGGCCGTTGGTGCAAGCGGAATAAGCATAACGGGAGCCGGGTTCTTTTTCTTCCCGAGTCTGGGACATCAGCCATTGACAGCAAGAAGCCAGCACAGGTTCAAACTCAGCCCTTAAAGCCGGGTAGTGCTGACACACACAAGTTAATACCGCAATGACCCCGGGCACGCCGTGGGCGAGACCTAAATTAAACTCGGGGGCTTGCTTGTTAAAGCTATAAACAGAATCGACAGAAGTTTCCCAGGCATGACCGTCGGCGGTGGCTGTAGAATATTGTAATAACAGCTGTAGTGCTTGTCGCAGCAGGCTTATATCCCGGGTGCCCCGTGCCCGCCGCTGGATAAAAGTGATATAACCCAGCAAACCGGAGATAAATTCATACTCTCCCTGCCAGTTTTCGCTCAGATGCTGCTTAAGCAACTGCTCCAGCTCTTCATTGATTTCACCGTTATAGTCATCTTGTTGCAGCAAAAATTCAAATAACCAGCCGATACCGGAAAGTCCGCTGCTAAACGCCGGTTGGTGGCCTATTTGCGCTAAGTTTGTTTGAATGGCATCAAGCCTTTCATCAACCGCATCTTGTGCCGGCATTTCAGGGTAGGCGCATCCGAGCTGCCATAAGAAAACCACTTCTCCGCCAATACCGCCAAATAAAGATAAATCCTTCTCGGCCAGGGGCTTTGCCGTTAATTCCTGCAAAATGCTTTCAAGCGCCAATTTACATTTTGCTTGCTGCTCATCTTTAACAATTTTCTGCCACTTCATATCAAAGCCTGTTTAATGGTTATATGACAACTACAAATACAGTGACTCAGGTTGTTTGTTGTTACCTTACCCGGGCAAGTATTTATTATATAAGCCAATAATGCTTTCCTTATGGCGAACCGTTAATACCCAACAGCCCACTTTGACAATATATCCCTATGTCACAAAGAAACCTTTGTTATGCCATTTATTATTGTAATTATGCCTAATAATCTACTGAGATCAGTTTCCTAAAACCGGCGTAAAAATAATTATCTGACTGAGCAAAAGATTTATCGGTAGGCTGAACGGAAAGGCGCTATTGCCTGGCTACTGTTCGTGCTAAAAGAAGCGTGGAAGAATAAAAATGATGCTGCGTCCACTGCAACTTATCCGGATAGTCTAAATAATTAAAACTACTACCATCCTTTTCCTGGGTGTGATGGGAAACTGATATTGTAAATTTTTTGTTATTATATTTTTCGATATAAAAACTACATAAAAACAATTTGAATGTCAACTTCTTGGCATCAAAGCCAAAAACAATAAAAACCATACATAACAATAGGATAATAAAATTAATTTTCTTAAAGTAAAAAAATTAATTTTAATAAAAGTTAAAAATTGTCAAAAGGCGGCTACTTATATTTTTTAAAGCGGTTAACAAAACTCCTATCAGATGCAGGCAGCAACAGACAGGTATGGTAGTATTCAATGCGTTTTGAGGAGGCAAAAAAGACAAATTTCAGGCGAAAAAAAACCCGACCATAGGTCGGGTTTTCTTATAACCACATAAAATGTGGCGGACGCGGCAGGAGTCGAACCTGCGACCGCCTGGTTCGTAGCCAGGTACTCTATCCAGCTGAGCTACGCGTCCGCAATGGCGGAGAGGGAGGGATTCGAACCCTCGATAGGGTATAAAGCCTATACTCCCTTAGCAGGGGAGCGCCTTCGGCCACTCGGCCACCTCTCCAGTG
>NZ_CANDNZ010000011.1 GCF_947387555.1 Thalassomonas sp. RHCl1
GTGGCTATAGCTCAGTTGGTAGAGCCCCGGATTGTGATTCCGGTTGTCGTGGGTTCAAGTCCCATTAGCCACCCCATCTTTCTTCTATAATCCTTTTAAATTTCCAATAAAAACTATCAGATGTAAAATAACAGGCTAATGCTGCTATAGCTTATGCTGTGTCATATATCATCAAAAAGAAGCAAATAATAAAGAACTGTCTGTTATTTTGCTTGTGCCTATTCCCGTTATTCACATCGACGAAAAAGAGGCTATTACTTGCCAAGTCGTCTTATATCCGGGAACATACCGCCGGTAAATATCAACCTCAAAGGAACCCGTTAGATGAAATGGCCTGTTGTAAGCTTAATTTTCCTTGTACTCGCCGGATGCGCAAACAACACGGTAGAACGTGTTGAACAGCCTGATTCGGTTGTCAAATACCAGGATGATGTAACTGAGCCCGCACGTTTTTCCAATTTATACCCGGGAAAGAAAACCTACCCGAAAACCTGCACGGAAAACTGTTATCAGCCATCGCCGTTACTCGCATGCGAGACACCCGCAGAAAATTGCCGTTTTACCGGCCAACAGACCCCGCCCGCGTTAAATACCGGTTTTGCTATTCGCTGGCTCGGGCATGCCAGCTTTTATATTGAAAACCCCGACGGCACCAGCTTATTGTTTGATCCCGTTAGCGAACAATTTGACTGGCCGGTGAACTGGGCGTTTCGTCTCAGCGAAGGATTCAACCGCCGGCCGGGCACCTGGCCGACAGAATCGGAAATCACCAACACCGATGCCGTCCTGTACTCCCATATCCACTATGATCATTTCAATAAAGATGATATCGCACAGGTGGGCAGCAAGGCCGAATACTTTGTGCCTCTGGGCTTTGCCGAGCATTTCCCCCAGGACGGTTACCGTATCAATGAAATGACCTGGTTCTCGTCAAAAGCACTGGGCGACTTGAACATTCACTTTGTCCCGGCGCATCATTTCAGCAGCCGTATCTGGGTGCCTTTCCTGTACGAAGACAACAATACCGCGCTATGGGGCGGCTGGGTTATCGAGTACCGGGGCCAGCGGCTGTTCTTTGCCGGCGACACCGGTTATTCCAAACACTTTAGCGATATCCAGCAACGTTACGGTGATATGGATGTCTGCCTGATGCCGATAGCCTCCTATTTTCACGAAGAAAACGGCGAATGGTACCGCTATGTCCATACCACCCCGGAAGACTCACTGCTGGCGGCCAAAGAGCTGAACTGTAAAGTGATGATCCCCTGGGGCTATGGCAACGCCAGTTGGAAAATGGGGGATCACAGCTCCCACTCTGCCCTGCTGCGGTTGTTGAATATGCATCAGGAAATGAAATCGGAAATCCCTTTGCATATCCTCAATGAAGGCGAAGCTGTAGTATTATAACAAGCCCCGGGCTTAGTCGCTGACTAAGCCCGGAGGCAGACTAAAAGGTGGGCATAATCGTTAAATGTTGCAATTTTTCTTGCCAATTGACCAGCACAGTTAATATCGGCTGAAGTTGCGGGTACAGGTAATAGCTTGCACCACAGACAATGATAAACTGGCTCAAGCTCGCCAGGGGATAACGAATTTCAAGCAGCTTCATCGCCGTGCCAAAAGATGATTTTAAGCGATTATTAGATAAATCAACGCTATAGCACTCATCCAGTAATAAATGTGTCATCGACCCTAAAATCACGAACAGCGCCACCAGTAAGGCCATATTCAATGAGGCGTTCAACTGCAGGCTGATGATAATGCCGAGCAACGCAAACATCATCACCGCCAAAATAGAATGTAAGCTGCCCCTGTGCACGGTAATTTTTTCAAATAAGGGTTTGATTATGTACCAGGTGGTCGCATAAATAGTGACGGCTGCCGCCCAGATCCCCAGCAGCGAAGACAGCGGATAAACCAACACAAAGCTGGCGGCAAGGGTAAAGCCCAAAATGGAGAACAGCCAGCCAATCGAAGTTGAATCGTCGGCATCAAGGTCGGGCAACAACCCCGACAGCGCACCGATCACTATCAGCAATAAGCTTTCCGGCATAGGGGCAATTTTCGTGGCCAGCACCACTGTACCTAATACCGAGCTGGTGATAATGCTTGCACTTATATGGGTAGAGAAATTAGCCAAAGAACATCCTAATCAATGGAAAAGTTAAATCAAAACAAGCCATTCTGGGGTAAATTATTTACTTTGACAATCTCTAATATTGTTAGAGCACAGCAACGACCCCGTGTTTAAGCTGATATCAGCCATAGTTATCATGCCCCGATATTTTATGCCCCGGCGTTTTAGCTAAAATAACAGCCTAAAACAGTGAGTTAACTGTTATTGCTTCCAGGGCTGCTGTGCAAACCTCTGTTTCAACAACTCAAGAAATTTACTGGTTCTGGCAGAGCGCGCGCGTAAGTCGGTGCCCAGTAAAGCCACGATATCGGCGCAAGGTAGTTCATAATCGCTTAATAACCTGACTAACTCACCACTTTTTAACTGCGCGGCTACATCCCACTCAGAACGCTGTATGATACCGCAACCCGCCAATGCCCATTGCTTGATGACCCGGCCGTCATTACTGGCCAGTTTAGGGTTGATACGCACCGCCTCCTGCTTATCGCTGCCGTTAGCCGTAAAACGCCACATAGTGACATCCTCGGCATTTTCCCTTAAAGCAATACAGGCATGTTGACGTAAGTCGGCCGGTGTTTCAGGCTGGCCATATTTGGCAATATAAGCCGGAGAAGCGCATAAAAAACGCCTGTTCGCTGCCAGTACAGACAGTTTCAACGACGAACTTCTCAACTCTCCGATATAGATCATAATGTCCCAGGCGTGACCGCTGGACCAGTCGGGATTATCCGAGAGTTCAAGCTCTACCGAAAGGCTCTGATGCCGGCCCTGAAACTCAGTGACTAAGGGGGCAATATATTCCTGGCCAAAGCCCAAAGGCGCCAATATTTTTAAACACCCGGAAATTTCATGCTGCTGGCTGTTAAGCACCTCATGTAAATCGTCCATTTCCGCCAAAATCAGCCGGGCACGCTCCGCCAGCAATAAACCTTCGTCGGTTAAGGTGATCTGTCTGGCATGTCGCTCAACCAGTTTAAGCTTAAGTTTTTGTTCTATTGTTTGCAGCCTTTGCGTAACCGTCGGCGGTGTTACATTTAACGCCCTTGCCGTGGCCGCCAAAGAGGAATGATTGGCAATAATGCGGAAAAAACGCAGATCATCACTGTTCAGCATTAAGGTTAGACCTAATCTTATAGTTAGTTTTGGTTAATTTTAATCTACATACCGCCCGGCTACAATCTTTTCACTGGCGAGATAAGCCGGGACGGATTAAATCGAACAAAACGAGACCACCAATGTTTACAAGACTATTAATAACAATAATGATTGGACTGTTAGCCTTGCCGCTGGCAGCAAAACCACTTAGTCAGTTACAGAGCAAACTACAACCTAAGCAAATACAGGAAGATCTGACATCCTGGCTACAATGGCTGGAAAAAACCCATCCTGATTTATCCTATACGGTTAAAGACCCGGAAAAGTTTTATCGGGATGTTGCCACCTTAAAAGCGAACAGTAAAAAGCCGGTTTCGGTCCAACAATTCTGGCGTCAGGTTACGGTATTAAATAGCCAGCTGGCCGATGGCCATACCGGGATCGCCTTTGCTGATACCCGCGCCTTAACCCGACAACATGTCGAAAATGGCGGCGCACTGTTTCCTTTTGCCCTGGTTTTCAACGAGTCCAAATTAGTGATCACCGGCAAAATTGACGGCCAGCCATCAAAGCTTAAAGGTTATGCCATTAGCAAGATCAACGGCATGCCGATTGATGAGGTGCTGCAGCCGTTATTAACACGCTTACACGGCGACAGTCTGCGTCATCGCCGGGCAATATTAGCCAGGCGTTTTGCCAGCTATTACTGGCTGTATTATGGCAATGCTGAAACCTTTACCCTTGATATAACTGATGAAAGTGATGAAAATAAAAAAACAGCCATCAACAATATCAGCATCGCTGCCAGTCATGCCGCTGTTAATATCGATAAGATCTTTGAAGATAACTTCCAATTTGAGATCTTAGACAACAAGAGTGCCAAGTTAACCATCAAGACCTTTAACTGGCCCGATAGAAAGCGTTATTTTTCCTTTATCGAAGCGGCGTTTAAAGAGCTAAAAAACCTTAACATACAAAGACTCATCATTGATATCAGGGAGAACGGCGGCGGTGATGATGATATGTGGAAAAAAGGCATAGTCTCTTATATTGCCACGCAACCCTGGCGCCACGCCTCTACCTATAAAGTTAAAGTGATTGAAGGCAGGCAAAGTGAAGACAAGCCCTTGGGCGAAGTAATAGCCGGTGAACTAAGCACCAACAACCCGGTAGAAAGTGAGAACCCCCTTAGGTTTGAAGGTGAAGTTTATCTGTTGATCGGCGCTTATACCTACTCATCATCAATATTACTTGCCAATACGGTACAAGATCACGGGTTTGCCACCTTAGTAGGAGAAACAACCGGCGGCAAAAGCGGCCAGACCGGCGGCATACAAAGATTTGTTTTACCGCATTCACAATTAAAGGTTTTTGCCCCGCGCTTTATGCTGACCCGCCCTAAAGGAGGCCACCAGATGGAGCCGGTAACACCGGATATTACTATCGCTTATGATAAAACCCGGCCGCAGCAACTGGTTAATAAATTAATGCAAACCTGGTAACCCCCCGAGGCCGGTCAGCTGCTGCCCGACTGGCCTTATAACCGTACTTTTTCGTTACTTTTCCAGCCACACAAGTAACCATTATTTTTAGGGAGCTTATTTTGGAACTCGCCCATTTCTCCATCGAGCTATTAGCCTTTTTGTTTTTTATCGCTATTGTCGCCGGTTTTCTTGATACCTTGGCCGGTGGCGGCGGCTTACTTACCGTACCGGCGTTAATGATGAGCGGCATACCGCCGGTCGCCGCCCTGGCAACCAACAAGTTACAGGCCAGTACCGGCACAGCAACGGCAAGCTACATGATGATAAAAAATAAAAAAGTGTGCTGGGATGAAATTAAACCGCTGATGTTATTTGCCTTTATCGGGGCAAGCGCAGGCACAGTTATGGTCCAGTTTGTTGATACCCGGATATTAAGTTTTGTTATTCCGCTGGTGATTCTTTTTATTGGTATTTATTTTCTTATATCCCCGGCCCTGGATAAACAAAACAAGCAGGCAAAAGTATCTGACAAAAACTACCAAAGATGGATTGTCCCTTCGATTGGCTGCTACGACGGTTTTTTTGGCCCGGGAACCGGTTCCTTTTTTGCACTCGCCGGGGTTTCTTTAAACGGGCGGGGCTTTATTGATGCAACCGCCATCGCCAAAACCCTGAATTTTTCCACCAATATGGCATCGCTGCTGGTTTTCCTTGTTGCCGGGCAGGTGATTTGGGCCCTGGGTTTCACCATGATCCTGGGACAGGTTATCGGCGCCTGGCTCGGCTCCCATTGCCTGTTTACCATTAAGGTGAAATACCTGAGATACCTTGTCGTGACTATGTGTTTTGCCATGTTGGTCAAGTACGGTTTTACCCTCTAAGTTATTGGCTCAACTTTTTGATCCGGTTAATAGCTTCTTAAAGCGGGTTTACGGTTTTGCTCCTGTGCTGTAACCTTGAAACCTGATAGTTATCCGTCACCTATTCAGATATAAGGCATAAGAAGGACAAGTGGTTAAAAAACATATTCTGGTCATCGAAGACGAATCCAGCATTGCCGACAACATCACCTATGCCCTGAAATCGGAAGGCTTTGCTGCTACCTGGGTCAGCCTGGGAGAAGAAGCCCTGCAGCGGTTAGCCGCCAGTCATGTCGATCTGGTTATTCTCGATGTCGGCCTGCCGGACATCAACGGCTTTGAAGTGTGTAAAACCATCCGCAAAAACTCAGAAGTGCCCATCATCTTTTTAACCGCCCGTGGTGAAGAAATCGACCGCGTGGTCGGCCTGGAAATTGGCGGTGATGATTATGTGGTGAAACCTTTCAGCCCCCGCGAACTGGTTGCCCGGGTGAAAGTCATTTTAAAGCGCCAACGCCCCCAGACAAGCCAGGTTGCAGCCCCAAAGCAAACCTTCACCTTAGATGAAGAAAAACGGCAAATCAGCTATTGCAACAGCCAGCTTGAACTTACCGCGTATGAATACGGCATCTTAAAGCTGCTGCTGAGCCAGCCGGAGCGGGTATTTACCCGGGAACAGCTGATGAATGCGGTGTGGCCGACCCCGGAAGAAAGCTTTGATCGCGCCGTCGATACCCATATCAAAACCATACGCGCCAAACTGAGAGCCATAGACCCCAATGACTCTTCATTAGTGACCCACAGGGGTGTCGGTTACAGCATTCAGTTGCGACAGGTCCATCACGAGTGAGCCTCAACTTACGGATATTTCTTGCTTATTTCCTGATCCTCGGTGTAGCCGCCTACCTGTTGCTGGATGTTTTTATGTCAGAATTAAAACCCGGCATGCGCCAGTCGACAGAAGATGCCCTGGTAGACATGTCGAATTTACTGGCAGAAATGGTCACCCGGGAATACATCGCCTCCCCGGATGATCTGCGCCACCTTACTGCCGACATGGACAGCTTTCTGCAACGCTCACACAAGGCAAAAATCTCTTCGATAGACAAGCAAACCAGCGATATCCGCATTTATATTACCGACGCCAAAGGCATAGTAAAATATGATTCCGCCAGGCAGGATGTCGGCAAAGATTACTCCCGGTGGAATGATGTTTACCTGACCTTACGGGGCCAATACGGCGCAAGAAGTACCAAATCAGATCCCGATAACGAATTCAGTACCGTGATGCATGTTGCCGCGCCGATCAAACACAAACAACAGATCATCGGCGTATTAACGGTCGCCAAACCAAATGTTACCGTACAGCCTTTCATTGAAATGGCGCGCGCCAACATCCAAAAACGTGGCCTCTCCCTGGTATTGTTGTCGTTAATCGCCGCCTTAACCCTGTCTTTCTGGCTGACCCGTTCCATCCGCAAACTGGTCAATTACACCGGCGCCATCCGGCGCGGGCAACAGCTAAAGGTACCGGATCTTCGGGAAACGGAATTGGCCAAACTGGCCACCGCCATCGATGATATGCGCCGCGAACTTGAAGGCAAGGACTATGTGGAAAAATATGTCCATGCCCTCACCCACGAACTTAAAAGCCCGATATCCGCCATCAAAGGCGCCAGCGAGATCTTAAGCCCGCAAATGGCGGAGGCAGATCAAAGGCGCTTTATCGGCAATATTCAATATGAAGCACAACGTATCGATGAAATGATCAACCGCTTACTGGCCCTGGTGACGGTGGAAAAACAGGATGCACTAGAAAAAGTAGAGCGCCTGGATTTGATCCCGGTGATCAATCAGGTCATCGGCAGCAAACAAACCCGGGCGGCTAAATGTTCGGTCACCATCACCAGCGAGATGCCGTCACAATTATTTATTTCGGGAGACAGCTTCCTGCTGGCACAAGCGATAGATAACCTGCTGCAAAACGCCCTGGATTTCAGTCCCGAAGGCGGCGCCATCTCAATTAAGGTATCCCCGGGAGTTCAAACCAGCATCTTTATCCGGGATCAGGGCTGCGGTATCCCCGCTTATGCTTTAGATAAAATTTTTCAGCGCTTTTACTCCCTGCCACGTCCTGGTTCACAAAAGAAAAGCTCGGGGCTCGGCTTGTGTTTTGTCAAACAAATTGCCGAATTACACCTGGGCTCTATCGAACTTGATAACAACAAGGAAAAAGGGATCTGTGCCCGGTTAACCCTTAACCTTACATAACCGGAGCGCCGGTAAATAAGTTGGTTGTTTTTATCAAGCACACACAAAACACATAATCCGCCCACACAAGGTATTTATCCTGAGCAAAAAAACCGTCAGGAGTGCCTTATGCAAAAAAACTTATCCATTAAACTCGCCATCATCGGCTTTGTAACCCTGTTGTTGCTGATCCCACTTGGCATGATTTCCGATAAAATCAGCGAAAGATCGCAATTCTTAGACCAGGCCAAACAGGATGTCAGTGAAAGCTGGACCGGCCAGCAGACAGTCATGACCGCCATGGTGGTTTTTCCCTATGAGGTCAACCAGGAAACCACCCTGGTGGATAAGATAAGCCAAAAGAAAACCCTGCACATCAGCAAACTTGCCAAACGTAAGTTTCTGATCCCCGACAACATCAAGATCAACGCCCGAATAACCAACGACATGCGCCACAAAGGCATTTACCAGATCCCGGTTTATACCACCCGTTTGGATATCAGCGGGCAGATCAATAATGACAGCTGGCAGGCGATGTTAAAAGAGATCAAAAATGAAGCACGCGGCGGCCGTTTGGGACGACCTTATATTACCACCACAGTCTCAGATCCCAGGGGCATCAACAGTATCCCGACCCTGATGTGGCAGGATAAAAAAATTCCCTTCCAGCCGGGCAGCAAGCTGTTGGAAAATAACAGGGGCCTGCATGCTTACTTACCTGAAATGCCGCCAATATCAGACAAGCCCGGCGCAAATGTTTCAGCCGGCAGTCTGAGCGAAGCTATCAAGTTTACTTTTCAACTGGAACTTCGGGGTATGGAAGCCATCTCCTTTATCCCGGTTGGCCAGGCGGCAAATGTCCAGGCAAGTTCGACCTGGCCCCACCCGCAATTTATCGGCGAGTTCTTACCTGTATCCCGTAACATCAGCCAGGACGGTTACCAGGCGAGCTGGAAAATCACTTCATTTGCCAGCAATATCAGCGACAAAATCGCCCAATGTGAAAACAAGGTTTGTCAGCCGTTATTTACCAGCGACTTTGGCATCAAACATATCGAAGCAGTCGATATTTATCTGCAATCCGAACGTTCGGTAAAATACGGCATGTTATTTATTGGCCTAAGTTTTATCAGCTTTTTTATCTTTGAAGTGATCATGAAGTTGCCGATACACCCGATCCAATACACCCTGGTGGGGTTTGCCATCGCGATCTTTTACTTATTGCTGATCTCCCTGTCCGAGCATATTGCTTTTTTACTGGCCTACCTGATAGCCTCCCTTGCCTGTACCGCGTTGCTGCTTTCGTATTTACGTTATGTGCTGGCGGGCTTTAAGCAGGCATTTGCCTTTGCCGCTCTATTACTGCTGCTTTATGGCACGCTTTATATCATCATCAGCGCCGAAGATCTGGCCCTGGCTATGGGGGCACTGCTAACCTTTGTTTGCCTGGCGATTGTAATGTTCACCACCCGGCACATCGACTGGTACCAGGTCGGCGAGCAATTAAACAGCAAGCACAATGCCGCCTTAACTGCCAAAGAAGAGCCATAAGATGTTACGTATCATACCGGCGCTGCTGCTCCTACTGTTTATAACCTGGAATATCATTGCCGCCAACAATGGCAATAGCAATATCTTTTTCGAACTGGTGCGCTCACTGCCATATGGCGATAAAGTAGGGCACCTGGTGTTATACGGCACCCTGAGCCAGTTAACCGTGATCGCCTTTAACTACAAATGTCTGATGGTTAAAGGTTATCATTTGCCACTGGGCGCCCTGCTGGTGTTATCCCTGGCCGCTATTGAGGAAATGAGCCAGTTATTTTTAGCCAACAGAACCTTTGACTTTGCCGACATCAGCGCAGATATCGCAGGCATTATTCTCTTTACTGTGCTCTTCAATAGGCAAAAGGCAGACGTTAGCTGAGTTCGCCGACGGCACCTGGCTAGATAACCCGGGGGCTCAGCAAAATTTTGCTGAGCCCCCGGCCCCTGCCACAGTGAAGATAGATAATACAGATCTCAGCAAGCGGAGGCTGCTCTATTTAAATGATGTGCGCGGCAAAAAAGAGAGCGTAATGTTTCATTTAAAAAATAAAACCTCAATCAAAAGCACTGATGGTCTGCAACCGTTCAGCCAAGCCCGGATGAGTGCTCAGCCAGCTATTTTCCTGTTCGCTGTCTTCCTGGCCGCTATCCTCATGCAGCAATTCCATCGCCTGTTTCAAGGCAGAAACATCACCGTAAAGGGTGCGCATACTTGAGGCCGAAAAGGCATCAGCTTCATTTTCAAATGCCCGGGAATAGCTCAGGTTTACCCCCATCACCGAGGCTTCGATCAAGAGATCCGCCACCAGGCTCAGGTCGCCGAAAATAACCGACAAGGTAATATAAAACAAAGAGGTCCGTATCATATTTTGCATGTTATGGTTTTGTTCTATATGACCGACTTCATGCAGGATAATGGCGGTCAACTGCTCATTATTCTGCATTTTTTCAACTAAAACGTCGGTGAGGATAATAGTCCCGCCAGGCAAGGCAAAGGCATTGGCCGTCTCTTCCCAGCTGCGAAATTCCAGCTGATACGATGCCGGCTCCAGTTGCAACTTTTCGACAACCGAGCTGAATAACTCGCTGATTTCCTGCTTTTTATCAGCAGACAGCTCAGAAGCGGAAAAGGTCGATTCATCCATGGACTTCAAACCATGCTCGCCTATTTGCTGATAAATGCTCTGCGGGATTTTTTCCGCCAGGTATTGCGCAGACATAGGGATGATTGAGCTATAAAGTTTATAACCGGCAACCACACACACCAGCAATACCGCCAGGCCGATAACCAGCCATGGCTGCTGTTTTTTTGTTGCTTTAGCTGGCCAGTGGCTGGGATTCGACATCTTTAAGAGTTTGCCTCATAACATTATTGTTGTACTGATAGACAATACGCTGGCTTCTGAATAACTGCGGCAATTCAATGACGATAATGGCGAGAAAAATGAAAATACCGAAAGTCTCGATGAAAAGCAGGCCGATCAGCATACCGAGCAGATTTAAGAAACCAAACAGGGTTTTCCCCAGGTAGAAATGATGTAGGCCGGCGACGAAAAAGTAGTTCAATACCGCATAGTTATCGGGATCTTTTATGCGTTTTTTTTCCAGGGCGTAATAGGCTTTGCGTTTTTCCGGCGGTAATGCGGTGACCCTTTCTCTGAGAGCATCCTCTTCTTGCTTGAGTTCATCCATATTCATAATTACCTCTTTATAACTATCGATTTACAACAAAGGATCCTGGTGCTTTTTAACGCAATCGGGATCGTTACAGCGGGTAATTCTGTTCCAGCCCAGCTTTACTCCTTTCACCAGGCCATATTTGTCGATCGCCTGATAGGTGTATTCTGAGCATGAAGGTTCAAAATTACATTCAAGATTAAAATATTTGAGAGAGCCGCCACCGCGCTGATATTTTCGGATGGCAGCTAAAGCAAGGCCTTTAACCAAGTTTACGCCCTAAAGTGACCAGTAAGGCTTCCCGGGTCCAGAACAGCAAAAAGCGCTTTTTCTCGATAACCTGAAACACTACCTGCCAACCGTCGGCAGCTTCTTCATTTAAGGTTGATTCTATTTTTTTGATCGGAAGTCCGCTGGCTCCTAACAATAAGGTACCGCAGCCGCCTTCAACTATATGTATAACTTTAAATTCGTCGTAATTAGACATCCAGAACATCACCTTTTAAAAAATAAATGGATAACACTTTAAAGCAATATTTTAATTAACTTCAAAGTGTTAGCAATTAAATAGAATAACAGGTTTTTTGTCAATTACACGGCATTTCACCGCAGCAATATTATCGACTTTTATAAAGGCGGATATTGCCTTCAATATGCTCTTTTACCGCAACCGATAATTCAAAACTGGCATTAACATCATAATTCCAGATAAACCTGCCACGCTTAATCAGCTTAGCCGTTAAATCATTAAGGTGATATTGCCAGATAAAATCCTGGTGCTCATAACGGCTTTTCCAGTACATACGGTCACCAAGCATACGGATATCGGAAATTTTACTGCCTTGCTGGCCACTCAATATCAGCTGCTCGGTCAATTGCGCGGCATTTAATAACTCGCCGTCAACCGAATATAATCGGTGGTTCTTAAACAGCCACCACCTTTTTTGCTCCGCCTGGTAAAATAAATTGTCGGCATCAATTTGAAATTCAGCCACTTTCTGCCCCGATAACTGATAGTACCTGAGGTAGTCGCCGTCAAAGCTAAAAATTTTATCTTTGCTGAGCCAACCGAAACTGACGGGTAAATGAGGGGTCACCAGGTCAAAACGGCTCACCAGACCGTTACGGTTATAGATATAGGCGCTGTCATCACGGTTGGTTAAAATCAGGCTTAAATCCGGGCTCCAGCGGACAAACTTTACCGCATCATAATTCTTAAATTGTGATAGCTGCGTTACTTTACCGTCTTCATGCAGGTAAATCTGACAAAAGCCGCCGCGACGTGACATAAAGGCGGTTTCCCCCAGGGCATTACTCACCGGCAGATAGTCCAGGCTGGTGCTGGAAAATACCGGCAGGTTATCTTTATCCCGGATATTGACCTGCCAGTTCTCTACTGTGGCATACAGGTTCCCCTGGTGATCGGCAGCGATGGCGGAAAAAATGCCCCGGGCGGTTTCGGCAATATTTTGCTGATGACCGTCAAGCGTGACACTGCTCAGCCCCTGGTGTTTGGATTTATCGTTAATCAATAATTTCTGGTTTTTTCTGTCGAAAGCGGCAAACTTGACCGGATAATCCCAGCTTAAATAAGCCGTGCCGGATTTATCGATTAAACGGCTGTGATAATTGGCATCTGTGGTGATATAAAAAACCTTGTCCTGCCAGGCTTTTACGGCGGTTTTCAACCGCTCTCCCTTATTCAGTACCAGCGGTATTTCGGTAAAGACCTGCCCCGGTACATCATACTGAAATGCCCGGTACACCCCGGCTGTTCGATAAAGCGCGATCAAACGCTTGTCATCAAGCCAGAGCAGGCGCCCGACATAGTCGCACTCCACCAGGGGAGCGCGGGTGATATCATTGCCCAGCTCATCCTTAACAGTTAATAAACAGCTGCTATCTTTTAACTGCCACAAGGCTATGCTGTCCCCCTTTAATGACCAGGCAGGGTAAAACAGCCTGTCCGGGCTTTCGAATATCAGCTGTGCGTCGGTATTTTTCCCTTTACGCCACAACTGATGGGCGTCTTTGATATAAACAATACTCTCATCAAAAGGGTTAGGGGAAGGCCAGCTTTCCAGCCCGAGCGCCGTGGTCAGCTCTACCGAGGAGTAACTGACCGGCATTTCTTGCGGGGATTTAGCGGAAAAATAAGCGATAGCGGTAAAGCCCAACAACAGGAAAAAGACCGTAATCAAGGTCAGGCGAAGGCGCTTTTCCTGCTTTGGTCTAACCGGCGCCTGCACATTTTTTTCTTCGCCGCTTTTCGTCTCACCTTCCTCTGGCTCACAGCTCTCTACCTCGCACCTCTCTACCTCACACCTTTCTACCTCGCAGAGAAAGCAATAACCTTTTTTCGGAAAGGTTTTAATAATCTGTGCCTGCTTCGGCGGATCCCTGAGCACTTTACGTAATTTGGTCAGCAGCTGATAGACACTGTTTTCTTCCACAACCGTATCCGGCCATAAGGCCCGGCTCAATTCCTCTTTGGAAAAAACCTTTTCCCGGTTCTCGATCAGCAGCAGTAATAGTGCCGCTACCTGGGGTTCGAGTTTTTGTGCAACCTGCTCCTCGACATGCCACAGGCTGTCCTGCAGAGAATCAAATTCCCAGTGTAAAAAACGATATTTTTTAACGGCAGCAGACATCAAAATTCAACATAAAGCAGGCAAAGAAAAACAAAAGCTGAACATAACCCTTTTAAGCTTTAAGTCAATAAAAATCAGCTTTAGAAAGTTTTTTTCAGAAAACCTTCAGAAAAATGTCGGACAAAATACGGTTAAATAACACCAGGTTTGCAAACTTCAACGATCGCTTAAAACACCAGTAGCCAAAAGCACAACACAAACTAGCAGCATCACCGGATAAAGGAATCAGTATGAAACTTATTTACACCGTCAGTTTAATCATAATGACATCATTGCCCCTAAACGCCGCCCCTTTGCCGGATATGGAAGCAGCGGCTGAAGCCGACCGCCAGGCAATAGAAACTGTGGCAAGCAATTATATAGTTTCCCAGCACATCAGCTCAAAAGAATTAATGGCGGGAGCTCTGCACCCGGCACTTGCCAAAAGAACCTATTGGAGCAAAGGCCAGCAACAAGAATTCATCATGGAAACCAGCCGGGAGACCATGCTGAAAGTTGCCGAAAGCTATAACAAAAGCGGAGATAAATTTCCCGAAAATCCCAGAGTGGAAATAACAATACTCGATCTCGATCAGCGTGCTGCCTCGGTAAAACTCAGCGCCGATGACTGGATTGACTATATGCACCTGATAAAAACCGCTCAGGGGCAGTGGAAAATCCTCAATGTTTTATGGCAATACCATGATATCGGCAGGCATAAATAACGGGACACGCCATGAAAAACATTAAGCTAAAATCTCTTATCCTGTCGGCTTTATTAGGCTTTTCAGCCCTGAGCCAGGCAGCAGCTAATTCTGCCGATAAGGCGGGGAAAAACACCGGCTGTTTTGACGATATTTCCCTGCCGGAAAATTTTATCGCTTTTCATAGCACCTTTGACAGTGAGCTGGCCGTCTGGTATCAACAGCTGTTCCAGCTAGAGACAGTAAAAACTTTTACTTTCCCCGACGGCAATACCAAAGGGGTGTTAATGAAACGGGGGAATTTCATCGTCGAGGTATTTAACAAAAAGGCACTCGCCGGCCCCGAAGAAAAAGCACAGGATAAGCCCGGTATAATGAAGTTTGGTATTTTTACCCGGGCCAGGTTACCTGAGCTGCAAGCCTGCCTGAAACAGCACGGCATAAAAGCGCCGAGGATATTTCAGGATACTAACCTGGCGGCAGACTTATTACTGGTCGTTGATCCCGAAGGCAATATGTTTGAGATCATTTCAGCGTACTAATTCCCTGTTAAAACCTATGCATACCTATTCACCGGTTTTTTCCCCGCTTTTGTCTTGTTATGATGTATAGTCATTGCTCAAAAAAATAACAACAGGGAATAGCTTAATGACCACACAAGTCTCTTCAGATAATACCGCCGATACCCTGCCGGCAACTGAAGACAGCCCAAGCTCGGTTTTATATGTCTTATTTATTTCTTCGGTGGCGGCAATCGGCGGCTTTCTCTTTGGTTTTGACTCGGGTGTGATCAACGGCACGGTCACCGCCTTAGGCAATGCCTTTAATTCCAATGACGTCACCACAGGTTTTAATGTCGCCTCGGTACTCTTAGGCTGCGCCATCGGCGCCCTGATGGCAGGGCCGCTGTCAGACCGCTTTGGCCGCAAACCCGTAATGATGCTCACCGCCATCATCTTTGCCGTCAGCGCTTTCGGCTCCGGCATATCAGCCTCTTCCGCAGAATTTATTTTTTACCGCCTGCTTGGCGGCCTGGGCATAGGCGCCGCCTCTGTATTGGCACCTGCCTATATTGCCGAAGTCGCCCCGCCGGCAATACGCGGACGCCTGGCAACCCTGCAGCAACTGGCCATAGTCTTAGGTTTGTTTGTCGCTTTTTTGAGCAACTACCTGATTGCCGTCACCGCAGGCGGCGCCGAAGCAAGTTTCCTGCTGGAGCTGCCCGCCTGGCGCTGGATGTTCTGGGTAGAGCTTATCCCCTCCTTGCTGTTTTTAGCCGGCATCATTTTTATTCCCGAGTCCCCCCGCTATTTAATCGCGCAAGGAAAAACCGAACAAGCCAAAGGCATATTTAAACGCATCAGCAAAGGCGCTGAAAACAACCAAATCGCCCAGGTAGAACAGTCACTGCGCGGCGATCATAAACCGGGATTAAAAGATCTCTTCCTTGAAGGGCAGAAAAAAATTCACCCGATTATCTGGGTGGGCATAGCCTTATCGGTATTCCAGCAATTTGTCGGTATCAATGTGGTCTTTTATTACGGCGCCGAACTTTGGCAGGCGGCAGGCTTTGACGAATCCCAGTCCCTGTTTATCAATGTCCTGACCGGCACCACCAATATCATTTCCACCTTTATTGCCATTGCCCTGATCGACAAAATCGGCCGCAAACCTTTGTTGCTCATCGGCAGCCTGGGCATGTTTGTCAGCCTGGCGGCGCTGACCTATATCTTTGGCGCCAGCGGTTTTGACCAGGCGGGTAAACTTGCCCTCAGTGAAGACATGGGTACCCTGGCCCTGATTATGGCCAATTTATTTGTGGTCTTTTTCGGCTTAAGCTGGGGGCCCGTCGTTTGGGTGTTACTGGGGGAAATCTTTAATAACCGTATCCGCGGCGCGGCACTGGCGGTGGCGGCGGGCGCACAATGGCTGGCCAACTTCGCCATTACCATGACCTTCCCGATTTTACTGGGCAGTGTCGGTTTATCGGGCGCCTATGGTTTATATGCCCTTTCCGCCTTTATCAGCATCTTCTTTGTGGTGAAATATATCAAGGAAACCCGGGGGAAATCCCTGGAAGCCATGTAATTGAACTATTAAAGACACTGGCCAACAGCCGAAAAAAGCTGTTGGCTAGTGTCCGCTTTTGATCACATAAAACAAACAGTCGTTAATGGCGATATCTTTTATGGTGGTCGCCATAAAAATCCGCATATCGGCCGCACACAGCAACTGGTGTCCGGATACGTAAAAATACTCGCCGATAATATCTTTCCCCTGTTCATCCGTTAACAGTAAATTATCCAGGCCTTTGTGATCCAGCCAACCCAACACCTCTCCCTTACGGGCACCGGTAAAATTATATTGCTCAATATCGGCTTTGAGTGTTACCCCGTGACAACCTGAATTTTGCCCGCCATAGGATAAGTTAATATCTTGCTTAAGCCGTAACCTGTGGGGTTGATACACGACTTCAACCTCTCTTTCCTGATGAAAGTAGCGGGTAGTTTCACAGGCTGAAATATGGCAAATACCTTCATAGGCAAGTTCATGGGCAAACTCGTCGTTGCAACCGCCGCATTCCACTGTGATGGTAGGACAGGAGAAGTCCTGCTCCAGCAGCGCCCCGAGGCGAATGGCAGATAAAATAATGGTTTCACAAAAAAATGACGATAACGACAGCACATTGGCGGTGATGCCATGGCAAACGGCAAAAGCGGGTCCGGAACCCGAAGTGTTGTGTAAGTCGACGACAACCTCGGGGGACACCTGATGGATGGCGTCGGCAATCAAGTTGGCCCTGAGGTAATAACCGCTATTTTCCCCGCTGCCGAAACAGCGGTTAAGATCTTTACCGCCAGGCAGATACCTGTGGCTTAGCAGCGGAGCCAGGCTGGCGGCTTCGGGAGAGCCGAGGATAAAACGGATATTGGTGGTCGGTTTCACCAGCTTATCAGCCGAGGTCAGCCAGCGGTGGATAGCAATAAAGCCCGACGGCTCATTGCCGTGTAATAAGCTGGTGATCACCCGACAGCGGCTGGTGTCTTGCCCGGAAATATCGATAACAGTCGGCCCCGCCAGGGATAACAAAAACCCCTGATAGTCCGGCGGTAAAGAACCGGGAGAAGGATCCTTAAAATAGCTGATTTCATTGAAAACTATTGCCATATGCGCTCCCAGGTCGCTACCGGACGACAACTTCGGCTATGTTCGATATATAATTGCACCAGTTTCTGACAGGCTCGATCTTTATCAAAATCCCGCTCCAGTGTCCGCAAGGTATTTTTTTGCCATACGGCGCCGGTAACTTTTTCTGCCAGCCTTTGCCGGATAATATTAATAAAAAAGCTGATTTCATCCGGCGCTATTCCTAGTGAAAACAAACCTTTTTCCGCCAGCGGCAACATTTGCCTGATGACATCGGTAATGGCAACTTCTTCCGGATAATAGTGATTATTCAAGGGCCACAAAATCCTGGCATCAAGGCCGTGCTGCGCCGCCCGGTAAAAGTTATATTCGGCAAAACGAAACGGGATAAAGGAAATCAAATCATCTATTTCGCCGTTTAATCCCAGTCCGCAAGCCAGGCCGATGGCAAAGGCGGCATTGGCCAGCATATCTAAACTGGTGGGGCCGGCGGGGATCGCCCTAAATTCGATACGGACATGGCCATTGCCCTGGTTGGAAAATACCGGCCTGTGCCAGGGCCAGATGGTGCCCATATGCATGGATAATTCTGCAAGCTCCGGCACTTTTCCCTCATCGGCTTCCTCCTTCATATAAGGCAAGATCACGGGATAAAGGGAAACCGCTTCGGCAAAAAGCTCCCACGCACCGGTACGCACCCAGCCATGGCCAAAATTCACCCGGGACGGCTGCTGCCACTGGAAAGCATCTGTCAGCCGGATATCAATAGACTGTTTAAACAGGGCAATCCGGGTTTCATCCCATAAACGGTTGCCCAAGAAAATACCGGAATTTCCGGCAATGGCGGTCACCAGGGGAGAGGTCAGCTGCGCGGCATTAAAGATGCGGACAAAACTGTCTTTAGGGGTCATTAAATGTACCTGGAAAGAGGTGTTTGCCCCTTCCGAGCCAATATCGGCAAAATTTACCGAGACCGGCTCTTCGCCATTGATATTAACCCTGAAGTTTTCCCCCCGCTGCTGGTACAAATGCCTGGACAGGCAATGGTAACGGGGTACATCCGTCATATAGGCGGTATTGAGATGTTCGGCCCTGAGGGTAGGCAATATACCCACAGGCACAATATTGATACCGTGACGGCGGGCCACCTTTTCTAAATAGCCGGTTTTATCAAGGATTTCCTGTCGCAGCGCGGTAAAAGGCTTGCCTATTTGCCGAACCGCATTGAGGTTCAGTTCCAGGTTGTACTGATTGAGTTCATGCTGGAACTGCGGATCGCCCAGCTCTTTTAATAACAACTGGTTGCTTAAACTGACCTGGGCCTCATCGTCCACCAGGTACATTTCCAACTCGGCCCCCAAGCTGAGCGGCCCGTCACCAAAAGACGGCTGTTTCATCAACTCCTTAAGCTGCTCCAGCTGCTGGTAGAGCGCCTGCTGAAAAAGAAAATAATCCTGTGGTGAATATTCCTGCTGATCTATATTGCGTCCCATAACATCCTGTACTCTTGGCAACCACTATCATAATTATAGAATGCCACAAGTACAGGAAAGACCTATTTGACCTTGCTCAAAAAACAGTCAGCAAATTCAACTAAAGCATGAGCGGCCGGTAGAACACCTTATTGCCAGTTTCCGTCGGCAAAATACTCAGGATAAGCGTGTAATGCCTTCATGATCTTGATCGCTCCGCCACGTGCGTTCTCATGAACCTTCATTTGTTCAACTCCCTGGATCATGCCGGAAAGCAGAATATGCAACTGGCCATCGGCAGCAGGAGGCAAGTTGCAATTTTTAAAAATATAATCCAGCTGTCCCTGCAACTCATCCGCCAGGTTCCGGTATTTTTCAACGGTAAATTTATGGTGATGAATATCACCGATGGCGGCCGACATCAGCTTTTTTATCCCGGACATCCCGGTATGCAAACTTTCATCAATCGGCCATTTCTTGCCTTGATCTAAGGTCATGGTTGATTCTTCATGGTGATGCGAATGTTCTGCCGCCAAAGCGGGCATTGCGACAGACAATACAAAAGAAAACATGGCAGCTGATATCGATGGTAATAAACTAGGTTTCATCATCCTTTTTCCTTAAGTTTTTCTGTAATTAAAATACAACATAATTAGCTAAAGCAAAGTAAAATAAAGTAAATATCTTGGTTACAGGTATAAGATGGCAGCTAATAAAATTGGGATAACCACAGCATAGGCAAGCAGGAAAAATCGCCAGTTAGCCGGGGCATGCCTTAATTCCATAAAGACATCGGTGATCTGCTGTCCCTTGATGACGGTTAACAATACCAGAGTAACGGTCAACCACCAGGAGGCCGGATAATAGCGACTCAGACCAATGCTCAACAGGGTTAATATCAGCAGCAAACTTGCCGAGATATGTATCCCGGTGGCTTCGGTGAATTTTGACAACATCAAGCTCCCCTTAATGGACGACATAAACAAGAAAAAATAATAGTATCCACACCAGATCCACCATATGCCAGTAGGTAGCGCCGGCTTCAAAACCCTGACAGTTGTGCTTTGAATAAACATTTTTTCCGGTTTTGGCCGCCATATAACCTAAAATAATCATGCCCAGCAGCACATGCATAAAGTGAAAGGCGGTGGTAAAAAAATACAAGGTATAAAAAGTGTTGGTGGACAAGTCATACCCCAGCTCGATTAACTGTTGATATTCCCAAAGTTTCACCCCCAGATAAACACAGGCAAACAATAACGCCAGTAACAACAGCTTTTTTGCCGCCGGGTTGTTATTTTCCCTCACCTTAACCACGGCAAGGGCGACAAAATAACTGCTGATCACTAAGGTCAAGGTACAAACCAGACCTACCCAGACATGCAGGCTTTCCCTGCCGCTGGTAAATAACTGGGGATTAAGGCGCTCAGCCACGGCAAAACCGATAAAAAAGATAGCAAAAACCGTCAGTTCCATCAGGATAAAAAACCACATCGCCAGATCCCCCGGCAAACGGGGTTGTTCAGCCTGCTTTAGCCGGGCATCGACCGCTATTTCATTTGTTGTCAGGCAAGTTGTCATTAAGATGGCCTTTTGTAAAAATCAAATAAAAACCGGCGCTATCCGCTACCAGGTCTACCGGGGTACATAACCACAGATGGCTATTATTCAGAATTTTCCGTTTGCTTACTTTGATTTTCATCAGCAATTACGCGAATTCCGGTCACTTTTACCTGATCACCCACAGCAAAAGTCTGATTGGGAGAGCGTATATATTGCGTGCTGCCATCCTCTGCCTTCACCAAATAACCGTTCTCACTCTTATCTGTTGCCTGTTGAATATTGCCCCCGGTCCAGGCACCGGCAATGCCGCCAACGATTGCACCTATCGGGCCGCCGACGGCCCCGCCGATCAAAAAGGAACTCCAGCCGCCAACAGCCTGGCCTATGGTGTTATCAGGCACGGCTTCAACAATTTCATCTGCCTGCACAGGTGCAGTTAACGCCAATAAACCGGTCAGTATTAATATTTTGCTTTTCATCTTGGTTACCCTCAATTGATCAAATCATCTGTAATTTGTCTTGATGAATAGCAACAAGTGAACCAAAAGAACAAATGCATTTATAAACAAATAGATAACAAGAAAAGCATAGTGAACAGTTAAAACTTTATCGTTGAAAACAGTGTCTAATTAACAGTTAAATGTCTGCTAAACAACTCAGTGTATTTATGACATCTCCTAAATAACTGTTTATCTTAACCTGGCGATCTTATATCCAGGTTTAAAACAGCACAAAATAAAAAACCTTAAAAACATAACGTTACTGTAAATTCTCTTGCAGAACTTGTAAAAATCGCCATTGGTCGCGAGGAAATTCTGCATATTGACAGGCAGGAGTGCACACAAGTGGAGCTCGTCAACCAGAACTTAGAGTTTGAGGAAAGCCGGCGGAGCTGTTAGATAGAATTGCTGATGAGGGGAAACCGCCAGATGTACCGTGACATCATAACCGGGTTTGAGGCACTACCGGCACAATAAGTGCCAGCGGCGGTATTTCCCCATGAAACTTTCAGCAGAGCTTAAACGGCCAATAAATGGCCATGTAAAATACACTTCACCACGGCCTGCTGGCGATTAATACTGTCGGTTTTAGCAATACAATTAGCCAGATGAAAATCAACCGTCCTTTGACTAATGGTAAGCAGCTGGCTAATTTCCCAAGAGGTTTTCCCCTCAGACGCCCATTTGATGCATTCCAGCTCTCTTTTGGTCATCTTGGTTACCTGCTCCATCACCTTTTTTCTATACCTTGAATAAATAAAAGGAGACAACATCACCCAGTACCAACCGAGTTTTTCCAGTATTTTTTCTTCCATCAGCTGCTGTGGCATAGAGAAGATCAAGCAGGCAAATTCGCTGCCCAATCCATTCACCGGGATAACCAACTGACATTCCTCCGGGGAAAAAATCCCCTCTGTCTCATTTGATGGTATTAAAGCCTTTTTTTCCAGCAAAAGCTTTCGATAATCAGCCGGCTTGCTTTCATTAAGGCAATAGCGCTTGATGTTGTCATCCTGACCAATAAAAGTACGTAGCCCGGCAGGAACATCACCAAAAAACTTCGGGATAAAATGCTTACTGGAGCTAGGTTCAAATACCACAAGACCTGACCAGGCATAATGAAAAGTTTTCCCGACTTCCTGAAAAAAGTCGTTTAAACCTTTTTTGGAATCGATTGACTCAATTTTCTCGATCATTTGCTCTATATGTTTCATGCTATTGCCTTTTTATCTTTAATACTCAAGCCAGAGGGTTGTAGCCCTATTCACATCTGGTCGGGCTGTCCGCACAGATAAAAGCACTGGACTGAGTTACAGGCTCCTGGTTGCTATATGTCTCAGACTGCTGGCTGTCATATTCGGCAGCAGCGGCTGCAGCGGCTAATTGCTCCTGAAGCTGAATTTCACATCTTGTCGGACTGTCCGCACAAATAAAGGAACTGGAAATGTTCGCTAACTCTTGACTGATATTTTCATTGGCTAGGGCTGACTGTCCGCTAGCTGCTAATAAAGCAAAAGATAAAGTGAATGTTTTGAATGTTGTTTTTATTGTTTTCATCACGACTGTTTCTTCCAGTTATTGATGCCAAATCGGCGTTGTTTAAAAGCAACTCCAATTTGAAAGTAACCAAGCTATTCACCAATAATGGCGCCGTGATTTAGCAGTTATTTCCTTATAATCTTCCCATAACTTCCTTTGGTTACAGAAAAGTCACAACAAAAACCCATACAAATCATAACGATACAAGCGAACATTAATTTTCAGCTAACAATGCATAATTTCGAAAAAAATGCTTTTTTTCTTGAACCTGAGCTTGCTATCAAGCACTGAAAGGCTTGCATTATTCCTGCCCGGCAGCGTTAGCATGGCTTTATGACGTTTTGCTGTACTCATGCTCAACATAGACTGCAGGCAACAAACCTATTTGAAGGAAAAATCATCAAGCCATGTCTTAGCCAATAAAAAAATTTTTAGCTGGGATAAGCATAACGGCCATAGAAATTCATTCCCGTTTGGAAAAAGGATTAATGACCAGAAAAATAACAGCAGGAGCGGCAGTGCAACTATACAATAGCAATAGCCTTATGACTTAGCCTCTTAACCCATTATCTGATGCCGGTGCAGACTGGCATAATCAATCGATAACAGCTAAGCAGGTAATAGTTAAAGATGAGGAAATTTAAAAAATATTCGAGGTTAAGGTTTACTGCGGCGTAGATTATATCTGGCAGGCGCAATTACCGGTTGCGGTCCCTGGCTTTTAGCATCAAGCATTGAACACCCGGAATAAGCACTTATGACAAGAATAAACAAACTCCAGGTTTATATTTTTCTTTCACATCTTGTCGGACTATCGGTACAAAGGTAGAAGGGAGCCCCCCTCCCGGGTCCTTGAGCGCCAAACTCACTGAGATAGGCCAACTCCTGAAGAGTAAACAATAAATTAAGGGTAAAAAGCAGTGCCTTGCAGGTTATTATTATTATTTTGAACACGACTGTTTTCTTCCTGAAACTAGTGCAAATATGCCATTGTCAGCTCCGCCTGGCAGGAACTTCCACAATAACTGCGTCGTCGTTGAATTATCACATCCTTATGAATTCAAAGAATTATTTTATGTCTATGTTTGATCGAGCCTTAACGTCAATATCTCAGATTTCCCCTTTTGCCGTACAGAATATAACAGGGATGAACCATCCTTTTTAACGGAAAAATAAGGCTTGATCTTATTATAATCAAAAGTCTTGCTTAGCTTTACCGGCTTATTGATATCGCTGATATCCAGCTGATAAAAAACGGTTTGTACCAGATCATGGCTACTCCAAAAAATGAAGTTGCCGTTAACATCCCAATGGGTATTGGGCTCGGTAGATAATTGGTTATCAAGTGCAACCTGTTCCCCGGTTTGGTCATTATGCCAGAACAACTCTCCTTCGGCCGTCCCCAGGATAAAACCATCACCATAGGGACGTATATAACGAAAGCCGCTCAACAACAAACTGGAAGTTTTACTCGCTATGTTATAACGGTAGACCTCCCACTGCTCATAACCTTTAACCGAAAATAAAATATGGTTCTCATCATCAGTAAAACTGGCATCCCCGACATAGTCATCCCCGGAAGTGATATAGGTTAAACTGCTGGTTTCGGTATTAAGCAAGGCAAAACGATGATTAATTTTAATTAATTCCTGTAACCCGGATGAAGCCGAAGCAATGGGAAGCAGGTTGTATTCGGTTTCAATGTAAGGCGTACTTTCATTGGTGACGGTGTGCAATTTACCCAGGGTGGCAATATTATCCCTATTCACCAAAATCGTCTTTGTTTTATCGTCAGCCTGATGCGCCATATAAAGGACATTAGGCTCAACATTATAAATTTTCCGGGTAGTCCAGTCGTTAAAAGGCAGTTCCTGTTCAAAAAACAAGTTCTTCGGCGCCGATTGCTGCGTAGAAACCGCTAATACTTGCTGTTGATCTACGTTCGCCAAAGCAATAAGGTTATGCTCCCGCCCCAGTACTTCAAGCGCGGCATCCTGCTTATAATCAAGCTTAAACAATTGTTCTTTATTAAGAATCAGTAAATTTTCATTATCAAACCAACGCAGATCATAAACAATATTGTTTTGCTGACGACGGTAAATAACCGTTTTACTGTCTAAATCGATGATCCTGATTTCATCGGCATTTTCAAATTCAGAATAACGAAGCACAGCCATCAATTTACCGTCCGGTGTGATAGTGCCTTTAATATCTAAATCTTTGATATTGGTGCTTGATGTCACCCTGACGGTTTGCTGCGTGCTGCGGTTATAGCGGTAAATATACCTGGGTTCGTTTGCCTTTTTTTGCCCGGAAAAATAAACCAATTGCGGGTCATTAGAGGTAAAGATATTGCCTATCTTAAAGTAGTTTTCCAATAAGGGCTGCGTTTGATAATCTGCACCGTCGCTAAGAGTTATGCTGTTTAATGATGAGCTGCCTTCTTTCATATCCGAATAAAACAGCGCATCGTTATTTACTGAAAAAGCTAACGAAATTGGCACATGAGCATTATGGGTCACAGGCAAAAAATCATGTCCGTTTTCCCGTTTAATATACACCTGATAACCGGTGTCTTCGCTGACCTGCCCGGAAAAAGCAAAATACTGCCGGTTCGGCGACTGTGCCAGGGCTAATTTATCTCCGGGCAGAGAATGGAGTACTTCTGAGGAAACCGCTGACTCTTCCGGGGTTACCGCGTCATTGCCGGTAAAATAATAGATAAAACCGGCCAAAAATAAGATAACAAGAAAAAGCGCCGATAAAGTAAGGGGCTTGGCTGATTTTTTACCTTGAGTCCCGGCAACGGGAATTGAGTTTGCCTGGTGATTATCCGCAATCTGAGCGTTTGCCTTGTCGCCGGCAGCAGTCCGGCTTAGTGTTGCTTCTCCCTCAAGCTGAGCCTGAGACTCGCCTTCACCGCTAGTCGTTTCCGGTGCGCTATCACCTTGGTTATAGCTACCTGAAACAGGACAAATCAACTTATAGCCCCGTTTCGGCAATGACTTGATATAACGCGGCACTTTGTGATCGTCTTTAAATAACAGGCGCAGCTTACTTATGGTCCGGCGCACTGCAGCATCAGAAACCACCCGTCCCTGCCAGACTTTTTCATGCAACTCTTCCATGGAAATATAAGTGTCATGGTGCTGATAAAGATAAAGTAACACCGCTAACACTTTAGGTTCGAGTATGACCTCTACCCCGTCCCGGGTTAACGTCATTTCCTCTACATCCAAATTGTAACTACCTAATACAATCACTTGACCTGTCGTCCTTACTTCCTAATGCAACAGCTTACTCCTGTTAACAAGATAGTAACCTAATTAATTTCCAGATGCCAGACTTCATTATAAGTAACTGATAATAAAGAAAGTCACAGTTTGGTTACGCAAAAGTTACAGCCTACTTATTGCTCGATTTCGATGGGGACACTTACTTTGTTAGCCATAACAGACAGCAACACAGGGCCAATAATACTTGTTGCCATTGTCAGTAAAATGAAAGAGGAAATCATCAATGAAACACACAAAATTAACCTCCACTCAGGCGGACAGTTTCAAAGTAAATAAAGGGTTTATTGAACTTAGCAGCTTAGAACTGCTAAACGAGATGGTGGGCGGATTAATCGATCCACAGCCATCACTTTCTCAAGGGAATAAAACCTCTGCCGGCAAGGTCTTCATAACTGAAACGATATAAGGCAAGCGCAGATGCCGATGATTAACCTGTCAGATCTAACAGTTTTAAATTTATGTCATTTAATCATAATTAATAACGGCGGGACTTTCGGCATCAAGAGCTTCATCACCAGGCTAGAGGCATTTTCTCCCCCGATAGCAAACAAACGGCTTAGTCCCGGGGTTGGTAAACCCCGTTTAACTATCGACCATACCTTAAGAAGAAACAGGTTCTCCCTATGTCAGTTATTAAAAGATTCAGCGAACAAACAAATCAAGGCGCTGCCAAAAAAGCCTCCATTATTGGCAAATCAATATTGGCCCTGTGCTTCATTGCCTTTATTGCTGCCGTTGGCATTCAATTTATCACACTAACCCCCAAGCAAGACTACAAGGTGCAGGTCAGCATAGAAAATTACCAGCCAATGATGATGCAGGAAAAGGTGGTGATTAACGAACAACTGATCACCCAAGGTACTCAGGTCGATAAAGATCAGGCGGTTGCTAAACTGGATATTGTTGATCTGAGCGAGCAGCAGTCCGAAAGCCATTATTTGCGTGCAGAACAAGCCGGTTATTATTTCCAGTCTCCGGCAGGCTCTAAGGTTATTCCGGCACACCAGCCTATAGGTTACCTGTTAAACAACAGTTCCTCAGATGAATATTTATTCTGGCTGCAGGAACATCCCAAAAATCCACTCAAGGCGGGGGCGGATGTCACCATCAAACTCGGCGAACAAAGCATCACCGGACGTATCTCAATGATCTTCGGGCCATTTACTAAAGACAAAGGACAAAAAATTTCAATCCGTCTCAATGAAGCCCGCGATCTGTCGTTAATGTCGCCGGGATCAAAATTAATCCTCTCGGTAAAAGAGCACCCGAAAACACTCGCCCAGTTATTAAGTTGATTTAAAACATCAAGACCTGATAGTACTGCCAAAACAAACAATTTTTGGTAACGTTATCAATAATCAACTTATGCAGGCGGCCAGAAATAACAAAATAGCGCCCAGATATCCGCTGTCTCGTTAACACCGGCCTTATTAAAGCTATGAATAACAAGAATACACCCGGTCATAGCGGCAGTGAAATCCGGTATCTTTTACCGCCGCAATTATCCGCTCCCTTTTGCCTTGACCCGCTAACCTTGTGCGGCATCAATAGTGAGGATAACCATTGTTTTATGGTGACCCGGCTCGACGGTTATCTGTTATTCAACACCCGCTTGCCACAGCCATGCCGTTTTGGTGATGTCAAAGATGATATTTGCGTACTCACCGGCAGCAGCAGCCTCTTTTTCAGCACAGATAGCGGCTGTAGCTTTACCGAAATAGCAATCCCTCTGGAACAAGAGGAGCGCTTGGGCAAGGTCAAAATTGACCGCCGGGAAATCATTGTTCAGCTGTACCAAGCGAAAAAACACCCGACATTTGGTTTGCAACCGCGTTTGTTGCGCCTGTCTTTATCCGGCGATTTGATCTGGCAAACCCGGTTACCTGTGGTCAATGAAAAACGTATTCTTATTTGCTCACCGAATGTCTTACCCGAAGATCTGCCCCAGACAAGAGAGAAAGAACCACGTTATTGGGTACCTGGCGCTCAGGAACTGCTGATATCCGATCACATATTAATGCTCTCTTATGCCGACTACGGCACCAGTGGCCTGGGCGCCTGGTATGCAATCCATACAGGCAGCGGCCGGTTACTCTGGCAAAGCAGATCCGAACCCATAGCCCATACCACAGCCCTGAGCGGCGGCCGCTTTATTTTAGGCACCAGCGGTTATGGCGCCTTCGACAGTTATTTATTTGGCGCAGAAAACAATATCAGCAACCACTGGCCTGCAAATGGTCCTTGCTTTGAAACCGGGGAAGGAAAACTTATGTTGCTGCAAAGCGACGACAGCAATAATGATGGCCAACAGCTGGTTGAGCTTGCACCTGACAGCAGCTTAATGAACCACAATCTGTCCTTTCCTGACGGCAACCACCACATTGGCAAATTGCTGCAACTGGCAGGCGACAAGGTTTTCTTCTGGCGCAACCATGGTTTATGGAGCTGGCAAGCAGGCAAGGGACTTAGCAGGTTAATGCAAGTCAACACTCAGTCTTATCTGGTGAAATTATTAGCCTTATCGCCGAGCAGCTTCGCCTTCATTTACAACAAGGAACTTGGTGACAGCCCGAATATCCACATTTTTAACTATTAACAGGCTTTGCCATGTTAAGTTACCTTCGAAATAAATACGAAGAAATTCGTTTTATCTTGAGCAAGGAGGTAAACAGTGATATTAATAAATAATAACAATAATTTATTATGAAATAGAACACGCACGGGGAAAGCCGACATGAATGCAGCATTAAACGCTAATGTGGTAAAACCATCCTTGCTTAACAAACTTCTCCCGGGAAAATCAGCCAGAACCCGGTTACGCCACCTGACGCTGTTCCCAGGTATTGCCCTTGTTGCCGGCTTGATATTAACAACAGCGAACACAGTTATTAACAACCATCAAGAAGCACAACAAACTCAAGCTTATATAAACTCGCCAAAAGTTGATGATTTGTATTTTTTAGATTATCGCCTGCTCCCAGGGGTTACTCCCGAACAGTTACGACCCAATGAAAAATATCGCCTGGCAAAAGTTGTTGATATTACTGGGGATGTTGTCACCTTGCTTTACGGCAACTTTTTCTATCTCAGACAGCGCGCCATGGAAAAGAGTATCCGCTACGGGCATTTAAGGTACCCCGATTATTTCGAAACCAGGCGTTACGATTTCACCAGCAATGAATTAGCAACAATGAAAGACAGCGGCGCTATTTATATGGTAAAACGCCCGGTATTAAATACCCTGGACGGCAACCTGGTCGGCCCGTCAAAACCGGTTGATAAAAGCAGCGCTTTAATTCCCGGTAAAAAACAGAATTACTCGGGTATGGCTTTTCTACAACAAACTGCCCTGGAAACAAGTTTGCAATCGGCGTTTGAGCAATTTCAGGCCTCTGCCGAACTAGGTTATGCTGAGGGACAAGTGAATCTGGCACAGATGTATTTAAACGGCCAGCATGTACAGCAGGACTTCAGTCAGGCATTATTTTGGTTTAAACGTGCCGCACTGCAAAGCCATAAACCTGGGGTGCTAAAATACGGCATCGTCTGCAAGCAGGTGCCTGAGTGCAATATTGTCGATTTCTATGATGAATTGCTTGCCTCAGGAGTGAATATCAAAGTCAGGCAAGTGGACTTTTCCCTGAAGTAAACGGATAACGCCACCTGACCCGGCTGGCACCGGGTTCAGATGGACTAAACAGCAATTACAGGCGATAAATATTATCGGCGCTGTCCCTGTCTACCAGTTTCACGAAAGGATCAACACCGGCATATTCGGGTTTGCCTTTCACCCGGATGGTGATTTCATTGGTGCCGGTTTTAATGGCGTGCTTAGCCAGATAAAGCACATAATCCTGTGCACTTAAATCTTCGGGATCGGCATTAAACAAGCCGATATCCACCAGGTCGCTGAATTCAACATCGGTTTCTTTGCCCTGGCCGTCCGCCTGTTTCAGCGCCGCCTCTATGGTCAGGGTGACATCAAACAGCGTATTTTCCCCCTCGCTGCCCTCATCCACGGCCACCACCTTAACGTCTGTGGTTTTCAGATCATAAAGGCTGATATGCTCGAACAGGTTGCTGACAAAGGCCTGCTCCTGCTCATCGGCTTCACGGTTAATATAAGCCATCAAATCCAATGTGGTCGGGTAAGGACTGCTCTGATATTTAAACTCGGCCAAAAACCCTTTCAACGCCCGGTTTAACTTTAATTCACCCAGACGGTCCTTCAAGGACATCATCACCACCGAGCCCTTGCGGTAATGGATATAACTCTGGCTCTCACTGCGAAACAGCGGCATTTCCTCAAGAAACTCCTCGCTGCGGCCACGTAGATAACGGTCCAGTTCATATTTTAAGAACTTACGGATTTTTTCCTGGCCGTATTTCTTCTCCATCACCATAAGCGCGCCGTATTGCGACAGGGTTTCGGAAATAATGGCGCTGCCCTGAACATTGGCGGCCCCCACCTGGTGCCCCCACCACTGATGGGCCACCTCATGGGCGGTAACATAATAGGCAGGGTCGATATTTTCCGCATCACGCAAATCACTGATAAAACCGATGCGCTCCGAATAAGGCACGGTATTGGCAAAACTCTGGGCAAAAGTGCGGTAACCCGGATATTCGATAATCCGCATTTGCCTGTGCTGATACGGGCCAAAGTGCTCGGTGAAATAATCTATGCTGTCCTGTACCGAGGCAATCATGGTATCGACGTTCATGCCGTGATCCGGATGATAATAGACCTCGATATTGATGCCTTTATACTCATGTTTTTTCGCCGTTAACCGGGCGGACATAATCGAGTAAAAATTCACCATAGGAGCATCCATCTTATAGTGGTAAATGCGGCGATCTCCCTCAAGCTTTTCACTTTGCAGGTAACCCGGAGCAATGGCGAACTGGTCTGCCGAAGTAGAAACCCTGGCTTCAAAGTCAATAAAGCCGACCCCTTTACCAAAGAAACTCTCATTGTAGAAGTTAGTATCTTCGAGTTTATTGGCGCGCTGCAGTGGCTCCAAGCCATATTTACGGCGCATATGACGGTCGCTTAACTGCTGATCTTGCCGGTAACCAAAGGTGGGGAAAAGCTCATAGTTATTGATAAAGCTGCCGTTTTTCACCAGAGTAAAATCATTGTTGCCGTCGCTAAAACCCTGATGGGCCCGGTGGGCTAAAAGTTTACCCTTGCGGCTTTCTCCCGGCATCAGCGGCTGTTCAAATTCAAACCAGGCAAGATCAAAGGTCTTATCCAGCAAACCTAAATGCCCGCCGGCAATTTCTACTCCCCACTCCCCGGTGAATTCCGGCTTGGAGACCAGGAAGCGGCTGATAGGCTCATTACCGCTATTGGTGACGCTGATTTCGGCTTCCGCCTCAATCCTGCGCTGTGCCGGATACATATCCACCTTGGCAAAAGTTTTGATGATGGTCGGAATATTGGCCTCTTTATATTGCACATACTGCTTTTCATATTCCGCCTGCAAGGCTTCCCTGTCGTCCTGGATCACAAACTCATTTAACACCCGGGTATTGTAGTGGATATAACTACCGGCACCGATAAAGACCAGCAAGCCCATGGCTAATGCCGACTTTCCGGGAGTCCCGAGATAATAACCGACATTTTTCACCCGTACCTTAAGCGGCTGCACCGGTCCCCTGTGCCATAGGGCATGAGTTAATGCCGCCAATATCAGGCAGAAGCCGCCCCAATACAACATATACCAGAAATGACTGTCCAAAAAGCCGCCGTAACCATTGATATCCGAATAAAACAACCGCGGGGAATCGGCAAACTGGAACATCTTGTGGCTAAAACCAAAATTGCTCAACACGATAGAGCTGATGATAAAGAGTACAAACAACAACATACCCACATACTTATTCGGGCTGATCACTTGCAGGAAAAACGCCAGTATTGCCGTCATCATCAAAGGCAAGACATTGAGATAACCTAAACGTATCAGGTATTGGGAAATTTCCAGGTTGCTATAACCTTGTATCAACTGATTGGCTATGGTCACCGCCATGGCAAAAACAAACAACAGGGCAACCACTAAGGTGATGGCCACCATTTTCGAGAGCCAGAAAGTGATATTATTCACCGGCAGGGAATCAACGATATCCCCCATCCCCGAATTACGCTCACGCCAGACAATTTCCGCACTGTAATAGGCCAGCACGATAAACATAAACAAACGGGTAGAACCGACAATCAGATCAACCATGATCTGGGTTAGCGGCCAGTTCGGCGTGCCAAACATGCCGCTTGGGTCCACTAACGGGGCGACCAGGAAAAAGACCGTCATCAGCATCAGTACCACAAAAGGGGCGCTGAAGATCACCTGCTTGATTTCAAATTTAGTACGCAGGGCCAGATGTGCCCAGGTTTGGATACCGCTGCTTTTAAAAGAAATATCATTATTAAGCAAAGCGCTGAAATCATTGCCCGTTTGTGCGGAAGGCTTTTTAGCCGCTTTCACTTTAGGCAAACGTATACCCGAGCGGAAACCACCAAACAAGGCCATGATCGCCACAGCCACCGCCAGCCATAACAAGCGGTTTTGCAATAAAATCCCGGATAACTCTATCCCGCTGTTATTTTTATCAAACATGGTCCAGTAGCGGGTCACTTCCATAAAAGTATTGGAAGCAAAAGGATCGAGCAAGGCTGCCAATGTCCGGTACTCTGGCTCTGACGCAAACTGCCCGGCAATAACATAAAGAATAAAAACCGCCACCGCAGCCAGGTACACCGCCATCATAGAGCGGAAACGGATCGCCACCGCATAAAAAAAGCAGGACAGTACCAGTAAGGTCGGCAGGGAAAGGTAGAAAAAGGCGCTGAAATAATGGCTAAGCACAGTCGGCCCCAAGCGTTCGGGATCAACCCAGCCGGTCATACTACCGATAAAACAACCCAGCAAGATGCCCAGCGGCACAAAAGCAAATACCGTCAGCACCACGGCAAATGCCCCGAGGAAACGCCCCAACTGATAACTCGCCGGGTTGATGGGTTTAGAATAAAGCAGCTCGGACATCTGGCTGCTTTCATTACGGGTTGCCGTGCTGGCGACAAAATTCACCACCAAAAACATAGCAAATATACCCATGATCAGCAGGGTTTGGGCAATAGAAAACGGCCCGTTGTAGACCACATTACCGCCGCCGCCGATTTGCACGTTTTCACTGACGGTGGCAAAAAACGTCAGCAGGAAAAAAATTAACGCAGTGACATAAAAAGATGGCTGGCGGGTAAAATAGCGCCATTCAAAAGCAAACATTTTCAATAACATGACTTGCTCCCTAAGCGACGCGGCGGTGCTGGTTCAAGGTAGAGAAATAGACATCTTCAAGGTTGGCGGGCGCCACTTCAAAACCTTCCGGTGCCTGCTCCGCCATCACATGGATAATGGTTTGTCCGGCAAACAGACGTTTTGAGATCACCGTCAGCTCTTTCTCTATTGCCAACGCCTCCTGTTGCGATACCGCTTTACGCCAGATTTGCCCTTTTACTTTTTCCGTCAGCAATACCGGATTGCCCTCGAGAATAATTTTGCCCGAGGCCAGCACCGCCATATTGGGACAAAGCTCGGAGACATCTTCAACGATATGGGTAGAGAGGATAATGACTTTTTCTTCCCCCAGGCTCACCAGCAAATTATGGAAACGGTTACGCTCCTCCGGGTCTAAACCCGCCGTGGGCTCATCAACAATTAATAAATCCGGATTTCCCAATAACGCCTGGGCAATACCAAAACGCTGACGCATACCACCGGAAAAACCGCTGACGGCTTTTTTCTTATGCTGGTATAAGTTGGTTTGCGCCAGTAAACCTTCCACCGCTTCTTTGCGCTCCCCCTTGTTTTGAATGCCTTTTAAAATGGCAAGATGATCCAGCAGATCATAAGCGCTGATACGGGGGTAAACACCAAAGTCCTGGGGCAGATAACCTAAACGTTGCCTTAAGGCCTGGGGATCATTAAAGACATCCACTTCATCAAAGAAAATCGACCCGGCATCGGCATTTTGTAAGGTGGCTATGGTGCGCATCAGGGAAGACTTGCCTGCACCGTTGGGACCGAGCAGACCAAACATGCCTTTGGGAATATCCAGGACCACGTTATCGAGGGCTTTGACGCCATTGTCGTACGTTTTCGATAAACCTTTTATGGATAACATCATTATTCCTCTTTTTGATTTTAATTATTGTTTTTTGAATAAATGAAATAAGGCCATCATTTATTATTCCCTTAACCCTAATTCATTGTTAATTTTATGTAAAACCCATTGGCGGACAATAATGTAAATAAATGTAGCAGGCAGCCCTTGGACTGCCTGCTAAGGATGGAAGTGTCATTAGACAGGTACATTTGCAAGAGGCTTTACCGGGCAGCCTCAGACTGGATAACCTCATCGCTGATATCAATATTTTCGTCTGCGACTTTGCTGTCCCTGGTATTTTTTTGCACTACCACGGCGGCAAATAAACTTAAGGTATAGGCCATGGCATAAAAGCCTTTCTCGCTTAACATTAACTCGGCGTTATACAAACCGATCACCAACAGAGCTATGGCAATGGCGGATGAAAGCCAGCATAAATTCACATAGATAGTCGAGGTGGCGATGCCCTCTTTCTGGTCCCGCACCGACTTTTGCAAAGAAACCATAGAAAACAGGCCGTACAGCAAGATGATCAAATAGTAGCCTTTTTCATTTAATGCCATTTCTGCATTGAACAGGCCCAAGACATAAGCCCCGGCGCCGATGGCCAGAGCGGCAATAGATGCCAAGACAAAAGACCGGGTAGGTGTAGCCGTGTGTTGAGCTGTAGTTTTTGTTGATTCCATTATCTTGTTTCCTCATTTCATTTGATGGCCACACTATGGAACAAAGCCTACCCGGGGTAAACCTTTATGACAAAAGTTGAAATATAGTCACCTTAAGTATCACTTTCCTATACCTGAGGATGTTTCCGTCATAAATTCGCGCATCAAATCCAGCATCTGATAATAATAAGGATTAAAGGTTAACCGCTGCAGGGGAAGTGTTTTATTAAGATTTTCTTCGGTTTTTTCCCCCAGGATCACCTGCTTGCCGGTTTTACATAAGCGGTAACTTTCAATATCACCCAAATAATGGCTGCAATTGCGGTATAACCCCGCCAACCCGTAATGGGGGTTGTCCGGCGCATTGGTGGGCGCGGTATGGGCAATATCAGCAATTCCCTGGCAGAGCTGGTTTTGACCGCATTCCGGCACGACTATATTCACCGAAGCCGGTAGCGCATCCGCCGCTTTTTTCTTGTCGCCAAAATACATCAGGGTATCGGCGACGGCTTTATGCTTGCTGCCCTGTTGCCACGAACCGATAATATCCAAAGTTGCCCGGGTATCTATGGTACGGTCATGTTCACTCGCCACCACAAACAGCGGAATATCATGAACTCTGTTTTGAGACTTTGGCTTTACCTTGGACAAGCCCTGCATCAGGCGGTTCACCTGGGCGGCGGCGTTATAGGGAAACGACTCATACTTGGCAAAATCAATATCGGCATCAAGATCCAGCCAGTCGAGCATAGGCACATAATCCAGATATTGCGCCAGCCAGGCCAGCTCGCTATAGGCTTTGGAGGCAGGAGACCACATAAACAGCCCCTTGATCTTTTCATCCGGCGCCTGTTGCCGCTGCAGGTAATCTAAAATCAGCGCCCCGCCGGTGGAAAAGCCGCCAAGATAGACCTGATCAAAATCTTTCAACATACGGGTAATGCCATAACCAGCCGCCTGCTGCCATTGTGCCAATTCCACTTCCAGCAGATCCGAGGCGGCGGTGCCGTGCCCCGGTAACAATAAGGTCCTGACGGTAAATCCCTGCCGGTAATAGAAATTCGCCAGATCATGAAACATAAACGGCGAATCCGTTAATCCGTGGATCAACAAGATGGCTTTCGCCGTTTTTTCCTGCCTGAGCTCAAACGGTGCCACCAACTGGCTCACCACCGGGGTAGCGGACCAGTTATTCTGCTGTGCCAGCAGCTTATAGGTATCGGTGAGCACAGGGCATGGCAGCTGAGCCCGGGGATGGGCACTTTCGACAAGCTTAGCGGCATATTTGAGGTACAGGGAAAACTCCTGCCCGTCTTGATAGGAAAATTCAGGCAATTGCTGCTCAGATACCGCCCGGCTATAGCGGTAACGGCCATCGTCGATCATTTGCTTGATAGCGGTGTAGTCCTGATGAACAGCTATACAGTTACCGGCTTTATCCGCCGCCAATACCAGAGGGTTATATGCCAACACAAAAATCAGGCAAACAAACAGCCAGTTGATTATCCTTTGAAACATCTTACTTCTCTTATCGATTGTTATTATTAAGCTTATTTACGCAATTGGGCAAAACGGGAGAGCTCCCACGGCCTCATGGCCACCAGCAAACCTATATGTTCCCGGCTGTCCAGGGATAACTTGGCATCCTCCTGGTTCAGCAGCGCCGCTTCCTTGGTCAGCTGGTTAAGTTTCCTTTGGATGATTTCAATGGAAGAGCGGGAGTAGGTGCCGCGCAAGTAAAAACGAAAGCTATGCTCGCTGTTAAAACCCGAGGCCATAAACTGGGAAATGACTTCACTGGCCATATATTGCTCTAACGGCCCGTCGGGGATCCAGCGAAAATCCTGGGCGATTAGCAGCTTATATTCATTATTTGGCAACAGCTGGATCATTTTTAATTTATCCAGTCTCGCCAGCAAGCGAATACATTCAAACTCGGTTATCTGGTAATGGCGGATAATTTCCTGAAACGGCCAGGCATCACGTACACATACCGCTACCAAAAAAAGCTTGGTATCCGAGACCAGCTCCTGTTCCTGCTCTATCGTCAGCTGGGTTAACTGATCCTGCTGCTTTTGTGCGATTAAGAATAAATCCGACAAACTGATATTGATGATATTGCATATCTCCTCCAGCCTTTCCAAGGAAAAACTATGGGTGGAAAAAATACGTTTGATATTGGCTTCACTCATGGACAGGTGCCGGGCAATCTCTTTATAAGTAATATTTTGCTGGCGTAATAATTTTTTTAAGGTACTGCTGATCTGCTTAATCTGGCTCATAGTTTATTATTTCTATACTTTTAGTCCAGCTGCAGTATACATGAATCAAGTTCGTTTACATTGATTATCCTCATCTTTATCTTTGTCGCCAGTTAACGAGTTTTCTAAAATAAAAGGAAAAGATAATGAAATTACTAACAAGCTTTTTTACAACAACCATTGCCCTGACCCTTGCCCTGAGCAGCACACCAATTTATGCCCAAGACTCAGCACAGCACACCAGCAAGGCCGGTAAGCATTCCGCCTTAGCCGTATCCCATGGAGCGGCATCCAGTGCCAAGGTCGCCAGCGCGGCGGTGGCTGTGCCTTTACTTGTTGTTGGCAGCGCCGGGGTTGCCAGTGTTGCCGGCGGCAGCGCCCTGATTGACAGCGCCACTAAGCCAAAACCCCTGACCGTTACCGAAGTAACCATCACCGCAGACCCCGCCCCCAACCAGGCGATGCAAACAAAAAGACAAACCACCATCGAAATCAAACAGGAGCATTAATCATGAGTCGTTTACTCCTGTTAATCGCTTTACTTGGCCTGGCGAGCAGCTCGCTGGTTTTTGCCGGCAGCCAGGCGGGGAGGAAAGCCCAATTTGCTCCCGGGGAAATCACAGGTTTTGCCAAGAAGGTTGAAAAGTATGCCGCCGCACAGGGCGCCAGGATGTTTATTATTGGCCGTATCGGCAGACCGAAAAAAGATCTGCCCAAAGGCATTAAGTTTACCCATACCGCCATTGCAGTATATTCGGCTATCACCCTCAAAGACGGCAGCACAGTGAACGGTTATGCCATCCACAACCTGTACCAGGAGGCGGGAAAACCCGATGTCAGCTCATTGGTGGTGGATTATCCGGTGGATTTTTTCTGGGGGGTTAATGAATTAACCGCCGGTATTATTATTCCCACCCCGGATCTGCAGCAAAGGATCATTGCCGCCATCAGCAGCGGCAAAAATAAAGAAGTCCATAACCCGGCTTATTCGGTTATTGCCAGCCCTTACAACAACGAACTGCAAAACTGTACCGAACATACCCTGAATATTATCAATGCCTCGATATACCAAACCACAGACATGCAGCAACTGAAAGCAAATGCCAAGGCGCATTTTAAAGGGCAAAGGATCCGCAGCAATCCGTTGAAGCTGATGTTAGGCAGTATTTTTATGGATGATGTCGCCACCCGGGATCACCAAGGTAAAATTGTCACCACCACCTTCAGCACCATAGGTCGCTATCTGGAGGAAAATGATCTGGTTCAGCATATGGCCGTCTTTAATCGCGATGGCAGCAGCGGGGAGTTATTATAAATTTGCAGGTTAATACCAGAGCCCCGGTTTTGACCAGCATAAAAACCGGGCTCCCTAATCCACGCAAACAATTCTCTTCATTCAGCTCGCTCAAGGAAAACGTTTAAAAATCAGCGAAGTATTTAATCCGCCAAAAGCGAAGGAGTTGCTCATCACCTGGTCTATTTCCGCCTGGCAACTGACATTAGCGACATAATCGAGATCGCATTCACTGTCTGGCGCCAGATAGTTTTTCGTTGCGGGGATCCTTTGTTGCTGTAACGCCAATATCGCGGCTATGCTTTCCAGCGCACCACCGGCCCCGAGCACGTGACCGTGCACCGACTTGGTGGAGGATACCTTTAATGATCCCGCATGCCCGCCGAAAACATTATGTATCGCCCGGGTTTCAACCCTGTCATTCTGCACTGTGCCCGAGCCGTGGGCATTAATATATTGGATATCTTCACCCTTAATGCCGGCATCCGTCAACGCCGCCTGCATGGCCATTTCCGCCCCTTCCGACAGAGGCTGCACGATATTGTGGGCATCGGAACTCATACCTATGCCGGTAAGTTCCGCATAAATCGTCGCTTTTCTGGCAAGGGCATGGTCGAGTGTTTCCAACACTAAGGTCGCCCCGCCTTCCCCTATCACCAGGCCGCTGCGCTTGGCTGAAAACGGTCGGCAACTGTCCGGCGACAATACCCGCAAGCCTTCCCAGGCCTGAAAATTTCCTTTGGTGATACAGGCTTCCGCCCCGCCGGCAATTGCCACTTCCGCCATATTTGAGCGTAACATCAACACCGCCATGGCGATGGCATGCCCGGAAGAGGCGCAGGCAGAGGCGGTAGCAAATGCCGGTCCTTTAATACCGTATTTCATCGAAATAAAACTGCCGGCAGCGCTGGGCAATAGTTTAGGTACGGTATAGGGATGAGGCCTTTTCTGGCCTTCCTGGTAAAATTGCCGATAGGCGTTTTCTATGGTTTCCTGCCCGCCGATACTGGTACCGTGGACGACGCAGGTGCGTTTGCTTAAGTTTTCATCAAATGCCAATCCGGCGTCTTTAATGGCTTCATCCGCCGATAACAGGGCAAACTGGCTAAACCTGTCGTATTGTTTGAGCTCGGCGACAGAAAAAAAATCCCCGGGCGCATAGTTTTTCACCTCGGCGGCAATTTGCGTCATATGCTTGTCGGGGGTAAACAAAGAAATAGGCAAAATGGTCTTGCTTGGCCCGTCGCTGAAAATACTGTGATTAAATTCACCAACATTTTTTCCGGCCCCGGAAATGCAGCCCAGGCCGGTCACCACTATCCTGGCGGCCATCAGCTTTGCCGCTCCTGATATAGGCAAGTAACCAGATGCAGCAAGTCCGCCAGGGAATCAAGGGAAAACCCCCGCTGTTCCAGCTCGGCTTCATGGGGGATCTTAATATCAAACTGCTCTTCAATATCAAAAATAATCTCCACCAGGGACAGGGAATCAATGCCGATATCCGCCAGGTTTTCATCCCCGGACAGGGACTTTAGCTCTGCAGTTGTGTATTCGCTTAAGATGGTCTCCAGCTCTTGTTTAATTTCACACATTCTTTTTTCTCATTCCCGTTATCAGGGCATAACCCAAAAACAACAAACAAATATATTTAACAACATCCGGGTTGGCCTGGTAGAAGCTGCCGATGTCAGCGACTTTAACCTCTGCCACAGAAAAACCGGCTTGATAAGGTATTATTTGTGACTCGGGTATTACCTTCCCCCCGGGATCAATAATCGCCGTGATACCGGTATTGGTAGCGCGCACTAAAGGCAGACGATATTCCACCGCCCGAAACAGCGACAGGGCAAGATGCACCTTACCCCCCGGACTTTGGCCAAACCAGGCATCATTTACGGTATTGACCAGTAGGTTACCGCCAAGCCCGACCCCGGCACCGACAAAATCACTAAACACCGCCTCGTAACAAATCAAGGGCAGGATATTAATCATTCCCTGATTCAAAGCCAGCGGCAACAGCTGAAACTCCTGCCCGGATTGATAGTTAGCGGCGCCGGGAAACCAGGCACGTAAAAACGGCAACTCTTGTTCAAAGGGTAAGTATTCCCCCAAAGGTAACAACTTCTGTTTAAAATACTGGTGACTGACCTGCTGTCCGCTGACAAGTTCCATGGTATTAAAATACCCGGGCGCGCTTGCCGTGCTGTTTTCAAGCCCCTGGATCGCCGTCAGCAGCAAATTGCCCTCGCCGTTCACCTCATCAAAAAACCTTTGATCTTCAATATAATTTTTATAAGAAAGCGGTACCGGCAGTTCGGGGATCACCATAAGATCTATTGGCGCTTGCTTTGCCGCCTCCCGCATCAAGACCCGCATCCCCTCCCGATTCTGTAACCAGGCCTCGCGCGTACGCAGGGTAATATCAAGATTGGGCTGTATCATGGCCAAGGTCAAACTGGTATTCGCCCGGGAAAGCTGATCGGCAACCTTCCCGGACTTGATCATGCCATAACCCAGGTTAGCCAGGAAAATCGCCGCCGCCAATATCAGGCAGCCGAGACTTTTTCGCCTTTGACTGCGCCACAGCAACAACCCGGCAGCCAGTAAAAAATTAACACAATGCACGACAAAAAAGACCAGGGGCACACCGCCGATATCCGCCAGCTGAATCTGCAACGGCGTTAAATATAAGGCATGGGCAAGATTACCCGGCAGCAGTTGCGGTACAAAATTGACTAACACCGTCAGTGCCAGCGCAGACTTGATGGCTCCGGAAATGGAACGTCCCCAGCGGCAGCGGCTATGGAGCCAGGTCACCAGGGCATAGGGCAACGCCGAGTACAGGCAATAGATAAAAATCACCGGCACCACCAGGTTCGCCGGAATAGCGCTTATCCTGGCGATCCCCTCTACCGCCCACCAGATACTCACCATCCAGCCAAGGGTGGCGGCAAGCAATCCCAACATAAAGGCATATCTTTTGTGACTTTTATCCAGGGCAATAATGACCGGGATAATGGCAAACCAGGCAAGCACAGCTATGCCGCCGCCAGGAAACGCCAGATAAAATAACAGCACGGTAGATAACAGCAACAGCAAGTCAAACAGCTGTTTTTTTCTGACGGGAAATGCCGCGACCGGGGCGTGCCCGGCAACAGGGATCATTTTTTCGTTTTTTTCAGGTACCAGGCCATGCCAAGTACCAGCAACAGATATAAAAGCGGATGTAAAACCGGCACACTGGCACCTTCGGCAACACCACCACCTCCCCCGCCACCTCCGGCATGAACGCCGGCAGATAAGCATAACAGGGGCAAAAACATGAAAATCAGTTTACGGCCAAACAAGTTAAAGTTCCTTTTTTTGAAAAGCTTTGTCTAAAAAAAAGAAAACACTGATAGCAGTTAAAAAATTTATCACTTGCCAGAAATACAAATGATAAAACTCAAACTGGTTGACCACCTTTCCTATTTCATAATACAAATGCATAATTCTAAAAGCATTTTCCAGCTGTATTATAACCATGGCAATTAACGCCATCATTATTTTTTTCTGCCACCTATGCGACAGTGAAAAAATCCCCGCCCAAACCGTTGCCACCAGCGCCAATGCCGTGCATTGCTGATCAACCACCACATAAGCCCCGCTGCCCTCATGGCTCAACCGGTTAGCAGCAATGACAATGTCACCAAAAAACAAACGGTAAATTTCACCGGCACATGTAGCAATAGCCTGCTCAATAGCGGCGGCGATCACCGGCAGCTGGCCGGCCTGCCAAACCAAGAGTTGCAATATCAGCACCCAGGCTAAAAAGCGCGGGAAAAAGTAAGACAGGATAAGGCTATTAACCGCTACGTTATCCTCACGACAATATGGCGACATCAATATAACTTCATTTGCGCTTGATACAATGCCGGTTCACCGTCGAGTTCGCTAAACAATAAACTCAGGGTATAGTTATCCGCCGTGATCTCAACTTCATCCCCCAACTCAAAAGCATCATCGGGGAAATATGCCCTGAGTTGCTCAAGCCTTGCCCCCTGTTTAAAACTGCCAAAATGCCAAGGTTTTACCTTGTTTTTCGGGAACTTGTCTGACAAAAATGCTTGTTCGATAAACGCAACCGAGGTTAATTCCAGATCTTTTATCGTCACCAGCAAATGATGGTTATAAATATTCAAACGTGAGTCTACCGACAGGATAATACTGCCTGCAGGTTCCCCCAAGCGGGCACTGAGCCATTGCCAGCGGTCCTCTTGTTCTGGCTCCTGCTTCAGTTGCTTATAAATATCGGCGATAGCCTGGTATTGTCCTTGCTGCTGTTCAAACAGGCTCAGCGCCTGTGCCTGATAGCCATTTTCCTGTAAAGAAAAACCTTTCAAGGTATAACTTTTTGCTGATGTCTGGCTATTCTTATTGCTAAGAAAATCTAAGATCAGGGTATTGTTTGCCCCCCGGATGATCAACTGATTTTTTTTATCCAAAGACCCGCTAATATTCAAGCTCGCTTTAACCTGTTGTAACGGGGCCTTATAACCGAGCTTATCCGCTAATTTCCAGGCAAAATCGTCGAAAAAATCCCGCAAGGGTATTTCATTCAGGACCTCGGCGGATAACAACGGTGAATCTGTTTGCACCTTAACCAGGCGCCCCGATTGAAAGTGCAGCCAATGACGCCGGCCGTAGCCGAGCACGACTTCATCCTGGTGCGCCCTTAACTCCACACTCGGGTCGCCAAAAAGCTCCCGCACCTGCTGATAACTGCTGCCAATATTGATGCCGTAAATCCCGGACAGGGACAGGCCGTTGTTCAGGACTTTTGGATGATGGAGGCGTTTTTGAGCAAAAGAAAATTGCATGCTTTTCTTTTCCATCTTCACTGTCTGCGGTTTTGTGCTTAGCCTTCTTTTTCCCTCACCGTCAATCTTTGTCGGTGTTAATGCACCGCGGCCTTTGGACTCACAGTTGCGAATCAACTCGGCCTTAATGGCAACAGAAAACGGAAACTGCTTACGCCCGTGATTAACGGCTTTATGGCCGGCCTGCTGTAGTTTTTTATCCGTCAGGATCAGGGCATCGGCGCCAACTTCCAGAGCTTCACGCCGCAGTCTTTTTAATATCCAATCCAGGGTTTCTTGCGAGTGTTGTTGGCGCGTTTGCTTTTTGGCGCTGAAAGTTTTCACGATTTGATAAGCACAATCCGGGTAGTATTCCAGAATAGGCGGCAGATTTTCTGTTTCTTGGGCGGACAAAGTCGCCATCGGCAGCAAAAAAACCAACATCAGGGTGAATTGCCGGGAAAAAACCTTTTTCATGATATTTCCTTATTATTATTTTATTTAAATATCGCTTCAGCCTTAAACAGCTAATCAGGACTTCAGCCCGGGCTGCCTAAGTATAAAAGTGTCTTATCTTGGGTAAGTTTGTCAACAAGTTCACTGATCTTCGGGTATTCATGATTAAAACTCGTGATATCAGCAAAGCCGCCTCCCCATTCGGGCACCTGCTGTTTGTTATTGGCAATTAACGCTTTAAGCTGCCGGCTTCGCTTGTCGGCAAGTTGCGGATAACGGGAAAAAGGCTGCTGCTGTTGGAGTACCTGCTCAGCCAGGACCTGCCAGCGCTGATACCAGGGAGCGTGTATATCCCTTTTGCTGAGTGACAAGGCCAGAGAAACATTCTCCAGCAGCTCGCCATAAGGCCGGTACTTTTGTTGCGCTTTGAAAAAAGCAGGATACAAGGTCTTTTGCGCCACCTCATCACGTACATAGGACAATAGCGAAGTACTTTCCCCGGTTAACAACACATTCAGCTCCAGCAATATCAAAGCATTGCGGTAACGTACCTCTCCCACCAGGTAATCTCTTGCTGCAGTGAGTGCCGCCAAGCGGTTATTGATACCGGTTAACAAGGCGGATATTTCCGGGTCTAATGCTTCAAGCTTATGCTCATGGATGAGCTTAATGGCATTTTCCAGCGCCAACATGCCTTGAGTTAATTGTCCCAGCAGGGTATTAAGTGCAAGCTGGTCCCAGTCTTCAACTCCCTGGTTCGCATAGCCCTGTAATTTTTCCGCCATGGATTCAGGCAATACCTGATAAGAGCGCTTGATTTCCTCCTGTATTCTCATCAGCGGTATCAGCTTTTTTCCACTGGCCACCAACAGCACTTTATTATTCTCGGTGGCTAACGCACGATAAGAGGCATGACTGGCTAGGTATGCCGCCCGGTAATTTCCCTGTGCCATAGAGACCTGTGCTTGCTGATATTGCTTTTGTGCCTCACTGGCAAGGAAAAATTGCTCCAGATATTGACCGGGCTCCAGCCTGGACAGTGTTTTTAATGCCAACACCAGGGGCTGCAACTGATTATCGGCCCGGGCTCGCTCATATACCTTGAGCGCTTGCTGATATTCGCTTGAACAGGAAAAAAGCAGGAAAGTGAACATGACGACGGTGATTTTTCCAACGCAACTCAAATTCATCTGACCTCCCACAATCAATAGCGATATTTACTTAAAAATAAATAAGTTAAAAAATTCAGAACAGCAAAATGCCAATACACCTCCACAAAAAATAACAACAAGTTAACATAAACACAATGCCAGCTATTTTTGAAAATACGAAAATCCCTGTAGTTAGAGGTCCGTCCTCTTGATTTGGCGCGGCAAAGCTTTATATTATTGAAAATACCACTTGAATATTAAAACAAAATAGCTGCCGCCTATGATTAAGCTCAGAGACCTGCAATACCTGGATGCGATTGATAATTTCCGCCACTTTGGTCGGGCGGCACAATCCTGTTTTGTCAGCCAGCCCACCCTGAGCGGCCAGATCATCAAACTGGAGCAACAGCTGGGCTTGCAGTTGGTCGAGCGGCAAACCCGCCAGGTGATGCTGACGCCGGCAGGTGAACAGCTGGTGTTGGAAGCACGCAAAGTACTCAGGGCCGCCAGCGCCTTTGAAGAATCCGCCCAGGCTTTGCTCGATCCTTTATCCGGCGATTTACACCTGGGACTGATCCCGACACTGGCGCCTTATGTGTTGCCCCATATCATGGCGGGACTCAATCACCGTCTGCCGAAAATCAATTTTTTCCTGCATGAAGATAAAACCCGGCATTTGCTCCAGGCCTTGGATGAAGGAAAACTGGATGTGCTGGTATTACCCTGGCTTGATGATATGGATAAATTCGAACGTTATGATCTGTTTGAAGAGCCGCTGGTATTGGCCTGCTCCCCCCAACATGTCCTCGCGGAGAAAAAATCCCTGGTATTGAACGATCTGAAAGACCAGCAAATCCTGACCCTGGAGGACGGCCATTGCCTGAGGGATCAGGCAATGGGTTACTGTTTTACCGCCGGCGCCAATGAAGATCACAGCTTTAAAGCCACCAGTTTGGAAACCCTGCGCCATATGGTCGCCAGCAATATGGGCATTACCCTGTTACCCCAGCTGGCAACCCTTAACCTGGTGCCGGGCAATGCCATACGTTATATCCCGTTTGCCGCACCGCCGCCGGTGCGGCTGATCTCTTTGCTGGTCCGGCCCGGCTATTCACGACTGGCCTGTATCCGGGAAGTGGTCAGCTCGATCAGGAACTCGGTTGGCGGCCTTTTTAACAAGCTTGAGGAAGACGCCGATTAAGCGGCATCTTCTGCTATGGTTACCGTTAATTCCGGCTGCGGTGCCCGCATCAGGTAATCAAAGGCTCCCAAAGCCGCGGTGGCGCCGCTGCCCATGGCAATAATAATTTGCTTATAGGCACTGTCGGTGACATCACCGGCAGCATAAATACCGGGTAAGTTGGTCTGGCCGCCACTGCCGGTTATGATTTCTCCGCGGTTATTCAGCGCCAGCTCCTCAGGCAAAAACTGACTGTTGGGCACTAGACCGATTTGCACAAAAATCCCCGCGACATCCAGCTGTTTTTCCGCACCGCTGCTACGGCAGGTATAATGTAAACCGCTGACTTTCTGCCCGTCGCCGGTTACTTGTGTGGTCTGGGCATTAAGGATAATGTCGATATTGCCCATAGAGCGTGCTTTTTGCTGCAGCACCTCATCCGCCCTGAGCTTGCTGTCAAATTCCAGTACCGTTACCCGGCTGACAATACCCGCCAGGTCAATAGCCGCTTCGATGCCGGAATTACCGCCGCCGATCACCGCCACCGCTTTGCCTTTAAATAAAGGGCCGTCACAATGGGGACAATAAGCCACCCCTTTACCTTTATATTCCTGCTCGCCGGGCACATTCATTTCGCGCCAGCGGGCGCCGGTAGCCAGCAATAAGGCTTTGGTTTGCAGCTTGGCACCGTTTTCCAGTTCGATGGTGATATTACCGCCGGGCTGATCAGCAGGTACCAGCTTGCTGGCTTTTTGGTTGTCCATGATATCAACTTCATAATCACGGACATGCTCTTCCAGGCTGGCCACCAGCTTGGGGCCCTGGGTAGCTTTGACAGAAATGAAGTTTTCTATCGCCATGGTATCCATCACCTGGCCGCCGAACCTGTCGGCCACTATGCCGGTTTTGATACCTTTGCGGGCGCCGTAAATGGCAGCAGAAGCCCCTGCCGGACCGCCGCCGACGACCAAAAGATCAAAAGCTTCTTTGTCGTTGATGGCTTGTGCCTGGCGCTCTCCTGCCTTGCTGTCCAGCTTATTTAAAATTTCTGTTAAGGTAATGCGACCCTGGGCAAACAGCTCACCGTTTAAATACACCGAAGGCACCGCCATAATGTTACGTTCGCTCACCTCAGCCGGAAACAGGGCGCCGTCGATCATCACATTGCTGATGGCGGGATTAATTGCCGCCATCATATTCAACGCCTGCACCACATCCGGGCAGTTCTGGCAGCTAAGGGAAACATAAGTTTCAAACTGATATTGCCCGGATAATTGACGAATTTGTTCGATCACCTCCGCTTCCAGTTTTATCGGATGGTCACCGCTGTGCAGCAATGCCAGCACCAGGGAGGTAAATTCGTGCCCCATGGGCACACCGGCAAACCGTATACTGGTTTGTTTTGCTTTGGAGCGTACCAATAAAGAAGGCGCTCTTTCCCCTTCATCCGCTAAAGTTATCACCTCAACCAAGGGAGACATGGCTGCGATTTCCTTAACCAGGGCATCAAGCTCTTTTGCTTTATCGCTGCTGTCGAGAAATACCGCCAGTTCAACCGGGGATTTCAGGTGTTGTAAATACGTTTGTAACTGCTGTTTAATTTGTGGATCTAACATCTGATGCTACCTGCTAAAAGATTGGCAATAACCTTGTCTGCCCCTTAGGCAATAAAAGGAATGAGGAAAGTGGCAAGCATGCCCCGATTGGGGCATGTTTAATCGGGACTGGCCTTAGATTTTACCAACTAAGTCTAATGAAGGAGCCAGGGTTTCTTCACCCGGCTGCCAGGCCGCCGGACAAACTTCACCGTCATGCTCGGCCACATATTGTGCCGCCTGGATTTTACGAACCAGCTCTTTGGCAGAACGGCCGATGCCTAAATCGTTAATTTCCGCAACCTTGATTTCACCTTCTGGGTTAATCACGAAAGTACCGCGCAGTGCCAGCCCTTCTTCTTCAATCATCACGTTAAAGTTACGTGAGATAGTGCCGGTCGGATCGCCAATCATAGGGAACTGGATTTTACCGATAGTATCGGACGTATCATGCCAGGCCTTGTGGGTGAAATGGGTATCAGTAGAAACCGAGTAAACTTCAACACCCATGGTTTTAAGCTGCTCGTAATGATCCGCCATATCGCCTAACTCGGTCGGACAAACGAAAGTAAAGTCCGCCGGGTAGAAAAATACCACAGACCACTTGCCTAACAGATCTGCTTCGCTGACATCGATGAAGTCACCGTTTTGAAAAGCCGTGGCTTTGAAAGGAAGAAGTTTAGTGTTGATAATTGATTGCGTCATGTGCTCTCTCCGTTAAGTTAAAAAGTAAAGCTAAAAATTGTCTTGTGCTAGTTCTGTTGTCTAGAAGCAGCTGTTCTGAAATCTGGGTTCATCATACGGGCAGGAGAAAAACAAAGATAATCGATAGTGTTTATGATATTGATAGGTTTTACCTATCAAATAGCATAATCCTGGCCCCGCTTCCGGGCTTATCAATAATCATCAACTATAATTAACCGTAAGCTTTCTACTTAGGACGAGTGCCAGCACCAATAATTATTCATTAACAGCCGGACATCAAAATGCGTAACTTACACAGGTTATGGTCATTTTCACTTTTCCTCCTTTGCTTACTGTCAGGCCTGTGCCTGCTGCTTTTCTCCCCTTCGCTACAACCGCAACAGCAAACAGATATAACGTCCGCTCAACAAAACCAACAGCCGCTGCTGATATCTGCGCTAGAAGAGCGCAGGCTGAAAAAAAAGCTCATAGATAGCAAGCGCATCAGGGTGATCGCCCGGTTAAAACAGCAAAGTAATGGCAGTAGCGTCAAACAGAAACTCAGCCTGGATGCACAACAGCAAAAATTTGCCCGCTCCCTGAAAAGTCCAAACAGCCGCTATCTTGCTAAAACCAAAGTACTGCCGCTGGTGGTCATGGAAGTAGACGCCTCCGGCTTCAAAGAGCTATTGTCACATCCGCAGATCCTTTCGGTGGAAGAGGACCGTTTACTCAGCCCCTTGCTGAGTTCATCTTTGCCTCTAATTGGCGCGAATACCCTGCATAACGCAGATATTACCGGCAATAACCAAACCCTGGCGATTCTTGATACCGGCGTGGATGCCGATCATGAATTTTTATCCGGCAAGGTAGTGGCACAAGCCTGCTTTTCTTCCACTTATGCCCCACATTCCGCCACCTCGGTATGCCCCTTTACTGATATTTATGCCCCGGGATCGGCAGCCCCCTGCTCCCTCAGTAGTTGTGATCACGGTACCCATGTTGCCGGTATCGCCGCCGGCAACAGCAGCGGCAACGGTGCTCCCGGTAACGGGGTCGCGAAAGACGCCAATTTGATTGCGGTCCAGGTTTTCTCGCGCTTTGACGACTCAGGCATGTGCGGCTCGGCCAGCACCACCCCCTGCATTCTTGCCTACACCAGTGATATTATCGCCGGCCTGGAATATGTCTATTCCCAGCGAAACAACTTTACCATAGCTGCGGCTAACCTGAGCCTGGGGGGCGGCAGCTATAACCGTATGTTCACCTGTGATGCCGTCAACACCAGCACCAAAAACATTATTGATTTATTGCGCACCGCCGGTATTGCCACAGTGATCAGTGCCGGCAACGACGGCAACAACACCGCACTGAACAGCCCGGGATGTATCTCCAGCGCCATCAGCACAGGCTCAAGCACCGACAGCGACAACTTATCCGGTTTCAGCAATGCCGCTTCCTGGCTGCCGTTAGTCGCTCCGGGTTCGGGCATCATTTCTTCTGTGCCCGGCGGCTACCAAAACAAGAGCGGTACTTCGATGGCGGCGCCTCATGTCGCGGGGGCCTTCGCCCTGCTGGCACAGGCCCAGCCGACATCCACCATGGAACAGCGCCTGGCGGCCCTGACCTCAACCGGCGTCGACATCACCTTGCCCGGCTCGGGTTTTATCAAGCCCAGAATTAACCTCACCGATGCCGTCAACGCCTTACAGGCAAGTAATTTACCGCCGGTAGACCTGATACTGGATGATGATTATCACGGCGCCCCGCTCTCGGGTACGTTTTCCGGCGAACTTGCCACTTTGGCTTACGGCGGCTCGCAACGAAACTCAACCGGTACTGACAGCAGCTATCGTTTTACCCCGAAAATTCCCGTCTCCGGAGTCTACCGGCTTTCTGCCTGGTGGCAGGCAAAACCCGGGGCTAACCAGGCCAGTTTCCATATCAACCATGCCCTGGGACTCTCCACGGTGGAGCTGGATCAAAGTAGCGGGGGCGGCAACTGGTTTCCTATCGGCAACTATTCCTTTACTGCCGGCAACAGCCACAACATAGATCTGAGTGCCAGCTTATCTCCGCTTGTGCTTGATGCCCTGCGCCTGGAGCTGATCGATCCACCGCCATTAGCCATCAGTACCCAATTACTGCCGGATGCGATAACAGGAGAAGATTACCAACTAAGTCTGACGGCAACCGGGGGCCTGCCGCCATATAGCTGGAGTGCACTGGATCCCTTACCTGGCGGACTCAACCTGAGCCAGCAAGGATTGATCTCGGGCATACCCGAAACAAGCGGTAATTTCAGTTTTCAGGTTCAGGTCAGCGATCAAGTCTCCAGCATCAGTAAAAGCTTTGACCTGGTGATCAGCCAGGCGAATCAAGCGATAGAAATCATCATAGATAATAACGACAGCAATACCGCCAGTTCAGGTACCTGGCTGGTATCCGGCGGCCAAAATCCCTGGGGCAGCAATTCATTGTACAGCAACAGTAACAGCAGTTTTTCCTGGTTGGCAGATATCACTACCGGCGGCAGTTACCAGGTATACGCCTGGTGGACTTATTATTCCACCCGCTCAACCAATGTTCCCTATACCATAGCCCACGACGGCGGCAGCACCAGCGTAGAGGTCAACCAGAGAAATCAGGCGCTGGCTTCCCAGTGGGTATTGCTGGGCAGTTTTGATTTCAGCGCCGGCAGCAGCTACAGCATTTCGGTAGACAGCAGCAACGGCCAGGCCAATGCCGATGCCATTAAACTCGTCACCAATGCCGCCCCGCAAACTTTGACCATTACCCCTTTTACCCTGCCGACCGGCCAGGTGGGCAGTGATTATCATGCCGCTTTCTCTGCCAGCGGCGGCAATGCTCCCTATAGCTGGAACAGCACCAGTGCCTTGCCGTCCGGCTTAACCCTGGAAAGTTCTGGAGTCCTGACCGGGCTCCCGTTAGAATCGGGAAGCTGGCCCCTGACAATCCAGGTGCTGGATCAGCAGGCCAATAGCAGTCAGGCGGACTTTACCCTGGAGATAATGCCTGCGCCTTTGCTGGAGATCACCACAACTCAATTACCCGATGCCCTGACGGGCCAGCAATATAACGCACTCTTGTCCGGTAGCGGCGGCCTACCTCCCTATAGCTGGAGCCATAACGGCGACCTGCCTCCGGACTTGATATTAAGCGATAACGGCCAGATTTCGGGTGTGCCCTTACTCACAGGTTTATGGAATTTTGACATTATTGTCACCGACAATATCGGCCAGCAAAGCCAGCTTCCCCTGAGCATAACAGTCAATGAAGCCCAGGCAGCCACAGAAATCATTATCGACAACGGCGATAGCGGCACCAGCTTTACCGGCAACTGGCTCAATTCCAGCGGCGCCAATCCCTGGGGCACAGGCTCCCTGTACAACAACGCCGGCTCCAGCTACCGCTGGACACCGGATATCACACAGGCAAACAGTTATATGGTCTATGCCTGGTGGACTTATCATAGCAACCGTTCCGCCACCGTACCTTACAGCGTCAGCCATGATAACGGTGTGACGGTGATCACCACAGCGCAAAATAACAGCGCCCTGGCAGGACAATGGTATCTGTTGGGTGAATTTGATTTCTCCCCCGGCAACGATAACTATATCCAGGTATCGAGTGAAAATGGCCAGGCCTGTGCCGACGCCGTAAAACTGGTGCCGGTAGCCAATACTGAGCTGGCCATCACCAGTTTGCTTTTCCCCGAAGGCAATCCCGGACAAGAGTACCAGGCCAGTTTAACCGCCGCGGGAGGCCAGCCTCCGTATGTATGGAGCATCACCGGCGTACTGCCAAACGGCCTGACCTTTGACGATAGCGGCTTTATTTCCGGCATCCCGCAACTGGGCGGTACCTTCAACTTCACCCTGACCGTCACCGACCAGCTGGCGGCCCAGGTGTCGGCAGCATTAAGCATTACCATTTCTGAACCCGCCCCCCTGACCATAGACAACCAGAGCCTGAATGATGCCACCGTCAATGAAAGCTATCAGGTGCAATTAACGGCCAGCGGCGGTTACCCCCCTTACAGCTGGGGAGTGGCCGGCACCTTGCCCGATGGTTTAACCCTGAATAACAGCGGTTTAATATCCGGCATCCCGACCCAGGCCGGCAGCTGGAATTTCGACATCTTTGTCAGCGACCAGCAAACCGGAACAGATCAGCTCTCCCTTGGGCTAACCGTCTTGGAACAGGCCCCGGCGGAAATGATTATCGACAACCTGGACACCAATACCGGCCAAACCGGCAGCTGGACAACATCCAGCGGCCCCCAGCCCTGGCAGGGCAATTCGGTATACAGCAACAGTTCCGGCGTCTTTAGCTGGTATCCGCAAATAACTTCAAGCGGCAACTACCGGGTTTATGCCTGGTGGACCTACCATAGTAACCGCGCTGAAAATGTCCCCTATACCGTCTCTTATCAGGGAGGCAGTACCACAGTGGAGGTGAACCAACATGACAGCCAGTTGGGAGGGCAATGGAATTTACTGGGAGAATTTCCTTTCAACGCCGGCGACCCATATGCCATAGAAGTTTCCAGCAGCAATGGCCAGGCGAGCGCGGACGCGGTACGCCTGGTAAAAGTCAGCAATTAACAACAAGGTGCTTCAAAGGCTTAATATTCCTGCGGCGGCTGTGCTTGCCACAACGCCAGTTGTTCATTGCCTTGTTTTTGCATAAAACCGGCAATGGTGCTGTGATAATCGCTGGATTTTCTTTGCCCCAGTTTAAACCGCCCCCCGGTTGCACAAATATTCAGCCGGAACACACAAATAGCATTTAACATCTGTTGCAACTGCTTGGCAAATTCCGGCGCCATTATCTCTGCCATCGACCAGTCGGGATCAAAAAAGCGGCTCATCTCATTCACCAGATGAAGCTTGTCCTCCACATCCGTAAGCATCACCGGGGTGCAGACAAGCTCTAAGCTGGCATAATTCCAGGTCGGTACTTTTTGCTCCTGGTGCCACCGGGGAGAAATATATTGGTGGCCGCCGTCAAAAAGCGCCAATACCTGGCTTTGTCGGCTGATAGCCGCCGTTGCCGGGTTGTTTCTTGCCAGGTGGCCATAAAGGCATTGCTGCTGCTCATCCAGCAGTAAAGGCAGCTGAGTGATCACCGGCAACTCCCCCGTTTGCGGCGGTACAATCAAACGGGCGAAGGCATTGTTTTGCATCAGGACCAACTGATGGGGTTTTAGCAAGTTACCCCTATCCGCCAAAGTTTCATTCAGGCCATTGTTATTCATCGTAACTTCTCGCCATTTTTTCTTCCAAAGCCGCTTTACATGCCGGCCATTCCGCCTCAATCACACTGAACATGGCGCTGTTACGGTAAGAGCCGTCGGATAAAATCCGGTTATTACGTAATATGCCTTCAAATTTGGCGCCGATCCTGGCAATAGCAGTGCGGGACTGGTGGTTTTTTTCATGGGTTCTCAGCTCAACCCGGATCGCTCCCAACTGCTCAAAGGCATGACGCAACAATAAATATTTCGCCTGGGTATTGACATAAGAGCGCTGAAATTCAGGGTTAATAAAGGTAAAGCCTATCTCCACATTGCGGTCTTCCCGGCGGATAGAACAATACCGGGTAGAGCCGATAATAAGGGAGCTGCGATTATCAATAATCACAAAAGGCACATGATTGCCCAGGGTTTGCTGCTGCAGCGAATACTCTATCCAGCTGCGGGTCGTATCCACCGACAGACACTGGTTGGGCAGCACCCATTGCCACAATATCGGATCTTTACCCGCCTGATAAAAACCTTCAACATCTTCTAACGATAACGGCCTTAGGGTTACGTCTTCCCCTTGTAAACACACGGGGGCCGGTTCAAAAGATAAAGGGGCTAAACTTGCTTGGGCTGATGTCATTTTTACTTCCTGCTTGTTGTAAAGTGGTTTTATCTTGCCCCGGAAGCTGGTATAAAATAAATAACCAGTTTGATAATTCTTGCTATACCAGAAGATAAATAATGAAAGACTTAGTGCTCACCCTGAACCCGGAAATTAAACCCGCTTTTTTACGTATTGCCGCCGCAATCCGTGAAACCATCACCTCAGGACAAATACGGGCCAGTGAAGGCCTGCCGTCGGCAAGAAAGCTGGCTGAGCAGCTCAAAACCAATCGCCACACCATCATGGCCGCCTATCAGGAGTTGATTGCCCAAGGCTGGGTAAGCTCAAGGCAAAGACAAGGTTATCGGGTAGCGGCAGATTTACCGGTACAGGGCAGCCGAAAAGTTGCCGGCGCCGGGGATGTAGCAAACAAGACTTTTCACTGGCATATCAACAACACCCCGCAAGTGCCCACGGGCAGCATGAAAGCACTGGACTTTCACTATAACTTTGCCGGCGGTTTACCCGATATCGAAAACTTTCCCTTTCAGGAATTTAAATCCTATATGGGCGATAGCCTGACCCGACCCGATATCTTCGGCTTAGGTTACGGCAACAATAACGGCGACGACCTCTTTATTGAACAGGTCACCACCTACCTGAGAAGGGTACGCGGTATCACAGACAAAGAAATTATCGCCGTCAATGGCTCCCAGGAAGCCCTGTACCTGATCTCCCGGTTATTGCTTAAACCCGGCGACAAGGTTGCGGTAGAATCCCTGGGTTATCGCCCCGCCTGGAACGCCTTTAAAACCGCCGGAGCAGAGCTGCTTGCCATCAGGCAACATAAGACAGGTATCGATATCAAGCAGCTGGAGTCTTTGTTTAAGCAGCATCAGGTACGATTGATCTACCTGACCCCCCTGCACCAGTACCCAACGACGGTCACCTTGCCCATCACCGAGCGCCTGGCCATTTACCGCCTGGCGGCACAATATAATGTCGCCATCATAGAAGATGATTATGATCATGAATACCATTACCAGAGCCAGCCGCTAACCCCGATGGCGGCCAACGATCCTTTAGGTTTAGTGGTCTACCTGTCGACTTTTTCCAAAATCATGTTTCCCGGCGCCCGCATCGGTTTTATTGCCGTCGATAAATCCCTGGCGGCAGACTTTTTAAATTACCGCAGTATCGTCAACCACAAACCCAATGTACTGATGCAATCGGCCATTGGTCGCTGGATGGAAGACGGGGCTTTTGAGCGCCACCTCAGGCGCACCGGCAAAAAATATCAACAAAGACGGGATAACCTGGTAAAGCAATTAAAGCGCTACCGCCAGCAAGGCATAGCACTGGATTTTCATCAACCGGCAGGGGGCATGGCCCTGTGGCTGGATATCAAGCAAGGTGCCGCTGAAATTGAAGCCTACGCCAAAGCCCGTGACGTATTCCTGCTCGGGGAAAGCCACTTTCATTTATTGCCAAAAAATGATGAAAACCGTTATATCCGCCTCGGCTTTGCCGCCATGGATGAAGAAAAGCTTAACCAGGGACTGGAAAGGGTTTTTGGTTATTTTAGCTGACGGTTGCAGTCAAGACTCACCCGAGCCATTTCCAGGCAAACAATGCCAACAGCCAGCTTTACCTCAATTAGTCTATAATTAAACATTGAGGTATACATATGTCGATAGCGAACCCTTTGACCGCAGGCACTGAAATTCAACGTGTTGCGGTTGCCAGTACCACAGAAGTAAAAACAACAGAAACCCCGGAAAAAAGCTTCGGTGTTTTTGCCGAAGACGTATTGGAAATATCCAGTTTAGGCCGGGAAAAATTACAACAAGAAAACCAGCTCGATGCCGCCAACCGGCAAATTGAACAAATTGCCAGAGAGTTTATCCGGGTCAGTTCCAGCATAGGCAAAAGTAAGGTTGCCAATAACCTCAGCCATGAACAAGCCACCACCCTATACAAGGCCATCGCCGCCTTATTGTGATGTTAATCAAAAAATCTTATCCGTTTTCGCGATAAACTAGTGTAAGCTCCACCCATGCCAGATGATGTAACAGGTTGTAGTTGTGAAATTTATCCCTCATGGCAAGCTCAGTGCCAGTATAGAAAATAATATTTTTATTATTGATGGTACAGGTCCCTGGAATAAAGAAGCCCTTGAACAGGCTAGCCGGGAGTTTTCCGCCTTACACCAACAATTATACGGTACAAAGTGGGGAGTCTTGGTACTGACCCACGGCGATCCCATTCATACTCCCGATGCCAGTCACTTACTGATAGACGCCATCAAAACCGATAAGCGGCATGGCCGGATAAGCACCGCTTTAGTGGTCAAAGACTGTGACGATGTTAAGTTCGCTAAAATACATATCAGGGATATTTATCATAAGGCCGGAGAAAACCTGCAATTCTTCGAGAACGAACAAAGTGCAAAACATTGGTTGCAGACACAATTAAGCGCCGCTCAGTAAGCTGATTTTTCAACATTAAAGCGCAACAGAACCGCTAGCCGAGTTCAGGATCATAAACTACACTCAGATCTTACTGGCTTTCGGGAGCAAGACTTTGAAAAAATGGATTTTCCCCTTTCAACTCATCCTCTTTTTTGTCTTACTCACGGCTTGCGAACAAACTACACAGCCCGGCGGGCAAGATCAAAAGCCGCAACTCCCTCCCGGCATTAACTTTATCGAAGCCGTTAGCGCGCAACCGGGAAAAATCCTTATCCCCTATCAAAAGTATCAACTGGACAACGGCTTAACCCTGATCCTGCACCAGGATAATTCCGATCCCCTGGTCCATGTTGATGTTACCTATCATGTCGGCTCTGCCAGGGAAGAGCCGGGAAAATCGGGTTTTGCCCACTTTTTTGAACACATGATGTTCCAGGGCTCGGAGCATGTCGGTGACGAACAACATTTTAAAATCGTCACCGAAGCCGGCGGCACCATGAACGGCACCACAAATTCAGATCGCACCAACTATTTTCAAACCGTACCCGCCAACCAGCTGGAAAAAATATTATGGCTCGAAGCCGACCGCATGGGCTTTTTGCTTAATGCCGTTACCCGGGAGAAATTTGAAGTACAAAGGGAGACGGTTAAAAATGAACGGGGACAAAGAATAGATAACCGCCCCTATGGCCGTTTATATGAAAGGGTTTCCCAGGCCCTGTATCCGCCGGGGCATCCCTATTCCTGGCCGGTTATAGGTTATATGGAAGATCTCAACCGGGTCAATGTTAACGATCTCAAAGCTTTTTTCCTGCGCTGGTACGGCCCCAACAATGCCACCTTGACCATAGGGGGAGATATCGATCCCGGGCAAACCCTGGCACTGGTGGCCAAATACTTTGCCGCTATCCCAAGCGGCCCCGAAGTCAAAATGCCGGAAAAGCCCAAAGTCACCCTGGACAGCGACAGGTACATCTCGATGCAGGACAATGTTCATTTACCGCTGTTATATATGACCTACCCTACGGTATATGTTCGCCATGAAGATGAAGCCCCGCTGGATTTACTGTCCACTATCCTCGGCGGCGGCAAAACCTCCTTGCTTTATAAAAACCTGGTCAAAAACCAGTTGGCGGTACAGGCCTCCGTCAATCATCCCTGCAGCGAACTCGCCTGTACCTTTAATTTACTGGCGCTGCCGCATCCTGCCTCGGGCAAATCACTGGCAGATATTGAAAAAATCATCCGCGATACCCTGCTTGAATTCGAACAACGCGGGGTAGAAGATGACGACTTGATCAAGGCCAAAGCACAAATGGAAGCCGGTTTCATTTTCGGTCTGCAAAGTGTTGCCGGCAAGGTCAGCCAGCTCGCCGCCAACCAGACCTTTACCGGCGATGCCAACTATATCACCCGGGATATTGCCCGTTATGCCGGGGTCGGCAAAGCCGATGTCTTGCGCGTTTACCGCCAATATATCAAAGACAAGCATGCGGTGATCATGAGCATAGTGCCCCAAGGAAAGCCGGAGGCAATAGCCGCTGCCGATAATTTTCTCCCGGTTAAAAGAAACATAACCCCGGCCTCCGAGACTGCTGCCGCAGATTTGCAGCTAAGACAAGTATCGGACAGCTTAGATCGCAGCAAGATCCCCGTCAGTGGTGCCAACAAAGCCGTGCCTCTGCCAAAAATGTGGCAACAAAGCCTGGCAAACGGCATGAAGATTCTCGGCAGCCAAAGTTTAGAAACACCAACCACAAGTTTGTTGCTGAAAATTCCTGCCGGCCATTATTTTGAGCATAAAGAAAAAGCGGGCACAGCGGCAATATTGGCGCGTATGTTAAATGAATCGACCTTAAAGCGTAGCGCGGAAGACATGAGCAAGGCACTGCAAAAATTAGGCAGTTCAGTAGCCATCTCGGCGGGCAATCACTACTTGCGGGTCAACATTAATACCTTAACAAAAAACCTCGACGCCACCCTGGCCCTGGTGGATGAAAAAATCAGGCAACCGGCGTTTAAGGCCAGTGACTTTAACCGGGTAAAAAATAATGCCATAGAGCAAGTGATCAACAATAAAAAAGATCCCGGCTATCTTGCCAGCACCGCATATCGGCAATTGTTATACGGGGACAATATCGCCGCCGTCGGCAGAAGCGGCAATGAGGCAAGCCTGGGTTCGCTGGCATTACAAGATATTAAAGCCTTTTACCAGGAGCACCTTAAACCTTTTAATGCGCAGCTGATCATTGTTTCCGATCGGCCGAAAGCCCAACTGCTCACTTCCCTGCAATACCTGGCAAACTGGCAGGGAAAAGGAGCGGAGCTGGCATTAAGCCTACCCCTCCCGGAAACAAAAACCGGCGTTATCTACCTGGTACATAAAGACAATGCCCCGCAATCGGCGATCCGCATCGGCAAACGCGCCCTGAAACAGGATATCACCGGAGAATATTATCAATCCACCCTGATGAACTTTCCGCTGGGAGGCGCCTTTAACAGCCGCATCAATTTAAATTTAAGGGAAGATAAGGGATATACCTACGGTGCCCGCTCCGGATTTCACGGCGACAAATTATCCGGCAGCTTTACCGCCAGCGCCCAGGTACGGGGGGATGTTACCGACAAATCCATTATTGAACTGGTCAAAGAAATTCAAACCTATGCCAGGCAGGGCATCACGGCAGATGAGCTGGCCTTTATGCGCAATGCCATCAATCAAAAAGATGCCCTCAAGTATGAAACGCCCGGGGCCAAGTTAGCATTTCTGGCGCAAATACTCGAACATGATCTCACCCCGGATTTTGTCAGGCAAAGGGAAAAAATCGTCAGCGCCATCACCGCAGACGATATTAATGCCCTGGCAAAAAAACACCTGAACCTAAAAGAGATGATTATGGTGGTCGTGGGAAATTCCCATAAGCTTAAACCTGAACTGGAAGCCCTGGGTTATCAGGTGATCCCTTATAAAATATAAGCTGTTCCCTGACGTCCATGTCATCGCAGAATACTTTTCCTCCTGAACATAAAGCGCAATTTTGTACAAACTTTTCACCGATACTTAAGGTACACTGAAATTCCAGTGAGTCAGGCGGTAGAGCAATGCAGGAAAAAACCAAAGAACAGACCCGCTTCAGTTATCACCGTGAGCTCGGCGGCCTTGAAGTGGTGGATGCCCATTATTACCGAAAGAATTTTTCCCGCCACAGCCATGAAGGTTACACCATCAATGTGATCGATAAGGGAGTACAGAAATTTTACTATTCCGGTTGCGAACATTTTGCCCCCGAGCACAGCATCATTTTTGTCAACGCCGATGAGATCCATAACGGCCAGTCGGCCACGGACACCGGCTGGTCCTATCACGGCATGTCCCCGCTGGAATCCCAGTTCAGTAAACTTGCGGCCGACCTGGGCTTAGGTCCTAACTTTGCCCCTTATTTTCCCAATGCCGTCGTCAATGATCCCCACCTTGCCGGCCAGATGCGGCAAATGTTCAGCCTGCTGGCCAGCTCGGATAACAGCCTGCTCAGGGAAACCTTAGTATACGGTGTGATGAGCCAATTAATGATCAAACACGGTAAGCGCCGGATAGATCTCAGGAATTATCGCCAGGATCATGTGGGCCTGGACCGGGTGAAGGCCTTTATTCATGATCACTTGAGTGAGAATATCAGCCTGGAAACTTTGGCGTTACTTGCCGGTAACAGTCCCTTCTACCTGGTCAGGCAATTTCAGAAAAAGTTTGGCCTGCCGCCCCATGCCTACCAGATCCAGCAAAGGCTGAAAAAAGGCAAAGCTCTGCTGCGCCAGGGCATGAAAGTTGCCGCGGTTGCCAGCGAAGTCGGTTTTCACGATCAGAGCCATTTCCACCGGCATTTTAAAAGAGCCATGGGTTTTACCCCGGGTTATTATGCCCGCGAAGTTTCTTCCGGGAAGTAAGCTTCAAAAAGAGTACAATTTTGTACAAGCCGGCGGCCGCTGCCAATGCCATAATAATTCCCTTAATGAAGTAGTTGGTTAGATATTAATGTCACTTACAAAAAAACAAGCCGCCATGATCATGGCAAAAAAAGGCTGCCTGGATATGCTGCCCCTGAACCTGGCGGTACTGCCCTGGGGCATTTTATGCGGCTCCCTGGCAATACAGAGAGATTTCTCGGTACTGGAGGCGTTATTAATGCCAATGCTGGTGTTCGCCGGCGCTGCCCAGTTAGTCGCCACCGAACTTATTGCCAATAATACCCCTTTGGCGACAATTTTATTCACTACCTTCATTATCAGCTCCCGCCATTTCCTTTATGGCCTGGCATTAAGGGACAAATTAAAGCATCAACCGCTGCGCTGGCGCCTGGGCTTAGGTTTTTTATTAACGGATGAGTTATTTGCCTTTTCCGGTGAGCGTAAATCACTGAGAGGAAAATTAAGATTAATCTATGCCTTATTTACCGGCGGCAGTTTTTATCTTTCCTGGCTCCTGTGGAATATTATCGGCATTATCGCCGGCAGCTATTTACCGGACCTGACCACTTTAGGCTTAGACTTTGCCATCGCCGCCACTTTTATCGCCCTGGTGATCCCCAACATTATCAATATTCCGATAGCCGTTACTGTGGTCGTCGCGGCAGTCCTATCGGTTCTGTTTCATTTGCTGCACTGGCAACTGGATCTGGTGCTGGCTTCGGTCCTGGCCATGTACGCCGGTTATTTCACTTCCAGGAAAATAGAGCAAAACAAAAGCAGACTGATTAACAGGGAGCATAAACTATGACTTTATTGACCATCCTATTGCTGGCCGGCATCACTTTCCTGACCCGTTACCTGTTTCTGCACCCTTCACTGCCGGTCAAGTTAGGTCCGAAAATGGAGCACTTTTTAAGTTTCAGCGCACCGGCGGTACTCACCGCTATCTGGGTGCCCATCATCTTTGTCCGGGACGGGCAGCTGGCTATATCGCCGCAAAATCCCTACCTGATATCGGCAAGCATTGCCGTGCTGCTGGCATTAAAATTTAAAAATGTCTACCTGACCCTGGGGGCCAGCTTAACCGTCTTTGCCCTGCTCAAGATCACTTTCTGATCACCGTTAGCGGTGCCGAAAACTCCGGCACCGCATTGAAACCTTGAACAAAAGCCGCTAATCAGAATAAAAACGGGTTTCTTTTAACAGATGGATCTCGGCATTATTTTCCGCCTGGATCACAAACTGCAAATTAGTAACCTTATGCTTGATATGCTCCCTTGCCACCGTCAGGGTCACAGGTACGCTTAACATTTCACCCGCCGCCACTGTTATCGGCTTAGTCACACTGCTTTTCACCTCATCAACCCCGAGCACAGCCAATTGATAACGCTGCGCATGCTGTGATTTATTGATCAGCTTGAGCTGATAACTGTTTTCCACCTCATCCAGGTAGTTGGTACGGTACAGAACATTACGATCCCGCAGCACAGACACTTCCACCGGCACCCGGGCATACATGGTAATACCCATCAAAACCACGAAAAATATCGACAAGCTGCCATAACCTAAGATTTTCGGACGTAATAGCGGGGATTTCTTGCCTGCCAGGGCATTTTCACTGGTATAGGAAATCAGTCCTTTGGCATAACCGAATTTATCCATGGTTTGATCACAGGCATCAATACAGGCACCGCAGTTAATGCACTCATATTGCAGGCCGTTGCGGATATCAATCCCGGCGGGACACACTTCCACACATAAGTTACAGTCAACACAATCTCCCAGGCCCAGCTGACGGGGGTCTTCTTTACGTCGGCGGGCGCCGCGGTTTTCACCACGCTTTTTATCATAAGCCACCAGCAAGGTATCCTGATCAAACATCGCTGACTGGAACCTGGAATAAGGACAAAAATAAATACACATTTTCTCCCTGATCCAGCCGGCATTGCCATAGGTACATAAAGTAAAAAAGCTCACCCAAAACGTCACCAAACCGGACCATTCCAGTTCAAGCAGGCCGTTATACAAGCCGGTAGCCGGCACAAAATAAGTAATAAAAGTCGTGGCCGTCAGGAAAGACAGGGTTAACCAGATAGCGTGCTTAAGCAGTTTTTTCCCCGCTTTGCCTGCGCTCAGCGGGCTTTTATCCAGACGCATTCTTTGATTGCGGGTTCCTTCAATTTTTTCCTCGATCCAGATATAGGTAAAAGACCAAACCGTTTGCGGGCACAGGTAACCGCACCAGATACGCCCGAGCCAGGTAGTAATAAAAAACAGCAAAAAGGCCGCGATCATCAACAGCCAGGCCAGCAAAGTGAAATCTTGTGGAAACAGGGTAATGCTAAAAAAGTGAAACTGCTGCTTGCCGATATCCAGTAAAATAGCCTGCTTGCCCTGGTAAGTTATCCAGGGCAGCAAAACAAATAACAGCACAAAAATCACACCGGTATAACGCCGTATTTTTTGAAACAAGCCTTTTTGTTTGCGGATATAGACGGGCCCCTGGGTTTTATAGGGTTTAATGATGAGATCTTCTTCTTTAAAATCGAACTTCATGGTTTACTGCTTACATCAAACATTTTGCAGCCTAACAGCAATTTCAATGCCAGATAAAAAGAGAAAGCTATCTCATTGATTTAATAACAACAAATATAATGGCGCCCGGGTTAAGCTTATAAAAAAGCCACGATATCTCGCGGATACGCGACATATCGTGGCCTTATTCCCGGTGTAATGCTTATTTCTTCGGAATTAACCGGGACGTGCTATTGCCAGTTTTTTCATTTTGGAGCGCAGCGTACTGTCGGGCAAACCCAATACCCTGGCGGCACCATTATCGCCGCCAATCTGCCAGTGACAGGCTTCCAGCACCGCACAAATATGGCGCTTTTCCGCCATTGCCAGCGACTCGAATGCCTCTGCCTGACTACCCGGATCCGCAAGGAGCTTATGTTTAAAATCGAGAATATTTCCCCGGGTTAAAATCGCTTCCCGCTCCAACAGGTTCTGCAACTCCCGGATATTGCCAGGCCAATGGTACTGAGCCAGCATTTTCAAACTGCTGTTGCTGATCGCCTGGATATTTTTTCCCAGCTTGCTGTTGAGCTTGCCGATAATCACCTGGCATAAAGCCGGAATATCTTGCGGGCGCTTTCTTAACGCCGGAATATGGATCGGAAAGACATTTAACCTGTAGTATAAATCGATACGAAAGTCCCCCTGTTCAACCATTTGCAACAGGTCCCGGTTGGTGGCGGCAATAATACGGATATCCACCTTTATGGTTTCATTACCGCCAACCCGTTCAAATTCCTGCTCCTGTAACACCCTGAGCAGTTTACTTTGTGCCGCCATCGACAACTCGCCGATTTCATCCAGAAACAAGGTGCCTTTGTTGGCCAGTTCAAAACGTCCTTTGCGCCGCTCACTGGCGCCGGTGAAGGCGCCTTTTTCATGACCGAAAAGCTCAGACTCCAGCAGGCTCGAGGTAAAAGCGGCACAATTAACCCGCACTAAGGGAGACTTATTACGCAGGCTTAAACTATGGATATTACGCGCCACCAACTCCTTGCCGGTACCGTTCTCGCCGAGAATGAGTACCGTACTGTCGGTTTTAGCCACCAGCTCCAGTTGCTCCAGCATCTCCTTAAGCGGCGCACTTTCCCCCACCAGCCCCGCCGCCGACCATTCCTGGTGCAATTCATTTTGCAAATAGGTATTTTCCGCCTGTAACTGCTCCGTTAACTGCTGCACCTCTTGTAATGCTTTTCTCAGATCACTTTCAGTTTGTAATTGCTCACTGACATCACGAAACACGGCAACCGCGCCGATCACTTCATTATTTTTAAAAACCGGGGTCGTGGTATATTCCACCGGGAAGCTTGAGCCGTCTTTGCGCCAGAATACCTCCCCGGTCACATGACGGCTGATACCGTCTTGCAAGGTACCGTAAATTTTACATTCGGCAGCAGGATAAGGACTGTTATCGGCATAACTATGATGATGGTACTGGTGAATGTTTTTACCCAATAATTCCCCGGCACACCAGCCGGTCATATTCTCCGCTGCAGGATTGATAAACACGGCATTGCCTTCACGATCAAAACCATAAATGCCTTCACCAACGGCATTAAGCAGCAATTCTGAGTCTGCCAGATAATGTTTAATATTGTCTTTCATTATGTTCCCCGCCGGCCCCGCCACATGCCGGTTAAGTACATCAATACAGGCCACGATATTTCGAGGGATAATTTTAAGCTGTTCCCCTGCGCTAATACAAGTACTTAGTACCGGCGTTCAGCCGGAAGACGGGGCCTGACCGCCTTTGGGCAGGAAGATCACAAAACTGCTGCCCTGCCCGGGGGTACTGCGACACTCTATCCTGCCCTTAAGCTGTTGGGTGATCAGGTTATAGACAATATGCATGCCTAAACCACAGCTACCGCTTTTTCTCGAAGTGGTAAAAAAAGGATCAAAAATAAGCGCTACCGTCTCGGCAGACATGCCCAAGCCATCATCTGCTATCTGCATGATAATATCATCCCCGGTTTCACTGACACTCACTGTGATGTTGCCGGCCTGGTCTGAGGAAAAGGCATGCTCCAGGGCGTTGTCGACGATGTTGGTGATGATTTGCACCAAAACCCCGGGAATAGAGTAAATTTCCAAATTCCTGTTGCTGCATGCAAACTGGATATTATGGTGACTATGGGTAATTTTAGGTGACAAGGAGCTGATGATTTTATTGATGTAATTTTCCAGGTTAAAATAGCAAAATTCATCGGATGCCTGGTCCGCTGCTACCTGCTTGAAATTGGTGATCAAATTGGAAGCCCGTTTCAAATTGGCCAGCAACAGGGTGGCATTTTCTGCCAGCAGCTGTTTGCTTAAAGCGAAGTCGCTTTTACTGAGTTTGCCCGCTTCCAGTTCGTGGTAAGCCTGACGAATGCTTTCTTCCATATTCGACGCCGCCGTTACCGCTATGCCTAAAGGGGTATTGATTTCATGGGCAACGCCGGCAACCAGGCGCCCTAACCCGGCATGTTTTTCCTGTTCAATGAGTTGTTGCTGGGTATTTTTCAGTTGCTCCAGCGATTGCAGCGCTTCTTCGGTTTTTACCGCCAGCTGCTGTGTCCGGATCTTCACCTTATCTTCCAGTGCTTCATTGAGCTGATAGACTTCTTTTTTCGAACGGGATAGCTGCTCATTACTTTCGACAATTTCAGACATATAGGCGGTGATTTGATGATAAACATCGTCCAGCGCCTTGATAATCGGGGTAAACTCATTGGTTTGTTCATAATAGATCGGCTCGATCACCACCCCTTCACCGTCGCTTTTATGGGTAATGGATTGCTTGATCAGCGCCAGCACCTTATCAAAGGGAGAAAATAGAAAACGGATCAGGACGATCATAATGATGATAAATCCCGCCCCGATTGCGGTTCCAGCCAGTAAAGTCACCGTGGTAATGTTGTTAACTTCCTGCTCCATATCCGATACCGGACTCAGGGAACCAAAAATAAAGCCGTCTTGTGTCCGGTAAAAGTAGATATTGTATAAGACATTATCAATAACGAGATTTTCAAGGATAGAAAACTGTCCGCTTTGTTTGTTATCCAAAACCTGCTGTCCCCAGGGAAACAGCCGTGCACTTTGCATCGCCAGGGCAGGATCTTTTGGATAACTTAAAAATTGCTCTGACTGTACATGAATTAAAAAAGGAAACGAGTTCGCCGACACCCTGACGCTTTCCAAAAAATCGGTGAGCTCTTTTAATGACCAGTCGACGGTTGCCAGCCCTATTTCTTTATGCCGGTCATCATACATCACCGCATCTACCGTCATCATTAAACTGTAACTGCCGGCATCGTCATGATAAGGGGGAGTCCAGAAGATGGGCTTGACACGCTGTTGCTCACGCCCCCAGCCATGTTCGGACGCCAGGGTGTACCAGTCCTGATGATGGTAGTCATACTCAGGGGTATTAAGCTCCCAGCTAAATTCTACCTTTAAGCGTCCCTGGTAGGCGTAGGGACCGAAATAGCGGACGCTTTGCTCCAGGATATAAGGCTCATACCAGATGCCGCCACCTATGGCTTCGGGAAAACTGCTGAAATTATTTACCAGGATATCTTCCACCCTGGCCTCAATCACCTCCAGGGCAAATTTTTGCTGCTTTTTCAGTAAAAACAGGTTTTCGCCGGCAATGGCCAGGTCGGTGACATTACGTTCCATCAAGCGGGTCAGGTTATTGATCTTGGCGATGCTGGCGGCAAAGGTTTGCTCTATCGCCCGGTTATTGAGTAGCAGTAATTCGTTTTTATAGGTGTAATGATTAAACAGCTGAATGGTGCTGTAAGCGATAAGCTCAAAGAAGACAACAAAGACCAGGATACGGGTTTTAATATTGGATATCGCCATAAAGAGATAAGCCTTTATTCCCCTGCATGAAAACCAGGCATAGTTACATGAAATGCTCCCTATATAGTAGTCTATATGCTCCCGTTTATTTTCAATCCCGATATTATGGCATTCCGGCAGCCTTTTGCTGCCGAAATGCCAAGCTGGCGCTTATTTCCGACCAAAAGACTGTACCAGCTGATCCAGCTGCATTGCCAGCTCGGAGATGCGCAAACTCACCTGCGCCATATTATCCGACTCCGCCAGGTTTAAATTGGTTTGATCCTGGATATCGGTAATATTACGGTTAATATCGTTAGAAACCGCCGCTTGCTGCTCGGTTGCCGTAGCCACCTGGATATTGAGGTCGCGCATTTGCGTCACATTTTCCACGATATTGACCAGGGTCTGCTGGGATTTTTCCGCCGATTCGGCGCCGGAATGGGATTTCACTTCCGAATTTTTCATCGCCGTCACCGCCTTGGTGGCTTCGTTGCGCAGCTGATTGATATTTTCCTGGATTTCATTGGTGGAATCACTGGTACGCTGTGCCAGCACCCGGACCTCATCGGCAACCACAGCAAAACCGCGCCCCTGTTCGCCGGCCCGGGCTGCCTCTATCGCGGCATTTAACGCCAGCAAATTGGTTTGCTCGGAAATACTGCGGATCACATCCAGTACCGAACCGATAGACTCGGTTTTATCCGCCACATCTTTAACCACCTGGGAAGCAGACGACATTTCTTCAGATAACTCCAGGATACTGCCGCGGGTATCATCCACCACAGTGCGGCCGTGCTGTATGGTATTATCCAGGCTGTCCGCCGTGGATGATGCCTGCGAAGCATTATTGGCCACTTCGCTGATCGCCACCGACATTTGATGGATCGCCGTTGCCAGTTCAGTGGTTTTCCCCGATTGCGTCTGGCTGCTGGTCAGGGATTTGTCCGCAGACTCCGAGACCGCCAGGGCTTCTGCCCGCAGAGCCGTACTGGTGGTCGCCAGCTGCTCTACCGTATCGGCAATTTTCTCGACAAAATTATTAAAGCCCTGCTCAAGCCGCTGCAATTCCGGGGCTTTCTGGGTATTTAACCGCACCGACAAGTCGCCGTCCGCCTGTCCCAGCCGGGTAAATTCTTTCGCCAGCATATCTATCGGTTTGGTCATAGTGCCCGCCAGGAAGAAACCTAAGGCACCAAAGCCCGCCAGCGCCAGTAAAATGGTAATAATCGTGGTATTGGCCGCCGAATCTATTTTGGCAAAAACTTCATTCTTCGGTACCTCGGCCACCACATACCAGTCGGCGCTTTCAATATAGCTGGATGCCAGAATAACATCTTCACCCGCCACTTCCGCTTCGATCAGGGCAAAATCTTTTTTATTGATCAGCTCCCGGTTCACATCACTGCCATAAAGCTTTTTAATATCGGCTTTATCCAGCTTGCCGGTGTCTTTATGTATCTTCACTAAGCCCTGGCTGTCGGTTAAAAAAACAAAGCCGGACTGTTCAATTTTATTACGGTTAAGCAATTCCACCACTTCGGTGACAGGTTTACCTACCCCCGCCAGGCCCCGGCCATTTACCTGCTGAAAGTTAACAAATAACTTAGTGATACCGTCTTCGGTAAACAAACTTTTAGAGCTGGCATTACCCGAGGCGACGAAAGCAAAATACCAGTCATCCACAGGGCTGCTTAACACCCGCAAAAAGCCCTTATCATTCCAGTAACGGTCGGTTTGTTTATCGGCAAAAGAAGCATTGATCAGTTGGTGCTGAGTTTTAATTTTATCTAAATGCCTGACCAGCAGGTCTTCATTTTCTTTTAACTTCCCCTGATCCAATAACTCATGAATAAACAGATCATCGCCAATCTGATTGACCGTCGCCTGCATCAGACTGATTTCCTTATCCACCTGGTTGCGGATCCTTTTCAGGATATTGGGCAGCTCTTTACGCTCCATGCTGTCGATCAGCATATCTTTCGCACTTTGATGGCCGATATAGCCGACCAGGCTAGAGGTGAGTAATACCGCAATTAAGATGGCAAGAGAGAATTTCAATTTTATCGATAAATTCGCGAACTGCATCAATAGAGCTCCACTATAAATTTTTGATATCGCAAGCCGGGCTATAACTATAATAAACAAGCTACCATTTAGCTCTTATTTATAGCGGGCTTTCGCTGTTAACTAGCTGGTTAACGAACGAGTTAACGAACTAAAAACTGATAACGCTTCTTGCATTCTCAGCATCCAGATACTACAACAGATTTGAAAAGAAGCCCAAGAATGAATCAAAAAAAGATGACCAAATGGTCAATTAAATAGCGCCCCTTGTTAGGAAAAACGACTTATATCCTTGATTTTTATCTGATAGGCTAATAAAGGTAATGGCAATAAAGCAGCATCAACCGGGATCAGAAATATCCGCCATTTAATTACAAAACAATTAAAGTTTTGTAAATTTTTTTCCGCTTTGTATAAGTACTTTTAGCAATTAAAAAATGTCAGTGAATTATATTAATCAAAAACAGCATAGATGGTTACATAAGCTGATGCTTTATATGATTCTGGCTGATTATGTTTTGATCTTCATGTGCTTCAACGGCTTATCCGGGGTCAACCTGTCCGGCGGCATTTTAATGACCGCTTTTTTGATCCTTTATAATGTCTTGCTGGTGAAAATCGTGCTGCGTTTTACCCGGCGCAATAACGACAGTTATATTATTTATCCGGTGATCGGCTGCTGCTTTTTACTGGCGGTTTTTATCTTCCGCTTTTTCCTGCTGGTTTAATGCCCCCTTAAAAAGCAGGCAAGCGTTAACTTGCCTGCACTTGTTTGTTTAACCTAAGGTACCCACTACGTCCACCTGGATATGCTCAGGCACTTCATTATAAGAAAGCACAGACAAACCTTTGGCAAAAGAGCGGGCATATCTTGCCAGCAAAGGCCGCAACTGCGGTGTCACCAATAGCGCCGCCGGATGGCCGTCCTGCTGCAATTTTTCCTTCACCGCCGGCATACGCTGCTGCAGCTGGCTCAGCAAAGTAGGATCGATCGGGAAGCTGTCCAGCGACACTTTAACTTCCTGCTGCGACTGGTTAAGTGCCGACAGCAGGGTTTGCTCCAGCTCATCCGCCAGGGTAAAAGTCGTTAACCGGCTTCTATCCCCTATCGCCTGGGTAATAATGCTGCGCTTTAAAGTACAACGGATATCCGAACACAGCAGCACGGGATCTTTGGTGGTTTCCGCCGAATCGATAATGGTAGTGGCGATGTTGCGGATATCCGCCAGGGAAATCTGCTCCTGCAGCAACTGACGGAACACCTTTAACTGCTCGTTCGCCGTCAGCGCCTTGTCAAAGCTCTCCGCCAGCTTGGCGGATAAACTGCGTAACCTTTGTACTAAGGCTTCGTTTTCATTAAAGCCGAACATTTCTCCCAGGTTTTCCCGCATGATCTTACTGACATGGGTAGCGATCACCGTCGGGCAATCCACCACCGAATAACCCAGGTTTAATGCCTTAGGTTTATTGTCTGCCTCTATCCACACCGCTTCCATGTTATAGGCGGGATCCCGGGTGATTTCACCGTCGAGGCTGCCGAACACTTCACCGGATTTTATTGCCAGCAGGGCATCCATTTTCACCATACCGGCAGCGACTTTGGCGCCGCTGATCTTGATGCGGTATTCGTTAGGTTTAAGGGTTAAATTATCTTTCACCCTGACCTCGGGCAACAAAAAGCCCATTTTTTCCGACAGGGTTTTGCGCACCCCCTTGATGCGGCTGAGCAGCTCGGCTTCCTTACTTTCATCCACCAGGGAGATCAGCTGATAACCCAGCTCCACCGACATACAATCGATAAATGGCAGGTCTTCCCATTTCAGCGGTTCGTCTTTTTTAGTGAGCGCCTCCACCATTTCTTCCGCCTGCTCCAGCGGCTCATCCGCCACCACGCGATTTTTCTGGCGCCAGCCGACAAAAGCCAAAACAGCGGCAAAAGATAAAAACGCTATCATAGGCATGCCGGGTACCAGACCCAGCACCAGCATCACGGCGGCGGCGGTAAAGATCACCGCCGGGGTTGCCAGCAGCTGCTGCTGTACCTGGCTGGAAACATCACCGTCATCGCTATTGATACGGGTAACAATAATGGCGGCGGCGGTTGCCAATAATAATGACGGGATTTGGGCGACCAGGCCGTCACCTATGGTCAGCAGGGCAAAACGCTGGAACGCTTCACCGGCAGTGAGATCATGCTGGAATACCCCGATACTGAGACCGCCAAGTAAATTGATCACTAAGATCAATAAACCGGCTACCGCATCACCGCGGACAAATTTTGATGCACCGTCCATGGCCCCGTAAAAGTCCGCTTCTCCGGAAACTTCACTGCGGCGCTGTTTTGCCTGGTGCTGGTCGATAATACCGGCATTTAAGTCGGCATCGATCGCCATCTGCTTACCCGGCAAGGCATCCAAAGTAAAGCGGGCCGCCACCTCGGAAATACGCTCGCCCCCTTTAGTGATCACGACAAAGTTAATGATCATCAAGATCACAAACACCACCATACCGACCACATAATTGCCGCCGATCACCACTTCACCGAACGCCTGGATCACCTTACCGGCACTGTCTCCCCCTTCATGGCCGTGTAGCAGCACGATCCGGGTAGAAGCAATATTTAAAGTCAGACGCATCAAGGTGGCAATCAGCAACACGGTGGGGAATACCGAAAAGTCCAATGGCCTTTTTGCCGACACCGCCACCAGCAGCACCATAATGGATAAGACGATATTAAAGGTAAACAGGCTATCGAGCAGCCAGGGGGGCAAAGGCAAGATCACCATGGCCAGTATCGCCAGGAGTAAAATAGGAATACTTACTTTGGTATTCTTTAATGTGTTCCAGTTCACAATAAACCTCTTAATTAACGTCTTAAACTTTCGGGTATGGCAAAATCGGGCAAGGCATTGGGGGCCTTACCCCGGCCCTGACGATACGCCTTAAGCTGCATGATATAAGTTAAAATGTAAGCCACCGCGGTATACAGGGCGCCGGGAATTTCCTGATCTATCTGGGTGGAGTAATAAATGGCCCGGGTCAGCTCCGGCACTTCCAGTACTTCCAGTTCATGGCGATAGGCAATTTCCTTAATGCGCTGCGCCATATGATCAACCCCTTTGGCAATCACAAAAGGCGCAGCCGAGCGATCGGCATCATATTTCAGCGCCACCGCATAATGGGTCGGGTTGACGATCACCACATCGGCATCGGGGATCAGTTTTTCCATGCGCGCCTGACTCATTTGCCGCTGGATTTGTTTGATCTTTTGTTTAATTTCCGGGCGGCCTTCGCTGTTCTTATGCTCTTCCTTAACTTCCTGCTTACTCATGCGCAGCTTTTTCAGCATGGCAAATCTCTGGTAAGGCACATCTATCGCCGCCACCAGCAATAACGAGCTGCCCATGATGATAAAAGCCAGGGAAATGATTTTCATGCCGGTTTCTATCGAGCGGATCAAAGGCATTTGCGCCATAGCAAACAATTGCGACCAGTATTCGTTGAGGATACTGGCCATGGTCAGGGCAATCAGGCTGATTTTCAGGATAGATTTAAGCAACTCCATCAAAGAATCTTTGGAGAACATGCGCTTGAGCCCGCTAACAGGATTCATTTTGCTGAATTTCGGCATCACCGCCTTCAGTACAAAAATAAAGCCGCCGGGAAATAAACCCAGCAGAATCAGCACCAGGTTCAGAAAGAGGATAAAAGGCACCAGCACCATCAGCATATCGATAATGGCTTCGGCAAACATCGACGCCATCAAAGAAGGATCCCGGGTCGCCGCCCAGTTCAGCTGCATTTGTCTGGACATCAGCTTACTGAAAAACTCACTAAACAAAGGGGCAAACCAGAGGAAAGCGACGCCGCCGATCAGCAGCAAACCCGCGGTGGCCAGCTCCTTGGAGCGTGCCAGCTGGCCGTCTTTCCTCGCCCGGTCGATTTTTTGTTGCGAGGCCTGTTCCGACTTATCCTGGGTAGAATCTTCCGACATCTAAGCTCCGATCACGCTGCGCATTTGCGTTAATACATACACGGTTAAATCCAGAAAACGGTTGGGAATGGCGGAAAACACCAGCCCGAGGCAAAACAGGCCCATCAGCATGCCCATGGGAAAACCCAGGGAAAACACGTTTAACGACGGCGCACTGCGGTTCATGGCGCCGAAAGTCACATTCACCAGCAGCATGGCGATAATGGCCGGCATCGCCAGCATCAACCCGGAGGCGAACATCCAGGCCACCAGCTGCACCACCACTTCAATGTCCAGGGCAAAAATACTCTCCCCCACCGGCCAGGTACGGAAGCTTTCGACAATAATGTCCAGGGCGATCAAATGGCCGTTCAAACTCAAAAACAGCAAGGTGGCAAAAATGATCAACAGCTGGGAAATCAGCGGCGCACTGCCGCCGTTGGCGGGATCATTCATCACCGCCATCGACAGACCCATTTGCATCGACAGCAACTGGCCCACCAAAAACATCATAGTAAACAGTAAATTCAGACTCAGTCCGAGCAGAACTCCAAACAGGATCTGCTCGATTGCCAGCACCAGGGTTGAAACCGAAAAAGGATCAAAGGCCGGCATCATCGGCATCATAGGGGCGATAATGGCGGCCAGCACCAGGGAAAATAAAATGCGCACCAGCGGCGTCACCCGGGGATCGCCAAAAAACGGCATCAGCCAGAGTACCGCGGCAATGCGAAAAAACGGCCACCACAGCTTACCGAGCCAGGCCATCAATTCCGGGGTACTTAAGGTCAGCACGGCTAGCCGATCAAACCCGGGATATTATGAAACAGGCCGTCGAACAGCTCCTGCAGCTGTTTCAACAGCCAGTGACCGGCAAACATCAACATCAGCAAAGTCACCAGCAAACGGGGCAGGAAACTTAACGTCTGCTCCTGGATTTGCGTTGCCGCCTGGAAAATACTGACAATCAAACCCACGATCAAGCCCGGCACTATCAGCACACTGACCATAGCGATAATGGTCAAAATCGCCTGATTCATCAGTTCAACTATTTGCTCGGGACTCATCTTTGCCGCTCCACGTGTTTTTTCCTGTTATTCATCTTTGCCAACAAATCCCGTCAACCGCCGGAGAAACTGGCGGCCAAAGTGCCCACCGTCATCGACCAGCCGTCCACCAACACAAATACCATCAGCTTAAACGGCAGGGAAATAATCAGCGGTGATAACATCATCATACCCATGGCCATCAGCACACTGGCCACCACCAGATCTATCACCAGAAACGGAATAAACAGCATAAAACCGATTTGAAAGGCGGTTTTTAACTCACTGAGCACAAACGCCGGCATCAGCACAAAAAACGGAATATTGTCCGCCGAGGTCACCGGCGGTTCATCGGCAATTTTCATCATCTGCTCGAGATCCGTTTCCCGGGTTTGCGCCAGCATAAAGGCCTGCAGCGGCTGTTTTGCTCTTTCGATGGCCTGCTCCAGGCCAATCTCTTCCTGGTCGTAGGGAATAAAGGCCTGCTGATGAATTTCGCTCCATACCGGCTTCATGATCAATATCGTCAGGGTCAGGGCAATCCCCACCAGCACCCGGTTAGGCGGACTTTGCTGCAACCCCATGGCCTGGCGCAAAATCGCCAGTACCACGATGATGCGGGTGAAACTGGTAAGCATCAGCACCATGGCCGGCAACAGGCTTAACGCCGTCATCAGCAACAAGATTTGCAGCTTGATGCTGTATTCCTGCTTGACCCCGCCTTCGGTGACCGAAAATAACGTCAGTTCCGCCTGGGCGGGAAAAATACTGCCGGCCATCAATACCGCCAGCAATAAAAACCGCCATATCATAAACGGAATCCGTTTAAGACATCGTCAACAATATCAACAAGTTTGATACCATATTTACCGTTCACCACCACCACTTCGGCAGAGGCCAGCATCTGGCCGTTAACTTTGACATCCAGCGGCTCGCCGGCCACTTTTTCCAGCTCGATCACCGCCCCTGAGCTTAACTGCATCAAATCCCCCAGCATCAATTTGGTGCTGGCCACTTCCAGGGTGACATCTACCGGAATATTATGGAAAAAACTCAAGTCACGCGCCGGCGGCTTCTCTTCCATGGCAATGGCCTCTTCCATCAGCTGATCGTCGAGATCGTCCAGGCCATCGAGTTCCAAATCCATATTATCAACGTCAAATTCATTCATGCGATTCTCACTTCTATTCTTAATACTTAATTTTAAAAACTTGGCATATTAAACATGCTTGCAGAGCAAAGGATTAGTCTTGCGGTACATCCGTGACCTGCATCACTAACTGGCCGGACTTTTCCACCACCCGCCCCTGGGCGATCACCTGCTTTCCGGCATAGGCATTCACCACTTCGGGTAAATCCAGCATGATCAAATCATCTTTTCTGAGTCGGGTCAGCTGGGCGACGGTCAACCGGGTTTTGGCTAACACTAAATTAAGTGCGGTAGGAATTTTTTCGGCGGCATAAGCCAGCTTGGCCTCAAGCAACTCCTGGTCGGTGCCGGCATCTGTTTGTGCCACCCGGCTAGCAATAATGGATGGCTGGTACCAGATATCCCAGGTTGCCTGGTATTCTTTTATCGTCAAACAGCTACTGGCGGTAAGATATTCCTGAGCGGTTTCCGGTTTATTGATCGGTAAAATCTGCCACTGGTTATCCAAATCCAGCAATTGATCGGATGCTGTTAAGTGTATGTTTAATAAGGTTGTTAATAATCTGAGTTCGGAATCGCTGACCTTGATATCGCCGGCTTTCTTGGCGATTTTGGCCTGCTGTCCGCCGAGGAAAATTTCTGCAAGGTTATATAGCGTTGCATAATTAATCGCCAAAATAACATGTTCATTCGAGGCATTGGTGGCCTGCAGCCACAACAGGGTATCCTGTTCAATTGCAATCGCACCACCGGCAAACGGGCTTAATTCCAGCTTGCATTCATGATCGTTCAGTAAACGTATGAATTCGGTTTCCAGACGGGTGAGCAACTCATGATGGCATGAATTGATAAGGTTCAGGCAGGTTTGCCTGTGGCGTTTATCGCCAAGTAAATCATACAGTTCAACCCCAATAGCCTCATCTGCAGCTAAGATGCGCTTAGCTGCCGGTGGTAAACCAGGCATAGATAATTCTCCAATGAATCATTAATTAATGTCTAAGCGACTTTCTACCGTGTTTTATTAAGCCAGGGCTTAACTTGCACATAAGAAAATCATGACAATCTGCTTCTGAAACTTACGCTCAGAATAGATCCAAAGGGGGCATGTATTTTTAGAGTGTAATCAATTTCCGGATTAAATAGCAATGGCTTCTGTAAAAATATTTCACACTAATTTTACAGGTGTAATTATCAGAATTACTGACTTTTCGGGGCTTTCAACTGGTTTACCACTGATTTGCTATTAATGTACTAAAAAGTTTGCCCAAACGACGGCAAACTACAACTAACTAAGCTATAAGCGCTTTTTTTAAAATTTCTTTCGAAATAAGGTATTGTATGCAAATTTTTTATCTGCTAGTATCGCCTCGCAGTCAATTGGTAATAATATTTCAAATTTATCGCTAATTTACTGCTTAACTGAAAATTAACAAGATAATGGCAAACAGATCGCGAGGTCTGGACGCAAAGTCACCAGTCTGCTTTAGTGCTGAAACGCCCAGGGCAGATAGTGGGACCACCTAACGTTAGTTGACTCGATCGACCAGTTTTGGGCGATCGCTTCTCCATGGGGAAGATCTACCTTTTGTACGATCTCTGCCTCAGGGAGAGTGCTGTCTTCTTCGCTTGGGAGAAGATCACTCTTCTCCGTGTCCGCCTGTGCCTGTTTCCATCTTAATAATTTTTGCTGATATCACCTAGCGGTGTACCCGTAATGAATTTTTATTCAATCCGGGTGCGTATTAAGAGGATGACAGAAACCATGTTTCTCAGGCTTAGTATACTCACATTCAGTCTATTTTTTAGCATGCTGAAATTAAGTGCGGCGCCTATCGTGACTCCCCTTGACCGTGTCCACTGGTTATATCAAGGCGATAATTTCAACTGTCAGTTAAGCACCCAGGTGGATAATTTCGGCGGCATCTCGCTGGCGCAAAAAGCCGGTTACGCCTTAGAAATTCAACCCGATTCGGTGCTTTACCACGACGATATTGTCACTTATCGCTTAGGTCGCTCAGCGGCCCCCTGGAGCCGGAAATCACTACCACAAAGCCAGTGGTTCCATGGCTATCAGCAAGTCAGCAAGCAAACAAAACCGCAAGAAAAGCAATCGCAAAAATCGCACTTCACAACCGGGGTTACCGAGTTGCTACAGGCGCTACAACAAGGTGTATGGGGGCATATTAATCTTGTTTTCGCCGATAAGCAGCAGGTGCATCTGGTATTGCCTGCGGTCAGTCGCGGTACTTCTTTCGAGCAGTTTTATGCCTGTTTGACAGAGCTGGCGCCCTATTCGTACGAACAGGTCAGGGACAGGAACTTTTATTTTGACGCCAACGAGTATTTATTGTCTGAGCAGCAACAAGAGCAGATGAAACTTACCGCCCGCTACCTCGAAATGGCAGGAGATATCAGCAAGTTACTGATAGACGGTCATTCCGACAGCTCAGGCAGCATGGCAGAAAACCTGAGGTTATCACAACAAAGAGCCGATGATTTATACACACATCTGCTCGAAGCCGGGGTAAAGCCCGAGCTGATTGAAGTGAGATCCCACGGTGATCGCTATCCGCTGGCGGACAACTCAACGGCAAAGGGACGCCAACAAAACCGGCGTGTGAACTTGCGTATCATTCGACAAAAGGTTAATTAAGCATGGCAAATAACAGCTTGTTAATCGTTGAAACACCTTCAACGACATGTGTTGACAGTGAATACCTGGCCAGACAGCAATATGATATCCACCGCTGTCAAAGTGCTTCATCGGCTTTTACCACGGCGTCAACAGTTTCACCGGCTGTGGTGCTGGTCTCGGCTTTTTTGCCGGATATGCAACTCACCGATTTTGTCCGGGTCTTTTCCCGCACCCATAAAAGTACCGTGATCCTGGTCATGGTGGAAAGCCAGCAATGCCAGCTCGCCGCCGACGCCATAGGTGTGGGGGCATCCGATTATTTACTGAAACCTTTTACCGATCAGCAACTGGTGTCCGCCATAGATCAGGCCATCAGTTTGCATAACCCGGTGGCAGATCTCGTGGTCAGCTCCGCCGCCAGCCGCCAGGTGATTCAACTGGCACTGCGGGCGGCACAAACAGATGCCACGGTATTGATCAGCGGCGAATCCGGTACCGGCAAGGAACGTCTGGCGCAATACCTTCATGATAACTCTCCCCGTTCATCCGGGCCTTTTATTGCTTTTAACTGCGCCGCGATCCCGGAAACCATGATCGAATCCATGTTATTCGGCCACAGCAAAGGCGCTTATACCGGCGCGGTGTCGAGCCAGGCGGGTAAGTTCGAACTGGCCAACGGCGGCACCTTGATGCTAGATGAAATCTCGGAAATGCCGCTGCCGTTGCAGGCCAAGCTGCTGCGGGTGCTGCAGGAGCGGGAAGTCGAGCGCCTGGGCAGCAACCAAAAAGTCAAATTAGATATCCGTATTATTGCCGCCACCAATAAAAACCTGTCACAGCAAGTGGCGCAGGGATTGTTTCGCGAAGATCTTTATTACCGTCTCGATGTTTTACCCCTGAGCTGGCCGGCCCTTAGGGAGCGCCGCGACGATATTATTCCGCTGACAGAATACTTTATCGGCAAATACGCGCCCTCTCCCGGTTACTCCATTTGTAAAAGCGCCAAACTGGCGCTGCAGAGCCATCACTGGCCCGGCAATGTCAGGGAGCTGGAAAATGTTATCCAAAGGGCGCTGATCATGGCCCGGGGCATGGAACTCCAGGTGGCAGATCTTATGCTGCCGGCAGCAAGCCCGGTGCAAACCACTCCCCAAGTTGAACATAGCGCCCAGGGACTGGAGTCGAGTAAAAAACATGCCGAATATCAATATGTATTAGAGACACTAAAACAATTTAGCGGTCATAAAACCAAAACAGCAGCAGCATTAGGTGTCACGCCAAGGGCATTACGCTACAAGATGGCGGCAATGCGGGAACAGGGCATAGAAGTTTAAGGGAAATATTATGAAAGTAGAGAGCAGCTTACACCCGCTCAACTTACTCAACAAAATGGCACTGATAATGCGGGAACAGGGCATAGAGGTTTAAGGGGAAGACAATGAAAGTAGAGAACAACTTACACTCGCTCGACTTACTCAACAAAATGGAACTGATGCAGGTCAGGGCCAGTAAAGAAGTCGCGTTATCGTCAGATAATTCCGTCAACTCGGTTTCCTTCGGCCAGACCATGAAAACCATGGTCCAGGATATTAACCAGCAACAGCTTGAAGCCGGCAAGCTGATGACGGCGGTTGATGCCGGACGCAGCGATGATTTGGTCGGCGCCATGGTAATGAGCCAGAAAGCAGGCCTGAGTTTTTCTGTATTAATGCAGGTCAGAAACAAGCTGATGTCGGGTTTAGACGACATTATGCGTATGCCTTTATAAGTAGCCGGGAGTAGACTGTGGAGCTGGTATCTCAACAAGTAGCACCGGGGCAAGAACCCCAAAAAAATCAGGCCCTGGATAAAGCGAAATCTTTCTTTAGCCACTGGCGCACCCTGTCCGGCGACAACCGTGCGGTCTTGCAAATCGCCCTGCTTGCCGGTGTGATCGCCGCCACCATAGTAATTATTCTCTGGACCGCCAATGAAAACTATGTACCTTTATATGGCAAACAGGAACTTTACGACCAGGCCAGTATCCTGGAATTACTGGAGCAGGAAGAAACCCTGTACCGCTTAGATCAAAACTCGGGACAAATCCTGGTGCCGGAGCAGCATCTGGCGCAAATCCGCATGAGCCTGGCGGCCCGCGGCGTAAAAATGAATTTACCCAGCGGCATGGACGGCCTGGACGGTAAAACCGGTTTAGGCATCAGCCAGTTTATGGAATCGATGCGTTACCGCCATGCCCTGGAAGGGGAGCTGGCACGCTCGATTATTACCATGGACGCCATCCGCAGCGCCCGTGTACACCTTGCCCTGCCCAAACGCACCTTATTTATCGGCCGCAACGAAGAAAAACCCACCGCCTCGGTCATGCTGGATCTCCAGGCCGGGCGCCATTTGGAACAGGGCCAGGTAGAAGCCATAGTCAATTTAGTCGCCAACAGTTTACCCGGCATGAAACCTGAAGGGGTTTCCGTGGTTGATCAGTCGGGCCGGTTATTAAGCTTAGGCCTGGGGGATGCCCAAAGCAGCGGCCGGGTAGCGATGCAGCAGGTAGACTATAAACAGTCACTGGAAGCCAGGATCCAGCAAAGAGCCAGCGACATCATTTATCCGTTAGTAGGCGCTGACAACTTCAGGATCCAGGTCACCGCAGACTTGGATTTCAGCGAAATCGAAGAAACCGTGGAAACGGTAAGTCCCGATACCGTGGTCAGCAAGGAAAACATCCGCGAACAAACCACCAAAGACGTGCTCGCCTTTGGCGTCCCCGGCTCGCTAACCAACCAGCCGCCGATCAAACCGGATGCCGACAGTGAAACAGCAGAAACAAGCGAAAGCAAACAAGACAGCAACAGCATCAGCCAGCGCAACGAATCTTCAAAAGAATATCAGGTCGGCCGCTCTGTGGTGCATAAGAAACATCAACAGGGACGTATCGAGCAATTAAGCGTTTCCGTGATTTTAAATAACAAGGTTGCCAGCGGCGAAAACGGCTGGACCGATGCCGAGCTGGCACAAATCGCCAACAGTGTGGAAAAAGCCATCGGCATCAACAAGCAACGCGGCGATCAGTTTACCATCAGCGGTTTTAACTTTGTTGTTGAACCTCAGGTAGTCACAGCACCGGAAGTGCAGTGGTGGCAACAAAGCGTATGGCAGGAATATTTACGCTACCTGGTGGGCGCGATATTAGGTCTGGCACTGATCTTTATGGGGGTCCGTCCTCTGGTACGTCACCTGATCCAACTGCAATCAACACCGGCAGAGCGAGACGGCGATGTTTTCGAACAGCGTAAGGCCAGCCAGCAAGATCCTCAGCACTACCAGGAACATAGCGATGAGCAACCGGAGGATAGCAGCGTTGCCTTGATGGACGATACCAACATGGACGGCACCAGTGAGGCCAAGCCACAGGTGAAAGTACCGGAATTACCGGCACCGGGCAGCGAATTCAGCGTGCAGCTGGCACACCTGCAATTACTGGCGGATAAAGAAACCGTACGGGTGGCAGAAGTGCTTAAGAATTGGGTCAATACAGGCGATCGAGGTTTACATGAGTGAAGCACAGACAAAGATGATGTTTAACGACTGTGAAAAAGCGGCGATTTTACTGCTGAGCATGGGAGAAGAGTCCGCCGCCAAAATTTTACAGCGCATGGAAAGAAGCGAAGTACAAAGTGTTTCCAATGCCATGGCACGCCTGGGAAATGTTTCCACCTTGGAAGCACAAAATATCCTGCAGCACTTTTTTGAACAATATACCAAGCAAAGCGGTATCAGCGGCGCTTCGCGCGAATACCTGGAAAAGTCCCTGGATATGGCGCTGGGCAACAAACTTGCCCGCGGCATGCTCGATTCCATCTACGGCGATACCATCTCCAACGATATCCAGCGCCTGCAATGGCTGCCTGTAGATGTACTGGCGCGTTTTTTCCGCCACGAACACCCGCAAATGCAGGCGGTGATGCTGGCATTTTTACCGCCGGATACCGCCAATGCCGTACTCAACCATCTGCCACAGGAAAGCCATGATGAACTGTTGTACCGGGTCGCCAACCTCAAGGAGATCAGCGAGCATGTGATCAAGGACCTGCGTATCACCCTGGACCGCTGCATCGACTTTGTCGCCGAACAATCCGGCGCCCGCGTCAACGGCACCCGCCAGGCGGCGGATATCCTCAACCGCTATACCGGCGACAAGGCCAATATCATGGAACTGGTGAAGCTACACAACAGCGATACCGCCGACGCCATCAAGGACAACATGTTTGACTTTATGATCCTCTCGCGCCAGCCGCTGGAAGTGATACAGGATCTGATCGCCGAACTGCCGGAAGGCATGCTGGCCATTGCCTTAAAAGGGGTGGACTTTGCCATCAAGACCCAGATCTTCGATGCCCTGCCCAAACGTATGGCCCAGGCCCTGGAAGATGAAATTCAACGCCTGGGACCGACGCCGTTAAGCAAAATTGAACAGGCAAGAACCGAAATCATGGCCGTTGCCCGCCGCTTATATGAAGAAGGCGAATTACAACTGCAACTGTTTGAAGAGCAGGTAGTACGCTAATGAATACCAGCAGAATTGTAAAGTCCGCCGGCAGCGGTTACCGGCCCCATAAATTCCCGCCGTTTCGCAGCGAAAGCGAAGAACTGGCAACCCTGGGGGATGATGAGCAGCCCAGCTTTGAACAGGGCTTCCAGGAAGGACTGGAACTCGGTCATAAGGAAGGTCATCAGCAGGGTTTTCCCCAGGGAATAGAGCAAGGCAAAAAAGAAGGCCACCAGCAAGGGCTGGCCTCGGGTCTGGCGGAAGGCCAGAAAAAAGGCCAGGCCATTTTTCATTCCGCCACCGGCTTGCTGGCGACAATACAGGACAAGGTAGAACAACTGTCCCACCATAAACTCCAGGCACAGCAAACCCTGATAGGCGACTTGGTGACCCAGGTGGCCCGTAGCGTGATCCGGGCAGAGCTGACCCTAAACCCGAAACAAATTTTAACCCTGGCGGAAGAAGCCATGGCCTCCTTGTCTGACGATGTCGACAAGATCCGGATTTTTCTCAATAGCGAAGATCTGCAACGACTGAGCGCCCTGGGACTGACGGAATTAAACGGCTGGCCACTTGAAGCGGACGACCAGCTGGACATCGGCGATTGCCTGATACGCTCGGCGCAAATGGAAATTGCCGTCAATACCGAAGAGCGTTTCGCCGAGTGCATGGAAAACGTCAACAAATCAATCGCCTAAAGCTCCCCGGAGACAAACGAGTGCAGGATACCCTCGAACATAAACTGAAAAATGCCCTGGACACCCTGGACTCGGGCCCGGTGGCCAAGGTTTATGGCCGCCTGGTACGGCTCAACGGCTTAACGCTGGAAGTCACCGGCTGCCGTCTGATCATGGGACAACGCTGCCTGGTGGAAACCGCCCAGGACAAACCTTTAGCCGCGGAAGTGATCGGCTTTAACCGGGAAATCACTTATTTGATGCCGCTGCAAAATGCCGCCGGTTTATTCTCTGGCGCCCGGGTAACGCCGCTGGCGGGGGTAGAAAAAATTACCGCAGGCCAGCAACTGCTCGGCCGGGTGCTTGACGGTTTATTACAGCCGCTGGACGGCAAACCGGCGATTTCGGGCGAACAAATCCCGCTGTTTTCACCGCCGAACAACCCCCTGAGCCGCACCCCGATCACCGAGAGCATAGATGTCGGCATCCGCGCCATCAATGCCATGCTCACCCCGGGAAAAGGCCAGCGCCTGGGATTATTCGCCGGGTCCGGGGTCGGTAAAAGCGTACTGCTGGGCATGATGACCCAGTATACCCGGGCGGATATCGTGATTGTCGGCCTTATCGGCGAGCGCGGCCGGGAAGTGAGGGAATTTATCGAACACAGTTTGGGGGAGCAGGGACTGGCCCGCTCTATCGTCATTGCCGCCCCGGCTGATGCCACCCCGTTAATGCGGCTGCGCGCCGCCCAGGTTTGTCACCGGCTGGCAGAATATTACCGGGATCAGGGGCAGCATGTATTATTGTTAATGGACTCATTAACCCGTTACGCCCAGGCACAAAGGGAAATCGGCCTGGCCACGGGCGAGCCGCCGGCCACCAAAGGTTATCCCCCTTCGGTATTTAGTTTATTAACCCAGCTGGTGGAACGCGCCGGCAACGGTTTATCTGTCGGCAGCATGACCGCCATTTACACCGTACTGGCGGAAGGCGACAACCAGCAAGATCCGATAGTTGATGCCGCCAGGGCAATACTCGACGGCCATATAGTGTTAACCCGCGAGTTGGCGGAGCAGGGTCACTACCCCGCGATAGACATCTCCGCCTCCATCAGCCGGGTCATGCCGCAAGTAGTAACCCCGGAGCATTTACAGCAGGCGATGAAATTAAAGAAACTCTACAGCCGCTATCAACAAATCAGAGAGCTTATTCCCATGGGCGGATATCAACCGGGTAAAGATATTGAAATGGATCACGCGGTACAGGTTTTCCCCCGTATCAGCGCCTTTTTACAACAGGGATTTAACCAGCCAAGTGATCTTGAGACCAGCTGCCAACAGCTGGCTGAGCTAATGGCAGGTTAATCGCTTTTTAAGAGGGTCCTATGCTCGATAAATTTAAAGACTTGCAACAACAAAAGCTGGAACAACTGAGCAAGCAAAGATCCGAGCTTAACGACAAGCTCGTCGGGCAAGAGCAATACCTGGAGCAACTGGTACAATACCAGCAAGCCTTAACCGATGTCAGCAGCCATAACCATGCCCTGGCACTGCAAAATCAACACGGCATGCAGCAGCAAATCGCCAAAGTGGTGGATTTTCAGGAACAGCAAGTCTCATTAACACAAGTTGATTTACAACGGCAAAACCAGCTGATCAAACAACAATATTGTCATTATAAAGGCCTGGAAATCATCAGTAATAAACAGGCAAAACTGGCGCAGCAAAAAAAGCAGCAGCAAGAAGACTTTACCAACGATGACATTGCCACCCTGGCATTTATCAGAACAAATTACCAGCAAGAAAAATAACACAGAAAAACACCAAAAGTCCTGTAAAAACAATAGACAAACAAGCTTTACAAAACATTCATGTTAAAGGGTTAGCTAAGCCGCTAAAAGCATGCTAATCTGGTTTCAGGCCAGTTGCAGTGTGCGTAAAAATTGACAGACTTGTTAACTTTAACAGCGCCAGGGAGTCCGAGAAATGATGGATCAAAACCCCCTTTATGTTAGAATACAACTGCCCCCTTTGATAAACAGTTTTAATTCACTGTTTAATAAATCAATTTAAGTTTTAATGTAATTCTGCCGCTGGTATAGCCTTATGCCGCATAGCAGTTTATGCATTTTTAGGTGGTAGAAGTAAAATGTACGTTCTTATTTCGGTAACATTGCTGGTTATTTTTGTATTAGGTGTCCTGCTGGATTTTTTCCGCACCGCCCGACAAAGATCAATGGCCAGTCGCCACCGCAAAATCCTGAAATTCAAAGCCATCGTCATTAAGACCCAAAGGTTGTTGAACGGCCAGGCAATTTTACCCCTGACCGCCGTCAGCTCCATTGTCTGTCTAGAGCGGGCCCTGGTGGCATTAAAAGCCTTGGCAGATTTAGAAAACACCAAAAAGCGCCACGGATTAATTGCCAGCATGGAAAAAAAGCTGGAAAACTTCCGCGCCCTGACGGAAGCGGAGCCTTATTATTACGCCCTCTTGTCCATCCCCACAGACCTGAACGAACTCGGCCGCATCCTCAAGCAGGCCATGCTGTTGATGATCACCTTAAAGGTTGAGCATGCCAAAGGGAAACTGAGCGACGAGCAGCTTGAAGTGGAAAACCATCAACTGGATATCCTTATCGTGCGCTTAAAGGCTGAAATTTATAAAAACCAGTCTATGCGTTATGTTGAACAGAAAAAATATGCCAAAGCCCAGGCCCTCAACGATAAGGCAGTTGAAATACTCGGCGGCCTCACCTGTGAAAACGAAGAGGTAATGAAGTCAGTGACCGAAGCCATTGACAGCATTAATGTTCTCAATGTCGGGGTTACCGGGGTGATAGAAGAGCAAAACCACACCTTCTATGACAAATTCAAAAAAGAAGCCCATGAAAAAGAAGAAGAAAAGCCCTTTGAAGTGGATGATATGGAATTGATCTTCGGGAAAAAACGTAAGTATTAAGCTTTTTCACAAGCAAATTTTACTCATTTTTCCTGAGATATCAGAACAATATTAACAAAAGCAAGGTTCAAGGAAATCCGCAGCTTTCAAACTTATGCCTGACACCAGGCGATTTACTTGCCAACCCCTCGGCTTATCTAAGGAAAAATAAAATCCGCAATTATTAAAAGATAAGCAATTGAAATAAAAGGTGATCCATGGGAAGCTGCTCGCCATGAGCAAGTAACGCTCGCCGAGCCACCTGATTTGCCCCAGATAACTGCCGGTGCAAGCAGGCCCTCAAGCAATAACAATAAAATGGATCTATCATGCGACCACAATTTCTTTTCCTGATATTCATAATACTGCCCCTGATGTCCCAGGCGCAGCAAGTGACTAAATACGACTGGCTTACCTCGGGCGAAAAGTCCGGCTCGATGGAAGTCATCCATATCGATGACAAACATAGCATCACCACCTTCGAATTTAACGACCGGGGCCGGGGCCCTAAGCTGCGGGATGAAATCTGGCTCAACAGCCAGGGCATAATCAGTAAACAAATCGTCACCGGCCATGCCTATATGGGGGCAAAAACCGACGAACAATTCACTCTTAAGGGTAACGTTGCCCAATGGCAAAATACTCTGGAAGCCGATTCAAAAACCGTAAAGGACAAGGCTTTTTATAGTGCCGCCGGCGGCACCCTGTATTTTTATGAACTACTGGTCAAAGCCATCGACGCCAGCAAAACAAAACAAATAAAGATGTTGCCTTCCGGTACTGCCAGCTTCGAAAAAATTACCAGTACCCAGGTTTCCCTTGGCGAGCAGACAAAAACAGTCAATCTTCTGGCCATTAAAGGTTTTGGCTTTAGCCCTACTTACGGCTGGTTTGACGATAACTACCAGTTATTCGGCTTCAGCTTCGGCTGGATGGGTATGGTTCCACAAGGCTGGGGGGAAAGCCTGGCTAAATTAAAAGCACTGCAGGAAGCCGCCGAAGACAATTATTTCCGCCAGCAAGCCAAAACATTTGGTGAAGACCTTGCCGGAGTCACTTTAATCAAAAATATCAATGTTTTTACCGCAACAGACGCCGGATTAATCAAAGACACCCAGGTAGCCATAGAAAACGGCAAGATCATCGCTATCGGCAAACAAGCTAAGATTAAGGCAACAAGAACCATAGACGGCAAAGGCAATACCCTGATGCCGGGATTATGGGATATGCACAGCCATATTTCACTCCAGGGGGGCTATTTAAATATTGCTGCCGGTATCACCAGCGCCAGGGACCTGGCCAACGACCATGACCAGCTGATGGAAGCCACTAAACTGTTTAATCATAATGCCGCTATCGGCCCAACGGTCTACCGGGCAGGCTTTATCGACCAGCAAAGCCCCTACTCAGCCCCTACCGGCAAACTTGCCGAAAATTTACAGCAGGCGCTTGAATATATCGACTGGTATGGTGAACGCGGCTACCAGCAGATCAAAATCTACAGCTCCATTAATCCTGAATGGGTGCCTGAGCTGGCAAAACGAGTCCACAAAAACAACATGAAACTCAGCGGCCATATCCCGTCCTTTATGACTACGGAACAGGCGGTAAAAGACGGCTTCGACGAAATCCAGCATATCAATATGGTATTTTTAAACTTCCTGGCAGACAAAGACTCCGACACCCGGACCCCGGTGCGCTTTACCTTAGTAGGCGATAAGGCCGGAGAACTGGATCTGGACTCAAAAGAAGTAAACGACTTTATTGCCCTGCTGAAAAAAGAAGACGTCATAGTAGACCCGACCGTAACTATTTTCGAAGGCATGTTTTTAAATAAAGCCGGAGAAATCGATCCCAGCTACCGGGCAATAGCAGAGCATATGCCAGCCGATGTCAGACGCGGCTTTCTTTCGGCCGATCTTGATATCAACGCCGACAATGAAGCCGCCTACAAACGCTCATTCCAGGCATTGCTGAAGATGATCAAAAAGCTGCATGACGCCGGTATCCGCCTGGTTCCGGGTACCGATGCCCTTGAAGGTTTCACCCTGCACCGCGAACTGGAACTTTACGCCAAAGCTGGCATCAGCAATGAAGACGTTTTAAAAATTGCCACGGTAAATTCCGCCCGGATAGCCGGTCAGGAAAACATTGGTACAATTGCTAAGGGCCAAACCGCCGACTTTATTTTACTTGAAGGTAACCCGCTGGAAAACATCAGCGATATCCGCAAGGTTGCCCTGGTGTTCAAAGGAGAGAAATTATATAAACCGAATGAGCTGCACCAAGCTATCGGTATTAAACCTTTCAGCGCTTTTCACTAGCGCGGTTTAGTAGCTTTCCGGCGGTTGGGTTAATCGCCGGAAACAATGATCTAAAAACAGCTAAACTACTATCCAGGCATCACAATTTTCTCATAGACAAGGATGAATATGAGCACATTTTTTGAGAACAAAAACAAACACAAAACCAAGTTAAAATTTGCCTTAAAAACAACTTTGCTTTTATTCTTGATACTCTCAATCACTGTCTTAACCAAAGGAATGGCGGATATGTTTGGATTTTTCAAAAAATATGATGTGCACTTATGCCCACTAGTAAAAGGTCAAATACTCAAAGAAGGGAAAGCAGTAGCAGGAATAGAAGTTATCCGCAGCCTAACCTATGTCGACAACAAAGAGCGCATAGACAGCGTAAAAACTGATGATAAAGGTAATTTTATCCTCCCGAAAGTCAATATCCGCTCTAAAATGCCCGGTAACTTTATGGTAGAGCATAACACTCGACAAATTATCTATACCGAACAGAACAATAAAAAATATATATTGTGGAATACCAGCATGTGGGGCTTTAAACCTATTGCCGCCTTTAACCGTAAATTATCCTCTTTAAACTGTGATTTAACCTCCCCTAAGGTTAGTTTTGAATTTGCTAATGATAAACACCCACAGCGACCACATTATGCAGGAACCATTTGCCGATGGGATGAGGATTTTGAAATTTATTAAGCGGAGCAACCTAAGAAAAACAACTATTTTATTTCCATAACAAACAGCTGGCTAAAATTTCACCAAGACATTACAATATTACTTTTCTCATGATCATGGATGAATATGAGCATTTCTTTTACTACCGGTAAAAATAACAACAAGAATAGCAAGAAAAAAAAGCTAATCTTTCCTCTGGTAACTTGCCTGTTTTTGTTACTGCTCACCTTGTTTACTGTGATATTCCCAACAGAAGGAATGGCGGATATGTTTGGATTTTTCAAAAAGTATGATGTGCATTTATGCCCGGAAGTAAAAGGGCAGATACTTAATCAAGGTAAACCTTTAGTAGGGGAAAAAATCATACGTTACCTGAATTATGTCGACAGGAAAGAAAGGTTCGATCATGCCATAACCGATGAAAAAGGACGGTTTTTCCTGCCAGAAGTAAATATTCGTTCTAAAATGCCCGGTAATTTTATGGTGGAACATAATACTCTACAAATTATCTACATTGAGTTTAACAATGAAAAACACACCATTTGGAATTCCAGTCTGGAAGGGTACAAGCCTGTTGCCGCCTATAACCGTAAATTATCATCTTTGAACTGCGATTTAAGCTCACCAACTGTTAGTTTTGAATTTACGAATGATAAAAATCCACAGCGACCACATTACGCAGTAACAAATTGTCACTGGGATACAGATTTCTCTGTATATCACGTACATACAGATAAAGATTAATTCATGTAATAAAGGGAACTTATTATGTCAATGTTATCACCGAAAATAGCCGCTGAATTGGCAAATTTTGCCTATCGTTTTCGTACAGTAAACACAGCACCAAATATTAATGGCATACCAGCCTTACTCAGAAGCAACTTCGACTTTAATTTATCAAATGGCCCGGTACAAGGTATCAGCGGCGGCTTTTTTTCCCACTTATTTAACCGTAGTACTGGCTTTGCAGTTATGGGACAGGGTAAAAGTCCTGAATATAAAAACCACCAAGTAATTGCCATTCGCGGTACTGAATTTACCTCTGGACGTGATTGGTTAACCAACGCCAATATCGGTCTTAGTGGCAGCTCAAATGGCGCAATGGCACATGCTGGATTTAATAAAACTTTTAATTCCATGCGCCCAGCATTTCAAGAATATCTGGATAAAAATCGTAAAGGAGTACTGCATTGCGTAGGCCATAGTTTAGGAGGCGCCTTAGCTACTCTGACCGCCAACTGGGCCAAAAATGAATATGGTCGGGAGGTTCAACTCTATACCTTTGGTGCCCCCAGGGTAGGGATGGATGGCTTTTCCATCAAAACCAATGCCAATATCGAAAAAATTTATCGCTGCACTCATGGCGCAGATCCTGTCCCAAGCGTCCCGTTATGGCCATTTACCCATGCAGGTACTGAATACAGGTTAAACTCAGGCATTGGGATGAGCATAGATGCCCACTCTATGGCAGGCGATAATCCAGGCTATATCAATACCGCAGGAGCATATGATGATTTCGCCAAATTACAAAAAATTTCCGATCAGCGATTATCCCAGGCAGTGCGGTTGCAATATGAAGATCGCTATCAGGCTTTTTTCTCTCCCCACTGGAGTGAACGCATCAGCGCCGCCCTGATCACTTTATTAAAAGACTCCGGCTATTATGCCGCAGTAGCAGCCCAGGCAAGCTTCAGCGTCGGCCTGACGTTTTACGATATGCTGGCCAGAACACTCACCGAAGTGGCACAAGCCTCGGCCAAGTTTGCGGTACAAGCCACCGGCCTGCTGGGCCATATGCTGGTCTTTGCCGGTAAAGCCAGTGTAAAAGTCACCGAACTTACCTTTGAGTTCATTCGCTGGGTATTTTCTATTACCGTCAATGCGTTATATCGTATCGCACGGCAGGCTTTAGATAGCATTAACTAATAAAAAACAATGTCGCCAGCCAGCAGCATATTCTCGCAAAGCCACAACCACAATTGACAGTATCGGGGCAGCTAAGCCCTGTTGCTGTCAACATCTGAACAGGTATTTTCAATCAAGCCATAAAGACTTGTTAGCTAACAACAGATGTTATGCCATACGTCACATCCAGTTACATTTCTGGTTTGATTTTGAACAAAACCTTACGTAATTTGTTTATGCACAGGACGAGAAATTGTTAGTACGTACTGTATAAATAACAATAAATTACAAGGACATGTCTATGAAACTTAAATTAAACAAGAAAAAATTAAAAAACCTTTCAGACGACAAAAAAGCACTACCTGAAAATATGACACCTCAAGTGGGTGGCGGTTATACTAGCAGACCCTGGACCTGGTACTGCGAAGAGCCTACTAATCCTCTTATGTGTTAATCAATAACGTTAATAACAGATATTGAACCTAACCGTTAAGGTCAGCACTCAAGAAGGTACTGACCTTATTTCATTATTGCGGATATTTACAACGCCAAAAACACCCCGGCCAGACTGGCACTCATCAAGTTAGATAAAGACCCGGCAATCACGGCTTTTAATCCCAAACGGGCAAGGTCCGGACGTCGTTCCGGCGCTATCGCCCCCAGCCCCCCCAATAAAATGGCAATCGCCGATAAATTGGCAAAACCGCACAAGGCAAAGGTAATAATCACCTGGCTGTTTGCGGATAAGGTCTCTTTCGCCTGAACAAAATCAATATAAGCGACAAATTCATTCACCATGAATTTTTGCCCGATAAAGCTGCCTGCCTGTAATGCCTCTTCCCAGGGTGCACCTATCAGCAGAGCCAGCGGCGAGAACAGATATCCCAACAGCATTTCTATGGTAATGCCGTTAAAACCCATCCAGGAGGCAATACCGCCCACCGCACCATTCATAAGCGCAATCAGGCCGATAAAAGCCAGCAACATACCGCCAACATTAAAGGCGAGTTTCATGCCGTCAGCCGCACCTGTGGCGGCGGCATCAATAACATTAACCGGCTGGTTTTCATCATCACAGTTAATGCCAGCCAAGGAATCAATCGGCTTAGCGGTTTCCGGCATAATGATTTTTGCCATCAACAAACCACCGGGCGCTGCCATAAAGGAAGCCGCCACCAGGTATTTCAGCTCGATCCCCAAACTGGCATAACCCACCAATACCGAGCCTGCCACCGAGGCGGTACCGCCGACCATCACGGCAAATAACTGGGACTGGCTCATATGGGAAATAAAGGGACGCACCACCAGCGGCGCTTCGGTTAAACCGACAAAAATATTGGCGGTGGCCGACATTGCCTCCGGACGGCTGATGCCGAGCAACCTCTGCAAACCGCCGCCGAGCAGCTGGATAATTTTCTGCATGATACCTAAGTAATACAGCACTGAAATTAACGAGGAGAAGAAAATAATGATCGGCAGCACCCGCAGGGCAAAAATAAATCCGCTGCTGCCGAATACCTCAAACATTTTCTCCCCCACCAGGGCGCCAAAAATAAAATCCACGCCGTGCTGGCCGCTGTCGATCACCCACTGCACCCCGGCAGAAATACTGCTTAATGCCGCCTGGCCAAACGGCAGGTAAAGCACAAAAGCGGCAAAGCCCGCCTGTAAAAAAAACGCCCAACTGACAGTGCGCACATTAATGGCCTGGCGGTTATTGGACATTAATACCGCCAAAGTGATCAGGGTCACTATCCCTAAAATTCCCATGGGAAATTCCATAAAACTTCTCAACTCTTATTCTTTATTTTGCGCTGACGCTATACCCATACCCGGGTAGACGCAGCCTTTATTTTAATCGAACACAGCCGGGCAGTTTCGCACAGCTTAACACCAAGCGCTAATGTTTAAACCAGGCAATAGATTTGTACGGACAGTCAATAATCGCTAAACTCGGCCTAATCCTTTGCTTTTCGGCTTTTTATCGACCACAAGTAAGCAAAGAAAAAATTGACTTATCTTTTGGCAACCCAGGTGAAAGGCTAGCTTTGGAATCCTCACAACTGTCCCGTGTTAATATCAATTTACTGGTGACCCTGCAGGTCTTGCTAAAGGAGCGTAATGCCTCGGCAGCAGCCAACCAGCTTAACCTCAGCCAGTCGTCTGTCAGCAAGAACCTCGCCCAGTTGCGCCATTTATTTAATGACCCCTTATTTCACCGCTCAGCCCGGGGACTCATTCCCACCGCCTATGCCCTGGCGCTGGAGCCGAAATTAACCTCGGCGCTGTCGGCCATGAGCCAGCTGTTTTCCCCGGAAGAATTTGATCTCAGCTCCTACCAGGGCTGTATCCGCTTGTCGATGCAGGAAAGCGCCTTTGAATTTATCGCCGGCGCCTTTATCAGCAAAGTGCTGAGCAAAGCGCCAGGTATGAAATTAAATACCTGGTTTAAAGACAATATCAGCCTGGAACAACTCAACCAGGGCCAGCTGGATTTTGTCATCCTGCCCCACGATATCGGCCAGACACCAAATCTAGGTAACCTGTTAAATATCAGGGAATTATATCGGGATGAACTGGTGTGCCTGGTACAGGAAAATCATCCCGCTTTATCCCAGCCCTGGGATCAGGACGCCTACCTGGGCTGCCGCCATATCCATGTGCGCGATAATGAACTCGGTCAGCCGGTATTTGATAAAAACCTGGCCAAACAAGGCTTGCAGCGTGACATTGCCATCAACGTACCCGATTTTAACACCGCCGGCAGTTTATGCAGCCGCTCCGATCTGGTGTTTACCACCTCTTCGACCTGGGCCAAATTCGCCCTCAGCCACAAACCACTGCGACAGCTACCTATGCCCTGTCCGTCTTTGCCTGTGGTGTATTCCCTGATCTGGCATCAGCGCAGCGATCTCGACCCCGCGCATTTATGGTTAAAAAATCAGATTATCCAGGCTGCACAAAGTATTAACACTAAAGATGAATTAGCTGTTTCACAGGCCGATTAAGCACAGCTTTCAGGGAGTAAAGAAGAAAAATGAGCGCCTGGCGGGATTCACCGGCGAGGCTTGGTTGGGAGGCGTACACGAGTTATCCTTTAAAACCAAAGCGCTCAAAAAAGAAAATAAATTCTGTGTTTACTTAAGGTCAAAACCCCTGAGCGGCAACTCCCGGCTTTGCAGCCAATTCTCTTTAGCATATTCACATGCGCCATCGGTCACGTGTAAAGTGTACGCCTGGCGAGACTTACTGGAACGATTCGGTGCGCTGTAGTGAGGTAAAGTGCCCTGAAACACCACGATACTACCGGCTTTCACTTCCACCGACTGGCCATTTTCTTTCGGCCACGGGGTTTCATCCAAAGGTAACATAGTCGTGGTTCGGCCATCGAGGTTAAAACGCTCACGTAGCGGTCCTAAGTGTCCTTCCGGCTCAACCCATAAACAGCCGTTTTCCAACGTCGCATCTTCAATGGCAAACCAGTAAGTCACCACGCTTTGCGGCGTGGTATAGAAAAAGGTCGCATCCTGGTGCCAGTTGACTTCACCGCCGATCCTCGGCTGCTTGAAAATATACATGGACTGGCGAATTTCCGGCTGCTGCATGCCGATGTCTTGAGCGATCTGCCCCAGCATGGCCTGGTGGCTGAACTCAGAAAAAACCGGATCTAATTCATGCAGGGCGTGACCGATTTTATTGATACACAAGCTGCGATCCTGCACTAGCTTACCGTCTTCGCCGAAAGCTTCTTCTTCAAAAAAGCAGCGTATTTTTTCTGCCGACTCCAGAAAGTAATCATCGCCGCTGCGGTTATTGTCTTTGGTGGTAAAGGTGTGTGACGGACTGTCTTCCACCCATTGCTCTACCAGCAAGGCGGCACGGGCTTTTACCTGCTCCAACATGACCTGCGGGATAACCTGATCCAATACCACAAAACCTTGCTGCCGGTACTGCTGAATTTGTTCGCTGCTTAACATACTTACTCTGCTGTGAAAAAGAAGGGAGCCATCATTGATTATGGCGGTTAATAAGCAAACTATACCCCTGAGCGTAATGTGGGTAAATTGAATATCTTTCAAAAAAGATATTACTATTTGGAATATCACTATCCGTCAACTTGGGGTAAGCTTAGCGGCTTTTTTATCAGGCAGGATCATAAGCGTGCAGTTATCGTTTCATAAATCATTCTGGGAAGCCCAGTGCAACAACGAGCAAGAGTTAAACGGCTTATTAGCCAAGGTGAAGCAGGAAGGTTATCAGGGAACGGAATTATTTTTGCCTTTTTATCCCATCGGCTGCGCCGCTACCCTTAAAGCCCACCAGGAGCATGACTTAGCCATCATCACCGGCATAGGCACTGACGGGGATACCCCACAGCAGCACCAGGAAAGCCTTGAGCGCCAGGTAGAGCAAGCCATGGCCTTTAATCCCAAATTTATCAACTGCCACACCGGCCGGGATATTTTTTCACTGAGCGATAACCTGAAAATATTCAGCCGGGCATTAGAGCTTGAGCAGGAACACGGTATTAACATCACCCATGAAACCCACAGGTTCAGGCCCACCTTCAATACCCTGACCACGGAAGCGATTTTAAACGAATTGCCCCAGCTGAAACTGAACCTGGATATCAGCCACTGGATGGTGGTACACGAGTCTGACTTAAGCGATCAGCAAGCCCGGGTAGCTGCCCTGTTAAAAAGCGCCTTTCATGTTCATGCCAGGGTCGGTTATGAGGAAGGACCGCAAGTTACCGATCCGCAAGATGCCTGCTGGCAGGGACATCTGGATAACCATACCCGCCTATGGCAGTCGGTCGTCAACAATGCCGCTGAGCGCGAAGAAAAAGAGCTGACCATCACCCCGGAATTCGGCCCGTTTCCTTATGCCCATGTCAAACCCCACAGTGAACAAACACTGACGGATATCTGGCAGGCAAATCTCTTTATCAAACAGCATCTGGAAAAACAATTACAGATCCCGGCTTAAATGCCAAAATAAGGGAATTTTCAGGAAGCAGCAGAAATATTAACGTAACGATATTTCTGCTGGTTTAAAGTGCAGCAGGCGCATATTCGCCGCTGTCTTGCGGATGAATGAGTTTATTGAGTAATTCGTGTTGGGCAGCCAGTAAACGGCCGTTGATCTCATTTTGCTGCTGGCAATCCCGGGTCAGTTGCTCCAGCTGTTGCCACAACTCGTAAACCCGGCCTTTGGAGACATGGTTTAAGCTGTTAAACACAGTTTCTATGCCCGCGTTATCCGCCGTCACGCCGAATTTCAGCAAGATGGCCTTACGTTTTTTTGCCTGGGCTAAAATCAGCTGATACAGCTTTTCATGGCGCTGGTTCACCTTGACCAGTTTTTCACTGTCGTGGCGCTGCATGGCAACCTGTTGTTCTTTTAACAGGGCCTGAAAGCGGGTGTAGTAAATGATATCCTGCTTGATACCATTGACCAGTGCTCTAAGTCCCTGTTGAACATTATTCATCGTCTGTGCATTTCCAAAATGGCGTCGCTGAGCACATCCACGTCTAAGGTCAGATTACCCTCGGCGATCAGCTCGCGTACCTGGTTCACTTTTTCCATATCGACATCGGATGACGAAGCCAGTTGATTGTTGATATCCAGGAAGTTATCCACCTTAGTCGTCCTCTCGGGCACTGGGGCGCTTTCTTTACTCTCTTTACCGACTGGCTTGCTTGTTTGGCTGTTTAAACCCGCACTTACCAGCGGGTTATTGACTATTTTCATCATTCAGGGGCTTTCTATGTAATGCTGTTAATTGGATAAAGCGACCCCAGTTTAACAAAACTTAAATAGATTTTTTCAAAAAACCAAAAATGTTTAATTTTCTACCGGCAAGCCTGCCCCCTTTATAAGGGTAACACCCCGGCCTTGGCGTCATTGCGGACAGCGCCCAATGACGGCATATCGCTGCCGCTAAATTGCTGCACTTCAATATCGCCGCCAAAAATATCTTCCAGCATGGCTTGCATCTTGTCGCTGTCGGTATTACTCATCTCATCGTAACTGTAAAAAGCCTGCAAAGCTTCTCTGTCTATGCCCCTGGCATCCGCCTGTTCGAGAATATTGGCATTAATATCGACAAAGCCCTTTTCATTAAGGCTGCCGACTATACTGCCGCCCACTTTAAAGACAGCGGTTTGCGGCACCTGCTCGTATAAAATACGGCGTTTTTGCTCCGCATCATCCCTTTGCATACTGAGCATTTGTTCGTTGGCCAGCGCCGCCTTTCTGCCGCCGATTTCCGAATTGATAAAGTCGCTGTAACTGGCGCCGTTAAACAATTCAAAGGCTTCGGCATTGGTAGGGCCCGTGCCCGGGGCAAAGGTTTCTATCGACACATCGCTGCCGTATTTTTCTTTCAGCAGATCCATCAGGGCATTGAGATCACCATTGGCCTGTTTGATATCGCCGGCAATAAAATTCCTGGAGGTGCTCTGTCCCTGCTGATCGTACATGGCGACCATTTCGCCGTTCACCCAAACCAGGGCTTTGGTTTCCTGCAGCTGGCCGCTGGCTTCATAGGCAAGCCTGTCCTGCTCAATGCTTTCCAGTGTTTCCTTGGTATCTTCCCTGGTCAACATCCCGGCTTTAACGGACTCAGGCAACTCCTGCAGCGGCCCCATTTGATAAGCCAGGTTTACGGCTCCTGCTTGCGACAAAGATACGCCGGACTGCTTTTGCTGTTCGATGGCTGGCACCGGGGCAACCGACTGAAATTCATTGTTTTTGTTTTCTACAGATTTAACGCCGACGACATTTGTTTGACGATAGTGAATGGCGCCCGGGCCTGAATTCATTGAATTGATTGATGTCATTGTCTTCTTCCTTGCTGTTTCGCTGTTAACAAGTCTTGATTAAGCTTAACTAGCTCTATTTATTGACTTATTCTCACTAAAACTAAGCAAGAGACATACCATGGCGTTTCAGCAGTAAATTTGACGCCTTATACCGGAAAAAAGCCCTATAAACGCTGGCATAGCCATAAACCGGAAGCCCTCTCCCGGCAAGTTTTTACCTGTCTTGCCGCTTTAACCGGCAAAAACAGACTATACCGCGTCTTTTATTCTTCGATAAAAGAGCGGGCCAGCATATCGGTTACCGGTTGCAGGATATAATCGAGAAAGGTTTGCTGTCCGGTCTTGATCAGCACTTCCGCCGGCATACCGGGCAATAGGATCTTGCCCTCTCTTGCAAGCTCGTCGGCGCTTTCCCTGGTTAGGGCCACCCTGGCAAGATAATAGGCCCGCTCCGCTTCTTCATTCACCAGGCTGTCGGCGGAAATATTGACCACTTCACCGTAGGCGATCACTGTGGCCGCCTTCTTAAAAGTGTTGAACCTTAATTCCACCGCCTGTGCCAGTTCAAGGCGGCTGATATCCGCCGGCGATACCTGGGCGTCCAGCACCAGGTTATCGGCCTGCGGCACCACTTCCAAAATCGTCGCCCCCGGTTTGATCACCCCCCCCAGGGTATGCACCGACAAACCTAACACCTTGCCCGCCACCGGGGCATAAATACGGGTCCGTGCCAGTATGTCTTGCTGCGAGCGCAAACGCTCCTGCTTATCCAGCAGCAGCTGGTGCACCTGATCCAGCTGATCGGCGGTTTCCGTCTGAAAATTTTTCGTCAGCTGTAAAATCTCCAGCCGGGTTTCCCCCACCTGGATTTCAATACCGGCAATCTGCGAACTGTGCTCGGCAACTTCCCCTTCCAGCTCCGCCTGCTCCCGTTCCAGCTGGCGAATTTGTGCCTTATTGGCATAGCCCTGCTGCATTAACTTTCGTAGATCTGTCAGCTCTGCCTCATAAGAACGGATCCTTTTGTTCTTGCTGGCAATCAGACCGTGAAGCCCTTCAACCGAAGCAGTTAACTGTTTAATTTTATGGCGCAGGATCTCTTCTTCACCGTTTTTTACACTTAAGCGGGTAGCAAAAATATGCTGCTGTCCCTTACGTATTTTTCCGATCCTAGGGTCAGCATCATGCGACTTATCAAAGACAATTTCCGCCAGATTGTCCCGCTCGGCAAGCAAACGAGCCTGCTGGGCCCCCAGAGTCAGCAACTCCCCTTCCAGCAGCTGCATCTGCACTTTGATCTGGGTATCATCCAATTCCAGCAGCAACTGAGACGCCTGCACAAACTCCCCTTCGCGGGCATAAATCTTTTCTACTATACCGCCTTCAAGATGCTGTACCTGCTTCTTAAAAGACTCTACCGTTACCGTTGCCGGCGCAATCACCGCACTGTCGAGGGGGGCAAAAGCAGACCAGCCGCCAAAACCGGCAAAGATCACCGCAATAAAGGTATATCCCAGTTTATGATACCGGGTCGCATCAATATCCAGTTCATGTCCGCTCTCTCCGGCGGGTGACTCGGGAGCAGCATTAATTAAATTTTTCAGGTAAGAAATGACTTTCATCGGACTTTATATCGCCTTATTGATCTTGGCCGAAACAGGAGCCGCGGGCGCAGGGCCTGACGGCGCCGGCGTTTTCGTTGGCATAGGCACAGAGTTTAATTTTGCCAGCACCTGCTCCCTGGGTCCCCCGAGTGAAATCACCCCGGCATTCATCACAAATAACGTATCGACACAGGTAAACACATGCTTGCGGTGGGAAATAATGATCACTGTGGTTTTATTGGCTTTTAAGATCTGGATGGCTTTTTCCAGGGCGGCTTCCCCCTGTTCATCCAGGCTGGCATTCGGCTCGTCCAGCACCACCAGTGTCGGCTGGCCGTAAAGGGCACGGGCCAGACCGATGCGCTGCCTTTGCCCCCCGGATAAGAAGCTGCCGCCGCTGCCGATTTGCGTATCATACCCCTGGGGCAGGCGCAAAATCATATCATGCACCCCCGCCTGCCGGGCAGCCAGATGAACGGCCTCGGCATCCACATGGTTAAAACGGGCAATATTCTCGGCAATGGTGCCTTCAAATAACTCAACATCCTGGGGCAGATAGCCGATATGGCGGCCGAGCTCATCCGCCGGCCTTAAAAAAATATCGGCGCCGTCCAGCCTGACCTTACCGTTAGAGGCCGGCCATATGCCGAGTAATACCCGCGCCAGGGTCGATTTTCCGGCTGCGCTCGGACCGATAAGCCCCAGGATCTCCCCCGGCTTAAGACTAAAATTCAATCCCTTTAAAATCGGCGCTTTACTCCCGGGGGCTGCCACCACCAGGCGCTCAACCGTTATCCGGCCTTCAGGCACAGGCAAAGGAGTCTTTTCCGCTTCCACCGGCAGCTCATGCAGCAATTGGTTCAGGCGCTGATATTGGTTGCGGGCATTGATAAATTGTTTCCAGGTATTGATCAGCTGATCGATAGGCGCCAGCGCCCTGCCCAGCAGCAGCGAACCGCCTATCATCAAACCGGGAGTCATCTCCTGTTGGATCACCAGCAAGGCGCCGGCGCCTAAAATCGCTGACTGCAGGATAAAGCGCACGGTTTTGGAAAGGGAGACAAAAAACGCCGAACGGCTGCCGTTGATATCCTGATAATATAAGGCTTTGCTGGCATATAACTGCCAGCGGCGGCGGATATTTGCCAGCATGCCCATGGCCTGGACCACTTCGGCATTACGCAAACTGGCCATGGTATAGTTCACCGCCTGGGCGTTATGATGACTCGCCTCAAGCTGTACGCCCTTATTGAAATGCTCGTTAAGCAGGGCAAAGATCACCATGATCACAGCAGCAAATAAACCTATCCAGCCAAAAACCGGATGGATAAAAAACATCACCGCCAGATAAATCGGTACCCAGGGAGCATCAAAAAAGGAGGTTACCCCGTTGCCGGACAGGAACTGGCGTAAGCCGGTCAGATCCTGCATCGGCTGCAAATGATTCTGTACCTTACCGTCGAGTAACGTTTGCTTGAAGGCGCCGTCAAAAATCCTCTGGTTCAGCAATAAGCCTATTTTCACACTGACTTTGACCAAAATCACGCTGCGCAGCCAGTCCAGTAGCCCCATGCCGGCCAGCAAAAACAACATCACCAGGGTCAGCATCAGCAAGGTCGAGCCGCTGCCGCTGGTCACCACGCGGTCATACACCTGCAGCATGTAAAAAGCCGGCACCAGCATCAAAATATTAATGCCGCAGCTGAACAAACCAATAGCGAGGAAACTTTTGCGGCACTGCCTAAATGCCAGGATTAAATCAGACGGTTTACGCATAGATACTCCTTTTTTCTATTGCGGTAATGACTTGAACTCTTGCTTGCTGCTAACACCCGAGAAAAATCAGCAGCCCATGCTAGCAGTAATATTTTGAATTACAAATAAAAGAATTATCTCATACTAATTTTTCCGGGGAGGATGCTAAAGAACACAAGTTGATCATGATCAATAAATATTTTGCTCATAAAAAATACACAGCATTTCTCTTGCCAATAAAAAAATACAGTGCTAACTTGCTGTCGGCTATACAGATTATTGGGAAGTTGTCATGATAGCCAGGCTTACCATGAACTCCACATCTGTATAGGGCCAAATAAAAACAATTTAATTAAGGAGTATTAAATGGCATCTGCACAATTGACTAACGGAGACGATACCTACATCTCAACTTTAGTCCCTACCGGGAGTGAAACTGCAAATTCCATCAGCGGACTTGGTGGCAATGATCAGATTCAGGGTAATGGTTATGTAGATTTTATTGACGGCGGCTCAGGTAACGATACCCTTTGGGGTATGGGCAATAACGACACCCTGCTCGGCCAGTCAGGCGACGACACCCTTTTTGGCGGTGACGGCGATGACCTGCTGTTAGGTGGCGACGGCGCTGACCGTCTTGTCGGCCAAAACGGCAATGACCGTTTATGGGGCGCAACCGGAGATGATGTTTACTATTCGTCTGCAGGTTACAGTGGCTTCGACACTATCAACGACGACAAATCCCCGACAGGCCAAACCGGCTACGGCGGCGGCAACGACACCCTGGTAATGCAAGATATTACCGCGGCTGAACTGGCCATCTACCGCATTGGCGACGACCTCTATGTGACCTCGAAAGCCGATGCCGCCGACGGCAGCATAGACACGGGTGCAATCATCGAAGACTTCTTCCTCGGTGGCAACAACGTGGTTGAGTTTATTGCCGGTTCAGACGGCTTAGGTTACGACACTACTGGTTGGGTATAACCCGGCTGATTAAGCGTTACCATATAATGGGCGTCAAATCGGCGCCCTTTTTAAGGTGCCACACAAAACTCTGTCCCTGGTAAAAGAGCACAAAACTCTCCGCGTGATAGCTACACTTCAAAAAACCGTTTAAAGCGCAAATCTACAAACTCCATAATTTTTTAAAGGCCGAACTTTGCCTGCGGGACACTTCAACCTTAGTCTGATTGTTAAGGGTTAGTTCAATGCTGGCATCGACGTTAGTGGCAATGCTGCTGATAAAATTAATATTAATAATTTGATGCCGGTTGGCGCGGAAAAATACCTGCGAAGGTAGTCTGGCCTCCAAACGGTTACCACTAGCTTGATAAGTCATGATTAATCCTTAGTTATTTAAATTAACAAAAGGTTATCAAGCAGAAAAAGCTAACAGTCAAAATTTATGATAAGCGGTTTAATAAGCGTATAAGCGGTTTTGAAAAACGATTATTAACGCAGCTCCGGGCGGATTAGTCACAGAAAAAACTGAACGGCTAGCTAGAGTCCATTAAAAAATCGTTTCCACTATGCCGCTTTCAGTCACCCGCGCCTGTATTTTCTTTTTCGAGGAAGTATTTTCTACCTTGATTCTCTCCCCTAACATACCATTTTCCAGCGCCGCGCCTTTCATGGTGGCGATAAAGTTTCCCTGTTGCGCCCGGATCAGCACTTCTTCACCTTTCTTCACCAGGTAGATATTTTTTAACTGCCCGCCGTTAATGATCTTACCTGCACGTATCCGCCTGATACTGCGTTTGTTTTCTACTTTTTGCCCGGCGGTAAAAAACGCCCGGTTTAAGCGGCTGATTTCGATATTTTTCAGATAGACATCACCGCCGGTGATCACCTGATCAACGGCGATATCCTTTCTCGCATGCCAGACATCCAACCATACTTTAATTTTTGCCTGCGCCCTGATCTGCCATTTAGGACTGGCACAGGAGATCAGATAATGCACCCGCCCGAGCGGCGGCCTGCTCTGATTGGCCAAATCAAATTGAACCGGCTGCTCACAGGCCGGCAACTGTTTGGCTTTCCCCGGCAGCCAGGTATTAATCTCATCCCGATATGCCGGCCATGCCATCTGCTCTGCATAAATTTGCAGATCATTTTTTACTTGCTGCTCAAATTCTCCCGCCCGGACAAAACCCGAGATAAATAAAAGTATTATCAGTAACAAACCTGGGGAAAAATATTGTTTCCGCATACAAAAGCACCGCTTCCCCTGCGGAAAAACACCTTCCGCTTCCGCTTTCCCTTTTTTGCTAAAAACAAAGTAAACCATTGAAATACAAAACCTTTAATTAGTGGCACAGCTTTTGATACCTAAGTGCAGAGTTATGATAACAGAACCACAGGACTTTTCAGGTAATGGCGATAAATTTTGATAAAGCCTTGGGCATTCATCCCTATGCCTTACAAGCAAGAGTGCAGCGCAGCGAAATTCTCGCCAGCAACTTAGCCAATGTTGATACCCCGGGTTATCTGGCCCGGGATTATGACTTTAAAGCCGCGATGGCGGATGTCGAGTCACAGTTCAACAACTCAGGCGCTGGCTTTATACCGCAATTGTCCATGGAAGCCCAGTATCGCGTGCCTTACCAGCCTGCGCTGGACGGCAATACCGCAGAAATGGGCGTGGAACAAAGCAAGTTTAATAACAATGCCATGGATTTTCAGAGCAGCCTTACCTTCCTGAACATGAGAATACAGGGTCTACAAAAAGTAATAGACGGACGCTAATTATGTCATTTAACAATATCTATGAAATTGCCGGCAGTGCCATGCGCAGCCAGACACTGAGGTTAAATACCGTAGCCTCCAACCTGGCCAATGCCGATGCCGCCGCCGGCAGCGAACAGGAAGCCTACCGCGCGTTAAAGCCGGTATTCTCCTCGATTTACCAAACCAGCCAGGAAGAAATGCAGGTCACCGGCGCCAGCGTACAAATGCTGGGGGTAACCCAGTCGCAGCAGGCCATCGAACGCCGCTATGAGCCGCAAAACAGCCTGGCCGATGAAAACGGTTATGTCTATTACTCCAACGTTAATGCCGTGGATGAAATGGCAGATATGATGTCGGCTTCACGCAGTTTCGAGGGCTCGGTGGAAGTGATGCGCCGGGTCAACAGCATGCAGCAAAGTTTATTACGCTTAGGAAAAGGATAACAACATGTCAGAGATCTCCAGTGTCAGCAGCAGCGCCTCTGGCCTGACTTCAGGTACCAGCACCAACTCGGCTTTCGGTTTAAAAAACGAATTCCTGGAAATGATGGTTGCCCAGATACAAAACCAGGATCCGCTAAATCCCCTCGACGGTACCGAATATGTCAGCCAGCTGGCGGAATTTTCCATGGTGGAAGGCATAGAATATCTGCGCAGCGGCCAGACGGAACAGGCTGATTTAATGTACACCCAGCAGGTGCTGCAAAGTACTTCGCTGATCGGCAAAGACGTTCTGGTACCGGCTTCATCGCTTGCGGCGCAGCAGGGGGAAAAACCCCAGGGGGTGATCAAACTCGACGGCAGTGCCGACAAGGTCGTACTAACAGTCAAAGATTTAAACGGCCAGGTGATCCAGGAGCATGACTGGCAGTACGTCAGTCAGGGCGAGATCGCCTTTGAACTCGATGAACTTGATGAAAACTCTTATGTCTTTGAAGTTGAAGTACATAACGGAGAAAACATCAGCAGCCAGACCCCCTGGCTACAGCGCAACGTGGAAAAAGTCAGCCTGCCGTCCAGCGGCGGCGATATCCAGCTTGCACTTACCGGAATGGGGAGTGTTTCCCTGTTCTCTGTCTCAGAATTTAGCCAGAATAACAGTTAAGGAACCGCCATGTCTTTTAGTATAGGTTTATCAGGACTTCGCTCCACCAATGAACAGCTGAACGTGATCTCACAAAATATCGCCAACGTGGATACTTCCGGCTTTAAATCTGGCCGGGCGGAATTTTCTGCCATCTACAGCGGCGGCTTACCCGGTGGTGTTGAAGTGGCGGATGTGTCCAGCAACTTTGACCGCGACGGTTCAGTGATCAATACCGGCCGCTCCATGGATATGGCCATCAGCGGCCGCGGTTTCTTCGTATTGAACAACAACGGTGAAACCGCCTATACCCGTGCCGGTACTTTTAACCGCGACGCCAGCAACTATATTGTCAGCAACAGCGGCGCCAAATTGCAGGGCTACCCGGTAGACAGCACAGGCGCTTTACTCGACGGTGTGGTCACAGATCTGCAGGTGGCAACCGGCACTTTGCAGGCCAGCGAATCGAGCATAGTCAATTTTGCCGCCAACTTAAAAGCCGATTCGGCGATACCGGCAACCGCCTGGAACCCTGCCAGTATTCAACCGGATATGTATAACTATTCCCAGTCCAGCACGGTTTATGATTCCTTGGGTACAGAGCACGTCCTGACCCAATACTTTGTTAAAACCGGTACCAGCACCTGGGACGCCCATTATTTTGTTGACGGCACGGCGGCCGGTACTACCCCGACCCAGTCATTAACTTTTGATGCCAGCGGCAACCTGCTAACTCCGGCAGCAGCGGTAAACCTTAGCCATACCGTCTCCAATGGTGCCAACAACCTGGCCATTGATCTTTCTCTGACGGATATGACCCAGAACAACGCCGATTTTAGCTTAAGCCGCAACGAAACCGACGGCTACGGCGCCGGTGAACTGAAAAATATCCGCGTGGATGACGACGGCTCGGTTTACGGCGTTTATACCAATGGTCAGGATATGCTACAGGGTAAAGTGATCCTGGCAGACTTTGCCAACCCCGACGGCCTGAGCAATAGCGATAACACTACCTGGACCCAGACCTTTGCCTCCGGCGCACCTATGCTGGGTGTCCCCGACAGCGGTACTTTGGGCAGCTTAAGCTCAGGCGCCTATGAAGGTTCCAATGTCGATTTAACCGGCGAATTGGTGAACCTGATGACGGCACAGCGCAACTATCAGGCCAATGCCAAGACCATAAGTGCCGCCGAGCAGATGACGCAAGTCCTATTCAGCTCATTCTAAGCCGATTTTTTTAATTAAGTAATTAAGCAGTAGCAGGTCGAAACCTATGGAACTCTTATATACCGCACTTTCCGGAGCAAAACAGGCACAAACCGCCATGACGATACGCGCCAATAACCTGGCCAATGTCAATACCACAGGCTTTCGCGCCGACTTAGAGCGCACCGCCGCCTATCAGGTTGACGGTTATGGTTTTGAAACCCGGTATATGAGCCAGTCGGAGCAGGCGGGCACCAACTTTACCAGCGGCCAGTTACAAGAAACCGGCCGCACTTTGGATGTCGCCATCCAGGGTGAAGGTTATCTGGCGGTACAAGCGCCATCAGGCCAGGAAGCCTATACCCGGGCGGGTAATATCATGGTCGACGGCGACGGCCTGGCGTTTATCAACGGCAACCCGGTACTCTCCGACGGCGGCCAGTTGGTATTGCCGGAATACCAGCAGATCACCATAGGCAGAGACGGCACCGTCAGCGTTATCCCTTTAGGGGGCGGCGCACAAATCGAAGCGGGACAGATCACTTTGGTCAAACCGGACAATAGCGCCATGACCAAAGGCCAGGACGGCCTGCTTTACCTGAAAAACGGCGCCCAGGCCCAAGTCAGCGATGAAGTAGAGCTGGTCTCCGGCTTTTTGGAAAGCTCAAACGTCAACGCCGTCACCGAGCTGGTGTCATCCATGGCGGTCAACCGCCAGTTTGAATTGCAAATCAAGATGATGAAAACAGCAGACACCTTGGCCCAAAGCGGCAACAAACTTATCAGCGGCTCGTAGCGCTTAGCATTAAGAATTAAGGAATCATTATGAACTCAGCATTATGGGTCAGCAAAACCGGTTTGGCGGCACAAGATGCCAAGATGACCTCTATCTCCAACAACCTGGCCAACGTTAATACCACAGGTTTTAAACGTGACCGGGTTGCTTTCTCCGATTTGTTTTATGACATCCAGCGCCAGCCGGGCGCCCAGGCAGATCAACAAAATGAAGTCCCCACCGGCATCCAGGTGGGTAACGGTGTCCGTATCCTGGGCACGCAAAAAGTTTTTACGTCCGGCACTTTTTCCAATACCGGACAAGAGCTGGATATGGCCATCGTCGGTAAAGGTTTCTTTCAGGTAGAGCAATTAACCGGTGAAATCGCCTACACCCGCAACGGCCAGTTTAATTTGAATTCAGACGGCGAAATCGTCAACGGCGACGGCCTGCCGCTGGTGCCGAATATCCAGATCCCGGAAAATACCGTCAGCATTACCGTCGGCAGCGACGGTATCGTCAGCGCCCTGCAGGCAGGTGAAGTCAACCCGCAGGAAATCGGCCAGATCACTCTAGTGAATTTCGCCAACCCCGCCGGCATGGAAGCTATCGGCAGCAACCTGTATGTCGCCACCGGTTCTACCGGCGAACCGATTGAAGGGGTGGCCGGAGAAGACTCCCTCGGCCAGCTGAAACAGGGAACTCTGGAAGGTTCAAACGTCAGTGTGGTAGAAGAAATGGTCGATATGATCTCCACCCAGCGCGCCTATGAAATGAATGCCAAGGTGGTTTCCGCCTCGGATCAGATGCTGAAATTCATCAGCCAGGCGTTATAAAAGGGGTTTTTGATGCTGGCTAAACGTTTCACTCTCACCATCGGCGTACTTTTCCTGTCCGGGTGCGCCACCAGCTATCACCCGGCACAGCCGCAGCCGGGGGAAAGGCAATGGCAACCTACGGTCACCAAGGCGCTGCCAACTACGGCGCCCAAGGCAAAAGACGGCAGCTTATTGCAAAACGCCCGTTTGCTCAATATGTTCCAGGACAGGCGCGCCTACGGTGTCGGCGATATCCTGACCGTGATGTTAGATGAAGAAACCCAGTCCAGCAAAAGGGCCGATACCGATATCGGCAAAAGCAGCGATACCAGCGGCACCTACAGCGCCGTTTTCCCCAACACCAATGAAAGCGGCAGCTTTGGTTTTGGCAGCAACCGCAGCTTTAACGGCAGCTCCAGCGCCAGCCAACAAAATACCCTGACCGGCGCCATTACCGTCACCATAGCCGAGGTATTGGACACAGGCGCTTTGCGCATCAACGGCGAAAAATGGATCAAGCTCAACCAGGGAGATGAATATATCCGCCTGACCGGCCTTATCCGGGTAGAAGATGTTGACCGCGCCAACCGGATCAGTTCACAACGCATAGCCGATGCCCGCATCACCTATGCCGGACGCGGCGCCCTGGCGGAAGCCAACCAGCAGGGCTGGCTGTCGCGTTTCTTCAACAGCGGTTGGTTCCCTTTTTAGGTTTGATAAGTGAAAATTAACATGAAAAAAATCTGCGCTTTTCTCCTGCTGTTCTCCGGCTTATTGCTGCTGTCGCAAGTAAAAGTGGCCCATGCCAAACCGGCACGTATGTTACTGGATATCACGGATATCCAGGGACTGAGAAAAAACCAGCTGGTGGGTTACGGCCTGGTGGTAGGTCTGGACGGCACCGGCGACAAGAACCAGGTAAAATTTACCAGCCAGTCCATGGTCAACATGCTGCAGCAATTCGGCGTCACCCTGGACGACAGAACCGATCCCAAACTGAAAAATGTCGCCGCGGTCACAGTAACCGCCGACATCATGCCCCAGGCGGGTAAAGGTCAGCTGGTGAATGTCACCGTTTCTTCCATCGGCGATGCCAAAAGCCTGCGCGGCGGCACCTTGCTGTTAACGCCGCTAAAAGGCATAGACGGCCAGATTTATGCGACCGCCCAGGGCAACCTGGTAGTCGGCGGCATCAAGGCCCAGGGCAATTCCGGCTCCTCCATTACCGTCAATACCCCGACCACAGGCACTATCCCCAACGGCGCGGTGATCGAGCAGGAAATCCAGTCGGACTTTATCGAACAAAAAGACGTGATCCTCAATTTAAAGCGGCCGAACTTTAAAACCGCCCGCAATATCGAAGTGGCCATCAACGACCTGTTCGGCCCGGATGTCGCCCGCGCCCAGGGCCAGCACAGGATAGCGGTCGCCGCGCCGACCGATGCCAGACAAAGGGTCACCTTTATGTCCATGCTCGAAGAAATCGAAGTCGAGCTCGGCCGCACTAAACAAAGGGTGGTGTTTAACAGCCGCACCGGCACTGTGGTGATGGGGGCCAATGTCAAGGTCAGAAAAGCCGCCGTCAGCCACGGCAATTTAACCGTGACCATCACCGAAAGCAGCAATGTCAGCCAGCCTAACGCCTTCGGCCAGGGCAATACCGTGACCACGCCGGAATCCTCGATTTATATCGAAAAGGGGGAAAACCCCATGTTTGTCTGGCCCGAAGGCACCTCGCTTGATGTGATTGTCAAAGCCATCAACAGCTTAGGCGCTGCGCCGGATGACCTGATGTCCATTTTACAGTCCCTGCATGAAGCGGGCTCCCTGGAAGCCGAGCTAGTGGTAATTTAATGACAAAGATACCGGACGACTCAATGTCCTCATATTATCAGCAATCCCTGCATCAAGCAGGATCCCTGAAAGCAAAATTGGTAGTTATTTAATGACTAAAATAACCGACGCCGGGCTTTATTTAGATCCCAAGGCAATCAACAGTATCAAGGAAAACACCAACAAAACCGAAGGGCTGGAACAGGCAGCAGATCAGTTCGAAACCCTGTTTTTGCAGATGGTGTTAAAAAGCATGCGCGATGCCAGCGATGCCCTCAGCGATGAAGAATCACTGGGCTCGAGCAAACAGGAGCGCATGTACCGGGATATGTACGACGGACAGCTGACCATGGCAATGATCAATAAAGGTTCGATCGGCATCGCCGATGCTATGGTGAAACAGCTGTCACCGGCAGAAAATACCGGGGAAATAACCCCATCAGCGACACCGGAGCAAAATAAAAGCGACGATGCATTAAAGTCTGCTGCCAATACGGTCGCTAATCAGGAAGTAAGCCATGACGCGTTTCGTCAGTCGCTTATTACCATGAACAAGATTAATAAATCCGGAGCCTCATAAGCTATGAGTATGTTGAGTAATGGTTTATCAGGGTTAACCGCCTCGCAAATCGCCTTAAATGTTGTCAGTAACAACATCGCCAACAGCAATGTTGCCGGTTATACCCGGCAGCAAACCGTCAGCAGCGCGCTGATCAGCAACAGCAATAATTCCCTGTCCAGCGGCTCCGGGGTGGAAGTGTCCGCCATCAACCGGATCACCGACGATTATCTCAACAATAACTTATGGCGCAGCAACTCCAGTTACGGCTTTAACCAGGCCTACAGCGATTATCTCGGCGTGACCGAGCAGCTGCTGGCCAACGAAAATCTCAGCCTGGCGGTCGGCATGGACGATATGTTCAATGCCTTTAATTCCGCTTCCGCCGAACCCAGCAGTATCGCGCCGCGGCAATTGATCATTTCTTCCGCTGAAGCGTTAACGCAAAAATTTAATTCCCTGGCCGCCAACCTGGATATCCAGCGGGTGCAAATTGAAGAACAGGCGGACGGCATGCTGGAAATGGCCAACAGTTTGTTTGTCGAGGTCGCCACCTTGAACCAGGAAATTGTCGACGGCACCGCCCAGGGGGCCAATGTCTCCGCCCTACTCGACCAAAGAGATGAAACCGTCAACTCCCTGTCCAAGTTGATGGATGTCGAAGTGGCGCGTATGGATGACGGCTCCTTCACCCTGTCCATGACCGGCGGTCAGCCGCTGGTATTGGGGTCGAGCGCCGCCAGCCTAAGCCGGGTCGGCAACAACTACCAGGTCAACCTCGCGGGACAGCCCTTTTCCTTCAGCGGCGATATCGGCGGGGAACTCGGCGGTATTCTGTCTTATGAAAGCAATATTCTCGACACCACGGAAGCCAGTTTAAACCAGCTGGCGCAAGATCTGGCGGACGATGTCAATAACCAGCTGGCCTTAGGGCAGGACATCAATACCATAGCCGGCGCAGGCGCACCGCTGTTTGACTACAACCCGTTAGATCCCGCCGGCAGCCTCAGTATTTCTGCCGGTTTTGAACCGGAAGATCTTGCCCTGGGGGCAATCGGGGCAGGCCCGGGGGATAACAGCAACTTATCCCAGATCATCGCCCTCAAAGACAACCATTACGATACCTATAACTCCCTGGTAGGCACTTTGGCGATCAAAAGCGGCCAGGCGGGGGCAGAAGCCCAGGCCAGTAAGAGCATCGCCGACGACGCCCTGGCACAAAGAGACAGCGTCAGCGCCGTCAACCTCGATGAAGAGGCGATGTCGCTGATCCAGTACCAGCAATCCTACCAGGCCAATGCCAAAGTGGTCAGCGCCTCGCAGCAATTATTCAATACCCTGCTGTCGATGTTTTAGCCCGGCATATGGCAATGAAAGCATTTTTTAATTTTTATTTTTTAGCGAAAGCACAGTATTAAGGAAACATCATGAGAGTCAGCACAGGTCAGTTACAACAACTTATGATGAACGGCTTCCAGCGGGGCGCGGTAGACTTTGCCAACATCAGCCAGCAAATGGCCACGGGCAAAAAAATCCTTAAACCCTCTGACGATGCCCTGGGCACGGTACAGCTGATGGCGCTGAAAAAAGAACAGGCCAATATCGAGCAGTTCAACAGCAATATCAGCAACGCCCGCCGCCAGCTGGGCAGCGCCGAAACCTATATCTCCAGTATGTCCGATACCCTGCTTAAACTCAGGGATCTCACCCTGGAAGCCGGTAACGGCGCCTATGGCCTGTCGGAGCGCCAGGCGCTGGCGGCAGAAATGCAATCCCTTAAAGACGCGTTAATGGACACCGCCAATGCCAAAGGCAGTAACGGCAAATACCTGTTTTCCGGCTCAGAAGTCGAAACCGCACCGATTTCCGGTCCGGTTGCCGGGGCCTATTCCTATGACGGCGATAACCTGGGGCGCCAGATCAGCGTTTCCTCCGGGGTGCAGGTCACTTCCAATTTTGATGTCGAAAAGGTCTTTTTTAACGGCGGCGATTTTTTCCAGGATCTCGATGACTTTATCGATGTCCTCAATACCCAGACCGGCAGTGTAGGCAATGATGTCAGCAACATGCTCGACAGCCTGGATACCAGTATTACCGGCAACCTGAAATTGCTGACCGAGGTCGGTAGCCGTATCAACAGCCTGGACAAGGTAGAAAACACCAATAACGATATCGAACTCTACGGCCAGACCCTGCAGCTGGAGCTGGAATCCCTGGATTACGGCCAGGCCTCGATGCAGCTGACCCAGGCGGAGCTGGCATTGCAGGCCACCCAGCAGGTTTATATCAAGGTCAACCAGCTTAACCTGTTTGATCAGCTCTAATTATGAAGTTATTACAGCAACTTAACCTGACAGGTACCAAGGAAAGAGCAGGTAGCAACATACTGCCGACGGCAAACAATAAAGCCGCCGCCCTAAGTCAGGTCAACAACAAAGACAGCCAAGCCAGGGCGGGAACCAGATCAACACTGGCCAAGGTTGATACCAACCGCTTTCAAATGTGGTCAACGATCGGCCAGTTACAACATAAACACAGCCAGGCCCAGGGCGCAGAGCGCAGCCTGACCCAGGTCTACCGGGGACTGCTCAATGTCGGCCAAACCAGCAAAACCAATGTCCGCCATCCCCAGCAAACCGCCGATCAAATCCGCCAGCTTGAAGCCAAAGTCAGTCATAACCTCAGTGGCAGCTTGCAGCCGAAATTACTCAATCCCCAGGGAGAGCAAAAAGAATATCAGCTGGGAAATATCGACCTGTTGACGCCAAAAGCAGCGGAAACCGTTAACCTGGTGATCCCTGCCGCCGGCAAGTCCGTCAGTTTTCATTTACCCGCTTATGGCCAGCCTAAAGAAATGCTCGACAATATTAACCGGGCACTGTCGCCGTTAAAAATCTCCGCCCATACCACCACCGGACAAAAACTGGTGTTAAGCTTGCCGGCTGAGCAGCAGCGTATGCTGGAAGAGCCGGTATTATTTTCCGGTGAAGGCATCAGGATCCCGGCGGGCAACCCGGTACCGGTAAAATTACAACCTCAGGGCAGCGACTTAAGCGAACTGGCAAAAATCATAGAAAACGACCAGCCGGATGAAATCCTCAGCGCGGTGAAACAGCTCAAAACCAAGACCAAAAATACCATCGCCCAGGTGCGTCATTTTATCGGACAAATCAACCAGGACGCACAAACAGCCATGCCCAGTGTCGATATCAGCTCGGTAGAGCAGCAAGTCGGCCAGGCGTTACAGCAGGGAGATTTTGGCAGCCGCCTGACCGCCCTGCTGGCCCAGGCCAATGTTTCCCGCGACACCACAGTGGCCTTGCTTAAGAAAAAAACTTAAACTAAAAACACATACCCGCGCTATTCACAGCGCGGAAGTAACGATACTTAACCCAAAAGGCAGCCCCCAGCCGCTGAAAATCAACAGGCAATCACCGGACGTGCTCAGCTGCAGCGACGGCTAGCAGGATCATACATTATTAACCGACACCCTGACCTTGGGCAGCTATGCCGGTAAAACCGCCGACAGTGGCAACCAGTTTTATTTATATAAAAGCGATGAAGTAACTCAATTGGGGTCGATTGCTTTTTTCAGGGATGATACAGAAAAAGCAGTATCGCCTATCTTGCTAATGAAGGAGATAACCGACTTGATCATGCCGGATATCAATCAACCTAAGGCACCTCATATTTATTTCACCGAGCCAGGTTGCCAAGGCACGGCTTTGCTGGCATCTAATACCAATCCAATTGAGGTATTTACCTCCCACGATTTTAATAACGACTTATATTTTTCTAGGGGGAGTTATATGGAGAAGCAAGAGTCCAATCTAATTATAATGCCTCTTACTACAGGTGAATGCCGCTCGGGTTACTACACTCAAGATTTTTATGAGCTTAATACATCACCCGGTTTGTGGTGAAGGTTTTTGCCAAATAAAACAGAATAAGTCAAAGATCCCGGAGTGATGATTATATGTTTCACTCCGGTTTATGTCTTTCCTCAAATATTCCCTGACTTACGCCAGTTATTCTTAATGCACTACCGGCTTCCCAATTAACTTCGTCTTGATTAATACATTATTCAGTGGCAACACGGTTCTGGTCGCTTCAAGAAACTGGCTTTCATCCTCAGGATAACGGTTGCCGTTTTGATCCCGGCACCACCACTGGGTAACATACACTCCGGCTTCCTGGTAAAGAAATTCAGCAGTCATACCTTGCGGTTCACGTTCCAGCGATGCGCCTTCACCATGAGTTTCGGCATAGCAAGTTTGCGCATTCGAAATATTCCAGTAAAAAGCCGCTTTTTCGCCTACCTTGATCACCGCAGGCTGCCATTCAAATTGCAGGGTTACCATTTTCTGGCTGACAGTATCGCTCCAATGCCCGGCGCCATCACAATAAGAGGCTCCATTTCCCGGGTCAGTAACGCAGCCCACGACCCTAAATTCATAGTTGCTGTCGGAACGGTCAGGCAAGCTATAAGAAGTCGATGTGATATTATCCGCTGCCAGTGTCCAGCTGCCGCCATTTAAGCGCTCTTCGATACGATAGCCCAGGGCATGATCCACGCCCTGCCAGGAAAGCAGCTGTGCCCCATTTTCTCCGGTAGTCACTTGCAGATTCTGCGGTGCGTCAAGCTTTTCAACGGTTAACACCGGCTCAAGATAACTGCCTTCAATTTCAGGAATGCGGTTACCGTCACGCCCCTGGCAAAACCATTGCTCTTTATAGCTGGTTTCAGGCGGATAAAATGCGGGGGTGGTCGTAGAGCCATTGCCATTATAGCGCGGGGAGATAAGACCTCCCGGGATATTCGCCCGCTCACAGTACCTGACTTCATCGGCAACACGTTTCAATATGGCGGTTTGGCCATATTTAATACTACCAGGTTGCCAGCTGATATCTATAGTGCCCGGAATATCCGTTAGCGCCCCTCCCACGATAAAATTAACTTGCGCGGTAAGAAATTCATCGCTGCTTTCCGGCAAACGGTTGCCGTATTTATCTTCACAGTACCAGCTTACTTTTACCGTTTTAATTCGATCGGTAGAACCATGAACAATCTTACCCGAAGGAGGAAATTCAACGCCAGTTTCATCGTCTATCGGCCCTCCGGTATTAAAGCAGATTTCGGCATTCTTCACATTCCAGTGAAAAGTGGCATGTTCCTCAACAAAGACTTCTTCCGGGCGCCAGGTAAAAGTTTCAACAGACATAGGCTCCCCGCGAAAAACATAATGTTCACTGACGATTTCACTTTGCAAATTCCAGCCGCTATTGTTAGGCCTGACCACCTGCTTTTCGGTCCAAGTTTCTATGGTGGAAGTCCGCGAAATAATAAAGGGTTGCTGATAAAGCTTTTTATCACCACCATTAATGCGGTAATAGGTATAACTGTCAGTCGCCTGGCTGGTTTGCTGAATTTCTACCTCTAAGGTCAGAGGAATGTTATTAACTTCCTGCCAGGTGCCTCCTTGAGTGATGGTCGGTGCAGATGGCTTAACCCAGGCATTAATTTGCTGGCTAGTGGCGCAGGTACCAAATTCATTGCACGCCCAAAGGGTAAAAAAGTAGACTCCAACATCCCGATCGAAGGTAATACTTTCCTGTTTATAGTTTTTAACAAGCCAGCTATCTACTTCATCATGCCAGCTACCGCCGGAAATATCATAATAACTGGCCAGTTCATCTTGACACCAATTCAGGTTAATCAATTCATTTTCCACAACGGTATTATTTAACGCCTTAAAACACTCGGGAACAGCAGGCTTAGGAACCATTTCAAAACTTGCTTCAATGACATCACTGGTAACACTGAGTCCTGGCTCAACGGCTATGGCTTTAATCTGCGTAGTTTCACTGATCACCAGTTCATCGGCGATATAATGGTGTGAAGCTGTGGTAGGCGTACTGCCATCCAGCGTATAATAAATATCGGTACCGGGCACATCGTGCCTTAGCAGTATTCTGCTACTGACTGAGAACTTACCTGTATTTGTACCAAAAAAAGGTGGTGCCGATTTATATTGATAAGTCTGAGAAACCTTTTTTCCTTCAACATATGAATACACCCCGTTGTTCACCACTATTTTCTTGGTTACCGCTTCAATAGTCCCCCCTTGACTTAAAGTAAAAGGTTGGCTGTATTTCACGAAGTCACCGTCATCTATGCGATACCAAATTTCACCATCTTTAGTAATAGTGGACATAGTGATCAGGGGGAGAGTACCTGCAAAAAAACCACCAGGAGTGATCTCTGGCTTCGCCGGAATCACCCAGGCATTAACCTTGTTACCCCATAAACAAGCCCCTAACTCATTACAGGCCCGCAACTGATAATCATAAACACCAACAGCGGGGGCTAGCTCGATACCAACCTGTTCCAGGCGCTTAAATAAATAGCTATTGCCGCTGATAATCTGGTAGTAACTGGCATTTTCATCCTCACACCAGTTTAAGGTAACTCCCTCATCTTCACCAACATAATTATCGACAACCGATAGGCAATGGGGGGCGGCAGGAATAGCGACAACATCATAGCTTTTCACGGCAATATCACTTAGGACACCACCGTTGGATTGGGCGACAGCTTTCACGGTGACATCACTTTCTGAAGTGATAACTCCGTTATACAAGGTAGAGTTTTCCGTGGGTGTACTGCCATCGAGGGTGTAAAAAATTTGCTCGCCGGCAGAGCCAGAGGAAAGCGTGATACCGACACTCCCCGATACCCTGTCATCATTAGGTTTGATAACCGGTGCAGGTATAGAGGTATTTAAAGTGGTTATTTCACTTTCATAATCAAGATAAGCCATACTGGGCCGGGTTAGCAGGTTTTCAACAACTCCCCAGGCTTCAACAACGGCTCCGGCATTAACGGTAAAGGGAGTACTATAATACGCAATAGTTCCGCCATCGATACGATACTTTATCTTTTCTTCGCCGCCTTGCCCCGTTATCGTTATCTGCCGGGTATTTCCAATACCTGACTCTGTAACCAAAGGTTGCTCCGGAACAACATTTACTTCAATCAGGTTAGTCCAAACACAGGTATTGGCCTGATCACAAGCCCTAACCAGCAAACGTATCAGACCTATATAAAGGTTATCAACGGAAAAGTGACGGTCAGTGATATCAGCTGTCAACCAATGGCTCATATTATAAACCTTATAATAAGCAGCCTCCGGCACCTGGCACCAATTTAATTCAATGGTTTGGTTCACCGCCACCTTAGTCTGAGCAGCCTGCAAGCAGTTCGCATCATTTATCGTAATTGCCCGTGCTTTAACTGTCATCAATATCAAAACAACCAGCAGAACACTGCCATAAGATATCAAACGCATTATTAGTTAACCCAACAAAAAAGGGGAGAATATATAGAGTTAGCATTGGCGAGTAAACAAACAATTAGGAAAAATAAAAAAAGATCAAAAAAATTTAAGTAATCCAAAAACCTTGTCGCTTTGTTCTAGTAGCAACCAAGTAGTACATCAACTTGGTACAGAGTCACTGAATAAGTTACACGCTGGTTAGTTCGTTGACGAATGAGCTAGCCGGCAATTATTCCCGGCTCAATTAACCAAAGCACATGTAGTGCTTAAGTAACATTAGGAGAATGCCACATGGCTTTATCAATTCACACTAACTACGCCTCTCTGGTTACCCAAAACCAGTTAGGTAAAACCAACAGCATGTTATCTACCGCTATGGAACGTTTAGGTACTGGTCTGCGTATCAACTCAGCAGCAGATGATGCTGCTGGCCTGCAAATCGCGGTACGTCTACAGTCTCAGTCTAACGGTCAGCAAGTTGCCATGCGTAACGCACAAGATGCAATTTCTATGTTGCAAACCGGTGAAGGCGCGTTTGATGAAATCACCAACATCACTCACCGTATGAAAGACCTTGCTACGCAAGCGGCTAACGGCACGAATGGCGATACCGAGCGTAAATCATTAAACGATGAATTTACCCAGTTAAGTTCAGAGCTGAACAATATCCTGAAGAATACCGAATACGGTTCAGGCAATAAATTATTCAGCGTTGATTCCAGTGTTGCCGCCGGTGCAGCCACCTACACCAACGCCGAAGGTTTTTCTGGCAGCGGTTTGAAATTCCAAATCGGTGCTTCAACTTCAGAAACCATGACGGTTGACGTTCAGGCATCTATTGAAGATATCGCCACCCGTGTTGCCACTATCGGTAACATCTTTGACGACCAGGGCACGCCGACTTTTGATTACCAGACATTCGACGGTACCACTATCGTTGATGCCAACGCCACAGATCAGCAAGACCTTGCCTCAAAAGCCATGGATAACCTGGATGCCTTATTGGCGGATGTTGGTGATTTACGTGGTCAGTTCGGTGCATCAATCAACCGTTTAGACCATACCATCAATAACTTAGGTAACATGAACCAAAATATCGAGTTATCTAAAGGCCGCATCATGGATGCCGACTTTGCTTCTGAGTCTTCCAGCATGACTAAGAACCAAATGTTGATGCAATCTGGTATGTCGGTATTAAGTAATGCCAACCAGATCAGCGGCATGGTAACCAGCTTACTGCGTTAATCTTTTTACGCGTCAAGTACCGGCGGTGTTGTTCCCTATCAGCTGCCGGTACTTTTTTAAAGTACAGATTCAAAAGTAAATTTATCACCATCTCCTTATTTGTCTTAACTCGCATCCACTTTATTTTTTTCACCCTGGCTAAAAAAATACACATACCTTCAGCGTTTAAAAATCCTTGTTAAAAACCGATAAAAGCCTTTATTCACACATCTTGCGATATATTTTTTGGCTGCGTGTTTGCCCAACTTCCCCAACAGAATAAAAAAACAAAAAAGATTAAAGTCTCAGCTTAAGGGGGTCGCTTTCTCTTAGTAGCAGCAAAAGTCGTCCATATATTTGCCGACAGAGCTTCAGAGTCAATTAAACGTTGGTTGGTTCGTTGACCAATGATCTGGCCGGCGATTATTCCCGGCTCGATTAATCAAAGCACGTGTTGTGCTTAAGTAACACTAGGAGAATGCCACATGGCTTTATCGATTCACACTAACTATGCCTCTTTGGTTACCCAAAACCAGCTAGGTAAAACCAACAGCATGTTATCTACCGCGATGGAGCGTTTAGGTACAGGTCTGCGTATCAACTCTGCCGCCGACGACGCTGCCGGCCTGCAAATCGCAGTACGTTTACAGTCTCAGTCTAACGGTCAGCAAGTTGCTATGCGTAATGCCCAGGACGCAATTTCTATGTTGCAAACCGGTGAAGGCGCGTTCGATGAAATCACCAACATCACTCACCGTATGAAAGACCTTGCTACGCAAGCGGCTAACGGCACGAATGGCGATACCGAACGTAAATCGTTAAACGATGAATTCCAACAGTTAAAATCTGAACTGACTAACATCCTGGGCAATACTGAATACGGTTCAGGCAACAAATTATTCAGCGCTACCGTCGATACCACAACCACAACACCAGCCTTCACCAATGCCGAAGGTTTTGCCGCCGGTGGCCTGAAATTCCAAATCGGCGCTTCAACCTCAGAAACCATGACGGTTGATGTTCAGGGCTCTATCGAAGATATCCTGGCTCGTGTCGATACTCTAGGGGCGATTTTCGATGACCAGGGTACGCCGACTTTCGACTATAAGACCTATGACAGTGCCACCGATACTTTGTCGGCCACCCTCAATGCTACCGATCAGCAAGACCTTGCTTCAAAAGCTATGGACAACCTGGATGGCTTACTGGCAGATGTCGGTGATTTACGTGGTCAGTTCGGTGCGTCAATCAACCGTTTAGACCATACCATCAACAACTTGGGCAACATGAACCAGAACATTGAGTTATCTAAGGGTCGTATCATGGATGCCGACTTTGCTTCTGAGTCTTCAAGCATGACCAAGAACCAAATGTTGATGCAATCTGGTATGTCGGTATTAAGTAATGCCAACCAGATCAGCGGCATGGTAACCAGCTTATTGCGTTAATCTTTTTACGCGTCAAGTACCGGCGGTGTTACTCCCAATCAAGCTGCCGGTGCTTTTTTTATTTTTATTTTTATTTTTATTTTTATTTTTATTTTTATTTTTATTTTTAACGTTACTTTAATTGCGGATGCTGAAATAGCACAGGGTTCGCCGGAGGTTTTATGATAGATGCGGCTTCTTTTGCTTCTCAACTGGTCAGCGCCGAACGCGCCGGTTTAGATAATCAATATCAATACCAGCAAGCACTGGCGCAAAATAAAATTACCGCCTATCAAGCGCTGGATACTAAGGTCAGTGCCTTTGACAGTGTTTTAACGGCCTTGGCCGACAGCGATAACCTCAACGCCACCACCACCAGTTTAAGCCAGGAGGGCTATTTTACCGCTAGTACCAGTGACGGCGCCACCGCAGCCAGCTACACGGTAGAAGTGTCCAAGCTTGCCCAGGCCCACAGGGTCGGGCTGGATTTTGCCAGTGAAACCTGGGTAGCCCCGACGGCCGGTAACTTGAATATAGATTTAGCCGGTACCAGCATGAATCTGGATTTAAGTACTTTACCCGCCGGTGCTACCCTGGTTGAACTGCGCGATGCCATTAACAGCGCCGCCGACAATCCCGGAGTGCAGGCATCGATTATCCGTACCGGAACCAATGTCAAACTGGTGGTCAACAGTGAAGAAACCGGCGCCGCCAATACCATCAGCATGACCCTGAGCGGCGGCAGCGGCACCGAATATACCGAATTACAGACTGCCATTAGCACCAGTACAGAATTAACCGCGGCGCAGGATGCCGAATTTAAATTCAGCGGCATAGATATTGTTTCCAGCACCAATAAAGTCACCGATGTTGTTGACAACCTCACCTTAGAGCTGACCCAGACCAATGCCGGTAACCCGGTAACCTTGACCGTGAACCGCGATGATGACAGCATCAGCTCAAATATGCAGTCTTTGGTGGACGCCTATAACGACATAATGGATGAAATCAAGGGCAATACCCTGTCGGAAGACGACAGCTATGTCGCCTTGGCCGGTGACGCCACCGCCCGCACCCTGAGCAGCCAGCTCAGAAATGCTTTCTTTGACTTACCCTCAGGTACCTATTTAAGTGATCTGGGCCTGGAGTTTGACCGTTATGGAAAATTATCATTAAATACCAGCGACTTGTCAGATGCCCTGGATGCCGACCCCACGCTTTTAGATACCATGCTGCTGGCCAGTGATGGCCTGGTCACCCAGTTAGCAGCCAAAGTCGAACCTTACAGCAAATCCAGCGGTATTTTTGATGATAAGGTTTCCACTTTGAATGGTGAGATTGACCGCATCAATGACAAAACCGAACAACTAAACTTACGCATGGAAAATACCTACCAGCGTTACCTGATGCAATTTACCCAAATGAATCAGTTAGAAAGCCAAATGCAGGCAACAACCAGCCTGTTCAGCTTCGGCACAACCAGCTAATTTTTGGCATAAATTTTCCCGAAATAAGGAAACTAAGGATCCACTATGTACGACTTTAATTCAGGTTTAGATGCCTACCAGGAAACCTCCAACGAAGCCCAGGCGGCAACCGCCGATCCCCATAAATTAGTGGTGATGCTGATTGAAGGTTTTCTCGATGAACTCGAGCGCGCCCAGGGACATATCCAGGCACAGCGTTTCGAACACAAAGGCCGCTCGATCAGCAAATGCATGGATATACTCGCCGGACTGGATTCTGCCCTGGATATGGAGCAAGGGGGCGAAGTGGCGGACAACCTGCACAACCTTTATGAGTATTGCGCCCTGACCCTGTATAAGGTCAGCATCAGCAACGAAACCGAGCAGCTGACTTCGGTCTTTACCGTGATGGAAAATCTCAAACTGGGCTGGCAGCAAATGGGCAGAGACGCCGCTTAACGCCGCCCCTGTTGATAACCTGAGGCTGGCAGCATAACGCCAGCCTGGTATGAATGCAGTAGAACGAGAAGTAACAAGCAATTTGATGTTGACTCCCTAAATCATCATCTTTCTTAGCCTCAATAGTTCGGCACCGGAGATTCTCCGGTTTTTTTTTGCCTGAAAATCATCAAATTGCCGCGACAGCTATTAAGCAATAAAGACTGACTTTCCCCGGTATCAACCCCGCTTCCGCAAGCGGAAATTCAACTTCCTCCCCACTACACAGCAACATCATAACACACTGATTTTAAATGTTATTTTAATTGGCGCATTGCTTGCAATATTGTCAGAACATTTAATCCGGTCGTTATAACTTTGCGTAAAGTCAGGTGTCATGGACAAAAACAAACTTGTTTTATCAATGAGAAAAAATATTACCTTATTAACCAAAGCCATGGTTGTTGCCGCCAATGATTTCCAGATCAACAGGGTGGCTGAACTCGATCAAAAAGTAACACAATTATTATCCCAGTTAATCGATAAACCCGAAGTACGCAACGCGCTGAAAACCGAACTGGATGCCTTATATCAAAGCCACCAAAAGTTATTGCAGGACTGCCGCTTAGGCAGAGACGCTATCAGAGAGTCATTAAAATACCTGCAACAAAATAAGGAAGGTTTACTCGCTTACCAGGAAATGGACGAACAATAATATGCTGCCAATTAACACCCATGCCTCAGCCCGGGATACCGTAAAGTCTGATGATATCAGCGCAAACAGCCGCCAGGGCAACGAAACGGCCACAGATGAAAGCTATCAGGAGATATTATCGTCCCTGAAGCAAGAGCAAACCTCTGCACCTGCCGAAGAAAAAAGTAAGCAGCAGAGCGAACAAAACCAGCAGGCAAGATTAGCAGACAGTGACGCTTCTCCGGAACAAACGGCTCCAGAAACCGGTAACGGCGATATCCTTAAGCCGCAGACACTAATGCCGCAATCGGCTTTATCAGCAGATAAAACACAGGAACAGGTTGCGCTTAAGCTACCGGATAGCCAGCTTACTGATGAGGAAGCCACTGACCAGGCAGTCGCCCTGACCAACACCACTGAGGCTAAAGGCCTTGATGCCGATATCCGTCCTTTAGCCGACAGTGAAGTAAAAATCAGGCAAGCACAGCAGCAAATACAGACATCCCAGGCGCAGCTAACAGCAGAGGATAAGCGGGCTGCTTCGGTAAAGGTTGAAACGCCAGTTATGCCGGCAACGGCTACAGACCAACTAAGCCAAAACCTTTCACAGCCAGCAGCCGGGGATACGGCTGCCGCCACGCTAACTGACCCCGGCAAACAGGCACAGCAGGCCAGCCAGGCAGTATCTTTGCTCTACCGCCAGCAAGGGCTGCAAAGCACAGGCAAGCTTACTACCGATCAGATGCAGGTGATGACAGAGCAAAGTGGCATGCTAAGCAATAAAGGCTTGGCCAATAGCGGCGCTATGCTCAGCAAATTAGACGGTGTGCAGGGCTCTGTGCTTCAGGGGCAGGCCATGGGTGATATCAGGGGCATGACAGAATTTTCTCCTGCCACGGCCCGGGTCGAGGGGCTGGCACCCACATCAGGACAAGCCCAGACGCCAACACTGGCGACGGACACCACTTTGGCGGAACGTTCACAAACGGCTAACGGCAAATATGAGTGGTCCATGCTCAAGCTCGACAGTCAGAAGCAAAACTGGTCGAGACAACTGTTTAATACCCTGCAGGACCGCATAGAAATGCAGGCCAACCAGCAAATCAAGCAGGCAAAAATACGCCTGGATCCGCCGGAACTTGGCAGGCTGGAACTGATGGTGCGCATCGAGGGCGATCGCATGTCGGTCAGCGTCAATGCTTCAAACTCAGCGGTCAGGGAAGCACTACAGGAAACCAATGACAGGTTGCGCCAGGAGCTGGAAAATCAGTTCGGCTCCTCGGTAGATGTCAACGTCGGCTCAGATTCTTCCGATCAGGCATTTAAGAATGACGAGGAAATGGTCGCTGTTACTAATGTTGAAGCCACTGAAATAAATCAAAGCTCAGTTCCTTTAACCACAGGCTGGCTCAATGCCTTAGCCTAAAACAGAGTCTCAGCCTGAGCCAAAGCGGAGTAGTAATAAGTTGAAATCTAAGATACAGGGTAAGACCCAGGTTATTGTCATCACCATATTAGCCACCTTGATCATTGTCGCCGGGCTCAGTTATGCAGGCGTTAATTTCGGCGGCGATATCCTGAAAAGCTTTAATCAGCAACCGACAGACGAACAAAACCGCCCCCTTTATTATCCGCTGGAAAAGCTGGTGATCAGTGTCGAAAGCGACAAGGTGATTTATTACATGATGATGGAAGTGAGCCTGGAAACCCACGACGAGCCGTCATTATCACAAATTCGCCATTTTCTGCCAGTGATCCGCAACCATTTTGTTAAAGACTTAAGCCAGCGTAATTTCCAGTCCATGCGCGGTTATCTCAAAGACTTAAGCAGTTTGCAGCAGGAGTTGCATCAGTCCCTGAAGCTGGTGCTGGAAAAATATCAGATCCCGGATGTCGTTGACGACGTCTTGATCACTAAATTAGTGATCCAGTAACAAGAGTAGGAGTGACGTGTGAATCAGAGCCTTGCCTGGAAAGAAAACAGTGAAGATCTGACCCTGCCCGGTCAGGAGGAAGAGCAGCTGCTGATCAAATACCTGTACCTGGTGAAAAGAGCCGTCAGCCACTTGCGCAGCCAGGTCAGCACCTTGCAGTCATACGAAGATCTGATCCAAATCGGCACCATGGGCTTGCTCGAAGCCATCCGCCGCTACGGCAGCGAACCCGACGATGTCTTTGAAGGTTATGCTTTTAAACGCATCCGCGGTGCTATTCTCGATGAGTTACGCCGTCAGGACTGGCGTCCGCGCCAGGCCAGGCAACAGGCACACAAACTTAACCGCGCCCGCCGCAACCTGTTAAAAGAACTGGGACGAGAGCCAGGCGAAGAAGAACTGGCCGCCAGCCTTGGGGTTGATGTCAAACAAATACAGGCGATGGAATTTGATAATGTCGCCGAAGAAATGCACAGCCTGGACGAACTGCTGCAGGTAGACAGCAATGTTTTATCTTACGACTCCAATACAGACAACGGCGAAATGAAACAGGCGCTGGCGCAAACCCTGGCGCTGCTGGATAAAAGAGAGCAACTGTTACTCACCTTATATTACCAATATGAATTAAACATGAAAGAAATCGCCCTGACCTTAAAAATCACCGAATCCCGGGTTTGCCAGTTACATAAACTGGCGGTTAAACATCTTCACACTCTGCTGGCACAGCAGCTCTAAGGATACACTTATGCAAAAATTACTTGGCCTGGGGATCATCATCATATGCGTATTCGGCGGCTTCGTTTTAGCCAGCGGCCGCTTGATCGCCCTGTGGCAACCGGCAGAGCTGATCATCATCTTCGGCGCCGGCATGGGGGCCATGGTGCTGGCCCATCCGAAAACGGTATTAATCGATTTAAAAAACCAGCTGGCGGACCTGTTCGGTAAAAAAACCGACCGCAACGCCACCATGAAAGAGCTGCTGAGTGTGATGCACGCCTTACTGGAGATGGTACGCAAACAGGGCATGAAGGCAATCGACGAACATGTCGAGTCCTGGCAGCAAAGCTCTTTTTTCCTGCAATATCCCAAGGTGCATTCAGACCCGGTACTGATCCAGTTTATTACCGACAACTTCCGCATGTTGTCTATGGGCAAGATCACCGCCCATGAACTGGAAAACATTTTAGAGCAGGAAATTATTGCCCTGGAAGAAGACCTGTTAAAACCCTCGGAAGCCATGCACACCACAGGGGAAGCCATGCCCGGCTTTGGTATTCTCGCGGCAGTGATGGGTATTATCATCACCATGTCGAAACTCGACGGCCCGTTAATGGCGATAGGCCTGCATGTCGGCGCCGCCCTGGTGGGTACCTTTATCGGTATCTTTATGTGTTATTGCCTGTTCGAGCCGTTAAGCAATGCCCTGGCCACTAAGGTCAGCCATAAGATCAAACTGCTGGAATGCGTTAAATCCATCATGGTGTCCCATGTCAGCGGCAAGTCGCCGATCCTGGCGGTAGACGCCGGCCGCAAACTTATCGACCGCGAAGCCAAACCCAGCTTTATTGAGATGGAAAAATGGCTGACCGATAAGGCCGCCTGATGTCAGAAACTATCATAATCAAACGCCAAAACCGGCGTAAACAAAAGAAAGAAGCCGGCGGCGCCTGGAAAGTCGCCTTTGCCGATTTTACTTTGGCGATGATGGCACTGTTTATGGTGTTGTGGATCCTCGCCGCCTCGAATATCGACGAAAGAACCGAATTTACCGAGCGTCTGCGCACCTATTCGGTGTTTGACGGCAAGAACAACCCTTTTGATTTAAGCAACAGCCCGCACCCTATCGACTTCGGCGAAGACTTTTCCGTGCTCGACACCAACAACCGTCTCGATCCAGATGCCATCCGCAAGTCGCAAAAAACCGCGCGCTCCCTCAACCAGAAAACCGCCAATGAAGAAGGCGACAATGGTTACGGCAACTTGCCGGAAATGAATTCCCTGTTTAAGGGCAAGGTCAATAACCCGGATCAACTGGCGCTGCTGGCATCCGAGCTTGAAGCCATCGCCGACAGCATAGGCGCGGTGGAAAATATCGAAGTAGAAGTGGTGCCTCAGGGCCTGCGTATTTTGCTGCGCGATGACGATGAAAATAAAATGTTTAAACGCGGCAGCGCCATGATGACACCGTTTTTCCAGGATGTGTTGCGCTCACTGGCCCCAATATTTGCCCAGATAGACAACCGGGTGATGATTTCCGGTCATACCGATTCTGCCCAGTTCCATAACGCCGCCTTTACCAACTGGGAATTATCCAGCCAACGGGCATTACAGGCCAGACAAATGTTGGAAATCGGCGGCATGCCCAAGCAAAGAGTCGCCCAGGTGGTGGCCATGTCTGATACTATGCTGATTGACAAGGCAGAGCCGAAATCCAGCATCAACCGCAGGATTGAGTTATTATTGCTGACCGAACAGGCAGAACAGGCGCTGAGCCTGCTGTTTAACCAGGCACCGGCCGATGCCGACACTCAAGCCCCGGATACAGCCTCAGGCAATGTCATCAACAATGCCTTTGAAGATGCCAGGGCAAACCGGCCGGTATTACGCTCACAAATTTTACTGGATGAGACAAGTAACTGATATGGATATTGGTAAAGACATCAACCGCAAATACTATCGCTGGCATTTCCAATCGGGTGAAGTGCCGCTGGTCTACCAGACCTCGGGGGTACCGGTAAAAATCTACCGGCGCGTGCTGTTTTTCGATATTTTCCTGGCCCAGGCCATTATCAAGGATATCAGTATCGGCGGCGTCGGCTTTATTACCCAGCACGAACTGGGCACTTCGCTGATCATGCAGCTGCCCAACGGCATGAAGATTCCCTGTAAAAAAGAGCACTTTTTCCAGGTCAACGACAAGCTGAATTTCTACGGCGCCAGCTGGAGCGAGCGGGAATATAAGAAAGTGATGCCGCTGCTAAAAACTTATAGCAAGGTAGCCTACCGTGCCCGCGATGACGACTCAGGAACAAAAAAGGTTACTGAGCTGCATAAAAAAACTGAACCCAGTCCGGAAAAAGATACGGCTGAGCCTTAATATCCGCTTTTTCGGCGTTTTCCATATGACATGATGAATGGGCACTCCTCTGCCAAAAGCCCGCTTAACAGGCTTCATCGGGGAATATACTCTATGCAGCAAACAAGTTTATGGAGCCAGCTGAAATTAATCCCAGGCGGACAAAATAGCCGCCCTAATCGGGGATAGTTACCCCCAGCGGTAAAAAGCGGTACAAGGTCATGACTTCGGTCACCGAGAGTGGCTCAAAGGCCGTCTGATTTTCATGCGCCCTGTGCGCCAAATGCTGCCTGGTTTGCTCCAAATCCAGTTTTTGCTCCGACAAAGTGCCGGTGGCATAGACAGTTTTACCAATAGCACTCATAGGAAACACCATTTTTCCGTCCGGCACTTTAATGGTTAACGTCGGATACTTGCCATCCGTTGCCAGATCCATCCAGCAACCGCGCTTTTTGCATACTTTCACCACCTTGCCGGTGATCGTACTTGCCTCTTGTTGATATTTTCCCGGGTTTGCCAGCAAGGTTGAGGTGTTAACCAGCTTAGCCATATCGGCGCCCGCGCCGAATGTCATCTCCTTGGCCTGTCCCTGCCAGCTTGCCAGCAGCATCAACAGCAACAGGCAGTTTTTATTCTTGAATAGTTTCAATGTTAAATTCCTTATTTAAATGGCCATCACAGCGCTTGACCGGGCGCAGTAAACAATAAAATTTATATCAAAACACCACGGCTTATTTCAACAGTATTTTGCTCATTTTTTTACCGCCCGCAGCTTACGGCTTTATCATATACAAACAGTTTTCAAGCGTGATCTCTTCGGGATACTCAGCAAACGAAAAACCAAACTTTTCATAAGCCTTTATTGCTTTTTCATTGTGAGACAACACAAACAATGAACATTCTTTTACCTTCAGCTGCAACAGCCCCAAATCGCAGATACTGCGCATAAGCTGTGATGCTATGCCTTTGCCCCGAAATTTAGGGTTTACAATCAACCTGCCCAGGTGGCATCTGCCCAACCTGAGGTAATATTGGCCGAAAGCACAAAATTCATTGTTGTCGGATACCAGAGAAAAGGAATTTAAGCTATCAAGCTTAAGATCTTCGCTAAATGAAGATAAGTCGTAAGGGTACCGGAAATTCGGCCCGGACCACTCGTTAAGTTCGTCTTCGCTGGAGAACCAGGCCATCATTTCCAACAGATGACTTTCCTGAGGTTTAATTAACTGCATAACCGCCTACCACATTGAATAATAGGAAAATTATAACATTTTAGCAGTATTCAAAATAGCAATGATTTTCCTTTATTGATGCATTTTCAGCGAGTTAAACTCATAGTACACCAAGCCATACAGTATCGATGATTTGCAAAAAGATTAAATATCACCCCAGCCTGATTTCTCCGGCATTTTGTACTATCACTAACAGGGAAATCACTCACCGGCGGAGGTGCTTTAAGAAGAGAAGCAGTAGATAAACCAAGCGCTGCCCCTAAGTGCTCACAACACTCAGAGACAGCTAACCACAACAGATATACGAGGTATCCATCATGGCTAAACCTAATGATATGCCAGAGTTTCAATCGGTTAAAGCTTACCTAACAGAAAGTTTAACAGAAAATATACCTGCCCCCATCACCCGGCTTTCACCGGCAGCTTATACCAGCAGCTATGCACCGTTAAATAACAAGGGAGGCCGCTCTCATGTCTGAATCAAAGTTACCCCTGACGGAGGAGGCCGTCAAAAAGGAGCAGCTGTCGGACGATTTTGCCGACCTGCGTGAAGACTTTAGCAAGTTCAGTGAAGAATGCGCCTTCCTGTTCGATGCATTCGCAGCGATTACCCGCGAGCCCGAATGCATCACGGAGCATACCAGTGAAGGTATCAGGCACCTGTGCTATTGGCTCAAATATCAGGTTATCGGCTACCGGGAGAAAATAGAAGCAATGCAGGAGCAATGGAGATCGCTTAGCCGCAAGCAATAATCTTGACTAAGGCCTAAACAGGGCAAGAGGCGGGCAGTTAACGGTAAACGGCTATGACAGCGAATCCAGCTTTAGTACATCAGCCAAATGTCCCGATAAAGCTAAAATTAAAAAACCTGCCACAAAACAAACCGGCCAGTGATATTGCTATCACTGGCCGGTTTTATCGTACAGCTGGTTTTTTAAGGCGCTGCCTCAACTCGTTTTGCTATCGACAGCCTTTCCTTAGAACTGGTAGCTGACACTAAAGTCAAAGCTTCTTGGTAGGATATAACGGGCGTTGGACGATAGCGCGTCACGCGGATCCCCTTCCGTTAAACCGTCTTCATCGGTCAGGTTGTTGGCAGCAAACTGCACCTGCACCTCATCGGTAACGTCGAAGATCACACCCAGGTCAACTTTCTCATAACCCGGTAGTTCCTGCTCATCGATGTTGGCGTTGCTTGAATGACGGTCACCGACCGCAGACAAGGTACCGTATATGGTCGCCAACATGCCGTTACTGAACTCATATTCATAGCTGGGGGTAATACGCACCTGCCACTTAGGCAGACGTTGTAATTCATTACCTTCATCCTCACCTTTAAGGATCTCGGTGTCCTGCAGGGTAGAGTTTAAGCTAACGGAAAAACCATCATCGTTGTAATAGGTGAAATCAAGCTCAACACCATATGCCCGGGTGGTACGGACAACCGCAGGCTCACCCGGCCGTGGCACTTCTAAATCACCTTCCACTTCATTAAAGAAACCAGTGGCATAGACACTATAGTTATCTTTTGACAACTTATAACCCAGTTCATACTGGCGTACATCCTTGATCAGGTCTTCGCCATTGGTATAGTCATCGAAGTTATCGCGGAAATCATCGAAATACGGCATCTTGCTACCGTTACTGATACGGGCAAAAATCCCCGAATCATTGGTCAAGGAGTAATTACCGCCAAAGGTCCAGGAAGTACCGTTTTCATCATAAGAAACCGCCTTGGAAATAGAGCCGGTCAGGCCTTCATCCACGGTATATTCGATTTCATGCTGCTCGAAACGCACACCACCGTCTAAGGTGAGTTTATCGGTCACTTCATAAGAAAGGGCGCCATATACCGCACGGGTAGTACCGTCACCGACACTGTTGATATCATAGTTCCAGCCACAGCTGTCGGCATTATCGTTACAGTCGATACCGGTGAGCATTTCACCGCCGGTTTCCACCACGTGGTAGGCCTGGTTGCCTATCGACCACCAATCTTTAGACTGGTAGGTTGAATTATAATAACCCGCGGTAAAGCTGCCTTTATCAAAGGTTTTAGTCAGGGCAAGATCATTGGTGAAAGCTTCAATTTCTTTTTTCACCACCCAGCGGCCAATTTGCTGCACCATAGTATCGCCGGCATATTCGGTACCTGTCACCGCACCAATGGCAGTAGCGCCGTTATCGGCAACACTGGACAGGGCAACGGCATTATCGTTAGGCACTAAACCCAAAGTATTGGCATCCCCCTGGGTATAACTAAAACGGTCTACCAGATCCCAGCCGTTGTCCAGCTCCAGTTCAACACTACCGCCGGAAACAGAACCTTTCCAGCCACGGCCGTCACCGAAATCAAACGCTTCGCTGGTATTGTCCGGGCCGTACTGAATAGTGGCCTGGCGGTTATTGGTGCCTATCTGCACATATTCATTGTCTACGCCGGGAGCATTGATCGGCGCCGGCAGATACCAGACACCGTGGTCATCGGTTTGGCGGGTATAAAGGTTGATTTTGCCGTTATCCAGCTCTTTGGTGATATTGATGGTGAACTGCTGACCTTCTTCGGCATTAAAACCGGCATCGCGTACACCCGGTGAGCTTTTAACATAACCACCGATCATAAAATAAAGGTCGTCTGCCAGCGCGCCGCTGAGCACACCGTCAAAGCGCTGCAGGCCAAAATCTGAAGTTGAATATTTTACCTTACCTTCGGTATCCTCGGAGCCTTCTTTAAGCAAGAAGTTAGTAGTCAAACCCGGCTGACCATTGGAAATAACCGGGTTGGTACCGCCGCGCAGGGCTTCCATAAATTCAACGGTTTCATCTAATCGGAATATTGAAGAGTTTTCTAAAAAAGACAGGGTCGGTGGCGGGAAAATCGGTGCCCCTTGTAACTGCACCGTTAAGAAAGGCGCATCCCCTGTGCTGGGAAAACCACGGACAAAAACATTGGCCCCGGCAACACCGCCGGAACTTTCTGACCAGACGCCGGGAACCGCTTTAAATAAATCTGCGGTGCTTTTTGGCGCCAGTTTTTTAATGTCATCTTCGGAGAAGTTACTAATGGCGTAACCTGCATCCACTTTTCTTACCGCTTTACCGCTGAAGGTACCGGTAACGACGATTTGTTCAATTTTTTCGGTTTTGGGTGCTGACGAGCTATTATCTGCTGTCTCTTGTTCCGCACTGATGGCACTAAACGGCTGGCATACCAGGGCTAGTACTGCAGCAACGGAAGATAGTTTAAAATTCTTTGTCATCACTTCATCCTCTTCAGGCGAGTATTGCATCTAGTAACACTAGCCTTTAATAGTCGTAATTCTAGTTTTGAAAGATTTCTTTCCCCACATTCAATATAGGCACCTTTGCAAACGATTGCAATATTTTTGTGCAAACGTTTGCAAAGAGCTAATCAGAATTTGATGCAATCGATTTCAAGACTATGATATAAGGGTGATTGTAATGTTTGCTGAATATGCAATAATCTCCGTCATGAAAGAAAAGACCATTAAAACACTTGCCGACATTGCCAAAATGGCCAATGTTTCCCAGTCGACGGTATCCCGGGCGCTGCGCAATAATCCCCTGGTGAGCCAGAAAACCCGGGATTTTGTCCAACAGCTGGCTCAGGAACACAACTTCAGCGTCAATGCCACCGCCAGTAAGTTGCGCACCCAAAAGACCCATACCATAGCCGTGATTGTCATGTTCGATCAAAATACCGAACAGTCGATTTCCGATCCCTTCCTGATGAAGTTATTGGGTACCATAGCGGATGAGCTCACTAAGTTTGGCTATGACATGCTGCTGACCACCACCAAAACCGCCACCGGTGACTGGAACAATTATTATTTTGAATCCCGCCGGGCAGATGGCCTGATCATCGTCGGTCAGGGAGAGCATGACCCGCGCATCGAAGCCCTGGCCAGCAACAATGTGCCTTTTGTGGTCTGGGGGACGGAATTTGCCAATAAAAACTACACCACCATCGGCAGTGACAACCGCAAAGGCGGTTACCTGGCGGTCAAACACCTGATTGATAAAGGCTGTAAAAATATCGCCTTTATGGGGGATATAGAGCATAACGAGCTAGAACAGCGCTGGCTGGGTTACCAGGATGCCTGCGCAGAAGCCGGACTTGAATTGGAGCCGACGTTAAGGCTCAAAACCGACCTGACCTCAAACGACGGTTATTTGCAGATCAAAAATTATCTGGAAGGCAAACATCCAAAAATCGACGGTATTTTTGCCGTCAGCGATACCATAGCCCTTGGGGTGATGAAATATTTGCATGAGCAAAAAGTCGCCATTCCCGAAGAAATTGCCATTATCGGTTTCGATGATATCGCCATGTCGGCGTTCAGCTCACCTTCTTTGACTACGGTAAGACAAAATACCACGACTGCCGGTGAGTTACTGGTAAGTAAGGTGCTGAAAAAAATCGAGAATAAACCGATTGAATCTAAGTTGCTGGAAGTGGAACTCATTGTCCGCCAGTCGAGCGAACAAACTTGAAGGGATGCAAGTCGTTAACTTACACCGGGAGCCGGTAAGCTGACCGTACATTCTCAGTTCTGGCCCACTGCTTCACCCTACTTCCTGAATCCTTTCAGTCATGTACGTAAAAAAGGGCTTAGCCAGCATATCCGGCTAAGCCCTATTATCCTAGGTGGTATCAGCTAAGTAGCTGCTGCACGTCCATTTCCCCTGTGGTCGGGAAAACAATATCCGCTTGTGTCAGCACAGACTTTTCGCCTATGCCCACGGCATACATAGCGGCAGCTTTAATGGCACTGACCCCGGCCACGGCATCTTCCACCCCGAGACAATCTTCAGGCGCAAGCCCCAACCCCTGGGCTACCGATAAAAAGATATCCGGAGCCGGTTTGCTGTTGGCCACCGAAGCGGCATCACCGATAAAATCAAATAAATCCGCGATCCCCAATTTGTCGACGACAAAAGCGGCATTTTTACTGGCAGAAGCCAGGCCGATTTTAATGCCTTTTGCCTTTAGCACGGCAAAACAGTCCAATACCCCAGGGAACAAGTTACCGGGATTGATATCATTAATCAGCTCCAGGTAGTGTTTATTTTTGTCCGCCAGTAACTGCTCGAATTGCTCTTCACTGACGGTGAGCTTGCCTTTGTCGAGGATCAGCTGCAATGAACCGACCCGGTCAACCCCTTTAAGGGCCTCATTATCTTCCCGGGTAAATTCCAGTCCCAAATGATGGGCGGTCGCTTGCCAGGCAATAAAATGGAACTCAGCGGTATCGGTAAGCACACCATCAAGATCAAAAATAAAGGCTTTAACTGTCATGGTTAGTGCTCCGCTGTTAATGAAAAGTCTTGTGACGGTTTATCCTGTGTCAGGACAATTTCTTGCTGGCCATGTTGCAGGCGCAAAGATTTGCCGGTCAGCAACTGGTAACTGACTTTTTCTCCGCTCATGGTCAACTGCAGCTGACAGCCGAGCAAGCGCAGTTTAAAGCTCACCCCCTGCCAGCTTTTTGGCAAGAAGGGATTAAAACAGGCTTTGCCATTACGAACCCTTAAACCGGCAAACCCCTGGGTGATACACATCCAGGATCCCGCCATGGCAGCAGTATGCACGCCGTAATGGCTGTTTTTATGCAGGTTGGCCAGATCCGTCATCACGGTTTCTTCAAAATAATGATACGCCTGCTCCCGCTCGCCGACTTCGCTGTAGGCAATGCTGTGGGTACAGGCAGACAGGGTCGAGTCATGGGTAGTTAACGGCTCATAAAACGCCAGGTTGTTCTTTTTCAGCGACAGCGGCACCATGTCGTCCTGGAGGAAGTTGGCCAGGATCACATCAGCCTGCTTTAATACCTGGTGGCGGTAGATCACCAAAGGATGGAAGTTTAACAACAGCGGATATTTGTCTTTGGGCGTCCCGGCAAAGTCCCAGGATTTCTTGGCCAAAAAGCTGTCATCCTGCGGCGAAATACCGAGTTTTTCATCATGGGGCAAATACATGTTGTCGGCAATTTGCTGCCACAAAGCCAGCTCCTGCTCATCAAGATTTAATTGCTTAAGCAGCCGCTGATAATTTTCCGGCGCCTGTTGCCCCATTTGCCGCGCCAAATCGCAGGCAAAAGCCAAATGGATTTTTGCCATCACGTTAGTGTAATAGTTGTTATTGACCAGCGCGGTATATTCATCCGGCCCGGTTACCAGGTCGAGACAGAATTTGCCGCCTCTGGCAGCATTGAAATGTCCGAGGGACGACCACAGGCGCGCACTTTCAAACACCAATTCGGCCCCTTCGCTCCAGATAAAGTCCCAGTCGCTGGTAGCGGAAAAATAATGGCGCACGGCATAGGCGACCGCGGCATTGATATGATATTGCGCGGTACCCGCGGGGAAATAGGAAGAACATTCTTCGCCGCCGATAGTACGCCAGGGGAATAAAGCCCCCTGCTCATGGCCCATTTCCAGCGCACGTTGCCTGGCTTTAGCCAAACCGCGGAAACGGAAGGATAACAGGCTGCGGGCAATTTCCGGCTGGGTGTAAATGAAATAAGGGATAATATAAATTTCTGAATCCCAGAAGTAATGGCCGTCATAACCCGGGCCGGTCAGGCCTTTGGCGCCGATATTGCGCTGGCCGTCGCGACCCGCCGACATATACAGGTGCAGCATATTGAGACGGATCGCCTTTTGCTGTTCGCCATTACCGGCAATCTCAATATCGCTGTTGTGCCAGAACTCACCGATAAGTCGGCTATGTTGCTGCAAGTGACCGGCATATCCCAAAGCCATGGCCTGCGCTAACTCGGCATTTGCCTGTTGGATAAGTTCCGCTCCCTGCTCGGCAGCATTACCTTCGCTATTACCTTCGACAAAAGCATGTGAAATAACGCTGTATTTACAAAAACTCAGGTTTTCTTCAGCAAGGTCCAGCTGGTAACGACATGTTAACCCTACCCTTTCACCGGACTCGCCGCCAATAAATTCAGCCTTACCATTAAAACTGTGGCTGATAGCATGGCAGATCAGGCTGTTTGGCAAGTCCAGTTGCTGCAGTTGATAACTGATGTTCTCGCCGACTTCACTGGCACGCAATGTCAGTTTTTCGGCAACAGATAAATCTCCTACCCGAGGATCGTCACTGGCCTCGCTTTCGGCCAGGTTATTTTCAATGGTAGAAACTAAAGTGATCGGCCCGCGAAATGCCAGCGGCTCAACCGTAAAGGCATTAACCATCAAGTGGCTATTGTGCTGGCAAAGAAAGCGTTGGGTGTGGAGTTTAATTTCCTGTCCCGAAGGTGTGGCCAGCAACAAAGATTCTTCAAAAACACCGGTTTTCATATTCAAACAGCGGCTTTGCACTTCTTTCACGGCAAAGGCTTGATCAGCACTGCTGTCACCGCTTTCCTTACCGGCAAACAGGGCAATACCTTTGCTGTCGGCAACCTGCAGCATTTTATTGTTGAAACGGGCAAAACCATAGGCAGACTCATCATAATGGATCTGCTCGCTGACATAGGCGCCATTGATGTAGCTGCCTTCACAGTCCCGGATAAAATCGGGATGCCGGTACCCGGATGTACCCCGGGTACCCAGGGTGCCGTTGCCCAGGGCAAAAAGCGTTTCGGTTACCGCAAGGGGAAGATGCTCAAGCTCAGCCAGGGTGATTTGCCAATCACGGCTATCGGCTGCGGCATCCGTATTATGGAAAGTTTGCAAGGTAGAACCCTTTAAAAATGTTTATTGCTTAAAATAATCATACAAATTTTCCCGCCTTTTGCAAACGTTTGCAAAAAATATTTTTACCCTCTAGAATGGGGATGTTTTATATCGGGAATACAATTGATCTTGGGGTTAATGCACAGGGTTTAGAGATTATTTATAGTTTCAGACAATTAGCTGTAACCTTATATCAGGGGATAAGAGGATTCATATGAATAACTGGCGTATTAAATTATCTTTGCTATTAACGTACTTTGTCTTTGCCATCCTGCTCAACAGCGTCGGCATAGTGATCCTCCAGGTCATCAAAAATTACGAGGTAACCAAGTCCGCCGCCAGCATACTCGAAGGCTTCAAAGACTTGCCCATCGCTGTGGTCTCTTTCCTGGTCGCCTCTTACCTGCCCAGGTTCGGTTACCGAAATTCCCTGGTCACGGGCCTGGTCATCGTCACCCTGGCCTGCCTGGCGATGACGCAATTTCCCGGTTTTGCCATGACTAAAATCCTGTTTTTAGCGGTTGGTGTCGGCTTTGCCCTGGTCAAAGTATCCGTATACGCCACGGTAGGGTTAATTACCGAAAACCGCCAGTCCCATGCCTCTTTTATGAATACCATAGAGGGCTTCTTTATGGTGGGTGTCTTATCCGGTTACTGGATCTTTGGTTTATTTATCAATCCTGACGAACCCAAATCCCAGTCCTGGCTTGAGGTTTATTATTACCTGGCAGTACTAGGTGTGCTCAACATCTTATTATTGTTATCCACCCCCTTTAAACAGCATGAGCATGACGAAGCAGACAGCGAGCCAGCTTCGGCATTGGCGGACTTTATCGCCATGCTCAAGCTGGTAAAAAAACCTATGGTTTACGTTTTTGTGATTTCGGCATTTTTATATGTGCTGATCGAGCAAGGCATAGGCACCTGGTTACCGACCTTTAATAATGAAATTTTAAAACTGCCGACAGATATCAGTGTTCAGGTTACCAGCATCTTTGCTGCCTGCCTGGCCATAGGCCGCCTGAGCGCCGGTTACCTGTTAAAACGCATCAGCTGGTACGCCCTGCTTAATACCTGCCTACTCTTTATGTCGGTACTGATTTTATTGACCCTGCCCATGACCCGGGATGTTACCCTGGCAGATAATGTCACCTGGCAAAACCTGCCGCTGGTGGCCTGGTTATTCCCCTGCATAGGTTTGTTTATGGCGCCTATTTATCCGGCAATTAATTCCGTGATTTTAAGCGCCTTACCGAAAAAACAGCATGCCGCCATGACGGGTTTGATCGTATTATTCTCGGCGCTGGGGGGCACCACAGGCTCACTGATCACCGGCCTGGTATTCTCTGCCTTTGACGGGCAAACGGCGTTTTACCTGACCTTATTGCCTATCGCCATTATTTTCATAACGCTAAAATTATTAAGCAACTTTGCTAGCAAACACGAATATTCACAGCAAGAGCAAACCGCTTCATAATTAAAACCACAAGCTCGCCGGCGAAGGTGGGCTTGTGGCATAAAACTTTCATTTCACCAGCGACAAACAGTTAATCATTCCGGCTATACTATAAGCCGGAATTCTCTCTCCCTTTTGGCAATTTTTTTCACTTGTCAGCAAAAAGCAGCACAGTTGGCTTTATTTATGCATTTATCTGCACAGAGATAAATAAAGCGCACCCAGACAGAAACCGGGGTTGTTAAAATGAATAAATTTTATACTGTATTGTTAGTCACTTGCATCGGGTTGATGGGTTGTCAAACTCTTGACTCGGTCACACCTGGCTCAAATGAAGAAATGCCGGCAACGGCAATTTTTGACAATAAGTTGTCGTCCTTGATCACCGGCTTACTGAGATCGGAGAAATATGACTACCGCAACAAACCCACCTTGATCACCACTTTTGTCTGGTCAGATACCCTAAGTTATAAAAGCCAGCCGAATGCCTTTCGATTTTTGGGGCACCAGCTGGCAGAAAGCATGAAAACCGAACTGGTACAGTACAGCGCCAGGGTGGTTGAACATAAGGCATCAAAAGCGGTCTCCATTTCCCCTAACGCTTCCTACTTTCTATCCCGGGATATCAAGGAGCTCGCCAGCAAGGCCCAGGCGGAATACGTGATTGCCGGCACCATCACCGAGCTTGACGGCGGTGCTATGGTCAATGCCGAAGTAATAGAGATCAGCAGCAGTGAAATTGTCGGTGCGGCGCGCGAGTTCTTCCCGACAAGCGCCGCCTGGTCGTCAAACCAGGTGAGCCTGCGCAACAATATGCTCCACCGTGAAGGTAAATGAGGTAGATATGAAAAAGTTAATGTTGATCATGTTAGGACTTTTAGCCGGTTGCAGCAGCCAGGAGCAATCTTTGGTAATAGAAGACCACAAACCGGAAAAATATAAGTTTGAACCGGTAAAGCACAATAACGAAGACGATCATTCCGTCAGTTATTACGACAAGCCCTTGATTAAAAACGTCAACCATTATGTAAAATGGTTGACCCAGGATTTGTTTGCCAATATCGATTTCCCCGATAATGATGCGGTGTTTGTGATATCGGATCTGGCGCTGCTCGATTCAGATCTCAATAAAACCAATCATTTCGGGCGTCAGGTCACCGAAGCCATGACCCATGAAGTCAACCGCACCGGTTTCTCGGTGATCGACATTAAGGCCCGGGGCTTTATCCGCATGTCGGAGTCCGGTGACTTGTTCTTCCAGACGGAAGATTATAATGAAATTTTAAGCCAGACCTCCGCCACCAATATTATCAGCGGCACCATGACCCGGCACCGGGGCGGTTACCTGCTCAATGCCAGGGTGGTGGATCTTGCCACCACCGCCCTGATCAGTTCGGCGCAGATTTTTGTGCCCTTCGATGTCGTCGACTCGGTAATGTTGGAAGACCAGGTTTCACCGCCCCCCAAGATCAATGAGATTTCATTGAAATCTTCCTCGGTCCGGGAATAGCCTTTAACAGCAGTAAGAAGAGATATTATGATGAATTTTATTAATAACACTCAAAAAACGTTGCAGACACTGGTGTTAAGTGTCTTTGCTGTGGCCGCTTTAACCTCCTGCACCCTGCTCAAGGAAATCCAGCAGGAGGCCACCGGGGAAAATAAAGAGCCGGAATTAACCGATGAGTCGGTGCCCTTTGTGCTCAATGATCAGGAAGTGATCCCGTTTTTCCATACCCATAAAATGGTCAGCGACTATACCGATAAACTGGCCCATGACTTATTCAATAATATGGCACGCACCGAGCTGAAATCGCCGGTGGCAGTGGCCAGTTTTGTCAGTTTAGACTCCTCATTGGAAGAAGGCAGCCGCCTGGGCAACCTGATCAGCGAAAGCTTGCTCGGCCAGGTACAAGAATACGGTATTCCTGTGATGGATATCCATTTAATGAACGGTATCGAAATGAACAGCGAAGGGGAGTTTTCTTTTAGCCGGAAAATGACTAAAGTAATGAATTCCAAAACATTAAACTATGTCTTATCCGGCGTAGTGATCGGCAATGAAAGGGGTTATACCGTTAATGCCAGGATCATAGAATTTGGCTCTATGCAGGTATTATCGACGGCAACCACCTTTATTCCGTCCTTTGTCGCCGAAGTATTATAAACAGTAACGCTAACATGAATATTCTGGTGACCGGCGGGGCCGGTTTTATCGGCTCGGCCCTGATACGCTACCTGATCTCACACACAGAACACAGGGTGATCAATGTCGATAAGCTCACCTATGCCGGTAATTTAGCCGCCCTGAGCGCTGTCGCCGATAAGCCGAGATATGCCTTTGAACAGGTCGATATCTGCAACCGCGCCGAACTGGATCGTATCCTTAAGGTTTACCAGGTAAACCTTGTCATGCACCTGGCGGCGGAAAGTCACGTTGACCGCTCCATAGATAAACCGGCGGCTTTTATTGAAACCAATATTCTCGGCACTTATACCCTGCTCGAAGCCTGTCGCTGCTACCGCCAACAATTGCCGCCACAGGCACAGGCAGATTTTCGTTTTCACCATGTCTCTACCGATGAAGTATACGGCGATCTGGCAGACTCCACCGACTTGTTCACCGAAAGCACCGCCTATGCCCCCAGCTCTCCCTATTCCGCCTCCAAGGCGGCCAGTGACCACCTGGTGCGGGCCTGGTTGCGTACCTATGATTTACCCGCGGTGATCACTAACTGTTCCAATAATTACGGCCCGTATCAATACCGGGAAAAGCTGATCCCGTTAATCATAGAGCGGGCGATAACAGGGCAAGCATTGCCGGTATACGGCGACGGCCAGCAAATACGCGACTGGCTTTATGTCGATGACCATGTGCGCGCCCTTTACCTGGTCGCCACGCAGGGAAAAATAGGGGAAACCTATAATATCGGCGGCCACAACGAACTCACCAACCTGGAGGTTATCGAGCAGGTCTGCAGCCTCTTGGATGAAATAAAACCTGCGGCTATCACCGGCATCAAACACTACCGGGAATTAATTACTTTTGTGACCGACAGGCCCGGTCATGATATCCGCTACGCCATAGATGCCACTAAGATAGCCAAAACACTCGGCTGGACACCAACAGAAACCTTTGCAACCGGTATTAAAAAAACCGTCCACTGGTATCTAGATGTAGGAAAATAAGCTATATAATCATCAATATAAGTTTTTAAAAGGCAGTTAAATGAAAGGTATTATTTTAGCCGGAGGTTCGGGAACCCGTTTGTACCCGATCACTAAAGGCGTTTCAAAGCAGTTATTACCTATTTATGATAAGCCAATGATTTATTATCCGCTGTCGGTGCTGATGCTGGCAGGGATCCGGGAAGTATTAGTGATCTCAACCCCGGAAGATATTGACGGCTACCGGCGCTTATTGGCAGACGGCCAGCAATTTGGCTTGCGTATCTCCTATGCGGTGCAGCCGGATCCCGGCGGCATAGCACAGGCCTTTATTATTGCCGAAGAGTTTATTGGCAAAAGCAGTGTCTGCCTGGTGCTGGGCGACAATATTTTTTATGGCCAGGGTTTCAGTCCCCAGTTAATCAAGGCAAGAAAAAAGACCCGGGGAGCGACGCTTTTTGCCTATCCGGTGAAAGACCCCGAGCGCTTCGGTGTAGTAGAGTTCGACGACAACATGGCGGTACTTTCTATCGAAGAGAAACCGGAAAAACCTAAATCTAAATATGCGGTGACCGGCTTATATTTTTACGATAACCAGGTAGTGGAGCTAGCCAAATCCATTGCTCCGTCCGCGCGGGGCGAGCTGGAAATCACCTGTATTAACAACCTTTACCTGGCCCGGGGCGACTTAAGGGTTGAGTTATTGGGACGGGGTTTTGCCTGGCTGGATACCGGCACTTATGAAAGCCTGATCGCCGCCAGTCAGTTTGTACAAACCATAGAGCAAAGACAGGGGTTTAAAATTGCCTGTCTGGAAGAAATCGCCCTGCACAATAACTGGCTGACGCCGGAGCAAGTCACGGATATCGCCAAATCCATGAGCCAGAACAGTTACGGCTTATATTTGCAGGAATTGGTGCAAAATAAATGATCCCGCTAAATAAGCCTTATCTACCCGACCAGAACAGATATCAGCAATATCTGCAAACGGCTTTTGACAGCCAGAGGTTAACCAATGACGGTCCCCTGGTACAGCAACTCAAAGCTGCCCTTGAGCAATACCTGGGAGTAAAATACCTGCTGCCTGTGGTCAACGGCACCATGGCACTGCAGCTGGCTTATAAAACCTTTAACCTTAAAGGCAATGCCGTCACCACCCCTTATAGCTTTATCGCCACCAGCAGCAGTTTGCAATGGTTAAACATTCATCCCAATTTTGCCGATATCGAGACAAAAAGCTTGAACCTGTGTCCGGATAAGGCACTGGCTGCCATCAACCGTGAAACCAGTGCCCTGGTGCCGGTACATGTTTACGGCAACCCTTGCGATGTCGAGGCGTTTGAGCGTATAAAGGCAAAAACAAAAGTAAAGCTGATTTATGATGCCTCCCATGCTTTTGGCATTAAGCTCGGCGAGCGCAGCATCTTAAGCTACGGCGACGCCTCCACCCTAAGTTTTCATGCCACTAAACTGTTTCACTGTGTCGAAGGGGGCGCAGTGATCTTCAATAAAGAAAAAGACTACCGGAAGGCCGCCCGGATGATCAATTTTGGTATAGCACCAGAGAACGGCCATATTTCCGGTCCGGGCATCAACGGCAAAATGAGCGAATTACACGCTGCTATGGGCCTGGCGCTACTCGGTGATATCGACAACATATTGGCCCGCAGAAACCAGCTGTTTGATTATTATAAAACCCTGCTTTGTCCCTACTTTGAGTTTCCGCTGTGGCACCACGAAGCCAGTCAGAACGCGATATATTTCCCGGTGATTTTTAAATCGGCGGCAGATTGCAATCAGGCATTTTTAACACTGAAAAAGCAAGGCATCGGCTCCAGAAGATACTTTTCTCCTTCCCTGAATACCTTAACTGACACCTTCAGCGGCCAGTCCGTCAGCTGCCCGGTTTCGGAAGGTTATGCCCAAAGACTGCTGTGCCTGCCCCTGTATTTCGATCTCACGGAAGAAGAAGTCGAAGAAGTCTGCAGCACCCTGATTAACAGCCTGGCGCTAAAGCAGGAAAACCGATGAAAGTAGCGATAATGCAGCCCTACTTTTTCCCTTACCTGGGATATTTTCAACTGATCAAAGCGGTTGATTGCTTTGTAATTTTTGATGACGTCAATTATATCAAACGTGGCTGGATCAATAAAAACCGCATCTGGCAGCACGGCCAGATCACTAACATTACCCTACCGGTACAAAAAGCCAGTCAAAACAGAAAAATCAACCAGCACCAACGCACCACAGAGCAGCAACCACTGGATAAAATTAAAAAGCAAATCCGCCTCAGCTATAGCAAAGCGCCTTTTTTTCACGATTTATATCCGCTGCTGGAAAAGCTGCTTGATTATGATGAAAACAATTTAGCCCGCTACCTGGGATATGGTTTACAACAAATGTCTGGTTATTTGGCGCTGGATACCCGTTTTGTTTATGCCTCTGAATTATCACAACACCAGGTGCAAAACAGTGCCGAACAGCGCATTATCAATATCACCCGCGAACTTGGCGGCAGTGAATATTTTAATTTACCCGGCGGCAAGGCGCTTTACCGGGAAGAAAACTTTAACGATGCCGGCATTAAGCTTAATTTTGTTTTTCCGGATTTTACCCGGCAAAACCCGCTATTACAGAGCGGGGAGCGTTCGGGTTTATCCATTATTGATGTCTTGATGTACACAAAAAACATTTGAATACAGTGAATTGCCAAACATAAACCAGATTCAAGCCAAATATAAGCCAACAGCAGAGAGATTTATGTCACACCAGCATGCTTCAGATAAATGGGCGAGTTATTACCGGGCCAACCAGGGCAAGGGCAATTATTTTCCCGAAAACTTTGTCCACCGGGTCTTTTCATCGAGTTCGCCGGTGCAGTTCTTAGACCATGATTACCGGGGAAAAAGCCTGTTAGATCTCGGCTGCGGTCACGGCAGGCATATTCCCTATCTGCAATCTTTGGGATTTGAGGTTTGCGGCCTGGAAGTATCGGCAGAGCAGGTATCCCAATTGCAACAACAGTTTCCCGGGCTTGAGTTTGCCGAAGGGGTAGCCGCTAATATTCCCCTGGCAGATAACCACTTCGATTATCTGCTGGCCTGTAACGCTATTTATTATCTTGATAATGCAAAGCCAGGTTTTAGCCGCCATATCGCAGAAAGCCGCCGGGTACTCAAAAACGGCGGAAAAATGATATTTTCCATGCTCGGCGAAAAGCACACTATTTTTAACGATGCCAAGCAAAGCGGCCCCGGCCTGTATAAAATTGCCAAAGATTTCCTCGGTTTTCGCCACGATACATATATCCAGGCCTACACAGGCGATAACCAGCAACTTTTTAACGGCCTGGAAATAAAACATCAGGGAGAGATCATAGAAACCGTCGATGATACCTGCCGCCATCTCCACTATTTCGTTGCCGTTAATAATAAATAACAGGTGTTATCATGTTTGACCGACCCGAAAATATTTATCAAAAACAAAAAGCCGATCAGGCCCTGTCGGATCTCAAAGAAGTCTACCCGCAGCATTATTGCGGTGACGGCATGTTTGTGAGCAACCGCAATATGCATTTCTTTGAAGACGAGCAATTTCAGCGGTGCATGAACAAACTGGCCACCGGCGAGCCCTATATCGGCATGGCCTGGCGGGCACATACCCTGATTTGGTGTATTTCTCAAATCATCAATACCCCAGGGGCGATCATGGAATTCGGCACCTTCCGCGGCTTTAAAATGAAATTTATGATGGAATATTTTACCGATCGGCTGGCGCAACGGGATATCTACCTGTTCGATACCTTTGAAGGCATAGACCCTAACCAAGCGGCCGACTCCCCCATCAGTCCGGATGAACATCAAAAAGCACAATTACATGCCTTCGTTCAGGACAGGTTCAAACAATACCCCAAGGTACAAATCATCAAAGGCGCCGCTCCCCAAACCCTGGAAGGTGTCACCATAGACAAGGTGGCGTTTATCCATCTGGATATGAACAGCTGGATGGCGGAAATTGGCACCCTGGAGAAACTCTGGGATAAACTGCTCCCCGGCGGCATCATCTTATTGGATGACTTTGGTTTCTTCGCCCACCGTGCGCAAAAAGATAAAGAGCTGGCCTGGTTTAAGGACAAGGGTTATGCGCCGCTGGAGTTACCCACCGGACAAGCCATGGTGATCAAACATGTATAATTTTGAAGAAAATATTTATCAGTCGGAAACAATCCGCGACATAAGAACAGCCATCTACCAAGGCCCGGGGTATTTTGTCATCAAAGATTTTCTGCCCAAGCAGGCGGTTAAAAAAATCCAGCAAAGGTGGCTCAGTGGCGAAGTGGATTATTACTTCGACCGCTTCCATAAAAACACCGCAGTAAACTTTCACACCCCTAACTATTTAATCAAGGGGGCAAACGCCGGTGACCGCTCCTATTGCATCAATATCTGGAACCAGGCACCGGATGACGAGCTGCACGATATCGCCATTGAAGCCAATAAAATCCGCAATATCGTCGAAGGCAGGCCCAGGTATTTTGCCACCCGCAACTGCGATGAACTGGTATTGCAATATCGCTTGTCGCGCACCGTCTCCCCGGGTTTTGCCGTTAAAAAACACGCCGATTTTTTTGAAGAATTCAGGCCGGATCCCGCCGGAAACCATGCCTTTGATCCGAAAAGATGTCAGCTGACGCTGTTTCTCAGCGATTATGGCAAAGACTATCACCAGGGCGGTTTTCACTTTGTTAATAATGCCGGACAGGAACTGCTCTTTGGCCGGGACGTCGCAGTAGCAGCAGGCGATCTGGTGATCTGGAAATATTCCAATATCCACTGCGTCAGGGAAGTTACAGCCTTAAATGACAAGACAGGATTTTCCCGTATTATTTTTCCGCAATTTGACAATATGGCAAAAGATAAGCTGAAGGAGGGAGCCCGATGAGAATTCCTGACAATTACCCGCAGCAGCTGTCGGACATCTTAGATGTACATATGAGCTGTGAGCTCTTACCGTCCCGGTATTGTGTAAACTTTTTAAATATTAAAGAAGAATTTAACCGCTTCTTTGCAGAGTTGAAGCTAAACCGGGCCCGTATTGCCGACTTTTTCGGCCGCTCCTTACCCTATGGCGATAATGCCGCCATAGCAGCCATAGAAAGTTTCGAATGCCGGAAAAACTTTAAAGATGCCGCCAAAAAGCTTTATGGCAACAAGGTAAAACCATTAGACATTAATAATCTAGAGTTGGATAACTATGATCTGATCCTGATCAACCTGGAATTCGGCGGCCTGAGCGACCACGGCATGCCCCTGTGGCTCAATGAAAAGTTTCGCAAGCACCACAAGGTCTTCGGTTATAAATATAATTTACCTCATCAGGCAAAACCCGAAGGCAGTTTGTTTTACCGCTCGGATGATAATGAAGAGATCAATACCCTGGCGGAATTTAACTGGTACAAACATATGGTCAGTCATGTCCATCAAGGAGTGAAAAGAATAGAAAGAGAATACCTGACCTTGTTTGATTTAAATATCAACTACTGAAGAAGTTAAGCAGATTAAGGCCACCTGGTAGTTAACGCTTGCTTTATGCTTTGTCCGGCCAGCTTGCTATCCAGTGCAGAGCGCCGGGCAAATCTGGCGCGGCTAAATGCCACCAGGCGGGCACCTAAGCCCGACTTAAACCTAGCCAGGCTGTCTGCTTCGCTGATGCCGCCGCCCAAATCCAAAAAGCCGGCACCGCTGTTTTGCAAGTATTGATAAATAAAGACGATCAGGGCGCGGCTGACATCAAGATCACAGGCTTTATAGCCCATAAAGGTATAGTCATAACCGCCTTCCACCTGAGATACCGCGGCACCGGCAACAACTTCTCCCCGATATTTCAGCAAAAACAACTGCCACAGGGGACTGGAAAATAATACCTGCCACTGCTCCCGGGTAAAAAGATACTGGCCGCCAAAATTAGCCCTTTGTGCGGTATCGCTATAAAGCCTGGCAAAGACCTCAATAGCGGAGTCAAGCTCCGCTTCGGCCTTCACTAGCTCAAACTGCTGTGCGGCACTGAAAATTTTCCGTACCCGGGCACGGGAGTCCCGCTTCATGTTTTTTAACAATGCCTGCTCGTCTAATCCCGAGTCAAGGCGGTAATTGCCCCGGCTGTCCAGGTAATAAATAAAATCTCCGCTGGTGTACAACCCCGGGGACTGCTCGGTTAAGTCCCGGCTTTGTAAGAAGCCTCCCGAGATATCCATTTTTGCCAGTGCGCCGGCGGCCAATTCCTGCCTAAAATCGAAGCGGCTGCAGCCGGAAAAACAGATGGGAGATACCACAAACCGTGAATTTTGCGGCAATAAGTCATTACCCCGCTTGGTAATAAAATAAGGAAATAACCCCTCTTGCCCGCCCGCTGCCGCCAGCCCTTGTTCAACAAAAGCGGGCATGACCGGACCACAAAACTGCAAAAACTCAGGCGTGGCAAAGCCGGAAGTTATCATTACCCCTGATCACTTTGATAAAAGCGGTTTTCATCCGTTTGATAAAAATCATCCAGGGAAACCGGGGTGAGCGCATTGTAGCCTAAGAGCTGTTTCAAATGGGCTGAGCAGGTGTTGCCAAAGTCCGGACCAAAAGCCCTGGGATAATCCAGCTGCTGCTTGATAAAAGGTTTGGAGAAAAAGGGCGTGATAATATGGCGAACCTCCCGGCTGTGGTTTTGTCCGGCACAATGCCAGATATGGCCGTCAAAAAGCAAGACATCCCCGGCCTTGCCTTCCGCCCGCACCGCCTGTTTGAAAAACTTTTCTTCATCCGGTTTTTCCGGGCTATGCTCCGAACCTTCCAGCACCCAGGTCGCGCCGTTTTCCGTGGTGGAGTCATCCAGCATGATCAGGGTATTGATCCATAGTTTCTCGGCGCCGTGAAAAGAACGCACATCCCGGTGAATATTTTGCGTATAAACTTCACCACCGGGGCGAATTTTCGATAACCCCATGGTATTTAAAATATATTTACCGTCAAAGAATTGCTCAAGGATCGGATGGGTTTTGTTCGGCTCGAGCAGTTTGAGCATTTTACGACACAGCACCGGGGTATGATGGGTGGCATCGATAACCTTATCGGCTATGCCTTTCTTTTTCTGGATATCAATAAATGCCTGTTCGTGCTGATAAAATTCACTGATGATTTCCTTCATCAAACTTTCAGGATAAACACTGGGGATCAATACCCAGCCTTTTTCCGCCAGTTGCTTTAACGCCGATTCAACCGAAATATCACTTGCTCTGCTCACCATTTACTCCTAAGTCCGGGTCGATTTGACCGAAGTTCATCACTAGCACAATTTGACATAACTCTGCAGCGGGCTGATGGGACTGCGGATCACCTCAAATGGCCTGTCCCCCATCACCTCACGAAAAGCGACGGTTTCCCCCGGGAAGTCCTGGTAGCACAACTCGTCAAACGCAAAAATGGTATTTTTCGAGCAGTATGGCAACAATTGCTGCAGAGCAAATTTTGTCGGTTCATAGAGATCAAAATCAAAATAAACCATGCTGATTAAAGTTTCCGGATGATCCGCCAGGTATTTTGGCAAGGTTTGCAGCACATCACCTTTAACCAGCTCAAACTTTTTCTCATTACTTTTCGGATTTAACTGCTCGTTCAGACTCAAGATATCCGCCAGCACCTTTTCATAGTTTTCGGAGACGGTATAGGCACCGTCTGCCACCTTAGCGCCGGTGCCGTCTTTTTCATTGGTATGGGGAAAACCGGCAAAAGTATCAAAACCAATAATTTTACGGCTGATATTATAGGGCTCATAAAGAGATCTCAGGGCGGATAACAATGCCAGATTCTGCCCCCAGCGAACGCCCAGCTCGATCACTACGCCATGAGTAGAAAGCATTTGCTGGTACAGCTCAGCCATAAACAAAATACGTCCCAGGGAACTGCGGGATAAAAACAAACCTAAATTGGCAAGAATTTCATTGTCCGGAATCGGCGTATTATGCAGGTGTTTAACCAGATCCTGATAAACGGATACTTCGTTATTGTTCAAATGATGCTTAAGAGTGAAATCACTCATATAATTGACTCCGAAAAGAGGTTTATCAACACTAATCATATAAGTTTTAACACCTTATACAATAGCTGACGCTAAAATAGTGGCAAAGCAAGCGCTGTTATGCTGAAATCAAAACAGCTTAAGTAAATACCGGCTACCTGTCGGTGCTTTGCTCCACACAGTAACAGGAAAAAGATGACCATTATCTGCCACCTGGGTAACCCCAAGGCCTACTCCACTTCGATCCAGGCGATGCTGGCGGAGTCGGAGCAAGACCAGTTTCACTATATAGGTTTTCGCCCGTCACCGGAAAAAGCCAACTGGTATATGAACCCGCTCATTGCCGAATTGTTGAATTTTGACCTCCGTTACACCGGGAGATTTGGTTTCCAACAAAAATGTCCGGATTACCAGGCATTTTTCCGGCAACTGGCGACAACAGCCAGTGCACAAAATAAGGGGATCTGGATTTCCAGTGAAAACCTGTCGATGCGCGCCATTATGGAAGAAATTGATCCCCTGGAAAAAATAGCCCGGTTACAACAAGTATTACCGGACGGCGTCACCTTTGTCCTTGTCTTCAGAAATATCTGGGCCAGCCTGAGATCCCTATATTCCGAATTCACAAAAATGGGCTACAGCAAAAGCTATGCTTATTTTACCGACGAAACTTATTTATTTCGCCGGGCGAACTTCCTCGACTCCCTGTTGCCCGGCCATCTCATTTGTGGACTGCAGCAGGAATTAACCGGCACAAACCGGTTAAGCTATCACTTCCTGGATAATGATCCTAAGCTCAGCGGTGAAAAGCTCCATGCCTTTTTATCCGGCCTGCAAAGGGGTATCAAGCTGGCACCGTTAAGAAATATTAACAGCTCACAAGCAAAATCCGGCACCAGCGAATCCAGGGCTTTGATTAACAGCCAGGCCCCTTATGCGTTAGACGGCAGCGGCCTGATTGAAAATCACAGGGCGTTTTGGCATCTGGAAACGGAACAACAACAGGTTTTCGAGCAACATATCTGGGGTAAACTGCGACAAAATAAACAAAATAACCATCAAGCAGGCCAGTTAACCCCAGCAAAAGAACACTTGGTAGCCTCAAGCCGGTTAACAAATTTTATCAATAATATTTATCACCAGGATAAACAATTATTGGCCAAAGGTGTCAATGAAGATTATGAAAACCTTTGGCTGGATTTATCCCCTCACAACGGTTGATAACGCACAATGAAAGGGGAGGCAAAACAACGGCTAATCAATTAATGCCTGATCAAACAGCTGCTTCATCGAAGCGGCATATTTATCGACATCGGTATTAAAGATATGGTGGAAGCACTGTTTTTCTAACATGAGCTCATACAGGCTTTTTCTTTTAGCCTCGTCTTCCACCAAAGATACCGCTTTACTGACCAGCTCAGGGATCGAGTCACACCCCAGCTCTTGCTCCATTCCCAGCTTGTCCCAAATACAGATATCGGTACGGGTATAAAGTTGCTGCCCTCCCTTGATGAACAACTTAGGTTTATTCAAGATAATGGCATCGGTATTACTGTTTGAGCCGCCAAAAGGCAGGGTAGGCAATAATAAATGGGCCTTACTGATCTCTTCCATATAATCTAAATAACCGCTAAAACTCACCAACTCAAACGATTTGAGCATTTTTCCCAGTTGCTTTTTAGTCGATAAATAAGCCAGGTGATTATCCTTATGGCCGGAAAAGAACACAAAGGTCACTTTCTTTCGGGTTTCCATTGCGATTTGCTTACAGATATCCACCACAGGATAAGTGACTTTTGTCATCACGCCATTGATGGCAATTCTTATTTCATCGCCATCGGGTAAAAAGTGATGATGGCCCTTGATAAATTCATCGTTCAGATCCGCATGCATGGTATGAAAAATCATGTCATTGCTGGTTATATCCGTCATCACCACCTTTTCCTGGTAATATGGCTGGATATCTTGTGCCGTAAAAGTATTGCCGGGGATCAATAAGGCATCAATTTCCGGACTAAAACTGCTGGAGGGGTGTCCCCCCATCATCAGTTGTTTCGGCGCCAGGCGCAACTGACTTAAACATATCGCCCAAAGCCGCATGCCTATGGACGGATAAAATATCAAATCCGGCGATTCGGCTGCGACCAGGGCCGCGTTGCCGTCAACGTCATAGACATCTTTGATTTCAACCACCTTGGAAAAAACCGCCAGCGCATTATCTTCGACCTGGGGGGGTTCAATATAGGCAATTAATTCGTGGTGGCGGGAAAGCTCTGTCAGCAAACGATTATAAGAGCGGAACATGGCGTGAATTTCTGAGTAGGACTCGAGGATCACGGCAATTTTCATTTTAGGTTTAGGCGTATATGCCGGCACCTCGGCAATATAGTGTTTAACCTCGTCAGATAACCACAAGGGTAAGTTATGCCGGATCAATGCCGTCATCCATTTTTTAAATTCATATTTCTGGCTTGAGGTGGCATAACTACAGGCAAAATAACAATAACTTAGTTTGCCCAAATCAGCGGTCACGGGCAAGTCTAACATCGGCAGGTCTTTCGCCGACTCTAACAGATAATTAAATCCTTTATTGGTTTCATTGGTCAAGGCCGGAATAGGCTGGGTAATTAAGCCGATATAAGTGGTTAACGCCAGGGCCGGAGCCGCCTTAAACACCTCTTTCCAGGGCAAACGAATTTTGCTTGATAAACCAATCAACATTAACAGCAGGGTTAACTGCTTTTCATTGAATTTAATGCGGCCAAATTTATCCGGTTTATATAAACCTAAATGCTCGATTAAACCATCGGTACTGTTCCAGATGCTGGCGGAAAAGATCCAGTCAATACTCATCTTATAAATGATAAAGCTATCAACCGCCCTGGGAGAGGGTTTATAACCCGGCGCACTGAATAATTCGGTGATCAGGGTGGCAAACTTATTACAGAAGGTATACATCAACTCTTCTTTACCCGGCCCGGCTTGAGGCAACAAAGAATTAACCTCTCCCTGCACCATTAAGCCATGATCTGTCATCATAGTTTCTTCGATGAACATTATGATGTCCTGCTCCGCCGCATGGAAATTTTTTGATCTGATATTTTGCGCTATGCTCTGGATATTAAAATTCATATAGTTTCGTTCATCATTATCTGAGAGTGAGGGGTCTTGCCGGTTATTTAATACTTAGCCGAAATATTATCTGCTTTGATTAACGGCCAATAATTAACTGCCGTTCAATTCCGACAGCGGCTTGCCCTTAAATTCGGTTGGAATGCACTGGGTGCCCAGGGCTTTAAGCTGGCTGCAAATGGCATCCGCTTTCGCACTGGCAGTAAACTTACCTGCTTTCACCCGGTAATATAAATTATTGTTCACTTTTATTTTTTCAAAAACAGCATCCAGTTTTCCCAATAACGCCGGATGTTTATGCTGTAACCTGTACCAGGTTGGCCTGACTTGTTTATGATTTGACAAGGAATATAACTGCAGGGAGTAATACAGTGCTCCTTTCTGCTCCGCCTCCCGGGCAGGAGCTTTCTGCTGTTGAGTTGGCGTTTGTTTCACTGCCGCCGGCTCAATATCAGCTTTTGCAGTCACAGCAGGCAATTGGGCGGGTTTCGGGGCAGGTGCTGTTTTGGGCTGACTCTGGCTAGCGGTTTGCTGTGCTGCCGCTGCTTGTGCCGCATTTTCATTATCCTGCACAATTTCATTCAGTTGCCCAATTAATTCCGTTAACTCGCCTTCAATGGCAACCAGGCGTTCTAATCCGGGCTTGATATCCTGCCACTCATGCAAGTGTTCTTCAAATTTAGGAATTGTTGCTTCCGGCGACGGCTGGTTTGCTGCCGGTTCCCCCCTGGCAGCCAACTCAGGTTCATCCTGCATCATAGAGCACCCTGAGAGACCGGTTAACAGGCCGCAACAAATAAAAAAAGTTACCAATACATTTTTGCTCATTTGATTATTACCATTTTAATCGTTGTTATCATCCTGACGGTTAAAAGCTAAACTCATAAGCTTCAACCGAGCAATTAATATCTAATTTGCTGGTTTCTTCACACGCCTTTATTGCTTGCTCATTTTCCTGATAAAACGCCAGGTTTAATTGGTACTTGCCACTGCTTTCATCATAAAGAAAAAATGCCGGTTGATTTAAACGCCGGCGATAGCGTTTTTGCAACAAATACCAGTAAGTTTTTAAAATATTCAGGGAAGAAAAGGAACCGACACTGACGACATAACCGGAGGTAAACTCCAGCTGATCCAGGGTAAAGTCGGAGCCGTTAAGAATATCCCCCTGCGCCGATAAATCGAGGATCAGGTCATCGGTTTTATGTAATTTTTTCCGCTCCAAATAGTCAGAATCAATAGAGGCACGATAATTCCCGGGACGTAAATCGGTAAACAGATAATAACCGTCAAATGCAGTATCTTCACTGGCGACAATATTTCCCTGTTCATCAAGCAAATTCACCGTGACATAAGGGGCAGGTGTTTCCTCGCCTTCTTTATTACGCAAATAAACCGTGCCTTCTACTTCGCTGGAGGTCACCACAGGGAAATCAAGACGATCGACAAACCCCCGGCGCGGAGTTATCGATACCCCTTCAAACCCTGGAATTAAGAACGGATCCCCTAAACTGCCTTCTTTTAATTCAATATCTGTGGTGACATTGTTGGGCATATTCTGCAACAGGGCGATCCCCTGCTCATCACTGACCGCCTGACGGTAATTTTGCGTCCCCTTAATTTTTGCCCCTTTAATGAGAGGTTCACCGACATCAAATTGGCCATTAGCATTCAAATCTTCAAAAACCCTGACTTTTAATGCGCCGCTGGAGGTTAAGGGTTTATTACTGAGAAAATAATTATTCTTGTCTGTCTCATAACCTAAACTAAAGCGGAAAAACAAACCTAGCGCCCAGTCGCCCCCCTGATCATAATCCAGGTTGCCACTTAAATTAAAATTCTCATGACGCCAGTTTAACTTCCATTCACTTTGATACTTGTTATCGACGGTATTGTAATTTAATGCCAATTCAGATTGTAAATCACTGGTCATCGCCCAGCTCAATTTGGAATTAACCCGGGTAATTTCAGCTTTAGGCTCTAAGGTATAATCCATTTCAAAACGGGTAAAATATTTACCAAAAGAGCGCTGAATCCGGCTGGTGCCCGCTAAAGAATGGCTGTCAGCACCGTTGACATTGTTTATATCCTGCCAAAAGATATCATTTGCTATTGAGGTTTTTCCGACATTAACACTTATCTGATTGGTCAGGTTTTGTATTTTTTGTCCATTTGCCGTTTCGATAAAATCATATTGATTCTGGTAATTTAAGGGTAAAGCAAGACCCCTGAAAGCCTGTCCCGACATTCGAAGTAAATGCTCGGTTCTGTCTCCGAAATTGCCTCCGTCATCACTATTGCCACTTTTGTCCTTGCGGTAACGATAATCAAAGGAATGTCTGCCAAAGCCTGTTTTTGCCGAGAATTGCATGGTCTGGTTATCGTTATTATCAAAAGAAAAATCACTGTCAATTAATAAGCGCTCAAACAAAGTCAGGTTTGCGCCTACATTGTAATTAAGTTTATTACTGCCTTCTTTGCTAAATAAGGTCGATTGCCCTAAAGAAACAGAAAACCAGTCGGTCACCCCCTGTTCATAATTCCCGGCAAGTAACCAGCCCTCATTATCTCCGGCGGACCCCTGAGTGATACCGAATAGAGATTTTCCGGTCTGAGTCAAAGACATCGCATACGAACTGTCATCTCTTTTAAAGCTGTTTTGGCTAACCAGTACTTCCCGTATTTTTTTCTCCACTTGTCCCTGAGGACCATAAAGGATCATTTCAAAGGTATTCTGGCCAAAAATCAGATCAACATCGTTAAATTCATAACGACCATCTTGCAGGCTTAATTGCTTATCAATTAAAATACCATTGCGATAAAGCTCTACATCCCAACCCGGTTGAATATCACCATTGATATTAATCTTATTATCTTTAACTTGACCCAAGGCGTGACTGGAAAGGGAAAAACCCCGGCTAATATTGGCATTGTAATCAATCCCCGAACGGATCGGGTTAATATCACCAAACTCATAACTGCTAAGATTAAGGGGTCCCAATAAACCACCATCAGCCGACTCCTTAGATAACCGCCAGCGTAAATCACTGATATTGTCGTCCTTGATCCCGCCGATAAAATACTGGCTGTTGAGATAGGCAAGATCATGGCTGCCTAATGCCGAATAGCCGTAAAAAGTGTTCTCTTCTGTCACCCTGCTGTTAAGCTGAACATCAAAGACCGGCGTTGAAAATGCCCGATATTGATTTTCTTTCCAGGGCAAAACCGGGGTACTTCTTTGCTGGCTATATATAGCTTTATTTTCCCTGGCCAGCCTTTGTTCGATCGGCAAAGGAGAGCTTGAGCTGAGCTTGACCGAAAGCGCTGAGAAGTCAAACGCCATACGGGTACCAAACCAGGTATTGATAACATCGGCATCAACATAAAGATCATCTTCTTCTACCCGGTAATTTTCCTTATTCAGGATGAACTCTTGTCCGTTGACCTTAGCTATAGCAATTTGTTGTTCAGAGAAATTCAACTCGAAGGTATTGGCTTCATTCATAAACCAGCCCGAAGCGGTAGATTTTCCCAAATCTATGATGATGGGAAAGTCTAAAACCTCAAATAAGTTTCCCAGACCTATCATGGCATTTGCCTGGCTTTTATAGGCAAAAACATCTGCCAGGAAATACTTCCCCACATGAATGGCCAGCAGCAACTCTTCCCCTTCCGGGATACCGACATCAAGTTCTTCTGGTGTAGCAGAAAGGGGGGAAGCGGCAACCTTGGTAACACCGGCTTTACTGTCCGGCAGCGATGACTGGATATTTTTTATCTGTTTAATCAGTTGAACGAAGCGACTGTTTTTTAACGCCTTATTATCTGCCGCTTGCACACTTAAGCACAAAGCAGACAAACAGACTAAGCAGATAAATAACAGTCGCACCATAGTATCTACACCCGGTTATTTTTTCGGCCTAGTGACAATATCACTTAAACTAACATTGAAGTTTTTTTCTGTGATCAGGGTATTGCGCATTTCTTCTCTGCCCTCATAAGCTAATCTTAACGTGCCCGCCCCCGGGCGGTAATCAAACCACTGCAAGTTATAGACCCGATAAGTCAATTCAGGATAAAAATTAACCGAATTTAATATAGCTACCTGTTTTTCTTGCGTACTTCCTTTGGGTGTCCAGTAAGCAACAATACTGCCTGTGGTACTGGTTGCACCGGAACGCGATAATTGAACTCGCACGGTCGCCTGCTTTTTCTCAGCATCGTGTATCAGCGTCAAATCTTCGACGCCCACTTGATAATCCAGACCTCCCTGCCTGAAAACAACAGGAATGCTATAACTGAGTGACAATTTAAGGGTGATACCGGCCCCTGAGTTCGCCTTATTTCTATCCCCTTCACGCGGCAAAGCGGTAAATAATAAATGTGAGCGGTATTCACCGTCCTGTAAGTTCTTCGGGCGGCGGGCGGCAATTTTGACGATTTGTCTTTCGTTTGGCGCCAGCGTGACTTGCCTGGGGCTGAGCCTGAACATATTGCTGGCGATAGGAAAGTCTTTAGCCTCCTCATCCGTCAAATTTTTATAGCCTCCTAAAGGCAAGGCGGCTTTTTGCACCCATTCGACCCTATAGGTACGGGTCTCATTGCCGGTATTCATCAGCACGACTTTTTCTGAACGGTTGCGTTCATCCAGCGCAACCCGCATAGGAGAAATCAGCAAGCTCGCCTGTGAGCTAAACGCTTGCACAACAAGTAAAAAAATAAATAACTGGGTTAATTTAATTAGTGAAAATTTCATGGCTTTTCTCTGTTGTTAAGCACTTAAATAAATACATCTAACACTAATAGTTAAACGTTACTTGCAAGGTGCCCTGATACTGTACGTCAACATAATTACCGCCGTTGCCGGAAGTACTCAAGGTTGCCCCGACTCTGACTAAAGCAAATCCTGAGCCATTTGTAGTAACTGAGGCAACAATATCGGGATTACTGATAGTAAACTGTTCGGTTGCCGGCCCTGGAGGGGGGTTGCTGGTGGTTGCCTGTGTGATTATCGCCGAAGTGAACACTTCCAGATTGCCGGGTAAGTCTGTAAGGGCAAATTCTGCCGGATGTCCGGGCTCAATAACCCTGATATGATTGACAATACTTGTTTGGCCCGAACGGCTGATAATAATGTCGCTGACCACAGAGTTATCCGATACCACAATAGTACCAAATGATAAGTCTTCAATAAGGGTGACCGTGGCCTGGGCAGGGAGGGTAAAAAAGAGTATCAATACCCGGAAAATTAATTTTTGACAAAAGGTTAAAAACATAAATAAAACTAATATAATCAGGGGGGTGGCCTCCTGATTATATTAGTTATCAGCAATTATTCAATGAATAATTAATAATCAACCGTAATGGTATAATCACCGTCATATACATCATCGATATAAGCCGATGTTGTCACATTGGCATCGGTAGATAAGGTTGCACCGACATCAAAACTTACCGTACCGGTATTATCCGTTTGCAGGTTAGGCGCACCGGCATTGTATGCAACACCGTCATTGGCACCGCCACGTACGATTGCAACCCAGGTATCAACGGTAAAATCCGGTGAGGTTGGTGGTGCAATGGCATTATCCAGCGTAGTCGCTGCACCAGGGAAAGTGATAGTTAAATCAGTGAAAGTTGCCGCATTAGATACGGTAAACTGACCAACCGAACCCGCCGTTAATTGGGTAATGGTTGCGTTATTGTCCGGAGTCGCAGTCACCGAACCGTCAGCTGCGATTGCCAGGGTAGCCACATTGGTACCGGCAGGATCGGCTGTCGCACGAATGGTACCGAAACTAAGCTCAGTATCTTCCACTAAGTCAAATGCATTTTGTACCGTCACTGAAATAGTCGCATCAGATAAGGTTGCAGCAAATGGCTGTGCAGACATTGCGGTTAAAAAAGTAGCTGTTAATACCTTTGTTATCCGATTGTGATTTAAATTAAGCATAAAAATCTCCGTTGTTCATCTGTAAAATCGATAGTAATGTGACACTAAAATACAGAAGCATAAGCAACTCTTTTTTTGTGACGCAAAATTTGTATCGACAGTAATAAAAAAACCTTTAATATTTTTTTTTACTTACATTGGTATTTAAGCATAGTCGTCGGACATAAATATTTGTAGTTCAATATGTTAATTAGATCAGCACATTGAGTACGCATATTACTATCTGAGCATTATGTAACTTTTGAATAACAAATATCCTTAAGCTCCATCACATTCCATTAAAGTTATATTCATAATATTGCTCGATTTCCCTAATCTTCAAGATTACAACTTAGACACTTAAAAAATAAAGTAAAACCTAATATCATCAACTTTTCATAGCAAGATCATTAAAGCAGGTGCCGTGCCAACAAATACAAATGATCTTTAACTTACATCCTCAGTTTCGTTTTATTTCAGGTAATTCATTTACTTAATAAACAAAAATAAATGCTAATAAATTTTAAACTTCCTGTTTATCCCTAAGTTTAGTCAAATCCGGACAAATAACCTGCAATATAAAGGCAATAAAGAGGCAATAAAGAGGCAATAAAGAGGCAATAAATTACCCGGTTGATTGCCCCGGGGGTATTTTTTTGCCGCTTGGGCGGCAAAGGATCCTGAAAGGATCGTTTTAGGATCCGTGAAAACGGCCAAAAGGATCCATTTGGATCCTGAATCAGCAACAGCGAGCGAATCGATAACCTGAGCAGATTTCAAACCAAGATAACAAGAAAGTTATTAAAAGGAAGCGGTTAGCTTTTATTAACGGAAAAAGCAATCACTAGGGTCGTTAAGTGTATAGATAGTAGGCTCCCGCTTCTTCAGGAGCCTGTTCGAGGTTAACCGACAGGTACGCCTGAGTATTTAATCACGGCACAATATTGATTCTGCTGCTTGAGGCGTTTACAAATTTGGTGCGCCTTGGTTGCAGAAGAATAAGGCCCAACCCTTAAACTCTGAAAAGTGCCCTCTTCCCTGACAATTTGCTCCAGCAAAGGATCTTTGTTTAACAACACAGAACCATACTTTTGTTTAAAATACCTCCAGCCCAGTTTGGCATTGGCCTCATTTTTAAATGCTGCCAGGTGTATGCCCACCTGAACTTTGCAATGACTGGTTTTTGACATGCTAAAAGTACTGGCAGCGGCGCAACCGGGCCGGCTCGACTCTTTCTTTGCCTCCGCTGCTTCAGCGACACTTGCATCGGCAGCATTGTCAGCTTGTGCAGCCAAATCGGCCTGCTTTCTCGCTTCCCTGGCCTGCGCAGATTCCTGTTGTTTGGCTAACTGCTCCAGCGGGGCACTGCCCAGATTTGCCGCTTTGCCAAGCTCAGCCACCAATAGCTGCATGTCGGACTCTAACGCCAGTAACCTTTCTATTTCCGGCGCCAGCGGCGCCCAAACATCAATATGGCTGTTTAGCTGTTCATGTATGGCTTCTTTGGTTATTGCCGCCTCTTGCTGTTCAGCTTCCGGATTCATCGCACAGGAAAATAACAGGGAACAGCCGAGCAAGCCCGCCAGAGGACGAACTGGCACAGTCCGGTATTTAAAAAAAGAAAAATGCTGAAAAGACGCTACCATATCGACACTCGCTGCGTTATTTATCTTAAATTTTAACAAGCTATACTTGCTTAACCCTATCTGTTATCTGTAAAGCAAATATCATGCTAACAGCCTGATGCTGCTATTTCCGCAGATAATAAACAGCCCGTAAGCCAGTTAACTCAAGGCAGACAAGGAAATTACAGGCAACTGTTAACTACCGCCGCCAAAGCCGAAACCAGGTTAACTGACAACTATTTGACTCCAGATATTAAGTTTTATTCGTTAACCGGATCACTATCAGCTGTTGTCCGCTTAAAGTGAGCTGCTGTTCAAGCGGTGTTATCTGCAGCACATGATTTTCTGCAACTTCCTGCTTTAAACCTGTATCCTGCCGGGTCAAAATTATCTCACCTTGAAGGGCGTAGACAAAGCAAAGATCGCAGGCCTGAACATCCACTTGCCCCGGTTCAAGATAAGTCCGGACATCCACCTGGTATTTTCCGGTTTTGGTCATCAGGTTAAAATCGGTAATACCGCCGTCGAGCAAACGTCCCCGCGTCTGGCTAGCGCCATCAAAGGTCGAAACCGTTAACAAGCGATTGAGATTATCGATATTGGTCTGCCCTGCCAATGTATGGCTGAGCTCTATCCCCTGCCCCGAAATTAAAATCAAATTGCGTAAATAACCGGAAAAATCGGAAAAGTCACCATCTTCTGCCACAGAGGCAATACTTAACCGCCAGTCAAAGTCTGTGAGCGTGCCCCCTTCATTTATCGCCAGCTCAGTAGTAGTGCCTTTACCATTTTTCCAGGGAATGCTTTTGAAGCGGGACGGGGGAATAATATTGATCAACATATATGAACTCTGACAGAAAACGGATATCCAGTATATAACCAGATGAAAACCGGCAATAGCTTTGCTGGTAAATTAAATGGAGTTTGCTATAAAAATGATAACAATGGCGCCAACAGGCCGGATAACTTTCTCTGCTTGCTAAACGACCCCTTACTATATTGGTGATCAGGATGATAAATGCAAATAAATGGTTTTTAAGGATGCACCAAATAGAATGCTGTAATACCAGCTATGGTTATGCCGGACAGTTTGCCGGATTTCCTGAATGTACCGACAAGCGCTGTGAAGTGATCATTGGCTTTTCGGTGATTGAAGGCAGATTTAATCACCTGGATTTAAGCGGACTTAATATTATTTATGCCGCCATGTGGCCCAAGGCCATCTATCAGGGAGACGGTATCGGCGTATTCTTTGTCGATCAGGCGACAATCAGCCAAGAGCAATTAACCGCTATCGCCACCATAATGTCGGGGCAGGCAGGCGGACAGCCTTTTGCGCTGTTATCCGGCACTTTTTCAGCGTTAGAAGGGCCGGTGTTGCAAGATATTGATATAAATATTGACGAAAAGCATGCGCATTTTTCTATCAGGAATATGGTGCAGGCTCAACAAACTCCTTTAGCTAGCCCGCTGACGGGTATAGAGCAAAACATATATATGAGTTATCCTGACACTCCCCTGGTGGTGCAAAGGATGAAGCTGGCAAACACCCAGCTGATGTCCATCAATTACGGCCGCCTCAATTTTAAACACAGTAATTGTTTTGCGGCAAAAACAATTGTCAACTGGAGTAATTAAAGGCCCATGCCGTGATTTATCGGAAAGTTAACATATTACTGCTTTGCTGGTTATGGAGCTGTTCATGCCTTGGTACCCAACTCTCCCCCTTATCACTACGGGTCGTAACGGAAAATTTTCCTCCTTATAATTATCAAACCGATAAAGGGGAACTCACCGGGGTAATGAATCATATTGTGCAGGAGTTATTAAAACGGTTAGGGAGCAAACAAAACATAGAGGTATTACCCTGGGCCAGGGCTTATAAAATCGCCCAGGAACAGCCGAACACCTTGATTTATTCGATGGTGAAAACCCCGCTCCGGGAGGATAAGTTTCATTGGCTGAGATCCTTTTTGTCCCTGGACATCAATGTTTATACCTTACCCGCAACTTACCGGGGGAAAATAAAGCAGTTAACACAAGTTCAGCAGCAAAGCATCGGCATCATGCGCTCGAGTCCCCATGAAAATTATATCAGGCAGCATTTCCACCGGGATGAGCGCCATGTCACCACCAATGTTTCTTATTTGCACCTCTACCAGATGCATCAGCTGAAACGCTTAGACCTGATCGTCGCCCCCAGCCGGCTGATCCGCTATTTAAATCAGCAGCAGCAAACCCCGATAGAAAAGCGCCCGAAGGCTATTTTCAAACTGCCTTTTCCTTATCAAAAAAAGCTTTATATCGCGTTAAGCAAAAACAGCTCGCAGCAAACGGTTAGCAGAGTGAAACAAACCCTGATCGCCATGGAGCAGGATGGCACCATAACCCGATTGCTGGATAAATTTCATTTACCCCAGTAAATAATTCAGCTGAGCTAATTTCCCAAAATATTCAATACACTGATATAAAAATTGCTGTCAATTTCCACCTTGGCATCCGGAGTTTTCAACTGAAATTCACTCCAGCCGTTACCCGGTGTCAGCCACAGCCATTCGCCACCTATATTGGCCTTGACCGGCATATCAAAACCTTCCACGGTATTGCTCCAACGAAACTTCATCAACTTGCCTTTAACAAAATATTCCAATACCGGCACCCGCACATCCCGCAGGTACTGATCAAAAATTTTGCTTAAATCTTTACCCGAATGCCTGCTGATATACTGCTCCACCTGCTTACCGGTCACGGTTTTATGGTAAAAATCCTTATTCAGGCCACGTAAGATCTTGCGCCAGAGTACATCGTTATCTATCACTTGCCGTATGGTATGCAGCATATTGCCGCCTTTGGGATACATATCAAAAGAGCCTTCCCGGTTGGCATTATAAGTTCCGATAATCGGCTTATCGTTTAACACATTTTGCCGGGTGCCCCGGGAGTATTCGCTGCCGGCCTGCTTACCATAAAAGTATTCCACAAACAGATTTTCGGAATAATTGGTAAAACTTTCATGGATCCACATATCGGCAATATCCCTGTGGGTGATATTATTGGCAAACCATTCATGGCCGGCTTCATGGACAATAATAAAGTCAAACTCCATGCCCCAGCCGGTACCGCTGCGATCCCGGCCTTTATAACCTTTTTGAAAACCATTACCATAGGTTACCGAACTCTGGTGTTCCATACCCAGATAAGGTGCTTCCACCAGTTTAAAACCGTCCTCGTAAAAGGGATAGGGACCAAACCAATATTCAAAAGCTTCTATGGTACGGCGGCCATCCTGAAAGTGTTTTTTCGCCTTGGTTAAATTATCCCGCAACACATAATAATCCAGATCCAGCGGCCCCAGCTCCCCCTGATAAACTTCAGAGAAATGGACATAATCACCGATATTGATATTGATGCCGTAATTACTGATAGGGTTGACCACTTGCCAGTGGTAGGTTTTGGTTTTTCGCTGGGGATTTTCTTCCACTTTAATCAAGCGGCCGTTAGAAACATCCATCAGGTGCTCTGGCACTTCAACACTGATCAAGGCCCCGTTATCGGGCTCATCATAGGCATGATCTTTATTCGGCCACCAGACACTGGCCCCCACCCCCTGCACCGCAGAGGCGATAAAATCAATGCCGTTTTCATCCTTTTGCCAGGTGATGCCGCCATCCCAGGGCGGATTTTCAGCCACCAGTGGCTGGCCGCTAAAAGCCATCACCAGATGGTATTCTTCGCCTTTTTCCTGCTCCCGGTTCGGGGTAATAAAATAAGAATAACCGTCCTGTTCAACTTTTAAGGCTTCGCCGTCCTGGGTCACACTTTCCAGTTTCATCGGCGGCTGCAGCTCAACCTGCAAGCGCTGTCCGGGGGATAATACCCGGTAGCTCATGGTATTGGTGCCCGAGATAAATTGCCTTTTCGGATCGACGGAAATATCCAAATGGTAATGGCTCAAATCCCACCAGGCGCGCTCCGGTGTTACCGAGCCGCGCAAGACATCCTGATGACTGATGTCTTGCCCCTGTTTAAAGACATCTTTTGCCGCCAAAAGCGGACTAAATAAAACGGCCAGGGTTATAAATGCCAGACCGGGTAATATATTCTTCATATTATCAACAAACTATCCAAATTCCGCCTGAGATGTTACCAGCCAGGCATTTAATAGCCAAGCACGACAATTACAACCTCGGGGAAAATATCAGGACTTGCCAAGCCTTTGACCTTCACGTTAGAATTCAATCAGGTTAACGGTAATGCCGTTAACCTGATGACTTGTCGGAGTGCCAAAAGGGCTGAGATCGCATAAGCGGGATCCGTAGAACCTGATCAGATTAGTATCTGCGAAGGGAACAAGAGAGTGGTTTGCCAAAGCAAAAATGCAAACCGGCTCCTCGTTGACAGCAATCACCAGAGATCTGGCCTGTTGCTGTTTTCCACACCTTAAAGCTCCGCCAGTTTTTTAATTTTATTAAACAGGTGAGAGAACATGAGTTCATTAAGTCGACGCCAGCGCCGCGAACAGGCACAGGCCTTTATCCAGGATTTATCCAATTTATCCTTCCCCAATTCACACAAGGTCTATGTGCCGGGTGAGCTGCATAACATCAGTGTCGCCATGCGTAAAATCACCTTGTCCGATACTCTGATCGGCGGCACGGAAAAAGATCCGATCTTCGAGCCGAACCAGCCGATCTCGGTTTACGATACTTCAGGTGTTTATACCGATCCGGATATCGAAATAGATGTCCATAAAGGTTTGCCTAAGCTAAGGGAATCCTGGATAGCCGAACGCGGGGATACCGAATCCCTGAGCAAGGTCAGCTCCAATTTCAGCCAGCAAAGACTGGCGGACGAAGGCCTGGACCATATCCGTTTCGAACATCTGCCCAAGGTCCGCAAAGCCAAGCCGGGTAAAAATGTGACCCAGATGTATTACGCCCGCCAGGGCATCATTACCCCGGAAATGGAATACATTGCCATACGGGAAAATATGCAGCGGGCTGAGGTCACCGAAGAAATTCTCACCCAGCAACATGCCGGACAATCTTTTGGCGCCAATACCCCGAAACAGATCACTGCGGAATTTGTCCGCCAGGAAGTCGCCGCCGGCCGTGCCATTATCCCGCTTAATATTAACCATCCGGAAGCCGAGCCTATGATCATCGGCCGCAACTTCCTGATCAAGGTCAACGCCAATATCGGTAACTCCGCCGTCAGCTCTTCGATAGAAGAAGAAGTAGAAAAGCTGGTGTGGTCCACCAAATGGGGGGCGGATTCGGTCATGGATCTCTCCACCGGCCGCTATATCCACGAAACCCGCGAGTGGATTATCCGTAACTCCCCTGTGCCTATCGGCACGGTACCGATTTACCAGGCGCTGGAAAAAGTTAACGGCATCGCCGAAGACCTGACCTGGGAAATTTTCCGCGATACCCTGATTGAACAGGCAGAGCAAGGGGTGGATTACTTTACTATCCATGCCGGAGTGCTGCTGCGTTATGTGCCCATGACCGCCAAACGCCTGACCGGCATCGTCTCCCGCGGCGGCTCCATCATGGCAAAATGGTGCCTGGCCCACCACAAGGAAAACTTCCTCTATACCCATTTCGAGGAAATCTGCGAGATCATGAAAGCCTATGACGTTTCATTTTCCCTTGGCGACGGCCTGCGCCCCGGCTCTATCGCCGATGCCAACGACGAAGCGCAATTCGCCGAATTACGCACCCTGGGCGAGCTGACCAAGATTGCCTGGCAGCACGATGTCCAGGTGATGATCGAAGGCCCGGGCCACGTGCCGCTGCACATGGTCAAAGAAAACATGGAAGAGCAGCTCAAGCATTGCGATGAAGCGCCTTTTTATACCTTAGGGCCGTTAACCACAGATATTGCCCCGGGTTACGACCATATCACCTCCGGCATCGGCGCCGCGAATATCGGCTGGTACGGCTGTGCCATGCTTTGTTATGTAACCCCGAAAGAACACCTGGGGCTGCCCAACAAAGAAGATGTGAAAGAAGGCCTGATCACCTACAAGCTGGCGGCCCATGCCGGCGATCTGGCCAAGGGACATCCGGGGGCACAAATCCGCGACAATGCCCTGTCCAAGGCCAGGTTCGAATTCCGCTGGTATGATCAATTTAACCTCGGCTTAGATCCGGAAAGGGCCAAAGCCTACCATGACGAAACCCTGCCGCAGGAGTCAGGAAAAATCGCCCATTTCTGCTCCATGTGCGGGCCGAAATTCTGCTCGATGAAGATCACCCAGGAAGTGCGGGATTATGCCGACAAACTTGAACAGCAACCAAGCTTAACAGCATCTGATAAAAGCGATATCGCCGTTAAGGTGATAGACGAAGCAGAGCAAGGCATGCTGGAGAAGTCGGCAGAGTTTAAAGCCAGCGGCAGTGAACTCTACCAGAGCCGGGGATAGGAGAAAAAGACATGGCAAATATTGCCATAGTCGGCGCCGGCCTTATTGGCCGGTTAACCGCTTTAACCCTGCAGCGCCAAGGTTATCGGATCAGCCTGTTTGATAAAGACGATAAAGCCGGCCATCACAGCGCCGCCTATGCGGCGGCAGGCCTGTTAACGCCCCTGGGAGAAGCCATCGGTTGTGAAGCCAATATCGTTACTATGGGCCTGACCTCCTTAAAGTTATGGCCGGATATTATCAACACCCTGGCTGAACCGGTCTTTTTCCAGCAAACCGGAGCCTTGCTGGTCAGCCATGCCCAGGATCAGGGGGATTACCTCAGGTTTAAACGTTATCTGCAGCAGCATTATCCCGGACAACCGCTACAAAGCCTGGACCGCGGCGACCTGTTGGCATTGGAGCCTGAGCTCGGCAGAAGTTTTCACCAGGGCTTATATTTGCCGCAGGAAGGGCAAATCGGCAACCGCCGTTTGCTAAGGGCCTTAAGCCATCAACTGGAAACCGAACAGGTCAACTGGCTCAATAACTGCGAAGTTACCGGCATATACCCGGGAGAAAGCAGCACCGGCCTGGAATACCAGATCTCGGGTGAAAAACAGCGGCAAAGTTATGATCTGGTGATCGATTGCCGCGGTTTCGGCGCGAAAAAGACCGGCAAAAACAGCGGTGCCGATCTCAAAGGATTACGCGGCGTACGCGGTGAGCTGTTCCAGCTGTTCGCCCCCGAGGTCAATATTTCCCGTCCGGTAAGGTTGATGCACCCCAGGTACCGGCTCTATATCGCGCCAAAAAACAAGGGTTATTATGTGGTGGGCGCAACTGAAATTGAAAGCGAAGATAACTCGCCGATGACGGTACGCTCGGCACTGGAATTACTCAGTGCCGCCTACAGCGTACACCCCGGCTTTGCCGAAGCCAATATCCGGCAGCATATCAGCCAGCACAGACCGGCCTTTGCCGATAACCAGCCGAAAATACTGCTGCGTCCCAGGTTGCTGCAGGTGAACGGGTTATATCGTCACGGCTTTTTAATCGCCCCCGTGGTTTTGCAGCAAATTAACGCCCTGGTATCAGCCCTGGCGCCAAACCTGTCGGAAAAAACCCGGTTTTCACCGCAAATGTTAGCGCAGGTTATCACCGACTGTCAGCTTCCCTATTCACATTTACTGCCAACAGGAGTTTATGATGAAAATCACCATTAACGGCCAGCTGTTCGAGCTTGAACAGGATCACAGCGTCACTGCCGCCCTGGCACTTTTTTTAACGCCGCAGCAGCAAAAAACCTCTTTCGCCGTTGCCTTAAACGGCGAGTTCCTTGCCCGGGAAAATTACCCGGTCACCACATTAAGCCACCAGGACGGGCTTGATGTGTTATTTCCCATCCAGGGCGGATAAACCATTTTTATAGCGAGCAAGATATGTCTTTAACTATTTATGATCAGCCCCTAAACAGCCGGTTATTGATCGGCAGCGCCCTGTATCCCTCACCCGAGGTGATGAAGCAGGCAATTCTCGCCAGCGGTGCTCAGGTGGTCACCCTGTCGTTGAAACGCCAGAACCCGGCGGCGCTGGCGGGAGAAACCATCTGGCGTTATATCCAGGAATGCGTTGCCCAAAGCAAAGGCTTTTTATTGCCCAATACCGCCGGCTGCAAAAACGCCAAAGAAGCAGTCACCCTGGCAAAAATGAGCCGGGAAATCTTTGCCACCGACTGGATAAAACTGGAAGTGATCGGCGACGACTATAATCTGCAGCCGGATCCGTTTGAGCTGCTTAACGCCGCTGAAACCTTACTCAAGGACGGTTTTAAAGTGCTGCCTTATTGCACCGATGATCTGGTCTTGTGCCAGCGTCTTTACGACCTCGGCTGTCAGGTGATCATGCCCTGGGCCTCCCCCATAGGCACAGGCAAAGGTTTAATGAACCCTTATAACCTGGAAACCATACGGTTAAGACTGCCGGATGCTACCTTGATTTTAGATGCCGGTATCGGCAAACCCTCCGATGCCTGTTTAGCCATGGAAATGGGTTATGACGCTATCCTGCTCAACAGTGCCGTCGCCCTGGCGGATAACCCGGTGCAAATGGCCCGGGCCTTTGCCCAAGGCATAGAGGCCGGCAGCCAGGCTTATGTCGCCGGTATCATGCAACCCAGGCAAACTGCACATCCGAGTACCCCGACTTTAGATACCCCTTTCTGGCACCAGCCGGGAGGACAGTGATATGACGATATATTTTCCAAAGCACTCCCGGCCACCAACAAGAGCCCCGTATGGCCAGCCATTTCCAGCGCAATCAACTCCGGGGTCTCGATAATATGAATCTAATAGCCACTTCAAAGAAAAAACCTGTCCTGTGGACAATATCCGGCTCTGACTGCTCTGGTGGTGCCGGTATCGCCGCCGATATTAAAACCGGCTTTAGCCTGGGAGTGGAGGTCTGCACTTTAATTACCGCCAATACGGTACAGAACTCACAGCAAGTGCTCAGCATCAACCCGGTCAATATTGATGTTTTGCAACAACAAGTCGATGCCCTGCTGACGGATAAGCCGCCCAATGTCATTAAAATCGGCCTGGTGGCCAATAGCTATCAGCTCAACTGGTTAAGCCTGACCCTGATCAAATTAAAACAGCAGGTAGCGGATCTGACGGTGATTTACGATCCCGTGGGCCAGGCCAGTGTCGGCGGGTATTTGTCTTCCCTGACCCGGGCCGAGTTACTGTCGCTATTAACCCTGGTAGATATCATTACCCCGAATTTGCAGGAAGCCCGGACGTTAACGGGTTTAAGCAGCCAGGCTTCAGAGCAGGCGCTGGCGACAGCTATTTGCCAGCTAGGTGCCAAGGCCTGCATTATTAAAGGAGGCCACAGCCAGGAAAATACTTGCGATGATTATTGTCTGGATACCGGTTTTCACTATGTCCCGCAAGCAACAGAGCACAGTATCAGCTACCGGTTAAGCTCCCGCCGCTATCACACCAGCTACTCCCACGGCGGCGGCTGCAGCTTTGCCAGCGCCCTCGGCGCCTTTGTCAGCCGGGGTTACCTGCTGCGCGACGCTTTTACCCTGAGCAAAGCCTTTATCAATCAGGGATTAAGCGCTTATCAGGGAGAGGAAAATTATTATGGTGCTTTTCAGCAGCAGGGCTGGCCCCTTGAAGCCGAATATTTTCCCAAGGTTATCTCGGATGTAGAAACAAAGTTGGCAGCACCTTTTGCCTGCTTAGGCATCAAGCGGCAAGACGGCAAAAAGCTCGGTCTCTACCCGGTCATCGACTCCCTGGCCTGGCTCGAACGCTTGCTGCCGCTGGAGTTAGAAATCATTCAACTCAGGATTAAAAATACCGATCCGGCAACGCTGGAGCAACTCATCAGAGATGCGGTCAAACTGGCAAGCCGCTACAATACCCGGCTGTTTATCAATGACCACTGGCAACTGGCCATCAAACACGGAGCCTATGGCGTGCACTTGGGACAGGAAGACTTGCACAGCGCCGATCTGGCGCAAATACAACAATCGGGCTTGCGCCTGGGCATCAGTACCCACGGCTGTTATGAGTTTTTACTGGCGCAGCAGCTGAAACCTTCTTACCTGGCAATCGGCGCCATTTTTGCCACCCAAACCAAAGACATGACCGGCCAGATACAAGGGGTGGATAATTTATCCCGGTTACTGGCCCTGGCCACGGATATCCCCGTGGTGGCGATCGGCGGCATCAACCTGGAGCGGGCCGCCAGGGTCTGGCAAACCGGCGTCGACTCCATGGCCGTGGTTACCGCCATCACCCAGGCAGCCGAGCCGGAGCAGGCCGTTAACCGCTTCCACCAGTTGATGGCAGGTTAACCTGCCTCAATGAACAGCTCAGTGAATAACCTCCTTAAGAACATTAAGCCGGGGTTATTCGCTGAGTTCCTGTAAAAAGAGTTGTGGCTGCCACTCAAGCCATTCGTCCCGGACTTTATCATATAAGGTAAAAGTCCCCATTTTCCCGCCACCAACGGCCTCGCCGTTATTCTCAGGCGTGGCAAAAGCGATACCGCCGGCGAGCAGGGTTTCCAGAGACTCAGAGCGAATATCAACGCCGGAGAAAACCCCGCCTTCCAAAGTAATGCCGCTGGCATTCCAGAATTTACTTTGCGCCGTAACCAGAGGTGCATAACGCTGCGGGATATTAATAAAGATGCTGACCTTATCACCGCTGGCAGCCAGATCGACCCCGATCACTTTGCCCACTTTCACCTGGCGGTATAACACGGGATCACCCACCCTCACCGAACCTAAGCGGCTGGCCGATAACTCGACATTTAAACCATAAGGCAGGGCTTTAACCACGGGCGGCATTTGCTCTGCGGTAAATTCATTTTTCACCGCCTTATTGATATCCCCGGGCAAAACACTGATAAAGCCTCCTTCGAGTATCGCATCCAGATGTTTAGTCCCCACCAGCCCCAGCTCGGGTTTGCTGAGCCAGAACTTGGCACCGGCGCGGGTAAATTTAGCAGCATCATCATTTAAAAACGCAATCACTTTGGCACCATAACCGTTCTTATCGAAAATCACCCGCTCCGTCAGCCCCACTTGCTGATCATGATATTTGATCTTCATATTCGCCTTTAAGGCGGTGACATCGTCAAAATGCAACACAATAGTACTGCCGGCAGCTCTGGCATGTTCGATATTATGATACAGGGTAAAATTATCTCCTTCCGCCACAGGCAAGTTGGTCGCTTGAGTGTGTGGGTTATAAAAACTGATGCCGCCGGTTAACAAAGAGTCCATAGATTCAGTTTTGACGATAAAGTTGCCGAGGTTGCCGCTGACGGTAATACCGCTGGCATTATAAAAACGGCTGTCGGCGCGGATAAGATGGCGATATTCCTCATCGATGGAAATATGGATGTCGACACTTTTTTCATCCCCGGACAAGGCGACATTGTCCACCTGGCCGACGGTGATCCCCAAATAACTGATCTGGCTGCCGGGCATGGCGACCTGGGCATTGTCTGCCGTCAGGGTTAACTGTAAACCTGTATGGCTGGCATGTTTTTCCGGCGGATTATCAAGCAGGGTAAACTGCCTTTTTTCCTCTCCCTGTCCCAGATTGACACTGATATAGGCACCGCCAAACAAGGCATCGGTATCTGTCAGCCCGGACAGGCTTAACCTGGGTTTGGCCAGCCAGAATTGGCTATGCTGACGTAACAGAAACTCAAATTCCGGTAAGATACCCGCCTCAAGAATACTCTCTTGCTGATGACTGTTGATAGCATGTACCGAGCCGATTTGCTGTCCCCGGTACATAATACGGGTTTGCATTTTCAGGCCGTTAACCGAGGCGGTACTGAGCTCGAACAACACCCTTTGTCTGGCAATTTCATCATTGGCAAATAGTGCAAACAAATCGCCGTTTTTCACCCGCTGTTTGTCTTTCCCCAGCCCCTTATCAAAAGTAATGCCCCCCGCCAGCATGGTTTGCAGCGAATGGGCTTTCACTTCAAATTTCTGTAAACCACCGCTGATCTTCATGCCGCTGGCATTCCAGAAACGGCTGTCGGCGGCAACATAATGCTGATACTCCGGCTTGATAAAAATATGCACCAGAAATTCATCCGGCCCCAGGGCTTCAACCCCCTGGACGCTGCCGACATGGCTTTTCTTGTAGAAGATGCCGGTACCGGCATGGATAGAAGCAACATTGGTGGCAGACAGGACCAGATGTAATCCCGGCTCGCTGTAGTTATAGGCGGGTTTGCGGTTATACACGGTAAAGCTCGAACGCGCCTCCCCCTCGGTGGAAGGACGGATGCCGATATGCGGCCCCAGCAACACGGTCTGGATATTGGTAACCCCTTTAAAGTCCACTTCCGGCGAGACCACATAAAAAGCCGATTGCTGTTTCAGGTAGGGGATCACCCTGGGGTCGACTTTTGCCTTGGCGGTGATCTTTCTTTGCTCGGTATCTATATTGGTAACCGAGTCCACTACTCCTAAATTAATGCCCTGATACATGATGGCGGCACCGACATCTATGCCGGAGTCCCAGTTTAGGATCAGCTCAATTTCATGGGCTAGCTCCGCCGATTGAAAACTGGCGAATAAGGGAAATTCATCACCATTTTTTGCCTCAGGCAAAAGCGCTTCATGGGCGGGATCGTCAAACGCCACCCCGCCGGAAATAATCGAAGCCAGCGACTGAGTCCTGAGTTTGACCCCGGAGGATAACGAGGCACTGGCTTCGATACCGCTGGCATTCCAGAAACGTGAATTTTGCTTCACCAGATGGGCATATTCAGGTTCGATAAAAGCATTAACGTGTATCAGCTGGCTGGCGTCGTCATAATCAAAGCCGGTAATGTAACCGACCTTGATTTGCCTGAAGGTCACCGAAGAATCCCGGGCCAGGGAACCCAGAGAGTCGGTTTGCAGGGTAATATGCAAGCCCGGCACCGCCAGGTTCTGGGCCGGCGGTTGATCCAGGCCGATAAAATGGCGCTGCTCCTTGCCTTCTTCTTTAATATCCGGCTGGAAATTAATATAACTGCCGGAAAACAGGGTATCCAGACCGCTGACCCGTTGCACCGAGACATCTGCGGTGACGTACCAGAACAAGGCCTTGTCGGTCAGGGAGCGGGCGGATTTGTTGATCATTTCAATTTCAACTATGACACTTTGCAGATCTTCGGAAACATCTATGCCCGTCACCAGGCCGGCGGTGAGCCCCTTATAGCGTACCTCGGTTTTTCCCGCCACTATGCCCATAGCACTGTCGAACTGCACCGTGATAAAAACGCCGCGTTCGGAAATCGCCTTAAACAATAGCCAGGCGCCGAAAATCAGGGCAATCAGCGGCACCAGCCAGACCGCGGAAATGCGCTCTCTTTCCTTTACTTCAAAACTGGATTCTTGCTCTTGTTGTTCAGTCGTCATTATCGAGATTATCCCATAACAGCCGGGGGTCGAAACTCTCCGCAGCAAACATAGTAAAGATCACCATCAGGGCAAAATAGCTGATGCCGGGCCCCGCCTCTATTGAGGTAATAAAACCTAAATTCACCACCGCCGCCATCAAGGCCACCACAAAGACATCCAGCATCGACCAGGGACCGAGGAATTCCACTAAATGATAGAGCTGGGTCCTGTGTTTCGGATCGACCTTGGAGCCGGTTTTCACGGTAATGATCAAGATAATCAAACCCAGCATCTTACCCAGGGGCACAATAAAACTGGCAATAAACACCACCAGCGCCACCGGATACATACCGAGCTGAATAAAAGTTTTGATCCCCGATAAAATCGTCGACGCCTCAGGAGTTCCCAGGGAGGTAAAAATCATGATCGGATACAGGTTGGCGGGAAAAAAAGCAATAATAGCGGCAATCGTCCAGGCCAAGGTATATTCCAGGCTTCGGTATTTACGCAGCGAGACTTTGGCCTGACAGCAACTGCAACGCTGATCTTTATGGGTGATCACATTAAGCTTATGGCACTTCAGGCATTGTCCCAGCCCCGCCTGCCTGGCGGTTTTTACCTGGCTGTTAGTATTCACAACCAGCCTCCAGCTGTTCCCAGATATAATGCTTATCTAAGGTGACGGAAACCAAAGTAGAACAAATCAGTAACAGGATAAACGCCACCAGGCCCAGGCCGACAGATAATTCTGCCAACGCCACCAGCTTATACATGGACACCATGATGCCCAATAAAAAGACATGTAACATGGTCCAGCTGTCGAGTTGATGATAAGAGCGGAAAAAATGCACCAGCGCAGGTGTAATACGCTGCATGCGGATGCACCAGGAAATATAAAGGGCCGCCAATAAGCGGATAACCGGCACCGCCAGGGTAAAAATAGTCAAACTGATGGCAATCAGGTAATAGTCATTGGCGATCAAAATCGCAATACAATCGAGTAAAGACGCCTGGTTGAACAAGCCGACGGCACTGACGCCAATCAAGGGTAAAATTGTCGCCGGGATCAGTAACAGCAAACCCGCCAGCGCTACCGCCAGGGTCCTGCGGATAGGATCCCGCTTTCGCTCCAGTACCTTGCCGCCACACCTTTTACAGACCGCTTTTTGCCCTTCCTTTAACAACGGCTTAGTTGACAGGCCATCACATTGGGGACAGGCGATCATCTGATCATAATTAACTGGCTCGGCAGACATTGGGGGCATTACCGCAAAAGGTTTTATCTTGAGTTTACGATAAGAAGCCCTTGATGCCAATGGCAAAAATTTCACATAAAAAAACCAGCTAAGACCTTAGCTGGTTTTTTTTTATTGTCTGCTTTAATAAATGAAGCTTATTTAAGCGAGGCCATATGCTCAGAGATCGCCGCAATATCATCATCAGAAAGTCTCATGGCAATATTACGCATCACGCTGTTAGTATCATTGGCGCGGGTACCTTCGCGGAACTTAACCAACTGAGCTTTCAGGTAATCCAGGTTCTGACCGGCAACAGCAGGGAAGCCTGCACTTGCCATGCCTTTACCGTCAGCGCCGTGACAGGCAACACAGGCCGTGATCTTACGTTTGGCTTGACCGCCGAAATATAATTTCTTACCCGCTTCATTGGCAGCGCCCTTGCCGGCAGCCGACGTTTGCGCAGCAAAGAAAGCGCCTAAATCCGCCATATCCTGCTCGGACAACGCCGCAACCATACCCGCCATCACAGGATCATTTCGTCCTTGCTTGCCGCCAGTGGCAGAGCCGGTTTTAAAATCCGCCAGCTGCTTAGCGATATAAGCACCGCTTTGTCCCGCCAGGTTAGGATAAATTGGTACGGGGCTGTTACCGTCGGCGCCGTGACAGGCGGCACACATAGCGGATTTGGCTTTACCGGCTTCGGCATTGCCTTCAAGGGCGGAAGCGCTATTGACTAGACCTAAGCCTAACAGAAGTGAAAAGATCATTTTTTTCATTATGTTGCTCTCTGCTTGTTGTCAGCAGTTACTTGTCTGCCTTCGGCCGTTTGCCTGTAGCAATATCGTTAACTGACGGAAATGATGAAAAAGTGACAGCATTTTACACGATTCCGGCCCCGGTGTAAGAACAGAAAGGGAAAAATCCTTTAAAACCAGCAGATATTGGTGAAATCAGTGAAAATTTAAGCGCCGGGTGCTTTAAAGCCGACAGGTTTACAACAACTATATAGTGCCGCTCCTAGAGCATCAGTCCAGCTCCCGCTCACCCTTGAGCCCGTTGGATTGCTTACAGGATGTAAGTACTTAACTTATGCCGGGAGCCTATAAGTTGACATACCTCCATGTATAAACCCGGCTCCTGCTCATCCTTGAGCCCGCTGGATTGCTTACAGGATGTAAGCACTTAACTTATGCCAGGAGCCTATAAGTTGACATACTTCCATGTATAAACCCGGCTATTGCCCATCCTTGAGCCCGCTGGATACATACTTCCATGTATAAAAAAGCCGGTTGCTTGTGGCAACCGGCTTTTCAAAAATTTACTTTAAAGCAAAAAACTTATTTTAGTGACGACATATATTGAGTTAATGCCGCAATGTCTTTCTTAGACAGGTTCATGGCGATATTACGCATCATGCCGTTTTTATCGTTGGCACGCTCACCGGTACGGAATTTCTCCAGCTGACTGGTCAGGTACTCAACACTTTGTCCGCCGATCGCTGGGAAACCGGCATAAGTCATGCCTTCACCTCTGATACCGTGACAGGCAACACAAGCGGTAATTTCACGCTCATCGTCACCGCCTAAGTATAATTTTTTACCGGCTTCATCCGCCTTGCCGTTACCCGGGCTCACTTTTTGCGCCGAGAAGTAACTGGCTAATTCCTGCATATCCTGCTCGGATAAAGCAGCTGCCATAGGCGCCATTACCGGGTCGTTACGGCCGTTTTTGCCGCCCATCTTAAAGTCCGCCAGCTGTTTGGCGATATAAGTTGCGCTTTGTCCCGCCAACTTAGGATACATAGCTACCATGGCATTACCGTCGGCGCCGTGACAGGCAGCACAAGTTGCCGCTTTGGCTTTACCCGCGGCAACATCGGCGGCCAGGGCTAAAGGCGCGACCGGTTTTCTGCCCTGCTGATGGGCAACCGCCTTGGTATCGGCAAAATAAGCGCCGATGTTGGCAATGTCTTCATCCGTCATATTCTCGGTGAAGGTATTCATGGCCAGGTTAACGCGATCTTTAGATCTGAAGTTCTTCAGCTGCTTCTCGATATACTGGGAATGCTGCTTCGACAAATTAGGGTTAACCAAGACGTCACTGTTACCGTCTTTACCGTGACAGTTGATACAGGCCACAATAGTACGGGAATTATCACCGAATTCATACAAACCTTTACCTACCAGAGGATCAGGAACAAAAGCCGGTGCGGCAGGCGCTGCCGGTGCTGCGCCGGTTCCCCCAGCTGCAGTATCCGTAGCGGCGCCGCTACGGCTTTGTGCAGCAAAATAGGCACCCAGATCGGCCATATCCGCTTCAGATAAACCGGCGGCCATAGGCGCCATGACCGGATCTTTCCGGCTGCCGTCTTTAAAGGCTTTCAGCTGCTTCACGATATAATCGGCGTGTTGGCCGGCAAGATTCGGATAGTTAGGAGCGGCACCAATCCCCGTGGGACCGTGACAGGCGGCACACATAGCTGATTTAGCTTTGCCCGCTTCCGCATCACCTGCTGCTGATGCAACATTTATCAGGCTTAACCCGAACAATAGCGAAAAAATAATTTTTTTCATTAACTGGCTCTCTGCTTCCGGTTGATCAAATACCCGGGCTATTTTCCGGATTTTGATAAGTATATGATAAAAAAGTGGCAGCATTTTACACGAATATCTGCCGCGTGTAACGGCAGTAGAAAAAAAACTCACAGTATTTCTAAGGGAATTGCATTATTTACCGGCAAAAAAAAGATATAATAGCGTTTTTTGAAATTGTAATTGGATAATCCCTTGTCATCGTCAGTCATTAATCTACAAAAAGCCACTTTTACCATCAGCGCCCCCGATATTCGCAGTTTACCCGCTGAAGGCGGCATCGAAGTAGCCTTTGCTGGCCGATCAAATGCCGGAAAGTCCAGCGCCCTCAATACCCTGACCCGGCAAAAAAGCCTGGCCAGAACCAGTAAAACTCCCGGCCGCACCCAGCTGATCAACGTCTTCGAAATCGCCGAAAACAAACGTTTGGTGGATTTACCCGGTTACGGTTTTGCCAAAGTACCGCTGGAAATGAAAAAGAAATGGCAAAAAGCGCTGGGAGAATACCTGCAAAAACGCGAAAGCCTTAAGGGGCTGGTGGTATTAATGGATATCCGCCATCCGTTAAAAGACCTGGACATGGATTTGATCCAATGGGCTGCCGACAGCGAGTTGCCGGTGCTGGCGCTGTTAACCAAAGCCGATAAATTGAAACAGGGTAAACGTAACAGTGAAGTATTGCAGGTAAGAAAAACCCTTGCCGCCTTAAATGCCGATATCCAGGTCATGGCTTTCTCCTCCCTGAAACGCACCGGGGTCGAACAGGCCAACAACGTCATTTGCCAGTGGTTCGAGGATGACATTACTGAAGATGAAAGTGAAGGCGAAATAGAAGCGTAAGAATAAAGCCCATACCTTTCGCCGCCTGAAAACAACACAGGCGGCGACCTCACTGAATCTCCCAGTAAAACAGTAAGATCTCTGCCCTGCCAGATTTTTCCCGCTATCAAATAAAGCTAACAACTTATTAAAGAACGCTTTTTCGCAGGCATAAAAAAACCGGTGACAAATATCACCGGCGTATTAGCTATGGGGAAAGCTAGAATATACAAATTATTACAACAGGCGTTCTTTTCGGAACAGGGTCATTATAGAGTTGTTACTCTACAAAAGTAAAGTAGTTGCTCTAATTTTTTAATAATTAATCGATTCTAGCCGAAAAAAAGCTCTGCCAATATAAGTCATACAAGCAGCCGTTATATAAAGATTTACTATTTTTTCAGTTGATAAGTGCGGAATTTCCCCGTTTGCAAGTAATAGATAACTTGTTCAATAACCTTGTCATTTTTCATCATAAAAGGATGGGTGGTATTCATTTCCAGGTGCTCCTTCATCCCCTCAAGCCGGGTTCGTTCCACGGACACCTTACCGTCATTTTTTCCCGGTATTAATAACGACAGCAACCAGTTAATACTTTGGGTGCCGGCGATAATGCCAAGATTAAAGTCTGCCTGCCCCAATTGATTGGGAACACTTAATTTTCCCGTGCCAAGCTGCATGCCCGCATCGCCGTTTAGCAGATGAAAACCGGGAAACTTACCAAGCTTATCCACCACTTCACTGCCTTTGTTCGGAGGCCCGAGCATTACCACTTTATTCAACCTGGCTATTTTATGCTTACTTAAATACTGCCGGACCAAGATCCCGCCCATGGAATGGGTCACAAAACTGATTTCGCCGTCACCACACTGCTGTAAAGCTTGCGGGATCACTTTTTCTGCCAGGACTTCTATCGGATAATGGCGCGAAGGATAATCAACATTAATCACCGCATAACCTTGGGCAATTAAGCATTGTTCCATGCGTTTCATCGAGCTGGCGCTGCGGGCTAATCCATGTAGTAAAATAACGTTTTCGGGATTAGCCATCAGCAATAACCTCTCGGCCTGCCAACTTTTGATCGCATAGTGACACAGTTAAAATCTCCCTCATCAAAAAAATAACGTTCTGCCAAAACAGTACAATGGTGATATTTGAACAGTTCGTAATCCAGCCAGCAAGGACCAGATATATTTTCCCCCTAGTAATGAAAAATTCAATTGAGATGCATATGGGTAAAAATAGGATGCCGGAGCCTGCAACAGCTGTTTTCAACGACTAAATTATCGACTCCCGGACCTTTGATGGCAAAAATAACAAGCACAGACTGAGAAGTAATAGCAGTGAATATCGCACTGAATCACAGGATGCGTCATAAAAATAGTGGATAAATTATAGCGCTATTTCTTAACTAAACAGCAGCTTTGGCTGTGCTGCCTTTTATAAACCTCCGCCACCAGCCTTAAACATGCTAAATATGGTTTCACCTATAAAAAAGCACCAAATCTATGGTGCTTTTTTATAACTTTTGACGATTAGCCAGAAACAAATAAACGCATTTATTTTCTAAGACGGTGTGAAGCTAATCCCATAATGCCTAAAGCAAAAATAGCCAAAGTAGAAGGTTCCGGCACGCTTTCGCTTACGGTTTCTTCAAAATCGCTGTAACGGACATAGGACTGTGAGTAATTATAGAAACCAAACTTACCCTCATTGAATGAGCCGTCAACATCAAAAATCGTGTTGCCGTCAATATCAATGCGGATATTGCTGTCGCTAAAACCCAAAGTGAAGTTGTAGCTGGTATTATCTAACCAGCCTTTGAAGCTGTCCCTGGTAGTATAGTCGGATGCCAGTACGGTCAGATCGCTGCCGCTATGCCCCCACAAATCGACATTCGTTCCGCTGATGCGGGACAAAGTAAAGCCCGATTCGGCCGAATTATGCCAACCTTGCTTCCAGTCGAATAACAAGTAGTCGTTGCTGTTGTTATAACCAAAAACAAAGCCGATAAAATCATCATCACTGCTGGTTTCAACACCAACAGTGCCACTGATTTCTGTGTTGATATAATTGTCTTCGCTGAGAAAGAAAGTTGCCTCGCCGTTGTCTGCCTGCAACACACTGGAACCGTCGACGGCCAGCAACCAGTCACCACCCGGGGTTTCGGTCCAGTTAGTTAAATCAATCGGGGTGGCATTAACTTGGCTACTCAAACCCAATACGGCAATTAAGGTAAGTAATTTTTTCACTGGACGTTCCTTTATTTTTAAAAATTGACAACAAACTAAAGCACATAACATTTTAGTTTCATTTTTATAACCCATATGCAACATCAACACCAAATAAAAAAACCAATGAAAAAACAATACATTAAATTTCAAGTATAAAACAAAACAAAAATAACTGTAAAGAATACTTACACTTACAAGAGGTTTACTTGATCAAATTTCATACAATAAAAGTATTGGTTTAATGGCGCAGTAGCACTTCCCTTAAACAGCGACTGCTACCATCAAAGGCCGCCAAAACAGTCTTCCCCAGCCCCACTTAGCCCTTACTCAAGCAGGTATACCGCATATACTACCTGCTCTATGGTAATAGAGCCGGGTTCAAAAGCTCCTTCAACAATATTGGCGGGGGCCGAATCCCTCATACTCTCCATGGCAGCATAAGGCTGCTCCCCGCGGATCGGCTCTTTGGCAGCACGGTAAAGCCTGGCTATGTTAACTTCGAAACCGTCAGCCAGCTCTTCCGCTGCCGCCCTGGCATCGGCAATAGCCAGTTTCTGCGCTTGCTTTTGCAGGTCTTCAGCATTGGACGCCATCATCTGGATGCCGTTTATTTGAGTGATCCCGGCATTCACCAGGCTTTGCATCAGGCGTGAATAAACATCGATTTTCTTAAGGTAAAACTGGATATTCCGGCTCACCTTAAAGCCGGTGATCACTTGCTTGCCCGCTTCCCGGTCGTATTGCATTTCTTGCTGGATAAACAGCTCTGACGCGGAAATATCTTCTTTGGCAATCTCGTACTCTTCGGCAATTTTAATAATGTCGGCAGATAAAGTATCGGCTGCTTTTTTTGCCTGGATTAAATCGCTGTGACGGCGGATCACGGAAAAAGAGATCTCCGCCAAATCCGGCAATACTGAAATTTTGCCCCGGCCTTTCACATACACATGGGGCGAGTCCGGGATCGCAGCTGCCAAAGATGAAAAACTGAAAATAGCCAAACATAAACCTACTAATATACGCATAATGTAATCCTTACTAATTAATATTATTTTCAACAACTTAAACTTTACCCACCTGTTACTGCCTATATTCAACCGCCATTGAGGCTAAACTCAAAAACCACCTGCTGCTGCCCTGCGGCGATACCCGGCTGATAACGCCATTTGGCCAGCGCCTGGCGGGATAATTTTTGCAGCTCACGGCCGACACTGGCATCAATGACCTGTATATCGGTAACCTGCCCCGCTTGATTGATTTTATAGCCAAGTCTTACCTCCCCTTGTTGTCCTGTTTGCCGTGCTTTTACTGAATATTCCGGCATAACTTTATATGTAGGAGTTAATGCCAGCCCCGGCTGTTTAAGCTCAGGCAAAGCAGTTTTTTGCGAGATATTCACCTGCCAGTTAAATTCGCCGCTATTATCCACTTGCTGGTGGCGATCCGCCGCCAATGCCGGTGATACTTCAGGTGGCTGAGGCACAACTTTTGGCGGCAAGGGGGGAATGACCGCAATGACCGCTTGCTGCTCCTCTGCCTCAGGCTCGGGTGCCAGATGGATAAACTTGTGCTCCGGCTCAGGCACAACCTGCGTTTGCTGCTGGTAACCGGCAAAGTGGCTTACCAGCGCCATCAGACCAAAAGAGACCACACCGCCGCCAAACAAAAACAGCAAAGGGCGCATCCAGCTAAGATTACTTCTGCTCGCCAAACCTTGTCCGGATAACTTGATCTCCGGGGGTTGCAACTGGTTCTTTCTCTGCTGGTACAGGGCATGTATTTCCTGCTCAAAGACCAGCTCCCGCGCATCACCGTTTTTGTTCATATCTTTACCTTTGCCGTTGGCAATATTGTTCTGTGCCTGCCTCATAGCTCAGGTCCCATTAGTTTTTTGATATTGGTCCGGGCATAACGTAAACGGCTTTTCACCGTTTCAAAGCTTTCATCGGTAAGCTGACAAATTTCCAGCAGGGAAAAACCTTCCTGCTGGAGAATAAACACCTCCCGCTGAAAAAATGGCAGCTGGTTAACCACCCGGTTAAATTTAGCCAGCTTATCGCTTAGTTCACATGTTTTTTCCAGAGGCTCCCCCGTCAACAGCTGCTGCTCAACGTCCTGCCATTGCCACCTTTGCTGGCGGCGAAGTTCATCGATCAGGGTATTACGGGCGATGGCAAACAACCAGCTTTTGACATTAATGTGCGCTTTGCTGCTTTCTTTTACCTTCATGACTTTTAGCCAGCTCGTTTGCAATACGTCTTGTGCCAGCTCTTTATCCGACTGGCTCACTAAGTAGTGATAAAGCGGTAAGTTAAATTGCTCCACCAATAACGCCAGTGCCTGCTTGTTATCGGTGGCAATATAATTCGCCAGTAATTTTTCAGGGTTGGCTTTTGGATTAAACCAACCCCTTATTTTTGCAGGTAACTTCAAATCAGGTTTCCATATTAAAATCTAATTGCACCGTCAGGTTCTTCTGCGCCACAGCCGTGCCGTCAACTAATTTAGCACGATACTTCCACTTCCTTAACGCCTGTTTCGCCGCTTTGTTGAAAATCCGCTTAGGGTTTGCCTCCAGTACTTTGACATTTTCCACTCCGCCCAAAGGATTGATATCAAAGGCCAGCAATACCCAGCCTTCGGTGCCGCTGCTCAGGGCCACCATCGGATATTTAGGCGGGATCTGTACTATCGGTCTGGCCTCGGTATCGGCCGCACCATCAAAAACACCTGTGCTGATACTGCTGCCTAAATCCACCGTCGCCGGCTGATAATCAAAACTGGTGTCCATGCCTTCCTGAGTCGGCATGATATTGCTTCTTGGCATAGGCGTCGGCGGCACCGGCGGCTGCAATACCGCTTTCGGTTTCGTTTCCACCTCGGAATCCTCCGGAGTTTGCGCCACTTGGATCACGGGCGTAGGCTCCCCGACAATAGGGGTAAGCTGGTCATTGCGAATTAAAAACGCCATAAAGGCGAATAAGCCAAACGTAATCATGCCTGCTAACGGCATTAAAGCAATTGTTCTTCTCATGTTGATTCCTCGTAAATCTTGTTAATTTGATTAGCTCATGACGCTTATTTCCTTTAAACATCAAGCGAGGTGTGATCACACGGCAGGCCCCCGGCTGTTATGCCTGCTTATGAGTTAAACGCATGGCCAGGGCAAATGGGGTTAAATTATTTCAACTTTTTAATAAAAACTTTTCGACACTGATTTTAAATCATTAAATTCAACAAGTTAAATAAAGAACATCATAAGGCAGACATCAGAACAAGCGAATCCATTTCCTCAAATGCCAAATAGCAACTAAACTTGCTTATGCCATGGATCAGATAGGCTTTCGACTCATGTAACCAAGAGGTAACGACAAGATAAACAAATAGAAGGGATGCCATATGAAATTTTCCGATATTTCTTTTAAGCTCAAAATCATCATGCTGTTAACCTTACCCTTGCTGGGATTCTTATGGTTTAGCCTTTCTTCCATTATTCAAAGCGCCGCCACCACAAATGAAGCTTCACAACTGACCCGGCTCACACAACTTTCCGTGGTATACAGCGAGTTAGTACATGAACTGCAAAAAGAGCGCGGCATGTCTGCGGTCTTTCTCGGTTCACAGGGAAAGCGGTTCGCCACTGAGCTCAAACAACAAAGAAAAGTCACTGACTCCAAAATTAATCAACATACTAACTACTGGCGAGAAAATCAATTCCAGCAAAAGGTTAACCAACTAAATTCAAACATAGTCGATCGGCTAGAGCAGCTGCAGCGCCTCAGACGCAAAATAGATGATCAATCCGTACAGATTGCAGAAGCACTGACATTTTTTGGTAGCTTAAATCAAACCTTAATCAGTGTTTCTCCCCTGATTGCAGAAATCAGCTCACACCCGGAAGTCACCCGGGAAACCATTGCCTATTATAATTTTTTAGAGGGAAAAGAAAGGGCCGGTGTCGAACGTGCGGTACTGAGCAACACCTTTTCTCGCGGCCATTTTGCTGACGGCCTGCTGACAAAGTTTATTACCCTGGTGTCGGAGCAAAACATTTACTTCCATAATTTTAACACTTTTACCAACCCGGAAAATCAACGTTTTTACCAGCAACAACTTGATAATCCCTCAGTTAAAGAAGTTATCCGCTTAAGGGCCATTGCCAATCAAAATGCTTCCCCCTTTACCGTCGATGCCAAGCACTGGTTTACCCAATCCACCAATCGTATCGGCCAACTGAAAAAAATTGAAAATCAGCTCAGCGATTCACTGAAATCATTAACCATTACCGTCAAGGATGACGCCAAACAATCCATGCTGCTGAATATTTTACTCAGCGCCGTACTGATTGTGGCCGCAAGCGGTATAAGTATCTACATCATCAGAGAATTAACTGCAGGGGTCGTTGACCTGACATCAGTGATGACCCAGGTCAGGAACGACAATGATCTGACGGTACAGGCAAAACTGTCCAACAAGAGCGAATTGGGGCAAATCTCTTCAAACCTTAATCTCACCCTGGGAAAATTTACCGCTGCCATCAGGGAAATTTCATCCTCAACCTCCTCCCTGGCCGCCACCGCACAGCAAACCTCCACCACCTGCGAGCATAACTCAAACGCCATGGCGGAGCAGCAAGACGAACTTGGCGTTATCTCCACCGCCATTGAAGAACTCTCCTCAAATGCCAATGAAATGGCCTCAAATACCCAGCTTGCCGCAGACTCCGCCAAAGCCAGTGATGAACAGGCACAGCAAGGGGTTCAGGTAGTACGGGAGTCTTACCAGGCCATTGAAAGTCTTGCAAATGAAATCAATCACTTAACGGAAAGAATGACGAAACTGCACCAGAGCAGCACCAATATTACCCAGGTAGTGGATGTGATCAAGTCGGTGGCAGAACAAACCAACTTGCTGGCCCTCAATGCCGCCATTGAAGCGGCCAGGGCCGGAGAACAAGGCCGTGGTTTTGCTGTGGTTGCCGATGAAGTCAGAACCCTGGCGCAACGCACCCAGGAATCCACCACTGAAATAGAAAGCTTTATCGGTTCATTGCAAACCGACGTTAATTCGGCTTTCAGTGTCATTGAATCCAGCAAAGGCAAAGCCAGCCAAGCCGTTGAAGGCTCTATGAAAGTTGAACAAAGCCTGCAAGAGATCAGCGAATCTGTCAGTGGTATTTTTAAAATGATCAACCAAATTGCCTTTTCAGTTGAAGAACAGGCAACCGTCAGCCAGGATGTGGCGAAAAGTATTGTCAGTATTGAGCAAAAATCTATGGCCTCCACCACAGGCGCCAGCCAGATTGCCGCCACGGCAATAGAACAGGCACAACTGGCTACCACGTTGCAGGATGTCACCGGAGCCTTTAAAGTATAGGGAGTAAAATTAAAAGGAGCTCAGCCATGGAATTAGGTTACAAAATTGACGACAGCGGCCATAAGGTACACGCCACCACGATTATCCCCACCCGGATAAAGGCCCAGGATGTTGAACTGCTGGTGAATATTAACCGGGATGTCAGCTACCCCCTCAACAGCCCCCATAACCGGGGGTTACATATCAAAGTCAGGGATAAGGATAAAATCTGCATCACAGAACTTAACCTGGAACAGATCAACACAGAGCAGGATCTGCTGACTGCGGTGAAGGAATATTTTGACGATAACGACGAATACGTGATGATAGAAAGTGCCGCCCCGGGGGAAACCTTCCCTTACGACAGCCAGGTCTATAACCTGACCGCCATTAATAACCACAGTTATCACGGCTGGGATGACGATTTGGAAGATCTGGAAGACAACAGCGATCACCAAGTCACGGTTTTTCTCAATGACAATTTACGCTGGCAGGTAAAGTAAAAGGCTCCTGCTGATATAACCTTGCCGCCCCCTGTCAGGAGCACAATGCCTGCATAGGGGTGATTGTGCTTTTTAACGGCAATCAGTATAGTAACTGGTAGTACCTGTTCTTTGATGTTCTGCTGTTGAGCACAGCGTCAGAGAATGCTATCACTTTTATGTTATTAAGCGCGGTTATGTTATATCAATCTCTTTACCTTCCCCTGCCCTGCGGCAGCCGGTTACACCTGATGTCCATCAATAAAGCTGACTCAAGGAGCCAGGATAAAAAAGGCCTGCCGGTATTAATGGTGCACGGCATGGTGGAAGACGGGCGCATCTTTTATCACCCCAGCGGCAAAGGACTCGGCAGCTATCTGGCCAAACAGGGTTATCAGGTATACGTGGCAGACTTGCGCGGCGTTGGCAAAAGCACGCCCAAAATAGGGAAACACAGCTTACATGGCCAAACCGAAACCATTTGCCATGACTTGCCGGCAATCATAGATTTTATCCTTGAACACAGCCAGCAGCCCAAGTTACATCTGGCGGCCCATTCCTGGGGAGGAGTTTACCTCAATGCCATGCTGCTGCGTTTTCCTCGCCTGAGCGACAAAGTGATCAGCGGCGTTTATTTTGGCAGCAAACGCCGGGTGCGGGTAAAAAACTTCGAACGCCTGTTGAAAATAGAGTTTTTCTGGAACCGCTTTAGTCCGCTGCTCAGTAGATCTTTTGGTTATCTTCCGGCGAAAAAGCTCAAATTCGGCGCCGATAACGAAACTTTAAAAACCCACAGGCAATGTGTCTCCTGGGTCAAAAACGACCACTGGCGTGACAGCGACGATAATTTCGATTACGCCCAGGCCGCTAAAAATCAGGTGCTGCCGCCAATCCACTATTTCGCCGCCATCCGCGACTTCAGCCTGGGACACCGCAGCGATGTGAAACTATTTATGTCCGAGTCTTGCCTGAAACACGCCAGTTACCAGCTGCTCAGTAAAAAAGCCGGTAATAAACTCGATTACGATCATCTGAATATGCTCACCGCACCAGAAGCGGTTGATGATCATTTTCCCCGGGTGCTGCAATGGCTGCAACAAAAAGAAACAGAGCAAGGCAAGCTCCCTGATAAAAAGCTAAATCCAGTCAGAAATGCTTAACATATAAACAAGATACGGGTAGTGATATTGCAGTCATTCTCCGCTGACAAACATATGTAATAAAACATCATTTATCATTAATGCAACATTTCACTGAATTTTGGGCAAAAAAAAGCCGACAGTGAAACTATCGGCCTATAGCTATGAGGAAAGCTAGAATATACAAAAAATTACAACAAGCGTTCGCGTTAGGAACAAGTTCATTATAGAGTAAGCACTCTAAGAAAGTAAAGCACAAAATGTAATTTTTTTACATTTATTGTGATTTTATTACAGTAACAGCTAAAATAAGGGCTTGATCACAGGTTTTGCTGCTTTTTTTGTAAGAATATCACCAAAATCGCTTAGAGAAACGCAGGTTTTTAGCAACTGAAGACTTACCCTGAAATTTTGAACAAACAAACTCATGGACGGCATCAGGTTAAATGGTGAGTTTGTATCCGGAGCCGGCAAACAAACGGGCAGCGTAAAGTTTGTGTCTGGAGAGATAAGCTGACAGCTCATCCTGGGCGTAAAAAAAAGCCCCAAAGCGGGTAATGCCGATCAGTTAAGAAAATAAATGATCACTTGACCGATCTTTTAAAGGCTTCAAAATCCGATATCAGACAAT
>NZ_CANDNZ010000012.1 GCF_947387555.1 Thalassomonas sp. RHCl1
CATCCCTAAGGGGATTCGAACCCCTGTTACCGCCGTGAAAGGGCGGTGTCCTAGGCCTCTAGACGATAGGGACACAGCTATTCAATGCGTACTCGTTTCGATTTAAAAGTTGGCATCCCTAAGGGGATTCGAACCCCTGTTACCGCCGTGAAAGGGCGGTGTCCTAGGCCTCTAGACGATAGGGACACAGATGACACTTTTAAATCTAAACACCTTATCAAAAGATAAGATGGTGGAGCTATGCGGGATCGAACCGCAGACCTCTTCGCTGCCAGCGAAGCGCTCTCCCAGCTGAGCTATAGCCCCGTTTTCTTGCTTAGCAAGTTGACCTACCTACTTGCTGAAAACGAGGCGCATTCTAAGCAGAGGCCTGCTTGGTGTCAACACTTATTTCAAAAAAACAGGGAAAAATATCAATCTTTTGGTTTGAGTGCTCAGTTAAGAAGCATCTTGATTATTTTTTGTATAATCAAGCGCTTATGTGTATGATTTTTATACTCACCCTTGCCGGGTTTGTCCTTTCTCCTTAGTAAAACCCGCTGTTTAAGGCCGCTTTTAACTCAGATGAAAATAAAACAAAGACAACCGCTATTAAAATAACAATACTAAGCTCTTCATTTTTAACTTCTTTACCCTTGTTATTACCCCCTACGCTTTATTGGCAGACAAATATCATAATAAGCACGCATGCATAACAATCGATACCGCCCTGCCCCATAGCCGCAACTTCCTCAGTCTTTCCCCCTGAATATGGAAAAGCTCTTTTCAATATTAAGCGGCTATACTTTTACTACTTGTAGATATTTTTAAAACGCGTTAACCCGCCTTATCCCTGTTTAAGTAATAAAGCATCAGTTCATGGGTAAATTCTCGCCGTGTAATATGCTGTAATCCGATGTAAGGGTTCTTTGCTTTATTTTTATAGCGGTTACAGGTAAGGTTGACTCTTATTTTTGACGGGTTAAACAACCTCATTGAGCACGTAACAACTATTATATGCAGCTAAACAAGCTAAATATTGTCGCCATCGGCGGAGGCCATGGATTAGGGCGGGTGTTATCGACACTTTCATTTATGAGGGATCAACTAACAGGTATAGTCGCCACCACAGACAACGGCGGCTCCACCGGGCGTTTAAGAAAACGCAGCAGTTCCATCGCCTGGGGCGATTTGCGCAACTGCCTGACCCAACTGGTAGAACACGACTCTGTCGGCAACCAACTCTTTAACTATCGTTTTGACGGCCAGGATGAACTGGGCGGCCATAACCTGGGTAACCTGATTTTATACGGTCTCGACCAGGTGCAATCGCGCCCGTTAGACTCTATTAAACTGGTGCGTCGTCTGCTCAGGGTGAAAACCCAGGTATTTCCGATGTCGGAAACCCCGACAGATTTAATGGCCTTTTACCCACAAAGACGCTGCCGTGTCGGCGAGCTCTCGGTGGACGAAATGCCGATCATGCCGAAAAACCTGATGCTGGCGCCTCTAGTGAAATCCCTGCCCCAGTGTATTGAAGCCATTGAAAATGCCGATTTGATCATTCTCGGTCCCGGCAGCTTCCTTACCAGCGTGATCCCGCCGCTGCTGGTACGTGATATCGCCAATGCCCTGTGCAAAAGGCGCGGCCACAGTGTTTTTATCGAAAATATTGTCGCCGAGAAAAGCCCGGCGGCAGCCTTGTCTTTGCCGGAGAAGCTGGACTGGATAGAAACAAATGTCGGTTGTTTGCCGATAGATACCGTGATTTGCCAGGATAAGGAAGTATACTCTCCCCGGGTGAATATGATTTACCGGGATCTGACCTGTGATGCCGTGCCCCATCATCACGATAAGGAAAAGCTGGTGGCGGCGTTAATGGAATGTGCCAGCCAGTTGCCGGAAACAACCCGGCTTAAAGCAGCTCAGAGGTAAATCTGTCATGCCTGTTCATCCATGAACCCATGACATACATTACATCCTGAAATCGTCATTCCTGTTCATCCATGAACCCATGACATACATTACATCCTGTAAATAAAAAGAGCCGGTCAAAGCCGGCTCTTTTTATTTAGACATTTTATTTTGCCATCACCGGCTATTGTGCCGTTAAAGACTACTCAGCCGTTGAGGACTACTCAGCCGTTGAGGACTCATCCTGACTGATACGGCTGGCAACAGCGCCCATTTGTCCCTTGTACTTGGCATCGTTACGCTTATTATAAGGGTGTAATGCTTTAGACGACATGGTTTCAAAGTTCAGCGCGGCAATCTTCATCTTAGGTCTTAATGCCAGCGGCAATTTACCGCTGTTATAAAATTCTAGTACGATCTGTCCGGACCAGCCGGGATCGATACGGTGCGCAGTTACATGCACCATAAGACCTAAACGCGCCAAAGAAGAGCGGCCGTCTAACCAGCCGACAATATCATCGGGTAAAGTCACCGACTCATAGGTGACGGCAAGCGCCAGTTCGCCGGGATGAAGAAAGAAGGCTTCACCGTCGGGGATAAAGATTTCTTCACTCATCACCGAATTCATCGCCTTTTGCATTTCTTCTCTGGGCCCGCTTAAATCAATATAAGGCGCGGTATGATCCTGAAAAACGCGAAATTCATTGCCCAAACGAATATCGACACTGACCCCGGAAATCATGCTGGCACTTGGGGTCGGCGAAATTTGAATTTTACCGTCTTTAATATGTTGTTCTATGTCCTGATCACTTAATCTCATAAGGTCTTCTTCTTGGTTTAATCCCTATTTATACTTTAATACCCGAAGCCTGCCAGCTAAAGCGTGACGATTTCTGCGGTATTCGGGCTACGGCTGTCTAACTGATAAAATAACTGCGCCGCCATATTGCGGGCTATTTTACGGTAAAGCAGGGCAATTTCACCAGCGCTATTTTCTATTATCTCAGATTTCCCCAAATCGGCATCTTGCCTGATGGCAATATCCAAAGGTAACTGACCCAATAACCGGGTTCTATAGCTGGTGGCAATATCGCCTCCCCCGCCCTGGCCGAACAGGTGGGATTTTTCGCCGCAATGCTCGCACAGGTGATAACTCATGTTCTCCACCACGCCAAGCACCGGCACCTGCACCTTATCAAACATCACTATGCCCTTGGCGGCATCGGCTAAGGCAATATCCTGGGGCGTGGTCACCACCACAGCCGCCGCTACCGGTACTTTTTGCGCCAGGGTCAGCTGGATATCACCCGTACCCGGCGGCATATCTATCAGTAAATAATCTAAATCAGACCAATCGGTTTCATTCAGCAGCTGGCTAAAGGCGGAGCTGGCCATGGGGCCGCGCCATACGGTGGCTTCTTCATCCGGCACCAAAAAGCCGATAGACATGGCCTCTAAACCCTGTGCGTTAAGCGGGGTCATGAGTTTGCCGTCTTTGGAAGTGGGCTTTTCGTTTTTCAGCCCAAGCATAGTAGGAATGGAAGGGCCATAAATATCGGCATCCAATATCCCCACTTTCGCCCCTTCCGCCATCAGCGCATAGGCGAGATTGACCGTGGTCGTCGATTTCCCGACACCGCCTTTACCCGAGGCAACAGCGATAATATTACCGACATTGGCAATCTCATGGCTTCTTACCGGCCTCACCTGCAATTGAACATCAAAAATAACCTCGGTCTGCAGCGCTTCACTGAGGTTATCCGCCACCTGGGCCAGTTCAAAGGTACAGGGAAATGGCACCGTCAGCGCCACGGTGATTTTTTTCCCCTTGCCGGGCAAGGAAATATTAAAGTCCGTGCACAGGGACAAAATGCCGTCTGGAAAAATGTCTGAGCGATACTCAGCCAAGCTATCCGCAATAAGTTGCTTGATCTCATCGCTGCTTAGCGCTGTTTCTGCTTTACTGGAAAAAAACTTACCGAACAATTTAACCCACCGAGAATAGGTTCTATTCAGCCTTATATCCTATGTAGGGGCAATACATTTAACCGTGATCACCACAGGCATAAGAAAGATTGAATAAAACGTAATAATTATTAATGAAAATAGACCTTAAATTCTGTACCATTCCCCCCACGATTACCATCAAAATAATATTAACCTTTATATGTCAGTAGAAAAGACTATGGAACAGCCGTCAACATCAACGCCGGCAAAGCGTAAAATACTTGCCACCTGTGCCCTGCCCTATGCCAATGGTTCTATTCATTTAGGCCACATGTTAGAGCATATCCAAACCGATATCTGGGTACGCTTCCAGCGAATGCGCGGCCATGAAGTCTATTTCGTTTGCGCCGACGATGCCCACGGCACGCCGATCATGCTTAAAGCCCAGGAGCTTGGCATGACCCCGGAAGAGATGATTGCCGGTGTGCGTGAAGAGCATATGGCGGATTTTAACGATTTCTATATCAGCTTTGACAATTATCATTCCACCCATTGCGACGAAAACCGCGAGTTGTCGGAAGAGATATATAACCGCCTGCACGCCAAAGGCCATATTAAAACCAAAGTGATCTCCCAGTTGTACGATCCGGAAAAAGGCATGTTCCTGCCGGACCGTTTCGTGAAGGGCACCTGCCCGACCTGTAAAAGCGAAGATCAAAACGGCGACAGCTGCGACAGCTGCGGCGCTACCTATTCGCCGACAGAGGTGATCAACCCGCGCTCTGTGGTTTCTGGTGCGACGCCGGTATTAAAAGATTCCGAGCACTACTTCTTCGACCTGCCGGCTTTTGGTGAAATGCTCAACGACTGGACCCGCAGCGGCTCGTTGCAGGACGAAATGGCCAACAAACTTGGCGAGTGGTTCGAGCAAGGCTTGCAGCAATGGGACATCAGCCGCGATGCCCCTTATTTCGGCTTTGAGATCCCCAATGCCCCGGGCAAGTACTTCTATGTCTGGTTAGACGCCCCTATCGGTTATATGGGCAGCTTTAAAAACCTGTGTGACAAGGCCGGTATCGACTTTGATACCTACTGGAAAAAAGACTCGGATGCCGAGCTTTACCACTTTATCGGTAAAGACATCATCTATTTCCACAGCCTGTTCTGGCCGGCTATGTTAGAAGGCGCCGGTTACCGCAAGCCGACTTCGGTTTACGCCCACGGTTTTGTTACCGTAAACGGCGCGAAAATGTCTAAATCCAAAGGTACCTTTATTAAAGGCCGTACCTATTTAGAGCATTTAAACCCGGAATACCTGCGTTATTATTATGCCGCCAAGCTCACCAGCCGTATCGATGATCTGGATTTAAACCTGGAAGACTTTGCCCAGCGGGTAAATTCAGATTTAGTCGGCAAGGTGGTTAACATCGCATCCCGTTGCGCCAGCTTTATTACCAAGCGCTTTGACGGCATGTTATCCACCAACATCGACAATCAGGCACTGGCAGACGAAGTGATGGCCGCCGGCGACAGTATCGCAGCCCATTATGAAGGGCGTGATTTTGGCCGGGCAATGCGTGAAATCATGGCGCTTGCCGATAAGGTCAACGAATATATTGCCGTAAAAGAGCCGTGGCAGCTGGTGAAAGATGAAAGCAAGCAGCAGGAAGTACAGGATATCTGCTCGCTGGGCATCAATATGTTCCGTACCCTGATGACCTATCTTAAGCCGGTACTGCCTAAGCTGGCCGAAAGCACCGAAGCTTTCCTGAACGACACCCTTGTCTGGGAAGGCCATAAAACCCTATTAACAGATCATAAAATCAACAAGTTCAAAGCCTTATTGCAACGAGTTGATATGGATAAAGTAAACGCCATGACAGAAGCATCAAAAGAAAGTTTAACCGTTGAGACTAAAGCGCCGCTAACCGGCCCGTTAGCCGACGATCCGATTAGCGAAGAAATCCAGTTTGACGATTTTGCCAAAATCGATTTACGTGTCGCGAAAATCGTCAAAGCCGAGCATGTCGAAAAAGCCGATAAATTATTACGCCTTGAACTGGACTTAGGCGGCGAAACCCGCCAGGTATTTGCCGGTATCAAGTCTGCCTACCAGCCGGAAGATCTTGAAGGTAAGATGACGGTCATGGTGGCCAACCTGGCACCGCGTAAAATGCGTTTTGGCATGTCCGAAGGCATGGTGTTGGCCGCCGGCCCCGGCGGTAAAGATTTATGGATCTTAAATCCGGAAGAAGGCGCCCAGCCGGGTATGCGGGTGAAATAACCCCAGAACCCTTTAAAAACTCTCAGGCGAGCTTAGGCTCGCCTTTTTTATTTCATATTGCTTTAGCCAAAACCATTTTTTACCGCATAAATCGCGGCCTGAGTCCTGTCGCTTAACTCCAGCTTCGCCAGCAGGTTACTGACATGTACTTTGACGGTTTTTAAACTGATGAAAAGCTCATCGGCTATCTCCTGATTGCGCAATCCCTGCCCCAAAAGCGCCAGAATTTCTACTTCCCGCCGGGTCAATGCCTCCCCTTTGTGTTTTTTTGTCAGCCCAACCGCCAGCTTTGCTGCTACTTCAGCTTGAATATAGTGCTCACCGCCGGCAACTTTACGCACCGCAGCGACCAGTTCATCACCGTCTATATCTTTGAGCATAAACCCTAAGGCACCAGAGGCAATCGCCTGATTAACTTTAAGCTCGCCGGAAAAGCTGGTCAGTATCGCCACCCGGGTAGTTAATCCCCTGCTTTGAATCTTATTCAGGGTTTCCAGACCACCTCCCCCGGGCATGCTTAAGTCCAGTAAAGCAACATCCGGAGCATATTTTTCAATTAACTCGAATGCCAGGCGACCATTGTCGGCCTGAGCAACGATGGCGATATCATCTTCCAGCTCCAACAGGCGGGCTATGCCCTGGCGTACCACATGGTGATCATCGGCTATCACTACACTTATTTGCTTATCAGGCATTTAATATTTCCTTTGTTGACTGGCTCAGGAGTGTTTTCCCGCTCATGGCCAGCTGCCAGTTCAAATTAATCTCGCTGCCCTGGTTTTGGACACTGACGATGGACAGCCCGGCATTAATGTCACTGGCACGCTCTTTCATCATGATTAACCCCAGCGAGCTGTCATGGCATTGTCCGGGCTCAAAACCTATACCATTATCTTTGATCGTCAGGCTCAATAAATTATCCTTGATGCTCAAGGTTAAATTTACTTCTGTAGCGCCTGCATGTTTGACTATATTGTTAAAGGCTTCCTGGGCAACCCGGTAAAAAGTAAGCCTGACATTATCCGGCAACACAGGCTGCGCTGTAATAGCGCTCGAAAGAGTAAAATGCTTTCTTTTTTCAATACGTTTAACCAAGCGGGCCAACAAAGTCGGCAGATCGTAGCTGGCAGACAAATCCGGCCTGAGTCCGCTCAGTACGGCGCGCATTTCAGACAAGGCCGACTGGGTCAGAGCGCCCAATTCATCCAGGTATCGACGCGCCAGTTCCGGATCTTTGTGCCATAACTTACCCGAAGTTTTCGCCATCAGGTTGACTGAAAACAGGGTTTGGCTGACTTCATCATGTAAATCCCGGGCAAGCTGTTGCCGCTCTTTCAGGGCTATTTGCGATTTATCGCGGATAAAACGCTCCCTGGTAGCCACAGCCAGCGAAACCTGGTGATTTAAAGCCGATAACGTAGAGAAATCAACTTCCTCTTCTATCTGGTCAATATCGGGGACATAGACCTCTACCAGCGCCAATAAGCGGCCATTTTCGGTTAATGGCAGCAAAAGAAAGTCATCGCAAATATATTCACACAAGCTAGATGCTTGTGCCGCGCTTGCCGCCCGGAGACAATGAAATTGCCGGTAATATTCCCCGGCATGCTCCGTTAGTCTGTCAAACAATCGGGTGCAGAGATCACTTGCTGCTTTGATATCGGGCAGCTCGTCAGTATAAAGTACAACCGCCACTTCCCTGCCCGGAAACAGTTTTTGATATTGCTGCACGATCAACGGGTAAAAGTTAGCGGCATACAACCGGGTCATCAGAGTTTCACCCGCCAGAGCCACCAGCTCCAGCTGCCTTATTTGGCTAACGGATGCCAACAGGCGTGCTCCGGATTCACTTTTCGATCGTGACAAACCTTCCTGCATATGATTGACGGAAAGCATTAGGGTCGCAAGCTCATCTTTGCCCGAAGACGGTAACCGGACACTGAAATCTCCCCGGGAAATCCTCCTGGTGACACCCAACAATTTATCGATAGGGATCAGTAAACTCTGGCTGACCTTGATGCCCGCCAGGGCACTGAAGAAAATCATCAAGCTCGCCAGCAAGGCGGCAATATAGAAGGCAGCTCTTTCTTTACTCCTGGCAAGTTCGGCATGCACACTCGCTTCATTCTCCAGAGTCGCCGTTAATGTTTTAATCACCGACAGAATATCCGCCTTATATGTTTTACTTTTCTTCTCCCACAAAAATAAGGCGCTGCTGGGGAAACCATGACTGAGCAAATTAAAATATTGCCGGGTTTCCCCGATAAATAAATCATGCCCGGCAACCAGATGCTGCAGCTGCCGGCGGATATCCGGGCTTAACTCTCTGGCAGATATGGCCGCCACGCTATGCTCGAACTGCCCCAGCACCCGGGAATATTGTTCCAGATAAAGCGGATCTTGGCCAATAAGATAGGCACGTATCAGTTCATTTTCTTCGCTAAAAGCCACATGTAGCTGATGTATCTGCTTGTGCAGCTGGTGATCTTGCCGGGCCACAACCACATAATGCTGATGCACCCGGCTGACAAAATATAAACTGGACAAGGCGATCAGTAACGACAGCAACACCGACAGCATAAAGCCGTAGCGGATCCGGGCCCGGATAGACAGCCGGTGATCTAAAAAACGGTTAATCCCCCCCATTGAGCCCTTCAACATCTTGTTTTACCTGCTGCATTGCCCGGTCAAAATCACCTTTGTCCAGCAAAACCTCATTGAGATGCCTGCTGAGGATATCGTCAATTTTCCCGTCATTGACATAATCGACTTTCTTTATTCCCAGCAAGGTTTCCTTGATAAAAACCCGGGCATGGGCAGGATCTTTTAACTGGCTGAACACACGGGAGCGACTAACCGATTGACGTGAGGGCATCATGGCCCCTGATTCGGTAAAAATGGCCTGACCTTTCTGACTCGCCAGCCATTTCAAAAAACGCCAGGCGGCGGCCTTTTTCGCTGATTTTTCACTGATAACATAACCGGCACCGCCAATTTTATTCACCCGCACCTTTCCCCTGGGTAAACCCGCCACTGCCCAGTTAATTCCCCGATACTGCAAAAGCTCGGGCACTACGGCATGATTACCGAACAGCATGGCAGCCTGTCCGCGGGTAAAATAGCGAACCGCCTCGGACGTGGTGACATCAATATACTGCAACGGGCTTGTTTGCCGGATAAGCTTAACAAACCAGGCAAGCGCGGCAACACCTTCGGGGGTGTTCACCATATGTTCACGGGAGTAAGGCTGCTGATCGGCAGCACTCAGGGTGTTTTGCCACATAAGCATAGGCAACCAGTCGCGGGAATGAGCCACTCCATATTGCTGCTCCCCCGGCCGGGTTAATAAATTGGCCGTGGTAAAAAACTCATCCCAACTCCAGTTATCTTGCGGATAATCCAGCCCGGCCCGATCAAAAAGGTTTTTATTATAAAAAATGACCTTAGTATCATTATCCCTGGGAAAACCATAAAGCTCCCCCCGATACCGGAACAAGGATAACAACTGCGGATAAAAATCACCGGTATCGTAACCATCTTCTGCGATCAAGGGCTCAAGAGAAGCCAGATATCCCCGCTCAATATAACGTTGAACAGAGGTAAGAAAAAGCACGTCAGGCGGATTATCCGATAGCAACCAGCCATCGACATGCTGAAAATATTCTGACCAGGGCTTATGCAGGGAGTTAACCTTGATATCCGGGTTTTCTGATTCAAAGACTTCTATGATGCGTTCATTGACCCGCACTTCCCAGGGGTTGCCCCAGTAAGACCAGGTAATGGAAACCTGTGCTGTTTTTTGCCCGGCCATGAGCGTGCCGGGCAGCAGAGCGGTCAAAAACAACACGGCAGTAATCACTGCCCGGATAAAAAATCTCCCCTTTGTAAAAGGAACCAATGTTAAAAATAAGAACCTGACCACAGTCCTTCCCTGAACCTACTAGCATAATGAACAGGCATCTTATGCCAGTTGTACATATCGTGCAAGATCATCGAACTTGTATAGCATCATAGCGGTAAAGAGCGCATAACATACAGGGGAAGGAATAAAAATAAGGGAGAAAAAGCCCCAACAAGGCAGTAACAGTTACCGGCCTTGCAGGCACTAAAAGCCACCAGGGAGAGGTAAGCTGTGCCTGCGAGGCCTGTAAACCTCCTCAGGGGAGATGGCTTGTGACATCACAATAACAGTCAGGTAGCACATATCCGGTGGCCCGTTTTAGGGAGCAGGCTCACCGGGTTTGCCCACGGCTATAAAAGCCTGGTGTCATAATTATGACTTAAGCTCCACACCGGCCAGCCACCTTGCGCCACTTTTACCGCTATCATATACGCCACTTCCCGTTCAGAGCGCTGCGCAGAAGAAGAGCTTTTCCACTCATTTTTAAAATGTCCCGGGGTAGAATATTTGGTAATATCCCATTTGTCGCAAATATTATGGCTGGTTGAAATGCCAACCGCCTGCGCTGTTACCTGCAGACTTACGGTGGAACAATTACCGACATCCAGATCGGCTCTCGGATTCCAGTCGACCCATTGCATGCTGTCGCTGTTAGAAGCTTTGCTTGCTTCCAGTGTTGCACTGGTCAAGCCCCAAATACTTTTCCCTTTCGCGGTGGCATAGTGCTCCAGCTGAAAATAATCGTAATTACTGTCACCGTCCCCGCTTAATTTATGCACTTTATAACAACTGTCAATCCAGCCGGTACTGCCCTCATAACGGGAGAAACAGTTATGTGCCTGCATTCCCCAGCTGCCTGCCTGTATTTGCCGGAGTGCTCCTTTTGAGGCTTTATCCGGTGTTTCTACAACTAACTGAAATTGCGAACCGCTTTCACCGGCCTTACCTGTGTCATAGGTATCAAATGTCATCGATTTCACTGACTTTGGTGTCTTGGTGACCAGAATACTGCCGTCGGCAAGCCTTTTGGCTTTAATGTTATTGACGTCGCCATATTGTCCGGTTAACTCGAACCAGCGCTCATTGGCCTGACTTTTAATATCAAGCATATCCGCCGGCAACCGCGCGCCATTGCTATCGGACAAGGATTCATTCGCCTGAACTGCAAAACAGCTAAGCATGGCTACCGTCACTGGCAATAATGTGTTTTTCATTCTCTTTCTCCTTTTGTTGTCTATGGTTATGGGCGCTTGCCCAATGCAGTCATTGTCACAAAAGCCAAACTATCCGGGATCTGTCTTCGGACCGAATTTATCTAGGCCTTGAGACCTAGATAAAATAAACCGGATAACAAAAATAGATTTTGCCGGAAACTCGTCCGGGCTGTTGCCTTACGATAAACACAGACACACAGGAAAGGTGTTATTAGCAAAGATTTTTTCGGCCTGTACACTTAATAATGCCTGGGCTATAATGCGCGCCGAATTTTTAGCACCGGATTTACGATCCGATCAGCAGTAGGAAAAAAGATGTCACAATATGTAGTATCAGCCTTATATAAGTTTGTTACCCTGGAAAACTTCGAACAAATGCGTCAGCCGTTATTAGCCGTTATGGAAGACAATGAAGTACGCGGTACCCTATTACTTGCCCTTGAAGGTATCAACGGCACCATCGCCGGACCTCAGGCCGGTATCGACACTGTGCTTAACTGGTTAAAAAGCGACGAGCGCTTAGCCAACCTGGTACACAAAGAGTCTTACAATAACATTTGCCCGTTTAAGCGCAGCAAGGTCAAACTGAAAAAAGAAATCGTCACTATGGGTGTGGAAGGCATAGATCCGAAACAGGTCGTCGGCACCTATGTTAAACCTAAAGACTGGAACGCCCTAATCTCAGATCCGGAAGTTTTCCTGGTTGATACCCGTAACGATTATGAAATTGAAATCGGTACCTTTGAAAATGCGGTAAACCCTAATACCGAAACTTTCCGCGAGTTTCCACAGTATGTCAAAGACAACATGGATCCCGCCAAACATAAAAAAGTGGCCATGTTCTGTACCGGCGGCATCCGCTGTGAAAAATCAACCGCTTATATGAAAGAGCAAGGTTTTGAAGAAGTTTATCACCTTGAAGGCGGTATTTTAAAATACCTGGAAGAGGTACCGGAAGCCGAAACCATGTGGCAAGGAGAATGTTTTGTTTTTGACGACAGGGTTGCCGTTGACCATCAGCTGAATAAAGGCCAGTACGACCAATGTCATGCCTGCCGCATGCCGATCACCGAAGCAGACAAGACCCGTGAAGCTTATCAAAAAGGCGTCAGCTGTCACCATTGTATCGATAAGGTCAGCGACGAGCAGCGTGCCCGTTATGCCGAGCGTGAAAAGCAGATGGAGCTGGCCAAACAACGCGGTGAAGCCCATATCGGCAGCGATGCCAAGAAAAGCCTGGCATTAAGAAAAGAGGCGAAAAAAGCCAAGATAGCCGAACAGAAAGCCCAGCAACAGGCCAAAGCCGGCTAGTAGCGCTTTCCAGGGTAAGGTAGCAGCACCACTGTTGCCTTACCCATTTTTATCCCCCAGCACTTAGTTTTTCACTTTAGCTATCAAAGTTATGGTAAAAAGATTAAGGGATCTCAAAGGTTTTGGTCCCAAAAGTGAAGCAGTTCTGGCACAAGTCGATATCCACAACGTTGATGACTTTATGGCCACCGATCCCTACCAGCTCTATAAGCAGTTAAAAGAAACCGTTGAAGGCACAGGATTAAACTTCCTTTATGCCATTATCGGTGCCCGGGAAAATTGCCACTGGCAATCAGTAGCTAAAGAACAAAAAACCGCCATTTTACTCCGCCTCGAAGACATGGGCCTGGCGCCTAAATAACCATGAGCAGAGAGCTTATGATCAAATTATGCTCAGGCAGTTTTCAGACAAATCGCATAAATAACGCCAAAACCCGACATTTTATTCAGACATTTCCCTGAAAAACAGAAAATATTCTTGGCAAAATATTCCTTATAAACAGCGGCTTTCAGCCTGGTTCAGCATTTTCGTGTCGCTTTAGCGCGAAATTTTGTCGCCTTTTTGCTAGTCATAAATAATCAACAACTTATCGTAATAAGCGCTGCCGGATGTTAACAGGCTAAATCATTTTTATTACATTTTGATTAAACCTACATGAATATCCGGAAGCAGGTTGAGAAGCCACTGCTTGACGGTGGCAATTAAGAATATCCAAAAAAATAAAAACTCAGGATAGTTGTTATACAAAGGAAGATAAAATGAACAAATTTAAACTTAGTGTGATCTCAGCAGCGTTACTGACCATGGGCATGCAGGCCCAGGCAGCGACTGACTTATTCTCTCCAGCAAGCAATGCCGAAATGAATGCCGTGCAAACATTAAAGGCAGATGTTAACAAGCGCAGCCTGTTTCACATTAACAAAGGAGCTTTAAAGCAAAGCACTAAAAGCTTAAATATCCAGCTTGATGACCAGCTCAATATCGAGTTCGACAGAACCAAGGCCAACATGAGCAAATCCGGCTCCATGATTTGGCAAGGTGAAGTTTCTTCAGAATTTTTAAGCCTGAACAGCAATGCCGATGCATTAACCAAGCAGCAAAACTCTGCTATTTTAGTTGAGCGTGACGGCACAGTGACCGGTACTGTACGCTATGAAGGTAAATTATACCGCATCCGCTCAGTAGGCCAGGGCAATCACTCGGTTGAGCAAATCAACGAAGACGTCTTTAAAGATCACGCCGATGATTATGTAGAGCCGGCAAGTGCCAGTTTCGATGCTTCTTCACAGCCCACAACCTTAGCCGCTAACCCGGTTATCGACGTGCTGGTCGTCTATACCTCAAAAGCCGCCAGCCTGTCCGGTAACATTTCGGCTTTGATTGATCTGGCTGAAACAGAAACCAATAACGGTTACAGCACCAGTGGCGTTAACGCCAGCGTCAATATCGTGCATACCGCGCAAGTCAGCTATACCGAGCACAGCAATTCAGAAACCGACTTAAACCGTTTAGCCGCCACCAACGACGGCTACATGGATGAAGTACATACCATGCGTGACACCTATGGCGCCGATATGGTGGTATTGGTACATGACACCAATGGTTACTGTGGCCAGGCAGATGCCATTTATGCCAATGCTTCAAGCGCCTTTGCCATCGTCGATTATGACTGTGCCACAGGTTACTACTCTTTCGGCCATGAATTAGGTCACCTGCAGGGTGCCCGTCATAACCCGGAAAATGATCCGACAAATTCCCCGTTCTCTTACGGTCATGGTTACCAGGATCCAAACGGCAACTGGCGTACGGTGATGGCCTATAACTGTAGCTCAGGTTGTACCCGTCAGTTATTCTGGTCTAACCCGAACAAAACTTACGGCGGCACAGCCACCGGCACCAGTTCGCGCAGTGACAATACCCGGGTATTAAATGAAACTGCAGCCACCATGGCGGCCTTTAGAACTGCCGGTGCGCCAAGTGACTGGACCACAGTAAGCCACAGCAATTTATCTGCCAGCAGCAAAAACTGGGTACGTTTTGAGCAAGAGATCCCGGCAGGCACGACTCAGCTGGTAGTGGATATTACCGGCGGTAGCGGTGATGCCGATCTGTATCTGCGCAGCGGCAGCGCCCCGACCACAAGTTCATATTCTTGTCGTTCATGGGATTACGGTAATACCGAAACCTGTACTATCAACAACCCAAGTGCAGGTACCTGGCATATCGGCATTCATGCCTACTCAGCCTTTAGCGGTAACAATATTACCTGGAAGTACAAATAAGCTTGTTTGCACAAGTTTTAAGTTAACTAAGACTTAAATGAAGCAAAGCCGGACCTTCGCTGTCCGGCTTTTTCTCTCGCCTCCCCCAGGCTTTACGCTTAACCCCTCACCAAATAACACAACCTAAAAACACTATGGCTACAAATTAAAGACAATATTTACACATGGTTAATGTCTGTTATGATGCCAAAGGTGTATTATTTACACGATTTAATAAAAAAGGAGTTAACAATGAAATTATCATTAAATAAAAATAAATTAAAAACCCTTTCTCAGGACAAAAACGTTTTACCTGCCGAAGCGACCATGCAAATAGGCGGCGCTGCGGTAACGGTTTGGACCCGTGACGGAGGCTGTGAAGGTCCTTTCACCGGTCAATGTACTGACACTTGCCAGGGCAGTGTTGGCGCTACCTGTGCTACCTCTAACCAGTGTTAATAGCATAATGCTTTCGGCTCTAAACGGTTTTCGTTTAGAGCCAACGACAGTAAAATCAGCCACACCGCAAACCTTAGTCCCCTTTTCGCTAGCAAGTAGAGATAAAGCCGCCCTTATTTTTCAATATGTTTCATCACTGTAAACAACCGCCCTTAGCACTAACTTTATGAACCAGGGAGCTGGTCGGATATTATTAGCCCTGTTTTTTCTTTTGCACCAGCTATATAGAAAAACAAATAAGCAACACACCATTTACATGGTATTAATTTCTGCTATGATGTTTCCGTGCATTTTTTACACGGTTTAACATTAAAATGGAGTTAACAATGAAATTAACCTTGAATAAAAAAAAATTAAAAACCCTTTCCAAGGATAACAATGTTTTACCTGCCGAAGCGACCAGACAAATCGGCGGAGCTGCAGTAACGGTTTGGACCCTTGATGGTACCTGTAATGGCCAGTTTACAAATCAATGTACTGACACTTGTCAGGGCAGTGTTGGCGCTACCTGTGCTACATCAAACATGTGCTAATTAACACTTTCGGGTATATACGGTCAAAACGTATATACCCTTTTTGCGAAGCCTTAACTAACAAGCACAAATCCCTTCTTTTCCTGAAACACACTACTATTAGTTCTCTCCTGTTTTTAAATCGCCCGGTTTCAGGGTAATTTACTGGTGTATTTCCCTTTTTTCTTTTAAGGTTCACTGTATTGTTACCTATTTCAAGCTGGTTATGCCGTTAAGCTCTCTTCCCCTGTCTGTTAAAATTCTTTTCACCATGGCATTGGGCCTGGTTATCGGCGGCATTAGCCAGACCGAAGTGCCGGCTATCGGCGCGCTGGCCGACACCTTTGTAACTTTATTGCAAATGACCGCCTTGCCCTATATTGCCCTGTCCCTGATTGTCGGTATCGGCGGACTATCGCCCTTGCAGGCGGGTAAAGCCTTTAAACAAAGTCTGCTCATTTTGGTCCTGCTGCTCTTTATTGCCCTGATCTTTATCTTTTTAACGCCGCTTGCTTTTCCAAACTGGCCAAATGCCGACTTTTACAGCCCGGGGGCGATAAAAGCACCGGACGAATTGGAGCTGATCGCGTTATTGATCCCCGCCAACCCCTTTTATGCCCTGGCCCATACCATAATTCCCGCGGTCGTGCTGTTCAGTATTTTTGTCGGTATCGGCCTGATGTCGGTGAAAGGTAAAAGACATACTTTGTCGGTATTAACCAGCTTACAGGCGGCGGTCGCCAACATCAGCAATATGGTGATGCGCTTTGCCCCGCTCGGGGTCTTTTGTATCGCCTATCGCGCGGCGGCCACCATAGAGGCAGCACAAATTGACGGCTTGTTTGTTTATATCATCAGCTCCACCCTGGTAGTCGCGCTATTGTCATTTGCGGTATTGCCCGCCACCGTTGCCCTGCTTACCCCTTTTAGCTACCGCCAGCTGGTCAAAGCTTTTCGGGAAGCCATGGTCACTGCTTTTGCCACCGGCAGTTTTTTTATTGTTATCCCGGTGCTGATCGAAAAGACCAAAGCACTGCTGGCACAAAACCAGGCAAGTTCGTCATCGACCAGCCATAACGCCAATATTGAAAAAGTGCCCGGTATTTTAATCCCGATTTCCTTTAGCCTGCCGGTGGGTGGGAAATTACTGGCAATTCTCTTTACCCTGTTTGCCGCCTGGTTTTCCGGCGCCTATATTTCATCGGGGGATTACCTGATGCTGCTACTCGCCGGTTTACCCCAGTTATTTGGCACCAGTACCTTGGCCATGCCTAAGTTGCTGGAATTATTTAATGTGTCCGCCAGCATGTTTGACTTTTTCATCGTTGCCGAAAACCTGATCATCGGCCGTTTGTCTGCGGTTTTATCTGTGAGCTTCGCCACTTGCCTGCCGCTGCTGCTCGCCTGTGCCATGAATAACACCATCAAGGTAAAATGGCGCTATCTGGGCCGCAACCTGATGATTATTCCCGCCGTTTCCATCGTGTTATTTTTATCCTTACGCTTTGGTTTTAATGAAATCGGCCACCAGTACCAGGGTTACGACAACTTTATCAACCGCGATTTTTTGCACCCTGAGGTCAAGAGCCGCAATCTCCCACAGGCACAGGAGCAGCTGTTAAATGCCCGGCCTTTTACCAGCGTATTAACCCGGATCAAGCAAAGAGGTTTTATCCGTGTCGGTTATTTCCGTGACGATCTGCCCTACGCCTTTCACAACGGCGAAGGCAAATTGGTGGGCTTTGATATTGAAATCATGCACCTTTTGGCAACCGATCTCCAGGTAGAGATAGAGTTTGTTAAAATTTACCATCACCAGGCGGCTGCCCTGCTTGCTTCCGGCTACCTGGATATCACTTCAGGGATCCCGGTGATCCCGGATAACCTCAGGGAATTTACCCTGACGGCGCCATACAGCCAGCAATCGCTGGCGTTTTTGGTTAAGGATGAACGCCGCAGCGAATTCGTCCGCTGGCAGGACATTACCGCACGGGAAGATCTCACCATAGGCATACCGGAAACCTTCTTTTATCAAAATGCCGTACAAAGATATTTTACCCGGGGCAAGGCCTGGGAAATCGCCAGCCCGAGGTTATTTTTCCGCGATCAATATCAGCATATAGACGCCATGTTATACGGCGCTGCCGCCGCATCCGCCTGGACTTTGCTCTACCCGGATTATACCGTGATAGCCCCCAAACCTGTGCTGCCGCCTTTGGCCATGGCTTTTCCCATCAATAAAAACGATCAGGAATTTGAGCTCTTTATGCGTAACTGGATAGCCATGAAGCAGAAAAACAATAGCCTGGCAAGGTTATTCGATTACTGGATCGGCGGTAAATCCCCCAAGTAACCTACCGCCGGGATCATGACCCCCGGCGACAAAAGTCCGTAGCGGTTTTTTCGCGGCAGAAAAACCTGTAAACTAGGGCCTTAAATTATTTAGTAGGTTATTTATGCTCTCTCGGAAAATACCATCTCGGAAATTGACCGTCACCTTTAGTTTCCTTGCCGCGGCCCTGCTTGGCGGATGCAGCAGCCAATATCAAGTGTCCACCAACCTGGATGAGGAAAACTTTAAAGAATACTTCTCCCCTACCCGGGTTAAAATTTACCAAAGTGAGCAGGAGTTTCCCGGGGACCACAGATATATCGGCCTGGTGGAAGGCCAGGATTGCCAGCTAAAACCCCATCATGCCGCCGCAGATGAAATCAACGCCCGTACCGAGGCAAGACGTCAGGCAGATGAAAAAAAGGCCAACGCGGTGATCTTTACCGGCTGCACCGACATAAAATCGGCACAATGCATCAGCTTACGGGTATGTTATGCCAAGGCTTACCAGGTGCTCGGACAATAAATGAATCAACAAATTACCCTGGATATCATAGGTTACGTCAGCTCCCCCTATAAAGAAAAATTTGCCATCCCGCGCCAGCCGGGTATTGTCAGCGCAGCCAAGGGCCATATCGAGTTAACTGGCCAGGCCAATAATATCGAACTGGTGCGCGGACTGGAGCAATTTAGCCATCTGTGGCTGATGTTTATTTTCCACGGCACCTCGGCGCAAGGGTGGAAGCCGCTGGTGCGGCCGCCGCGCCTGGGGGGCAATAAAAAACTCGGCGTGCTTGCCACCCGCTCGACCTTCAGACCAAATCCGGTAGGCATGTCTGTGGTGAAACTCGAAGATATCCGGTTGGATAACAAAAGCGTAAAACTCGAGATCTCGGGGTTGGATTTGCTGGATCAGACGCCGATCATTGATATCAAGCCTTATGTGCCTTATTCCGATGCCCTGTATGAGGCCAGTGCTGGCTTTGCCCAAGACTCCCCTGCCGATAGCCTGAGCATCAGCTTCTCAAGCCAGGCAAAGCAAGATCTGGCGAAGTACCACAAGGCTTATCCCGAACTTGAGCAGCTGATCAGCCAGGTATTGGCTCAAGATCCGCGCCCGGCCTATAAAAGCGGCCAGGCAGACGACAAGCGTTATGGCATGCATTTACACCAGTTTAATATCCTGTGGCAGATGACGGATCTGACCCGGGCAGAAGTTATCGCCATAGAAAAAATCGCCGGTTAAGCCGACTGATAAGCCGTATTTAAAAAAGAAACAAACCATGAAAACATCCCAAGGTATACAAGCCAGACAAGGCTTAGAATTAATCTTGCTCGCCTCGATCTGGGGCGCTTCCTTTATGTTTATGCGTATCGGCAGCCCGGAGTTCGGTCCTGTGCTGTTTATGGCGATGCGCACCCTGATCGCCAGCTTATTGTTAGTGCCGTTATTATTTCTTTATCGCCAGCAAAAAGCGCTGAGCGGCCAATGGCCGAAACTCTTTATTGTCGGGGCGCTCAATACCGCGATCCCTTTTGTGTTATTCGGCTATGCCACCTTAACCCTGTCGGCGGGGCTGACCTCTATTTTAAATACCACCACCCCCATGTTCGGCGTGCTGGTTGCCTATTTATGGTTTAAAGACAAACTCAGTCTCAATGCTGTCTTTGGCATCATACTCGGCTGCCTTGGGGTTTATTTACTTATGTATGACAAGATAGCGGTCACGCCAAATCCGGGGGAAGAGAGCAATATCCTGTTACCGGTACTGGCGGTGATGGGAGCCGCTTTGTGTTATGCCATCTCGGCAAACTTTACCAAAAGGTACTTAAGCCATATCAAACCCCTGGCCCAGGCAAGCGGCAGCCAGCTGGCGGCAACAGTTTTATTGGCGCCCGTCAGTTTATTTTTTCTGCCGACAAGCATGCCCTCGCCTTTGGCCATTACTTCGGTGGTGCTGCTGGGTACCGTTTGTACCGGCATCGCCTATATCATCTTTTTTAGGTTGATCGCCGCATTGGGGCCGGCCAATGCCATGTCGGTAACTTACCTTATTCCCGTCTTTGGCGTATTCTGGGGCGCATTATTTCTTAATGAAGTGGTCACCACCTCGATGTTGCTTGGCGGTGGCTGTATTTTAACCGGGGTTGCGCTGATCACCGGGGTGATTAAGCTTAGCAAGAAAAAATCGGCTGCCAAGGCTTGATGCTATAAGCCCGCCTTCCTTCTTCGGCTTAGCACCGGGTTATTTTGCTTTAAAAGGTAACCTGGTGTGCATCAGCTGATAATACCCCTCAAGGTAGGCATCTTCCTGCTTGAGAAAATCGCCGATGGCGGCATTAAAGTCCGGCCGTAATATCTGGTAAGCACCATAAGTAAACACCGGGGTAAATCCCCGGGCCACCTTATGCTCCCCCTGGACCCCGGCGTTAAACCGGTTGAGCTTATGCCGGATACAATAGTCTATGCCCTGGTAGTAACAGGTTTCAAAGTGCAGGAAATCAAACTCCTGCTCGCAGCCCCAATAACGTCCGTAAAGGGTTTGCTGATCGCGAAAAAACAGCGCCGCGGCAACGATTTTATCCTGCTGTTTGGCAAAGAGCAGCAAGAGATTGTCCGCCATGGTTTCGCCAAGCACAGTGAAAAAGTCTTTATTTAAATAACCATAGTGGCCGGAGCGTTTAGCATAGGTTGCCTGGTAAAAACGTAAAAACTGCTGCCATAACCGGGCATTCATTTCTGCACCGCTGAGCCAATGAAAACGGATCCCCGAGGCAAACACCTTATCTCTTTCTTTTTTGATATTTTTACGCTTACGTGCACTCATTGTTGCAAGATAATCATTGAAACTGGCGTATTCCCTGTTAAACCAGTAAAACTGGACATCCCGTCGTGGCAGCCAGTTATTTGATTGCAACAAGGCCCTGGTATGGGCTTGCTGCGGGTAAAAGAAACATTGCACGGTTTGCGCGTTAAGCTCCCGGGCTTTATCCAGCAGGGCCCGGGTTACCTGTTGGGCAATTTGCTGATGGTAAAGCCGGTAATCATCAGCAATAGCCAGGCGTTCACCCGCCACCGGAGTAAAGGGGATGGCACTGACCAGCTTAGGGTAATATTCAAAGCCGTATCTTTGATAAGCCTCGGCCCAGGACCAGTCAAACAGATATTCGCCAAAAGAATGAGACTTGATATAGAGCGGCATCAATGCCGCTACAACGCCGTCCTGGCGACTTTTAACCACCAGGTGTGAAACCTGCCAGCCAGTGTTAGCACCAACACAGTCTGACTGCTCCAGCGCCGATAAATAAGCATGGCGTACAAAAGGATCCCGGCGCTGAAAAAGGCCATCCCAAATATCTGCACTTACCCGGGAGATAGCGTCCAGATATAAAATATCAAAACCAGTTTCTTGCTCAACAGCCATGGCAACGGGTGCTAGCTTTTCTCATGTGCTTTGACCACTTTGCCTGCTTTCATCACAAAATCAACACTGAGCAAGGCGCTGATGTCTTCAAGCGGGCTGGTGTCCGTGGCGATAATGTCTGCCAGCTTGCCTTTTTCAAGCGTCCCTAAGCTGTCCTGGTAACCGATCAATTTGGCCGCATTAACCGTCGCCGACTTTAAGATCTCCGCGGCGCTCATACCGCCCTCAAACATCAGCACCGCTTCTCTGGCATTCTCGCCATGCCTGGAAACGCCGCTGTCGGTGCCAAAGGCAATATTGACGCCTGAGCGCTGCGCCCGGGAAAAGTTCTTCAACATGTCACCGCCGACACGTATCGCCTTGGTTTTAATGTCATCAGACATAAAGTCAGCTGTTTTCGCCATGGTCACCACAGTATCCCCCGCCAGCAAGGTCGGCACCAGGTAGGCGCCGCTTTGCTTAAATAAGCGGATGCTTTCTTCATCGGCATAACTGCCGTGTTCTATGCTGTCGACCCCGGCACGCAGCGCCGCATTGATGCCCGCTGCCGCATGGGCATGGCTGGCCACTTTTCGCCCTAAACCATGGGCGGTTTCCACCACTTCTTTCAGTTCACCATCCGTCATCTGCACCCCGGTGCCGGTATTGGTATCGGATAACACGCCGCCGGTTGAGGTAATTTTGATCAGATCCGCACCGAACTTGATCGCCCGGCGGGTGGCCCGGCGACAGTCAAAAGGGCCGTCACAAACGGTTTTGGCGGTAAATTTCTCTAATAAGTCTGCCCGCATACCATCAACATCGGCATGACCGCCGGTGATAGAAACCCTGCCGGCGGCAATAATTCTCGGACCGGACACCCAGCCTTTGTCAATGGCATCCCTGAGGGCATAAATTTGCTCGGGTTTGGCACCAAGGTCACGTACAGTGGTAAAACCCGACATCAGGGTTTTCTCGGCAAAAAATACGCTTTTCATGGCAACATCGGCATCGGATAAACGTAAGGTTTCACTGTCATTATTCGGCCCTAACTCCCCCTGGAGGTGGACATGCATATCCATTAATCCCGGCATTACAAAAGCCGAAGATAAGTCGATTAAGTCGGCATCATCGGCAAACTTGTCCAGAGATAAATATCCCGGAAAAACCCCGGTGATTTTACCGTCCGTCACCACTAAGGTTTGCTGCTTTAAAGGGTCCTGCCCCGGCACAGCCAGTAATTGCCCGGCATGGATCACCTTCACTTGCGCCAGACTGGTGGCCGGTAACATAGTGAACAATAGACAGGCTGCCGCCGACAGCAGAGATTTACCTGGAGATGAAAAAGCTAACATCAGTATTCCTTTAACCGCTTATTTGTTGATTAAGTCCCCAAGATAACAAGATTTTAACTAAATAAAAAGCCAAAGCATTTGGCTGTAGCCTGCCCCGGGCATCAGCGCTAAAAAACGGTTTGAGGCGCACCTTAACCTGCCCCTTTGAGTGAAACCGCTGGTTATAATATTCGACTATACTCTAGAGGAGTAAACGCCAGGTACAATCAGGCGCAGCAATCCCAGTCATTTAAGGGATCAGAGTCGGGATATGCGAGCCAGAAATTTCAAAGGGCAAACCCATGTTAAAACAACTCGTGATCCTACTGATATTACTCAGCTCCCCCAGCTATGGCGATGTTGTCACCATACGCGCCGATGAATGGTATCCCGTCAATGGCAGGCCGGGCGCAGCAAATCCCGGTTATATGATTGAAATAGCAAGAAAGATCCTTATCGAAAATGGCCACAGCCTGGACTACCAGACCCTGCCCTGGCGCGGCAGCTTAAAAATGGTGCGTAAGGGCCGCTATGACTGCGTGGTCGGCGCCGATCACAATGACGCCCCCGACTTTGTCTTTACCAAAGAACCCTGGGGCTTTATCAAACCGGTGTTCTATATCAAAAAAGAAAGTTCCTGGCGTTACCAGGGCATAGACTCCCTGCGCAATATCCGCCTCGGGGTCATCGGCGATTATGCCTATACCCAGGTACTCGAAGACTATATCGCCCGCAATAAAGATACCGACAAGGTGCAGATTGTTTTTGCCAATAAGGCCTTAAGGCAAAATATCGGTAAGCTGATGTCCGGCAGACTCGATGTTGTTATTGAATACGATATTGTCATGGATGCGAAACTGCGCGAACTCGGCCATGATAAGGATATTATCTCCGTGGGCAGTATTACCGATGGCCAGCCTCTTTATATCGCCTGCTCTCCCAATAAAGCCAACGCCAGGGAATACATCCGGTTATTTGCAGAGGGCTTCAGCAAAATGCGTAAAAATGGCGAATTAGCCGGCATTTTACAAAAATACGGTCTCAAAGACTGGCAGTAATCAGCAAATAGCCGGCAACTTCCCGGTGGCAGCAGCAATGCAAAAGCACAGACAAATAACAACATTCATCCTGTTCACGCTTGTTTCAATAAGCACCCTGATACTATCCTGCAGCGATGATAGCGGCCAACCAATCAAAGTCGGTATTCTCCATTCCCTGACCGGTACCATGGCCTTTAGCGAAAAAGACCTGGTTGATGCCCTTACCCTGGCGGTAGAAGAAATTAACCGTTCAGGGGGCGTGTTAGGACAGCCATTACAGCCGGTGATCGCCGACGGTGCTTCCAACTGGGATCAATTTGCCAGCAAGGCCAAGCAGCTGATTGTCCAGGACCAGGTGCCGGTGATTTTCGGCTGCTGGACCTCTGCCAGCAGAAAAGCGGTAAAACCTGTGGTAGAGCAATATCAGCATTTACTCTTTTATCCGGTGCAATATGAAGGGCTGGAGCAATCCCCCAATATTATCTATACCGGTGCAGCCCCCAACCAGCAAATTATCCCCAGTATCCACTGGGCGCTGGAAAACCTGGGGCAAAGAGTTTACCTGCTCGGCTCTGATTATATTTTTCCCCGGGCCGCCAATATGATCATCAAAGATTTATTGAAAAAACGGGGGCTCACTCCTTTGGCCGAAGTCTACCTGCCCCTGGGTTCAAACGATGTTTCCTCGGTCATCAGGGATATCCGGCAGCTAAAGCCTGATCTGATTTTTAATACCATCAACGGCGACAGTAATATTGCCTTTTTTACCGCCCTGAATAACTTAAAACCTGCCGATAACAAAAGTACCTCGCCGGAGCACGATGTCACCAGGCCTACCGTGGTCTCTTTCAGCATTGGCGAACCCGAAGTTAAAACCATCGGCAGTAAGTTGCTGGCGGGTCACTATGCCGCCTGGAATTATTTTCAAAGTATTAACAGCCGGGAAAATATCAATTTCGTTCACGCTTTTAAAAGCCGCTTCGGGCAGCACAGGGTCATCAATGATCCTATGGAATCTGCCTATATCGGACTTTATCTCTGGGCTCAGGCGGTCACGGCAGCCGGTACCACAGATCCCAAAAGTGTCAAAGCCGTTATGGCCTACCAGAGTTTTAAGGCACCGCAGGGAGTGGTATCCATTGATGCCCCCACCCAGCATTTATGGAAAACCGTCAGGATCGGCCGGGTACTTAACGATGGCCAGTTTAAAATCGTCTGGTCAAGCAAGACCCCGGTAAGGCCGGCGCCCTTTCCTTCTTATTACAGCAAAGACCAGTGGCGAAAACGCCTGGCCTTACTTACTGCCAATGAATAAGGTTCCGCTTTCCTTTAAACTCTTCTCCTGGCTGTTGATATGCGCCGTCATACCCACCAGTTTGCTGGCGCTGTTATACTTAAACTCTTTTGAACAGGCATTTTTGCAGCAAAAACAAGAGAATTTATCCCAGATGGCGGACCAAAAAGTTCGTCAGATAGAAAATTATATCGCGGGAAAAATTGGCGATGCCAGTATGCTGGCGCAGTTGCCGCAAACGGTCAATATTATGCTCAGCCCGCAGCACTTAAAAGGCAAGCAGAGCTTAGATAAAGCCATATTAAACGACTTTTACCAGCAATTTCTCCAGCGCGGTTACCTCAACCTGATGCTACTCTCCCCTGCCGGCAAGATAATTTTAAACTTGCAGGACCGGCAGCTAACGAAAAAAAACATTGATTCGGATTTACTTAATAACAGTGCTTTGGCCCAGGTATTCCAACGGGCGACCTATTTTCTTGAGTCCTCTTCTTCCTCGTTTGAATTTCTCCCCGCCAGCAAAAACTCGGCGGCTTTTATTGCCGCACCGATCTTATACCGGGAACGGTTATCCGGTGTTTTGGTGTTGCAAATCGATAACCGGATCATTGATCAGGTAACAGCAGATGTCAGCGGCTCAATATTAAGCCGGGAGGTTGTGGTAGCAGCCCGCGACCATGATTTTTTTTCATTTCAGTTACCGGTAAAATACGATGAAAACATCCTGGTGGGGCAAAAGTTGCGCATTGCCAAGGCTACATTTCCCCTGAAAAAAGCCATGGATGGCATAAGGAGTGTCACAGTAACCACAGATTATCGCAATGTTAAAGTTATCGCCGCTTCCCGCTATATACCATCGATACACTGGGGCCTGGTATTAAAAGAAGATCTGGCAGAAGCCATGGCGGTTTTTCAACAGATGCGTACGCTTGCCCTGGTGATCCTGCTGCTTATTTTGCTCAGTGTACTGGTGATCGCCGGTTACCTGGGGCGGTCAATTGCCAAACCGTTAACTGCCATGGCCGAGATCAGCCGATCTATTGCCTCAGGCAATACCCGGATCCGGGTTGAGCCTCAGGGCTTCAAAGAAAACTATGAACTGGCATTATCTTTTAACCACATGTCCGATCGCTTATTCAATGCCCAAGATAAGCTCGAGCAACAAGTTCAGGAGCTTAATCATTTAAACCGGCAACTTTCAAAAGAAATTGATGAGCGAAAATTTGCTGAATTGGGATTAGTCCAAGCCAAGGAAAAAGCAGAGTTATCTAAAGAGCAGGCCGAACTGGCTCAACAGGAAGCTGTCGCCGCCAATAAGGCAAAATCTATTTTCCTGGCCAGTATTTCCCATGAAATCCGCACCCCGATGAATGCGATTTTGGGCTACACCCAGATATTGCAGCGGGATCAGGGATTAAATGTTGACCAGCGCCATTCCTTATCCGTGATCAACCGATCAAGCGATCACTTGCTGGCCTTGATCAATGATATTTTAGACCTGTCAAAAATCGAAGCCGGTGCCGTTGAAACCGTCAGCCAGGTATTTGACCTGGTAGAGCTGATCCAAACCCTCAGTGATATGTTTAAACTTAAAGCCGAACAAAAAGGGCTTCACTGGCAGGTAGAGACAGATTTTTCGCTGGAGCAACTGCCGGTGATCGGCGACCAGGGAAAGTTACGGCAAATACTGATCAACCTGGTGGGCAATGCCCTTAAATTCACCGATAAAGGATTTGTCCAGCTGGCAGTATACTCGGTTGAAAATGATCGCTTTAACTTTGAAGTCAGCGACAGCGGCGCCGGCATTGAGGGCAAAGATCATGAGGCAATATTTGACGCCTTCAACCAGGGGGATAAAAGTGAAATTCAGGGAGGCACGGGCCTTGGCCTGACCATTTCACAAAAATACCTGAAAATCATGGGCAGCAAGCTGATGCTGGATTCCGTGGTCAACCAGGGATCCCGCTTTTATTTTCAACTACCGCTCCCCGTCTCCAGGGAAAATATCCGGCTTGAGCCAAAAAGCCAGGTATTAGCACTCAAACCCGGAGATCAAAAAACCATACTGGTGGTAGATGATGTTGATATTAACCGCACCATTTTAAACCGCATGTTATCGGATGTCGGTTTTCTGGCCTTTGAAGCCGCCAATGGCCGTCAGGCACTGGACTTGTTAGCACAACAAGATATTGACCTGGTTTTTACCGATCTTAAGATGCCGGTGATGGACGGCTTAACCCTGCTTCAGCATATCAAAGCCTTTGATAGCACTATCCCTGTGATTGCCATCAGCGCCTCAAGCTTACAAAATGAAGTACAGCATTATATTCATTTAGGTTTTGAGAATTATCTCTCTAAACCTTTCCATTTCGAAGAAGTGTATAAACTGCTGAAAAATACCCTGGGAATAGAGTTTATTTACCAGCAAACCAGCAAGGCCAAACCTCAACAGATATCAGATGAGGAATTACGGCAGCAATACCGCCAGGCTCGCGAATTAATTGAGAAAATCATACAGGCCTGCGACCGTTACCGGGTGGATGAAGTCGAAGCATTATTAAATGAGCTAAAAAGCAATTACCCCGACAGCCGGGGTTTAGCCGACAAACTTAACGAATATGTCAGTCGCTATGAACTCGACACTTTGAAAAATTACCTGAATGAGTTAGACAAAGATTAGCAATTGAAGGTGAGTGCGACCAGCAACTGACTTTTTATTGCAGGAAGTCATACTGCTGCAACAGCAGCTGGTATTGCTCGGTATTCCTGAACTTTTGCCAATGTCTATCAAAATCCTGCCTGAGGCTGTCATCCAGGAAACCCAAACGATAAGGGTTGGTTGGAAAAATCTTATGGACATCAACATTTTCCATATGGCTTTTGCCGAGAAATTCCTTACTTAAATAGTTAAAAATATTAACGTCCATCACCACCACATCGGTTCTGCCTTTGAGTAACATTTCCACCTGTTTTTTCTGCTCAGGCAGTTCGACATAAAAAGGACTGGACTGCACCGCTTTGCTGTATTGCTCCCCTAAAATGAAATTGGCATTTTGAAAACCGACGATAGAATACCTTTGTAACTCGGAAATTTCCTCTATGCTAATGCCACGCCCTTTAAGGCTTATCGCGACATTTTGGTAAATAATATAAGGTTCGCTGAATTTGGCCGGAGAGATATCAAGCTTGCTGCTTAAGGTCATGCCGACATCTACCTTGCCCAGTTTAACTAAATCGTAGGAACGGCCAAAAGGTAAGTAGATAAAATTTAATTGATAACCCATTTGTTTAAAAATGGCCCGAATCAATTCTATTTCAAATCCGGTATCGCCCTGCTCAATTACGTAAGGAGGTTTAGTCCAGCCGACAGTCACATCCAGCCGTTTCGCCAGGGCATAGTCACTAGCCACAACAAACAAAAACACCAGGAAAACCTTTAACAAAGCCACCGGCAAAGACCTGATCATAGCTTTCACACCTTCACGTAAATTACTCTTTAATTACTATAGCCAATCACGGCGTTTTTTATCCGCCTGGCAACAAGTATTTGCCCCCGGCTGAACTACCTGAAACAAACGTAACTTATTCAATAACAAAATCAAAATATTGTTCGCTGAAAGGCTCATCTTTTAAAGTGAAATGCCACCATTCTTCTTCCAGGAATTTAAAGCCCTGTCTGAGCATCACTTGCTGTAATAACATACGGTTCGCCCTTTGCTGCGCACTCAGCGCCAGGTTGGCGGGCCAGGATTTGACACTGAAATAATCCCAGGTCGTGCCCATATCCAGCTCGGTTGCTTTCCCCCCGATCAGGGAAACTAAAGTCACATCGACGGTACTGCCACGCGAATGACCGGATTTTGCCGCGATATAACCATGCCTGAACAGATCTTTTTTAGCGACTTGCGGGTAGTAGTGCTGTTTCATCTTAGTGTCCTTGAGATCCTCTGCCCAGCGGACAAAAAAATCTACTGCCCGTTGCGGCCGGTAGGCGTCATAGACCTTAAGCCCCAGCCCGAATTTAAGTAATTCCTCTTGCGCCTGTTTTAAGGCCGTTGCGGCTTTTTTGGTCAGTATCGCCTTGGGCTTGTTATACCCGGGGATGGCCTCACCGACAAAGTTGTCTTTACCGTAATATCTTAACTCTACCTCCAGGGTTGGTATAAGCTGTTCAAGGTCTACAAAGCCAGGGGGTATGCCCGATTTTTCCTGCCCGGCCGATACCGTAAAACAAATGCAGGAAAACACCAGCATCAATGCCTGCCGGCCAAGGTTAAAATATCTGCGTGGTTTAACCATAGTTTTCCCCGTCAAAGCCCTTTATTCTTAATATCGCCATTGCCAAAAAACTTGCCATATCCTGTATTATTATCTGTTTTCATTTTGCTGCCATCTTAATCCGGGGTAAACCAGCCGAAAAGGTTTGAAAGTCCAGCCAAAAGGCAAAGTGGCCAACTGGAAAGTTACATATTTGCCCCAAACAAAATCAGCACCGATAACCGGGGTTGATATTAAGATCCCCTGCCGGGTTAACTTACTTCCTATTAAACCCAGATAATCTTTACCTATGGCGCTGGGGCCGGGTATTTCCGTGATTTTTGCCTGATCGAGTATCCATTGAACATAAGTATTACTGTTAGGGCCGGGCCAGTATCGGTAAAGGGCCAGATGAGGATATTGCTCCGGTGACGCTTCTATCACCCGGATCAAGCTTACCGCTTTTGCTCCGCGCCAGCGGTACTCTACCCGGCTCGGCCCGTTACCCACTCCGCTTTCGCAATCTTTCAGGTTTTTATGAAGATAATGCCAGCTTTGCCCGCCGACATTTTTGTGCTGCCAGACTTCCCAGCGCTGTTTGTGGCTATTCCCGCCTTTATCAATCACAAACCAGTAATGATCGGCAATAATCCCCACAGCCCCCGGGATTTTTGCCGCCCTTAACTCAACGCTAGCCGCTGTGGCTTGTGTTATCACCGTCATCTGATAAATATCCCCTGGCATCCGTTAACGGTAATTTTCCCCGGACAAAGATACCATTGCCACGCCCGATCTCCTTATCCTTTTCGTCATAAACCACGGCTTCGGCGATAAACTGGCTTTTATTGCTGTTGACCACTTTGCCTTTGGCGGTCAATTTTCCATAGGCCACCGGACGGGTCAGGTAAGTAGTAAAACTCGTGGTTAAGACAAAAACTTTATCTTCGAGGGAGTTGGCGGCAAAGAATGCGGCATCGTCGAGCATTTTAAAATAAACAGAGCCGTGCACGCCCCCGCCTGAGTGGTGGTGTTTTTCATCCACGGCTATGGTGATATTCGCTTCGCCCTCGCTCACCTGCATCTCTGGCCGGTAAAATTCATTGATGGGGGCCGCCTGATACATGCTTTCCAGACGGCGAAAATGTAACGCTTGGGTCATAGCCTTTCCTGTAGGTTCACCTTATGCAAGCTTACGGCGCTTAGCAAAAAGGTAACGGCGCCAGAGAAAACTATACTTGTTTAAAGTGGTTGATAAAAAGCCATCTTAACGTTCAACGTGCCCAAAGTTAACCTCTTTGTGAAGTTGCCGGAAAGTTTACCCCCTCAATAACCAGCCCTCTTAGTCAGTGGACGGCCACCGGGCGACAAAATCATCCAGCCGGGTTAATAACGCCTGTTTTTCTTTATCCGCCAGAAAACTTGCATTAAAGCTGTTTTGCGCCAGCTTAACCGCCTGGATCCGGGTCATGGCCAATCCCTGATATAAGGCAACAAAATTCTCATTCACATAGCCGCCAAAATAAGCGGGATCGTCGGAGTTGACCGTTACATTAAGTCCCTTATCCAGTAACTCAAGGATATTATGCTGCGACATCTGCTCAAAAACCTTAAGTTTAGTGTTAGAGAGCGGACAAACGGTTAGCGGAATATGGTTATCCCGTAACATAGCCACCAGCTCAGGGTCTTCCACGCACCTGACGCCATGGTCGATACGTTTTACTTTCAGTAATTTCAGGGCATTCCAGATATATTCTGCCGGTCCTTCCTCACCGGCATGGGCAACCGCGGGCAGACCCATTTCAGCTGCCATAGCAAAAACCTGGCTAAACTTCTCCGGCGGATGGCCGAGCTCAGAGGAGTCCAGCCCGACACCGGCCAGTTGCCCTTTATAAGGACCGGCCGCAACTAAAGTCTGCATTGCCTCTTCGGCGCTAAGATGGCGCAAAAAACACATGATCAGCAAACTGCTGATGCCAAGCTGCGCTTTGCCGTCCGCCAGTGCCCGGCTGATACCGTTAATCACGGTCTCAAAGCGGATCCCCCTTTGGGTATGGGTTTGCGGATCAAAAAAGATCTCGCTATGGACAACATTTTGCTCGGCACATTTTTCCAGGTAGGCCCAGGTCAGATCATAAAAGTCCTGCTCCGTTATCAGTACCGCCGCGCTGGCATAATAAATATCGAGAAAGTCCTGCAGGTTTTCAAACTGATAGGCCTGCCTGACATCATCGAGGCTGGCATAAGGTAAAGGAATATTATTACGCTGCGCCAGTGCAAACATCAATTCAGGCTCTAAGCTGCCTTCGATATGAAGATGTAACTCGGCCTTGGGCATCTTAGTTAAAAAATCAATCATCTTTGACATGACTTGCTCCTTTACTTTTTATTGTACTCAATCTAATTAAAGTATACCTTGAGTGCAAACGGACGCCGCTATTTTTTCGTGCCGGCAGCTACTGCCATAATATTACCGTTATTTTATGCCGCAGCCGCACAGGATGATGGAGGTCAGTGAGCTGACAACATCTTCATAATCGTCATTGGACATTTCCTGTTTATCCATGGCGGATAAGACCTGAACATTAAAGTCGGCATAATGCTGACTCGCCCCCCAGATCAAAAACAGCAAATGATAGGGATTGACCGGATTGATTTGTCCCTGATCTATCCAGGACTGGATCACCGCGGTTTTTCCCTGTACCCATTCTTTAAACTCTTTAGCAAGATAGGATTTTAAATGCGGGGCGCCATGAATAATTTCACTGGCAAAAATACGAGAGGCATCGGGATCTGTTTTTGAGTACATCACCTTGGCACGGATATAGGCGGTTAACGCCTCCTTGGCATTATCTTCTGCCGTCAAGGTATCAAACCTTTGGTTCCAGGTTTCCAGGATATCATTAAGCAGTTGCTGGTAGAGATCGATTTTATTCTTGTAGTAATAATGAATATTGGTTCTGGGAATATTGGCGCGCTCGGCAATACGTTTAATCGATGCCCCTTTAAACCCGTAAGTGACAAATTCTTTTTTCGCCGCAGTTAAAATCAGGGCTTTGTTTTTTTGCCTGATATTACCGTCTTGTGACTTGGCTGATGACAACGCAATAACTCCTTAATATAGCAATTGATTAGTATATAGGTGCAATCGCCGGTTTTTAAAGGGGTGAAGCATGTAAATGGCAAAGTTTTCTTTGCCCTGGCAAGCGATAGCACACTAAACCCGCCGCAGGGGCGAGTTTAGTGGCTATTATACAAACATTGCCGTGTATTTTTTTGATCTATTTCGCTTTAACCTGACGTCTGCTTTGGTGCAGTAAAGGTTCGGTATAACCGCTCGGCTGTTCTTTACCTTTAAAGATCAAATCGCAGGCCGCCTGAAAAGCAATGCTGCTCTCAAAATCAGGCGCCATATTGGTATAAGCATCGTCACCGGCATTTTGCCCGTCGACCACTTGGGCCATGCGTTTAAGGGATGCCATAACTTGCGCTTCATCTAAGATGTTATGCGCTAACCAGTTACAAATATGCTGGCTGGAGATCCTTAACGTCGCCCTGTCTTCCATACGGCCGATATCATCAATATCCGGCACCTTAGAGCAGCCTATACCCAAGTCCACCCAGCGCACCACATAACCGAGCAGGCCCTGGACATTATTATCCAGCTCCGCCTGTATCTCATCTGCAGTTAGGCTTTGCGGATCCGCCAATAACGGCAAGGTCAGCAAATCACTTAAATCATCTTTTGCCGCTTCCTGCATCAGTTGTTGCTGCACCTTGGCAACATTGACCTGGTGATAATGCATCACATGCAAAGTGGCGGCAGTCGGTGACGGCACCCAGGCACAATTGGCCCCGGATAACGGATGGCCGATTTTGCTATTGAGCATATTGGCCATTTGATCCGGCACCGCCCACATGCCCTTGCCGATTTGCGCTTTGCCCTTAAGCCCGGCCGCCAGGCCTATGCGAACATTTCTGTTTTCATAGGCAGAAATCCATTTCTCATCCTTCATCAGCTCTTTGCGCACCATAGGGCCCGCCAGCATGCTGGTGTGGATTTCATCACCGGTTCTGTCTAAAAAGCCGGTGTTGATAAAGGCAAGGCGGGTTTTCGCCGCGCGGATACATGCCTTTAAATTTACCGAAGTGCGGCGCTCCTCGTCCATGATCCCCACTTTAATGGTATTTTCCTCAAGGCCAAGCACCTGTTCGATACGGGAAAATAACCGGCAGGTGAAATCCACTTCTTCCGGGCCGTGCATCTTAGGTTTTACGATATAGATACTGCCGTGGCGTGAGTTTTTAAAGGCCGAGTTACCTTTAAGGTCGTGCAGGGAAATTAAGCTGGTGATCATGCCATCCACCAGGCCTTCCGGCACTTCGCTGTCATCACTGGCCAGTACCGCATCCGTGGTCATCAAGTGGCCGACATTACGGATAAACTGCAAGCTGCGCCCCGGCAATACTAACGCCTCGCCGCGGGCATTAAGATATTGGCGATCGGCATTTAAGGTCCGGGTCAGCTGACGGCCATTTTTTTCCAGGGTTTCACTTAAGTTGCCCCGCATCAGGCCAAGCCAGTTGCGGTAAACCGCGGTTTTATCTTCGCCGTCCACGGCGGCAATCGAGTCTTCACAATCCTGTATCGTGCTTAAAGCCGACTCCAGGATAATATCTTTGATGCCGGCATTGTCGGTTTTACCGATCAGGTGCTGGTCGTCAAACTGGATCTCTATATGCAGGCCATGGTTTTGGCATAATACAGAAGCAGGTTTACTTTGCTCGCCGTTAAAACCGACAAACTGGCTTTCATCTGCCAAATGGGTATGTTCACCGTCGGCGAGTACCGCCACCAGCCTTTGGTTTTCAATATAATAATTTTGGGTTTGCTTATGGCTGCCGCTAACGAGCGGTAAGGTTTTATCAAGGAAGTCCCGGGCAAAGGCGATCACTTTATCGCCGCGGCGGGCATTATAGCCGCCGCGGCGCTCAGCGCCATCGGATTCATCAATCACATCCGTGCCATACAGGGCGTCATATAAGCTGCCCCAGCGGGCATTGGCGGCGTTCAGGGCATATCTGGCATTCATCAGCGGCACCACCAGCTGCGGTCCGGCGATGGTGGCCACTTCCGCATCGACATTAGCCGTGGTAATGCTAAAGTCTTCTCCTTCAGGCACGATATAGCCGATATCCGTTAAAAAAGCCCGGTAAGCACTGGCGTCAAAGTCTTTATGGTTACGGTGCCAATCATCTATTTGCTGTTGCAAACTGGCCCTTTTTTCCAGGAGCTCGCGGTTTTGCGGGATAAAGTCCGACAACATATCACTAAAAGCCTGCCAGAAGCTTTCATTGTCCAGCCCTAACCCCGGCAAGACTTCCTGCTCCACCAGCTCGAATAATGCCGGGTGGATTTTATAGCCATGTTTGATAACACGGTTAACTGTATTGTTTTGCATAATTTCTGTACCTTATTCTTTTCATTACCCGGGGTTGGCTTTATTAACGGCCCTACCGGCTATTACCTGGTAACTAGCTGCTAATGAATGGGCGCCCCTTTGGCAATCCATAATGCCAGGTACTCACGCTCGTCCTGGGTCATCTGGGTTTTATTCATAAAGGGCATATCCGGGGCATCTATGGTCCGGGCCTTGATCCGCGGCGCCCATTGCTGGATGGCTGTAAGCTCATCAAACATCACGCCTCCCGGGGCCGCCTTAAAGACATCATCGCTGGGACTGGCGCTATGACAAGTCACACATCGGCTTTGTATGATGGTATTCACCTTGGTGATATCAACCCCCTGCTGCAGTTGCTCGGCACTCGGCTCAAGGTTTTTCGGGGCGATCAGGTACGCCAGTACCACAATGGCCGCCGCAGCACCTGCCAGTAATACCGGTTTATTACTGCCGAAATGGCGCAGGACAAAGAACTGGCGGATCACTGCAGTGATCACTATCACCGCCACTAAAATTAACCAGTTATATTCATGGTTATAAGTGATCGGATAATGGTTGCTGATCATCATAAATAAGATCGGCAAGGTGGTATAGGTATTATGGGTCGAGCGTACCTTGGCATTAAGGCCGTAGGCGGGATCCGGGCTGGTACCCTCTTCTACCGCTTTTACCAGCGCCCGCTGGGACGGCATGATGCCGAAAAACACATTACCCGCCATAATAGTGCCGATAATGGCCCCCATATGAATATAAGCACCGCGGGCGCTAAATACCTGGGTCAGGCCATAAGATAAGGCCGTGGCCAGGGCCAATAACAAGATCCCCAACAACAGGCCGTGCTCTCTTAACTTGGTACGTACCATCACCTCATAACAGCCGACGCCGAAAACTATGGAGCCAAGGCCAATGGCAACCGCCTGCATTTGCGTTAAATCCGCCACTCTTTTGTCGATAAGATAAGACTCGGCGCCGACATAAAACATCAAAGACAATAATAGGAAACCTGTGATCCAGGTGGTATAGGCTTCCCACTTAAACCAGTGCAGGGTTTGCGGCATTTGCGGCGGCGCCAGCTTGTATTTGGCGACTTCATAAAAACCACCGCCATGTATGGCCCAGAGATCCCCCTTGATGCCTTTTTCTTCTTTCCACGCCGGTGGTTTTTCCAGGTGGTTATCCAGCCAGACAAAATAAAACGATGCGCCGATCCAGGCAATACCCGTGATTAAATGGGCAAAGCGCAAGATCAGGTTGAGCCATTCAGTAATATACGGATCCATAAACTTCCTATCAAATGAGTTGTAAATTAATACCGTCACCGGGGCGGATACCGGGCTTATATTTATATTGTTTGCCCTTCGCTGTTCCCGTGACTTAGGTTTACAGCCGGGGATTTCTCCCCGGCTTTTCTGTTAAGCTTTACCAGTAACCCTCTCACCCAGCACATGAGTGGCACAAACATTACGCTCATCACCTAACATACTCAGGACAAAGAGTTTTTCATGTAGAGTTTTACATTGCTTGATACGGCGATCCATCAATGGCGTGGCGTTATAGTCAAGCACAATGAAATCGGCTTCTTTACCCGGCGCTAAATTACCGATTTTATCTTCTAAGTCCAGCGCCACCGCGCCCCCTAAGGTAGAAAGATAGAAAGATTTAAACGGCGTTAATTTCTCTCCTCTAAGCTGCTGAATTTTATAGGCTTCATTCAGGCTGCGCAGGATAGAAAAGCTGGTGCCGGCGCCGACATCTGTACCCATACCGACATTGACATCATATTCTTCTGCCTGCTTTAAGTTAAACAAGCCGCTGCCGAGGAATAAATTGGAGGTCGGACAAAAGGCGATAGCCGAGCCGGTATCGCTTAAGCGCTGGCATTCTTCATCATGCAGGTGTACGCCATGGGCAAAAACACTGCGGCGGCCAAGTAAGTTACTTTGATCGTACACATCCAGATAACCGTCATTTTCCGGAAACAACGCCTGTACCCACTCGATTTCTTTTTTGTTTTCACAAAGGTGGGTATGCATATAAACATCCGGATACAGGGAAAGTAATTCCCCGGCTTTATCCAGTTGCTCCCGGGTACTGGTGGGGGCAAACCTTGGTGTCACCGCGTATTGCAGGCGATCGGTATTGTGCCATTTTTCAATTAACGCCTTACTGTCGGTAAAACCGGTTTCGGCAGTATCGGTTAAAAAGTCAGGACAGTTTCTGTCCATCAGCACTTTACCGCAGATCATGCGCAGTTTTTTCTGCTGCGCCACGGTGAAAAAGGCATCTACGGAAGCCTTGTGCACGGTACCAAAGACCAGGGCGGTGGTGGTACCGGCATCGAGTAGTTGATCCAGGAAAAACTCGGCCACATCTTTAGCGTAGGCTTCATCTTCAAAGCGCCTTTCTGCCGGGAAGGTATAATTTTCCAGCCATTCAAGCAGCTGCTCGCCATATGAAGCGATCATTTCCGTTTGCGGGTAATGGATATGGGTATCAATAAAACCCGGCATGATCAGGCCGTTTTGATAATGGGTCACTTCAATATCGCCCGGTAAAGTCGCTAGCAGCTTTGATGCCTCCCCCAGCTGTTTTACCTTGCCGTCTTCAATCACCAACAAACCGTCGGCAAAGTGCTGGTAACTTTGCTCCAGTTCCACTTTGGCGGGGTCCGCCAGGAAGTGCAAGATTTCACCACGATAAACTTTTAACATAACACTTTATTCTCTATAAGATCGTCACCCCGGCGCGTGCCTTAATTTTTGGATGAAGATAGAATTATTCAATATAACCGGGCCGGATGTCCTATCAGCACAGGTTATATCACCTCAACTTCTTTACGCTTTACTCAATCATTTTTGCGTTGCTATTATTTTACTGCCATCGAGTTCAACCACATCGCAGTTGTCCCCTTCTCCGCCCCGGTCAACCACCAAGAAATCGCTTTGCTGGTGCAATGCCAGACAATAGTGATGCCAGGTGCCGGCATGGTAATTGACTCCCTGGTTGCTTTGGGCGATAAAGACCTCTATGGCGCTTAAATCTAAGTCACCTTTGGGAGCGACCACCACTAAATAAGGTTCATTGCCCAGGGGAATAAAGGCCTGGCTCGACAGCGGATGACGCTCCATCATTTTAATCGCGATCGGTTGCGCCAAAGGGGTCGAGCGAAAAATATTGATCAGGGTCCGGCCGTTATTTTTTTCAACATCCACGGTGGCCAAATCATGATAACGCTCGGTAAAGCCGTCATTGATGGTAAAATGCTGCCTGTTCTCATCCACTTCAATCACATCACCAAAGGGGGCAAAGGCTTCACTGGTTAAGATCTTAGGCACGATTTGTTCAGTCATATTATTCAACTCAGCTGTTGCTATTACCACTAACTACCGCGGTAGGTAGAGTAACCATAAGCCGTCAACAATAACGGAATATGATAGTGATCGCCGCCGGCGCTTAATTCAAAAACAATATCAACATAAGGATAAAAACCTTTATCCCCCATGCGCTCGAAATAAGCGTTAGTATCAAAATGCATACGGTAAATACCGGCATCCAGAATACGATCATCGGCCAATAACCCGGCAATACGGCCGTCATCGTTGGTAATACCGCTGGCAAGCTGTTGCCAGCCTTCAGCTGTTTGCTGATATAAAGTGATCGGGATCTCTGCCCCCGGCTTGCCGCGGGTGGTATCTAAAACATGGGTGGTAATTTGACTCATAGTGATTTCCCTAAACTTTATCTAAACATTTATCTAAGCGAAGATGAAAAATTTTTCGCTGCTCTTCAGCGGCATTAACTAATTCCTGTGCCCTGTCATTGGGCAGGCGCGCCTGTAATAACGCCAGCATTTGCTCCGCACTTTTGCCGGTGGCACAGACAATAAAAATAAAGCCAAACTTGGTTTCATAATCGCTGTTGCCTTTAGCAAGGTCGTTTAGTACCTGCTCGGACGCGACATTGACCGCACTTTGCTCGCCGCTGGCCAGGGCCTTGGTATTGGCGTATTTGGCCCTGAGGCTGTTGACGTCACCGATTTTCGGATGGCCTTCGAAGGCTTCAAGATAATCGCTTTCACTCAAGCCTTGCCAATGCTGATCCGCCGCCTGGTATAACGCCGCTTCATCTGCAAACGGCCGGCTTTGCACCATAGCCTTGACCCAGGTACTTGCGGTGCAACACTGCATAAACGCATGGCTGGCATCACTTTCGGGCAACAAATTTAATTCTTGTAAAGTCACTTAACTGCTCCTGTTGGTCCTGCTCATTGTTGCCCGGTTACTTATCGACGCGGTGGCCAAATACCCGCATCCGGCTGACACCGCCGTCGGGGAATATATTTAGGCGCACATGGGTAAAGGCCTGGGCCTTATCCGCAACGATTTCTTTTAAAAACAGGTGCTCACGGTGGGCATATAGCTTGGTTTTTTCTATAATCGGCTGCCAGTTGACGTTTTCACCCGAGGTGAAATCATCGCTGTCAGAAACCGTTCCTTCGAGGGTAAAATGATCCGGGAAATTGCCTTTAAAGTGATGGGTATCGACGATCACCTTTTGCACATTGCCTTTTGCCGCCAGCTTGATAATCGACCAGTCGGGACCGGGATCACGGCGGCGTTTGGTTTCCCAGCCATCGCCCATGTCCTTGCCGCGTCCCGGCATGATCAAATTATTTTTATCGCTGAAAAACATATCACTGACCAAAAGCGCTTTACCGCCGTTTTTAATGTAGGCCAGATCGATTAATTCGCCGTCAACAAACTCGTTCCAGTTTACTTGTGCTTCACCGTAAACCCTGAAACGGGCAACACCGCCATCGGGGAAAATATTTAAACGCACATGGGTCCAGGCGGTATTGGCGGTTGCACTTGGCTCGATTTCAAAGAAATTCTGGCTATGAGCATCTACCGGGCTTTGAGATAAAATGGTCTGCCACTGAGTTGACGCATCCGGCTGCCCCTCACTGACACACGCTTCTACGGAAACCGTTTGCGGGGCATTGCCCCTGAAGAAGTTAGTATCGACATCCAGGCCATAAATAACACCCGGGATACCTAAACGAATAATACACCAGTCGTACTCCCTGCCGTTATCACGGCCGTAACTGCGGCGGGATTCCCAGCCGTCCATCCATTTGCCGCGCTCTGTATATTTATCGTCAATAAAAATGCCGCGCCCGGGTTTTAACAGATTTTCCATTTCGGCAAAAAAATCATCGCTGCAGGCCAGGGTTTCACCGCCGATACGCTCGCTGGCAAGATCAACATAATGAGTATTGTAATGCTGGGTTAACTCTTCATTTTTAGTCATTATTTATTTCCATTTTCTCAATTAATTGCTGCCCCTGCCTGCATAAAAGCCAAAGGCTGTTTCTTTGTTTTTATCCGCCTGGGTTATTTAAGCAGCGGACCCCCAACAGGGGCTGCGACAAATTCATCATCGCGGTAGACCCGCTGGGCGCGGACACAGGTTTTCTCCACCCGGCCAAGCACGGTCTTTCCTTCATATCCTGAAAAGTCATTTTATTTATGGTGACCGGGATACAATTTAACGACATAGCTACCAAAGTAGTGATGCCGCCTGCCGCGCCTGTTGAGTCTTAGCTGTTACCTTTATCATCTTCAACCAAGAGCAACTGCTTTAGCTCTTTCCAATGTACTCCCTGCTGGGAAGAGGCTTTTTTCGCTGGAGGTGCTTTTTCGGCTTTAGCTCCCGAGTTTTGTTGCTCGATATTTTCCTGGCTCTTTTGATGGTAAAGACCAATCACCTCAGCCGCGATCGACACCGCCACCTCCATCGGGGTTTTACCCGGCACGGCGCTCAAGCCTATCGGGCAATTCATGCGGGCAACCAGTTGCTCATCGATTTCCCTGTGCTTAAACCTTTGCTGGAACCTGCGCCATTTGGTATCTGAAGCGATCAGGCCCAGGTAACGAAAGTCTTGCCGCGCCAAAACCGACTGGCACAGTTCAAAATCCAGCTGGTGGTTATGGGTCATCACTATGTAATAACTGTTGGCGGGCATAGCGGCAATTTCATCACAGGGGAATTCGCTCACTACCTGACTGACATTATGATATTGCTGCATTTCACTCGCGGGAGGGAATTCCTGCTCACGACTGTCCACCCAATGTACTTTGCACGGCAAACCAGCAAGTATTTTCACCAGCGCCTTGCCGACATGACCGGCGCCAAAGAGCATGATATTGACCGTACTGGCGGCAAAGTATTCAAATAGAACACTGGCGGTGCCGCCGCAGCACTGCCCGAGATGTGTGCCGAGCTGAAAATGCTCTAATTGCTGAGTTTCCTCACCGCTGGCCAACATTTTATGGGCATGAGCTATGGTTTTATGCTCTAAATGACCGCCGCCAATGGTGTCGTAAATATTATCGGCGGTGATCACCATTTTCGTGCCGCTGTTACGCGGCGTCGAGCCCGAGACCCCAACCAGGGTGACCAGCACATAAGCTTCACCCTGCTGATTTAACTGATGCAGGGCATTCACCCAGTTGGTATTCATGGCTTAGTCCCCGCTCTTATCAAGTGCGGCTTGTTGCATATCCTGCACCGCCCACAGCACTTTTTCCGGGGTCGCCGGGGTATTTAGCTTAGGACTGACTTTGTAATCGGCAACACTGGCAACGGCATCTTTAATCGCCGACCAGACACTGATCCCGAGCATAAACGGCGGCTCGCCAACGGCTTTAGAGTTGTAAACCGTATGCTCTTTGTTGGGATCGTCTGGCAATAACGCGACATTAAAATCTACCGGTGCATCGCTGATGGCGGGGATTTTATAGGTCGCCGGGTTATTGCTGAGCAAACGGCCCTTGTCGTTCCACATCAGCTCTTCCGTGGTTAACCAGCCCATGCCCTGGATAAAGGCCCCTTCAATTTGGCCGATATCAATACTGGGGTTTAACGACTTGCCGACATCATGCAAAATATCGGCGCGCAGCAGTTTGTATTCGCCGGTCAGGGTATCGATCAACACCTCAGAAACCGCGGCACCGTTGGCGTAATAGAAAAACGGCCGGCCTTTGGCGGTTTCACGGTCAAAGTGAATTTTAGGGGTTTTATAATAGCCGGTAGAAGATAAAGATACCCGGTTCATATAGGCCAGCTGGATCAGCTCGGCAAAGGCCATGGTCTTCTTGCCGACTTCTGCGCCGATATGCACCTGGTTATCGGCAAATACCACCTGTTCTTCTTTAACATTGAAATGTTCGGCGGCAAAGTCCACCAAACGTTTTTTCAAGGTGATGGCGGCATTTTGCGCCGCTTTACCGTTTAAGTCGGTACCGGATGACGCTGCCGTCGGCGAGGTATTAGGCACCTTATCGGTTCGGGTTGCCGATACCCCTATGGTATCAACGTCCACCTGGAATTCTTCGGCAACAATTTGCGCCACCTTAGTAAACAGCCCCTGCCCCATTTCGGTACCGCCATGGTTTAAATGGATAGTACCGTCGGTGTAGATATGCACCAGGGCACCAGCCTGGTTAAGGTGCTGCACGGTAAAGGAAATACCGAATTTTACCGGCGTCAGGGCAATACCTTTTTTCAGTATGGTATTTTCCTTGTTAAATTCGCTGATTTGCTTGCGGCGGGCCTGGTAGTCGCTGCTTTGCTCCAGGGAGTCGATCAGCTTATCCAGGTTATTGTGTTCAACCGTCTGGTGATAATGGGTGATGTTACGCTCGCCATGGCCGTAAAGGTTGATTTTACGGATTTCCAGCGGATCTTTACCTAAGTGACGGGCAATATCGTCCATCACCATTTCTATGGTCATCATGCCCTGCGGGCCGCCAAAACCACGGTAGGCGGTATGAGAAACGGTATTGGTTTTACAACGGTTACCGGTCACCGTGGCATTATCTAAATAATAGGCATTATCGGAATGGAACATGGCCCGGTCGACAATAGCATCGGAAAGATCCGGGGAATAACCGCAATTGCCGTTCACGGTAATATCTATGCCCTGGATACGGCCACTGTCATCAAAACCGACCTGATAATTGTTTTCAAAAGGATGGCGTTTACCGGTTAAGCACATGTCGTCGCTGCGGCTTAATTTCATTTTTACCGGCAATTGGCACTTATTCGCCAGCAAGGCGGCGATACACGCCCAAGGGGCTGCCTGGGTTTCTTTACCACCGAAACCGCCCCCCATGCGCCGGGTATCAACGGTGATTTTGTTAAGGGGGACATCCAAAACTTCCGCCACCAGCTTTTGTACTTCACTGGGATGCTGGGAAGAGGAAAATATCGTCATGCCGCCATCTTCTGTCGGCTCGGCAGTAGATACCTGGCCTTCAAGATAAAAGTGCTCCTGACCGCCAACACTGATCTCGCCGCTTAACACATGTGGTGCCGAGTCGATGGCCGCTGCCGAATCTCCTCTTTGCATGGTAAAAGGCGGACGAACAAAATGTTGTTTTGCCAGGGCCTCTTTTACCGTGAGTACCGGCTCTAATTCTTCATATTCTACTTTGGCAAGCAAGGCCGCTTTACGCGCCAGATCATGGCTGGTGGCGGCTACCGCAAATAACGGCTGGCCCAGGTATTCTACTTCGTCTAATGCCAGCACGGGATCGCCGGGGAAAACAGGCCCGATATCGACATGGCCGGGCACATCTTTAACGGTGATCACCGCTTTGACCCCTTCGGCGGCCTTAACCGCGCTTAAATCCATGCTTTTAATGCGGGCGCGGGCAAACTGGCTTTGCCCTACCGCAGCGTGTAACTGGCCGCGCAATTCCGGCCTGTCGTCAATATAGACCGCTTCGCCGGATACATGTTTATCGGCGCTTTCATGTTTTTTGCTGCGGCCAACGCCGCCCATGCCGGGGTCCTGAATACTTTCCCGGGCGCTTTGTTGCTCAACTTTTTTAAGACTACGCATAATTCACTACTCTTGTTTCAACATGGCGGTTTTGCAGCTCAAGAAAACATTTCTGTAAAAGATTCTGCGCTACTGTCATACGGTATTTATCGGAGGCGCGGACATCGGACATCGGCTGGAAGTCTTGCGTTAACGCCTGTTTCGCCGCATCTATGCTCGTTTGCGTCCACGGCTGGCCTTTTAAGGCTGCTTCACAGGCAGCCGCCCTTTGAGGGATCGCGGCCATGCCGCCATAAGCGATAGACACACTTTTTACGCTATCTTGCTCTATTTCGATGGAGATCGCCGCCAATACCGCGGAGATATCATCATCAATACGCTTAGAAATCTTATACACTTTGCATTCCTGACCGGCTTTAGCCTTGGGAATGGTGATATCCTGGATAAATTCAGACTCGGCAAGATCTGTGACCTTATAACCTTTAAAGTAATCTTCCACCGGCATTTCCCGGGTGCTGTTACCGCATCTGAGGGTCATGGTGGCCCCTAAGGCGATTAACGCCGGCGGCATATCACCGATAGGAGAAGCATTGCCGATATTGCCCCCCAGGGTACCGTTATTGCGGATTTGGGTAGAGCCGATGCGCTCGATCATCTCGCCAAGCTCAGGATATTGCTGATGCAATAACGGGGTGAACAGACTATAAGGCACGGCCGAGCCGACAATAATACTCTCTTCGGTTTCTCTCAGGCCGTTAAGCTCTTTGACATTGCCCAGATATACCAGTTTATCTATGGTATTAAGCTGCTGGGTGACACTTAACGCCAAGTCGGTACCGCCGCCAAGCAAAGTCGCGTTAGGGTGTGCCAATAAGTAATCGGCGAGCTGGTCGATGTTAGTCGGTGAATAAAAATGGTGTCCGGATGCGCTCAGCTGCGCTTCAGACTGTAAATGGATTTTTTTTAGCTCAGCAACCGTTTGATGGTAATGACGGGCAAAACTGTCGGGAGCGGCATCCGCGCTGGAAGCCATGGCCGCATCAATGATAGAGCGATAACCGGTACAACGGCATAAATTACCCGCCAAAGCTTCCACTACCTGCGCCCGGTCCGGACTGCTCACCGCTTTATGCAAAGCAAAAGAAGACATCACAAAACCCGGGGTACAAAAGCCGCACTGGGAGCCGTGGAAATCGACAATGGCCTGCTGCACCGGATGCAATGCTTCACCTTCTTTTAAGTGTTCCACCGTGATCAGTTGCTTGCCGTGCAAACTGCCGACAAATAAAATACAGGCATTGGCGGATTTATAGTTGAGTTCGTTAAACTCCTCTCCCGCCAGCTCGACCAGCACCACGGTACAGGCGCCGCAGTCGCCGGAGGCACAGCCCTCCTTGGTGCCTGACTGAAAACGTATGTCTCTCAGGTATTGCAGTACGGTTAAATTGGGATCGATATTTTCCAACATGATGAGTTCATCATTGAGGAGAAAGCGGATTGTGTTGTCTGTCATGCTTGATTTCCATCAAATACTTGAAAGTTCAATTACTTATTGGCGCTAATGCACACTTTGTTTTATTGACTCATGTTCAAGCTTGCCCGTCTCTAATTTAAGAAAAGCAAAGTTTCACCGAAAGGCAAGTGCAGGGGAAAATTCCCCTGTGCCGTTTTTTAAACTTTTGTCAAGTAATCTCATCTAAAAAATGTCGGGAGATTAATTGTGTGTTTATAAGATATTTAAAACTTGACAGTTGTGTCAAGTTTTAAATATCTTATATGATTAATGTTTATCGAAAGTCGATAAAAGTGTTATCATAATGCCCTGTAGTACCTGAATTAACTGGTTTCGGCTGTTTTTTAGCCTGCCGTGTTGATTTATCGCGCTATTTGGCGTGTTTTTATCTTTTGGAGAATTGAGTGGCTCGAGCAATTATTTTAGTTGTGGATGGTTTTGGTCTTGGCAGTGCCCCTGACGCGGAGCAGTTTGGTGATGTATCGGCAAATACTTTTGCCAACCTTGCCGATGCGTATTTTCAAGAAAAGGGCGTACCGTTAAATATTCCTAACCTTGCCGCCCTTGGTTTAGTAAAGGCGTGTGAGCAGGCATCTAATCGCAGCTTTCCTTATAAAGGTGAAGCACCGAGCAAAGGCGCCTACGGCTATGCCGCAGAAATCAGCACAGGTAAAGATACCCCCAGCGGTCACTGGGAAATGGCCGGTGTGCCGGTCTTGTTTGACTGGGGTTATTTCCGCGATAAAGAAAACAGCTTCCCGCAAGACTTGTTGGAAAAGATTTATCAAAAAACCGGTATCCCGGCTATCTTGGGCAATTGCCACGCGTCCGGCACCAACATTATCGCCGATTTAGGCGAAGAGCATATCCGCACCGGCACCCCGATTTGTTATACCTCGGCGGACAGCGTATTCCAGATCGCCGCCCATGAAGAACACTTTGGCTTAGATAACCTCTATAAATATTGTGAAAATGTCCGAGAAGTGCTTGAAGACATGAACATCGGCCGGGTCATTGCCCGCCCCTTTGTCGGCACCAACAGCGAAGACTTTGAACGTACCGGTAACCGCCGCGATTATTCCGTTTTACCGCCGGCACCGACGGTACTGGATAAGATGGCCGAAAAAGGGCATGTGATCAGTGTCGGTAAAATTGCCGATATCTTTGCCCATCAGGGGATCACGGAAAAAACCAAGGCCAGCGGCTTGCCCGCCCTGATTGATGCCACGATAGATCATATCGAAAGCGCGGATGAGAACAGCATCATCTTTACCAACCTGGTGAATTTCGATCAGGACTTTGGCCACAGACGGGACCCGGTAGGTTATGGCGAAGCGCTGGAATACTTAGATGTCAGATTAGAAGATATCTACCAGCAGCTACGCGATGACGATATCCTGTTTTTAACTTCAGACCACGGCTGCGACCCTACCTGGCAAGGCAATGACCATACCCGGGAGTATGTGCCTGTAATAGCTTATGCTAAAGGTATGCCCTCGGTACCGCTGGGAGAGCGCAGTACTTTTGCCGATTTAGGTCAAACCATTGCCGAGATGTTCGATTTAGAAAAAATGGCATACGGCAATTCGTTCTTAGCAAATATTCGTCAGTAGTGACAAGAATTTAAAAGGTGAAACCATTTTATGGCTTCACCTTTTTTTTGCGCTTTTTTTATCAAAAAAGCAACACTGGTTAGCCTATCAGTGAAAAAACGCAAAAAGGAATAGCAAAGCTTTTGCCAAGGCCGTTGACAGACCGCCTTGGCAAAGATGTAACAACAATAACATTAGACAACTATGACAACATCGTTTATCTAGGGAGATAAAAATGAAAACCATAAAGAAGTCACCGGTCTTTCTGTGTGTCCACGCAGCATTAATCGCCGGTAGTTTAGGTACATCGGCCATCGCCAGTGCTGAAGAAGCACAAGACATGAAATTGGAAGTCATCGAAGTAACCGCACGTAAGCGGGTAGAGAACGTGCAGGAAGTGCCTGTGTCTGTTTCTGCCATGCAGGGTGAAATGCTCGATGTCTACAGCTCAGCGGGTATGGATATCCGTTTTATGAGTGCTAAAATCCCCAGCCTTTCCATTGAGTCTTCATTTGGCCGTACCTTCCCGCGTTTTTATGTGCGTGGCTTAGGTAACACTGACTTCGATCTGAACGGTTCACAGCCTGTTTCCCTGGTAGTAGATGAAGTCGTACAGGAAAACCCTATCTTAAAAGGTTTCCCGGTTTTTGATGTGGAACGTGTTGAAGTGCTGCGCGGCCCGCAAGGTACCTTGTTCGGCCGTAATACCCCGGCTGGTCTTGTTAAGTTCGACTCAAAAAAACCCACCCAGGATTTTGACGGTTTCATGTCTTATTCCTACGGTACCCACAATACCCAGGACTTTAAAGGTGCTGTCGGTTTTGGTTTAACCGATAAGTTATCAACCCGTGTTTCCGTGTTAAAACAAAAGCGTGACGATTATATTGATAACGAAGCCCCGGGTTATGAAGACAATAATGTACTTGGCGGCTATGATGAAACCGCAGGTCGCGTGCAGTTTCTTTGGGAAGACGGCGATTTCACTGCCTTATTGAATTACCACTTCCGCGACTTGGAAGCCAAGCCAATTGTTTTTAATGCCAACTTAATTGAAGCCGGTACCAATAATATCCGTAAAGGTTTTGACGATGAAACGGTTTACCAGGATGCGGCACGGTTTGCCACTCAGGATGTGGAAACCAACGGCGGCAGCTTGAAGCTGGAATATACTTCAGATGAATACGTCTATACCTCAATCACAGGTTATGAAAGTGCGGAAATTTTCTCCCGCGCCGATGTTGATGGCGGTAACCCTGACGGACCTGGCTTTATTCCATTCTCTGCTGAAAGTGCCGATGCTATCCCGGACCATAAGCAAATCACTCAGGAATTTCGTGTCACCAGTCTTTATGACGGCCCTATGAACTTCCAGGCCGGCTTCTTCTATTATATGGAAGATTTGACTATCGAGAGTCTGAGCTACAATACCGCTGATAACAGTGCGATTAACGGTTATGCCGTGCAGGATCAGGAAACCCGTGCCTGGGCACTGTTTGGCTCTATGGATTACCAGGTATCTGATGATCTGAAAATCACCACAGGCCTGCGTTATTCTGCCGACGACAAAGAATTTGTTGCCGAGCGTTTTACCAACCCTACCCCCTGGAACGGCTCTCCTGATTATATGAAGGGTGAAGCCAATCCGGATGACTCCCATGTCAGCTGGGATATCAGCGCCAACTATAAAGTCAGCGATGATGTAAACTGGTTTGGGCGTATTGCCAACAGCTTCCGCGCACCAAGTATCCAGGGCCGTATTTTATTCGGTGATGAAGTCACCGTTGCCGACTCGGAAACCATTACCTCATTTGAAACCGGTTTGAAAACAGATGTGATGGATGGCCGCGGCCGCATCAACGGCTCGGTTTTCTACTATAGCATGGATGATCAGCAACTGACGGCTGTTGGTGGTGATGCCAACTTCAACCGCTTAGTGAATGCCGAAGAAACCACAGGTTACGGTTTTGAACTTGATGCCGAGTTTGTTGTCACCGAAAACCTGCTGGTAACAGGTAACATCAGTTATAACAATACCGAAATCAACGATAACGACTTATCCATCGCGGTATGTGCTCAATGTACGGTTACCGACCCTATCAACAGTGACGGACGCGCCGTGATCGACGGCAACAGCCTGCCACATGCACCTGAGTGGATCGCTAACTTTACCGCCCGTTACGCCCGTGAACTTGGCGACGGTGAAATCTTCATCTACACCGACTGGTCATACCGCAGCGAAGTTGATTTCTTCCTGTACAAATCAGTTGAATTTGAAGGCAAGTCGCTGTTAGAAGGCGGCCTACGCACCGGTTATGCCTGGTCCGGCGCCGATAACGACTATGAAGTTGCCCTGTTCGCCCGTAATATTACCGATGAGCAAGTAGCCATTGGTGGTGTCGACTTTAATAACAATACCGGTATTGTTAACGAAGGTCGCTTTGTTGGTGCAGAGTTCAAGGTTAATTTCTTTTAATTAAGTGAACAAAGCTGTGTATGGCATCCATGTCACCACAGCATTGCCTACAGGGATGTAGGTACTTAACTTACGTCTGGAACCTGTAAGTTGACCGTTCATCCTGAACATAAAAAAACCAGCAACTTGTGAAGTGACCCCCAATAGTTGGACTATCCAATTACTGGGGGTCACTTCACAAGTTGCTGGTTTTTTTTATTATATGGAAATATTTATCCGGCGCTCATATAGCTGTGAAACTACAGAAGGGATTCACTCTCCGAAAAACATCACTTGGCCCATCATAGCCAAGAATTAACGGTTCTCCCGGCGTTTCGCCACCGCTTCACTTAGCTGTGCTAATAACTTTTCACTGTCATCCCAGCCGATACAGGCATCGGTGACACTTTGCCCGTAAGTCAGCTCCTGCCCTTCCACCAGATCCTGGCGGCCTTCAATCAGGTTGCTTTCCACCATGACACCGAAAATAGACTGATTTCCCTGAGCTATCTGCCCGCAGACATCCCGGCAAACCAGCATCTGGTTTTCAAACTTCTTCAAGCTGTTGGCATGGCTGAAATCTATCATAATATTGTTTATCAACCCGGCAGCACTTAACTGGTCGGTGACCGATTTGACGCTTTCTTTATCATAGTTCGGCTGTTTACCGCCGCGTAAAATAATATGGCAGTCCTGGTTACCTGTGGTTTCGACAATGGCGGAATGACCGTATTTAGTGACCGACAAAAAATGATGCGGTGCGCTGGCAGCGCCTATGGCATCGATGGCAATTTTAATGGTACCGTCAGTGCCGTTTTTAAATCCTACCGGGCAAGACAAGCCCGAAGCCAGTTCACGGTGTACCTGGGATTCTGTAGTCCGTGCCCCTATTGCCCCCCAGCACATCAAATCTGCCATATACTGCGGGGTGATCATATCTAAAAACTCACCGGCGGTGGGTAGCCCGATATCATTAAGATCAACAAGCAACTTACGGCCTAAACGCAGGCCATCATTAAGCTTAAAGCTGTTATCCATATAAGGGTCGTTGATCAAGCCTTTCCAGCCCACCGTAGTTCTGGGTTTTTCAAAATACACCCGCATCACCACTTCCAGGGTATCTTGATATTTTTCTCTTAATTTCATCAGCCGCTGGCCATATTCCAGTGCCGCTTTCGGATCATGAATAGAACAGGGACCGATGACGACTAATAACCTGTCATCCTGGTTTTGAAATATCTTGTGGATCGCTTCGCGTCCGGCATAAACCGACTCAGAAGCCCGCTCTGTGGCCGGAAATCGTTCGAGCAAGGCAACAGGGGGTAATAACTCTTTGATTTTGTTGATGCGAATATCGTCGGTTTGGTAAAACATGCTGTTTCTCTTTATTACTTTAATCTATAAAATATTTACGTCTAGACACCTAAATGCTAATCCCGAAGCTAATCTATCAAGGTTAAACCGCTATTAGCAACACATATTAGTAAAAAAGAAAATAAACTGACGTTTATAGCCGGAAAAAATCATCTGAGCATAAAATAACAGGGGAATAAGCTAAAATAAGTGGGACTGATTAAGGAGGATATATGACTGAAATACTGATCGCCCTGGCGGCCGGCACTTTTATCGGCATCGTATTTTCGTTGCTGAAATTACCCATACCCGCCCCTCAGGCGATTTCCGGCATTGCCGGTATTTTAGGCATTTACCTTGGAAGTATCACATACAGCTGGATCATCGAAAGGTTTTTCAGTTAAACTTATCCGTCTGCCTTCTGCTAACAAATAGTTAGAAATAGCAGATTAACAAGAATTCAGTAAAACACCCTTGATAGCACAGGCTTGAAACTTACTGAGACATTAACATTTAAAAAGGTTAACTCTCATGTCAACACCACATATTGAAGCGAAACCCGGTGACTTTGCCGAAACAGTCTTAATGCCAGGCGATCCGCTTAGAGCAAAATTTATTGCGGAAAACTTTCTCGATGACGCCAAATGCGTGACCCGGGTGCGTAACATGTTCGGTTATACCGGTACCTACAAAGGCAAGCCAATCTCAGTGATGGGCTCAGGTATGGGTATTCCTTCAATTTCCATCTATGCCACCGAATTATACAAAGAATACGGCGTAGAAAACATTATCCGTATCGGCTCCTGTGGCGCGGTACGCGATGATATCAAGGTACGCGATATCGTGATCGGTATGGCCGCCAGCACAGACTCCAATGTCAACCGCAGCCGTTTAAACCAGTGTGATTTTGCCGCCTGTGCCGATTTCGGCCTGTTGCAAAAAGTAGTTAACACTGCCGACAAGTTAAATAAGCCGGTACATGTCGGTAACGTCTTTACTGCGGATCTTTTCTATACGCCAAACCCGGAAATGTTTGCCTTAATGGAAAAATACGGCATTCTGGCGGTAGAAATGGAAGCGGCCGGTTTATTCGGTGTTGCTGCCGAGTACGGTAAAAAAGCCTTAACCGTATTGACGGTAAGCGATCATATTAAAACCGGCGAAGTGACCACTGCCGATGAAAGGGAAAACACCTTTAAAGATATGATGGAACTGACGTTGGAAAGTATTTTATAAATACCGACTTACTGTCATTGACCATTAAAAAGAAAAAGGGTTATCAACAAAAGTTGATAACCCTTTTTTATTAGCTGCGGCCTAAACCGTTAAAAACGGTAGCGTATCCCCAACTGGGCTTTCCATACCGAAGGAATTTTTGCCAATGTCGGCGTTGGCTCAGTGAAGTTACTGTAAACATACTGACCATTTTCAATCGCAACATCTACTACCGGCGCATTAAACGGCTGTACAAAAGACTCCGCCCTGCCCCAATCATCGTTGATTAAATTCCCCAGGTTTTCAATATCCAGGCTGATTTCCAGCTTATGCTCGCCACTGATATGAATTTCCTGCATCAACCGCATATCCAGGCGCTGGATCCAGCGGCTGGTACAGGCATGCCTTCTTGAGATCTCACCCCGGCTTAAACAATCCGCACTGTCGATATAATCCCAAAAAGCAGCAGTATCAAAACCGTCGGCATAAGTCACCAGAGGATCATCTGCCCCGTCAGGTACATATAACAGTTGTGAGTTATAACCATCCCAGGTGGCAAAGTCGGCAAAACCGCCGAAGGTACCACTTGATCTCATGGTATGGCTATAATGGCGTCCTTCCCGCGCGGTAAAGGATAAGGCAACCGTGGTCAGGTTATTACCGAAGATCTCGTCACTCCAACTGAAGTTTACCGTCAACCTGTGTTGTACTTCATATTCGGAGTTATATTCATTTTCCGCCTGAAAATCATCATTGGCGGGCATTGAATAGCCCTCAAAAGCAACAAAAGCATTACCGGGATTAATCTCGGTAATATCTTGATAGGTATACCCTATGCCAAAGTTATAAGTACCATGGTCGGTGTAGAAGTTTTTCTCTGCGGCAAAGGTCCATACCTGGCCTTCCCCTTCATCTGTGTTGGTCAAACTGAGATCAAACGGTGCCGGTGAGTCATAAATGGGCCGGCCATCCGGTGCAACAATCACATTACCGTCATCATCGGTAGCAGGCGCCATATTAAGCTCGGTATAAATAGCCGCATCTTTCACCTTGCTGAAAATCACATCAGCGGTCAGCAACCAGGCATCACCGAGGAAGCCTAAATCCTGCCGCCTTTCTATACCAAAATTAAGCTTCCAGGTACTGGGGATATCAAAATCCGGGGCAATACTATTGGTATCGCCATTGCCTCCCCCCGAAGCCAGGCCATCTACAATCGCATCAGGCATGGTGCGGCCATCAAAGTCACAAAGCGGCAAACCAATAAAAGATAATTCTTCTGGCGCACAAACCGCAAAAGTTTTCCTGACACCGTCGTTACCGTAAGAGTTAGACAACCAGACGTTCGGCGCACCGCCGCCAAATAACCCCACCCCAGCGCGGATCACGGTATCGTCATCATAGGTCCAGTTAAACCCTAGTCTGGGTTCAAACAAGTCTAAGCCGTCATAGTTGTTTTGATTGCTGTAGCCATGACGGGTAACGAAGTTGTCATTAAGCACAGGTTTATCATCATTATCATATTCGGTATACCTGAAACCATAGGTCAGGGTAATATCATCGGTAACCGACCATTCATCCTGTAAATAATAGGTGGTCGTGCTGTATTCAAATTTATCTATCGCATCGTTGACATCACCGGTAACAGAGCTTTGGAAAACATGTACGCCGATATTATTTTCGAAATCATCAATACTGGAGAATTCTGTCATGCCCAGCGAGCCGAAGACAAAGGTATTTTCAATTTCCAGGATCTCATGTTCCACCCCGAAGGTGATCAAATGCTCATCGGTAAGATAATAATCCCCTTTAAACTTGAACATATCCCTGTCGTTGGTTAAGGCATTGGCATGGCGGAACTGATCCGGTCCGATATATAAAGAGCCGCCATTGCCGGTATGAATGAGAAACTGGGCAAAATTCGCCCCCAGTAACGGCACCTGCTCGGTTTCCACTTCCTTGCGGGCAAATTTAAATTCACTGGAGAAGTCTTCGGTCCAGTCGGAAAAAACCTGCAAGCTATAAGCCTTTAAAGTTTCGTTCATATTATACCGGTTAGACTCGGCCGTAGCCCAGGTGGCATTAGGAAAGGTTTCCGCCCAATAGTCACGTACCGTATTGCCTTCATTATCCTGAAAGGTAAAAGAGGCCCGGTGATCGTCTGACACATACCAGTCAAATTTGATCAGCAGTTTCTCATCTTCTTCATCCGAGGTGGTATCATAACCGCCGATATCATAATTCCAGCTGTCCTGGGCAATCTGGGAAATACGATCAAAATCCGCCTGGGTAACCCCCATTTTTTCATTGGCTTCCGCGACACCGTTTTCATTATCCAGGGTAAATTGGTAAGGTTTAGTGGCTTCAAATTTTTCATAAGAAATAAAGAAGAACAGAGTATCTTCAACTACCGGTCCCCCCAGGGTAAAGCCATAAGTATCTTCTTCGAAATCACCTATGCTGAGATCTTCTCCCTTGTTATCTTCACCCGCCATACCTTCATCGGAGCGAAAATAAAAAGCCGAACCGTGAAATTCATTGCTGCCGGATTTGGTGACGATATTGACATTTCCCCCCTGGAAATCCCCGTAAGTGACTTCAAACGGCGCAACATTAACCGCCAGTTGCTCGATGGCATCAAGGGATATCGGCGTTCTGCGCCCCGGATAGCCGTTTTTATTGAGGCCAAAATCATCGTTTTGCTTGACCCCGTCCACGGTCAGGCTGTTACCGCGAACACTGCCGCCGGCAATGGAAAGCGCCGGTCCGCCATCGGCTGTGGTATCGACCACCATACGCGAGTCGCTTTTAAGCACCGACTTCAAATCCCGGCTGATGGCCGCGGTATTGGCAATTTCCTGCTCGGAAAATTCTTCACTGGGCCCTTTTTTGTAGGTACCCGCCATCGCCAGCTGTCCCGTAACCTGAATACGCTCAATTTCCTGTACTTGTTCCTGTTTTTCATTGAGTACGACCTTAGAGGTCTGCCCCAGTTGCAACACAAGATCGTCGACCTCCTCAAAGGTCAGCGAACTGCCGCCGGTAACTTTGACCGTATAAGGTCCGCCTATGGTTAAGCCCCTGGCCTGAAAGACTCCCCCTTCCGTGGTTGTTACTGTTTTTGCCGTGCCGGTGGGCCCATGTATGATTTGCACGGTGACATTCGCCTGATTGACACCGTTAGCATCTACTACAAGCCCCCGAATTGCCGATGATGTATCAGAAGCCAAGGCTGGGTTCTGAACCGTTAATGCTGCAAACATCAACATAACCGCAATTATTTTACTCATAAAATAACCTCCCACTCGAATAACAATCAATCAACATCCATTAATCTCAGTCAATAAATGTTGAACTTTGCAATAAATCCCGACATAAAACATGACCATTTGGTCAGGTTATGGTAAATTTACCGAATAAATTAAATTATCCGCCGGATTGCTACCGTTCTTTAATACATAAAATTATTTGTTTTCGGTATAATAGTAGTCTTATCAGTCTTATTGTCCATTTTAGCAGCAACAAATTGACGTCTTGAACTTGAGCAAGTGTCAACCGGGCTGGAATGTGCGAAAAACAAACCGTCGCCAGATAAGCAATTTAAAACTTGACACAAGTGTCAGCTTTTGAATATCTTACTGCTGCGTCAAGAAGCGGATAGCTAACTTAATGAATCAAACTAAGGCAAAAAACTCTGTGCAACACAAAAAACCGACAGTTATAGCAATTGCAGGCGCTTCAGCCTCTGGAAAAACCCTCTTTGCACAGACCATATATGATGAGTTATTGGCGGAATTAGGAGCAGACGGCATCTCCATTATTAAAGAAGATGCCTACTACCGCGATCAGTCTCATATGACCATGAGTGAGCGGGAAAAAACCAATTATGATGATCCCAACGCCTTCGAGCATGAATTGTTATGCAAACAAATAGGAGAGCTCACTCAAGGGAAAGACGTTGATTGTCCTGTTTATTGCTATAAAACCCATACCCGCATTGACGAAACCATCAAGATAAATTCCACCCCTATTATCCTGGTGGAAGGTATTTTGCTGTTTTGTAATGAAGAATTACGCAACAGTTTTGATATCAAGATGTATATGGATACCCCGCTGGACATCTGCCTTATCCGCCGCATCCAGCGCGATACCGTAGAGCGCGGACGCAGCATAGACTCTATCACCAACCAATACCTAGATACCGTACGCCCTATGTACTACCAGCATATAGAGCCATCGAAATCTTATGCAGATATCGTCATCACCCGTGGTGGCAAAAACCGTATGGCAATCGAATTATTAAAAGCAAAAATTCGCCAACTTACAAAATAATAACAATGAGGTCTTCATGGAATTAACGGCATTACGTGGCATGCTCGGCATAGTATTTTTACTGGCCTTTGCCATTTTCTTATCACAGCATCGTAAGGCGATCAACTGGCGTACCGTAGGTCTTGCCTTTACCCTGCAGGTGATATTTGGCGCCTTTGTACTTTATGTGCCTTTTGGTAAAGATGTTTTAGAATCTATTACCGGTGGCGTGCAGCAGGTTATCGACAGCGCCAAGGCCGGTATTGACTTTTTATTCGGCGGCCTGGGCACAGATGCCATGTATTCCAACGGCGTAGGTTTTGTCTTTGCTGTACGTGTACTGCCGATTATTATCTTTTTCTCCTCACTGATCGCCGTGCTCTATTATCTGGGCATTATGCAAGTGGTTATCAAGGTGATCGGCGGCGGCTTACAAAAGCTGTTAAAAACCAGTCAGCCTGAGTCTTTATCTGCCACCGCCAATATCTTTGTCGGCCAAACCGAAGCACCGCTGGTAGTACGCCCTTATATTGCCAAGATGACCCAGTCAGAATTATTCGCCATCATGGTCGGCGGCCTGGCCTCCGTTGCCGGCTCTATCCTGGCCGGTTATGCCGGTTTGGGCATCGAGCTCAAGTACCTGATCGCCGCCTCTTTTATGGCCGCCCCCGGCGGTTTGTTGATGGCAAAAATTATCATGCCGGAAACCGAGCATGAAAAACTCAAAGAAGGCCCGGTAGAGTTTGAAGACAATGTCGACGACAAACCCGCCAATGTCATTGATGCCGCCGCCGGCGGTGCCGCCTCGGGCTTAAAGCTGGCAGTGAATGTCGGCGCTATGCTGCTTGCCTTTATCGGTTTGATTGCCTTATTGAATATGTTGATCGGCGGTATTGGCAACTTACTCGGTTTTGAAGGCATCACCATAGAGTTGATCCTCGGCTACGTATTTGCGCCGCTGGCCTTTATTATCGGCGTACCTGTTGATGAAATGTTACAGGCAGGCAGCTTTATCGGACAAAAAATTGCCGTGAATGAATTTTTTGCCTACGTCAATTTTGTTGAAGTCAAAGACAGCTTAAGTCACCACACACAAACGATTGTGACCTTTGCCCTTTGCGGTTTTGCCAACCTATCTTCTATTGCCATTTTATTGGGTGGTTTAGGCTCTATGGCCCCTAGCAGACGACATGATATTGCCCGTTTAGGCATGCGTGCGATGCTGGCAGCTACCTTAGCTAACTTGATGAGCGCGGCGATTGCCGGTGTTTTCGTCACCTTATAAGGAACCAGAATGAGTAAATTACAAGACTACGCGTTAACCGCGCTGAGTTTAATGGACTTAACCAGCTTAACCGATAGTGAAACCGAGCAGGACATTATTGACCTGTGCCGCCAGGCCAAATCGCCTGCCGGCAATACCGCCGCCATTTGTATTTTCCCGCGTTTTATCCCGCTGGCGAAAAAAACACTGGCCGCCCAGGGCACACCAGAAGTCCAAATCGCCACGGTGACCAACTTCCCTCACGGCAATGATGATATTGCGATTGCCGTTGCCGAAACCAAAGCTGCGGTAGCCTACGGCGCCGATGAAGTTGACGTGGTATTCCCCTACCGCGCCCTGATTGACGGTAATGAAGAAGTCGGTTTTGAGCTGGTCAAAGCCTGTAAAGCCGCCTGTGGCGATATCATGCTCAAAGTGATCATCGAATCCGGTGAATTGAAAAGCGAAACGCTGATCCAAAAAGCCAGTGAAATTTCCATTGCCGCCGGGGCCGACTTTATCAAGACTTCTACCGGGAAAGTGCCGGTAAATGCCACACCGGAAGCGGCCAAGGTTATGCTTGAAGTGATTAAAGCAAAAAACCCACAAGTAGGCTTTAAAGCCGCCGGTGGTGTTCGAAGCGCAGAAGATGCCGCCGTTTATCTGGATATGGCCAGTGAAACATTAGGCGAAAACTGGAGCAATGCCCAAACGTTCAGGTTTGGTGCCAGCAGCCTGCTGGGCAGTTTACTGACCACCTTAGGCCACCAGGGCGATAAAGACCAAAGCAGCGGTTACTAATAGCCGGTGCTGAAGCGACAAGATAAGCGGCTAAAGCTGCTTATCTTGTCGAATATTTCTTAGACAATTTCTCCCCTTCCCCTGATAAAACAAGATGTTTTATCACTTATTCCCGGTTTAATACCAGCTTAAGTCAAATCCTTTGATTATTTTTCTTAGCCATTGGCGTATTTTGTAATAGAATACCCAGCCAATAGCCCCCACCCAGTCATTTTCGGGGTAAGCTACTGGTACTTCTTTGCTCTGACAAGCCACGCACAAGTCACGCCAGTAAAACCAATTAAAAACAGGAAATTTACTTTTTATGGCGCAGTTGTACTTTTATTACTCCGCAATGAATGCCGGCAAATCCACCCATTTATTACAATCTTCTTATAATTACCGCGAACGCGGCATGCATACGGTAATTTTTACCGCGAAAATCGACGACAGATTCGCCGAAGGCAAGGTCGCCTCCCGCCTAGGCATCAATGCCGATGCCCAGGTTTTCAGCGAGCAAACCAATATCTTTAGTGAAGTAGAAAAACTGCACCAAGAACAAAAACTCAGTTGTATCCTGATCGACGAAGCCCAGTTCTTATCATCGAACCAGGTAAAACAATTAACCGATATCGTCGATGCCCTGCATATTCCCGTACTTGCCTACGGCCTGCGTACCGATTTCCTCGGCGAAACTTTTGAAGGCAGCGCCGCCCTGCTGGCCTGGGCCGATAAACTGGTTGAGCTGAAAACCATTTGTCACTGCGGACGCAAGGCTAACTTTGTCACCCGGTTGGATGAAAATAACCGCCCCATCACCACTGGCGCCCAGGTAGAGGTGGGCGGCAATGAAAGATACGAGTCCCTGTGCCGCGAGCATTTTAAACAACTCGTTTGGCAATAAAGCTTTTATACCGAGTCTTTGCTAGCAATAAAGCTAAGACTCTCCTTCACCTTTTAATTATCGTTTCAAGGAAACACTATGGCCGTTTATCCCAGTAACCATCCCATGGTTAAACATAAAGTCAGCCTGCTCAGAGAAGATACCATTTCGCTGAAAAAATTCCGTGAGCTGGTTGATGAAGTCGCCACTATGCTCACCATGGAGGCCACGGCAGATCTTGAGCTTAAGCAGCAACCTATGACCTGCTGGTCCGGTAATATCTCTGCGCCGGTATTAGCCAACAAGCAACCGACCTTAGTGCCGATTTTGCGCGCCGGTTTAGGCATGTTAAACGGCGCCCAGTCTATTTTGCCTTGTGCCACCGTCAGCATTGTCGGTATTGCCCGCAACGAAGAAACCCTGGAGCCGGAAAGCTATTATCAGAATATCGTTGCCGATATCAGTGAAAGAACGGCGCTGATCATAGATCCTATGCTGGCAACCGGCGGCAGCGCCCTGGCCACCATAGACCTGCTAAAAGAAAGTGGTTGTAAACAAATTAAAGCCCTGTTTTTGGTAGCTGCACCTGAAGGCATTGAATTGATAGAAAAAGCCCACCCGGATGTCGACATGTATATCGGCAGTGTTGATGAAAAGCTCAACGACAAGGGTTATATATTGCCCGGCCTTGGCGATGCCGGTGATAAGATTTTTGGCACCCTTTAGCCCTCGCCAGTTTTAAACAGCAATAGTGGACAGAGTAAGCTCTGTCCACTTTCACTAAACTATCCTGTTCAGCTATTTCTCGGCAGTCACGCTGTGATATATCACCGGCGTTAATTCGGCTAAACCATCGCCAAGCGTTATTGCCCCAAGATAGCTATTTGCCGCCCGCTTGGCACTATCGCTGTCTTTGGCATGCACCCTAGCAATAACATCTCCGGCTTTGACCTGAGTGCCCAGCGGCACGATGGCATCAAAACCGACACTGTGATCAACTTGCTGATCACCGGCTAAACGGCCGCCGCCTAACGCCACCACCGCCATGCCGATATCCCGGGTTTGCATGGCGTTAATATAACCGTCTTGTTTTGCAATAATATCCTGCACCACCTTGGCTTTTGGCATCGAAGCCCAGGGGTTCTCCAATAAGTCACCCGGTCCGCCCATGGCAGCGATCATATCGGCAAACTTTTGCGCCGCCTTGCCTGAACTTAATACCTGTTCGATTTTAGCCCGGGCCTCACTTTCATCCCCGGCGAGCCCGGCATGTTGCAACATGGCAGTGGCTAAAGAAACCGTGACCTGGTGTAATCTCGGCTCACGATAAACCCCGGTAAGGTAATCCACGGTTTCCTTGATTTCCAGGGCATTACCCGCACTATTGCCCAATACCTGGTTCATGTCGGTAATAATGGCCTCGGTTTTTACCCCGGCGCCGGTGGCAACATTGACGATACTTTGCGCCAGCGCATTGGCCTGCTTGATATCGGTCATCATAGCGCCATTACCGACCTTAATATCCATCACCAGGGCATCCAGCCCGGCGGAGAGTTTTTTCGATAAAATAGAGGCGGTAATAAGCGCAATGGAATCCACCGTAGCGGTAATATCACGCACGCCGTATAAACGCTTATCCGCCGGCGCCAAATTACTGGTTTGCGAAATGATCGCAAGACCATGTTTCGCCACCAGGGCTTTAAATTCTTGTAAACTCGGCTGGACATTAAAACCGGCAATACTTTCCAGCTTATCTACCGTGCCGCCGGTATGGCCCAGTCCCCTGCCCGAAATCATAGGCACATAACCGCCACAGGCGGCAACTATGGCCGAGAGCATAAAGCTGACCTTATCGCCAACACCGCCGGTAGAATGTTTATCAACAATCGGACCGTCAAGCTCGGGCCAACTAAGGACATCACCGGAGTTTTTCATGGCGTTGGTAAAAGCGACGGTTTCATCCACCGTCATGCCCTGCTGATAAATAGACATGGCCATGGCCCCTACCTGGGCATCGGTAAAACTGCCGGTCACCAGACCGTCAATAAAAGTCTGAATTTCATCCTGGCTTAATACCAGCCCGTCACGTTTATGGCGTATGATTTCTTGGGGGAGTAACATATTACTGCTCTAATAAATTCTTGGGAGTAAAGGCATCCGGCAATAGCTGGGCTACTGTCCAGGTTTTACGGTTATCAAGATGATTCACCGCCATCACTTCTGCTTCCGGGGCAAAAAATTCGGCAATCACCTGGCGGCAGGCACCGCAAGGCGGGGTTAATTTTTCCTGCTCGGTGTAGACCACCATGGCAGAAAAAGTCTGTTGCCCCTGGATCACCGCCTGGGCGATGCAATTTCGCTCAGCGCATACCGTCAAACCATAAGAGGCATTTTCAACGTTACAGCCCTTAACGATAGTGCCCTGCTCGGTCATGGCCGCAGCGCCGACATGAAACTTACTATAAGGCGCATACGCATTGTTATAACCTTGCTGCGCGCTCTCGATCAGCTTTTGCCAATCATTGTTTTTTTCAACAGACATAAAAGAACCTTTAAAATTTGACCATATGGTCAAGTTTAGTATATCGAACTCGTCAAAAAATTAAAATATAATTTATTTGATCTCAAAGACGATTTCGGCCGTTAGTATCAAGTCACTGATAAAGACAAAGATACCAAAGACTAAAAAGCCGTACTTAAATAAGTACGGCTTTAATTCTTAAACGAGCTAATAAATATAGCGAAAGACTATATTAGAAGTCGTATTTAACCCCTAAACGGATTTCCCACAATGATGCATCACGGTCACGCGACTGTGAAGGAGGTGCAAGGAACTCGTTGTAGGTATAGGTATTGTCGTCATTGATACTGGCATTGACCGCACCTTGCAAGTAAGAACCTTGCTTCAGCACACCCCAGTCATCATTGAGTAAGTTACCGACATTTTCAATCACGAAGAAAGCACTGCCTTTATGACCTTCCATAAAGCCGGCAAATTCCTGCTCGACGCGAACATCGAACTTCACCCACCAGTCGCTGCTTAATTCGTTACGGTCCATGATTTCACCACGGGTCAGGCCTTCAGACTCGATGAAGTCATTAAAGGCAGCCACATCGAAGTTTTCACCGTAATTTACCAGAGGATCATTTTCCAGCGGTACATACAATAACTGGCGGTCAACGTCATTGTAGTCAAAGTCAAAACCACCGCTACTCAATTCCGTCCGGTTATTAGAGCCGCCGAACGCCCAGGTATATGGACGACCTTCGTTTGCCTGACCAAACAGGCTGAAAGTGGTTTCATAACCGGCAAAGAATTCATGAACATAGCTGATGTTCAACGTGAATCTGTGCGGGATCTCATAGTTGGACGTTGCTTCTTCCAAGCTATTAGGACTGGCGGTAGCAACATCGTGATAGTTGGTAAAGGCAACGGCGCTGGTCATAGGATGCACGTCGTTTGACTCGGTATAGGCATAAGAAGCGGTAAAGCTAAAGCCGCTATCATAATTCTTGCTAACAGAAAGTGATAATACGGTAGTATCGCCACCGTCACTGACGTTGGTTAACAGGTAATCGTCACCGCCGGTCGTGATCGGACGACCATCAGGGGCCAACTCATCTTTGTAAGTTTTGCCTATATTTTTAATGATAGCCGAGTCTTGCTTATCGGTATAAAGCAAGTCTGCCATGATCACATATTCGTCTTCCGTGGTATAAGTGGCGCCTAAGGCATATTTCCACTCAGAAGGAATTTCAAAGTCAGGATCTGTGACATTAACATCATTATCCTGAGAGCCATTGGTAACATCATTAATCAAATCAACCGGAATATCATAACCCGGACGACCGCTGCCATCATATTCGATACCGTCAGGGCCGATGATCAGGAACGGAGATCTGTCGCTGTTACGCATTCTGTACTGAAGGTTACGGACACCGTCGTTAGAATAACTGTTTGAAATCCATACGTTCGGGTTACCGCCGGAATAAAGGCCAAAGCCACCGCGTACTTCCAGCTGGTCGCTTGCTGCCCAGTTAAACCCGAATCTTGGCTGGATTAAATCCGCACCATCAAGGTTTTGCGCATTGGAGTAGCCATAACGATCAAAAAAGTTAGGGTTTTCGGTAGGTTTGTCACTGCTGGTATACCAGTCGTAACGTACGCCGACCATAAGGGTCAAGTCATATTCGTACAGTTCAAACTTGTCCTGGAAATACATGGTATTTAACGCGTATTTAAATTCGCCGGCGGCATCATCCGGGTTATGGCTGCTGGCATTACCATACTCGATTTGCGCGGCTAAACCGTTCTCAAAATCATCAATAGAGTTAAAACGGGTTTCTGTCTGGCTGTGCTGCACGAACAAGTTGAAAACATCCAACTCTTCACGCTCAATACCAAAATACAACTCATGATCATCCAGGTAATAGGTACCGGCAAGCTTGAAGGTCGTGGTATCGTATTTCAACTTATTCGACTGGCGGGAATCATCAGGGCCGATATAAACCCGGATATCATCTGCCTGAACACGGAATTCACCAAAACCGCTGTCAGCATCCCTTGAAATCTGACGGTTATCCATCTCTAGGTAACCAACACGGAACTCAGTAGAAAAGTTATCTGTCCAGTCAGAATAAATAGAAGTCACATATGAAGTTAACTCGGCGCCACGCTCATAAACATGGTTAGATAAGGAAATTTCCACCGGGTCAGCGTCGGACTGGCCCCATTCAAAACCATCATTATAGTTGTAAACAAAAGCGGCCCTGTGCTGGTCATTAATGTTCCAGTCAAGTTTGACCAGGATCTTTTCATCGTCAACCGGTAAGCTCGGCTCCATGGTGCCGGGATCGTACTCATAAACATCTTTGGAAATTTGCGTGATGCGATCGATTTCTTCCTGGGTGATCCGGTTAGAACCATCGGTAAACGGCGTATAATCAAGGATTTGAGAGCCGTCTAATTTCTCATAAGCAGCAAATAGGAATAGCTTATCTTCAAGTAGCGGCAAACCGACATTAAAGCCATAACGCTTTTCGGTATAATCACCGACGTCTTGCTTATCACCTTCCAGGCTATCGCCTTTTAACGAATCACTGGTGTAATCATAAAAGAAACCGCCATGCACTTCATTGGTACCGGACTTGGTCACGGCATTGATATTACAGGAAGTAAAACCACCGTACTGGACATCGAACGGCGCCAGCTCAACCGTTACCTGGTCAATGGCATCATAGGAAAAAGGAATACGAACCGTCGGATAACCATTGCTGTTTAAACCGAAGTTATCGTTCATCCGGGTACCGTCAACAGTCAAGCTGTTGAATTTCGGGTTACCACCGGCACAATTGATAGCGTCACTGTTGGTTTGGTCAATATAAATACGCGGGTCGACACGAACCACATCTTTAATATCACGGTTAACCGTAGGTGCATTTACCAGATCATCCAGGTTAAAGTTACTGGCCGGGCTGGTGCTGCCGGCATTTTTATCCAGGATACGGCCGGTGACCGCAATCACTTCCATGTTTTGCTCAGCTTCCAGGCTGCGCTCTAATTCATAGGTTTTACCCAGTTGCAGGAAAACATCCTTAACTTCTTGATCTTCATAGGCATCAGAATCAATAACGATTTTGTAAGGACCACCGACACGTAAACCTTTGGCAGAGAAAATACCTGCTTCATTGACGGTTACTTGTTTAGTGGTACCCGACGGCACGTGGGTGATTGAAACGACAGTACCGGCGGCGGCATTGCCGCTAGGGCCGGTAATATGACCTTTGATCGCTGAAGAAGTGGTATTTGCCTGGGCAGTGGCGGTTAAGCCCAGTCCCAGTACCATAGCAGCGGCAACACGAGAGAGACGATGTGTTTTCATCTGGTTTTCCTTAGTGTTATTTTGTTATATTGAGCAATTTTATTCTATTATGTTTTGTTTTCTTGATAGCTGCTTTCCCTGACAGCCATCATTTTCTGCTTTTCCAGCGTATTATTAATTTCTTTGTATTCGTACCCGGCAGTGATACTTACCCGGTATATAATCCTATCAGCCTGATAAGGGTCTAATCCTCAAATAATAGACCATAGATAGTTTACTGTTTAATGACACACCTTAATAACAACGGCCTGTCCTTTTATTCAATAAAGGATAAAAGTATAGGCGTCATGATCAGTTATCACATTTGTTGACACAAGTGTCAAGAATCGTCTAAAAACTGACCACGTGTTCAACTTATTTTATCGCAATCAAATAATCGCAAACAAGTGATATTGCAGTTAATTTATTGTTCTAGGGGCAAATAATGTAAACAACAGGCAAAAAAAAACCTGTCGGTACATTACCGACAGGTTTTTTTAACTTAATGATTACATTCTTTAAAAATAAAGAAATTTATCATTAGAATTTGTAAGTGATACCAACCTTAGCTTGCCAGATAGAAGTTTCTTCATCAACTTCACTGTAGTTACGGGTATCGGCGCCATTATAACGCGCATCAATCACATACTTACCGTCTTCTAAACCACCAAAGTCATAAATGGCCTGGTTAGGGTAACGCATGTTTTTATCAATACCCCAGTCATCGTTAAGCAGGTTAGCAAAGTTATCGATCATGAAGTAAATTTGTCCTTTATGACCTTCAGCAAATCCTGGAATTTCCTGCTTGATGCTGATATCTAAAGTGGTAACCCAAGGCTGAGTACCGGTATTACGATCTAAGATTTCACCACGTGCAGAGATGCCCGCTTGATCAAGTAGTACTTCCAGCTCATCCCAGCTTAAACCAGACTCATCCCAATCTACATTTGGATCATCGGCACCAGTTGGGATATATGGTAAGTAAGCTGATTGCGTATAGAAATCAGAGCCATCACCTAGATCACCGTCCCTGAACATACCCATTACCCAGCTAAACGGACGACCTGAGCGACGTTCGAAGAACATGTCAAAGCGTGTAGCATAACCTTCGAAGAACTCAGTGGTGTAGCCTAGGTTAATTTTGAAGCTGTGCTCAATTTCATAACTACCGCGAGCAGCCATATCCTGGTTACGGTTTTTAATGATGTTGTGTTTGTAGTTACTTCTTGCAACCGACGCAGAACCAACATGATTCTCTTCAATATCCTGATGAGCATAACTCATGGTCAGGTTAACACCATTATCCCAGGCTTTTGCAAGCGAGGTACTGAAGATAACTGAGCGGCCATCTTCTTTGGCATTGGTCATCATGATATCGTAGTTATCGTTATCATATCTGCTTTCGTAGATGATACGCTCGCCATCAGCAGCCACGTCGGACTGTACCAACGAAGTGTTCAACCAGGTAGCTTCATCTACTTTCTTGTGGTACATCAACTCGTTGGTCCACTTGAAGCCTTCGCCTAAGTAAGGCATATCGAAGGTGTAGTCAAAACCAATAGATGCACGCCAGCTAGATGGCAACTTAAACTTAGGATCGGTATAAGTTACGCTACCTTCACCAGCAACTAACGAATCTTTGATCTCGTCAGGTATTTGAGTGAAATCAACCGTATTGTTAGCATAATAAGTGTTAATATCGTCATTTTGCGCGGCAACTAAAGTAATACCGTCATTCTGGAACGGGTTGTTATACCAAACATTTGGTACTCCACCCTGGAAACGACCAACACCGGCACGTACCGTTAAGTCATCGGTTGCATACCAGGTCAGGTTTAAACGAGGTAAGATAATATCTAAACCATCAAGGTTTTCAGTGTTATCGTAACCGTATGTTTCCAGGAAGTTTTCATTCAGGGTAGGCTTATCTGAAGACGCTAAACGCTCATAACGTACACCGGCACTCACTTCGATATCATCAGTTAAATAAAAAGTATCTTCTACATAAAGTGAAAATTGCTTTCTTGACGCATCATAAGCGGTATCAGCTGAATTATTGGTATAGGCATTGGCGTAAGAGAAATCATAACTGCCGATTCTACGCTCTTCGAACATTTCGATAGTATCAAAATTCCAGCTACCTAAAGAGTTTTCTGCAAACAAGTTATATAAACGTAAACGTTCATATTGAGCACCAAAATCAATTTCATGCTCGCCCAGCAAGTAAGTAGCATCTACAGATAAGACAAAAGTTTGTGTCTCTGAAGCATTGGCATGTCTTTTTACGTCTGTACCAAAAACAAACCCTGGGCCACGTGATTCACTGTCTGCATCTACAGAAATCTCACCGAAATCAGAACGAGTGTTACTGTTTGAAGTTACGTCTTTATAGCTGATACCAACTTCAGTAGTAAAGTTGTCGGTCCAGTCGGAATAAAACTTAGCGGCGAAGTTATTGAGCTTAGTAATATAGTCATAACGGTTGGAGTTTAAAGAAACTGTGCTACCGCCTGTGCCCGCACCGCGCTCAGACTCATCATTTTGCCATTGGTGAGTAAAGTCTACACGGTGAGAATCATTGATATTCCAGCTCAGTTTGGTCAATAAACTTTCACTGGTATTTTCCGGATCACCGCCTAATGAGTCTTGAAGACCATAGGTATCGTTTAGAATGCGGGTGAAGTTATCATATTGAGCTTGGGTGACTTCATATTCGTGGGTAGCGCCACTGTCCTTAAAGCCATAGTCCATATCTGTGGTTTTGGACCACTTGTTGTAGTTCACAAAGAAGAATAACTTATCTTCTAGCACCGGACCACCGACGTTAAAACCGAACCTTTTTTCAGTTTCAGTAGGCTCAATTTTTCTTTTTTCAAAGGTTCTGTGACCGTTTTCGTCAAGCACAGGGAAGGTTCTTGTGGAACCGTCATCATACTCTACAACTTCGAAAACCTGGTCGATTTGCTCGGCGTCACCTGCCATGCTCGGAGTCGAAGTTTCATAAAAACCAGAGAATTTAAATTCATTAGTACCAGACTTGGTTACTGCATTGATGGTACCACCACCAAAGTTGCCTTTTTTCGCAGTAAACGGAGAAGAGTCAACAGAGATTTGCTCAATGGCATCTAATGAAACCGGCGGTTGCTCGGTTGGATAACCGCTAAATTCAACACCAAAGTCATCGCTTTGGCCGATACCGTCTACGGTAAAGCTGTTGGTACGCGGGTTACCACCGGCAATGCTCATTTCGCCGTCACCTTTAATGGTAACTAACGGGTTCATGCGGGCAATATCTTTAACGTCACGGTTAAAGCTTGGCGTATTCGAAATAGCGTCAGCGCCAAAAACACTGTTAGAACCACCTACGTCTTGCGTAAAACGATGACCGGTTACAGCAATACGCTCAACTTCCACTTCTGGCTCAAGTTGAGTGTTTAAACGGTAGGTATCACCCAAGGTTAAGAAAATCTGTTCTAATGCAGTATCCTGGTGTTCGTCAGAATCAATATATACCGTGTACGGACCACCAACCTTTAGACCTTTGGCAATGAATACACCACTGTCATTGGTCATGAATTCTTTTACAGTGCCTGATGGTTGGTGTAATACAGTGATTTTAACATTTGCTGCATCATTACCTTGTGGACCAACAATTTTACCACGCATCGACGACGAGGTCTCTGCTGCCATAGCAGATGTTGAAAGCCCTAGGGCGATAACTAACGCGCCTGTAATACGCGAAAGACGATATGGTTTCATCTAGTTTTCCTTAGTGTGTAGTTATATATTTTTTGTCTGGTACGTTCTATAAAAGCTCTATTTTTATATGAATCGTCCCTCATCAACAAAAATATTACTTCTAACTTATAATTTTTTACCGGTGAAATTAGACCAGAGTTTCTTTACGATTTCATTACATTTTTTAAGAAACATACAAAAAATTAACTTTGATTAATTCTTAAAAAACCGTTTCAAGCAAGTTAAAAACATATAAAACCCCTTGATTTCAGTTATTTAAAATCGCATTTTACCAATAACTAAAAGTTCCCTGCTCATCTGATTTTTTTTATAATTTTCATAAGAACAAAAAACAACCACAAGCAAAAAAACCATTAATTTCCTGACCGCATGGTCAGCTTAATTATGATTTTGACCACAAACACCCATTTTAAGCACCTGCAATCACACACTCATTTACCAACCAAGTGAATAGTCTAAATTTTAAAATCTTGATATTTTTCTCTAACACTAAACAAACTGACATTTTAGTATGCTTTAATTTTATTTCGATAAAAACTGTGGCTTTTACCCTGTTATACTTCTGCTATATCAAGTAAATTATGCAAGTTTATCGAGTATATATGCAGAATAAACAATAAAAGCAGAACGCCGCCTTGACCTGATGGTCAATAAAAATAGAATAACCAATAGTGACAGTGAAACATTTCACTGGTAAAACACAGCAGCCATAATAAAAACAAAAATTTACAACATGAGTCGCCAAACAGATGAATGAAACGAAAAAACCTAATAAACAGGGAAGGATCCGGGCTGAAAGTGAGCTGAAAATCATTACCGCCGCCCAAGAAGAGTTTATCTTACAAGGCTACGGCGGCGCCACGGTGCAGTCGATTGCCGACCGCTCCGGGCTGCCCAAAGCCAATATCTTGTACTACTTTAAAAACAAAGAAAACATTTACCACGCGGTATTGGAAAGAACCCTGAATATGTGGGATCAGGCCATTGGCGATATTGATCCCGAACATGGCCCTAAAGTCGCGATTGAAAAATTTATCGCCGCCAAGGTCAAAATCTCGTTTGAGCATCCAGGCGCTTCCAAGATCTACGCCATGGAGATCATCCAGGGGGCACAACACTTAAAAGAGTTTACCCGCACCTACCAGCGCCAGTGGGTCAGAGAAAAAGCCAAATTGTTCCAGCAATGGATAGATAACGGTGAAATGAAAAATGTTGACCCGGTCAACCTGATTTTCCTGATCTGGTCTTCCACCCAGCATTATGCCGACTTTGAAACCCAGATCCTGCAGATCATGAACCGCGCCGATTACGAAGAAGACGATATTAGCCATGTCACACAGTTTCTTACCGACATCATCCTGCGCGGCTGCGGATTAATCGATTAATTTTAGGAAGTAAAATGAAACGCTATTTAATGTTACCCTTAATGCTGTTAACCGCCTGCGAGGGAACTGGCATCCATCAGTCAACAGCCATGAGCGAGAAAACAGCCTTGAGCGGACAAAAAGCCGTGAGCCAACAAAAAACCAAGGTGCGTATCGCCACCTTTAATGTCAGCATGGAAGCATTAAATTACCTGCCTCACGTCGAGGGACAGGCGCCACAGGTAACAGGTGATGAACTGGCACACTCCCTGGGCACGAACCACCAGCAAATCCGTAATATTGCCGAAATTATCCAGCGTATCAGTCCGGATATTATCCTGCTTAATGAATTCGACCGCCGGGATGACTCACATCAGGCGCTGAAAACCTTTTTACAAGATTACCTGGGCAAAAGCCAGCAGGGACAAACGCCGCAGCACTTCCCTTACTTTTTCCAGGGACCGGTCAATACCGGCGTACCCGCCCCTTTTGACTTTAATAACAACGGCGAAAGCGGCGAATCCCCTGCCGATACCTACGGCTTTGGCTTTTTCCCCGGCCATTTTGCCATGGCATTATTATCCAAACATCCGATCTCAGTCGATCAGATCAGAACCTTTCAGCACTTTAAATGGCAGGATATGCCGGGAGCACTGCAACCGGTAGACCCACAAACCAATAAGCCCTGGTACAACAGCGACGCCTGGCAGCAAATGCGCTTATCTTCCAAGTCTCACTGGGACGTACCGGTTAGCGTCAACGGCCAAACCATACATATACTGGCCAGCCACCCGACCCCGCCGGTCTTTGACGGCCCGGAAGATCGCAACGGCAAACGCAACCACGACGAAATCCGTTTCTGGCTTGACTATATCACCCCGGGCAAAGGCGGCTACATCTATGACGACAACGCCGTCAAAGGCGGATATCGAAGCCAGGAGCCTTTTGTGATCATGGGAGATCAAAATGCCTCCAGCGTCGAAGGCGATGCCATCAACACCGGTATCCAGGCCCTGCTTAACAGCAAGCAAGTACAAGATCCCAATCCCGAAAGCGACGGCGCAGCAGAATATACCCAAGGTAACCCTCACGGCAAACACCATACCGCTTACTGGGGTATGCGCGCCGATTATGTGCTACCTTCTTCTTTCGGCTGGACAATTAAAGACTCCGGCGTATTTTGGCCCAAAGCCGATGATGAGACCTACCGGTTAATTAAAGACCGCCAGGCATCGTCGGATCACCGCCTGGTGTGGGTCGATCTGGAATTGCCGCCACTTAGCAGCAATAAATAATAGATAACAACGGGCCCGCCAAGGGCCCGCTAATGTAAAAGTAATAACAACACAAACACAGCACAATAACAAAGGCGGCGAATATCCGCTTAATAACCTCAGGAAAGTATATGAAACGCGTATTATCTACACTTTTTCTCTGTATGAGTTCGATCTCTTATGCCAAAACAACCGCCCCGGAAAATATCATCATGATAGTTGCTGACGGTATGGGGCCGGCATATACCAGCGCCTATCGTTATTTTCAGGATGATCCCAATACCCAGACCATAGAAGAAACCGTATTCGACCGCCATTTAGTCGGTATGAGCAGCACCTATCCGGCGCGGGTTTCCGGTTATGTCACCGACTCTGCCGCCGGCGCCACCGCCCTGGCCACAGGCGTTAAAACCTATAACGGCGCCATCGGGGTCGACGTTGACAAAAAACCACTGGAAAGTGTGCTGGTATGGGCGAAAAAACAAGGCAAACAAACCGGTGTTGTCGTTACCTCACGCATCAACCACGCCACCCCGGCCTCTTATTTGAGCCATAATGAAAGCCGTCGCAACTATGATGCAATAGCCGACAGTTATGTTGATAATAAGCTTAACGGCCAGATTAAGGCAGATCTTATGCTCGGCGGCGGCTGGAAGCACTTTATCCGTGACGACCGCAACCTGGTCAACGAATTCAAAAAAGCCGGTTTTCATTACCTCGACAACTATGATCAGTTAAGCAATTTACCAAAAAACCAGCCGGTCCTCGGCCTGTTCGCCAACGGCGGCCTGCCCTGGGCACTTGATGACAGCAATAAATACAGGTTATCGGCGATGGCCAAGGCCGCAACCAAACAGCTGGAAAATAAAAACGGTTATTTCATGCTGATTGAGGCCAGCCAGGTAGACTGGGGCGGGCACAGAAATGATATTGCCGTCGCCATGGCAGAAATGGACGATCTGGCAAAAACCGTTGAGTTTTTAGAAGGTTATGTTGCGAAAAATCCCGATACCCTGGTGGTATTGACGGCAGATCACAGCACCGGCGGTTTCACTATCGGCGCCCATGGCGAATACGCCTGGCGTCCGGACGTACTGCGCACTATGGTGATGTCACCTGAAACCATTGCAGAAAAACTCAGCAAAAAAGACATCAACAAGTCTTTAGCTAAAAAGCTGTTTAATTTTGCCTTAACCGATGTTGAACTGGCACAGCTGCAACTGGACAAAGCCAGCGCCGAAGCCGAAATAAAAGCTTATGAAACAGCTAAGGCGGCAGGCAAAGAGAAAAAACTGAGCGAACCTAAAGCAGTGGCCTCGGTCCTGGAAACCAGTATTAAACACTTGATCGACCAGCGCACCAATACCGGCTGGACCTCGGGCGGCCATACCGGCATCGATGTCCCCGTATTTGCCTTTGGCCAGCAAAGCGAGCTGTTTAACGGCTTGCAGGACAATACCGATATCGCCAAGAAAATCTTTGGCTTGCTGGGTAAAAAATAACCCCAAAACCGGTTCAACCACAATTAACCAAGGGCGCTTTATGCGCTCTTTTTATTTGCCTTAAACAACTCCTGAATAACTTTGCACCGGGATAAAAGTCCAACTCCTGAGCCAGATCATTGCCCTATAAAATTTATCCGGTAATAATAGCCGTGCAAAAGAACAAAAATATTCAGTAGTTTTAAGGATAAAAATATTATGCTGACGAAGTATGAAGCTCAGTTAAAAACCATGAAGCAAAGTGGTCAGGCGGCAATCGATCAAGGCCTGTTCTTTATTACCCCCGACGATGAACAATTTAGCGAAGGCAGGTTTAACCTTAAAGGCAAGCCTGTTATCAACCTGTCGTCGTGTTCATACCTTGGACTGGAGCTTGACCCCCGCCTGGCAGAAGCCTCCGCAGACGCCGCCAGGAAATTCGGCACCCAGTACTCTTCTTGCAGGGCCTTTGCCCAATGCCCTTTATATGATGAACTAGAAGACTTGCTGTCGCAGATTTTCCAGGCACCTACGCTGGCCAACCTCAGCACCACCATAGGGCATATTGCCACCTTACCGATACTGGTCAAAGACAACAGCCACCTGGTACTGGATATCCAGTCTCACCATTGCCTGCGCATGAGTGCCGATTACCTGGCGAACCGGGGGATCAGCAGCAAAACCATTCGCCATAACGCCCTGGATCAACTGGAGCAGGAGATCCTTGCCCATCCGGACCAAGACATCTGGTACCTGATTGACGGCCTCTATTCCATGTACGGCGACTATGCCCCGATCGCTGAGCTGTTGGCCATGTTAGATCGCTACCCCCGGCTGCATCTTTATGTTGATGACGCCCACGGCACCAGCTGGACCGGTAAAAACGGTCAGGGTTACGCCCTGGAGCAGGGTCGCCATCCTCGTATGGTAGTATCCCATTCTTTCACTAAAGCCTTTGGCGGCAGCGGCGGTTGCGTGGTATTTCCGGATCAGGAAACCCGGGATCAGGTGCGCCTGCTTGGCGGCCCCTTCTACTGGGGTAGCCCGATAGCACCGCCGGTATTAGGCACTGCGGTCGCCTCTGCTAAATTACATCTCGACGGCAGTATTACCAAACTGCAGCAAACCCTGATGGCGAAAATAAAACTGTTTAACCGTTTATGCCAGCAATACCAGATCCCGCTGATTGCCAATAATGATACCCCGATCCGTTATATCGGCCTGGGCAAACAGGAAACCACCAATAATGTAACTAAGGCTCTGCTGGAAAAAGGCTTTTATGCCTCTGCCGTTTGCTATCCCTCGGTCTCAAAAAACAAAACCGGTTTACGCCTGGGTATCACCAACCATTTGACAGAAGCGCAAATCCACCAGCTGGTGGAAACCCTGGCGGAGATACTCAAACGTGAAGTCACAGATGAAACCCGCGCCTTTATCGACAAAGCCTTTAAACGTGCTTTTTAGCTATTACTAAAGATAAAAAGGGAGCCTGACTTGGCTCCCTTCTTACTTTAAAACCTTTTTGCTTTAAGGCGTGCTAGCTTTCAAGCACCTGATTAAAACGCTCGAAGCCTTTTTCCAGATCTTCAATTAAATCATCAACATCTTCCAGGCCGACATGCAAACGCACCAAGGGATACTGATATGGCCATTTCGTCGCGCTACGCATAGAGCCGATGCTGCTCACGCCAAGAATAAGGCTTTCGAAACCGCCCCAGGAATAGCCCATTTTAAAATGCTCCATACCGTCAAGCAGCGCCGTTAATGCCGCCTGATTGCCCTTATTGAGCACAAAGGAAAACAAACCGTTGGCGCCGGTAAAGTCTCGCTGCCAAAATTCATGTCCGGGATTGCTGGCAAAAGCCGGGTGTAAAATAGTTTCCACTTCCTCCCGCCTTGAAAGCCAGTCGGCCACCTTGAGCGCACTTTGCTGGTGCTGTTTCATACGCACCCCTAAGGTACGTATGCCGCGAAGGGCCAGGTACAAATCATCCGGGGAAGTACACTGCCCCATCAGATAAGAATTTTCCCTCAGCTGCGGCCAGCATTTTTCGGTGGCGGTGGCGGTGCCTAACATCACATCTGAATGGCCGACAATATATTTGGTCGCCGCCTGAATGGAGACATCGACGCCATAATCAAACGGCTGGAAATTAATGCCCGCGCCCCAGGTATTATCGAGCATAACAATACAGTTATGTTTATGCGCGACTTCGGCAATGGCCGGTACATCCTGCACTTCCATGGTGAGTGAACCGGGGGATTCGAGAAAAATTACCCGGGTATTGGCTCGGATCAGATCTTCGATGCCCGCGCCAATCAGGGGGTCATAATAGGTGGTTTCCACGCCGAGATTTACCAACATTTGATCGCAAAAAGCCCGGGTCGGCTCATAGGCGGTATCCACCATCAGCAAGTGATCGCCTGTCTTGATAAAAGATAAAATCGCATTGGTAATAGCAGCGGTACCGGACGGATAAATGGCACAGCCTGCCCCGCCTTCAAGTTCGGTCATGGCATCACTAAAAGCAAAAGACGTGGTCGTACCGCGGCGACCATAAAACATCACCTGGTTAGCCTTATTGGCGGTGGCATGTTTCATCTCTTTAACACTGTCAAACACCACGGTAGAAGCCCGGGTAACCGAAGGATTAACCACCCCTTGCGTCCATTTTGAATGACGCCCGGCGTTTATTATTTTTGTGTCTTTTTTCATACCTGTTCCAATACAGTAACGTAAAATACAATCGATAACTTGCGCCTTCACACTAGCTATCTAGCCATCTAAACATCTTTATAACCCGAAAACCAAAAGAGTGCATTAATTAATTTGTATTATTGACCAGCGATCCCTGTTTGCTGACATTTTTCGTCTATGTAGCTTTTTAATTAACCCTCATAAAATTTCGCCCGCCAACACCATTAACAAAAACGAAACAACACAGACCTCTAAATGCAATATAACCATGTGATGATATTTTGCGCAATACAGATACAGGTTGCGACAAATATTCACAAATGATTAAAATAAAAGGAAAATAAAAATGAAAAAGCTTTTACTCGGTGCTGTGTTAATTGCTGGTCTTACTTCTGCTGCCCAGGCACGTGAAGTGATATTTGATAATGTTAGTGCCGTAAATGATTATGGCTGGTCACTTTCTATCTGGAGCGGCGCCTACAATGCCTATGGCTTTTGCCGCTCAAAAGGTTTTGCCGATGCGGTAACTTTCACTTCAAGTTGCGGTGAAGACGAAATGACCTTTTTAAACTACGCCGACGGTCGCTGGGTTGCCAAGGACAGTGGCAGCGCCAACCGCTGTTATGCCATCTTAGAGTCGGTTACGTGTAAATCTTACCAGTAATCCATTGATAATCTCCTGATTATCCAATGTAAGTCTTGATTTGGTCGCACTAGCGACCAGGTCAAGGCGCCGGTTTATAAATAATTAAAATGTCGTCCAAAGCATCCACTATTTAATGTGATAAACATAAGCTGCTCAAGAATTAGTAATACATCTGCAAAGCAGTGCCTTCAATCTCGCAAACTTGTTTTACCGACTCACGCCCGGCCAATGCCCTTAAATACCTGCCTAAATGCGCAAAAGATAAAGGCGCTTTTTCAAAGCCGCTTGCCCAGTGCGCCAGCATAAACAAAAAGAAATCACAGACACTGAGCCGATTACCAACAAGAAACGTTTTCCCTTCCAGCTCCTTATCAAGCAAAGCAAACATCTCAGTAATACGCTTTTCCTGGGCCTTGGCTATTGCCGCCGTACTGTCAGTAGAGAGGGTGTGTTTATCCGGATAAAAATACAACATCAGCTCAGCTTGAATGGTGCCGGTCAGATAAAAAAGCCATTGAAAGAAAGCCGGACGCAGCGGATCTCCAAGCTCGGGCACTAGGTTAAATTAGCGGATGGCTATCACACAAATGCAAGCAAATAGCAGCGCTTTCAGCAATCACCAAGTCACCATCGACCAGGGTCGGAATACGGCCGGTAGGATTGAGTTTTAAATATTCGCTTGATTTTTGCTGTTCTGATTTTCTGTCTACCAATATCAGTTCATGCTCAGCCCCTATTTCCTTAAGCAGCATATGAGGCGCCCAGCTGGCATTTCGCGGATAATAAAATAACTTGTACAAATTAACCCCCACTATTGAATAACTTATTGTTCACCAGAAAAGTCAGGATTGTAACCAATCCCTGTTGAAAGTGCAGCAGTCACTATTCCCTCTTCAACCACATGTATACAGGCCGGGGCTTTACTGTCGGGCAAGATAACCCAGCTAAGTAAAATCAACTTAAGGTGCCTGGTGAAAGATACCCGGAATTTCCTTTTTAATGGTATCAATAACGGCCTTTACCCGGTGAATTTTATGGCTGCCAAAGCGGTAAGCCAGATAAACATCCACTGGCGCGCAGGCCCACTGAGGTAACACTTGCACCAGCAAACCTTTTTCCACCCCTTCACGGGCCAGGCAGTCGGGCATATTACAGATCCCCAGCCCCTGCTGCGCCAGCTCCATCAAGGTTGAAAAATGCAAGGTACTAAAATGGGCATTAACGGTTATGGTTTGCTGTTTATTGCCATTAAACAAGGTCCAGCTCTGTTCATGACTGGCAGCAGAATGCCCCAGGCAGGGACAGCTTTGCAGCTGTTTCACCTCCCTGAGCTGATACTTTTCGGCAAAATCCGGGCTGGCCACCAGAATACGTTTAAACGATCCCAGCGGCTCTACCACCAGGTTTTCATCGTGATTTTTGCCGATGCGAATGGCTAAATCAAATGCAGGATCCTGCAAGTCTTCCCGCTCAATCGACAGCCTGGCAACCAGATGAATATCCGGATAATTCGCCCTTAATACAGGCAGCAATTGTTTCATCACTAAGGTGCCCATATCCGGGGTTGCGCTGATGCGTACCATACCCGACGGTGTCGACTTCTGCCCTGCCGCCTGCTCCACCAGCCTTAAACCTTCAGCTAAAAAAGATTCAACCTGCGGCAGCAACTGCTCTCCTTCCCGGGTAAGGGCTAAGCGCCTGGCGCTGCGCTCCAGTAACTTTACCTGCAGCCGCTGCTCCAAGCGGTTTAACTGCAGGCTTACCGCCGATTTTGCCATACCAAGCTTCTGTGCGGCGGCGGTTATGGTGCCGCTGCGAACAATCTCGCTAAACACATAAAATTCCTGGTAGTTTACTTTTTTCATCACTTATGCCCTGAGCATCACCAAAAATTGAGAGTATAACGTCAAGCAAGGCTTTTCAACGTTCTTAAATCAAGAACCTTAAGTTAACTTTATTGATGTTGTTCATTTTTTATCAATCTCAAATAATGTGCAGACATCAGGCGCAGGCTGCTTTTTTAGATGGCAGAGCCCAATGCCGCCCGATAAAACAGATTCAGCAATAGAGACCATTTGGAGAGAACACCATGCCTAACGTAGTTGCCAGAAAATCCATCAATGCCCCGATCCAAACCGTCTGGTCATTACTCGATGATTTTGAAAATATTGATAAATTTCATCCGGGAGTAAAAAAATCCTACCTGCTCAGCCACCAGGATACAGGTGTCGGGGCGAAACGGCAGTGCGACTTTCATAGCGGAGCCTCGGCCCAGGAAGAGATCGTTGACTATAAGCCTGAGCAACATTCGCTGACCGTGCGCATCCCTAAATTCGGACCGATGAAAAGCTTTATCGCCAAAGAGTCGGCAAGAGATCTGGGCAACGGTAAAACCGAAGTCACCTTTACCGCAGATTTTATCGTGAAATTTGGCCTGCTCGGCGCCCTGTTTGGCAATTTAATCATCAAACCTGTGATGACGAAAAAAATGCAAGAAGTCATTGACGGCCTTGAGTCATATGCCACAAAACCCCGATAACCTGGATGGAGCATAAGCACTTTTTTAGATAGGACGCAGGGGGAATAATACCGATTCGCCTTTAGATAGAGGCGTAATAGCTGGTAAAAGCGATGGCAAAAAAGCACATCCATGACAGATGCTTACCACGTGAAAATAGCAATGACACCAGCCCGCTCAAAGCAAATACCAGGGTTATAATCATCAAGATTTCCCCCTGGATATTTGCTTGTGGCTTTGACAGCACATACAAGATAGCGGCAAAGCCCCACCAGGCAAGCGTGGTTAAATGCCATGCAAACCTTAACACACGTTTGGTAAACCAATCACTGCCGAGCAATTTCGGCAAATTATCCCGCCGAAACAAACGCATTAAAATATACTTTTCACCCAAAAAAGAATGGATAAAGCCAATAACCACCAGTAAAAGCGCGCCGACAATTAACATAAAACGTCCTTACAACCTTCTGCCGGTTAACCGGCATCCCGCTTATCATAATTGATGGTAAAACTTTTAGCTTGGCCATCACTGACAGTCACGGTTAATTTATTCTCGCTCTGAAGCTGATAATGTAGCTTTTTAGGAAAATCATGCTCCGGATTTTCAAAAACGGCGCTACGTTTTGAACACCGGGTGAGCTTAAAGGGGACTGCAAGCTTATTATGTCTCACTTTTGCCAGGTAGAAGACGTTGTTCGACATTTCAACAAGCCTCATCGACTCGCTGCCTTTAAGGGCATTCGACGCTTTAGATCTCGTCTCCCCCGCTCCTTCATAAGTCAAGGGGCTCACTTTCTGCCATGACTCGATTACCACATTATTGCCATCAACCCCGCTCCAGCTTCCGAGCAGCCAGTCAACGGCCCTGAGTGAGTGGCAAGGCTGGGCATCAACAGACGAGCAGAAAAAACCGAAAAAAAGCGTTAACAAGACACTGATTATTTTCATGATTTAAATAAACTCTGTGAATAACTAACAAGAGTATACGAAGCAAATACCGGATCTGGCCAGAGGTTTATTTAACAATATACATGCCTTCACTGCGGAGCCTGGAAAGTTTAAAGCCAAATTTTTCATAAAGCGCCGGCACATCGGCCATCAGGCATATATATGCGCCTTTAGGCGCTTGCCGGTCTAAATAGTCCATAATATGCTGCATGATCTGCCGGCCTAAGCCCTGCCCCTGAAATTCAGGTTGAACGGCTATATCGACAATATCGAAATTTAATGCACCGTCACCGACGACACGCCCCATGGCAATCACTTGATTTTCTTGCTTAATATGTACGCCATAAAGACTGTTGGGCAAGGCTTTGACCGCCGCCTCCCTGGGTCTGGGTGTTAACCCGGTGATGTTTCTCAGACGAATAAAATTATCGACATCAACCACTTTTTCTATCACTTCGAACATGAAGAACCTTACCATTTATTCATCTCCCCAAGGCGTAGGGGAGCTTACATTTTGGCTTATAGTACCATCACATGAAAGCGCATGTATTGACTATAGGAGAAAATAGCATAAGCCGGAAAAACAGCTGTTACAGCAACAATGACTGAATGAAGAACATTGACATGTGTGCTCTCCTTTTGAATTGGAGCGCACACTTAACAATAGGTATTGTTATCGACAAACCGAAGATGTGAAATTTGCTTTTCACCATAATGTGGCAAATTCCCCAATTGTTTTAAAACGCCTATAAGTTAGTTACAACTAGGATTTTTTCTTCGCGACAAATGTTTTATTGATGATACGCCAGTTGTTTTCGCGTTTGTACATCACCAGGTAGTCAATGTAGTGTGTTTTTGGGGTGTCAAAATCAAGCTTGACCATCGCCATTTTTTCATCAACGATATCAACGGACAGAATATTTGCTTGCCATGTATCTGTAGTGGCTTTCTTAAAGTAGCCGGCAAACTCTTTTAACGGGACAGATCTAATGGTCTCTTTCCCTGTTGCTTTATCAATGCTGATCATTTTCACATGGCCAAACTCTAAATCAAACGCTTGTGAAAGTAGCTTTTGATCCCCATTGGCCGCGCCATTGAAATAGTTATAGGCCGTTTCCACAACCGCTTGATATTCTTTACCAGATATAGATTCAGCATAAGTAGGCAAAGAGAATAGAAAGAAGAATACTGCAATAGTTTTTGAAAAGGCTTTAATGCGTTTCATTTTGTTCATGTCCCATAAATAAATGTAGAGTATCAAGTAGCATTCACTGCGATAGTGAACTCTATTTGATACTCAAAACATGAGAAAGTAAACGCTTGAAATTGTAATAGTTTATGAATATAAACTGGCTGATGATGTTCAGGTTTAACCAGCAAAACGCCGAGCTTAATCAATGCTCCTGAACTGAACAACCGGCTATTTGAGTCCTGACATCTGCTCTTGTACTTCACTTAATTCACAGCTGGGTTAGCTTTTGTTTATATACATTCACCCGGGGATCTGCTTTTAGTGATGCATATTCAATGGCTTTTTTCATATGGCTTTTTGCTTTTACTTTTTTATTTAAACCAACTAACGCGTCGCTCATATCCGCATGCAAAATGGCAGACTCGGGGAATTGTGCCAAAGCTTTATCTAACACGACCCGGGCTTTATTGAACGCTTCATGTTTCATGTAAAATTGAGCCCAGTCACTCCCCCACACAGGAAAAGAGATTTCATCGGTGAACTTAGTAAATTCAGTTAAAAAGTTATCAAAACTTTCAAGGTTATCTTCTTTGATGGCAGTGATCAGCAGAGAAAATTGTGTTCTGTCGTGTATCTCCTGGGAAATATCATATCGTTGGCCACGACTCTTATAAACTTCCTTTAGCTTTTGCATTCCGCCAAACTCAACAAAGTCATTTAAGGTATAAAACTTCATTGGCGGGTAATCGCTAAAGAAGTTACGCAATCCTTGGTAGATGGTTTGATATGGAGTGGTATGATGATCATCATTGACTAAGCGGGTATATTGCCAATTTAAATCTTCGGGTGCGATATCGGTTAATAATGCATTAAAGTCATCTGCAAAAGACTCATACTCACCCTGGGTAAAATATAGGTAAGGTGCATCTTTTTTATAGCTTTTTATTTTAGGCGTAATGGTTTCAATGCGCTGTTTTGATATATGGGTTGGACTTGCGAGCAAATAAGCATCAAAAAGGTTCGTTTCCGCCATAACCTGGGTTGCAAAACCACCCGCCATTTCCCAGCCAAACAAGATCCTCTCTTTAGATGTTCTATAGCTTGAGTCAATATGAGGTATCAATTCATCCTTAAGAAAACGAAGAAACATTGGTGATTGATACCCCAATAACTCCCTGCGCTTTCGAATATCCATATCAATGCCGACAACAATAAAGTCAGGTGTTTTTTGTACAAACTTTAAGGTCTTTTGATAAGTCACGCCATGAAAGAAGTAGTTTTGCCCATCCAGCATATATAGAACAGGGTAAGATTGCTTGGCGCTATGGTAATTGGCAGGTAAATATATTTGAATATTTCGGGATTGATTTAATATTTTAGATTCTATTTCACTTATGTTAATTTCATTTGCTCCCGCTGGGGAAGCCGAAATTACCATCAAAAATGCCAAAAAGATTATTTTTTTCATATTTATCCTTTAAGGTTATGTTTCTTGCCTGAACCGGACAGCCAACAATCTACATCCCAAGTTTCTCTCTGGTGCCAACTAATGGCTGTTAAGCTGCCGGTAATAACTTTTTTTATATCAGTAACTATCCCCATACCTCTTTCATGAGTCGCATTGCATTGATGCCAAATATTTTCTCAATGGTCGCTTCCTTGTGACCCCGGCGTGACAACATGTCCGCTATTTTGAGGAATTGTTCGGGCCCGGCCAAATCCGGCAATAGATTCACATTACCAATCTTTTCACCGGCAGCGGCAGCACCTGAATCGAGTCTTTTCTGGGTAAACTTGGCCGTTTTTTCACGGTGCTTTTCCATATCATCGATGCCAACATAAGTGCCGTCGGTGCCAAAAGCGACATGGTCTTCACCACAAATATTTAAAGCATGCTCTATATGAGCCACTAAATGCCTGCCGGTGGCATTGCTGTCGGCAGCTAAAAACGGCATAAAATAAAGACCAAATAACCCGCCCTTGTCTGCCAACAGCTTCATCTCTTCATCGGTTTTGTTTCTGGGAAAGTCTGCTAAGGCACGGCAACCACTGTGACTAATGGTTACCGGTGATTTACTGGCTCTAATGGCATCCAAACAGGTTTGACGGCCACCATGGCTCAAATCAATAATAACTTTACTGTCATTCATTTTCTCAATGGCTTTATGTCCGAAATCCGTCAGTTTTATTTTTTCATTGGCGTTTGCCCCGCCCCCTAACTGGTTCTGGCCGTTATAAGTCAGCTGCATAGTCAACACGCCAAGCGATCTAAACACATCAACCAAATCAACATTTTTACCTAAAGCGTGTGAATTCTGAAAGCCTAAGGTAATACCGATTTTGTTGTTTTTCTTGGCTGTTAATATGTCGTCAGTGCTTTTAATTAACGTAAGGAAGTCGCTATTCCTATAGATCCATTCATGCGCCCAGCTGATATTTGAAATGGCGGTTTCAAAGGTATTATCACCCGGATAAGAAGCATGTACCGCCCCTGTTGTTTGCCTGAGAACGGTCAAACCGGAAGCTCTGATGTCACGTTTTGTCCGCTCTGAGATAAAATAGGGACCTACATCTTTATTGGCTTCATAATCGAAATTTGGGTCGTATACTGCGCCCAAACCATCAAATATTAACCAATCCTGCATTTTACTGTTTGAATGCTTAATAGCCGTGGCAACATTAGCCGTATTAGCAAAACCAGAAGTCGCACTTAGCAAGCCAGTTGCTCCTACTGACGCTACCGCTACGTTCTTAAGAAAATCTCTTCTAGAATTATCGGTCTTATTATTTTTTTCCATTTTATTTTTCTTTTCCTATATATGACTTATGAATATTCCAACCAGACTTGATGGCAGTTTGTAAATGAAAGCACTCTTGCGTATATGCGTAAATTTGCCTGTACTTAAAATCATTCATCTACACCGCACATACAGAGTATTTTTTTCATTAAGGGATTATTCCTGTTGCTAAGCATGCGAGATACAGTGTAATGATTCTTGCTTTTTAAAATCTGAAACTCATCCAAACTTTTAGATGCCTGTAACTTGTTAGCATATGTTTGTGACTGTTCAACAAACTCTTCGGTTTCATCTTCGCCCACAGCAACCATTACAGGTAGAAAGCCGCTTGTATCGGCAAACATTGGACTTAAATTTGCTACGTCATCATCTGACAGTCTTACAGACTTGTTTAAGTATGACTGTTTCATGTTAGATAAATCATATAGTCCACTAAGCAGGACAGCCCCTGAAATCGACTGCCGCACCTCTTGCTGCCAGTCAAACTCAAGGATCTTTGCCACAAGGAAGGCCCCTACCGAATGCCCGCATAAAACGATATTCTCGGGATTGCCATTCCAGCGGCTAATATTCTCATGAACCCACTTAAATGCCTTTATGTTCTGCTCGATAATTTCCTTCACACTAACCGCAGGAGCCAAGTCATAATTGATTAAAACGACCGTACACCCTGCAGCCACAAAAGGTTGAGCAATATAGTTATACTGTCTTTTATCAAGCGCCCTAAAATACCCGCCATGAATAAAGAAAAATACCGGTGCGTTAGGCTGTGCTGCGGGAAATATATCAACTTTCTCGCCCGAGCTATGACCATAACTGATATCTAGCGATTTCCTTAAAGTTAATCTTGCCACCCAGCTTTGTAACTCATTCGCCAACAAATGAACTCTACCCAGAGGATGTCGCTTACGAAGATTAAATTGCTCATCAAGATGGGTCATAGATATACATCCCTTTGTAACACCCAACTTAAGCGGGTGGCGTTCGTAATATTTTTGCGTAAGGTAAAAGTACAGCAGGTTAGTGAATTTATTTCATGCATTGATAAGAGAGCTTATTGAACCGACATGGCGAGTTTTTCAATGCCATGTGACGGGGTCCACCTTTTAAACTCAACAAAGCCATGTTTCTTATATAAATTAATTGCCGGCTCATTTACCACAGCGGTTTCTACCGTAGCATCTGTATAGTCAAAGGCTTCCAGCGCATAGCTTATCAATTTGCCTGCGATACCTTTTCTAAAAAATTTCGGATCAACAGTTAAGCTATGAATTTCCAGGTGCTTTTCTTCAACTGTTATTTCAATAATGGCTGCGAGACAATTATTATCACTAAAACCATAAAAATCGGTTTTTGAATTGGCTATGTCTTGCACACTGCGTGACAGTGGAGGAAAATCAGCAACACCAATAAGCTCGGCTTCAACTTTATAAGAGTTTTGAAAAATACTATAAATTTGATTGGCAACAATCTCATTCGAATTTTCAAGTTTTATTATCATACTATGCCTTGTTTCAGTACTTGCATTGTTATCTAGGTTTGCCTTCGTGATTTAAATTGCCGTTTAAACGCGAAGCAGCTTGTTCATTAAAACAATCCTTGTTAGATGCCAATGTAAGCGCCTCTATTTCGAAGAAACACCAAAGCACTTAGTAAGTAGAGACTTCCTTTGCTTCGACTTCTCAAACCAGGCTTGAACACCCCTGAATTTATTTAAGCCAATGACAATATCACGCAGCCAGTAAAAGACAACGGAAATAACTTATTTTACTGTAAAATCATCCGGTTTCAGTAAAACAAAAGTACGGATGACCAAAAATAGTATTGGTGGCTAAGCCAGGCTGGCAGTGGTTAACAGCTACCGCCCGGCTTATTGCTTATCAATAAAAACGGCCCGCTTTCAGGTGGCCGACTCATATCAGCTTATCCAGGCGTGATGTACCTAGGTTTAATGATAATTTCTTCCTGATTTATCAAAACACTGACTTTGTGGCCAACAGGAAAACCGGCCTGTCGCAGCCACTTGCCCCTGAGCACAATGCAAGGTTCAAGGTGAACCGGGACATAGTTAATGCCGATACCGCGGGTTTTACCTGCTGACTCGCAAGTGGTCTCCAACACGGTAAGTTGTCGATAAATAGGATATTTTACTTTTGCCGAGCCTGGCTCTGACGTATGATGACATTCAGCCATGACGTACTCCTCGATAGTTCGTTGTGGTTAGCGACCTCTGGGTGTTGCTGCACTCAGGGGTTGCGACTTTGATTGTTGCTGTTACGGCTTCACTTCTATAACAGCAGTGCTTGAATAGAAAATATTGAGGTAAGTGCTCTCCTTTGTAAAATGGATAGCACTCTAAATAAAGACCATTAAACTGGCTAAATCAATAGGGAAATGGTCTTTATTTATGATTAATTTGAGAGGAGTTGCTAAGAGCTGATAAGCCTCAAATTCAGGTTGATTTAACCGGCAAAGTATCCATTAATTTTTTGTTAAATGCCGATGGTGCATATCTCTATTTTGAAAAGCCGCCAAAAGCTTAGCAAATAGAGACTTCCTTTTCTTCGACTTCTGGTTTTACTTCACCGCTTGCCAAGGTATATGCCTGTTCCCTGTTAATACGTTACCTGAAACTTTTGTCCATCCGATAAGGCATAGCTTATAAAACCAAATCTATTTGTATGTCCGGGTGTAGCTTCTTCGCAGATACTTTAATTGAACTTTGGATCTCATCCAGCATTTTGTCGCTTGTTAACCCAAAGCTACCGGTAAACCTCACTTGCAGCTTAATGTACAACAATCTACCAGATAACATCATTTGAGTATCAAAAACCTTTAAGTTGTGCTCAGCGAGGACTGTCGTTAATTCAGTCTTTAATTGCTGCTCTAGTTCAGGTTGAGGAGCCGCCCCAAGTAATTGATTAAAACTGTCTGTTATTATTTCAAACGGGATTTTGATAACCAACAATACCAACAAAATAACAATGGCCGGGTCTATGTATGGAACGATAAAGTTCCATTTGGAGCTTTGTATAAAATAAGCGAACAGAAATGTCACTGCGATACCTGCGCTGATCACTCCGTTTACCAGCCAATTAAAAGATTCCAATTCAACTAAAGGCGAGTGAAGTTGTTTTCTGAAATGCCTTAATATGGAGGCGGTTACAAAACAAATAATCGTAGCAGTTATGGCATAGATAGCAGCCAGTCCCGTATCGAGTGGTTTTCCACCGCTCAAAATCACCAGTAATGAGTCTACTCCTGCAATCAGGCATAAAACTAAAATTATGCTCCCTTTGGTCATATTTAACATGGGTTCAAAACCATAATAACCGAATTGAAACTTAGCGCTACTGCCTTGCTTAATTAACCGGGCAACTTTTAACGTTAATAAACTCATTATCAAAGTAACTAGATTAAATAGAGCATCAAGTAAGATAGCGTCAGAATCGGTCAACAAAGCGAAACTTATCCCCAGCACCGTCATAACGACGGCACCAAAGATAACGTACAAAAGCGCGATTTGTTCTTTATTCATTGTGCTTAATTAAGTTGCTTTATAAAGTCGTCAAAGCCCATTTCAGGTTCACCTAAAACCTGTTGTGATTCGCCGGCAACGGCTTGCTCTGATAACTGCTCTACAAATAACATCAAGTGTTCCATAAACATGGCCTGCTCTTCAGGCATCCCCATTTGCGCAATGGCTTCAATGGGAAATTGTTCAATTGCAATTTCAGGATCAAAATGTTTCACAAATCGTTTTGCTGCTTCGGGGAATGTCATGGCTTCTCTCCCTTGAATTGCGAACGAACGGTTACAAGCATCCGGATTAGCAATAGCCTTGTATAAACTATTTGCCAATTGATTTGTGTTGGTGAAATACAGGGGATATTTTAAATCGCCGATAATCGCAAACAGCTTGTCTTGCACATAAAGCGGAAACGAGTCTGCAAAGAATGAACAAAACAGTAAAGTATGTGGGATGCCTGATGCCTTTACATAGCTCATGCCTTGATCCCGAATCAGGCTGGTTTTTAAAGCTAGTCCTTCAACCGCAAACTCCGGGTGTAACGATTCAATACCGCCAATCTGAATAAGTTGTTTTACATTATTGTTTTCTGCGGCTGTGACTATGTTTTTAACACCGTCTCTTTCCGGGTGAAAAGGCAGGCTTTCATCTAATGAAGTGGTATTTAAATGAATATATACCTGCTCTGAGCCTGCTAAAGCTGTATTTAGGCTTGCAAGGTTTTCTACGTCTCCATAAACAAGTTCAACAGCCGGCGGCAAGAGTAACTTAGCTTTATCTAAATTACGTACCACAGCTTTTACAGATACGCCTTTTTCTACTAGTCGTTTGATAACCGGAACCGATAAATTACCAGTTGCGCCAATAACGGTTAATGTTTTGTTACTCATCTTTTTTCCTTTCAATTAACAAGATGAGTGAACTTTACAGCTTTATTGATAAAGGGGCGTTTCCATTCTTGCTAAGTTCAAATAGGTTTAACAGGCAGGTAAATCTCTAACTGCCAATGACCTGACGGGGTTTGTAAATCAAATTGCTTGAATACCTCTACTGCCGGTACTCCTGATAGCACATAGCCACTATAAGGTAACCAACCAATAACCAAATCATCCCATGGTTTTTCTAAATCACCATCAGTTATCGTGCATCTATAAACAGCGCAAAGAGATTCGGGAAACTCCTGTACGCTGAAGTTGCCAGGAATATCGAAATCACCAGACAAGGTTATGCCCAAATCGTATCGACATTTAGCACCTTCAGTAATGTTTGGGTTATCCCAGGCCACGCCGACTGGATTGGTTCTTTTTAACCGCTCTATACCAATATTGTCCGATAGGGTCTTTAAATAAGTCAGCGTAGACATTGACTGATAAGGCTCTATAAATCTCATATAGGCTAATTGGAATGCTGGCTGAGTTTTTATTACTACCTCTAGGTCTTCATGCATTGGGTGAGTAACACCTTTAGCATTGGAGCTAGCGGAACTTTGTTGAATTAAAGCCAAGCTTGCGCCGCTATTATTATCTTGTCTAAAGAAGCTGGGAGATTCGCCAAAGTGTTTAGTAAATTGTTTTGTAAAGTTTTGAGCGCTGGAAAAACCATAATCGAGTGCAATTTTTGTGATGCTTTGTGCTTTGTCTAAATATAATAAATTAGCCGCTTGCTCTAGTCTGATCCTTCTTGTGAAACCCGCGACAGTTTCCCCGGCAAAAGCTTTAAATATCCGGTGAAAATGATATTTAGAAAAGTAGGCTTTTTGCGCAATATCGTCCAGGGACAAACTCTCTGTCGCATGTTCACTTATGTAATTCATCGCCTGATTAATTCGGCGTTGGTATTCTTTACATCTTGTATCAGGTTTAAGTTGGTCGGGCATTAACAACACATTATTTTCAAATTTTGCTGTAATGAAGTTTACCAACATGCTTTGATATTAAGAAGTGCAAACTAAATAGCCTGCTATAGAATGTCGCAAGATTGAACATCTCTGGAATTCCCCTAAAAAATAGACACTGTTTATGGGGAACTCTACGATGATTTAGGCAACTAACACCTCAAGCAGAGGTTACGGCTTTGCTGCTGTCCTGCAGCCCTGAATTGTTAGCTACTATGCTTCGTATTAACTTTGCAACAGGCCTCTCGAAGTATCTAAACGATATATATGCCACAACAATAGTTAACACAAATGACATTAACAGCTTTAACTCAATGGATAAATCAAACTGATTAACTTTTGCAATTACTGGCATATGCAACAAATACAGGGAATAAGATATCTTTCCAATAAAGTCACCAAACTTATTGGCTAATAAAATATTGTTATTGGGAACTAAAAATACTATGCAAAAGAAAACTGAGCTCATAACAAGCAGTACTTCATAGCTTAGCCACATTTTTCTTTTGGCCTCAGAAGTAACAGGACTCAACCCGGGATACATTAACGGAATTAAACAAAGAGCCAATATAAACCAATGTTTTCTGAGGTACTCAGGGATTTTTAATGATTTGTAATGCATGCCAAAGATAACCCCAACGAAAAAGAAAGGTAAGCTTCTTAGCACATTGAAAACGTTATACGGGACGCCGTTAATATCACCACTTATCCGCGGAAAATTTGTAAAAAATAGAAAAATCATAACCGCGAAGACAGACAGATAAATATATCCGGCCCTGCGCTTTGCAAATGCCCAAAAAATAATAAAAATGAAATAAAACTGTATTTCCGGAGGAATCGACCAAAGGACACTTTCACCATATATAAAGAATAAGTGGCCTAATAAGGTATTGAAATCAGGTATGTTATATAGACTGTTATTATCGGCTAGAGATAATAAACAGGAGCAGAAAACAATGACCAGGTACAAGGGGAGCACCCTGCCGGCTCTGGCTAAAAAATAAGCCTTGATATTAGCCTTAGTAAACTCTCTGTCTAAATAGAGATAAGCCATTAAAAATCCACTCAATAAGAAGAAGAGCATGACACCATATGCCCCAGAGCCACCACCTAAAGCACCATCAAGCCAATTGGTAATATCACTGAAGTGAGTTAAGAAAACGATGATTGCGGCTATGCCCCGCAAAGTATTTAACTTCCTAATTTCCAAAAAACTCTCCTATGCCCAAGACGAGGGTAGACTTAACGCTCTGCACATTTCCATTTGAGTGCTTCGTTATACGGGGATGACCACTGTACCGATATTACTTGCAAAACCACCAACCTTTACATTGATTACAGCTGAATGATTAGACTTTACAGATGCCGTGATTATGGAAGTACACTTCATCGCCCTGCCTTGTTCAAAAACATAATCACCGCCTAAAGCCAGATGCTCTGTCAGATAGCATGCTAAAGCACCGCTAGAGCTACCTGTAGCGGATTCTTCTGAGATACCAAACAAAGGCGCAAAATTACGGCAACTTGCGGTAAGTTCACTTTCCGGATCACAAAGCTCAAAAACATGAAAACCAACAACTTTATGTTTTTTGCAGAACTCTGCGATAAGCTCATCATCCGGTACTATCACATCTAAATACCCGCCGGGCACAGGAATAATCACATCAGCTAAGCCTGTCGAAACAACTTCAATAGGTAACTGAGTACTTTCTAACAGGTGAGTTTCAATGCCAATGACATTTGAAATTTCTTGGTATGAAAAGCGGTTTAATTTTTGAGGCAATTGCTGATCCATCACTACCTTACCATCTGGCTCGATGGATACTGGCAGTATTCCGGCTTTTGTTCGCTGAAGATAAGAGCCTGCAGTAATAAGCCCTTTTTTGTACATAGTTGAAAAAGTCGCCAGCGTAGCATGGCCGCAAAAGTCAACTTCTCCCGTGGTAGTAAAAAAAGATACCTGATAATCAACTTCGTCATCACCACAGACAAAAGCTGTTTCTGAATACCCTACGGCTTGTGCGATTGTTAGTTTTTGAGCATCCGACAGCTGGTCAGCGTTAAGGACTACACCGGCGGGATTTCCGCCTTTGCCATTTTCAGTAAATGAGTTTACTAATGTCACTTCAATGTTAGCCAAAACCCTACGACCTCATAAGCCTTTTTCAGCTCTTTGGATGGCTGCACTGATAGCCATTTTTGCTTGAGGGCTATTTTTCCAACATGTTGTGTGCAACATAGAAGCTACGCGTTCAGCTATTTCTGTTGCGTTATATGTTGATAATTCTTCAAAAGAGTTTATTCCAATTTCCTCAAACCGCTTTATCACCGTCAGCCCTACACCCTTAACATCTAGAAGTGCTGCTTTTTCTACTTCTGAGAAAGACATTTTATTTCTCCATCACATATTACAGCTTAACAAACAACAAAATATCGCAATTAAACACGACACTTGTCGCCTGCACAGCATCAAATAAGATTAAAATTTAATATTCCCCAACTATATCAGTTTGTTCTATAAATGAGGGGAAATTAACGCACCTAAAGTACGACTTTTTACCGCCTGATCAGCATACTTCACCACTTAAGCCGCCCCTGAAAATGAATCAGGAAAATAAACTCAACTGAGCATCGGTGATTTCAGCAAAGCTGGTACCGATAAAAGGCAAAATCGCATCGGCAACGGCCTCCAGTTGGCGCTCGATATAGAGATCATAATCCAGCGCCGCCGATAAGTGCTCTTTGGTTTGCGGGCCGTTTAAGGTGAGCAAATATTCCACCCAGCCCTTATTCTGATACCTTAACGGTTTACCTTCTTTAGCATTTTGCTCATCCGCCAGCCGGGCCGCTTTCACATGGGGCGGCACATTTTTCACATAATCTTTCAATTTGCGTCTGAGCCGTTTCCGGTAAACCAGGCAGTGATCAAACTCTCCCGCGCGGGTTTTCGCCACCATCTCCTTAACATAATCCGCCACTTCCAGATTGTTGAACACCCTGTGGTATAACTCCCGCTGGAATATTTTCGCCAGCTCGGTCCAGTCGGTGCGCACACTTTCCAGTCCTTTAAAGATGATCTTTTGCTCGCCGTTGTTTTCCACTAGCCCGGCATAACGCTTTTTGGTACCCACATCCAACCCACGGATGGTGGGCATTAAAAACTTACTGAAATGGGTTTCAAACTCAATTTCCAGCTGGCTTTGCAAACCATAATTTTCGCTAATGGTTTGTTGCCACTTTTCGTTGATTAAATCCTGTAATTCCTTGCCTAGCGCCCTGCTCTGCTGCTGGTTATAATCGGCGCTGATATCAACAAATATCGAGTCGGTATCGCCGTAAATCACCTTATAACCTTTGTCTTCAATCCATTCCTGGGTGGTTTTTAATATCGCATGGCTGCGCTTGGTGATAGAACCCGACAGGCGCGGATCATAAAAGCGACATCCATTAGAGCCCAGTACGCCGTAAAAAGAGTTCATGATAATTTTAATCGCCTGCGACAAAGCTGCATTTTTATCGCGCTTGGCCTTGTCCCGCTCCGACCATAGCGACTCGATAATATTAGGGAGAAAATGCTGTTCACGGGAGAAATAAGCGCCGTCAAACCCTGGAATACTAGCATCCGGTGTCGCTAACCCTTCGATCAACCCCATAGGGTCAATTTTAAAGGTGCGGATAATACTCGGGTACAGACTTTTAAAATCCAGCACCAATACATTGGTGTACAGGCCGGGAATAGAGTCCATTACATAACCGCCGGGAGATACCAGACCGGAATGACCGTCTCCCATATTGGGGGCTACATAACCGCTACGATGTAATTTCGGCAGGTATAAGTTAGTAAACGCCGCCACCGAGCCACCAACGCGGTCAATCGCCAGCCCGGTCAATTGCGCCCTGAGTTTGGCAAAATCCAGCATCAAGGTTTCTTCGAAAATCAGCCATACCAGGCGGCAATCTTCCAGGTTATAGGCCGCCAGCGCCGGTTTGTTATTAAGAAAATTATCGGTTATTTCTTTAAGGCGGTTATCAACATCGTCGACTTTTTTTCCTATGCCGAGCAAGGCATTGGCAACATAATCTAAGGTAAAACTTGGAAAGTTATAGGTGGCAGTTTTTAATACATCGATACCGTCAAGTACCACACGACCGGCAATTTCCAGGTATTTTTGTTCGCTGTTTTTATTTTTACGCCAGTAAGCGGGTTTATTGTCGCGGCCTATAGTAAAACTGATGCCATATTTATCGCAGCGCTTTTGCAGCAGGTCCATATCAAAGTTGATCACATTCCAGCCAATAATAATGTCGGGATCATAATCACGCAACCAGGCTAAAAAGGTGTGCAGCAGCTGCACTTCATTTTCTATCCAGACAATATAGTCAGCCCCTGCGCTGTCCGCATTGCCATCAGTATCGGTCGGCACTGGCCCTATCATAAACACTTTTTGGCAGGTATCGCTGTAGGCACCGATGGAATAAAGGGCACCATCCATTGCACATTCAATATCAATGGATACCATCACCAGAGGAATATCGACCTGCTGCGGTCGGCAACGGGCCCTGGCCACTTCAAGATATTGATTGCCGCTACCGTCCGCGTTTTTTACTTCACGTAAACGCCCGTCACCGGCCCCTTCACCGCCGACAAAAGCAATTCCGGCGGTGATAAAGCGCTCCATCAAATAACGGTCGTCCGGGCGAAAATCATCTTCATAACATTTAATGCCGCCGGTTTTTAAACAATCCCGGGCGCTGTAAAAGTCCCGCATGGTATTAAAATAAAAACCCGTAACTTCCTCCTGAGCGAAGGTTTTTAGGGCTAAAGGGGAGACTTTCGCCACCGGTATCTGCTGCTCGTTTAACAGCTTTTTGGCCAAAGCGACCAGGTCGTTTACGACAAAAAAGACCGACTGTTCATTTTCTATCAGTAACTTTACCGCCCCCTGCGCCGTTTTTAACCACAGGGTGATCACTGTGCCATGGCCGTGATCCTGCGATTGGCGGGTAAGCAGAAAACCATTTTTCACTAATTGATTCATTAAGCTGAGATAAACTGATAAAATAAACCTGGTAATATATACAGCAGTGTAAAACATCTACTACACTTTGAACATCAAAATTGTCATCTTGGCCCGTCAAAGTGAAATAAAATGTCCTGCTGCCGCTATTTTCCTTGCCATAGGCAGCTTAAGCAAGTGAAATAGCGCGCGGGGCAACACAGGTGTTAACCACCATAAATAAACAACCTTGAAGATCAGGAAACCAACGCAGGCATGTTAAGCGATAAGTTAAAGCAAGCAATCAGACAAGCATATAAAGCCATAGGTGAAAACTTGCCTAACTTTAATCCCCGCAAACAGCAAACCTTTCTGATAGCGGAAATTGCCAAAACCCTGGCGGGCGACTATGACAAAGCCCGTAAAATCATCACCATAGAAGCCGGTACCGGTACCGGAAAATCTCTGGCTTACAGCCTGGGCTCCATCCCAATTGGTTTATCGAGACAAAAGAAAGTCTGTATCTCCACCGCCACCGTCGCCCTGCAAGAGCAGCTGGTGGATAAAGATCTGCCTTTTTTAAAAAAACATTCCGGGTTAAATTTTAAGTTCACCCTGGTCAAAGGACGCCAGCGTTATGTTTGCCGGCAAAAGCTCAGCCATGCGGTAACCACAGACGACCCCCAGGCGGGTTTTACCTTTGCCGAAAAACCCAAAGCCAGCGATATCAAAACCCTGAACAAGATGTTCAAAGCCCTTAATGACGGCAGCTGGTCGGGCGATATCGACTCCTGGCCGGAAAGCGTACATCATAATATCTGGCAGCAGATCCAAAGCGATAAACACAGCTGCCTGCGCCACTTATCCGAGCACACTCATTGTCCGTTCCATAAAGCCCGCGACACCATGGATGAGTCGGATGTGCTGGTGATTAACCATAGCCTGCTGCTGGCCGATTTAGATCTGGGCGGCGGCGTGATCTTACCGTCACCGGAAGATACCTATTATATTATCGACGAAGCCCATCACCTGCCCAAAGTCACCCGGGATTTTGCCAGCGCCAGCGTCACCGTTAAAGGGGCGATCGACTGGCTCGGCAAGCTCAGGGAAACCGGCGATAAAATTGCCAAACTGATCAAGTCACAACGGGCTATTGCCCCGTCAATCAGCCTGGCGGATGATTGCCAGGATTTGCTGGTAGAGCTGCAAAAAGTACACACTTTTATTGAGAATAACCAAAGCGTTTATTTTCATTCCGAAGGCGTCTACCGCTTTGAAAACGGCATCTTGCCAAAAACCCTGAAAACCTGGTCCGCTGATATCAGCGAACTCAGTAAAAAAGCCCTCGGCCATATCAACAAACTCTACGCCCAGCTGATGGAATCGGTCAAAGACGGCGATACCCAAATGTACCTGGCAGAGCCTTTGCTGGCTGAAGCGGGTTTTATGATCTCACGGTTGGAAAATTTCGCCGCCCTGTGGCAGATGTTTGATAAAACCGACAGTGAAAAAGGCGCCCCGCTCGCCCGCTGGATTGAAAAATTAGAAGGCAAACGCCAGGACTACCTGCTGTCCGCCTCGCCGATAGAGGTAGGTTTTACCTTGGAAGACAAGCTATGGAGTCAATGTGAAGGAGCGGTATTATGCTCGGCTACTATCATGGCGCTCAATTCTTTTGATCATTTCCGTTTCCAGGCGGGACTTAAAACCAATGACGGCAGCCAATACCAGCAGGTAAGCTCACCTTTTGACTATATCAACAAGGCCAGGTTAGTGATCCCGAAAATGCGCTATGAGCCCAGCGCCGATCAGTTCACCGATGAGGTGATCACTAAATTACCCGCACTGCTAAAACAGGGTAACGCCTCCCTGGTGTTATTTTCTTCCTACTGGCAGATGGACAAAGTCGCCACGGCGCTGAGAGACAAACATAAGCTCGATATTCAGGTACAGGGAGAGCAGTCGCGCCAGCATATTATCGATTTGCATAAAAAGCGTTGCGATAAAGAGCAAACCAGCATTATTTTCGGCACCCAGAGCTTTTCCGAAGGGCTGGATTTACCCGGTAAATACCTCACCAATTTGATCATTACCAAACTGCCGTTTTCCGTACCCACTTCGCCGGTAGAAGAAGCACAGGCGGAATATATTACCGCCAAAGGCGGCAATCCCTTTATGTCGATTTCGGTGCCGGAAACCTCGAAAAAGCTGATCCAGGCCAGCGGCCGCCTGCTGCGCAATGAAAAAGACGAAGGCATTATCACCCTGATGGACCGGCGTGTGGTCAGCAAACGTTACGGCAAGCAGCTGCTCGACTCCCTGCCGCCGTTTAAACGCATCGTTGAATAAAAATGTCCTGGTCACGCCTGCTCATCCATGAGCCTGTGAGCTTCACCCTAAAGATAATAAAGGGGCGGAACTACGCTCCGCCCCTGCCATAAGGTTAGGATTTCACCACAGCGATCACGGTATTAAATATCGCTTCCCCGATACCACTACCGCTGGATGAGATCGGACAAACAATAGGCTGTCCCGCCGGTATTTCAATGGCAGCATCGCTATCGCAGTTAACCCCTTCTTCAGGCGCCAGAGTCTCTGTGCCCAGCACCACCTGGCGCAGATCGTTAATCGCGCCGCTACCTGCGCCGATACCTATCACCTTAATATCTTTATCCTTCAAGGCAGTGATGGTTTCGGCAAAGGTGGGTCCTGGATAACCTATAATGGGCTCAAGATCCGAGTTCGAATCATTCTTGACATGAAAACTGGCATCGGTCCAAAGGATCATTATCCGGATCGGCTTCAAACTGTCCACCGGCGACTTACGGAAAGTAGCCCCTTTACCGGCAGCAATATTGGCACCGCCATGTCCGGCCACCGTCTGGCCTGCCCCCGTAGCTCCCTGGAACAGCGCCACCAGCTGGCTCTCTCGAAGATCATTGCCGCTGCGGATCGCCAAGGCATTGATAGCGTTAACAATGGGCTTGGCACCTGTGGCATCTTCAATACTTTGTATATCCAATACCCGGTTATAGGCCCGGTCTGTGGCCGCCCCCCACGGCGTGATCGGATAATCCTCAAATTGAGCCAAACCGATATGGATATTTAATCCGCTGTCATCAAGTTCATCGACCAGAGAAGTCGCCTCAGCGCGAAAAGAAGCCAGGTCATCGCCGAAACTGCCGGAAGTATCAACCACCATAAAGACATCAACCGGCACCAGCAAAAATTTAATCGCCGCCCCCAGGTCCACTATCTTGCCGCTGATGGTGTTCACTCCTGCATTCTTGGTAGCCGTTGCCAGCAGAATTTTTCTTAACTGTTTCAGCTCCAGCGCACCATCGGTTGCCAGCATAAGCCCGAGCGAGCCCGCCGTTAACGGTGAAGAAAAAGAGGTGCCATTAACCCGCCGGTAATCTGCGGCATCGAGCGGGGCGGTAAAGTCCGTTGGTGCATAAACCGATACCCCGGGGGCCGCAATATCAACACCTGCCCCGGTATTGGTAAAGCTGGCCGCAGCTGCGGTGTCCGGATCGGCCGATGCATCCGTCGCCCCCACGGTCAAGACATTATCGGCATTGATGTTGGAAGGATAAGAGTCGGCAACCGCAAGTGAACTGTTACCGGCAGAGAGCACAAACATCACATCGGGATGCGCGTTAAACCGGCCGCGGTAAAAGTTTGTCAGTGCGGTGAAGGTGGCATCAGAGGCACCGAAACATTGCCGCTCGGTTTTTGCGCTGGCAACCGTCGCCTGTGCCTGTAGCGTTGCCACATGCACCAGCGTCTGCGCTTCATTGGCTGCGTTCACCCGCAACTTGATGCGTGTACCGCTTGAACGAAGCACAGCCCCGCCCACTAAGGTCGCCAGGGCAGCTGCCGTACCCGCAGGCGCTCCCGGATTAAGAAAGACAATCACAGTATCTACCGGCAATGCGCTTTTACGTGAACCGCCAAAACTCATATTGATAACTTTGGCACCGGCGTTGACCATACGTGAAATCAGTGTCTGGTTCGCTATTAAAGTAGAGCCCAGTCGCCGGGTATCAAGTTTGTACGGCACACTTGAGCCGTCGGCCGAATTATCGGTGACTCCCCCGAGTATGCCGTTGGTTTGAAACGCACCGCCGCCACCGGCTTTATTACCGGCCCCTATGACCCCGGCAACGGCCGTACCATGATCTTTGCTACCGGTACTACACCCGGCCCGGGCCGCCCAGCCGGCATCATTGCGGGTTGAACCGCCGGTAAATGCCACACCATCAAATTCACCATGCCGCTGAAAGCCCCGATCGAGCACCCCTACCACCACAGGCGAAAACTTATGTTTGGCATCGAATAAAAGATCCCAGGCATCAGAGGCCCTGATTTGCTCGTAAGCACTTTTATCTGCTGCCGGCAAGGCCTGTGCATCGTTGCCCGCGGCAGTAGGTTCAAGTACCGAGTCTGTGGTGTAATTGCGTATCGCCAGGACCACCCTGGGATCAATCAGCAAAGCATCAATAATGAGATCAAGTGCTTCTATGGTCAACGTGGGCACCCTCAGCTGATACAGGTTAGCGGTCGGTGCAAAACCTACCACTTCTCCCGACTGGCTTGCCGCCAGGCTTTCGGCTGTTGTTATATCCTCGCCGTCAATAAGGGACACCAGTACCTCGTCGACAGCAAACTCCGCCCCTTCACTGCTGACAAGTTTGTCATCCGGGGTCGGGCTGAAGAAAGGTTCAAGATCCGTGCGCACCAACACCAACTCAGACTGGGTTCGCCGCATGGTGCCACGGTAAGCAACAGAAACCCGGTATCTCAGTACACTCGGGCTTGACACCAACACGTCAAGTTCAGTGGTGAAAACCAAATCCCCCGCAGTGCTGTCGCCGTTACTGCCGTCATCAAACATAGTGGCGGCAACCGCCAGCCTGCCGTCTTCCTGCACCTGCAACAAACGGACACTTGCCGGGATCAAATTATCATCCGGCGCGACCCTGGCCGCAAACCTGACCGTGGTTGGCGTATCAACAAACACCAACGCCGGGGTGGCGACAACGGATTCAACCCGCTGCACGGCGTAAGACGGCGCTGTCGTTAACACAGCAAGGCCAAACGCCAGCATGAACTTTACCTTGTGGTACCTGACCCGTTTAGCGCGCATCACAACGAGTATTAACAAGGCGATCAGGGTAATGAGCAATACCGATGGCTCAGGCACAGAGGTATCTAAGGGAGTAAAGTCAAACTGATCCAGGGTAAAAGATCCCCCAAAAGGATCGCCTTCAAAAATCACCCGAGAAATGCCCAAGGCAGAGCTTAGCGACAACAGTTCATTCGGTGAAGATCCGGCCTCACCGCTAAGTGCCATATTATTGAAAAAACTTGAGGTGTCGGTATCAAGCAGCGAATTGCTCAAATCAAACGCTGCCGCACTCAGCCCCACGCTATAGGTAAATAACCCCGAGACACTGAATACCGGCGTATCAAACAAAACCTCAATCAGGCCGAATTGGTCAAAGACGACATTATCTCCGGATACAGGCGGAAACTCAAACTCGTTCAATGAGATGCCTGCGGTCAAAACCGTTGCTCCGGAAAAAGTAAGCCCGGGATACTGGGTCGTCACAGCTTCCAGATCAGAAAGGGTATCAAAGGTTATCGGTATCGCAGTTGCTAACGCGCTGGTCGTTAGCATTATCGCCGCGAATATGGCTCTAATGAGTCTAGTCATGGCAAAACCTCCTTACATTATCAGTTTGCCGACATGTGCAGTTTTGTAGCGTGTTCTTTTGCGGCGGACAGCCCATATTCCCACCACTTTTGGTGGTTTTATTCCGCCAGAGCCCGAGAAAATTTCGTTAGTTTTTGCCGGTTCATGCACGTTAGCAACAAACGTAAATGAAACAGCGCGCTTCCTCCTTAGTGTTGTCAGATATGAGCTTAGATAGTGTAGACAAGTATCAGCGTGATGTACGTAAATCTTCGTACAAACTAAAATATGCGATTTGCCCTGCTCTTCGTCTCTGCCTCTTTTACCGCTCAATCAAGGCCCGGCTTAGAGCAAGAAAATTTCCGGCTTATTTCAGTGGATACTTATCTTTGTATGTAATCTCAAAGCTTGTTTGCATAACATCATGGCCGCTTGTTCCGGAAAATTGGCGATATAAATCCCCTTGCCTGAACAAGCCACCATGTCCCTCATTAAAAGTGCAACTTAGAGAGTAAATCACTCACCCGAAAGCGATTAAAATCTCAGGAAATTCAACACAGCAGAGCAAGCCACTGAATTTTCTTACTTTTATCTTTTGAAAATAGTTAACTTGGTCGGCAAACATTCAGTGCCGGCAATAAGCTATACAGCCAGTATTTAAGGACGGCATTAACTAAAATGCTATCAGGATAAAGATTGGGGCAACAACGCGATACCTTGATGCCAGAAGCTTGGAGAAGTCTTTGTTTTTATGGTAGGTTACCTAATTGAAGAGTTATTACTTTAATTGATTTTGTTTTATTTCAGCCTTCACTTTAACCATAAAGCACACTGAATTAACAAGATTTGCGACCCGATACAGATCCAGGATAAATAAATGTCTTCCCGTTTGTTACTTTTTTTTATTCTTTTCCTCATGCCCTTATCTGGCGCAATGGCTACCGAGTGTTCCGCTGTCTTCACATCTGATGAATCATTTTCTGTAAACGGCGCTTCAACCATTAACAACACTAATGTCTGTAATAACGGCAGTTGTGACACCCCCAGCAGTTTTAGCACAACACCACCACCTTCCCTGTCTGGCCGCCCCAATAATTTTAACGCTACCGAGATAAGTAGTGGAGCGACTAAATATAATAACTGGACCCTGCCCGCTAATGGTGAAATCACCTTTAACGGCTCAGGCACGGCCGTACTTTATTTTGTCGGGGGGCTGAGCATACCCGAAGGCACTCAACTGAATGTCGGCGGGGATCCGGCCAATGTATTAATTGTTGTTTCAGGAAGTTTAACTATCGCGCAAAATACGCAAATAAACGGCAACATCTATGTGTCGGGCAGCGCTTCGTTACATAATAACATCACCTATAACGGAGGGCTTGCGGTTGGCGGCGCTTTGTCGGTAAGCGATAACGGTAACTACAACTTTTCTCCCGCCTATGTCAATAATATAGATGCCGCAGACTTTTGCGAACAAACCGTCACTCAGGTGCACCATTATGAAATCATCCATAACGACCGGGGTTTGACCTGTAAGACAGAAGAAATCACCATCAGGGCCTGTGACGTTAGCGATTGTACAACCCTTAGCAATCAGAATGTCAGCTTAGATTTTCTTGTTGATAATGTGGTCACCCCCGTCAGCTTTTTAGGCAGCACTACGGTTAATTTACAACACCTAACCCCGGGTACGGTAACCTTGTCGCTGGACAATACCATACCGGGAACTGCTAATGACCTGCTCTGCTCTGCAGCCGACTGTCAAGTCACCTTTGCTGATGCCGGTTTTGTTTTTTCCGCCATAAACAACCAGGTGGCGGGCGTGCCTTTTTCGGATATCACCCTGCAAGCCGTACGGGCCGGTGATGACGGTAACGGCGGCGTATCCTGTGATCCCAACCTGGATTTTAATGATGCGACCATAGACATAGATCTTGCACAGGAAAATATCACCCCTTCAGGGACTTCAGGACTGGAATTCTTTATCGGGGACGATGACACAGCCTTGCAAAAATACCCCGGTTCCAGAGCGGTATCGCTGAAATTTCTCAACAGTTATGCCACACTCAGCAAGCCCAATTACCTCGATGCCGGCGAAATACAATTACGTGCCAGTTTTGACACTGCTACCGGCGGAAATATCACCGGCATCAGCAACCGTTTCTGGGTCAGCCCGAGTATGCTCAAACTCAGCGCACAGGCCAATGACACAGATATAGATGCCACTGCTGTCACAGCCAGCCCTACCCATAAAGCCGGAAACGCCTTTGATCTTAAAGTTACTGCGGTCAATGCCTCAGGCGATAACACAGAGAACTACTCCCCCGGTCAACTACAGCTCAAACTGACCAGAACCGCTCCCAGCAGCGGTAGCAACGAAGGCAACTTAACCTATGCAGAGGGGGAGCAGATCACATCCGCACTGACCGCCAGTTTTAAAGACGTCACTTTAAGCAGTTTTATCTCCGGCAGCTCAAGTTATGATCAGGCCAGTTACTCCGAGGTCGGACTTATTAATCTGGATGTGCAGGACAGCAACTATGGCAACAGTAATATAACGGTGCCCGCCGACGCCATAGCCATAGGCCGCTTTATTCCCGATCATTTCACCCTGGTGGATAACCCTGCAGAAATCTCGGGTTGGTGCGGCAGCACCAGCACCAAATTCACCTATATGGACCAAGCCCAACTGCATGTGGATTATGCACTTGAAGCACGCAATAAAGCCGGGGAAATAACAAAAAACTATTTCGACCATGCCGATCCCGATCAAGATTATGCCAGAGCCAGTGTAACCCTGGTGGCAGAAAATAATAACAGCGGTGACGGTGAAAGTTTCCCTGCCAGGATCTCGGCTTTTAGCGGCAGCTGGATTGAAGGCAGCTATCAACCGGCAAATACCACAGCTGCTTTTCCAAGAATCAGCACACCTGCCGCCGCGGTCGACGGGCCTTTTGAATTGCTGCAATTAGGCTTAACCCTGACAGATGAAGACGGACCTGTATTGGCCGAGCCTTTCGATATGCTGGCAACAGAAGCAGGCCCATGCACCCGGGATGAAGACCCGATAACCGACTGTAATGCTATCCAACTCTCCGGTAGCGCTAAACTGCTTTATGGCCGCTGGTATATCGAAAATAACTTTGGCCCGGAAACCACCAACCTGCCTATGGTGATGTCGCTGCAATACTGGAACGGCAGCAGCTTCGTCACTAATCTTGATGACAGCTGTACCACCTACAACGGCGAAACCGTCAATAATTATGCCTTTGACAACAGCAACCTTAATCCGGCCCTGGCGGATGATCCCGGCATAGCAGCCACCACAGGCACAGGCACTTTCATTAACGGCAGCAACAGCCATAGCCCGTTGATGCTGACCGCCCCCGGCGCCGGCAATGTCGGCCACACCTATTATATCTACGGCGGCAGCAATAATATCACCCCTGACTGGTTAAAATATGACTGGGACAACGAGGACGGAGATTTTGACGGCCCCTATGACGATAATCCCAAAGGCCTGGCCAGTTTCGGCCAGTATCACGGTAATGACCGTATTCTCTACTGGCGCGAGGTAGATTAACTCTCCCGGTTACCGGGCTTTGTCCGGTAACTTCCCTCCCAACTATTAACTTCCCTTTACCACTTGCGAATGAAATTTCTTGATAAGCAGTGGAAATTTCAAGATTTATTGGTCTTCCCCTCATTTACCACCATACTCAAATAAGCTGGTAAGCAAAAACGTCAACTCATTTAAAAAATTAACATTAGCCATTAAGCCACAAGGAAGGAAAGAATGTCATTTCGCCTGTTACTCTTTTTTATTCTTTGTTTATTTCCCGTGTTTATTACCCAGGCTACCGACTGCACCGATGTATTCCCGGGTCCGCAAAGCTTCGCGGTAAAGGGCAGTCTGAGTACGGAAACCGGTGTCACCTGTAACGGTAGTAGCTGCAGCGCCGCCAGCTTTACCGAAGTAACTTTAAAAAGCATCAGTAACGGCGGCGACTTTAATGGCAGTACCATATCAGACGGGGTTACCGATTATAACGGCTGGGGCCTGGGGGACAATTCCACCGTCACCTATAACGGCACCGCTAACGGCACGGCGGTGCTCTATTTTAAAGATAACGATGTTGTGCTAAAAAAAGGGGTAAAAATCAATCAGGGAGGCGATCCCGCCAATGTCTTACTGGTGTTCAAGGGCAAATTAAAAATAGAGGAAAATGCCAGGATCAATGCTTTTATTTATGTCAAAGGCAATGAACTGACCATAGAAAAAGACTCAGAGATAGATGGCGGCATAGCAGCCAAAAAAGATGTCATTCTCAAAGAGAACAGTAGCTTTACCTATACGCCATCGGATTTGAATAGTCTCGACTCCCAGGGCTTTTGTGATCAGGCAGCAGTGACCATAGATCATTATCAAATCACTCACGACGGCAGCGGCTCCGTCTGCGAAGCTGAAACGGTTACCATTAAGGCCTGTCTCGACGGCGGCTGCTCAAGTTTAAGCACAGATGCCGTCACCTTAGACTTTCAGGCAAACAGCATAACCAAAACGACAACAACCTTTACCGGCAGCACCAGCTTTACGTTCGACCATACCACGGCAGAAGTCCTGACGCTCTCGGTGGCCAACCCGAGCATCACCCCGACCAATGCACTTGAATGCGACAGCGGTGGCGGCAACAGTTGCGATATCAGTTTTTCTTCAACCGGCTGCAGCAACGTCTGCGCGGCCTATTTCCCCAACACGGTACAGGGACATGATGTCGGCAGTTTATTAAAATTTAAAAACAATGGCCAAGTATTGGGGGATGCCGATAACCTGTTCGCCTTTCCCTCTCTGACCGATGAAACCGATGCCAGCCACGATACCTGCGGCAGCACAGATTGCACTATTTCCAGCACAACCGCCCCGGCCCTGACCCTGCCGGCATTTGAAACCACCTCAACCACCACAGATATAGCTTTGTCCGCCGGCACCTCCACCATAGGCCCGGGTGGCGATTACGATATGACTGAAATTGATCAGCTCAGTTTAACCAGTAATGCCAATGTCACTTTTTTGTCTTCGCCAACCGACTATAAAATTACCACCGGTTTGTTTCACAACAATTCCGTTATTACCCTCAATGCCGGCACATATTGGTTCGACTTTCTCGAAATATTCAATTCCAGCCAGGTGATAGTCAATGGTCCGGTGATTATTTATGTCAACCAACATTTCGACATCGAAAACAACAGCCTGGTGAATGTCAACGGCGTTGCCCGAAACCTGGTATTTATCGGTTATGAACAAATCCACTTAAAAGGAGATGCACAGGTAAAGGCGGTGCTCTATGGCGCCGGTCAGGATGTGCACATTCAAAATAACGCCGTCCATACCGGGGCGATATCGGCAAACGGCACCCTGGAAATTAAAAACTCGGCATCCGTCAACCATGAAGGTATTGCCGGTTTGACCCTTGACGGACTCTGTGAAACTGTTGCAGATATTCACCATTATCAAATTATCCATAATAACCAGGGATTAACCTGCGCCGATGAAGAGGTCACCATTAATGCCTGTGAAGTGGCCGACTGCTCGGTGTTAAGTACACAGAACGTCACTATGGATGTCTACGTCGGCACCAAGAAAATCGCCGACACCCTCACCTTCCAGGGCACCAGCACCTTTGACTTTACCTATGCCATTGCCGAAACCGTCTCTTTTTCACTGGATAATGTCAGTCCCACTGCCACAGATGATATCGAATGTTCTTATGCCAACTGTGAAATCACCTTCACCGATGCCGAATTCTCGTTTTCCGAAATAACCAACCAGGTAGCAGGGGTAGAATTTACCGATATTATTCTCACCGCCACTAAGTCTAAACGTGCCGGCGCCGGATTTTTCTGCATCAGCGACGATACCTTTGTCAGTAAAACCGTGACCATAGACTTAGCCCAGGAAAATATCGCGCCAACAGGCACCAGCGGCTTGTTATTTACTTTAGATGAAGATGCCACCAGCCTGGCTAAATACCCAGGTTTTACCGCGGTAGATTTGGTATTTGATGCCGATGCTCAAGCCATAATTCCCAAACCTAACTATAAAGATGCCGGGCAAATACGTCTGCAAGCCAGTTATAGCAACGGCGGCACCGATATTACCGGCGCCAGCAACAGCTTCTGGGTCAGACCCGATGCCCTCAAGTTAAACGCACAGGCCGATGGCAGCAACCTGGATGCCACCACAGTTGACGCAAGCCCCGTACACCAGGCCGGCGCCGATTTTGATTTTGACGTCACCGCCGTCAATGCCGACGGCAACACAACCCAAAACTATACCCCCGGGCAAATACAATTAATGTTGCAAAGAACCGGCCCCACCTCAGGCAGCAATGAAGGTAATTTTACCTATGCCGCCAGTAATAGTCTGCCAAGCTCCCTGACACCGGCCTTTGTCGATGTCACCTTAAGTAGTTTTTCTGCCGGCAACTCCAGCTTTAGCAGTGCCAAGTATTCAGATGTCGGTTTACTTAACCTGGATATACAGGACAACGCCTATGGCGACGGCAGCCTGACGGTACCTGGCGCCGCCCTGGATATCGGCCGATTTGTCCCCGATCATTTTACCCTCTTCAGCTCCCAGGTTTCAGGCTGGTGCGGCGCAGGCGATCCGGATAACTTCGTGTATATGGACCAGAGTGAACTGGAAATCAGCTATCAGCTGCAGGCCTTAAACCAGGCGGGAGAAGTCACCAAAAACTACTTTGACCATGTAGATAATGCTCAAGATTATGCCAAAGCCGGTATCAGCCTGGCGTTGGAGAACAATAACGACGGCGAGGATTTATCATCACGTTTATCCGGTTTTTCCAGTAACTGGGTTGAAGGGGTTTATACCCTGGAAGACGTCAAAGGCAATTTTAGCCGTGCTGCTGTCGATCCCGATGGCCCGTTTGAAGTTCTGCTATTTGGCATCAGTGTGGATGACGGCGAGACGCCAACGCCGGTCTCTTTGCTTACCGGCCTGGATATGCGCGTCGATACCAATGATACTTGTACCACTGACACAAACCCGGCCACCGATTGCAACGCCAAACAACTCAGCGGCAGCGCAAACATACGCTTTGGCCGCTGGTTTGTTGAAAATAACTTTGGTCCGGAAACCTCAGATCTGCCGATGGTGATGTCGGTGCAATACTGGAATGGCACAGGTTTTATCACCAATGAAGATGACAGCTGCACAGCTTATAACGGAGAAACCCTTAATAACTATGCCTTTGATACTACAGGCTTGAACCCGGCTCTGGCCACAAGTCCGGGCATATCCTCAGGCAGCGGAACTTTCATTAACGGCAGCAACAGCATCACCCCCTTGATGCTCACCGCCCCCGGCGCAGAGAATGTCGGTAATACCTATTATATCTACGGCGGCGGCAATGATGTTACCCCGGATTGGTTGAAATATGACTGGGACAGCGACACCAATCATGATAACAATCCCCAAGGCCTGGCCAGCTTTGGCCAGTACCGCGGAAACGACCGTATTCTTTACTGGCGTGAGATTAATTAACCGGTCCTTGGTACTTGCCGTTATCACCAGAGACTAAATAATATCCAAAGCCTTTAAATGTGCCCTCGCCAATGCCGGCCGCTTTTGCTGGACCTCGGCAAAGGTTTTGCCTTCAACATGAAAGGCAAAATAAAAAGTGCCGTTATTGTTTTCAACAAAACCGACATACCAGGCAATATATTGCTGTTTGCCTATCGAGCCGGTGCCGGTCTTAGCAAAAAGCTGATAACGTGGCCCTTCTTCAACGAACATCAGATCTTTTAATTTACCGATACTTGCCTGGGATAAGGCAAAGTCATTATTTTTAAGGGCCCGTAAAAAATGCACCTGCTCGATGGCGGATATTTTCAAACTGCCGTTTAGCCAGAAGTTATCTAAGCCCGAGCTGATATCCAGGTTGCCGTATTGAAACTTTTGCATATAAGCCGCCATTTTTGCCGCGCCGATTTCCCCCGCCAGTTGACGGTAAACAGGTACCACGGAATGTTTAAAGGCGCTTTTTAGGTTATGTGCTTGCTGCCAGCTTTTTGGCCACCAGACCTGAAGGGGATATTTTGCCTTATCATAACGCAGTGGCTGGTAAATACTCGTCACCGTACCGGTTTCCAGCGCTATCATCGAATTGGCAATTTTAAAGGTGGAATAAGGCGACCGGGCTTGTGCCGCCCTGCCCGGATTAACCTTTAGCAGCGCATCATGGTCTTTTGTTTTCGAAGCTAAGTTGCTCTGGCTAAGCAACACAAAAGTGCACTGGTTTTCAGGATCATTACAGGGAAGCTCAGCAGCAGCTTTCGCCTGGCAGCTAGTGGTTGCGGCCATTGCGCTGATGGCGGTAATAAAACATAACGGGGCCAATCGGGACTGGGACAAAATAGTTTCCTTTACTTTATTATTTTACTTTAATAGAGAGCTGTTATAGAGAACTGTTATAGCAAGCTGTGATAGCAAACATACAATAAAACCGGGCTTTGCTCTCTCCTCAAAACCCGGCTTTCACTTATTGTCTTTCTTTACTTTAACAGTTTGCTTTAGGTACTTTATTTAAGAAAAATGTTGTTAACTTTATTATTAGTATATCCTCTGAGGATACACAGCCTCACCTCCTTACTATCCTGATTGTTAGCTTACTTTGTCACAGAGATTAGTTCTTTGCGGTTTGCTCCAGGTTTTGATGTAACTTCACCACCACACGGCGATCATAAAAGCTGACTTCTTTTTCGGCATTGGCCACCACAGGCGCATTTTCACCGTGGGCATAAGTTTGGATGCGGCGACCGGCAACCCCTTGGGCTACCAGGGCATTTTTAACCGAATCCACCCGGGCAACGGACAAGTTATGATTCAAGGTCTCATCCCCTTGTAAATCGGTATAACCGGAAAGATCTATCGACAAGGCCGGCGAGCGTTTGAGCAAATTCGCCAACGCCGCAATTTGCTCCTGATAGTGCGGGGCGATGTCGCTGGAGCCGGTCGAAAACTGCAGGCTCATTAACAGGTTCTCCGCCTGCAGCTGCCCGGTTGCCTGATAGCTTTGCTGCAGCGCCAATAACTCTGCCTGATAGGCCTGCTCTGCCAGTTCAAGCTTACGGTTAAGGGCCATCAGACTATGTTCCTGCTCTTGCTCCTGCTCCATTAAGGCCAGTTCAAGCTGATCCACTTCCTCGGTGGCATTGATGTTTTTAGCGATAAAAGTACCGGCAATACCAGTCACAAAAGCCCCCGCCGGACCGCCAAATATCGCCCCTAACACCATGCCGGTGCCTAAGCCCACTTCTTCACGTACTTTAGCCGACGCCTGTAATTCCTCCTGGGTTTTCATATCGGTGGCAAAACTGTTTGCGCTCACTAAAGGTGCGCAGCTTAAAGCGCCGATAAGCAGCATATTGATCATTTTTACTTTACCGCCGGCTTTTTTGTCCAAGTTGCTGTTTGAAGCTGAAAATGTAGTGTTGTTCATCATGGTATCCCCTGTTCGTTGCAGTCATGTTAGTTGCATTAGCTCTTTGCTTGATGACTCCTATTAAACAAGGTAAAAACGGCACTACTCGGACGCAAAAAAGGCAATTTGCCGGGAAAATGTGGCAACAAAATGGCAATTTCAATAAAACAGCGCAGTAACGAATATTTTTCGTTATAGTGGCCCCATAAGATGCCCAGCAGTGAAAGAAAGAGAACACCATGAGCAAACGTATAGCCATAGTAGAAGATGAAGCGGCGATCCGGGAAAACTATGCCGATGTCCTGCGCACCCAGGGCTACCAGGTACAAACCTATGAAAACCGCGAAAGTGCCACCGCGGCCTTTAACTTGCGCCTGCCCCACTTAGTTATTTTAGATATCGGCCTGGAGCAGGAGTATGACGGCGGCTTTACCCTGTGCCAGTGGCTGAGAACCTTATCGAAAACCTTGCCGATTATTTTCCTGACCGCCCGGGATAACGACTTTGATACCGTCTCCGGCTTGCGCATGGGCGCGGACGACTATTTAACCAAAGACATCAGTTTGCCCCATTTAAGCGCCCGCATTGCCGCCCTGTTCCGCCGCCAGGACGCGTTAGATCAACCGACCCAGCAAGAGCATATGCTAGTCTCAGGTCCGCTGAGCATCGACAGCCAGCGCATGACGATCGCCTGGCAGCAACAAACCGTCGACCTGACCGTGACCGAATTCTGGATGGTCTTTGCCCTGGCCAAACACCCGGGGCATGTCAAAAACCGCCAGCAGCTGATGCAGGACTCGAAAATTTACGTCGACGACAGCACCATTACCTCCCATATCAAGCGCATCCGTAAAAAATTTATGCGTATCGACAGCGAGTTTGACTGTATCGAAACCGTCTACGGCATGGGTTATCGCTGGAATGAGCCCCAGAATACGGGTAAAGGGCCAACAGGTACGGAAGAGAGTTAATGGCTTTATCATTGCCGATCCGTTTTGGCCTGCGCAGTAAACTGTTTTTATTATCGACTTTTTTGTTTTCCATCCCCTGGTTCGGTTATCAATATGTCTGGGAAATGGAGAAATATTTACGCTACGGCCAGGAGCAAACCCTGGTGGGTACGGCGCGCGCCCTGGCCACCACCTTGCACGACCGGCCTAACTTATTTAACAACCACGCCAGCTTTTTACCCAGCGTGGAACAAGGCCGGGACTTATACGGCTATCAGTTGAAAAACCCCATCCGCCTCGACGGCCAATACCGCGACTGGCCCAATTTCACCAGCCGCGGCCATGAATACGGTCAGGATCACCTGCTTTATCAGCAAGAGAGCGATTCCTCTGGCACAGGGCTGAGCATGGCATTTAAAACCACCCTGGGCAAATACGACAAATACCTGTACCTGTTCTTTAATGTCACCGATGATAAAGTGGTGTATCGCGACAAAAATATGATCAATATCAACCGCAATGATCACCTGGAACTGGCGTTTGTTGACCAGGCGGGAAAATTCAGCCGCTACCTGGTTAGTAATAAAAAACCCGGCTGGCTCGATACCTATCGCATTACCGATCTGGACAATAATATTCCCGTAGTCACCCCGCAAATTCAGGGGCAATGGCTGACAACGGATCAGGGTTACAACATAGAATTGCGCGTGCCCCTGTCTATGGTCGGCGATAAGATCGCCTTTGCGATACACGATGTCGACCAGATACAGGGAAAAGTCACCCATACCGTAGGCTCTGCCGATCCCCGCTTTGCCAAAACCTTAGGTACTGTGTTAGTGCCGTCTCCGGAAATCGAACGCATAGTGCGCAGCATGCGTTATACCAACTCCAGCATCTGGGTGGTGGATCAGCATCACAGGGTGCTGGCCACCGCAGGCGATATCCGCCAGGCCGCCGGGGTCTGGCATAAAAAAAGCGCCGCTGGCGAAAACACCAGCTGGTGGCGGGGCCTGGAGCAAAAATGGCTCATTCCCCTGTATTACATGGTACTGACCCGGCCACCGAGCGATTTTATCGACCAGCTTTATGATGCCAGTAACCTCACCGGCAAACATATCGTCGGCGCCCTCAAAGGGGCAGCCACTTCGCAATGGCGCCTGACCCAGGATCAGCAGGCGGTGATCTTATCCGCCGCCTACCCTATCTTTATCAACAACCAGGTACAGGGAGCAGTGATCGTCGAAGAAACCACCAACGGCATACGTACCTTAAGAAACCGGGCGCTGGAGAAATTATTCAGCTCGATTTTAGCCATCATGCTGCTCGGTGCTGTGGCGTTTTTCCTGTTTGCCTCGCGTATTTCCAGCCGTATCCGCACCTTAAGGAACCAGGCGGAGCAGGCTATCGACGAGCATGGCCGCATCAAACAGGCGCTGCCGCCGTCAAACACCAATGATGAAATCGGCGACTTGTCGCGCAGTTTTACCACGGCAGTCAACCGATTGAGCCAGTATAACCATTACCTGGAAAACATGTCGTCACGCCTGTCCCATGAACTGAGAACGCCGATTGCCGTGGTCAGGACCTCGCTGGAAAACCTGTCGATGCAAGCCATGCCGGAAAATGCCTCGGCCTATATCGACCGGGCGCAATCGGGGATCAACCGTCTCAACCTGATCTTAACCAATATGAGTGAGGCCACCCGCATCGAGCAGATGCTACATACCACAGATAAAATGGACTTTGATTTTATCCAGGTAGTCAAGGGCTGTGTCCAGGGCTATCAGCAAATCTACCCGGATATCCGCTTTAACATTAACGTCGGCGAAGCGCTTAAAACACTTCATTTTCTCGGTTCCCCCGAACATATTGCCCAACTGCTGGATAAGGTGGTGGCCAATGCCGTGGAATTTACCCAGGATAACCAGGTTGAACTTGCTATCAATGAGGAGAAATCCCAGCTGATATTAACCGTCAGTAATAACGGCGAATTGCTGCCAGAGCAGATGCAGGAGCGCTTGTTTGATTCTATGGTGTCGGTAAGGTCTTCAAAAAGGCAGGAGCAGCCGCATTTAGGGCTGGGCTTATATATCGCCCGGTTAATTTGTGAGTTCCATCAGGGAAAAATCAGCGCCAGCAATCACCATGAGCCGGACGGGGTAACCGTCACCATCAGCTTGCCGTTAGGCACTAAAGGTTAGCAATACCGTCAGTGCTGCTTTGCCGCTAAACCATAAAATGATGCGCTTGAAAAACAGAAAGCCAGCCAGCTAATAACATTAGCTGGCTGGCTTTTGCTGCCGAACGCTTCGTTATCAAAGCATAAGGTTACACCGACAAAGGTTTCATCGGCAAGTCGCGGTAGCGTTTGCCTGAGGCGGCAAAGATAGCATTACTCAATGCCGGCGCAAACGGCGCCACCCCGGGTTCCCCTAAGCCCGTGGGCTTGTGATCCGATTCCACCATATGCACGGCAACCTCCGGCATATCCGAAATACGCATCACAGGATAATCGTGGAAGTTGGAATTGACTACGGCGCCGTCTTTAAAGCTGATTTCCGTACTGAGCGCCAGCGACATGCCCATGACCACGGCTCCTTCCATTTGCGCGGTAGCACCGTCGACATTAAGGATCTGACCGCAATCCAGGGCGCAATCCACCTTAAGTACCCGGATATTTTCCCCCTTGACTTCAACACGTACCGCCATGGCGACATAAGAGTTAAAGCTGTAATGCACCGCCAGGCCGATGCCCTGCCCCTTGGGCAGTTTATCGCGCTGATCCCAACCGGCTTTTTTCGCTGCCAGCGCCAGTGCCCCTTTAGAGCGGGCCGCCCGCTCTTTTTGCCTGTCGTTGATATTGCTGCTGTCGTCATAAAGCTGGTTCAGGAAATCAAAGGTATTTTTACCCGCCTTATCCGCCAGTTCGTCGGCAAAGGTGCCAAAGGCAAAACCGTAGAAAATAGCATAAACCGCACGATACCAGCCGATACGGGTATGGGCCTTGGCTTCGCCGCTTTCGGCGCGGAAATTTTCGATGGCAAAAGGATGCATGGCGACATCTTCCAAACTGCCCTTGGACGCCCGATCCAGCGACGGATTAAATAACGAGCCGATAGAAGGGAAAGCAGCGCGGTGCAGCCAGCCGGTGACCTTACCGTTTTCATCCAGGGAAGCCTCGATATGCTGGGCACTGGTGGAATGATAGTAACCGGTGCGCATATCTTCTTCACGCGACCAGATCAGCTGAATGGGCATCTTCATTTTTTGGGAGATCACCGCCGCTTCATGCACATAATCACATTTAAACTTACGGCCGAATGCGCCGCCCGACATAGTGACATGGACAAGAATGTCTTTCGGTTCGCGTTTTAAATACTGTGCCAACACCTTCTGGATATCCGCCGGGCTTTGCGTTGCCGCCCACACTTCACAGCTGTTATCCTGTACCCAAACCACACTGGCATTGGGCTCCATCGGTGAATGGGATAAGTGGCCGCCGGTATAGGTAGCGCTGACTTTTTGTTTTGCCTTGGCAAAAGCCTGCTCGACACTGCCCCGTTCGTGGGTCACTTGTGCCGGCTTTTCAACATTCGCCACCAGCTGCTGCTTATAGGCCTTAGTGTTATATACCTGGTTTTCTCCCAGGTCCCAGCTGATTTTCAGCTTTTTCAGTGCCTGCTGGGCGGTCCAGCTATTATCCGCCACCACGGCAACCCCGCCGATAGAGCCGTAAGGCACGTCAAAGCGGGGAATCTCCACTACGCCCAGTACCCCTTTAACTTTAAGGGCTTCGCTTTGATCCAGGCTTTTCAGTTTACCACCAAGCACGGGACAATGGGTAATGGCGGCATATTTCAATCCGGGAAGTTTAGTATCAACGCCATACATGCGCTTACCGATCACAACCTCGTCCTGATCATGTCTTGGCAGGGCATGCCCGATATAGCGAAATTCCTCTTTGCTTTTTAATACCGGACTTGAAGGTACCGGCATATTGGCGGCCAAGCTGGCCAGCTCGCCATAGCCAAGTTTTTGCTTATTGAGTTTGTTATAAACAAAGTGAGCCTGTGCATAACAATTATCGGTACTGGTTTTCCATACCTTGGCTGCCGCGCCAATCAGCATGGCTTTGGCCGCAGCACCGGCTTCACGCATCGGCTGGTACATACGGACAATACTGGCGGAGCCGCCGGTCGCCTGCGGGCCGTATTTATCTTCATCGCCGTCCGCCTGCTCGACACGCACCCGCGACCAGTCGGCTTCCATTTCATCGGCTACCGCCGAAGGCAATGCCGTGCTGATCCCCTGCCCCATTTCACAGCGGCCGCAGTAGATCAGGGTATCGCCATTTTCACTTAAATGAATAAAGGCATTAGGGTTAAAGGTGCTCTCGCTTGCCAATCCGGCCATTTTTTCAGTTTTGCTTCCGGCATAGCCGGGTAAACTGACCCCTAATACTAAACCGCCGCCGGCAACCCCGGCCATTTTCATAAAGCTGCGCCGTCCGGCATTACTGGGTTGTTCGCTGTTTGGTCTATTGCTGCTTAACTGCCCGCTTTTCGCGTTATTATCAAGATCCGTGACTTTGCTCATATCAGGCATCCTCTTGCATTTCTTGTGCGGCTTCGCCGATGGCTTTTTTAATGCGCTGATAAGTACCGCAGCGGCAGATATTGCCCTGCATCGCGGTATCGATTTCTTCTTCACTGGGGGCAGCATTGACGGCCAATAAGCTGGCGGCATTCATAATCTGTCCAGCCTGGCAGTATCCGCACTGGGGTACCTTGTTGTTTAACCAGGCTTTTTGCAGCGGGTGATCGCCGTTTTCTGACAGACCTTCTATGGTGGTAATACTTTTTCCCGCCAATGTAGCCACAGGCGTGATGCAGGAGCGGGTGGCCTGGCCGTCGACATGTACGGTACAGGCGCCGCACAAGCCGCTGCCGCAACCGAATTTGGTGCCGGTAAATTCCAATTTATCACGCAAGAACCACAGCAAAGGCATATCGCCGTCGACATCTATTTCATGCGCTTGTCCGTTTATTGTTATCAACTCACTCATAAATTTGTCTTTTTTCTAGTTATAGTGGTCAAGATAATAGACGAGTTTTTGGGCAAAAAGCTATAGCTTGCGGCTGATTGACTAATTTTTGCGGTCAATGGTATTTCTCCGGGCTCACCAATAACCGGGACAAAAATAACTTATTGCTTGTGGTTAACTCTTTGCACGGCGCAGCTGAAACAGCCGGGGTTGGCATTATGGATGTGCAGATAGTTGACCTGCTCCCGGGCGAACATAGTCTCAATCGCCGCTTTTAGCTCACGACCCGGTATGACTATGGCGTCTATCATCATATGTTCACTGTTATATGCCCTGAGGGAAAGCAACCTGTGTTGCACCACTTCGGGAATTTCATTGATTGCCGGCAGATGGGTTTGTGCATTTAAGCGAACAAAAACAGGTCCGCTCGCCCGGTATGGCGAATCGACATCATGATGGTTATAAGGTAACACCAGTACCTGCTCGCCAACTTTTGCCTCAATTAACGATACCCGGCACGGATATCCCGGATGCTCATCGACATCAAGCACTTTTGCATGGGCACTTGCCAATGCCTCGGGGGCTAGCGATAGCACAGGCTGAAACGCTTCGATATCAACCGGGATGATCTGAAAGTCTATGGTCATAACAACTCCTGAAAATAAAAAATAACAAATAAACAATAGAGCCAGTGTACCGGGACGGTTTTACCGATACTGGCCATTTTCGGCAGTGATATTTTTTCTGTAAATAATTATCCACCTCAATTTAGGATTGATCTTTCAATAGACCAGTTGTACCATCACAACACATGGTACATGTGGAACAAGGAGATATAATGGAAATAAGCATAGATATTGACGATCCCGTGCCCTTATTTACCCAGTTGGTCACCCAGGTCAAACAGGCGGTAAACCAGGAGAAGCTGGCCCCCGGTGATGCCCTACCGTCTATCAGGCAACTGGCAAATGATTTGACGATGAACAGTAAAACCGTGGCCAAAGCCTATCGTATATTGGAGCGTGACGGCGTAATTCAAACCCGGGGCTATCGCGGGACCTTTATCCACCCCGAGGCAAAAACCAACAGCACGGTGGATTTAAATGAATGGCTGCATACAACATTAAATGAAACGGTCAGCAAACTGAAAGCCAGCGGCATTACCGATTCTGAGATCAGAATCGCTTTTAGCCAGGTAATGAACAATAACCACAATTAAGGAAAGCAATATGTTGGACAATCTTTTATTTTTCCTGGTCTTTATCAGCCAGATTTTGCTGATTTCGTACTATTTTCCTCAAAAAGTTAAACGGCGCACCCGCTTTGTGTTTGATAACTATCCGCCAAAAAGCTATCCCAAACTCTACCCTAAGCCCCTTGCAGCTTATGAAAAAGGGCTGCGTAATTTCATGGCGATCAACCACCTGATACTTGTCTTGGGATTTGTCCTGCTGGCTTTTTACGCCATGTTGTCGGCCGAACATCCGGCAAATAAAAAAGTTGCCGAAGGTTTACCGATATTTTTCGGCCTGTGCCAGTTTATTCCCTTTTTCCTGATGGAAATATCCGGGTTTAAACAAGTAAAATTAATGAGAGCAGCAAACGTCAGCAGCACACGTAAGGCTGAGCTGAGTCCAAGGCACCTATTTGATTTTGTATCCCCTGCACTTGTTATCGCCACCGCCGTCATCTATCTTGCCTTTATCCTGGTGGAGTTATTGCTCAAAGAATTTAGCTCCGGTGATGCCCTTGTGCGAATATCGGCAACCATTCTTTGTAATTTGCTCCTCGGCGGCATTCTTTACTGGAACCTATACGGTAAAAAACTCGACCCTTACCAGAGCTACCAGGACAGGAACAGACAAATAGGCTTCACGATCAGGTCAATGTTTTATATCAGTATTGCCTTAAGTCTTTACCTGATGGTATTAAAAACCATAGCGGTTTTTCATTTAGAGTACCTGGAAGTTATCCTCAACAGCTTGTATTTCCAGCTGATCGGCGCTTTCAGCATCTTCACCACCTTGCGCATACTCGATGTCAGGGACATTAATTTTGATGTTTATAAAAAACAGGATAATGCAAACTAATTGAACGCCCCCGCATGCAAGGCACAAATGGCTGCGGGGGGCTTTGAGAACAGCAGGAACGAAAAAAGGCTTAACTTCTTTCTTGCTGATAATTACCAAGTTTTCAAGCAGTATTAAACATTGACGGCAAAATTTAATAATAATTTTTTCGCAACCCTATCACTCTTTATTACCGCCTCTCTATCAAGCCCCTGTTGGAAAATGTCAGAAAATCCGGCTAATTCCTCGGGAGCACAGGTCGTTAAATTTTTAAAGCCCATACTCCAGTCAGGAAAGTCTCTTTCGGTAATTTCTTCTTCAAGCAAGGTAACCACACTGTTATTTCTTGGATCTTTTTTTATTGCACTATAAATTTCATGCACATCTTTTTCTTCTCCCTCTAATACCTGCATATAAGTTGCGTTGCCATATAGCAGCAGGCCGGTAATATTTTGTCTGATATTCCTTGCCCTGGCCTGCTCCAGCAACTCGGTAAGATCCCGCTCCGTCGGCCAGCTGGTTGCCGAGCTGATATAAATTAAATGTATCATGTCCCTTTTCCATTTATTTAAACATTAAAAACGTTTAGTAGGCTGCTCATAGTTTAACTGAACAAAATTAGCCAACAACTTTTTCGAAATCCCTTCATCCTTGATGACGATCTTGTGCTTCGCCTGCTCATTGAGGACATCAATAAATCCGGGCAAATCTTCCGGGGAACATACGGTTAAATTTCGAAAGCCCATGCTCCAGTCAGGAAAACTTCTTGCGGGAATAACTTCTTCTACCAGGGTCAATACATTGGTATTTCTGGGGTCTTTTTTAATGGAAGCATAAATATCATGCACATCCCGGCTATCTCCTTCCAACACCTGCATATAAGTACCATTGGCATATAACAGCATACCGGTAATATTTTGCCTGATATTCCTTGCCCGTGCCTGCTCCAACAGTTCGGTCAAGTCCTGTTCGTTCGGCACGCCAACTGCCGAACTGGTGTAAATTAAATGCACCATAACGCCTTCCTTGTCATTTTTCCGATCAGATATGCAAGTATTCACTAAGCATAAGCTAACACTTAATTAAAACTTATTACTTTTCAATATTTAAGTCCACCCTAATCTAGCATATCTGTCTCAGTAGCCAGGGTTAGCTCTAATTTTTCTTCTGCTCCGACTTAAAGACAAAACTTTTCACCGGGAACCTGCGCCAAACGAGTATCAACCCGCCTTATGTAAGAAAAAAGTAGCCAATTGCCTTAAAGCAAATTTTATATCCCGCGCAATAACATGTTTAACGATAAAATCCGGGATCCATTTCGGGCCGTTACAGCAGATCCGGTACTCAACCAAGGTTGAACCGCCCTGGTCGACAAAAGCAATATCTCCCCGGTGCTGAGAAACCGGGCCGGGCCCTATAATTTGATAACGAATACCGGAAAGTGAAGCTGAAATAATTTCCTCTAAGAATTGCTGCCTTCCTATGGTCACCTGGCGGACACAGCCTTTACCGCCGCTGATTTGTCCTTTATCCTCAGGTTGAACCACGGCAAATCCGGCTTTAAAAAAGCGCCCTAATCTTGGGTGATCCAACAATATCTCCAGCAATTGCGCCGGGGTTGTTACTATTTCCTGATGCAAACAGATATTAATCCCCTGCCTCCCGATGCCCTTCATTGTCATGTCCTTTATTATTATTTTCTTTTATTCGCCGCTTTGTGTTTATTTGCTCTTAAGCCATTTTCAAAATCGGTCCCGGTGCTGGCACTTTTCCTCTTAGTTAATTAGAATATGCCGCAATCTAACAACAGCATTTTTGTGAAAGAAAACAGGCTTTAACCGGGTTATTGACCAAATGTATCACACTATTGGCTCCCCCCGGCAATTTATATTCACTTATGACGGTGAAGAAATAACACTTTAAAACTGTATAAACAAACAGTATTATTTAAGTTTTTTTAAGCCTGGGTAGTTAACCTCAGCTGGCAAGCTGTAGCTTGGGTTTTACTACGGGCTTTTATTAGCTGGCAATATAACTGGCATTTATTATTAGCCTTTATCAACTAAAGAGAAATCATGAGTCAAACAAGCAATATTTTCGAACCAATCATCGCCAAACGCCGCGGTGATCTTGCCGATAAAAAAGTATGGAGCAACTTAGTCGGTAGCAGCAGCGCGCTGGCCATTTATCATGGTGCGAAAAATGCGGGGTCGCCGGTATTGCTGATCACTTATGATACCCCCTCGGCACTGCGTCTGGAGCAGGAATTACTGAGTTTAAACTTTGATAACAGTTTATCCGTGTGTTTATTCCCCGACTGGGAAACCTTGCCCTATGACAGTTTTTCTCCCCACCAGGACATTATTTCCCAGCGACTGTCTACCCTGTATCAGCTGTCCCGGCTGGAACAAGGCATAGTCATAGTCCCGGTTACCACCTTAATGCAGCGACTGGCGCCGAAACAGTATCTGGATGCCAATAGCCTGGTGATTAAAAAAGGCGATAAAAAAGATCTGCACCAGCTCAGACAAGAACTGGAGGCCAGCGGCTACCGCCATGTCGACCAGGTAATGGAACACGGTGAATTTTCCGCCCGCGGCGCCATCCTGGATTTATTTCCCATGGGCAGCACCAGTCCGTTCCGCCTGGACTTTTTTGACGATGAAATAGATGAAATCCGTTTATTTGATCCCGACAGCCAGCGCTCCAGCGATAAAATAAACGATATAAACTTATTGCCCGCCCATGAATTCCCCATAGATCAGGCTGGCATCAATTTATTTCGTAGCCAATACCGGGAGCTTTTTAGCGGCACCATAGACAAAGAATCCGTCTACCATAAAGTCAGCGGCGGCATTTTACCTGCCGGCATAGAATATTATCTGCCGCTGTTTTTTCAGCAAACCAGTACCCTGTGCGACTATTTATCCGCACAAACCTTAGTGATGCTTTACGGCGATATCGACCAGGCGTTAAACCACCACTGGGGTGATATCAAGCATCGCTATGAAGAAAGGCGTTACGACCGATCCCGCCCCCTGGTGCCGCCGGAGCAGTTGTTCCTGGGCAGTGAGGAGCTTTATAGCGCGTTAAAGCCTTTTGACCGCATCAAACTCGATGCCGCCGGCGGACAAACACAGGCCAATGAAGCAAAAGCCGCGACCGTCAACTTTGATGTCAAAGTCTTGCCGGATTTAAGCGTTAACCATAAGTTAAAGCAGCCGTTTGAGTTACTGGATCAGTTTATCGCCGCCAAAGATACTCCGGATAAAATTCTCTTTGTCGCCGAAAGTCAGGGGCGCCGGGAAAGCGTGCTGGAATTGCTTATCCGGGATAATATCAAACCTCAGCTGGTGGACAGCATAGATGATTTCATTAACAGCGATATCCGGCTGGGCATCACGGTAAATGCGCTAACAACCGGCTTTATTTTTCAGAGCGACGAAAAAAGCAAACACGGCCCTGAAGCCATTGCCCTGATCACCGAAGCGGAATTACTCGGCGACCGGGTCAGGCAGACCCGCCGCCGCAACAAACAGCAGGATGTCCAGGCAGATGCCCTGTTTAAAAACCTGGCAGAACTTTCTATCGGTCAGGCGGTAGTACATTTTGAACACGGCATTGGCCGCTATATGGGCTTACAGACACTGGAAACCGGCGGCATCACCACAGAATTTTTGATGCTCAGTTATGCCAACGACGCCAAATTATATGTCCCGGTGGCCTCATTGCATCTCATCAGCCGCTACTCCGGCGCCGAGGGTGACCGCGCACCGCTGCATAAATTAGGCACAGATGCCTGGAGCAAGGCCAAGAAAAAAGCCGCAGAGAAAGTGCGCGACGTCGCGGCAGAATTGCTGGATATTTACGCCAAGCGCGCCAGCAACCAGGGTTATAAATTTAACCGCGATAAAAAGGACTACCAGGCCTTTAGCGACAGTTTCGGCTTTGAGGAAACCTTAGATCAGGAGCAGGCCATCAATGCCGTGATCAGCGATATGCTCCAGGCCAAGGCCATGGACCGCCTGGTGTGCGGCGACGTCGGTTTTGGTAAAACCGAAGTGGCGATGAGGGCGGCCTTTGTTGCCGTCAATGATTCTAAACAGGTCGCCATTTTGGTGCCGACCACTTTGCTGGCCCAGCAGCATTACGAAAATTTCCGGGATCGTTTTGCCAACTGGCCGGTCACCATAGAAGTCTTGTCCCGCTTTAAATCCGCCAAAGAGCAAAACGAGGTGATCTCCCGGGTCGAATCCGGCCAGGTGGATATCTTGATCGGCACCCATAAATTGCTGCAAAATTCCATCACCTATAAAGACTTAGGTTTGCTTATCGTCGATGAAGAACACAGGTTCGGGGTCAAGCAAAAAGAGAAAATCAAGCAACTGCGCAGCAATGTCGATATCCTGACCCTGACCGCCACCCCGATCCCCAGAACCTTAAATATGGCCATGGGCGGCATGCGCGACTTATCCATTATCGCCACGCCGCCGGCAAAACGCCTGGCGGTAAAAACCTTTGTCCGCCAGCGCGATGATGCCCTGATACGCGAGTCTGTCTTGAGGGAAATCCTGCGCGGCGGCCAGGTGTATTTCCTGCACAATAATGTCGATACCATAGAAAAAACCGCCGCAGATCTGCAAACCCTGATGCCGGAGGCAAAAATCATTATCGCCCACGGGCAAATGCGTGAGCGTGAACTTGAGCGCATCATGAGTGATTTTTACCACCAGAGATACAATGTGCTGGTATGTACCACCATCATTGAAACCGGTATCGATATTCCCAGCGCCAATACCATCATCATGGACCGGGCGGATCACTTAGGCCTGGCACAACTGCATCAACTCAGGGGCCGGGTCGGCCGCTCCCATCACCAGGCCTATGCCTATTTATTAACCCCGCATGAGAAACGCATGACCAAGGATGCGAAAAAGCGTCTCGAAGCCATCGCTTCACTCGAAGATCTCGGGGCAGGTTTCACCCTGGCCACCCATGATTTAGAGATCCGCGGCGCCGGTGAATTACTCGGGGAAGATCAAAGCGGCCAGATGAGCCAGATAGGTTTCAGCCTCTATATGGAAATGCTGGATCTGGCGGTAGATGCCCTAAAAGAAGGCAAAGAGCCGACCTTAAACCAGGTCACCTCCTCGCAAACGGAAATCGATTTACGCCTGCCGGCCCTGCTGCCGGATGATTATATTTTTGATGTCAGCATCCGCTTGAGCCTTTATAAGCGTATCGCCAGCTGTAAGAATAAAAACCAGCTCGATGAAATCCAGGTGGAGCTCATTGACCGTTTCGGCTTATTGCCCCAGGCCACGAAAAACCTGATACAAATCGCAAAATTACGTTTAAAGGCACAAAAAATCGGTATCGCCCGGCTTGAAGCCGGTCCGGCGGGAGGCGCTATCGAATTTACCGATAATACTAAGGTCGATCCTATGTTTATTATCGGCCTGATCCAGCAACAACCGGCGATTTATAAAATGGAAGGGGCCAATAAACTCAAGTTTAAACACCCGACCGATGACGCTAAATCCCGTTTTGATCTGGTCACCAATATGATAAATGACCTGGCAAAACACTAGGGTCTGTTTATCTTTAGAGGGGATGAAGATTTTTGAGCCGTTTTTTCATATATCAAGGCAGAAAAATGGACCTGTAGTTATTCTACATGACATTTTTCTAACGCCGATAGAGGGAAAAACCGCCACAAAGATCATTCACGGGCAAAGATAAACAGACCCTGATAATGTAACGACATGCGAAAACGTATTAAATCAGCCATAAATTTTGTTATCATAACTGCTAACAGTGACGTGATAACCGTTGATAAGGGTCAGATAATAAATGAAATTTAACCGGGCTTTAGCCTTGGGCAGCGCTATTTTGATGTCAGCCAGCGCCCTTGCGGCCAGCAAAGGGAGCAATCAGCGCTGGTTTGAAATGGAAGTCATTTTATTTAGCCAGCTTTCGGATAAGGCCTTATTAAAAGAGCACTTCCCCGATAGCCAGCCACTGCCACAATATAAAAAAGTGGTGGATTTGCTGACCCCTTATCTCAACCCGGATATTGCCGCTTTAAAACAGCAACTTACCACCTGTGGCGATGAGCAGTCGGCACAGGATCTGATCAGTCAGGCGATAACAGACAGCCGCCAGGCGTTCTTTAGCCCAAAAACCCTGGAGCAAATTCAGCTAACGGAGTTTGCTCCACAGCAAACGTTTGCCGATGACTTTTCTGATCCGGCTTTTTACAATCCGGCCTTAAGCACAAACGAAGCTCTCTTTAGCCAGAATAACGCTATCAGCGAACCGGGTACTGATAATCTATCACAGCGGGATTTTACCGGCAGTGCCACCAGCGAGCTGGCCGGCAATGAGCCAGGGACTGAGAGCAACATGGCGCAGCAAGTTGGCGAAACCTTACCTGAGGCCATCAATACCAATGAGCCACTTGGTGAAATCCCTGAGCTTGACACCGGACTCAGTCCGGAACAAGCTGCGTTGGTTAATTTAGCCGAGCAGGAGTTTTCTCCGATCCAGTTTAACTATTCGCCGCAAACACTTCCCCGCAGCCTTTGCCGGCTTGATCAAGCACTTTTTGACCAGTATCAGCAAGATCATAGCGAATATAGCCTAAACGGTTTTACCGTCACACAAATGCCGCTGCGCATCGACGGCATCGAAGATGAGTACTCGTCTGTGCCTTATTTACTGAGCAAGGACTCGCTGAAATTACGCAGCATAGTCACCCAGCTCAGACGCAGTAAAAACTTTAAGCCGCTATTGCATCTGGGCTGGCGACAACCCACGGTATCACGGCGCCGCGCTGTGCCGCTGCGTTTATTTGCCGGCGACAACCTGCAAGCCCATTACCAGGGCGCCCATGAGTCATATCTACAAGACATGGCCGAGTCCAGGGAGCAAGAGCAAATATTGGCTCAGACACTGGCAGGTCAAGATAACCAGTCTGGCTTAACAACAGCTGTAGCACCTGCAGCGCAAGCAGATCCGACACAAATGTTCGAGCAAAGGCTGAACCTGCAAATCCGGGATATCCTTGCACAAATCGACACCCTGGATGAAGACGTCTCAGCACAGGAAAATCAAAATGACACAGGTCAAAACATAACAGCCGGTGTGCTTAGCGATGCCAGTTTACTTGACGAGCTGAATAAACCACAGATGCCGCTGGAGCAAAATATTGAAGATTTCAGCGAGCAGCTGATGCTGGCCAATGCCCCCGAGCCGCCGGTACAACCCTGGTTTCTCGACGGCTTCTTTAAGGTGCATGTAAACCACTACTTATATATCACCGCCGACTTTAATATCATGGATACCACGCTGGCGCAGCAGGCGACACAGGCACTGGCGCCGCAGGGAAATGATTTACAGGAAAGCACCTTGCCAAAAGCCATTAATTTTAAGCAAAACCGGCGGGTGATCAGCGGTGAGATCCATTATTTCGATCACCCTTATATGGGCATGATAGTACAAATCCGCCGCTATAAACGCCCTGAGCCGCCGGCACAGGATAACGAATAAACAGCAAAGTCAGCGCTACGGCGCTGCTTCATTCACCCGGTTAACAAGAGTTGAGAGTTACCATGGACAAACAAGATCAAATACAGGCGGCGGTTTTTCGCCGTTTATTGGCCCATCTGGACAGCCGCAAAGACGTACAGAATATCGAATTGATGAATTTAGCCGGTTTTTGCCGCAACTGCTTTTCCAAATGGACGGTGGCCGAAGCAGAAAAACTCGGTGTCGACATCGATATAGACACCGCCCGCGAACAGGTTTACGGCATGCCTTACAGCGAATGGAAAGAAAAACACCAGCTGCCGGCAACCCCCGAGCAACTGGCGAAATTTAACGAATTGAATCCGAAATAAATTTCCCCAGTCCCTGCGGTTATTGGCACCTGATTAATAACCGCAGATAACGACTTTCCAAAAATTGAGCAGGTTAAGGCCTGCTCAATAAATTAGCACTCAGGGAATATCCGCCACCGAGCCAAGCAAGGTTTCATCACAGCAAAGCAGATTACGCGCCCGCAATGCCCCGGTAATAGCGTTCATATTTTCGCGGCGTACAGCTTCACTATCCAACCGGGTTGGCCGGCTATGGGGAGTTTCGATATTGATATATCGGTGATTGCTGCCAAGACGCACGTACAAGGTGGATAAATCGGTGGCTGACTCACCTGCCGCCCTGTCCTGCAAGACCACATTAAAATTTTGCCCGCTAAAAGCATTAAAATCCTCACGTGTAGTGGTCCAGATAACAAAATCCGGATGCTCGGGATCGCCGACATAGCAGGAGACGATTTCCGGCATATTGCACCAGCGGAAAATATTGGTAGTGCCCCCTAAGTTTAATAACCGGCTAAAATCCGGCCTTCTGCGCCCCCTGACCTCTGGGCTGACTGCCTGCAACCGGCTACGCAAGTCATCACGGCTGGTGCTACCGCTTGCCGTCTCCCGCTCAACACCACCTGTCAATGAAGCATTTTGCTGCTCGGTCAAGCCTGCGCCACGAAAAGCGTCGGTATCACTGCTACGGTTATTGTGCAGGGCAATGGTCGGCAAGGAAAAATTTTTTGAGCATTGCTTCATGGTCAGGAAAAACTGAATTTGCATCGCCCGACGGTCGTTATGGCTTGCTTCATACAAACGGCAGGCGGCTTCATTGCCGGTGCATTCTGTCTGGACCGACTCGGGAAATAACTCATTGGGATCGGTAGTCCCTTGCCCGGGCACACTGATCTCCCGGCTGCGCAACGTGCCCCGGTCGATAATTGCAAGGTTATAACGACAGGCCCGGTGCAGGTCTTCTACCGCTTGGCGGGCATTACGTTCATCGTTATGAATAAAAACCATGCAGGCGCATGGCCGTCCGGCTATTGAGCGGCGCATTTCCAACCTGCGTCGCCTGTGGCGCTGCCGCCGCGCTGCAGGAGGCGCAACAACGGTTCCGCCGCTTAGCAGAGCAAGCATACGATTAGCCCGATCCAGGTGACTTTGCTGCTCAGGGGTAATATCCCCCGGGGCCGAATTTAACCGCCTTTGTATCAGGCTAAGGATGGCGGCGCCGTCTTGCTGGCTGCCGATCAGGGAAATAGTGCGGTTAACCTGATCTGTCATAAAGGCAAGAGCCAGGGCAAAACCGTCAGCGGCGTTGACCCGGGTAAATACCGCTTCCATAAAAGGCCGTAATGCCTGAACATTTCTCTCCGCCCGGGCGCTAAGGTTACTGCCCCGGCGCTGCGCCGTTATATTGCGGCTTAAAAAGGCATCGACCTCGGCTGTCAGCATCGCGGCTGAGGGCACGGTATTGCTCACGGTGCGGCTATCAAGCAAAGCAATTAAGTCCTGATCAAAAGTCGCGGCAAGAGACCGGATTGCGCCCGGATTTACCGTCGCCACCCCGCTTGTTTCATCAATTTGCACCGGCAGGGGTAAGCGTAAGCCTACTTGCCAGGCAGGCATATCCGGCAGGGACAAATAGCGGCGGTTATACACCAGCAAAGCTTTTGCCAGGGTTTCCTCGTCAATCATCTCAAGGGGCAAAGGTGATGTTTCCCCCGCCGGGGTAAAAGGCGTGGCACTGGTCCACAAGGGTAATAATGCCCGGCTAAGTAATCTGGGGGTCATATTAGCGGCAATAATCACATTTAAGCGGCTCGCTCTTCGATGGCGCCTGCCGCCGGCAATGGATACCGGACCCACTTGTGTGTCAGTAACGTTTACCGGGAAAAACTGTAACCCCGAACCCGACCGGGTGCCGCGAGCCATCACCGCGGCAGTTTCCCCGGTATCGCGCTGAATAATCCCGGCAACGGCTGACGAGCCTGTTTTTCCCGGTGTTGACCCTTGTTGTACCGTTTTCTGCCCTGTTTGTTGCAAAGCAATATGCGGCGATTGTGCCTGTGTGACGGGTGCTTGAAGGATTTCTCGGATCCTGCCATTTCTCTTGCCATAAGCCAGGGAATATGACGAGACAGAACGCCCTGCTGTTATTTCCCTCGATTTCGCCTGTGCTATGCCATAAAGACTTTGCATCTGCGCTCCTTTGCCTGCGCGTTAACCCGTCTTTAATTCTAGGGCAGTGAGTGAAATTTTCGAGGCCGGATAAATAACATCTCCAGGGATCTTTTCCCGGTTAATGACAGGGAAGTGACATTTCAATATCGCCATTATTGACGGCAAGTTCTGCCATCACAATGTCCATACGCGGTTCTCCCGAGCACAAACGCCTGCTTATTTGCTCAAGCTCCGCACTGCTTTTTTTATGCCGGGTGGCCAGTAACAATAGTAAGGCCTGTACCCGCTTACGGTATTCGGTATTTAACACCGCTTCATCAGCTAAATAGCCGTAACCGGGTAAAGCAATGCGCTCCCCTATCACTTCTATTGCCTGATGCCTGTTTCCCTGATGATCCAGCCACTGTAAAACGCCATGATACGCCTTATACAAGTCGGCATTATCTGTTGAGCCCAAAAACAGTAAAGTTTCCAGCGCTTCATAAAAACGAAGCTCATTCGATTTAACCATCGCCGGCTATCCGTAATAAAGAAAGAATAGCTAAAAGCTATAAAAGAAGTGCCCTTATCGCCAAACAGCAAATATTCAACGGTACATATACGCCTGCCAACGGTACCCGGGTTACACTTGGTTACCTATATAGCTCAAATGTACTGGAAAAGGCATAAAGCCCACGTAAGCTTGACATATTATTTAGAGTATTTTTTTTACTGCGGGCCGGCATTATTATCAGTAAGGAGATTACCGATGAAGGATAAGGCTATCACGAAATAAAAATGCCGGGAATAAAGCGCCTCTCAGTGACTCTACGCCTCCTTATTATTCACCGTAACTGGTTTCCTTGGTGTTGACAGGGACATCTTTCGAGCATAACAGACGGCCAACACTCAACCTGCCCAAAATGGTGTTTAAACGTAACCAACGGTTGATTTTCAACTTGTTTTTTATGTAAAAAAACATGATTTTTTCAAGAACACCAGACCTGACCTCAGAGACTTCCCGGTAGCCAAGGGATTTAAGTGTATGACCTATAGCCCCGGTCAGCAGCTTTATTTCTTCATCGCTAAGCAGCTCTTTCCATCGCCCTACAGCCGTATTGATCAGCCCGCCTTTGGCCGACTCCTGCGCCGACATCACTTCAGAGTTCGCCGTTTTGAGCGAACCAAACCTGACGTTCTGCAACTGCTGCTCACTAAAGTTGATCCCTGTGAAACTGCTGAGACGGCTAAGCGTCTTGCCCGGCTCATTTACCAGGGTTTCATAATGTAATTCCATATACTGATCCGGGTAGCGTTTACCGGCCTTACGCCCCTGAACTACAGCCTCTTGCCAGTTAAGGGCGGCATAAAGCAGGCATTGAGTTTTATCCGCTGATTTACAGCCGTGCCAGCCCAACTTTCTGATAGAAAGAGCGGCATCACGGCCATCACGGATAACATGGACTATTTTTGCCTCCGGGAAAGTCGCAATAATTTCATCTATGTGGAAAACATTCGACGGCGTGCTGTCCACCCAATGCTCAAGCCCTTGCTTGATGGCAATCTGATCCATAAATTTCTTCAAAAAACAGGCATAACTTTGCCGGTCCTTTTTAGTGATCATTTTCACAAATTTTTCTTTGGAAATATTTGCCCGTTCAAAATTAACTGAATCCAGCCAGTCCTGAAGAAATCGTTGGTAATTTTTTGCATCGGATAAATGGCCATAGACAGGTGCACATTTATCCATAAGATGGGTTTCTGACTGATACAGGGCAAACTTCTTAGTGGAAAAAAACACTGAATTTAATAATGTCGTCCCTGATCTGGGTGAGCCTAAAATAAAAACAGGTCTGATTTTTGTCATAATAACTTCTTCTATGAAAATGCCGAATGATTAACCTGACATCCGCTGTTTTAGCACTAATAAGCAAAAACCTCTTGAACATCAAAGCAAATATGCTCCCGGATATAATGAACAAATGTTCTACCTGATAGCATCGAACACCTGGCAGCAATTTATTGACTAATTATTTAAATTATAGTCAATAACCGCGACGTGAAAGATGAATGCAGTACAGCGAATTACAAAAACCGTTTGCACCGGGTAAATAGTTGTGATGAATTAACAAGAGGGTAAGCCTGATATTGCCGTTCAAGGCAACACCGTTGACCGGCGATTATATTAGTGCTTGTTTTTTACAGCCCAGTTAAGCGCACTGCTCAACCTGTCATTTCCCCAAAACAGTTCTTCGCCGACAAAAAATGAAGGAGCGCCAAAAATTCCCTTTTGATAGCCTTGCTCTGTCTGCTCCCGCAACCGGGCTTTTGCCGCCGGAGCATTCGCAGCTTTTAATATCCCTGCGCTATCCTCACCGATAGCCTCCAGACATGAGGCAATCACCCGGGAAGAAGAAATATCCAGATCATCGGCGAAGTTTGCCGTATAAACCGCCCGAATAAAATCCGCAAGCCAGGGAGCATCTTCAAACAAACAAGCCACACGTGCCGCCAGCAGGCCATTTCGCGGAAACTGGCTCGGGCGGGTAAAAACAAGATTTAACTCGTCACACAAACGTTCAAGATCCCGCCACATATAAGCCCCTTTTGCCGGGTACAGGTTAAAAGGTGAGTCCTGCCATCCCTGCCGGTTAAAAATCGCCCCCAATAAAAACGGCCGCCAGGATATTTCAAGGCTTTCTCTTTTGGCCAGAGTTTCAATTTGCATCGCCGCCGGATACGAATAGCTGCTGGCAAAATCAAACCAGAATTCTATCTTCATCCTGCCTCCAAAAAAACCGCTACCTTAGTTCAATAATACCACAGGTTAGTACGAAGTAAGTCCAAGCAGAGACAGGACCTGCCTTCAAGACCTGAATATGCATGAACAGGCCTGCTCTCTTCTTTTCAGTAAAACCTCAAACCTAATAACCCTGCTCCTATAGCTCCCTTCAGCGCGCTAACCTTAACGTCATAAACAAACTATGGGGATCAAGGCGGTAATCACCAAAGGGCGGACATTCACTGAAGCCAAATTTTTGATATAACTTGTGGGCAGGTGCAAAAGCCGCCATAGAGCCGGTTTCCAGACTCAGGCGCTGATAATGCCGTCTCATCGCTTCGTTAATAATAAATTCCACCATACAAGCGGCAACCCCTTTACCCCTTTGGTGCTGACAAGTATGCATGGATTTGATTTCACCATGACCCGGGGCGATTTCTTTTAATGCCCCGCAGCCAAGCAAAACCTCCTGCTGCCAGACGGTCCAAAATGTCACCTCAGGTGCACGCAAGCTGTCAAGATCCAGGGCAAAAACATTTTCAGGCGGCGAATGCAATGCGCAGGTCTGCAAATGCCGAGTTAACAAGTCTTGTACGTCTTTCCCGCTCAAATCATCATGCCTGATTTCCATAAAACCTCTTCATTACTACTTAATGGCCGCAGCCAACATCTCAACAAAAAACTTATTGCCTGACAACCGCCACCAGGTATTCACATGGGCGCTGGCTGTCGTTACGAAATACATGCCCGCTGGGCTCCCCCAGGGTGAAACTGTCCCCCGGATGTAAATGGTGCAGCTCTTCGCCTTCAACAAAGGTCAAACAGCCCTGCAATATCCAGATAACCTGGCGTAAAAACACCACGGAAGCCGCCGGAAAAGCCACCTCAGCCCCGGGCGGTAACGCTATTTTGGTTAATTCCAGCGGACTGTTCATGGCCAGGGAGACCTGGGTACGGATGTAGCCGCTTTGCGGATCTTGCCAGACAGCCTGCTGATGCTGGCGCAATAAACGCTGTTGCTGCTGTTCTGCGCGGGCAAGCAAGGTTGACAGCGACAGCTGAAAAGCCCCGCACAGCCGCCCTAATAAAGCCGCGGTGGGGCTGGTTTCCTGGCGTTCTATCTTACTGATCATGGCTTTGGAAACATCAGAGCGTTTCGCCAGCTCCGCCAGAGACCAGCCACGGCTTTCCCGCTCATATTTAATTCTCAAGGCAATATCTTTGCTCGGGTCTTGCTGCAACACTTTTCCCCTTGACGGTCAGACAATCCATACGGTTATCATAATCATTACCCCAACCAAAGTCTACTATATTGGACAAAGATACACTATCGTATTCAGCTCCACGCCGGGCCCGGCAGTCAAAGGCTATTTTTATTGATTTTTATCAACTTTTTAGAATTATTTGCCATAATTAATAAGGTGCAGCCCCCTGTCTCAGGTATAGTGGTGTTATATCTTTTGCGCCGGTTAGCACTATGGCAATAAAGTGACTCAATTTAGCGCAGGCAATAAATCATCAGCAAAGGCGGATGTTATTGTGCCTGGATAAGCCGTTCACTTTTACATACAGTCCATAGCAAGTCTCACGATACACCTAATTACAAGGAATGTAGCAAATGTTTAAAGTGATGATTGTCGACGACTCAGAAATCTGCCTCAAAACGGTACACAACCTGCTGAACAAACAACTCGATTTTCCCGCCAGTTTTTCAACCTTTTTAAGTGGCAGGGAAGCTAAAGAGCGTTTTATCTTTATCCAGCCGGATCTGGTGATCACCGATATTTATATGCCGGAATACAATGGCTTCGAGTTAATCACTTATATCAAGGAGCTCACTAAAACACCGGTATTAGCCCTGTCTTCCGGCATATTTGATTGCGGCAACGGCCGGGGAGGAGAAAGAGGCAGCGCCGAATCAGCCCTGGAACAGGCAAAAGAGAAAGGCGCCGATTACACTTTATGTAAAGCGGATATGACCAATGGACTTGCTCCCTTAGTCAACAAAATTTATCAGCAAAGCTTAGTGCTCAATTGACACTCAAGTTAAGGCAGCAAAACCTACACCAGTAATCCCGGCCCATAAGCAGTCTGCTGAGTGCTCCATTAACAGCAAAGGTTATTCAACCAAATCCTGGGACGGCTCTTCCGGTTTTTTCCGGGTGTGAACCGCTAAAGTACCCGTTTCCATCTGGCTATAGAGGCGTAAAAACGTCGGTACTACCTTACTTGCCATTTTCGTTTCTGAGTTGGTCAAAAAAACCAACCCCATTTGCAACGCTTCATTAAACACCATCTCAGTGCGGGTGCCTTCAACCCAGCCGCCGTGGTGCACAAAACTTTCCCTGCCGTTATAGTCAAAAATGCGCCAACCCAGTCCATAATAGGTTTTCCCCAGATTTTGCCAGTCTCTCTTACGGTAATGTCCCTGAGCAGCGCTGGTTTTGATCTGTTTACCGTGCATTTCAGCTAAGATTTCATCATTTAATACCGATGGATATTTGCCCAATTGTGCCATCAGCCAGTACTTCATATCTCGGATGCTGGCATTGATACCGGCCGCAGGCGCTACCCGGTAATAGTTGCTGTTCACCTTTGCCGGCGTCCATTTTTTCGTTTGCCTATGCCATTTATGGGGCTGGGCACGATTTTCATTGCCGACAAATGCCGCCAACCCATAAGAGGCATTTTTCATGGCCAGCGGTTTAAACAGCTTGCTATCGACCACCTGTTCAAAACGATTGTTACTGATCGCTTCAACCACATCCCCTGCCAGGCTATAGACAACATTTTGGTAGCCGTAACAAGCACCGGGAGCGCAGATAAAAGGCACCTTATCCATTTTCTTTAATATTTTCTTGTAGCTGACCCTGTCCTCTATCAAATTGGTATAGGCATGCGGCATCAGGCCGCTGCTATGGGACAACAGGTGACGTAAGGTCAACGCACTGCCGTAATCCGGTTCCTTAAAGCTCAGGTGATCAACATAGTCGCTTAATTTACTGTCCCAGGAAACCTTGCCTTGTGCCACTAAAGTGCCGACCGCGGCAGAAGTAAAGGTTTTTGAAACCGACGCTAAGCGGAACACGGTATCCGGATCCACCTTTTCAGGTGAACTGACATTGGTCACCCCATAACCCTTAAGCAACTGCTCTTCGCCGCCAAGCACGACGGCAACGGCAAATCCCGGCGTTTTCGGCGCTACTTCCGCCAATAAGAAATGTTCAAAAGCCTGTAAGAATGTTTGCTGGTCAAGCGATAACGTTGATGGCCGGGCCTGTTCCGCCCCCACAAATGCCCTTGCCTGCTCCGCATTTGCCAAAGGCGCGGCAAACAGGAAAAAGCCGCATAATAAGAAAGATCTCAAAAGAAAGCCCTATGAATTCAAATGACTAAACTTTTTATTATACATAACAGCTTGATACATGGCAGCCCGATGTTATCCAGGCAAGGGAGTTTTTTAGGGATAATAAAAAGTCCGCCTGGTATCAGCGGACTTTGTTAACGCCTCTGTCCCGCTCTGGGATTAGTTGACGCTTTAAAAAAAGCCTAAAGGTTTGACATCGTAACTGACCAGTAAATTTTTGGTTTGCTGGTAATGCTCAAGCGCCATTTTATGGGTTTCCCGGCCGACGCCGGACTTTTTATAACCGCCAAAGGCCGCATGGGCCGGATACATATGATAACAATTGGTCCAGACCCTGCCCGCCTCTATTTGCCTGCCCATACGGTAAGCGCAGTTCATATCCCGGGTCCAGACACCTGCCCCTAAGCCAAACTCGCTGCTATTGGCCATTGCTAAGGCCTCGGCTTCGTCTTTAAAGGTGGTCAGGGAAATTACCGGGCCAAAAATTTCTTCCTGGAAGACCCGCATATCATTTGTTCCCTTGAGCAAGGTAGGTTCAATGTAATACCCCCCCGAGAGCTCAGTTGAGACTTGTGCGACCTCTCCCCCCATTAATACCTGGGCCCCTTCATCCCGGCCAATTTTCACATAACTTAAGATCTTATCGAACTGCTCTTGCGAGGCCTGTGCCCCCACCATAGTTTCGGTATCGAGCGGATTACCCCGGGTGATCGCCTTGGTACGTTCAATAACTTTTTCCACAAAACGCTCATAAATATTCTCATGGACAAATAACCGTGACGGACAAGTACAAACCTCCCCCTGGTTAAAATACGCCAATACCGCCCCTTCGATACATTTGCTCAGATAATCATCTTCATGATCTAAGACATCTTCAAAAAAGATATTCGGAGATTTTCCCCCCAGCTCAACCGTTGAAGGAATAATGTTTTCCGCGGCGCATTTTAGAATATGCGAGCCCACAGGAGTAGAGCCGGTAAAAGCTATTTTCGCGATGCGTTTACTTGACGCCAGCGCCTGCCCGGCTTCCGCGCCAAACCCGTTAACTATGTTAAGCACCCCGGGAGGAATAAGATCTTCAATTAATTCCATTAATACCAAAATGGATGCCGGGGTCTGCTCTGCCGGTTTTAACACAACACAGTTACCCGCCGCCAATGCCGGCGCCAGCTTCCACGCCGCCATCAGCAAAGGAAAATTCCAGGGAATGATCTGTCCGACCACTCCTAAAGGTTCATGGAAGTGATAAGAAACCGTATGTTCATCAATTTCTCCCAAACTGCCTTCCTGGGCGCGCAAACAACCGGCGAAATACCTGAAATGATCCACCGCCAGCGGGATATCGGCGGCGAGGGTTTCCCGTACCGCCTTACCGTTATCCCAGGTTTCCGCCACCGCAAGCAACTCCAGATTCTCTTCGATGCGATCGGCAATTTTTAACAGTATATTCGAGCGCTCGGTCACCGAGGTTTTGCCCCAGCTGGCCTTAACTTTATGGGCGGCATCTAAGGCTAATTCGATATCCTGATGATCTGAACGGGGAATTTGACAAAAAACCTGGCCGTTTACCGGGCTGATGTTTTCAAAATACTGGCCATTAAAGGGTTCGAGCCACTGGCCGCCAATATAGTTTTGATAGCGCTCTTTAAAATGAAATAATGCGCCGTCTGTTCCGGGTGGTGAATAAATCATCAAGCTTTCCTCTTTTTGTTCGCTAACGAATGTTGCTTTTATCGCCTGTGACTATTACCTTATGCTTAAAGCCAGCAGGCAACTATGCCCAAAATGCGAATAACTTGACTGTCAGTCCAATACTTTCATATCGATAATAATAAAAACGATAAATTTATGATCACTGAAAAATGTAAAGCCAATCCTCAGGTTCTGGTTGAAAATAAAATTACCTTTGCCGGTCCACAGTCCGAGCTCAGTATTTACGACACTTATGAAGCAGCCACCCGGGTGCCGTTAAAGTCAGATCAATTATTGTTCTGCGCTATGGTCAGCGGCAAAAAAATCATGCACTGCGATGACGGGGCATTTCAGCGGCCATTTTTACCCCATGAATCTTTTGTGATGGCACCGGACAGCTCAGTAGAAATTGACTTCCCCGGGGCACGGCTCGATCGTCCCACCCGTTGCCTGGCAATCGAAATATCAAAGGAAAGGATCAACGAAATAGCCGGACAGTTGGATAGAACTTGCCCTAAGGCCTCGGGGCTGGAGCCCTGGCATTACCGCCATGATTTAATTCACCTGCACCACAGCAGCCAGACCCAGGCCCTGTTAGAGCGAATGCTGGGGATCTACAGTGAAAATCACCCGGATCGCAGCTATATGATAGATTTGGCGGTATCTGAGCTCACCATACGTTTACTGCGGGAGCAAAGCCGGGAGCTGCTGCTCTCTTTTGCCAGCAGAGAACCCGACTTTAACGGCATCAATGCCGTGATCCAGCATATCACCACACATTTAACCGAAGAGCTCGATATTGATGCCTTATCCCGGATTGCCTGCATGAGCCGCAGTAAATTTTTTAGCGAGTTTAAAAACCACCTCGGCTGCAGCCCGGTAGCCTTCCAGCAGCAAACCAGGATCCGCCAGGCAGCCAATTTGATTAAAAGCGGTAAGCAAATTACCAAGGTCTGTTTCGAGCTGGGCTTTGGCAACGCCAGCCATTTTAGCCGGCGCTTTAAACAGTATTTTGGTCTCAGTCCGCGCCAATACCGGAGCCGGCATGTTAACTTATAGGCAAGTGCTCAATTCAGGCATTTAAGCTTTAGCATAAGAGGATAATTTTAGGGGAAGCTTTAAATTTTCACATAAATATCAACAGGTTTTCGCCTGTCTTGTTTTTCCCTGGAGTCTAACCAGCGGCCCCGGGTGATATTCTTCATGCGACGTTCGTTACCGCTGCGGCGCTCTTCAAATGGCTCTTCGGCCTGTACTTCCGGCTCATCAAGAACACAGAGACTTTCCGGCTCGGCTTGTGAGCGGCTTTCCTGCTCAGGTTTTTCATCCGGAGCAAGTAAGGAATTTCTTTGTTTTTTATCTTTATGGGAGTGCTCAGACTTTACCGCGCGCTGAGACGGCAACAATTGTGCGATATAATTCATATAAGCCTCCCTCCAAGCCGGTTAATGTCATAAATATCTCCCGTTGATTAATTAATCGGCAAACCTGGGAAAAAGTTTAATGATTTCTTTACCCTCCCGATAAAAACTTACATCACTGAGCCCCCGCTGGCATATTAGTTAGACAACAGATATGCTACTACAGCCACTAAAAACAAAGGAGTTACTATGCGCAGCGATGAAATAGATTATCAAATTATCGGCCATGCCATGCAAATGGTGGAAATTGAATTGGATCAGGATGAAACCGTTATCGCTGAAGCCGGCGCCATGAACTATATGGAAGACGGCATTGACTTTGAAACCAAAATGGGTGACGGCTCGGATGTCAACCAGGGCTTTATGGGAAAATTATTTTCTGCCGGCAAACGCATGATCACCGGAGAATCTTTATTTATGACCCATTTTACCAACCGGGTTAAGGGAAAAAGATGCGTCGCTTTCGCTGCCCCTTTTCCGGGATCGATAATACCGGTCAACTTAGCCGAGACCGGCAATGAAATTACCTGCCAAAAAGATGCTTTTTTATGCGCCGCCTTAGGCACTAAGGTCGATATTGCCTTTAACCGCCGCCTCGGCAGCGGCTTTTTTGGCGGTGAAGGTTTTATACTCGAAAGGTTGCAGGGAGATGGCCTGGCGTTTTTACACGCCGGCGGCACCGTTATTGAAAAGAAACTCAATGGCGAAACCCTGCGCCTGGATACCGGCTGTTTAGTCGCCTTTAGCCAGGGCATAGATTACGACATCGAAATGACCCGGGGTTTAAAAAGCATGTTTTTTGGCGGAGAAGGCCTGTTTATGGCGACCTTAAGTGGTCACGGCAGCGTCTGGATCCAAAGCCTGCCCTTCTCCCGCCTGGCTGACAGGATCCTTGAGCATGCCCCCAGCATAGGTGGCAGCAACAAAGGAGAATAAGTCCCCGGAGGGCTAAAGCGGTTCGTTGTCCGGTTGCATAATATCCAGTAATTGTGCAACCTGCTCGGGAGCCAAGGTAATACCGTGCTCCTGATCCCGTTTAACCCCGGCTAACAAAGGGGTAAGCAGCTCAATCAACTCCAGGTTCATTTGCTCCGACCCGGTATATTTATCTACCAACTGGTTCAAGAGGTTGGCCAGGTCTTTCATATGATCTTTATCCCTGAGGATAATCGGCGGCACTTCTTCTCCCTTGATTCTGTCCTTAATAGACATTTCTATTTTATGCAGCGGACCCGCCACCCGATGACTGAAATAGATACCGACAAACACCAGGCAAGTAAAAATCAAGCCCAGCATCATCACCAGCCAGGGAAATGACAGCATCAGCATGTCGAGAATATTGGTGGGAATATAAGTGCGCTGCTTTGAGAAAGCTCCCGCCAGCAAAGGCAATAAGGTCAGGCTACCGACCCCGATCAACACACTGATCACCGCCATCAGTCCCGAAAATATCCCTATCCTATTTTGATAACCGGGATTAATTAATATTAATCTTCTTTGATTCTTGACCATATTGAACACCCAAAGTTAACTGTCAAAAGAACTTCACTCTTAATCTTCTACTGCTACGATCATTTCTTCACTATCTTCCTCTTCAAATTCATACAAGCTGATCAGATAGGCAATAATGGCATTGATATCCGCCTGAGACGGCGGCGAATTATCGGTATATAACCTGTGTCGCCAGGCCGGCATGACCATGGCCGGCGGCTGTCCCTTACTGCCAGGTCTCGCCCCGGTTAAGATCAATTTACGAATGCTTTTATACTGGCCTAAGATGCTGTCAAAGTGCTCAAGCGGTACCTCCAGCTCCTTATCATCAAGGCTGATGCCCCGGTTTAAGATAGAGATCACCATGTCCACTTCTTCCGGTTCGAACAATTCCATGTTTTCCGCCAAATCTTCCAGCGAAGGCACATACCCCCCGGAGGCATTTTTATTAGCCACCCCTCCTATACCGGCAGGTCCGTGGCAGGAAACACAACCCGAACGCTCATATAGCCATTTACCGCGCTCGGTGATATCGGGAAAGTCAGGAACCGTTGACGATATCCAGGGACCGAGATCACTCATCGAATGATCACTGATCGGATTGTCCCTGAGCCAGTTAATATAAGCAATAATCGCCTCTAAATCCCCGTCACGCAGGACATTTTCAAAGGCCGGCATTTGAATGGTTTGCCCGTGGGTGAAATAGGTGGCTAAAGGATTTTTTTCCAGGCGATCGATTTTCCCTTCCAGGATCCACTGCCTCAGCTCATCTTCGTTTCTGACCAGCTCGGCATAGTCATCCCCATCCCAGGGGGGAATATAACCTTTAAAACTGCCGGGATTGGAAATACCGCCACGCCCGTCCGGGCCATGACACCCCATACAACCGAGGCTTGACGCCAGATCCCGCCCTTTCAACTCCAGCTCAGATATCGGCTTTTTCGACTCTGACATCAACTTAACAAAGGCCAGCAAATCCTCCAATTCCTCATCGGAAAACAGACCTTCGTAAGCCGGCATTTTCACTATGCCGCCAACCCCGAGTTCATGCACCCAGTCCTTGCCGAACTCGCTGGCACGATACACTTTCACTTCCGGTTTAACATCATCTTTCCATAACCGCCGCGGCAGGCCGTATAAAATCCACTCCCTGATATCCTGATCGCTTTGGATAAAAGACATGATGGCACCGCCGGCTTTAAAAGGCGGGGTTTCCCCCCACAGGGCGCCAAAGTTCGCCGCCCCCTGGACCCCCCCGGGCCCGTGGCAGGCAAAACAACCCATTTCCTGGGCCAGGTAATATCCCCGCATCACAGGCGTACTTGCCGGTTGCCGGGCAAAAGCTAAAAAAGCAGAAACCAGAATAGAAACTAAAATTGTGATTGCAATTGTCAATATTAGCCACTGCCAACTTTGTATTGTTTTTAGCATGACATAACCTTTTAAAATCGCTGGGATATTTCGCTAAACACCCTAGGGTGCAGCACCATGACCCTGTTCAACTTCATCAGGATGTTAAAACTTTAATAACCATTCCAACCGCACCCCTTTAGCCGATTGCTGCTTTTCCTTGACGGCAAAAAAAGTATCAAAACGTAACAAGGTTTGCCGGCTTAAGCTCTTTTGATACCTAAAGCCCAAACCTACGGCATCCCGCTTTTGCTGGCTTTTCATGCTGCTCCTTGCCGCCAGTTCGACTATAAACTGGGAGCCGATGCCGCCAAAAAAGTGCTGATATCCTGCCACCGCGCCATAGGTATCCTCTATGCTGTCCCCCAGGGGCACGCCATATTGCCCCATGCCGACAGGAGAAAACAACATACCGATATTGGCCAGCGGCACGCCGCCGTCCCGGCTACGGGCGGCAGAAGAGAAATCATCAAAACTGAGGAAAGAATTGACATACCAAAGATCATCCGAATGGGCAAAACCCCCCGACAGCTCCGCCGTTATTAAGGTGCCTTTGCTGAGCGCGCTACTATCTTCATCCAAGGGGATCTCGGTATTGATCCTGAAAGTCGAATTTATCATGCCAATTCTTTGGGTAGAGCCCAGCCCCAGATACCAGGCATTGGCACTGTTATCGTTATCCACATAAATCATATCCAGATCTAAACTGTTATCCCAGGCGGTATCTGCCTGGGTTAACAGTCCATACAGCCTGCCTGGGGAGGTCACGTTGGCAAAGGGGTTATCAATATCATCCCAACCATAAAGGGCAGTGAGCCGCACATTTGGCAGCCCCTGTGCGATCAAAGAGTTGCGGGTGATACCTAAGGCATCAAAGGTGTCATTGAGTAAGATACCGTCCTGAACTTTCAGCTCCTGCCTGCCGACAGAAAAACCGATATCCCAGGTTTTGCTGTCGCTTGGATCAAGGCGGGGAAATATTTCACCGATCTCCCCTTCAAAAAAAAGCTGGGTTAGCTTGCCGTTGGTTTGATCATGCCAGTTATCTTCATCGCCATCCGAGTCGAAAATAAAGCCGGTATCCTCCCCTTTATCGTTATCAAGCGGCCTTAATGAAAAAACGATGCGCTCGGTTCCGGAAAGTTTGACATCACCATGCAAATCCAGCCGGGTACTCCATTGCACGATATCTTTATCCTCGGCGTCATAACTTTGCAGGGCACTCCTGAACTGGCCATAGAGTAAAAATGTCGGTTGTAACATTTGCTCGAACGGCGTTTTGATTCCGGGTTTTATCGGCCCCTGCCCTAAAAAATCATCTCCGAACTCTAACAGAGGACTCAGCCGGGACACCGGGTTAGCCGGATAGGCAATCGCTTTATCCGAGAGCCGATTTTTTTCTATCTTGGCTTTATCTGTAATCGGATAAAAAGATAAGGCCCCACGTCCCTCAGGCACAGTTTCCTGTTGCGGCCGCTGCTGCTTCCCATCCTGAGCGCTTTGTACCAGCCCCGGCGGACAAAACAGCAGACAGCAAAAGCAGGCAGCAGATAAAAGTGATTTCCCGTCACAGGGTAGAATTCTAGTTAATAACAAGATCACGCTCCCACAGCACCCGGTAAAGCTCTACCATCCTATCCCCGATATCCCGGGCACTCAGGCCGTATTCAAATCCGGCTCCCGATATCGCATGAATAAGGTGCGGCGGCAATTGTCCGGCAACCAGCTTAACATTCACCTTATAAGGCCCGTTTCCACTTAATTGCTCAGGTGCCACCCGATAGTTTGCCCAACGGTAGCCGTTAGCTTCTATACTGCGTTTTTGTAAACGGATATCCCGTATCCCCCCCATTAATAAGGCAGGAGTCGGCGATGGCCGCATAAAGATCAAAGGGTCAAAGGAATAATTGGCCGGCAATACCTGCTCCCTTTCCCCGCCATAGGCGGTGTGTACCATAAAGGGAGAGCGTAAATTAAATAACTGCTCGTCAAGGGGCATGTCGCCATTGTGTACATACAAAGAATGTGAATCCCTGACATCACCGTTAGGATCCAGATCCCCTGAGCGGAAAAGCACCTGATCTTTTTGATCGGTTACACTTACCTGTAAAAAAACATTTCGCTCGGCAATCAAGCCTGTGGGTACGCTGTGACCGTCGGTGAGGTTCTTCACCTGCACTTTAAACGCCAGGCCGTCACCGGAGTCAAGCACTTCGATATCCCCCAAGCCATAACCGTTACGCAATAAAGCGGTTCCCCGGGCATGGGCTTCGGCGCGCAGGGCCAGCTGGCGGTCAATGATTTCCCGCGCCATATAGCGTTCATCCTGATCTTGCCAGATGCCGGTAAACTGACGCTGATCTTCCTCAGAGTCAGTGATGCCCTGTTCAAATTCCTCGGTGCCCCAGCCGGCTTTATAATCAAAACCCAGCCATTGCTCCGGGGTGGCAAACTCCTGGGCTTCAGGATCTATTGGAAAAATCCCCGGATGCACCAAAGGACTGTCCGGACCGACAAACATATGGTTGGTTCTTTTCGCCGGTTTACTCGGCGTCCCCCTGACCACGGCTGCCGGTGCATGCGGATATTCGGACGCAATCCCGGGAACCGGCCCCATATGGCAGTCCTGACAGGACTCTCCCCGTTTGGCTGCCGGTGTCTGCTTATATTCACTAAAGGCATCTTCCAAGCGGAAGCCGTTCACCAGGCGGACATCATGGCAGCGGGCACAAAACCCTGACAGGGAAACCTGCTCCAGATGACGTGCTTCTTTATGTACCTTAGGCGGACGGCCCTTTTGCGATGCCAGCACACGTTCAAGTTCGTCTCCCGGCCTGGGACCATATACCGGTTTGTAAATATCGCCGGACTCGATCGGCAGCCTGCCGCTTATTTTACCGTATTCCCCTGCCACCCGGTGACAGACGATACAGGTCACACCTTCTTTGGAAACCGTATCCCGGTTGCTGTTACTGGTGAGTATGGCTTCATTGCTGGACATACCGGTTTGCGAATGGCAGCGCTGGCAAAAATCCCCCAGGGTGCCGTTGGTTAGTTTCACTAACGTCGCCTGATAGGCGAGAAAGGTGGGACTGGTTTGTGCGTAAGCATGCCGGGAAACCGACCATTCGCGATAAATATCGATATGGCAGCCCCCGCATTCCTGCGCCGAGGGAAACTCAACCTGCTCCAGCAATGCCTGGTGATCCGGATTTCGTACAGATGTTTTTTCCTCCTGTGCCTGTTCAGCTCCCTGTGTTATCTCAGGAGAGGCAGATAATGCCGCATCGGACCATAATAAGGACAAAATTAACGCAGCCACAGCAAGATCGGACATAGGCAGGGTGCTTTTAAGCCGGCGGCAAAAACCTCCCGCCAGCAGTTTTCTCCCGGACTGCATCAGGATAAAATTCAAATAAATAAGCATAATGTAGGCTTCTGAAGGTCAGGTTATTTTTCAGGTTCGAAATCATGGCGCACATAATTAATCACATGCCAGATCTCTTCTTTACTCAATAATTTCTTGAAGCCGGGCATAGGCCTTCTGCCGGTGCGGATTTTCCAATAGATGGCGCCATCGGTTTGCGCCCACATGCCGTCCTCGTCAAAGTCTTTGACCATTTTATCAAGCTTGGCCGCCTCGGGGCCGTCACCATTACCGTTAGCGCCGTGACATTCCTGGCATTCCCGCTGGTAAATCTCTTTACCCATGCTGACGGAAGCTTCATCAATGGGAATAGGATTTTTAATTTTCGCTTTACGCGCAGAGACACGCCAGGGAGCAGGTTTCTCCTGATAGGCAAAAACAAGCTCAGAAGTAAAAACAAAAGTGAATATAAATACGATGGAGGTAAAAATGAAATTAACTGTAGCAATTTTAAACGTCATAACATTTCCCTTGAAATAACATAAAAATAGACTTCATTGATAATCTTCAAACCCAGTATAGATGATGATTTTTACTTGCTCAAAAAATTGCCAGTCTACTGGTTTGTTTTTTTTAAAATTATGGTCTAAATATTAGAGTTGCTAACGCTTAAAACTGCTGCAAAGAGATGTTGGCAAACAAAACACAAGTAAAATAAATCAAATAAATCAGCTAGATAGTGAGCAAAGGAGAATGCCGTGTTAAAAAGAATCTTTTTAAACCTGGTTGCTTTAATTTTTACCCTGCCGTTACTGGTTTTTGCAGCAGAATTGGGCACGCCATCCCTGGAAGACATCGAATATCCCGATGACGAGCCCCCCACCACCGAAGAAATTGAACTGGGCAAAGTGCTGTTTTTTGACCCCCGTTTATCCTTAAACGAAAAACAATCCTGCGCCACCTGCCATAACCCGGAAATGGGCTTTGGCGACGGTATGGCGAAAGGCTTAGGTACCATGGGAGAGGGGCTTGGCAGAAATACCCCGCATATTTACAACCTGGCCTGGAGTTCAATCTTCTTTTGGGACGGCCGGGCGCAAACCCTGGAAGAGCAGGCACTGGGCCCTATATCCGCTCCCGGAGAAATGAATATGCCGCTGCCGCAATTAATCAAGAGACTTAAAAAAATTCCCGGCTATCAAAAGCTGTTTAAAGCCGCTTATGGCGACTCCGGCATCAATAAAACCAATATTGCCCGGGCAATAGCCGCCTTTGAGCGCAGTATTATTACCCGAAATTCTGCTTTTGACCGTTATATACAAGGCGATAAAAATGCCATGGATCCTGCAGCCATTCGCGGACTGGCTTTATTTGAAGGCAAAGCACGCTGCACCAAATGCCATGACGGCGTCAACTTTACCGACGACAGTTTTCATAATATCGGCGTGAATAACAATGACGTCGGCAGAGAAAAAGTCAGCAAGGCACAAGGCATGAAAGGCGCATTTAAAACCCCGGGACTGAGAAATGTCTGGCTAACCTCCCCCTATATGCACGACGGCTCAGAGCCGTCACTCGAAGCGGTGATCCGTTTTTATAACAGAGGCAGCGAGGGCATAGCCGGCGTAAGTAACCTCATTAAGCCACTGAATTTAAGTGAGGATGAAATCAGTGATTTACTGGCCTTCTTAGCCGCATTAACAGATCCCATTATCATTGAGCGCCCCAAAATGCCTTAGCACTCGTTGGTATCACAGGTAAAGAGCAGTTTTTGTTCAAATCAGATAAGCATTTAACAGGGAGGTTTTATGAGCTTTAGTAAAAAAATATTAACTTCGTTACTGCCGCTGGCTTTTGCCGGCGGCGCCCTGGCCGATACGGTCACGGCTGAGTTGGAATTCACCAAAAGGCCCCCTTTTGCGGGACTTATCTACCTGGTAGACAATAAAAGTACCAACTCCCAGATAACCATAGATCAAAAAGACAAACAATTTACCCAGAAACTTCAGGTGGGCTCTTCCGGGCAACAGATCAAGTTCAATAATTCCGATAATGTCGAACATAATATTTTTACCAATGAAACCAAACACAGTGCCAATTTCGATGTCGGCTTGATGCAGCCGGGAGCCACCTCGGAAGTTGCCCTTAACTGGCAGGAAAATTCCATTGTCCGTATTGGCTGTAAAATTCATCCGAAAATGCGCGCCTATATTGCCAATATCCTCAGCGACTACTACCAGGTACTGGACTTTGAAAAAAAGAAAAAAAACTATCAAATCCAGATAAAAGACGTGCCCAGCAACTTAACCACCATGAACTTACTGATGCCGGGTTATAAGAGCATGGAGTTTGAACTGCAGCCGGGTGAAACCAAGGAAGTGCCGATTTCCAAAAAAGGCAAGCAACGCGGCACCTTAAAGCTTTCTCGCCAATAGGAAGAAATCATGACTTTGAAATCAGGGATTGATATCAACAAAGCAACCAGTATCTGTTTACTGTCACTGCTTCTTGTCTTCGCCGGACCCGCTTCGGCCAATGCAAGTCAAAAAACAGAATTTAATATGGAAGAGGCCTACTATAAAAGTCTTTTTACCATCCCGGCTATGTATCCCCAAACCCGGGACTACCGAAAAAAGTGGAGCCGGTTGACGGGTTTTGAATTTTCCGGCCTACACTGGAACAATTTTGTCGTGATTTATGTCAACAAAGGCACAGATATCTATCGTGACAATTATATCGAATACCTTAGGGTTTATCAAAATGAAGACGACGATGAAGATGAGGACGAGGAAGAAACCGAAGATAAACATTTTAAGGGTTATGAAGTAGGCACCATCTTTTTAAAAGAAAACTACACCGTCAGAAACGGTATCCCTCATCAGCCTACATCCCTGACCTTAATGGTGAAAAAGCCGCCGGGATATGCCCCGACAGGCGGCGACTGGGAATACACGCAATTTGCACCTAACGGTGACTTGATGATGCGCGGCAATAACACCAATGTCGATATCTACCAAAGTTGTGCGAAATGTCACGAAAATATGCAAGAGCGGGATTACGTTTTTTCCACTTTTTATACCGAGCAAAGCCGTTAACTTATCAATATATCGGTTAAGTTTTTTCACTTAGCTTACTATCAGCAAAGTCATTTTTAGAGGGCAGACAAGTGGTATTATCGATGAGAAAAAAAGTGCTGGGATCTTTAGGCGGCTTATTAATTATGTTGCTGCTGGTCTTAACCGTCGCCTATCTCAGCATGAAAAGCATGGAAAGAGAAACCGGCCAATTTGTTGAGAAATTGATCCCTACCCTCGTTGCCTCCATGGATCTTGCCAACAAGGTACACCAAAGCTCCAGCTCTCTGGGTTATTATATGCTGAGCCAGGAAAGCTCAGATAAACAAAAATACCTGGAGAACCTCAGTAGTTTAAAAAGCCAGCTCGACTCGTTGAAACAAATCCTTAATCAGTCTGCACAAGACAGCCAGCCAAAAGATCAGCCGCAAATCAATTATATCGCCACCTTAGTGGATGAGCTCAGCAATTATCAAACCGTGATGTTCGACCTGGCCGAGCACCCGGAAAAAAACCGTCCTGCATTGCAAATATCCCGGGATCAGCTTGAACCCCTGGGCAGCAAAGCCCTGCAAATGACCACAGATATCGTACTGGGAGAATCTGATACTGAGGATGTCGAGCAATATGCCGATTTATTGCTTGATATTCATAACCTCAGATACCAGTGGGCAATGATCTTAAGTAATGTCAGGCATTACCTTGCCCTGCGCAACAGCGAGATCCTGTCAGAAGTCGACTTATTTAAAAAAGGGTTGGAGCAAAATATTATCAGTTTACGTGCAAAGGAAGATCAACTGGGAGAAGAGCAAGTCGATGCCCTGGATGAGTTTATCCAGCTCAAGGATAATTTTTTTGGCCACCTGGAACTGGCAATCGATATTCACAGCAGCGAAAAATGGCGTACCGATGCCTATTTGATCCGCAACGAATTCGGCCAATTACTGAAAAAACTCGGTGATGAACTGGGGACCCTGGTAAAGGTTCAGCAGCAGCTCAGCCTGGACACCAGCCAGAAGCTGGTCAAATCCACCCAAACCAATGTACTGATCTTATTAAGCTTGTTTATCGGCGGTATTTCTTTCGGTATTTTCGTTATTTACTTTGCCAATGCCAAAATTATCAGGCCTATCCTTAACCTGCGTAATATGATGCGGGAAATGTCCCAGGGGCAAGCAGATTTAACCCAGAGAATTGAGGTGGTATCCAGCGATGAACTCGGAGAGACCTCAATTCATTTCAATGAATTACTGACCAATTTGCAGGCGATGATGGGCAAAACCATAGATGTCGCCAAACAAATCAGCCAGGACTCAAGCCATATCAAGCAATCACTTAACGAAGCAAGCGGCAATACCCGGGAAAGTGTTTCCCTGACGGAAAAGGCATCCGATTCCAGCGAGCAGATTTACACGGTTTGCCAGGCAATCGCCGATAAAACCGACGCCACGGTCCAGGAGCTGGTCAAAGCTAAGGAAGCCGCCGCCGACGGCCTGGATAACATGGACTCATTAAGTGTAAAAGCCATCACTATGGGTCAGGAAATCGAGAAGCTCGAAGCAGAAATTGCCCAGCTCAACAGCCAAAGCAAAAGCCTGCTGGATATGCTCGGCACCATCAAGACCATAGCCGATCAAACCAATTTACTGGCCCTTAATGCCGCCATCGAAGCCGCCCGGGCCGGAGAAGTAGGCCGCGGTTTTGCCATCGTTGCCGACGAAATCCGCCAGCTGGCCAGTAAAACTCAGGACTCCACCACTAACATAGGTAACCTGCTACAGGAGAATTTCCGCCTGAACCAGCTGTTAAGCGAATGCATGCAATCTACCGCCGATGATACCCAGTCGCTGCTGGCCAGCCTTGAAGGCACTAAAACCTCCATCAACACCATCAGCAACAATATTGATAATGTTAACCAGCATGCCCTGGAAATCGCCACCGCCTCGGGAGAGCAAACCCAGCAGACCGTCGAAATTCGGGATATCGGTGAAAATGTCAGTAACCTGGCCAATGTCTCAGCCGAAGCAATAGAGCATATTTCTTCAACCTCAAACCATCTGGCAGAACAATCAAGTCAGCTTTATGAGCTGGTCGCCCAGTTTACCCCGGACTCAGGACAAGCCGGACAAAACTCGCCTGAACCGGCACAGCACCAGCATCAGACACAGGCAACAACAAACAGCAAAAGTGCCCTGGATGATTTTGGCGAATTGATCAGCGAAGAAGAAGACGATATCAGCGCTACCATATAAACATGACTGGCGCTTCATCAGCAATAAGGCCCAAAAGTAAACATGACCATCTCCCTCACCCATATCGCTTTACATGTAAAAGATTTACGTGCCTGTGTCGAGTTTTACCAGCAATATGCCGGTCTCAATATTATCCGCGAGCGCAGACCCCAGGGCATAGACGGTAAGCCTATCGTCTGGATGGCAGAGACAGGCAAAGAGCATGACTTTATTTTGGTGATGCTGCCCGGCGGACCGGAAAAGTACCAACAAAGCAATGACTTTTCCCATCTGGGTTTTGCCATGACCAGTAAACAGGCGGTCGATGACATCGCACTCAGGGCAAAACAGGACGGTATCCTGGTCTGGCCCTGCAAACAAGAGCCCTATCCGGTCGGATATTATTGCGGCATCAAAGATCCCGATGGCAATTTCGTTGAATTCAGTTTTGGTCAACCGCTGGGACCGGGTGCCGAATAACACATCTAAAAAAGTTCCCCGCAGGCAGCTAAAACCTTTACCCAGTCAAGCTCACTCATGTGAGCAAGCCACTGAGATCGACATTAAGCCCTACTTTCTTTTTGCCCATCACCACCGAGGTTTTAAAACGACGGACATTATTATTATTAAAAAATAACCTCTGGGTTAAGGCTTCAAAACCTTTCATATCTGCGGCGCTGCAAATCAGGCAAAAGTCGGCTTCACCGGTAATATAATAACATTGCTGCACCTGGGGGTCGGCTAATACCAGCCGCGAGAATGCATCAATTTGATCCGGACGCTCCCGCTCCATCTCCACCATCACAATAAAACTCATCGGCTGGCCCAGTTTGTCCGGGTCGAGCAGCGCCACCTCCCGGGTGATCATTTGCTTATCCCTGAGCTGTTTCAGCCTGCGCTGCACCGAAGCCACCGACAGCGAAGCGATTTCCGCCAGCGCCTCAAGCCCGATACGGGCATTTTCCTGCACTGCTGCCAGGATACGTATATCTGCCTGATCTAATTCCACAATGAAAATATTTCCCAAAAAATAAGCCATATATGAGTAATTTTATCAAAAATCAGCAAAAACCGACATAAAACAGGTAAACACTTATTTTAAAATAAGCTCATCAAATCAGCTAAATGAACCCAAGCAATCATCAGGGTAGAAAAATATGTTTAATTGCCAGCAACCGAAAGCACTGCTACAGGCCTGTCCGGTTTACCGGGAAAGCCCGCTCACCAGACTCAGCTACCAGGGACAAAACATCCTGTTCAAAGATGAAAGCAAACGCATGGGACTGGGCTCTTTCAAAGCCCTTGGCGGTTTCTATGCCCTGGCCCGGTTGATAGCACAAGCTCTTGAAAAACAAACAGGAAAAGCGGTTGCTCCCGGGGAGTACTTATCCGAGAAAATGCAGGCAACGGCTAAAACCATGACTTTTGTCTGCGCCAGTGCCGGCAACCATGGCTTAGCGGTCGCCGCCGGGGCAAAAATATTCTCAGCCCGTGCCCGGATTCATCTGGCCGAGACAGTACCGGAAAGTTTTGCCGCACGTTTACGGGATAAAGGTGCACAAGTGATGCGCTCAGGCGCAAACTATGAAGCAAGTATGGCGGCAGCCATTAAAGATGCCGAGCAAACGGGAGCGGTTCATCTTTGTGACAGCTCCTGGCCCGGTTATACCGAAATCCCCCGCCTGGTGATGGAAGGCTACACTGTCATTGCCGAGGAAATGCGCCAGGCTTTTCAGCAGCAAAATAACTGGCCAAGCCATGTATTTTTACAGGCAGGCGTTGGCGGTTTGGCCGCAGCCATCACCTTTATGATCCGGGCGCACTGGCAAGTCCAACCAAAAATTATCATAGTCGAGCCTGAGCTGGCCCCCTGTCTGCAGCAAAGTATCCACAAAGGAGAAATCTGCACGGTATCGGGAGGAGTTTCCAATATGGGGCGCCTTGATTGTAAAACCCCTTCCCTGTTGGCGTTTGATGTTTTACAACACCAGGCAGACAGCTTTGTTACTGTATCTGAGCAAGAAGCAATAAACGCCGCATCGATAGCAAAAGATCTCGGCTTAGCGACAACCACATCGGGCGCTGCCGGTTTAGCCGCACTGCTCAAGAACCGGCTCGTCAACAGTCGGCCTTTGGTCTTCATCACAGAACAAGCTGCCGGCGAAATAGAAGCAACCGGATAAGTTATTAGCACAGAAGCTGTGCGAGGCTGTTGCAAAACCTTTGATAAAACAAATCAGATAAAGAAGCGGGATGAAACAAAAAACTGGCTGCTTACCGCCTAAGCCGTTATCATCTCCCTTTTTATCCCCTTCTAAAATACCGGCAGATAGAGGTCATTGATGCGTTTTACTTTCGTTCAGGCAACAGCAGATGATAAAGCTTACCTGCTGCAACTGCGCAAATTAACTATGGTTGAGCACCTGGAAAAGTCAGGCCAGTTTCTCACGGAGGAAGAGCATCTTTTCAGGCTCGAAGATGCTTATGAATGTTCCCACATCATCTTTTACCAAGAGAATAAAATTGGCACATTAAAGTACCAAGAGCAAAACGAGAGCCTCGAAATCATGCAACTCCAGATTTCCCCCGAATACCAGGGACAAGGTTTAGGTAAAAAAATCCTGCAGCAAATATTACAACAGGCAAAAAATAAAACCGTGGAACTGACAGTATTAAAAGAAAACCCGGCCCTTAACTTATATAAAAGGCTTGGTTTCACCATTACGGGAGAAGATGAATACGAGTTTCATATGCAGGCTAAGCCTTGCTAACACCTTCACTCATAAAGCTGCCGATAAAACAGCAGCTTTCTCAATTCTTTAGTTATCAATCCTTATATAAAAATTTATCAGGTTCACAGTTTGTCACACTCCGTTAACTCCCCGAAATTATCCTTTATTTTACTGGCGATAACCTCCGCCATCTGTATGGGTACCATAGGCACACTGGCGCGTTTTGCCGCTTTGCCCGCCGAGCACATCACCTTTTACCGTTTGTTTTTAGGCGCCCTGTGCCTGCTAGTCTATATGCTGGCCTCATCCAAACGCAGCCAGATTTTACATAAACCGGGTAAACGCACTTTAGTCAACGGCGCCATGTTAGCCGGCTTTATGTTTTTTTATATCCAGGCAATGAACTATACCAGCATGGCCAATGCCGTGATGATGGTGTACCTGGCCCCCTTAGTCAGTGCCGTATTCGCACATTTTATCTTTAAAGAGCGCCTGGCCTTTGCCAATGTCTTAGCCATCGCCATCGCATTACTGGGGTTTGCCATGATGATGCAGTTTTCACTAGCTGCCTCAGGCTCAGAAAACGAAGCGTTAGGCCTGTTTTACGGGGTATTGTCACTGCTGACCTACAGCGGCTTTATGCTCATCAACCGTAAACCGGACAAATCGACTCCATACCAGAGCACCTTAGTGCAGTTGCTCACCGGCGCCTTGTGCCTGCTGCCGCTAATGCTGGTTTCGACACCTGAAATATCTGCCGCTCAGGCCTTGTGGTTATTGGCCATCGGCATCATCCCGGGTTTTATTGCCATCTTATGCGCGGTAAAAGCACTGAGAAACTTACCTGCGGTCACTTTTGGTACTTTGGCTTATGTTGAGCCGGTTGCCGTGGTCTGCTTTGCCTGGTCGCTTTTTGCCGAAACCTTAACGCCTCTGCAATTAAGCGGTTGTACACTGATCATTCTGGCCGGCATCAGCCAGGGCGTATTAACGCAAAGAGCCAGCGCCAGGGCTGTAAAAACAGCAGCATGAACCAAGCCAGATAACCCGGCTTGATTAACCCTTAAGTGCTTTGTCTTGCGATATAGGCTTTTCTGATCCCCGGCGCGACAGACTTTTGCAAGTGATAAGCCAGCAGCCCGATAACCAGACCCCAGAAGGCACTGCCGATCCCCGCCAGATTGATACCGGAAGCCGTCACTAAAAAGGTTAATAACGCCGCTTCCCGTTCATGATGATCACTCAGGGAAGCGGATAAACTATTGCCTATGGTGCCCAGTAACGCCAGCCCGGCAAGGGCCATCACCAGCTCGGTTGGAAAGGCGGCAAATAAGGCAACAACACTTGCCCCAAAGATACCGGTGAGCAGATAAAAGCCCCCGGCCCACACCGAGGCCAGGTAACGTCTATTCGGATCAACGCCCGCCTCTTTCCCCTGACAAATAGCCGCGGTGATCGCCGCCAGGTTAAAGGCAAAACCGCCAAATGGCGCCAGCACCACACCGGTAAATCCGGTACAGGTGATCAGCGGAGACACAGGTGTCTGATAACCGTTTGCCCTCAGGGCTGCGACCCCCGGAACATTTTGTGATGCCATGGTCACAATAAATAGCGGGATACCAACACCGATTAATTGCGCGAAACTAAAGTCCGGCGTCACCCAAACAGGCGCCGACAGCTGCCAGCTAAGATTATCGAGTTGCAGCTGCCCCTGAAAAAAAGCGACACCGCCGCCGGTTAACAGCACCAGCGGAATAACATAACGGGGCAAGGCCTGTTTGAATAGCATATAAACCGCCAGCATGCCCCCCACCAGTAAAAACTCATCATTCAAAACCTTAAAAATATCCATGCCAAATTGCAGCAAAACGCCGGCAAGCATGCCGCCGGCCAAAGACGCAGGCACATGGCGCATGATCTTTTCAAACCAGCCGGTGATGCCGCACAGCAAAATCAAACTCGAACTAAAAATAAAGATGCCCACCGCTTCGTTTAAAGACGTTGTCGATAAGGCGGTCACCAGTAATGCCGCTCCCGGTGTCGACCAGGCGGTTAAGATTGGGGTGCGAAAATACAGCGACAGCCCGATACTGCTCACTCCCATGCCTATGCCTAATGCCCACAACCAGGAGCTTATTTGCGTGGCCGATGCCCCGGCAGCTTCCGCCGCCTGAAAGATGATCACGGCGGCACTGGTATAACCCACCAGTACCGCGACAAAACCGGCGCAAATATGCGACACGCTGAAAAACCTCATCATATTAGAAACTCCCGATATTGACCCCATCCGCTCCACCTCTTACAATCATTTGTGCGCTATAACGTCCATTTACTTAAAGTAGCATTTGTGCGTTATAACGTACAAGCTTTTTTTAAACACTTTTCAGCCCATTAAAATGGAAATCCCGATGCAAGCACTCGATCAGTACCTGGCCCGAACATTAAAAACACAAAGAAAAGAAAAAGGCTGGAGCCTGGACCGGGCAGCAAAAGAAACCGGCGTCAGCAAAGCCATGTTAGGTCAGATAGAGCGGGGAGAGTCGAGCCCGACAGTGGCCACCTTGTGGAAAATAGCCAGTGGTTTTCATTTATCCCTGTCCACTTTTCTTGAACCGCCGGTAACCGACGCTGAACAAACCGTGATCCGCTCAAGCGCCGAGCTGCGTCGCCAGCCAGCCAGCGATCAAATGCTGGTGGCTCCGCTGTTCCCCTTCGAAGCCCGCTTTGGTTTTGAATTGTTTGAATTAACCCTGCAGCCGGGGTACAAGCGTCTTGCCGAGCCTCACGAAAAAGGCGTCACTGAGCATGTGATAGTCACCAGCGGGGAAATGGAATTACTGGTTGACGGTCAGTGGTTGGTCCTGAACAAGGGCTCTGCGGTAAGGTTTGCCGCCGACAAACCACACGGTTACCGGAACCTTCATCAGGCACCTGCGGTATTCCACAGTTTGATCCACTATCCTTAGGGCATCAAATACTCCTTCGTTATTTCACACACAATAATACAGTTACAAAAATAGTGATTATAATGAATAAGATATAAGTTTACTTTTTAACCTGTCAGCTAAAAGGAAGAGTTGCCGTGGCATTAACGCAAAAACAACAAGAGCAGGCAATGGAACACCTGGATCTACATTTCAAGGACAACCGGCGTTGTTATGTTTGCGGCAAAAATCAGTGGGTCATTCATCCCCAGCTTTATGAGTTAATGAAATTACCCATAGGCGGCGCCGACCCGGAAAGATCTTTAATCCCGCTACTGGTGATAGAGTGTGCCGACTGCGGCCATACCGTCAGTTTTAATGCCAAAAAAGCAGGACTGCTGTCAAAAACAGCTTTCGGGGAATAAGATGTCACAACAAACTGGCAAGAGTTTGGCAGCAGGTCAAGCTTCAGGCCCGCTGCCGGTAGCGCCTTTAATAATAAAGACTAGCTTTCTTCGTTATCCTCATGTTCCTGCAAGCCGCCTTTGCGGCGAAGCACCGGCATATCCCCGGCATCCTCGGCAAAATGAAAGGTTTTATTGCTGGCTTTGCGCGTCTGGCCGGTCTTTTTCTTAACCGGTTTTTTCTTCACCCCGGCCTGCTTTTTATCGCCGGTCGCCGCTTTTTTCGGTTTCAGGCCTTTAAACTTAGCCTTTAAGCCTTCAACTTGCTCAAAGCTAAAGTTTTGCTGCAAGAAAGCTTCGATATTTTTAAAACTCCACCAGTCTTTCGGCCCGACAAAAGAGATGGCATCCCCTTTACTGCCGGCGCGGCCGGTACGACCGATACGGTGAACAAATTCTTCACTGTGCTTGGGCAAGTCAAAGTTAATCACATGGGAGACATTGGTTAAATCCAGGCCACGGGAAGCAAGATCTGTGGTGATCAGAATTTTTTGTTGGCCTTTACTGAAGCCATCCATGATCTGATTACGCTGGCTCTGGTTTAAATCACCGCTTAGGGCCACAGTGCTTAAGCCTTGGGCCGATAACTCTTTCGACAGGCGCTCGGTATCGGTCCGGGTAGCAGTGAATATAATCATCTGCTGATAATCTTCAGCGCTGAGGAAATGCTCAAGCAAAGCCTGTTTATGATCTAAGTGATCACACAGGTAAAAACGTTTATTGATGTCTTTGTGCTCGGTATGGGCATGGCCGATAGCAATACGCTTAGGTTTATTTAACAGCTCTAAAGCAAAGTCATTTACCTGGGCATGATCCAGGGTCGCAGAAAACATCAGGGTTTGGCGTTTTCGGTGATCGGCGGCTTTATTGATTTGCGCCAGCTGCTTGGAAAAGCCCAAGTCCAGCATGCGGTCCGCTTCATCGAGAATCAACAGCTCTAAGCCGTTTAAATAAAAATGTCCCTGCGATAAGTGATCCGCCAGCCGCCCCGGGGTGGCAACGATGAACTGCGGATCTTTCTCCAGCACTTTCACCTGGTCATTAAAGTTTTCACCGCCGAGGATCAATACCGATTTAAATTGTGTGCCCGAGGTAAATAAACGCAACTGGGCAAAGACCTGTTTCGCCAGTTCACGGGTCGGCGTTAAAATCACCACCCGGGGATCGCGCTTGGCTAACGGCCGATTTTTGATCAAACGCTGCATCGCAGGCAGCAAGTAGGCCAAGGTTTTACCCGACCCTGTTTTAGACGATGCAATTAAATCATGTCCCGACATGGCCGCAGGTATGGCCTGATGTTGAATTTCCGTGGCCTGTTCAAAGCCCATATGTTCAATGGCGGATAACAACCTTTTATCTAAGCCAAATTCATTAAATTGCAAGCTAAACTCCAAAACAAGGTGTGCCGCACTAGTATAGTCAAATTATCCCATACTATTGGCCAAAACTATTGGCCTAAAAAAGGCTTAAGTGCCGACACTAAAATAAGGTACATCACCTGCAGCTCTCTACAGGTAAACTTGATAGTAAAAATACAGCCGGTAAAAGTGAATAACTGATACCGGCTGTAGATAAATTCTCGGGAAGTCAGGCAATGATTTTCACACCTACCTCCCGGATTAAAAGCCATTAACTATTGGCAATGCGCTCTTCGATAAAAGCCAACGCCATATCAATACGGGCAAGCACTTTGTCTTTATCCATTAATGCCAGGGTAATATCCAGTGACGGGGAATTACCTGCACCGGTTGCAGCAACACGCAGCGGCATACCCACTTTACCCATGCCCAGCTCCAGCTCTTCGGCAGTGGCATTGATGGCCTCATGGATAGCATCCCCTTGCCAGTTCTCCAGTGCGCTCAGCTTGGCTTTTACCAGCTCAAGCGGCTCTTTGGCGACCGGACGTAAGTGTTTTTTACCGGCAGCGGCGTCAAACTCGGTGAAGTCCTGGTAGAAATAACGGCTGATCTGCGCCATTTCTTTTAACGTTTTCACCCGATCAGCCTGTACTTTAACAATTTCGGCTAATGCCGGGCCGTTATCTGTGCTGATGCCCTGATCTTCCATGTGCCAGGCCAGGTGCGAGGCAACATATTCCGGATCCAGGGTTTTCATATAATGCTGGTTAACCCAGATAAGCTTATCGGTATTAAAAGCAGACGGCGCACGGTTACAGCCGGTTAAGTCAAATAACTCGATCATTTCTTCACGGGAGAAGATTTCCTGATCGCCGTGAGACCAGCCCAAACGTACTAAATAGTTAAGCAGGGCTTCCGGCAGGTAACCGTCATCCCGGTATTGCATCACACTTACCGCGCCATGGCGTTTTGATAAACGTTTGCCGTCATCCCCTAAAATCATCGGGATATGGGCATAAACAGGTAATGGCGCCCCTAAAGCATTTAAGATATTAATTTGTCTCGGGGTATTGTTGACGTGATCGTCACCGCGTACCACATGGCTGACTTTCATATCCCAGTCATCGACCACCACCGTCAGGTTATAAGTAGGAGAACCGTCGGAGCGGGCAATGATCAGATCGTCCAGCTCTTTATTGGAAATAACAATTTCACCTTTGACCGCATCCTTAATCACCACATCCCCTTCTAAAGGGTTCTTAAAGCGGATCACATAAGGTTTATCTGCCGGGTAGTCGGTGCGCTCACGCCACATACCGTTGTAACGTTCGTTTTCACCTTTAGCACGCGCTTCTTCGCGCATTGCTTCTACTTCTTCAGCAGTACAGTAACAACGATAGGCATGACCGGTTTCAATCAGCTGGTCAATCACTTCTTTATAACGGTCAAAACGCTTGGTTTGAAAATAAGGACCATGAGTCCAGTCAAGGTTTAACCAGTTCATACCGTCCATAATGGCATCGACAGAGGCCTGGGTGGAACGCTCGAGATCGGTATCTTCTATACGCAGAATAAAATCACCGCCATTTTTCTTGGCGTATAACCAGCTATATAAAGCGGTACGGGCGCCGCCTACATGTAAATATCCGGTCGGGCTTGGTGCAAATCGGGTTGTTAATGTCATATTATTCTCATCTTGCTTATCTGCCGGTATAAAGGTGATACCAGCAGATACTATTTTTAGCCTAAAAAATCTGGCGCTATTTTATCAGGCTAATGAATTGAATACACCTATTGTCGCGATTTGTCTGTTAAAAGATCACTAATTAATCAGGATGTTGAAAATTAAAGCAGTTAGTAAAATAAGATGAAAAAAAGCGGTTTTATTCCTTGGTTTTTGTTGACAGCCTTTTCGATCTCCCTATAATACGCCCCCACAAAGACGGACGATTAGCTCAGTTGGGAGAGCACCGCCCTTACAAGGCGGGGGTCACTGGTTCAAGCCCAGTATCGTCCACCA
>NZ_CANDNZ010000013.1 GCF_947387555.1 Thalassomonas sp. RHCl1
ATTCATTGTCTGCCTATCCTTAAACTCTGGTTAGAGTATCGTGTGATAGGCAGTTACACAAAATTATTTACAGTCTCTGCGACTGCCGTCGTTTGACAGCCCTGTTAAAGACAAAGATACCGTGAATTCTTCCAGCAAGTTTATTTCCTTGTAGTACGCAATCTCATCTTTCATGACAACGGGACCCAATCTTTGCTTTCTAAAAGCCTGCATTGGAAAACCATTTTCAGAGAAGAACATCATCCTGACATCTCCAGCCTTATTGAGAAAGGCGGTATTCCCCATATGAGCGTTAAAATCCATATAGCCCCAAGCGGCAAAAAGTGTTTTTTTGAACATAGTGTATTCCTTAAATTTCTCTGTAATATTTTTGTGCCTTTCCTAAAAGGAATGTTTTTGTTTTAAATATTGAATAAGCTGCTCAAAAGCAGTCTCTAGTTACAGTTTTCAACTGTTGCGCCCATTTCCAAAAACACTTTCATTAAAATTGAACGGTGACACCGCTCTGCTTGTACACAGTAACAACCAATGGAAAAGTTTGATTCTCGTGACATTAAACATAATAAATTTAACAGCCTGATATTCGATGGTGAGTTGAGCTCTTTCCTGAATTTCTTTTCAAAAGTTTGCCATTCAAGATCAGATTGAACGGACTTTCCCTCTTTCATCAATTCCGGGGAGGGAGATAATTCCGGCAACCAGGTATCAAACCAATCTTCTTTACCGTAATTTTCTTTTTTAACTCCTCTAGGTGGCCGACGTACCGTACCTATTCGAACACCTTCGCAAGTACTTCTTTTACTTCCTAGTTTCACAATAGAAATAGCCATACTATTAACCCTATTTAACTTTTCAAAATTACCGAAACCATAGATCCAATCAGCATAATGACTCTCCTGTTGTATCTTGAAAGCTATGTTGACACAATTTAAGTTAAGACTAATATACGGTTAAGTCTCAAATATTTGACAAATCGTCTCAGGAGTGAGCAGTTAGTGAAAGATATAGTTTCAGAGATCTTTTCCGAGCTAAGGCTTAATAGCCATTTATATTTTACCACCGAATTTAAGGGGGATTTTGGTGTAGATATACCAAATGAAAAACGGTTAGTTAGATTTCATTACGTCAAAGCAGGTAGTTGTTATATAACAGTCCCCAACGAAGGAGAATTCCATCTATCGAAAGGAGATTTAATAATCATTCCAAATGGGCTGGCGCAAAGTATCAAAGCAAAGCCAACGAGCTTATGCAAACCTTTAATGGATGTGATTCAAAAAAATGGCCTTGATGAAAATTGTCTGAAATTGTCCGTTGGAACAGAACATAATACTACTGAGCTACTCTGCGGCTATTGCCAGTATGATGAAGACATCGACCATCCTATTTTAAGTAATCTAAGTTCTGTTTTATTTGCCACTAAAACCCAAGCTTGCATCAGCGAGGAAACAAAAGCAGCACTTACTTTTCTTGGTACAGAAATATCATCGGGCAAAGCGGGTATAGCCGGCATTTTGAGCCGGTTATTAGAAATAATATTTATCCAATCATTCAGGGAAAGCGAATATACAAAAAATAGCCCGTTCTTAAATGCCTTAAGAGACAATAAAATTAAAAAATCTTTGTCTCTCATTCATGAAAATTACCAACAAAACTGGACGATATCTTCAATCGCATCTGAAGTGGGTATGTCCAGGGCGAGATTTGCAGATAAATTTTCGAAACTTGTTGGTATTACCCCAATTGCTTATTTAAACAAATGGCGGTTAATGAAGAGTAGGGGATTACTTGAAAACACACCTATTTCTTTAGAGTTAATATCTGACAGGTGTGGTTTTTCAAATGCATCAACTTTTTCCAGGCGGTTTAAAGGAGAATTCGATATAACTCCCAGTGCATATCGAAAAAGTAAACGCTTTATATGAGTGCGACTGCCGCTTTTCGCTCATAGCTGCCAGTTAAAAGATGAACGGCAGCACATAGTGATACCAGCTAAAATGATGTCCGGGCTCAGTAAACCACTGCAATTCACCCGCTTAGTTCAGGCGGGAAAGTGTTTGCTTTCCCGCCTGTATTTACTTAATAAACGCTTACCTGGTTCAGTTTTACGTAAGAGTAACCCCGGTAAACAACCCTGAATTCAAGGGTGGCGCCGGGAGCGCTGGTAAAGTTGACATTAAAGTCCTTAAACTCAAACGGGCGGTCCCAGTCTTTTCTTGAAATGTCTTTTGATGCCAGTACTTTTCCGCTAGCGGCGTCAAAAACATCCAGGGTGACTATGGTCAAATCATCTGCGGTTACGTTATCCACCTGCATACGGAATTTTGCCTGGTGCTGGCCCGGTGGAATAGCGTTAGTATAGGGGCCATAAGCCATGTACTGGTTAAACGGGTCATTAACACTCACTGACCAGCCATCCCACTCTTGTCTGCCTATTTGGTGATAAAAGGAGTGGGAGGTAAAGGTTGCTACCGGGGCGCCAAAAACAGAGTAGTCGGTTTCCTGTACCTTGATAAACCCTTTGACATTAAGCACTTCATTGTTGACATCATGAAAGCCCAGTTCGCCGTTATTTACTTTTAAACAAGCGTGGTTAACAAAAAATAATTTCACCGGGCGGGTAGAGTCGGTAATTTCATAACGCAGGGTGTACCCCTTTGATTTGGAGATAAGCTCAACCCAGTTTGAATGGGTGATTGCCCTGCCGATATTCACATCCTGGCCGTTGCAAATATCGTAAGCTTTGATCAGGTTGTCATATCTGTCCAGGTTCTTATATTCGACATAACCATTTCCCCCTAAAACGCCGTTAAAATAAGATGAACCGCCGAAACGGAAATATTCAAAGGTGTCATCCCTGGCATCCAGGGGCAGGCTGAGAGATGTCAGGTTTTCACTGCTGACATCTATGGTGGCATCAAAGGTCAGCGTCGTGGGATCACCCGATTTTTCGACAAAATTCAGTCTGAACGGGATATTAATATTAGGGTCCGGATTGAGCAGGCGCGTTAATGGTTGACCTGAGCACGAAGTCACATTATCGGCTTCCGTATCCAGGTTGTTAAAACCGCCGATAATATATAAGCCGCAAGTGGAATGCAGCAGCGGTGTGCCGTTCGCCGTGATCTGGTGTAGTGTGGCATTGGGGGTGTAGTTAAAATTCACCGACAGATCTGCCGATGCCGCACTTGAGAAAAGTGCTGCACCCGTGAGTAAAGAGGGGACAATTTTGCGTTTTATGCTGTTCATAGCAAGGTACATCCTTATTTTTTATCAATTCTTCATACAGGCAAAAGCTGGCTTTTCAGCGCATCCGCCTGTTATCTTCCGTGTTCAGGTAATGGAAAACAGCCTCCGCACCTGATAGCCGGCGTACTATAAACATCTTGCCCCAGAGGAAAAAGTTTTATTTTTATGATTGATAAAAGCTTTACCAATCAATTGATTGCGATCAATTGATTGGCATTGTGGCTGAGATGGTTATTGTCATTGAAATCTGTTTATGGCAATTGATGAAACGGCCGAGCTGAGCAGCAACAAAGCCGGATTGTCAAAACCGACGCTTATCCCCGCTATGATAGTAAGTCTTTGAATGTCTAATCCGACCATTGCCGCCACTTTAAAAAACAAATTGAGGCAAGCCTGACTAGTTAGTAAGATCATGAAAGTTCATACATTTTTATTGAGTATGCTGTATAGCGACTTTGCCATTGTTGGCGAAATGCTAATGAACGCTTGTGTTAAATGTTGTTGCCGTGTTGATGACATTATTAGTTGTAGTTGTTTATTTTTTAAAGAGGTTGTAATGAAAAAATCACGTATTTTCGGCTTGCTGTTCTGTTTATTGTCTACCAAGGTATTTGCAGGTTTAGTTGAGCATGACTGGCTCAATTCAGGAGATAGTTTAATTACCTACGACAATGCCAGTGGCCTTGAGTGGCTGGATTTAACGGTGACGCGGGGTTGGTCGGTTGGCCAGACGATTGATATCTTAGCAAATAACTCGCTTTATAGCGGTTGGAGAATGGCCGAACAAAGCGAGGTAAAAAACTTATTTGAACATGTTTTATTTACTGATTTTACTTTTGATCAGGCAAGTTTTCCTGGAAACGTCATTTATGGCACCGGCACCAGAGAGCAGGGGTTATTGATGACAAGTTTATTTGGCAATACCGCCCCGCAATATGAAGCGGTAAGTTACGGTATAGCATCTATCGGAGACAATTTGGTAGAGTTTCACGGAAGCTTTGTCAGCGGTACTGATAACCGTCTTTACCATAACGATACCTTAGACAATAACTTTTCATACAGCCAAGCGGGGGTATTTTTAGTACGGGGTGACTCGGCCTCGGTTCCTGAATCTGCGCCTGTTACTTTGTTCGCCCTCGGACTTGCTGCAATGTTATACGGCAGAAGACGCCGCAGCTAATATGATTGCTGATGTTTAAATCACCAGCATCGCCGGACAGCCAGTAACTGGCTTTCCGGCATTTTCTTGCTGGTTATGAACTGACCTGACTCTTGAGTCAGACGTGCTCTCAAGAGACAGGCAATAGTGCAAGCCGCTTCCGGTTAACCTCAGTTTTTATCCTTAATCACCGCCACCAGCAGCGCGGGCAAAAACGATAAACTCAGCAAGGTAGAAACCAAAATGCCGCTTAATACGATAATGCCGACTCCCCGATAAAGCTCGGTGCCTTCCCCCGGGATCAGCACTAAAGGCGCCAGGCCGAAGATGGTAGTGGCGGTTGACATTAAAATCGGTTTTAACCGTTTTGCTACCGCATGGCGTACTGCTTCTTTAACATTAAAGCCCTGTTCGATCACAAAGCGACGCGTTTGATCGACAATCAATATCGGGTTATTGACCACAGTACCCAGCAAAATCAGGAACCCCAGCATAGTGATCATGTCAAACGGCTGGTGAAAACTGCTTAACCCTATACCGGCCAAGCCTGAGTTGATGCCGTTAACCAGTACCAGTCCCAGCAGGCCGCCCGCCATACCCAGCGGCACGGTTGCCAGAATAAACAGCGGGTAACGCCAGTGGGTAAAAATGGCCACCAAAAGCAGATAGCTCAGCGCCAGGGCGATAACAAAATTGCCCGACAACGCCGAGCGGGTGGCTTCAAGCTGGTCCGCCGCGCCGCTGATGCTGAGCTTGATGCCCTGGGCGATTTTGTCCTGTTGCCATAATGCCGGCAGCAGCTCGTTGCGTACTTTCTGCTCTGCCGTTTCCAGCGCTATATTGCGCGGCGGAATAATGTAAACCGTGACGGTGCGGTTACCGTCAACCCGGCGTACCGAGTTGCTGTTTTTACTTTCCACCAGATCTGCCAGGGCGTTTAGCGGCAAAATTTCTCCCTGCGGGGTAACCATAGGGGTGGCCGCCAGCTCGTCAAGGGTTTGCCGGTTGCCGGAGCCGCTGAACAGGAAAATATCCACCTTATCGTCATTGAGAATAAACTCGTCAACATAAGCGCCGTCGCTCATGGCGGCCACCGCGTAGCTGAAATCGCCGTTATCCATCTCTAATTCAGCCAGGCGCTGCCAGCGGGGCTTAATTTCAATCAGCGGCTGATCTAAGGTCAGGGATCTCGGCTCTGAATTGATCTGCGGCTTGTCGAACAGCTTATCGGCTTCCTGGTAAACCGCTTCGGCCGCCTGGTAGAGCTCGGTGATATTGCTGCCGGCAATATCCACCGCCACTGCCCGGGTGCCGCCGTCGTTGCTGGAAATAATCGAGCCGCGGGCGGAAAAGGCGCGCATATTCGGGTAGCTTTTGAATTTGTCGGTAATGGCGGTCATCATGTCGTTGATATAAGCGGCATCGACCGGGGCGCTTAAAAACCAGATGCGGCCAACCGACACCGACATAGTATAATAATCAAGCGGCGGCATCCGGGTGTTGCCCGCCAGGTAATCTTCATCGCTTACCCGGACAAAGCCGTCAAAATGGGCTCTGAGTTCGGCGGCAATTTTTTCCATTTCCGACAAATTGTAGTTGGGCGGCGCTATCATCATGGAAAAGGCTTTTGGCTCTTCCCCTTCCGGCAGGTATTCGGCGGCTGGCATCAGGGTGTAGGCAAGGCCCATAACACCGAGTACAAAGGCCGCACTATAAAGGCGCGCCTGCTGTTTGGTGCGGGTAAAAAAGTGCACCGACTTCAGCCAGGATTTCGACAGTTCAAACTGGCGGCTGTCGCTTAAATTCTCTTTTTTACCCAGATGCGCCAGCGCCACCGGCACGATAAAAATGGCCACCAGCATGGAGGCGATAATGGCGCCGGAAATGGCAATGGCAATATCCGAGTAAAGCTGTCCTGCTTCCTGGACCACAAATAATATCGGGGCGAACACCAATACCGTAGTCGCGGTTGACGCCAGCACTGCCGGCCAGACTTCTTTCACCCCGCTGATAGCGGCCTCAGCTTTGCTCACCCCTTTGCGTTTGGCCTGCACTATGGCTTCAAGCACCACAATTGTGTTGTCCACCGTCATGCCGATGGCAAAGGCGACCCCGGCAAGGGAAATGACATTAATGGTGCGGCCAAAGCTCATCAGGGCAAAAAAGGCCGCCAGGGTACAAATGGGAATGCCCATCACGCCCACCATGGTTGCCCGACCGGAGCGTAAAAAGTAATACATTACCAGGGTAGCAAGCAGGGCGCCCAGGGCCAGGTTGCTCCAGACATTTTCCAGCGAGCTTTTGACATACTGCACATCGTCGCTGAGCAGCACCATCTCCAGGCCATTTTGCGCCAGCAGTTGTTGGTTAAGCTCTGCAACCACAGGCAGCATTTTTTCTTTGATATCGAGTACATTCGAGCCGCTTTCGCGCCTGACCGATAGTCTTAAGGTACGCTCGCCGTCGGAATAGGCCATGCTGCGGGTTTCAAAATGATCCAGGGTAACTTCGGCGACATCTTTTAGCAGGATATTGGCATTGCCTTCCCGGCGGATAGTGACGTTTTCCAGCTCATGCAATTCTTCAAAACGGCCGACCACCCGCAGCAGATAGCGGCTTTTACCGCTTTCAATATCACCGGCTGAGGCGTCGGTATTACGGGCACGGATGGCGCTTCGAACCTGGGGCAGGCTGATGCCGCGCTGGGCCAGGCGGGCGGCGTCGATTTTGATCTGAATTTGCCTTTGCGCGCCGCCGCTGACATTGATTTCTGAAACCCCGGACACACTTTCCATGCGTGGGCGGATATAGTCTTCGGCAAAATCCCTCAGCAGATCCACATCCAGCTGCAACGGGTTGCCCGCGAGCGGCTTAAGGCTGAAGTACATAAAGGCATTGCTGGAGAACGAGCTGGAAAACAGCCGCGGCTGGTCGACATTTTCCGGATAGGCGGGCACCTGGCTTAAGGCATTGTTTACCCGGATCAGGGCGTCATTAACGTCCATGCCAAAGGGAAATTCCAGCTCGACCGTGGCTTCGCCCATTTCGGCGTACGACACCATACGTTTAAGGTTTGGCAGGCCGCGCAGGTAGCGCTCCTGCTCGATCAGGATTTCTTTTTCAACATCCTGCGGCGTCGCACCGGGCCAGCCGGTTTGTACCGTGATGGTGCGCACTTCCAGGTCAGGGATCATCTGTACCGGAATATTCAGCGCTGCCACTAAGCCTAAAATACAGGTGATCAAGACGATCACGGTAACTAAAATACCGCGTTTTACAGCTGCTTCTATCATAACGGCTGGCCTTGTACCGAATTGATTTTCAGCTCATGACCTTCGCGCATCAGCTCAATACCCGACCTCACCAGGGCCTGGTTGGCGGGAGCTCCCGATACCGCCACTTTTTCACCTTGTTGCCTGACCACCTTGACCAAAAAACGTTTGGCCTTGTTATCAACCACGGCAAAAATGCTGGCACCGCCGTCCGGGTGCTGCTTGATCGCCGACTTGGGCAGCCAGACCAGGTTTTCCTTACTTTGCGGTAACTTGATTTCGGCTTCTGCCGACATACCTGCCACCAGATTGGCACTGGCGGGTAAATCGACATGGGCGGTTAAGGTACGGCTCTGATTGTTCGCTACCGCCACCAGGCGGCTCAAGTGTGCTTCAATGGCGGCGGCATCAGCAAAATCCGGGGTAACCGTGACCGCGACCTTCTCCCGGTCGATAAGCTGGCCGTAATATTCCTGCGGTATGGCAAGATTTAAACGCAATTCCTGCTGCTGCACCAGGTTAAACACCCGGGTTTGCTGGCTGACCCACTCGCCGAGATCAGCATTTCTGCTGGCAATAACACCGGCAAAAGGCGCGTACAGGCTATGGCGGTTGACCACTTCCTGCTGCAACGCCAAGCTGGCCTTACGCATGGCAAGTTCGGCTTTGGCACTGGCAACCCCGGCTTTACGTTCGCCGATCAGGGTTTCTGCCACCACCTTTTGCTTTGACAAGGCCAGCACTTCTTTATACAAACGCTCAGCTTCGGCCTGCGCCACCCTGCCTGCCTCAACACTGGCTTTGGCCTCCGCCAGGCTTAACCGTGCCAGAGTATCGTCAAGGGTTAGCAGTTTGTCGCCTTTGGCTACCTTATCCCCGGCTTCAACATAGAGAGCTGCGACCAGCCCCGACTGCTGGGTGGACAGTTCGGCATTTTGTCTTGCCTCAACGGTGCCGGTTAATTGCAAGATTTGATGACTTTGGTTGGTTTTGGGGTAAACAACATCGACCTGGGTGATCTCTGCCCGGGCGGGTAAAGAAAATACCGATGTCATCACTGCCAGGTTAAAAAGCAGTATTGAGATTAAAAAAGCGCGCATACATTCCTCGAATGATAATTATTTTTATTTGGCTATTATATTCTTATCGTTTGCTAATTCATCATTTTTTGTGATAAAAAACAAAATTGCTCAGTTCCTGTCCTCTAGATATAAAATAGCTTCATTTTATGTTATTCAGCAAGCTAAGTGCCTATCAATAAAGTATTTTATGTAAATTTTATCCTGTCAGGTTTCTGCTCTGCCTGCACCTTCCCGGATACGCTTGCTTCTTCCTGTTAAACAAAGCCTAACGTGTTTTGTCTTTCCGCCATTTACTTTTTCTGTGCCGGTTTTACTATCGTTATTTTTACCTAAAAACTCCGATATTGCAGATGATAGAAGCTCCCTGGTTATAACGGACGCGAATTGCTGGGAGACAACACTGCTTATTGTCAAAATAAGTGCCTATTGCAGCAATTTTATCGCAGACTCCAACGCATAATCTCTGCTCTCTTCCAGTGCTTGTGCATTTAAGTATTCATGTTGTTGTGCAACAGGATAGCCCGAATATTCATGGTTTTTGCCAGCGAAATCCAGGTAGCGTTCATTTGATAAAGCGAAAGTCCAGCCGTTTGGCAACTGTTTAGGCAACGAATCGCTAAAGCCCCCGTTTGACGCTTCGCCAATAATGGTGACATTCTCTCTTGCCGCAAGCCCTAGTAAAAATATCTCACCGGCGCTCATGGTCAAGCCACTCGTTAACACCACTATTGGTCCTTGATATTGCTCCGATGTTGCCGGTTGGATCTCTATTTTTCTTGCTTGGCTAAAACCATTTTTTAACTTAGTTGACTTACTGCCAATATAAAGGGGGCGGTTGATGAGATAAGACAAAAGTCGATTAGAGACAACATCATACCCTCCAGCATTCCATCTTAAATCGATAATTAATCCCTTTGATTTATGTAAGGTCGGCAAAATCTTTTTCATCACCTTGTCTACCGTTTCAAGATCAGACAAAACAGTGTCTTCTTCGGTAAACTCGCTCATATCGTCGATGCTGAAGTAACTTATCTCCTTGGGTAACTGCCCCAGGAAAAAGCTGCGGTTTAGCCTCTGCGGTTTCACATCCTCGATAAAGTAACTGGCAATAATCTCTGACTGTTTCTTATTCAGGCCCATATGAAATTCATAGTGCGATGAAAACTCGCTTTGCGCCGCAAATGGCATCTCTATTTTATTTTTTTTGAAATCATCCCATTTGATGTTATGCGATGCCAATATACGGCCTTCCTTTGACTCCAGGTGGGCGTGCGCATCTCCCAGCTCAGCCAATAATTGTTCAAAGACTTGGGCCAATTGCGCTTCATTCATTTGTGCCGTTATTTTCTCTTTCCACAAAGGATATTTTGCCTGCCAGTCCCAGTTTATTTCTTTACTAAAAGCAAAGTGCTCCGCAAAAGTAAACCAAAGCACATCAAAGGTTAGCGGCGCAGAAAATTTATAGTTCTTATCGTAAATGCTGGTGATTAACGCTTGCCGGCATAATTTGGGAAGTGCTTTGAGCGGTGTCAGGCGCACCGGGTGTATTGCCCCCCAGTCAAGCTCTGCTCCCCCTTCAACGACAGTGATACTGCTGCTCGGATATTCGCCGCTTTCAAGATGGTTGATTAAACAATGTTTCTCGGTAATATCGTAAAAAGTAATATCATCACCTTTAACCTCTAAAATGTAGCCATAACCTTGGGTTTGCCAAATAGAGTGATTTGCAACTTTCTGCCCGACATTTTTTGATGTGGTATTTGCCAAGGAAAATAACGATAAAAATAGACAAGAAGTGAAACATGTAAATTTAATAAACTTCATAATAGATCTCTTAAGTTTTTCTCTGATATGAATTCCTGCTCACAACCAGAGCTTTATTGAAATACTTTTCTGCGACATTCTACCGCTTCCAGTTACCTACGTATTGAAAAATAAAAATATTTAGGATAAGCAGCATGGCGATCAACCAACCCCAACAAGAAATAATCAAACAATTTGCCAAACAACTTGGCTATCAGGACGCTGACTTTGTCGATGAACATGGCCTTGCCTTACTCATAGACAATAAAGTGCAAATAAACATTCTGAATCAGCAAGAGCGCTGTCTGATCCTTGCCTACATCGCTCCCCTTGATGATGAAAACCGGTTAAAGCTTTATGAAACCCTGTTGGATGCCAATCATGATCAGGACGCACTTGGCGGTGCCAGTTTAGGTATCTGCCCCAGAAAAAAGAGCATTGCTTTGAGTTTGGCAATAGATAGTGAAGGACTTGATGTCAGCCTGTTGCAGCAAGTATTTGATCGCGTACTGGAAGCCAGCCTGTTATGGCACGATCGCCTAAAAAATCAGGTAAGTGAACTACAAGTGGATGAGGCGCCGGATTTACCGCTGGCGACTAATTTTCATGCAGTGATGGCATAGGAGAAAAATAAAATGGATGTGATCAGTCGTCAGTCATTAAATACGCCGCCGTCGCCGATAGCCAATAAAAACGCGGGAATACAAGGGACACAAACCGTAGAAGTTGCCCAGATAAACTATGGAGGCAAAGAAGTAAAAGCCCAGAAAATATCGGCAGAATTATTTAAAGCCATGGGCCAGGGGGAGAAAGCCAATATGTTTTCACGGGCGATCGTGCCCCTGGTGGGAAACCGTACCGATGATATTGTCAGATCCGGTGGTTTCAGCGTCAGATTATCTGACATGGCCGGGGTTGAAGCAAAAGAGGCTTCCGTAAACAAGGATTATGGCATCACCTCACTGAAATCAAGTGAAGCACAGGCCCTTGGTTCGATCAGAACCGGTGGCGGTACTTGCGGTAATCTCAGCTCTCTGGTTTTTCTGACCCGTGCCGCCCAAGGTCATGAGCTGCCACTGCAACGTATCGGCTGGAGCCACCCCACCGACGGTAATGTCAACCATGCCTTTACCGTCGAAGGACCGGATAAACACGGTATGTGTGCTGTTTATGACTCTTATGGCTCAGAGCCAAGTGTACACTTGCTGCCTTACAGTACCTTAGTAAAAACCCTGGATGATGATGAAAATTATGAGGTATTGGATAAGCGTGCCCCGAACCCCAATGGCGATGCCCAAATCAGGGATATGCTTAAAAATGAAACCGCAAAAGGACTATACAGCGGCGCACAATATAAAGATGATTTTCCTGTGCTTCCGGGGGGCTATGAAAGCCATTGTATGAGAATTGTTTCAGTTTCAGGCCATATGTACGACGTGCCTCACTTTAAAGAAGCAGACGCGCCAGTGCTCTATATCAATGAAAGCACCAATGAAAAGTCGAGCTTCTCAACCATGAGCAAACCTCTGTACGACTTGTTGCATACTGATACCGCACAAACCGACTTTGCCGAAGAAATAGAGGAAATGGCAAATGTGAAACATGATGGCGATACCCTGGCTTATAACATGTCGCAACTGGCACAGCATATAGAAGATCACGAATTAATGGATGAGCATGATGCTATAGACGATCAACAAATGCAGCCTCAGCTGGTCAGGGAAGACTCCAAGTTATCTACCGGCAGCATTGACAGTTTCCGCTCAGATGACTCCGATGGCGAATGGGGACCGATGAGTTTTGCCGACTTCCGTCATTTGGCCAATGATATTATCAACAAGGGTAATAAGGAGGCCTTAACCCAGATGCTGCAATTTGCCAACATTACCGACAATGACGACCTGACGGTAACACAACAGGGGCTAAAAGCTGAATTGTTGACCAATATCAGGACCATGCTCGGTGATCAATCCGTTAATATCTTAACAGAAAGCCCTTAAGCGCCCTGAATGATATGTTGTGGAATTAGCCGAGCAACAAAGCTGCCTCAATAGCTGGCGTTAAGCCTGTTCACACCTAAGCCGCGGGCCTTCAAATTTCCCCCAAAAAAAAGACCAATTCACTATTGATTTAACCGTGAATTGGTCTTTCCTTAATAATGCGATCCAAGTGTAAAGGAGAGCATTTATTTCAATAATTCCATTGTTGAATTGTTGTAATAACAACCGTTGCTACCAAAGAGAAGATAGTAACTTAAGTCGCAACCCCTGAGTGGGGCAACACTCAGAGGTCGCTAACCACAACGAACTAACCAGGAGTAAGTCATGGCTGAATATCATCATACGCCAGAGACAGCCTCGGCAAAAGTAAAATATCCCATTTATCGGCAACTTACCGTACAGGAAACGGTTTGCAATACCGCAACGAAAACCCGCGGCATCGGCATTAACTATGTGCCGGTCAAACTTGAGCCTTGTGTGGTGCTCAGGGGGAAATGGCTGAGACTGGCCGGTTTTCCTGCCGGGCAAAAGGTCAATATTAGGGTCAACCAGGCAGAGATAGTGATCACGCCTAAACAGCTTGCTGTAAACCACTCGGTCGAGAACTAAAAAACAACATTATGGAAAGTCATAAACTAAGCTGTTGTGCCTGAAAACAGGTGCAACAGCTTTACCGTCAGGGCTAAGACAAATGAGATCCTGATGGACAAGCTAAACGCTTAACTTTGGTTTCACTTGCTTAACTGCCGATACCAAGCCATCCAGCCAGGCTTGATGACCATTTATCATAGGGTTTGGCACAGTTACAGCCAGTTCTTTCGCCGGATTACCAAGTTGTGTTTCCTGTGTAAGGATACGGACCCGATTGCCTGAAAGCTCTTCAAGTAACCAGGCATGATAGACATCAATACGGCCTTCACCTTCGCCAGACCAGCCGCGCCAGGCAATACGAGCTGCTTGTCCGTCAACAGGAGCAACATATTCCACCACCTCACATTCAACCGGGAAACCAAAAGTTTCAAAGGAAAAGGCAGTTGCATCGGCTAGTTGAGGCCCTTTATCATCCTTAACATGCGTATTCGCCGAGTTTTTATAATATGTCGGCCATAATGAAGGGGTAACTAAAAACGGCCAGACATCCTTGACCGTTAAACCTGCAACAATCACTTCGTTAGAGCAAAAATTATCGGTAAAGCCTGGGACATAGTTTTCAGGCCAAAGGATATAATTCATCTTGATTCTCCAGTAATAAATAATAACTATGATATAAGTTAAGAAAGGATCTAACCTGCTAACAGCATGACTTCATTAAGTTTGCTGATCAGGCTTTGAGAGTGTTCTGTTGCTTTTTTCTCTATGCCCGCCGGTGTGTTGCGCACTCCTTCGACATACGCCATGTTGTGGCTAATAATGGGAGGGTGCAATATCATTTGGGTAAGATAAGCGGTTTGTTTTAAAGGTTTGATTAATTCAGAAATAGGAAAATGATTGTAACCTAAAGTATCATACGACTGTTCAGGTCCGCCTGTCGTGAATGACAATATCAGGTTTTTATTCTTTAACTTGTCACCGTCTGCACCGTAAGCAAAGCCATAAGAAAAGACATCGTCGAGCCACTTTTTTAATAGAGCAGGGGTCGAGTACCAGTATAAAGGAAACTGTAAAACGATAATGTCCGCACTTTGCAGGCTGTGTTGTTCTGCTTCAACATCAATTTGATAGCCGGGATAGAGTGAATCCAGTCTGCGAACTTTAACATTGTCTATTTTTTCTTCTATCAGGTTTAAAATCGTTTTATTGGCCAAAGACACCTCTAATTTGGGATGTCCTGAAATAACTAGTAATTTTTTCATGAGCTTATATATTAACGATTTGTTATTTATCCGTACTTTGATGCGCTTCCAGCGCTTTTTTACCGCATCCCTCTTCGAGTGCAGGACTTGGTGAACCAGATAGACCTATTGCACCTACAAGCTGATTTTCATAGAAAATTGGCAGTCCCCCCGTTAATAGCAGAATATCGTCTTCCATTTTACCCAACTGACTATAACCTTCAGATTCAACAATATGGGAAAGTCCCGATGTTGCCATTTTTAATGTTGCTGACGTATATGCTTTTCTGTAACTCGTATGCACGGTATTGCTGCCGCTGTTATCTCCACGATAGAAATACACTAAGATCCCTTGATCATTCACAATCGAAATTGAAGGATTAGCCTTAGATTTCTTACATTCAACAATAGCCGCTTTAGCAATGGATTCTGCATAATCTGTCGTTATTGTGTATTTTTGGGGTAAAGACTGATTGGCATATACCGTGTTAGTCATTAATGTGGCTGCAGCGATGACTGCACTTAATGTTGTTGGTTTTGTATATTTCATTTTGATTCCTATAAGAAAACCATAATCATAAAATGATGAGACAGACCAAACTGCAATGTGGATTGTGATTAGCCATGCAAGTAATCTGTTTTGAATATTGTTCTTTCCTAAAAATATGCAAAGACATTGCATTAAAGGTTGTGTTCATCGTGAAAAGTGAAGCAACATTCTTAATGATTAAGATAGTAGAGCAGGTATGAACCAAAAGATTGAATAAAAGCGACAATATATAATTTCAATTTCTTCATTTGATTCAATAGTACGTATAAACGCCAGGAACATTTTCTTATCAATTGGCTTTTCCTCTTGCTACTTTTAATCAATTGTTAGTTTATCGCCCTTGTTTAAATCGTTTGATTTCATTTCCGACAACCCCTGCTGCACCAGATACATTCACTTAACAAACCTAATTAATACTTGTCGTTTTAATTCAATATTTACAACCACCAATTACATTAAACTTGTTGCCATTGAAACCTAGTTCGCGGTCTATCTTTGCGGAAACCGGCGTATTTTGTTTAGTTGAAATAATAGGAGTTCCGGCGATGTTAAACATCCAAAAAATATCGAATTTAAAAGAAATTAATGGGCTAAAGCAGCAATACTTTGCTCAATCGACCGCCCCGCTTGATGGTATGTGGCACTTTGGCTTTGCGCCTATGTCGGCGCATTTTGGCTTTTATGAAAATGAAAAGCTGGTTGGTTATTGCTGTATGAACAGCGAAGGTTACTTGTTGCAGTTTTATCTCGCACCAACAGCTAATATAGAAATTAAAGAGTTATTTACCTTAATAATTCAAGGTAACAGTTCGGCTATCGGAGAAATTAAAGGTGCTTTTGTCAGCACTGGCGAACCTCAATATTTATCCTTATGTTTAGATACTTCACCTTCTTTTAAAGTAAATGCTTTGATGTATGAACAAAATAAATCGATTGTCTTTACACCGCATGAGCGCATAAAGATGACATTAGCACAACAGGAGCAACTTGATGAATTCGTTGAATTTGCAATAGCAGCAATAGGTGCGCCAAAAGAATGGTTAACTGGCTATTATGGAAATTTAATTAAGCGAAAAGAGCTGTGGGGATATTGGCAAAACGATAAGATGGTTGCAACAGGCGAGTGCCGCCTCTTTGATGAATTTCAATGCGGCTATGCCGATTTAGGCATGATAGTGGCTCAGTCAGAGCGAGGGAAAGGGCTTGCAACCAGCATACTGAATTTTCTCTCAGAGTATGCAGAAAGCAAGGGCTTAAAAGCAATATGTTCAACGGAAAGTGGCAACATTGCAGCACAAAAGGCCATGAATAAAGCCGGGTTTATGTCTCAGAATCGAATCATTCAGTTTCATTTTGGGTAACCACTAAATTTGATCACTTTAAAGAGCTTGTATAACTTTTATATAAGCTCTTTTGTTGCAAATGACAAAGACTCTATTCCTGCGTGATTTATTCATATAGCAATCTAATTTTAAAGCGGAAAACACATGATACACTGGTTACAGGCGCCAAAGTCATCGACAGTCGCTGCATATGTAGAATGTTACTGGTTGATTGAGAAAAAGCCCGGAGCTCAAAGTTTCCAGTTTCCCAAATTAAACCCTGATCCTTGTGCCCATTTAATTATATCTCCTGATGATCAAGCCTATCATTATGACAAGGCAGGAGCATCGGATAGCGGTAAGGGCTGCCATTTAATTTTTCCGCACCTGCAAACCTTTCAGTTAGATCATGTTAAGCCTTTCATTCATTTAGGAGTCAAATTTAGAATTGGTGCGCTCTACTCAATAGAAGTTCCCGGCTGTACGCATCCTTTGTTAGATTATATTGAACCAATGAATCTATCTGATTTAATAAAGCAGCCCTCCCTTGATGCCTCGGAGCTGCTAAAGTCAGCGAGAGAAAGTGCTAATGACTGTTGTAAGCTGCTAGATTCAGTGCTATCGCCATGGTTATTAAGCTTTAAACAAGACCGTTATAGTGCACTTACCTATAAAGCAGTCGAGTTATTAGGTGCAACGCCAATCTCTGAGCTGGGAAATAAATTGCACTGCGCGCAAAGAACACTTGAAAGAACATTTAACAAAGTAACGGGAATGACATTAAAGCAGTGCCAATCGATGAACAAACTTGAGGCCTTGCTTGAGTATTTGTATCAAAGAAATACTGATGATATTGATTGGGTTGAAATCGCTTACCAATTCGGTTTTAGCGATCAACCCCACCTTATCCGGTACTTAAAAAGTCAGCTAGGTTTGACGCCTCATTCCTATGCTAAAGAACGCAACCTGACTATTGATGCCTATGGCGGTATTAGTCAGCACGAGTTTAAATAAAATTAATAAAAAGCCACTGTCAAAAGTGGCTTAATGGGAAAATTGAAAAGAGCTCGATAGAAAAACAAGAGCGTCGTGTCAGTCAGCTAACTCCAGCGTGGCTAAGTCGAACAGTTCAATATCGTCCATAGCTTTACTCATCATCAAAGCACCTTCCAATATTGAAATTAATTTAATTGCCCGGGTCTTGGCATGACTTGCCTCATCCGGGCTGAGTAAAACATAAGACTGCTTAACCCACTCGATGTTGAGTTCAAAAAACCTTTTGATCTCAAACCTGACCTTATCCGGCAAACAATCGCTTTCCGCGCCCAGTAAACCGCACAGGCACATTTTTTGATCTTTGATCAAAGCACTGCGGAATAACTCGATATATTTAGCAACAGGATTTTCACCTTGGTTGATAATATCGCCCGGTTCACCCAAGGCATGCAAAAAAGCATCGGTATATTGATGCGCCAGCTCGGCGCCCAAATCTTCTTTAGTTTTGAAATGGTAATGCACACTCGCACTTTTAATGCCAACCTCATTGGCGATTTCCCTATGGCTGACATTATTGTAACCGCCGGTACGGACCCTGGCTTCGGCTACTTTTAAAATTTCATCTCTTCTGGACATATGCACCTCTTTTCAAAGGATCATTATCTATCAGTAGATATATAAAAACAACAGGCACCCTTGATGCCTGGATAAAGCTGAAACCTGGTCAGCCGAAGTTATCACCTGGCAGATCGTCATTTTTATCGATAAATACTCCCGCAATGCTGCACGAGTATTTATGACAGGGGAGGGAACCGCTCCATATATCCGATAAAAGAGAAATTTTTTCATTTTTTTATTTATAGCCATCCAATTGATTTTAAAGACTAATGAATAAAAAGACCTGATATCGAACGGATACAAACCTACCTAGTGATAGGTTTTTTATTGACAGTGAAAACAGATGGGGATAAATTACAACCACAAATTACCTATCGGTAGGTAGTTAATTTAAGATCTATCAGGAGAAAATTATGTCACAAGAAACAATTGCACTAATCGTCGGCGGTTCATCGGGTATGGGCAAAGAAACAGCAAAAAGATTGTTAAAAACCGGCAATACCGTGTTGATCCTTTCCCATCAGGACAGCACACTGGCAGCAGCCAAGGCTGAGCTGGAAAGCGAAACCGGCGGCAGGGTGGAAACGGCAAAAGTCGATCTGTACGACCAGGCAGCCGTTGGCAACTTTATTAGGCAAATTGAATCGGAAACCCGCCATATCAACTACCTGGTCAATGCCGCCGGATTCTTCAAACCGGTAAGCTTTGTTGAACACAGCGCACAAGATTATGATCTGCAAATGGATATCAATAAATCCTTTTTCTTTATTACCCAGGCAGTAGTTAAAAACATGAAGCAGCACCAGGGCGGCTCTATCGTCAATATAGGTTCAATGTGGGCGCACCAAGCTGTGAAGGCGACACCATCTTCCGCCTACTCAATGCAAAAAGCCGCCTTGCATTCGCTGACACAACACCTGGCCATGGAACTTGCTGACGACGGCATCAGAGCAAACGCGGTGGCGCCGGCGGTTGTGCTTTCTTCCATTTATAAGTCGTTTATTCCGGAAGCCGAAATTAAGCAGCAGCTGCAAGGGTTTAACGAGTTTCATCCCATCGGCCGAATTGGCACCACTGAAGATGTCGCCGATGCCATTGAATTTTTACTTTCTGAAAAAGCAAGCTGGATCACAGGTACGGTACTCAATGTCGATGGCGGTGTAATGGCAGGGCGTAACTAATCATCGGCAATCGCCGTTGTTTGAAAGTAGCAGTCTAACCCGCTAGCAATGCAGGTTTTTGCATTAGCTCCAAAGCCTAAAGCCGGTTAGACTCGCTTTCACACCCGTTACGGGTAAAGACGATGCAAAAAAGCATTTAAACAGACCATAAAATATATACAAGACTTCTGCAAAGCGTTTTAATCTTACAGTGTCTGTTTGCTTGGCAGACAAATTAACTATTTTATAAAGAGGATTGTATTCTCAGGTGACTCTTATGTTGGACAAAACATCCTACTGGCAGGAACTCTACGACAAAAGTCAAAGCTTAACCTTGCCCCAACAAGCCTCCACCGATCTGGTGTTAAATCATGATCTGGGGTTACCGGCAACCGTTCAAACCAGTGAAGCTCAATGGCAGCCTTCCCCCGCGAAAGGGGTGAAAAGGCTGCTGTTAGAAAGAAAAGGCGGCGAAAAAACAACCCGGGCAACCAGCATAGTTTCCTATGAGCCCGGCAGCTACTTCGAACCCCATGCCCATCCTAAAGGGGAAGAATTCCTGGTGCTTTCGGGCACATTTTCAGACGAATACGGCGACTACCCCGCCGGTACTTATGTCAGGAATCCCCCCGGTTCCAGCCATAAACCCTTTAGCCGGGAGGGCTGCATGATTTTTGTTAAGCTTCAACAATTTGAAATAACAGATAACGAACGTATCGTCATCAAGCTTAATGAAAAAAGGCCAGATGAATCAAAACTTCATTACAACCTTAAAACTTTATTTAACGACTATGAACGTGTCGAAATCATCAATGTGAAAGAGAATTGTTCGCTTCCCGAGGCATGGACAATATTAGGCGTTGAGCTTTTGGTTTTGGACGGTGCCATCAGTGATGGTAATCAAATTCTCAATACCGGTAGCTGGCTGCGTTTACCCATGAATTCACCGATAAAATTAACGGCGCTGAAAAACTCAACCTACTATTTCAAATTCGGACACCTGAGAGCTGAAACATAAACAACAGGCATTCAAGATTCTTCTTGTCCGCTTAAGGGACAGGATTATCCTTAAAATAACCTTTTGCCAATTCAACAAAAGTCTTCACTCGATTCGACAAGTCATATCTATGAGGGTAAATCGCTGATATCGTTAAAGGTTTAATGCTATATGTTGGTATAACTTCCACCAGCAGGCCCTTTTCCACCCAGGGGGCAACAGAATAACTCGGTGCTTGAATTATGCCCATATCATGTGCCGCAGCTTCATTTAATAAACGGCCGTTATCAGACATCCAGTCCCAATGAAACTTAATGGCCTTTTGCTCACCTTCAACAACAAACAACCATTGCTCTTTACGAATACTATGCTTAAAAAACAGTAATTTATGCTGGTGTAAATCTTCCGGTTTTTCCGGCATGCCGTAACGGGCCAAATAAGCCGGACTGGCCCATAATGACAGCCTGGATGTACACACAACCTGAGCGATATGACTGGCATTAGGCAGAGCGGGGGCGACCCGGAATACCAAATCAACACCACTATCAAATAAATCCACCGGGGTATTGCTTAAGGTAAATTCCAGCGCTACCCGGGGAAACTTCTCCCGGTATAAATCAATCAAAGGCGCCAGATACAAGCCACCAAACTCTATGCTGGCGGAAATGGTCAGCTTACCCGCAGGCTCATGTGCAAGTTCAGACACTTGTTGCTCGACCTGGTTGATTTTGTGTAATAAGGGACGGATTTGCTGCAAATATTGATTACCGGCATCCGTTAAGTACACCTTGCGGGTATTTCTTTTAAGCAGCAAACAGCCCAGGGATTGCTCAAGCTGCTTAACGTATCGGCTGATCATAGTAGCGGATACCGCCATTTCATCAGCAGCCGAAGCAAAACTCCCCCGCTCGGCAACAAAACAGAAGGCACGCATAGCGTCAAACTTATTCATCAATCAGCCCAACTATCTACTAAAAGTTCACAGACTATAAACTTAAGTGCGCTTTAAAACCATAACTGTTCTGTGCAAACTGTTTGCCAAAGCTCAAGCAAGGACTCTTTTTCATGAATAGCAAACGTTGCTTAACCTTATTATTAACCACTGCGTGTTTAAGTTTTGCTGCAACAAGTAAAACCATAGCATTGAAAAACATTAATATTATCAATGTAGAAACACTGACTATCGACAAGTCGAAAACCATATTAATAGAAGACGATAAAATTAAGGCGATTTTAGCATCAAAGAGCCCGCTCCCAGGTAACAATGTCATCGCCATTGACATGACAGACAAATATGCCATGCCGGGATTAATCGACACCCATGTTCATCACGCCACCTCTCCCGATGACTGGGACAATGATAAAATAACACGCACCCGCTTGAGAAATTTATTGCGCGGCGGTGTCACCTCGGTTCGCGACATGGGCGGCGATACCCGTGCTTTAAGCTCGCTAAAACGCCGTGCAGACAACGATCTCATTCAATCTCCGGATATTTACTATTCGGTGATTATCGCGGGCGAGGAGTTTTTCTCAGATCCCAGAACCATAGCTTCAGCGAAAGGGGAGACCCCCGGAGCCGTAGACTGGATGCGCGCCGTTGATGAAACAACCGACCTCGACCAAGTGATGTTAAAGGCCCGGGGAACGGGGGCAACCGGCATTAAAATTTATGCCAAAGTCCCCCCGGCCATGATGGGCAAATTACAGACGGCAGCCAAAAAGCATGGCTTAAAAGTATGGTCACATGCCTTTGTCGGCCCGGCACGGCCAGCGGATGCCATAAAAGGCGGTGTAGAAACCATCTCCCATGCGCCGGATATTTCTTCCCATGTTGTTGACAACTTTTATCAGCTGCGCAGGCAAGACAAACATATCACCGAAGCCCAGAAAAAAGAGTCTTTCGAGCTGGAACGTTATCAAGAGTTAATGGTACAAATGAAAGCGCAGGGCACACTTTTTGACCCAACCCTCACGGTATTTGAAATGTCCAAAGCGCAGCGGGGGAAGCGGGGGGAGTTAATGTACCAATGGGCTAAAGTATTCACCCGCTTGGCCCATGAGCACAAAATAAAAATTGCCACCGGTACCGACGGCACCAGCGATCAATACCAGCTTGATTACCCCCTGGTACAAAAAGAAATGCAGCTATTGGTCGATGATATCGGCCTGACTCCGCTTGAGGCGATACAGTCGGCAACCACCATAGGCGCACAGGTGATAGGCATAGAAAGCAGCCACGGCCAGGTGAAAGCAAATTATGCCGCCAACTTAGTTATTTTAAATAAAGACCCGAGCGATAATATCAAGCATGCCTTAGACATTGCCCATGTCATTAAAAATGGAGAGTTTATTCACCGGGGAGACAGTAAAGAATTACCTTTTGTCAGCGCTAAACCCGCCGCCGGCATGTTGTGGCTTTCGGGACAAATTGGTAACTTCCCCTCTACCATGACCCTGGCAGGGGAAGATATTGGCAGCCAAATGACACAGGCAATGAAAAACATAGGTGCGGTGCTGCAAGAATATGATCTCGGCTACAACGACATTGTCAAATGTACCCTAATGCTGGCAGATATCAAAGATTGGCCGGCAGCCAATAAAGCCTATAAACCATTTTTCCAGTCGTTACCGGCACGCAGCGCCTTTGCCACTTCCGGCCTGGCACTAAATGCCAAGGTTGAAGTGGAATGCTCGGCCGAACTATAGCAGTCAACAATATCAGCGTGATTTGACGGCCCTGATCACAAGACAAAATATCGTTAGCACCAGGGACAAGCCTGGTGTTAGCCACTTATGCTGCAGTGACCTCAACGGATATCAATAGCTTTGCCAAGCAAGTATAAAAAGATAGTGAAAGCGATTGCCGCAAGGTTTTTGATAACCGTTTATTAACCGGCTATTTGTTAAGCTAGCCGCCAATAAAACTAATATGGCGGGTTGTTTTGACATTTCCTAAAAAAATATCGGTACTTGTGCTGGCCATCGCCCTGTCGGCCTGTTCTGCCACGGATAAGCCCGGCAACTTTGATCCGGACAATAAACTCAATATTACCTTGCCCTCCGCCTGGTCTGAAATCCCCACAAGCGGCGATAATCAAGGTCACCAGAGTCTCGGTGAGCTGGTGGATTTTGCTTTACAGCACAACCAGCAACTTAAACAACAGGCTTATGCACTGGCGGCGGACAAGCTCAATATCTCAGTGGCGCAAAGTGAACTATGGCCGCAAATTACCGCCGGCCTGACTAGCCAGCGGCGAAAAAGCGACAACGGCACGTTTAGCAACGAAAGCGGCCTCTCTTTTGATATTGCTTATGAAATTGACTTGTGGGGCAAATTATCCGCCGCAGAAAAAAATGCCACATTAAGCTATCTGGCTGCAGAGCAGGCATTTATCCAGGCCAAACAAACCCTGGCGGCAGAGGTGATCAAGTCTTACCTGGAAATCATCCAGGCAAAACAGCTGCTGCATTTGTATGAAAACCGCCGCGAGGCTGCGAAAAATAACTTGTTGATCGTCGAGCGCGGACACAGGCTTGGCCTCAATGAAGCCCTGGACGTTTATCTTACCCGCAATGAATATACCAGCGAACAATCGAGAGTGGCCACCCAGGAAAGTGTAGTTATCACCGCCACCCGGACATTCGAGCGTTTAATGGGGCAATATCCCAGCGGCCTGGTTAATTTCAGCCGGGAGATCCCCATGTGGCTGGAAGAAATCCGCCAGGTGATCCCTTCCGATTTAATTGCGCAAAAGCCTTCTATTCAATCTGCCTGGCTATCGCTGTTGGCATCGGATGCCAATCTGGCCTTTAGCCATAAGCAAAGGTTTCCCAGCCTGAATATTTCAGCCTCAATCGGCCAGTCGGCCCCAAAAGTCGAGAACCTGCTGGACGCTTCTTCCCTGGCCTGGTCAGTGCTTGGGGGGATCACCGCCCCGGTTTTCAATGCCGGACGTTTAAAGGCCAATGAAGACATTGCCCGGCTGCAATTAAGGCAGGCAGAGCAGGCTTATGTCGCTGAAATTTATGATGCCTTTACCGCTGTTGAAAATGCCCTGACCTTAGATGCCAGCACCAAAAAAACCTTAACCACGGCGCTTGAAGCTGAATTTAATGCCATTGAAGCAGAAACCCTGTCCTTTGAGCAGTATCAGAAAGGCCTGGTCAGTTATGCCACGGTATTGGTGTCCCAGCAGCGCTCGCTGGAAGCACAAAGTAGTGTCATCCAGTTAAAAACCCAGCTGGCAAGCAACCGGATAGAGCTGATGCTTGCCCTCGGCGGTAACCAACTTCCCCTGACTGCTGACGCTAAACTCAAGCCCCAGAGATAAAAGATGGATATGAAAAAACTTAATAAAATCATTATTCCGGCGCTGCTTATACTCACTGCCAGCGCGGCCGTGATGGCCATTATCAACAATCCCCCAAAGTCCGAGGGTCGCAGCCGCGGGCAGGAAAACAAAATGAACGTGGCGGCAGCAAAGATCGCCCCCCGGGATTTTCAGGTGAAACTTGCCAGTTACGGTGTGGTACAGCCTAAAACCCGCACCAGCCTGATCAGTCAGGTGTCGGGAGAGGTAGTTTATCTTTCCGACAAGTTCCGCGAAGGCGGCTTTTTTAATAAAGGCGAACGGCTATTAACGGTTGATCCCCGGGATTACCGGGCAAATGTTGATATCGCCAGGGCAGCACTTGCCGCTGCCGATCTTGCCCTGAAGGAAGAGCAGGCCAGGGGAACACAGGCATTGGAAGACTGGCTACGATTGCGCAAAGATGAAAAACCCGACGAACTGGCCATGCGCAAACCCCAACTGGCCTATGCCAAAGCCAACCTGGGGGCGGCCCGGGCAGAGCTTAACAAGGCATTGCTTGCACTGGAGCGCACCGAAATTAAGGCCCCATATAACGGCCGGGTATTGTCCAAACAGGTGGATATCGGCCAGGTAATTGCCGGCAATAGCCTGCTCGGGGAAATATACGCCACGGATGTGGTGGAAGTGCGCCTGCCGGTAAATAATGAAGATTTGCCTTTGCTGGACCTGCCGGAAGAATTTCGTCAAGGCAGCTATTCGCAGCAAAACATTCGGGTTCATTTTACTTCGGACCTGTACCAAACACAGACATGGCAGGGACAAGTTGTCAGGACCGAAGGGGCGATAGACCAAAACTCCCAGCAGCTTTATGTGGTCGCCGAAATTAAAGATCCCTTCAGCATCAGCAAAGACCAGTCGCCGGTAAAAATTGGCCAGTATGTTAACGCCACCATTTTCGGCAAGTTGTTAACCGATGCCATAGTGATAGACAAAAATACCATCTACCAGGAAAGTTATGTCTATACCCTGGTCAATGAGGCCTTAAAGCGCACCGACATTGATATCCGCTGGCAAAACGAAACCCTGGCCATTATCGACCGGGGTTTGTCGGCAACAAGCATATTAGTTTCCACGCCGCTGGGCATGGTCAGTTCGGGCACCCGGGTGAATGTGATCAATGCCGGCGGCTCGCCGAATAAACGCCCCGGTAAAGACAGGGGCAAAGGCAAAAATAAAGACAAACAGCAGTCGATAGCCGCCGCCGGGGGAGCCAAGTCATGATTGCCTGGTTTACCAAAAATCACGTCGCCGCGAATTTGTTGATGATATGCATAGTGATCGCCGGCCTCTTTTCCCTGAGCAGTAAAATCCCGGTGGAAGTGTTCCCCTCCACCGAGTCGGATCGCATCAGCATTTCCGTCAGCTTAAGGGGCGCAACCCCGGAAGATGTCGAACAGGGAGTGGCAATAAGAATTGAAGAGGCGGTGCAGGATCTTGAAGGCATAGACAAAATCGTCAGTAACTCTTCCGAGGGCAGCGCCTCGGTTTCCGTGTATGCCGAAACCGGCTATGATCCCAGGGAGTTGCTCTCGGATGTCAAAAGCCGGGTGGATGCCATCAATACCTTTCCCGCCGACGCCGAAAAACCTGTGGTCGCCCTGGCGCAAAGGATACGTGAAGTGATAGCGGTGACGGTTTCCAGTATCCATCCGGAAAAAGAAACCCGGGAATTTGCCGAACAGGTTCGGGACGACTTGCTGCGTATTCCCGGGATCACCCAACTGGAGCTGAGCGGCACCCGGGATTATGAAATCGCCATTGAAGTCTCCCGCGACAAACTGCGCCAGTACGGCATCACCCTGGATGAAGTGGCCGCCATTATCAACCGCACCAGTGTCGATGTTTCTTCCGGAAACCTGAGAACGCAGGGGGGAGATATCCTGATCCGCTCCCAGGGGCAGGGCTACCGCAAGGATGACTTTACCGGCATAGTGATCCGGCAGAACAATGACGGCTCTTTTGTGCTGCTTAAAGATATCGCCGAAATCCGCGATGCTTTCGAAGAAAACCCCGTGCGTACCCGCTTTAACGGCGAGCCCGCGGTGTTTATCGACGTTTACCGCATCGGCCAGCAAAGCGCTATTGGAGTGGCGGAAAAAGTCAGGAATTATATCCAGAGCAAACAGGCGGGTTTGCCCGGCGGCTACAAGCTTAGTTATTGGGATGACGACTCGCAAATCGTCAAGGACCGATTGGCAATTTTAACCACCAATGCCATTCAGGGGGGCATACTGGTATTGGCGCTGTTAACCCTGTTCTTGCGTCCTTCAATCGCCCTGTGGGTGTTTATCGGTATTCCGGTATCCTTTATGGGGGCCTTCCTGGCCATGCCTTTATTTGGCGCCACCATTAATATTTTAAGTCTGTTCGGTTTTATCCTGGTGCTGGGCATAGTAGTGGACGATGCCATAGTGACCGGGGAGAATGTCTACAGCCATTTGAAAACCGCCAAGTCTGGAGAGTTGGCGGCCATTAACGGCACCCGGGAAGTCGCCACCCCGGTTACCTTCGGCATTTTGACCACAGTAGCGGCCTTTTTACCGCTGGCCTTTATTGAAGGGGCGAGGAGCAACCTGTTCCAGCAAATCCCGATCGTAGTGATCCCGGTATTATTGTTCTCTTTGATAGAGTCTAAATTTGTTTTACCCGCCCACCTTAAATATTTAAAGCTAAGGGTTGAAAAGAGTGCCCCCGGCCGGTTCGAACGTTTCCAGCAAAACTTTGCCGACGGTTTTGAGCGGGCGATTTTAAAATATTATCAACCGGCGCTTAAGCTGGCATTAAACCATAAAATGACGGTAGTCAGTGCCTTTATCTGCATCTTTGCCATTATGGTGGCGCTGATCGCTTCCGGCTGGACCAAATTTATCTTTTTCCCGCGTATTCCCAGTGAAACCATCAGGTTGAATGTAACCATGCCCACAGGTACACCTTTTGATGTCACCAATAAAGTCATTGTCGATATGGCGGATAAAGCCGAATTACTGAGAGAGAAATATACCGATAAAACCAGCGGTCAAAGCGTAGTGCAAAACGTGCTTGCCTTTACCGGCGGGCGGAGCGGGGTGTCGCATCTCGGCGGTGTACGCATTGAATTAACCCCGCCCCAGGACAGGAAAATAGAAGTCTCCTCCCGGCAATTAGTGCAGGAATGGCGGCGTTTGATAGGGCCGGTGCCCGGCGCCGAGGCCTTGAGTTACCGGGCCGAAATAGGGCGCTCATCGGATCCTATTGATATACAGCTCTCGGCGACCTCGCTGGAACGTCTGGATGCTGCTTCCACAGCCGTGAAAGATTATTTGAACGCATTCGAGTCGGTATTTGACGTCACCGACTCCCTTTCCGACGGCAAGGAAGAATTACAGATAGAGCTTACCAGCAGCGGCAAGGCCCTGGGGTTGACCCGGCTGGAAGTTTCACGCCAGGTAAGAAGCGCCTATTTCGGTGTGGACGTGCAGCGGATCCAACGTGGCCGGGATGATGTCAGGGTGATAGTGCGCCTGCCGCTTGAGGAAAGACAATCCATGACCGAGCTTAAATCCCTGCTGATCCAGACAAGCGACGGCCACCTGGTGCCTTTATCCCATGTCGCCAAACTCATTCCCGGCAAGAGTCCGTCCACTATCCGCCGCATCGACCGTTACCGCACGGTAAACGTGACCGCAGATATCGAAAAAGACAAGGTCAACATGACGGTTTTCCAGCGGGACTTGCAGCAGAGCCTGCACGAGATTCTGGCGAAATACCCCGGGGTGACCTTTACCCTGGAAGGGGAAATGAAAGAGCAGCGGGAATCCATGGGCTCCCTGTCGTGGGCGTTATTACTGGTGCTGTTCGTCATTTACGGCTTACTCGCCATTCCCTTTAAATCTTACACTCAACCGCTGATCGTCATGAGTGTTATTCCCTTTGGCATGATCGGCAGTGTTGCCGGTCATTGGCTGATGGGCATGGAATTAACCATCATGAGCCTGTTGGGTATGCTGGCCTTGATTGGCGTAGTGGTAAATGACTCCCTGGTGCTGGTTGATTTCATCAACAAGAAGCGAGACGGGCAAAAGGGCTTAATGGAGGCGGTATTAACTGCAGGTGCTGCCCGTTTCCGGCCGGTGATGCTCACCAGTTTAACCACCTTTATCGGTTTAATGCCTTTGCTGTTCGAGCAATCCACCCAGGCCCAGTTTATGATCCCTATGGCGGTATCGCTCGGTTTCGGCATTTTGTTTGCCACCTTTATTACCCTGTTTTTAGTGCCGGTGAATTATTTGCTGGCGGAAAAATTAACGGGATTTTTGCAAGGCGGGCAAAAAAATGCTCAACTGCAACTAAATTAATGGTTTCTATAGCCTTATGAAAATAGCCTTATGAAGATACTTTTGGTTGAAGATGACAAGAACCTGGCGGCGGGCATAGTCGATTATTTTGAGCTGGAGCAGGTCGTGTGCGATCACATAGACAATGGTGTCGCAGCTCTTAACCTGCTTGCTGCCAATCACTACCAGGTACTGGTGCTGGACATTAACCTGCCGAAACTGAGCGGTTATGAGGTCTGTAAACAGCTGCGACAGCAGGGCAATAAGATCCCAATTATTATGCTCACCGCCAAAGGACGTCTGGAAGAAAAATTAACCGGTTTTGACATGGGCGCCGACGATTACCTGGTCAAACCCTTTGCCATGGATGAATTGGTTGCCAGGGTGAAAGCCTTGTCGGGCAGGGTAAGCAGTCAGGCCACCCGCTACCGGGTGGCCGGTTTGGAAATAGACATCAACGGCCATATTGTCAAAAGGGACGGTCAGGTGTTAAAGCTGTCTCCTTTAAGTTTTAAATTGCTCAGCTGTTTAATGAAAGCCAGCCCGTCGCCGGTAGAAAGAAGCAGCCTGATGGAACAGGTTTGGGGAGACAATATCCCGGAATTAAGCAGCTTAAAGGTGCATATCCATAACCTGCGCAAAGAGATCAAAGATAAAGAGGCTGATGAGGCCCTGCTGCATACCATTCCTGCTATGGGTTATGTGATAAGAGAACCGGATGAAGATTAGAGCGAACCTCAAACTTTACTTTTTGGCTGCCAGCATCATAGTCGGCCTGGTAATAGCCTTGCTGGTGTTTAAGCTGACGGTAAAGTTTTATCGCAGCGGCGTTCATTCCACCATGAACACCCTGTTGTCGGAAGCGGCCGTGGCGGCCCCGCACCTGAACAATACTTGCACCAATACCTCAGGCATCATTGTTTGCCCTTCAAAGGATTTGTTGCCCGAAGTGTTTTTAACCACCATGAAACGCTGGCCCCGGGAAAGCGGACAGATGACCCGAAAAGCGGTAAGGCATAAAAGATTTAAATCGCCCCCCGCCGTTTATTTCGTGCTAAAAACAGAAAATGCCGTCAATAAGCAGCTTTATGTCGCCAAAAAACTCGATCGCAGTCATAGCGGCTTTGCCATTGCCGGTTTGGAATTAAGAATGTACTGGTGGGGACTGATTAGCGGCTCGCTGGTAGCGGTAAGTGTCGCCCTGTTGTTATACCTGGTGCTTAATACTATGGTGCGGCCGATAGAGCGCTTGAGACAATGGGCATTGGAAATCGCCCAAAAAAATGATGTCACCAGCTCTCCCAAATACAAATATAGCGAATTAAATGAAATCTCAAAAACCCTGGCAACCAGCATAGCCAAGCACAGGCAAGTTTTGGTGAAAGAGCAGGAATTTTTACAACACGCCAGTCATGAATTGCGTACGCCGATTGCGGTATGCCGAAGTAATATCGACTTGCTTAAACGTTTGTTGAGCGAGCTTGACAGCCGACCACAACAAGTTGTCGGCAGAATTGATGAAGCGGTCAAAACCATGACCGAATTAACCGAAACTTTTTTATGGTTAAGCCAGAATGAAACCGGCGATATTCCCTTGGAAAAAGTCGACCTAGCCCACTTGGTGCAAGATACCTGCGATGATCTGAAGTATCTGATCCAGGGCAGGGACATAAAATTAGATATACAGACACAAACGCTGGAACTCGATCTGGCCCTGACCCCGGCCCGGGTAGTGATCATGAACCAGATCCGCAACGCTTTTCAGCACACCTATGAAGGTAAAGTGGCCATTGTGCAGTCAGGCACTCAAGTCAAAGTGGTCAATAGCATAAACACAGACATTGGTAACAACGGTGAAGCTGGAGCCAATGACTTAGGTTTTGGTTTAGGGCTGAAACTGATCAAAAACTTAACCGGCTTATATGGCTGGCAGCTGGAAATACCAGCGGCAAGCGACACCTTTGTGATAGAAATTGATTTTTGCTCTGAAAAAGATCGAGGTGAGTAAAGTTAATTTGCAAATTGTTCACCTCAGGACTTCTAAGCTATACAGATTTCAGTGGCTATAACATAAGCTACTAGATTGAAGCATACACTGCGAAGCAATATATCTTAATGGGAAATCGCACTGCTCATATTGTCGGCTTTTCTTATTTAAAGGGTTTTAGGCTTCGTCATGCTGCAAACATGACGAAGATCTAAACATTAATAAGTTGTCATGTAAATTTGATTACATAACATGGGCCTTAGTGTGGAATTTAAGGTTGTACTTGCACGAGCATCATCCATACAGGTGAATCTTTGCCGCCATTCATCTTCACTCTTCGCTCCCATGCAAATATTAACCTTTCCTGTCGTGTTTGTACTTATTGATGATGGAACATTTAAATAGCAATGCAACGGCTCATTATTTTCAGCACCGGAGCATAACTTAGTAACAAGAGTCGAATTGGATATGACGGCTCTAGCAGATGAATAGCAAGTGACAGGATCTGCGTAAGAAGTAAAGTTAACAGTTAATAGTGCCGTAAAAAATAACAAAGATTTCTTCATTTTAAATTCCTTTTTTAAATGATTTTGGTGGTTCTTTATCCGTCAAAATTATCTTATTATAAGAATGCTGCTACATCAATCGCATTAGACTTTCTTGACAGATTTTATGTAAAAAGCAATAGCAGATAACAAGTAGGTCCGGACACTCATAAACTGGCGAGAGCTGAAAATTGACGCTTACGGCATTTCTAATTTGTGGATGTCCATGATTATCGTTATTTACAGAACAGATTTAGCAATGTATCGGGCTCTTTTTCTTGCATTACATTAATGAAACGAAAAAGAGCACACTAAGGCAGCAGCTAACTGCCTTAGCCATTCACTTCTGCTGTTAAAATGCCGCCGCGGCTTTCACTGAGTCATAGCTGGTGTCATTGTTGTCAATGGCATGCGTGGGCGCTATGGTGACCACATCCAGATTATGTAGTTCAACAAAATCTATCAGTAATTGCGCACGCTTTTTATAGGTAGAAGCCACCTCAGGGTAGAGTGTTTGCAGCATGTTGGCGCCACTGCTATACAAATCGGCATAAATCAGGGTCTTGTCATCCGGACGATATAAAATCAGCATATCATCCTCTTCAGCATGGCCTTCCTGTGCAACCGAATAAATTTCCAATGTTTCAGTACCTTCTCCTAAGATCAGTTTTCCGTCCACCGGGATAACCTGAACCGCCTCTCTTTGTGCCAAAGGATTTGGTTGCAGGGTATGCGGTTTTGTCAGTAACTGCTGATAAAATTCTTCAGAGCCTGCGCCAACCAAAAGATCACCCCCTTGCGCCAATGCCCCGCGCCAGCCGCCGCTGTGATCATAGTGGTTATGGCTGAGGATTACCCCCGCAATTTCTTTGCCGGGAAACTGCGCTTGCACTTCGGTAAGTACCACCTGCTGGCGGGCATTATTTAACGAGGCATCAAATATATACACCCGATCATCAATTAAAAAGGCATAGCTATAATGCCCTGTGCCCATCACACGTAATACTTTGTTTTCACTGTCGATAAAGTTACTATGTACTTGGGTTTCATCGATGCCGTCGAACGGGAAGCCCATCATCATGCCACGCAGATAAAATTGTGAAGAAATATAACCGCTATGTTCAGCTTCCGTGTCTCTGGTGCTCGGGGTGATGTCGGTAAAGTCAAAATTATCCGCTGTTAACTCAGCCATTTGCACGCCACTAAGGGTTTCTTCTCGAATAAGATTACCGTCAAGTGTATGGGTAATATTCATCGGGTAAAAAGAGCTCCCCGAAGGCTGCCAGTTCGCATATTCCACTTGATAAACGACATCACCGAGCAAGGGATCAAATTCAAGGGTTTGGGCAGATTTCGGCAAATGGGTTTCTTCATCCAGCAACAAGCTCACCTCTTGCCCCCGGAATTCGGCGATAAGGGTATTGTTTGCCCGGCTAGCTTCATTGTCGATAACATTGGCGCCGTCATTTTTTTGCTCTATGATGGCGCCGGCAATGGCTAAAGGAGAAGACATAAACCAGGTTTTTTGCCGGGTGGCCAGTTTGGCAGAATTCATTGGCTCTGTAGGCACGCCGAACGGACCAAGCGCATAGGCGCTAAAGCTGTTGGGACCGCCAATTACCACGCCTTGGCTGCCGTCTATGACTTCGGTAAACGACATCTCGACCTCAATGACGCCAACAGCATCAATTTGCCACTCTTGCCGTAATTGACTGCCATCAAGCGCTGCGACCACATCATAGCTAAACCGGGCCATCAGATTGGCAACAGGCTCAGGTTGCTCCTGAAATTCATACGCCGTGCCTGCTACGTTAAAACTTAACTGGGCAGCCGAAGTTATCGCTTGTTCACCTCCCAATGCGGTTAGCATTGACTCATAGGGGGTTGTGGTGTCTGTAACTCCGTTAGTTGTATTGTTATTGTCGCTGCCATCACAACCCGCCAATAGGCTGGTGCATACGGCCGCGGCGATGAAGCTTGTTTGGTATTTGGGTAACATAGTGATTAGTCCCTTCTCATTTATGATTTGTTGTTTATTAACAGACAATAGCCAGCAAACATCTGATATTTCCCTTATTAATTAATAGATTAAAGGGGGCTAGCCATCGTTTGTCTTTGAGTTGCGCATTGTAAGTAGTGGCCGGCGCTTTTTTTTGATATTTCTTGCTGTTTTAATGGGATGAGATAAAAGTATTGAAAGATTTAAAGGCTGGACGAGTTGCTGCTAAAAGTGGCTTTGCACATAGTAAACTTGGTTTTACTGAAGCCAGGTTGTGTTCACATGGTACCTGTCGCGAGGTTCATATTTACAGAAGATGCTTTTGCTATTGCTTGCAATTTCTGCGAAGTTCCCACAGCGGTCCAATATCGCATTATGAGTTATTTAAAGCCTGCATCTCCAGGCGATGAATTATCAAGGGAAGTATTGCTTAGCACGGAGATTGAGCGCCCTGGTATCATGGCGCTGTTACCCATTGGCTAAGTCATAATAGCTGAATTTAGAAGCCATGCGCCTTATTTGCCTCCTGCCTCCCAGATCTGCCCTCCTAAAAAGGGAGAACAAAAAGCGAACAACAAATGTATGGTTTTTAACCAAAAAAGACTTTTAAAATTCATTTGAGCTGTGTAGGATAAATTAAATTCTAACTATAGGGAAGAGTAAGAATTGGAACCATCGACCCCCGATCATCGCATCTTGATGGTTAATGCTTTACAGGAAATAAAAGCGCTAAAATCCCGTATTACCGGTTACCAGGCGGCAGAAAATGAGCCCATTGCCATTATTGGTATGGCTTGCCGTTTTCCGGGGGGAGCAAACGATCCCCATCGCTATTGGCAGTTATTACGTGATGGCCGGGATGCCATTGCCGAAGTTCCGGGTGCACGCTGGGACTTGGAGCAGTTTTACGCGCTTGACCGTGAAGCTTTTGGCAAGATGTATAGCCGCTGCGGCGGATTTGTTGAAGATATCTTCGGGTTTGATGCGGGCTTTTTTGGCATTTCGCCAAGAGAGGCGCAAACCATGGATCCGCATCAGCGTATCTTGCTGGAAGTCTGCTGGGAAACGCTGGAATATGCCAATATACTGCCGTCGTCGTTAGCGGGCAGTAATACCGGGGTCTTTATTGGCGTTAGCAGCATGGATCAAATTGTCAATCAGTTCGGTGAGGCTCGCCTGACGGATGTCGGGCCATATCATGGCTCAGGTTGCGCCCTGGCGCCGATCGCCGGCCGGGTTTCCTATAACTTTGGTTTTAACGGTCCGAGTATGGTGGTCGATACCGCCTGCTCCTCTTCATTACTCTCCTTACATTTAGCCGCCGAAAGCCTGCGCCGTCAAGAGTGTGATATGGCACTGGCCGGCGGTTCGCACTTTTTGTTACATCCCGGATATTCGATCGCTTTTTGTAAGGCCAATATGTTGTCTGAAGACGGGCGTTGTAAAACATTCGATGCTAAAGCCAATGGCTATGTCCGCGGCGAAGGTTGCGGTGTTGTCGCACTGAAACGTTTATCGGATGCGCAAAGGGACGGTGATACTGTTTTGGCTTTGCTGCGCGGCTCTGCCGTTAATCAGGACGGCGCCAGTGGCGGCTTAACGGTGCCGAACGGGCCGGCGCAGGAGCAAGTGATCAAAAAGGCATTGGCAAGGGCAGGACTCGATGTAGCAAGTGTGGATTATATTGAAGCACATGGCACAGGAACCCCCCTGGGGGATCCGATTGAAATCGGCGCCTTAGGCAATGTCTTTAAGCAGCCCTTGCTGGTGGGGTCGGTTAAAACCAATGTCGGTCATCTTGAAGCCAGCGCCGGCATAGCCGCAGCCATTAAAGTGGCTTTGTCTTTGCAGCATAAATCCATACCGCCACATTTACACTTTAACAAGCCCAATCCCTTGATCCCCTGGTCTGAAACAGACATTAAAGTACCTACCCAGTTGACGCCGTGGCATAAACAGGAAGATAGGCAGCGTGTGGCTGGTATCAGCTCTTTTGGCTTTAGCGGTACCAATGTTCACCTGCTGATGTCAGATCTGCCAAAGGCAGAGGCTGAACCACAGGGCCAGGCGGCAAGGGCAGAGCAGTTGTTAACCTTATCGGCCCGTCATATTGACGCCTTAAAGGCGCTGGCCAAACGATGGGCACAGGGCCCACTGGCCGAAGAGGATGCCGATTTTGCCGCCTTGTGTGCCGGTGCCGCCCATTATCGCAGTGCATTTAAAGTGCGTTTGGCGTTAGTCGCCGACAGTGCGGCCAGGGCCCGTACCTTATTGCTGGAGTTTGCCGACAAGGGCCAAGCCGAGGGCATAAGCCTTGTAGAGGTGCCCGATGAAGTGCCGGGGATCGCTTTTTTATTTACCGGGCAGGGGGCGCAATATCCCGGCATGGGGCAAGCCCTCTATCAAGAGGAAGATGTTTTTCGCGAAGCAATCGATGAATGTGCCGCCCTGTTGGGGGATTATTGCGACATTGACTTGCTCGACTTGTTATACCCAAAATCCCCCCGGACAGACACAGGTTTGCTCAATGAAACCGGCAATACCCAACCCGCCTTGTTCTCCTTTGAGTATGCCCTGGCCCGTTTGTGGCAATCCCGAGGCATACAGCCGGCTGCCCTGATGGGGCATAGTGTCGGAGAATATGTTGCCGCTTGTGTTGCGGGCGTTTTTTCCCTGGCAGATGCGCTGAAGCTGATTGCTGGTCGTGGCCGTCTGATGCAGGCTTTGCCGGCAGGCGGCGCCATGGCCGCGATATTGGCCGCGCCGGAGCGTGTCGAATCCCTGCTGGAAAACGGCGCCGACAGCCTGTCAGTTGCCGCCTACAATGCCCCGAGGAACACTGTGGTGTCGGGCGATGGCCAGGCGCTTGATGCCTTGCTGGCGCTATTGCAGGAGCAGGGAATTGAGTACCGCCGCCTCGCGGTTTCCCATGCTTTTCACTCCCCCCTGATGCAGCCTATGTTGTCAGACTTTCGCCGCCTTGCCGCGCAAATTCATTACCACAAACCTAAATTGCCGCTGATTTCAAATGTCAGCGGCCGCTTTGCCGGTGAGGAAATAGCCAGTGCTGATTACTGGGGGCGGCATGTGCTGGCGCCGGTGCGTTTTACCGACGGCCTGGAGCAACTGTCGGCCCGGGGTTATCACTTTATGCTTGAACTCGGCCCGGCAACGACCCTGGTCGGGATGGCAAGGCAGAGTGTCGGTGAGCATGCGGTCCTGGCTGCCAGCTTAAACAAAGATCAGTCGCCGGGGGCGAGCATGCTGGCCGCCCTGGGGCAATATTGGCTTCACGGCGGCCAGGTGGACTGGTCACAGGCGGGCATGCAAGCCAGGCGTGATATTCAGCTGCCCTTGTATCCGTTTCAGCATAGAGATTTCAGGCAAGCAATCGACATTGATGCGGCTCATGGCGGTTTGCAGGGCATGACTTCGCTGGAGCATCCCCTGCTGCAGCGCTGTTTCAAATCGCCACTGTTGCAGCAAACCTTGTTCGAGACAACTTTTTCCAGGAAAAACCAGCCTTTTCTTGACGAGCATCGCGTCTTTGGCAAACTGGTGGTGGCAGGGGCATCACATTTATCCCTGGTATTATCTGCCTTGTCGCTGGCCGGTTTATCAAGCAAGGGGGGCTCCCTTAGCCAGGTGATGTTTCCAACGGCGCTGATTGTGCCGGAGCAGGGGGAATGCGCGGTACAGCTGTCCCTGACACCGCAAAGCGGTAACAGCGGTGAATTTCGCTTAATGAGTTTGCCGGAGCAGGCAGAGCCCAAACTGCATGCCAAAGGGCAGTTTGCCGCGAATGCTTCGCCTGCCGTAACGCCGGATCTCCAGGCTGCCCGGGAGCGTTGCCGCGAAAAGCTGGCCGCCGAAGAAGTCTACCGGCTGCAGGAAAAACGCCATATTGTTGTTGGCCCCAGCTATCACTGGTTAACTGAGTTGCAACGCGGCCCGTCGGAAGCTATTGCCCGGTTACGGCTTCCGTCGGTTTTGGAAAATGTGATCCAAAATTATAGTATCCACCCGGGGTTAATCGATTCTTGTTTCGGCGCTATGGTGATAGCCAAGCCCATGGAAATATCCGAGAGCTTTATTCCCTTTTCCATAGAAGCCCTGCATGTCTATCCGCCGTCGCAAGGTTTTGCCGGTGTCACCGCTTTTATCGCACATGCCGTGGTGCGTGAATGCGATCACATGAAAATGCTGGGGGATATTCATTTATACAGCGAACAGGGAGAGATGCTGGCCGCCTTTGTCGGTCTTGAAGGGCGCAGTGCCAGCCGTCAGGCCTTATTGGCGGCAGATGAAAACCGCGCGCCGGAGCTGTACCATGTAGATTGGCAACAACTGCAACCGGTGATGGCGCCGGACTCCCCTTCGATAGCGCAACCTTGGCTGATCTTTGCTGATGCCGGAGGGATCGGCGAACAACTGGCCGCCACCTTAAACAAAAAAGGCATTGCCGCCACGCTTGCCCTGCCAGACCCGCAGGCCGGGCAACTGAGCCAAACGGCAACGGGCAACTATGCTTTATCGCCAAGCTCGCCTTCTCATTTCCAGCAACTGTTGGCGGCCTGCGCAGCCCCCGGGGCAATTGTCTATTTGTGGGGACTGGATCAATCCGGCGAGCATTTTGACGAGCAGCAACATGCCTGTGCCGGCGCCTTACATTTATTGCAGGCATTGGCGCAATATCCGGGCAAGGATACCGGTACCGGCAAACCCCGACTGCACCTGGTGACCCGGGGGGCGCAAAAAGTTTTAAGCGGCGAACAGCTGCCGGCGCCGCAGCAGGCTTTATTATGGGGGCTGGGCTCCGTCGCCGCGGCCGAGCATAGCGAATGGGCAAGTATCTGCCTGGATTTGGAGCCGAACACCGCTGTAGAGCAGGCGGCAGCCGAGCTGCTGGCGGCAACGGCTTTACCCCATGAGGAGACCCGCATCGCCTGGCGCAACAACAGCGCTTATGCCGCCCGTTTGACCCTATCTGAAACCGACAGCGAACCCGATGCGCCATTTGCGGCTAAGCCGGATGTCAGCTATCTCATTACCGGCGCACAGGGGGCGCTTGGGCGGGAATTGGCTGCCTGGCTGGTACAGCGCGGTGCCCGCCATTTGGCGCTTATCGGCCGTAGCGCCCCGGAGGAGGCATGGCTTGAAGATTTAGCCAGTCAGGGGGCAAGCCCCTGTTTTTATCAAGCGGATGTTGCCGATATCTCGGCACTGGCCGCTGTGATTGAGCAGGCGGAGCACAGGCAGGCGCCGCTGGCGGGGGTATTCCATCTCGCCGGGATCTTGGACGACGGTTTGCTGGCCGGTCAAAGCTGGCCGCGCTGGCAGCAAGTGCTGACGCCGAAAGTTACCGGAGCCTGGAATCTGCATCGCCTGACCCGGGATAAAGACTTAGCCGTTTTTGTGAACTTTTCTTCGCTGGCGTCTTTACTTGGCCCTGCCGGGCAGGGGAGTTATGCCGCCGCCAATGCATTTTTGGACGCCCTGGCCAACCAGCGCTATGCTGCTGGACTGGCCGGTTTAAGCATCAACTGGGGGCCGTGGGCAGAAGCGGGTATGGCTGCCAGACTCGATACCGAGCAACAGGCACGGATGGACTTGCTGGGCATTGCCCGGATCACAACCCGCCACGCCCTGGATAAGTTAGGTAAATTATTGCCCGCAGCTCAGGGGCAGACGGGTGTGCTGGCCGTGGATTGGCAGGGCTACAGCCAGACAAATAAGACGCCGCTTTTAAACCATCTGGCGGGGGAGAAAACAGACGCTTCAATTTATCAGCAGCTGCAGCAGGCCGCAGGTCATGAGCGCAGAGAGCGGCTGACTCAGTTACTGGTGTCGGTTGTCACGCAAGTGCTGCATCTGTCTCCCGATGAGGTCGCGGTGCGGGACCGTTTGTTTGATTTAGGCATAGATTCCCTGACCGCCCTTGATATGAAAAACCGCCTGCAAAGCCTGCTTGAGTGCTCGCTGAGCTCGACCCTGTTATTTGATCACCCGACCATTGAAGCGTTAACCGATTATTTTCTGGATAAGTTGTTCCCTATTTCCGCCGTGCAGCAGCCGGTTGTGCAAAACAGCCCGCTACAGCGAAATGAAGGTGTTGAAGAAATGTCCGAAGCCGAAGCCGAAGCCTTGCTTCTGGCCGAGCTTGAACAAATGGAGAAACAACCCGAATGAGTACTGGCAAGAATCCCACTGAGCCCTCGGCAACCAAACGTGCGCTGCTGGCGATACAAAAACTGCAGAATAAACTCGATGCCGCCGAGCAAGCGCGCCATGAGGCGATTGCCGTCGTGGGTATGTCATGCCGCTTTCCCGGCGGGGTAGATACGCCTGAAGCCTATTGGCAGTTGCTGTGCAGCGGGCAGGATGCCACCGGGACGGTACCGGCAAGCCGCTGGAGTGTCGATGATTATTACGATACCAACCCCGATGCCCCGGGAAAAACCTATGTCCGCAACGGCGGCTTTTTAGCTGAGGTTGATCAGTTTGATCCTGCGATGTTCGGGATCTCGCCGCGTGAGGCCGCAAGCATAGATCCCCAGCACAGGTTACTGATGGAACTGGCCTGGGAAGCCCTGGAAAATGCCAATATTCCCACAGACCAGGTCTACAACAGCGAAACCGGCGTTTTTGTCGGCATGACCAGCACAGAATACGGCGCCCACCTGTTGTGGTCCGGGGATACCAAACGCATTAATGCCTACGCGGGCACCGGGGGCTCCCTGGGAGTTGCCGCCGGCAGGCTTTCCTATGCACTGGGACTGGCCGGACCTAGCCTGGTGGTGGATACCGCCTGCTCTTCTTCACTGGTGACAACCCATATCGCCTGTCAGAGCCTGCGTGCCGGGGACTGCGATCTTGCCCTGTCTGCGGGCGTGAATTTGATTTTGGGGCCGGAAACCTTTGTCAACTTTTCCAAAGCGAAAATGCTTGCTCCGGACGGCCGCTGCAAAACCTTCGATGCCGCCGCCGACGGTTATGCCCGCGGCGAGGGCGGCGGGGTGGTGGTACTCAAACGCCTCAGCGATGCAGAGCGCGACGGCGATAAGGTGTTGGCGGTTATTAAGGGCTCGGCGGTAAACCAGGACGGTCCCAGCGGGGGATTGACCGTGCCCAACGGTCCGGCACAGGTAAAGGTGATACGCAAAGCGCTTAATACCGGCGGTATCCTTCCCCACCAGGTGGGCTATGTTGAGGCGCACGGCACCGGCACCGCCCTGGGGGATCCCATCGAAGTCTCTGCCCTGAACAGCGCTTATGGCGAAAACCGCCAACAGCCGTTGTGGGTGGGGTCGGTGAAAACGAATTTTGGCCATTTGGAGTCGGCGGCCGGTATTGCCGGGCTCATCAAGTCGGTGCTGATGTTGCAACACGGGCAAATTCCTCCCCATTTGCATTTTAACGAGCCCAGCCCGCATATTCCCTGGGCAGACCTGGCAGTGAACATTCCCACCAGTATGCAAACCTGGAATGAACCGTTGCGTTATGCCGGGGTCAGTTCATTCAGCTTTAGCGGCACCAATGCTCATCTGGTGCTGGCCACGGCGCCGCAACCGGAACAGAAATCGGGACAGGAACCTGAGCAGGAAGCCCTCCCCCTGCCGGCACAACGCTGGCGCCTGTTGCCGGTTAGCGCAAAAGACGAACGGGCGCTCAAGGCCCTGGCCTCTGCCTGGCAAGAGCATCTGGCGGCCGCCGAGCCTGTGGCTGACGAAACCTGGGCGGAACTGGCGCGCACTGCGGTCAATGGCCGCAGCCAGCTGCCTTACCGCATGGCTTTGCTCGGCGACAGTGCCCGGGCGGTGAGTCAGCGCCTGGCATTGAACAATCTGCCCGCGGGGCGCGTGACCGGCGGCGGTAGGGGAAAAATCGCCTTTGTCTTTACCGGACAGGGCAGCCAGCACAGGCATATGGGACAGGAATTGTACCGGGAGTCCGGGGTATTTAAAGAAGCGCTGGATGCCTGTGATGCCTTGTTACAGCCAAAGCTCGGACATTCGCTGATCAGTTTGCTTTACGGGGACGACGACCAGTATGAGGTCTTGTTAAATGTCACCGCATTTACCCAGCCGGTATTGTTTGCCGTCGAATATGCGTTAATGCGCTTGTGGCAATCCTGGGGCATAACCCCGGATGCGGTGCTCGGGCACAGTGTCGGGGAATATGCCGCCGCCTGCTGCGCCGGTATCTTGTCGCTTGAGGATGCGCTTGAGCTGATTGCCGAGCGGGGACGGCTGATGCAGGAGTTATGCGATCCCGGGGCCATGGTCGCTGTGCCCCTGAGCGAGCAGGATGTCAAAGAGGTGATCCGTCCCTGGCGGGGAGAGCTGACCATAGCGACAATCAACGGCCCACAAAATGTGGTGGTTTCCTGTAAACCGGTTGCCGCCGCGGCTTTCGCCGACGGTTTGACGGCTGCGGGCATAGAGCCGCGGATATTAAAAGTTTCCCATGGATTCCACTCGCCCATGATGGAGCCGATGCTGGCGCCGTTTGCCGCTGCAACCAAGCATATCGCCTATAGTAACCCTAATGTTCCTGTGTACTCGACTCTCACCGGGGAACGGTCGGATAGCGCCCTGGCCGATGCCGGTTATTGGCGGGATCATATTACTGCCCCGGTACGTTTTGCCCAGGGCATGCAAACTTTACTGGCTGACGGCTACCGCACTTTTGTTGAAATCGGCCCCAGACCCACCCTTTGCTCGCTGGGGCGGGAAGTGGCAGAAAATTTCGATGCCGATATTGCCAAACACTGCACCTGGCTGCCCAGTTTGCGGGCCGGGCATGCATCCTGGACCACCATGCTGCAAAGTTTGGGGCAATTGTGGACGACAGGCGCAGAGGTTAACTGGTCTGAGTTAAACGGCGCCGGTCCGGCCCATGCCCGCCTGCCCAACTATCCGTTCCAGCGGAGCCGCTATTGGATAGACTGGAGTCTCGGCAATCAAACGGGGAGCAATAGCAATCATCCGGATCACCTGTTATTGGGGCAGCGCCTGCACAGCCCGGCACTGGACAAAGAAACCCTGGTCTTTACTTCGCAACTGAGTCCGCAGACCGCCGATTTGCTGGCCCATCATAAGATCTTCAATCAGGTGGTATTGCCTGCGGCAGCACATATTGAAATCGCCCTGGCAGGCGCCGCCCGTTTGTGGTCAAAGGACAGCACCGGGCACCTGGCGGTGGAGGAAGTAGCGATCGAGCAGGCGCTGGTATTATCTGACGAGCAGCCGACGTCGCTGCAGTTGGTGTTAAAGCCGGCGGCGACAAACACAGACAGCCGGAAAAGCTATGATTTTTGTATCTACAGCCAGGGCGATGCGGACAGCCCATGGCTGTCCCATACCCGGGGGCAGTTAAAACCCCTGGCAGATCCGGTGATGCCGGCCGGGATCGATTTAACGCAATTGCAGGCCTTATGTCCCGAGCAGCTCTCGGTGGCCGACTATTATCAGGGGGCGCATGCTGTCGGCATTGAGCATGGCGAGCATTTCCAGGCATTGACGGGCTTATGGCAGGGAAAAGATCTGATACTGGCGCGCTTGCAGCTGCCGGACGAGGTGGCCGGCAGTGTCGATGAGTTTTTACTGCACCCGGTTATTTTAGATGCCGCTTTTCAAATGGTCGGTGTCCCTTTGCTGGCACAAAAACAGAAAAAAGCCTATTTGCCGGTCGGTATGGCGGCATTACGCCGTTATCAGGGCACAGGCAAAGTCGCCTGGTGTCTGGTGCGTGTGAAAGGGGAAAGCAACAAGCTGTTTACGGCCGATGTCCAGCTGGCGGATGAAGCGGGCAATATCCTGGCCGAGGTTGACGAATTACGCTATCAGCAGGTGGGTAAAAACGCCTTGTCCGGCGGCTTATTCGGGTACAGCGACTGGCTCTACCGGACCGAGTGGCAAGAGCGCCAGGCCTATGGCGCCAATGCCGACTGGTTGCCCGATGTCGATTCGTTGTCCCGGCAGCTGCAGAGCGCAACAGCAGAGGTGGCCGGGCAAATTGACTGGTACCGTGAGTTCTTTGCCGCCCTGGACAACCTGGTGGCAGGTTATGCCTGTGCCGCCCTAAAAGAGCTGGGATTGAACTGGCAGCCGGGCACAAGCTTTACCCTGGATGTCTTAATGGAGCAACTGACGGTTATCCCCGAATATCGGCGGCTGTTGGCCCGGCTGCTGGCTATTATGGCAGAGCAGGGACATTTGCAGGCGAACGGGCAGGACTGGCAGATCTTGCCCCTTGCTCCCTGTGACTGCGAGCGCCTGTTCGATGCCCTGTCGGCAAGCTTCCCGCAGGCAAACCATGAGCTGGCCCTGGTACAGCAATGCGGCCGCTCTCTGGCGCAGGCATTAAATGGCCGGGTTAAAGGCCTGGAGCTGCTCTTCCCCGGCGGCAGTGCAGAGCTGGTGACACGTTTTTATACCCGCTCCCCGGGGCCGCAGCAAATGAACAAGTTGCTGCAGCACACCCTGACAAAGACGCTTCAGCACCTGCCGGCAGGGCAGGGGCTGCGTATTCTGGAGATAGGCGGCGGTACCGGCAGTACCAGTTCCCATATATTGCCTCAGCTGCCCGCAGGACGCTGCCATTATGTCTTTACCGATATTTCGGCGGTTTTTACCAGCAAAGCGCGCGAACAATTTGCCGAGTATGACTTTATCGATTACCGGGTGCTGGATATCGAAACCGACCCCCTTGCCCAGGGATTCGAGCCCGCCACTTTTGATATTATCATTGCCGCCAATGTGGTACATGCCACCTGTGATTTGCAGCAAACCCTGACACATATCAACCAGCTACTGGTACCGGGGGGCGAACTGCTATTGCTGGAAGGCACATCGCCACAGCCCTGGCTGGATATGACCTTTGGCTTGACCGACGGCTGGTGGCGGGGCAGCGATGCCGCCCGCAGCGACGGTTACCCCCTGGTGGCTGTCGATAGCTGGCGCCGGGTATTGACCGCGTCCGGTTTTGATACTGCGGCCGCGATCGGCGCGCAGCAGCTGCCTGAAAATGCGCTGTGCCGTCAGGCGGTGATTGCGGCAAGAAAACCGTTAACCCCGGACAGCGGTCACTGGCTGATAGTGGCGGATCAAACCGGCATAGCTGCTGTACTGGCGCAGCAGCTAGATGCCGGCGGCGTTTCCTGTCATTTGCTGGCCGCGGACCAGGCGGTCACGGCCGACAGCCTGGCGTCATGCCTTAAGGACTGTGACGATTTGTCTGTTATCGTGCATGCCCGCGCCCTAGATGCTGCCGGCAGCGATATGCTGGATAGCGAAAAACTGGCGGCGGCGCAGCACCTGGGCTGTAAAACCGCATTGGATTTGCTGGCGGCGCTGGCGACGCTGAAACTTGTGCACACGCCGCGTCTGGTGTTAGTGACTCGCTGCGGCGTTGATGTCGCCCCCATGCCGCAAGGGGGCAGGATCAATGTCGGCCAGTCGCCGCTGACCGGCATGGGGCAAGTGATACAAAAAGAGTATCCCGAATATCATTGCCGCCATATTGATATCGATTACCGGCAAGACAGCCTGGCGCCGTGTATCCATGCCCTCTGGCAGGAAGCGGCCTCGGTGACGTTGTCGGCGGCAAACGAAACCGTTGCGCTGCGCGCAGGGCAAGACCGCTATTGCCGTTATGTGCCGCGTCTGGCACGCTTGCCGGCGGGGCAGGCGCCCCATGAAGCGCTGCCGATACGCAAGCAGGCCTGGTACCTGATCACCGGCGGTTTGGGGGATCTCGGCCTGGTTACGGCGCATTGGCTGGTGGCGGAACAAGGGGCGCGTCACCTGGTGTTGGCCGGGCGCCATGCGCCCTCGGCGCAGGCGCAGCAGCAGATTGCCAAACTCCAGGCCCTGGGGGCCAGTATCCTGACCATAGCGGTTGATATGACAGAAATCACTCAGGTTGATGCCATGATGGCCACCATAGCCGGCCAGGGCGAACTGGCGGGGGTGATACATGCGGCCGGCACTATGGATGACGGCGTGCTCGCGTCCATGTCATGGCAGCGCTTTGCCGCCGTCCTGGCGCCTAAAACCCTGGGGGCATGGAACCTGCACCTGGCCTGTCAATCCCTGGCGCTTGACTTCTTTATCCTCTATTCCTCCGCCGCCTCGGTATTGGCACCAACGGCCCAGGCAAACTATGCCGCGGCCAATAGTTTCCTGGATATGCTGGCGGCGTACCGGCGTCAGCTGGGCTTACCGGCCATGGCAATTAACTGGGGGGCATGGTCGGATATCGGCCTGGCTTCCCGCGCCGTCAGCGATGACCAGCTCGATGCCCGGGGCATGGCGGGCATCGCACCGGACGAGGGCCTGGCGGTGTTGGCCCACCTGTTCAAACAGCCGATGGACCGGGTGCTGGTTGCTTCGATCGACTGGCCGCGCATGCTGGCACAAAACGGCAAGCTTGCCATTTTCGAACGCTTTGCCGCAAGGGAGCAGACAAAAGATGATGCCAGCCAATTGAGTTTACGGGAACGCCTGGCGGATTTGCCGGCGGGGGGGCAAGCTGCCCTGATAACCGATATGGTGAAGCAGCAACTGGCGCGTGTCCTGGCTTTGCCATCGGCGGATGCGGTGGATGAAGAGCTTGGCTTTTTTGAAATGGGCATGGACTCTTTAACGGCGGTTGAGCTGCGTAATGCCCTGCAAACCATGGCAAAGGAGAGCTTGCCGTCCACCTTACTGTTTAAGTACCCGACGGTCAGCGCGCTGGTGCGCTATTTCAGCGAAGAGATTTTTGGGCTCGCCACAGAAAAAGCTTCCGGCCAGCCCCTGTTGCCGGGCGGCGCCGAACAGGAAAAGCCGGAGTTAAGTATCAGTGCGGCGGCGCAAGAGGTGAGCCAGATGTCTGACGATGAGTTATCGGCCATGATAGATGCCGAGCTAGGCGATCTGGGAGAGCTTGACTCATGAGTGACAACAAGAGCGCCAATGAAACGCTGAGCGGATTATCTCCCCTGCAAAAATCCGCCCTGGCGATTAAAGAATTGCGCAGCCGCTTAGCCGATGCCGAATATGCGCAGCGCGAGCCGATCGCGATTATCGGCATGGGCTGCCGCTTTCCGCAGGCCGACGGCCTGGAGGCTTATTGGCGGCTATTGTCCGAGGGCAAAGATGCGATAGGCGAAGTGCCGAAGCAACGCTGGGATCTCGCGCACTTTTTCGACAGCAATGCCAATGCGCCGGGTAAGATCAGTACCCGCTACGGCGGTTTTATCGAGGATGCCGGCGCTTTTGATGCGGAATTTTTCGGCATCTCCCCCCATGAAGCCGAACGTATCGATCCCCAGCAGCGGATCTTGCTGGAAGTCGCCTGGCGGGCGCTTGAAGATGCCGGGCTGCCGCCGGCACAGTTAAGGGGCAGCCGCACCGGGGTTTTTGTCGGCATAACCCAGATGGATTACGGCGTGATGCAGCTGGGGGGAGCCCTCGATGATATCGATGCCTATACCGGCACAGGCAATGGCTTTTGTTTTGCCGCCGGACGCTTAGCTTATCTGCTGGGGCTGCAGGGGCCGGCCTTTTCAGTGGACACCGCTTGCTCGTCTTCTATGGTGGCGCTGCACCAGGCATGCCAGGCACTGCGTAACCGGGAGTGCGATTTTGCCCTGGTCGCCGGCAGCCAATTGAACCTGACCCCGGCAATGCAGGTGTTTTTATCGAAAACTCAATCATTTGCCCCCGATGGCCGTTGCCGTACCTTCGACGAGGCGGCAAACGGTTTTGTCCTCGGGGAAGGGGTCGGGGTTATCGTATTACGCCGCCTTGGCGATGCCGAGCAGGCCAAAGATCCGGTGCGCGCCCTGGTGCGCGCCAGCGGTGTTAACCATGACGGTCCGGCCAGCGGCCTGACGGTACCCAATGAGCATGCCCAGCAGGATTTAATTGCTGAAGTGCACCGGCGCGGCGGCATCAGCGCGGATGATATCAATTATGTCGAAGCCCACGGCACCGCGACACAATTGGGGGATCCGATTGAAGTGGCGGCATTGCGCTCTGTGTTTGGCCAGCGCCCCCCCGGGGACGAGTTATGGCTTGGCTCGGTGAAAACCAACTTTGGCCATCTCAGCGCTGCGGCAGGGATTGCCGGATTAATTAAAGTGGTATTGATGATCGAGCATGAAAAAATTGCGCCGAACCTGCACTTTAAAAAACCCAACTCCAAAATTCCCTGGGAAGGTTTCTCGGTGCGTATCCCGACACAGCTGCAGCCCTGGCAGCGGCAACAAAGGACCAGGCGGGCGGGTATCAGCTCCTTTGGTTTGTCGGGCACCAACACCCATATAGTGCTGGAAGAAGCGCCGATTCAGACGCCGGTGCCAAAAGAGCAAACGGCCCCCGAACCTTCATTGCAGCTTTTGTGCTTATCGGCCCGCAACCGGCCAAGCCTGCTTGAATCGGTGCAAAATATGCTCGATTGCCGCGCGATGTCCGACGATACTGCCCTGGCCGATATTTGCTTCAGTGCCAACAGCGGGCGGGATCATTTCAATGCCCGCCTGACATTTGTGGCAGATAGCAAGGTATTATTAAAACAACAGCTGGCGTCCGTTATTGCAGATAAGCCCATGGCGGGCATTAAAAGTGCTGAGCTGGCCAAGGGAGGAAGTCCCCGCCTGGCGATGCTCTTTAGCCGGGATATTCCCCTCGACGGTATTTACCGCCTGGCGCAAAACCTGCCGGATGTGGCGGCCAGTTTACGCCTTTGCCAGACATTGGCGGATAAGGTTAAACCCGGCCTGCTGGTCGAAGGAAAAAGCAGCGATGCCGCACGCTTTGCCGGCCAATTTGCCCTCGCCCGGCTCTGGTTGGCCTGGGGGATGAAACCTGCGGCAGTGGCGGGCTGGGGCATAGGCGAATTAACCGCCCTGTGCGTTGCCGGCGTGTTGCAACCGGAGCAGGCATTTGAGGCATTGGCGGGGCATGCGGTAGATGCCGGGGCCGGGGCCTTAGCGGTTTACTCCGGGAATGACGGGGCCTTGCTGCCCTATGATGCACGGCCCGGCTATCGCTTTACTTTAACATCACAGGCCGATGGGAACAGTGCCGTACGGGGCCTGGCCGATGCAGGCTTTAAAACCTTACTGGCTGTCGGGGAAGAGCAGCAGGCAGGCCCTGACGTTATCGGCTTATGTCCCCAGGACGGTCCTTTGTGGCCGGCGCTTTTAACAAGTTTATCCCGGTTATATCTGCTGGGTTTTTCTGTCGACTGGATGGCATTTGACGCAGGGCAGGGGCGTGAAAAGGTCCGGTTGCCCGGTTATGCTTTTCAGCGTCAGCACTACTGGCGGGACTGCAGCCAGCAACCTGGCGAAGAAGCTACGCCGGGCCTGGCCCTTGCTTCGGCACAGGAACATGAAAGCACAGGATCGGCGCCGGCAGCAGATACGCCACTATCACCTGAGTTATCATCACCAGCGCCAGCACGGCTAAGCCGAGCGACATCCGGCATGGCAGGGGAGAAGTTGAGCCAATTGTTAGAGGCTCAGTTGGCCCTGTCCTGCGATGCCATCGATGAGGTGGTGAAACAGCAGATGGCTTTTCTCAAACAGCATATGAAGGCAAAGCAGGCCCAAAAAGCGCAGGCAGATGCAGAACCGGCTACACAAATACTGGCACCGGCTCCCGGGACTGATCCGGCAGCGGGGGAACTTCCCCCGAAAGCGCCCTCTCAGGCTTGCCATCAACTCGGCAACTGGTCTTTATTATTGATGGCCGGGAAAGATAAGCAGGCGCTTAAAGACCTGACCGGCACACTGGCCAACAGCACCCCGGAGCAAACCAGGGCACTTGGCGGACCCGAAGGAGTAATAGGTAGCGGCCATGCCCGCAGTATCCTGGTACATCAGGGGCACGAGGATGCGCAGCTGGCATTGGGCAAAGACGGTAAGGCAGATTTAAAACGCCTGCTGTTTGCCGACGCACGGCCGGGGCGTGAGCTGGTGTTTATGTTTCCCGGGGTCGGCGATCATTACCTGAATATGGCATTGGGCCTGTATCGCCATGAAGCCGTGTTTCGCGAGAGCGTAGACCGCTGTTGCCATTACCTGAAATCATCACTGGGCATAGATTTGCTTGAGGTACTTTATCCGCCGACAGGGAACTCATCAACGGCGCCCGGTCAGGCAAACAAGCCTGAAAAGAAGATGGATTTCAGGGCGATGCTCGGGCGCGGCAATAGCGCCGATCCCGGCGCACAAAAGCTCAATCAAACGCAGCACAGCCAGCCGCTGGTGTTTATTGTCGAATACGCCCTCGGCCGGTTATGGCTCTCTAGAGGAGTGCAGCCCCACGCCATGATCGGCTATAGCATAGGCGAGTACGCCGCGGCCTGCCTGGCCGGGGTAATAGCACTGGAGGATGTGCTTAAACTGATCACCGAGCGGGCCAGGATGATCCAGGCGCTTCCCGCCGGGGTGCTGCTGGCGGTGCCGCTGTCTGAAGAGCAGTTATTGCCGCTGTTAAATGAGCAATTGTCGCTGTCGATTGTCAGTACCGCAAATTTATGTGTGGTGGGAGGCACAGAGCAGGCGGTCAGCGCCCTGGAAGCGCATTTGCAGCAGGATGAGGTGGTATCGCGCCGCCTGCCGGGAACACATGCTTTCCATTCGCATATGCTGGCGCCGTTGCATGACGACCTGATTGCCCTGGTGCAGGGCTTTAACCTGCGTGCCCCTGAAATTCCCTATATCTCCAATTTGACCGGGCAATGGATCAGCGATCATCAGGCAACGGACCCCGGTTATTGGGCGCGCCATACCTGGCAGACGGTACGTTTTGCCGATGGCCTGGCGACATTGCTCGATAGCGAGGGGCGGATATTTTTAGAAGTCGGCCCGGGGCAGAGCCTGGGCAGTTTTGTTCTGCAGCATCCGGCTGCGCAGCAGTTGCAGGATAAAATTGTCCTGCCTTCATTAAAAAATCGGTATGAAAAACAACCGGATGAAGCATTTTTATTGGCAAGCTTAGGAAAACTGTGGTTGGCGGGCATTAATTTTAACTAAAAAAAACAGGGAAAGATTATGACACAGCAAGTGGTGGGCGTGATTGGCGCCGGGGTAATGGGAGCAGGCGTCGCCCAGAATCTGGCACAAAGTGGTTTTAATGTTGTATTGCTGGATATTTCAACGGCAATACTGGACAAAGCAGCTAATGATATCCGCAACAATATCCGGTTTCAGGCATTTGGCCAAAAAGACAAAAGCCGGCTCGATGATCCCGATGAGGTTTTGCAGCGTATCGTCTTTACAACCGACTATGAAGCGTTGGCGCAGGTATTTTATGTGATCGAAAATGTGTCCGAGCAATGGCACGCGAAAAGCAGTGTTTACCCGCAACTCGAAGCCGTTTGTCCCGCACATACCGTGTATGCCGCCGATACCTCATGTTATTCCATCACCCGCATTGCTGCCCTGACCAAACGTCCCGATAAGGTCATCGGCATTCACTTTATGAACCCCGTGCCTATGAAGCCGACGGTAGAAACCATCAGGGGCTGGCATACCTCTGAAGAAACCATAGCGATCACAGATAATTTGCTCTCAACCATGGGCAAGACCAGCATCCTGGTGGAAGATTCCCCCGGGTTTGTTTCCAACCGCATCCTGATGCTGACGGTTAACGAGGCGGTATTTACGGTACAGGATCAGGTGGCGGATGCGCAGCAGGTAGACGAGATTTTTAAAAAGTGTTTTGGCCATAAAATGGGGCCGTTAGAGACGGCGGATTTAATCGGTCTCGATACCATTCTTTACTCTATTGAAGTCCTGCATGAGAGTTTTGCCGACAGTAAATACCGTCCTTGCCCCCTGTTAAAGAAAATGGTGGATGCCGGGCTGCTCGGGCGCAAGAGCGGCGAAGGGTTTTACAAATATTAATAACAATGCTACGTAAAGGATTAGCCATGAACTTCGAAGAAATAGCAGTAAAATCACATGAATTTGTCTCGCAATATCTTAATGGTGCTGAAGTTGGCCGTGAAGTGGACTTATTTGCCACCGGTATGGTGAATTCGCTGTTTGCCATGCAGCTGGTGTTGTTTGTTGAAAGGGAATTTGGTTTTGCCGTGGACAATGAAGATTTGGATTATGACAACTTTAGATCCATCAATGCCATTGCTGATTTTGCCGGTAGAAAATTAGGCCTGGGCGCCACAGCTTAAGGAAAGAAAAGCCATGGATATTGAACTGACTGCAGAGCAAGAGGCAGCCCGGGGACAGTTCCGGGATTTTGTCGAGCGCAGGCTGATGCCCTATGCCGACGAGTATGACCGCCAGGAAGAAATGCCAGCCGGGTTAATTGGCGAAGTCGCCGAACTGGGCTATTTGGGGGGACTGGTGCCCGAGCAATACGGCGGCGTGGGTATGGATAGCATTACCTGGGGACTGTTGTGTGAAGAAATCGGCCGGGGCAGCGCCTCCTTATTATCCCTGTTTACCGTGCAGGGTATGGTGATCCAATCGATTCTCAAATGGGGCAATGAAGATCAGCGCCAGGACTGGCTGCCCCGTCTGGCCACGGGAGAAATTATCGGCGGTTTTGCCCTGACCGAGCCGAATGTCGGCAGCAATGCCTCCTCTGTTGAAACCCGCGCCACCCTGATCGACGGCCACTGGCGGCTGCACGGGCAAAAACGCTGGATTTCCTTTGGTCAGGTATCAAACCTGTTTGTGGTTTTTGCCCAGTCAGAAGGCAAATCCGTGGCCTTGCTGGTTGAGCGAGACTGTCAGGGCTTTTCCACTAAGCCGATCACCGGCATGCTGGGGTTTCGCTCCGCCATGCTGGCAGATATCTTTCTCGACGGCTGCAAAGTACCCCAAGCCCACCTGCTCGGACGTGCCGGCTTCGGTTTTTCACATGTCGGCGGCGCAGCGCTGGATCAGGGGCGGTATTCTATCGCCTGGGGCTGTCTGGGGCTGGCGCAGGGGGCTTTGGATGCCAGCCTGGCATACAGCGGCCAGCGCCGGCAATTTGGCAAACCGCTTAAAGAGCATCAGCTGATACAGGAGCTGCTGGCGGATATGATCACCCAGATCCAGGCCGCCCGTATGCTTTGTTACCGCGCCGCTTCACTGAAGCAGCGGGGAGAGCCCTCCCTGATCATGGAAACCTCGATCGCCAAATATTTTGCCTCCCGCATGGCGGCAAAAGTTTCCGCCGATGCGGTGCAGATCCATGGCGCCAACGGTTGTTCGGACCAATACCCGGTACAACGCTATTTACGCGATGCCAAAATCATGGAGATCATCGAAGGCAGCAATCAGATGCAGCAGATTATCATAGCCAAGCACGGCTATCAGGAGCATGCGGTAAAGCAGCAGCGTTTGGCGCAATCAAAAGATGACGGCGGTGAAGCATGAATATGGAACAGGCGAGCGCTTTAGAAGAAGAACAACGCCAGCGCTTGGTTAAATGTGTGGTGTGGGATCTGGACAATACCCTGTGGGACGGCACGCTATTGGAAGGCGGCATCAAAGGTTTGCGTCCCGGGGTGTTGGCCCTGATGAAAACGCTGGACCAGCGGGGTATTTTGCAGTCGATTGCCTCAAAAAACGAACACCGGCCGGCGCTTGAGCAATTACAGTCCTTAGGCATAGCCGAGTACTTTCTCTGTCCGCAGATCAACTGGGGAGCCAAGTCGGCCTCCATCGAGCGGATTGCCAAAGCCTTGAATATCGGCCTGGATACCTTTGCCTTTATCGACGATCAGGCCTTCGAGCGTGAGGAAGTGGCTTTTTCCCTTCCCCGGGTGTTATGTGTTGACGCTAACGAGCTCGACAGCCTGGCGGCGCGCGCAGAGTTTATTCCGCGCTTTATTACCGAAGACTCAGCCCGGCGCCGCCAGATGTATATGGCGGATATCAAGCGCAATGCCGTGGAAGAGCATTTTGAGGGGGCGCAGGACAGCTTTCTGGCGAGCCTGAAAATGAAGCTGCGTATCGGCCATGCCTGCGAGGCCGATCTGAAACGGGCGGAGGAATTAACCCTGCGCACCAATCAGCTCAATACCACAGGTTATACCTATTCCTATGATGAGCTCAATGCTTTTCGCCAATCCGAAGGCCACCATTTGCTGGTTGCCAGCCTGGAAGATAAATACGGTACTTACGGCAAAATAGGTCTGGTGCTGATCGCCCTGGAGCAGGATGTCTGGGTGATCAAATTATTGCTGATGTCGTGCCGGGTGATGACCCGGGGGGTCGGCACGGTATTGATCAACCACCTGCGCAACCAGGCACGCGAACAGGGAGTGCGCCTGCTTGCCGAAATGCTGCCCAATGACCGCAACCGCATGATGTATATGACCTATAAATTTAACCATTTCAGTGAACTGGAAAAACAGGGCCGGCTGGTTATTTTTGAAAATGACTTGAGCATAACCCATGATTTTCCCGCTTACCTGATCCCCGAGATAGGTGAATAACTATGGACGGTGTAACTTTATTCGATATGACGCATTTGCAGCCGGGTATCAAGGGCTATTCCGGCGTGGTGTCCGATGGCCGCTATTTTTATTTTATTCCGCTAAATAACGGCGATTTTTTCGGCACTGTGGCGCGTTTTGATATCGCCAAACCCTTTGATGAAACGGCCTCCTGGGATACCTTTGACAGCACGCAGCTCGATGGCGGCAGCCGGGGGTTTATCGACGGCTTGTTTGACGGGCGTTATCTTTACCTGATCCCTTTTTGCAATGACAAACATCACGGCCAGATCACCCGTTACGATACCCAAAAACCCTTTGATGAACAAGATAGCTGGCGGGTATTCGATTCTACGGCCATACACCCCAACAGCCGGGGTTTTGTCAGCGGCTGCTTTGATGGCCGTTATATCTATTTGTCCCCCTACCAGTTAGATCACAGCACCCATCACGGGCAGGTGACCCGTTATGATACCCAAGGCGGCTTTAGCGACCCCGGTTCCTGGCAGGTCTTTGATACCGCACAGGTTCATGCCGACAGCCGGGGGTTTCATTCGGCGGTAAGCGACGGCAAGTATGTTTATTTTATTCCCTACCTGCGCGACGGCGGCGAGCACAGCAGCATGCTGCTGTGCTACGACCTCAGTCAGGGGTTTGAGCATCCCGGCGCCTGGCAAGCTTTCGATATGGCCGCACTGGGGGAGCAGTGCCGGGGATATATAGGGGCGGTATATCATAAGGGCATGCTGTATTTTGCCCCCTACCGCAATAACGAGCAAAGGCACGGCAATGTCCTGCGTTTTAATACCGATATGAAGGTACAGGACCTGGCGGCCTGGACGGTATTTGACTGCGCCCGGGTGGAGCCGGGCAGCCGCGGCTTTTTTGGCGCTCTGTGCGATCAAGACTATTTGTATCTGCTGCCCCACTGCCGGGCACTGGGACAATATCACGGCCAGCTTGCCCGTTATAGGTTATCCGGGGCCTTTGATGACCCGGACAGCTGGTCGGTTTGTGATCTGGCCCTGGCGGATCCTGCCTGCCGGGGCTTTATCGGCGGCGTGATCCATCAGCAGCATTTGTATCTGGCGCCGTTTGAAACCGATACCGGATGTCACAGCGGACTGGCGGCCCGCCTTGACCTGAACTTAGAGCAAGTGTGGCAACAGCCCGCGCTTGAGGCGGTCGATTAATTTTGACTTGTCATTGTTATTTCTGGAGAGATAAATGAGTGTCCCGCAAAAGGTAACACAAGCTGTCAGTCGTGCCGATGTTGAACAAATGTTGCGTGATTTTATGGCGAAGGTTTTGCCGTCTGCGCCGACGCAGGCCGATATGCACGTCCCGTTTTTGGAAATGGGGGCCAATTCGCTGGCGCTGATGGAAGTGCAGCGCGCGGTGGAATCCCGTTACGGGCTGACGATTAGCATTCCACAATTTTTCCAAGAGCTGACCCATGCGGCGGCTTTGGTGGACCATATTGTCGAAAATTGCCGCCAGGCGGTTGACGATACCACCAGCGATCCATCCGTGGAGGCGCCTGCAGCAAGCTTTGCAGCTAACCGGGCAGGGGAAAGTGCCGCGCCGGGGACAGCAGCCAGGCACGCAGCTGCGCCGTCTATGATACAGGCGGCAGGCGAAGAAGAGCTGCAGGCGATTTTTACCCGCCAGCTGGAAACGGCTTCCCGGACCATCAACCGCCTCGTCGCCAGGCAACTGGCCCTGTTAGGCGAACTTGATGGCGGGGAGCAGGTTTCCCCCGCAGAGACACCAGGCGCCGCTGCACAGGCAAAACAGCCCAGCGCCGCAGATAAGATAACAGCTAAGCCGGGGCAAAGTGCAGACAAAAAGAGTGCAGACAAGAACAGTGCCGACAAAAACAGCTCGGCGGCCGTGATGCACCGCATGCTGTCGCCGCTGGAAACACGCGCCAGGGGCCTGAGCGAGCAGCAAAGCAAACACCTGGAAAGCCTGATCAGCGCCTATACCGGCAAAACCCGGGAGTCTAAAAAGCTCGCCGCCAGGCACCGTCAGGCCCTGGCGGACAGCCGGGCTTCGGTGGGCTTTCGCTTTACCACCAAAGAGATGTTATATCCTGTCGTGGGCAAGCGGGGACAAGGGGCACATTTGTGGGATGTCGACGGTAACGAATATATCGACATTACCATGGGGCAGGGGGTAACGCTTTTTGGCCACCACCCGGAGTTTATCGAACAGGCATTGGCGGATCCCGAAAACGATCACCGGCTGCTCGGACCCCGCTCGGCACATGCCGGCGAAGCGGCGGCGCTGGCGTGTGAGCTGACGGGTATGGAAAGGGCGACTTTTACCAATAGCGGCACGGAAGCCGTGATGGTTGCCATGCGCTTAGCGCGCGCCGCGACCGGACGCAATAAAATAGTCATGTTTGAAAACGCCTACCATGGCCATGCCGATAATGTAATGGGGCGGCCTGTCTGGCAGGAAGAAACGCTGACCACAGTACCGGTAGCACCGGGGATCCCCCAGGCAGCCGTTGATGACATCTGGATACTCGAATATGGCAGCGACAGCGCATTGGACTTTATTCGCGCACATGGCGGAGAGATTGCTGCGGTTATGGTTGAGCCGGTGCAAAGCCGCCGCCCGGACCTGCAGCCGCGGGAATTTTTGCACCAGTTGCGCAGCATCACCGAGCAGTCCGCCAGCCTGCTGGTGTTTGATGAAATGATCACGGGTTTTCGCATCCACCAGGGAGGCGCTCAGGCCTGGTTCGGCGTTAAAGCGGATATTGCAACTTACGGTAAGGTCCTGGCGGGCGGCATGCCCGTTGGCATGGTGGCGGGGGCGGCGCGTTTTATGGATGCCATCGACGGCGGTGCCTGGCAATACGGCGATAATTCCTACCCGGCTGCGGACCGTACCATCTTCGGCGGCACTTTCTGCCAGCACCCGACAACCATGATCACTACGCTGGCGACCTTACGTTATCTCAAGCAGCAGGGACCGGCACTTCAGCAGCAGTTGAATGCCCGCACACAATACCTGGCCGGCGAGCTGAACAACTTTTTTGACGAGCAAAATGTGCCGATGCGGGTCATTTATTTTGGCTCATTATTCCGTTTTTCTTTCTCGGGTAACTTTGAACTCCTGTTCTATCACATGATGGAAAAAGGCATTTTTATCTGGGAATGGCGCAACTATTTCTTGTCTACGGCGCACACGGCTGAAGATATCGAAAAGATTATTCAAGCGGTAAAAGAGAGCGTGGCGGCATTGCAGCACGGCGGCTTTATTACCCCGCCGGACAGGGATACTGATTTGCCTGCCCCTATGGTGCTAAGTCAGGCGCAGCAGCAGTTGCTGACCTTGGCCCGGATCCTGCCCGAGGGCTCTAAAGCCTACCATGTCAGTCCGCTGCTGCAGTTGCAAGGGCAGTTGCAACCTGCGGTATTGCAACTTGCGGTGCGTGAAGTGATGCGCCGCCACCAGGCATTAAGAGCCCGGGTTGTCGACGATCAGCTGCAGATCATGCCGCTGGAGCAATTAACCGCTGCGGGTATGACTTCCACCGACTTAAGCGGCCATCCTGACCCGGAATCAGCCCTGGAACAGTTGCTCGCCGGGCATGCCGAGCAGGCTTTTGATTTGTCCCACGGACCGCTGTTTGAGGTGCATTTGTTCTGTTTGGCTGAGACCGAACACCGTTTGCTGATCAAAGCGCATCATATAGTGACCGACGGTTTGTCGGTTAACCTGATTGTCCGTGAGCTGGCAACGATTTACAGCGCAAGCTTGCAGGCACAGGAGCATAAGCTGCCCCGGCCATTGCCGCTGGGGGATTATCTGCACTGGCAGCAAAATGCTTCATTTGAAAAGCAAAAAGCCTATTGGCTGGCACAGCTGGCGGGTGAACTACCGGTGCTGGATCTGCCCGTCGACAGACCCGAGCCGGTAACAAAAAGCTATCGCGGCGGACGTTATCGTCAGCTTATCGCGGCGCCGCTTCTGGCAAAGATCCGCACATTAAGCCGTACCGCCGGCTGCACCGATTTTATGACCCTGTTTAGTGTCTATGCCCTGTGGCTGCACCGTTTATGCCAGCAGGATGATGTCCTGATCGGTATTCCCGTTGCCGGGCGCAGTTTACCGGAAGGAGAGCAGTTAGTTGCTTATGCGACGCATTTGCTCCCGGTGCGCAGCCGGGTGCAATGGCAACAGTCCTTCAGTGATTATTTACAGGGGATGCGCGATACCCTGTTGGCAGGTTATGAAAATCAGGATTACCCGTTTGCCCGGCTGCTTGATGAACCAAGATTGAAAGGCCGGCGCGGTAACCTGATCTCCGCCGTGTTTAATTTAGATCGCCCCGGCCAGGCGCCGGAAATGGCTGGCATGCAAGTGAAATGGCTGTCGCAGTCCCTTCACTATACCGCTTTTGCGCTGACCCTTAACCTGACGGAAGTTGACGACGAGATGGTGCTTGAGTGCGACTTCAGCCGGGATTTATTTGATGAGGCAAGCATAGCGGCTTATGTGGCCGGCTTGTTTACCTTATTTGAGAGTATTGTCGACGATCCCGGCCAGGCGCTGGAAAAAATCCCCTTGCTGGACCAGGCTGCGCGTCAACAGGTGCTGGTAGACTGGAACGATACCGCCGCTGATTATCCCGGTAACTTATGTCTCAGCCAGTTGTTTGAAACCCGGGTTGCCGATGCGCCTGAGGCCATTGCATTAAAAGAAGGCGAAACTGAAATCAGCTATACCGAGTTAAACCGCCGGGCCAACTGCCTGGCGCTCTGGCTGAAAAACCAGGGGGTAGGTCCTAATGTCGTGGTCGCCGTATGCCTTGAGCGCTCGGCTGAGCTGGTGGTAAGTTTGCTGGCGGTGATGAAGGCGGGCGGGGCCTACCTGCCGCTCGACCCCGCATACCCGACACAGCGCTTGACCTTTATGCTCGAAGACGCCGGGGTGGCGCTGTTATTGACGCAGCACTCCCTTGCGGCGCGCTTTGACGGTTTGACCGGCCTGGAGACCTTGTGCCTGGATACGCAGCAGGCGCTTTTTGCCGGCAATAGCGGCAATAACCCGGATATTTCCCTGAGCCCGGAAAATCTGGCCTATTTGATCTATACCTCAGGCTCGACCGGGCAGCCTAAAGGCACTTTGATAACACAGCGCAGTCTGGTGAATTATCTGGCCTGGGCGGGACAATATTATCAGGCGGCGCAGGGGGACGGTGCGCCGCTGCATTCATCAATCAGTTTTGACGCCACCCTGACCAGTTTGTTTTTGCCGTTATTGAGCGGACGCAAGCTGGTGCTGCTGAGCGAGGGCGGCCAGGAAATCGATCATATCTGCACTGCGCTCACCTCAGAGACCTGCTGGAGCTTTGTCAAACTGACCCCGGCGCACCTTGAGCTGGTCAATGCCACAGTGGAGGGACAGTCCCTGGCACAGCAAACCCGCTGCCTGGTATTGGGGGGAGAAGCCCTGCTTGAAAGCCAGCTTGGCAACTGGCACCAATATGCCCCGCAAACGCGTCTGGTAAATGAATATGGCCCGACCGAAACCGTGGTTGGCTGCTGCATTTATCAGGCCGACACCGGCCGTGTTCCGGGCAATACCGCAGGGACAGTACCGATCGGCCGGCCTATTGCCAATACCCAGTTGTACGTCCTGGATCAAAACCGCCAGCCGGTGCCCGTTGGCGTCAAGGGCGAACTTTATATCGGCGGCGACGGCGTTGCCCTGGGCTATCACAACCGCCCCGAGCTAAGCGCTGAGCGCTTTGTGACCCTGGCAGAAACCGGTTTAAAAGACCTGTTGCCGGCCATGGCGGACAAGCGCCTTTACCGCACCGGCGATATCGTGCGTTATCTGCCCGACGGCAACCTGGTGTACCTGGGACGCTGCGATAACCAGGTAAAAGTACGCGGCTTCAGAATCGAGCTGGCAGAAATTGAAGCGGGTTTGACCCGCCAGGCGCAAGTACGCGAGGCGGTAGTGATCGCCAAACAGCACAGCAGGCAGGATGTGCGCCTGATTGCCTATATTGTCGCCGAGCATGCCGATACTTTTGATGAACAGGTTTTGCGCATGGCTTTAGCCGATGCTCTGCCCGCCCATATGTTGCCCGGCGCCTTTGTCTTGCTCGATGTTTTGCCCCTGACTGCCCATGGCAAGGTCGACCGCACGGCATTGCCGCCGCCGGATAGGTTACGTGCAGAGCTGGCCCCGGCTTTTGCTCACCCGGCTAATGAAGCGGAAAAGAAAATTGCCGCTATATGGTGCGAGCTGCTGGGCATAGAACAGCCGGGTATCAACGACAGTTTCTTTGAGCTCGGGGGGCATTCCTTGCTGGTGATCCCCTTGCGTGACCGTTTGCAGGCGACATTCGGCAAAGCTTTGCTGCCTGTCGATATCCTGCGTTTACCCACGATCGCGGCGCAGGCGCGTTTTATGACGCAGGCGCCGGACAAGGGCAGGGGCCAAACCCAAGAGATTCAACAGCGCGCAAGCCGTCAGCGCCAGGCTTTTAAAAAGAAGAAAAAAAGGAGTCAATGTGCTTAATACAGCCGATGCAAATAATAGCCATCCCCTTGGGGATGAGGGATCAGGCGACAAGGCATTTACCGACGAACTCGAAGCGGCCGCCATCGTCGGCATGGCCCTGCGCGTACCCGGCGCCGACAGCCTGGAGCAATTCTGGCAGAACCTGCGCGATGGTGTCGAGTCGATAAGCTTTTTTAACGACGATCAGCTGCGCGCAGCGGGTGTCCCGGAGTCAGCCTTGTCCGACCCGGATTTTGTCAAAGCCTTTGGTTTATTAGAAGGGGCGGATCAGTTTGATAATGACTTCTTTGACATTCTGCCCAGGGAAGCTGAAATCTTAGATCCCCAGCATCGCCAGCTGCTCGAATGCAGCTGGCAAGCCTTAGAGCATGCCGGCTATGGCCCGAACAGCCAAAGTTTTAGCGATGCCGGCTCTATCGGCATGATGGCGGGAGTCGGCCTCAACAATTATTTACTCCATAACCTGGCGGGGCGCAAAGATGTCATCGAAGCCCTGGGAGGCTGGCAGCTGACCCTGGGCAATGATAAGGATTTTGCCGCCACCCGGGTTGCCTACAAACTGAATTTATGCGGCGCGGCCATGAACGTGAGTACCGCGTGCTCCACCTCCCTGGTGTCGGTTGCCATGGCCTGTCAAAGCCTGTTGTCTTATCAAAGCGATATGATGCTAGCCGGGGGCTGCTCGATTCACCTGCCCCAGGATCAGGGTTACTGGTACCACCCCGGCGGTACCTTGTCGTCCGACGGCCATTGCCGGGCTTTTGATGAGCAGGCCCAGGGAACGCTGGACGGCAACGGCGTGGCCGTGGTGGTGCTAAAACGCCTCGATGACGCCATAAAAGCTAAGGATACCATTTATGGTGTGGTGCGCGGTTTTGCCGTTAATAACGATGGCGGGCATAAAGTCGGTTATACCGCGCCGAGTGTCGAAGGACAATCGGCGGTGATCCGCGAGGCGCAGGAAATGGCGGAGATCGGTGCCGATACCTTAGGTTATGTTGAAACACACGGTACCGGCACAGACCTGGGGGATCAGGTTGAAATTACCGCACTAACCGAGGCTTTTCGCGAAGCGGGCATCACAGGCAAGCAGGTATGCGGTTTAGGCTCGGTAAAAACCAATGTCGGCCATTTAGATACCGCCGCGGGCACAACGGGGTTAATTAAAACCGTGCTGGGCTTAAAGCATGGCCAGATCCCGCCCTCGCTGCACTTTACCCGGGCCAATCCCAAGCTTCATCTGGACACCAGTCCCTTTTACGTCAATGCAGCGCTGCGGGACTGGCCGCGCCTTAAGGGGGCGCCGAGGCGGGGTGGGGTCAGCTCTTTTGGCATTGGCGGCACCAATGCCCATGTTATTGTCGAAGAGGCCCCCGCAGTGCCGGCGCCAACCCCCGGGCGTCCCTGGCAGATGCTTGCCCTGTCGGCAAAAACCCAGGGGGCATTGCAGCAAAACCGTCATCGCCTGGCGAATTACCTGGCCTGCCAGGACAACACTTCACTGGCGGATATCGCCTATACCCTGCAGACGGGACGCTGTGCTTTTAAGCAGCGCCAGGCGGTGGTAAGCAGCAGTTGCGGCGATGGCGCCGATAAACTCAATACCTTATCCGCACCGCAGGTTTTTTGCGGCGAAGCAGGGGAGCAGGCACCGGCTGTCGCCTTTATGTTTCCGGGACAGGATGCACAATATGCCGGCATGGCCGAGTCCCTTTACCGGGACGAACCTTTGTTTAAACAGCATATAGACCTGTGCGATGAAATTGTCCGGCGCGAGCATGGCATAGATTTGCTGTCACGTTTATTTGCCGGCCACAGGGAGGCGGACGCACCGGACTTTTCCCTCGATCCCTTGCCGATATTCGTGACCGAATATGCCCTGGCGCGCAGCTTGCTGGCATTGGGAATACAGCCCCGGGCCATGATGGGCTCCAGCCTGGGAGAATATGTCTGTGCCTGTCTGGCGGAAGTGATCAGCCTGGAAGATGCATTGATGCTGGCCATCAGCTGCGCAGAGCTGTTTTCTCTGGTCGAGCCGGGGGCATTATTGTCGGTTTCTCTGTCACAGAGCGAGTTGCAGCCGCTGCTAGGGGACGGACTTGCCCTGGCGATGGTTTGTGCGCCCAAGCAATGTGTGGTGGGCGGGCGTCCCCAAGCGGTTGCCGCTTTGAAGACAGAGCTGGCACAACGCGGGGCCTCTTATGTTGATAGCCCGCTGGACCTGCCCTTTCATACTGAATTTATGCAGCCCTTGCTTGCGCCGTACCGCGCCCGGTTACAACAAGTTAAGTTCAGCGCGCCTAAAATACCTTTTGTTTCCTGCGTTACCGGAGACTGGATTGACCCTGAGCAGGCAAGGGATCCCGAGCATTACCTGCGTTTGGCCGTGCAAAGGGTTGAACTGAGCAAAGGCTTTCAGCGGCTGTTTTCACTTGCCGACTGTATCTTCCTTGAAGTCGGACCCGGGCAGAGCATGACCGGCTTTGCCCTGTTGCAGCAGGACCGTCCGGCGGGGGCGCAGATCATCCCGAGTTTATCCGACCCCCGCTACGCGGCCGCACAGGAGCTGGCATCGGCGGATTCGTTTTATTTTCAGTCGGCACTTGCCCGCTTATGGGTGGCGGGGCTGGATATTAGCTGGCCGGCATTTTACCGCAACCAGGCGCGCCGGCGTATTGCCTTGCCCGGATATGCCTTTGAACATAAACGTTACTGGCTGGATGCGCAGCCGTCTGAGCCGTTAGCCGACGGGAGGGAAACTGAGGGTAAACAGGCAGATCCTGCGCACTGGTTTTATCGGCCCTGCTGGCAGGAACTTGCCCGGCCGGCTCCGGCGGATCTTGACGGGCAATGGCTGGTGATCGGCGAACCCGGCGGTTTAGCGACTCCCCTGGTTGAACATTTGCGCGCAGCCGGCGTTGAGGTTGTCTGTTATTCGCCGGCCAGCCTGGCAACGGCTGCCGACTGGGATGCGGTCTTTGCGGTGACGGGGGGCGAAGAGCTGTCATTTGATCACCTTGTTTATTTAGGCCTGCTCGATCAGCAGCAAAGGGATGACAGCAGTTCGCTCGAAGCGGGATTTTATCCCTTGCTGGCACTGGGGCAGTCGCTGGGCCGCCGTGTTTTTTCCGATACCATTAAGCTGACTTTATTGACGGACAAAAGTTTGTCGGTAGGCGGCGGTGAAATAACCCCCGCCAATGCCGCTGTACTCGGCCCCTTACTGGTCCTGCCCCAGGAATACCCGAACCTGCAGTGCCGCATGATAGATGTGCAAATACCTGAGTTAGCCTGGCAACGCGCGCGTTTGCTCGATGATCTACTGGCGGAATTCACCGCCCGGGAGCGGATTGTCGCTTTAAGAGCCGGACAGCGCTGGGCGGAGACATTTGAGCCCGATCGGGCGGTATCTCTGCCCGAAGCCGGACGGGAAGGAAAGAAAATTTTCCGGGACAAGGGGGTTTATTTGATCACCGGCGGCCTGGGCAATATAGGTCTGGCGCTGGCGGAATGCATCGCCCGGCAAACCAGTGGGGTTCATTTAGTGCTGACAACGCGCCGGGCCAGTTTAGCCGCCGGCAGCGAGCGGTTACAAAAAGTAAAAATGCTCGAGACCCTGGGGGCAAGCGTACAGGTTGCCCATGCCGACTGCAGCGACGAAGCGGCCATGAAGGCATTGCTCGATGAAGTGGAACAGCACTTTGTCCAAATCCATGGCGTGATCCATGCCGCCGGGCTGGTTGGCCAGGAGTCTTTTGCTACCGTGGGGGAAAGCTCGCGTGAGTTTTGCATCAGGCAGTTTACCCCTAAGCTACAGGGGGTACGCGTGCTCGAGCAGGTACTGGCTGACCGTCCGCTTGATTTTTGTATTTTATGCTCGTCCCTCTCCTCGGTTTTAGGCGGCCTGGGCTTTGCCGCCTATGCCGGTGCCAATGCCTGCCTGGATAGTTTCGTCATCGCCCACAACCAGAGACATGCCAGTCGCTGGATCAGCGTGAACTGGGAAGGGTGGCGCTTTGACGATGAGTTAGATAACAGTCAGGCGGGGGCTGCTCTCGCCGAATTAAGTATGTCACCGGCAGAAGGCCTGGATATCTTTGAGCGTATCTTGCAGGCGCCGCACAGAGACCGCCTGGTGATCTCCAGCGGCGATCTGAAATACCGCATGCAGCAATGGGTCGCCCCGAAAGAAACCTTGCCGCCGGTTGCTAACGCAGCGGCGACACATGCCCGCCCCGCCATGCTGGGGGAATATATTGCGCCTTCGGGGGAGGTTGAACTGCAAATAGCCCAGTTATGGGAGAGTTTGTTAGGCATCAGCGGCATAGGCGCCGATGACAGCTTCTTCGAGCTGGGGGGCAATTCGTTGTTAATGACGCAATTGCTGGCACAGATCCGAAAAATTTTCCGCCAGGAGCTGTCACTGACGTTATTGTTTGAGCGGCCGACGATTGCCGACATTGCCGGCATGATTCTCCAGGTGCAGCAGGATAGCCGGGAGGCGGAAGCCGAGCGTGAGGAAGGGGTGTTATAGGGTAATGTTTTTATTTTAACAAAAGAGCATAGCGGCACTGAAGTGGGGTTCCCCGATGAAAGTTAGCGGGGCAGTGCCGGGATATACTTCTGATTATTAAGGGATTGTTTTTATGGATATGGATGCAGCCTCCTTGTTGTCTGAGTTGGAAATGCTGGATATCAGGTTAAGCCTGGATGATGGCAAGCTACGCTACAGTGCCCCTAAGGGGGCGTTGCAGCCCTTGCTGTTGAAACGCCTGAGCGATCATAAGGCCGATTTGATTCGTTTGCTTGAGCAGCGCAGTACAGATCGGCAGCAGCTCTGGGAGGAGGTGGCGATCCCCCGTCAGCCCCGGGATAAAGGTTTGCCGCTGTCTTTTGCGCAGCAACGCTTTTGGTTTCTCGACCAGCTCGACCAGGGAAACTCCGCCACCTTTGTGATGCCGCCCGTGGTGCTGCGCTTTGAGGGCAAACTCAATATTTTGGCCCTGCAGCAGGCGCTCAATGAGGTGGTGCAGCGCCATGAAGTGTTGCGCAGCGCCTTTCGTATCGAAGAGGATGAGCCGGTCCAGCGGGCATTGCCTGAGGCTGAACTGGCCTTGCCGGTATCGGATCTGACGGCCTTAACCCCGGCGGAAAAAGAGCAGCGCATCGATCAGGTGATCCGCGAACAGGCATTGCAGCCGTTTGATTTGCAACACGGCGATATTTTGATGCGTGCTTTAGTGTTAAAACTGGCCGAAAACGAACATGTCTTTATGCTGACCATGCATCATATTATCGGCGACGGCTGGTCGATGGGCATTTTGATCGACGAGTTGTCGCAGCTTTACCGGGCCCGTATTGCCGGTGAGCCCGTCAGCAAAACCTTGCCACCCCTGCCGATCCAATATGCCGACTATGCCGTCTGGGAGCGTAAGCGCATGACGGGGCCGCGCCTGGCACATCACAGGGATTACTGGCTGGCTCAACTTAAGGGTGCGCCGGACTTTTTGCCGCTGGCAACAGATCATCCCCGCCCGAAAGTACGCAATAACCAGGGCAGCGCCGTCTATTTTCAATTGGGCAGTGACAGCGCCGGACAGCTGGCCAGGCTTTGCAGCGATAGCGGCGTGACGCCCTTTATGGCTTTATTGTCGGCTTTTGCGGTGTTGCTTTACCGCTATACCGGCGAACAGGATATGGTGATCGGCTCGCCGATTGCGGTGCGTCCCCATAGCCAGAGCGAAGCCCTGGTGGGGTTATTTTTAAACACCCTGGCATTGCGGATAGACTTGAGCGCCAACCCGAGTTTTCATACCTTACTGGCCAGGGTGCGCAAAACGGCACTGCAAGGCTATGAGCACAGCGAAATGCCATTTGATCAGGTGTTGCAGGCGCTGGATCTGGAGCGTAACCCGGAACATACGCCGCTATTTCAGGTATTATTCGCCTTACAAAATGCCCCCATGGGAGATGTCGAACTCGATGGTTTGAATATCAGCGGCCGGCCGACCCAGTCGTTGCATTCGCCGTTTGATCTGGTGCTGTCTTTAGAAGAAAGCGATAACGATATCCAGGGTTTTTTCCGCTACAACACAGATTTATTTGAACGGGCGAGTATAGAACGCATGCTCGGCCACTTCAGGCTGTTATTGCAGGGACTTTTGACCAGGCCGCAGGAGAAGATTGCCACCCTGGCGATGCTAACCCCGCCCGAGCTGGCGCAGCTTAGCGATTGGCGCGGCGGCCAATACCGGGCGGCGGCGGATAATACCCTGGTCCAGGCATTTGCCCGACAAGCCGCAGCCAGCCCGGCAGCGGTTGCACTGCGCTTTGGCGACACCGGCTTAACCTACCGCCAGCTCGATGAAAGGGCCAACCAGCTGGCCCGGCGTTTGCAAAAAATGGGCGTGGTCCGGGGGGATTTTGTCGGCTTGTGCAGTCAGCGCTCCCTTGAACTTGTCATTGGTATTGTCGGGATCTTAAAGGCCGGCGCGGCTTATATTCCCCTCGATCCCGCTTATCCCCAAGAGCGCCTGGCTTATATGGCGCAGGACAGCGGCATACGCCTGCTTGTCACTTACCGATCGGAGCCGTCATTGGCGGTGACTATGCTAGATCTGGAAGATCCGTCTTTGGTGCAGGAAAGCACAGCTCAGCCCGGGATAACACCGGCTGCAGAGGATATCGCTTATGTGATTTATACCTCAGGTTCAACCGGTCGCCCTAAAGGGGTTGAGGTGAGCCATTACAATGTTATGCGCCTGTTCCGCGCCAGCGAGTCCCTGTTTGGTTTTGGCAGTAACGATATCTGGAGCTTGTTTCACTCTTACGCCTTTGACTTTTCGGTATGGGAGCTCTGGGGCGCCCTGTTATACGGCGGCCAGGCGGTGGTGGTGCCGCTGGACATAGCCCGCTCGCCGGAGCAGTTTCAGCCGTTTTTACGGCAAAACGGGGTCACGGTTTTAAATCAGACGCCATCTGCGTTCAGGCAGCTTATCGATGCCGATCGCCGCCTGCAGGTATCCCGGCACCAACCTTTGCCCCTGAAATGGGTTATCTTTGGCGGCGAAGCGCTTGATCCGCGCAGCTTATCCGCCTGGGTTGACCGTTATGGCCTGGACGCGCCCGAATTGATCAATATGTACGGCATTACCGAAACCACGGTACATGTTAGTTATTACCGCCTTCGGCAAGAGGATATCGACACCGGCACCAGCCTTATCGGCAGGCCGCTGCCGGATCTTTCCCTTACCCTGGTCGACGCCAACAATCAGCTGGTGCCCCTTGGCGTGCCGGGTGAGATGCTTATCGGCGGCGGCGGTGTGGCCAAAGGTTATCTGAACCTGCCGGAGCTGACCGCAGAACGCTTTATTGATGATGGCTTTACCGGCCAGGGGGCTCAGCAGCGTTTATACCGCAGCGGTGATTTAGCGCGCTGGCGCGCCGACGGCTCCCTGGAGTATTTGGGCCGAATCGATCATCAGGTGAAAGTGCGCGGTTTCCGCATCGAACTGGGAGAAATAGAGCGCTGCCTGGGCAACTTGCCCCAGGTCACAGAAGCTGTAGTATTAACTCGGCAAGAGGCCGGCGGCGCGCGCCTGGTGGCTTATGTCGTCTCGGATAACGATCGGGACGGCGCTTTGCCGGCATTATTGCGCAAGGAGCTGGTATCACGGCTGCCTGAGTATATGATCCCGGCGGCGATCCTGGTATTACCCGGCTTACCCTTAACCGCCAACGGCAAGCTGGACCGAAAAAAACTCGACAGCCTGTTTCTGGAAAACCGCAGCGGGGTCAATACCGGCGCCCCCTTATCGGCGCCGCCGCAGACGGCACTGGAAAAGTTGTTGGCAACCCTCTGGTGCCAAGTGCTCGATATCGAGCACATCGGCCTGGATGACAATTTTTTTGAGCTCGGCGGTGACTCGATCCGCGGCGCGATTTTAGCCAACAAGATCCAGCAGCGTATCGAAAGCGTGGTTTATGTGGTGGCCTTATTTGAGGCGCCGACCATACGTCTGCTGATTGACTATTTACGCCGCCATTACCCCGAAGCCATGGCGAGAATGGGCGAGGCAGATATCAGGCAGCTGGACGATGCCTTTATTGACGAACAGAGCCTTACCGATTTTCGTGCCCTGATCCCGCCGACCCCCAGCCACCCGGTTTCAGGCAAATTGTCCGGCGACGGCAAAAAAAATCCGCGGGCGATTTTCGTGCTCTCGCCGCCGCGTTCCGGCTCGACCTTATTGCGGGTCTTGCTGGGAGGACATTCGGATTTGTTTTCGCCGCCGGAGCTGGAGTTGCTCGGCTTTGATACCTTGGGCCAGCGTAAAAGGGTTTGCTCCGGACGCGATGCCTTTTGGCTTGAAGGGACATTGCGGGCGGTGATGCAGGCATGTGATGTCGATGCCGACGGCGCCAGGGAAATCATGGCTTCACGGGAAAGTGCGGATATGCCGGTGCAAGCTTTTTACGGCGAATTGCAAGGCTGGCTGGGGCAGCGTATCCTGGTTGACAAGTCTCCTTCCTATGCCCTGGATCCCGGCATTATGCAGCGGGCAGAGGCCTATTTTGAAGAGCCGCTTTATATCCATTTGCACCGCCATCCGTATGGCATGATCCACTCCTTCGAAGAAGCCAAGCTCGACCAGATTTTTTTCCGCTATCCCCACCAATTGCCGGTGCGCCGTTTAGGGGAACTGATCTGGCTGCACAGCCACCGCAATATTGGCCAGTTTTTAGCAAATATTCCGGACCATCGCCAGATAAGCGTCAGTTTCGAGCAGATGACGCAGCAGCCGGAGGCAACCGTGAAACAGTTGTGTCGGTTTATCGGCATAGACTTCTCTGCCGATATGCTGGATATCTATAACCGGCAGCAGCAACAGCGCATGACAGACGGTATCCATCGGGAGTCCAAAATGTTGGGGGACGTTAAGTTTCATAGCCACCAACGGATAGATGCCGGAATAGCCGAACGTTGGCGGCAAAATTACCGGCAGGAGTTTTTGGGAGAGCCTTCACGGCAAATGGCCGAAGTGTTTGGCTATAACCCGCGCATAAACGCAGAAAACCTGCCGATCCCCCGGCTTGAGCGCAAAGGGGAAAGCTTACCCCTGTCATTTGCACAGCAAAGGCTGTGGTTTTTGGATCAGCTCGAAGGGGCCGGCGCCGCCTACAACATGCCGGTGGCCTTGCGGATAAAAGGACAATTAGCGCTGGATGCCATGGCGGCCAGCCTGAATGCGATAGTAAGGCGCCATGAAACCCTGCGCAGCCATTTTGAAACCGTCAGGGGAGAGCCCGGGGTACGGCTTGTCGATACCCTGCCGGCGATGGCAACCATAGATCTCAGCCACCTGGACAGCCAGTTGCAGCAGCAGGCACTGGCGCAGCATATAACCTCGGATGCAAAGCAGGTATTTAATCTGGCAACGGGCCCCTTATTTCGCTGCTCCCTGCTGAAGTTGGCGGCCGATGACCATGTTGTCCTGGTCAATATGCACCATATCGTTTCCGACGGCTGGTCTATGGGCATTATCGTGAACGAGTGGAGCCGTTTGTATAATGCTTTTGTCGCCGGGCAGGCCTCGCCGCTGGCGCCTTTGGCGGTGCAATATGGCGATTATGCCGCCTGGCAGCACGAGCAGCTAAAAAGCGGCAAGCTGGAGCATCAGTTAGCTTATTGGCGCAAGCGTCTGGCGGGAGCGCCTGCTTTGCTGGCGCTGCCGACAGACCGGCCCCGTCCCGCGGTACAGCAGTTCCACGGGGATAGCTTTAAGCTGAACCTTAACGGCTCGCTTTCTTTGCGGCTGAAACGTTATGCGGAGCAGTCCGGGGTTTCCCTCTACATGTTATTGCTTGCCGCCTTTGCGGTGTTATTGATGCGCTATAGCGGGCAGCGGGATATCGTCATCGGCTCGCCTACGGCAAACCGCAGCCGCAGCGAACTTGAGCCTCTGGTGGGCTTTTTTGTCAATACCCTGGTGATGCGTTTGGACGTTGCCGGGGAGCAGGCCTTTGACGGTTTTTTAAAGCAGGTACGGGAAGCGGCGCTTGAGGCATATGCCAACCAGGAAGTGTCGTTTGAGCAGCTGGTGGAAGAGCTCAAACCCCGGCGTAACTTAAGCTATTCGCCTTTGTTTCAGGTGATGTTCTCGATGCAGAATACTCCTGCGGTAACCCCGGATTTGACCGGACTGGAAGTATCAGAAATCTCCGGCGCACAGGTGGTTTCCAAATATGATTTAACCTTGGAGGTGAGTGAGTCGGGGGCAGGACTGGAAGCTTGCTTTGAGTACAATAGCGACTTATTTGACCGCGACACCATTAAACGTTTTGCCGGCCACTACAGCAATTTATTGCAATCGATATTAACCGGCTCCCGGCAGGCATTAGCCCGCCTGGCGATATTGGACAAGGAGCAAGAAGACTGCCTGCTTAAGGGCTGGAATCAAACCCGCCGCCCGATAGACGGGCCCTTGACTATCCAGGGCATGTTCGAGAGGCAGGCGGATAAAACGCCAGACGCGGTGGCGGTAAAATGCGGCGCAGACAGTTTGAGCTACCGCGAACTCAATCAGCGCTCACAGCAACTGGCACAGCGGTTGCGGGCACTTGGCCTGGCTGAGGGCTCCCTGGCGGCGGTCTGTCTTCCCCGCTCCGCGGATATGCTGGTGGCTTTGCTGGCGGTGCTCAAATCCGGCAATGCCTATGTGCCCCTTGATCCTAAATATCCCCGTGACCGTATCCGGGAAGTGCTGGAAGATGCCGGCGTCAGCCTGTTGCTGACCGAAACCGGCCTGCTGTCTTCTTTTTCTTCCCTGGCCTGTCCGGTTTTCTGCCCCGATGCCGGGCAGCAAGGCTGCGCCGTGCCTGAAGCAAGAGTACCCGAAACAAAAATGCCTGAGAAAAAAGCGCCAAAGAAACAGGATAACCCGGCGCTGGCCTATGTGATATATACCTCGGGCTCAACCGGCAAGCCCAAGGGGGTCGCGGTTACACAGCACGCAGCGGTTAACTTTTTATCGAGCATGGCGCAGATGCCCGGCATCACCGCAAGCGATACCCTGCTGGCGGTGACCACAGTGGCTTTTGATATTGCCGTACTGGAGCTTTACCTGCCGCTGACGGTTGGCGCCACCCTGGTGATTGCCGACGAGGAAACGGTGCGCGACGGAAGGTCTTTGATGCAAACCCTGCTGGCCGAACAGGTAACTGTGATGCAGGCAACGCCGGCCACCTGGCGCTTGTTACTGGCATCGGGCTGGCAGGGGGATGCCCGCGTGAAAGTCCTGTGCGGCGGAGAAGCGCTGCCCTCAATGCTGGCGCAGCAGCTGTTGCCGGAAGTCGCGAGTTTGTGGAATCTCTACGGGCCAACGGAAGCCACGGTATGGTCAAGCCTGCAGCAGGTTAAGCCGGCGGACCTGATACATGCAAGGATCCCCATCGGCAGGCCGATCGCCAATACCCGGATTTATATTTTAGACAGCTGCCTGTCGCCGCAGCCGGTAGGGGTCAGCGGCGAGCTCTTTATCGGCGGCGACGGACTGGCAAATGCTTATCTGAACCGCCCGGAGCTGACCGCGGCAGCTTTTATCGAAGATCCTTTCCTGCCGGGACAGCGCCTCTACCGTACCGGGGATTTAGGGCGTTATTTGCCCGATGGCCGTATTGAGTATTTGGGGCGTAATGATCAGCAAATTAAAATACGCGGTTACCGGGTGGAGCCCGGCGAAGTCGAACATGTGCTTGGCAAACAACCCGGGGTTGACATGTGCGCCGTGGTACTTGACCGCCCCGAGAGTGAAAATAGCCGGCTGATTGGCTATTACCTCGGCGGTGAAACCGACCGCAGCCAATTAAAGCAGGCGCTGGGGCAAGTGTTACCCGATTACATGGTGCCGGATTTACTGTTGCGCCTCGAGCAGATGCCGTTAACCGAAAACGGCAAAGTCGATCGGCGGGCGCTGGCCCGGCTTGAAATCGAACAGGCATCGGCGGAGTATCTGGGGGCACGCGATACCCTCGAGCTGGAATTACTGCGTATCTGGCAGGAAGTGCTCGGTATCAAAGTTATCGGCATCCGCGACAATTTCTTTGATTTGGGGGGACACTCGATTATTGCGGTGCGCCTGATGGCCAAGATAGCCCGGCAATTTGACCGCCAGCTGCCGCTGGCAAGCTTATTCCAGGGCTCGACGGTTGAAGCGCAGGCGCAACTGTTGCGCAGTGACGCCGATGACAAGATCTGGTCTTCGGTAGTGCCGATCCAGTCTCAGGGCCAGGACGAGCCGTTCTTTTGTGCGGCCGGGGCCGGGGGCAACCTGGTCTATTTCAATGAGCTGGCAAGGGCAATGGCGGGCAGCCATCCCTTTATCGGTTTGCAGCCGCCGGGACTGGACGGAGAAACGCCGCCCTATACCCGGGTAGAGGAGCTGGCGCGGCACTATCTCGATGATATTCAGCATCACGGCTATCAGTATCCGCGTTTTGTTGCCGGACATTCTTTTGGCGGCCTGGTGGCCTTTGATATGGCGGCGCAGCTTAACAAGCTGGGCCATGCCCCCCAGGTGCTGGTATTGATCGATACCCCGGCGCCCCATTTCTTCCAGCCAACCGGGCAGGACTGGTCGCAGGCGCAATGGCTGGCCCAGGTCTCTGAGATCATCAGCCATCTCTATCAGGTTGATGCCGCCATTTCGTCACAGGAGTTTGCCTCCCTGGATCACGAAGCGCAGCTGGCCTTGCTGCATCAAAGGCTGATAGCAAGGGGGGTTTTGCCTGAGCAAACTAATATCAGCTTTTTACGGGGCTTTATTGAAGTCTATAAGGCGAACCTGTGTGTTGATTATTCGCCGGCAAAACTGCCGGCCAATACCCGGGTATTGCTGCTGCGCTCTAAGGAGCAACAGCCCGAACAATTGATCACCGAGCAGTTTGCGACGTTGCGCACCTCTTTGGATCTGGGCTGGCAGCGCTATTTTGAGCAGCCGGTGACGGTCACTGAAGTGCCCGGCGATCATTTAACCATGATGCGTTCACCTAATGCGGAGGTGCTAACCAGGGAAATATCAGATTTTATCAGCAGTTGAACACATATGTATAAAGCTTAAGCGTTTGAAAATAGTTGTATTTTAATAACGGGTAACCTCTTTTTACTATGAAATAGGGATATATTTACGATGATTAATAAAATACTAGCAAGTCTACTACTGGCGGCCGTGATCACTACGCCGGCCTGTGCGGTCACACAGAAAAAGGCACTGCCGCCGACGGTCGGTGTCGGGGATTATGTGGTTAAGGTGGAAAACCCCACTTATCCCCAAGGCAAGGGGCCGCGTGTCTCCATTGACCAGGCACATCATAATTACCAAACCATGGCGGATCGTTTTCAGGGCTTTGCCGAGCTGATCAAGGCCGATGGCTTCGTACCGAGTCCGGGGACGGCTAAATTCAGCCGTGAATCTTTGGCGAAAACCGATATTCTGGTGATTTGCAATGCGCTTAATAAGGCCAATGTCGATAAATGGGCCTTGCCGGTACTCTCGGCTTTTAGCAACGAAGAAATTCAGGCGGTGAAAGACTGGGTTGATGACGGCGGCTCCCTGCTGTTGATCTCAGATCATATGCCGTTTCCTTCTGCGGTGACAGATATGGGGCAAGTTTTTGGCGTCGAAGTACAAAGCAACTTCGCCTTTTACCCCGATTTTGTCCCTAACACAGGCAATATGAATCTGATGCGCTTTTTCCAGTATCCGCCGGCGGAGGAAGGCATAGTGCAGGGGGGCACCTTATTCGGCAACCGGATCACCGAAGGCAATAAACCCAGTGAAGCGGTGCCTTTTGTGATCACTTTTACCGGACATGCCTTTCGTATGAAACCTGCGGTGCCCTTTACCCCTGTGATGCAGTTAGGCAAGGGCACCAATATTCTCTGGCCAAGCGTGGCCGACCAAATGGGACCGACCACGCCATCTTCCGGCGGCGACGGTTTATATCAGGGGGTGGTCTTGACCTCAGGTAAAGGCCGGGTGGGGATCTTTGGCGAAGCTTCGATGTGGTCTGTCGGTTATGCCAATTGGGAAAATAATTATCCCATGGGCTTTAACAACCCCCAGGCCAAGCATAACCAGCAGTTTATCCTCAACGTGATGCATTGGCTGGCCGGGGGCGTTTAAAAAATCAACGGCCAGTTGCGGCAACACAGGTTTAATGACGGCAATTTTTCAGCAATAACAGGCAGGCGGGTATGAAAATATCGGATAAGGAAAAAGCTTGGTTCCCTTTTGGGGTCGGGGATACATCGGCGCAGCGCCGGGTCTTTTGTTTGCCCTTTGCCGGCGGCGGGGCCTCTTTTTACCTGCCCTGGCGCAAGGCAACGCCGCAGGGGGTGGCCCTGGTGCCGGTGCAGTATCCGGGCAGAGAAACCCGCCTCGATGAGCCCTGCCACCTTGAGCTTGACCGGCTCGTTGATGAACTTGCCCGGGCATTGTTGCCTTACCTGGATCGCGCCTATGTGTTGGCGGGATACAGTTTAGGCGCCAAGGTGGGCTTTTCATTGGCCCATCGCCTGGCCGCTCTCGGGGCTCCCGGGCCCGATTTATTTGTTGCCATGGCGCATAACTCGCCGGGAAATGAGTCGGGGCATGCAGGGGCGGCTCAGCTGCCGGATGAAGAGTTCAGGGCGTTTCTGTTGCGCTACGGGGCGGCGTCGGAGCAAGTCTTTGACGATCCGGAACTGGCGCAGATGTTTTTGCCGGTTTTGCGCGCCGATATCGGCCTGGTCGACTGCCCCGTGGAACAAAGGCCCCTGGCTTGTCCCATTATTGCCTATGCCGGCGAGCAGGATGAGATAGTACCGCCGGTAAAAATGCAGGCCTGGCGGCAATTTACCGGCGACGACTTTGATTTGCACAGCTTTGAAGGCGGGCACTTTTTTAGCAAAACCAATAAAGCGTTTTTATCAAGGTTTGCACAGGATATCGCGTTAGCTCAGGGCAGCTAAGCGCGATAAATAAAAATAACTTTAAGTTGTAAATGTTTACATTAAATTTAAAGGAAATCGGATCATGGAAAAAATTAACAGCGCACCGGGGCAATCAGCCCCGCAATGGCAAAACTGGAGCCGCAATATTGTCCATAATGCCCCGACGGACGGTGCAGATTTTTATTTTACCCCGACCACAGAAGCCGAGCTCAGGGAGATAGTGCTTAAGGTTGCAGCCATCGACGGGGCGACCCTGCGTGTCTCCGGGCAGCGTCATTCCCAGCCCGCTTTAGTGACCCGGGATAACCGGGGAGACGTTCCCGTTCAAGCCAAAGACTATCTGGTTGATATGTCGTGCTATGTCGATTTGGGAGCCAATAAAGATCAAAGTATGGTGGTCGATGTCGCCAAAAAACAGGTGACGGTCAATGCTGGGGTACGTGAAGATGATCTCGATGCTTTTTTAACCAAAAATAACCTCATCATGAAAACGGTCACCGCAGGTGGTTTTTTCAGCATCGGCGGTATGACCGCGGTCGATGTACATGGCGCTACGGTGCAGGAGTCTATTTTTGCCGAAACGGTTGCTTCCTTCTCTGTGATGCAGGCCGACGGCACCATCAAGTATATCGATGCCGATGCAAGCTTTGACAATGTGTCGCTATTGCAGTTGATCCGCGTTTCTTTGGGGGCTTTTGGCATTGTGACCTCAATGACGGTTAATGTGCTCGACCGCCCCTATGCCACCACGCTTAAGCCGAGCAGGGAGCTGTTCGGTCCCATAAGGGCCAGCAATTTACGCAAAACCTTTATCGATAAATATCAGACTTTATTGACAAGCCATAACAGGGTTGAGTCTTTCTTCAATCCTTATGCCGACAATATCCTTTCTTCAAGCTTCCTTGCCCTGAACTGGGATCTGGTGGCAGATCCGGATGAAAAAGTGCCCAATGTCGGCACAGATCCCGACAGTGCCTGCGAACTGGCAGGCAACGGGGTTTTTGGCGCCCCCTATTTGCAAATCGGCGAAGAAGTGGCGGAGTGGGCAGCCATTGCCGCACAACAGGCAAGCTCAGACGCGGCTGCCGCCCTGATCAACTGGGTGGCGATAAAGAATATTCAAAGCCAGGTGGATGCGGCAAATGCCAGATATTCGGATCTGTGGCTGAACAATGCCGCCCGGGTGGCCTTTATGTCTTATTTTGTGCCTTTGCCGAAAATTGATGCCGATGGCCTGGCTAAAGCCTGGGAAGGTTTGGCGGTGGTGCGCGACTATGTTATCGAAGGCGGTAATTTCCATATTGCCGCGCCGATGGAATTTCGCTTTGTCAAAGCCTGCGATGCCGCGTTATCGGGCACCTTTGCCCTGGATCCTGAGACCATGTTTATCAACCTGGATTTGATTTGCTTCGTCGAGGAGCAGGATGCCAATACCCCGGGCCTGAAGTACACCGACGAGTTATTGCGCTTTTTCGCCCATGTCGAGCGTCGCTGGGTTGAACTGGGGGGCTTGCCCCATAACGGCAAAATGTATGGCTTTTATGATCCGAGCAACCCGGATGAGGAGTCTTTCACCCAGCCTTTTAATGCCAGTTTTATCTCCTATACCACAGGGCAGCGCATCGAGCGCGGCGCGCCGGTACCGGCATTTAAAGCTTATCGTCAGTCGGTGGATCCAAAAGGGCTTTTTTATAACCCGTATTTGCAAACCCTGTTGGGTTAGCGGCCATAGCCGGCGGCGCCATCGGTGCTGCCGGCACTCGGGGGACCATAATCTGTGGTTCGGTGAATGTCTAGGAACAGGGAAGGATGAAATGAAAAAATATTTACTACCAGGTCAAAAAAACGGCGTTATCGCCTTAGCGTCGATGCTGGCTTTTTCATCGGTGGCGGCAATTCCTGATAGCGTGACGGCAGGCAAAGGCCTGACGCTGGAGCAGTCATTGCGCATTGCTATCGCCAACTCCTCCAGCCTGGTTACCGCCTCGGTTCAGGTCGACCTGGCCAGGGCCGATGAATTGTCGGCTGCCGATCCCTTTGATATTAACTTTACCACCAGCATGGCTTTCGAGCGGGTGCGCGGCTATGAATATCCCGACGAATTACAGCAGGTATCGGCGGCAACGGGGGGAGAGGTCACGGCCTCGACTTTTATGACAGATCACCAAAATAATGAGCAGTTAAAATCCGGCATCAATAAAGTCTTTAGAAACGGCGTATATACCGAGTTGAGCATAGAGCTGGATTCATCAGACAGCGATAAAACGGCGGCAGATATTGCCGATGTGATACCGGCTCTGGAAGCGACCGGGTTAAGGTCCGGGGCAAGAGTCGGGGATTATTCCCCAGTACACCCGTCGACCATCCAACTGACGGTGAATGTGCCTTTGATGAAGTTTAGCGGCGAAAATAATATTGCCGCCGCCAACGAAAAAAACTTCCGCTACCAGCGCGAGGCCGCCGAGATGGATTTGAATCAACAGGTGGCGACGATTATTCAAGAGGTTTTTACCAGCTATTGGGCCTATGAAGCAGCGTTAACCAAGTTGAAGTTTACCCGGGAGTCGAAGGCGCTGGTGGATCTCTGGCTGGCCAATGTCTCTGCCTCTGAACAGGCTTCAGCGGCGGGGGCGGGCAAACATATCAGCTATTTAAGCGGTTATAAAACCGAATTGAGCGTAGATGTCAGTAAAGCGAAAGAAGCGGCCAATGTTGCCAGAAGCAAACTTGCCCAGGTATTGGGGGTATCGAGCAGCGATGCCAGGAAAATCACTAAACTGGCCGATGATTTCCCCCTCGACTGGAACACGACCCTGGCTTATTTCGATCATGCCAAGATAGCAAAAAGATGGCATGCCCTGGCCGAAGCCAACCGTTTTGATCTCAAAGCGGCCAAATTGCAACTCGATGCCGCCAAAGCCATTTATGCCGGTTCGAAAAATGATGAGCAAGATAAACTCGATTTGTCCTTTGTTTTAAAACAGGAAGGTCTGGGATTGGGAGGCGATGAGTATGTCGACTTTTCCTCCTTTAATGACGGGCGCAGCGATCTCGGCTATACGGTACAACTTTCCTTTGAAAAAAAACTGGGCAATTACAAAGCCCGGGCCCAGGTTGATAAAACCCGGCATTTAAGGCGGCAAAAAGACGCCGAATACAATAATGCCCGGCGCAGCATCGAGATTGCGGTCGATTCCGCCATCACCTCGCTTTATAACAGTTTGGTAGCCTTAAAAGCGGCCAAGCAGCAAAGTCAGCATTATCAGACGGCGTTGAACGGCATCGTCAGCAACAATACTTTTGCCCTGGCAGATGTTTATGACCTGGTGTCGGTTGAACAGGCGCGGCTGCAGTCGTTTACCGATCATGTCACCGCCATACAGAATGTTGCCGATGCCATAGGTAATGCCCGTTTTCAAACGGGCACCATGATCAAGAAAATAGGTGATATCCAACAGGTTGAAGTGAATGACCTGACCAGGTTGCCTTAAGTTTGTATATGTATAGATGAGGCCAGACAGCTAACTTTTAACTATTACACGGGACACAAATGATGGAACATATCAGGGATCATAAAAACAAGCAGTTACCGGATAGCAAGAACTCTTTAGCTTTTGGTGGCGAGCGTACCCGTTTTTCGGTATCAGATTCAAGACTCGTCAGTTTGCTGCAACGGGCGGGGGAAGATCATTGCAATAAGGGCTTTGTGTCCGTTGGCGCCGACGGCAACTTGACGCGCCGCCATTATGGTGAACTCCTGAGCCGGGCAGGAAAAATTTGCGGCGGCCTGCAGCAGGCAGGGCTTGAGCCGGGGCAGAAAGTTTTATTGCAGATAGAAGATGCCGGCGATTTATTTACCGCCATGTGGGGCTGTATTTTGGCCGGCGTGGTGCCTGTTCCGTTAAATGTTGCCCTGACCTATGATGATCAGAATCAAACACAGAAACTGGTCAATGTCTGGCAGAACTTTGACCAGCCGGCAATCCTGACCTGCGCAGCCTTATCCGGGCCGATCAGCGACGTCAGCCGGTTTTTCGCTGCCTTTATTCCCCGGATTTTAAACCTGGAAGCCTTGCAGCAGGGGCAAGCGCCGAGCCGGTTTTATCAGGCGGACCCCGAAGATGTTGCCGTGCTCTTTCTGACCTCCGGCAGCACGGGTATTCCTAAAGGGGTACCGCAAACACACGGCACTATTTTGGCTATGGTAGACGGCACTATCGAGATGAATGGCTTTAGCCAAGACGATGTGACCCTGAACTGGATGTCGATGGACCATGCCGGCTCGCTGGTTTTTCTCGGGGTGATGGGGGTGGCGCTCAAATGCGACCAGTTCCATGTGCCGATTTCCTACGTACTGCAGCAGCCGCTGCGTTGGCTGGACTTGATCCACGAGCACCGGGTTTCTATTTCCTGGGCGCCCAATTTTGTCTTTTCGCTGTTTTTGGAAAAACAGCAGGAACTTGCTGACAGGCATTGGGATTTATCCTGTATGCGCTTTATGGTCAATGCCGGCGAGGCGATTGTCAGCCGCACCGCCCGCGACTTTATCCGCCTTTTGCAGCAGCATCAATTGCCCCTGGATGCGTTAAGGCCTGCTTTTGGCATGGTGGAAACCTGCTCGGGCATTACCTGGTCAAGGGGGTTCACCCTGGAAAACAGCCACGATGATGACAGTTTTGTCGATCTCGGCCCCTGTATTCCCGGCGCCTCTGTCCGCATCGTCGATGACAACGATCAGCTTGTGCCGGAGCAGCAAAGCGGCCGGTTGCAGCTGAAAGGGCCGTCGGTGTTTTCCGGCTACCACAACCAGGAAGAGCTCAACAGCAAGATCATCAAGGACGGCTGGTTAACCACGGGGGATTTGGCCTTTTTGCGCAACGGCCACCTGTTTATCACCGGACGCGAAAAAGACATCATTATTCTTAACGGCAATAATTTTTACTGCCATGAAATTGAAGGGGCAGTAGAGCAGCTGCCGGCCATTACCCGGGGCAATGTCGCTGCCTGCGGGGTCAATGTTGCCGGTAAAAATACCGAGCAGCTGGCCATCCTCTATCACTGCGAGCAAAGCGAGCATGCCGATCTGATACAGCTTAATAAAGCGATCCGCAATCAGCTGATGCAGGTGGTCGGGGTGTCTCCTGCCATAATGATCCGTTTGGAGCCAAAAGAGTTTCCGCGCACCGCCATCGGTAAAATTCAGCGCCCCAAACTGAAAGAATTGCTTGAACAGGGAGAATTTTCCGAGCGGAATCTGGTGCAGGAAAAGCGCTCCAACAAGGTGCGCAAGGCCAAAGCCGGTTCAGCGCTGGCGGATCAAATTGCCGCCATTTGGTGTCAGGTGCTTGAGCTGGATGAGATCAGCTACGATGATACGTTTTTCGAGTTGGGGGGGCATTCCTTACTGGCCTTTCAGGTGCAGGCGGAGCTGGAAAAATTAATCGGCAGGCAGATTGCCATTGTCGAGCTGTTTAACACCCCGACCGTTAACATTATGGCGGAGTATTTCAGCGCAGAGCAAAAAGATGCGCAGGCGCAGCAAGATGCGACCCCTTCGGGGGATGGGGCCCCGGCCCAGGATATGGCGATTGCCGTTATCGGCATCGCCTGTCGTTTGCCCGGCGCCGACGGGCCAGAGGCCTTTTGGGATAACCTGAAACAGGGTATAGAGTCGATCAGCTTTTATGGCGCCGATGAGGCGATCAAAGCCGGGCTGACACCCGAGCAGGCCGATAATCCCGATCATGTACATGCCGCCCCTGTGCTGACAGATATTGAAGGTTTCGATGCCGATTTCTGGAAATACTCTCCCCGGGAAGCGCGCATTATCGATCCCCAGCAGCGGATCTTTTTGGAAACCGCCTGGGAAGCTTTTGAAGATGCCGGTTATACCCCACAAAGTATCGGGCAGGTAGGGGTCTTTGCTTCAGCGGGCACCAATACCTACCTGCTCAATAATATTTTTGCCAACAGCGACTGGCTGCAGCGGGAGAACCTGGGAGAGCTGCTTACGGTAGATTCCACCAACGGCTTTAATGTCATGATCACCAACGACAAGGATTATTTGCCGACGCGGGTTTCCTACAAGCTGAATTTAACCGGGCCGAGCGTCAATGTGCAAACCGCCTGTTCAAGCACCTTAGTGGCGATCCACGAAGCCTGCAAAAGCATACGCTCGGGGGAATCGGCAGTGGCTTTGGCGGGAGGCTGCGCCGCTATGCTGCCGCAATATGCCGGACACTTGTATTCCGAGGGCATGCTGGTTACCCCCGACGGCCATTGCCGGGCTTATGACGCCGGCGCAAGCGGCACCATTTTTGGCAGCGGCTCGGGTGCGGTACTGCTCAAGCGTCTGGATAAAGCCGTTGCCGATCGCGATCATATTTATGCCGTGATCCGTGGCTCTGCGGTAACCAACGACGGCGGCCAGAAAATGGGCTTTACCGCGCCGAGCATGATGGGGGAATACGGTGCTGCCCGTAAGGCCCTGGACCGGGCCGGCGTTTCGGCGGATACCTTAGGCTTTATTGAAGGGCACGGCACCGGGACGCCGCTGGGGGATCCGATCGAAGTACAGGCCCTGAGCAAGGCGATCCGCCACGATTCGGGCCGTAACCAGTTTTGCGCGCTGGGCTCAGTGAAAACCAATATCGGCCATATGGGCATAGCCTCGGGGATCGCCGGGGCATTAAAAGCGGTACTGGCAATCAAGCACAAGCAGATACCGGCCACCCTGCATTATGAGACGCCGAATCCGCAGATTGATTTTGCTTCAAGTCCCTTTTTTGTCAACGACAAATTATTGCCGTGGCAAACCGACGGCATACCGAGGCGTGCTGGGGTGAATTCACTCGGTATCGGCGGCACCAATGCCCATGTGATCTTTGAACAGGCGCCCGAACAGGCGCCCGCAGCTGAGATGGCAGCTGAAACGCCGGACATTGAAATCCTGCCCCTGGCGGCAAAAAATCCGGCAGCCCTGAACGCCCTGACGGAGAAATATATCGCCTGGTTAACACGGCATCCGGATACCCGGTTACGCGATATTTGTTTCACCGCGCAAACCGGGCGTGAGCATTTCCCCTGCCGCCGCGCTTTTGTTGCCGCTAACAGTCAGGCGATGTTAACCGAACTTGAACGCGGGCTTGGTGAGGCCGTCAGGCAACATGATACCGCTAAAGGGCTGGTATTCTTATTTACCGGACAGGGGGCCCAGTATACGGGCATGGCACAAAAACTCTATCACAGCGAAGCTACCTTCAGGCAAGCCCTGGACGAATGCGCAGCTTTGTTTTCACCTTACTTAGAGCATGACTTGCTTGAGGTGATATTTGCGGAGTCGGAACATAACGGCCAACTGTTACAGCAAACCGCTTATACCCAGCCGGCATTGTTCGCCATCCAGGTTGCTTTGCTGCACTTGCTCGAAGAGTCTGGCATTCAACCGCAGGCCTTGATTGGACACAGTATCGGTGAGTTTGCCGCAGCCTGGTTTGCCGGCGTCTTTAGTCTGGAGGATGCGGTCAAGCTGGTGGCAACGCGCGGGCGCTTAATGCAGTCATTGCCTGAAGGCGGTGCCATGGCAGCAGTCTTGACTGGCAAGGCCCGGATGCAAGATATATTGGCGCAAAGCGGTATCAAGGTTTGTCTTGCCGCGAGCAATGCCCCCGACAACCAGGTGATTTCCGCAGATAAAGTGAACCTGGATGCGGCGATAACCGTATTGCAGGATGCAGGCATTACCGTTAAACGCCTGCCGGTCTCTCACGCGTTCCACTCGGCCTTGATGGAGCCCATGCTGCAGGAATTTAAACAGCTTGTCGAACAGGTATCGTTATCAAGACCCGGCGTGACCTTTATTTCAACCCTGACGGGGGATGTCGTTGATGAAGCTTTGGCAAGTACGGATTACTGGGTACGGCATGTGCGCGAAACGGTTAATTGCCAACAAGCCATTGAGCAGGCACTGGCCATGGGACACCGCGCTTTTGTCGAGCTCGGCCCCCACCCGGTGATGTGCGCTTTCGGCTGGCAAATCGCCGGGGATGATGTCCCGGCACTTTGGCAGCCTTGTCTAAGGCGCAACAGCGACGACCGGCAGAGCCTGCAAACGGCATTGGCCGCCTTGTATCAGGCCGGCTGCGATTTGGACTGGGGCAAACGCAATCAGGATAACCCCGGATACAGGGTGCCGCTGCCGACTTATCCCTGGCAGCGGGTAAGGCACTGGATTGAAGCCAACCGGCAACCTGGTTTGGCCGAAGCGGCGCAGATAGATCCCCTGCTGGGGGAGTCTATCGCACTGCCGCATGTCAGTCAGCAGCTGTACCGTTGCCGCTTTGACGCTAACCGTATGCCTGAACTGGCGGATCACCGGGTATTCGGGCATATGGTGCCGCCAGGGGCTATCTATGCCGCGAAAATGATGCGGGCGGCAATGGACGCGGTTTCCAGCTCCCGGGTCCGGCTTGACAACCTGATGTTTATCAAACCCATGGTGGTTAAGGAAGATGCCTGCCGGGATGTTCAGGTGATTTTGACCCGGGAACAGCAGGGAATGAAATGTGAGCTAAGCAGCTGCAGCGCTGGCGACAATACCCTGGATACCCGCACTCAGCTGCATGCCAGGGCGCAGGTGGTCAAATCGACCGATGCCGCGAAGTTTGTCGATCTCGACGCATTAAAAGCCGCTTGTCCTCAGTCAATAGCTGTAGCGGCACATCAGGAAAAAATGCAGGCTATGCATATTGAGCTGGGGGCGTCGTTTGACTGGCTAAGCTCGATTCAAACGGGGCAGCATCAGGCCCTTGCTAGGATTACGCCGCCCCCGGGGATGTCCGCCAGCGATGCCGCCCGTTTGCATCCGGGTTTGATTGATGCCCATTGGCAGGTGCTGATGGAAGCAATGCCGGGAGGAACTGAAGGGACGCTTATTCCCTTTTGCCTCGATGCCTTTATTTGTCACGCACTGCCTGAAGAGGGGGAATTATGGTGTCACGCCGAGTGGCAAGCCGATATGCAGCAGGAGGGGCGCTTTAGAGGCAACATCAAACTGTTTGACGATGCGGGCAAGGTCTTGCTTGAGACCTTAGGGCTGGAGTTGCGCCGAGCCGATGAAACCGCTATCCGCTCTGCTCTGGGGCCGGGCATTAACGACTGGTTTTATAAAATGGATTGGCAGCCGGTCGCTTTATCTGGGCAAAACGAAGCCGGCGGCGATTGCCTAATTGTCGGCAGCCATCCGCTGGCAAATGCCTTGTGCGAACAGGTGCAAAATCCAAACACAGCCGTGACCTATATTCAGGGACAGGGCTCGCGCCAGCAGGTGGCGGCCGATGTTGCCGAAGTTTTAGCGGTTTCAGACACCATAAAGACGGTTATTTTTATTGCCGGTAACTACCCGCTCGAAGATGCCGCTACGGGATGCCAGCAATTTTTAGGGGTCATCCAGGCATTAAAGCACCATGGCGGGCATGGTTTGCGTCTGCTCCTGGTCACCCATAATTGCCGGCAGGTCTCACTGTCGGATGTTGACAGCAATATCACTCCTGATAGCGCGATCAATATCGCACATGCGCCTCTGCCGGGAATGGCGGCGGCATTACAACATGAACTGTCCCGGTTATCCGTGCTGTCTCTGGATTTGGAGCAGCAAGCCGAGCAAGCTCAGGCACTAGAGGCAATCGCAACCTGTATCTTCAGCCGGGATAATTCGCAACCCCAGCTTGCCTGGCGTCAAAAGAACTATTATGCCCCGGCGCTGGCGGCTTTGCCCTATAAAGAGCCGGCAGAAAAAGTGACGTTGTCGGCAACGGATGTTCAACTGGTGATAGGCGGTCATGGCGGCCTGGGCATGGCGCTTATTCCCTGGCTCGCCGATTGCGGCGCCCGCACCATAGTTGTTGCCGGGCGTCACGCCCCGACACAGGCATCGCAGGCATTATTTGATGTTTTGGCCGGGCAGGGAGTGAAAATAGCGCATATCCAATGCGATGTTACCGTATCTGCCGATGTACAACACCTGGTGCAAAATGCAAGGGCATACGGTGAGCTGCAATCTGTTTTTTATCTGGCGGGGGTACTCGATGATGCGCTGGTGGAAAACTTGGATGAAGCGAGCTTTAACAAGGTGTTGTTGCCCAAACTCTCGGGGGCCTGGCATTTACACCAGGCGCTAGGCGACTGCCCGATCGAGTTTGCAGTGTTCTTCTCTTCCGTGGCATCCGTGTTCGGCTCAGCAGGACAGGCGGCTTATGCGGCGGGCAATGCCGCTTTGGATGCGCTGGCACATTACCGCCGCGGGCAGGGGCTGGCGGCATTAACTATCAATTGGGGGCCGTGGAGTGATGTCGGTATGGCCGCCAATATGGATGAGCGCCATAAAAAACGTTTGCTGGCCCAAGGCTATCATACCATAGCGCCAGACGATGGCTTGAGTGCTTTGGCCTTTGCCATGGCTCATGCGAGAGAATATGCGCAACTGGTGGCGGCGCCGATCGAACCCGGAAAAATCAGTGAATTGCCGGGTCAGCGGGCATTGCTGCGTGATCTTGCCGGTGCCGGGGCTAAGCCGTCTGTGGCAGAAAAATCGCCGCAACCTGTGCTGGTAGCTGAGTTGGCAGATATGGCGATGCCACAACGTATCAAACGGGTTGAGCACTACTTGCTCAACCTGGTAAAAGACATGTTGCAGGTTGATCTTGCACAGCAGTTAGATGTCGATAAAGGTTTGTTTGATCTCGGGATGGATTCTATGACAGCGGTAGAGGTAAAAGACCGGCTGGAGCGGGATATAGGTTGCAAGCTAAGGTCTACTCTGGCTTTTGACTATCCGACGATCAGGAAAATGGCTGCTTATCTGGTGGAAACCTTATTTGCCGGTTCGGTGCAACAGGCAGTTGAACCGGAACAAGGTGAAGCGGAGGCCGGGCTTGAGGACTTGTCAGAAAAAGAACTGGCAGAAATGTTGATGCAGGAGATAGGTTCCAAGTAACCCTGCAGCCATGAAAAAGATTGGGGAAGTGGTTTTGCTCTGTCTGCTATGTTGCTGCTTTTTAAGGAGAAACATATGCAGCGGTGACAGTGTTGATCAAAACGGCAATCCCGATATGCAGTAAAGTGAAGTTGTTAGTAAGTGTGTTTAACTCAGTGCTGTTTTCAAAGCTAACGTAAACAGCGAATGGCAAGTTGATTTTTTCTGCTTGCTCTAAACGTAGGAAGGAGGAAGTATGAATGCTGTAGCCGAAGAAGGAAAGAAGGATGCAAGTGAAGCATCAAACGAGTCATCAATGAGCAAGACCGAACAGGCAAATCAGGTGGTGCGTAATTATGCCATTGGTTCTATCGTGCCCAGTTTGGTTCCTATCCCGGCTGTGGATCTGGTAGCCGTAACCGGGATCCAGCTGAAGATGGTGCACAGTTTGGCGAAAATCTACGATGTTCCGTTTAAAGATGAGCTGGTACGTTCAAGCATTTCATCTTTAATCGGCAGTACCGTTGCTTTATCTGCATCCCGTGTCGCTTCTAGTGCGGTTAAGGTCATACCCGGTGTCGGTTCGATTCTTGGCACATTAACCATGCCGACAATCAATGGTGCGACGACGTTTGCCTTGGGTAAAGTCTTTATCCAACACTTTGAGTCCGGGGGCACCTTTTTGACTTTTGATCCCGAGAAAGTGCGTGATTATTTTGCCCACCAGCTCGATGAAGGTAAAAAAATGGTCGCCGAAGCAACCGCGTCCGGTGAAGTTGATGAGGCGGCTGAAAAGGCTAAGGAGGATAGTGGAAGCGGTCGTAAAAAAAGCGACAGCAGCTCTAAAAACAAGTAACGATCAGGTAAAAATACCAGTTGGCTAGTTCAGGGCTGGTATTTTTTTGCATGATTTTCTTAAACGATTTTAGTTTTACGGTATAAATTTTTCGTGCTGTAAATTTATACCGTAACTTATGGACCCGGTTGACAGGTATCGAATGTTATCAAAGTATCTTCCAGCAAAGCGCCTGCTTGAGTTTATTGATCAGGAAGCTGTGTATCCGCGAAAAAGGCTTATTTCTTTTTCAGCCATATCCGGTATTACCAATGGATTATTGTTAGGTGTGATTAACCATGGGGCCGGTATGGTTGGTGAATTTTCTTCTGCCGGTTATCTGCAGTTTTATTATCTGATGTTGTTTGCTGTCTTGCTTTGTCTCTTGATATATACCAAAAGATATACCCTGGAGAAGGCTGCGATATTGGTTGAAGAGGTGCTGTACAAGGTCAGGATACGGATTGCCGATAAGATCCGCCATACCGAACTCAGTTTTGTTGAAGATACCGGGCATAGCGAAATCTATAATAGTTTGGCGCAGGATACCGTACAAATCTCGCAAAGTGCGACCGTTGTTTTTGCTTCTCTTCAGGCCGCGATTATGCTGGTCTTTACTATGGTGTATGTTGCCTGGCTGACCCTGACCGGCTTTTTTCTGACCGTGACCGCCATTGCGCTAGGGGCCTGGGTTTTTATGCTTAAAAGGGAGCGTATCCTCAATGATTTGCAGTCGGCAACCGAGCAAGAAATACATTTTTTCGATGCCCTCAACGATACCTTGTCCGGATTTAAAGAAATTAAGCTCAACAGGCTCAAAAGCCATGATCTTTTTGAGCATCAGGATAAAATCGCCACCGATGTTAAGGCGCTAAAGAGCCGGGCCGGTATTAACTCTGTCTTTGTGATGATGTTTTCCGAGGTATTCTTTTATATCCTGATCGCCACCATTTTATTTATCTGGCCTTTTTTCAACGGCACCGATCCCGGGATCATTATTAAATTAACCGCTTCGACCCTGTTTATTATGGGACCGCTGAATTTATTGTTTGGCTCTTTCCCTTTGTTTATTAAAGCCGATGTCGCGGTTAATAATTTGCGCGAGCTGGAACAAAAGGTTGATGCCGCCTCGCAAGGGTTTCAGCTCGGTGAACCGCCCGAGCACAATCCGCTTACCTTTAAGCACATACGTTTTCAAGATGTCCGTTTTCAGTATATGGATAAGGAAGGTGCAGCCCAGTTTAAGGTGGGACCGGTTAATCTCGAGTTAAGTTTTGGCGAAACTGTGTTTATTGTTGGCGGCAACGGCAGCGGCAAATCAACGCTGCTGAAACTGCTGACGGGACTCTATTATCCCGGCAGCGGCGAAATTACCATCAACGGCGAGCTGTTGGATCAGGACCTGTATGCCGATTACCGGGAATTATTTGCCATTGTCTTTACCGACTTTCATTTGTTTGACCGCCTATACGGTATCCAGGATATTGACAGCGAAAAAGTGAATACTTTGATCAAAGAAATGGGCCTGGCCGGCAAAACCCGCTTTAAAAACGGCGCCTTTACCAATACCTCCCTTTCCACCGGGCAACGTAAGCGCTTGGCTTATATCAACACGATTTTGGAAGATAAACAAATCTATATCTTTGATGAGCTGGCAGCGGATCAAGATCCCGGCTTTCGTAAACATTTTTATGAGGTCTTGCTGCCGGATCTTAAGGCGCAGGGTAAAACCATTATTGCCGTTACCCATGATGATAAATATTTCGCAACAGCCGACAGGGTGCTGAAAATGGATGAAGGCCAGCTGTCTGAAAATGGCGTCAAGGGGAATTAAGATGAGCCTATCGATAGCAGTCACGGAGACGGATGCCGGTGATTAAGCACAAGTCCGGGTTAACACGGATAACCCATTACCGCTATTTTGGCCGAACGGTTGCGCTACTGGTGATATTAGTATTGACCGGGGCTTACCTTGCTTATGAGTACCGTTACCGGCTGGAAGTGATGATGGAAGACTTTTTTGAGCCAAAGAAAGAGCTGCCGGCACAGGCGCCCGATAACCGGCCAAAGCTGATTGCCACTTTTCGCGATCAGCCGCCGAACATGTTTTATTACTCAAAGGGCCGCTTTTCCGGTCCGCTGCGCTTAGTGCTGGAACAAGCGGCCAACGAAATAGGCTATCGGGTAGACTGGCGTCAGCAAGCTTTGTCGGCAAGCCTTGCCGGCCTGGCTGACAACAGTATAGATATAGTGCCTCATGTCCGCTCCCGAACCCGGGAGAGAGAGAAGGCATATCGCTACAGCGCCAACATCAGGGAAGAGCAACGCTCTGTTTACTTTGCCCTGTGGGAGCATAACCCCAAAGTGATTAAGGGCTTGAGCGATCTCGAAGGCATGGCGGTGGGTTATCCACAGGGGAATTATTTTAATACTGACTTTCAAAGGGCGAGTCATTTTAACAAAGCGGCGTATTCGACGGTTGAGTCTATGGTACTGGCTTTTCACCGCCAGGAGATAAATGTCATGCTTGTCAGCAGCAAGCGCGAGGTTGAACAGCGTCTGCAAGCCATTGGTGCAAGGAGCGTCAAATATGCAGACTTTACCCTTGACGATAACCCGGGACTCTACTTTTTATATTCGAAAAATCCGGCACAACAGGCTGTTTATGATCGTTTGGATCAAGCACTGATTAATATGAAAAAGCAGGGAGCAATTGAGGATATTTTCCACAGTTTTGCTCTTGCTGCGCCAGAACAGGGATCGCAAGAGCCTGCTGGTCATGATAAATATGAATGGAGACTTAAATGAGTAAGATAAAATTTTGGCTCAAAGACCACATACCTTACTTTATTGTATTGTTTTTGCTGATCCTTTTGTTTTTTGCCGCCTTTTGGCCGCGTATTCTGGTGTTTGTCAAGCCGGGGGAAGCCGGGGTTATTTATCGCCTGTTAACCAAAGGTACCGTAACCGATTATATTTTTCCCGAAGGGCTGCATGTGATCCTGCCGATAGATACTATGTACATATACGATACCCGTATGCAGGTCATATTGCACGATTTCGAAGTATTGACCAAAGCGGGCTTGCCTATCATGCTTACTTTGGCCGTGCGCTACCAACCCATTTACGAATTGTTGGGGGTGCTGCATCAAAAAGTGGGTCCCGACTATCCGGATAAAATTATCTTGCCGCAGATCGAATCTGTGCTGAGGCAGAATATCGGCGGTTTAACACCGGAAGATGTTTATACCAACCGCGAAGGTGTGTTAAGCGATATTATTACCCTGGCCCTGGAAGAAGTAGGGCGTAAATATATTCATGTAGATGACATTATCATCCGCTCGGTGGAGTTGCCCGAGAGCGTGCGCGCGTCCATTGAAGAGAAACTGGTGAATGAGCAGCAATTTTTAGCCTATAACTTTAAGTTGCAGCGGGAAGAACAAGAGGCCGAACGTAAGCGCATAGAGGCCGGAGGGATACGCGACTACCAGAAAATCATTACCCCGACCTTAAATGAAAAATTGCTGAAATGGCAAGGTATTCAAGCGACATTGGAGCTGTCGGAGTCACCTAACAGTAAAGTGGTGGTTATAGGCGCCGGCGAAGATGGCCTGCCGATTATTCTGGGTGGCCAATGATATATTTACAAGTGATGTGTGATCGGGCTATTGGCACTTTGCACCCGCTGTTGGCGGGCTTGCTGCTGCTTGGCTTAACGGCATGCGGGCAGCCGGAAGTGGGCACCACGGCGATCGAAAGAACGGCGACGCTCAGGCAAAATTATGCCGCCGGCAAGGATATAGATATCGCCCTGGTTTGGCACAAAGATAAAAAACAATTTCGCGACGGGGCAATCCTGGCGGCAGAAGAAATCAATGCCGAAGGAGGCATTGACGGACACCAGCTGAGGCTGCACTTTACCGAAGCTTCTTCCTTTTTAAAGAGCCATCATGTAGATCGCGCCATGCTCGAAGGGCGCTATCGTAATGCCAAGCAGGTTGCCGGTGCCGACATCGCCCACCGGGTGGTTGCCCGAAACAATGTTTCGGCGGTGATCAGTGCCGATATTCCGGTGGAATCAACCCTGTCATCTATGGTGGTTTATAAAAAACACGGCGTTTTATTTCTCAATGCCGGCAGTAGTTACTCAAGTATCGACTGGGTTGCCAACGATTTATATTTTCAGTTGCTGCCGCCCAATACAATCCTTGCAGACAACATTGCCGCTGAAATCAAACAGCAAAAATGGCAAACGGTTTTTATTGTCTATCTTGATACCTATCACGAGACCGAAGTGATTGAGTTACTCAGAACCGAATTGGTTAACGACGGCATAACACTGTCGGGCTCTTATGCCATGCAGCTTGGTGAGGGAAATTTAAACCGGGGTTACCAGGGACGCTTGCGGGCATCGCTTGCAGAATTACGCTACAGTGACACCGATGCCATTATTTTACTGATGCCGCCAAAACTGGCTGCTCATGTGATACATTTTACCCGTGAAATCGGTGTGCTGCAGCCGTTTCTCGGGAGCAGGGAGTTTAATTCGCCGAAGGAATTTATTGATATTGTCGGCGAGCACGGTATAGGTACCCGGACAACAAGCCTTTACCGCGCGGGTGATTATCAGGTTAAACGTTTTGAAGAAAAGTTTAATCAACGCTTTACTGGTAGTAAGGCCAACGTATCGGCCATGTTGGGATATGACAGTGTTCGTCTCTATGCCCAGGGGGTTGCAAGTGCCAAAACCGTTGTCCCGATCCAAGTCAGTGAGGCGCTGAACTACCGCTTGCCGGTATGGTTTGGTTTACTCGGCAGTTATAGTTTTAATGAAGGTGAAAGCGTCAATATCAATTATTCCATACTACAGCTGGTCAGCCGTAAAGACGGGACGCTGGGATTTGTTGCTGAAAATGATGCTAACTAATACGGACATACTTTTTAATTTGGAGGGCATATGTTTACTGCTTTTTCGCTGTCGCTGTTTCTCAGCTTGGTTATAGGTTATTTAGGGCGCAGACGCCGTATCGGATTTTGGGGACTGACATTTGGCTCTTTATTGCTCACGCCAATTGTCGGCCTGATATTACTTTTAATTACCGATGATGTGCCCCAGCCAGAGCAATACCATCACAAGTAGGCCTTATGCTTGATATCTGGCATATCACACTTGATCAGGACCCTGGTTCCTTGCCGCAAGTGCTGGATAAATACGAGCGGGCACGTGCGGCAGCATGCCAGCTTGACCACCACAGACGGCAGTTTATGGTGTCGCATATTGCCACGCGGCTGATACTGGCATCCTATTGCGCAACAGATGCCGCTGAACTGGTTTTTGAGCATAATGCTTATGGCAAACCTTTCCTGGCCGATCATAAGCCGTTGCTGTTTAGTCTCTCACATACAGATGAAATGGCCTTATGCGCCGTCAGTAACGGCGAAGCACTTGGTGTCGATATCGAAAAAATACGCCCGATAGCCGGCACAGAGATGGCGGAGCGTTTTTTTTCACCGACAGAGCATCAGCTATTTTCCCGTTTACCGCCGGGGCAGCAGCAAGCTGCATTTTTTAGCTGCTGGACCCGTAAAGAAGCCTATATCAAAGCCAAAGGATTTGGCCTGGCGTTGCCGCTTGAGCGGTTTTCGGTGACAGTCAGTCCGGATCTGCCCGCAGCACTGCTGAACAGTGACTTTTCAGCAGAGGATGCCGCCCGGTTTCGGCTTATGGATATAGAGGTTGCCTGCGGCTATAAAGCCGCTCTGGCTTATGCCGGCCCGCCGCCGGAAAAAGTGAAACAGTATCACTGGCGGCCGGGTGGGGGGAATAGTTTTAACACCGCCTAAAATCGTAGGGCTACTGAGGGTAATTGGCTCAGCCTGTTTAGGAACATGGTATTTTTCTTCGATGACCAGCTTTAAGCGGATAAAATCTTTCAGACGGGCTGGCTGCTGCAGGTTAATTTTGAGGGGATGGACATAAAACCCCTGATAGTATCTCTAATGGCACCCCAAATACTTCGCCGACGAATGGCGTGGAATATACAACTAAACGGTTTTTCGACAATGCTATTGGTATCTACCATCAAAACGGTTTTTATTACAACAATAATTGGCTTGTTGGCCAAGTCAATTCAAATAAAAGGCATATTCGGCTGTTTAATGTCAGTAACAGTGATTTTAAAAATTCTGATGTAATAAACATTGGTGCTTTTGACACAGATAAAGGTGTTATTTTCGAAAGCAATACATCAAAGAATATACTGACAGGATTCAATACTTCCGGCTTATCTCCTGCCATAACAGATTCAGGTAAGAAAACACCATAGTGCTAAATTAGAAACTAAGGTTGCAATAATAGAAAGAGGTTAGATTGCGCTATCATTGACATTCTCCCTGTCCTTCAAGGCGGAGAGAATGTCGATAGGATGCTTAGCCAATAGCTGCTGAGCTCAACTGTGATTTGGTCACCAACTGCCTGAAGCCAGTCAGCTATTGTTCGAGCTTGTTCTTTTTAACAGCTTGTTTAACAAAGGCTTTAAGTTAATTATTATTTATACTCTGCCTATCCTCAACTCTTATAAAGAGGTAGGAAATTACACAAAATTTAGCATTGTTTCTATTCATTCTGTATCGCTGTTTTTCTCTGGAGCGTTAATTGTCGTTGCTGAAATTGTTTAGGCGTTTCCTTAAAGTGGCTTTTAAAGCATGTAGAAAAATAAGAAGGTGATGAAAACCCAACCTGTTCACTTACTAAAGTGCTGGTTAGGCCATCTTGTAAAAGTTCACTCGCTTTATGTAATCGAAATAACCGTAAATACTCGGAAAAGTTATTATCCATTAGGGCATTTAGTTTACGCTGCAGTTGCCTGTCACTCATATTTAACTGATAGGCAGCGCTTGCCAGTCCAAATTCTGTTTCAGGATATCGTTTTATGACCAAGCGTTCAAAGGCATGAATAAAGTTTTGATCTTTACTGTTTAATACCTTGCTGATCTGCACAATAGCGCCGGGATCATCTTGTAATTCTTTAGCGATTTGTTGACGTAATCTGTTGCGGGCATTGAGTAAATTATTGACGCGTAATGTTAGCTCCTCATCACTAAAAGGTTTGGTTAAATAATCATCGCTATGTAGGCGTAACCCTGTTAGTTTACTTTCTAAATCGGCTTTTGCGGTTAACAGTAGAATAGGAATGTGCGCCAAGAGATCGTTTTGCTTAATCTTTTGACAGAGTTGATAACCATCAATAACTGGCATCATAACGTCACTAACGATAACATCCGGCACATGCTCAATTGCCTTTGCTAACCCCGCTTGACCATCAGAAGCTAAAATGCAGTGATATTCACGGTTAAAAATGCTGACCAGGTAGGCTGCCATATCGACATTATCCTCAACAATCAACATTATAGGGTGTTTAAGATTAGTTTCAGCATCAGAGACCTGTGGCTGATTATTCTCGACAGGAAAAGCAACCAAGTTCTGTTGTTTGGCTATTGGCCGCTCTCCGGCAGAGACAATATCTCCTTGAGTACCGATGAATATAGGTAAAGAGACATGAAATTGGCAGCCATTATGCTCTTGGCTATCAAGCATAATACTGCCCTGGTGTAATGCTACCAGCTCTTTTACTATGGCCAAACCAATACCTGCACCGGCTATTTGCTCATTGTTTTTATAACTTCCCCGTTGAAAGCGCTCAAAAATAATAGCTTGGTGCTTATCAGCAATACCCAAGCCATTATCTATTACCGAGATGATGACCTTGCCCTTTTGCACTGCGGTGGTGACTTCAATACTCCCGCCTTCAGGGGTATATTTGATCGCATTTGAGAGTATGTTTCCAATGATTTTATCCAGCGAATCCGGATACAGTAACAGTTTTACATCATCAATTTCTCTTGTACTTAGCTGTTGATTTTTTGCTGCAGCCAGTGGTTTATATGACGCTATGATTAAAGGTAAATGTTCCGTTAAAGAAAAAAGCGCTTTTTCTTTTTTATCGGGGGATTCCAACCAAGCCAGTTCCAGTAACTGCTCTACCATCATTAACAGACGCTGACTGTTTTGTTTGATCAGTGATAATAATGATTTATTTTGTGATGATTGCTCCCGTGACAATAATTGCTCCACAGGACTGAGAATAAGTGTTAGTGGTGTACGAAGTTCATGGGAAACATTGGTAAACATATTCTTTTTTTGTTCAAGCAACCGGGCGATAGTCTGTGTTTGTTGCTCTAACGCTAACGTGCGTGTCTTTATGCCTTGCTCCAGCGTTTTCGCTTGTTGTTTTAATACCCGTGTTCTTAAGCTTACCAGCAGATAGAGCAGAGCAAGCATTAAAATTACATAGCTGGTATAGGCATAGGTGGTTTTCCACCAGGGAGGCAATATTGTCAATCTAATGCTGGTTTCAGGAGTCACTTGCGCGTTAGTTGTAGCTTTTACTTTAAAGATATAATCCCCGGGAGGAATTGCTGAATAAGTTGCTATTCGATCAGTAGCATCGGTAGAAATCCACTGCTTATCAAAACCGGCTAATAAATATTGATATTGAATATTGTCCGGGGCGTTAAAATCTAATGCCGAAAAGGAAAAAGAAAATAAATAATCTTCATGTGTCAGGGTCACCTTATCTAGCAAGGACAAAGGTTTATTCAAAGGAGTCGGCAACTGAGCATTCGACAGCGGTACAATTTTATTAAAAAGCTTAAATTCTGTTAACTGCACCTTCCTGGCAAGGCCTGGGTTGTCTGTTAGATTTGGCGTAAAATAAAAAAATCCGTCATTGCTGCCTAAAATAAGTTTATCGCTGGCCTTTAATAGCGTTCGTTGGGTAAATTTCGCCACGGATAAACCTTTACCTTCCCCGTATTCTTCATAACTTCTGGTATTAACATCATAATGAAAAAGCTTATTGTTTGTGGTTAGCCATAAGCCAGTATTTTCATCTGAGTGTATGCCGTAGATTATGCCCAGTTCGGGTGTATATGGGATAATTTTACGCTCTTTTAGCGATAGCTCCGCCAGGCCAGCGTCGGTGCCAAGCCATATTTTTTGATTGGCTGCAATATAGAGTTCATTAATATTATTGAGGGTTTTTTCTTCAACATTATTGATATAACTGTGCTCTAAGGTTTTGGTATTGAACTTGATCACCCCAGACAGATTTGTTGCCAATAATAAAGTATCGTTATCTAATTTTTCGATGTCTTTGATGACTCTGTTTTTGAAAAAATGGTGAGTAATGCCTTTCCCTTCTTCAAACAATGCCAATCCACCGGGTTTATCAGTTAGAGCGAAGCCAAGCCATAAACGCTGATCGGACTGTGCATATAAGGAATAAACGTAATTATTGGGAAGTGAGGGGCTTGTTTCGTTATTATTAACGTGGACTAAAATCTCCCCTTTTGGAGAAATTTTATAGATACCATGATCTTTGGTGGAGACCCATAAATTCCCCGAAGGTGCTTCGCTAATATCTGAAATTATCGAGGGCAAGGCCGTAACTATCTGATAATTGAAATTATCTTTATTGAAATTTAATAGCTTGTTATAAAATGCCGCCCATAATCCACTGTTACTGCTATAAAGCATGCTGGTGATATCAGACAGCATGTTATCTTCGAATATCATATGAGAAATGCTTGCAGCATCCGGATGGAGCTTTATCACCCCCTTGTCTGTAGCAAACCAAATGTTCCCCTGACCGTCTTCAAAGATATCATTGATTATATTGGGGGTTTTACTCTTGGCTAAACCTAAACTTCTAAAATTATAACGCTGGAAACTGTTTGTTTGCGGGTGGTATAAATTGACGCCTGAGCCATAAGTACCAATCCAGAGCCTGTGCGAGCTATCGGTATAGAGTTTGCTAATTTCATTGCTTGATAAAGATTGCTTATTGCCCTGCACATGGTAATAACGTTTAAATGAATCAGCTTGTTTATTTAATACATTCAAGCCATTGTCGGTAGCCACCCAAATATTTCCTTGACTATCTTGAGTGATTGCACGGACAAGGTTATGACTTAAACTGCCAGCGTTTTTTTCATTATGTTGATATTGTTTCAGTTCACCCGATGTCGGTGAAAAACGATAAAGTCCGCCGCCTAAGGTCCCTATCCACAAATTCTCTTCATTGTCGGTAAATAAACTCCAAACATTATTGTTAATGTTAAGGGGGGAAGGGGAGTCGGGAGAAAATCGACTATTTTTATGGTTGCTGGTATTGAATCGATTAAGCCAGTTACGGGAGCCAATCCAGAGATGTTGACTGCCAAACTTTTCAATGTCCCACAAGGTATCAGAAGCTAATTCATCATTATCGTCCCCACTTTTAAAGGTGACAAAGCGTTCTTCTTCTGGAATAAACTGATTTAAACCACCGCCGTAAGTAGAAAGCCATAAATGCCCCTTGTCATCATCGACAATATCCCAAACCAAGTTACTCGATAAACTGTTTTCCTTATTACTGGCCAAGTAGGATTTAACCCGGTAACTATCAAATTTCAGCAAGCCCTGGTTGGTACCAAACCAAAGAAAACCTTTCTTATCCTGAAATATTTTATTGACTTCAACTTGGGGAATTGCCGTTAGCAGCTCGAATCTGGGTTCATCCAAAAAGGGAGGGGAAAATTCAGCAGCAAAAGAATAAGTGTAAAAAAATAGTGAGAGGCAACAGAGTATAAACTTAAAAAAATCCATTTTTATGTGATAGTAATCAATAAAATAATGCAAGTATATCATAATAAAATCAATAAGATGGTGTAGAAGTTAAAGTTTCTGTCATGAAATTGATAACATAAAACGAGCAAGTATTGAGACTATTGTTGGGCACTAAGCACAGTGAAACAATTAGCCCACAGTGTATTGGCGCGTAATCTCTTAGCAATCATATTGCACTACTATTATTGGAAATAAGGACAACAATGATGTTGAACAAAAAAAGTATTTTAGGTGCCTTCTCGGCCCTAATGATGGTATCAGGTGTCGCAAATGCAGGCTCGGGATGGTCAAAGAGCCTTTATGATATCGATTATCAAGGAACCATCACCTACACCAATGCAGGCCGCACATTTGAATATTCGCATTTAAGCGATGATTACCAGCCGGTAATAAATAAAGCCGCTAAAATTCAGGCGATGGAAAGTGCTTTAAGTGATAGCCTAGAAGCGATGATACGGGCGGAAGTGAGCGGTGAACTTTCCTTGAGGAATTATTCATTTTCATTGAACGGGCCGGTTCAACTGATTTTAACCGGTCGTGCTGATGGTACCATTAATGCCCGGTTTGGCGGTTTTTCAGTCCACTCTTCAGGCAAATTGAGGAAGAACAGTTTAATCTATGCCCATTACTCCTTGGATACCAATGCTATGTGGGTTAACGGTGATTACAATATGTTTACCGGCAAAATCTCTAACGTTACGGTTGATAATAGCTTAAATGTTGATTTTGATGTTGATATTGACAGCATCTTCGACTTTATTCCTTTCTTTAATGCATTAGTAACCCAAGAATTGGAAGATGACTTTGTTAGTGAAGCCCAGTCAGCAATTTATTCGGAATTAAATGCTGCATCAAATTATGAAACCATTGTTTTTGGCTTGAATGAACTCCTGCCTGATGATGTCTACGTGCACAATGATGAGGTTACACAAGAGGTATTGGACCTGGCTGAACAGATTAAAGGGCATTTTACCGAGTTAGTCAGTGGTGAAAGTATTTCAATCACCTTATCTGAAAGTGAATACGTCTATCGAGGCACGGATAGCTATTACCGTACCTATATGATTGATAAAGTCACTTTTGATGTTTCCAATCATTTATTCCTGGAGTTTCTTGAAGTGCCACGTTTTCGTACTCAATGGACTTGTTTTGAGCAACCTTGCGATATCATCCCTTAGCCGATAATGGCAACCATGATGATTTGCCTATAAGTTGTTAACTATAAAACAGGGCATATTTCCTAGCCGAGTCATTTAACGATTCGGCTTTTTAGGTTACATGTTTTAAAAATTGCTCTTCTTTAATCTTTAAAAAGAGACAAGCAACTTAGGAAACGACTAGATAACAAAAATGCAGGTGTTATAAAAAATGAAAAGTTAACATAAATATCATTTTTGACAATAGGTTAGTTATCTCAGCCCCAATATTTCCGATAAATATTATTATCGGAAATATTGGGGCTGAAGCGCTTTTATCTAAAACACCCTATCTATCGCATTTTTTGCGGTTTTGTAGAGCCTATTTATCATCAGCTCTAATACCCAGCGGATAAACTTCACTGTAAGCGCTTCTATTTTTTGCTCGGCTTTGCCGACAAAAACTAAAATATGCCCGAGAATCCCTTTAAGTTGCACGCCTGCTGCTATTGAAGCTTGAGCTATGCCATCAAGGCAGCGAGCTAATACATCATAAAACGTTAACCCCACAGACAAGGATGCTTGTACTAAAACAGCGCTATATTGCCCGGTTACCTTAAGTAAGGTGATCAATGCATTAGTGATACGGCGTTGCCAGCGTTGACTAAAATTTGCCTGATGACGATTTTCATAATGCAGCACCACAGGTTCAACATGCATGGTTTGAAATCTGCCAGCCATACTCTCAAAATCTTGATGCCCCGCTATCGTATTAATATAACCGGGTGCATCATTTTCCATCAGGTGAGCCGAGGCGCTTAACCTTGCACTGTCATTCGAAGCTAACTGATATTCCCCTGCCGTATGGGCAAAAGGCCAGGTTGGCACATATGGCACAGGATCTGTGCCATGCACCATACGATGATGTTCAATATTGAGTGCTGCGCCAGGGGAAAAGTGACTGAGTACAACTCTTGGTGCGCCAAAAGTATAGAGTTTCGCGGGAATACTGCGCTCACTCGCCCATATAGCAGTAAGCTGTGCCAGAGCGCCCCCTAAACTATGACCAATACAATGTATGCATCCAGGGCGGTGCTCCGTTACATATCGTTCAAACGCCGGTCGCAGGCTACGAAATGCTTTTTGAAAGCCCGCATGCACCCCGATGTTTTTAGGACCATTGGTGATCCCGATATGAAAGTTTGTTAACCAGTCTGAGGCCGAGGTCAATTTTGTGCCGCGAATGGCAATAATATGATGCTTTTTAAATTGCGGCGTGATGCCTTTGGCGGTTAAAGCAAAGCCCGATTGACGGTTTAATAACTGGTTAATCAAACCACCGCTTATCCCGTTTATTCTGGTATTGGTTAATTCAAAATTTCTTATAAAATCAGTATGTAATTCACGATTGAAACTTCTGGATTCTCTAATGTCATAAACTCTTGCTGCAACACTGGCTGCTATTGCGGGGGAAAGCGTTCCATTCATGGTTAGTACCCTTCCATATCAGTTTTTCGTTCGGTTAAATTATTTAAATCCCCGTCATTGACATAATATTTTTTATCCCCGTCATGCAATAAAAATGGCTGATAATCTTCTTGCCATCGACAAATGCTGGAAGCCATATTTTTACGGTTTGGGTTATAGTGAGCAAACTCGAACGTGACTAACTTATTGGTTAAGTCACAATATAAGGATGACAGTTTCTTACTGTACTCAGGTACTTCTTTGAAAGTCGTTTGATCAGCCCCCCAAAGGGTATAAGTTTGCTTGCCTCGCTCAATATAGATATCTTGAGATACTCGCTGCTCAGCCAATTCATTAGCAGCAATACGAGACATTATGGTTTTCTCGGGAAAGTAAAATTGCCCCTTATCATCGGTTTTTGCATGATCAATACGCTCAACCTCATCTACATAAATTAATAAACGAGACACCTGAATATTGGCAACGGGCTGGCCGTTTTCTGTCACTACCCCTATAACTTCTGGACTAAGATAGGCTTCTTTTTTCTTAAACCAACCAAACATATCGGCTCCCATACTAAATACAGATAAGGCAAACAGGCAAGGCACGAGCAGAAAATACAGGGGACGAAAACGGAAATACGAAGAACTACGCTCCATATAGTCAGACATTAGCTTTTCCTTGCTAGTTATTTTTTAAATGTTACGTTGTAAAGTTAATCAAAGCAATTTTTAGTTCAATAAATAAACAGCCATACAAGAAATAACACCTGCCAGGCACCGATGCATTAGGTGTTGAGCTGATTTGAGCGGGCTATTCCCGTGAGATAAAGCTGCTGTACCTGCTTTAAATACAGCAGCTTAGCTTATGGCTTTTCAATAAAGCCCGGGGTTAGTTTTCAGCGGACAGGTTTGGCTCCGCTTGTTTAGGTGTAATCACCAACTCTGCCTGATTGACAACAATACTGAGCTTTTGCCCGACAGGGAAACCGGCCAGTCGCAGCCATTTTCCCCTGAGCACAACACAAGGCTCAAGCTTGACGGGAACATAGTTAATCCCTATGCCGCGGGTTTTTGAAGCTGTGGTGCAAACCGTTTCCTGCACGGTAAGTTGCCGATAAATGGGATATTTTACTTTTGCCGAGACGGGCTCTGACGTATGATGATATTTAGCCATGACGTACTCCTACGGAATTCGTTGTGGTTAGCGACCTCTGGGTGTCGTTAGCACTCAGGGGTTGCGACTTAAGTTACTACGTTTGTTTTAGTAGTAACGCCTGTTATTGCAGCAGTTCATTAGTAGAAGTGTTGCAATAGGTGCTTTCCTTTTGGACATGGATAGCATTATTAAGGAAAGACCAATTTACGGGAAAATCAATAGTGGATTGGTCTATTTCTATGAAAAGAGTTTAATGTTTTTCTTCATGCTGCAGGAGCATTAATCCATAATCTAATTGCCCGTATATCATGACTCTTTTATGTAGAACCTCCTGCATTTAGATTGCGAGAAAATTCTACTTTTAGCTTCGATTATTTTTCGGAGGGATTACTGTATTACGTAAAATCACCAAAAGCAAAAATGCAAGTAATGAATAAATGAATTAACAAGCTCAATGATGGTAAAAAATGAAGAGTAACTCAAAAAATAACACGTTAGTTATCACTATGTTTCCTGCTTCATATGGTGATAGTTTTTTGGTTTCAGTAGAAGAAGATGCCTTAAATATTTTGATCGACACAGGGTTTAAAAGTACTTATAAAAATCACATTAGAGAAAGGTTAACCACTCTAAAAAGAAAAAAGCAGCCTTTAGATTTTCTAATCATTACCCATATCGATGCTGATCATATATCTGGTGCATTGTCTTTACTTGAAGAAAATAATTTATCTAAAATAATTGATATTAAAAATATTTGGCATAACAGTTACCGTCATATTCAAACTAACCCCATTAATCAACAAATACTCTCCTTAAAAGATCAAAGGCTCATCCAACAAATAAGTGATCGCGGGTATAAAAAAGATAAAGAAATTACACAAAATCACGACAAAAAAATTAGTGGTAAACAGGGATCTTCCTTAGCTTCTCTTATATCAAAAGGGGGCTATAACTGGAATTCACAATTCAACCATGGCGCTATTTGTATAGAAAACGGTATAGATATAGAGCTTTCTAGTAATGTGAAATTAATCCTTCTTTCTCCAGACAAATCTAAACTGCATAATCTTATGGCATTTTGGAAAAAGGAATTAAGAAAATTAGGAGTTAGTAGCTCAGCCCTGGACAATCAATTTTTTGACGATGCATTTGAATTTTTAGTTTCCCATGAAAAGGCAATGAAAGAAAATATCGATAAAAATGTGTCGAATAAAGGAGTGAACATCAAAAAGCTGATAACAAAAGCTTTTGAAGAAGATGAAAGCCCTACAAATGGTAGTTCAATTTCATTCGTTTTAGAGTATGGAAATAAAAAAGTTCTTTTTTTGGGGGATTCTCATCCTTCAATAATAGAGCGAGAGTTAAAAAACAAGTATCAGCAAAAACAAATATGGTTTGACGCAATTAAGCTCTCTCATCATGGCTCTTCTAAAAATACAAGCCCGAGTTTATTAAACCTTATAGATTCTGATACATATTTTATTTCAACGAATGGTGATAGGTTTTATCATCCCGACATGGCTACTATTGCTAGAATTGTACACAGAAAAACATGTAAAAACAGAAGGTTAATTTTCAATTATGAAACGGAAACGTCTAAATATTTTGATAATGAAGATTTAAAAAAAGCTTACGATTATAGTATTTCAGTTTCAGGTAGTGGTGAAGCTTTTACATTTAAGAAGGACGGATAGAGTGCAAAGTTATTTAGAAAAATATGTGGGTAGAGTTCATAGTGAAGATGACGCCGGGACAGCTTTTCTTATATCTAATCAATATTTATTAACAGCATATCATACGGTAGAAGAAGCAAAAAAAAATGAAGGAATAATCTTTCTTGAATTTGACAGTTTATATAGTGAACCATTCGAATCAGAAGTAACATTGAAAGATTTTGATGAAGATCTCGATGTGGCACTTTTAGAATTAAAGCAGCCATTAGATATTGAAAATTTTTTTAAATTGTCTAATCAAGATATAAGAAATAACTCTATATGGAGTACATTTGGTTACCCAAGAGGAAAATTAAACACAGGGGCTAAATTAGATGGAAAAGTTGCTAGAGCGAACATAAATATTGACATATCCAGCTATGACTTGGATTTAGAATATAACCAAAGCAATGAGTTCATTGAAGGGCTGTCAGGCTCCCCTTTAATGGCTGATGATAATGTCATAGGCATCATTACAAAAGAACTAGATGGTACATTAGGTGCTATCAGCGTATGTAAAATAGTAAATTTTCTGAATAAAAATAATATTAGCTATGAATCTACAGTAGAAGAAAGATTAGAAAGTGCGAATGGTTTTGAATTAAATACTCCCGTTGTAGATGAGTTAACAAATAAGTTCACTGCATTGGATTCAGGTTATCTTTTTTTGAAGGGGCACCCTGGTTCTGGTAAAACGACTATTGTTGAGTCTATAGGTTATGCTCAAAGTGACATTGAAGTTCTTGGAAAATATTTTCTACTTGAAAAAGGTAAAGAAAACCTACTTTCACTCAGAATGAATCACTTAAAGTTTTTTGAGTGGTTAGAAGATAAAATTGTTGCGGATTTGTATAATGATATCCCGCAAAAATCAGAGAGAGATGTAAATCAATGGATAACAACAATATTAAATTTACTACAAAAGTTGTCAGAAAAATACGCAGCAAAACAGACTAAATGCGTCATTTTTGTTGATGGCATAGATGAGCTTTTCAAAACAAATAAAATAGAAGAGTTTTTTTCTGCTTTGCCTGTGGTGTTACCTAAAAATATTATTTTCGTAATCGTCGGTCAGAATGAGAAAAGCCTCCCACCTAAGCATACAATCCAAAATGAAAAAAACATAATATTAGTAACTCCATTACCTGTAAACACATGCTTAAGGCTCATCAATAAAGAATTACCTGAACTAGCATATGGGCTACGTAATAAAATAGGGAAGTGTTCGGAATATCACCCTCTCTATCTTCGATACCTTATTGAGTACGTTAGAACTAATATAACAACTCATGGAGAACAAAAAATTAATGACTGGTTGGATAGGTTACCTCAAGTTAGCGGTGAGATTGAGGTCTATTATGAAAGCCTTTGGCAAGACATTGTAAAGAAAGACGAACTACTTTATTTAATATCTTTAATCACCCGTTTTAGGGAATGCATATCGCATAAATCGCTTATTGATACGATCCCAGCGAATATGAGAATATCTTTAAATAAAAACCTTGATTTAATTAGCCACTTCTTAACCAGTAAACAAAACATTTTTGCATATCATGCTTCACTTATAACCTTTGTAAATAAAAAAACAGAGGCTCTTGAAGAAGATTTCCAATCACAAATATCCCTTTTTTGTAAAAATCATATTGATAACTCCTATTCACAAAGGAATATACTTCATCATCTTCTGCGAGCAAAAACTGAAATCAGAAACGAAACAATAGATTTTTGTAATCAAGAGTGGGCCGATAATTGCTCACACAATTTTGTTGAGCCAGATTTGATTCTTGCAGACCTAAAAGATGCACTATCTTTTTATTTGCAATCAGGCTGTTTTACATCTGTGACTAAATTGTTATTACTCTCACAACGGATCAAATTTCGATATAACAATGTTTTTGCTTTAAATGCAATGGAATTAGCTGAATATTTAATTGCTTTGAAAAAACCTGAAGAAGCACTTCACCATTTATTTCGTGAATCTATCCCTATAGTTTCAACACAAGATCTTATTCATATTCAATACAAACTAATTATGGAAAATAACTTCGATGAAGCTGAATTCATTCATTCGGCTATACATAGTTATTTCATGAACGAATATGAAAAAGGCTCAATTGCATATGAAGATATACTAAACTTCTTTACATCCGCCTCTATAAATAATTGCTTGCTCTCCAGCACTCCTACTAAAAGTTCTTTAAAGGTCATACAATTACTTCATCAATTTTTAACTAGCTCATCAGAAGGAAGTGAGGAACAACAAGAGCAGAAACGTAAAATACTCCTTTATATTTTAGGGCATAACACTGCATTATTATTACTTCATCATAATATATATACGCCAATAGAAGAATTGGAAAAAAGAAAGATTCCTCTAGACAATTCTATTACCCTGACTCTAATACAAGCGTATAGCCATGTAGGTCATTTCTCTGATATTTCTGGCACTCAAGTTGACCTTGATAATATTGTTAAAGATATAGAATATTCTTTAATAAAATATAAACCAGATGAAGAAGATTCACTTTTTGTTGTAAGGTTATTGGATAGGGTATCGCTCAAATATGACATATTGGAAGGCTTAATTAGTGGATGCACTTTTAATCAAATCCCTGATTTTAGAGAAAGTAATGGAGTTGACCTGAATCATAGCTGGTTTGAAAATGTACTATCAAACTCTAAATATAAAGGTTTTCTAGATGAATCATACTCCCCCCCTGATTTGGAATTTTTCACCGAAACAGAATGGGAAAAATCGTTAGAAAGTATTGTTTCTTATATTGGCTACCTTTTAGGTACTGCATGGAAGTTAAGTGTTACTTCCCAAGAGTCAGAGCAATTAACTGTAGACATGTTAGAAAAGGTTTTACCTCTTCTCAACTTTGATTTGCTAACGCGTTCACAGTTTGAACGTTCATATATGTTAGTAGAGACGGTTCTTCCATCTATTTATAATTCTATCTTAGAATTTTTCTCTATATATTCAAAACAAAATTTAGGTAAGTATTTAGATTTTATCTATCAACATTCAGATAAGCAGTTAGGGGTTTATTCTGAGGGTTTTAGAGAAACTATTCATACGCTTATAAAAAGTTTGCTCCCCCAAATAGAGCATAAAAAACAAATATTCCAGTTACTAAAAAAACTCGAAGAACATGTTTTATTGGGTGTTCAAAATCGTTGGGATAGATGTCAAGAATTAATACTTTTGGCTACACATTATAGGAAGCTCGCTAGCGGACGCGCTGACAAATGTTTTCAAGAATTACTAAATTCTTCAATGGGACCATCATGGTATAAAGAAGATCAGTTAGGATTGATTAATTCTTCTTTGAGTATGCTTAAGCGTCACAATGTCTCATGGTCTCCAAAAGAGCTGGCTGCTATTTTAGACTTTGCATCAGGTGAAATGACTTTTCAACGTTATATACGGATGGAGAAGGAAGAGTTCATTGGCTCTATATGTTCATCAGGGAAGTTATCTACAGCTATAAAGTACTTTCAAAATGAGACCATTCCTCTTGATCATCAATTAATTTTACATAGAGTTGAGTCAAATCAAATTGATAGTTTACATAAGGGAGCAAGCTACGATACTGGGGTAAGAAAAATAGATGAGCAAAATGGTATATTAAGTATATTAGAAAACACAAAAGACATACGACCTAGCTTACAATGGGCTATTAGCGAACTATTTCTGCTTGGAGATGATAGATATATCAGCCATTTCTCTGAAATATTTGCTCAAATAATTAATAATAGCAACACAATACAATCAAATTTCTATATAAATAGGATCATTCGAATTCTAATTTCTGACATGGAACTCAATATAAGAAACCAATTTATAACTGAGCTTAATAAGCATCTTGAGCGATGTAAGTATGATGAATTGGCCGTACTGATCCAGAAGAAAAAAATTGATATAGAAATGCCCAAAGCGCCGGAATATATCCCTGAAGACATAGAATATGAAGATATAGAACCGGAAGACAAGGATGAAGATGACCTGGAAAATTCACTTTACCTACCTGGAACTTTTGGAACATCCCAGGGGTTAAAAGAATTTGATATTCACTTTGCACTTGCCAAAGAAGCTTTAGATATTGAGGACGACATAACAAGTAAGCAAGAATTATTATTATCGTTAAGAGCGATACAGGATTCAGGCTGGGGTGTTTGGTCTAGAAATCTAAGCCAAAATGATGAAGCATTTGCAGAGCTATCTAAACTATGTGATGAAAATGAGTTGTTAGAAATATTAACGCCTCTCATTGCTGATGAACCACATGCAACTGACTGGTTAATAGTAGATAAGTTAATTTCGAAGTTTAGTAATATATTGCCTTCTGAAAAGGTAGAACAGGTACATGAATCTATAATTGAACATATAAAAACTATGGTTTCCCCACCAAAGCATATTGTTGATGATTATGAATGGATGGACTTTGAAAATTCGGAAATAACCTCTAATGATGAAGTATTAATGAAGTTTATACTTAATTTCATCGACCACCCATCGCCGGCCATATATTCAAGAGTACCAAGCATATTAAAATCTATTGCGAGATTTGAACCTGAATTTTATTTACCTATTTTAGCCAAACATTCATTAACTGATATACAAGCACTATCTCCTGAAATCGCGGTAGGAATACTCTATTCATTAGCAATTGAAGATGTTAGCCAAATCAAATCTCATGTAAACATAAACTCACTATTTAGCAAAGTTGAGAACTGTAATCATTTAGTCATAAAACATACATGGTCTCTAATCATTAGATATATCAACAATCTTGACAGTTCTTTGCTAGAAGAAGATACAACACTAGATAACTCTATATTTAATAGTAAGCCGATAGAGATAAGTGGAAAAATTGAATATGAAATAAAAAAAAGTGGTTTAGGGAAAACCCTCACATATATTTTATCTACGCTAAAAGAAATTGGTGTATGGAAGGATTCAGACCTTCTTTCGCTAAATAAGTTATTGATTCAAAATTCTCAATACTTAGGGTTTGATGAAGTTGTAAGTATCAATGAAAAAATATCTAGAGGATATAATATAGGGAAAAATGAAAAATATATAAATGACCAGTTATTACCCGTAATAAATCAGATTATTCAACATAGGGTTACAGATGAAAATATTAATTTAGTTATCTCTGCATTAAGACAATTCAACCCTAATTTTCCAGATGAAAGTATACAAAATTATTGTCAAAATGGATTAGATAAAAAAATAATTCGATTCCTTTCTAACTCTTCACAGAATCCTATGGATTTCATCAAGGAAGGTAATAATGAATACTTACATTATTTTGAGGTGATTGCCGCACCTGATAGTAGCCCTAAGTTAATTGAAATATCAATCTTTTTAAGTAATGAAAACAGCCGCCTTCAACCTATAGAATTTCAAGCTAATCAACACCCTATGGTTACAGATATTCACGAACGTAAAACAAGAAAAAATGAATGCTTCTTGTTTAATTGTTCACCTGGAATAAATTATACAGGAGGAAGAATAACCCCTTCGTTTATTAACTTAGGAGTTCAAGGTTTTACAGGTAAGGTCAAACCTAATGACATTAGTGAAAATCATTGGATAGAAGGACGTAGCTGGGATTCAGAACAATTGGGAAGACCTATTAGGGAGGGGAATCGATTGATGATGACAAGTGAAAAATTAGATCTTTTATCTCAAAGAGGTTGGGAAATATTTTGGCGTGTTAATTACAATTTCACATCACAATTTTTCATTAACCGTAAAACTTTAGAAGTATCAATGATTAATTAGGAAGTAGAAATGACTAAAATGACAGACATGAAGACACCTAGAAATAGATTGGAGTTTGAGCGAAACTTCAATTTACTTAGAGAGCAAGCGTATCAAGGGAAATTGCATTTTGTACAGGGAACAATGCATGTAGTTGATAGTTTAAAAAAAGTACAAAAGCTTCCCAATGGGAGAATTGATCTCTTAACAATTAATGAAAGTGCCAGACTTCAAGCTAATACGATGAATACTTTCGCTAACATGATGAATTTTGAATTATCATCTAAAGATGAAACCGAATAATTATTTTAATTTTAAAGTTCATAAATATATGGATGCAAATGAAAGAACTCATTGAACAATTATGATTCGCTACGGTAATCGGTAGTGTTCAAAAATCTGTGTCATTTCAGGGTAGTCCTCCCATTTTTAACTGAAGTTAAAAGTAGAAGTTAGGCCGCCATCAACGGTGGCCTGCCATTATTGGCTTTATGTGGCCTTTCGTTATTGTAAAACCAAAGCCACTTGGTTACATAGTCTTGAACTTCTTCAAGCGTTTCAAATAAATGTTTACTCACCCAGCTATAGCGAATGATACGGTTATGACGCTCAATATAGGCATTCTGCTGTGGCTTACCCGGCTGGATTTTCCCCTTTTAATTTAGCTTCCCAGTCTACCCTCATAAGTTCATCTATTAGAATTCGTAGTTCCATTGCAACAGGACGAGAAATGTTAGGTTCATTATATCGATTAGGATGAATAATGTTTCTCAACTTTCTAACGTCGTCCAAAGTACTGGCTTGTTGTTCTGTAATAATGCTATTTTCTTTTGCTCTATTAATAAGTTGTGAAAAATTAAGCCCCTTACCAGCTCTTAATACTGAAGATAAAATTCCTTCACATACACCTCCTGCGATCGTCGTAAAGCTTAGCCATAATTCATTTTCAAAAGCTTTGTCAGCTTCTTCAAACATTTCTGCCAAACGCTGTTTTAATGGTTCTGGTTGTACATATGGAAATAGATTTTCATAATCCTTAATTCCTATATAAGTAATGCGTAGATGGGGTTGACTCATTCTCCAATCTAAGCCCATCCAGCAATCACCATACCAACGTAATAGATCACCCTCTATTGAATGTTGCACACCTACGGATGCTTCTTCAATATCAGTAGGGGCACCTTCAATATGCGAAGATTGAACTGCATATGCTGACAGTGTTGGTATTTTGTATATGCGTGCAGGGGGCTCTTTTATATTGTCAAAGTCGTATGATTGGTGAATCTGTTCAATCAATTGGTTAATCGGGAATGTTTTGGTTTTCATGAAAAATCCCTATTTCAGATTTTACTGGCTTTTATATCTAACCATCAGTTTTATCATTAATTCTGACTAGTTATGGGACCAATGTATAGGAATATTTCCCGAACTCATTATAGATATAGATGAGAAATGTAGAATTACAGCCATGGAACAACTGGATAAGCTCAATTGATTAAGCTTTTATTTTAAGACAACAAAGCAAATATTATCAGAGGATAAGTTAAAACCTGGTGAGAAATATTTACCTGTAATTAGGGGCGGCGTTTTTCAAGGTACCTTTTAACTTAAATACATCTTTAATTGCGGAACTTTACCCTATATCCCTTAAAAAAAGCTCAACTTACTTAAATGATGAGTTCAGATTTAAATAATGTTGCCTTGCAGTTGCCGAAACCCTTAAGAAAAATAGTATTAGTAGTAACGAGATCCGTAATTACCAACTTCATTAGGTTTGAAAATTTTAAGATAAACATTAGTGTGTCGAAATTACCTATATAGAATAAGCAAAACCTGATTTGTTCTATAGCGTAAAACTTCCAAATTAAATTGATTGTGGATTGAATTCCGTAACACTTTAAAACTACAGCTTCTCAGTATTTCCGATAATCCAAATTATCGAAAACATTGGATGAGAGGTATTTAATATGCCTAAAGCAATAGACAAACAGAGATGAACCTTTTGATATCCAATTATTTATGCACCATTGCGTCATACAAATAAAAAAACCGTAAAGAAATCTTCCTTTACGGTTTTTATTAAAGCAATAAGTAACTCTAAAGTTTATTCGTATCCTTATATGCCAAAAATACGAATAATACTTTGTTATTTATACTTATTATAAGTTAACACCATTAGCTGGCCTTAGGCATCCACAGGGTATCTAATTGTTGCTTCACTGTCTGACCGTTACCGGAAACACCATCCAGATCGCCAATATCACTACCTGCCATGGCTTGTACAAGTAAGTTGATATTTGCTGAACTTAAGCTGTGCTCACCTAAGCTGACTTCGTCAATATTACCGTGAACAGTAATACTGCCATTGGCACCATTTTGCCAGTCAGCGCCATTCTGTGAGTCGCCAAACTCAATAAGCAAGCTATCATCTTGCTGTTTCGTCAACCAGATATCATCGGTATCAAAGCCATCTAAAATGAGAGTGTTTTCACCACCGCTATCCCTGATCACGTCAACACCATCACCTTTGGTGTAATGATATGTCGTATTTCCGGCGCCACCATCCATAACATCATTGCCTGTGCCACCGATCAATACATTAGTGCCGGCAAAACCTCTTATAACATCATCACCGGCGCGGCCATCCAGGGTGTTTTTAGAAGTTTCGTATCCAGCTCCTTCGATGTAATCGTCTAATATAGTCCCCTGAACATTGCCAAACCCTTCAAAATTATCGTTATAGGTGTTAACACCATTAATGTTTGATTCAATCGCTCCCCAACCTAAGTCGAAAACCGTACCATTGCCTGGTTTTTCATTTGCCGCTTGGCCAACAGCTATGTAGTCATCCTGCTCCTTTTTACTCATATTTTCCCAGGCCTGTGCATCTAGTACTTGCCCGGAAATAATCTCCCGGCGGCTGGTGGTATAAGAGATATGAGCGTTAATCGCTTTGGCGTCCAAAGTGATATTGGCTAGCGATACTTCAGTGTCACCACTGTTACTGATTTCCAAGCGCATTCCCTGATTCAGGGCGGCACTTAGCTGCTCATAACTAAGCTCATTAGGATTAATAGCAAGCGTATTGGCTTGAGCGACGGTTTTCAGCAAAGTATCACCGGCAAACAAGGACAAACTAAGCCCGGTAATGTCTCCTTCGGTAGAGACTTCAAGCCGGTATTGCTTGGCAGCAGAAAACTCATTACCAAGTACTTTAACAACAGTGCCTCCTTGTGCGGCAATACTTTCAGAGTTGCTCTGAACAAATTCACTCCCCCAGGCCACTGCACTGCTATCAACAGGAGCAATTGCTGCTGTAGTACCGTCGATAAACCATCTATTGGGAATGGTGCGCTTGCTGGGATCATTTAAGAGCCCTTTAACAAAAGCACTTAAGCTTTCATTACGCAATGAGGCATCGGCAAAAGTAATGCCGCCCGGCATTGCATTATTAATGGCTAGCGCAATGCTGTCTGCACTGGGATAACCTTGGCTAAGGGCTTGAGGTAAACTAATTTTGTTCAGTGTACGATCTCCTGCCATCAGGCTGATATGCATGGTAGTCGTTAATTCACCACTTTCAGCACCGCCAATTTTTATCGTAACATCGGTTGATTGCACGTCTTCAAAGGGATTGTGAAAGTTGGTAATACTATCAAGCAGCGCATCTGCACTAATACTGTTTTGGCTTTCTAAAGCAAGCGGAGCAGCATAAGCTTTTGCCCTGAATGCTTCAGCAGACAGACCGGAGAAACCAGCAGAATCATCCGTTGGCAGATTATTAAGCACCACCAGTTTTATGTGCTGATAATTTTCAGAAAGAAAATAGTCAGCCAGCGTAAATTTACCTGCTTTACCTGTATCCGATTGAAAGTTAACCACCAGATCCTGGTTGTCACGGTTAAAGCTGAGTCCCTGCTCGCCAGTTGCGGGATCTAATGTGATTGCTACGGTATCAATGCCCCGGTCGTCATCACGGTTGTCTATAATGACTTCCTGCTCACCAAGTTGGCTCAGGTCATACATATCATCCCCGGCGTTGCCTCTTAGCATCAAAGGTGAGTCTACTTGCTTACCTGAGTTGGCATCCAGCTGCAACCAGTCGTGGCCATTGCCTCCTATTAAGGTGTTGGTTTCATCACCGGCAATGAGAATATCTCCCTGGAATGTTGCCGCAGATTTTTCCGTCACATCGCCGCCAACCAGGGCTTTAACCAGGATATCTTTTTCTTTATCGTAAGAGAAATGCATAGAGCCCCCTTCATTGTCCACCAGATAAAGGTGAGCATTGGGGTAATTTCCCTGGCTGTCTTGTTGATAATAATTGCGTATTTGTACCACAACTTTTTCACCCTGGCTGTTACGGTAACGTAACACCAGATCATGCTCATCGCGCCACATATCAATTTCTTCCATACCGGCATCGACCACTATGGCATCATTTTCAGGCGTCGTACTGGTATCCTGATTATCGATAACGGTGATGCCAGCGCTGGCTGCGACATAGATATCGGCTCCGGCACGCCCTGTTAAGGTATCGTTACCCTGGGCAACCAGAATATTATCTTTACTGTCGCCTATGATATTATCATTTAGTTCCGTGCCCTGGGCAGCAAGTTCATATCGCTCCGAAAGCACGATAGGTTTTGGCACTGAAAAACCGGTATGCTCGGTGGTAACTAAACCGCCGGCCTGTGACAAATCAGAATAAATCGTCGTCGACATCGGAGATCTTGCATCCATATAACCGCCATCCGAGAAAACTTCGAAGCGGCGCATAATATTGCCCAATTCAGTACCGAAATTAACTTCGTAACCGTCATTGGTATAAAAACGTAAAGCATCATATACCGCTTTTTGCTCTTGTCCTTCGACATTTAAGGTTAGAGAATGCTTTCTTTCATGGAAGTCATAATCCCATTGTTCAGACTTATCCTCGATAAATGAGCCGATATCAAGTTTGACTTCTTCTTTCTGGCCATTGCCTTTGTCGATGACAAAAACCAGTTTGAAGTCATTAAAGGTCACCACCCGTTGATTGCCATGACCATATATTGAATCCGAATCATGAAAACGGAAATCAACATCCATGCGAACACTGATATCTTTAGCAGCGGCATCAAACCAGTATTTGGTCTTGCTCTGGCTTCCCTGGTAACTGATCTGCTGGTTGTTTTCCAACTGCGTCAGTCCCGCTCCGTCACCTTTACGGCTAATGCTGCGCGCCGCCAGATCAATTTCTACCCCCTGATTTGAGCCATTAATCCTTTGCTGGTCCATGGCTGCGTTATAGATAGTGGAAAGCTTGAAATCATCGACATTGCCATTGCCGCTGATCGTTTGCGGCAATTGCGCCGATAACATGAAGCCGTCGGTCGTAGAAAAACGCAACAACTTGTTGAGCCTGACACGTTCTCCCTGCGCATTGAGCTCATACATATCCTTAACCTGGATCTGACCGCCCTTTTTAAGGCTGATAATCAAATCATTGCCGACAATTTGCCAGTTATCTAAATCAGTAAACTGAGTGCCAAGCAAAACATCGTTAACTTCTACGGAATTGCCTTCGATCTCATCCTGAGCGGCGGCCTCGATAATCGTAACCTTGTCACCGTTTTCCAATTCGCCAATGCGGTAAGAGTCAGCACCGGCCCCTCCTTCAAGGGTGTCCTTGCCTTTGCCGGTTAATAGGTTATTGTTTTCATCGCCAATAAAATGGTGTTGAGATTTAAAGTCAGTCGCAGCAATCCCCTGGAGCAGGTTTTCCATATTGGCAACTGTACCGATATTGGTTTCAGTACCATTTTTATGTTTAAGGGCGATAGTTTCTGCCGTTAAATCTACCTTGTATCCCAAATAATCCGTATCAGAAAAATCTGTATTAAGTTGCAGGCTGTCGATACCGTCGCCGCCATCCAAGTCATAACGGTACGAGCTAAATAACGCCGCATGTGTTGCCCTGGCCTCATCAAATAACCGTCCATCGGCCCCAGTTAATGGAGCACTGGCATTAAGCACAAAGATATCTTGTTTATCACCGCCGGTAATATTCTTATTGCCCGTTTCCAGCATAAACATATTGGCATTGGCCTTAAGCCCTATGCCGGTATCATTGCCGTTAGCCAGATTAAAAAGCACACCTTTATCTGACTGTACACTGCCCACTTGTTTTAAATGATCGCTTGAGCCCAGACCGGCGGAGTAATCAAAATTGGCATTATGATAGTCTGCATATATTTCAGCATATTGGCGGTTGCTGTTTAATGTCCAGCCACCTCCTTCATATTGTGCAGTGTTGATATGTATATGCTCATGATCGATTTCACCGCCTTCCCAGGCATCTTGGTATGTGCCGCCTATATCTAAGTAACCTTCGGCAAATTTTTGTACCTTGACCTCGGTTTCTTCATAGATAACGGCGCTAAAATTGTCACTGACACCGGCCAACAGGTTATCAGCGCTGCTTTTTAACAGCTCTTGATACTTAGAAGAATATTGTGCCTGAAGCACATCTTCCTGAATATTCTGAGGCGTAGTGTCGCCAAAAAATGCCCGGGTGCCTATTTCAGCTCTTTGCCCGGCAGTCAGAGGAATAATTTCTTCTATTGCCTGTACTTTGCGCACCGCGGAATAAATGGCATCAACCCCCACCATAACAACGGCAAATACGGCACCGGCGATGGCGCCAACCGGTCCGGCGACTAAGGTCAGCCCGGCAAAAACTGTCGCTGCCGTTATTGAAATAGCCGAAGTGGTAATGGAATAAATAGCATCCTGGCGTTCCAGGCCTTTTTTATCTTCGAACCCTTTCAACGGTTCAACAATGCCGTAATAAACATCAAAAGGCACACTGGCCAGCGCACCGATAACACCGGCCCCCTTACCCAGCACCTTACCGACACCACTGGCGATTCTGCCGCCGATACTTTTTAATGATGCGGTAGCGGAACGGGCAATACGTGCACCGACTTTTTGGCTTAATTTTTCAATGGCCTCACTGCCAAAGGTATTGGCCAGGCCGCCGGCACTGCTTTCAATGCCTTTCTGATCATCTGTACCGATTGACTTGAACAGTGACCAGAAACCACTGGCTTTGCCATATTTGTCGATCACGCTTAAGGTGTTGCCGGCCGCGGCCCCGGCAGCATTAAGGCTTGAGGATTTAGCGGCAACGGCCGTGTCGATACCAGCAGAAATATCATCAAAGGCGCCTATTTTCAGCTTGCCGTCATTCCAGCTGTCGCTGTTTGCCAGTTCAGCCATCGAAAGCTTGACGCTGTCAACTAATGCCCCCTCACCGGTGATCAGACTTTCGGCTGTCATTCCTTGCTGGTTGGCGGAGCGGTTAAGCAAATCCAGATATCTGGCTTTGCCAACGGTATCTGCCGTGGCAAAGGCATGAGCAAACTTATCACCGTCAAAGACCAGTTGCTGCGAATTAAAGTTGCTTTGGCTATGCACCGCCTTACCGTCGATAATGGCGCCCGCTTTATAGAGCTGTTCACGGCTAATGCCGGACTCAAGTGTTCCCTTTTGCTCATCTAAAGTACGTAGTTCATTGATGGTTAAGGTATCGAGCTTGACTTTAAGCGTCTTAAGTTGTGCCGATGACAAGTTATCCACTTTCGTTTGATCCAGCGACAGTTCGCCATTGCTGCGCTTGAAAAGTCCGCCTATTTCTCTAACGACGCTAGGATCATCCTGCCAGGCGCCATAATTATTTGTTTGTTCAGCAAAATCCTGCACTTTAACCCATTTACGCAGATCACTGCCCAAGTTTGTCGGCGGCGCATCAAGGTCGGTGATCAAGGTATTGGCATAGGCAATAAAACGTTTCGCTTTGCTTGGCTGGCCTTCGGCATTTTCGGTACTTGAATATACTCCTGCCTGGGTTTGACGCTTCAGATACAAAGCGATTGTTGCCAGACTTTGATTGCCCGGGTTGTTGTCGATTAACTGCAGTAAGGCAGCATCGGATAACGGCGTATTCGCCTTATCGCCGAACAGGTTAATATACAGCGCCTGCTTGTTTTTGCCTGCTTCATCATCGGGCAAATTCAACAATTGCTTGAGCAAACGTTCGCTGTCAAAGGTCAGATCATCCTGCAGCGAAGGCGAACTAAAGTCGGTATCGGCGTCGACAAGTTTACCGTCGATTTGAGCGCCCATTCTCCGCAGTCGCTCCCGCCTGATTTCTATCCCGCCAATCGCCACTTTGCCGTATGCCTTATCCAGCAACACCAGTTTTTCCTGAGTGCTTAAATTGCTGTCTCCCAGAGATTCCAGCACTTCGCCTGCCGGGGTATTATCCCTGCTGATATCAATCAGGTTTTGCTCAAATTGCGCAGCAGCGCTATCAAAATTGCTGAGTTTATCGGCATCACTGTAGTCCTCAACGCCGGTAAAGTCTTTCGGCCAGAAGCGATTGCTTGCCTGATCATAAAGCACGTTGCTCAGTTTCAGATCCTGATGGTATAGCTGGGCATCGCCAAGGTCGGCGATCATATTTAAATACAGCTCTTTGGCATTGGCCGGCAACTCAGCCAGGGTCAACTTGTCGAGCGCTTTGCCCGGTATTTTAAGCATACGCAGTTTGACACTACCGTCGCTTTCCCGGTAAACCTCGGCGCTGCCTTCCCCGTAAAAGCGGTTAAAGTAATCCGCTTCTATGCTTGCCCGGGCAAAATCCTGGGCAAAGTCTTTAACCAGCACCGTCGGGTCTTGGGTGATCAACTGGTAGAAAGGCTGTGCCTGCAATGCCTGTGTTTGCTGCTCGCCCCCTTCCCGGTCGCTGCTTAATTCGTTGCGATAGGAAGCATATTGCCACTGGGATGGACTGACATCGGAGGACGGTTTCACGCCGGGCGTAATCCCCCCCTCACTTAATGTACGTTCAAGTTCACTAACAAAAGTTTGTACTTTTTTCAGTCCCTCGGCGCTGTATTCTTTTCGTTCGTTATCCGTTTTAATGTACAAGGTAAATTGCGTACCCACTTTTACCCTGGAATCAGCTCCGGTACGAGACATATCAGTCACTTTCCAGCTATCTATGGGGCTGTCTGCAGAAAAGAGCAGCCCTTTGATCAGCTCAAATGCCCGGGAGACTTCCCCTTCCTGTACACTGATATGGATCTTATCACCGGCACTGCCCCCTTGGGATAAACCTTCAACACGGTTGGCATGTAAAAAGACATCGGCACTGGTTTTCGTTAACCTGAAACCATTTTCCACGGCAACTTCTCTTGCCTGGAAGGTTTCATACGAAGGTGCATCTGCTGCCCTGTTAAATACCGGATTATCCAAGTCTTGCATCTTACTGTGCAAAAGTTCTTTATTTTGTTGCAGGTATTCGGCTGCCGTCGGGGGCGGCGCTACCGGCTCAACTTTCAGCTTAGGCCCCTTGCCTTTAAACTTAGGCCCAAGCACACCGTCAACAGCCTCGTCACCCGGGCTTTCATAGGCAAACTCCTGCCCGTTATAATCGTAGGCACTGCTGCGCTCAACCGTATTGTTTTGAGCATCCCATTGCAACACCAGCTTATTGTTGCTGTCTTTATGCACCCAATCGCCGTTTGCATCCTGGACATGTTTATGACCGGCGCTATCTACCGCCAGCTCTGAAGTGCGCACCGATATCTCGGTATCGGCCCATTTCAACTCCTGTGTCAGCTGTTCGCCAAAATTTGCCTGCTGTGAATGCGAAGCAAGAGAGCAGCCCACCAGGCTGATACGCCCCGGTGTTAATGTACCTTTAATATCCGCCAATTGAGCGGCCAGTTCAGCGGCGCTGCGTCCCGCCAGCGTCCGGCTGTCGTCATCGGCTGCACGGCCATGCCCTACCAGCTGCCAGCGGATGTTATCGACACCGTCGGAGTCGAGTATCGACATATCGCCATAAACCACTTTCGGGTTGCCATCGGCATCTAATTGCACTATAACGCTGCTGTCGGGATGTTTGCCGGCAAGACGTGCCGCTGCACGTTTGACAATAGGATCATTTTCCAACTGAACGATCACCTGGGCATCATAGCGGCTGCTGCCGCCGTCTTGTCTCGGTGTTACTTCCGGGGCATCCCAAGTATTAACGTCCCGGTTGTCGATGACGTTATGGGCATAAGCAATTTCCCCCTCTGCACTTAAAACGCTAACACTTTGCTGCCAGCCGGCGGGAGCCTCGGCACGGCTGAGCAGGCCAGTTAATGATTCGGGAACTATTTGACCGCTTTCATTAAACGAGACCAGGTTATTGTCGGTCAGATATAACTTGAAGGTTTCGTACTGGGCACTTTCTGCGCTTTCAAGAGTAAAACGTCTCAAAACCGTTTTAAATCTGGACTTCGTCCCGAAAGTGGGCACTATCTGTGCCGTTAGTAAATTAGCCAGTTGCGATAAACTTGCCGTATCGGCTTTTAGCCAGTCAGGCACATTCGTTGCCGTAGAAAGGCTCTTTTGTACGGCAGTTTTAACCATAGTGGTGATGAGTTTATCCGATGCACCGACATTGTCATTATTTCCCCAAAGCAGGACTTTATCTCCCTCAGGCGCATACATATAAACATAGTTATCAACGGTATAAAGCGACGGTACGCTTGCTTCTTCTCCTGCCTGAGGATAAGCGACCCGATATACCGCATCAAAGGCCTGTTTGGTATTAACGCCGTATACCACCAATTGCCTGGTTAAATCGGCTTCAGTTATTTTCGGCAGGCCGATAGCGTCCAGGACATTATTGACCTTGGCTATTTTGCCGGGTAAAGAATTGAGTATGGTATTGCCTTCCTTGAGAAAGTGATTTGCCGTGGCATCGACTTCTTCGGAAATCACATTTTCTAAATATTTTTGATTGCTCAATTCAGGATTGCCCTGGCTGGGCTGATTTAACCATTGACCGAATGCAGTAGGATCAAACAGGTATTGCTCTACAATCTGATTGACCTGCTCCGCACTGTAATGGCGCTCAAGCTGGCCTCTAAGCGTTAAGCCCGCGTTATAAACTGCATTTTTATTGTTGTAATTGGTACGAAAAGCAAAGTCTTCGCCAAAAACGGCTTTGGCTACCTTTTCTCCCAGGTAATCCGTCACCATTTCATCCCAATTGGCTTTCTGGGTTTCTAAACTGAAGGGACCAAAAGCACGGCGGCCGGACGAGGAGGCATGTACCGACTCATGGGCAAGTGTTGACTGGACAAACTCTTTATCCAGGTGTCCGTTGCGATAAAAGCTAGGATCATCAACGAAAATACGAATAATACCGTCTTTACCGCTAAAGGCGGGGGCCGGTGCGTTATTGGAAGGGTCAACAGCAAGCTTTTGGTCGTAGGCAAACGCTTTCTGGTAGGCCAACAGATTATTTCTTTCCGGGTGCTCGCCGTGCCCTTGGGTCGAATAATATTTCACCCTGAAATTCCGATCACCGCTTGAACCGCTATCTGCATCATCAAAACCTGACAGGGCAACTTTTTCAGCATCACTGAGACTGTCGCTGTTTTCAATATCTTTTAACAGCGCATTATCGTATATCACAGGTTTATTGCCGGTATGAGGTAAACCGAGCGTCTCTTTATCTGCCTGTTTTATTTGATCCCAATCGAAGTTTGTCCAAAATGGATCTATGGTTCTAGTGCCTTGATTATCTCCTAAACCTTCCGGTGCCTCTGGTGTTTGCCTGGTGCTCAAATCCCAGCCGGCAGGCGCCTCAGGCTGACTTAATAAACTTTTCAAAGATTCCGGTATGATGTTGTTGTCACTATCAAACGCAACCAGGTTGTGCTCTCTCAAGTAACTCTCGAAATCAGTTAGCTTTTGTTGTTCAACGCCGGAACTGATAAAAGGTTTGGGCGCAAGCTTACTACCCGCTTTAGACAAGGTTTTCGATGATAAAAATGTTGCCAGTTGCGACAAACGCTCGGGGCTCTTTGCGATCCAGGCGGGCAATGCTGCTGTTTTGAGTTGCCGCTCTAACACCGCAGATAATGCTAACGACATATACTCTTTACTTTGATTGCCTGACCATGCCCGGTTGGCGCTTTGCAAATCGTCACCGTCTGCAAGAACGTAGACCAACTCACCGGACCTGAACACCTTAGGAATGGTTTCAGCATCCGCATCGATAACCTTATACAGCGCCTCATAATCTTCCCGGGTTTCTTTGCCATAAACGATAGTTCCCACTCTGGACAAGGCGTCCTTGGTTAACACCCCGGAGAAGCCATAAGCAGCCAACGCCGTATTTAACTGGGTGGCTTTTAAACTTAAGCCATTAGCCGCCGCTTCTGCTTTGCTCGATATCCCCTTGGGGATCGGATCTTCATAAGCTACAACAACATTGTCCAACCAAGCTTGATTGGTAAGTTGCTGTTGTGCTGATAAGCTGTTAAATGCCTCTCTACCTGCCTCGGTAAAATCGCTGAGATCCGGCTCAGATGTTAGCCAGGAGGATAAAGCATCAGCATTGCTAAAGTAGGCGTTTTGGATCTTCTGTATTCCCTGCTCAGAAAAGAAGTGGGAAAACTGATCTCTTAACGGACGTGCATTACTGCCGCCCGTGTAATAATTTGTTCTATAAGCAAAATCATCACCGAACATTTGCTTGGAAACTTTTTCAGCGATAAAGTCGGTAAAAGCTTCATCCCAGTTGAATGCTCCATCACTCTGGGTTCTAAAGCCCTTCCTGTCTGCAGATAAAAGGTGCATCGCTTCATGCACAAAAGTTGACTTTATCAGTACGGTATCAAGCTTACCGTCCAACAAAAGGTTGGGATGGTCCACATTGAACCTGACGATACCATTTTGATAATCCCCGAATGCAATCGGGTGTGCTGCAGATGTCTTAGTTGCCAATGCTTCTGTGACAAAGCTTTCGCCTTTGCCGTTATCTTTTGCTAAAGCACGAAAAAACTCTTCCACCGGCTTTCCGGTATCGCCCATATGATCCGAATAATATTTGACGCGAAAGTTTCTATTACCAACAGAAGCCCCGTCATTATCATCAAAGCCCGCGCTATTTAGCGTATCAACAATGGCTGCAGCTTCCCCTTGTTCAAACCCTATAACGGTTTGTGCTGCAACTTTCACTTCATCCCAGTTAAATTCACTTAAAAATGTTTCAAGTGCAGATCTTTCCTGAGCTTGGCCAACGGATTCGCTTTGTCGGTTATCTGTTTCAGTATCCGACTGTCCTTCACCAGTTACTATGATTTCATCATTTATCATTTTTTCCTGCCTTATTCATTTGTCTAAGATGCTTCCTGCTGCCATAACTTGGCGTATAAGCCTTGTTGTGCCAGCAATGCTTCATGGCTTCCCTGTTCGATAATCTGGCCTTTGTCCATCACCAGAATTCTGTCTGCATGGCGCAGGGTGTTTAACCTGTGCGCTATGCTTATTACGGTTCTTCCCTTTGTTATTGCCTGCATATTGCTCATCACCGCCGCTTCCGATTCATAATCGAGGGCACTGGTGGCTTCATCGAGCAATAAAATCCCCGGGTTGGTTAACAACGCCCGGGCCAGGGCGATGCGCTGACGCTGACCGCCGGACAGGCGCGCACCCCGCTCCCCCACCTGGGTTTGATATCCCTGGGGCAATTCGGCAATAAAGTTGTGGGCGCCACACAAGGTGGCCGCTTCGATAATTTGTTCGTCTGTCGCCTCGGGCACACAGATTTTGATGTTTTCGCTGATGGTGCCGTTATAAAGGCGGCTTTCCTGCAACACCACGCTCATGTTGCGGCGCAGCGCCACCGGATCGGCAATCGCCAAATCAATGCCGTCAACCAATACCTGGCCGTGTTGCGGCACATACAGGCGTTGCAGCAGTCGGGTTAAGGTAGACTTGCCCGAGCCGGACGGGCCGGTAATACCGATAAACTCACCGGGTTTAATATCCAGGTTAAGATTTTGCAGGGCTTCCTGGCCGTCGGCGCTGTAGCGAAAACGCACTCCCTGAAAGCTGACGCTGCCTTGCAGGGTCGGGATTGATGCCATGCCCTGGCTGCCGCTTTCGGTGTCATGATCGAGAATATCGCCGATGCGTCTCAGGGAAATCAGGGTATGCTGAAAGTCCTGCCACAGCTGGGCCAGGCGTAAAATCGGCTGGGTCACATGGCCGGAAAGCATATTAAAGGCCACCAGAGCACCCGGGGTGAGCTCCCCTTCCATCACAAGCGTTACCCCCCACCACAGCAGCAATGCCGAGGTGATTTTCTGTACCAGGCCAATGCCCTGCCCGGCAAAAATCCCTACCACACGGGCACCGAAGAGTGCCCGGACATAATCCGCCAGCTGACGTTGCCACTGCTGCTGGAAGCGCCCTTCAGTGGCGGTAGTTTTAATGGTTTCTACCCCGGTGACCGCCTCGGTTAAAAACGCAGTATTCTCTGCCCCCAGCTCATATTCCTTGGTGACTTTGGCGCGTAATATCGGCCCCACCGCCAGCCAGAACAGGAAGTAAACGACCAGCGACCCCAGCACCAGGTACGTCAGGGTGGCGCTGTAGGCAAACATCACCGCGATAAACAAGCCGATAAAGGCCAAATCTAATATCATGGTTAAGGCAGAGCCGGTAAGGAACTGGCGGATTTGCCCCATTTCCCGCACCCGGGCGATGATTTCACCGCTCTGGCGCTGCTGGAAATAACTCAGCGGCAATGCCACCAAATGCTCAAACAAACGGCTGGACAATTCACTGTTGACCTTGCTGGCCAAATTGGTAAACAGCCAGGAGCGGATAAAGGCGAATAAAGGCTCGGTAATGGCCAGCGCCAGCATGGCAATGCCCAGCACCTGCAGGCTCGACAGGCTGCGGCTTACCAGCACTTTATCAATCACGTTTTCAAACAGCAGCGGCGATACCAAAGGAATAAGCTGTAACAGCAAGGAGACAATAATCACGCCTTTAAACTGCGCCGCATGTTTGGTAATTGACGGGATAAACCAGGTAAGACCAAATTTACGCTGACGCTCTGCCTGCCTCGGCTGCGCCAGTAGCAGCACCTGCCATTGCCAGATATCATTGAGTGTTGCCATAGAGACAATGCACTCGTCTTTGATATCCGGGGCGTATAACCTGACTTCATCGCCGTTGATTTCCAACAGGGTTTGCCAGCCATGCCGGGTCTTGATTAACGCCGGTAAAGGCAAACGTTCCAGCCTGGCCAGATCGCAAAATTCACTCCGGGCCCGCAGGCCAATCCATTTTGCACAACGGCTTAAGTCAAACTCCCCCAGGCGTTCGCTGCCAAGGCGATGGGCCAGCTGTGCGGCTTCTGCTTTGATTTCAAAACTTTGTGCGGCATATACCAGGGCGTCCAGTGCCAGCTTTTGTTCATCGCCGGTGCTAACCCTTGACCCGTGGCGACTCTCTTGCTCATGGCGAACTTCTTGCTCAGGACTAATTTCTTGCTCAGGGCTGTTATTTTGCTCATTTTGTAAATAAGTTGAGGTTAAGGTACTCATTAGCGCTCTCCCATGGCTTCAGACTGATATTGCTGAATGGGACTGAGCAAGTAATCAATCACCCGGCGGTCACCGGTGCGGATCTCACCGTTAATGCTCATGCCCGCCTGCAACGGCACCTGCTTGTCGTCCACCAGGATAGTACTGCTGTTAATCAACACTTTTGCCGGGAACACCAGACCTAACTGCTCATTTTCCACGGCATCGCGGGAAATATGCGCCACCTCCCCCTTGATGGTGCCGTAGCGGGTATAGGGAAACGCATCGATTTTAATTTCCACGCCCTGGCCGGCATATACAAACCCCACGTCCTTATTAAGCACCATAACTTCCGCCTCCAGCGGCACTTCATCCGGCACAATCACCATCAACTGCTGCGCCGCCTGGACCACGCCGCCTAAGGTGTGTACCGCCAGCTGCTGTACCACGCCGTCCACCGGGGCGATAAGGTTGTGCTGACGGTATTTTTCCCGGGCCTGTACCAGTTTTTGTTTCAGCACTGCCAGGGTGCCCTGTGACTGGCTCAACTTTTCCAGGTTTTCCCGGCGGGTTTTGGCGATAAAGTTATCCCGCTGGTTTTCCAGGCTCTTGACCTGGGCGGCAAGCACATCAAATTCTCCCTGTTTTTCCGACGACAGGCGGCGCACTTCCAGCAGCTCGCTTTCCAGCTGCAGCAGCTCCATCAAGGCAAACTGTTTGACGTCCGCCAGGGTTTTACTGGCTTCAAGGCGCCGCTGGGCATTGCTTTGCAGCTTTTCCAGTTCATTGAGCTCGTTTTGTCTTGCCTGGCGGTCGGCCTCGTTGACCTTGAGCTGGCTGGCATAATTGTCCAGCTGGGTGCTGATATCCCGCCACTCGCTAGTTAAAAAGGCACGGGCCGTGCTGACCTGCTGCCCGCTGGCGCTGTCTGGTGCAATAAAGTTCTCTAACGGTGTTTGTGTGAGCAAGGCCTGTAAGCGGGCACTTTCCAGTTGCTGAAAGGTAAATTGCTCCTGCAGCTCCCGTATCTCCGCCTGCACCCCCACCGGATTCAGGCTGATCAAGACTTCACCGGCTTTGACCTGCTGGCCGTCGGCAACATTGATGGTGGTGATCTCTCCCGGCTCTGCCGCCTGCACTACTTTCGAGTTGCTGCTGACGATGAGTTTACCGCTGGCCTGGGCATGAATGTCCAGCCGGCCGATAACCGACCAGGCTAAGATAGCAAGCAACAAGCAGGTAATACCTGTTGCTAATCGCTTGGTCCAGGGCGCGGGCGGGCGTTCGACAATTTCCAGGTAACCCGGCTGAAATTCATATTCCCGTTGGCTTAAGGTCATTTTTGCCGGCTCGTTGCACTGACTCTTCAACGCCTGACGGGCGGTCTTAAGATGTGTTAACAGCATCAGGCTGCCTCCTCGTTTAGATCCAGTTGCAGCTGCCACAGGCGGGCATAAGTACCGCCTAAAGCCAGTAATTCTTGGTGGTTACCCGTTTCCGTGATTTGTCCGCGCTCAAGCGTGATGATGCGGTCGCAATGTTTGACTGTGCTCAAACGATGAGCAACGGTGATCACGGTGCGGCCACGGCAGATTTCACTCATGTTCGCCTGTATCAGCGACTGGGATTCGTCGTCCAGGGCACTGGTGGCTTCATCGAGAATCAAGAGTTTCGGGTTGCCCATCAGTGCCCGGGCAATGGCGATACGCTGGCGCTGGCCGCCGGACAGGGATTCGCCCCCTTCAGAAAGTAAGGTGTCGTAACCCAGCGGCAAGCGCAGGATGAAGTCATGGGCCCCCGCCAGTTTCGCCATTTTGATGACTTCATCTAAGCTGGCAGTCGGGCTTTTTAAGGCAATGTTGTCGCGCACACTGCGGTTGTACAGGTAGTTTTCCTGTAGCACCACGCCGATTTGACTGCGCAGGTAGTGCGGATCAAGATTGTCCATCGGCATGCCGTCAAGCAGGATTATTCCCTGCTGCGGGGTATAGAGTTTCATTAATAACCGGGTCAGGGTCGACTTGCCCGAGCCCGACGGACCCACGATACCTATGCTTTCCCCGGGATGTACCGTCAGATTTAAGTACTGAATAACCGGCTCACTGCCATCGGCTTGATAACTAAAACCCAGGTTATGAAAATGGATATCGCCGCGCAGCGGTACCTCCGGCACCCGCTTGCCCTGCTCCTGCTCCACCGGCAAATTCAGCATGTCGCCAAGTTTGTCCACCGCCACCCGGGTCTGGACAAATTGCTGCCACAAATCAATCAGCTTGGCGATGGGCTGCAATACATGGGAGACCATCATGTTAAAGGCAATCAGCTGACCTATGGTCATTTCCAGCGACATCACCATATTGGCCCCTATCCAGATCACCCCGACGGAGGTCAGCTTTTGCAATAAGGTCACGGTTTGTGAAATCTGGTTATTAATCACCTGGGTATTAAAACCGGCCTGAACCATCTCCTGGGTTTGCGCTTCCCAGCGGCGCTGCATTTTTGGCTCTATCGCCAGGCTTTTTAAGGTTTCGCTGCTGCTGACGGTTTCATTTAAAAAGGCACTGTTGGCGGCTGAGGTTTGAAACTGGCGTTCGATTTTCTCCTGCAGCGGTTTGGTACTGTACTTAGCCACCAGGAAATACAAAGGTAAGGTCGCCAATACCAGTAAGGTTAGCAAGGGAGACAACCAGTACATCACCGCAAAAAAAACCAAGGTAAATACCACATCAACGGTCAGGGTCAGCATAGAGCCGGTGAGAAAATCACGGATACTGTCCAGCTCCTGCACCCGGGTAATGATGGCGCCGATCTGTCGCTGCTTAAAATAGGTTAACGGCAAGCCCAGCAGATGGCGAAAGAGCTTTATGCCCAGGCCGATATCAATCCGGCTGGAGGTATGGACAAAGATATATTCCCTAAGCCCCTTGAGTACCACTTCGAAAATGCCGACGGCAATCAGCACCATCACCAGCACATCCAGGGTAGCCAGCGCCTGATGCACCAGTACTTTATCCATGACCACCTGAAAAAAGAGCGGCGTGATCAGGGCCAGCAGCTGCAACATCAGGGAAAACAGGATCACCTGGCTGAAAAGCTTACGATGGCGAATGAATTCAGGAATGAACCAGCTGACATCAAAGCGCATCGCCGGTCCGGCCAGGGTAATGACCTCACCGCCCCAGCTTTGCTGCAGTGCCTCCAGGGAAAGCTGACTCGGGGTTGGCTTGTCGGTGAATTGCACTAAGGCATGCTCCTGAGATAATTTAACCAGGAGTGCAAATTTGCCGGACTTATCACGATACACCAAAGGCAGGTCGTCTTTACTCAGTTTTTTTTGTGTCAGCTTGCTGAGCTTGGCGGAAATCTTTTGGGCACTACTGAAATGTTTTAACTGAACCTTAAAAGATAACCGGGTATTTTCACTGATATTGTATTCAGTCACCGGAACTGAATGTAATTGCATCAATAAAGTCAAACAGCTGAATGCTGATTCAATTTCATTTTCTGTATATCTATTCAATGTAGACATTCACTTTACCACGCTTAAAAACTGCTACCGTCAAATTCTGCATTGACGTAATTTCAAGACGGTACTTTTAGGTACCGCTAAAAAGAGCATCGATTATTCATGATAAAAGTGAGATCTGTTTATTTATTACTCTCAAATCTTTTTCAGAGATCTTTATTTTTCTTTTTTCGTCTTACTAGGGGGTAGAAAGCCACAGGTATTTATGATAGGGAATTCTGTTTTTGAGCTAGGTTTGGCAGCTAAATGGTATTGAACTTTTCCAGGTGGCCGGCAAGGTGCCTATTCAGTACAATGAATTTATATTCAAAATATATGCAGGTTTACTTTCTTGGTAAGAGGTGGGACCACCACTTGTTATATTGGCTTTTCCCTGTTTTTATTGTGCGATTATGCTAGGCCGGGGGAAAGGCATGGTTTGCAACTTAAGGGAAAAAACCGTTTTTATACTTCTGAGCCATTTTTCGGTATCACGGATAATATTATTATTTTAAATAATCGTTTTAAGTGATTGTGTTGCTGTCGTCGTCAAGATAAAAACATCAGGACTATAAAGACTTTACGCTATGCAATAGAAGCACTCGGGAACAGGGCGATCCCGTTATCCTATAGCATAGGAAACCTGTATTATTTTCGTCTGTAGCTAAACAGTAAATGATCACAATGATATCACTGATAAAAACCTGGGCTGGCCGCCAACAAGTGATGGCAGGCTTTCACTATTACAATGCACAATGACAAATATCAGGGACAAGTGCAGAAACTTATAAAGGCTAACTGACAATTACCAAGCTGATGAATATTGCGCTACCAGCAAGAAGTCATGGTTTACCCATTAAATAACTTGAATTCAACCTGGCGTGTACATATTAAATATCCGGGCGACCAGTTGCGATAAAATCAAATGCTTAAAGATTCTGATAAGGAAGGTGTGAGTGATTGCTTTCGAACTGTTTGTCAGGCATCCCTGCCCTGGATTTCTGATTTGTTTTAAAAATAAATGTTGTATCAGGAAGAGGAAACTTGATTGATTATTACGGAGAGCTCGGCGGCGCGCTGCTCGATAGCAGACCAATTTTCATGAGATTTGGCTTTTTCCAGCGCTTGATCCAATTCAACTTCAGATAAAGATAATAGCTCTTTCGCAGCATCGTAAGGTGATGTCCCTTGCTCTATTTGCCTGAGATCATAACCAAGCTGTTTTAATATATCGATAACCGCGGCGCCGGTTTCTGCAAACATGCCCGAATAAAAATATGCAAAGCCGGTTAACGGGCTGTATTTTTTACTGAAAAGATCTTCAGACACATAAGTTTTTTGTTTTTCTGAGGCAACTAAAACCCGCTCTAAAGTGGTGATCAGAAAATGTTGACTGCCAAGTTTAGCCTCGTAATAAGATGATAATCCGCCTGCTAAGGACATGCTGCTATCTAGAGAGATCTCTTCGCGACGCACAGCAACATATTGTGCCAAAATATCTTTTAACTGCTCAACATTTAATAGTAGCGGTGCTTTTTCTGTACCCCAAAATGGCTTTTTCCCTTCTCGGACTAAGACCTGAGGAAATGCTTTGAGTAACTCCAGACTTAGCAGCTTTAAGGTTAAAACTTCCTCGGTTAAGGGATATGCATCATTAAAATCGCGATTGGCCAGCGATGGCCAGTGGTTATTTTGATGCAAGGTAAAGGCATTACCAACAAAGGTAGCGATATTATCTTTGTCAGATTTATAATAGGTTGAAACGACATAAATATGATTATCCATGCTATGTTGCTTGTCAGCTCTATTGTCAAATGCTGCAAACAAATCTCCGTCGTAACGCCAGGCGGATAAGCCTGAGTTCTCGTTTTCTCCCAATATTTGCCCGCCTTCGATCTCGTTAACCGGATTAACGATAAAGCCACTGACGGGCCTGGAAACGCTTTCCTGGCGGATAAGGTACTGGGCGATACTCGCATAATCGAAACCTGGCCATATGGTCGCGGTATTCTTATCGGCTATAGCTTTAACTTGTGCCAGCACTTCAATATCTGTTTCTGTTGTCAGTGTCGTTGTTTCAGGTGTTGTCGCCGTTACCGCAGGTGTGGAAGTGCTGGATGTTCCGGCTGATGTTTCCGTCCCTGTTGATTGTATCAAGGCTTTGGGGGTAATGAGTTGCGGCTGCTCATCTGCAGATGATGAACCTCCACAACCTGTTACTGCCGCGCCCAGCACTATGATAGCAACATACTGGGGTAACTTTTTTATCTTAATGTTCATCTTTCAACTTCTCCTGTGACGTGCTTCATATATCAATGAAGTCAGCATAAGGAGTTGATAGGCAAAAACCAGCGAATTAAGGAGTATTCAGAAGTTTTCAGAAACTAAAATTTCTTTATTTTTATACCCTGTTATGTTTTTATCATAAAGCCGGACAGCTAGCTGCAACCTTGCTATTAAGCGCGGTAAGCCTGGATTGATTCTCTCTAATCACTTGCTCTGCTTTTTCTAGGGACAGCTGCAATTTTTGGGTTTGCATTATCGGGGCAAGCAAGGGAATATTTTGCCAGCCGGAGCAGATTGCCGGATTTTTATTGCAGCCATCAATTAAATGAACCTCTGCGGAGGAAAAATCATCACTAAGAATATAATAGCTCGCAAGTATCTGGTTAATGTAAGGTATTTCATCCCACTGTAACGCTATGACTTGCTCCTCTACAGATGCAAGTAAATCGTCTATGTTTTTTCCTTGCTGCCTGGCAAGCTGACTTTTTAAGACCACTTTCGCAACCTCTATAACAGCGGGCTCGTTAAAGCTTGCCCAGGCTTGTTCGAGCTTTTCCATAGCAGCATCAACCTGCTCATATTCACCTAAAGCTAACCGGACGGTGAAGGCAAAAATAATGGGGTCGATAAAGCTGTCCTGTCCTAACACGCCTTGACGGTACTCTTCATACCATGGCGCATATGCGTGCAGATTGTTTTCGTTGAGCATCCTGACATAAAACAGCCATGGCGGGCGCCAGTCCCTGCTTTCTACCGAGCTAAGCAGCCCTTGCCACTTATCAACCTGTGTTGGATTAGCCAGGGCATTATTGACCAGGGCCATTGCACCATAGAGGTCATCATTACAAATTAACTTGTCAAGATTACGGGAAAGTAAATTGATGGCTTCCGGGAAGTCCCCCTGCATAAGCAGCCAGTTATAAAACAGATAATAAATGTTGGTTGAAATATAATTTTCATGTTTTAAGTCGGTATAAATTTGGCCAAATTCCTGTCTGCGCTTACTTGACAACAATAACTCAAGGTAAAAATAGGTATTATCCTGAAAGTCTTTATCCTGGCGATAAACCTTTTCAAAGTGTTTTAACGCCGATGTTAATTCATCAAGCTCGTAGTGTAATAATCCCTGGATGTAAGTGACAAAAGGATCTTGCTCAAGATATTCCAGCAACTGAAAGGCAATGGAGACGCTTTCTTTATTTGCCAGGTAAAACGCTGCCGCAACCAGGGAATAATTGCTTTGGCTGTAATGGGATAAGAGGTAATTAACACCGGTATGCAACTGTTTGTCATCGAAACTTTCAATCTGGTAGAAGGCATATAAGGTTTCAATAAAGTAATACTTGGCTTTTTTTTGTTGCTCGTTCAGGCTGTATTTTTCAATTGCCTCCCGGATCGACTGACGGGCAATCTGTAAACGTTCCGTTTGGCCAAATGATAAAGAAGCTAAAGCCTTAGCGGCTTGGTTTTCTCTTAACAACCCGGCAATACCGGAATTTCCCTTGTCCAACATAGGGTCGTCAAAAACAGCCAATAAATGATGCGTAAATGTTTCCAGATCTGCTTCCCGGGTTATTTTATCGAGCGTCTGAACAGACAAATGCGCCAGGCGCGAGGGTTTACCAACAAACACCAGGTTTAAAATGGCTTTTTCAACCGGCAAATATCGCACGACTAGTTTATGTTTGTCCCCCATCTGATCCAATTTTGACAGTAAATTTTCGGCACTGGATAAGGTTGTTTTTTCCATGTTTGAATTGAGGACAACTTTTTGCTGATAATGCCTGAATGTTTGACTTTGTTGTTCACTGATCTCGACAATATCATCAATAATGATTAACTGGCCTTTGCTTGGACTTATACTATTTTTCGGTTGGCTTATGTTTGCGACCCAAAAAATCTCGATAACGGCTACCATAACGATTACCATGGTTGCGATAATGGCCAACATCAGGCGCCAACGGCGTGTCTTTAGCTTATTGCTTTCCAGGCCGGTAATACCTGCTGACTCTTGTGGTACGGCAGGTGACTCCATCTTTTCATCACCAGACAACGCCGGAACAAAGCTTTCCGCTTGGTCATCAACCTTGGCTAATAGTTGATAACCGTGACGGGGCACCGTTTTGATATAACTTTTTCCCGAGTCCCCTTCTAGCGCCATACGCAGGCTACGTATGGTTTGATATACCACGTTATTAGTCGTAAATTCATTTTGCCAGACTTCTTCCTTTATCTTAGATAAAGAAATAATTTCGCCCGGGCAAGATACAAAAAGCTGTAATAATTTAAAGGTTGCGAGATTAAGCTCTACCTTTTCATCACCACTGACAATACAATGGCCCTGTTCGTCTATCAGCCACTTGCCTACTGTGTTGTTCAATCTTATTTCCTTTAATGCCGTGCACAACAAATTATCCCGCCACTTTTGGGACAAAAGTTAGTATTTTTTTCAGTCATATTCTTCAGCGGAAAAATTCGATGATACGGGCCGGGATAAATGTTTATCAGCAAACCCGTCGCGATCATTAACAGGATAAAATAGCCGATATCGGGTAAATAGCGACAATACTTACCTGATCAGATAGATATTTTAACTCCAGAGATCATCACTTAGTATACAAGATTTACTCATTAAACAACTCCTACCTGCTCATGAAAAGCTAAAAATAGTAAATGAAATGACACTGTTATTTACTGCTTAGCTGCAGGGCACAATTGTGTCACCTGACTATTAAGTTGAGTCAGTTTGTCTTGATTGTCTTTAATGGCTTTATTCGCCTGTTTGATAGCCGCTTGTAATTTATCGGTTTGCATCACAGGCTTAAACAAGGAGATATGCTGCCAACCTAAACAAAGCGCAGGATTTGCCTTACAACCCTCCAGTAAATGAACTTCTGCTTCATCAAAATCTCTGGAAAGCATAAAATAACTGGCCAATACCTGTCTGATCAGTGAACCTTGCAGCAGTTTAAATGCTTTTACCTGAGGTTCTATATCGGCAATTACGTCATCTATTGCCTGGTTTTGTTGTTTGGCGATATGACTTTGTACCAGCGCCTTGATAATGACGACGACAGCAGGGTCAAAATGATTTATTTTTACTTTTTCCAGCGTCGTTAATAATTCGTTTGCTTGCTCATATTCGCCTAACACCAGGTGCGCCATTAGGGTAATAATAAGCGAATGCATGCGGCTTTCCTGTCCTATCACATCTTTGATGTATGACTGATACCAGCTAAGATATGATGCCAGATCATTATTATATAATGCCCTGACATAAGCTAACCATGGAATATGACGGTTTCTATTGTTGACGGCAGTAGCCTGAGATTGCCATAACATTGCTTTTTCTTGATTTATCAAAGAATTATTCAACAGTGCCATCGCACTGTATAAGCCGTCACTACAACCCATGACCCTATCGTAGCGGGCAATAAAACTTATCGCTTCAGAAAAATTACCTTGAGAAAGTAACCAGCTAAAAAGCATGTCATAAAGATCGTTACCGATATAATCACTTTGCTCCAGATCTGAGTATATCCGCTCAAGTTTAGCGTTTTGCTTATACTTCTTTAACAGCCAGATATAATAGGCAGTATTGTCCTCAAAAGCTTTGTCCACTTTATATACGGCTTCAAAATGGTTTAATGCCAAATAAGTTTCACCCAGTCTTAACTGCAACATGCCTTTGATGGCCTGAACAAAACTGTCTTGTTGTTGATTTTCCAATAGCTGATAGGCTAATTGGCTGTGACCTGAATGCGCCAGATATAACGCAGCCGCAACCACTGAAAAATTGCTTTGGCTGTAATTTTTCAATAAGTAATTAACGCCTGTATATAAACGTTGGCTACTGTAGTGCTCTATTTTATAAAAAGCATATAAGGCTTCGATAAAATAATATTTTGCCTGTTTTTGTTGTTCATTGAGGCTGTTTTTTTCTATGCTCCGGCGAATAGTTTGTTGTGCCGACTGCAAACGTGCTGGCGGGCTATAAGTTAAAGAAAGCAACGCTTTGATTTCTTTAACTTCGGTTAACAGCCCGGTAATACCTGCTTTTTCATACTTAATGTTTGGTTCATTAAAAATGTCCAGCATTTGCTGATAGGGCTGCGTATGCTTTTGTTCAAACAACGTTTTATCCAGTGCAGTTATCGACAGATGCACCAAACGTGAAGCCTGGCCGGTAAATACTAAATTTAAGACAGCATTTCTTTGTGGCATATACTGCACAACCAACTTATTTTCTTTGCCCGAGCGAGCTAATTTTGACAGCAGATTTACCGTGTTGGATGAACTTTCTTCAGATAACTTTAAATCTTCTTTAATGCTCTGGCTATAGCGCTTAAACGCCTTGTTTTGTGCTTCACTTATCCCGGCAACTGGCGAAATAACAAGCAAGTGACCATTATTAGGGTTGTCTATCGGCTTATCAGTCGCTTGCTCCCGGATGGTGGTTGTCAGCCATAACATGGCAAACAAGATGATTATCACCATAATAATCATAATCTTATAAAACAGGCCAGTAGTGAAAAATAGTCGCTTATCCGCTTTCTTTTCCTGTGCTTGCCCTGTTGCCGGCAGTTCTCCTGTTTCTTCTGCCAAAGAAAGTATTTCTGATACTTTTTCTATTTTCACCGATAACTGATAGCCGTGGCGGGGAACTGTTTTGATATAACTTTGTGCACCCTCTCCTTCCAGGGCTTTTCGCAAACCCCGGATGGTTTGATATACCAGGTTATCTGTGGTGAATTCGGTTTGCCATACCTGTTCCTTTATCTTAGATAAAGGAACGACTTCTTTAGGACAAGAGATAAAAAGTTGCAACAGTTTAAAACTTGCCAAGTTTAGCTCTATTCTTTCCTCGCCAGCGATAATAGTTCGCGTTTGTTCGTCAACCAGCCACTTGCCGACTTTGGTTTTCAATGCTTATTACCTATATATGCTACGCACAATCAACAGTCTCATTAAGTTCAGAATTAAAGAGAATTACAGTTTAAAATTTATAACGTGATTAATGTTAATCTTGTCTAAAGGGGCGATTATTTTTTGAAACTATGCCCGATAAAATAATCGTCTGATAATTTCGCTACCCGAGAAAGAGGGGAGAGATTTAAAAGAGCCGACAAAATACACTACTTTTATGACACTAATATGACACTAATATGACACTCGTCTTATTCAAATTATGATTAACCCCGCCTCATCCGACCGTACTTTTGTATATTATATTTCAAAATAAAAATATTATTAGCTGCATTGTATATCTTGCCATTTTTGACGGAAATGAAAAGTAGCGGACACCATGCACACAGGAATACTAAGGTCTCTTGCAATAAATTCTACCCGCTTAAGAATCATTTTAATTTCACCGCAAAACAATCAACTATGCTTATGAGTGCAACCCATTAACCTAAATAAGAATCCTGTGGCAGCTCATGACAAACCTGTTAGATTAAACACATAATGGCAAGGCAATATTCCATTATCGGCTGTGGCATGATCAATCCGCTTGGCATAGGTGCACCTGCGGTGAGTGCCGCCGTCCGCGCAGGTATTTGTCAATATCAGGAAACCGATATTCTATCTAAAGATTACCAGCCATTTAAAATGGCCCTTGTGCCTCCCGAGTGCCTGGCTGCATTAACCGGATCAGGCAACCAGGGAAAATCGGCTTATTACCGGCAGCTGATCCAACTGGCCTGTGTTGCTATTTTCCAGGTTCATAGCCAGCTGGATTGTGTCCGACCTTTGCCGCTGATGCTGGCGCTGCCCTCAGAGCACAATATGGCCGCTGACCTTGATGGTAATGCCTTACTGTTAGATATCGCCCGGGAGTGTGCAGACATCATAGACTTTGGCGCCAGCCGATGTTTTCGTCTTGGCAGGGCCGGAGGGATTGCCGCTTTTCAGGCGGGTCAGGCAATGATAGAGTCGGGCGCGTCTGACACTGTACTTATCGGCGGCGTAGATTCTTATCTAGATTTAATGCAACTGGGTTTACTTGATCAGCAACAAAGGCTACTGACCGCTAGCAGCATGGACGGTTTTGTTCCCGGTGAAGGGGCGGCATTTTTTGCTTTAAGCCAGGTTCAAAACAATAAAATCACCTTGGGTCCGCCGGGATTTGCGGATGAACCCGGCCATATCTACAGCGAAGAAGTTTGCCTGGGGGATGGCCTGAGCAGCGCTATACGAACGGCCCTGGCGGGAATAAAGCAACCGGTAAAAACGGTTTTCTCCAGCTTTAACGGCGAACACGCCAATGGTAAAGAATGGGGTATCGCCTTAAGCCGCAACAGCCCAAATATAGATGAAAACTTTACCATGATACATCCGGCTGACAGTTACGGCGATCTGGGAGCGGCCACCGTGCCTACCCTGATGATATTGGCCTACCTCGGATTACTGAGAGGCCATTATGACTCCCCCCTAATGCTCTGGAGTGCTTCCGATTTTGCTGAACGTGGTGCCATCTTGATGGCAATAAAGGATGACCCGCCCGGCACCGGCAGCAATAACTCAAGCAATAAAACGGTGTAATCATCACCTCTTCTCTGGCCTGCTACGGTTTCGAAACTTAATTAGCGGGAAATAGAGAGTATCAAGCTGCTAACACCGTCATTTTACTTGTTAGCGCCCCCATATAAAATTTGAGCGGGCCGTCTAGCTGCTCAATCGTTAATTGTCCTGGTTCACTGCAACAATGCATAGCTAGGGCATAACCGTGCAAGTAATCCACCAACAGATCCTGTGCATCCTTCATATCCTGCTCATTAAGGGCAAGCGGTTTTAATGCGAGCGAAAAACGTTTGCTAAATACCTGGGCTGGTCCTATGGTTGTCATGGATAACATGGTCTCCATCAAGCCGGCATGGTCGCTAAGAAGCGCCAGATAACTCTTGCACAATAACGTCAATTCTTCTTGCCAGTCAGCAGAGCCCTTGGGTTCATAGATATCTTCAATCAGAGAAACCGTTATCGCTTCAAGCAAACTCGCCTTGTTCGAAAAGTAGTAGTAGATTGCCATCGCATCAATATTCAGTGAAGATGCTAACTGTCTGATACTTGGAGTTTTACCGTTTTTCAGCATCAGAGATTTAGCTTGCGTTATGATACTCTCCCTGCTCAACCCCCCCCCTTTTCCGGCAGGCCGTCCCCGCTTCTTGTCCTTGACATTCATTTCATCACCTCGTTAAACTAGATATTCTACACTGTAGAATATTATATGAAATCCCTATTTTTGCCAAGTGAAAAAGAGACAGCAGGAGTTACTATGTCAAACATCGTCTATATCGCCACCAGCCTTGATGGTTATATCGCAGATAAAAACAATCAGATCGACTGGTTGCATGAGATCCCCAACCCTGAAGGTGATGATCTGGGTTTTAATGATTTTATCGACAATATTGATGCCCTGGTTATGGGCCGCAATACCCTTGAGGCGGTGCTAAGTTTTGATTGTGACTGGCCCTATAGCAAACCCGTTTTTGTCCTTAGCAATACTATGACTGAAGTACCGTCGGGCTATGAAGAGAAAGTCTTCTTAGTGAAAGGAGAATTAAAAGGGATTGTCAAGGATTTGAACGAACAGGGATTTAACAAGCTGTATATAGACGGTGGCGTAACCATTCAGAACTTCCTGAAGCAGGATATGATAGATGAACTGATTATCACCACTATCCCTGTGCTTCTTGGCGGCGGTATTCCGTTGTTTGCCGACCTGGCTTCTCCGCTAAAGTTTACACATGTGAAGGCACAAAGGTATTTAAATTGCCTGGTGCAAAACCATTTTATTAGACAAAAATAAAAAGAAGTTTCAAAGTCACATTTGAATCCAAAGGCAATAATAAGCCAATAAAATCATCATGAATTGAAATTTCAGATAGAAAAAAGGGATCCATAAGATCCCTTTTTAGATATCCGCCTCTCTTAAATGAGAAAGCAATCAACTATGGATAGCACTATAACAATAATACTCTCCACGGCTGATTAAATATCTTTCACACCCATGTTGTATAAGGTGAAGCCGAAAATATCAGCATATTGGTCAATGGTTTTGCTGATAGGCGTACCGGCGCCGTGTCCTGCATCGGTTTCGATACGGATCAACGTCGGGTTGCTCCCTGCCTGTTTCGCCTGCAATTCGGCGGCAAACTTAAACGAATGCGCCGGAACAACACGGTCGTCGTGATCGCCTGTGGTCACTAAGGTAGCAGGATATTGGGTACCGGCTTTAACATTGTGTACCGGAGAATAACCCAACAAGTATTCAAACATTTCTTTGTTATCATCAGACTTACCGTAGTCGTAGGCCCAACCTGCGCCCGAGGTAAAGGTGTGGTAACGCAGCATGTCCAATACGCCTACTGCCGGCAGCGCCACTTTAAATAACTCGGGGCGTTGTGTCATCACTGCACCCACTAACAGGCCGCCGTTAGAGCCGCCCATTACCGCCAGTTTTTCCGATGAGGTAATGTTTTTCTCGATCAAATAATCTGCCGCGGCAATAAAATCATCAAAGACATTTTGTTTTTGCAGCTTAGTACCGGCATTATGCCATTTCTTACCATACTCTCCGCCGCCGCGTAAGTTGGCAACGGCATAAACGCCGCCAAGTTCAAGCCAGGCGGCACGGGTTGAGCTAAAGCTAGGCTGCAGGCTGACATTGAAACCGCCGTAACCATATAAAATGGTCGGGTTGCTGCCGTCTAATTTAATGCCTTTTTTATGGGTGATGATCATCGGCACCTTAGTGCCGTCTTTTGAGGTATAAAAAACTTGTTTCGATTCAAAGTTATCGCTGTTGAAATTCACTTTTGATTTTAAGTGAACAGCAGACTCACCCGAGGCAACATCCAGGCTGAAAATAGTGCTGGGTGTTTTTTGGTTACTAAAGGAATAATAAATTTTATCCTGAGTCTTTTTACCGTCAAATCCCCTGGCGCTGCCAACTTCAGGTAAGGCGATATCTCGTATTTTCTTACCTTCAAGATCATACTGCTGAATAAAAGAGGTGGCATCTTTCATGTATTTAGCAAATAAATAGCCGCCACCGGTAGATACAGACAAGACATTTTCCGTCTCAGGAATAACGTCTACCCAGTTTTCAGGCGCCGGATTAAGGGCATTCACTTTAACCACACGTTTATTGGCGGCATTCATGTTGGTGATCAGTAATAACTCGTCACCGTTACTGCTGACAAAGTCAGTGTCGGAATTGGTGTTATCCACCACAGGAATCAGTTTAGCGTTCGCTTTGGTTAAGTCTTTAATAAAAACCTTGTTGCCGGAAGTTGAAACTGATGCCGAAACTAACAGGTATTTACCGTCTTTGGTGACCTTACCGCCGACATAACGGTGTTTTTCGGCTGCAGTGCCGCCAAAAACAACCACATCTTGCGACTGGGGTGTGCCTAACTTATGGTAATACAACTTGTGCTGGTCGGTTTTTGCCGACAGCTCACTGCCTTCGGGCTTGTCGTAACTTGAATAATAAAAACCTTCGTTACCGACCCAGGATATGCCGCTGAATTTAATATCAACCAACTCAGTTTCAATCACTTCTTTGGTTTCGGTATTCACCACCCGAGCTTTACGCCAGTCGCTGCCGCCTTCGGAGATCAGATAAACCGCAAGCGAGCCGTCTTCGCTAAATTCAATATCCGCCAGGGAAACGGTACCGTCTTCACTAAAGGCATTGGGATCAAGAAAAACTTCCGCTTCCATGCCCTCTTTTTCGCGATACAAAACATATTGATTCTGCAGGCCATCATTTTTAAAGAAGTAGTTGTAATCCCCTTCAATGAACGGCATGCCTACTTTTTCATAATCCAATAAAGCAGACAAGCGGGTTTTAATTTTGTCGCGGTAAGGAATATTATTGAGGTAACTAAAGGTGGTTTTGTTTTGCGCCTTCACCCAGTCAGCGGTTTCCGCACTCATGTCGTCTTCCAACCAGCGGTAGGAATCAACCACTTTAGTGCCGAAGTACTCATCAACCACATCGACTTTTTTCGTCACCGGGTAGGTAATATTTTGACTTGAATGAGATGCTTTAGCGATAGATGTTTCTGAGGCGCTTGGAGAGTTTGACTGGCTGCAGCCAGCCAGAGACAAGGCGAGTGCTACCGCCGAGCTTAAAATCAAGTGTTTACTTTTCATATGTTACCAAAAGGTTAGTTTTGTATTGCGCCCCATGATATTGGACTATCGAAATGATGTCCACAAGAGTCGGAGAAAATGACCGGTAGCAGGATTTTATTCGCTAACGAGCCGGGAAACCCCGACAATCCTTGTGCAGCAGCCCGCTATCATGCATTATATAGCGCTACCAGGCTGATTATTTCAGACCATATCAACAAGTTAACCAGTTAATGAAAAGTAAATTAATGCACCTGCTCCAGGCAAGCTGTTTGTTGTTGCTAACCTTTGTCAGCAATTTAGCAGCGGCAGAGGTTATTCATGTTGCCGCAGCATCGAATTTTACCGCCCCCATGAAGCAAATCGTCAAGGAGTTTGAGCAGATATCCGGCCATAAGGTCAGGCTCGCTTTTGGCGCTTCCGGCAAGTTTTTTGCCCAAATCCAACACGGCGCCCCTTTTCAGGTGCTGCTGTCGGCTGACCAGGCCAAACCTCTGGCGCTGGAACAGGCGGGTTACACAGTGCCGAAAAGCCGGTTCACCTATGCCATCGGCACCCTGGCCCTGTGGTCCGTCAAACCGAACTTTAAGGTTGAAGACGCAAGCGTGCTCAGCCAGGGCGCTTATAATAAACTGGCGCTGGCCAATCCCAAACTGGCCCCTTACGGCCTTGCCGCTGTTGAAGTCCTGGAAAAGTTATCGTTAAAGGAAGCCACCCGGAGCAAGTGGGTGCAGGGAGAAAATATCGCGCAAACCTACCAGTTTACCGGCACAGGCAATGCGGATCTCGGTTTTGTTTCCCTGTCGCAAATTATAGTTAACGGCCAGATCAAACAAGGCTCTGCCTGGATCATTCCTGATCATTTTCATCGTCCTATCCGCCAGGATGCGGTGTTGCTTAAACGGGGGGAAAACAGCGAAGCGGCACAAGCCTTGCTCCGTTTTATCAAAAGTGAGCAAGCCAAAAAGATTATCATGGCCTACGGCTATCACCCCCCGGCTCTGGAAAGAAAAGCGGAGATAAAATCATGATTTTTACCGAAGCGGATATGGGCGCCATCTACCTGACCTTACGCCTGGCAACCACCGTAACACTATTATTGCTGCTCATCGGCACCCCTATCGCCTGGTGGCTGGCCCGAACCAAATCCTGGTGGAAAGGCCCGGTAGGGGCCATCGTCGCCCTGCCGCTGGTGCTGCCACCTACGGTTTTAGGGTTTTATTTATTGCTGGCCATGGGCCCCAACGGAGTGATCGGCCAATTTACTCAGAGCCTGGGACTGGGCACCCTGCCCTTTACCTTTTGGGGACTGGTGATAGGCTCGATATTTTATTCGATGCCGTTTGTAGTACAGCCGATTCAAAATGCCATCGAAGCCATCGGCGAGCGTCCGCTTGAAGCCGCCGCCACCCTAAGGGCGGGACCATGGGATACTTTTTTCACTGTGGTCCTGCCGCTGGCCAAACCCGGCTTTATTACCGCCGCCATACTCGGCTTCGCCCATACCGTGGGAGAATTTGGCGTGGTGCTGATGATAGGCGGCAATATTCCCGGCGAAACCCGGGTGGTATCGGTGCAAATTTATGATCATGTCGAAGCGCTGGAATATGCCCAGGCCCATGCCCTGGCCGCCGGCATGGTAGTGTTTTCCTTTATCGTCTTGCTCGGGCTTTATGGCTTTCAGCGTAAACAGGCGAGCTTAGGCATGAAATATGGTGGCTGATCTTGACTAATACCTTAACTAACGCCTTAACCGATAACACCATAGCAGCCAGCTTCCGACTCGCTTACCCGGGAGACAAAGCCGATGGTTTTTCACTGGATGTCGATGTGACCGTGCCCGGTAATGGCATTACCGCCATTTTTGGCCATTCAGGTTCGGGAAAAACCACTTTCCTGCGCTGTGTCGCGGGATTAGAAACGGCGGATTCGGGCGAGTTAACCGTAAAAGGAGATATCTGGCAAAGCGCATCCCACTGTAAACCCACCCATAAACGCCCTTTAGGTTATGTTTTCCAGGAATCGAGCCTGTTTCCGCATCTCACGGCAAAGGCCAACCTGGATTATGCCATCAAACGTTCCGGCGTCCCTTTTTCGCAGGACTTATATGAACGGGTATTGAGCGTGATGGCCATCGCTCCTGTCTTACCACGTTATCCCGCCCAACTTTCCGGCGGTGAGCGACAACGGGTGGCAATCGCCCGCGCCCTGTTGATCCAGCCGAAATTATTGCTGATGGACGAACCCCTGGCCTCCCTGGACAGCGCCCGCAAACAGGAAATATTGCCCTACCTGGAGCGGCTAAGAGCAAGCTTCGACATTCCCATTTTTTATGTCAGCCATTCCATGGATGAGGTTGCCCATTTGGCGGACCATATCCTGGTACTGGAACAGGGAAAACTGGTGGCCCAGGGCAACCTGACCGAGGTACTGTCCCGCATCGATTTACCCCTGAAATTTGGTGAAGAAACCGGAGTCATTATCACCGGAGAAGTAGCCGAGCGGGATAACCAGTGGCACCTGGTGCGAATCGCCTTTGACGGTGGCGAACTCTGGGTACGCGACGGCGGTGATGCCCTGAAACAATCCGTCCGGGTACGGGTACTTGCCCGGGATGTCAGCCTGGCTTTAGCCTCACATGACGATACCAGTATCGTCAACCGCTTAGCGGTAGAAGTAGTAGAGATCTCCCAAGACCAGGATGAAGCCATGGCGCTGGTGCGGTTAAAATGCGGTGCCGAATACTTTATTGCCAGGTTAACGCAAAAATCTGTCCACCAGTTACAACTAGAGCCCGGCAAGCATGCCTGGGCACAGATTAAGTCGGTAGCTGTTGTTCGCTAATAAACGGGAAAAATAACCTGGTAATTTTTCCATGGTAAAGACAGTGATAAAACTCAATAAAAGTCGTATCAGCAAGGAGAGACAGCTTGTGGCCCAAGCTCGCCTTGCTCTTAATTCCTGATACATGCGCTCATATTTGGCTGGTAGCCTGTTTGATGTTTCGCAAACCAATTGCCTTTCTTCCGGTGACATCAGGCTCCCCTCTTGAAGCGTTGAACCTCCTCCCTTGTGTTGGTAATCTATTGTTGCCAAACGAATACACACCAACAGAAGGAAAGGTAATGAGTATTGATTTAGAAAAATTCGAAAAACCTGCCGTAGCTATTCTTAACCACTTAGCCAGCAAATTTCCTGTGCAACAAGAAATACATTTTGTTGATATATTCCCAGATGTTGACGGCACAGCCGAAGAGCAAGGTGAGCACACGGGCGCCATAGCGCTACTAATGCAAGAAGGATATATTTTTAACAGCCCTAAAGGCTCAGCAGCTTTTGCCTTAACCGCTGAAGGTGCTGACTTATTTAAAGTCAGCTTAAAAAAATCCCTTAAGCGGAAAATCAGTCCTAAGCCTGTAAGCTCTGACTTATAAAACCAAGCTCGAGCGGCTACCTTGGTAGTCGCAGCGCCCCCAGTAACAACTTCAACCTTAAAAACCTCTTTAACATGCTCTGCCTGGATCACCCTCCTTTGATTTGGATGCAACACCAGCTCCCCTCCCTGGTAACAAATTGAATCCCTTACCTCCGGCTGATAGACTAACTTTGCTTAATAAACCATCTAACAACCAGAGGAAGGAATAATTAATGAGTGAAGCAGCCTTAGAAGAAAAAGTAGAGCGACTTGAAAAACGGGTTGAAGAGCTGGAAAGTTTACTGACCCAAACAGTCGAGGACCTGGCAGCCAATAACGACCACACAAATAAATTAGCGGAAATATTGATAGAGTTTGCAGAAAAATATTTTGAGCATGAAACTGAAGGGTTGGCGGACGAGCAAACGCCTTCTGATGGTAATTGATAGCCTTGTAGAAGACGACAATTTATTTTTAGACTCTGACTCTGTTGTGATTGCTCAAAAGTAGATGCAATTTAAGGGGCTTGATGTGCCTTATTGTCGGCAAAAACCACATTAATAATAATGAAAAATACAGTATTTGATTTGGGATGTTAATGTAAGCAATTGATTTGTATGGCATGCATGATTTTCAACCTGTTTCCAGTTCACCGCCGGGTATAAGGAAACATATTTAATGCTGCGGTTGTCATAATTTCCGGCAGCAATTAACCCCTTACCTTTGTCGCCGGTTAAAAGCTGCCAATGAACCGACAGAAAAAATCAGCGTACAGATCGCCAATACATTTTTAATCATTTTACGTCCTTGAGTTAAATCATGATACGAACCAGGTATCGCGAGCGAGTCTAACAAAGCCTTTTAAATGAGTATATAAGGGATGCTTCCCCTTTAATTTTTGGCCTGATTTTTTATATTCCCCCCTGCCGGCAAACACCAAGCAGTAACACAAATAACAATATTAGAGGAAATACAATGTAGGAAAATCTCAGCCTATTGATAAAAAATATTACCGGTTATGACCTCATCCACTATGCTGATATAAGTAGGTAAAAATTGAAAAAGCTTCGTTTTTAACTTTGCCAAAAAAGGATATTTCACATGAAATGGATGCACACTCTGTTTATTATTTTCTTTACTCTTGTGTGTTTTATCGGCAGCAATGCCGCCGCAGATTCGTCCCCGCGAAAGGCAGAAAGAAAACGCGCCCAGCAACAACAGGTAAAACAAGTAAAATCCCCTTTTGAAAATGAAATTGGCGGCAACTGGGGCATAGCACTTCTTGTCGGCGCCGGCGTATACCTGGCGGCGCAGCACATCAATAAAAAATAACCTCAAGTCATAGACTCACTTGCAATAGCAGAAGCAATCCCCCGTGCCTCTGCCGATGTACTGCGTGCAATATTTTATTCCTCAAACACTTACATTAAGATACCATCTATAAAACAGGCATAATTTACCGCAACGGGCAAGGCAGCATATGCCTTAAAGCAAGGCATCACATAATAAAAATCTAAGGGGAGCAGCATTGAAAAAAGGGCAAGTAAGCTGGATCACCGGAGCTTCATCCGGCATAGGAGAGGCAGTTGCGCAATTGCTGGCAACTGACGGCCATAAACTCATTCTTTCTGCCCGGCGCAGGGACGAACTCGACCGGGTCAAAGCTTTATGCTTGCAGGCGGGTGCCAGTGATGAAGATGTTTATGTGCTGGTCCTGGATATGACCGACTTTGATGTCATGGCGCAAAAAGTACAAGAAGCACAAAGTCAGTTTGGCCGGATAGATTTTTTGTTCAACAATGCCGGTATTTCCCAACGGTCCCTGTGTGTGGACTCCGAACTGCACACCTACAGAACCTTATTCGAAGTAGACGTTTTCGGGCAAATTGCCCTGACCAAGTTAGTCCTGCCAATCATGCTGGCACAAGGCAGCGGCCACCTCTCGGTAACCGCTTCGGTGGCAGGCAAAGTCGGTGTGCCCTATCGCACCGGCTATTGCGCCGCCAAACATGCCATGATGGGCTTTTTTGATGCTCTCAGGGCGGAAGTGGCCCGGGAAAACATCTATGTTTCTACTGTGACTCCCGGTTTTATCCGCACCAATATTTCCAACAAGGCGTTAAACGGCGACGGCTCTGAATTTGGCAAAATGGATCAGGATATCCAGGCGGGTATGGATGTCCATCAAGCCGCGAGCAAAATAGTGAAAGGCTGGAAAAAAGGCAAGCCGGAAATTGCCGTAGGCAAAGGCATGGAAATGCACGCTTTATGGATCAAACGTTTTTTTCCAAAGCTGTTGCAGAAGATTGTTGCCCGAAAAGCGGCCCCGGTTTAGTCGCTCTATTGGCTAAGACCTTTATGGGCAAGCTGAGCTGATAAAACAGGCATAGCCTTGCCAGCTCAACTTGTTCACCGGTCAGTGCTTAAAGCAGCGCTGACCGGGGCAAATGACTAGTAAGTTACTTTCGCGTCATAGCTTACGTGGAAACCAGAGCCTATGATACCAACAACGGCTTTGCTGGCGCCTTCCGGCACTATGATTTCACACACGTCGGTCAAATCGTCTGCCAGCATAGATTTACAGCTGTAGTTGTTATACCAGGGCTGTGAATCAAATTGCACATAAACATCGGTTTCACTGTGGTCGTCGCCGATAATAGGGGTCACTTCAACTTTAAAACCTCTGCCCGGAGTAACTGGAAACTCTTTGTAAACCCATTCGGTATTGCCAATCGGCCCGGCGAAGGTTTCTACCTTTGGGGCTTCATGGGTAATGGTTAAATCGTGATAGGCGAAGAAACTAAAACCACTGATGCCAACATGGGCGGTTGAAACCCCTAACGGCACCGTTAACTCGCAAACTTCCTGTGCATAATAATCGTTCGATGCATGTGACGGAGAACAAACAAACTTGCTGCCAAAAATAGCAGGCGCCGAGTCCCAGTTGACATACATGGAAACTTCACTTTCACCGTCTAAATCTTTAGCGGCATCAGGTGTCATCACTACTTTGAACGTTGAGCCCGGGCTTACGGCAAAGCCGCCGTACTGCTGCATACCCCAGTTAGGAGCATGCTGGTCGGTAAAGTTAAGCGTCTGCACCGTTCCGGCTTGAGCGAAAGTGCTACAGGCAATAACCGCAGTAACTAAATTGAACTTAACCAGGGCACGAGTGATGGCATTTTTTGTAATAGTTTTCATCGTATCTTCCTTATTTATTAACGATTCTTGATTTTCCCAACCGGCAGGCCGTTATCAGCAGCACAGCCGATCAACAAATGAGTTGACATAAACCTTTGTCATTTAAAAACAATAACGATTGATATTGACGCCTGTGCCGGCAATAACATTAGCGACACGGGTAAAGTGAAAACTAAACCGGGGAATATAGGTAATTTTGAAAAATTTCTTTTATTGAACATTCAACATCATCCTGAAATACGCCGTCGATCTATTTCGACTCTTCAATCGATTTAAAAAGACCCAGAGGCCTCAGGATTAATTTCAAATAATTTTAAATTGATTTTAACTTTTTTTTAACCTTTTGAATTTGCGGTGAAATAAATGTTAAAAAAATTAACTTTTATCGTGATATTTTTGTGAGAAATTTATGTTAGCAGCAATTTTGAATAGGGAAACATTAAGATATTTATCCAGGTTATCGGACAATTTGTGTTGTTTTGGTGAAATTAACGTAAGGCGGCTAAGTCGACATGTAATTGACGGCACAACGCAGCCACCTGGCTGGTGGTTTCGTCAAAAGCTATCCCCAGACGTATTTTCGTTTGTTGTTTACGCTGATTTCTGACCTCCCCCGCCAGCATGCCGACACTATGTTGTTGATCTCCCAGGTTCACCATAAGTTTTCTATGATGTACATCTTTGACTTTTGCGGGCATATCAAAGACAAAACAGCAGCCGCCTAATGAAATATCCTGTATGCAACCATTGATCACAGGGACCTGCTCGAAGCCGGTATTTTCAATCATGGCGCTGATGCAAGTTGCCGCCCTTGGATGTTTTCTTAACTGACAGGTTTCTATATGTTTGGGGAAGCTTAATACCAGAAATTCATGGGGGTAAGAAACCAGGGATTCTACCGGACAGGAAAAGGCCAGGCATAACCCGCCATCGAGCAAGGCACGGATCACCACTTCATATCCGCTCACCATCAAGGTATTGTGGTATTTATCTTTAGCCCCGGCAGGTAAAGTGATCAACAAATAACTGCCCATTTCATAACCGATCAACTGGCTGGAGAAACGTATGGTTTGCGCCGCATTTACCTGCACAGTCAAAGAACAACCGGGAGACATTTTGTTAAATACTGCAAACTTGTGATTATCAATACTGGGAATTTTAATCGCCGCCATCATTACCTCTTGCTACAACAAAACAGCACCGGTACATCAATTCGGCAACTGTTTTAAACATATGACTGTCCCGGGCTAAATGTTAAACACGGGTCATAAAACCGGAGCAGGAGTCAAAATACCGTGCTTAGCCGCTTTGCCTGTGTTTCTTTAGGGACAAAATGGATAGTGCAATATTTTGACCAAAAATCATTCAATCAAGAGAAGGAGTGGCTTAACAGCTAAATAAAAAGAAAAAAAGCGATTGTTTAATTGACCTTAGCCAATAAAAAAATCCAGGCCATTACAGAAAATGACTTAAAACAGCCGATAAAATTTTGACAGGGGCCGCAACAGCCCCCGCCGGAAATGGCGACCCGGTGCCTGGAGACTTTCCTAAACCGGGTTATTGCAATAAAGCCAACGGATATTAAAACGGCGCAGGGTAACGTTTCAATACCTGGTCAATATCGTGAAGGATTTCAGCGGATAAAGGCTCACCGAATGCGGCAATATTTTCTTGTAGCTGGGGTATGCTGGTCGCTCCGATAATGGTAGAAGTTACCCCGTTAACCTGATCAACCCAGCCAAGGGCAAGTTTCGCCGGTGAAATACCATGCTGTTTGGCCAGCTCGACAAAAGCGGTTACCGCTTCATTGGCTATCGGCGTATCCCTGAACAGGCCGTGACGCTGCATAAAAGTAAAGCGTGTGCCGGCAGGACGGGCGCCATTAAGGTATTTCCCCGTTAACAACCCGGTTGCCAGCGGCGACCAGGGCAAATAAGCGACATCTTCATGTGCGCAATTTTCAATTAAATAAGGCCAGTCTTTATGGTGCAGTAGGCTAAATTCGTTTTGCACCGACACCATGCGCGGCAAGTTATGCAGCTCACTTAATTTCAGGTATTGATTCAACCCCCAGGGGGTATCGTCGGATAAGCCGCAATAGCGGATCTTGCCCGCTTTTATACAGGCATCTAAGCCCTGTAGAATATCCAGCATATTCTGGCGTTGCGCCTCAACATCAAATTCACTGTAGTGAGTATTATTCGGCCAGTGCTTGCCAAAATGCGGGGTGGGATAATTAGGCCAGTGCAACTGGTATAAATCGATATAGTCGGTTTGCAGGCGTTTTAACGAGGTTTCCACCGCCTGAATAACCGATTTGCCGGTTATCGCCTTACCTTCCCTGATATAAGAGAACCCCGGCCCGGCAATTTTTGATGCCAAAACAATGTCTTTGCGCTTTTGCGGATTGACTTTTAGCCAGTTGCCGATATAGGTCTCGGTTTTGCCATAGGTGTCTTTTTTCGGGGGAATGGCGTACATTTCTGCGGTATCAATAAAATTAATCCCCTGCGCCAGGGCATAATCGAGCTGATCGTTGGCATCCTGCTGACTATTTTGTACGCCCCAGGTCATAGTCCCCAGGCAAATGCGGGAGACTGTTAACGGGCTGCTGCCTAACTGAAGGTATTTCATAAAACTCCTGAACTTAAAGTGGTTATCCTTACCCGGCGCTCCTTTACCCGAAGCAAAGAATAAAACAAGGTAAATGGCTTATATTACTGGCAAATCACCTCAATAATATAAGCCAGCTTATTGATTAAGGAAACCGTGTCTTTGTGCAAATCGTTATTGGGCTAATGCCTGGCAATAATTGCTATTTTGTCGGTGAATTAGCGCGTACACTGTCCCTTAGTGTTACTCTCAATGACCCTAGCGGTATTACCGCTTTTTACAGGCAAAAAATAAGGAAAAATATGCAGTCAGATCCCTCAGCAACAATATCAGCCCCCGCTGATGTCCAAACGGGTAAGCAAGGTAAAAAACTTACGATATTGTTAGAGCTTCTTCAGTTTATCCGCCCCTACAAAGCACGGGGCCTTGCCGCCATTATTGTGCTTATTTTTACCGCCGCCGTGATGTTATCTGTGGGCCAGGGGGTGAGAATGTTAATTGACCAGGGGTTTGTCCAGCAATCGCTGGAGCAGCTGAAAAATGCCGTGTTCTTTATCCTTGGCATCACGGTCCTGATTGCCGCAGGCACCTTTGCCCGCTTCTACCTGGTGTCCTGGATAGGGGAGCGGGTCAGTGCCGATATCCGCCTGGCGGTGTTTAACCATGTGATCACCCTGCACCCCAGTTACTTTGAAACCAGCGGCAGCGGCGATATCATGTCGCGCATCACCACAGACACCACGCTGCTGCAAAGTATTATCGGCTCTTCTTTTTCCATGGCGCTGCGCAGTGCGCTGATGTTTTTAGGCGCCCTGGTGATGTTATTTGCCACCAATATTAAATTGACGTTGATTGTGTTGACCTCAGTGCCTTTTATCCTGGTGCCTATCCTCTTTTATGGCCGCAAGGTGAGAAAGCTCTCCAGAAAAAGCCAGGACTCCATGGCCGATGTCGGCAGTTATGCCGGGGAAGCAATAGAGCATATTAAAACGGTGCAAAGTTATACCCGGGAGCCGGAAGAAAAAGTCTCTTTTTCAGGTGAAGTTGAAAAAACCTTCCAAATCGGCCGTCGCCGCATTCAGCAACGCGCCACTTTAATTGCCGGTGTGATCGTCATCGTTTTTGGCGCCATTACCGGCATGTTATGGGTGGGCGGCAGTGATGTGATCTCAGGCAAGATGAGCGGCGGCGATCTCGGCGCTTTTGTTTTTTATGCCATTTTAGTCGCCTCTTCCCTTGCCACCATTTCCGAAGTACTGGGAGAGCTGCAACGTGCGGCGGGAGCAACGGAAAGACTGATAGAGATTTTACAGGTTGAAAGCCATATATTGCCGCCGGTAAAAAATGCCGTTTCTGCCGCGAGTCTGCCGGCAGAAATAAGTTTTAAAAATGTCACCTTCAACTACCCTTCCCGGCCGGATCTCCCGGCGACCGATGCACTGACACTCAGCGCTGAACAAGGAAAAGTGCTGGCCCTTGTAGGACCTTCCGGCGCCGGTAAAACCACCTTATTTGAATTGTTGCAACGCTTCTATGATCCCCAGTCCGGTACCATTACCCTGGGAGGCACGGATATCCGCCAGCTCGATCCCAAAGACTTACGCCAGCAAATGGCGCTGGTACCGCAACAACCGGCGCTTTTTAGCAGCGATGTCTTTCACAACATTCGTTACGGCAAACCGGACGCCAGCGACGAAGAGGTGATCGAGGCGGCGAAAAAAGCCCATGCCCACGAATTTATCATCACCCTGCCCGACGGCTACAACAGTTTTCTCGGCGAGAAGGGGGTCAGGCTTTCCGGCGGCCAGCGCCAGCGTATCGCCATTGCCCGGGCAATATTAAAAGATCCACATATTCTGTTACTGGACGAAGCAACCAGTGCCCTGGACAGTGAAAGTGAGCATCATGTACAGCAGGCGCTGGAAGAATTGATGCGTGGCCGCACGACCTTGATCATCGCCCATAGGTTATCCACCATTCAACATGCTGATCAAATAGCAGTGCTGGATCAGGGCAAACTGATTGAAATGGGAGATCACAAATCGCTGATGGCAAGCTGCGAGCTTTATCAGCGCCTGGTGGAGTTGCAGTTCAAGCATCTTCAACCACATTAAAGCCGGCAGAGAAATCCACCGGCCGGGGAGCGTCAGATTTGGCGACCTCCCCCTGAATCCCTTAAAAATTCACCAAATAAAAGTACATCGGCCAGGCCGTTCAGCAGCCAGGTTCATTTGACATAACAACAAAAACTACTAGCCTTACAATACGTTAGTATTGAATTGTCTTATTTGGATAGGGATATTGAATCTTGTCCTGCTCAAGCCCTCATCTTGCAGTTATTGGCAATTTATCACCCCAATAACAATAAGATGAGGCCAATATGTTATTTGCAACCAACCGCACCCCAAAAGAATCCGTCAGAAGCAAGAAAAACAGAAAAATTTCCTTTCCGGTACAAAAAACCAGGGCGGCAACAGACATGTATTTTTGTGAGCGCCAAGGTGAAGATGATTATATTGAAATAGGCAGCCTGGAGTTTTTTTCCCGGTTAAAAGCCCTGCCGCCCAAAACCCAGATTTTACTCTATATTCATGGTTTCAATAATACCGCAGAGCCGGATATATTTCCCAATGCAACAACGCTGCAAACACTAATCAATAAAGAAAAAGGTGCCGACTTTGCTTATGTGGTGCCGTTAATGTGGCCCTGTGATGATGACTCTCTTGCCGCATTTATTGATGATTACTGGGACGATCAAAAAGCCGCCGATGCCAGTGGCGGCGCTTTTGCCAGAATGCTGACCAAATTTGATATCTGGCGTAATAAAGAAGCTTCATTACCCAAGCCCTGTGCCCGCAGGATCAATATTTTAGCGCATTCCATGGGGGCAAGGGTACTAAGAAACGCCGTCGCCTTTTGGGGCCGTCACGACCATGCCGGGCAAGTGCCCGAGCTGTTCCGCAATATCTTTATGTTTGCGCCGGATGTAGTGAACCATTGCCTGGAGCCGGGACAAAACGCCGAATTAATTCCTAATACCGCACGCAATACCCTGGTTTATTTTGCCAATGACGATCTGGCCATGCCTGCCAGCAAAATAGCCAATTTAAAAAACAAGGTGGTTTCGCGCCGACTCGGTATGACAGGCCCGGAAGATTTAGACCTTTTACCCCGAAATGTCTATGAAGTTGACTGTGATAATTTTAACAACAGCGTTGATACCCCTAAGGGGCATACCTACTTTTTGGATAAAAATGGTAACGGCAAAGCCACCCCGGCACTTAAACATATGCTGGAGGCCATGGATGGCGGCAGAGTCAAACCGGACCAGCGCAGTTATGAATTACCCAAACGTTAACCGGGACTCACTGACGCGCAGCACTGTATTTGCGGTCGCAAACATCCGGGAGCAGATTTATTCTTGTTGTCGGGAAAGCTCCGTTTTCTCGGCACAGATTTGAGCGTATAGTTAAACGGCTCGGCGCTGTCTGAGCCCCGGAATGATTTTTCACCTAACAGGTATCCACCGCTAATTGCCTGCTGTGACAGCTTTCCGCTACCCTCTAGCGAAGCCGATCCCCGGATTGTCTGACCTGGCTTTTTTTGGCTTGGGCAATCCCTGTTTGGAAAACCAACCGGTACCGTGGGCATCTCCCGCCTTGTCGGTGACCGCTACCTCAATGGCGTTCCAATCACGCATATCTCCGTCAATTTCAATGCTGTAGCCAGGGTTGGGAAAAATCACTAAAGCGGCACCGGCAAACGCATAAAAGCCAGCGTTTTTTTCTGCGTTTTCGCTCCCCTGAAGCAAGTGAAAAAGTGTTACAAGCGCCTTCCCTGCCGGGTAAATAGTTTGAAAAGTCATAAGTCCCTCATGCCAGATCAAAATTAACATTAGCAGCTAAGCCGGTGTTATTAAAGTGCTTGTCGTTATCGTGTTATCCGGTGCCGTAACGTGCTTTTGCTATAGTGAAAATCTTCACTATAATTGCTTTAAATTCAAGGATGTTTACACCTACTAAATATTAGGGAGAACACCATGTCATATCGTTTACAAGGCAGTCTGCTCGAAGTTTGTACCTGTAAAATCCTCTGCCCCTGCTGGGTGGGAGAAGACCCCGATTTTGTTGATTGTAAATCCGCCATGGCCTGGAATTTTCAGCATGGCACCATTGACGGCGTTGACGTAAGAGGCTTAACCATAGCTTTAGCGGTCTTTATTCCGGGAAATGTGCTCGACGGCAATTGGCGGGTTACTATGTTCATTGATGAAAATGCCACGGACGAGCAGGCAGCTGCTATCCAGGGGGTTTATTCCGGCGCTAAAGGCGGGCCGGTAAAAGAACTTGTGCAACTGGTGGGAGAAGTTACCTCTGTAGAACGGGTGCCTATTTTGTTTAAGGTAAATGAAGGCAAAGGCATATTGAAGGTAGCCGATGTCGCCTATGCCGAGCTTGAGCCGTATAGAAGCGCAACCGGAGAGGTCACCACGCTGTCCAACAGTATTTTCTCCACGGTACCGGGGGCTCCCGCCTATGTCGGCAAAGCAAGCAAGTTTACCCTTAAAAGCGAGCCCTTAAATGTCGATATTGATATTGAGGGATTCAACTCCATTCAAAGTGACTTTTTGTTCGAACATACAGGTTGTGATAGTTAAATAATGTTTACCTTAAGTCTTTTGCCGAGGGCAAAATTATTGACGATATAAATGTTCGCCCGTCACGCAACCTGATAACCATTGTTCTGGGCAGCATAGTAGTGCTGTCCTGGATAGTATTATGGTATCTGGAGCAGTCGCCATACGGCTTTTTATTTCACAACCATGGCGGCGACGCACACGCTCACCACGGCCATGTACCGGCCTGGCTCTCGTCAGTTGCCTTTTTAGCGGGTTGGTTGTTAATGACAATTGCCATGATGCTGCCGACCACAGTGCCGCTGATCAACCTGTTTCGCCGCATGACGGCTTCGCGCAAACAAAGCCGTTATTTGCTGTTGCTACTGTTAAGTGGTTATCTGCTAGCCTGGCTCGGTTTTGGTGTATTAGCACTGGCGCTTATCTGGGGGCTTGAACAAATTCCCGGTGGCAGACAAATGCAACAAACCTGGGGGTGGAGTGCAGGACTTTTCCTGTTGGCCGGTGCTTTTCAATTTTCAAAAGTCAAATATGCCTGCCTGGACATGTGCCGTACGCCCCTGGGTTTTCTGATGAGCCACTGGCACGGCAAAAATGACCGGCGTGAGGCATTTAACATCGGCTGGCAGCATGGTCTGTTTTGTGTCGGTTGCTGTTGGGCGCTGATGTTGCTGATGTTTGCGGTTTCCGCAGCAAACCTTAGCTGGATGTTGCTGCTGGCTTTTATTATGGCGATAGAAAAAAATGCCGCTTGGGGGCAAAAGCTGGGCCGGCCGCTGGGATTGTTGTTGATCGTCACCGCTATCGGCATCAGTTTATATCACTTAACCGGCTAAGCTGCCTTTTGTTTTAACTGGCGTGTTAAGCTCCCCTTTAAAACACCCTAAACATTTTATTTTGTTGATAATATGTATCTTGTTAGAGACATTTTCTTGCTATTTTAGGTTATGGCTAAGGCACACTGGCTTTTATGAACACCAATACTTTTAAAATTACCGCCTGTACCGGCTTTGCACTTTTTGCCTTTGCCGGAAATTCGGTTTTGTGCCGGTTGGCGCTGGGAGACAGCGCGATAGATGCCGCCAGCTTCACCGCCATTCGCTTATTCTCCGGTATTATTATGCTCGGGGTTATACTGCTGGCAACAAAAAGCAATCAAACACCGCCAGCCAAAGGCAGCTGGTCGGCTGCTTTTATGTTATTCCTTTATGCGGTCACTTTTTCATTTGCCTATATTTCATTGGACACAGGCACAGGTGCCCTGATCCTTTTCGGTGCCGTTCAGCTGACCATGATCATGGCCAGTTTGCTTTCAGGCATCAAGCTTCACGCAACAGAATGGCTGGGCACCTTGATCGCCTTTTCCGGCTTTGTCTATTTAGTGCAACCTAGTCTGAGCACCCCGTCTTTTACCGGCTTTGTCCTGATGACCATTGCCGGTATTGCCTGGGGCGTATATACCCTTAAAGGCCGGGGGTCGAACAGCCCGCTTGCCGACACCAGCTATAACTTTTTACGCACCTTGCCTTTTCTTCTGCTCTTGGTATTGCCGATGCTTTACAACAGTCATCTGTCACGGGACGGAATTTTACTGGCGGTGTTGTCGGGAGCAATTGCCTCGGGCATTGGATATGCCGTCTGGTATATAGCACTGAGGGGACTCAGTGTGATACAAGCCGCCGTTGTTCAACTACTGGTGCCTATTATTGCAGCTTTAGGCGGGGTAATATTTGCCAATGAAGTCATTTCATTGCAGTTGATGCTCTCATCCCTGATGGTGCTTGGCGGCATACTGATAGTACTCCTTGGCCGATATTATGTGAATGGGCTCGCTGCAAATAAAACATCGTAAACTCATCAGCGCCCATAGAAAAAGCAAAGAATAACAAATTAAAGTTTTTCCTATAGCAGCCAGGCCATTTAACCTTTTACGGAAACAAATCCCCGGCGACCCCACCGCCTTGTATCTGCAAATCAGCACAACTACAATTTGGATTACTACATCGTTTTTGCAACAACATCTGCAAAAATAATCCCATCATCCTATGAGTGAATTTCGACAATGATTGAACTTAAGATACAAGCGGTTGGTGCCGGCCTGGGAGTGGAATTGCCACAAGAAGTACTCGATCAGCTACAGGCCAGTAAGGGAGAAACCATTTTTTTGGAATATATGTGTGACGGCAGCTATCAGCTGGTCAAACATGATGAAGAGCTGGCTGAGCGAATCAGCCTGATCGACGGCCAGATGCATGAGGAAGATGCCTGACAACCTGGTCGGCTTTAGCACGCGTTACTGCCAAAATGCCAGAGACATTGTTATCAATTATGGCGTAAATATAAAGCAAAACATTTACGCCCTCACTCAACTTCTGCCAGGACGCAGCGCTGTAATTATTAGCCATTGCTCACCATGAAAATAGCCGTTCAGGTACAGGTTATTAACCATAGCCAAACAGCCTAAGGCGGTCCCCATAACTACCTTATGAATGACAAAAAGGGCATGCTTGAGATGGTCACTCCGCAAAGGCATCGTAATGTGCCATGATTGAAAAAGTTATCAAGCAAGATCAATCAAAT
>NZ_CANDNZ010000014.1 GCF_947387555.1 Thalassomonas sp. RHCl1
TCACTTTTAAAAAGTGAAAATAAACGTAAAACTATGAATAATAGTTTTGTGTGTCATTCATCATTAAGTTTATTTTTTGTCCCGAAGGACTATGTAAAATCAACATTAACGTGAGTGCCCACACAAATTGCATGATAACTAATTTTTAAAGAACTTATCTTCGAAAGAAGATGAAACGATTAATCGCATTCGTTAACCGTTGTTGCTTAAGACCTTGTCTCAAGCGAGATGCGCATGATACGCTTCTCAGTTTTGATGTCAACATCTTTTTTCAAAGTTTTGTTGACCGTTTAGTTAAGGTTTCCATCAACTAAACTTATCAAAACACTTCGTTGGGCTGCCCCGTGGAAGTGGATGCGCATTTTAGACAGTTTTACTTTTAGATCAAGCTTTATTTTCATTTAATTGTTTGACCGCTCAAAATTCAGACAAAACTCTCTATAAACCCTTGATATGCCGCTTTCAGCTCATTTAATTTTCAGTTTGAGTTGCAATAATTCAGCTTCTTTAACCTCTGCTGAAAAAGAATCTATAAAAATAAACCATAAAAAAACGCCGCTAAAAAGCGGCGTTTTTATCAATTATTCTCTTTTAAAAGAAAATAATAATTAAGCTTCAACCTGCATGATCACATTATCAGCTTTTTTCGTGTACTGTTCCATTTTATGGAAGTTCAGGTAACGATAAGTATCAGCAGCGGTTGCATCGATTTGCTTAGCATATTCCTGATACTCAGCCGGCGTTGGGATGCGACCTAAGATAGCACCTACCGCACTCAGCTCAGCCGATGCCAGGTAAACATTGGCGCCATTACCTAAGCGGTTCGGGAAGTTACGGGTTGAAGTAGACAATACCGTAGATTTCTCCGCAACACGTGCCTGGTTACCCATACATAATGAACAACCCGGAGTTTCAATACGAACACCGGCTTTGCCGTAAGTAGAGTAATAACCTTCTTCGGTTAACTGGTCGCGGTCCATTTTAGTCGGCGGAGCAACCCACATACGGGTTGATAAAACACCACCAAACTTCTCTAATAACTTACCAGCGGCACGGAAGTGACCGATGTTAGTCATACAAGAACCGATGAAGACTTCATCAACCTGATCACCGGCAACTTCAGAAAGCAGCTTGGCATCATCCGGGTCATTTGGACAACAAACGATAGGCTCTTTGATATCAGCCAGATCGATTTCAATGACGTGGGCGTATTCTGCATCACTGTCAGCCGTCATCAGCTTAGGATCGGCCAACCAGGCTTCCATCGCCTGGATACGACGTTCGATAGTGCGCACATCACCGTAACCTTCGCTGATCATCCACTTCAACATCACGATGTTAGAATTCAGGTATTCTGCAACTGAATCTTCAGATAACTTAATTGAACAACCGGCAGCCGAACGTTCAGCAGAGGCGTCAGATAATTCAAATGCCTGCTCCACCGTTAAGCTTTCCAGACCTTCAATCTCTAATACACGACCAGAGAACTCGTTGATCTTACCTGCTTTTTCTACCGTTAACAGACCTTGCTTGATACCGTAGTAAGGGATGGCATGTACTAAATCACGTAAAGTGATACCTTCCTGCATTTCACCTTTAAAACGAACCAGTACTGATTCAGGCATATCAAGAGGCATAACACCGGTAGCTGCAGCGAAAGCAACCAAACCAGAACCCGCCGGGAAAGAGATACCTAATGGGAAACGGGTGTGAGAATCACCACCGGTACCAACAGTATCAGGTAATAACATACGGTTTAACCAGGAGTGGATAACACCGTCACCAGGGCGAAGTGAAACACCGCCACGGTTCATGATGAAATCAGGCAGCGTGTGGTGCGTGTGTACATCTACCGGCTTAGGATAAGCGGAAGTGTGACAGAATGACTGCATGGTTAAATCAGCAGAGAAACCTAAACAAGCTAAGTCTTTAAGTTCGTCACGGGTCATAGGACCTGTAGTATCTTGAGAACCAACAGTAGTCATTTTCGGCTCACAATATTGGCCCGGACGAATACCGGTAACACCACAAGCTTTACCTACCATTTTCTGCGCTAAGGTATAACCTTTACCGGTATCGGCAACATCAACAGGCTTCTGGAAAATGTCTGACTCTTCCAGGCCTAAAGCTTCACGGGCACGACCAGTCAAGCCACGACCAATGATCAGTGGAATACGGCCACCGGCACGTACTTCATCAAGTAATACATTTGAATTTAATTCAAAAGTAGAAATCACTTCATCGGTGCCAGAGCGCTTAACCACACCTTCGTATGGGAAGATATCAATAACATCGCCCATGTTCATGGCTTGCACATCTAATTCGATAGGTAAGGCGCCAGAGTCTTCCATGGTGTTGAAGAAGATAGGAGCAATTTTACCACCTAAACAAACACCACCACCACGCTTGTTCGGTACATGAGGAATATCATCCCCCATAAACCACAACACTGAGTTGGTTGCCGACTTACGTGATGAACCGGTACCAACAACGTCACCAACATAGGCTAGTGGGATACCGTCTTTTTGTAACTCTTCGATTTGAGCAATAGGACCGATAGTGCCGTCGTCGTCAGGGTTGATACCGTCACGGCCAATCTTCAGCATGGCTTTAGCATGAAGTGGGATATCCGGACGTGACCAGGCATCAGGTGCCGGAGATAAGTCATCGGTGTTAGTTTCACCGGTCACTTTAAAGACTTTAACAGTAATTTTTTCAGCAACGGCTGGCTTGTTCAGGAACCACTCAGCATTGGCCCATGACTGCATAACAGCTTTGGCGTGTGCATTACCGGCATCGGCTTTCTCTTTAACATCATGGAAAGCATCAAACATTAATAAAGTTTTAGATAAACCTTTAACGGCGATTTCAGCATTGGCTGCATCGTCTAACAGGTCAATCATAGGTTGGATGTTATAACCACCTAACATAGTGCCTAATAATTCAGTGGCACGGGCAGCATCTAAAATAGGTGAGCTTGCTTCACCTTTAGCAATAGCGGCTAAAAACCCTGCTTTCACATAAGCGGCGTCGTCAACTCCCGGAGGAATACGATCGGCTAGTAATTCTAATAGAAACGCTTCTTCACCTGCTGGTGGATTCTTGATGAGCTCTACTAACTGAGCTACTTGTTCAGCGTCTAACGGCTTAGGTACAATTCCTTCAGCCGCACGCTCTTCAACATGTTTACGATAATCTTGAAGCACGGCGTTCACCTTTATGATATGAGATACACTTAAGAGGTATCTATTTTATAAGAAAATTTCGGCAAGATTATACGCGATCCAGCCAGGAAATTGAATGGCGAAGATAATCACAAGACTTATAGCTATTATAAATAAGAGTTATAGTAGATATAAAACCAATAAATACAAATGATAATGATTATCATCAAACTTAAGTTCGACAGGATAAATCTCAGATTAAGATTTGCACTCGACATTCGCCGCAAGCGAATCCATGATCAGGTTGGGAAACGAACGGCGATCATTAAACCCTTCCACCCCTTTGAGCACTTCTATTTTAAAGCCGTAGCTTTGACAGATGTTTAACGACTTACGCATTAAAAAAGTGGCCAGCTGGCTAAAGCGGGTTTTAGAGGTGGACACTACCTTGATGTGATAGCGGTTATCACCCAGGTCTTTTTGCTGAAATTGCACATGATGATCAAAGTCCCATTGCGGTTGCCCATTGTTTTTAGCAGTATTACTGCAGGCTGCCAGCAAAAACACCATACAAACTATTGCAACTAGACGCATACCTTGTCCTTTAAATCAAAACCACTTAAGGCATATTAACATTTCTTCCAGAAAGCAACCCAGCTATTTTTCATCCATGAAATCGCTGGATACTTACGCCCATATACAATCCCTACTCCTCTTCACCCATGAAGCTGCAGGATTACTGACAGGATGTCAGTACTTAGCTTATGCCTGGAGCAAGTAAACTGAAATACTTCCATGTACAACCCTTGCTCTTCTTCATCCATGAAACCGCAGGATTACTGACAGGATGTCGGTACTTAGCTTATGCCTGGAGCAAATAAACTGAAATACTTCCATGTACAAAAAAGCCAGCAAGTTGCTGGCTTTTGTTTTAAGTTAAAATAACCGGGTTATTTTACTTTTTCTTCTTTACGGCCTTGGCATTTGGCAAGTCCGTAATTGAACCTTCAAAGATCTCAGCCGCTAAGCCGATTGATTCATTTAAGGTTGGGTGTGCGTGAATAGTTAAACCAACATCTTCCGCATCGGCACCCATTTCTACTGCAAGACAAATCTCACCTAACATTTCACCGGCATTGATACCAACAATAGCACCACCTAAAACACGACCAGTTTCTTTTTCAAAAATCAGCTTAGTTTTACCTTCGGTACGGGCAGAAGCAATAGCACGACCAGAAGCAGCCCATGGGAAGTTAGCTGTTTCAATATTCAAACCTTGCTCTTTTGCTTCACGCTCGGTAACACCTACCCAAGCCATTTCCGGATCGGTATAAGCGATTGACGGAATACAACGCGGGTCGAAAACGTGTTTCTTACCGGCAATAACTTCAGCAGCAACATGGGCTTCATGTACCGCTTTATGCGCCAGCATAGGTTGACCAACAACATCACCGATGGCGAAGATATGATTAACGTTAGTACGCAACTCGTTAGTCACATTGATGAAACCACGCTCATCAACATTAACACCGGCTTTATCGGCGGCAACTAAGTGGCCATTCGGCTTACGACCAACGGCAACCAAGATCTTGTCGTAACGTACCTGACCTTCCGGTGCGTTTTTACCTTCGAAGGTTACGTACAGACCATCGTCTTTAGCATCAACGGCAACTACCTTGGTAGATAACATGATGTTGAAGTTTTTCTTGTTGTACTTGGTATAGATCTTAACAATATCGTTATCGGCTGCAGGCACTAACTGGTCGGCAAACTCAACTACAGATACATTAGAGCCTAAAGCGTTATATACGGTACCCATTTCCAGACCGATAATACCACCGCCTAATACCAGCATTTCACCCGGAACATCTTTTAATTCCAATGCGCCGGTAGAGTCGATTACACGCTCGTCGTCTTTTGGAATAAAAGGCAGATCTACTACCGAAGAGCCGGCAGCGATAATGGCATTATCAAAAGTGATGTTGGTAGTACCGTCAGCACCTTCAACGGCTAAAGTGTTGCTACCGGTGAATTTACCGTAACCTTCAACTACTTTTACTTTACGTTGCTTGGACATGCCAGACAGACCACCGGTCAACTGGGCAATAACGCTGTCTTTCCAGCTACGGATTTTATCTAAATCAATTTGTGGCGCGCCAAAGGTTACCCCGTGGTCTGCCATTGCTTTTGCATCATCAATAACTTTCGCAACATGTAATAATGCTTTAGACGGGATACAACCTACGTTTAAACATACACCGCCTAATGTTTTACGGCTTTCTACCAATACTACATCTAAACCTAAATCTGCGGCACGAAATGCTGCAGAATAACCACCGGGACCCGCACCTAACACTACTACCTGAGTTTTGATATCGTTACTCATGCTAACCTCAAAATTAATTTACTTTTTATAGTGAACTTCACTTTGGCAGGCAGTTCACAAAATTCATCCAGTTACTGACCCAATGCAGACCAGTTCAAAGTCTTGTTTTCTGGGTGGCAAGTTTACTGAATGTCGACAATAATCGCTATCTTTTAATCAATTTATGTTGGCGAAAATGAAAACTAACGCTCTAGCTTTCATTTTGCCAAACATTTTCATCAATTAACTGATTACAATACCAGTTTTCTGATATCGGACATCACACCGGATAAATGCACGCTAAAGCGCGCTGCCAGTGCACCGTCAATTACCCTGTGATCATAAGATAAAGACAGCGGCAACATTAACCGCGGCACAAACTCGCTGCCATTCCATTTAGGTTTCATATCCGACTTGGATACCCCTAAAATAGCAACATCAGGTGCGTTCACGATAGGAGTAAAAGCTGTACCGCCAATGCCGCCCAGGCTGGAGATGGTAAAACAGCTGCCTTGCATATCGGCGGCTTTAAGCTTACCTTCACGGGCTTTTTTACTGATTTCCAGTAATTCCTTCGATAACTGATGAATACCTTTTTGGTCAACATCACGTACCACAGGTACTACCAAACCGTTTGGCGTATCAACAGCGACACCGATATGACAGTATTTCTTCATAATCAGGTGCTCACCGTCTTCACTCAAACTTGAGTTAAACACCGGGTAAGCTCTTAAGGCATCGGCAGCCGCTTTTAAGATAAACACTAAAGGCGTGATCTTAAAGCCAAGTTTTTGCTTCTCACAAACGACATTTTGCTCTTTACGGAAAGCTTCCACGTCTGTGATATCTGCTTCATCAAACTGAGTGACATGAGGAATCGTCACCCAGTTGCGATGCAGGTTAGGTCCGGAGATTTTCTGAATACGGGTTAACGGCACACTTTCAATTTCACCAAATTTGGCAAAATCGACTTTCGGCTGGGCAATTACCTGCAAACCACCGGCGCCGCCGCTCACTGAGCTGCTGGCGGTGGCTTTCGGACGGGAAAGCTCGTATTTGACATAAGACTGAACATCTTCTTTTAAAATACGTCCCTTACGGCCGGTACCTTTTACTAAAGCCAAATCAACACCAAATTCGCGGGCTAAGCGGCGAATCGAAGGTGAAGTATAAATAGACCCTTTGTTGACGATTTCACCCGCCTGAGGATGATGCGGCACAGGCGCGGCTTTCTTTTCCGCCGGCGCAGCAACAGGTGCAGGGGCCGCAGGAGCAGGCGCCGGAGCAGGCGCTGCCGCAACCGGTTCTTCAATCGGCGCAGGTGCACCGCCAGAAGTTTCCAGCTTGATCACCAAAGAGCCCTGCTTAACCTTGTCGCCGTTGGCAACAAAGATCTCTTTTACCGTACCTGCATGCGGTGTAGGTACATCCATGGTCGCCTTATCGGTTTCTAACGTGATCAGGCCGTCTTCTTCAGCAATAACATCACCGACAGAAACCAGGATTTCGATAACATCAACTTCACCGTCTTCACCGATATCCGGCACATGTACATCAATAACTTCACTGGCGGTTGCGGCCGGAGCGGCGGCAGCAGCTGGCGCTTCGGTCGCTGGTGCCGGAGCTTCTACCGGAGCAGGTGCACTGGCAGCTGGCGCTTCAGCGGCAGGCTCAGCAGCCGGGCTTGCACCGGCGGCTTTGATTTCGCCAAGGACATCGCCTTGTTTTATTTTATCGCCAACCTGTACCGTTAACGCCGAGATTTCACCTGCCATAGGGGCCGGAATATCCATAGACGCCTTATCGGTTTCTACGGTGACAATCGCGTCTTCCGCTTCGATGGCATCACCTACGGCAACACAAATCTCGATCACTTCGACTTCGTCGCCCCCGACATCAGGGACTAGAATTTGTTGAATATCAGACATATTTTTATTCCTTATCTAGCCACTGATTAAGCATAAAGCGGGTTAAGTTTATCGGTATCGATATTGAAACGCTTGATAGCGTCGGCTACCACAGAGCGCTCAACTTCACCGCGGTTTGCCAGCTCAAACAAGGCAGCAACCACGATATAGCTCTGATCTACTTCAAAATGCTGACGCAGGTTGGCGCGGCTGTCACTGCGGCCGAAACCGTCGGTACCTAATACCCGGTATTCGGTATCAATATAGGCACGTACCTGATCCGAGTAGTTTTTCACGTAGTCAGTCGCAGCAATGGCCGGGCCTTTATCTGCGGTGATCACGTTAGAGATATATGCCGTTTTTTGCTCGCTTTCCGGGTGCAGCATGTTCCAGCGGGTCACTTCCTGACCGTCACGGGCCAGTTCGTTAAAGGAGGTTACCGAGTAAACATCACTGGAAATGTTGAAATCATTGGCCAGAATCTGCGCAGCTTCACGTACCTGCTGCAGGATGGTACCTGAGCCCATCAGCTGAACATTGGCTTTGGCAGCTTTCGCTTCAACACGCTCTAACTGATAAATACCTTTGATGATTTGCTCTGCAACATCACCGTCTTCCGGCAGGGCCGGATGCTGGTAGTTTTCATTCATCAATGTCAGGTAGAAGAAGATATTTTCATTTTCTTCATACATGCGGCGTAAACCTTCACGCACAATCACAGCAACTTCATAACCGTAGGTCGGGTCATAAGTCACACAGTTAGGGATCAGACCCGCCTGAACATGAGAGTGACCATCCTGATGCTGCAATCCTTCACCGTTTAAGGTGGTTCGGCCGGCGGTAGCACCTAATAAGAAGCCACGCGCCTGACTGTCACCGGCGGCCCAGGCTAAATCGCCGACACGCTGGAAGCCAAACATGGAGTAATAGATATAAAACGGAATCGTGGTCGCATTACAGGTAGAGTATGACGTACCTGAAGCCACCCAAGATGCCATGGCGCCTAATTCGTTAATACCTTCCTGCAATACCTGGCCTTGCTTATCTTCACGATAATAAGCCACCTGATCGGCATCTTGCGGCACGTATTTTTGCCCTTCGTTAGCATAAATACCTACCTGACGGAATAAACCTTCCATACCAAAGGTACGGGCTTCATCAGGGATAATAGGCACTATACGCTTACCAATTTTCTTATCTTTTAACAGGCTGTTTAATACCCGGACAAAAGTCATGGTAGAAGAGACTTCACGCTCACCCGAGCCTTTTAAGATGGCATCAAAGGCTTTCAGCGGCGGCACTTCCAGATGTTCTTCTGCCTGCTCACGACGTGCCGGCAGGTCACCGCCAAGGGCTTCACGGCGCTCTTTCATGTACTTGTATTCGGCACTGTCTTCCGGGAAGCGGTAGAAAGGCAAGTCTTCGATTTGATCGTCAGATACCGGCATATTAAAGCGGTCGCGGTAGTACTTGATCGACTCAACATCCATTTTCTTGACGTTATGGGCGATATTCAAACCTTCACCGGCGGCTCCTAAACCAAAACCTTTAACGGTTTTTGCCAGGATAACGGTAGGACGACCTTTAGTTTCCATCGCTTTTTTATAGGCAGCGTAAACTTTTACCGGGTCGTGACCGCCACGGTTTAAGCGGTAGATGTCTTCATCGGACATGTTCGCAACCATTTCCGCAGTTTCCGGATACTTGTTAAAGAAGTTTTCACGGGTATATTTGCCGCCTTTGGCTTTACAGTTCTGGTATTCACCGTCAACGGTTTCATTCATCAGCTGCAGTAACTTACCTGAAGTATCACGGGCAAGTAACGCATCCCAATAACTCCCCCAGATCACTTTCACCACTTCCCAGCCTGCGCCGCGGAAGGTACCTTCAAGCTCCTGGATAATTTTGCCGTTACCACGTACAGGGCCGTCAAGACGCTGCAGGTTACAGTTGATCACAAAAGTCAGGTTATCCAGACCTTCACGGGAAGCCAGACCGATAGCACCTAAGGATTCAGGCTCATCGGTTTCACCGTCGCCCAGGAAGCAGTATACACGCTGGCCAGAGCAATCTTTGATACCGCGGTCGGTCAGGTACTTAAGGAAACGGGCGGTATAAATCGCCTGCAACGGACCTAAACCCATAGAAACCGTCGGGAATTGCCAGAAGTCCGGCATCAGGTGCGGATGCGGGTAAGAAGATAAACCTTTACCGTCACATTCCTGGCGGAAGTTATCCATTTGCTCTTCAGTCAAACGTCCTTCAAGGAAGGCACGGCTGTAGATACCCGGGGAAATATGCCCCTGAGAGAAGATAAAATCGCCGCCGTCTTTTTCAGACGCCGCTTTAAAGAAGTGGTTAAAACCGACATCGTATAACATGGCAGAAGAAGCGAAACTGCCGATATGGCCGCCCAGCTCTAAATTCTTTTTCGATGCTCTTAATACCAGTACCAGGGCATTCCAGCGGATTGCCGCACGGATACGGGCTTCAATCGTTTGATCACCCGGCATATGAGGCTCTTGTCCGGGAGGTATGGTATTAACATACGCAGTGGTGGCGTCAAAAGGTAAATGGGTGCCGCTTCTGCGGGCGCTGTCGATTAATCTTTCTAATAAGTAATGAGCGCGTTCCGGACCTTCATTTTCCAGCACAGACTCCATTGACTCTAACCACTCCTGGGTTTCCAACGAATCAATATCAATATTTGGGAGTTCAGACATAGTAATTACTTAGTCTCCGATTGTTATGTTAATAATTAAAATTGTATTGATTAAAACGAGTTAACTTTCCTTTTAACTCTAACCAACGAATATTTTTTCTGAATTAAATCTCCGGATAAACGGGACTAAAGTTCAGTTCTTTGCATTCTGCGCATGGATCTTTCCATGCGGCTGTTCTCTTGTGATAACTTCAATAATACTTCTTCGATAAAAGCCAAGTGCCGGTGGCTGGCGCCCCAGGCTCTTTGTGGCTGACCACTAATAATGGCATCAAGCAAGCGTTTTCGGTAATCGGTAATTCTGGCAAATATATCCGGTCGTTTTGCCAGGATCGTTAAATTTTGCTCTATGTTATCGATCAATAATGACGACATACTGCGGGCCAAATGCAAAATAATGGCATTATGCGAAGCGGCGCAAATCGCCAGATAAAACTCAAATACCGCTTTGGCTTCCAGATGGTAATCGTCCTCTAACTGGGCATTACCTATGTTGTCATGTTTATTTTGAATTTCGGTAAAGTCAGCTTCTGTGCCGCGCATCGCAGCGTAATAAGCCGACATGCCTTCAATACCGTGACGAAATTCCAATAAATCAAACTGAGATTCATTATTTTTCGACATCAACTCAAACAGGGGATCGGATAAGCCCGATAAAATATTATTGCTGACAAAGGTGCCGCCTCCCTGCTTGCGGACAACTAAGTTTTTTGTTTCCAGCTTTTGGATCGCTTCACGCAACGACGGGCGTGAAACATCAAACTGTTTTGCCAATTCCCGCTCCGGCGGTAACTTCTCACCCGGTGACAAGCTACCTTCTAAAATCATTGTTTCCAGTTGCGACTGGATCACATCCGATAACTTTGCCTGTTTCAGCGGTTGTTTAAGCCTGGTTGTTGTCATTTATACTCTTCTCAACAAGGTGAAGCACGAATAATTTCCCTTAACGCCAGCCATTATAGGGGATTTACCAGAACAACTCAAACCATGGTAAATTGGTCTTACCAATATCATTCAAGACAAAAAAATAGCGCTATTACTGCCACAGTAAAAAAGCGAATCTTAGAAATTTAGACTAAAAAGCTTATTTTGCCAACAACTATATTAGAGCAATAACTTTAAACAAATGTTCGAAAAGCTGATTGGTCAGACCAATCAGCTAAAAAGAAAAGACTAAGGGGATTTCAGCACTAACAGCGGGTTTTAAGGTTAACTGATCACACCCGACAAGGTTAATACAGAGATAATTGCCAGTAACAATAACAGATTACGCTTTGCCAACCTTACCAGCAAACAAGGCTCTGCAGTGCAATCTTCACTGTCGACCATTAAGTCTTCAGATTTTTGTGCAACATCCACCAAAATGGCACTGGGCTGCTTACTAAAATCAAACAAGCTTTCCAGCCACACCGGCAAGGCTTTGGAAAAGTGCCCTACCAGCATATAACCAAAGGAGGTTAAACGTACCGGTATCCAGTCAAGCCAGAATAAAAACTGTTGGCAAGGACTGACGGCATCACTGATAAGCCCTTGCTGTATCTCAATATCCGCTTTTTCCATCTCGGCTTCGGCTGTTTCTTCAGCTATTGTAGCGATACTTTCTTCGGCTCCGGCTTCAAGATTCGCAGCCTGCCCTTCTTGCTGAGCCGTTTGCTGTTCTTCACTCATATCATCGTCGGTGCCGGGCTTGCTCTGATCATCACCGGGATTTTCAGCCAGGGTCGACACTAAGCGGTAAAACACCACTCCAGGAGCCCCCAGGAAAATGAAAAAAAGCATAATAGCAATATAATAACGATAGTTAAGCCAAACCAGGGTCTGGCCAAAGCCCATCTCAGGTAAATTCTTGTCGCTGCGTAATTGCGCATGCATCAATTCACAGCTGCTCATCTCTCCCCGGTATGCCGCCATTAAATACTTTTTATAGCTGCTCCTGGTCTTGATACAACCAAAACAGATGATCAAAATGACGGTAGAAAAAATCAAATGCAATAAACTGTCATCTATCAGCCAAAGCAGGCCATATACCGCAGCAACAGGCAGGAAAATCAGCCCCAAAGTTCCCAGAGCGCTGAGCAGGCCGGATTCCAGCAACCGGGTACGGCGGATAAACTGCGTATAACGCTGGTAATAAGAATTGAACTGCCAGAATGACGACGATAAATAGCGCTCGGCGGCTAATGCGATTAATAAACTAATTAAGCTCATCTGAATTCCTGTCTGTTATTATTGTAAAGCTGAGACAGCCTTAAGTTCATTGTGAACTTTCTTTCATTGATTGCAAGCAGTTACGAAAATAATCCCAGTCAAAAGCGGGGCCGGGATCGGTTTTTCGCCCGGGAGCAATATCACAATGTCCCACCAGGTTATTATGACTAATTAACGGGTAGGTTTCTTGCAGTTTTGCCACTAAGCAGACCAGCTGCTGATATTGCTCCCGGGTATAGGGCAGCTCGTCAGTTCCTTCCAGCTCGATACCAATAGAAAAGTCATTACATTTTTCCCTTTGCTCAAACGAAGAAACTCCGGCATGCCAGGCCTTATCGTTAAAGGAAACATATTGCACTATGCTGCCGTCCCGGCGGATCAGGCAATGGGCAGAGACCCTGAGCTGGTATATCTCCTGAAAGTAAGGATCGGCATCCCCGTCCAGCCGTCCTAAGAATAAGTCGGTAATATAAGGACCGCCAAACTGACCGGGCGGTAAAGAGATGTTGTGCACCACCAATAAACTGATGTCGGTCACATCTTCTCTCGGGGTAAAATGCGGAGATTTTTGCTGCTCGGCAAAATTCAGCCAGCCATTGTTAATTTCAAATAGGTTATTGGCGTCAGACGTCATACAATAACAACAAGTTAGTTAAAAGTGGTAAGGCTATTATGACTGAAGTTGATGCGACAAACAAAATAGGCAAATACTTTGTCTGGCTCGCCTGGTTGATTGCCCTGGCTATTTTAGTGTTTGTTTTCCAGGATATCCTCGACGAGCAAATCAACCCCAACAGCAATCCCGAATATGCGTTAAGCGCCCAAGGGAAAGCCGAGGTATACCTGAAGCAAAACCGTTATGGCCATTACCTGACCCGGGGAGAGATTAACGAGCACCCGGTCACTTTTCTGCTCGACACCGGCGCCACCGAAGTCTCGATCCCGGCGACTGTCGCCGAGCAGTTAAATTTACCGACTTTTGGCAGTTACCCGGTACAAACCGCCAACGGCACTGTAAAAGTTTATCAAACCAAGATAGAACTGCTTAGTATCGGCAATATTTTTCTTTATAATGTAAGGGCGCACATCAACCCGGGGATGGAAGGGGATGAAATTCTATTAGGCATGAGCGCCTTAAAAAAAGTAGAATTCCTGCAAACCGGTAAACAATTAATTTTACGAGAACAATAACACATGCTTTCACCTGAGCTGCAACACGACATCAAAAACACGGTTTCCTGGGCATTAAGCGAAGATCTTGGCCAGGATCTCAGCCAAACGGGTACTGATACTCAATGGCATAACGGCCTGGATATCACCGCAGCCCTGATCCCGCAAGAAAATAAAGCTGTCGCGACCATTATCACCCGGGAAGACTGCATCCTTTGCGGCGTAGAGTGGCTGAATGAAGTTTTTAACCAATTGGATCAGCACACGGGAGAGACGACAAATATCACCTGGTTTGCCAATGACGGCCAATTGATCAAAGCCAACAGTGTTTTATGTGAGCTATCCGGCAGCGCCAGAACCCTGCTCACAGGTGAGCGCACCGCCCTAAATTTTCTGCAAACCTTATCCGGCACAGCAACGGTCACCAGCACTTATGTGCGGGAATTAGCCGAATCAAACACTAAATTGCTTGATACCCGTAAAACCTTACCCGGTCTGCGCAGCGCACAAAAATATGCCGTAACCTGCGGCGGTGGCGTCAACCACAGAATTGGTTTGTTTGATGCGTTCCTAATTAAAGAAAATCATATCGCCGCGTGCGGTGGTATTAATAATGCGGTGACTACGGCCAAGCGCAACCACCCGGATAAAAAGGTGGAAGTTGAAGTAGAAAGCCTGGATGAGTTAACACAAGCGTTAACGGCCGGAGCTGACATTATTATGCTCGACAATTTCACCACAGAAATGATTGAGCAGGCCGTTGCCTTAAACAATGGCCGGAGCAAGCTGGAAGTTTCGGGCAATATGACCTTGGCCACCCTCAGGGAATATGCAAAAGCAGGTGTCGATTATATTTCTTCCGGCGCCTTAACCAAACATGTGCATGCCATAGATTTATCGATGCGTTTTTCATAACCTTTCTATAATAAGGCAATCAAAGCAATGGAGATGGTCACTCCTGTTCTTCCATGAACACGTGACCTACCATTCATCCTGAATATAACTCCTGTTCTTCCATGAACACGTGACCTACCATTCATCCTGAATATAACTCCTGTTCTTCCCTTTCCTTGTAAATAAGACGTGACCTACCATTCATTCAGGATAGAATAACGCTTCTTCTCTTATATAAGAAAAACTCGTCCAGTCCTATCCAAAAAAGTCTTCTGCTCAGTACTAGTTAACTAATCTTTATCTTTTATGCAAAGAAAAATGCGATTTTATGCCCGACCTTTCCTTGTAAAAAACATCTCTAAGTTCTTAATAAGCCAATAAAAAAAAGTTAACCCCTAGTTAAATCACTCATTTTTCTAGCGATATTAAAAAAAAGCCGCAACATAATTTTACATATTGAAATTTATAGCGCAGTATTAAATCAGCCCCCGTAATAAAATTAGGACTGCCTATTATGAGAAAAATTATGACTCGGAAGAAATCAAAAGGATTTACCTTAATTGAATTAATGATCGTTGTCGCCATAATCGGCATTCTGGCTGCTGTTGCTCTACCGGCTTATCAGAGCTATACAGAAAAAGCCAGATTCTCAGAAGTGGTGTTAGCAGCATCTTCAGTTAGGAGCGCCATCGACGTCTGTTTCCAGACTCGTGGCAACGGTAATTTAGCCAACTGCGATACTTACGCAAAAATTGGCGCAGTTAAGGCAGATGCCGAAGCGGGTGGTGAAGTTGCCTCTGTTGTGATCACAGCAACAACGGCTGTGGTAACCGCAACCGGCTCAGACAGCGGCTCATCAACTTATATCCTGACGCCAACCATCAGCTCAAATTCTCTGACCTGGGCGCAAACAGGAACCTGTATAGCCAGCGGTGTCTGTTAACTGAGTTAACAACCGCTCACTCAATAAAAGCTCCGCAAGGAGCTTTTATTGTTTTCCCGCTCTGTATTTCAAGTTATCGATCGAGCCTTAGCATATTTGACGCATTTTTGTTTATTCCAATAAAAATACGTTACACTCAAGTTAAAGAAAATTATTCGAATTGAACCAAAGTTTTATGAAAGGACACCATCAACAGTCAAGCTTACTCAGCGCCCTGTCCAAGCACAACTTAGTGCCCGAAGAACTGGTTGATGAAATCAGCGCGACTTTTTTACAGCAAAAAAAGCCGTTTATCCGCTATTTAGTTGAAGATAAAAACTATAATGCCGTCAGTATTGTCAGTATCTTATCCCGCAGTTTTGGTTACCCCCATATAGACTTAAAGAACTTTGATACCTCTCTGGTACCCGAAGGTATCCGCAACGAAAAGCTGATCCACAAACATAATGCCCTGCCGCTTTTTTTACGCGGCAAAGTATTGTATGTGGCCATGTCTGATCCCACCAATTTGGATGCCTTGGAGGAAATACAGTTTAATACCGGCTTTGCCACCGAGCTGGTGCTAACCGATGAAAACAGCCTGCAAACTTGTATAGACAAGGTGTTGGAGGAAGACAGCGAAGCCCTGGGTATTACCGATATTGATGCGGAAGAACTCTCCGATATCGATGTCCAGGAAGAACGCAAAGAAGACGATGCCGGCGAAGACAAGGATGACGCCCCTATTGTCGTTTACATCAATAAAATTCTATTGGATGCCATCAGAAAGGGAGCGTCCGATTTACATTTCGAGCCCTATGAGAAGTCTTACCGTATTCGCTTCCGTATTGACGGTATCTTAAACGAAGTGGCTAAACCCCCGGTAACCCTTGCTTCACGCATGGCGGCACGGTTAAAAGTCATGTCAAAACTCGATATTGCCGAGCGCCGCATCCCGCAGGATGGCCGCATCAAACTCGCCTTATCCAAAAAGAAATCAATCGATTTTCGTGTCAGCACCCTGCCCACCATGTGGGGGGAGAAAATCGTGATGCGTATCCTCGACTCATCCAGTGCCATGCTGGGCATAGAGATGTTGGGCTATGAAGCCGATCAGAAAGAAATCTACCTGGAAGCCCTCGCCCGGCCGCAGGGCATGATTTTGGTCACCGGCCCCACCGGCTCGGGGAAAACCGTTTCTTTATACACAGGGTTAAATATTTTAAATACCCAGGAGCGCAATATCTCCACCGCAGAAGACCCGGTTGAGATCAACCTCGAAGGCATCAACCAGGTCCAAATCAATAACAAGGCCGGATTAACTTTCCCCAGCGCCCTGCGCTCTTTTTTAAGGCAAGACCCGGATATTGTCATGGTAGGTGAGATCCGGGACTTGGAAACCGCTGAAATTGCCATCAAGGCCGCGCAAACCGGGCATTTAGTGCTATCGACCCTGCATACCAACTCTGCGGCAGAAACCCTCACCCGGCTGCTGAATATGGGGGTACCTTCTTATAATGTCGCCAGTTCGGTCAGCATTATTATTGCCCAGCGCCTGGCCCGGCGTTTATGCGGCCAATGTAAAACCGAAGAAGTGATTCCGGAAGAAGCCCTGCTCAAACAAGGTTTTACCCTGGAGCAAATAAAAGATATTAAATTATATAAGGCGGTCGGCTGCGAGCAATGTACCGGGGGCTACCGGGGCAGGGTTGGCATTTACGAAGTCATCAGAATCAGCCAGGAAACCGCTAATATCATTATGGCAGGAGGTAACAGCCTGGACATTGCCGCCCAATGCCAGACTGAAGGGTTTAATAACTTACGCCAGTCAGGCCTGATCAAGGCCGTACAGGGCGTGACCAGCTTAGAAGAAGTTAACCGGGTAACAAGCGCTTAAGCAGCTAGCTAAAAGATCATTTGCTTTACCCGTCTTCACTTAACCAAAAACAGGATATTGAGGTGATCATATGGCGGTGAGTAATGCAAAAGTCCCAGCCCCGAAAGCGCTTGATAGTTTTACCTGGCAAGGGGTCAACCGCAAAGGCAAAAAGGTAAAAGGTGAATTATCTGCCGCCAGTGTCCTGGAGCTGAAAAGCCAGCTGAGAAAGCAGGGTATCACCCCCGGACGCATTAAAAAGAAACCTAAACCCCTGTTCGGCCTTGGCGGCGATAAGCCTATCGTAGCTGCCGATATCGCGGTCATGACCCGGCAAATAGCAACCATGCTCGGCGCCGGCGTGCCTTTAGTGCAAACCATAGAAATGATCGGCAAAGGCCACAATAACGGCAATATGCAAAAGCTGCTGGGGGAAATTGGCAATAAACTCCAGTCCGGTATCCCGCTTTCAGAATGTTTGCGTGAACATCCACTTTTTTTTGATGAACTCTACTGTGACCTGGTCCATTCCGGCGAACAATCCGGGGCATTGGAAACCATCTACGACCGCATTGCCACCTACAAAGAAAAGGCGGAAGCCCTCAAGGCAAAAATCAAAAAAGCCATGACCTACCCCATTGCCGTGCTGGTGATTGCCACTATTGTAACCTCGATACTATTGATCTTTGTGGTGCCGGTTTTTCAGGATATTTTTGCCGGTTTTGGTGCCGAGCTCCCCGGTTTTACCCTTTTTGTCATCGGTATCTCTGAGTTTATGCAAAGTTACTGGTATATGATGTTAGCCGCAATATTTATCGGCGGCTTCCTGTTTAAGCGCGCCCATAGAAACAGCCCCAAACTGCGTGATAATGTCGATAAAAATATTTTAAAACTGCCTGTGGTCGGAGAGTTATTACAAAAAGCCGCCATCGCCCGCTATGCCAGAACCCTGTCCACCACCTTTGCTGCCGGGGTACCGTTAATCGACGCCCTGGCATCTGCTGCCGGCGCTTCCGGTAATGCCGTTTTCAGAGATGCCATCTTGGAAATCCGCACCGAAGTTTCTTCCGGTATGCAAATGAATTTGGCCATGCGCAATTGCAGCATTTTTCCCGATATGGTGATCCAGATGGTGGCCATAGGCGAGGAATCCGGGGCAGTGGATGACATGCTGGCAAAAGTGGCCACAGTATACGAACAGGAAGTCGATAACGCGGTAGATTCATTGACTAGTTTACTTGAGCCTATGATAATGGCGGTTTTAGGGGTGGTGATTGGCGGACTGATCATCGCCATGTATCTGCCTATTTTCCAAATCGGCATGATAGTATAAAGCTGTCGCTGACAAAGGGCAGGAAAATAATAATCATATAAAGGTAATCCCGTGTTTGATGAATTCACGTTCCTGTTAACATCCTCCCCCTTATACCTGTACCTGACCGTAGCAGTGTTTTCCCTGATGGTAGGCAGCTTTTTAAATGTCGTTATCTACCGTCTGCCTAAAATGTTGGAACACGAATGGTATCATGAGTGCAGGGAGTACCTGGCCGATGAACTGAAGAACAGTCCGGCAAAAACAACCCAGGCAATCACACTGTCATCCCCGGCTTCTACCTGCCCTCACTGTGGCCATGCAATCCGTTTTTATGAAAATATTCCTGTCATCAGCTGGTTATGGCTGCGGGGAAAATGCAGCCAATGCCAAAAGGCGATTTCCTGGCGCTATCCCCTGGTAGAAACCGCGACTGCCCTGCTTAGCTTAGTTATTGCCATGCATTATGGTGCTTCATTACAAACCCTGTTGATGTTGGTACTGACCTGGTGCCTGATTTGCCTGACCATGATAGATCTCGACCATATGATCTTACCGGATCAAATCACCCTGCCCCTGGTTTGGCTGGGATTATTAATCAATATCAACGGCACTTTTGTTCCGTTAGCCGATGCCGTTATTGGTGCCACCGCCGGTTATCTCAGTTTGTTCACTGTCTTTTGGCTGTTTAAACTATTAACGGGTAAAGAAGGCATGGGCCAGGGTGACTTTAAGCTATTGGCGGTTTTTGGCGCCTGGGCCGGCTGGCAGTTGTTGCCTTTGTTGATCTTAATGGCATCCGCCGTCGGCGCCATTATCGGCATTGCCTTGATTGTATTTAAAAACCATCAAAGAGATCAGGCCATTCCGTTCGGCCCCTATCTGGCAGTTGCCGGCTGGATCACTATGTTATGGGGCATGCCGATGTGGCAATGGTACCTGGGACAACTCGGTTAGCCCTTGCTGGGCTTAAGCACTTTATGCGGCACAAACAGCCGCTTTATCGTTAAAAAAATTTACATGGAAATTTATGTCTGATTATATCATCGGCCTGACCGGCGGCATTGGCAGCGGCAAAACCACTATTGCCAATATGTTTGCTGATTTAAACGTGACAATCGTTGATGCCGATATTGTCGCCCGGGAAGTTGTCGCCCCGGGTAGCCCAAGCCTGGAAAAAATAGCGCAGCACTTCGGCCCTGAGTTTATCGATGATAACGGCGCACTTAACCGCGCCTTATTGCGTACCCGCATCTTTAATCACCCGCAAGATAAGGCCTGGCTTAATCAGTTATTGCACCCGCTAATTCGTCAAAACTTATTGGCGCAGGCCAAACAGGCCCCCGGGGCTTATTGCTTGCTGGTAGCGCCATTACTTATCGAAAATAAGCTTCACAGCCTGGTAAACAGGGTATTGGTTGTCGATGTCAGTGAGAAAACACAACTCGAGCGCACCTTAAAACGAGATACCAGCTCGGCGCAGGAGATAAAGTTAATCATCAACAGCCAGGCATCACGTCAGCAAAGGCTCGAAGTTGCTGATGACGTGCTGTTAAATGAGTCGGAAAATTTAGCGCAAGCCCGAAAGCAAGTGGCTGAGATACATGAAAAGTATTTACAAATATCCCGAGAACAGACATAAGTTTCAAATGTCTAACTGATATCGGTAAAAACGATTATTGACAATCAGCAACCGAGGTATTTTGCCAAACCTGTCTGTTAGTGGTAAGTTAACGATTGGGCGGCTTAAACACATTTACTTGCAAATAATCGAAGCAAAAATACGGTAAAAAGCCAGTTATCTGGAAAAAAATTCGCCATTTTCACTATCTCTGGTTAATATAAGCATATTGGTATTGACAAAGTCTTGTTATGACAACGGTTTTATACGAACATCCACTTAATGAGCGCATTCGCAACTATTTAAAGTTAGAGCAGCTATTTGCTCAAACTAATCTCTCTCATCTGCAAAACAATATTCAAACCGGCCACCAGGTTTTTTTCAATGCGTTATTTGCCATTATCGATACTTTAGAGCGCAACGATATTCGCGGCGACCTGATCAAAGACCTAGAAAAACTGGAGCACAACTTGGGCAAGTGGATAGATGCCCCCAACATAGATGTCAGCGCCATTGAAGTAAACCTGCAACAAACAAAAGGTTTGATCAGCCAGTTAAAAGTGACTCCTCCGCTGTGGTGCCAGTTAAAAGACGACAAGCTGCTGTCGAGTATCAAACAAAGGTTTGCTATCCAAGGGGGGAGTTCAAGTTTTGATTTACCCCAATTGCAGTTCTGGCTGCATCAACCGATTGAAAGGATCCAATTGGATACCGAGTATTGGCTATCGCTGTTAACGCAGATTATCAGCGCCCTGGATTTAGTCTTGAAGTTTATCCGCCAAAGAGCGGCTTTCGAAGAAATTATCTCGGAAAACGGTTTTTACCAGGCCAACGGTGAAGGGTTATTGCTACTGCGGATAAAAGTCCCGCAAAGCGCGGATTACTTTCCCACCGTCAGCGGCAATAAATTCCGTTACTCCATCCGCTTTATGTTGCCCTGCGAAGAAGCCGGACGACGTTATTCCAATCAAAATACAGCCTTTCAATTAGCCCGTTGTTAGCGACTAACTCAGAGTTAATTTTTTCGGTTAACATAGCCTTCATTTAGAGATTTATTTATACTTAACACAAACCCTCTTTGCATTATTGTTATGACCCTAAAAGTTCCTTGCCCGACCTGCAAAAAAGAAGTTCCCTGGCAGAATGAAAGCACCTACCGGCCTTTTTGCTCGAAACGTTGCCAATTGATTGATTTAGGCGACTGGGCCGAAGAAAGCAACAAGATTTCACAACCGATCCAGGGGCCGGAAGTAATGACCGAAGATATGCTCGATGCGCTGGAAAGCGAATTCCTACTACACAACAAATTTTTTGTCGAGCCGGAATAAACCGGCTCTCAGCCTTTCATCGCTTTAGGCTGCTTAGCCAAAAAAGTATTGTTTTACCTTTTCAACAATCTCCAGGTTAGCATCGGGAAAGTCAACGTCAGATAACGCACTGACATCCAACCATTGCTGCTCTTGCCCTTCCTGTGCCTCAGGTTCCCCCTGAAACTGATCAACAAGAAACACTTCCAGCAAGACTTTTTTCACCCCGTAATCATGTTCAATATTGATTAACGGACTGCAGGCGAGCACATCAATCCCCACTTCCTCTTTAAGTTCACGTGAAAGCGCCTGTGCGACTGTTTCATCACTTTCCACCTTCCCCCCGGGAAACTCCCATTTACCGGCCATATGGGTGCCTTCAAGGCGCCTGGTAAGGAAAGTTTCTTGCTCACGGCAAATAACCCCAACCGCGACATGTACCAGCTTACTCATAAAATCTTCCTTACAACTTATTTTTTCTCTTAAAAATCGCCGTTTTTTCACCTCCATGTGATCCCGGCATTGCCTACAGGATGTAGGTACTTAGCTTACGTCAGGAACAAGTAAGCTGACACTACATCCCTGCATATAAAAATGCCAGTCACTGGACTGGCATTTAATGACTTTGGCAAGTAGCGGTTAACTCAGTTTACCGTGACATTGCTTATACTTCTTACCTGAGCCACAAGGACAAGGTTCGTTACGCCCCACTCTTGGCTGTTCCGGCTGCGCGGCAGCAGGATTATTCACCGACTCATGATTGAACTCTTTCGGCACCTCTTCGGCTTTTCTGTGCTGCTCTTCTACCGCTTCAACATCAGATTCCGCCTGGATTTGTACCTTACTTAAAATACCGATCACGTCATATTTAAGGTTTTCCAGCATCTCAGAGAATAACTCAAAAGATTCACGTTTGTATTCCTGCTTAGGATTCTTCTGGGCATAACTGCGCAGGTGAATACCCTGACGCAAGTGATCCATTGCCGACAAGTGCTCTTTCCAGTGCGAGTCCAGGCTTTGCAGCATAACCGCTTTTTCAAACTGACGCAGTACATCGGGCCCAACTTGCTCTTCTTTAGCCTGGTAAGTGCCTTCAAATTCGGCAACAATTTTCTCACGCAAGGTTTCTTCGTGTAGCTTTTTATCTTCCTCAAGCCATTTGGCCACAGGTAAAGACGTATTAAGCTCGCCTTTTAAGCGCTCTTCCAGGCCGGGGACATCCCACATTTCTTCCAGAGATTGCGGCGGAATATGCTGGTCGATAATGCCGTTAATAACATCGCTGCGAATGGCATGCACCACATCGTTAACATCGGCTTCATCCAGCAATTCGTTACGCTGCTCATAAATCACCTTACGCTGATCATTGGCAACATCATCGAATTCCAATAACTGCTTACGCATATCAAAGTTACGGCCTTCAACCTTACGCTGGGCGTTTTCGATGCTGCGGGTTACCCAGGGATGTTCAATGGCTTCACCATGCTCCATACCCAGTTTACGCATCATGTTGGCGATACGCTCTGAGGCGAAAATACGCATCAGGCCATCTTCCATCGACAGGTAGAAACGGGTTGAACCGGCATCCCCCTGACGACCTGAACGACCTCGTAACTGGTTATCGATACGACGGGACTCATGGCGCTCGGTGGCAACAATATGTAAACCACCTAAGCCTAAGACTTTCTCATGTGCTTCCTGCCACTCGGCTTTCACCTTGGCAATTTGCTCTTCGCTTGGATTGTTTAACTTGGCGATCATGGCATCAAGGTTACCACCGAGTACAATATCGGTACCACGACCCGCCATATTGGTGGCGATAGTTACCGCCCCTTCTTTACCGGCATCGGCAACAATTTCTGCTTCCTGTGCGTGGAACTTGGCATTAAGCACCTTGTGCTTGATTTTCGCCTTGTTCAGGAACTGGGATAAAAACTCTGAGGTTTCAATACTGATGGTACCCACCAGCACAGGTTGGCCACGCTCAACACAATCTTTAATGTCTTCAAGAATCGCTTCAAATTTCTCTTCCGCGGTCAGGTAGATTAAATCGGCACGGTCGTCACGGATCATCTTCCTGTTGGTTGGGATGATCACGGTTTCCAGGCCATAAATATGCTGGAATTCGAATGCTTCGGTATCGGCGGTACCTGTCATACCGGCTAATTTTTCGTAAAGACGGAAGTAATTCTGGAAAGTAATAGATGCCAGGGTCTGATTTTCATTCTGGATCTTAACCCCTTCCTTCGCCTCTACCGCCTGGTGCAAACCTTCTGACCAGCGACGACCTTCCATAGTACGGCCGGTGTGTTCGTCAACGATAACGATCTCGCCTTCTTTAACGATATAATCAACGTCTTTCTGGAACAGCTTATGGGCACGCAGGCCTGCCATCACGTGATGCAGCAAAGAAATATTGCTGGCGGCAAACAGTGATTCGCCGTCCTTGATCAGGCCTTTTTCCTGCATAATTTCTTCTATGCGCACCTGACCGCGTTCGGTCAAATAAATCTGCTTGGATTTTTCATCTACGGTAAAGTCGCCGGTGCTCTCTTCACCTTCCTTATCTTCTTCTTCCTGCTGCTCCAGGCTAGGTACGATAGTGTTAACCATACGGTACAGCTCAGAGCTGTCTTCCGCCTGTCCGGAAATAATCAAAGGCGTACGGGCTTCATCAATTAAGATGGAGTCGACTTCATCAATGATGGCAAAATTTAGTTTTTTCTGTGCACGCTCTGACGGCGCAAAAGCCATATTGTCGCGCAGGTAATCGAAACCGAATTCGTTGTTGGTACCGTAAGTGATATCTGCCTGATAAGCTTCCTGCTTATCGGTCGGGGACATGCCCGGAATGTTACAACCTACCGTCAAACCAAGGAAAGAGAATAACGGACGGCTCCAGTCGGCATCACGACGGGCCAGGTAGTCATTGACGGTAATAACATGAACGCCGTTGCCGGTTAAGGCATTTAGGTAAGCCGGCAGGGTAGCGGTTAAGGTTTTACCTTCACCGGTACGCATTTCGGCGATTTGGCCGTTATGCAGCACCATGCCGCCGATCATTTGTACGTCGAAGTGACGCATACCGAATACACGCTTACTGGCTTCACGTACCACAGCAAAGGCTTCGGGTAAGATATGCTCCAGCGTTTCATTTTTCTCTAAACGCTCTTTAAACTCAGCCGTTTTGTTTTTTAGCTCTTCATCACTCAGTGCTTCAATCACTGGCTCTAAGGCATTTATTTTATTGACTTCTTTTCGCATTTGCTTAAGTAGTCTGTCGTTGCGACTACCAAACAGCTTTGTTAATAACTTTACAAACATCTTGTTAAACCATGTAATTGAAGAAAATCTTCATCCTAAAAATAAAGTGATCGGCCAAAGCCGATCACAAAAAACGAATTTTACCAATATTTATTTGGCTTTACGATACACGTACTTAATTGGATTTATCTGCTTACCGTTACGTAAGATTTCATAGTGAACATGAGGACCGGTTGAACGGCCTGTGCTTCCCATCCGGGCAATCACCTGTCCCTTACTGACCACATCACCCACTTTTACCAATAACGTCTTATTATGCCCGTATCTGGTTTTAAGGCCAGCGCCATGATTAATTTCGATTAAATTACCATAGCCATACCGCGGTTCGGCCCAGCTTACCACACCTGAGGCCGTGGCAATAATATCAGCATCTTCCTTCCCGGCAAAATCAACCCCTTTATGCATGGCAGGACGGCCGCTGAAGGGATCCTTACGCATACCAAAGTACGAAGACAACCAGCCTTTACTGATTGGTCGACCAGATAAATAACTGCTGTTTTCTATATGGTGTCCCAATGTTACAGATTCAAGCAACTGCAGCTGTTTTTCTTCACGATTTATTTGCTCGGTCAAATCACCAATGCTTAATAACAAATCTGACAGAGACAAAAACTGGGGATTATCCACCTCAGACAGCGGGCCGCCGCTGGGAGGCAACTCGCCAAAATTAAACTCTTTTTCCGGGATATTGGCTTCACTGGCCAACCTGTCACCCAAAGCATTTAATCGTAATACCTGACTTTGCAGCTCGGCTAACCTTAAAGTCAGCGCCATCAACTGCTGTTCATCGGCATGGGAGTTTACCAAATCCTGTTGGTCGAAATCTTGATTTAGCGCGTAATTATTCTGACTTGGCACCTCATCGGCGGTAAACATTAAGTGAAAAATAACACCTGAGGCCAAAGCAAACGCCGAAACAGCAGAGATCCAATGAAATTTATTCAACTTCATTGAGAATCTTACATTCTTTCCGCGGTACAGTAGTGTTAAACTCATATCAATTTATATTTTCCGATGTCTGAACATGGCGCGTAAGTCAAAAAAACCTGCAGATATGTCAGCTCTGTTCCAATCAACGACAGGCACTTTGGCACAAATTCAACGAAAAACCAACTCTTTGGCAATATTAGCCGACATTGTACGTCAAATTTGTCCCGACCTGCCAGAGGACGTATGGAAAATAGCCAACTTTCATTCAAATACTTTGATTATAGAGGTTAAATCTCCGGTCTGGTCACAAAGACTGCAATTTGAGCGCATGAAAATTTGCCGGCAATTGCAAATTGAAACCGATAATCAGTTCCAGCAAATTGAGATCATGGTCAATCCCCACCAGCACAGACGCTTTCCGTCAAGGGAAGAAAAAGACAAGCCGGTCAAGTCCCAGGTGCTGTCGCAAAAAACTGCCGAGCAACTGCTCGCTGTCGCCGATAACGCTCCCAAGGGATTAAAAGAAAAACTGGAAAAATTGGCAAAACACGTTAAAAAATAGCCGATAAATACCAGTTAGAAACCTGGCTGAGCGAGCTCGCACAGGCGAACTATTGCAGGCTTAATCAGCAATTGCCACGGTTTTGTCACCAAGTTCAGCTGCAACACAAACACATCAAATACTTGGCAAAAACTATGATGCTGACTTATTCTGCTCAAGGCAGTTAAGCCTTAGCCTCCCTTGAAAACCTTCCTCAGCTTCACCTGATTAAGATAAAGCTTCTTGACTTAAACTGCCCTCTGCAATTTTAGCAACCGCCCCAGTCATCGAAGCATTGAACTGCAAATCCATCACTATCTGGATAATCCCTCCGGGCATGACAACCGAGATTTTTTCCCGGCATAAACCCAGACGATAAACAACAGCAGCTGCGGCAACGCTACTGCTGCCGGATGCCAAAGTATAACCGGCGCCCCGCTCCCATATTTCAACCTGTATTCGCCCCCGCTCCAAAACTTTAACAAACTGGACATTGGTTCTGTTACTAAAACCGGGGGCAGATTCAATTAGCGGCCCATATGTTGTCGCCAGCTCTGGCGTTAGCTCATCAACTAAAATAACAAAATGAGGGTTGCCGACATTAGCCCGATAGCCGGTAAATACCTTACCCTGGACAAGCATATCTTCGGGGACTGCACTAGTCGCCTCCAAAAGGTCATGGCTAAAAGAGACTTGCCCCATTTCGACCGTGACTGATTTTCCCGACGGGCAAACGGAAGCACAAACCTCTCCACCGGGAGTTTCAATAAGAAAAGGCTTGTCAGAAACCAATTGACGATCCCAGAGATAACGGGAAAAGATCCGTAAACCATTGCCACTCTTTTCAGCTTCGCTACCATCGGGGTTAAAAATCTTTAAGGCAAAATCGCAGTTGTTACCCGGCAAAGGTCCATAAAGCACCCCGTCTGAGCCTATGCCGTAATGACGGTGGCATAAGGTGATGATGTCATCTTGACTAAGCCGGTTAACATCTTTTGGATCAACAACCAGGTAATCATTACCTAAAGCATGATATTTAGTAAACTTCATACTTTAGCTATCGACTTTAGACAGATCACGCACGGCGGTTACCGTCACCTCTATTAGCACCTTGCCTTCAAGCGCCACTCCGAGGCAAGCCCTCTGCGGCCAATGCTGTGGCTCTGTACCCAGCCACGACCGCCACACGGCATCCATTTTTGCTTTGTCCTGCATATTGGCGATATAAACCTGGGCTGAAACAATGCGGGTTTTATCGGAAGCCATTTCCAGTAGGTTTTGTTCAATGGTTTCAAGCGTCAGCCGGGTTTGTTCTTCGATCCCAACCTCCGTATCTGGTGAGGTTGCCACAGTCCATACCAGATCTTTATAGGCTGAAGACTTATTTCTGCCGGGATAGATCCCAGGTTTTCTTTCGATCATAAGAGGTTATCAGTTTATTAACTAGAGGCGGGAAAATATCACATTTACATGAAAGGGCGTGGTTTAATTTGTATCAAACTGTCAATAGCAAACAAAAGCCAGCTGCAGTGCCACTACAACATGTTTAACTCAAAGTAAATGCCAACTTACAAGATAAAGCTTTGAAATAATACGGGGCCTCTATGCGGGCAAGTAGAGGCCCAATATACTAATACTATTTAGCAAACTTTTTTAATAACCTGGGGCTCACAGGAATGCCATGGCCTAAGTGTTTAGGATGTACACAGACAGGATTTGGGTATTTGGCGAAAATAACATTGCCCATGCCGCCAATATGCTTATACACCAATTTGCCATATTTTCCCTGCGGCCCGGAGTTTTGACGACCGGAAGCTTCCACCAAGCGAATTTTCTGACGCAAGTAATTTAACAGCTCCCGGCTTTCATAATCATGGGGAGGCAAGCCATGGTTACGCCTTAATGCCCGTAACGCCGTCAATTTATTAGCCGCCGTAGCATGCTGCTCGGCCGTCACTAAAGCAATAACAAAATTCGCTTTGGCGCCACCAGCATTTAAAAACAGGTTTCGGTTTTGATTCCACCAGGCGATAGATTGTATGACCCCCGCTTCCTGGCTGATGGCCTGGTTATCTAATGTGCCCTGAATCGCCAGTTCGGTCTGCACTTCAGACTTACCGGTTACCGTATTAAAGCTGAGCTCCCCGGTTCTGGCGGTCATACGAACCGAACGGTTCGGGCTGATAAGCTGAAATAACTTATAGGCAAAACTGTCGGTCCAATCAATTAAATCCAGATTTTCATGATCAAGACGGTAATTTGAACTTCGCGCGCCAAAACACATCACCAAACTAAAGTTATACGCGACATTGGGAACAAATAGGGTAAGCAGCAAGTTAGCTAACTGCTGATAGCTAACATGCTCATCTGGCCGCCGCCCTAAAGTTGAGCGGATCAAGCCGTAGTTAACACTGGTCATAGGGCCATGGATGGACAGCATGACTTGAGTGGCTCCCTGGCACAGGTTCTTAATTTTAGCCCGGTCGGTACCAAAATCAGGATAATGAGCCCCGGTGGTAAACGCCCGGTAAAAATCCACCATATCAATTTCAGTAACTTGCTCGGTTTTCTTTATGTGGTAGTTTTTAAATCTAACGGAAGGATTCTTAATTCTTAGCGCGGTAACGGCTTTATGACCGTCAACACCTAAATCATCAGACATATTCAAAAAGACGATTTTCTTGGGCATTGGCTCTCCTTTTCACTGAAATAGATAATATCCGTAAAACATTATACTTAAAGAAGAAATCTATTCTAGAGGATGTTTTCGCTTTGTATTTACTAAAGCCTGTAACTCTAACTATTACTGAGAAAAACGTTTTAAATATACTTAGTGATTTTCCTTACATGGCAGTATCTCAATCATAATTGCTGTGATGACAGTTGAAGCCCTGGCCTTTAAAGCTTTCTCACTTTTATTTTTAAAGCCGATATAAATTTGTTCCTGTATAGATCCTGGCAGTGCAAGGCCATAGCCACACCATGCCTGCCCCTCAGTAACATCCAAAGTACCGGCTAAGTACATCTCCGCTAATCGCCTTTTAGCGACATCTCTGCTCATGTAAGCATCAAAAAAATCTGAAGCTGACAAATTAATATTATCAATAATTAAGCGCTGCTTATTATCATCAGGCACCACGATCCCCCGATCTTCCGCCATAGAACAGGAAGCAAGAAATACATATACAAGGAAACTTAAGGTAAGGTTCTTTACTGTTTTCAAATTTTAATCTCCCTTTAAAATTTCAGTGAACAATAACGAATTAAAACGACTACAACTCATTAGAGGTGTAGTCGTTTTAGTTATAACAGCTATTCCTCAATTTTTCTGCCTAAACAAAACTACTTAGGGGTGATAACCATCCTTTCTTTATTAATCTCAATACTGACCTTTTGGCCGATAAGAAAACCGGCCTGCCTGAGCCACTTTCCCCTGAGGACAATACAAGGTTCAAGACTAACAGGTGCATAGCTAATGCCTATGCCGCGGACTTTTGAGGGCGACTCGCATACCGTTTCAAGCACAGTAAACTGCCGATAAATAGGATATTTTGCTTTTGCAGAGGCCAGCTCTGCCGTATGATGATATTCAGCCATGACGTACTCCTCGAAGTTCGTTGTGGTTAGCGACCTCTGGGTGTTCTCGGCACTCAGGGGTTGCGACTTTGATTGCTGCCTTTGTATCAGCAGCTAGTGATTAAAAAAATACTGAAATGAGTGCTCTCCTCTTTCGCTGGATAGCACTATTAATAAAGACCTCTTTGTTGGTTAAATCAACGGTAAGAGGTCTTTTTTTGAAATGAATTCGGACGTTTCTGTAAGTTATGATTTACTCTATATCCGAAAGCGATTTCCCCAAAAACGGATTAAAAAAGCTATTGAACCGCAATTAACTTTAACCCACTTCTAACTAACTTAGTTACTAGGTATTTAAATTTATTGATGAGAAAGGAATGAATACAACACCAGTAAGACCAAGGAATCATGTTATTGGTGACGTGGGACAGACCTCTGTGTCACTTCAACTACAAAAATGGGGGTGGACCTCTGAAATAATCACAGCTGATTATGGCGAAGACCTGTCATGCGAAATATTCGTGAATGGAAAACGAACTGCATTTCATTTTAGGTGCCAAGTAAAATCTTTCCACTCCCATAAAGGCCAGGTCAGAGTATTAAAGAATGGAAATCTCAGCGTATCTATTGCAGCAAGCACATGCTTAACTTGGGCAAATAGCTATTACCCTGTTATTTTAGCCGTTTACGATGAAGCAAACGATGCTACTTTCTGGGATGATGTAACAGAGCAAGTTCGTAAAAAAATTAAAGGGTTAACATCCAAAACTACTTCATTTCATATTAAAAAGAATGAGCTAAGTAAAACAAGGAAACAATTAGAAAGTTGCGTTAATAGATTTTACTCTAAACTTCTTTCTGTTGTTGAACCTGAGTTTACTTGTAATATTTTTCCCGTAGTTATGCCTCAGCATAGAACCATAAGTTTCAATGAAATAAGTGAATTAGTTAATCTACGCTCCCTACATGGAATTTCAATTGATTTTCACCACCAATCATATGAATACTTACCATCTTGGATTACTGCAATAAAATCCACTAGTGATAATTATCTTTATGGGCTAAAAGCTACATCCTCTGTGGAAAGCGTGGAAGAATATTTTGCTAATCTAAAGAAGGTCATTGCAAAACTTGAACTTCCTTTAAAGAAAGGTGAATGGTTATCCTTTATAATTTCTCCTGTTAGTTTTAAAGAAAAATCAGAAAATAATCGTAAAGGTGACACGCCTTGGAGTAAGCAGTTAACAGATTGGGAATGTTTCAGCATAATAGCAGGGAGCTGTATTTTAGACTCTGAATTTTCCTTTACTGTACCAAATGACTTTAAGCAACAAATAGCTAGACACTCCAGAAGTTGGGATGGATTCTATTGTGTCTCCCCCTCTCTCGATATTGCAGTGCAAATATACTCAATGCAGGCTACAACACCTGCTTTTAGAGAATCAAGCAAAAGGTTTAAACAACAGATCTTAGGTAAATTCGTTCCTTGGACTTGTCAAAAAAAAGATGTTGAATCTCTACACCAAAAATTAAACGAAATTGGCTTAGTTTATAAAGAGATCCCTCCTGAAATAGTTTCCGAAAGTCCAAATTGGACAAATGGAATCATTACAGTCCCCATCTTTAATCCTGAAATAGGATTAATACCACAAACAGATAGTTGGGAAGAGTTTGATGAGGGAGAAGTTAAGTTTCTATTAAAGAAGAAAAATGTTTTAGATAAGCTAAATGGTAAACTGGGTAGTGATGATATCACCACATTTATATTAAGTTTTTTTAACGAATTTAACAGAGGTATTTCACAGGAATTAAGTGTATTAGAAAGTGATTATATCTTGGGTATGCCTCTGTACCATAACAAGCGGGAAGTTCTTTTTCATAAGCTATTTTTCAATCAAGATCAGGAAGTCAAAAACTATACCCATATTGAAAATAATTTAAAAAGTAAATTAGTAAGACTCTTAGGCAATGACTGTACTAAAAGCGATATTCATGTAGACACTATAAATTCTGGTTTAGAGCCTATTTTAGGGATTACTGCTGTATTTTCTCCCTCCCTTGAAACCTCATCACATGATTTTATCGAAAAATATAAGATTGATATTTCAGCATTATTTGATTTGCATGATAAAGCAAAGGGAGGCGTGTTTGAAAATTCTGAAACAAAGAACATATTAAAATATCATGGGGAATTATACTTTGAAGGTGATTCACCTTGGGGCATTAAAAAGGTAAAAAATTAATCCTCTTAGCTCCTAAAATCAATTTCAATTATCTTCACATACAATACGGCTATAGTTCTCCTAATCAAAGAACTATCTTGAATAAAAAAACCGGTCAATTGACCGGTCTTTTTTATTCAAATTCTTGGTGGAATTTTAAAATGCCGAAGGGCTGGTTTCCATATAAGCAATAGGCGCTTTGGCTTCATCTTCGTAAGTCACCCATTCCCAGCAGTCAACCTGCTTGAATACTTCACGAAGCAGCATGTTGTTCAGGGCATGGCCCGATTTAAAGGCGTTTAACTCGCCTAAGATGCTGGTGCCGCCCATATACAAGTCGCCGATGGCGTCGAGGATCTTGTGTTTAACGAATTCGTCGTCATAACGCAGATCGTCTTTATTAAGCATGCGGTACTCGTCGAGTACGATGGCGTTTTCCAAACTGCCGCCTAAGGCCAGGTTATGGGAGCGTAAAAACTCGATGTCCTTCATAAAACCGAAGGTCCTGGCACGGCTGATTTCTTTGATAAAAGAGCAGGTAGAAAAGTCCATACTCATTTGCTGACAGGTATTGGCAATTACCGGGTGGTTGAACTCGATGGCAAAGTTCACGCGGAAACCTTCATAAGGTTTCAGCTCCGCCCATTTATCGCCTTCTTCAACGCGAATGGTCTTTTTAATGCGGATAAAACGCTTAGACACATTCAAGGTTTCAATACCTACAGACTGGATCAGGTAGACAAAAGGTAAGGCGCTACCGTCCATGATCGGGATTTCAGGAGAATCGACATCAATAATTAGGTTATCTATGCCTAAACCGGCAACCGCGGAAAGCAGGTGTTCAACGGTGGAAACCTGAACACCATCTTCATTGATTAAACAGGTACACAGCGTTGTTTCGCCCACGGCTTCCGGAGTCGCAGGAATATCAACAACAGGATCGAGATCGACCCGGCGGAATACAATACCGGTGTTTGCCTGCGCAGGACGGAGAGTGACCTGCACTTTTTCACCTTTATGTAAGCCAACACCTATTGCTGAAACGCTTTCTTTGATTGTACGTTGTTTAATCATCAAATTGCCTTTTTCTTAAGTTTCACATGTTTACACAAATGTATAGACAAGCAAAAATCAAATATTATCCAGCCACCTGTTAAGTGGCGACATAATATACCAAAAAATCCCTCTAATATCAAAGATCCGCAATTGTAAGGAAATTAGTCTGCCTGTTTACGCAAGAAAGCAGGAATATCCAGATAATTATCCAAGTCGGCTGCAGTGGTCTTCACCGGTGCTGCCTGGGCATTCGCTTCCGGCATAGGAGCAGCTGCAACACCCGCTTCAACCTGAGGGCTGGCAGAGTAATCTGCGCCTACTACTTGTTGCTCAACCTGAGGTGCAGGGTTCACTAACGTAATGTCAGGCTTGCGCTCGGCACCGATACCGGTGGCAACTACGGTTACCCGCAGATCTTCAGTCATTTCAGGGTCGATTACCGCACCAACCACTACCGTAGCGTTTTCAGAGGCAAACGCCTTAACCGCGTTACCAACGGTTTCGAATTCATCGATGGTGATGTCCATACCGGCAGTAATATTTACCAGGATACCGCGGGCACCGGCTAAATCGACATCTTCCAGTAACGGACTTGAGATGGCCGCTTCTGCCGCTTCTTCAGCGCGATCCGGACCTGAGGCCAGGCCCGAGCCCATCATGGCAGTACCCATTTCCGACATTACCGTGCGCACGTCAGCGAAATCCACGTTAATCAAACCGGGACGGGTAATAAGTTCGGCAATACCTTGTACCGCACCTAACAATACGTTGTTGGCGGCTTTAAAGGCGTCAAGCAAGCTGGTGCCGGGGCCTAATACCTTCAATAACTTTTCATTGGGGATGGTGATCAAAGAATCAACACTTTTCGCCAAAAACTCTACGCCCTGATCGGCATAGTTCATACGTTTTTTGCCTTCGAACGGGAACGGCTTAGTCACTACGGCTACGGTCAAAATGCCCATTTCTCTGGCCACTTCGGCAACCACAGGTGCAGCACCTGTACCGGTACCACCGCCCATACCGGCAGCAATAAACACCATATCGGCACCTTGCAGGGTCTGACGGATAGTTTCTCTGTCTTCTTCTGCAGCCTTACGGCCGATTTCAGGGTTAGCGCCGGCGCCAAGCCCTTTAGTAACATCGGCACCTAGTTGCAAAGTAACATCCGCAGACGAGTTGCGCAGCGCCTGTGAATCGGTATTTGCCGTGGTAAATTCAACCCCTTCAATGGTCTGGCTTACCATGTGCTCTACCGCGTTACCGCCACCGCCGCCGACACCGACAACTTTAATGACCGCTTCTTCGTTGTGATCTTCCATCAATTCAAACATATCTCTCTCTCCGTTTTTGTTAAAACGTATTCCACCAAAACTAAAAATTTACTGTTAACGCCAAGGGGCATTAACGCTAAAACTCGCCTTTAAACCAGGCATGGATGCGGGACCAGAGATCCCCCACCCCTTCTACATTATTCTTCTTAAGCGGCTTAGCTACCGCATTGGCCTGCTTGCCGTAACGTAATAAGCCGACAACCGTGGCATAAGCCGGGTCATCCACATATTCTTTTAATCCTTCAACATCTATCGGGCTGGCGATACGCACCGGCATCTGGAATACCTCTTCGGCAAACTCCACCACACCTTCCATTTTCGCGGTACCGCCGGTAAAGACATAACCCGCTGCTATCTGTTCATCCAGGCCGCATTTGCGCAATTCTTCCTGTACCAGCTCAAATAACTCATGGTACCTGGGCTCCACCACTTCCGATAAGGTATGGCGTGACATAGAGCGCGCCGGACGTCCGCCGACACTGGGCACTTCAATATTCTCTTCCATGCTGACCATGTCTTTTAACGCGCAGGCATACTGTACCTTGATTTCTTCGGCGTGGCTCAGCGGCGTACGGAATATCTTGGCGATATCACTGGTCACCTGGTTGCCCGCCACCGGTATTACCGCAGTATGACGTAATGCGCCGCCGGTAAAGACCGAAATATCCATGGTTCCTGCGCCCATATCCACCACGCAGATCCCTAATTCTTTTTCATCATCGGTGAGTACCGCATAACTTGACGCCAGCGCCGAGAAAATCAGCTGGTCCGCTTCAAGGTTGCAGCGCTCGACACATTTAACGATATTCTTGGCCATATCGTTGGCGCAGGTGACAATATGAACCTTTGCTTCCATACGCACCCCGGACATGCCGATAGGGCTTTTGATCCCGTCCTGACAGTCGATGCTGTATTCCTGCGGCAAAACATGCAGCATACGGCGCTCGGCTGAAATAGGCACAGAGCGGGCGGTATGGATAACATTATCCACGTCTTCCTGGTTCACTTCTTTGTCATTGATCGGCACCATGCCGTTTTCGTTTTGACAAAGGATATGTTTGCCGGAGATGCCTAAGTAAATAGAACTGATGCGGCAATCCGCCATCAGCTCGGCTTCATTAATGGCCTTTTGTACCGACTCTATCACCAGGTTAAGGTCGTTGACGCCGCCCTTATCCATGCCTCGTGCCGGCTGGTTGCCCACCCCGACTATGCTTAAATTATTGTCAGGCGTAACCTCGCCCACCGCGACCGATATTTTCGATGTGCCGATATCTAATCCAACAACTAATTTTCTTTCTGCTACTTTCGACATTCAGATTAAGCTCTTTGTTTATCGGCTGCAGGCTTCCACCCGACAGCAACTCCGGTATCATAACGCAAATCGATGTAATCAACCTGCTGATTTTCTTCTTTTTTCTGTTTTATTTGCGGATATACGTCCATAAAACGCTGAATTCGTTCAACCCGCTCTTCCCGGCCCAGGTTTAAAACCACGCCGTCATTTAAGGTCAGCTGCCAGGAAAAACGCTCCGACAGCATCAGTTCCGCTATCGCCAGGCCACGAAATTCCAGCAAGGCATTTAAATTTCTAAAATTGTCCAAGGCGACAATTTCACTGCCTTCCGGCCCGTAAAACTGCGGCAAAGGCGATGTTAACCGCCCGGTATCCGCCTGGAACGCTTTGCCTTCGCGGTTAATTAAAAAATCACCGTTCCACAGCGCCACCGGCGTCTGATCCACCACATAAATTTTCAGTTCGTTCGGCCACTGCTTACGCACCGACACCGAATAGACCCAGGGCAAGGTCATGATCTGCTGCTGTACCCGGTTGACATCCACCTGGAAAAAGTTGCCCATATCGATATCGTCTATCGCCGTCAAAATATCCTGGCGATTGGTATAGGGCATCTCACCGCCAATGGCCAGCGTCGTCACCGGCGCACTTTCCTCGGCATTTACCTCCTGGCTGATGTACCAGCTGAGGTAAAGCAGACCGACCACGACCAGAACAAAAAACACCACCCCGGACCAGAAGGACCAGTTGATGTCTTTAATTTGCCCGGCCGCTTTTGCCATCAGCTATTTATCCTTACCGGCCAGCTGCACAATGGCATCGACCAATTGGTTAAAGTCCAGTCCGGCAACCTTGGCAGCTTTAGGCACCAGAGAGGTTTCCGTCATCCCCGGTACGGTATTAACTTCCAACAGCTGCCAGTCACCCAGGCTGTTACGCATCAAATCCACCCGGCCCCAGCCTTTGGCACCGGTGGCGTTAAAGGCTTTTAATGCCAGTTCGCCCAGCTCGGCTTCTTCTTCTGCCGGTAAACCGCAGGGACAGTTATACACGGTTGTGGTCGACTGGTACTTGGCCTCATAGTCATAAAACTCACGCGGCGTTTCCATGGAGATGGCCGGCAACGCCTTATCCCCTAAGATGGATACGGTATATTCAGGACCGTCAATCCACTCTTCCACTAAAATCTGTTCATCAAAGGCAAAAGCCGAGGTTAAGGCCGCCACCAGTTCCTGAGCATTGGCTGCTTTGGCCATGCCTATGCTGGAACCTTCATTGGCGGGTTTCACCATCACCTTGCCCCCCAGGCTTGCCAGGATCACCGGGGCATCTTCTGCGGTAAACGCCTGCTTTTCGACGATGGCAAAAGAAGCGGTCGGTAAATCCAGCGCCTGCCATATCTGCTTGCTGCGAATTTTATCCATCGACAGGGCCGACCCCAAAACACCTGAGCCGGTATAAGGGATCCCCAAATATTCCAGCGCCCCCTGTAAACAACCGTCTTCACCGCCGCGACCATGCAGGGCGATAAACACTTTATCTATATCCATGTCCAGCAATGCGGTGAGCTTGTTTTCTTTGGTATCAAACAGCACCACCTCATAACCCGAAGTCGTCAGGCCATTGGCTACCGCCCGGCCTGAGTTAAGGGAAACTTCCCGCTCTGCCGAGGTACCGCCGTAAAGCACGGCAATTTTTTCTTTGTTCATCTCTTTTGTATTCACTGTCATTTACTTTCCCCTGCGGTTAACAGAGGGTGCCCGGCCAATTCACGCGCCACGGCGCCGATATTGCCCGCGCCCTGGGTGATCACCATATCGCCGTCCAGCAACTGCGCCGCAAGCAGCTCGGGCAACTTATCGCTGTCGCTGACATAAATAGGCTCCAGCTTGCCCCGCTGACGAATAGAACGAGTCAGGCTCTTGCTGTCTGCCGAGACTATCGGCGCTTCACCTGCGGCATAAACATCAAGCAACAGCAAACAATCAACTTCGGATAATACTTCAACAAAGTCTTCATATAAGTCCCGGGTACGTGAGTACCTGTGGGGCTGGAACACCATCACCAGGCGTTTGTCCGGCCAGCCGTTGCGCATTGCCTTAATGGTTGCCGCCACTTCACTCGGGTGATGACCGTAATCATCCACCAGCTGCATTTCACCGCTTTCGGTTGTTAATGGCGCCAATAACTCAAAACGGCGACCTATGCCTTCAAATTCACTTAATGCCTTGCAAATCGCTTTTTGCTCCAGGCCTTCATCCAGTGCCACGGCGATGCCCGCCAGGGCATTTAACACATTGTGCTCACCCGGCAAATTAACGCTGAGCTTCATCGGTTCATGTCCCGGCATCAGCACGGTAAAGGCACTGCTGCCGCCAGCTTGCTGATAATCCACCGCGCGGATATCGGCATCTTCACTGAAGCCGTAAGTGATCACCTGACGCGAGATCCGCGGCAATAATTCCCGTACCACAGGATTATCGATACAAACCACGGCGACACCATAAAACGGCAAATTATGCAGGAACTCGATATAAGTGTCTTTAAGTTTTTCAAAATCTCCCTGGTAAGTTTCCATATGGTCCTGATCGATATTGGTTACTACCGCCACCATAGGCTGGAGATGTAAAAATGACGCATCGCTCTCATCGGCTTCGGCAATCAGGTAACGGCTGCTGCCAAGCCTGGCATTGGTACCTGCGCTGTTCAGCAAACCGCCGATAACAAAAGTCGGATCTAATCCCGCTTCGCCAAAAATACTGGCGATCAAACTGGTAGTAGTGGTCTTGCCATGGGTACCGGCTATTGCCACCCCGTGACGAAAACGCATCAGCTCTGCCAGCATTTCTGCCCGGCGCACCACGGGAATACGCTGCGTTGCCGCAGCGACTAATTCAGGGTTTTCACTATCGATTGCCGTTGACACCACGATCACACTGGCGCCGTTTATGTTGGTGGCATCATGCCCGATATGGATATTCGCCCCCAGTGCCGTTAAGCGTTTGACCACGGCATTTTCACTGATGTCAGAGCCGGAGATCTGATAGCCTTCATTTAATAAAACTTCGGCAATACCGCCCATACCGGCGCCGCCGATACCGACAAAATGAATTTGCTTCACCCGGCGCATTTCAGGCACCTTAATCGGCGCACTGTTATTTTCTAAACTCGTCATTAAATTACTCATTGTGCTAACAACCCCTGGCAGATATTGCCGACAGTATCGGTGGCATCGTTATGGGCCGCGGCTATCGCCGCCTTGGCCATCGCCTCGACTTCCCTCTCGTCAGTAAAAAGTCCGCTGAGCATCTGTGCCAGGGCTGCTGCATTAAATTCATTTTGCGGCAATAACTTAGCCGCGCCATGCGCCACTAAATACATTGCATTTTTTGTCTGGTGATCATCTACCGCATGGGGTAAAGGCACAAAAATAGCTGCCTTGCCCGCCATCGCCAGTTCGGAAACCGTCAATGCTCCTGCCCGGCAGATCACTAAATCGGCCCAGCGATAAGCCGCGGCCATATCCTTAATAAAATCTCCTACCCGTACCTGGTGTTCATCAACACCGGCTTCCCGGTAGGCCGATAATACGACCTCCTGGTTATTGGCCCCGCTCTGGTGCCATACCTGAACCGGCTGTTCCAGTTTAGACACGGCCACAGGCACAACATCGTTGAGCACTTTTGCCCCCAGGCTGCCGCCGACCACCAGGATTTTTTTGCCTGTTGCCGCTTGCGCTAACGGCTCCTGCTCAGCCTCTGACTCTTGCTCGACATTGCTTTGCGCTATGGTCCGGCGCACCGGGTTACCCACCACCTGGCAGTTAACCTTGGCATCATAAGCGCCGGGAAATGCCGCCAATACTTTAGTGGCCACTTTTGCCAGTAAGCGGTTGCTCATGCCCGCCACGGCATTTTGTTCATGTAATACCAAAGGTTTTCTCATTAACCAAGCGGCAACACCGCCCGGTCCGCTGGCATAACCACCCATGCCCAGTACCACATCCGGTTTGACGGCACGGATAATGGTAATTGACTGCCACAGTGAGCGGATAAGGTTAAAAGGTAATTTCAACCAGCCCTTTAACCCTTTGTTTCTCAGCCCGCTGATATTAATGAAAGATATCGGGTAGCCATGTTCAGGCACCAACTTAGCTTCCATCCGCTCGGAGGTACCCAGCCAGTGGATATTCCAGCCCCGGGCCTCAAGGTGCTGAGCGACTGCAATACCCGGGAAAATGTGACCGCCGGTACCGCCTGCCATCACCAATAGGGTAGGCTTTTCACCGTTCACTTTATTTACCTTTCCAGAAGGCATCACTGAAGGCTTAGCGGAAGATATGCTCATTTTCTTCCTCCAGATGTTGCCTGGATGTTTTGCAACCGCACTTCATGGTCGATACGGATCAACACCACCACAGCTATGGTCATGATGATCATCGAGCTGCCGCCATAACTTATCAGCGGCATGGTCAGCCCTTTAGTCGGTACGATACCGGCGCTGGCGCCGACATTGACCGCTGCCTGGAAACTCATCCAGATACCGATGGAATAGGCAAAATAACCTTCAAAAAACTTCTCCTGTGCCAATGCTTTACGGCCAAGCAACAGCGCCTTGATCACCAGGATAAAGCTCAGCAGCAAGATCACGCTGATACCGATAAAACCAAATTCTTCCGCCAATACCGCCATCACAAAGTCGGTATGGGCCTCCGGCAAGTATTCCAGCTTCTGGATACTGTTACCCAGACCCTGACCAAACATTTCACCACGACCGTACGCCATCAGCGACTGGGTCAGCTGATAACCGCTACCAAAGGGATCCTGCCAGGGATCGAGGAAACTGGTAATACGCCGCCAGCGATAAGGTTCAAAAACCGCCAGCAAAGACAGGGCGGTGACCCCGACACTGGCAATACCGATAAACTGCCATAACTTGGCTCCTGCAAGGAACAGCAAGCCAAAGGTAGTGACAAACATCACGATAATGGTACCCAAGTCAGGCTGCGCCAATAACATCAGCGCCAGCAGGAAGAATACCACCAGGGGTTTCAGGAAACCTTTAAAATTTTCCATCACCTCATCCCGCCGCCTGACCAGGTAAGCCGACAGGTAACAAAAGAAAAACAGCTTGGCGGGCTCTGCCGCCTGTATGGTAATGGGACCCACAACTATCCAGCGGGTAGCGCCGTTGACCGAGCGACCAACCACAAGCACCACCAGCAGCAACACCATCGCCAGCAGCAACAAGCCGCCGCTGGATTTTTGCCACCAGCTCATCGGCAGTTGCAAGCTTGCCACGGCAATACCGATACTCAAGACGATATAAATCATGTGGCGGATCACAAAATGGAACGGGTTATCAAACAAGCGCTCCGCCACCGGCATCGAAGAGCTGGCCACCATAATCAGCCCCACCATATACATGGCAATTGCCAGGATCAGATAGCTGCGATCAAAGGTGGTGGTCGGCGTCGAACTTTGACTTAACCAGTCGGGCATTTTCAATGCTCCCAGCATGCCGCCAAGCCCTTTAAATAAATTCATCTGCGAGAGAGAAGCCATCATGCACTTGCCCCCGGCGCTGCTTTGCCGACAAAGGCCTGTACCGCTTCGGCAAAAACTTGGCCGCGTACGGCAAAGTTTTTAAACATATCCAGGCTAGAACAGGCAGGAGATAACAATACGGTATCACCTGCTTTAGCACTTTTTCCGGCAAGGGCAACCGCCTGTTCCAGGCTATCAACCTTGTGGCTGTTTGCAGCTAATGCAGCCAGCTGTTCGCCGTCTTTCCCCAGGGTGATCAATAAACTCACTTCATCGGTTAACAAGTCTTTTAAAGGCGCAAAGTCTGCCCCTTTGCCATCACCACCGGCGATTAAAATTAATTGCTGCCCGGCATTTTTAGTTTGCGCCAGACCGGAAATCGCCGCTATGGTAGCGCCGACATTGGTGGCTTTTGAGTCATTGATCCACAAGATGCCGTCATTGGTTTTCAGCGGCTGGCACCTGTGCGCTAAACCGGTAAAACTGCTTAAATGGCTCAGCATTTGCTCCAGCGGCCAACCGGCGCTTAAGCCTAAAGCCAGCACCGCCAGACAATTGAGGGCATTATGCACACCCGAGAGCGGCAATTCACGTACCGGGAGCAGCGCCTGCTGCCCGTACATCAAGTTCAACTCATTATTGATAGTCGTCAAGCCTAAATGGCCATCTTGCGGCGCATCGCTGCCAAAAGAAAGCACTTTACCGTTAAAGACTTTTTCATCAACCCAGGTAGCACTGTCGTCACGGTTAACCACGGCCACACCGGCTTGTTGATAAATCTTCTGCTTAATGTCGCGGTAATTTTCCATGGTCAGATGGCGATCCAGGTGATCATCGCTGAGGTTTAATACCGAGGCCGCCAGCGGTTTCATACTGGAGATGGTTTCCAGCTGAAAACTGGACAACTCCAATATTAATAACTCAGGGGCTTTGTCGATAAGATCTAATATCGGCACCCCGACATTACCGCCTAATTCGGCATTTAATCCCAGGCTTTGCGCCAGGTGTGCCAGCAAAGAAACTACAGTGGATTTACCGTTAGAGCCGGTCACGGCAATGACAGGTACATCAGTTAAGCGGCAAAAGAGTTCAACATCCCCCCACACCTGGCAACCGGGCGAAATAGCACCGGCAATAACCGCTTCTGCCATATCAATACCCGGACTTGCCAGGATAACCTGTGCCGAGGCGATAAGATCAGCATCCCATTTGCCTTGCACCAGTTCACAGCCAGGGTAATCCCGCTGAAAAACAGCTTCATCGATCGCCTGTTCCCGGCTATCGTTGACCGCAAACTCAAGCCCCCGGGATGCCAGGAAACGGGCACAGGATAACCCTGTTTGTCCCAGACCCAGTATCAGGATACGCTTGCCTGTCAGTTGCTTTAACAGCTCAGGCATAATGTTTGCGGTAACGTCAGTCATGAATATCAGTTTTTATCTTAATTCTTATCTTAACTTAAGCGTCGCCAGGCCAACCAATACCAACACCAGGGACATGATCCAGAAACGAACGATCACCCTGGGCTCAGGCCAGCCTTTTAACTCATAATGATGGTGTATCGGTGCCATACGGAAAATCCGCTCACCCCGCAATTTATATGAACCTACCTGGAGGATCACGGAAACGGTTTCCATCACAAACACGCCTCCCATAATAAACAATACCAGCTCCTGGCGGACCAAAACGGCAATCACACCTAACGCCGCCCCTAAAGCCAGGGAGCCAACATCTCCCATAAACACCTGCGCCGGATAGGTGTTAAACCAGAGGAAACCTAAGCCTGCACCGACGATGGCGGTACATACCACCACCAGTTCACTGGCCAGGGCGATATGCGGAATATGCAGATATGATGAGAAATTCACATTCCCCGTCATATAGGCAAAAATGGCAAAAGCCCCCGCCACCATAATCGTGGGCACGATTGCCAGGCCATCAAGGCCATCGGTCAGATTGACCGCATTACTGGTGCCGACAATAACAAAATAACTGAGCACCACATAAAAGATCCCCAATTGCGGCAGCACATCTTTAATAAAAGGGATCAGCAAAGCGGTTTCTTCCGGCCCCTGGGCAAACCAATACAGGAAAAGCGCCGTGCTTAAACCAATCACCGTCTGCCAGAAATACTTCCAGCGGGCGATCAAGCCGTTCGAGTCTTTACGGATCACCTTACGGTAATCGTCGACAAAACCTATCAGGCCGAAGCTGGCCACCACAAACAGCACCACCCAAACATAGGCGTTACTTAAGTCTCCCCACAGCAATACGCTGAAAATGATCGACCCTAAAATTAAAATACCGCCCATGGTCGGGGTACCCGACTTGGATAAATGGCTCTCTGGCCCGTCGTCGCGTACCGTCTGGCCAATTTGCATTTTTTGCAGGGCGCGGATCAATTTGGGACCGAAATACAGCGAAATCGCCAACGCGGTCAAGGTACTGACAATCGCCCTGAAAGTCAGATAAGAAAAAACGTTAAACCCGGAGTAATATTGGGTTAAAAACTCCCCTAACCAAAGTAGCATCAGACATGTTCCTGTTGTGGCTGGCCGTTCCGCCAGGCTATTATTTCCTGCACAACATGTTCCATATGCGCACTGCGTGAACCTTTCACCAAAATTGAAATCGGCTGGGATTCGTTATCTAAAGTTTGTGCCAGGGTCGTCACCAGCTGCTCGCGCGAACTGAAATGACGGCCGTTTTCTTTAAAGGCATCCGCGGTGCTCTGGCTTAACACCCCCAGGGTAAATAAAATATCAATCCCCAAGGATTTGGCATATTCCCCGACTTCCTGATGGTAGCTGCGTGCTTCAGAGCCCAGCTCTCCCATATCTCCCAGTACCAGTACCCTGACCCCGGGATAAGCGGAGAGCAATTCGATGCCCGCCTTAATGGATTCAACATTGGCGTTATAGGTATCATCGATTAACCGGCAGTTACCGTTAAGCTCAAGCAAATTCAAACGACCGTTAACCGGCGTCATCTGCGCCAGCCCCAAACGGATATCTTCCAGGCTTGCCCCCAATTCCAAGGTCACGGTAGCTGCTGCCACCGCATTACAGACATTATGCTTACCCGGCACCGTCAGCTGGATATCCACCTGACCTTCCCGGGTATTCAGGGTAAACCGGGCACAACCGCTGGCATCTAAACGCACATCCGAGCTATAACAGCTGGCCTCACCGGCACAGGAAAAACGGCGCACGGTTTTATCCGTCAGACGCCACTGCCATTTATGGGCATATTTGCAATCCTGGTTATATATGGCGACACCGCCCTCCGGCAGACCTTCAAAGATCTCCCCTTTTGCCCGGGCAACACCGCATAAATCGCCAAAACCTTCCAGATGGGCGGCGGCAATGTTGTTGATCATCGCCACATCCGGCGCAACCAGGGCGGTGGTATAGGCGATTTCCCCGATATGGTTGGCGCCCATTTCAATCACCGCATATTCATGCTGCGGTTCAAGACGCAGCAAGGTTAACGGCACACCGATGTCATTGTTAAAATTTCCTTTGGTGGCCAATACCTTGCCCAAACGGGACAAGATCGCCGCCACCATTTCTTTTACCGTGGTTTTGCCGCTGCTACCGGTAATACCGACGGTTTTCGGTGCGACCTTGGCTTTGATATAAGCCCCGATCTTGCCCAGGGCAATACGGGTATCTTCCACCACCACCTGCGGTATGTCACAGTCTACCCGGTGATCGACAATCACCGCACTGCAGCCCAAAGCAACCACCTGCTCAATAAAGCGGTGGCCGTCAAAATTAGGGCCTTTTAATGCCAGGAAAACATCCCCGGCATTAAGCGCCCGGCTGTCGGTGCCGATTTGCTCAACGCTGATATCTGCACCCACCAGGGTTCCCCCGGTTGCCTTTGCTATTTCAGATAAAGGTAAACTGATCATCGTTCACTCTCGCTTAGACTAAGTCGTTGAAAGTAATCACGTACCAGATAACGCATACTAACATCTGCTTTTTCATTGTTCATTAAACTGTAATGCTTTGTAATAACAGTACTTCCTTTATCGCCGGTCATTAATACCGACCTTAAATCCCCCTTGCCGTTTAACCGGAAAGGTAACACTAATTCATTCATGAACGGCTTTCGCTTTGATGCGCTTTTTCGCTTTGCTGCCGGAAAAAGCCAAGCACCAGTTCACGTTCGTTATATTCAATTTTTTCATCTTTGATAATGATATAGTCTTCGTGGCCTTTGCCCGCCAACAGCACCATATCCCCGGCTTTGGCCCGGGATAATGCCGACAGCACCGCCTGGGAGCGGTCGAGGATCACCGTCATTTTCTCTGTTTTTTCACAGCCGGCGAGAATATCGCCGACAATCAATTCCGCCGCCTCAAACCTGGGGTTGTCATTGGTGATCACCACATGATCCGCCAACTGCTCGGCTATTTTTCCCATCTGTGGGCGTTTGCCTTTATCCCGGTCACCGCCGCAGCCAAAGACCAGCCATAACTGTCCCTGACAGTGGCGGCGGCATGCCAGCAAGGCTTTTTCCAGGGCATCTGGGGTATGGGCATAATCCACCACAGCGGTAGCTTTTCCCGGTGCGCTGATATTTTCCATGCGACCCAAAATCGGCGTAATGGTTTTAACCGCAGCAGCTAAAGCATCCAAGGGCAAATCTTTGGCGAGCAGCACCGCAATTGCCGCCAGCAGGTTATCGACATTAAAGTCTCCCATCAGCGGACTGTTTATTTCAAAGCGGCCCAAATGCGTGTCCAGGGTAAAACTTGTACCATCAGCGGTCGCCTTGATATTGCCCGCATACAGGTATTGCGAAAAACTTTTCACCTGCTCGTTGCGACCAAAAACTATCACCGGCTGCGCCTGTGGCCAGTTCGCCAGTTTTTCCCGGGCCCAGTTATCATCGCCATTTAAGATGGCAATTTGCCCGGCTTCACCGGTAAAGATGGAAAATTTTGCCTCGGCATAATTTTCCATGGTTTGATGGTAATCAAGATGATCGCGGCTAAGGTTGGTAAAAACCGCAATATCCAGCAAACTGGGGCAAACCCGCTTCTGGGTTAATGCGTGCGAAGAGACTTCCATGGCAACATCGCTGATGCCTTGCCCGGAAAATTCCGCCAGCAACTGGTGCAGCTGGGTTGGTCCCGGCGTGGTATTGGCAATAGGCTTTAAGGCATCTAATGCACCAGCCCCTACGGTACCGATAATGGCGCACTCTTGCCGGTATGCCGACAGTAACTTGGCAATGATCTGGCTGGTGCTGGTTTTACCGTTAGTGCCGGTAATACCTGTTATCGTCATTGCCGCTTGCGGCTCCCGGTAATAGGCCCTGGCCAAATCATAAAGCTTGCTGTCGAGCTGATAGAACTGTACTAAGTTCACAGATTTCTCGCCAAAGCTGCGCTTGATAATATTGCCGTGCTGTAAGTGATGCTGGCACTGGGCGATCACCAGATTGGCTCCCGCCAATACCGCTTTTTCTATATGCTGTCGGCCGTCCTGGTTTGTCCCCAGCACCGCACAAAAGATATCGCCCGGCTGAATTTCCCGGCTGTCGTTAACCAGGTTGCCTGTCGCCAGGGGCTCAATACTGATATCAAACAGGCCCAGGGCCTGGTCTATGGCGAATTTAGCATCAGACATTGCTTTGCCCCCTGCTAACACCGCTGCCCGCTGCCACTTGTTTTTCGCCGTCAGCGTCTGACAAAGCAGCACTTGTGGTGGCATCCGGGGCAATATTAAGTAATTGCAATGCCCCTTTCATCACCCGGGAAAATACCGGCGCGGCAATTTCACCGCCGTGATAAAGATCGCCGCCGGGTTCGTTAATCATCACCACCACCGCAAGTTCGGGGCGTGACAGCGGTGCGATACCGGCAAAAGTACCGACATAGTCATTACCATAACCGCCGGCAACCGCCTTGATGGTGGTGCCGGTTTTGCCGCCGACGCGATAGCCGTCAACCTTGGCATTATTCACCTTTTCATTAACCACGTGCTCAAGCATATCCAGTACTTCGGCGGTATAGTGTTTTGATAACACCCGCTCTCCTTCAGGAATTTTATCGGTTTTCAATATGCTTAACGGCCGCTTGATACCGCCGTTTGCCAGTGTGCTGTAAAATCTTGCCAGCTGCGCCGGACTGATCGCCAGACCATGACCCCAGGATAAGGTCGCCAGTTCGAATTTCGACCAGCGGCTGCGGTCCGACAACATACCCGGGCTTTCACCGATCAAACCGGTACCGGTATCTTCGGCAAAACCCATTTCAAAAAACTTATCCAGCAGGAACTCTTTCGGCACCGACAGCGCCAGTTTGGTGGTGCCCATATTCGAAGAAGTAACCAGGATATCCGTCAGGCTGAGCTCTCCGCGGTTTCTCGGATCCGAGACCCGGCGACCCCCTAAACGCATCCAGCCGGGATTGGTGTCGATCACGGTATCCGGCTCGGCAGCACCAAATTCAAGTGCGGTCAGCACAGTCAGCGGCTTCATGGTGGAGCCGGGTTCAAAAACATCGGTAATGGCCCGGTTTCTCAACCTGTGGGTGGCGGTATTGGCAAGGTTATTCGGGTTATAGGAGGGGTTATTAACCATGGCCAGGATCTCGCCGGTATGGACATTGGTTACCACCACAGAGCCGGATCTGGCTTTAAAGGCCGCGACCGCCCCTTTTAATTCTTTATAGGCCAGCGCCTGAATGCGCTGGTCAATACTCAAGGTCAGATCTTGCGGCGGCCTTGACTCTTCCACCGAAAGGATCTCAATTTTTCTGCCTTTGGCATCTTTTCGGAAACGCTTTTGTCCGCCGACACCGGTTAACAGCTGATCGTAAACCCGCTCTATGCCCTCAATGCCTTTATCGTCAACATCGGTCACCCCGACAACATGGGCGCTTATTTCCCCTGCCGGATAAAAACGTTTTGACTCTTTGCGTAAAAATATGCCGGGAATTTTCAGCTCTTTAATGTAATTGGCCATCGCCGGCGAGACTTTACGCTCGACATAGACAAAACGTTTTTTCGGGTTTTTTGAGATCCGTCGGGTCAGGCGCTCGACATCCTGGCCGAGTACATCCGCCAGTGCCTGCCAGTGCTCTGTCATGGTCAGGGCATTGTTTTGCATGATCATCTTAGGATCCGCCCACACGGTTTCCACCGGCACGCTTACCGCCAACTGATCGCCGTTACGGTCGATAATTGAACCCCGCTGCACGGTATTGGCCAGGGTACGCAATGAGCGCAGATCACCCTGCTTTTTCAGCATATCCGGCTCCACCACCTGGATATAGGCGGCCCTGGCCAGCAATCCGAGATAAATCAGCACGATCACAGCCAGCACAACGTAAAAACGCCATGCTATTGCTGTCACCTTGTTTTGCTCTGATTTTCTTTTTACGCTGTCTATCATGCCAATCGTATGTTCGTTTTTAATATCAGCTTATGCCCGTTTTTTACGGCAAACGTATTACCACTTCGCTTTCGGCATCCGGCCGGCTCATCTCCAATAACTTTTGTGCCTGGGTTTCTATCCGGCTGTGCTCCGCCAGTGCATTTTGCTCGAGCAACAGGTTGCGCCATTCGATATCCAATTCATCCCGGTCGGTCAGCAAGAGTTCAAGCTCGCTGGTGGTCTGGCGATTTAAATGGGTAAAATAAATCACCGAAAACGCCGAAATTACCACCAACAACAACAGCAAATAAATCACTAAGTGCCGCCTGATATCCTGCCAGATATCAAAAATAAGCACATTACCCGGCTTGGCCATTACTGATCCGCTAACCTCTCGGCCACACGCATCACTGAGCTTCTGGAGCGGACATTATCCTCTACTTCCTGCTTACTGGGTTTTAGCTTACGTCCCACCAGGGCCAGCTTTTTACCCTTCTGTAATTCTTCTTCACTCACAGGCAGACCCCGCGGTACTTTTTTGCCCTGAGAGTGTTTTTTCATAAACTGTTTTACCAGCCGATCCTCAAGGGAATGGAAGCTGATCACTACTAAGCGACCGCCTTGGCTCAAAACTGATAACGAAGCATTTAACGCCTGCTCAATTTGATCCAGTTCGCTGTTGATATACATGCGGATCGCCTGGAAACTCCGGGTTGCCGGATGTTTTTTAATCTCCCGCTGCGGCGCCGTGGTTTTGATCAATTTCGCCAGTTGTCCGGTACGGGTCAGGGGGTTTTCTTCCCGGCTGTCCACTATGGCATTGGCGATACGCCAGGCATGTTTTTCTTCACCAAAGGTTTTTAACACCCAGCTGATATCTTCAACATCGGCTTCTGCCAGCCACTGTGCCGCCGTTTTACCCCGGGTGGTATCCATACGCATGTCCAGCGGACCGTCCTGCATAAAGCTGAAACCACGCTCGGCATCATCGAGCTGGGGTGAAGACACGCCAAGATCAAGTAAAACGCCGTCTACTTTTCCGATCAGGTCATGCTTTTGCGCTATCTGTTCGAGCGCGGCAAAACCTTCATGTTCTATGGTAAAGCGGGCATCGTCGGCAAACTTTTCTGCCGCCGCAATCGCGGTGACATCCCGGTCGATGGCGATTAAGCGCCCTTTCTCGGAAAGCTTGGAAAGGATCAACCCGGAATGGCCGCCACGGCCAAAAGTACAATCGATATAACAACCATCCGGGTTTATTTCTAAACCGGAGACCGCTTCTTCTAACAGCACTGAAATATGTGTATTATCCATTGTCTTCTTTTTTTAGAGGGAAAGATCCATTAATCTTTCCGTTAATTCAATCTCGCCGGACTGGATCTGGCTGATGCCTTGTTGCATCTGCACCTGCCAGGCCGCTTCGCTCCAAATCTCAAATTTTTTCAGCTGTCCCACCAACATGATATTTTTATCTAAATTGGCATGCTGGCGCAGCGGACCGTTGATCAAGATCCGGCCGTTTTTATCCAGGCTGCAGTCGGAGGCATTGCCTAATAACACTTGCTGCAGTAACCGCTCCTGCGGATTCATGCTGGACAGCTCGCATAATTTAAGTTCTATTTCTTCCCATTCGGGCAGGGGATAAAGCAATAAACAAGGATGTTGTATGTCCACGGTGCAGATCATCTGGCCATCGCAATCGGCAATAAGCTCCTCGCGATACCTGGTTGGCATCGTGATGCGATTTTTAGTATCTAGCGTAATTGCGCTGGCGCCTCTGAACATAACCCTTTTTTTATTATGTGATCTTTTAAGATCCACTATTTCCCACTTTTCCCCACATTGCTACAGTTTAGTGAGTAAAGCAAACCTATGTCAAGCAATGTTTGTGAAAATGATCCCGCTGAAGGTCAATAAAATTAAGGGGTTTAGCGAAGTTGATGAAATTGTGGGACTTTGTGGATCTCAGTCCCAAATTATGACGAATTAGGGCAAAATAGTGACAGCCTTGTCAGATTTGATCGCTGATAAAGGGGCAAAAAAACACAAAAAAGGGGATAAAAAAGCAGCTATCCCCCATTATCAGATTATTGCCGGATGAATTATCAAAGAATTAGTGCCGATCTTTTGTAAACACCAGCAGGTTATGGGGCTTTATTTGCACCTTGAGATTCTGCCCTAACGCCAGTATCTGGGGTGAATATAAGCTTAACTGGTCAAAAGCCAGCGGCGCCGGGGCGCTGCTGCTGGCCAGATGGTAATGATAACCCTGTTCGGTGACACTGATATGATTGACGATCACATTGTGCCCTTCCGTCTCCCCTTCACAGATTTCCACATCCTGAGGTTTTATTAATAAGAACCTGCTTTCACCATTTTCCAGGGCACCTGAAACATCCGTCAGTCTGCCTATGGCTGTGGTGAGTTCATTGCCGGATAAAGCATACGGGATCCAGCTGCCTAACTGTAAGAAATCCGCCACCTGGTAGCAATTGGGTTGCAGGCAAACCTCAGCGGGTTTGCCAAGCTGTAATAATTTCCCTTCGTGCATGACCGCTACCTTATCGGCAAAGGTAAACACCTCATCCTTGTTATGGGTGACAAAAATGGCCGTCATTTGCAGTTTTTTCAACAGCTGGCGAATTTCCAGCATCAGTTCATTACGCAACCTGGCATCGATATTGGAGAACGGCTCGTCCAGCAATAATAACTTAGGCCGTGGCGCCAATGCCCGGGCGATCGCTACCCTTTGCTGCTGGCCGCCGGATAACTGGTGCGGATAACGCCCGCTATGCTCTGCTAATTTCAACAAAGCCAGGAGTTCGTTGACCCTGAGGTTTTGCTCGCTTTTGCTTAATTTCGTAATACCGAAAGCAATATTCTCGGCCACCGTCAGATGCGGAAATAAGGCATAATCCTGGAAGATCATACCGATGTGCCTGTGCTCAGGGGCTATATCATGCCCAGGGCTGATCAGCATATCGCCGTCAATTTGGATTTCTCCCCCCGCCAAAGTGACAAAACCTGCCAGGGTATTCAGCAAGGTGGTTTTACCGCAGCCGCTGGGACCCAATAACCCCAGGATTTCCCCACAAGCAAGCCGTAAACTGATGTCGGCTAAAATACTTTTATCGTCAAAGTTCACCGCCACTTGCTGTAAATTTAATATCTCACTCACGTGATATCCCCTTAGTGCACATCAGTGCGAATTAGTGCGGTTCAGCCAGATAATCGGCAACAAACCAAATAACACGATTAATATTGCCCCTAAGGCGCCCTGCTCTAACATTTCATCCGAGATCAGCTGGTATACCTGGGTGCTCAGGGTTTCAAAATTAAAGGGTCTGAGCAGCAATACCGCGGGTAATTCCTTCATGGCTTCAACAAACACCAACAGCCAGGCCACCAAGAGCGAAGGTTTCAATAAAGGTAAATGCACCTTAAGCAGCATCTTTTTCAGCCCGACCCCCAGGCTGGCCGGCGCCAGATCCAGGGAATGGGGGATCTGCCCGATACCGCTGGCAATAGTGCCGTTGGCAATGGCGGCAAAGCGGACAATAAAGGCAAACACGATGACAAAAATAGAGCCGGAAAGCACCAGTCCCGGGCTTTGCCAGCCCAGCATTTCCGCCAGATCGTTAATCCAGTGATCCAGCGGGCCGAAAGTCGCCAGCATCGCCATAGCGATCACGGTACCGGGAATGGCATAGCCAAAACCGGAAATCACTTGCGGCACATGGGCAAACCTATCCCGGTGCAGGCGACGATATAAGCCAAATAACAAGGCCAGCAGTACCGTCAGGGTCGCGGCATACACCGCCACTTCCAAACTGTTTTTGCCGGTGTTCATTAATTGCGACAATTGCTCGGCATCACTGTATTCAAACGCCATCTGCAGCAATAACCCCAAGGGCAAGACAAACCCCGCCAGCACCAGGAACCAGCAAAAAATTCCGGCACCGGCTTGCTGCCAGGGAGTTAATACTATCACTTCGGTTTGTTTATTGGGACGGTTGCTCTGATGGCGCTGACCGGCGCGGCTCTTTTGCTCCGCCACCACAGTAAAGAGGATAAACAGCATCAACACACTGGCCAGGGCATTGGCGGAGGTTAAGTCCCCGTAACCAAGCCAGGTATCATAAATGGCCGTGGTCAGGGTATTGACGGCAAAATACTGCACCGTGGCAAAGTCCGCCAGGGTTTCCATCAAGACTAAACTGGCAGCCACGGCAACCGCAGGCCGCGCCAGCGGCAGGGCTATTTTGAAAAAGCTCTGCCGGGTAGAAAGTCCCAACAGGCGGCCGGCGCGCAATAAATTTTGATCTTGCTGTTCAAACGCGGTGCGTGCCAGCATATAAACATAAGGAAACAATACCAGGGAAAGGATCACCGCCGCACCGGGTAAGGTACGCAGATCAAAAAACCAATAGTCCGCCGGGCTGCTCCAGCCAAAGCTTGCCCTTAAAAAGCGCTGCACCGGTCCGGCATAATCAAATAAGTCGGTATAAAGATAAGCCACCAGGTAGGCGGGCATTGCCAGAGGTAATAACAGCAGCCAGCGCAGGTATTTTTTCCCCAGAACATTGGTCTGGGCGATAAAAATCGCCGCCGGTACGCCAAAGCACAGGGACAGCACTACCACCAGGGCACCGAGCAGCAAGGTATTGATAATATAGTCAGGTAATACCGTTTGCCACAGATGGACAAACAGATCGGCCGGCGCGCCTATGCCCGCCAGCAACATCACCAGCACCGGCGCCAGAAGCGCCAGTGCCGACAACCAGGTTGTGGTTAACCAGGGTTTACTGTTATTGCCCGAAATCACAAATCAAACTGGACTTTATCCAATAACACCAAAGCGGTTTTACGGTTGGCGGCTATGGTTTCCAGCGGCAGATGATCTGCTTTAAAGTCACCCCAGGAGGCAACCAGCTTGGAAACTTTGACGCCAACGCGTACCGGATATTCCATATTGGTTTCGGCATACATGGCCTGGGCTTGCTTGGAGGCCAAAAATTCCATCAATGCCTTGGCATTTTTAGTGTGAGGCGCATATTTAGCCATAGCAACACCCGAGATATTGACATGGGCGCCGCGGGTTTTCTGGTTGGGGAAATTGATATTAACGGCATCGGCCCAGACTTTTTGCTTGTCGTCTTTCAGCATCTTGCCAAAGTAATAGCTGTTACCTAAAGAAAGATCGCATAAACCCTGGTGGATGGCCTGCACCTGGGCACGGTCGCTGCCCTGGGGTTTACGTGCCAGGTTAGATTTGACCCCTTCAAGCCAGGTTAAGGTTTCGGCTTCGCCATGCTCGGCCACCATGGCGGCGACTAAGGCAACATTGTAAGGATGTTTACCGCTGCGGGTACAAATCCGCCCTTTCCATTTAGGATCCGCCAGTTCTTCATAGGTAAAGTCAGTATCACCTAAACGTTTGGCACTATAAATGTTTCTCACCCGGGTGGTTAACCCGTACCAGGTATTATCGGATGCACGGTAGCGGGCAGGAATCGCATCAACCAGGGCTTTTGACTCAACCGGCTGCAGCAGTTGTTTGTCCTGCAGTTCAATCAAGCGGCTGATATCTGTGGTCAGCAGTACATCCGCCGGGCTGTGTTTGCCTTCACGGGACAGGCGTTCCGCCATGCCTTTTTTGGCAAACACGACATTCACTTTAACCCCGGTTTGCTCGGTAAATTTATCAAACAGGGGTTTCACTAAAAATGGCTGGCGGTAAGAGTAAACATTGACTTCGTCGGCAGCACCGGCAAAAAACGGCATTGCCACCGCCACTAATAAACTTATTTTTTTTAAGGTGTTTGTGAACATAAGGAACCTGTATAAAAAAGTTAAAAATCGTGTACATAAAACGATTTTAATAATAGTCGCCAGCCTAATGAAGTACCACTAAGCTGTCAAGGTTTTTGAGAACCATTCTCATTTAAGTGAAACTTTCACTCACTTTACTGATCTGTATCATCATTTTGCCCGATGGCATCCAGCTGGCTGTGAATAAAGCTGCTTGCCTCTTCAGACAGACAGCGGCTGGAAATATAACTCCGGCCGCCTTTATGTACCACCAATAACCCCTGCTCGGTAGGGGTCACCTGATTAATATCCCCCCAGCTGATCAGGGCATCGACATAAACCGATTTAGATCTTATACCTTGCCCGCCTATGGTTAGCGTAACCTGACTATTGGCACTGCGGCTGAGCATCTGCCGCGCCAGCCACCAGGGCTTTTGATATTTCACACTGAGCGCTTCAACCACACCAAGGCCAATCAGAAACCAGGCAGCATATTGGTCTATCTCGGTAAAAAGTGATAATCCCAATCCCATCAGCACCAGCAAAATCGCTTTACTGTATGCCCGCAGCGAATAATCAGGCACAACGGATTCCTGATAACACTCGCTAAAGTGGCTTTTATCTAATTTAAAGGTGGTGGAATAAGAAAAAGAATCGGTCATAACTATATTCATTTATAAACAGTGGCGCTAGTGTAGCGGATATTGCCGACAAGGCAATCTTTCAAAAGAGGTTAATGACCAAACCCCCTAAGTTTTTATCAAGCCAGTTGTCAGGCAGACAAATGTAATGCTTGCCTGTTCGCTAAATATCAAAAACTATTGATGCATTACAATAACGAGAGTTACAAAAAACCGAAAGCATCAAATGATGCTTTCGGTCAACTCTGCCTATGATTTAATAAATCTACGTCCCCCTAACCCCAGCATAGCCAGAGCGAAAATAGCCAGAGTAGAAGGTTCAGGGACTGATGGCGATTGCACACTAGCAACACTAAAGGTTTCCAAGGCATTCACGGTGAAACTAACTCTTTCTGTGCTACCTGTAACAATATTGCCTTTAGAATTCGGCAACTTTCCGTTATAAGTACCAACATCATTGCTGTAGCCGCTACCGCCTAAAGTAAAACTGCCTCCGAAGATATCATGACCACCACCAAAGGTTGCAAAGTAATCCTGGTAACCCAAGATAATATTGGCACCTTCATTATCAAAATGGTTAGCACTGGTATCATGCATAACCGCAGAAGAAAGATTAAAAATAAAACTATCTACTGTACCGTCCCTGTCATGGGAGTAACTGCCGCTTTTATTCCAGTCAAGATCGGTATAACCACCGATAAGGTAATCTACATTATTATAGGTAACGTTATATATTGAGACCGTAGGGCCCTGGCCATCAACAGCATTATGCCAGCTGCTAGCGGTCGCGCCGGCTTCTCCATACCAGATACTGTTCCAATCCAACTCCCCTTGCCCCATCCAGCTCTCTAACAGGCTAGCCCCGGATTGATCCAATAAATGACTGCCTGAATCAACCAAGCCGGCATTGGCAATATTTGCCAAACTACTAACCATCAATGCCATACCGGCCACAACCGGGGTTAAAAATTTCAATTTCATATAATATTCCTTTCAATCTATTCTCACTCGAGATAAAACAAGATGTAATACAAGGCGTTTTTATACGCTGTTTTACCTAAAGCAAAAGTCACACCACTTCACTATAAGTCAGGGTGTTAAGCACAGGGCTACAGCGTCAATAACAGGAAGAGTGCTAAGCTGGAGTGATTAAAAATAAATTAACGAAATAAGAAATCAGCAAGTAAATGAGTCAAGGTGCTTGAGAAAACACCTCAGTAAATCTGAACTAAGTCGACAGCAATAGAATAAACGTCATAAAAATGTCATTCGCCCTGCTTATTATCTGGCGTCAGTTTTTGTTCCTGACTGGAGATTATTTTATCTAAATAACGGTCGATAGAAGCTTTCGCCGTTGCCGTTAATCCGCCCTTGTCATGCTGTTCTTTAAGCAAAGTTTCCACCTGGGAAAATAAATCATCCAGATTTCGTCCTTGTTCAGGTATTTGCTTTAAACCGGGATCTTTGTCTTCTTCTGCCGACTCCCCTGCTGCGGCTTTACTTTGCCAATCGGCAGCACCAAACAAGTTTAGCCAGTGATCGGTTTTTCTCCCCAGCCTCATCACCTTGTAGAAATAACTTTGTGGATATTGATGCCCTCTTATCACATCAATCACGGCGCTGACGATAGACACAGGGCTAAGTAAGAGATCCCGTATGGCATCAAATGCCAGTTTCACCTGAAAAATGCCTATATCTCGTAATAACTGCCAACGACTTAACCTAGGCTCTGTCATCTTAAAACCCCAACAAAAATAAAGCGCTAGAATAGCATGAAGTGACGGTTTTTGATGAGCCGCTTTGTAAAAGAATATTAGCCGAGGTTTTCGCGGATCCAGAGATAGTCCCGATACAGGACATCAATATCAAATGCCAGATTGCCGAAAGGATCCTTGAGCGGCTGAAATACCGCCTGTAATTGCCCGTCAGGATTAATCAGATATAAAGCGCCGCCATGACTGACCTGATAATCGCCGTTGTCGCTGTTATTATTCACCTGTGCCTTAATACCTAAGTCCTGTTCAAAAGCCCTTGCCTTATCTTTTTCTTCTGCCCTTATCCCCGTTAAGTTTTCACTGAAATAGGCAACATATAACGCCAGTTTCTCCGCACTGTCCCGGGCAGGATCTATGGTATAAAACAAAAAATGCAAATCCGGGCGCTTATTGCCTGATTTGAGTTTATTTTCCAGCTGGGTTAACAGCAGCAAGGTATTGGGACAAATATCCGGGCAGGAGGTATAACCATAGGAAATCAAATGCCACCTTCCCTTTAATGCCTGGTTGTTAAAGACCCGGTTATGGTGATCCCTTAATTGAAAAGAGGCAAGGTTAAGACCAGAAGTTAACTTAGTGCCTCTGCTGAGCCGGGCCTTACTCAACGGCGAACTTGCCAGCTTGTCATCAAGCGGCCGGGTATAATTTAGCAAGGAGTGGCTAAGAGAAGAGATACTCTCAGGCAGATAAAACAACAACCAGATCAGGGCAAATAAAAAGCCGCACACTATCGCCAAACTCATGTTCAGTTTAGTCCTGACACTCCAGTTAATGCTTGGTTTTGAGCGCTGCACCACCATGCCCTTAAGAAGAAGTAAACGACAACAAGCGATTGATAAAAGTGTAATCCCCTTCAATGGCCATCAGCACAATCAACACCAAAATTGCCAAAGGCGGCAAAAACAGCACCAGCTTTAACGCGATCCGCTCCCAGGCAACGTGCATGAAAACAGCCAGGATAAAACCCGCTTTTAAAAACATAAAGATTAAAATTAACGACCACCTGAGCATCCCCTGCAGCTGAAAATAGTCCACCATATACGACAGGGTGCTGAGCACAAAAAGTAATACCCAGACTTTCAGGTACAGACTGATAGGATGTTGTTTAACCCCTGCTTGCGCCTGTGCTTGTACATTCGACTGATTCATACTTTACCTCACCATAAATAGAAAAAGGCAAAAATAAATACCCATACCAGATCAACAAAATGCCAGTACAAACCGGTAATTTCGACAATATGGTAGCCTTTTTTTTCATAATCTCCGCGGGCCACCTTTCTGGCGATCACCGCCAGGTAAATCACCCCGGCACTGACATGCATACCGTGAAAACCGGTGATCATAAAAAACGCCGCGCCAAACTGCGCTGCCCCCATGGGGTTACCCCAGGGCCTGATGCCTTCATCAACAATAAGCTTAGTCCATTCAAACGCCTGCATACCGACAAACAAGGCCCCCAATAAGGCGGTGGCCGCCATAAAATAAACGGTTTTCTTTTTATCGCCCCGGTAGGCATAATTTACCGCCATCGCCATGGTGCCGCTGCTGGTGATCAATACAAAGGTCATAATGGCGATCAACACCAAAGGAATATGATGTCCGGCTATGGTCAGGGCAAATACTTCGCTGGAGTTGGGCCAGCTGTCCATAGCGGACATGCGCACATTCATATAGGCAGTGAGGAAAATGCTGAAGATGAAAGTATCGCTGAGCAGAAAGATCCACATCATCAATTTGCCCCAGGGCATATCGAAGGTTTGTTTATCCGCCGACCAGTCCCGGACAACTCCCTGCCAGTTATCCTGGTTTTTCTCTTGTGTATTTGTGTTTTCTGTTGGCGGTATATTCTCTTTCATCATTCTCCAGCTCCTAGAAGCCACAAAAAGCAGCAATCGTGTTATAGGTATCCGGGCTCGCCGTTAACAGGGCAAACAGAAACAGCCATAATAAAAACAGATAATGCCAGTAAAAAGCACACAGCCCCAGGCTGCGCCTGAGCAGTGCCAGCTCGCTTTTGCGGTAAAAATGCACCAGTACCCGTACCAAGGCCAGCAAGCCGCCGAATAAATGAATACCGTGCACCGCCGTTAACACATAAAAGTAGCTGTTGGCGGGATTGCTATAAATTAAAAAACCCTGCCGGCTTAGCTGCTGCCACACCAGGTATTGGCCAAACACAAAGGCGATAGAAAAGATCACCGCCAGCACCAGGTAGATAAGCAACACATTGACTTCCCGGGCTTCCCCTCCAGAATTTAGCGCCTTATTGACGTCTTTGGCAGATAGCTGTAAAAAAATACTCGCCAGCAGTAAAAAACCGGTGTTAAGCCATAACTGCAGCGAATTGGTCAGGGGTAACCAGGGCTCCCCTGCCAGCGCCTGAAAATCAGGATATTGGGAGCGGGATAAATAGGTAATGGTAAAAAGAAAAAACAATACCGACACCACAGCAATAAAAAACTTCAGGGCGGTTTTTGCCGGAAACCCCGATGGCGCATAAGCCGGTACGCCATTAACGGCCAGGCTTGACTCATCTGCCGCTAACCAGGGCTTTTCGGCTAATTTACTGAAAATACTCATGACTTATCCTCCCCCGCTGGCTTTTCTTTCAGGGGAACGACATTATCCCCCCGAGGCAAATCCGGCTCTGCTGCCAGCTTTTCCACCTCACTGTCCGGCATATTTTGCGGAATAAAGTCCGCCTTAACGCCGGGGACGCTGTAATCGTAAGCCCAGCGGTAAACCACGGGTAAGTTTTTCCCCCAGTTACCGTGCCCGGGAGGTGTGGTTTGTGTTTGCCACTCCAGGGTGGTGGCGTCCCAGGGATTGTCGCCGGCCTTTTTGCCTTTAAAAAGACTCCAGATCACGTTGTAGATAAAGATCAACTGCACCACACCGACAATAATCGCGGAAATGGTTATATTGGCATTTAAGACCTGGGCGGAGTCGGGGATAAATTCCGTAGGTCCCATGGCAAAATATCGCCTGGGCACGCCGAGAAAGCCCAGGTAATGCATAGGTAAATAAATGGCATAGGTGCCTAAAAAGGTAAACCAAAAATGAGCCTTGCCTAAACCTGTATGTAGAAAGCGTCCGGTGATCTTCGGATACCAGTGATAGATGGCAGCAAATAACACCATAATCGGTGAAACTCCCATCACCATATGGAAATGCGCGACGACAAAATAAGTATCCGACAGCGGCAAGTCCACCACAACATTGCCGAGAAAGAGCCCGGTAAGGCCGCCATGGGTAAAGGTAAAAATAAAGCCGATGGCGAACATCATAGGCACCGTCATATGGATATTGCCCCGCCACAGGGTCAGCACCCAGTTATAGACTTTCAATGCCGTTGGCACGGCAATGATCAAGGTGGTGGTGGCAAAGAAAAAGCCAAAATAAGGATTCATGCCGCTGACATACATATGATGGGCCCAGACAATAAAACTTAAGCCGCCGATAGCTACTATCGCCCACACCATCATGCGGTAACCGAAGATATTTTTCCTGGCATGGGTCGCCAGCACATCCGATACCATGCCAAAGGCCGGCAGGGCAACGATATAGACCTCGGGATGGCCGAAAAACCAGAACAGGTGCTGAAATAGCACCGGGCTGCCGCCGGTATAATCCAGACTCTCTCCCAGGGATAACAACGCCGGCATAAAGAAGCTGGTACCGATCACTTTATCCAGCACCATCATGATGGCGCTCACCAGCAAGGCGGGGAACGCCAGCAAGCCCAAAATCGTCGCGATAAATATGCCCCAGATGGTCAGCGGCATCCGCATCAAAGTCATGCCTTTGGCCCTGGCCTGCAAGATGGTGGTGACATAATTTAAGCCTCCCATGGTAAAGGCGATAATAAAGATCGCCAGGGAGGCCAGCATCAGAATAATGCCGCCGTCGTTACCCGGGGTGCCGGGCAATATCGTTTGCGGCGGATACAAGGTCCAACCGGCCCCCGTCGGCCCGCCGGTGACAAAAAAACTGGCCAGCAGCACCAACACCGCCAGTAAATAAGTCCAGTAGCTGAGCATATTGAGAAAGGGAAATACCATGTCCCTGGCCCCCACCATCAGCGGGATCAGGTAGTTGCCAAACCCTCCCAGCAATAATGCCGTAAGCAGGTAGATCACCATGATCATGCCGTGCATGGTCACAAATTGCAGGTAAGCCGCGGGATCGATAAAGGAAAAGGTATCGGGAAAACCTAACTGCAACCGCATCAATCCAGACAACACCAAGGCCACCAGACCCACGCCGATGGCGGTGATGGAATACTGTATTGCGATCACTTTATGATCCTGGCTCCAGATATACTTGGTAAAAAAGCTCCCGGGATGGGGGGAATCATCAACTTGATCGGCAATTGCGGTATAAGAAGTCATTTATCTCACCTTCAATATCATTATTATTGTGCGAACAACCAGCTCATCGCATCCTCGGTTGGCTATCATCCGTTTAGCCCTTTAACTTTCTGCCCTTGCGCATGTTTATCGGCAAAGGCATTATTCCCCGGCAGAGACTTTTACCGGCTGCAGCGCATGCCCTTTGCCCGGCAACTTTGAGGTTAATGCCCCGCCGGGTGCAAGCGAGCGGATATAGGCCACCACATCATCCAGCGCCTGTTCGTTTTGCAGCAGCCTGGACATCAATATCATCTGGCTGCCGTATAAATCTTTTGGGTGTGCGCCCCGGATGCTTTGCTGGTAGTTAGTCAGCTGCCTTTTCAGGTACCAGGGCTGCAGGCTCGTCAGCTTAGGGGCATTAAGGGCAAACTTTCCTTCGCCGTTATTCCCATGGCAATAGGAGCAATTACGGTACAACACCTTGCCTTTAGCCAAATCACCGCCGGTACCGGCTTTTTCTGCTTGCCCCTCCAAGGTGGCAATATAGGCAAGCACATCATCAATCGCCTTGTCGTCGGCTAAGGTCGCCGACATCGCCGCCATTTGTTGCCCGTATTGATCGTTTTTATGGCTGCCCCGGACCCCCTGCTGGTAATATTTCAGCTGGCGCTTCATATACCAGGCAGGCTGGCTTGCCAGTTGAGGTGCATTCATGGCTTCATTGCCTTCACCCTCACTGCCGTGGCAGGCGCTGCAAGCGGCAAAAAGCGCTTTTCCTTTAACGAGATCATATTCGGGAGGTTGCAGGGTCTGGGCAAAAGTCGTCTGCTTTGCCAGCCAGAGATTGTAGTTTTCCCTGGTTTCTACAACGATATGGCCTCGCATGGTATAATGCGCCATGCCGCAGAGTTCTTCACACAATATTTCATAGCGCCCCAACTTGGTCGGCGTAAACCATAAATAGCTGACCAGGCCCGGCACCAAGTCCATTTTGACCCTGAACTGGGGCACGGCAAAGTTATGCAGAACATCTTTTGAACGCATCAAAACTTTGACCGGCTGGTCTATCGGCACATGCATTTCATTACTGAAAATTAAAATATCATCCAGGCCATTGGCATCTTCAGGATTGATGCCAAAGGGGTTTTTCTCGCTGATCAATTCAACCGCCGTTTGCCCCAAAACCCCGTCCTGTCCCGGCAGGCGGTAACTCCAGTGCCATTGCTGGCCAACCGCTTCAAAGACATCGGCATCTTCGGGCACATTGACAAATTGTCCCCAAACAAATAACCCCGGCGCCAGCATAGCCGCAACCCCTATGGTAGTGATCAGGGTCAGCCAGGTTTCCAGCTTTTTATTTTCAGGCTCATAATCGGCACGTTTATTTTTGTTGAAGCGGTAACGGAACACCGCATAGGCGAGAAAACAGTTAACCAGCACAAAAACAATGCCGGTTACCCAAAAGGTAATATTGATAGTGTCATCTATCGAGCTCCAGTTGGATGCCAGTGGCGTAAACCACCAGGGACTGGCAAAGTGAAAAACCAGCGAAGCCACCACCAGGATTATAATGACAATTGCTACCAGCATATATTCTGCTCCCCAAAAGCCTTTAAGCCAAACAGAGATAAAAAATCTTGTTTCTGTCGGCCCTTTGCCCTTCACTTTGCCCGGGCAAATACAGTGAAAAAGCCATCGGCCGGCAGCAGGAGAAACCAACAAAACATATGGTAAATAGCTGATGTTTATTGAGTTAAGTTGACCGCTTGTTTATCCGGAATTTATTTTTATCTGACTACTATTAACATAGACCAAAAAAATGAATGTTCCAGAATCAACCGGAAAAACAAGGTATTAATTAAGGGCTTATAAAAACAAGCAAGAAGTGACAGATAAGAAGGGACAGCGGCATGAAGCCGATCATGCCGCCAGTGTCACCTGAACCGTCTGCAGGCTAAGGCATGGTTTTCATAAAGCTGCGGAATTTATCCTGACCCCGCACCACCCACCTTGGGGTAGCTGCCCCGGTACCGGCAGCTTCCAGTGCCGGATGAGCTTCAATCACTTTACTGAACGCCTGCTCCTGATTGGCATCAACATCGACAAACAGAATATGTTTGCCCTTTTTCAGCAAGTCCTGAAAACGTTCAAAGTTAACGTTAGGTTTCTGAATGCCGATAAAGCCGCCTTCCCAGGTGCAAAAGCCTAATACTATGATTGCCAGAAATATCACGGGTAACCAACCAGCTGAACTTTCTGTCCATCCCATAAGATAAGAAACCAACAAGGTTAGCGCTGCGCCTACTACGCCAACCATAGCTCCCACTTCGGTTGAATGAACGACATCTTGTTTTAAAACGGCTTCCACTTCATGTAAATGATGGTTTTCAACTTCCGTATCATTCTCGCTCAAAATATGAATCTGAGGTTCTGTGATGCCTTCTGCTTCCAGTTCTTGTTCAACTAACTCCAAATCATCAAGATCATCAGTGATATAATAATGTCTTAACATATTTCACTCCTATTGATAGAGCCTGATCATTACAGGGTTTTCCGATAATGATCCCCAACGGATTCGGATAATACGGCTAATTTGGCATAAATAAACTAAGGCTTGGCCCCTTTATTTAAACCATAAGGCACAATTAAAGTATCCGACCTGTTTAGTCAAGTATAGCAGTAATCCAACAATAACAAGCTCTTGCTAGATAAGGCGTTAACCAGAAGTAATCACTTGCTTTACTTTTTGTTATTTACGTTTGTTCAGCAAGGATTCACCGGCGAAGGAAAAGCAGCTGAAGTGGAAAAGTGCTCCCGGTGACAACAAGCGCTCACCAGACAAACTCTCAGCAAATTTCAACCTTATAACCAACCCCGTAAACCGCCTGGATCACATCGGCCCCGGGTAATAATATCGCCAGCTTTTTACGTATTTTTTTAATATGGCAATCTATAGTGCGCTCACTGACAATACGGTGATCATCATATACCTGCGCCATTAACAGTTCCCGGGTAAAGACTTTGTCCGGCTGTGCCAGCAAAGTTTTGAAAAGCTGATATTCGACCTGGGTCAGGACAAGTTTCTCTCCTTTAATCATCGCCGAATAGCTTTCATCATAAAGCGTTATGACCGGCTCCCGGACAGGCTGGCGGCCACCGGCACAGCGCCTGCCAACCGCCCGGATCCTCGCCAGCACTTCTCTGGGACTATAAGGTTTGCAGATATAGTCATCGGCCCCCAATTCCAGCCCCAATAAGCGGTCGACTTCCTCAATCCGTGCCGTCATCATAATAATGGGTACCTGAGAAAATAACCGGATCTCCTTGCATATCTCTATGCCGTCTTTACCCGGCAACATTAAATCAAGCAAAATAAAATCGACAGGGTGCTGTTTCACCCAGTCGACGACTTCTAAACCATTTTCCAGCAGTTCAGTATCAAAACCCGCCTGTAACAGATAGTCCGATATTAGCCTTGCCAGTTTAATTTCATCCTCAACAATCAGTATCTTCTGCTTCATCACCTTTACTCTTTCCTAAGACATGAGGGCATGACTATCAGCGTCATCAAATCCTCTTTTAAGCTGTTTATTAAAAAGGGGAATTTTAACGATCAGCCATAAGCCCCCCATTTCTGAAGTTTTCGCCCGGATAGTACCGGCATGAGCTTTGACAATATTGTGGCAAATAGACAAGCCTAAACCGGCACCGCCGGTTTTACGGTTGCGGGAAGCGTCCACCCGGTATAAACGTTCGAATATCTTATCCAGTTCATCAATAGCCACTCCGGGAGATGAGTCTTTAAAATGCAGCAGCAGATTTTTCCCGTCACTATGGCTTGCTATCTGCAATTGCCCCGGATTATCGGTATAACCTAAGGTGTTCTTCAAAATATTAGAAAACAACTGTTTCAGCCGGTCAGCATCCGCTAACACCAGGCAAGTGTCGGCACCGACATCAAAGCTGACTTCTATGCCCTTACGGATAAAGTCATGGCGAAATCCTGCCAGGGTGGTTTCGAGGATCACTTCGGGGTTTAGCGGCTGTTTCTGATAATTAAGCCCGCCGATGTCCGACATAGACAACTCGTAGAGATCCCTGATCAGGAAATTCAGATGCTCAACTTCACCGTGTAAGGAGGCAATCGCCTCAGGCGTGGACTGACGTATGCCGTCCTGGATCGCTTCTATTTCCCCTTTTAATATCGCCAGCGGCGTGCGCAACTCATGAGAAATATCCGCCACCCATTGCCGGCGGGCCTGTTCATTTTCTTTCAGGGTATGGGCCAGGGTATTAAAGTTGGCCGACAACAGGCCCAATTCGTCTTGACTGCTGACAGGGATAGCGGTTTGATATTTACCGGCAATCAGGTTAAGGGTTCCCCGGGTGAGTTCGTTTATCGGCTTAACCAAATAAGTGGCAACAGGCAGCACCGCCAGCAAAGAAATCATCACCATGATCACCGCCACCAAAATAAAGGTATGGCTTTGCTGGCGGATAAATTGCAGATCCAGCTTATCCAATTGAGGCTGGTGCTTTACCTGTCCCAGATAACCCACGGTTTTAGCGCCAGCAATAATAGGGTGCAACTTAAGCTCACTCACCGCCCCGGGAGGCCCGTGCAATATGTTTTTATTTTCATCAAGCAGATAAGGCGGCTCATGCCCGGGATGCCCGCCCTTTCCGGCTCCCGGTAGCGGGCCTGGCAACCTGAAATGGTTTTCTCCTTCAAACGCTATGCCAAAAGGCCCGTGTCCCGGAGGCATGCCCATGGGGACGGGCACTCCCCAGAAAGGCTGCAAAAGTTCAAACCAATAGTTACGATGACTGCTGATATACCGCCAGCCCTGCTCTTTTTGCCACTCCCGGGCAAGCTGTTCACTAAATTCCTGATGCAGCAAGCTTTCCTGCTGGTCAACATAGTTTAAAAAGCCCTGATCAAAGCTCCACTGCATCACAAGATACATGCATAACACCACCCCGCCGGTGGCCGCCAGCAAGGTGGCGAATAATTTTGAACGTATACTAAAACTCATAACACTTCATTGGCGCCGACTTTATACGGCAGCTGAGGATCCCGAATTTGCTAACACTAGCATTGCCGGAGGCAGATAACAGGTAAGTCATCGGATTTCCTCAATCTTTCCACAATGCTTGCACAATCTGATTGAAAATAAGCTGTTAGCTTGGAAACAGCTAAGGGGTCAGCCGTAAAAACAGCAACAAATAAGAATTACAAATGATGGATAAACCCGGCTCATGGTCACCCATGACCTCGCTGGATAAATACATCCCTGTATAAACCCGGCTCATAATCGTCCGTGACTTCGCTGGATAAATACATCCCTGTATAAACCCGGCTCATAGTCGTCCGAGACTTCGCTGGATAAATACATCCCTGTATAAACCCGGCTCATAGTCGTCCGTGACTTCGCTGGATAAATACATCCCTGTATAAACCCGGCTCATAGTCGTCCGTGACTTCGCAGGATAAATACATCCCTGTATAAACCCGGCTCATAGTCGTCCGTGACTTCGCTGGATAAATACATCCCTGTATAAAAAAGGCTGCCACGGGAATGGCAACCTTGCATATAGAAGTGAAAGCCGTTTTGGCTCAGTTAAGGCAGGTTATCTAAAGGCGGCAATAGTGCTGGTGATATTATCCAAGGCGCGCTGCGCGTCCGACTCATTGGCAACGCCACATTTTAAATTGGTGCCGCAGCTTCTGTCGGGATCAGAAAATACCGGTAAATGGGTATTGGTATTAAATGCCTGCGGATAAGCCATAATAGTGGCAAATTCATAGTCCACACCGTAGCCCATACCGTACTCGTAAACGCCATGATATAACTTACCACCAACAGTATTTTGCTCTACCGAGTGGCCTAAGCCCATGTTATGACCCAGCTCATGCATAAAGGTCATAGTAGTATTGCCGCAATCGGTAGCGGTAATATTGTAGGCATAACTTTGGTAAGTATCATGATCCGGGAAATAATCTCCCATGCCGTAAATCGCTCCGGCGATGCCACAGGTTGTCCCTTGCCAGGTGCTGTTTTTAGAGCCTAAGACCACAACAAAGTCCGAGTTGAACTGATCACGCCAACCCCTGATGTCACTGTTTTTGTAGACACTGCTGACATCACTTTCCGAGGCAACATAGTTAGTACTCAGCTGATAAGGATCGGCGGCCAGGACTAAATTAATATCCAAACCGTTATCGGCATAATAACGGTTAGAAGCAGAAATCATCTGGGTAATTTCAGACTGGATATTAAAGCTGTTGCTAGCTGCTTCCGCGGTGTAATAAACATCAACAACTACATCTGTAGCCATCACCGAAGCACTGAACAGACCTGCCATTGAGAGACTTAACAGGGTTTTACTCGTGACTTTTTTCAACATAACATTTTCCTTCTGTTTTATGTTTGAGTTATTATTTTTTTATCGGGTAGTTCATTTCAGCGCCTAGTGTTACCCGTACCAACAGGCGCTGTGTGTATCTCTTCGCCGGAGCCGGTGGCGCCGGTAACGAAACTGTCTTGTATCACGTCATGGATCAAATCAGCCGTTTCCGCCATCCAGGCATATTGGCCGTTACCTTCCATGGCATAACTGCCGTAGGGGGTGGTGATATTGGCATAGATGGCATCTTTGCTGATGGTAATGATCGAGCTGTATTTAACCTCCTGATCCGGCAACATAGCTTCTATGGTTTTATTGCCAAATTTATCCTGATGAGTTTTATCCACGGCAATTTCATAAAACATATCCAGCTCAGGGATCTCCAACTTAAAACTGTCCCCGGCTTCAAGTGAGGAGATTTCGGCATTGTTAATCTCCAGGTAAACCTCTCCCTGCAAGTTATCCCTGAGTTTTCCAGAGGCTTTTAATACCTGCTCCGCCTTTAACGAAGGCTTAAAGGGCAACTCATTGAAATAATCATCCGTTGCTGCTTGTTCTTTGGCAGCAACGGCGGCTGTCTTAATGCTTTTGTTCAGAGGCTGCGCCAAAGCGATATCCTTTACGGTATTTTTACTTACAACTTGTTGATTACCCGAAAGCGGCTCCTCCACTGTTGCCTTTGTTGCCGCAATCGTTTCTCCGCCTTTTTTCTTATCGCTACCGGTCAAATCCAGCAGCAATAGCGAGACAGCAAGCACCAATATACCGGCTAAAATCAAGGCTGTTTTTTTCATCATTTACTCCAGTTACGACATCTGTTTTCAGGTTTACATCTGCATTTAATATATACTTGGACTCTTTAAAATCCGGCCAAGAAAAACCAAAAACCAACCAGTCAGTCAGTTTTAAAAGCCAAACAAATCCATTAAAAACAATAAAAAGAAAGGAAAAAATAAAATAACTGTCCATATGGTTATGTTTTGACTTTCAAATTTAATCGGTTAAATTATCTTCTTGTTTGTAATTTATGCGTTAACTTAAAGTAAATTAGAACGCTTGAGAAATGAGTAAAATTTATACGCAGGAATAACTAAAGGTTATAACCATGACAGGGAAGATGAACTTTAACCAATTAACGGCCTTACGTTACTTATTGGAAGAGAAAAATGTCAGCAGGGCAGCAAAAAGAGCTTTTGTTTCTCAACCGGCAATGAGCAAAACACTGCAAAACCTGCGTGCCTTAACCGGGGATGCGTTATTGATCCGCCTTGGCAATGATATGGTGATCAGCCCCTATGCCGAATGCCTGCTAAACAAGCTGATCCCGGCCTTAAATCAGCTTGATGAGGTAATGGAAAGGAAACAGTTCGAACCGGGAAAAAGTCAGCATACCTTCACCCTGGCCTCTTCCGATTATTTCAGCAATTATGTATTGCCACCGATTTTTACCGCCTTAAACCAGCAGGCTCCCAAAGCCAAATTCAGGGTGCTGAACTGGAGTGAGAAAAAAACAAAGGCATTAGCATCCGGCAATATCGATATTGCCGCGGCTGCTTTTTTAACGCCGCCAGCCTTGCCTGAAGCGGTAAAATCGACGCTTTTCGGCGAAGATCACCTGGTATGCGTAATGGCAAGAAATCACCCCCTGGCCAGGTTACCCCTGTCCCTGGAAAGCTATAGCCAAAGCTCCCATATCTGCGTTTCCGGCGACTCGGAAAAAAGCAGTATCATGGAACTATGCCTGCAGCAGCTAAATCACGATTATGCCGTCACCTTATCTGTGCCTTATTACACGGCAGCATTTGAAATCATACAAAACAGTGATTGCTTACTTACCGTGCCTGTACATATCGCCGGAAAGATGGCAAAAGATTTCAACATCATCTTTACCGAATTGCCGTTTAAATCCCCCAAGATAAGTTATTACCTGTTGTGGCCGAGACTCAAGGAGGATGATGAACCTGGGCTGTGGTTAAGAAGTGAATTGCACTGGCAAATGAGCCGGGATTTTGAATGTTCAAAAACCCAGGGGCTCAACCGGTTATCCGGGCAGAAATTAGCTAGCTGATCCCCTGCCTACCCATGAACCCGCAGGATTGCTTGCAGGATGCAAGTACTTAGCTTATGCCGGGAGCCTATCCACAGGCTGAAAGACTTCCATGTATAAACCCTGCTCTTGCTCATCCGTGAGCCCACAGGATTGCTTACAGGATGTAAGTACTTAGCTTACGCCGGGAGCCCTATCCAGCTAAAGATCAGGCTGAAAGACTTTCATGTATAAAAAGTACGCCCGAAAAACCAGACGTACTTCTATCATTAAGCCATATAAATGAGTTTACATTAAACTTTTTTCTGCGCTTCAACCCATTGCTCGACCTTGGCCTGTAAAATAGGCATAGGCAAAGCACCGTCAATTAAAATTTGGGTATGGAATTTACGGATATCAAACTTATCCCCTAAAGCCGCTTCCGCTTTCGTTCTCATATCACGAATAGCGCGCTGGCCAATTTTATAGGCCAGCGCCTGGCCTGGAATAGAAATATAACGCTCGACTTCAGATTCAACATCACTGGCCGCCATAGATGAATTAGCGGTCATAAAATCTATTGCCTGCTGACGGCTCCAGCCCTTGGCGTGCAAACCGGTATCAACAACTAAGCGCATCGCCCTGAGCTGTTCATCAGCCAGACGCCCGTACCACTGGTAGGGATCGGTAAACAAGCCCATTTCTTTACCCAGGCTTTCCGCATACAGGGCCCAACCTTCGGCAAATACGGTATAACCGCCAAATCTTCTAAATTTTGCCAGCCCTTCGACTTCCTGCTGGATCGCAATTTGGAAATGATGTCCCGGGGCAGCTTCATGGATGCTCAGGGTTTCCATAATAAATTTAGGCTGAGCTTTTAAATCATGGGTATTGATATAGAAAATCCCCGGACGCGAACCGTCAGGTGCCGGACTCTGGTAACTGGCACCGGCTGAAGAAGCGGCGCGGAAGGCTTCCACCGGACGCACTTCATAATCGGCTTTCGGGAAAACTTCAAACAACTGGCCAACCCGGCTGTTGATGTCGGCTTTAACCGTTTCATAAGCATCTACCACTTCCTGCTCGGATGAAAAATAGAATTGCTCGTCTTCTTTAAGGAAAGTAAAGAACTCCGGCAAACTGCCTTTAAAGCCTACGGTTTCTTTTACTTTTTTCATTTCACCGAGAATACGCGCCACTTCCTGCTGACCGTACTCATGAATTTCATCTGCCGTTAACTCCAAGGTGGTATTTTCGGCAATTTGATGTTCATACCAGGCTTTGCCTTTAGGCAAGGCCGACAAGCCAACAGAATCCCGGCCATGCTGCTGGTATTCATCGGTAACAAATGCCAGGGTTTTCTTATAGCTGGGAATAATCACCTGCTCTATCACCTTGGAGTAGCTGGCAATAATTTTTGCTTTTTCCGATGCACTGATTTGCTCGTTTTGCTCAAGCATGGTTAGCGGGCCATAAAAAACACTGCTTTTAACATCATCCACCACATGGGCTTGCAGCTGCGGGATCACTTTTTCAATAATGGCCTTAGGCAATACTACATTATTTTCAATGCCTTCACGCATGACTTCAATAGTGCTGTCCATAAACAAGGCAAAACCTCTGGCCCGCTGCTCGAAGTTATAATAGTCTTTTGCGGTGTTAAACGGCTGGGCACTGGCTCCCGAGCCTAAGGTGGCAAAGAAGTTATGGATGCCGTACATCTGGTTAAAAGGCAGCATGTATTGACCAAAGCGGGTGCCGCGAATAGCCATTTTCCGGTCTTGCTTAAAAATTTTATAACTTAATAAATCCTGTCCTTCGAGTTCACTCTCATCTATCTCTTTGATAGCTTTCAGGTATTTTTTCTCAAATGCCAGATCTTTTGCCCGGTTTTCTGCCGTGAGCGGCGCGGGAAATTTATCATTGTAGGCATTTTCACCGACAAAAGTGGCGTATATCGGATTAAGCGCCATCACCTCTTTAAAGTATTCTTCCAATAAGATATTCAGACGCTGAGCTTCACTTTGTTTTACCTGACTCGCACCGGCCATAGCCGTGGCTGAAGCATGTTCGACATTCTTTGATGAAGAAATAGAGTTTGACTGGCACGCGCTGAGCAGTAAAACAACCGACGCCCCCAAGAGTTGTTTTTTCATGATTTGTTCCTAAAAAGTTATTTTTATGTTTATTTTATATTTATCAATTAATATTTAAGCATGCCTGAGAAATAAGGCACAATCTAAAAGGTAAGAGAATATGACAAAAGTCTATTACCGCTCCCCTATATCTATAGCCTTATCAGCAAGTAAGCCAAAAAGATAAACGAGAACGGATTAAGGATAAAAAGTTTAGTTATTACCGACATCAAGTAATTTACGGATAGAGTCGGCAATTTCATCAATTTTAGTGACATCTGTGGGTGCAATAAAAATGGTATCATCGCCGGCCAAAGTCCCTAAAATACCGGCCGCCTCCCCCATACTGTCAAGCATACGGGCAATTAAAGGCGCGCCGCCGATACCGGTTTTTAAGATAATCTGCATATTGTTATGCTTAACCCCCAATACCACCGACTGGATGGCATGTTTAGATCTGGGGATCACTAATTCTTCCGGCAGGATATAAACGTTTCGATCCGAAGTATTGCGGGACTTTACCGCACCGAGTTTTGCCAGCAAACGGGAAATTTTCGCCTGTGACAGGTTTTCAAACCCCAGTTCCGCCAGCGCCTGCGCCAACTCCCCCTGAGAGCTATAACACTGATCCCTTAACAAGCGTTTAAAGGCAAGAATTAATTTAGAGTCATTTTTATTCGTTTTCAGGGTCATACTTCTACTCGGTTTGGTTCAGGATGAAATGCGGCAAATATCCCTTTTCATATTAGTTCAGTTATTACTGAGCCAGCGAGTTTAACAATAGACCCGTTAGTTACGCAATGGTAGTTATCGGCTGATTTCGCCTCTTTAAATGTGCTTATGGTATTTGCCTGAAAAAGCACAAGAAAAAAGGATGAAAAACATCAGAGTTACCGCTTAAAAATCAGCATGCAAAACGCCCTGCAAGCGTTGATTTATCTGGCTTTATGCACTTTACTCAAAGAGGGATTATTAACCCGTTTATCAGCAAAAAAGGAGGTATTTATTAACAGATAAAAAATAGACTTTTAGCTGCTTTGAGTTGTGCTTTCTCCGGAATCAACCTTTTTTCTGTCGATATGCCCCAAATGCCTGTCAGGCGCAATCACATCCCGAACGGCTTGTTTCAGCTCGGTAATCTCGGGAAAACGCCCGGCTTCTTTCCGTGACCAGACCCGCTGACCGTTGGCGATAACTTCAAAAATACCGCCGGTGCCGGGCTGTAGCGACAGTTCGCTGATTTCCTGATCAAATGTCGTCAGCAACTCCTGGGCCATCCAGGAGGAGCGCATCAGCCAGCGGCACTGGGAACAGTACTTAATTTCTACTTTGTTACTCATAATATTTCGTTTACTCACATACAGATACAGCTAACGCCGGTGTAGTTCAGGTATTGAAGCATAATCGATACGCCTGTTATACGCTATCCCCTGTAGCAGACTGATAAAAGTGCATAAAGGCTCCCGACGGGCAAGTTTCAAATTTGGTAAGCTGAAATTTGGCGGGCACAGTACCACCGGCAAACAGGCGTTTACCGGAACCAACCACCACGGGAAAGGTCCACAACCGGAATTCATCGATTAACTCATTGGCAAGCAAGGTCTGGATCAGCTGCCAGCTGCCGTGAACTTGCAATAGCGGCCCGTCCTGTTTTTTCAGGCGGGACAACTCCCCGACAATATCTCCCGTGATTTTTTCCGAGTTTTGCCATTGAAGACTATCCGGGGAGGATGTCACGACATACTTTCGCGCCTTGTTAAGCCTGGCGGCAACGGGATTATCCTCGCCTGAACCGGCAAAGCTGGCAGCAAAAAGTTCGTAGGTGGTGCGGCCAAGCAAAAGATCATAAGGCTCGGCCATAGCCTCACGGCCAACCTGCGCCATAACTTCGTCCCAGCACTCTCTCGCCCAGCCGCCCCGGTTAAAGCCTCCGGAGAAGTCTTCTTCAGGCACACTCGGCGCCTGCATAACTCCGTCCAGCGTTTGAAAAGTCAATATTGCCAGTTTTCTCATCTTATTCCCCTCCATGCGCTTCCTGCCGGCTGATGTGTGGGTTACAAAACGCGTTTTAACCTTAAGCCGGTTACTTTAAATCCTGTTTTCTCATAGGTAGATTATCCATTATGATAAACCATCATCTAAAAAATTCGCCACACCGAATGCCGTTTGCCGGCTAAAAGACCCGAAGCTGAGACAACCCCGGGCCTGTCCATCAAATTATCCTCTTAACGTATATAGACAAAACCTAAAGCCAGGCTGTCTATTGTCAGTGAGTAAATAACCAATGAGCCGTCCTGAATTGAATATTCGTCGTCAGACAACACCCTGCCGTTGATAAATATCAGTGCCTTTGATGACGCCGAAATTTCATCACTGGTTAGTACCACTGAACTTGTCTGGGTTTCCCCCTCAGCCATCAGGATTGCCGGATCATAGACAGCATCGTCCAGCCGGTCTAATGATAAAGTCAGCGGCAGCCAGGATTGCAGTTGCGCCTGATCCAAATCTATTTCAATCGCCTGTGTTCGGGAGGCCCTGATTTGCAGGGCATTCATGGCCTTATCCCTTTTGATGCGAACCGCAGCCGGCGTATCCTGCCAGGACACGGCAGAAGTAAGCTTCAGCCAATAGCTGCTGTTATGGCTATTGGTATAGGTTTTATAAAACACGGTTTCAGGCGAAGGATTACGGACATGCTGATCAAAAAAGTCAAAAATCCCCTGTACCTTAGTGGCATCTTCCGGCTTGGCTGTCCCCAGGCTGCCGTTGTCATAACTGCCACCGCTAATGAGGGTTTCATCTTGGGCATGACTGACACCGGCAGCAAAATGGTAGCCCCATGAGTAACCGTCCGGGTGATATTCAGACAGCTCCTGTAACGTCGGAGTATGACCGAAACAAAGCCCCAAGCTTTCATCCCCTGAGCAGGCATTCCAGCTATTGTCCGTTGTCATATGCCAGCCGTTTAACAGTGCATTCGGCGCACCCTGAATATTTAAAGCGATAGGATCCACCATGCCATGGCCCACAAATACCGGAAGGTTATAAGCATTTTCAATCAGGAAACGGCCGCTGGTGATCCGGTACATGGTATCCACCACATCACTGTCGCCGGGCTCTCCTCCGGTAATCCCCTGCTTGCAGGCTGCGGGTTCAGGACGGGTGGCAAAGTTATCGAACATGTCGACAGGGGCGGCCATAGGGGCAATGGCAGCAAACAGACCGGGGTTTTTCAGCCCTATGCTGTAGGTTCCCCGCCCGCCCATAGAGAAGCCGGCCAGGTAAATGCGCTCACTGTCAATATTGTAATTTTCCTTAGCCCAGGCAATGGCATCTAAAATATCCTGTTCGCCGGGACCAACATTGGGGTCATCACTATCCACATAGGCAAACGACGGCGCGCCGGGGAAGCACCCCAGTTGGCCTAAGCCCCAGTCACGGCCATCGGGAGAAATGCCGATCCAGCCCCTGCTACCGAGCTCATTTGTCATGGCAGAGTCAATTTCACCGAAACCGCCCCCGCCATGCAGATGCACCACCAGGGGAATAGCTTCCTGAGTCGAGCTGGCGTCTTGTGGTGTGAATAACACGGCGGACAACTCTGTTTCATCAACCGATGAGTGATAAGTGATGTTGGAGATACGTTCATCAATTTCCGCCTCCACCACTTCGATAGAAATATCGCTTGAAACTTCACCCGAATCACTTTTCGCCGTTACCGTAAAGGTATGCTCTCCCAGTGCCAAAACGCTGGTTTCAACGACGGTATTCCAACCGCCTGAGGCTAAATTAGCCTCCACACTTTCACCATTATCAATGGAAAATGAAATACTGGTTGCATTCGAATAACTTCCCACCACAGTGATGGTTCCGCTTTCTACCTGTTCGCCGTCTTCGGGAGATACGAAGGAAACGACAGGCACAGCTGCAAATGCAGACGCAAAGTTAGTTGCAAAAAATACAGGCAAGACAATAAACTGCTTTAGATTTAACATTCTGATCCCTAATTAAGATTAAACCTGAAACTTCCCAAGGCTTTGCTGTCAGCAAATCCTGCTTCAGGTGTTTGAAAAGCGCCCGGCATTAACATCCGCTATTAATATATTGGCGGCGTTATATGCCAAGCCATTCCTAAGCCCCTGCTGAACTGGGGTTGGTGAAAACAAATTATCTGTTGAACGCTAATGATTCCCGTATTAGATAAACATCAAGGCTAACAGGCCTTAGCAGGGAGCAATTTCAGCAAGCCTCTCTGCTATGAGAGGGCAGAGCAACTCTGCCAAACCACAGATGTTTTGCGCCTGTTCAATCTTCGTATTCTTCCCGGAATACGTAATTTATTAACATGGGCAGAGTAAATAAAATCAATAGGTTGCGGAACACCAAAAAATGAAACACCCTGGTGCATACGAGTGACATAAGCAGTCATAAAAACTTATTGGCTGGTGTACTTTATCTTCGGGGGAGAGGGGAAAAGTGCTACAGGTATATTCAGCAATAAAACGAAAAAGCGCTGTATATATGAAATGCCGGTCAGCAAGGGATGACCGGCATCAATGTCTTAAAAAATATAGCTGCTAGCTGCCGCTTGAATCACCGGCGATCACTAGCTTGCGCTGGTCTTCCAGCCCCATGGCAAGGATAAAAGGCTCTTCTTTCTGCTGGCTGATAAAGTCTGCCTTAGTCTGCATACCCAGCCATTGATGGCGGATCAGGCACTGTGCCACAGCACCGCCCAAAGTTGCTCCTGGCCCTAAAACAATCAGCTTATCCGGAGCATATTCTTTAATCGCCACTTCAATCGCCTTGCTGAAGTTATAAGGCGCGACGACCTGAGTACCTAAGGTGTAGTCATAAAGGGCATCGAGATCCGCGCCATAAGGCTGCCATATCTGCCCTTCACCGTCGATCATCGGCACTTGCGGCTTATCAAACAGGGATTTTGCCAGCATAGCCTTGGCTTTTTCCGAGGTGCCCTGCAATAACGGGGTATGGAAAGCAGCATGATTAAACAGATTCATCGGGTATCTGTCCTGTACCACAGGCAGCTTCTGCTCCAAGGCCGCCAGGCCTTCTTTATTGCCGCCAAAAACCAGGTAACCGCCAAGTTCAATCGAGATATGCACTTCGGCGTCCGGCAATTGATTGACCTCATCCAGCCATGCCAGCACCTGCTTTCTGATATCATCCTGCTGCTGCCAGTCGTCGTTGATCACCGGATAGATCATCTGGCCGCCGATCACGCCGTCGGTCATCATAGAGCCCATGGTATTGATCAGTTCAATCGCCGCTGCCGGTTTAAGCGCTCCGGCAACCGCCAGGGCAATGTACCAGCCCATAGAGTTTCCGGTGACGGCAACGATATCGTATTCATCACGGTCTATGCTTTGATAGTCGGCGGCGGCACAGGCATAAATCAGTGCAGAGGCATTTTCACCCGCGGTGTGCAGGCGCATGCTGTATTTGTCCATGCCGTCGAGTTCGCTGATGGCTTTTTGCCCCTGCCCCGTCCGGTAGTTGTCTATCACTTCCACCAGCTCGGTTTTATCGCTATGCAAACGCTTCAGGTAACCCAGTTCTTCTTTGTTGTAGGTACCGCGTCCGGGGCAGATCACCACGGCACGTTTTTTGTTCTTGTTTATATCCGTTGAGCTCATATCACACTTCCGCTTAAACTTTTTCTATGTTGTCATGATGTAAAACAACCACGGGATCTATGGTGATACCCGAGAGCATTTCTTTTGCCGTTTCAACAATTTCATTGTTTGACGGCAATACCTGGTAGGCGGCGGCCCCCAGGGGAATAAAACAGTCTTCGGCGGTAATGCGGCGCACACGTTTTTGCGGTTTTCCGGCCGACTGCGCTTCCTGGATCAAGGTCATCAGCGCCTCGCTGACAGAGCCGGTTTTACGGCATTCATCAACAATCAGGACATTGTCAAAGCCGCGCACCTGTTTCACTATGCCTTTTTCATCCAGCGGCGCCAGCCAGCGCAAATCGATCACGGTACAGTTAATGCCCTGCTCCGCCAGGATTTTCTCAGCCTGACGCGACAGGTAATAACCGTTACCGTAACTGATGATGCACAGGTCTTTGCCTTCGCCATAAACGCTGATTTTCTGGTTGATGTCGTCACCCGAGGTTAATTTCGCCTGCTCCGGGCTGACATATTCCGAGGTCCATAAACCGTCCCCTTCTTCATGCAAATCTTTGGTCATATAAAGGGCAATAGGTTCGAGGAACACCACCAGACGCTGCTGCTCCTGCGCCAGACGAACACAAGAACGCATCATTTCAACCGCATCTGCCCCGTTTGACGGACAAGCCAAGATCAGTCCCGGGATATCCCGGAACACGGCAAAAGAATTGTCATTATGGAAATGGCCGCCGAAACCTTTCTGGTATGCCAGCCCGGCAATACGGATCACCATACCATTGCTGTACTGGCCGTTGGAGAAAAACGGTAAGGTTGCCGCTTCGCCGCGGATCTGATCTTCGGCATTATGCACATAAGCCAGGAACTGAATTTCCGGGATAGGCAAGAAACCGTTATGAGCCAGGCCGATGGCCGTGCCTAAGATAGACTGCTCATCCAGCAGGGTGTTGAGCACCCGGTTCTGACCAAACCTTTCACACAGCTTGCTGGTGACATTATAAACACCGCCTTTTTTGCCGATATCTTCACCGCACATGACGATATTTTCATGCTCGGCCATCAGATCCATCAGGGCCCAGTTAATCAGCTTGGCCAAATGCTGCTTCTTGCTCAGGTTATGTTTTTCATGCCTGAATAACTGCTCCCTTTGTGCCTGGCTGACATTTGCGGTTGTCATTTCCCGGCTTGGCGGAATAATGCTGGCCATCACCTCTTCCGGCGACGCTAACCTGTCTTTGGTTGCCACGATATCGGCGATAGCGGCAATACGTTGTTCCACCGACTGATAGAGGGCAATAATCTGCTCTGCATCAAGGATATTGTTGTCCAGTAAGATACGGGCGCTGTGCAGCAAGGGATCTTGTTGTTCGTTGGCTTCAATTTCCGCCACCGGGCGGTAAACAAATTCTGCATCAGAGCCGGCATGTCCGAGCAAACGGATGGTTTTAACATGCAAAAAGACCGGCTTGCGGTATTTACGCGCCAACAACTCGGCTTTTTTCGCGGTATGATAGGTATCGAGCAGGTTTAAACCGTCGCAATACAAATAAGTTAACCCGGCGCGGTTGCTGAAATTGGCCTTGACCCAGCCGTCCGGGGTCGAGGTGGAAATACCTATGCCGTTGTCTTCACAAACATAAACAATCGGCATGGGAATCGACTGATAAGCCGCCCAACCGGTACTGTTAATTGCCCCCTGCGCGGTGGAATGGTTAGATGAGGCGTCGCCAAAGTTACAAATCACCACACCATCCTCGGGCATTTCCCCCGCTAACTTCATTCTTTTTGCCAGGTCGATACTGAAGGCCGCTCCCATCGCCTTAGGCAAATGCGAGGCAATAGTACTGGTTTGCGGCGGAATACTCAGGGTTTTACTGCCCAGCACCTTATGGCGGCCGCCGGAAATAGGGTCGTCTTTTGAAGCGGCAAACGAAAGCAACATATCATACAACGGCGTCTGGCCTTTCACCTGCTTGGAGCGCTGAATAACAAAAGCGCCGCTGCGGTAATGCAAAAACGCCATATCATCGGAGCGAAATGCCTTGGCATAAGCGGCATTGCCCTCATGACCGGCGCTGCCTATGGTATAAAAACTTTGCCCTTGCTTTTGCATGATGCGGGACTGCAGATCCAAATGCCGGCTCATCACCTGGCTTTCAAATAAATCAATCACCTCTTCATGGCTTAAGCCAACAGCTTCCGGGGTCAGTGTGCTGCTTGACTCGGGCAGTTTGCCCTCGCGGACATATTTAACAAAATTCTCTTTTACCAGCAGGTTGCGGTCTAACATTTGTGCTCCAAATAATCAGTAAGGTTCCGGCATCTAGATTTGTGACAGGCCGGGAAGCAGGCAGCTTCCCGGCGAAGGTGATAAGGCTTAGAAAAAGGCCTGAATACCGGTTTGTGCCCGGCCCAGGATCAGGGCGTGCACGTCATGAGTACCTTCATAGGTGTTCACCGCTTCCAGGTTCATCACATGGCGGATCACATGGAACTCATCGCTGATACCGTTACCGCCGTGCATATCACGGGCAGTACGGGCAATGTCCAGTGCCTTGCCGCAAGAATTGCGTTTAACCAAAGAGATGGACTCTGGCGCCAAGGTACCGGCATCCATCAAACGACCCACCTGCAGACAGGCAAACAAACCGGTCGTGATCTCGGTTTGCATATCCGCCAGTTTCTTCTGGATTAACTGGGTAGAGGCCAACGGCTTACCGAACTGCTCGCGGTCTAAAGTATATTGGCGGGCGGCATGCCAGCAGAACTCGGCAGCACCCAGGGCGCCCCAGGAAATACCGTAACGGGCTTTATTCAAACAACCAAACGGACCGGATAAACCTTTGGCATTAGGTAACATTTGCTCGGCAGGCACAAAAACATTGTCCATGACGATTTCACCGGTAATGGAAGCTCTTAACGAGAACTTACCTTCGATTTTCGGCGCAGATAACCCTTCCATGCCTTTTTCTAAAATAAAGCCGCGGATGACGCCGTCAAGCTTGGCCCAGACAATAAAAATATCGGCAATCGGTGAGTTAGTGATCCACATTTTAGTACCGCTGATGCGGTAGCCGCCGTCAACCGCCACCGCTTTGGTCGCCATGCTCGCCGGATCTGAACCTGAGTTCGGCTCGGTTAAACCAAAACAGCCGATCAGCTCAGCCGTCGCCAGCTTAGGCAAATACTTCATTTTCTGCTCTTCGCTGCCGTAGGCATAAATAGGATGCATCACCAGGGAAGACTGCACGCTCATGGCACTGCGGTAACCGCTGTCGACCCTTTCCACTTCACGCGCCACCAGGCCGTAAACCACAGAGTTAGTACCGGCACAGCCGTATTTTTCCGGGATAGTACAACCCAATAACCCCAGCTCGCCCAGCTCCTTCATGATATTGACATCGAACGTTTCATTGCGGTTGGCTTCAAGCACCCGCGGCATTAACTTTTCCTGACAGTATTGATGGGCACTGTCGCGGATCAACCGCTCTTCTTCGCTCAGCAGCGAATCAAGTAATAGCGGATCTTCCCAGTTAAAAGATGGGCGTGTAGCTGAATTAGACATGAAAAAGCACCTTAAAGTTATCGAGTAATTACATATCTTTTCGATACTAATAAAAAGGTAGCCAAAGTTAAAATATATATTTCCTTTATCAGATATAGGAGTAAACTATACCTAGCTATACACTAGATAAACAAAGCCACAGCCAATGGTCAGACCATTAATTTTTAAAATTTTCTTTAAGAAGATGAGCTTAGCTATATGGATTTAAGAAGCCTGCAATATTTTGTCGCCGTTTTTGAAAAACGCAGCTTTAGCGCCGCCGCAAAAACTTGCTATGTAGCCCAACCGTCGATCTCCGCAGCCGTGGCTCAACTGGAGCAGCATTTAAATACCAGTTTGTTTAACCGCCATGCCCGCGGCGTCAACCCCACCAACAGCGGCGATAAACTCTATCCGCTAGCGAAACAACTGATCGGCCAGGCAGATGCCATTAAAACCGTATTTACCGAGCGCAGCGTTAAACAACCCTTTTATCTCGGCGTTACCAAAGGACTGGGAGTAAAGCGCATGAGCGCGCTGTTAAAAGACTTTACCTCAGCCGAAGAGCAGGTTGAGCTGACCTTAGTCCCCCACACCGAGCCGTGCGATGCCCGTATCATTATCAAGGAAGAGCTGAAAGAGCAGGAAACCCACTGGTCGCTGTGGCAAGAGGATTACCTGCTGGCACTACCCTACAACCATATCCTCTCTTTGCAGGACAGCATAAAATTACGGGATCTCGACGGCCTGCCTTTTATCCAACGTACACCCTGCACCGAGTGGGACACCCTGAGCGATGCCCTGACCCTGGAAGGGATCAGTGTCGATACCCGGGCCAAAATCCAAACCATAGATTACGCCCTCGGCCTGGTACAGGCCGGGTTGGGCTGCGCCCTAGTGCCCGCCCATCCGGAAATTATCAGCAAAACCGATGTGGTGTTCAAGCCGATAGAAGGGTTGAGGCTGATGCGGGAGACCGTACTTGCCTATCAGCAGCCATCGGATATTATCAACACCTTATTGCAGCTGGTGTTAAAACACAGGCAATAGCCCTTGCAATAAGTTATGAGCTTATCCACGGCGTACTTCACGATAAGCAAGCGGTAACAGCTTCTTGAATAACATGGGTAAAATGCATAGACTGTTCACTTTATGAGCAATGGATTTTGCATACAAATAACATCATTGGAGGATGTTCTTTTGCTTAAACGCTTTTCCCAAAAAAAACAATCCTCTGTGATAAGTGCATTACTTCATTCCCGCAAGTTTCAGTTCATCATCGCTATTGTTGTTATTTTGTTCTTCACGTTCTTGATAAAACCACAGGAGGTACAAGCCATGTTTGGCATTTTTAAACGTTATGAGGTTGAAATGTCCCCTGAGGTACGCGGTCGTATCACAAACAACGGTAACCCCTTGGCAGGTATACAGGTAGCCCGCAGCCTTTCTTATGAGGGGTTCCAAAAAGGTAAAGAGCAACTGGAACATACCACGACCGATGCCGATGGTCGCTTTTCATTCAAACCGCTGATGGTGAAGTCACGCCTACCGGGGGATTTGTTCGGCCAAAATATGCTGGTTTGGCAAGCTGTTTATGTTGAACACGACGAACAGCTCTACCACCTTTGGTCCACCCATAAGATATGGCACCCGGTAAAACCTCTGTCCGAGTTATTAATTCAACTTAACTGTGATTTACAAGACAAGAAAGTTCAACATGAAATAAATACCTTGGATTATGGAGGTATGTCATCTCAGGTAGTTGGCTCTATCTGCCACTGGCAAGGAGAGCGAATATCCACCTATTATAACAATGAGCTTATTTCATCTTATGATGAAATAAAATAACCATTAACGGCATTACCTCAATATTTTAAGGATGAAATATGAAAGCCATTTCCCCCCGGGTCGCTTCAGATTTAGCCTTGGCATCCTATCGCATCAAAGGAACCTTACCCAAAGGATATGAACTAAAGCTCAAATCAGAGACTCAGCAACATTTCAGTTTTGATTTATCCAAACATATCTATAAAGGCACTTCCGGTGGTTTTTTTTGGCGGCAAGAAACCGGCTTTGCTTTAATTGGCCAGGGAAAAAGCCAGCAACATGCCCAGGATCATGTGATTGCCATCAGGGGCACCGATAGCCTGGCCGATGCGCTAACTGACGTCACCTGCCACAGTACCAATAGCGATAACGGTACTTCGGTCCATACCGGCTTTCAAAGCAGTTTTGCTTCATTAAGACCCGGCTTATATGCCTATTTAAATCAATGGGAAATCCGACGACAACAGGGAGTTATCCATTGTGTCGGTCACAGCCTTGGCGGCGCACTGGCAGCCTTAACCGCCGACTGGATCAAGGCTGAATTTGATAAAACCGTCTACCTCTACACCTTCGGTGCTCCCCGCGTAGGTAAAAAAGATTTTGCCAATAGCACCAGCACCCGGGTAGATGAAATGTTTCGCTGTGTTCACGGAGCCGATCCTGTACCTAAAGTTCCTATTTGGCCATTTTTCCATGCCCCCTTAAATGGCAATGAATACCTGTTATCACGCGCCCAGGGTATCGATTTTAACGCACACTCTATGCCCGCAGGACCAGGTTATATAAATACTGCAGATCACAATGATTGGGAGGGACTATACCGCCAGTCGGCAACAACAGTGAGCCAGCGCGTGGTACTCAATTACCAAAACCGTATCCACACCACCTACTCAGCCCATTGGGCTGATAAAATTGCCGCGGCATTAATGACTATCATGATAGACGGTGGCGCCACCGCTATAGTGGCAAGCCTACAGGTAGCTGGAACTTCCATAGGCACGGTATATGATGTGATGGCCAGGACTTTAGTGGATATAGTTAAAATTGCCGATAAACTCAAAGAGCAAGTAAAAGCCTTATTGGGACATATGTTGGTTTTTGCAGGCAGAGGCGCCAATATCACCATAGAATTTACCGAAAAATTCATCCGCTGGGTCTTTAGCGTCACCATAGGCCGGTTAAATAGAGCTGCCAGGCAGGCGTTAAAACAAAACTCATGATACAGAGCTCTTTTTATATCAAGGTGTTAAGGAGGCACAAATGGGTCTTGTCTTAGCACCCTTGATTATTTTCTGGCTGGCGCTAGCCTTTTATTCATTGAATATGGGCTATGCATTAATAAACGATTCAACCTGGTATCCAGATGCCGTTTCTGTCGCAGCCATTGCGCTTTTCTCTTTAGTAATTTATCTCCGCCTCGGCTTCGCCAGATTTAAAGGCAGGAAAAAGCTCTTGGTATTTGAAATACCAATATACTTTACCACCAATAAAGCATCATTTTTCCTGATCATTTTCGCTATACTAGCACACAAGTTTGGCTCAGATTACCTCAGCCATGAATACCTCAAACCTATACCATTTATACTGGCATTCACGATTTCTTTCGCCGCCATCATTGGTACTTTTTATTCAGAAATATTTATAAAAAAACATAAGATAAATCAAATACATTAACAACCTTAACAAAATAAAAAGCATGATTTAGCATACGCTTAGCCATTTTGTATTCCCTTGAAAAAATAGAAACTTTTCAAACAGGCAATCCCCCACAATTAACTGGTAGTGTTTATTCCATATTCATACGATTAAAACTTGCTAAAACCGCCATAAAACAACACCCCTTTACCGTCATATGCATATAAAACGCTTTTAACTATACATATTGTTACTATATATAGAAAACTCATTTTTATATCCATATTGTTACTCGGTGCAATTTAAAATCGGGTGAGCTTTCACCTGCCCTTGATTCGGGTTAGCGGTAACTCACCCGCCATTTTTCCTCCGTTACTCTTGCGGTTTAAGCTTGAGAGCGCGCAAACCCGTGTGGATATTGTCTATTTTCTCCCGATAGCCGATAACCTGATATTTAAGCCAAAAATTAATATGTCTAATACCTTCAATGGTGTCCGGGGTGATACATTCAGGCTCACGGGCAACCGCAGCGAAAGCATCAAAGAGAAAGGCGCACTCCTCACTGAATTTGCCAAAGTCGTCACAGAGGTCGAGACTTTCGCCCGCAAGCTTGCTTCTTTTGGCTTCATATTCAAGCAAAACCTCTTGGCTTATTGACACTAAATCAGACATGACAGCGCCCTCCCTTGATGGTTAAACAGAGACAAAAGCTGGAAAAACCGCAATTGCCAAAAGGGATTGCGTGCACTGCACTTTTTTTAGCGGCGGTGGTTTTAGCTGCACTTGTTTCAGTTACATGATTGACTGACGGATGTCGGGGGGTTGGTATATTTTCTGTTAAAGAAACTTTAACCGAGTGAAACTCTGGCATATCATTAGGGTTAGCCATGGTGGATACCTCACTAGTATCTGTTGTGGTTAGCTGCTTCTGAGTGCCTCTACACTCAGGGGCAGCGCTTAACGGTTCGCCGGTATTTTGCCGGTTCGCCTTTACTTGTTGTCAACTCTTTTCAAGCTCTTTCAAGCGCCTTTTAAGCGTTTGATGAGTAAGTAAAAAAAACACCTCCGCTGCTTGCTGGCAAAACGTTATTTGCCCCTTAAAGGTATAGTACAAAATACTATATATATCCACAGTATTCGGCTGTATTTTTGACGGCACATCAAGATGAAAATTGACGGGAACAAGGTATTTTCACCGGGTTCATTCACCGGGCGACAGCGGGTCACGGCAGGTACCCAACGCTATTATTAATCCTCAAGGGCAGGGGCGGGTTTTGATTGTGCTGTAATAGCAAACGCAATAAAGCAGTGACCTAGGTTCAATAAGGATAAAGAGTCAAGTTCACCGCTTTATCATTCCAGACTAAAGCTAGACATCTAAGCCCTTGCAAGCAAGGCGCAAGCTTGCTCCCGACATTAATCTTGGCAATTAGCACCGTTTGCCGAGCAGCACACTTATTGGCACTGAGCGCAACGAAGAAATTGATTATTTAGCCCATTAAAAGAGGTTAATACATGATTTCGTTTGCTATTATTGCTCCTTGATAAAAAGAACCAAACAAATCAAGCTATCATCGCTGCTTAATTTCAGATAGAGCAATAGATATGGATATAGATATAGATAAATCAATACTCATTCGTCTCGCCGGAGAAGGCGCATACCAAAGAGGCGTCAAGGTATATCAAAGCGGGGCTGTATTATCTGTTAGGGAAAAATCAAATCATATCCTGGCTAAAGTCGAAGGCACAGAGACTTATCAGGTAACCCTGCAAATAACCGATAAAGTATTAGATGGCAGTTGCAATTGTCCGGCTTCTGAAAATTTTGACTTTTGTAAGCATTGTGTCGCCACAGCCCTGGCTTATCAGGAAAGACAAACCGAGCAGGATAGCCTTCAAAATGGTGCTCCCCTTGAGCGTATCCAAGCCTATATCAATCAATTGTCTGAGCAGGAAACAAAAGAGGCCTTATTTCAGCTGATAGGCGATGATGATTTACTTACCCGCAAATGGCAGTTAAAGGCCGATAATGCTGCTGGAGCTATCGATACCAAGCAACTGAAAAAACAAATCACCCAAGCCCTGCCATATCGCAGCATCTGGGAGTACAGCAAAGTTCGCAACTACTTTGTCAGAGCCGAGACGACACTTGAGCCCATTTTTGACATCTTCACCACGCTCAAGAGTGAAGATGCCTTTTCCCTTTGCCAGTATATGTCTCAGCGGTTAAATAAAGTATTGGAACGCCTGGATGATTCAGGGGGCTACCGTTACAGCCTGGAAGAGCAGATCAATGAACAGCTGACAACACTGTTTAAGCAACTGCCATGGGCAGCCGATAAAAAGTCGCAGTTTTTACTCCAGGCGCTTTTAAATGAAGATGATTATATGGTTTATCCCGAAATTCCGGGAGACTTTCTCGACAGCGCTACACCTGAGGTCAACACACTATTTTATCAGGCTATTCAAAAGGCATGGGATGCCTTGCCTGAGTTGGCGATTGACGCCGGTTATGATGAACAAAGGCCATATAACAGATTGCTTTATATCCTATTGGCACAGGCGAAAACCGAAGAAAACCTTTCCGGGATGATCACATTAAAAACTAAAGTTGCTGTACATGTTCGTGACTTTATTGAGCTTGCCGAACTGAACCTGACTCAAGAGCATATAGAACAAGCACAATTATGGCTTAACAAAGCCCAGCAGCATCCGGATAAGTTTCGCCATGTTATCGCAATCAAACAATTAACAATAAAGTTATTGCTAGCCAGACAACAACCTTTAGCAGCATTAGAAATTCAATGGGAAATATTTACTAAAACAGAACTTTTTGAAGATTATCAAAAGCTGCTGACGTTGACCGAACAAGCCGGAGAAGATACTACTGCATGTTACCAACAGGCAGAATCCGTGCTACTCAAAAACAGCACCGACAAACAACATAACCATTGGCATGCTCCCGGCTACAGTCTGGTTGACTTTTACATAAAGAACAATCAAATAGAAAAAGCAGCAAGCTATGCAATCAATAATAAAACCGATAGCGAACAGCTAAAACTCATTGCCGGGAAAATCATGCCAACGGATGCCAACTTAGCCTTCAGCTTTTATCAACGGCTTGTTATGCTTTATCCGCAACAAACCAATAATGAAGCATACCAACGGACAGTGGATACGCTAACAGAATTAAAACAAGGTTTACCCAAGAGCAGTCACTGGGATAGCAAGTTTATGACCCTGGTTGAAGAGGTAAGGCAGGCATACAAAGCCAAGCGTAATTTAATGAAGTTATTAAAGCAACATTTTGCCTGAACAGGTCATAAATAATCTTACCCCTTATAACAATGACAAAATATTCAAATAAGCAGTAAGAACATTATCTTGTAATATCAGATAATGTTCTTCTCTACAGATTCTTACAGTTTCCAACGCTTTTCCCTCAATTCCTTCACTGAATTGAACACAGATAAGTACCTAGAATACACCTGTGCTTAACGATAACCCCCACCCGATATTCTGCATACCCGGGTGCAAACAACCAGGAGAAGGAAATGAAAACTCTGCTTAGCCACTTGCCTTTAGCTGTTACTGTCGCAGTGCTGGCGGGCTGCTCCGCCAAACCGCAAAACTCAGGCAGCGAGCAAATATTACTTACCAGCCATAAAGCCGCCGAAAACTGCCGTTTCCTCGGTGAAGTCAGGGGCACACAGGGTAATTTATTAACCGCCACTTTCACCTCGGATGAGGACTTAATTTTAGGGGCGCGCAACGAACTCAGAAACCAGGCGGCTAAAATGGGCGCCAACTATGTGGTGCTTGAACAACAAAACCAAAGCATCAATCTCGGCGGTTTTGGCGGCGCTTATAATTCCACCTTATTCGGCAATGCCTATAAATGTCCGCAACCGGCCATGACCAACAAGGCCAAAAGCTAACGACACTGTTGTAAAGTTATATCCAGGTAAGAAATTGATGCAGTCACAGCGCAAACAAGAAGCTTAACTTAACAAACTCAGTTTCTTACAATTTTTAAACAAATTAACTAAAGGAGCAGTCTGCCCAAAGTAACCGCTATTTGTTAACATGTGTGAAATTACTAGCACATAAAAGTTCATTGATTTTATTTTCAAGTGCCGGCGATATAAACCGCCTTTTGCCTCGTCAAACAACTTATTTTGAGGCCGTTGAAAATAGCCAATGAGCTGATAACAAAGGTTTTGCACAAATGCTCAGCAGAAAGCTATTCGCTACCTTATTTTTACTCTTTTTGGCAATACCTGTTTGTTACGCCGGGGAAAGTTCAAACCCTGACCCTACTCCTGAAACAGTGACGGAGGAGCAGGAAGAAAGCGATTTTAGCTGGCAGGCCATGATAGGGCTTTCTGCGGTTTATGACCCAAGCTTACTTAAAGGGGTTGATCAGCAAGATGCCTTAGATTTTCTCAACCTGGCTCTCCTGTTAGATGTTAATTATAAAGGATTTTTTATTCAGTCGAATCATCGCCGCGCCGATGGTTTATTAGACGGTACTTCCCACGGTGCCGAGTTCGGTTACCGGATAGAAGCTAATGATAAGCAAGAACTGGATATCATCTTTAAAAACTATATCGGCGGCTTTGAACCTAGCGAACTGATAGACAAAAAAGACAAGAATATCCCGACCCTGGAAGGGCTGGATGACCGGCTGCCGGGCCATGGCATCGCTTTTCGTTACTCCCGTTTTAACGAAGACCAGATGTATTCGCTGGATTTGGCCCGGTTAAGCATGGAAGGCGAAGAAAGCGGTTGGTTAATCGAAGGCTTTTACAGTTATTTTATCCCCTACCGTAACTGGGATATTTATTATGGCGGCGTACTGACCTACTACTCCAGCAGCATAGTGGATTATTTTTACGGAGTCGATAAAGATGAAGTCACCAGCGCCCGGGCATTTTACCAGGCAGATGGCGGCTTTCGCGCCCAGTTAGAAGTTGTGGTGCAGTACCCGATCTCGAAAAGTTGGTCGTTTAACGGAGCCGTCACCCAGAGCTTTTATTCCGACAGCTTTACCGACAGCCCGCTGGTTGATAGAACCGGTACCACCCAAATTATGCTGGGGGTACTGTATGTATTTTAAACGGGCCGCCACTGTCCTGGTCTTTGCCCTGTTTAGTGCCTGGCAGTCCCCGGTAATGGCCGCACAGGCAAACGAAATAAACACTTTGCCGGCACCGGGCAGCCCGAAAGAGGCAAAAGCCGAGAGCAGTACGGCAAGCAGTGCCGATGCCGGCACGGGCAATGTCGCAACACGCCCACAGGCACTGCCGGTATTATCGGTGCAACCGGCAACTTGTGTCGCCCTGCACCAGGGACGGACCTGTTTTGCCCAGCTATCATTAAACTGGCAAAGCACGGGGGCCGGTGATTTTTGTATTTATCTTAAAGACAGTAAACAGCCGGTGCGTTGCTGGCAAAACAGTCGGGGAAATTTAACCAGTTTCGAATTTGAGTCAAACAAAAAAGTGGTTTTTCAGTTAATCGAACAAGGGAAAAACCATGTAGTGGCAGAAACCAGTGTCGATGTCAGCTGGGTGCATAAAGCGGCCCCGAGAAAGCGACGCTGGCGCATATTTTAACAGCTAGTGCTTTAGTGGCTAAAGCAGTAGTGATTAGCAGAGGCTTTTATAAACCTGCTTAGTTAACGGAAAAAGAAATGACAGAGAATATAAAGATTTTATTGGTAGAAGACGATGTCAGCCTGGCTTCCTGGATCAGCGAATATTTGCTGGAACAAGAATTCCAGGTAAAGCATGTTGAACGTGGCGACCAGGTGATGGCGGCACTGACAGACTTCCCGGCAGACCTGGTATTGCTTGATGTGATGTTACCCGGCCTTAACGGCATCGAAGTATGCCGACTGATCCGGGAAAAATCTGCCATCCCTATTATTATGCTGACGGCACGAGCCGATGAATTCGATGAAGTCATCGGCCTTGAAGCCGGGGCCAATGACTATGTGATCAAACCGGTACGCCCCAGGGCCTTGCTGGCCCGCATTAAAAGCGCATTAAGAACCCGGGTGGTGGAAGCCGAGCCCAGTAATAAACTGGTTCATGGCGACCTGGTCATTTACCAGGATGCCAAACGGGTGATCTATCAAGGGGAAGAAATAGAATTATCCACCAATTTGTTTGCCTTTTTATGGTTTTTAGCCAGCCATGCCGGGGAAGTTATCGACCGTGATACGGTATTTAAGGCCCTTAAAGGCCGGGAATATGACGGCCTGGATCGCCGCTTTGACGTGATGCTTTCGAGCTTAAGGAAAGTCTTTCACGATGATCCGCAAAAGCCGAAAAAATTTAAAACCATCTGGGGTAAAGGTTACCTGTTTGTCGCCGACGCCTGGCAGGACAATAACCCAACCGAGTCATGAAAAGTCTTTACGCCAGTATTATTTTTACCGTTTTTGGCTCGTTGTTTTTTATCGGCTGGGGTCTGGACAAGCTGGTTGCCGACCACTCGGTATCCGAAGACAGCCAGGAAATCGTCTTTTATAAACAGCTGATAGAAGGCTTAAGCCAGCAACTGAACCAGCTGCCCAAGCAAGATATCCCGAAAGAAGCCGAGAAATTCCGGCAATTTTTCCAGATGGATCTCTCCCTGAAAAATGCCGACAATATTGCCCTGCCGCGTACCTTAAGCAGCAAGTTATCCCAAAGCGGCGGTTTATTGCTGGCATCGGAATCCGGGGCTTATTTATTAAAAAGCATCGACAGCGATCCCCAGCAAATCCTGCAACTGAACCTACCGCCTGAGCCGATCCACAACCAAAAACTGGATCTGTTCCTGACATTAGCACTATATGTCGGGGTTTGCGGGGTATTAATTTTATGGTCATTGCCGTTAACCCGGCGCATTTACCTGCTAAATGCCGCTGCCGCCAAATTCGGTAAAGGAGATTTAACCGTCAGGGTACCGAAAAGCCGCTTCTCCTACATTACCATGCTGGAAAACAGCTTTAACCGCATGGCAACACAAATAGAAACCCTGATCGCCGACAATAAAATGCTCGCCAGCAGTTTATCCCATGATATCCGCACCCCTATGGCCTGCCTGCGCTTTGGTGTCGATGCCGCGCTGGACACTACCAATACCGAGAAAAAGGATATTTACCTTAACCGCATGGACAACGAGCTTACCCGGATGGAAGATATGACCGCAGCCTTTTTGGAATTCGCCGGGCTGGAGCGCCACGGCCTGCATTTAAAAATCACTTCCGTTAAGGTTAAGGCTTTACTTAATGCGCTTATCGAAGACAGCCAGTCGCTGGCGGAGCAGCATAATATCAAGCTTACCGCCCAGCTGCCGGAGCAGGACATTTATTGCCAGCTCGACTTTCACTGGTGTTACCGGGCGATACAAAACCTGGTAGGCAATGCCTTTCAATATGCCGCAACCGAGGTCTTGCTGACCTTAAAACAAAAAGATCACAGAATTGTTATCACAGTGGAAGATGACGGTGTCGGCATACCAGAAGATAAGCTTGAGACGATTTTTTCTCCTTTTGTCAAACTCGAACAAAACCGCTCGCGGGAGCAGGGACACTTTGGCCTCGGCCTGGCCATTAGCGCCAAGGTGATGGACTGGCACGAAGGCAACATTTGTGCAGAAAAGTCACCTTCTTTATCGGGGGCTTGTTTTACCTTGTCGCTGCCGGAAAAACAGCTGTTATCACAGTAAAAAAACGAAAAATACACTTTAAAATTCACTTTATTACGCTTTACTCTCCCTCTCCGGTAAAGCGCAATTTTGCAAAACCCAAAGTAAGCACTTGATTTACAACAGGAACAAACTCCACATTTGCTCCCGCCTCCAACCCCGTTCACTTATGAACTTAATTTGTGATACAAATGTGATAACTCAGTGACCAAGTCGCAATATCTGCTGTCCATACTTGCTTTCGTCGATTGTTTTTTATTGATTAAAAATAGAAGGAAGCACAGATGAAACTCAAGTCACTATTCGCCGTTGCCGCATTGGCAGCGGGCAGCTCAGCGGTTCAAGCCCAGGATTTAAATATCACGGTCACTAACCTGACCCAGGCTATCTATTTTACCCCGCTGATCACCGCTGCTCACACAGCGGATAACCAGATGTTTTCCACCGGCAGCGCTGCCAGCACGCAGTTACAGGCGATGGCAGAAGGCGGAGATATCTCCGGCCTGTCAACCCTGTTAACCGGTGTCAATGCCGATATTAATGAAAACCCGGCCGGAGGCCTGTTAGCGCCGGCAATGTCAACTTCCTTCATGCTCACCAACAGCGAGAATAATGATTATTTATCGCTGACGGCCATGATATTGCCTTCAAATGACGGTTTTGTCGGCCTGGACAGCTGGATGATACCGGAAGAAGCCGGCACCTATACCATCTATCTTAACGCCTATGACGCCGGCACCGAAGCCAACAATGAATTGGTTGTCGAAGGCAGCGGCGCTCCTGGAGTTGCCGGTATTCCGGCCGCGCCCGGCGGTGATGCCGGCACCGGCGGTACCGGCGTAACCAGCAGCGAAGGAAATACTATGGTGCATATTCACCGCGGCAACCTCGGGGATGATAATCTGAGCGGCGGCAGCAGCGATCTCACCAATAATGTACACCGCTGGTTAAACCCGGTTGCCAAAATCACTGTCGTTGTCATGTAAGGAGGCTTTATGTCTATCTATAACATTAAAGGGCTGGCACCGCTTGCCCTGGTGACCTTGCTCAGTGCCTGTGGCGGCAGCGATAACGACATCGACAATGACGGTGTTATTGATACGCCCGCCCCTATGCCGGTTGAAATGAGTTATGAAGTTACCGTTACCAACTTAACCTATGCCCAGCCGTTATCGCCCCTGGCCGTAGTCTTACACGGTGACAGTGCCCTGTGGACGGTTGGAGAAATGGCCTCAACGCCACTGGAAATACTCGCCGAAGGTGGTGATAATAGTGAGTTAATCGCCATGGAATCCATCCTGGCTTCTGTTTCCGGGGAGGCCGCGGTAGGACCGGGGGCAAGCACCACGTTAACGGTAACGACCACGGATGAAATGGCGACACATTTGTCTATAGTTTCTATGTTGGTGAATACAAATGACGCCTTTACCGGTCTAACTGCCATGGACTTATCTTCATTAACGGTAGATAACCCACAAACATGGACTTTAGGCGTTTATGACGCAGGCACCGAAGCCAATAGTGAACTTGCCGGCACTATTCCAGGACCTGCCGACGGTGGCACCGGATATATTGCAGAGCGTGACGATGTCGATTTTGTCGCTATGCATCCCGGGGTGGTCACTATGGACGACGGCTTGTCGACCTCAGTATTAACGCAGGCCCATAGATTTGATAATCCGGCAATAAAATTAACAATAACGCGGAAGCAATAGGAAAACTGCACTGGCCGGTTTTCCTGGCCAGTGCCTATGAAAGACAAAGTTTTAATTGTAGAAGACGAACTAGACATCGCCGAGTTGATCAAAGTGCATTTGAGCGAACTCGATCTTGAGGCGGAAATATGCGGTCATGGTGATTTAGCCCTGAAAATGGCGCTGAACCAGGACTTTCAACTGGTGATACTGGATGTCATGTTACCCGGCACCAATGGCCTGGACATTTGCCGGGAGTTACGCGGCGCCAAACCGTTGCAGGCAATCATGATGCTCACCTCCAGAACATCGGAAACCGACCGGGTATTGGGACTGGAATTAGGCGCCGACGATTACTTAAGCAAGCCTTTTAGCGTCAGGGAATTACAAGCCAGGGTGCGCAGCCAGCTCAGACGGGTGCATAGCCTGGCGCAAAGCCAGAGCCAGGAGCAGCATCAGGAAAGTGCGGTAACCTGTATCGGCGATTTAATGGTAGATCACAGATGTCATCAGGTGACTTATCAAAATGAAGCGATAGAGTTAACCTCCACCGAATTTGATCTGCTGAGCTTTTTGGGCAAACACCCGGATCAGGTCTTTTCCCGGGCTCAGCTACTGGATTCGGTATGGGGATACCATCATAGCGGTTATGAACATACGGTAAACTCCCATATCAACCGCTTACGTAATAAATTGGAACGGGACAGTGCCAACCCGCAAATCATTCAAACTGTCTGGGGCGTTGGCTACAAACTAAATTCAGCAGGAGTGAGCGGTTAACCCCTCATAAGCGAATGAAAATATCTTTATATCAGCGTCTGGCAATCACCTTATCTTTTGCCTTTATTTTAATGGCTTACCTGCTGTTTTGGTGGAGTACCGAGCTTTCCCAGCATTCCCAGCACCAGGCCGAGCAGAAGTTGCACCTGCAACTGGCTGACCACCTTGCCCATGACAATCCTTTGCTGCAGGACGGCGTTTACGACAAAAAAGCCCTGGCCAACCTGTTCCATACCCTGATGTTATTGGGGCCGTCATTTGAATTTTACTTCCTTGACCCTGCAGGGAAAATTCTCAGCTACTCCGCCGATCCCAGCAAGATAAAACGCAAGCAGGTAGATATACGCCCGCTGCTGGATCTGATCGAGCACCCGCAAAACCTGCCTGTGTATGGCGATGATCCCAGGAGTCCCCATCAGCAAAAAATCTTCTCCGCCGCTCCCGTCTACACCAGTGAAAAGGGGACGGATGAAAAGCTTGGCGATAAAAGCCTGCAGGGTTATCTCTACGTCATTATCGGCGGGGAAATATATGACTCGGTATTCCAGGTCACAAAATCGGACCAGCAGCTCCAGCAAAACATTATGCTGATCTGCGGCGGCCTGCTGCTTATGCTGCTGCTGTTGCTGGCACTGTTTCGTTATTTTACCTCCCCTATCCGGCTGTTGCTTGCCGACATGCAGGCAATTCAGCAACATAAATTCGATCCCGCCAAGGTCAAGCTGCACAAGTGGCCGGCAAATGACAGCAATGAAGTCAACCTGCTTGGCTGTGCTTTTACCGCCATGGTGGAGCAAATCAATGCCCAGTTATTACAGCTCAACGCCAACGAACGCATGCGCAAAGAACTGCTGGCCCACCTGTCACACGACTTACGCACGCCACTGGCAGCCATGCAGGGCTATATTGAAACCCTGGCCATTAAAGGGGACACTATCAACCAGCAAGAGCGGGAGCAGTATATCGCCACGGTTTTGCGTAACGGCAAACAGTTAAAAATGCTGATTGACCAGATTTTTGAACTGGCCCATTTAGAAGACGGCCAGGTCTCGGTAAACCTGGAAACCTTCCCTATCGGCGAATTACTTTATGATATTGTTGCCAAGTTCTCTCTTAAAGCCAGTGAGAAAAACATCCGGTTGACCCTGAACCCCCAGCAGTGTCGTTACATGGTATATTCGGATATTGCCAAACTGGAGCGTATTCTCACCAACCTGCTGGAAAACGCCATTCGCCATACCCCGCAGCAGGGAGAAATCACCCTGGAAGTGATACAGGATAAAGACAAGGTCAAAGTCTCGGTGATCGATACCGGCACCGGCATCAGCAGTGAAGATATTGCCTACATTTTCGACCCCAGGTACCGCGCCAGTAACGCCACCGGGGATAAGAAACAACATGCCGGTTTAGGTCTTGCCATCAGTAAACGCCTGAGCATGATTTTAAATTCGGAATTAAGTGTCGAAAGTAAACTCGGCCACGGCTGTCGTTTTTCATTTTGCCTGCAGTCGGTAATGACCTGAGCACGGTAAAAAATACCCGGGTTAGCATCAAGTGACGAGGCTAACCCGGGAAAGGTTCTGCACACCGCAAACTTACAAAAATAAAACAAAAATCTTACAAACACCCTACCCAAGAGCTGAGGTTATTTGGTAGAATTTTGCTGTTTAATTCATCAGCAACGATTTAACTGGCGGACATTTCTAACGGAGTAGATATGAAATTTTTCTTTGGACTGGCCATTGGCCTGTTATCACTAAACCAGGCTGCAAAAGCTGAAACCATTGTCCTGTTTGCAGCAGATGAGCAATGTCACTCCCGGGAAACGGGCAAAGGCATTCGCTACATTCCTCCCTGCAGCCTAAGCGATAGCGAATTTACTTTTACCCTGCCCGGGGATAACGGCGATGACATAGACAGCAGCGCCGAGACACAAAGATTAAACCTTAATTTTCATTGTGAATCGTTAAGACCCTTAAACATTGAATATCAAATCCGCCAGCAAGAGCACATCATCATTTCCGGCAAGCTGGCACCGTCACAAGATAACAGGCAGTTAAGCTCAAGTTTAAGCATGCTGGAGCCCGCCGGTCACTATCAGATAAAGTTAATTAAAATCAACGGAATGAAAGGGTTTCAGGCGATCAAACCCGACTGCCGGTTAACCTTGGACATTCACGGTAAAACAGATGGCGCCCTGACGGCCGACACCGGCTCCTGAAATAAGTCATTACAGCACCAGGCCATGCCGGCGAGCAGGTAAATCCAAACACAGCCTTTTCGCCTGGCTTCACTGCAGCGGATGCAGGTAAATTTTACCGGCAACCTCTGTTGTCCTTGTTTCAGGGCTTAACAGGGCAAAGTAAAAAATAATGCCGTTAACGGCAACAAAAAAAGCGCCTCCCTTCCATATTGTATACATTTATTATATTTTTACGCTAACGTTAAAAATATGGAAAAAAAATGAATAGTAAATTCCAACTCAGCGCCAAAACCCTGCTGCTCAGTGCAGCATTCTCGGCAGCGCTGTCCGGGTGCAGCCAGCAAACCACAGAACACAAACCAAGTGCGAAAACCGCAGCTGAAATGGCTGCGACCAGTCGCTTGCCGCAAACTTCTGCCTTTGACCTGCAATATGAAGCCTTTGAACTCGATAACGGCTTAAAGGTGATTTTGCATCAGGATAAATCCGACCCCATTGTCGCCATGTCCACTATAGTGCATGTCGGCTCCAGCCGGGAAAAAGCCGGGCGCACCGGTTTCGCCCACTTTTTCGAGCATATGTCGTTTAACGACTCGGAAAATGTGCCCAAGGGCGCCAACCGCAAAATGATCCCCGAGCTGGGCGGCGAACGCAACGGCGGCACCTGGAGTGACGGCACCATCTATTATGAAGTGGTGCCGAAAGATGCTTTTGACAAACTCCTGTGGATCGACTCCGACCGCCTCGGCTTTATGCTCAATACCGTAGATGCCGGCACCCTGGAGCGGGAAAAACAGGTGGTAAAAAATGAAAAACGCCAGCGGGTCGACAACCGCCCTTACGGCCATACCTATCATGTCATTAAAAAGGCACTCTATCCCGAAAGCCATCCCTATAACTGGACGGTGATCGGCGATCTGGCGGACCTGCAGGCAGCAACCCTGGACGATGTCAAAGAGTTCTATCACCAGTTTTATGTGCCCTCCAACGCCACTTTGGTGATCGCCGGCGACATCGACATTGCCGAAACCAAAAAGAAAGTTAACCAATGGTTTGGCGAAATAAAAGCCGGCAAGCCGGTGCCGAAAATGCAGCCGCAGCCGGTAAGCCTGGCGGCGGACAAAAAGCTTTACCATTTAGATAACTTTGCCAAGTTACCGGAAATCCGCCTGACTTTTCCCGCGGCAGAACAATACCATCAAGATGCCTACGCCCTGGAAGTGCTGGCCATCCTGCTGTCAGAAGGAAAAGATGCCGCACTCTATAAAAGCGTGGTAGAAAAAGCCAAACTGGCTCCCGCCGTGAACGCCTGGAATGAAGCAAATGAAATCGCCGGTACTTTCAGCATTAATGTCCGCGGCAATAAAAGCACCCGTCTTGACGATGTTTACCGGGCGATAGAGCAGGCACTAAGCAACTTTGAAAAAGATAGCTTTAGCCAGGCACAGCTGGATAAAATCAAAGCCAGGCAGGAAACCGACTTTTATTACAGCTTCGAAAGTATTCTCGATAAGGCCCAGAAATTAGGGGAATATAACGAATACGCCGGCAGTCCTGAATTTATCAAAACCGATATTGCCAATATCACCGGTGTCAGCAAAGAAGATATCATGCGGGTATACCGCAAATACATTAAAGACAAGGCGGCGATCATCACCAGCTTTGTCCCTAAAGATCAGCCGGAGCTGATCCTAACCGGCTCGGTTAAAGCCAAGGTTGAAGAGGAAGTGATCAAGCAGGGAGCCGAAGAAAACTTTGTTGAGAACGATGCCATTGCTTTTGACAAAACCCCAACCCGGTTTGACCGCAGCGAGCCGCCGCTATCCGAGCTGCCCGAGCTGAAAATTCCCGATGTCTGGCAAACGGCGCAAACCAATGGCCTGCGGGTATACGGCATAGAACAAACGGAATTGCCGATAGTGAATTTCAGCTTGCGTATCGATGGCGGCCAGCTGCTCGACAGCAAAGACAAGCTAGGTACCGCAGCCCTGATGGCACAGCTGATGAATGAAGGCACACAAGATAAAACCCCGCTGGAGCTGGAGCAGGCAATCGGCTTATTGGGGGCCAAGCTGGAAGTTTCCGGCGATCAGGAAGCCATTATCATTGAAGGGCAAACCTTGGCGAAAAATTTCGAAAAGACCCTGGCACTGATGAAGGAAATGTTGCTGACGCCGCGCTGGGATCACCAGGAATTTGAGCGCCTTAAAGCCGCCAGGTTAACCCGTATTGTCCAGGATCAGGGCAACGCCGCCCGCATCGCCCGCAATGCCTTTATGAAGCGCCTGTATCCTAAGGGACATATCGCCGCCACCCCGACAGGCGGCACCCGGGAAACGGTATCGGCCATAGAACTGGCGGATATCAAAGCTTACTACCGTGAGAATGTCTCCCCGCAACAGGCAAACCTGCATGTTGTCGGCGCTGTCAGCCAGGCCAGGGTGCTCGATGCCATTAAAGGGTTTGCCGGCTGGACAGGTAAAAAAATCCCCATGCCGCAGCAACCTGAAATGTCGGTATTAACACAGCCAAAACTGTACTTTATTGATGTGCCCGGCGCCAAGCAGTCGGTTATTTACGTCGGCAAGCCTACAGTCGCGGCAAGCAGTGAAGAGTTTTATCCGGTACAGGTAGCCAATAACCGCCTGGGCTCGGGCATGAGCGCCCGCTTGGGACAGACATTGCGTATCCAGAAGGGCTACACCTATGGCGCTTATTCCTTTATTCCATCCACCAGCTACCAGTCGCCCTTTGTTGCCGCCTCCCAGGTACGCACCAATGTCACCCTGGAATCGCTGGAGATCTTCAGAGATCTGATCGCCAACTACCGAGACACCTATGAAGCAGAAGATCTCGCGGTCACCAAAAACATTATTATCAAAGGCAACTCCCGCAAGTTTGAAACCCTGGACAGGCTGCTGGGCATGCTGGAAGGCCAAAGCCAGTTTGATTTAGCCGATGATTATATTGAGCAGCGGCAAAGCTATGTCAAGCAGGCCGATTTGAAGCAGATACACCAAACCATCAGCAAACATTTGGACGAACAACAGATGATTTATCTGGTGGTAGGAGATGCCAAAAGCCAGCTAAAACGGCTGAAAGACTTAGGTTACGGCGAAGCTGTTATTTTAGATAAAGATGGGAATATTATTTAAAAGCTCCCGGTAAAAAGGCCCTGGCGGGCCTTTTTCATCTCAGGCTTAATTAACATCTGGCGTTTATCGCTTACACCCGGATTTAATTGAGCCGGCTAAAAATCATTACATACACTTGCTGTAATAGGCATCACAGAAGATACCGCCGCTCATTTGGCAGTACTGCATCAATTTAGTACAGCTCTGCCAATTATACGGGTCGCTCTCGGCCATAAGGTTGCCGCTCATGCCGAAACCAAGTCCCATAGCTAAGATGATCGCTTTAGTCTTTTTCATTATTTAATCCCTTCTAATAAAAAGTAATAAAAATTGATCTGAGTGCTTTCACTCAAATAAAGAGGATGCCGAAATGAATGCCCGGGATGTCTGTCAGCATTTTCATCAACAGCACTTTCCCCGGCTACTTTCTGATCGGCTGGCCTTATGCTAATGAAAAATAACCACCAACACAAGAAACACTTACTTAACATTACATTAAAATCTAGGTAACCTTACTCAGAGAAACACAAAGCAATAAAGATAATGATATTGATTGATATATCAGGGCTTTTCAGGGCAAATAACTAAAACAGGCGGATAAAGAGAGATTAGGGCACAAAATGAGCAGGAGTCGATTTTTCTTTAACAGGGCTGGCATCCGGCCCATAAAAATACAGATCCCAGCAAATGAGATCTGTATCATTGACAAGTTCAGATTCAGGTTACCTTTAACGGTAAGTTAGACTGAGCGATTGCCCGCCAACAGATTATTGAGTCTGAAAGCCAGCCCTTGCTGTAAGCTGTTTTGTTTGGCGGCTTCAACATCGGCATATGCCAAAGTCGTCATTTTTCCGGCATCAATGTTAAAAGACGGAACATTCAGGCTGGGCGCAGTAAAGTTCATACCGGCTTCTGCTGCACCTTCAACCAGATCGTTGTCAGCATAGCTGCTGTCTTGAGAAGAGCTGCTGTCCTGCGAACCGCTACAAGGCATAGGTTCCCACTCGGTTGTGTCCCAACAACCAGTTGAGCCGGCAGCCTGGGCTTTATTGAAGCCCCAGCCCCAACCGGATTCCATGCTGGCTGAAACCTGGTTAAAACCGGCATCATCTTCATAATAACCTTGCTCTGCTGGCGGGGTAATGTTACCCATTAACAGAGTGACGGCAAGAGCGGTTTGTGAAAGTACTTGTACTGATTTTTTAACTGTATTATTCAACGTAAATTCCTTAATTTTCCATGTTGTTGCAAAAGGATGCCAGAAAAATATTACATCCGATTTACATTTCAAGGACATTTTATCCGATTAAGAACAACAGGTTAACTAAAAAACTTGATTTCGATTAATTTTTTGTAATGAAGTCGTTAATTAAACGATTTTTGGCTGAAATATAGAACATCAGGGTAAAATTTAACCTTGCCGAACTCTCATGAATGTTCAGCTAAAGCATAACCTGGCGATATCAACGGATAAAAAATCACCTTACAATCAGGTTCTCGGCGTTTTCAGCTAACAGCAACAGCAATGAATAGCCAATTCACAGCAAATTTAAGGCTCACTTGCAGGGATAACAAATTAAGCTTGTAGATTTTCCGCCTTATTCCCCCGATATAGATATTACATAGCGCCAGGGGGTGTGATATGATTTTTCGTTTCCCGATAATCAACCGCAGACACCGCCGAAAATGAAGATTGCAGTACCTAAAATACAGCCCCTGAGCCAGATTTTACCCGAAGAGCCACTATTAATGATGGGTGCCGGCCCCGTGCCGATCCCTCAGGCAGTGGCCAATGCCAATGGTATAGTGATCAACCACTTGGGTGAAACCATGGGCACTATAGTACAGCAAATGAAATCTATGGCAGGTTATATCTTTCAGACCCAGTCTCCCTGGATCGTCGGGGTGGCGGGTCCCGGCTCTGCCGCCATGGAGATGGCCGTTGCCAATTTGGTCTGGGACAATACCCGGGTACTGAGTATCTGCAACGGCTTCTTTTCCAGCCGCCTGGCACAAATGGCCGAAAGATCCGGTGGTGAGGTCAAACAGTTAACGGTCGCCGAAGGAAACAGTGTCGAAGCCGAGCTGATCCGCCAACAGGTAGAAGAATACCGCCCGCAAGTGATCACTATAGTACAGGGGGAAACCTCCAATACCACCTATAACCATGAACTGGCAGCAATCGGCGCCATAGCCAAAGAGTATAACTGCTACCTGATAGTGGACGCCGTCTGTACCTTAAGTACCATGCCGCTAAAAATGGATGAATGGCATATAGATGCCGTGATCACCGGCGGACAAAAAGGCCTGAGCTCTATCCCGGGGGTTTCCCTGGTGGCATTTTCAGAAAAAGCCTGGCAACGCATCAATAGCCGGGAAAGCCAGATACCGCAATGGACGCTGGATGCCAAACTGGCCTCTAACTTCTGGCATAAAAACTCCTATCATTACACCGCACCGGTTTCCGGCTTGCTCGCCTTGTATGAAGCCATGCGCCTGATTTGCGATGAAACCTTGCCAAAACGTTTTCGCCGTCACCTGACCTGTTCAAAGGCCTTACAAAGCGCCATTGAGGCGCTGGGACTTGAACTTTATATTGACCAGCCCAACCGGTTAAATTCTGTGGTCGGCATCAAACTGCCACAAGGACTGGAAGCAAAAACCGTGTGCGAGCATATTTCCAAAAATTACCGGGTGGAAATTGCCGGCTCGTTCGGGCCGCCGATTGTCCGTATCGGCCAGATGGGAGAGCAATGCCGCGAGCATAACCTGTTCCGCACCATACATGCCTTAGGCTCAACCTTTAAAGACTTAGGGGTAAATGTCGATATTCCTCGGGGTATGGCTGAACTGGAAAATGTGCTGCAGAGGGAAAAAATGTAATTTCTTTTTCCCCTAGTCAATGACAGACAAAAAATAATATCCCCCCTGCTTACACAGGGGGGTATTAACAGCTCCAAAGCAAACTGTATTAAGCGGCAACTCCTTGTTGCTGATACCAGGCCTGAAACATCAATATCGTCCACAGATGTGAGTGCCGCCCCTTCGGATTTGATTTACACTTTTCCCAAAGATATCGCACCAGGGCAGGTTCCAATAGACCTTGTTGTTGCAGTTTATCTTCCGACAATAATTCCTCCGCCCAATCCCTTAACGGCCCGGAGAGCCATTTTTTGATTGGCGAGCCAAACCCTTGTTTTGGCCGGTTCATCAGTTCGTCCGGCACATAACGGGCAAGTACATCCCTTAATACGGTTTTCCCGGTTTTCTGGTTATACTTATATGCCGTCGGCAATGACCAGGCAAATTCAACAATACGCCGATCCAGCAAAGGGTTCCTGGCTTCCAGGCTGGCCGCCATACTCGCCCGGTCGACTTTCACCAGGATATCGCCGGTCAGATAACTGGTGTAATCCAATAACATCATATTAAATTCCGGCTCGCCGATATCCAACGCCTTAACCTGTTCAATATTGACCAAACTGACCGGCTCTGCTCCCTTTACCAGGCGGTGGGGTTCAATAAATTTACTGATGCGGCTTTGGTATAAATCCAACGGGTGGTTGGCGGCAATATTTTGAGCATGTTGCAAAAATTTATGCTCACACCGGGACAAGCGGCCAATAGAATTGCAAACCTTACTCAAGGGCCAGCGCAGCAACTCAGGTATTTTCTGGTTCACTTTCGTTAATTTATGGCTGCTGAAATAACGCCGGTAGCCGTAAAAAAGCTCATCGCCGCCATCCCCGGTCAGGGCAACGGTAACCCGGTTTTTCGCTAATTTTGCCACCAGGTAAGTGGGAATTTGTGAAGAGTCACCAAAAGGTTCATCATACATATCCGGTAACAGCGGCAATACATCCAGGGCATCCCGGCCGGTCACTATCAGCTCATTATGATCTGTGCCTAAATGGCCGGCAATTTTCCTGGCGGCACCGGCTTCACATTTCTTGTTGTTTTCAAAACCTATCGAAAATGAATTCACCGCCCGGGAACTGAGGGACTGGGCGATGCCGGTTACGGTAGAAGAGTCTATACCTCCCGAGAGCATCACCCCCAGGGGAACATCGGAGATCATGCGGATCTTGGTCGCATCCACTAAATGCGCATCCAGCTGGTTTACGGCATCGTCGTAACTGCCGCTAAACGGTTGCTGATATTGTTTTTTCGCACTCTGATAAGCACACCAGTAATGGCGAACCCGTGTAAGCAGACAGCTTTTATCGATGAAGATATCAGCATTTAAGGTGATAGTGGCGCCCTGGGCTAATTTATAAATATGCTGATAGATAGAATACGGCGCAGGTACATAGTTATAAGTCAGATATAGAGTCAGCGCTTCTTTGTCTATTTCCCCGGAAAATTCGGGCAACACTTTCAGCGCCTTTAATTCGGAAGCAAAGACAAAATCCTGCCCGACCCAGCCGAAATACAGGGGTTTCTTAGCTGCGCGATCTTGTGCCAGAGTTAAACTTTGTTTTTGCTTATCCCATAAAGCAAAAGCAAACATGCCGTTAAATAAGCTCAGGGCTTTTTCCAGCCCCCAGTGACAAACCGCCGCCAGTAGAACCTCAGTATCACTGTAGCCGACAAAGGCAAGGCCCTCTTTTTCCAGCTGAGCTTTTAGCTCTAAAAAGTTATAGATTTCACCGTTGAAAACCAGCACATAGCGCTGGCAGGGAGAGGACATCGGCTGGTGTCCGTGAACAGTTAAATCTTGAATGGATAAGCGGCTATGTCCCAGGGCAATACCGGCTTCATCACTCCACAGCCCCTGGGCATCCGGCCCCCGGTGACTAAGTTTTTCCGACATTCGCCGGATATTATCAAGATATTTTTCCAGGTTGAAAATTTTATTAGTTGCCGACCATAAACCAACGATACCACACATAATTACTACTCTCTTATTATTACAGCAAGGCGTTTGCCTGCTATGAAGTTTTAACAAACCGCATAGCCACAGCCCTTGCCAGGAGCTTGAATTTCAGTTGTTTTCATCAAAACAACCTTTCACTGTATCCCTACAGGCCTTAGATAAACCAGCAAATAATCGACCCGCAACGGACAATATTATTGAGAATAATAAAACGGTAAGTGCATCAAGGGGCAGGTTGATATCCCCGCATGATTTGCTTAACAAGCTTTACATTCATTTCCTGGTAATTTGTAAAAATCTCTTCTTTAATAAACTCCCCCGTGACGATACGCAGGCAGCCATGAATGTGACCATATCAAGAGATTCTTAAGAAATGCTTAACATTGAAAATTTGCAGCACTTACTTTCAAACCGAAATCTTCAGCCTGATGCTCTCAGACAGTGAAAACCCCATCAAGTTCACATTTCCTTACAAACAACCATCAAAACCTAACCCTTTGATTTTATTGATTGTAATAAGTAGGAAACAAGAGTGGCATTGCCAACACCACTGAAAACACCACCTCGATAATTACACTTTATTTACACTTGATTACTTTTTTGATAAGTGGTAAATCAAATACCAGCAATAACAAGTAAATACCCCAGCCCGTGACAACAAGCTCAGCAGAATAAAAAGAAAAAAATGTTAATTAATTGAAACAACATTTGTTATCCCCGATGAGTTTTGCTATATAAGCAGCCCATTTTCCAAAGAAAGGCTTCATGTTTTGAGTTATAAGGATCAATATATTGAGCGTTATGCTGATGTAGAAACAGTAGAGCGCAAGCATGGTGATAAACAAGAAACTATCATTTGCATCATACCGCCGACGTTGGCTGAACAGAAAATCAAGCTGGAAATAGACTTTGATTTAAATAACTTTAAACAGGGGAAATATGGCGAATTCTCATTAAACGGTTTTCTTAACCGTTACCTGGCGGGCAGTCGCAGCCTGAAAGAGTCGCGTTCCGTCTCCCGTAAACGATTAGCCCTGGTCAGCAGCCAGATAGGCTTTGTTGATCCTGAAGCCATAGATCTGGTGACGCAAATGGCCAGATACCAGCAAGCCAGAGAAATATTGGCAGCCAATAAACAGCTTTCTCTGAAAATACTGTTGGACGTCAACCGGCTGCTCGAAGCCGAGCACAAAAAAGCCGGCAACATCCGCAAAAACCAAAACTGGATCGGCGGCAAATCGCCTATGGCTGCCTATTATGTCTGTCCGCCGGCCGAGCACGTCGATGCCCTTATCAACGACTGGCTGGCGTTTGTCAATAACACAGAGCTGGCCGAAGATGTGCTCGCTATCGTCGGCCATAATCAGTTGCTAAACATACATCCTTTTGCCGACGGCAACGGCCGGACCGGACGGGTATTTTTACAGTCACGCCTGGAGCAAAAATACGGCGATATTATCCACCCTTCCCTGTATCGCCTGCACAAGCAAAAAGACACTTATATCGATGCCATCCAATCCACCTTAAGAGCAGAAAATTTCAGCGCACCGGTACATGATTACTGGCAGGAAAGCTTATCCTGGGGCGACAGGTTAAAACGCCGTATGTACAAGATCCTGGCCGATGGCCAGGCCAAGATAAACGGCCGCCTGGCCATGCGGGCCTTATCTGCCAACGGTAAAAAGTTGCTGGATCATTTATGGGTACAACCGATCGTCTGTGAAAAAGGCTTATTTAAGCATTTCGGCTGGGACTTCTTTACCGCCCAGGCCGCGATTCAGGAACTGATCAATTGCAAAATTCTCGAAGCACGCCGACTGCGCCAGCCGGAAGGTGCGGTCATCTATGACTGCCCGTTGATGTTTGCCACCTGGCAACAGCTGGACGATGCTATTTTCCTTAAAGAAGAGGAAACCGATGCCGCATAAGGCAGTGTAAAAGACACAAGATTTATTCTTCCATAACCTGCTTGAGTGCCTGTATAAATCCAGGTGCTTGGCTTGCGTCGGGTACGGGCAAGCTGACCGTACATCCTGTATATATGGCTCCTGTTCATCCATGAACCCGCCTTATTGCCTGCATGGAGGCAGGTACTTAGCTTACGTCGGGAACCGGTAAGCTGACCGTACATCCTGTACATATGGCTCCTGTTCATCCGTGAACCCGCCTTATTGCCTGCATGGAGGCAGGTACTTAGCTTACGTCGGGAACGGGTAAGCTGACCGTACATCCTGTACATAAAAAAAGCCCTTGCGGGCCTTTTTTATAACTCTTTAACGGTTAACACTTGTGATGTGCCGCCTCGTTATAACTGACCGCCACAGGTATGGTCAGTATCTTTTTCCCCTGATGCTTCAGCCACAAATAAATGGCGCTAAACACCACCACCACCATCACCAGGTTGATCACCGCCATTAACGGCTCATTGGCAATATTACCCAGCTGGAAGCAGGCGGTAGAAACCAGGTAGGCCAGGGTAAAGCTCCACAAAGCGGCAAAACCGGCCCAGCGTGAACCAACTTCGTTTTTAATAGCCCCCATCGCCGCCACACACGGGGTATAAAGTAAAATAAACAGCAAGTAGCTAAAGGCGCCCAACTGTCCGGCAAAAGCCTCCTGCATCACATGATAAGTGGTGATTTCCACTTCCTGCTCCTCGGCCGCCACGGCTAAATCGCTGACCTCACCGACATCGATACCTAAAGGATCGTCCGGGGCTATGCCCAGCAGGTTTAACAAAATACTGTCTACCGCTTCTTCCCAGCTGGCCGCCAGCGAAGGCTCTGCTTCCTCTTCCCCTTCTCCCGGGGAGTACAGGCTGTTAAAGGTGGCCACTAAAACTTCTTTGGCGAAGATACCGGTAATAATACCGACCCCGGCCTGCCAGTTTTCTTCCTTAACCCCCAGTGGCGCCAGCGCCGGCATCACCACTTTGGCGCTTTGGCTTAATATCGAACTTTCACTGTCCTGGTGGCCGAACTCGCCATCCGTGCCTATGGAGTTGAAGAAATTCAGTAAACACACCACGATCACTATGGTTTTACCGGCACCGGTCACAAAGCCCTTAGTACGCTGCCATACCCGTTGGCTGATATAAGTAAGCTTAGGCCACTCATATAAAGGCAACTCCATGATATTAAGCGAACTGTTACCCGGTAGCAGGGTTTTCTTAAGCAGAAATCCGGTAAAGATAGCAGCGGCTATGCCGATTAAATAAAGCAGGAACACCAGATTCTGGCCATTATCGGGAAAAAAAGCGGCGGCAAACAAAGCGTAAACAGGCAACCTGGCGCCACAAGACATAAAAGGAGCCATCATCACAGTCGTTAAGCGCTCACGCTCACTATCGAGTACCCTGGTCGACATCACCGCAGGCACAGTACAGCCAAAGCCGACAATCAAAGGCACAAAAGCCTTGCCGGGCAAGCCGATTTTCTGCATCACATTATCAACGACAAAAGCCGCCCGCGCCAGGTAACCGCTGCTTTCAAGCAGGGATAAACCGATAAACAAACAGGCAACCACGGGAATAAAAGTCGCTACCGTTTGTATGCCGCTGCCGATACCTTCAATGATGGTCAGTAGCCACATCGGCAGATTGAACCCGGCCAGATAATGCGCCGGGTAAGAAACAAAAAGGGTACCGCTGAGGATATCAAAAAAGTCGATAAAAGCGCTGCCGACATTAATGGCAAACATAAACAGCAGATACATCATACCGAGAAACACCGGGATCCCCACCAGAGGATGTAAGACCAGGTTATCGATTTTATCGCTTAATCCCGGTTTATGCTGCCCGGAGGTATTTGCTGCTTGTGACGCCTGCACCAGGGTATTAACCCGGCGGTGGCGCCTCTGCATCTCATTAAGCTGCGCGGTTTTTTCACATGTCTGTCCGTCTTCACTGCAGCAAGTATTGTCAGTGCTGTTAACCTGATAATCATTACGCTGCACCTGGCGATCCAGCAAAGCTATCAGCTCAGATCGGGTGTTCTCTTCACGGGCATTGATGGCAAATACCGGACAGCCCAATTGCTGAGCCAGCTTATCGGTATCCACCGCCTCAGCCTGCTTGCTGTCGCTTTTATTGAGCAGGACTATCATAGGCACGCCAAGTTCAAGCAACTGGGTGGTTAAATAGAGCTGACGTTTTAACTGGGTGCTGTCGATCACATTGATCAAACAGTCAATTTGTTTTTCGCGGATAAAATCATGACTGACGGTCAGATCTTGCCCTTGTTTTTGGCGCTGGGTTAACGAGCTCAGTCCCGGCAAGTCCGACAGCAGGACTTCGCCATCGGCAAGCGGAAAAGCTTTTTGCTTGGCCGCCACGGTAACACCGGACCAGTTGCCCACTTTTTGCTGGCTGCCTGAGAGCAGGTTAAACAGCGTACTTTTACCTGAATTGGCAAACCCCACCAGGGCATAATGCATCATACGTGACATTAACAATGTTCCACTTTAATTTGGCCGGCAATTTTCTGGCCGATAGAGATTTTAGTATTGTGAATTCGAAACGCCATAGGGCCATTAAAAGGCGCCTTATGGGCCAGGGAGATTTCGCTGTCGGGCACAAAGCCCTGTTCCAGCAGCTGTGCTGCTAAGTCGAGATCTTCGGGTAAACCGGCAATAATCGCTTTCTGGTTAGGTTTTAATTCGGCTAGGGTCATGTTTAGTTAATCCTTTATGACTTATTTTCGGCCACCCACTTAATGAGAATAGCTATCATTATTATTCTACCTTTTGCAGATAAAAAGTACAGCAAAAAGAACAGCTTTGCCCGGGGGCTTGATTTGCATCAAAAGCAAAAGCTCTAAAATGACAAACATTGACATCGCTGTTTTTTTACCGCAAGTTATTGCCTCGCTAACGCTTTTTCCCTGAATAATAAGAGCAAAATATGAATGATTTTTATCCTGAAATAGAGCCTTATCAGCACTTTATGCTGGACGTAGACCATGGCCACCAGCTCTATGTCGAGCAATGCGGAAACCCGGCAGGACAGCCGGTGATCTTTATCCATGGCGGCCCCGGCGCCGGCTGCTCGACCAATGACAGGCGTTTTTTCGATCCGGAAAAATACCGTATCATCTTATTCGATCAAAGGGGCTGTGGCCGTTCTTTGCCTCACGGCAGCCTGGAAGAAAATACCACATCGGCACTGGTGGCGGATATTGAACGGATACGCCAGCACCTGGAGATAACAAAATGGCATGTCTTCGGCGGCTCCTGGGGTTCAACCCTGTCGCTGGTTTATGCCCAGCATCACCCGCAACAGGTCACCAGCCTGGTGCTGCGCGGCATCTTTTTAGCGCGCCAGCAAGATACCGACTGGACCTTCTCCGGCGGCGGCGCCAAGCGTATTTATCCCGATCACTGGCAGGCTTATCTTAATGCGTTTCCTCATAAGGAAGGTGAGGGCGAAAGCCAGGCGGATATTCACGGCGCCTATCAATTAATGACAGGCCCGGACAAGGCCCTGGCAGAAAAAATCGCCCGTGCCTGGGCCACCTGGGAAATGTCTTGCTGCACCCTGGCGCCGGACCAAGCCTTCTTAAAAGAAGCCACCACAGACAAAAGGTGCTGGAGCCTGGCCCGCCACGAAGCCCATTATATGGTGAACAACTGCTTCCTTGACGAAAACCAAATTCTGGATAACTGCGATAAACTCAGGGATATTCCCACCATCATAGTGCACGGCCGCTACGATATTGTTTGTCCTTTGGATAATGCCTGGTTATTACACCAAAAGTTACCTCAGTCACAATTGCTCATCAGTGAGCAGTCCGGCCATGCTTCGGTGGAAACCAACACCAAACACCACCTGATCGCCGCTACCCGGCAAATGCTGAACCTCGGCTAATACAATAAGGGAGTCTCCGGGCTCCCTTACTCTCGCTATCAGCTTCCTGCTTCCTGCTTCCTGCTTCCTGCTTCCTGCTTCCCATTCATTTTTTAAGAATAAAATCCGGTTGCACACAATCTTGTCAAGAATGTACACATTTACCACACATTTGTTTGCCATACTCGGGCAAGTGAAGTTCTCGACTAAGGGTAAAAGCATTATGATATTAACAAGGTATAAGTCTCCCCTGTTTACCGGCCACCTGCTCCCCGCGCTAATAGCCACGGCCATGATCTCGGCGGTATTAACCGGGTGTGGCGGCTCTTCCTCCGGCAGTTCAAGCGATAACCCGGCGACCGATACTCCGACAACCAATAACGCACCGGTAGCAAATGCCGGCGCCGATCAAAATGTCACCACAGGCGACAGTGTTAACCTGTCCGGCAGCCAAAGCAGCGATGCCGACGGCGATAGCTTGACCTACAGCTGGAGTTTCAGCTCGGTGCCTGGCGGCAGCAGTGCCAGCCTGAGCACAGATTCCGCCAGCAATACCAGTTTTACCGCCGATCTTGCCGGCAGCTATACCTTATCCCTGGTGGTCAATGACGGCACTGTCAGCAGCAGCGCCGACTCGGTGACTATCATAGCCGCCGCAGACAACAGCGACCAGGACAGCCCGGTTTATACCCGTGGCGCCGGCAGTACCACCATCAGCAATTTATTTGCCTCCGGCACCCGGGTCGCCCCTTTGGGCAGCATCACAGATGATGATAATGGCAGCTGGACCGTGCCCGCCGAGGTACGCTATAGCGATAACAGCATGCCCTTTGCTTCAGATCTGTACAATGTCTACCAAAGCGGCCATGATTATGATTCCGCCGAGCAGGCCCTTGCAGCCCTGATCGCCGGAGACGGCAGCGACATCATAGAAATCGATACCGACGGTGAGCTGATCACCGCCTACATCTTTGCCGACAACTATTTCGAGCTTTATATCAACGGCACGGCAGTCGGCAAAGATCCGGTACCTTTTACCGATTTTAACTCCAATATCGTGCGTTTTCGCGTCAATCAGCCTTTTACCGCCGCCATGTTACTGGTGGACTGGGAAGAGAATTTAGCCACAGGTACAGAAGCCAACCAGGGCAGCAACTATCATCCCGGCGATGGCGGCATGGTGGCGGTCTTTAAAGACAGCAACAATGACATTATCGGCATCACCGACAGCAGCTGGAAGGCGCAAACCTATTATACCGCTCCGCTCACCGATACCAGCTGCCTAAGCCAGTTTAACCATCAGCGTTTATCTGCCAGCTGTTCGACTTCGGCCCCCGACAGCCTGGATAGCATCAGCGCCGCCCACTGGGCACGCCCGGACAACTGGATGGCAAGCAGTTTTGACGACAGCAGCTGGCCCGCCGCCAGCACCTTTAGCAACGACACCGTAGGCGTCGACAACAAGGCTTCCTACACTAACTTTACCGATGTTTTCGATGACAGCAGTGTTGACGCCAGCTTTATCTGGAGTACCAACCTGGTGCTGGATAATGAAGTGCTGGTACGCGCCACCATCGGCAGCAGTGACGATGATATGACCCTAAGCAGTGATGCGGTAAAATCCGATATGATCTTGCCGCTGGATGCCACCTGCGACGGCACAGGCCAGGGCAGCTTTCCGACCCTGAACTGGGATAATGCGCCCGCAGGCACGCAAAGCTTTGCCATAACCATGCATAACTTTGCCAATGAAAATGATCAAGGTGATTTCAGCAAGGCCCATTCCTACCAGGTGTTATATGATATCCCCGCCAACATCAGCTCTCTGGCGACCGGGGAAACGACAATCGGCACTTTTGGTATCAATGGTATCGACGGCGAACAAGGTTATTCGGCCCCCTGCTCCCAGTCACCGATAGCTAATGATTATATTATCACCCTTTATGCCTTATCTGATGCCGTCGGCAGCTTAGGCCTCGATGGCACCGGTACCGGCCTGGTGACCTTAACCGATGCCATTGCCGGCAGCACCTTGACCAGCACCAGCCTGACCCTTTCGCGGGTACGTTATAACCCCAATAACGACGATCATGTTCCTACCAGTGTGCCCAGTGACTGTGCGGCAAAATCCGCCACTTTTGCCGCCTACAGCGATCTGGTTTCACTCAGCTGCACCAGCACCACTATGACGGTGACCACCCATACTATGCTGCCCTACCGCTCACAACTTGACGGCGACAAAGCCAATGTCGGTATCCGCTCCTGGATTGGCCGGGTGCCTATCGAGGAACAAAGCTCCTGGACCTTGCCGCTGCAGCCGGATTATTTAAGCAGCACCGCCAGCAATATCAATATCCACGACGCCATAGGCATCTCGGTGGAAGGGGTGCCGATTTTGCACTATGCCAAGGAAAATACTAACGGTGAAATCGCCCGGCTGGGACAGGATTACAGCGACCGCGATACCATCTTGCTCGGTGAAGTCGACCAGTGCGGCGCCCATGCCGGTAACGGCGAAGACTACCACTATCATATGGCTCCTTTATGTATGATGGACAGCCATGACCCGTCGCAACCGCTGGCCTATATGTTTGACGGCATCCCGCTCTATTTCGGCACCGCCGGCGGCGCGGCAACCGAAGGCGGCACCGACTAGGGCGCCGGGCGCTACAGCGAACTGAATTACCTGCCGCAAAAAGTGAAAACCGGCGAACAGCCGCTGGACGAATGTAACGCCTACGATTTACACGGCGACGGCAGCGAATATGTTTATTACACCACCCGGGAAGCCCCCTACACCATAGCTTGCTACCGGGGTGTGGCAGATCAGTCAAGCTCGGTCTCTCCCGGTCCCCACTGGAGCCGGGAGCGGGATTTATCCTGGGCCGGTTCGGATGTCGAGCTCAGCGATTACGATACCATGACCTTTGATAATTTAAGCTGGAGTTTTATCGAAATCACCCCGGGGGAGAATAACAACAATATAACCCCGGGCGATAAGGCGCTGATCCTTTACCGCCAGCTCGTCCAGGGAGATGACGGCTATCAAAGCGATGCCAACTGCTACACCTTCAGGTACCGTTTAGACAGTACGGATACCAGCGGCAGCAATGATACTGTAGCCAGCCATTGCCGGTAACAACACCCGCCATGGCAGCAGACAATACTGCAGCCATGGCTGACAAGCTCTCAGCAAAAACTTTTTCCAGGTAAAAGATATGAAAACAGCAAAGCAATGTAAACTGCTAATACTGCTCTTATGCTCCCTGATAACAGTAAACCAGGCTGCAGCTCACGGCCTGAGCATGACCTCGGCGGAAGTCGCCCTGCGCCAAGACAAACATATTTCCCTGACCATACGCACTTCCCTGAGCAACTTGTTCGCCAGGATGTTATGGCCGGAAAAACCCGCCTCCCTGCTGCACCTGGCCAGCGGCGACAATAAAACATTGACCCTGTTCAGGCAGCAGCTTAATCACTTATTCACCGCAAAAATGCCGGTTTACTCGGGAAAGATTTCGCTGGACTCACAACAGGCCAGGCTGCCAGGCATCCAACAACTTAGGAAAATGCTGCAAAAAGAAATTGCCGGCAAGGTATTAAAAAACCACAAAGGAAAACATGAACATGGCGAACAGGACAGGCAGAATTACCTGGTGGCCTATATCGACGGTTTTTTACTTGCCGGTGACCAGGCAGATAACCCCCGTGAACTCCAGGTACAGTTCCCCACAGAGCTGGGGGATATACTGGTCAGTTATGTTGAACCTAAGGTACAAACCCTGACAAAGGGAAAACAGCATACTTTTTACCGTCAGCTGTTGTATTAGAAAGTCCCCTGGCTGACATCTTCTGATATAAAAAAACCCCTTAAGGCATTAGCTATAGCTTAAGGGGTTTAGACTCTCATGAAACTAAGAGTTCTTTACGCCGTAAATATACTTACGGCAAGCAGCTTTTATTAAACCTGCTTTTGTTTATTGCGTAAGCTTAATCCCACCAGACCTAATGCCAGAATGGCGATAGAAGCCGGTTCCGGCACTTCGCTGCTATAGGTATAAGTGACTTCAACCTTACCCCAGGAACCTGTCTGGAAGGTATTTTCAAAAGTCCCGGTACCCGATTCCACATCGTTGTTAATATAAGTCAGGGCCAGGGCAGAGAAAACAAAATCAACCATGCTGCCTGTAGTAAAGGCGGACAAATCAACACCTGTCATCGCACCGGATTGCTCGCCGCTTGATAAGTCATAAGTAAAGATTTCACCCGGCGTTAAATCGAAATTACCCGCCGCAGAGCTTTGGTCATCGGCCAGAACAGCACCACCGTTACCAAAGATATAATCATCGGCCGCAGCCGTAGTTACCGACCAGTTGCTGCCTAATAAGATACTGACTTCGGCACGGCCGTCTGCGGCGCTGACATTTTTAGAAGAACCTTCGCTGTCCATTTGACCAAAAACCGAAATACTGACACCGGTCAGAATACCTAACGAGGTATCAAAACCAGCAACCGACAGGGTTTCATTTAAAGCCCCTACAGGCACATCCGTTGTACTGCCCTGAGAACCAAAAGAATCGCTTACCGTCATCATACCAGCAAGAGCATTTGAACTGGCAAGCATTAATGCTGCTGCCGTAACAAGTCCCTTAGTCGTTTTCCCTTTCATAGTCATTCCTTTCATCCTTTTTTCCTTTAGTGTATTAACCTTTCGTGCTGTAAAAACAGTCAAATTAAGCTTTGCCTGTTTCCCCCTGCTCTTTTTAATTATTAAGTGCTGACATTCAAGAGTAACTGATTGATATCACACCATTAAAGCAAGGCCAGCCAATAAGCAAGGCACAGACCACGTTTATATCCCATTGATTTTTAATTGATTTTATTTTTGCTTTAAGTAACTCATTGAAATTATGTAAATAAAACCGACAACTTTCCTGTCTTTTTTGATATAGATAAAGCCTTTAGTTGGCTCCCTGGATAGTGCTTAAGCAAGGTCGTTTCATTTTCACCTTTATCATGACACAGCAACCAGATGAAAATAATGATGAAGAGCCAGCACTGTAAGGATCGCTGTAGACTCCAGCCGGACGGCAGCTATCACGATCACGGCGATCCGCTCGCCATGTACAATACCGACTGTGACATCGGCACAGAGATTTTCCCTGTGGCCACATAATACATCCTACACATAAAAAAGCCCCGGCGAGCCGGGGCTTTTTATTTCAGATTATTCACTTACCTGCCTGTTAATTTCCTACGTCCAACCAGGCCCACAAGAGCAATTAACACCAGATAGAAAGCACTGCCGCCGTTTCTTTTTCTGCCTTGTGCACTGGTATATTCACGTGATTCCACCAGAGTTACCGTCACCGTACCCTCAGCTTCGGCCCCCATGCTGTCACGGATAACATAAGTCACTGTATCGGTACCGACATAACTTGCCGGGGCCTGATAACTTAACGTGCCATCATCATTGATACTGACGCTACCAAGTTCTGCCGTGGCCGAAATCAACGCCAACTCGCTCCCTTCCGCATCGCTGTCGTTATCCAGCACATTTAAGGTTTGGCTCTTGCCGCTGAGCAAGGTTACCGCATCATTGACTGCCACCGGACTTTCGTTGGCTAATATGGTTATCGTCAGCGTGGCCGAAGCCGATCCCCCCTGGTTATCGCTGATACCGTATACCAGAGTATCTTCGCCGAAATAACTGCTTGGCGGCTGATAATAAAGCTGGTTATTTTCTATGGTAACAGTACCGAAAACAGCATTTGCCGAGGTGATCTCTAGACTATCACCATCGCCGTCACTGTCATTGGCCAGCACATCTATGGTTAGCGGCGTATTCTGCAAGGTTTGTACGCTGTCATTTTCCGCCTGCGGTTGCTGGTTATTATCCAGCATCACAGCCACGCCGCCGGGATCAACTATAGTGCCGTTGGCTATGCCGTCGGCATCGTTAGCACCGCCGTCTGTCATCACCAGTTGCACACACCAGTGGCCTTCAGTAAGCCCGGGCTGCCATTGCTCATCCCCCGGCGGCGGACAGAAGCCCGATTCACCTTCGGTTGACCATAACTGGTTACCGCTGTCCTGGACAAAGTTAGTCCATTCGCCACTGCTCTTTTGTTTGCGGTAGACGGCATTGGCGGGAATCGGCTGTACCTGCGGCAAGACTACCCGGTATTCCTGGCCTTCAATCGGCAAACCATAGGCGATAAAGTCAAAGATACCGCCGACATTCACAACCTCTTCATCGTTGACATCATCTTCAAGCAAACGGGTACCGCCTGAGGCGCCCGTTAACGCGGTATCCCCAAGGCGCAGACATACTCCCGGATCTCCCTCCACCAGGAAGTTGTCCGTGGTACCTACCTGCTCGGGTACGACATTACATTCATCGATATTATCCAGGTAATCGGGAATACCGTCGTTATCGCCATCATCCAGACCTTCGACATCATCGGCAATACCGTCATTGTCGCTGTCTTGCGTACCCAAGGCTATGCTGGTGGCATCCAGGCGCAGGGTAAGCTGATCGTGACCGCTATAGGTTATATCATCGCTGTCAGTCACCGTCAGGGCAACATGATATACCCCCGCCGCCAAGCCTGACGGATCAAAGCTGAAACTGGTATCACTGCTGTCGCTGTCGTTCAGCAACTGCTGCTTATTGGACCAGGCATAGGTATATTGATTAACGGCATCGGGGTGACTGATTTCTGAGGTGATTACTACCAAGCCGTCCTGCTGGTTGATCACAAAACGCTCTTCACCTCCCTGCTCCGCTTTAAGACTGACTTTAGGCGGCACGTTGTCTTCTGTAATGGTGAGCTGCTGGCTGAATTTACTGCCGCGGTTAAGGCCGCTGTCCAGTTCAATCACCAGGGTTTCATCACCTTCGCTGATGGCATCATTGAGAATATTAAAGGTGATTACACCGTCTGTCCCCGAGTTAATAGTCACCGTACCCGAGTCAAGATCATGATCAACACCAAACTGCGCCGAACCGCTGACGCTATAAGGCACAGATAAGGGGTATTGCGGCGATTCGCCGTTTAAGCGGATGCCAACCCTGACCTCGGCTCCCTCGGTAACCGTTTGGTCTTTATCCAGTGAAATCAATGGATTGACTTTTACCACCTGGCTTGCTGTCGCACTGCGTCCTTCGCTGTCGGTTGCCGTCCAGAACACGGTATTGGTACCGGGTTTAAAGAAGGTAATACCGTCTTCAAGGGAGACCGGGATACTATTGCCAGAGCTGTCGACGGCCTCCGCCACGCCCAGGTCTACCTTGGTATGCAGGGCATCGGCATTAACTTCGATATCTTCAGGCAAGGTGATCACCGGCAGGTTTTCATCCGAGGCCTGCATATCGATTTGCACCCGGGCAGAGGCTTCTTCCGTACCGTCGCTGACCACATAATCGATAAAGACACTGCCGGCAAAACCACCGGCAGGGGTGAAGGTAATGTCACTGTCGGTAAAGCTAACGGCACCGATATCAACAACGGCGCCGATAATTTTCAGCTCATCGCCGTCAACATCACTGTCATTGGCTAACACATCCAGGGTTAACGGTTGCCAGTCTTCGCGGACAACCATGTCATCTTGCGCTAGCGGCGCATCATTTATCGCGGCAACATTTATCGTCACCAAAGTAGCTTCACTTTGGTTGCCCGAAAGATCGCTGACGGTATAGCTGAAACTGTCACTGCCGTTAAAGTCCGCGTCCGGGCGATATGTGATCATGCCGCTTTCATTATTTATTTCGGTAACACCGTGCTGCGCGCTTGAGCTGACCGTTACACTGCCGATATCAAAACTGCCGCCGCTGATACTGTCATTGGCCAGGACATTGATATCAACACTGGCATCTTCATCGACAGCGGCGCTGTCGGCAGCCGTAGTGATCACACTTGTGGCATCGGTTATGGTCACGGTTTGTACCTGGTCACCGTCTTCACTGGCAATACTGCCGCTGACACCGGAAATAGCGACGATAATGCTTTCATTATCTTCCTGCTCGCTATCTGCTATCGCCGTCAAACTAAGGTCGGCAGATGTTTCCCCGGCGGCGATAGTTACAGAGCCCGCCGGTGTCTGATAATCACTGCCGCTGCTGGCGCTGCCGCTATAGGCCAAGGCAACCGTTACCGACTCGCTGATGGCCTGATCCAGGCTTACCGAAATCGTGCTGGTACCGCCGTTTTCCGCTATCGAGCTTGGGCTGGCAGCAAGGCTGACCAGCGCCGTTTCCGGTTCGGGATCCGGATCCGGGTTTGGTGTTACCGTACTGTCATCATCGATGATCGTAAGGGTTTCACTTTGGCTGCCGCTTTCGATACTGTTGCCGCCGCTGACGCTGCTGATGTCAACAATAATGGTTTCATCGTCTTCATCCGTGCTGTCATTGGTCGCCGTTAGCGTAGAGGTGCCGGTTAACTGCCCGGCACTGATGGTGATACTTGAGGCAGGCGAGGCATAATCACTGCCGCCAGTTGCCGTACCGCTATAGGCTAAATTCACGGTAACATCTTCAAAAGTCACCTGATCTAAAGTCGCCGTTAAGGTTGCCGTCCCGCCATCTTCGGCCAGGGTATTAATACCGGCGCTTAAGGTCACCACAGGAATGGTTTCATCATCATTGATGGTCACGGTTTCCTGCTGGCTGCCGCTCTCAGTGGCACTGCCGCCGGTAACCGAGGCGACATCGATAATAATGGTTTCAAAACCTTCGCTATCGCCATCGTCTACCCCGGTAATGCCGGTTGCGGCATTGGCGGAACTATTGCCGGCAGTAATGGTAATAACACTGCTTGGGGTATTGTAATCGATACCGCCACTGGTGGCGGTGCCGGTATAACCCAGGTTTACGGTTACATCGGCGTAAGTCGGGTTATTCAAGGTTGCGGTGATCGCAGAAGTCCCGCCATTTTCCGCCACCACAGCCGCCCCAGTGCTTAAGGTCACCACAGGCGCCACTTCGGCATCTGTGATAGTAATGGTTTGCTGGTTGGTGGTACCTTCATTACCCGCAGACAGGCTATCAATATCAACAATAGCCGTTTCATTAGCGGCGGCATCAAAGATAGTATCGGCAGTAGCGGTCACCGTCGCTGTGCCGGTACTGTTACCTGAGGTAATGGTAATGCTGTCAGATTTGGCATAATCGGTAGCTGCGGTGCCTGTACCTGTATAGGCCAGATTCACGGTAATATCCGCCGGCCACTGATTGTTCAGACTGCCGCTTAAGGTTGCCGTTAACGTTGAAACCCCGCCGTCTTCGGCAATCGTATTGGTATCAGCGGTTAAATCGACATCCGGCAGGTTGGCATAAATGGCATCGCTGGCCTGACTGATAGGGGTCGAATAGACGCTGCTGGTATTACCCGAGCTGTCGGTCAAGGTCAGCAGGTTGACCGGTACGTCACTGCCTGCTGCTATATCGCTGCCCGCCGCTACGGTAAAGGTCGCGGTATAAGTGGTATCATTGGATTTACTCAAGCTGCCTAAAGTAAAGCCGTTAATATTACCGGCAATGGCGCCGCTGCCTGTGGTGTAATCATCGGCGTCGGAAGTCACACTGATGGTGGCGGTCACAATATCGCCGTTTTTATGCGCGCTGTCGGGTATCGTAATACCGGTAATCGTCGGCGCGACACCGTCTTCATCATCTATGATGGTCACCGTCTGCTGCTGGGTACCGTTCTCACTGGCGCTGCCGGTCACCGAGCTGATATCGATTATGATGGTCTGATTACCGTCCGAGCTGCCGTCATCCACGGCAATGATACCGGTAGCCGCATTGGCACTTAAACTGTTGGCATTAATGGTGATGGAAGCACTGGGGCTGTTATAATCTGTGCCCCCGCCCACCGCAGTGCCGCCATAAGATAAGTTCACCACAGTACTGTCATAGGTTTGATGGCTTAAGGTCGCGGTAATGGTCGAAGTGCCGCCGTTTTCATTAACCGATGCATTGCCGACACTTAGGTCTACCGTAGGAGCCGACTCAGCATCTGTGATAGTGATGGTTTGCTGGTTAGTGGTGCCTTCGTTACCAACCGATAAACTGCTGATATCGACGATTGCTGTTTCATCGCTCGCGGCATCGAACAAGGTATCGGCGGTGCCGGTCACGGTAGCGGTATTGCTGGAGTTACCCGCTGAAATCACAATACTGTCGGACTTAGTGTAATCCGTGCCCGCCGTACCTGTACCGCTATAGGCCAGATTGACGGTGATTGCCGATGGCCACTGATTGTTTAAACTGCCGCTTAAGGTGGCGGTTAAGGTCGAGACCCCGCCGTCTTCGGCTATGGTATTGGTGTCGGCGGTAAGATCAACATCCGGTAAATTGGCATAAATGGCATCACTGGCCTGGCTGATGGCGGTGGTATAGGCCGAGCTGGTATTGCCCGAGCTGTCATCCAGGGTAAAGTTCACCGCAATATTCGATCCTGCCGCCACATCCGTGCCGCCGTCGGTAATAGTGAACGTGGCGGTATAGGTGGTGTCGTTGGTTTTGCTTAAACTGCCCAGGGCATAACCGGCTATGGTACCGCTGATGCCGCCGCTGCCCGTGGTATAATCATCGGTATCTGAGGCCACGGTAATAGTAGCGGTTACCGTATCTCCTACCTTATGGTCGCTATCTGGAATGCTGACCGCAGTAATGGTCGGGGCGGTTGTATCCAAAGTGGCAAAGTCGACCTTAGTCACGCTTGCCTGCACGTTCGGCGTGCCTTCATCGTCCTCGGCCACCACATAAAGATCATAGGCCGTATTATCCGATAAGCCGCCAAAAGCTTCATTGCCGGTAGTGCCGGTGGTGGTAAAGTTGCCCGCCGCCAGCTGTCCGCTGCCGCCGCTACCGGTGCCCGCCTTAACCTCGGAAACACTCGGCGCCGCTGCACCATCGGCCACCACCACATAATAGACGGTGCCGTCTTCATCGAGATCGGCAGAAACCGTTGCCCCGGTGCCGGTTTCTGAGCCTATCGAGGGGGTCCCATTTTCAAACGTTGGCGGCGTGGTATCGCCTACGGGAGCAACCTTAGTACTATTCACCGTAAAATTGGTCCAGCTTGCAGTACCGTGTGTCGTCAAACTCGGGACATTGCCCCGGACCACACCATCGGCAACACATTGCCTGACGGTATATGCACCTGTGGTACATTGCCCTCCCACGGTATAATGCCAGACATGACCAGCCCCGGTACAAGCGCCGACCGTAGGTTGGTAGGCAACGACATTGGCATCGCCGGTACTCAACGCATCCCCGGTATTTTTTGCCGTTGCCGCACAAAAGTCAGCAAATGTTTTCCTGCCCAGGGTATTGCCGGACAGGCTGGCTTGGGTTGCATTGCCCTGCTGCAACAGCCCGTTGTTTTTTAAGAAGTCGAGTGCACCATGGTCAACCTCATGCCGGGCATTAACCGTTTTTTTCACCCGATCCGTACGGCTAAAGGCGGCAAAAGCCGAGCGCCTGGTTTTATTGGTATTCACCTGCTCCTTAACCGGTTCGTGACCTAGCTTATTGACATAAACGGTTGCGGCACTTTTCAACTTACGGCCGTTTACGGAGGAGCTGGTATTGCGGGTGGAGGCCAGTGCTCCGCCCCCCAACATGGCCAACAAAGGAATAGCAGTTTTTATCGCCCGGCCCAATTTGGCCGGTTTGCCGACGCTTAATCGGGCGGCAGGACTTGTAATTTTAGTCGATTCCATTATTCGTTACTTCCAGTTGCTAAGGCTTGTAATTCGGGATGGCAAAAATGATTTCTCATTCTCGGGTGCGAAGGTTCAATCAACTCAGGAAAGCTGCTGTTCGGGATAACGGCAACATCGTAAATCTGATCGACATTACCGGTAAACTTAATATGGCCGATCTCTTTTTTATTTCCCTGATCATCGAGATTAAACAGCCAGATCCCTGAATAGGTTTCATCATACTTTTGCGCCAAAGGCGCAGGTTTGGTCACATCTGCATCCCTGACTTTAGAAAGCCCGACAAACATAAGCGGGCCGTAAAAATCCATACCCCGGGTAAAACCCGGCACTTCATACAGAGTTTCCGTGGTTTGAGTTTCCGGCTGATAACTGCAGATCTGGCCATAGCCTGAGTTGCAATAATACACCCTGTCGTTATACCAACGGGGAGAATGGGGCATCGCCAGACCATCCACCAAAATTTCATTGCTTTCCACCGACATCAAAGTGCCGTCAAATTTCGTGCCCTTGCGCCACTTTCCGGGGGCATCAAATTTGGAGAAGGTGGTGACATAGGCAGGTTTACCGTCTTTTAGCGTCATGCCGTTAAGGTGACAGCGATCTTCAGGCACCAACTCGGAGATAAAATGCGGTTTCCAGCGGGGTATAAAACTATAGTCCGGATCGAGCGTACATAAGCAGGAAAAACTGGAGTTGACCACCCATAAGCCTTCATCTCCCCAGTCGATATCGTGAATATTGATCATGCCGGAATAGTGGGCCGAGCGGCTAATAAAGCAGGCATCAACCCGCTCATCAAGCGCGGCTGTTAATTTTTGCTGATAGGCCCTCATTGCCTCTTGCTGCTTTTGCACTTGCTGCTGTTGCTCGGGAGATAAGTTAAATACAGGCTCTTGTGCAGGCTCGCCGTTTTTCTCCCCGGCTTTCTCGGCAGTTAAGGCATTTGTCTGCGCATCGCTGTTTTTGGGCTTAATACGCGGCGCGGTGATATCTTCTTCTATGCCTTGCAGGGGTTGTTTGATTTGTTCCAGCAAACCATCTTCGCGTTGGAAATTGATGATCTGGGTAAAGATCCCCAGCGTCAGACCGTTTTCTGTTGCGGCAAGTCCCATAGGGCGCGGAAAGCTTTTAAAATTCACATCCAGGGTTTTGCCGTCGCTGCGCACCAGCATCAAACGTCCCGCCTGATACGAGGTAAAGGCGAGAGAGATATTCAGCTCTTTTAAAATCGCCGGCAAGTTGTCGCTATATTGACAATCAAAATCCAGTTCATCATCCAGGGGAGAGAATGTGTCGCTGTTATTATTCTTTTTTTCTTCAGCCACGTTACATGTACCCTTTATGTAGTTTGCATATTAGTTTGGGGTTAAACGCTTTGTTTGCATTAACAAATCTAAACGCCGTGACAACTCTGCCAAGGTAATATCCGGCTGCTCGGCAATCAAGAGTGCGCTAACCCCCGAAACTATTGCCGAGGCCAGAGAAGTACCGGAAAAGCTGCCATATTGTCCGGAAACCAAGGTTGTCCTTACCTTGTCGCCATAGGCATAAAAGTCTACCGAAGGGCCGTAATTACTGAAATCTAAGGGCTTGCCCTGCCCGTCGCCGGCCCCGACTACCAGTGCCTGTTCTATAGACGCTTCACTGCTGCCTGCTGTGATTTCTCTGCCCTGATTACCGGCAGCAAAAACCACGACAATACCTTTTTTATCGCGGCCATTATATGCCAACTCATTAACAATTTCGACAATTGGCTGTAACAACCACTGCGAATGCCAGCTGCAATTGATCACATCTGCACCGGCCAGTTTTGCCAGCTGAAAACTCAACAAAGTATTTGAAGTCCAGGTATCCGGCTGGCGCAGGGCGATTAACTCCGCTTCCGGCGCTATACCTTTTATACCCCGGCCATCATGGGCAGCGAAAATAATGCCCGCCACTTTAGTACCATGAGTATCTGTTAACGCCTGCGCCGAAGCATCCAGAGAACGGGTTTCGCTGTCATAAGATAAAACCGGACGAATATGCGCTAAGTCCCCGTGCCCGAGATTAAAGCCGTCATCGATCACCGCAACCCTGACCCCTTTGCCTTTGGTTTTTTGCCACAGGGTATCTATGCCCAGCAGGGAAAAATAAGGCGAATCCCTTTCGGCTAAAGCGCCTGCTTCACTCTTGCTTTTCAACTGTAAGATATCTGGCTGCACCAGCTCGATACCGGCTTGCCCCTGCTGTTGTAAGCGCCTGAACGCTGTCAGTACCCGAGGCAGCGGCTCCTCGCCGTCAAAAGTCAAGGCATAATAGCGAAACGTCCTGCCGATAAAGAGCTCGGTAACGGCACTCACCCCGGGATGTAAAGCCGACAACTCTGTTTTACCGACAGCAGCGGCAGTTTTGACAATTAACCGCCGGGACAGGCTCACCCTGGCCCCGGTTGCCGCAACCCGGTACGCCGCCCCCTGCTTCACCAGGGTGATCGGCTTTGAAAAATTGTCGAAAACGATCTCTTCCGCCGCCAGCGGGGCCGTCACTGGAACAAACCATAAAAGCCGAAGAAATAATCGTATCAATAGGCTGTACAACTGCATCGCGGATAACCTTACCGGTCAGGGCTTGCTTTTAACCTTTATTTTTAACCGGTATCAAGCAAGCCCGTAAGCGGCTGCCTTAGTTTCTCATGGGATAAAGGCCGGTCATGGCAATGCAGAAGTTCACCGTCAGATAGGGCTGCATATTATTATGGGCCTGTCCGGCGCCACTTACCTGTACCGCACTAGCGGACATGGGAGCATCCAGGCTTTTCCCTTCTGCCAGGTAAAAAATTCTCTCGTTCGACGATGCTTTATCCTGGCCAAGAAACAGGGACTCATCCGGCGTGCCTGAGCTGCCCGCTGCAGAAACGCCCCTGAGGGTATGGCTGTGAGCCGGCAACTCCTCCTCGGTTAAGGTTTCGGTTATAGTACCGCCGGGATACCCCAGCAAACGCCTGGTTAACCCCGGCCCCTGACCCGGATGTAACGGCGCCCTGTCCTGCAGATCCGGCAAGGCCATAGTGGTGCGGCCATCGCCGCCATACGTTGTCCCGATCAGGGAGAATAAGGTGCTATTTTCAGCTATGGGTAAATACTGGCCATCGCAAAAGGCCCAGCCACGGGGGGCATAGTTGCAGCCAAACATTCTTACTTCGGCAATAAAAGGTTCTGACATAATAATTTTCCTAAAGTCCTGTTCGCTTAACTCATTTCACTGTATTTTCATTATCCGGCCCTGCCGCTGCATTATGGCCGATACCGGAAAATACCAATAAAACCCCGCTAATTTCTGCTCGGATATATCCCTAATAAAGAGATAATAAAATTAACCCCCAAATAAGGCATCATGTTGTTGTGGGATAAAGCATCACCTGTCGGTGACAGGGAACGGCTGTCCATATCTTCGATGTCTGTCAGATCACCAGGAGTTGGCGTATAGGGCATGTCGCCATCCGTTTGCGAAGCGAGCACCCGTCCTGCCGGAGTACTTGCATCTGCTTCGCCCCGGCTTGCCACCAGGCCATGGCTATGGTTAGGCATTTGATCCGAGCTTAAAGTCACCCTTTCAACTCCCGGTCGGGCACCTAAGGTACGATTACTCAAACCGCTTCCCTGCCCCATGTGCATAGGCAGGCGGCCGCGCATTTCCGGCAAGCCGAACGAGCTTCGTCCGTCTCCCCCATAGTTGTTGCTCAGCAAGGAAAACAGGGCCTCATTACTGCTAACCGCCAGGAGCTGGCCATCACAAAATGCCCAATTTTTAGGGGCGAAGTTCCCCGCAAACATACGAATTTCACCGATAAAAGGTTCACTCATCTTTCAATCTCCTGATTAATTTCTTGACGGAAACACGCCTTCGAGGGCGATGCAAAAATTCACCACCAGTGACGGCTGCATATTTTCATGAGGCAGGCCGCCGCCGGCATCTGTGATACTTGCACTATTGAGTGTCGTCAATTCAGAGGTTACCGGCGCCTTATACATATCCACAGGATAAAGCCTGTTATTACGTGAATCATACCCTGCCGCCAGGCTGCTACCGGCAAACACCCTGGTTTCGCCATTGTCCGAGGTCGCTTCCAGGCTATGGCTATGGGGGGGGAGCTGGGCTTCACTTAGGGCAACCTGTTCGCTACCGCCCTGGGCGCCCATCGCCTGATAGTCTCCCCGGTGCACAGGTACCCGGCCGCGCATATCCGGCAAGGCAAAATTAGAACGGCCATCGCCACCAAAAGTAGTGCCGATAAGCGCAAACAGGGTCTGGTTCTGGTTTATAGGCAACTCCTGCCCGTCACAAAGCGCCCATTTGCGTGGCGCAAAGTTAAATCCAAACATGCGCATTTCACTGATAAAAGGTTCTGCCATTATCTTCTCCTTCGCTCTTTACATTAATTATGGAAAATTCCACAATTAGCTTAATAACTTATTGATATTCACATCTAACTGCAGACAGGTTTGCTGACAGCTATGCAAGAAAAAAACTGGCACCATCTCGTATCCCTGAGAAAACACACCACAGATGATCTGGCTTTTATGCGGGCCTTGTATGCGTCAACCCGCGAAGCCGAACTGGCCATGACCAACTTCACCCGCCAGGAAAAAGAGGCCTTTATCCAACAACAGTTTAATGCCCAGTACCAGCATTACCTGCACCATTACAACAGCGATAAGTTCGATATTATCGAGTTTGACGGCCAGGCCATCGGCCGTTTATTTGTCGACCACTGGGACAGGGAAATCCGCATCGTTGATATTACCCTGACTCCCGGTTATCAAAATAAGGGCATCGGCAGCTATTTGTTTAAGCAACTGTTTGAGCAAGCTAAAGCGGATAATAAAACCGTGACCATACATGTTGAGCACAACAACCCCGCAAAAAACCTTTATCAGCGGCTGGGGTTTGAGTTAAAAACCCAGACCAATGAGATTTATTTACTGATGCAATGGACACCTTAACACCTGCTGTCTTTACCCGGTATTACCCGATATTACATCCTGTTAACTTTGCCCCTGTGAGCTTGCCTGAGCCTCTTGGGCTCTTGAACGGGTCACTATGGTCTCAAATTCGACGGCACTGTTGGGAGAGAGAAATAAATCTATTTGGCCGAATGCCTGGTGGGAAAAGCGATAGGTGCCCTGGGAAATATTCATGGCTTCATCGCTGGTATAGATAACGGAAAAGGCTTCCCATTGTTCGCCGTCAAGCTGGCCTTTATTCACTTCGGTGATGTTAAGGCTCACTTGATTACCTTGTTGATCGGAAACCTGTACTGCCTCGCCGATCAGTTGTGAAAGTTGCTGGTAATTGTAAGCATCCATATTTTCCTGCCTTAATATTGTTTTTATAGCAAAATATCTGGTAAATCAGGGTCTGGTGCCTGCTTTGGTAGCGGTGTATAAGCCTATGCAAGCACGATAATCCAACAACCCCTTACCGACAACCACTTAATTAAGCACAGACAACCTGTTGAAACGATTTGTAAACAAAGATAGCCGAAATATTTACATCCGTAAATAGTTTCAATTAAAACTGTTTAACTCTGGTGAAAATCATTATGCTAAAACAAATTTTTGCAAAATAATCAGTCAAATAGATGAAAAACTATGCATGTTTTATTATTTCCACCGGCCGTTGCGGCACCCAATGGCTGACCCGGCACTTACCCCGGCTATTGACGGCACAACAGGCCGACAATTATCAAATAAAACATGAGCCCCTGGGCAATCAATATGCACCGATTGACAATTCCCCTGAATTCCCTTTAAACAGTAATCAAACAACCATAGAGCAGCACCGGGATGAGATCCGAAACACCTTGTCCCGGGGGAAAAACTACATAGAAACCGGCTTTCCCTGCTGGCGTCATATCGCCTGGTTGGCCCAAGAACTTGAGCATCCGGTAAAAGTGATCCATCTCACCCGACACCCGATCTTTACCGCGATATCCTGGCTAAAACTCAATGCCTTTGTGCCGCCTATCTTGCCCCACCTGCCGGAAAAAGAGCTGTTTACCCCGTTTGCCCCGGGAGCCAGACTGCCCCACTACCAGCAAAGCTGGCAACACCTATCTCCCTTTGAGAAATGCCTTTATTTTTGGGCAGAGGTACAATTGCAGGCCCTGGCATTTCAGCAGGACTGGCAGGAGCTACATTGGCAACACCTGAGTTATGAATCCCTGTTTAGCGGCCAGTCCCTCAACAAACTCATTACCTTTTTAGATATCACCGCCACTGGCGGGCAGCAAACGGGCATAGATGCCAGCGCCATAGAAGAGAAAACAGACAAGTATGGCGACATGGTACAGACGGACTTTGAGCCGCAGGAGATTTTCCAACATCCAGAAATTATCAAGCTGGCCAAGCACCTGGGATATCAGGAATTGGCCATAGATAAACATAAGCTGCTGACAAAAGAGCAGCCCCCCTTTATTAGCCGGACAGACGCTCCCCGGGAGCAATAGCTCAGCGGTTATTCTCTATGGCCGCTTGCAACCAGTCATTCACTTTACAGTCGATCACCAGGTTAACTCTCGCCTCACTGCCGTTGTTACGCACCGAATGTTCGAGATCGGCATTGAGGTACCATAACTCTCCCGCTGCCATAGGTGCCGCCTGCCCGTCCACTAAAAACGTTACCTGCTCAGCACCGCAGATCGGCAGATGAATACGCGCCTCGCCATATTCCATCGCCAGCCCCTTATCCCTGTGGGGCTGAATATAGGCCCCCGGTTTCAGGCGCATTAAACGCACCGCTTTAAGGGGACAGTGAAAGTAATCCAGTACCTTACTAATCTCCGGGCACAGCTCAAGGACCGGCAAATTCACCCAGTCGTCTCCCGCTTCAATGGCAAAGCTTTGCAAAATAGCATGCTGATCGGCATATTGACGGGGACAACGAAGCGGCAGGACATCCCAGCCCCCCTGATAATCCCGTTTGTTAACATGTTCAATCCAGTCCCCGTCCGACAGGGACCTTAGCTCCCGTTTTAAGTTGCTGATATCAAAAGAAGCAGCAAGTTTTGCAAAAGCAATTTCAGCAGACATGGGACTCCTTAGCCTCCCGAAGAGCAATCCGGGGCAGGCGTGTAAATACGATAAAAGATAACATTAAATACAAGGAATTATGACATATTACTTGTAGAAATACCCGGGCTATGAAACCATAGATTAACCAGTCATTAACAATAATAAGAGACTAACTATGGATCGTCGCCGATTTATCGTGACCGGCTCAGCAGTTGCCGGTACTTTGGCCCTGCCGGTGAAAAGTTTTGCCATGTCAGAAGTAAGCAAAGGCTTAACTAAAGCTACAGATAGTAGCCGCTTACCGGCAGACAGGCTCACCAGCCTGGGCATTCAAGCCCCCCTGAAGCAAGTAACCGCCCCCGGCGGCCATGACGTCAGTTTTCCCCTGAAAATGCGCATCGCCCGCCAGTACCGGCAAAAGATTTACGTCTGGTTTGAAACCGAACCTGTGATCCGGGTATATGATCTTACAGGCAATGAACAAAGCCCGGTTTCCCTGCCGGCATCTATGGGTGTAGTAAAAGACTTTGCCCTGGATTCTCAGGACAATATCTTTATCCTGGATGCCGGACAGCATCAGATTACCTGGTTAAGCCCCCAGGGAGACATACTGGCGTATATCGGCGGCTTCGGCATGGACTTGGCCGAGCAGCTGAACGGCCCGGCGAGCTTGACCTTAGATAGCAAAGATCACCTTCATGTGTTAAATGCCGGCAGCCGTACCATCAAGGTCTATAAAAACAACGGCGTATTTTTATTTGAATACGGTCAGTCCCGTTGGGGCAAACAGCGTAAACTGCTGAGCCTGGACGGCAGCGAAACCATATCAGCCTCCGGCGGTATGATGAAAGACAGCCGCTGGCATTTTTCCCCATCGGGACAAATGCAATAACACAGTTATCCTGGTGGCGTCTATCCGCCCCCACCAGGATAATGGTTGCCTGCCATTCCCTGTGCAGCTTCTTCTTGAAGCTGCAGGAAAAAGCCTCCGGTTAATTATCAGCTAAAACACTGTACCCGCCATAACTCCCGTGCCATCGACTTTTCAGACATAGGCAAGCGCCCGTGCAGGGTGTAATAATTATCGATAATCACCAGATCTCCCGCCTGCCATTCATGGGCCACCAGACAGCGCTTGTCGTAGGCAATGGCATTGACATCAGCAATAAAATCATCCAATGCCTGCCCGGACAAACTGTCCGAACTTAACAGGAACTGTTGCAATTCCAGCTCGCTGCCTTCCTGATAGCGGAAAATATCTTCACCGGTTTTCGGGTGTTCGAATACCAGAGGATAAGCACGCGGTACGCCGCCAAAATAGGTCATCTTGGTTTGATAGGTGATATCCGTTTTCCGCCATAAATTGACCTTCTCCTGCCCGGCAATTTTTAACGCCATGCGGCTATCCACCAAAGTGGTTTGCCCTTCTCCTGCGGCCGGCGGGGTTTTGCAGTAAAGCATAAAAGTACTGGCGGCAAACCTGGGGTTTTGCTCAACATATTTGTCACCGGCAGGCAGCATGCTCAAATCCCAGTGCAGCGGTGTTTTTTCGATAGAGTGAACAAAACCGTCGGGTTTTTCCTTGGGTTTGACCACGTGCACCGGGCCAAATTCCCACTGGTAGATATCCCCAAAGCCCTGGCAGAAATCTACCAGTTTTTCCTGCTGTTCAAACCCGGCCCCGGCTAACACCAAAAAACCGAACTCTTCACTGAGCTGCTGCAGAAAATCGGCAGAAAATATCTCGTAACCTTTGCCCTCGGGCGCCGATATTTTTAAACCGAATTTAGGCCCCTTGATCACCTGATAGCTATAGCGGGAAAACTCACTTGAAGGTACTTCCAGATAAAGCCAGTTTTGCTGCTGCAAAGTCACCTGCGCCAGCTGCTTTTCTTTTGCCAGCGAATGGGGCAGCTGCATATATTGGCCGCTAAGCAAACGCACCGGCACCGTATGCCAGGGGGAAATGCTTTTTTGCTGATGGTCGGTCAAGGCGAAAGTATACTTAGGGCCGGCATTATCGTATTGATGAACAGACAAGCGGATATGGTGGGGGAAAGCCTGCTCTATGCCATGACTGAGCGCCCGGCCGCGATACATCATTTGATAGGCTTTTTCACTGATGGACTCAAGGTAGCTGTCCCTGTCCCCTTCACTGAAACGCTCTAAATGGATATCGTGGTAGAGATAGCTACAGAGCTTGTCGTGTACCCTGGCCTGCTCGCTGTCGCCTTTAACCTTATTGACAAATTTTTCAAAGGCGCGCGGCCCGGAAGCCACCAGGTTCACCAGGGCTTTTCTTTTTGCCGGGCTGCTCAAGGCTGCGGCATTATTTTTACTGCTTTCAAGTAAAGCTGACAAATCCGCCCAGGCGATGTTTTCCGTCACCGTCAGTGAGCGTAATGCCGATTTATAGGCTTCTTTATTTTCTTCCGCCACACAAACAATATCGGAAAAAGTAGTGCCATCACTTAAAATGGTTACCCGGCTGCCTTGGGGATAGATTTCATTGAGACGAAGACAAAACTCATCCAGACGTTGTATCGCCCGTACTTCACCATAGTCCGGCATAGTCGAGAAACTTTTATCAACATCATTGGGAGATTTACAGGGAAAACCCGGCAGGATAAATTCAAGCGGCAAGTCTTGCTCGATAAAATAATGCAACTGCTTTAGCAGCAAAGCATCTCCCTGACCAATAAATTTATCTTGCTCATCGGCGACCAGGTAACTTTGGATCACCGGCAGCAATTGTGCTGCTATCGCCGATTTATCAAACCCGGCTTTGTCCTTGGCTAAAAATGTCATGCTTGTTCCTTCTTGCTCTTGTCCTGCCTGCACCAGCGGCAGCAACTGTGATATTTCTGTAATGCTAAAATCAGGCGCCTGTTCACCGGGAGTGCCCGCAGCAGCGCTAAGCTCACCATAACCCCAGCGGACATACACCGACGGGATCCCGGCAGAGTGCGCCGTTTTCATATCGGTAATGGTGTCTCCGACATACAGGCATTGCTCCGCCTTAGTGCCGATTTGCGCTAAGGCGGTAAAGGCCATTTGCGGATGGGGCTTTTTCGGTATGCCTTCAACCACTCCCTGCACCGCGTGAAAATGGATATCCGGAAACAGGCGCTTTAACAAAAAAATGGCCTGCTGATGATGCTTATTGGTGACTACAGCCAACTTGACCCCGGTTTGTTGCAAGTGGCGTAAAGCCTCATGTACTCCGGGATAAGGACGGGTTTCGACCAGGGAATGCTGCTCATACTCCATCAGGTAATGGGCAAATATTTTTTGCTTATCCAACTCCTTCGGTACCAGGGTCTCCACCATGTTTTTCGAGCCGCCGCCGACAAGCTTGCGGTAAACGGATAAAGGCTGGGGCTTAAGGTCAAACGACTCAAAGGTACGGTTCATGGCATTGGCAATATCCGCCAGGGTATCAATCAGGGTGCCGTCGAGATCAAAAACAATAGTATTAACCATGACGCACTTCTCCCATGCCCTGAGTTAACTCCTGATAGTGACAGGGTTTACCGCCGTTAAAAATTAACCGGTGACGGTTTTCATCTATCTGACTGCGTTTTTGCAGTTGTATTTGCCGGTTTTTCATCACCGCCACCGAATGCCAGGGGGTACGCCAGCCGTCATCGGCATCCGCCATACTGATACCTATTTTCGCCGACACCCGGTACTGGGGATGGATAGAGAGGCGCAGTGCATTCGGGAAAGACTCGGCCAGTAATTCTCCCCAGGCATTACTGCGTTGTATCACCCTGACAGAGATGCTTTTCGCCTGTTTCTGGATTTGGGTTTTGCTGTGCCGGCTAAATTCGGCAAGCCCGGCAAAATCTTCCGACAAAAAGCGGGTAATGCCCTGGTACATAGACAAGCTTTCTTTTTCACTTTTACAGCGGGCGCTTAGCTTGATCAGCGACTCTCCGTAACACACCATCAGCTCTTCCCGCATCGAGTCCAGACAAGTCAGCTGGGGAAAGGCATCCTTGATATCAAAAAATTCAAAATACCCCGGGTAATGCCGCTGATAATAATGAATAAGTTCCCGGGTATAGAGTTCAACATCGGGATCGGGAATACGCACCAGATCCGAAAACACATAACCGTCTGAACAGATCAATATTTTTGCCCCGCCCTGATATACCTGTTCTATCTCCCGGCACAGCCGGTAGAGGTTATCGATAGAGTGCTTTTCCGCCAGATCCGGTAATTTACTTAAGGTTTTATCCCGGTTAGGGGATTTTCCCGGATAGGCGGGTAATACCATAGTGATGGCTTGTTGCTGCGCCACCATCAACCGGACCTTATCCAGATGCTGTTCCACTTCAGCCGGGGACAAGGCCGACAGTTTAAGAGATTTGGGTGAAGATAACTCTGCCTCAACCAGCTTTCTGCGTTTAAAAATGATCTCCAGGATCTTTACCGCAATATCTTCATCAATAGGTTTCATGATGTTAATCCTTTAATAATAAATATTAGGGTACCTGGTCAGTAAGTAACCAAAAGCAAAATAAAGTCACATGAATATTGTCACTTTATTGCACATGCAGAAACTTAACCGGCCGGTGATATCGAGCTGAAAATAGCAAGGGGGGAATATCGGGCTGAACAGTGATCAGGATTTTACTTATATAATATTTATGCTGAGCTTACTGTTCATATGACCACCAGGTGACTACCAAAATAACGAACAGAAATACGCCTGAAGAAAGGAGAAGAGAAACTTAATCGATAAAATTATTATTCGACTTCCTGTCAACTAGAGCGATCCATATTCGCTAAAAACTTTTGACTTATACGATACATCATAATGTCACCGTATTGCCACATTGTATCATTTCTGATCAATTTTCGGCTAGTGCTTTTAACTTTTGACTTGGAATTTACAAGCTGACAAGTAAGTTAAAACAATAAATACAACAGGTTAAAAGACATAAAAAATAGTAAACCTCCTCTTTTACACTATGGCGGCAATAAAAATACCTTAGTCTTATAGCCATAAACGCCATAGATAAAGCAAAAACCAACTGCCAATATCATCTTCCTTATTGTTTGCACCTTTCTTGACGTTTTTTTGAAAATTTATCCAATAAGCTAAACATAAATCAAATGTACTCAGCCTTTTGGGCCATAAACAAGGAGAAGCTTATGTTTAAGCTCAGCAGTAAAGTTATTATTTGTTCCACCCTGGCATTAGTCTCATCACTTGCCTACAGCTATGCTCAGGATCAGTCACAAAACAATAAACGCCGGGGGCCGCCTCCCTTTAGCCAGTTAGATTTAAACGGCGATCAGGCCATCAGCCTGGAGGAATTCAAACAACACCAGATTCCCCGCGGCGATCATGAGACGGTTTTTGCCAACATAGACAGCAACGGCGATCAACAAATCAGCGAGCAGGAGCACCTTGCCCATAAACCGCCATGTTCGCCAAAAAGAAAGCGACTGGAATGATGCTCTTAATGCCGATAACCCCGGACAACCGGGGTTAACTCAAAACAACACACCTTTTATCCAGCAGTAATCAGGAAATAAAGTTATGGTGACAGCAAATCAAGATACTGATCCCGCAACAACCAGCCAAAAGGTGCGCTCGTCGCTGACGGTCAATAAAGATTATTTAGCCGATAAAAATCGGCAAGCTTTTAACTTATATAAACTCAGCCAGGCTATTGCCACAGAGATCATTACCACCTTAGCCGAGGCAGGTATAGCCCCGAAGCAAGAGCTGCAAGCCCTGCTGACGGCAGCAGGTTTAGATTTCGGCACTTATCAGTCAGGCACAGCTGTGCAGCAAGTCAGGGTTTGCCACCATTGCGCTAATAAGGATTGAAAAAGCAACGCCTGAATAAACAGGCAATAGAGCACAAAGCATCAGGGCTGTTCAGCCAACCATTTTTTGGCGGTATTTATATCTCGAAAAATTTTTGCTTTACTCTGAAGCAGCTCTTCGGTCACGTATATTTGCACACTGTTACTTACCACCACGGCAGTATGCTCACAACCGTTATTTTCAAACCAGGCGTACAAATCTTTGACCCTGTTTAATACCGCCGGAGATCCCAGGGTTTCATCATCAAGTATTTCCAACCGGTTCCAGCGCTGCAGTTGTCTGTTAATAACACTTTGCTGAGCTTCATAAAAAACGGCTTCTATGCCCTCCTCATTAAATGGTCCATATGCCTTGAACACCAAGAGGTTTGCTTGCCAGCTTAAGGTAACAACCCCATGCCTTTTCATATTTTTCATTAAAATTATGCCATCACTGAGTCAGGCAAAAATTCACCTGTTTGTCATCAAGAATAGCATTCTTCAGTGATTTCAGGCTTAAACCCGGCAAGCAATAAGCGCGTCAGTTAAAACGGAGATTCTGCCCGAAACTGCTGGCCGATTTCATCCGCCGATAAACTTTGCTGATAGAATTTAAATTCATCCAATAAACCCGAAAAATAACTTGAAGCAGAGTGCCACTGGCCGACACCAAGACGAAACTCCTGTGAGGTATTAAAAAAGAACTCGGTACTGTCCGGGAAATGGTATTGATAACGCGCTTCACCATTTAAATAGACAGTAGCAAGCCGCTCCGCCCGGTTAAAGGTCAATGCCAGGTGAGCCCACTCCTGCTGGTGCAGTCGGATGCCCGGGTTAATATGTTTTGCATTGAGGTAAAATAATACTTCACCATTTTCCCCTAAGGTTAACGACACATCTCCCTGGCGATTTAAGCGCGGACGACCAAAGGCTTCACCTCCGGTGCTAAAGTCGTTTGCCTTGAGCCAAAACATCAGGCTGAACTCTCCGGTATTATCTATGTTAGCCATAGGATCCGGGATCAGTATTTCATCATTCAGCTCATCAAAGGCAACAGCCTGGCCGACAACTCCTTCAACTAACTCGATATTCCCCTTAACCTCGGCAAAAATCTCAGCCATCACATCCATAGCCGGGTTTGCACCGCTCTCAAAATTCAAATGGAATAAGGGAGCAGTAAAATTATACGTATCACCATCATCAGCTCCCGGTGAACCGCTGCCATCACCTTCTGCAAAACTAAGCCCGCTACAATCCGAGAAATTATCCTCTGCGTGATAAGCCGTATCAGGGGTAAGCACATCAACAAAGTTTACCGGGCCCGGGGCACATACCTGATTATTGCTGATTTCAGCACCGTCACTGTCCTCACCAAGCCTGACCAAAAATAGCGAACCATTCACCTCGACACGATTATTAGTCACCCGGTTATTGCCGGCATGCTCCGGTTCATTGCGCCCTTTGCCAATACTGACGCCGACCCAGCTGGTGGTCGGGTGTTTTTGTACCAGTTGATTATTTTCAACGACAGAATCATGCCCGGAAAGCACAAGGGCAACCTGGTTTTGACTGCCGCTGGCTTCAATCCGGTTATCGGCAAATAGAATATTATTCACCTGCTCACCGACTTTACTGGTACCCGGACCGAGATTAACGACAATATCGGTGTCAGACCTAAACAGGTTTTCCCTGATCAATACCCAGGCAGTGGGATAATTTTCGGCAGATTGTACCGGGTTAACATCACAGTCGTTGAGCACCAGGCAATCCCCCTGGTTATGAAGCTTCAACGCATGCTTATTCGGCGAAGGCCGGGCAAAAATGTTATGGGCGATCACAGATTTAAACGCCAGCGGCACCCTAAGAGCATGCTCGGCCCGTCGGGTAGCGGCATCAGACATTTCAGTGCCCAGGATCATATGGCGATGCGCCGGTAAGTAAACAATATTACCGCCGGATTTACATTGAGGATTTACCAGGCTTGCCAGCACTTGTGCCTGGTAATCTTGCCATAACGTCGCCCAATCGGACTCATCAAGGGCCGTTTGCTTATCACCATTATGCCACTCGGGCACCACGGGCGATTCACAGACGAGAGCTTCAGGGTCGTACATCTCGGCATTACCGGCACCTAATTTTTCAAATCTGGAATTAAAAATACCGATAACATCATGGGGCACACGTTGGCCATAGGTACGGCCGATAACCGCAGTATCAAACTTTTCTATTTCAAGCTTGTCCAAGGTTACTTTGCTGGCACTGCCATAAAGATTAATCCCACGGTTGGCATCTCCGCATACCCGTGTCATGGCAAGATCGACGATAGTAATATCGCTGCTGCCGTCCGCCAGGATCAGCAGATCTGCATAAGACTGGGCACCTAACATTTGCAAGACAGGTGCATTATCGCAACGCCCCTGATGATTAAGGTTGCAGGTCCCGAAAGCCCCGAGGCGACTACCGTTAAATTCACTCAGATATAATGAATCATAAAAGGTGAAAGTTTCGCCACGATGAAAAAGCAGGCGTTTATTGCTGTCAATAAAAGGTGTGATCTGCTGCGCAGAAATCAATGTCTGCTGATGCGCTTGTGCTTCAAGCCGGCAATCCCATTGCTGCTGATAATCAAGATACTCAAAGGTACTGTTATGCTCATAATCGAGCGCATATTCTTTATAGGGATTCCAGATACGTTGCTGTTTTTGCATACTGCCGCGAAATTTTCCCGCGCTCAGCAAGTCTGCAATCTCACTGCCGGGCATTAACTGCACTTGCCGGGCATTTTCCGGGCAGCCGGAAAAGTCTCCCGCCATAGAAAAACACACGGTATTTTCCCCGGCATAAATCTCATCGGCATCACTGACCTCGATAACCACAGATTTTACTACAGGTTCAAAAGCGCCGTTTTTACTGGTGATCTCAACACTGACCTGATAATGCCCCGGCGTTTCAAAAAGATGGCCGGCAACAAAGCCAGTATCACTGTTTTTCGATTGCTGGTTGGTGCTCCAGCGCTGGCCATTTTCATCACCAAAGTTCCAGGAATAATGAACATCCCGGATGGCATCCAGCGGTTGACCATTGAGGATAACCTCTGAAGCATCAAAGTGAACGGCAAGCGGCGCCGGACCACTTACATGGGAACTAATCAACTCTACACGTTCAATGTGTGCGGCATAGGTTATAGTAATATTGCCAAGCATAAACCAGGACAATAAGCTTAAGGCGACAAACGGATTAATACGAAACTTCATAAGACGATCCATCCTTGTTTGGGGTAAGAAATAAAAACTCTTTGCCAGAGAAGGGTTATGTTAGATAACACCTTTTCTCCGATTAACTGTCAGCCTATAAGTATCGACTAAAAAAGATCACAACTTAAACGCTGCACAAAACAGCTTCAACGAAAGCAGTCAGACAACAAGGAAAAATAACATCAGAAGGGGAGTTTTCTCAGTAAAATATCTTTAAACATGACCCAGTCGCCCAGCAGGCTATAAAAGGGATAAGTGAAAGTGGCGGGTTTATTTTTCTCAAAGAAAAAGTGCCCTATCCAGGCAAAGCCATAGCCAATGACAGGCAACAACCACAGCAATAACCAGCTGCCGCTAAAGACAATATAAGTCAGCAGCAGGAGAATCAGCAGGGAACCGAGAAAATGTAACCTGCGGCAGACAAGATTAGCGTGCTGGCTCAGGTAAAACGGATAGAACTCGGCAAAACTCTTATATTGTTTACTCATCACATTTCCTGTCGTTTCCTGGACGTTTTAACTTAGCAGCCTGCTTTAGCTCTTTACCTCAGCAAAATTACTGTCTGCCCGGTTCAAATCCTTCATACCTGGGCAAGTCAGCATCAAGCTCGTCCCAGTTGGCCTTAGAGCCGATAAAATTATGGCTGCCGGGCCTTTCCCTGATATCGGAGTCAAAAATACCTAAACGCACCCGTACCCTGCCCGGCTCTTGCTCATTTGAACTATACACCGGCGAACCGCAGGCGGAGCAGAAGTGGCGGCAACGCCCCGGTTTAAAGGCAAAGCTGGCTAGTAACTCCTGTCCTTGCGTGACCTCAAAATCAGCGCTGTTGACAAAACCATTAGTGGCATAGGCTGTGCCGCTGGATTTCCGGCAAAGCGAGCAATGGCAATGGATAATCTCGCTGATCTCCCCCTTCACCCGGATATTAACCGCACCGCAAAGGCATTTTCCCAAATACACAATAAAGCCTCCCGCCATTACGCCGGTCGGCTGTCATTGAGCGTTAAAAAATAGCCGAAAAAGCCGCTGGATCTTTTATAACCTAAAGACTGATAGAGCTTTTGCGCCTGCAGATTCGATTCGGCGGTTTCCAGGGCAATGCCTTTGGCATTTGTTGCTACAGCATGCTCCTTTGCCCGGTTGAGCAATAAGGTGCCGACACCTAAGCCCCTGGCCTGCTCCAGGACATAGAGATCATTAAGTACCCAGGTGCGCTGCGCCGATACCGAAGAAAAATTGGGATAGAGCTGAGTAAACCCCAGGTATTGGCCGTTTTCATCTTTAGCATAAAAAATCACAGATTCTTCATTGCCCAGGCGTTCACTGATAAATTGCTGCGCCAGCTCAGGATTACTTTGCTGCCGGTAGAATATCCGGTAGAGGTTAAATAAGTTAGCAATTTGTGCGACATCTTTTAAGCTTGCCCGCTCGATTAATACTTCCACGACTGCTCCGGTTGTCATTGGCATCAGGGTTAATTTGCTTCGCCCTATAATGCTAAAGAAGTCCCCGGCTGTACATCAAAATTTATGACATTATCCCCGCCTGCTGCTTTTTAAATAAATAAGCCACCGAGAAACCAGGTGGCTCATCTATCTGTTTATTTTGCTAACGGCATCGGCCGAAAACTTAGCAGACTTCTGCCATCAAGCGGCTTAATCACTCACAGCGATATAGGCGTTTTCAACAAATTTGCTTGCTTTGACGGAAATTTGCTGCCATTGCGTTTGAATTTGACCAACCGAAGCCTGTGCGGTAATGCTGCCCACTAAGGCAATAGCATTGTCCAGGCCATTAACCCCTTGGGTCGCAGTGATCGATTCCAAAATAGTATCAAAATCGCTGTTAATTCCCTGCCAGTGTCCTTTTAATTTATTGATATGTAAAACGGCGGTACGGATTTTATTTTCCAAATCAATAACGCTTTGGTGGGACTTTTGGTAGGAAGCGTAAATATTTTCCTTATAGGTCAACTGTTGCTGTAAAACACTGATATCCGCCAATACCTGGTTGCGCTCCTTACGTGCTTTTTCGGCTTTATCGCCGTAAACACCGGCAACCGAACCGGCAGCAATCAGACCGAAAAAAGGTATCCAGGCATAACTGGCCGTCGTGGCCGCCACGGTAACGTAATGATCATAGTCGGCATTTAACTGCCTGACCCTGGCATTAAGTGTTGCTATTTGCGATTTAAGCGCACTGCCGTCATCTTGCAGGTATTCGCTGTGTGTGGTGCGTAACTGATCTAACTGGCCGCTTTGCCGGGCAATATCTGCGGCAAAACCCAGTAAGTCGCTTTCCGCTTTAGCCGTCTCTGCCTGGCGTGTCTGCGCTTCAGCCTGTAACATGGTAAGCAGGGCAACGGCGGTATTTTTTTGTGCCTCGGCAGCAATTGCATCATTTGCCTGGGCCGCCTCCTTCATCGCCATCAAACTGTCGATTAACGGCGCTATGATCAAGCGATGAATTTCAGCATAATTGCCTAATTTTAATGCCAGATTCACCACGGAAGGATATATGGTGCTGTTCCACTCGTTTGCCGTTGCATGTATTAATTTGTATTCATTGAGCAAGGCCTGAAAATTGCTGAAAGAAACGCTGGACGGGATAGCAAAGGCACTTACCATAGCAGATTGCGTTATCGGTAAACGCAGGGCTTCCTGTACATAAGCCTGAATGGTGTACCACTCTTGCTGATGTAATAAAAACTCATCCGTGTCCACATCCATAAACTGGCCGTTAGCTGCAATCACAGTATCATAGTGTATCGGCTCGACGGTAATTTCCGCTTGTGCCGGGGACAAGATACTTGCACTGATCAAAGACAGTGCGAATGTTGAACGAATAAATTGATGACTTATCTTTTTTATTTTTTTCATTATTATGAGTCTTCCTGATCTCAACCTGCAAACACTTCTGTACCCTTAACAATACTCAAGCGAGTGTCCTGCTGAAAAAGCTGACTTTTCCAGGAAAACAACAGGCAAACAGGCGGATACAAACACAGGTGCAGGCTGTTAATTATTTCAATAATGGATACCGGCAGGGAGTGTTCTTCCTGCAATATCTTTTGCTCTTTTTATGTAACTCACCCATGGCCGCAGCCAAGTGAAAACATTAACAACAGCCACCCGGCAAGCGCCGGGCGGCTGACATTGCGGTGGGCTTAATTCACTTTAGGAATAGCGTTGCCGGAAAACTCCAGGCGGATGCTTTCCACTTTACTCAGGTCAACCGTCGTTGGCTCGCGCAATGCCAGTGACCAGGTCGAGAACGGCGTCGGCTCGAAGTAGGCGAATTCAAACTTATCGGCAATACTGCCGTCGGTAATAATGCTGAATTGGGTATCCGCAACCTCACCGTTGGTTAACTGATAACCAAACAGGCGATATAAAGGATTGGCATTAAAAGTATATTTATTCCCCTGCCAGCGATCCTGATATTCGCCGTTACTGTTAATATCAATGAAGTAATTAGTACCGGTTGGTAATTCCTTACCTTGTAAAACCACCCGCACCGTATCCAGACGCACCCGGTCGAATAAGCTAAAGGCAGGATGATCCTGGGCAATATTCACACTCAGGGCGCCGTCGGCAGCAAAGTCGGCTATTTGTTGCGCATCTGTTATTTCAATACTATTGATATAAAAGTCCTGCGGCGATGGCGAGAAACTGTTTAACGCCAACTCGTATTCGTTATCCAGCGTTGCCAGGTCCAGCTTATAATCGAGATAGCTCTTATTAAGCGACGGCGTGACTTTACTGCGGGTCAGTCCCCAGTAGTTAAATGCCGCCTCATAATTTGCCAGGGCGACAAACATCGGACGTTTCAAGCTGTTCAGGGCACGATGGAAAGCCGTTTCCAGCTCTGCCAGCGCCGATTGATCGTTATCAATATCAGCGATCAGCGACTCAATACGGGCAACCCGGTTTTTATTGACTTCTGCGGCAATGAGCAACTCAACCAGGCGCGACTGCTCCTGGGCAAGATCTATCTGCACCGCATTGATCGACTTGCCATAAACAATCAGTTTTTCCAGCTCGGCCAAATAAGGACGTGCCTCATCTATGCCTAAGCTGCTGGCCCAGCTCAGCTGATCTTTCACATCGATCAACAGCACTTCCCAGGCATTATTGCTTTCATGCAAAGAAGGGATATTAAAATTGAGATTTTCAAAGCTGGTGGCAATATCGTCATACTTAATATCGCGCTTAATGGTATTGGTCAGGTCCGACACCCCTTTTACCGCACTGGTCACTTTTTCCAGCACATTGGCAACGGTTTTTATTTTGATCGACAGCTGGGTCAATTCTACCGCGGTATCGGGAATATCCGCCGCCAGGGCATTTAACCCTTCAACATTACCGACAAAAACCCCGGCAACGGCGCCGCCCAATGAAGCCACCGCGCCAAAAACCTCCAGCGCCACTTTCAGCTCCTGCTCTGTTTTCCAGTTTTCAAGGCCGACCAAAAAAGCAGAGCGGGTAGTGAAGACACTGACTTCCTGGGCAGTGAACTGCTCCTGAATCGCCGCTAACGATGTCTCCAGTTCGCTGATATTTTGCTGTGCCTGCTCGGCAATTGCGGCTTCCGCCACCATGGCATCATTGATATTGGCCAGCATCAGTTCGGCATCGGCTTTGCGTACCGCAACCTCTTTGCCCTGATCTGAAAAGCGTTCAAATTGTCCCTGGTAGTCCTGCATGGTATCCAGGTAGCTGGCATAAGTAGACTGATACAGGTTACGGTCCAGATAAGGGACATAGTTGTCTCCACGGTTGGAGAACTCGACGAACTGCTTTAAGTTAGCCGCTTGCGTGTACAGGTTGGCAATAAACGGATTTTGCTCTAACACCACGGGAGAGGCGCGTAAGCTTTTCTCCACCCAGGTCAGCATGCTGATACTTAAAGCGGGGTTTTGATCATAGATAGAAGCCGCCATATCAAAGGCTTTTTCAAACACCTGCTGATGGCCTTCGACATTTTGCTGTAAGTAGCCGCTTAAATCGCCGCTTACCGTTTGCTTTTGATGTTGCCCCGCCAGCACGGTAATTAACTCGCCGTTACCCAGCTCATGACCGCCGATATTGTCCAGGTTATAACTGCCGTCAGGAAAAAAAGCGATAGTGCTTAAACTGGCGCTCACTTCCTGGGCAAAAACCCCCACCAGTTCACTGCTGTTGGCGCCGCCATCAAGGGAGATGGTACCGCTGCCGCTGCCGATAATGCGTCGGGCATAAATAAATAGTGACTGATTTTTCAGGTTAATAGCAAAGTTATCGGGAATTTCCACGGTATCGGCAACAATGACGATCGTTGCCGGCTTTTTAGCGCCGATTTGCGGATTAAACAGCGCCTCACTTAAGTTAACATAGAGATCCGCCGTCACCATAGACGAAGCACTTAAATGTTCCTTTTTAGCAAAAAACTTCTGGGGCAGATTTGCCGGTTCGGTTAAACCATATAAGTCGGTCCAGTCGGTCGCCTGGGCCTGCATGCCTGATAATAATAAGGCGGTTGGTATCAATAATTTACGCATAAAACTTTCCTTGATCAGGCCAAAACAACAATCCGTTACCACACTTGTCGATAAGCGCTATTTAATTAAGCGCTCAGCAACAGGCACCTGAAATACAACCGCGAAGATTAGTTACAAACTCCTGGGAGTGAGCAAAGAAAACTAAAACATAGCAGGAGCACAAATACCCGGCTTGGTACAAAGCAAACCCCGCCATGACTCAACAGTTATGAGCACGGCTTCTTTGTAGCAGGCAAGTATTGGTAAACGGGCTATTGATCTGGCCAAAAAAACATACGTCAGTAGTCACTGACTCATTTACCTAAGCCGCAATGCCGCTGCAGTTTTGCATCCCGGTGCGGCTTAGGTATTCATCCTTAATTACAGCGCTTCGTCGCTAACCACTATGTAGGCATTTTGAGCAAACTTAGTCGCTTTAGCAGAGATTTCCTGCCATTCTGTTTGAATTTGCGCCACAGAGATTTGTGCGGTAATGCTGCCCACCAGCGCAATGGCATTTTCCAGACCGTTGGCACCTTCGGTTGAACTAATCAGCTCTAACATGGTATCGAAATCGGCGTTAATGCCCTGCCAGTGACCCTTTAATTTATTGACATGGGGGATAGCGGCGCGCACTTTATTTTCTATGCCGATAATGCTTTTGTAGGACTCCTGGTAGGAGACATAAACATTTTCTTTATAGCTCAGCTCTTTCTCCAGCTCTTTGATATCATCTTTTAGCTGGTTGCGTTCTTTACGTGCTTTTTCCGCTTTATCGCCATAAACCCCGGCAACAGGAGCCGCGGCTAAAATTCCGTAAAAGGGCACCCAGGCATAAGTGACTGTAGTCGCGGCTATGGTGACGTACTTGTCATAGTCGGCATTTAGCTGGGCCACCCGGGTCTGGATCTCGGCAATCCGGCGTTTAAGGTCGCTGCCGTCATCAAGCAGGTATTCTGAATGGGTTGTACGCAGTTGATCCAACTGGCCGCTTTGCAGGGCAATATCGGCAGCAAAATTAAGTAGATCGGTTTCCGCCTTGGCGGTATCTTCCTGGCGGGCGACCGCATAAGACTTCAAGATATTCAATAAGGCGATTGCCGTTTGTCTTTGTACTTCGGCACCTGCCAGATCCTGGGTCAAAGCCGCCGTTTTCATCGCCACTAAGGCATCTAATAACGGGGCAATAAATAAACTGTGGGTATCGGCATAATTGCTGAGCTTCAATGCCAGGCTCACCATGCTGGGATAAATCGTCCGGTTCCAGGAATCTGCGGTGGTATTCACTTCCTGATATTCTTCCAGTAACGCCTGGAAGTTAGTAAAAGGCACATCTGAGGGTATACCAAAGGCATTGATCATAGACGTTTCAGTAACGGGTAAACGTAATGCTTCTTCCACATAGGCCTGAATGGTGTACCACTCTTCCTGCTGTAATAAAAACTCGTCCGAACCCAGGTCGATAAACTGACTGTTAGCCCCGATCACGGTATCATAATGCACCGGGTCAACTGTGGTTTCAGCCTGTACCTGAGATAAAATGCTGGCGCCGATAATCGACAGCGCGAATGTTGAACGAATTAACTTATGACTTATCCTTTGTATCTTTTTCATTATTATAACTTTTCCTGATTTTAGCCTGCAAAAACAACGGCATCCCTGTTAACGGCGTGGCTCACGACGCCGTTGGCAGAATGTCTGTTCGGGCAATAAAATAACCACCCAAACTGACACTAAAACATCTGATGCAACCACTTATTGCAGGCTGTTTATAATTTCAAAAGCAACAACCGATGAGACAACACTCCCATAGATATGCTTTTGATTCCTTTGTTTAACTCCCTGGTCATTCCTTGTGAAAACCACTCAAAATCATCCCCTTTATTTTGAGCGCACCCTGACTGAATACGAGTAAAAACGTAGTTGAAAAAGTAAAGCGAAACCTGCCATATGCCGATATACCAATACATACAGGGATAGGCTTAATTGCTCACTTAATCAACGACGCAGATATTATTAAAACCTTCGTAGGAAAAATAAACACCTGTGACGGAATAGCTAAAATTCGAAACGGGAATGATGAAAATATCTTCTTGGAAATTAACAACCTATATTGAAAAATACCGAAAAGCCTAATGATAAATTTGCTCAATAATCGATTTTTGCGACAAAATCTGCTGGTAATGCTCGATAAAACACCTCACTTTCAGTGGCACAAAATGATTCTGCGGATAGATAGCATGAATAGGAAATTCTAAAGGCTGGTAATCAGCCATAATCGCAACCAAACGTCCCTGCGCCAGCTCTTTATGTACCAGCCACTTAGGCAATACCGCAACCCCTAAGTCGCCGAGCGCACATTCACGGATCACATCCCCTGAACTCGACTTCATCACGCCGTTAATGGCCGCGGTTATTTCTTTCCCCCGGTAGGTAAAGTGCCAATGATTAAACCCTTTCCGTTTGCTGAATAACAGGCATTGGTGATACTGTAAATCCTCAACTTTTTCGGGCATGCCCCAGGTTTTGAGATAACCCGGACTTGCGACTATCACCCGTTGGCAGGCAGCAATTTTCCGGGCAATTAAGTTAGAGTCTTCCAGTTTGCCGATACGTATGGCAACATCCAGCCCTTCGCTGATCATATCCACCTTATGCCCGATCAAGCTGACATCAAGATGAATATCCGGGTATTTCTTTTTAAAATCAGGCAAAAATGGCACGATATATAAGCGGCCAAAACTATCCGGCAGGCTCACCCTTAAATTCCCTCTGGGTTGTAAACTAAATTCCTTTACCTGGGCTTCGGCGGTATCCAGCTCCTTTAATATTGACAGGCAATCACTGTAATATTGTGAACCGGCTTCCGTAAGCAGAATTTTTCTACAATTTCTGACAATCAGCTTAGTGCCCAAACTCGCTTCCAGTGCCGCCATCCTCTTACTGACGGAAGACTGGGTCATTTCCATATCTGCGGCAACAGCAGTAAAACTGCTCAGTTGCACAATACGCACAAAAACTTTCATTGATAAAAAACGGTCCATTGCTACTCCTGCTTATTCCATTAACATATACAGTATTCGGTATACCTTATATCCCTTATTAACGGTTATATAACACCATAAAGTCATCACAACAGTATACTTTTATATCACAAATTGATCACAACTTTGCCAACACCCACACCATAACAAGCATAAAGACAACAGTAAGCAATCACCAACAACAATACTGTCAACAGCAAAAATCAATATAAAAGAGCAAACTTAAGCATGACAGCAAGGCTTACCGTCAGTTAAAGCTTTCTTGAGCTCTGCTTACAGCCTACGAAATGGAAATAATTGCAGTCTGCAATGCAAGTTGCCATTTTACCGGAAAGCAAAGCCATCACCCTCACAAAAAAAACATAAAAACAACAACTTAAGACTTGGCCCGCCATTTGAAAGACAAAACTATTCAATTTAAGGAGTATGGCTATGATGTATCGTTTGCTATTAATGGTTTTAATATTCATTGTTATCACGACCGGGATAAAGGCAGCCCCCTTTAGCCATTGCCCCAGCAAAGCCTTTTTATTTCAAGGCAAGCCGGTCACCAGTTATGGCGTCAACCTGGTCACCGGCAGCTATGAGATGATAGAAGATGATCCCGGTATGCATGCCAATATTAACGGGCTGGGCTTTAACGAAACCGACAGGTATCTGTACGGTTTTAATACCACGAATTTCCAGATGGTACGTCTGGGCAGCGACTTTCAAATTGAAACATTAAACCTCAGCGGTCTGCCTGCACAAACCACCTTTTATGTCGGTGATGTTGCCAACCATATTTATTACCTGTACCGGAAAAGCACCGGCTTTTATAAAGTAGATCTTAGCCCGTTAGACGGTGACAGCAGCGCACCGCTAACTGCCGAGCTGATCACTGCCGATGCCGGGGTACGATTAACGGACTTTGCCTTTCACCCAAACGATAAAAAGCTATATGGGGTAGATAACAACAGCGGCATTTTATATCAGTTTAACCCGGATAACGGCAATGCCCTCGCCATCGGCAATACCGGCGAAACCGGCACCTTCGGCGCAGTTTATTTTGATGTGAACGGTTACTTTTATTTATCCCGTAATCAGGACGGGCAGATATACCGCATCGATTTATCTTCGTTAACGCAAAGTACCAGTTCAGCAGAGCTGATGGCTGTTAATGTCGAAGCGGTCAAATTCGCCGACGGCCCCAGCTCCAATCAAAATGACGGCGCCCGCTGTGCCAGTGCACCGCTGATTGATACCGATACCGAGTCTACTATCGATTTTGGCGATGCCCCCGCCAGTTATGGCACTACCTTGGCAGATAACGGCGCCCGGCATTTACTCGACGGTGAAACCTACTTAGGCTTAACAGCTCCAGACGGCGATTATGACGGGTACACCGGCTCTGATTCCGACGACACCAGCCAGGTTAACGGCCAAAGTTATGACGATGAAGACGGGGTTAACTTTGTCACCGCCCTGGAAATTGGTCTCGACGCCGTGATCCGTGTTTATGCCTCCAATAACGGAGTATTAAATGCCTGGTTTGACTGGAACCGTGACGGTGATTTCGACGATGAAAACGAGCAAAGCTTTACCGACATCCAATTAACCGCCGGTTATAATAATCTGGCCCTGCGCATCCCCGACGGCGCCATTGAGGGCGGCAGCTGGAGCCGGTTCAGGTTCAGCCAGCAAAGCGGCTTAAGCTACAGCGGCGGCAGCAGCAGCGGAGAAGTGGAAGATCATGCCATCAATATTTCCCGACCGGATATCAGCTATCGCCATTATCCCGGGGAAAACAGCTGGGTAACTCTGGCTTATGAAGATAAATGGCCGGAAACCGACGACTATGACATGAATGATGTGGTTTTTCGCTACCGCATCACAGAAGTGATACGTGAAAACAAGGTGATCCGCGTCGATATTTCTGGTCAGTTGCAGGCGTTGGGAGCCGAATACCACAGCGGGTTTGCCATACAATTACCCAATATTGCCAGCAGCAATGTCAATCCGCTAACCCTGCGATTATTACACAACAATATCAGGCAAGCCTATAGCGGCACCAATGGCGCCGATACTTATGACATCCTCGAATCCGGCACCAGCAATGCGGTCATAGCGATCAGCCAGGATCTGTGGCAGCATGCCGATAGCATTTGCCGCTTTTTCCGCAGTGAAATAGGCTGCGATCAAGCCACCAGCTTTAATTTTCAGGTCAGCATCCCGTTTATCACGCCGGTAGCCTTAAGCGAAATGCCGGCGGCTCCCTACGACCCTTTTATTTTCGGCACCCCGGGCCTCTACCACGGCGATATTTTCAACTATCAACCGGGGCGTGAGCTGGAAATCCATTTAGCCGATAAGCCGCCGACAGAAAAATTCAACCCCGGTTATTTCGGTCTGGGCGACGATACCAGCGACATCGCCAGCGGGCGTTATTTCCGCAACGCGAATAACCTGCCCTGGGCACTTGAAGTGGTTGATCAGTGGCAATGGCCGAGCGAGCGAAAAACCATTTTACAGGCCTACCCGCAATTTCGGCAGTTTGCCGAATCAAAAGGCAGATCCGCCACCAGCTGGTTTGATGCCGATCAGTCGGACAGCCAGTACCTTTTTCATTAACAGCGCCGTCAACGGAGGTTTTATGAGTTTACTTAATACCACAGACAAACAAACGAAACAGTGGCCTTTCAACCTGATTTTCCCCTGCCTGTGGGCTGGGATGATCAGCGCCTGCGGTGGCGGAGGTGGCGGCTCGGACAGTGAAAGTAATGTGACCCCGACACCGGCTGAAAACATCATCATAGAACAGGAAGAAACCCCTGATCCTGTCAGTGAGTTAAAAAGCCTGGTGATTGATGATGATTTTAGCTTTACCACAAAAACGCAAGTCAGCTTAACCGTCACGCTTGATGAGTATGCCGGGCAGAGGGCTTATGTTTCTTTATATAGCGATTACCGGCAACTGCCCTCGGGTGAATATTACCCCATAGCCGACAGCCGGGTTGTCGCCGGTAATTTACAGCAAGGACAATTTAATCAGGAGTTTACCCATTTAAGCCAACAACCAACCTATCTGGCAGAAGTATGGCTTTATGATCTGAGCCCGCCGCAACAAAGGGAGTTAACCTTGAATGAGAATACCTTAAGCTGGTAAGCAGGATAAAAATAACAAGCAAATAATAACAAGTACAAAGTTTTGAAGTAGTTTTATGAGCCGAAACTACTTCGATTTTTCTTACTGCTTTATGCTGACGACGTCACTTTATTAATGGTAGCCAAAGCAACCGCCACCAGGGGTTCTCCCAAAGCCGGTCTGACATAATTCACTTTATACTCAGAAGTCACACAGTTACCAAACACAGAAGTTGCGGCATAGCTAATACAGTTATCGGCAAGATAACTGACCACACCGCCATGGACAAAGCCATGGTTTTGCTTAAGCTCATGGCGTATAGCTAAGCTCAGCCCGGCATTGCCCTCGGTTAACAGGGTTAATCTCGCGCCTAATAACTAAAAGGCTGCTCTTTTAAAATTTGTTGGCCGTATTCGAATAGCTCATGGTTAACTGTCAAAAAATCTCCCCAATTACCCTTTATTAGCTTTACCGGCAAGCAAAGGATGCACACCCACCTGGAGTTGTTGCTCAATACTGTCAAGACGGCTTTGTATTTTATCAGCGCCCGTTTTCATTGCAGAAACCTGCATTTTTAACTGGCTCACCTGGTTGTGTAAAAGCTGATTCTGCGCCGTAACCTGATGATTGCTGTACAGCAGAGCAGCCAATACCACAAGCAGCAAAGTGACAACTAAAGTGTTCACGCTAAGTAGTTTATTCATTTTATCTCCTTATTTTTTAGTGGTAAAAATCCCCCTGTTTATTAAGTCGTTTTACCCGGCTAAAAAGTTTATTCAATGTTCACTTTTTTCAGCGAATTTTCTCAGCCGACACCTTCCTGATATATCCGTCAGGAAATAAGACTAGAAAAGAGCAAATTCCAGCCATTAAGTTCACCAAACAGGGCTATCTTCACCCGTTTATTGATTTACTTCAAAGGCACTGCAAATGGCATTTGATCGTATCGGCTCAGAAGTTAGTATCTGTTTACTTACTACTTTTTTCATTACACAACGGCCAGTTTGGAGATACGATCATGAAGGACAATATAGGTTCCTGCGTTGGGAATACTCCCATCGTAAGGCTGTCAAAACTATTCAAATACAGCAAAGTTGAAGTTTTGGCAAAAATGGAATTACTCAATCCGGGCGGCAGTATTAAAGACAGACCGGCAAAATATATGCTGGAGCAAGGACTTAAATCAGGCAAAATTAACGAAAACAGCCATATCATAGAAAGTTCATCCGGCGACATGGCACTGGCACTGGCAATGCAGTGTAAACTGCACGGCCTGGCCTTCACCGCGGTAGTGGATCCGCAAATTCCTGCCAATAACCTGAAAATGCTCAAGCTGTACGGTGCCAATGTTATCCAGGTGAAAGAAAGGGATGAGAACAACCACTATTTGCTGACGCGGATAAAAACCGTAAAATCACTGGAAAAAGCCATCCCCAATGCCGTCTGGTTGAACCAGTATAGCAACCCCCATAATTGGCAAAGTCATTTTTACGGCGAAGGCGAAGAAATTATCCGCCAGGTTGACAGCCCCCTTGACTACCTGATTATGGATGCCAACACCTTAGGCGCCATGATGGGCATCTCCCGCCGCCTGAAGCAGGCATTCCCGGAACTGAAAATTATCTCGGTCCAAATCCGGGATTCGCTGCTTTTCCGCGAACCTTGCGGCCCCGGAGAAATTCCCGGGCTCGGCGAAGAACGGGTGCCAAATGTGCTGGAACTGAGTGAAATAGACCGTATGGTGGATGTTGACGATTACGAGTCGGCATTGGCCTGTTATAATCTGCTTGACTACGAAAGCATATTCGCCGGCGCCTGTAGCGGCTCAGCCATCGCCGCCATCGAAAAATTATTGCCGGAGATCCCCGAAGGCAGCCGTATCTTAACCTTGTTGCCGGACCACGGCGATCGCTACCTCGACTTTATTTATGACGACAGCTGGCAGCAAATGGCCAAAGAAAGGCACCTTGATACATTACCCGGCAGCAACAATGGCACAAACGACTGACAGCAAGCGACCATTAGCCCCCGAAAATAACTTAAGATTACAGTTATTTTCGGGCTAAGCCTAAGTCTATTAGCCCCTCAACAATCACAAAAAATTCATACTTTCTACTTACCGCTAAAACCTTAGTTTTTATCACGCCTCACCCGCATTTTCTCTTTTGCACTTGGCTGGTACAGCAGAGAAATACTTGGTATATTAGAATCTTGTTCGTGCTCACCCCGGCAGTTAAATATGCTTCCTTGCTAAAGGGCACGTAGCGTTTTATTGAGTGACAATGAATTATCAACGAACTCGGAGTTGATTATTTTTTATGGACGAAAAGGAGGATTGTCATGAGCCCGCTTATATGTAAATTACGCCGCCTATACACATCAGCAAGCCAGCCTGGCGCATTAAAAGGTATCCTGATATGCCTTTAATTTCCTCACAGCAGTTCCAACGGGCGAAACGCGTATTGTTTATGTCACCACTGGCGCTTGGCGATTTTCTCTACCTAAAAACGTTTCTCGGTAAAATCAAAGCCGAATATCCGCATATAGAGCTGGATATCTGGCAGGACGATAATCGCAACAACAACCAAAGCTGGCGATTATTACGTAGCCAAACCATAGAGCAATGGATCCAAGCGGAAACGGATTTTACCAGAAGCTATGGTTGCTGCGACTCAGCGGCCCGGCAACGACAGCAAATCAACCGGGCGCAAAAGCTTAATTATGATCTGATTATTATTCAGGGCGGCAACCGGGGCCGACAATATTCGGCCCTCGCCAGGGAAATCAGTCCGGATGCCTTTATCGCCACCTATAAAGGCAGCAGCCGCTATTATGGCCTGTTAGACAAATGGGACTTTCGCCACAGCGATAAAACCTGTCAACTGAATAAAAAAGCCTTGCCTGAAAATTACCATGTAACCGACAGGTATTATCAGATCATACAGGCCATTTCAGGTATAACATTAACGTCCCCGGAGATGATGCCGACACTGAATCTTCCGCCATTGTCTGTATCCCGTGCTTCTACCTGGCTGATGAAACAATTTTCGGCTCCCGCCCGCCAAGGGCCGGTTATTTTTTTAAACCATTTATCAACCGACAAAAAACGTGACTGGCAACAAAAGCAACTATTTGAATTGATTTATCAACTGGGTCAACTCAATCCCGATACCCGCTTCATTATCAATATCACCCAAGATCATTTGGAAGAGATATCAAAGGCGGTACAATCAAGCCCGGAATTGCAACCGTTCCAAGTGGTAGTATTCACAGCACAGTCCCACTTTTTTGAGTTGCCTTCACTGATCGCCCAGGCCGATCTGGTGATCACCGTAGAAACCGCCATTATGCATTTTGCTGCCGCTACCAAACGCCCGCTCATTGCCATGATGCGGCAAAAAAAGCCTTACTGGGCACCACCAGCCAGCAAAACCACACAGGTCGTTTATACCAGCAAGAAAAAAGACCATATCAGTGATATCGACGTCGATGTCATAGTGAAGGCGGTTAACGCAATACAAAAAGAGCTTAGCCAAACGGTCTCTGCTGCCCCTGTGGTTTCCGAAGATAGCTCCCTCAAGCAGGCCTGATGGGGAGCGGCTTTCACGAATGGGATAGCAAACAACAAAAGCAGCAGAGAAAACAAGATCTTGCAATGAAAAAGAACTATCCCTGACTTTGCCGGACATTAACTTTAAGTAGCACTTCCGTTAATCATTTTTCTTAACTGCATCCGCAATTCAGATGAAGTTGACAAGTCTACACACTGCATTACGGCAAGGTTGCGGTTATGTTTGCTGTTGTATGCTTCTTGTCGGTATAAATCAACAAACTCACGAATTGATTCATATACATTCAAACCATACTTTCCCTTTTGTAAATACGCTCCTGAAACATACGCGGCATCCTTCGAAAAAACAGAATCAGAATAAGCCTTGCTCAGGCAATACGACACTGCATATTTAAGTTCATCAGTATAAACAGGTTCTTCTTTGATTACTGCACAGGAAGTACAAAGGAACATCAGGGAAATTATTATTCGAGCATCCATAACATCACCTTACTTGATTGTGGAAAATAGCATTTATCGGCACAAAAATTACCGTCCCATAATGTTGCATGGCCTGAGGCATCATCCCAGATACTACTTTTCGTATATTTATATATTCCAGTACAGCTACTTAACAATAAGCTTTTAGCCAATTTTAAAGCTATTGTGCCTGGTTGCAGGCACAATAGCTTAGCTTTCTATTTCCCGGTTCTAGTTTTCAGCAGGGCGACCTAAACAAGCCTGTTTAGGGGTAATAACCACTTCCCCCTGATTGACTACCACATCTACCTTCTGCCCGATAGCAAAACCGGCCTTTCTCAGCCATTTGCCCCTGAGCACAACACAAGGTTCAAGATTAACAGACATAGTGTTAAGACCTATGCCGCAGTTCTTCACCGGCGACTCGCAAAAAGTTTCCTTGACGGTAAGGTGGCGATGGAGGGGATATTTTACTTTTGCCGGGGCTGGCTCTGACGTATGATGATATTTAGCCATGACGGACTCCTGTTAAGTTCGTTTTTGGTTAGCAACCTCTGTGTGGTAATGACACTCAGGGGTTGCGACTTTGCTTGTTAGCTAATAACAATGAAGTAATGAAAAATATTGAAGTGAGTGCTCTCCTTTATTGGTGGGATAGCACTATTAATAAAGACTAGATTGCTGGTTAAATCAGGCTATGTTCGCTTTAACTGTTGTTTCCCCAGAGCTAACTTTAACCAATGCGATTCAGAAACTTCCGCAGTTTCAAA
>NZ_CANDNZ010000015.1 GCF_947387555.1 Thalassomonas sp. RHCl1
GTGGCTAATGGGACTTGAACCCACGACAACCGGAATCACAATCCGGGGCTCTACCAACTGAGCTATAGCCACCACTGAGGTGTGTCGACTGCTGTTCTCAAGCAGTGCGCGGATTCTATATCGGTATTCGGGCTTTGACAAGGGCCTTTTAAAATTTTTTTTACTTTTTTTGTCTATTTGCTTTTTATTTGTGCTTTTAGGGCTTTTTCTCTGACTTTTCTGCTGGTGGCAGATATTTCATCAAAGAAATAGCTGTTTTTCGGCTGCTTAAATCAGTGCTGTTAAAGGAAGGTTTTTTTTGGATTTTGTTGCTTTTTCTCTGTCCTGGAAGAGAAAAATAAAAAAGGCACTGAAAGAAAACTTCCGGTGCCTTTTAGCTCGCTTTGGTTCGTTGGCGGTTAAATCACCCGGGAAAAACGCTGGTGATTGCGCTGCTCTTTCATATAGGCATCAAAGGTCATGCAGATGTTGCGGATCAATAACCGTGCTTTCTGGCTGACGGTGATGGCTTCGTCGGTATTGGTGAGCAAGCCGTCGCTGATGAAAGTGCTGAGCGCTGGCAGGTCATCACTGAAATAATCGTCAAAGTCGATACCGAATTTGTCATTGATGGTTTTTTTGCTGACATAGTGATTGCACATCAGTTCGCGGATCACTTCTCCACGGATTAGGTCATCTTCGGCCAATGCCAGGCCTTTTTCCTGGGCGTGCTGTTTGCTTTCTATCTGTTTGTAGTAGCTGTTGAGCTCTTTAACGTTCTGGCTGTAGCTGCTGCCGATGGCGCTGATGGCGGAGACCCCCAGGCCGAGTAAATCACAATTGCCTTTGGTGGTGTAGCCCTGGAAGTTTCTGTGCAGGGTACCGTTTTTCTGGGCGATGGCCAGTTCGTCATCGGGTTTGGCGAAATGATCCATGCCGATAAAGTCGTAACCGAAGCCACACAGGGTTTCGATGGCTAGCTTCATCAGAGCAAATTTTTCATCAACACTGGGCAGCCATTCGTCCCGCAGTTTTCTTTGCGCGGCGAAGCGGCTGGGCAGATGGGCGTAACTGAACAGGGAAATTCGGTCTACGTCCATTTCATGGGCCTTGTTCAGGGTGCGGGTAAAGGTATCTGTGTTCTGGTGGGGCAGGCCATAGATCAAATCGATATTGATGGATTTAAAGCCGACCGCTTTTGCCTCACGGATAAACTGGTGGATAAAATCGGTATCCTGCACCCGGTTAATGGCCTGCTGTACTTTCAGATCTATGTCCTGTACCCCTATGCTCAGGCGGTTAAAGCCGAGATCAAACAGGTGCTGCGCCAGGTCGAGTTCGATTTCCCTGGGGTCTATTTCGATACTCATTTCCAGCTCGTCGGAGAAATTGAATTTTTTCTTCAGCAGGGTGACCAGCAGGGTAATTTGTTCATGGGTCAGAAAGCTTGGCGTACCGCCGCCCCAATGTAGCTGCTTTACGGTATAACCGGTGAATAAGGCGGCGCGAGATGAGATTTCTGCTGCCAGATATTCTAGGTAGGTATCGGCTTTCTCCCGGTGACGGGTGATGATTTTGTTGCAGCCGCAGTAATAGCAAAGGCTGTGGCAAAAAGGGATATGCACATAGATTGAGAGTTCGCGGTTTTCCGATTCTTCTATGGCATGGATCAGGTCCGTCTGATTAAATTGATCGTTAAATTCCAACGCGGTCGGATAGGAAGTGTATCTTGGGCCGCTGGTATTGTATTTTTTCAGCAGTTTGTTGTCGAAAAACTGGCTCACTTGCATTGTATTCACCATAGAAAACGCAGGGTGCAAAATTCAGGAACACAGTATAGCTTTTGCCGATATTTACACCTTGATCGAGCGCAAGCTTAGGTAAAAAAGCCTAAACTTTGTAGGGTTTTTAATGGTTTATAAACTGGCTTTTAGCAGGCTGTTTAAATGAGGCGCCGTTCAAGCTCATTCCTTTGATGCTTGAGGCCGGGGTTTTCTTTAATCGGGAGGAAAAAGGGCCCGAATTAATCGGCACATTGAATGCATTTAATCGCCGCGGGTTGCACATGCAATCTTTTCTCGGCAATTTCTTCGCCGCATTCCAGACAGATACCATAATTGCCGCTATCGATGCGGGTAATGGCATTGGACAATTGTTGAATTTCTATTTTCGCTTCAGATTCCAGGGCGTTGAGGACTTCGTCATTTTCCCTCTCTCCCGCTTGTTCCGACCAGTCGGCATTGCGTCCTTCGGCAAAGTCCTGGTGGATGGAATCTATGCGTTGTTGAAGTGCGACAATGCGTTGGGTAAATTGTGTTTTCAGTTGCTCACTCATAATGTGCCCCTCAAAGTCTCTCTGGCTTGTATTCATGGCTTATTAATGCTGTTGCGGCTGATGGAGCTAAGCCGGCGGACAAAATTAACAGAGTAGAATTTTCACCAGAATTGTTTGAACAAAGTACCGGACGATTTAGGTGAGCAGCGCCGAAATTATTTCCTTAGCAGCTGGTAGCGCTCGTTGGCGTACTGATGTAAGAGTTCAAGATCCTGGCTTACCTTATCCCGTAATTCGGCTTCTACCTTCATACGTTCCAGATCCTGCTTCATACGTTGCTGCTTAGCGAGTTGTTTACGCTCATCTAAAATCGTCAAATGCTTTATGCGATTATATAATTCAAATATAGCAGGAAATTGCTGATCCAGTGCAGTGCTCTTCTTTAATGAGTCCAATAACACGCTTAAACGCCAGCAACCTTCGCTGTAATCGCATTGTTCTTCTTTCATCGCCCGAACTATGATGATCACGCTGTTAAGCACCTTAGCATCATGCTCGCTCAGGGCGGCCTGATGTCTTTGCTCGGCTTCTTGCTGCAACAGGGTTTGCTGTTTTAGCTGGCGCAATAATTTACCGGCATAAAATGCCAGTGCGGCTATGATGATAACCGCAAAGATAATGGCTATTAACCAGGGGGTGGACATGGTTTATCCTTTATTCGAATTCTGACAGATCACTGTTATCGAACTTATCCCAAAGCTCGTCTTCAGATGACGTTTTCTGAGCGGTTTCGCTCTCTTCGTCTTCATCATCCCAGCCGAGTAATTCACGCAATTGCTGGTGACGGGTCATTTTTTCATTGAAGTAGTCGACTTCGGCTTCGCTCAGGGCGACCTCGTCTTCCTGCTTTTCGAGAATGCTCTGTAATTGCGCATCTTCTTCAATGGCATATAGCTCCTGCTCTAACGAGGTATCCGGCTCTACGTCACGTATTGCGGCGATAGGCGAGGCCTGGACCCTGGCTTTCTTCGGCTGTTTCGTCATCGGCTGGGCCGGTTTACCTAAGGCTATCGGGGTTTTGCTGCCCAGGCGCGGATCTTTTTTGATGCCTGACCCCTGAGAGCCTTTAGTTTTCTTTTTCGCTTCAGTCTGGCGGTTGCCCGGCTTGTTGCCGGTTTGCTTCTTGGGTTTTTTATCGCTGCGCAGCGCTGTTTTGGTTTTGTCGTCTTTGACTATGCCGATGGAGCCGACTCCCGGCTTTCTGGATTTCTTTTTACGAGTCATAGGGAAAATAATCTTGCTACTGTTTAAGGCGGGTATTTTACGACATTAACAGCCAATAGAAAAATAAAAGCGTATAAAGAAAAAAAGCGATGGCCATTGCCATCGCTTCTGGAGATTATCATTGCAGGCTTTGCCTACAACTTTTAGTTTCCGATATAACCGGTTTCCCAACCTATTAGCACAGTCCCTGTAATCTCTGAACGCTTCCTATTTGTTTTTAATGCTTCCGTACTATATTTTTTTATTCTTGGTCTTCCTGACGCCTTATTGGCTGTCCATAAGGTCCTCTTGAACCTAAAAAGTACATCATCCTGATATTGAATAAACCATCCTTATTCAAAAATATTTATTCAAAATGCGAATAAACGATTGCTTTCCTTGCATATCAGTTCCCTGTTTTTATTATTTGCTGCCTGAGCAGCTGTTCAATACTTTACCCGAGATGAGCTCGGCAGCAAGTTATAAATGAAACTTTTTTAACGTTTTTTTATCGCGAAAATCTTACTTGCCTGTTTTTACTGGTAAAAAAAATGTAAATAAATCTTTCGTGAATTAGAAAAAAATCCGTTAATGGCGAATGTCTCACAAACTTTTAAGTTGTTATCCTACAGTTGATTTGTTGTCTTTTTATACGAAAAACTTCGTTTATTTGCCGATTTTTCAGGAGTGTCTGAATTCTTTACAACTTAATACCGCTGCCGTCTGCGCGCAGATCGGCAGATCAAAAAAACCAGCAAATGGCTTGCTGGTTTTTTCAAAAATATCACTCGAAAATCGGCTGAATTTCAGGTCATTTTTAAATGTAACCCAAATGTAGCCGCATCCGGCTGTTAATCCTGTTCATGTAACCAGGCAGCGTGCCTGGGAGCGCGTTTGGTTTGTGACCATTCTTCTACCATTAGCGGTGCCACACGCTTGAGTTCGGCAAACTGCTCGGGTGTGCCGGTATTGGCGGCAAGCTCCAGGCGGTGACCGTTGGGATCGAAGAAATAGATAGATTTAAACACGCCGTGGTTTACCGGCCCCAGTACTTCTACGCCTTTGCCTTCAAGCTCTTCCTTGGCGGCAACCAGGGCATCAAGATCTTCCACTTCCAGGGCGATGTGTTGCACCCAGGTCGGGGTGTTTTCGTCACGGCCCATTTTCGGAGAGTTGGGGATCTCGAAAAATGCCAGGACATTGCCCATGCCGGCATCTAAGAAGGTATGCATATAAGGATCCGGCGCTTTCGTTGACGGTACTTCGTTTTCCGCGATAGCAACGGTAAGCTCCATGTTTAACTTGTCTTTATACCATTCAACCGTTTCTTTGGTGTCGATGCAGCGGTAGGCCACATGATGAAAGCGTTTTAAATTAATCATAATATTCCGGGGGGTTAGTTGTCCTCATGGCGTTAGTTTGTACCATAAAGGTGTATTTTTCCCAAAATTTTCGCGTCAGTTAACTGCCTGGGCAGGCGTCAGCTATTTAATACGGGTGTACAAATAACTGTACACCCCTTGATGGCTATGGTGTTTTAGCCTTTTTTCGGATAGCTCAGGTAATGATGTTCTGCCAGCTGGCGGCCAGCTCGGCATCGGTTACGCTGATCTTGATTGCCGACAGCGGTGAGTCGCTAAAAGCCAGCTCAGAGCAAAGCAATTGATCGTCGCGGAAATAATAGCAGCTGACCGCCTGACCGGCGCTTAAGTGTTCGCCAAGCTGCTGCAGGGATTTTTCCGTGACCTTAAGGTTGTCCACGGCAATGAGCACATCATTGACCGCCAGCCCAGCCTTGGCGGCGGGGGAGTGCTCCACCACCACAGATATTTTCAAACCGCCGGCCTGTTCTTTAAATTGTGCCCCCAGGTAAGGGATATAATTATCGCTGCTGGTAGTGTCCAGGCTGTTCAGGCTTTTGAATTTTTGTGCTTCAAAGCTTACTCCAACTTTTGCCAGTAAAGGGGCCAGGGCTACCCGGTCCGGGGCATGTAGCAGGGCTTTAAAGGGCTCACTGATATCTTCACCGCATAAGATATTGGCGATATTGATAAAGTCGTCTTCCTGGGTGCCGATGCCGGGACGGCCGAAGTGGATCCATAATTCCCGCATCAGGGTATCCAAGCTGTATTGTCCGGCGGACTTGTCCCGGATGGTCAGATCCAGCCATAAGGCGATTAACGAACCTTTGGTGTAATAGCTGACGATATTGTTGACCGCATCCGGTCCCTGTTGATAGAACTTGGTCCAGGCATCAAAGCTGGACTCGGTTACGCTTTGTTTCAGCTCGCCGCCACCGCGGTAAACCCGGGTGGCGGTTTTGCTGAGCAGCTCCAGATATTGTTCAAACGGGATAATGCCGGCGCGGAACAGGGAAAAGTCATCATAATAGGAAGTGATGCCTTCATAGGCCCATAACTGCTTGGTATGGGATTCTTTTTGCAGATTATAGGGGACAAACTCTTTCGGTTTGATGCGACAGACATTCCAGGCGTGGAAATACTCGTGCGAGCATAAACTGAGGAAAGTTTTGTAGTTATCGCTTAATTCCTCCGGCTTGTTCGGGTTGGGCAGGTCAAAGCGGCTGGCCTGCAACACGGTCGAGTTTTTATGCTCCAACCCGCCGAAACCGCTGGCAAGCAAATGGGTGATAAACCAGTACTCGGTAAAAGGCGCTTCGCTGAACAGTTTAATATGATGCTGGCATAACTTAGCGACATCATCCGCCAGGCGCTGGTGGTCGCCGTAATGGCCGCTGGTAAAGACCAGGTGGTGCACTACGCCTTCGACGGTAAATTCAAAGGTATCCAGAATCCCTATGGCCACCGGGCAGTCGATCAGTTCATGGTAATCGGCGGCAATATAGTCGCCGAAGGCATATTTGTCTGTGCCTGTTGCCCGGGGCATGCCGGTGGCCACCTGCCAGTTATCGGCTTGTCCGGGAGGGTTGATGGTCAGCTGGCAGGCATGTTCGCTCAGCTCTTCTACCGCCAGGAAAGTTGAACTGCCGTTAAAGAAACCCCGCTGGCTGTCTAAATAGGCGGTGCGCACTGAAAGATCAAAAGCGAATACCTGGTAGCTTAGGCTGATTTGCTCATCTGTCGCGGTAACATGCCAGGTCTGCTTATCGCTTTTCTCTGCAGCCAGGGCTTGGCCATCGGCGGAAATGGCGCTCAGCTCAATGATATTTTTCGCAAAGTCTCTGATCATATAACTGCCGGGCAACCAGGCGGGCAGACTCAGGGTGTAGCTTTTTCCCGGTTCGCTGGCAAAGGTCATCTCGACGCTGAACAGGTGACTATGAATATTTTCCGGGGTGATCTGATAACAAATTTTATTTTTATGTTGCATATAGGTAACCAGGATAATTGTAATCTTGCTTGATTGCTTGGCTTATTCTGCCGGGCAAAGGAAGTGGGTGAAGTCTGGTTTGCACTTGATTTCAGCACCATCCCTTAGCGCACTGTATTAATTAACTAATAATAGTCGCGATACCGGAACAGGATAAAGAAAACTCCTGTTCCGGCGTGTTTGCTTTGGCCTTATTAAGCCAGAATAACGGTTTTGTCGCCGTTGAGGCAGATGCGTTGCTGGGCATGCATTTTCACGGCATGACACAGGGCAGTGGCTTCCAGGTCATGGCCTGAGTGCACCATTTGTTCAACGGTGAAGGTATGGTTAATAGGTTTGACTTCCTGCACGATAATCGGGCCTTCATCAAGATCTGCGGTCACATAGTGGGCGGTGGCGCCGATCACTTTTACCCCGCGGGCATGGGCCTGGTGGTAAGGCTTCGCCCCCTTGAAACTGGGCAAGAATGAGTGATGGATATTGATGGCGTTGCCCTGGAGTTTGACACACATATCGTCGGATAAAATCTGCATATAACGGGCCAGCACCAGCAGCTCGGCATCGGCGCTTTGCATCACGTCCAGGATGGCGGCTTCCTGCTGGGGTTTATTTTCCTTGTTGACCGGCAGGTGATGGTAGGGAATACCATGCCACTCCACCAGGGACTGACAATCCGGGTGGTTGGACACCACAGCAACAATATTGACCGGCAGCACACCGGCTTTCCACTTGGTTAACAACGAGACCAGGCAGTGATCGTCCTTGGACACGGCAATGACGATATTGGGAAGATCGTTGGCATTTCGGATGCGATAGCTCAGGTTGAGCGGCTTGGCGAGCTCGTCGATGGCGCTGACAAATTCTTCAAACGGCACTTTCAGGTTGCGGTCATCAAAGGCGATACGGGAAAAAAAGGTATCGGTATAGGGATCGCTGTACTGGGACGTTTCGGTAATAAAAGCGCCGTGTTCAAACAGGTTATGGGTAACTTTTGCTAAGACGCCTGAAGTATCAGGACATTGCCAGGTTAAAACGTATTGATTGTTGATTTGCATAATGTCTCACTTGATAGAAAAAGTTATTGTTTACCTTGCTTGGTCCTAATTGATTTTTATCCGATTTTTCCCCGGTTGTGAAAACGTTTGCGTTAGCGCTGCGAACTGCACTTGTTAAATGCTTAACAAGTTAAGGAGAAGCAAGCTAACCACAATAAGCCACAGCCCCTGTTCAGGGTTAACGGCGAGGTGTGCTGAAAGTTTTCGACAACAGAGAAGCGATTTAAATTTGAAAACGGCAAAGTCTGAGCTAACAGGTTAATTCCTGCCCGGTTAATTTACGACAGAAACTTACTTGTAGGCAAGGGCTCAGTGACGGAATTTGTGTTTATTTTTTATATAGAGGTTTTCTACTTTGGTCCGGGCCCAGGGGGTCTTGCGTAAAAACTTCAGCGACGACTTGATGCTGGGGTCGTGGGTAAAGCAGCGTATCTTGATGATTTGCCCTAATTCTTCAAAACCGTAATGCTCCACCAGTTCAGTGACTATGGTTTGTAAGGTAATGCCGTGCAAGGGATTAAAGGGTTGTTCGTTCATGTTTTTCTCTGTGGTGATATCGGCCTGCTGTTATTGTATCAAGTTAAGGACGACGAGCGCGAAAAAATTATCCACAAGAAAAATCTCTGTACGCAGCCCGTGAATTAGTGAAGAATGAATCAACAGTATTTTTGCGTACAGCCAGGGAAATTGCTTTGGTTATCCTTGCCGGATAACCAGGCTTGAGTCGGCCCCTGGCGATAAACGGATAGTTTTTGTTATGTTCAGCCAATTAAAATTTGCCCATAAAATCATCTTAACCGCAGCGGTCTTGCTTATTTTAACCCTGACGGTATCAAGCGCTTACCACTACCTTAAAATCAACGAGCAAACCGAAACCAACCTGGAGCGGGGTATTAATGAAATTGCTCGCTCGGTGTCGGGGAATATTGCCAACTGGCTCAACAGCAAACTGCAAATCGTCAATGCCATCGCACAAAGTACCCGGGAAGGCAGCGACAGTGCCACCATTTTAGCCACAGTGCAGCAGGCGCAAGTGGCTGGTTTGTTTAAAAACACTTATGTCGGGGTGGAGCGCAGCGGTGAGTTTATTGTTGATGATGTCAGCATTAAACTGCCGGATGATTTTGATGCCAGGCAAAGGCCCTGGTATACCCAGGTAAAACAGGATCGCAAGTCATCCTTTACCGAACCTTATGTCGATGCCTCAGTGAATAAACTGATTATTTCTGCGGTGGCGCCGATTGAGGATAACGGCGGTTTTATCGGGGCAGCCGGCGGCGATATTGAACTTGATGAAATTGCCGATATTATTAATGCCATCGACTTCCTGGAATTGGGTTACGCCTACCTGGTAAGTGATAACGGGAAAATTCTCAGTCATCCGCAAAAACAATATCTGGATAAAAATATCAGTGAGCTTTTTGGCTATCAACCCAGTTTTTCCCGTGAACTGGTGGAAATTCCCGAGAAGGAACAAATTGTTTCGTTTATCCCGGTAGAGGGCATTACGTCGGTAAAATGGTATGTCGGCGTGGTGCTGGATCGCGACAAAGCCTATGCCCCTATGGTGACGGCAAGAAACAATGCCATTTTATCCGGTTTTATCAGTGTGGTGGCGACCATAGTTATTTTGCATTTGCTGCTTAATCACCTGATGCAACCCATCAATCACCTGACGCTGGCGATCAAAGATATTTCCCAGGGGGACGGTGATTTAACCAAACGTTTGTCGGTAGACTCGCAAGATGAAATCGGCCAGTTATCCCATCATTTTAATGCCTTTATCGATACCATTCATGATTCCATGAAGCAGGTACATCAAACTGCCGGAGCCCTGGATCAGCATATCAACAGCGTGCGTCAAAGCGCCCTGTCCGGGATTGCAATGGCAGAGCAGCAATTGAGCCGGGGCGACAGTGTCTCCAGCGCCATCTCCGAACTTAACAGTTCGGCGCAGGAAATTTCTTCCAATGCGGTCACCGCCTCGAATTTAACCTCGGCGATGCAGGAGCAGTCAAGGGAAGGGGTGGATGCCCTGAGCAATAATATTCATTCCATTGAGCACTTATCCACGACTATGGGGCAGTCCAGCGGTGAAATCGAAAAACTGGCCACCGAAGCCCAGAATATCGGCAATATTCTCGATGTGATCAAAGGGGTCAGTTCGCAAACCAACCTGCTGGCATTAAATGCCGCCATTGAAGCGGCCCGGGCGGGAGAAGCCGGGCGCGGTTTTGCCGTGGTTGCCGATGAAGTGCGCCAGCTGGCGCAGCGCACCCAGGATGCTACCGGGGAAATTGAAGTGATGATCGACAATCTGCAAAACGGTACCGGCGCCGTGGTTACCAGCATGGGGCAAAGCCAGGAAAACAGTGCCACCAGCGTGGAAATGGCGGGTTTGGCCGATGAAAAAATGCAGCAGATCATCCAGTCCCTGACCCAGGTGGATATTGAAAACCATGCGGTATCGGATGCCACCCAGCAGCAGGCGGCAGTGATCAAAAGCATAGATGAGGATATCTTGCAGCTGATGGAATTAAACCAGCAGGGGGTGAGCAATCTGCAGCAAACCCAGAATGCCTGTGACGGCCTGCAACAGGAATTTGCCGGGTTAAATACCCTGGTGGGGCAGTTTAAGGTTTCCTGAGTGTTTGCGCGGTAAAAGGTTAAGGGGGGCTGCTTGAGGTCTCTTCTTTACTGGCTTTAAAGGAGCGGACCAGGGTGTTGATATCCCTGAGCAGGTTTTTGCAGGGAGTGTTTCTGGAAATGCCGATGGAGACGTTTAAGGTCTCCACCACAAACGGCAGACGTTTCATTTCTTTGAACCTGGGAAAGTGGCTGAGCCACTTTTTTTGCGACCTGATAGAAGAGACATAATAATCGCCCCGCTTATGATGCAGCATGTCGGCGAATAAACGGTCGTTTTTAACCCGTACTGTCTTGTCTTTGGCCAGTTCCTCTATCCTGTGGCCCTTAAAGCTGCCGTAACCCTCCACCCGCCAGTAATTGGCCAGGTCTTCGACTTTTTCGATGTTCAGATCTCTGTTCTTGGCGACAAAAGCATAGAGGTTAATATGATGAAAAGGCTCGGAAAAGACCAGGTGTTCGCTGCGTTCCGGACTGGGAATCAGGCCCGCGATCAAATCTATCTTATTGTTTGCCGCCATAAACATCATTCTCGGCCAGGGGATATTAATATAATAGCGAAACGGTTTATCGTATTCCCTGCTCAGGCGGCCGATCAAGCCGTAGGCATATCCTTTGGTTTCCTGTGATTGAGGGTCCAGATAAGACACCGGCGGCCAGTCACCGGCACCGCCGGCACGAATAATCGCACAAGCCTCCTGTGCGCCGGCGATAGACGGGGCAAATAGCAGCCAGGCAGACAACAACCAGTTAGGGCCGCTTAACCGGGAAATATTACAGGCCGAAGTCATAATAAACGGATAACCCTAAGGTACGTGGTCTTAGCGGGCTGGCGACTATGGCCTGATCGCTCAAGGCCGCCGAGGTCGCTTCCCTATGGTCAAACAGGTTGCTGATATAAAGCGCCAGCCGCCATTGCTGCAGGGAGAAGTGATAACGCAGCGTGGTACTGCTATAGCCATTGAGTTTTAAATAACCGGGATCTCCGGGGAAGGCGGTGACCATATCGCCGACCTGGCGGAAATCGACACGGATCAGGTTATCCTGCCCCAGCCCATGGTCAAGGTGATAATCTGCCGAGATCGCCACGGACCATTTTGGGCTGTGGGGCAATTGATCGCCGTCGAATCCGGCCGAGGCTAGTTGTCCGGCCCCGGGCTGATCTTGTGTGAGGCGGGCATCAAGCAGGTTAATTCCGGAGTAGATCTCTGTATTTTCCCCCAATGATGTTTTCAGCTCCAGTTCTAACCCGGTGGCCCTGGCTTTGCCGGCATTGGTGATAAAGGTAAAAGCGCCGGTTGTCTCATCTGTGGCCTGGGTCTGGATATCGTCCCAGTCCATTTGATAGACGGCGCCGTAAAAACGGGCGCGATTATGGTTAAAATTCAGCTTCCAGCCCAGTTCATAGTTAATCAGCGAGTCGGCTTTATATGCCGGGGCATTGTCGGCAAAACCCAGTGGCTGATTGACGCCCCCCGGGCGAAATCCTTCGCTGATTTGCCCGTATAACAGGGTGTTTTTATGCCATTGATAACTGAGGTTAACTTTCCCTACCCAGCTGTCGTCCTTGACCTTCTGGGCGATAAATTTTCCCGGCGGGCCAAAAATAGAGGCCAAAGTTTCCTGGCGGTCTTCTTTTTCACTTTGATACCACCTCAGGCCTGCTGTTGCCTGCCAGCGGGGAGTAAAAGCATAACTGACTTCTCCGAATACGGCTTTGCCCCGGGTGGTGCCCTGGTTGTCCCGGGCAAATAAGCGGTTTAACGCCACTCCCTGGTTATCAAATTCCATCTGGCCGCTGCTGTTGGTGAAAGCCACCTGGCCGAGACGGGAATTATCCCGTTGCTGGTAATATAAGCCGCCAAGCCAGTTAAATGCCCCGGTGCCCTGTGAAAAAAACCGTAATTCGGCGGCCTGGGAATAAACGGTTTCCCTGCCCCAGGAAGCGGTGCCAGCCAGGCAATCGGGAAAGTCATCGAGCTCACAGCCGAGCATGCTGAACACAAAGCGTGAGGTATCGAACAGACGCAAAAACTCCCGGTCGATATAGGAGAAGCTGGCAATCGCCCCTAAGCTGTCTGTGTCATAGCGGTAACTGAGGTTCAGCATTTTCAGGGTATCGGTTAACGGGGTTTGCACAAAGTTTTGTTGCCGGTAGTGATCCGAGCCGAATGTCTGCAGGTGGTAATCAAAAGCGGCGCCGGTTTCCACTTCCTGAAAAAAAGTACTGACGCTGACCTGGGATCGGGGAGAAAGACTCCACAGCAGGGCTGCCCGGCCTCCCCGGGTCTGGTCGTCATTTATTTCCTGCCGGCCATAGACCACATCGTCAATATAGCCGCCGGTATCGCTATAATATCCGGACAGGCGTAAGGCCAGGCTATCCTGGCCCAGGGGAATATTGACCATGCCTTTAAGGCCGTGGGAGGCATCGCCGTCCCGGGTGGTTTCCGCATGCAGGGCCAGGGCCGCTTCATACACCTGCAACTCAGGCTGGCGGTAGAGGATTTTGATCACCCCGCTCATGGCCCCCTGACCATATAAGGTGCCCTGCGGCCCCCTGAGCACTTCTATCCGATCGATATCCCAGAGGGTGAGATCAGATTGCTGGGCGCCGGCATTGCTGTCTTCGCCGTTAAAGCCGGCGCCGCTAACGGGGATCTCATCGTAATAAAGCGCGACCTGGGGTTCGCCGCTGGCGATAATGCCGCGGATAATATAGCGTTTATCACTCGGGCCATGGTCGGTGCTGTATAAGCCGGGAATACTGGTAAACCAGTCGGAGAAGTGTCTGGCACCGCTGTTTTCAATGTCCTGTGCTGTTAATACGCTGACGGCCATACTGGTTTCCTGCAAATAAGCCTGGCGCTTATTGGCGGTCACCTGGATTTTTTCGATTTCCTTTTCCGTTTGTTCCGACTTGGTTTGTGGCCAGGCCGTTGGGGTAAGCAGGAGCATGAGGCACAAAATGGTGGTTTGCCTGGCGATGGCATTCAGTCGCTGCACTCCCGTTAATAGCAGCGGGTAATTGGCCGGGGGCGTTTGCTTCATGGGGTAAATACGACCAGTTTTTGGTTTCCTGAGTATAGGTTAAAACTTCGGCATCATCATAAAGACACCCGGCAGCAGCCTTACTTGTCTGCAGCAACAGGCATTGGCTGGCTAACGGCAGGTAAAATTTGCAGATAGGCGATATATTTCTCCCGTTGGAAATTTTATCCCGGGTCGGTGGGTCTTTTGCTGAAATCATTAACTTAAAATCAATCCATTAACATGAAATTTATGCACAAACTTATAACCGCCGCCATGGCTTTATTGTTTATTGTTACCGTTCAGGCCAAACCCATTGCCGAAGATGTCAACATGATCCGCCCGCTGCTCAACGGCCAGCAGGCTCCGGAAGTGATGGTCACTACGGTGGCAGGCAAAGAAGTGAATTTACAGGATGTTCTTAGCGGCAAGAAAACCATCTTGTTCTTTTATCGCGGTGGCTGGTGTCCGTTTTGTAATACGCAAATGGGACAGCTTAAAAAAATCAGCGGCCGTTTAAATGGCATGGGCTTTCAGCTGATCGGCATATCAACCGATGCTCCTGCAGGGCTGAAAGAAAGTATCAAAGAACGCGACCTGGATTACACTCTGCTGTCCGACTTTAACTCCCAGGTGAGCCAAAGTTTTGGTTTGGCCTATTTTGCTTCACAAAAAACCACCGAGCGTTATATGTCGAAAATGAAACTTGATAACCCGCTGCAAAAAAACCAGCAGGGCCAGGAGCGTTTGGTTTTGCCTGCGCCCGCCGTTTATGTTTTTGATGCTAAAGGCCTGGTTCAGTTTAACTATGTTAATCCAAACTTCCGGGTACGGTTAGACGAAGAGTTGTTACTCAAAGCGGCTGAATTAGTTAAATAAACTTTTATCGTTCTTATACGTTGTAAATGATGAAACCGCTCTTTGGTTAGCTGTTTCATCATGTTAAGGCTTATTCAGCCGGAAATGCTTGGCACCAACAGCAGAAAGCTTCTCAAACAGTGCATAGAAATCACAACTTATTTGATAATGTATTGTTAATTATTTGTTGATATCATTTTTATTCTGATTATACTGGAAAAGTCTTGTTTAAAAGATAACCAGCCTTTCATCTCAACCAGGGCTATGAAAACACCAATACAAAGGATAGTAAAATGATAAATAAAAATAAAAAACTTTTAAAAATGGCTTTATTAGGCATGTCTATCGCGTTAGCCCCGGCGATGTCAACTGCCGCCAGTAGCTGTGGTTCTCATTGTCTTACAGAAATGCGCGCATGTTTAAGTGTTGACAGTGGCTCTGAGACCTGTTTTTACAAATATGAAAGTTGCATGATCAGAAGCGGTTGTCCTGGTTGGGCATAACGTTTACTTTGTCTTTAAGTGTTCATAATGAGCAGCCCGAATGAGTGGTATTTATAACTACAGCCATCTACGGGATAAGGCAGTGCTCTGCTTGTAGGAAAACTTTGACTGGTATAAAGTCAATCAGTCTTTATTCGGTCAAAGCGATATGAGCACCTACTGCAAATGAATACTTTGATAACAGGAGAATGCTAGTCTTAAGACGTACCGTCAATGGCTACTATTCTCCTTTTTTATGAAGCTGTTAGCAGATTACACCGATAAATTTTCCCGATGTGACTTCTTCCATTCGTTCGCTATTGAATAACCCGGCAACTCTTTGATCTTACTCTCTGTAAATTCAATCAATGCTTCGTCGGTGAGTGTAAAATCAACGGTAAATTTACAAGGTTGGTTCACATACCAAGGGGTATCGGTAAAAATTTCAAAGCGATTATCTTCAGGATCTCTAAAATAAATGGACCAGGTGCTGCCATGAGAGACGGTCTGGATATTTATTTCAGGCATTTGCTGCAAGGAGGTATTAAACAATCTCAACTCAGTAAGAGAGCCAACCCTGAAAGAAATATGATCTACCGGGCTTGCTATTGACCGGTGAGACTGCCTGGGATTTAAAACAATTTGGTGGTGCTCGTTTGGACTGCGGCTTAAAAAAACCATGCCGTTTTTACCTTCCCCCCTGTCGGTAACAACAAAACCTAAAGCTTTTGTATAAAATGCTTCCATTTGAGTAAGATCTTGAACATATAATTCAACATGACTTAAAAGCATGTTTGGCATTTTTACTTCTTTTGATACAGCCATTTGCGCGCTTTTCTCCTATGCCCGATAAGGGCTGTTAACTAGTTGGCTAAAGATGAAGCAAAGCGGCAGCTGGCCAACCGAGAAAGTTACCGCTTTAGTTGTTATTTGGTTAGTTGCTTATGCATGATGAAAGAGTCAACAAAGCCGAGTTTTTTGTGCTGATATGCCTCAGGAATTGTCCCGATAATTTCGTATCCCAGCTTTTTCCATAAGTTAACGGCAACTTCATTGGAGGAAACCACCGAGTTAAATTGCATTGCACGATAACCCAGTTCTATCGCCACTTGTTGAGAATGCAAACATAACTTGCGGGCAATACCTTTTCCCCGGCTTTGCGGGCTAACCATGTAACCGCAATTAGATATATGAGAGCTCGGGCCGGAGGCGTTTGCTTTAATATAATATGAGCCGAGGATCACACCATTTTCTTTGATGACAAATGATTTTTCGGGAGACAAACACCACAAGTTATAAGCCGATTCAAAACCAATGTCGGGATCAAATGCGTAGGTCTCTTGAGCCGATACTATTTCCTTAAAAACAGGCCAAAATGATTCGAAATCACTTCTTGTCATTTCACTAATTTTCACTATACCTCCAGAGAAAAAATGCTGTTTTGGGCGTCGTGGTAAAGCTTGTTAAAGGCAGCCAGCCCAAAGATCGTGAGTTAATTTTGTTGCTGAGATTTCCCGGCAACCACTTCTGTTTGTTCCTGCCCAAAGGGGGGAAAAATCAGCTTGATTTTGTGACTCGGCCTTTGCTCTTAAAGGAGCAAGTGTAATTGATGCATAGGGAAATTCCGGCGCTTTATCAGAAATATAATTTAAATCTCTCATAAGCTCATTGCTAATCCCCCTGGCCAGACGGCCTGAAAATATATTGGTCAAAGCGGTTGTGCTGTTTTTTGACTTTATGGCATCCCGGTGAATATCGCTTGTTTTTGCTTCGTCACACAGAAGATAAGAGGTGCCAATCTGAACGCCTGATGCTCCCTGCTTGAGCAGTGCTTTGATATCGCTGGAAGCTGCGATACCTCCGGCAGCTACAATGGGCACAGATAATGCCTTTTTCAAACAAGCCAAGAGCTCAGATGTCGATACTTGTGTCGAGGGATCTGAAGTCATGAACATCGCTCTGTGGCCACCGGCTTCACTTCCCTGGGCTATTACCACATCAGCGCCATTTTCCTGCAGCCAAATACCTTCATCTTTTGTCGTTGCCGAAGACACTACTACCGTGCCCCATGATTTTATTCTGGCGACAAGATCTGCTGGTGGCAGGCCAAAATGAAAGCTCATTACCGGAGGTTTATAGGGTTCGAGTATGTCAGCAACGCTGCTATCAAAAGGAACTCTGAGGCCAGAAATCTTTTCAGGGGGATTGACTGAAAGTGAGTCGTAATATTTTTTCAGTGTCTGTTCCCATGTTTTAAGCGCCTGATGATCAATGGCAGGCATTACATGACAGAAAAAATTAAGATTATAAGGTTTTTCTGATCTGTCTCTAAAGTTGTTAACTTCGGATAAGATTTGCTCTTTAGTCAGCATGCCGCAAGGGATCGAACCAAGTCCTCCTGCTTCTGATACTGCAACGGCTAACTCCCAGTTCTGGACACCGGCCATGGGAGCCTGAATGATTGGCTTGGTAATGCCTAGGGTATGGCACAAGTTCATTGTTGTCTTCCTTGAAAAAGATGTGGACAGCTCCAATCTGATTTCTGCGTTTGTTTCTAATCGTGCAAATTTATGGATGTACTATGTTGTACTTTTTGCGATTGATAAGGCTTATTTACAGGCAATCAGAAAAGCATTGGCTAACGTTACTTTTTCTTTAGCTTTTTCTGATACAAAGCGTCAAATTCAGTTATGCTTAGCTTGAAAACCTGACAAATTTCAATGAGCTCTATATAGTCAAGTTTGCGCTCGCCACTCTCATATTTAGAAACAAAACTTTGAGGCTTACCAAGGATGTTGCCTAACTTGGTCTGGTTCATGTCCTTGTCACGGTTTCGAAGCTCTCTAAGCAGCTCCCTCAACTTTACCCTTCTTTCGTCCCAGGATTTGTTAGTCATGTGATATTTCAACGCTGGTGAAAAATCCCAATTTAGTATATTTTTTCAAATATCCCATTTTGGGATATTTACACCTGCAAGAAAGCGGTTTAACATACTCCGGGTTAACAGCGGCAGTAAAATTAGCAGCTTGCTGATGCGTTGCCATCTCCTGTTAACTGCACTAGCAGAGCAATAAATAAACTCGCCTTTCTTAAGGCAATACGGACATAAAAAGATAAGTAAGGATATTTTGTGTTTAGATTCGTAACCGCTGATGACTTACGGCGCATGAGATTGTTTTGCGGCTACTCCACCGAAAAGATGGCCAAAAAAATTTCTGTTAGCCACACCACCTATAAGCAATACGAGGCCGGCATAAAGCAGCCTGAAATAGGTGTTTTCAAGTGGCTGCTCGTTTATTGCCGGCTAGGCATTACCCCTGTGCTCATGCAGCTCCGTGAGCTAATAATCCACTTCAAAAAGAATAAGGACTTTAAAAATGACAAAACCAACACTTACCCTAAGCCAGCAAAGAAACCACACGGCCAGGTTGAGCAAGAAGATTTTGAAAACAAATGATCTCAAAATGATCACCGGTGGCAGCGGTATTCATAACGGCGATGATCCGGCTGCACCGACGGTGGTAACTCCGGTGGCCGACAGGCAAACGGTTAAACCTGTTAACGGCTGATGCGGCGATAAAAAAGGTGTTGAAGGCGGGCTGGTTTTCCTGCCCGCTATTATGGCCAATAGACGAAGGACAAGGCGACAATGGCAAAATTAATCTTGATATTTTTGGCGGTCTGCTATGCGATCATCAGTCAGAATGCCTTGCATGTATCTGTGCTGATAAACATTTCATTGTTAGTGATCATCTTCATGAACAGGCATAACGTAAATATTGTACATGTTTGCGCCTGTTTGCTGGCGGTGTACTTTATAGAAATGCTTATTTTTGAAAACCTTATTATGACCAAGAGTGCCACCGTCAGTCAGGTATGGATTAACGCAGTTATCTACAGCACACATTTTGCGATAGATTTGACGTTATTCCTGTTATTGGCTTTCAGGGTGCCGCTAACCAGGGCAAGACTGCAGAAGCAGGGTAAACCTTATGCCCATATTTTTACCTATAACAGCGAATTTGCTTTAACAAGCCTGTTTGCTGTTTTTATGCTGGTAGACCTGCTGGCATTGGTTGAGAATTTTATCAGGCACCTGGACGAATTGGGCCTGAGTGCTGAAGCCGTGCAAATATTTTCAAACTGGAGCCTGGTTTTTTATAGCTATATCCCGGTAAAGAGCGTGCTGTTAGGCATCAGCTTTTTGCTGATTTGGTCTATGGCAACGTCAATAGGACAAGACAAATATAAAAAAGGGGCAGCAGGCTGATTGCCATTTCATCAAGCCTTTTAGGTGATGAAACAGACTACCAAAAGCCTGTTTCATCATAGCTCATGTATAGAAGACAATGGGGGTTAACATGTTCCCGGCTATGAAACTATATTCGCAATAGTAAACCAAGCGTGCAAAGCAGCAGCCCTGATAAAGAAAGCCATTGTTGTATCTTTGGATTGCCAATGGTTGAGATCTCTTTAGATTTAAAGATATCTTTTAAGGGGGAAAAAAATAATTTAGGAATTAACCCTGCGCTTAATAACAGAAAAAACACGCCAACGGTCATGAGTAATTCCCTGATATTAACCTCGACAATTAAAAAGTCATAAATGCCAGTTATTAAAATTAAAGCTGAAAAACTGACACATAAAACTAAAATTACCTTTTCTTTAAAGGGTAAGTGATTCAATACCGAGTTCTCCTGATTGCAGCTCATGCTTTAAGCCACCGCCCAGTCTACCTGTTCAACACCCAAGTGCAAATAGCCGGTTATAATTCACCAATTGCATGTAATTGATTAATAGCATGTCCCACTTTGGCCTTAGGATAATGATGCGCCTGCAACTTAATAGTGGCCTTTAATCCGCTCCACTAAAAAATCCACCGCGACTTTGATTTTGGGCACATGATATCGCTGTTTTTGATAAAGCAGGTAAATAGCCAGCCCCGGTTTTTGGGTAATACTCACGGCTGGATTAATGTCTATTTCTACCAGCTCCCCCCGCTCAATATAAGGCTTAAGTATCCATCGCGGCATCATCACAATACCTTCACCTTCAACCGCCTTTCTTAGTAGCCACTCATCACCATTGCTGATCACCACCGCAGGTGCTGATACGTCGCGCCATTGACCGTCAATCTGGCACAACCAGGGGTTAGGACCAGTAGGCATACGATAATAAAGCCCTTTATGCTGAGGCAGATCTAACGGTGTTTTTGGCGTGCCCATACGCGCCAGGTAGTCAGGAGAAGCAACCGGATAAAAAGTATTGTCAATTAACGGCAAAGCAACTACCCGCTCATTTGGTGCATGACCACCACGAATGGCGATATCTACCTCGTCGTAACTAAAAGCCGCTAATTCATCACTTAAATGAACCTCCATAACCAGATCCGGGTATAGCTCACCCAGTTCGTCCAATAGCGGAAATAGAATACGCTCACCCACACCGACCATGGCACTGATCGATAACTTACCACTCGGTTTCGTTTGGTAACTTTTCACCAGCTCATTACTTTTCTCCAGCTGACCGAGTACTTCACTGACCTGCTGATAATATTCGCGACCCACTTCTGTTGGTTGTACAACCCGTGTGGTGCGTTTTAAAAGCGTCGCCCCCAGACTTTCTTCCAGGCTGGCAACACGTCGAGATAAAGATGAAGAAGGTACAGAAAAGAAAGCCGCTGCTTTATTAAAGTTGCCTAACTCAACAATTTTCACAAAATACTTTAAAGCCCGAAGCTCATCCATTTGCAATATCACCTCGCTATTAGTGTCTTTTAGGCAACAAAGAAACCCAAAATGGCCTCTATATCCTCCAAAAATTATAACTTAGCATATTTCTATTGTTTCAAACACGGCTTAGTCATCAAAAAGTGATGAAAGCAAAAGTAAGATCTGAGGATATTCATTATGACGACCAATACTGCAATTAATCTAATTAAGCACCATGAAAGTGGCGCTATCAGTGCTGACTTTTTCCAAACGGTGAAATTGGACAAACCCAGCATAAAGGAGGGTGAATTACTGGTTAAACAAAACCACATGTCCCTTGATCCTGCAATGTTTGGTTGGATGAATGCGGACACCGAAAGCTATATTCCACCGGTAGAGCTAGGTAGTGTAATGCGCAGCTTTGGTATTGGTGAAGTGGTTGAGTCCAGTCACCCTGACTTTAAGGTAGGTGATCGCGTTACAGGCATGATGGGCTGGCAAGAATATTTCTTAAGCAATGGGGAAGGGCTGGACAAGGTGGACTCGCCCCTTCCGGATGCGGATGTCTTGTCTGTATTTGCCTTGCCTGGATTAACAGCAACCCATGGACTTTTTAATGTGGGTCAGCCCAAAGCGGGTGAAACACTTGTGGTTACAGGTGCCGCAGGCGCTGTTGGCTCTATTGTAGGGCAATTGGCAAAAGCAGAGGGCCTGCGAGTGATAGGCATTGTCGGCAGTGAAGAAAAAGCAGATTGGATCGTTAAAGAACTGGGGTTTGATGGTGCAATCAACTATAAGTCTGATGACCTCGATACTCAGTTAGCGGCCCTGACACCTAAAGGCATTGACCTATTTTTCGAGAATACTGGCGGCCCCGTACAGCACCTTATTTACAACAGAATGAACGAACATGGCCGTATTGTTGTTTGCGGCCTGATCGCAGATTATGAAAATGGCGAATACCGAGCAGCCCCAAGCTGGATCAATGTCATTAAAAAGCGTTTAACCGTTCAAGGCTTTGTGATGACAGACCATTTCCATAACTCCCCAGCGCTATTGGAGAAATTTGCACCATACGTGATGGAAGGCAAAATCAAACACCGCTCGCATGTGCTAGATGGTTTAGAGTCAGCCATATCCGGATTGAATTTACTTACCACAGGTGGCAACAAAGGTAAGCTGATTGTTCGATTGTAGTCTGAGTTAAATGAACAGAGCATCTTGGCGGCAAGGTGCTCTGTGTTTAAGGCTGCTATTTCCAAAATAGGCGCTTATAGTTTGACCGTTTCATTTATTTATAGCTTTACACATCGACCTTTTATATTTGTCCTGTCTTGTGAAATAAGTCACCGCCCAGAGTGGTGATAAGGCGATGCCCGGTAGAGCAAGTTTAACTTAGGTGTAATATAAAGAATTACTGACCTCCTTCATTTACTTTCAACTAGATTTAACCATCTTGTTATCCATGGCTAGAATGGCAAACCATTATTAATAGGATGATAGGAACGATTATTTTTTGCTGAGCCGTATTCCGCTGCTTCAGCAATCAATACAACCAGGTTGTTGCCCTGCCGGTATGGTAAAGATAACTGTTTTACCTGATGGTGCGGTGTGATTTTTATAGCCAGTAGCGTTGGAACTTCCTCTGATGATACCTCCAGTGTAATTCTCCGCTGTATCTGCTTCAGTCAAAGCAGTGCCATCATGCTTAAAGAAGGTAACCCTGACATTAACAGCAGAGCTGGTGATGTTTGTCATACAGGTGTCCATGCTTGTAACCTCCACGCTTTTAAAATCACTAAAGAAAAAATAAATATTGACTTTTAATTGAGAAAACTATAATCCTTTGAATAACTTCATAAAAAGGATGTATAACATGCATAAAAAATTATTAACCGTAACACTACTAGCTTCATTAACAACTTTTTCTGCATTTTCTAAAGACAACATAATCGTTGATGTTAATAACCCAGTTGTTGGTCTGATCGGTGCGAGTTATGTTGACCCGGAAGCATCAATACATAACACCGTAGGTTTAACCAGTTTAAATGGTTCATCTTACCGCGGTATTGCCGACTATTTAAAAGCGACAACCATCACAAAAGCAAAAGGCTTAGTGTATCGAGAAAATGCTGAAGGTGGTGCCACCAGCGGTGGTGCTAATGGCTTTAAATCAATGTTACAACAAGCGCAAGAATTGGTAGAGCACACCACACAATGGGCTGACGGTACACATATGAAAGCCGCGGTTATATTTTCATTTAATGACTGCAAACATACCTTAGCAGGTTTGTGTCCAAGTCAAAGTGACGTTATTAGCGCTTCAATAAACAATACACTTGATACAATAAATTACCTGCAAAGTAATAACGTTAAGGTTTTTATTGTACGTGCTCCAAGTTACGATGATCTAGACTTCCCATTAACAGAGCAAATATTTTCAGACGTTATTCCTGGTTTTGCAATGGTTGATGAGCAAGGTTATCAACTGATCCAAGATACTTTCCAAGAATATGTTCATAACCTTGATGGCGTAACAGTTATTGATGCATGGCAAGAATTTGACCATATGGGGGATGGCTTACACCCTGATCATAAATCAAAGCGAAAAGCGGCTAAAGTCATTAACACAGTACTTGAAAAAGCACTAAAAGATAAAATGTAGTTTGTGTTTTATTGAATGCTCCATCAATTGTATTTTGAAGTGCTTTCATTAGGAAATAGATATCTCTGAATAAATTCAAACTTCCAATAACAAAAGCTATAGGAAATATAATTACTGGCATCAGTTCGATTATCTGTTATAAACCAAAAAACATTTAACGCCTAAATCAGGTGCGCCGTAGGCGTCACCTGGATTTACTTGTTATATTTTCACTTTGGCAAGTACTTTTTTATGAAGAACCTTTGTATATGTGGTGATTTCTGGATAGATAAAATCTTCAGTAATACCGTAAAGTTTCAATTCCTCATGTATTGCCTTTGCATGTTCATACTGTATGTCAATACGAATGATACCTGCTGAATTATCAACCCTTTTTAACTCTGATATGTCTGCTATAGTATTAGACTCATTAAAATCTGAGGCACTATATTCAACATTTTCGATATCTTTAGAAAAAAGAAGTACACCCTGTTGATTTCTAATTCTTGGATTTATTGGTAATGGCTCTATGATAAAACTGTTTGGATTATGTAAAGTTACAGTTGCGATTCCTTTAATGTAGTTAACTCTTTCAGTATTAAGGACTCGATCAGCTAATTCAGCTTTTTGTGGATTAGTTAAAGCTAGCATACCCATTGCTCTTGAATGAAGCTTATCATGCAGCATTATAGGTGGGATAAGACTATCCGGTATAAATGCATCACTATTATTTGTTAGTTGATGAAATTCATGTGCGAGATCTATATCAGATTTACTCAAGCTCTTTCTTTCATAAATTTCAGCCATTGAGGAAAGATTTTTTTGTTCTTGCTTGATTGACATGAACAAGTCATTGCTACTTGATACTGCGGTAGGATTTTTATGACTGTTAAATAGCATAAAGATAGAGCAGTCATTATCCTTTTTGGCAGATTCAGTTGCGAAGAATAAAGCTACTAATGGGTTTTTTGTTAGATCTATTAGCCGAGTCGATAAACCATAATGTTGAGCAACCATTAGTAAATCAAGTTCATTTAGCTCGTAATTCTCTAGCTCATGAATTTCTGAATAAATTGGCATATTTTTACTGAAATTTAGAAATAATTCTCTGGCTAATCTATACCCAAAGTTATCTGGTTCATTACCTGATTTGTTGTTGTTTATAAATCTATAAATAGAAGAGCTTATGTCATATTTAGAAGAACTCTGTCCCCTAAAAAAAGCTTGTGACTCATTGTTATAGCATTGTTTTACTATTTTTAGGAAATCTCCAACTGACTCAATTGGCACTTCAAATGTTCCTTATAACTCGATTGAAAATATAACGCTTGCTTTTGGGTATTTTTATTACCGTTTAGACGCGAAGCGGCTGGTAATTAAAATTCCCATAATAGGCACTTGTTAGGTTTTTACACACATACATATTTTTTAAAAGACCAGAACAAACCGATAAAAATCGGTAGTGAACCGAGAATATAAAATAAATTGGGATATAAACTACTTTTAACCTTATTACGTATAGCTGTACTTAAAATGGGGTGTATTATGTGGTTTTTATTCTCGCCTTCCAGCTTCACCAAAGCATCCACATTAGCATTTAAAATTTTATTGTAATATTTGATATCTAAAAGCCATATCGCGATCCAAAATATACACAATGTAAGGAACATAAAAATTAAAAATATAAAAGGTACTTTATCGGAGTTTTTAGCAATTATCCCTATGGTGGTCATCAAGATAGAAAGTAGAGCAAGTGCTTGTATTCTCAGTTTTAATATTATTCCGTTAAAATGCACAGTCATATCTTCATACTTACACCACAATTCGAAAAATTGTTCGTTTTTTTCAGCTTCTGTCATTTAATTAAAATCAATCTATTTAATAGAGCACGTATATAACTTAAAGCCTAACGACGCGCTCTGCGGCAATTTTAGAGCGCAGCGGAAAAATTGTCCGATAGCAGCGCCTTGTTATGTCTGTAGCTCAAGAGGATTCTCCCTAAGAGCCATGGTAATGAACTGAATGTACTCTCCTATAGCTTCAGTTAAGCTATGGCCATTTTTACTCCGTTCAGTAAGCTCCTGAAGCAAAATAGCATTTCTCTGCACTTCTAGTTTACTTAAATCTAGATGGTCATAGTCCTGGAATACACTGCCAAAGATAACATGCTCTTCAATCATGCCTCTCCATTTCTTTGCATATTCGTCTTGATTTTCGTTGTCACATGCATAGGCAAATGCCCCGGCTATTGCATCAGCAAGTTGAACTCCATGAACAATTTTTGAATCTACTAAGTTAAGAGGCTCCCTTAGATTAAAGGTAATAGGAGAATCCATGCCTGCAACATGCGAATATTTCTTGTCTTCCCTATTGATCATGACATTGAAAATTTCTTGATCTTCACTCAATGGCTTTGATTGATCGCAATAAGCCGTTAATTGATCGTATTCTTGCCCCCATTCAGCCAGCAGGCTAAAAAGTGCTGTATTTGTTAAATCCAGCACCCATTTTCCTGCACCACTACCAACATAACCATCTAGTTCTTCGACTACAGCTTCTTTGTTATGGATAGCAAAGTCACATATTTGCTCCAAAACTGGAGATATACCTTCGTCTTTGGATGATGAAAATAGTGCTTTAAGCCCTTCAAAATCCCCAGTTCTCATCAGATTTTCGAAGTCTTCAAATATCTCTTCGGCCATCGCGCCTCGGACGCTTAATTCCACATGAAGCATGTTACTTATAAAACGATGGAAATTGATATTGTAAAATATAGAATTTACGCTCTGGATAGCTGGTTCAAATATATATTCAAAAAACTTACCAGCTAAGGCATATTTCTTGTCAGAGACAGAAACTTTAAACCTACCTTTAAAGTTTTGAATTATTTCATCAACTGCTCTTTTCCCCTTTACACCTTTTAATAATTTACCCCCTTTTATTTCACCATTTTGAATTCTGTATTTTTTAATGATGTACTCCACAAAATCCTGAGCCTCTTGATGTGGGCATTCAATTGAGGCGTAGCAAAATATCTTTTGTTGCTTATGAAGGAGGTTGTTACCCGTAAACCCAGACTCATCAAAATGTAAAATTGCGTTTGTTTTATCCTTTGTCAAATCCATACTAATTCCTTTTCTATTTCGACTATTCCTGCGAATTCTTCCTGATACTGCCCTATATGTGACTATGTCTGGATGCTTTCTTCTAATTTTCTGATAGTTAATCAAGGGTAGAAATCCTCAGGGACATAACGCTTGCAGCAGTGGAGAGCGTAGCGAATCCGATGGCTGCACTTGTTATAACTGTTCATTAATTTGGTCACAAACCTTAAAGTAGTCAGTGTAGATAGAGCCATGCCCACGAGAGCCGTTCTTGTAATGAACAACTAAAATATTGTTATCAGTCAACCGGACACTACCACCAATACTTGTTAGTTCGATAACATCCTCTAGTTCTACCTCTAAAATCTTCTCAGCATCAGATTTAGAAAACGTGAGTCCATACTCAACCTCATCACCATCATCAAACATAGTTAAATACAGAGACATCTATGCGACTCCTTGCAGTTATAACAGCTTAACAGGCGACAAAATGTCGTAGTTAACCACGAGATTTTGTCGTCTTTACTGAATTTAATGAACTGTAAAATAAACAGATTATCTCATTAGTTCAACTTCTTCACTCTTATTTTGAATATTAAAGAAATAAGTGAAATACGACTTTTCTCCGTCTAACAAAACACCTTATAAACAACACCTTGTTTGCATAAATGCACAGCATCGATTTGCCATGTACGAGATAAACACAACTGCTTTTTAATTGGTTATATCTTTGTACAGTTATTCATACAGTATCTATAAATCACTAAAATATTATTTGTCAGCACAGTCGGATTTATCCCGTTTTTTGTACTAAAAATGAAGGTAATTATTAATAAACACAGGAGGTATTTTCTTTACTGGCAAACAAAGAGCAAGTGAACAATTAAGCGCTACCCCTGAATGTGGCAACATCCAGAGGCAGCTAACCGCAACAGATATACGAGGTATCCATCATGGCTAACTCTAATGATATGCCAGAGTTTCACTCGGTTAAAGTTTCTTTAACAGAAAATACACGTGTCTGCCCACGCCCACCGGCAATGAATGCAAGCAATCGTGACTTTGCCGGCAGCTGTGCGCCGCTCGTCATCAAGGGAGGCCGGTATCATGTCTGAATCAAATGCAACATCCCAGGATTATGAGGCCAAAAGAGCTCAGCTGTTGAGCGAGAGTCTCGAACTTTGTGACGACTTTAGCAAATTCAGCGATGAATACTCTTTTCTCTGTGATGCTTTTGCCGCTGTTGCCCGCGAGCCGGAGTGTATCACCCCGCCAACCAGTGAGGGGATATGGTATGTGAGTTATCGTTTGAAAATGCAGGTCAGAAGCTACCGGGATAAAATAAACAGCATCCACGATGGCTTATGCGCGCTCAAGCGTGAATAGTCAGGGCAAGTAAGGAAAAGGGCGGTTGGGGTTATTGCCATATCAGCCGCCTGATGCCGCCCCTGAATAGCTTCGCTCTCTGCCACAAACTCACCCGGCTTTTCAGCAGGTATCAAATGTTCAAAGCAGCAGTTCACCATGGTTTTAGCCATTCCTTTGGCCGGGCAAAAACCATGAGATCATATTCCCTATTTGAGCTCATACTTGATACATGATAAATTAAATGTACAACTTGTATATACAATTAGGCGGAGCCCTGAAATGTCATCCACTTATACCTTGATCAAAGGCACAGTTCCTTTGTTGATCAGCATGCCGCACAACGGTGAAAAAATTCCACAGGATATTGCCGATACTATGGTGCCTTCGGCGCTTAAGGTGCCGGATACCGACTGGCATAAGGATAAGTTGTATGATTTTGCCAAGGCCATGGGCGCTTATATCATCATGCCGGAATATAACCGCTACGTGATTGATTTAAACCGTGACCCGGATGGCGTGGATCTTTATCCGGGGGCAAACAGCACCGAATTGTGTCCCACTACCGGCTTTGATTTATCACCTTTGTATCTTGACGGCAAAACGCCGGATGAAAATGAAATCCAGCGTCGTATCAAAACTTACTGGCAGCCTTATCACCAGGCACTTGCCGACACCCTGGCGGAAATCAAAGGGCAGTTTGGCCGGGCGGTATTGCTTGAAGCTCATTCTATTCTTTCCCATGTACCGAGGTTTTTCGAAGGCCAGTTGCCTGATTTCAACTTTGGCACTGCCAATGGTGCCAGTTGTACGCCTGAAATGTTGGAGCAAGTGCAGTCGCTTGATTACGCCCCTTATTCCATGGTGTCGAACGGCCGCTTTAAAGGTGGTTTTATTACCCGGCACTTTGGCCAGCCGGAGCAGGATGTACACGCCTTGCAGCTGGAATTATCGCAACGTACCTATATGAATGAACCCAGCCCTGAATATAACGAAACCCTGGCGGCTGAGGTGAAACCTAAGCTGCAAGCCCTGGTATCGGCTTTAATCGACTTTGCCCAGCAGCCGGGACAGGAGAAATAATCACTATGAAACTTTACGCGGAAAAAGTCCTGCTGGCAGACGGCTGGGCACAGGATAAAACTTTAATCATAGAAGACGGTGTTATCAGCAGTATCGAATCAGGTTGTCTTGAAGGGGCTGAGCGCGCCGCAGGGCCTGTGATCCCGGGCATGGTCAACTGTCATTCCCATGCGTTCCAGCGTGCCTTTGCCGGTTTTAGCGAGCAGGGCAGCGAAGGCAAAGATAGCTTCTGGACCTGGCGCAACATCATGTATAAATTCCTCGGTCAGCTGACGGCGGAAAATGCCGAGGTGATCGCCAGCCAGCTTTATATCGAAATGCTGAAAATGGGTTATACCCGGGTGGCGGAATTTCATTACCTGCATCATGACATTGACGGCGAAAATTATCCCGAGCTGGCACAGATGGCCAAGGCCATTTTCAATGCGGCGCAAACCTCGGGCATCGGCCTGACCATGCTGCCGGTATTGTATTGTTTCAGCGGTTTTGGCCCGCTGGCGCCGAACGAAGGGCAGAAACGTTTTATCAATTCTGTCGACCAGTTTAATCAGTTGGTAAGTGATTGCTTCGGTTTAAGTACACAGTATGAGAATGCTAATGTCGGTATTGCTCCCCATTCATTGCGTGCGGTAGATAAAGAGGCGCTGCAGCAGGCGGTGGTCCATGTGCGCAGTCTGGATAACAAAGCGCCGGTACATATCCATATTGCCGAGCAGCAAAAAGAAGTGAACGACTGCCTGGCCCATTATGGTCAGCGGCCGGTACAGTGGTTGCTGGATAATATGGAGCTGGATCAGCACTGGTGTCTGATCCACGCCACCCATATCGACGAACAGGAACGCAAGGGTATTATCAACAGCAAGGCGATTGCCGGTATCTGTCCTACCACGGAAGCCAACCTGGGTGACGGTATTTTCCCGACCACGGAATTTTTGGCGGAGCAGGGCACTTTTGCCATCGGCTCAGACAGCCATATCTCGGTTAATCCTATTGAAGAGTTGCGCTGGCTTGAATATGCCCAGCGGCTGATCAAGCAGCAGAGGGCGATTTTGGCGGATGAGCAGCAGCCTTCTACCGGTTTGAATTTATGGCAGCGGGCGGCAAAAGGCGGTGCCCAGAGCACCAACAGCAATACCGGTGAACTGGCGCTGGGCAAGCAGGCCGATTTATTGGTGTTAGACTCACAAGATACTCGACTTTTTGCCAATTCGGCGCACAATATCCTTGATAGCCTGGTTTTTGCCAGCCAGAAAAATCCTGTCAGGGACGTGATGGTTAATGGCCAGTGGCGGGTGCAAAACCGTCAGCATGAACATGAGCAAAGTGCCGCAGATGCCTTTGCGGACTTGCTGGCAAACCTGTCTAATTAGCATAGCCAGAGGTTTATTGGCTGAAGGATTACACCGGGCAGCAGGTAGGGAAACGGCACCTGCATTTTTTGGGTAAAGAGTTGACGGTAAAAGTAGACGGTAAAGAGTAGCGGGCGGTAGAGAGTGATGACGAAATTAAGTGAACAGCAATATCAGGTGGTGGCCAAGTCCGTCTCTGACAAAAAAGCCTTGCCGGGAGCGCTGCTGCCGATATTACATGATATCCAGGATCAGCTGGGTTATATCCCCAAAGCGGCGATCGACATAATTGCTGCCGGTTTAAATCAGACCGCCGCCGAGATTTACGGCGTGATCAGTTTTTATCATCATTTCCGCCTGGACAAACCCGGTAACCACCTGGTGGAAATCTGCCGGGCGGAGGCTTGCCAGGCCATGGGCTCTGAGGCCTTAGAGCAGGAAATCAAAAGCAAACTGGGCATAGACTACCACCAGACCACTAAAGATAATAACGTTAGTCTGGAGCCGGTTTATTGCCTGGGCAATTGTGCCTGTGGCCCTTCGATTAAAGTCGGTGAGCGTGTTTATGGCCGCATGAGCGGCGAAAAGTTCAGCCGGTTGATGGATAAACTGTCTACCTATGTGGTGGAACTTGGACAGGGAGAAAACCATGCCCGTTAAAATTTATATTCCCTGCGATACCACAGCCCTGGCCATGGGCGCAGACGAAGTTGCTAACATAGTCGAATTTCAAAGCCGGGAAGCCGGGTTGTCGGTAGATATTATCCGTAACGGCTCTCGCGGTTTGTTTTACCTTGAGCCGTTAGTGGAAGTGGAAACTGCCCGGGGGCGTATTGCTTTTGGTCCGGTAGAAGCAGAAGATGTGCCCGGTCTGATTCAGTCCCTGGTAGCACATGGCGACTTTTCTGAAGGTAAAGCATTTGCAGGCAAACATCCTTTATATTTGGGGTTAACGGAAGAAATTCCTTATCTGGCCAAACAGCAAAGGCTGACCTTTGCCCGTGCCGGGATTATTGACCCGCTAAGTCTTGAAGATTATCAGGCCCACGGCGGTTTTGAAGGTCTGAACCAGGCCTTGGCCTTAACCGGCTCAAATGGCCCGCAGGGCATAGTCGATGAAGTAAAAACCTCAGGTTTACGTGGCCGGGGCGGCGCGGCTTTCCCCACGGGAATAAAATGGCAAACGGTGCTTGATACCCCAGCAGAGCAAAAATATATCGTTTGTAATGCCGATGAAGGTGATTCCGGCACTTTTGCCGATCGTTTGCTGATGGAAGCGGACCCCTTTACCCTGATTGAAGGCATGGTCATCGCCGGTTTGGCGGTGGGGGCAAACCAGGGTTATATCTACCTGCGCTCCGAATACCCGCAGGCGGATAAGATCCTCAATCAGGCAATAAAAACCGCTTATGCCCAAGGCTATTTAGGTGAAAATATTCAGGACAGCGGCCAGCACTTTGATTTGGAAGTGAGACTCGGTGCCGGTGCCTATATTTGCGGTGAAGAAACCTCCCTGCTGGAAAGCCTGGAAGGTAAACGGGGTCTGGTACGCGCCAAACCGCCGTTGCCGGCGATTGAAGGTTTATTTGGTTTACCCACCATAGTTAACAATGTTATTTCCCTGGCATCCATCCCGGTGATCCTTGCCAAAGGCGGGGAATATTACCGGGATTATGGCATGGGACGCTCCCGCGGCACCTTGCCGGTGCAGTTAGCCGGTAATATCAAACAAGGTGGTCTGGTGGAGCTGGCTTTTGGTGCAACCTTGCATAACCTGGTGTTTGAATTTGGCGGCGGCACCTTTAGCGGTAAACCGGCCAAGGCAATCCAGGTGGGCGGTCCTTTGGGGGCTTATCTGCCAGAAGAACAATGGCATACGCCCCTCGATTACGAAGCCTTTGCCGCCAATAATGCGGTATTGGGTCATGGCGGCGTAGTGGTATTTGATACCAGTGTCGATATGGCGAAGCAGGCGCGTTTTGCCATGGAATTTTGCAAAATCGAATCCTGCGGTAAATGTACGCCGTGCCGTATCGGCGCGGTACGCGGGGTGGAAGTGATCGATAAGATTATCGGTGACGATCACCGGGAGCAAAACCTGGAACTGCTAACCGATTTATGCGACACCATGGAGCTGGGATCCTTATGCGCCATGGGCGGCATGACACCTTACCCGGTGCGCAGTGTGATGGAACATTTTCCTGATGACTTGATTAAAGCTGTCCCTGGCAAAGCACAGCAGGAGCAAGAGCTATGATTTCCTATTATGATCCTAAACAGCATCCTGAAGATAAAGATCTCGGCACCCCGGCAGTTCGGCTGAACCACCAGCAAAGCCTGCCCCAGGTCACGCTGGAAATCGACGGCTGCGAGGTGACGGTGGAAGAAGGCACTTCGGTGATGCGCGCCGCCGCCCTGAATAATATCAATATTCCCAAGTTATGTGCTTCCGATAACCTGGAAGCCTTTGGCTCCTGCCGTTTATGTGCGGTGGAAATTCAAGGCATGAAAGGTATGCCAGCCTCCTGCACCACCCCGGTGAGAGAGGGCATGCAGGTAACCACGCAAAATAAAAAAATTGCCAAGTTACGCCGTAATATTATGGAGCTTTATATTTCCGACCATCCGCTGGATTGTCTGACCTGTCCCAGCAACGGCGATTGTGAATTGCAGGATATGGCGGGGGCCGTGGGTTTAAGGGATGTGCGCTATGGTTTCAGCGGTGAAAACCACCTTGATGCCAAGGGCGATGACTCCAATCCTTATTTTCATTTTGATCCCAGCAAATGTATCGTTTGCTCCCGCTGCGTGCGCGCCTGTGAAGAAGTACAGGGCACTTTTGCCTTAACGCTTGACGGCCGGGGCTTTGATTCCAAGGTTTCTACCGGGGCGGACAATAATTTTCTTTCTTCCGATTGTGTTTCCTGCGGTGCCTGTGTTCAGGCCTGTCCGACGTCGACCCTGATGGAAAAAAGCGTGATCGAACAGGGCCAACCTGAGCACAGCGTGATCACGACCTGTGCCTATTGCGGTGTCGGTTGTTCGTTTAAGGCGGAAATGAAAGGCACCGAAGTGATCCGTATGGTGCCTTATAAAGGCGGCGAAGCAAACCGGGGACATTCTTGCGTCAAGGGACGTTTTGCCTTTGGTTATGCCAATCATAAAGACCGTATCACCAGCCCAATGATCCGTGACAGCATAGATCAGCCCTGGCGGGAAGTGAGTTGGCAAGAGGCAATAACTTTTGCTGCCGACAAGCTGAAAAACATCCAGCAAAAATATGGTCAAGACAGCATAGGCGGTATCACGTCTTCTCGCTGTACCAACGAAGAAACCTATCTGGTACAAAAGCTTATTCGCGCAGCTTTTGGCAATAACAATACCGATACCTGTGCCCGGGTGTGTCATTCGCCCACCGGTTTTGGCTTAAAAGCCACCTTAGGGGAGTCTGCCGGTACCCAGACCTTCGATTCCGTGATGGATGCCGATGTGGTGATGGTGATCGGCGCCAACCCTACCGACGCCCATCCGGTATTCGGTTCTTTGCTGAAAAAACGTTTGCGCCAGGGGGCAGGACTTATTATTGCCGATCCCAGGCGTATCGATCTTGGCATCAGTCCGCATGTTAAACTTGATCACCACCTGGCGTTAAGGCCGGGTACCAATGTCGCCTTTATCAATGCAATGGCTTATGTGGTGGTTGAAGAAGGGTTGGAAGATCAAAGCTTTATTGATGAACGCTGCCAGCAGGAAAATTATCAAAAATGGCGTGAGTTTATCAGCGACAGCCGTCACTCCCCGGAAAATACCGCCGATATCACAGGTATAGCGGCAGAAGAATTAAGGATGGCGGCACGCCTCTATGCCAAGGCAAACAATGCCGCGATTTATTATGGTCTCGGGGTAACTGAACATTCCCAGGGGTCAAGTATGGTGATGGGCATTGCCAACCTGGCGCTGCTGACCGGCAATATCGGTCGTGACGGCGTTGGTGTTAACCCGCTTCGGGGACAAAACAATGTCCAGGGCTCTTGTGACATGGGTTCTTTCCCCCATGAATTACCGGGCTACCAGCATGTGAGCAAGGATGAACTCAGGACCAAGTTTGAACAAAACTGGGGCGTGGAAATAGACCCTGAACCCGGTTTACGTATTCCCAATATGTTTGATGCCGCCATCGACGGCAGCTTTAAAGGGCTTTACTGCCAGGGTGAAGATATCGCCCAGTCTGATCCCAATACCCAGCACGTACAGCTGGCGTTGTCGTCGCTGGAATGTTTGATCGTGCAGGATATTTTCCTGAACGAAACCGCGAAATTTGCCCATGTATTTTTACCCGGCGCTTCTTTCCTGGAAAAAGACGGCACCTTTACCAATGCCGAGCGCCGTATCAACCGGGTACGCCAGGTTATGCCGCCGTTATCCGGCAAGGCTGACTGGCAGGTGACCATGGCGCTGTCGGAGGCGCTTGGCTATCCGATGAGTTATCAGCATCCGTCTGAAATTATGGATGAAATTGCCCAATTAACCCCGACCTTTACCGGTGTCAGTTATGACAAACTGGAACAGTTGGGCAGCATCCAGTGGCCCTGTAACGAACAGGCGCCAGACGGTACCCCGATAATGCACAGGGAAAGTTTCCCTATCGGCAAGGCAACCTTTGCCGTCACCGAATATGTGGCTACCGAGGAAAAAGCCAACCGTAAATTCCCGTTATTGCTGACCACGGGCCGTATTTTGTCCCAGTATAATGTCGGCGCCCAGACCCGGCGCACCGACAACCAGATGTGGCACGACAGCGATGTGCTGGAAATACATCCCGATGACGCCCAGGAGCGGGGCATCAACGAAGGTGACTGGCTCGGCATTAAAAGCCGCGCCGGTGATACCGTATTAAAGGCGCAAATCAGCGACCGAATGCAGCCGGGAGTGGTATATACAACTTTCCATCATCCCGAAAGCGGCGCTAACGTGGTGACCACGGATAATTCCGACTGGGCGACTAACTGTCCCGAATATAAGGTTACCGCGGTGCAGGTGGAAAAAGTAACTTCACCGTCGAAATGGCAAGAGCGCAACAAGCAGTTTTCCAAAAGGCAGCATGCGCATCTGGTTGCGGCGAAAACGCCGGCAGCTAAGGCCAATTAAGGTTTGCGGGCACTGTGGTGATGAATAAAAAGGATCAAGGTTCGGATAACAAGCTGCCGCTGCAGCAGGTTAACCGGGTGATTCGGGCCGGGGAAGCGGCAGATAAGGCACAAGCCGATACCGTGATCACCGAAGAAGCGGTGGCGCTGGTGTATAACGGTATCTCCCATGCGGTGATGATGACGACACCGCAGGATTTAGTGGATTTTGCCCTCGGCTTTAGCCTTTCCGAGGGCATTATCACCAAAGCGGCTGATTTACTCGATTGCGAGATTTACCACAGGGAAAACGGCACAGAGATTTGTTTAACCATCAGCTCGCGCTTTTTTACCCGGCTGAAACAGCAACGCAGAACCTTGGCGGGTACCAGCGGTTGTGGTTTATGCGGGGTGGAGTCGCTGGCGCAAGCGTTTAAACAGCCAGATGCCCTCCCCAAAGCGCCGCTGGTGGATTTTTTGTCGATAGAAAAGGCGGTGACCGGATTTAACGGCGAGCAGGTGTTAAACCGGCAGTCGGGAGGTGTACACGGTGCGGCTTTTTATCACAATGACGGCGAGCTGGCGCTGCTGCGTGAAGATGTTGGCCGCCATAATGCCCTGGATAAACTAATCGGTGCCCTGGCACAAACCGATTTTTCAGCCGGACAGGGGTTTGTGCTGGCATCGAGCCGGGCCAGTTATGAAATGGTGTATAAAACCATTAGCTGCGGTATTAATCACCTGGTGACTTTTTCTGCCCCCACCAGTAAGGCGATAGAGCTGGCCCGGGCGGGAAATTTAAACCTGATAGGTTTTGCCCGGCAGGGGCGGCAGGTGGTTTATCACAGTGCCGTTGAACCTTTGTCTTGAGAGATTGAAGATACACCGATGAAAATAGAGAAGGAGAAAATATGCCCTCGGCAAAAGTGAATAACCTGATCAAAATGGTCAATCAGATCGCGGCCAATATCTGTTTTCAGTCTACGGAGCAGGAAGCCGTGCTGAAGATCGTCAATCACCTGCAACTGTTTTGGGCTAAGTCGATGAAGCAGGACATTATCGAATATTATCAGCAAGGCGGTGAAGAATTATCTGAGTTGTCTGCTCAGGCGGTTGCCCGTTTAGCCGGGCAATAACGGCTGTTAAGTGCAGGGCCGGGGGGTTATAAAAATGCTTCGTAGTTATAAACGGTTTTGCACACCTTGGTCAGGTTGCTCGGATGTAGCTTGGGATTATCCTGATGGTTTTGGCAATAATCCTCATAGAAGGCCTTTACCGCTTCCCGGTTGGCGGTGATTTTCTGTAAATAAGTGAGTTCATCCGGGGAAAAACTGTAAAATTGCGGTTGGAGATCATCATAAATCTTTGCCGCCTTTAATCTCACCTTAGTGTCTGTTCCTTTAGAAAAAATCTCTATCACCAAAGCTTTCTGCTGCTGATACCAGGCCTCCACACTAGGTTGTGGATTAAAATGTAAAAATAATGCTCCGGCAACGATTAAGATCAATAATTTTTTCATAGCATGTAATATAATGCGGCCCTGAGGATAGGATAATCAATTTTCATTAAGAATACATTATCTTAATTAAGTATAGGGTTATTGTGGTAATAGACCAGTAATCCCATGTTTTCGTACCTTCCCGAACTTTCAAGGATTTATCGTGAAACCAGATGAAAAGCAAAAAGATGTCTCCATGCATATTCCGGTAAAGAATATCAAGATACATCCGGCCAAGCATAGCGGCAGCGAAAATTACAAACCCAGGGATCAGATCTACGTTCGTAAAGTTACCGGCTTTTTCCAGCAATTGCGGCAAAAGATGAATTTTTTCTTTTTGGCGGCGTTTACCTTATTGCCCTGGCTGCAATATAACGGCCATCAGGCGATTTTGTTTGATATTATGGAGCAGCGCTTCACCTTGTGGGGGCTGACCCTTTGGCCGCAGGATCTGACCTTGCTCGCCTGGTTATTTATCTTAAGTGCGTTTTTGCTGTTTTTTGTCACCACTTTTATGGGACGGGTGTGGTGTGGATACCTCTGTCCGCAAACGGTATGGACCTTTATCTTTATCTGGTTTGAAGAAAAAATTGAAGGCAGCGCCAACCAGCGTAAAAAGCTCGACAGCCAGAAAATGGACTTCAACAAGTTCTGGCGCAAGGCACTGAAACACTTTTGCTGGCTGGGTTTTTCGGTATTAACCGCGCTGACTTTTGTCGGTTATTTCGTGCCGATGCAGGAAATATTTGTTGATTTCTTTACCTTTAATGCTTCCTTTGCCGCTGCTGCCTGCGTCTGGTTTTTCGCTTTTTGTACCTACGGCAATGCCGGTTGGATGCGGGAAATCATGTGTCTGCATATGTGCCCTTATTCCCGTTTCCAGTCTGCAATGTTTGATAAGGACACGGTGACCGTTTCTTATGATGCCAAACGCGGTGAAAGCCGCGGCGCCCGCTCCCGTAAGCAAGATCCGAAAAAGCTGGGATTAGGGGATTGTATCGACTGTAACTTATGTGTGCAGGTGTGCCCGACGGGCATTGATATCCGTAACGGCTTGCAATACGAATGTATTAACTGTGGTGCCTGTGTTGATGCCTGTGACGGTGTAATGGAGAAAATGAATTATGCCAAAGGTTTGATCCGCTATACCACAGAGCATGAACTGGAAGGGAAAAAGGTGCATTTAGTGCGCTCGAAACTGATCGGTTATGCCGTGGTGCTGGTGATCATGAGCAGCTTATTGGTGATGGAAATTGTTAACCGGGTGCCGGTGTCGCTGGATATTATCCGCGACCGTAATGCCCTGGCCCGGGAAAATATTCGCGGCGAAGTGGAAAATGTTTATACCCTGAAAATCCTCAATAAGTCACAAACCGACAATGTTTACCGGTTGACGGTTAAGGGTATCCCCAATGCCAAATGGATAGGGGATCAGGAAGTGACGGTAAAAGCGGCAAATGTTTATACCTTGCCGATCAGTATTGCCGTCGACCCCTATGAATTATCCGGGTTTATTACCGATATTTCCTTTGTGGTAGAGCAGATTTCAACAGACAGTGATGTTAAGCTAGAGCAACAAAGTCGCTTTTTTAATAAACGTTAATGTCTGTATTTGATTTTACTACCCTGTCTCCGGACCTGATCCTTGACGGTCTGGAGAGTGTCGGCTTTTATCCCGACAGCGGTTTGCTGCCCCTGAACAGCTACGAAAACCGCGTTTATCAGTTTCATGATGAACAAAAAACAAAATATGTGACCAAGTTTTACCGGCCGCAGCGCTGGAGTGAAACCCAGATCCGCGAAGAGCATGCCTTTGGTTTTGAGCTGGCGGAGGACGAGCTGCCTGTGGTTGCCCCGCTAAAACGCGATGGCGAAAGCCTGTTTAATTTTAAGGGTTATCACTTTGCCGTATACCCTTGCCGGGGTGGACGCATCTTTGAGGTGGATAACCTGGATCAGCTGGAATGGATGGGACGTTTTGTCGGCCGTATCCATGCCCGGGGGGCGCAACAGCCTTTTGAGTCCCGGCCAGGTTTTAACAGCGACGAGTTTTTGCACCAGGCAAAGCAGGTTATTTTCAATTCCGGTTTTGTGCCCGACACGTTAAATAATGCCTTTTTCACTATTTTAGATCAGGTGGTGGCGCTGGCGGACGAGCAGTACCAGCCGGCACATGAAATACGATTGCATGGCGATTGTCATGCCGGTAATATTTTGTGGACCGACGACGGCCCGCATTTTGTCGATCTGGATGATTGCCGCAGTGGCCCTGCTATCCAGGATCTGTGGATGATGTTATCCGGGGACAGGCAACAACAATTGTTACAATTGGATACTATGCTGATGGGCTATGAGGAGTTTTTTACATTTGAAACTGACCAGCTTGTCTTGATAGAATCATTACGCACCATGCGTATCGTGAATTATATGGCCTGGTTGTGTAAGCGTTGGCAAGATCCTGCCTTCCCGCGTAATTTCCCCTGGTTCAATACCGAGAAATACTGGGAACAGCAGATTTTAATGCTAAAAGAGCAGTTTTCTATGTTGCAGCAACCGCCGCTAAGTTTAGTGCCGGGGATGTAGGGCCAAATCTGAGGCCAGATGATGTTCATTTAAGGAAAATGAGAATAATGAAAAAAGTAATCAGTTTAATAATGTTAATGTTTATCCCTTTTATGGCGTCATGTGCCGAATTTGAAGAGGGTAAGCAGTATACCAAGGTCAGTGAAAAAGCCTCGACGAAACCGGAAGTCAGAGAGTATTTTTCCTTTTACTGTCCTCACTGTCTTAAGTTCGAACCATTTTTTGCCAAGGTGAAAAAGCAGTTGCCTGAAGGGGTGCCGTTCGAGCGTAACCATGTTGACTTCCTGCGTGCGGCTTCGCCTAAAATCCAGGCCATGCTAAGCAAGGCGGTTGTTACGGCTCAGCAGATGGGTCTGGAAGAGAAAGTTGTTGCCGCGATTTTCAATTATATCCAGGTACAGCGCGCGGTGATCACCTCGGAAAAAGACCTGCGTAATATCTTTGTGTTACAAGGTGCCGATGGTGAGAAATTCGATAAGATTTTCAAAAGCTTCAGCGTAAACAGCAAAGCGAAACAGATGAAGAAAAACCAGGATTACTTCTCGCAAAAAGGCGCATTGACCGGCGTACCTACCATTATTATCAATGGTAAATACCGCATCAATAACCAGGAGCTTGACCGCGATAACTTCGAAGAAGATTATCACAAGCTGACAAAATACCTGCTGGCGCTTAAATAGTTCGACAGTAAAGGTAATAAACAAAGGGGCTTAGGGCCCCTTTGTTGTCCCTAAAAGCAAGAAATTTGCGTTTGCCGTGATTGCCAATAGCAAACCTTTACATCTATCCGGTCTCTTCTTTGGGCTTTATCGCTAATTTAGCCAGTGATGATTGCCGTACCAGGTATCCGCCGATCAGGGCGATGGTTAAAAATAAGCCCAGGGTGACATATACCTGCTGCTCGTCTGCTAGTTTCACGCCGCTGCCGGCAAAAGAGAAAATCAGCATCTGGGGAATAAAGCCGAGTAAAGAGCCCAGCACATAAGGTTTGGCCGATACCCGGGTAACGCCTGCCAGGATATTGGTCATCAAATTACTGCCCAGCGGCAATAGGCGGATAATGATGGTTTTGGCCAGGGTCTGCTGTTCGATAAAGCTAGAGACTTTGCTGATCTGTTTTGGGTATTTGGCACTTACCCTGTGACTGAGCAAATGTCTGGAGACGCTAAAGGTCAGCAAGCAGCCAATAGTAGCTGCCAGGGTGGCGAGTACGGCGCCAAAAAGAGCGCCAAAACTGTAGCCGCTGACAAAGGCGGCCACTTGCCTGGGTAAGCCTATGGCGGTGGTGATGCTTAAAAAGATAAATAAGGTGATCATGCCCGCCGGTCCTTGGGGGATCACTTGTTGCTCGATCAGGTATTGTCCCCAGCTGGCGGGGTTTAAATGACTCAGATCGGCCAGGGTGACGGTATTGCTGCCGACAAGGGCGATTAACACTATCACCAGGGTGAACAAACTATACTTTAGACCTGATGACACAATTGCAACTCTTACTTCTTTGTGAAAAATAACTAATACCGGGTCGGTATGATACCCCGTTATGACTAGGGTGCAACTGTGTTAACTGAATTTCTTGCTCAGACGTGTTCCAGCAGCTTTTCCTTGGCCCGGGTGAATTCGCTCTCGGTGAGCAGTCCTTCTTGCTTAAGTTTTGCCAGTTTCTCCAGGGCAGCCAGAAATTCAGCATTGCTGGTTTTTTCCTGAGTTTGTTGTTCCTGTTGCCGTTTTTCTTTTTGCTGCCGGGCGGATATGTCCTCTTGCTGTTGTGGTGACATTTTTTCGGTGACAGGGGCTTGTGTTTGTTGGCAATGATAGCGGTTGATTTGCGAAGACAATAACCGGCACCAATCAAGAATGTCTTCGACCACATCCTGATAACGGGTGTGGGTTAACCGTTTGTTTCCGGCCCTGAGGTAGAGACAAATTGCATATCTTTGCCGGTGTTTATCGGTTAACACCAAGTGGACTTTTCTGAGTTCGCCGTCGTGCATTTTTTTACTTTGTATACGGGCAAAATCAGCCTGCAACTTTTTTTCCTGCTCGGCGGTAAAAGTATCCGCCTGCTCTTGGGTGATCAGGCTGATCAGCTTGTCGTTGAGCAAAATTTTACTGCTGATCACATCGCTGATGTTAAGCACGGTATCGGTATTGGTCTGATGCCGGCGATACAGGCCTATTTGCTGTTTGGACTTACTGATCTCCAGGTAGACATATTGCTTCCCCGGCAGGGAAGAGAGGCCGTAACGGTTTCTCCGGTAACGGATTAACAGGAAAATAAGCAGTAAAGACAAGGCCAGCAGCAGGAAGGTTTTTTGATTGGTAAGTAGGGAAGTATCCGGGATTGAACTGCTCGCGCTAAAACCCGGAGTGTGGTAGCTGCAGGCAAATAAGACCATAAGCCGTTTAGCGGGGCTTAATACCTTGGAAAAACACCACTTGAATAGATTAACCATAATGCCTGACTGATCCTTATTCTTGTTCGGCCGTTTATGGTTTTAGTTATTGGCCGTTTGTGTAAAAATCCAGCATTTTGAGCAAAAAATCAATAGTTAATTGTTGGTTTTTTTATCAGTTGTATATGTTTACCATCAATAAACTGAGATTTATCAAGGTCATTGAGGTAATTTAGCTTGCCTTCAATTAACAGGGTATCGCCGGGGGCAGCATGCTCGCTCAGGTATAATGCCTGTTTTCCCCAGATATGAAGCGGGCGGGTCACCGTCAGTTGTTTTGGTTTTTTGCCTGTTGTTGACGCGGTTTCGAAGAAGATTGAAATATCGGCATGCGCCAGGGTTTTATTGTTTTCCGTGGTCACCTGGGTAAGGGGAGCGGTTAAGGTTGCGCTGCAATGGACCTGGTTGATCTCCTGGGTATAACCTTTGGCAAATGCCTGGATAAAGGTGGCGTTGACGGTTTCTTTCGGGGCGTAGTCATGGCTGGCCAGGTAACCCTGCACCAGCAGAATATCGCCTTTTTGCGCCCGGGCGATCACTTGTTCGACACTGTCGCCAACCACCTTGATATGGTGAAAACTGGTCCATTGTTTTTGGCTGTTGGTTTTTTTATCCAGCCATTTGCTGTGGGTGGCCAGGGTTAACTCGGTAATGGCCTGCACCGGATTTGCCAGGTAGCGGATTTCGGGTTTGTTGACTAAATTGCCCAGTAAAGTGACTGAATTTAATTGCAGGTCATTGATCTGGAGGTTGGCAGATGCCGAGGTAGCGTGAGACATAAAAACGATCCTTTGAATTGCCGGCCAGGATTTTCGACAGTTTGAAAGTTGCTAGATCATAGCAAACGAAATAATTAATTGATCACCTTCAATGGTCTAAACACACAATTTCTTCGTTGCGTTCAATCCCAATAGCTGGCTATTGCTCAATCGCGCGCCTCGCCTGCATGGATGCAGGTGCTTAGCTTTAGTCTGGAACAATAAAGCTGTGAACTTGAATGTTTATCCTCATTGAATCTTGAGCAATTATTTATCACGTTTGGTATAAGACTATTTATAATAAAGGGTTTTTGAGAAAATAAAAAGCCAGCACCGGCATTGAATATCGGTGCTGGCTCAGATGTGTCGGTGTCGGCGAAAACCGGTCAAACGACAGGTTAAGCTTCCTGGTTCAGGCAATGCTTGATCGCCACCGACAGCAGTTCTTTTGCCGTGGCGTCACTGGCCGGTAATTCGGCATCGCTGGTAGCGACTGGGGTGACTCTTTGCCCCCATTTGATATAACCCGCGCCCCAGGTTAAGCCGGCGCCAAAAGCGGCGGTCATAATATTATCGCCGGGTTTGATGCGACCGTTTTCCAGTGCTTCACATAAGGCGATTGGTACCGTAGCGGCAGAGGTATTGCCGTATTTTTCGATATTCACCATTACCTGGTCGTCACTGAGTTCGAACTGTTTTTGCAAGGCGGCAATAATGCGTAAGTTGGCCTGATGCGGTACCAGCAAGTTAATGTCGTCGACATTAAGCTCAGCCTGTTCGAGTACGGTTTGTGCTGCCGTGCCCATGCCTTTTACCGCGCGGCGGAAAATATCTTTACCGATAAAATGTACGTCTAATGCGGTCGGGGCATTTTCATAACGGTCCATGTCGGTACCGAAACCGCGTATTTCCAAAACGTCCCTGGCTTCGGTATCGCAACCGAGTTTGGCATTGACCAAACCGAGTTTTTCTTCGCTGGCTTCAATCACCACAGCGCCGGCGCCGTCGCCAAACAATACCGCGGTTTCCCGGCGCGACCAGTTAATAAACCAGCTCATGCGCTCAGCGCCGATGACAAGCGCTTTTTTAACGGCGCCTACCCGTACCTGGGCGGTGGCGCTTTGCAGGGCATATAAAAAACCGGTACAGGCGGCGGTCATATCGGCGGCAGCGGCATTGTTTGCGCCGATCATTTTTTGCACCATGGAAGCGGTATTGGGCACTATGGTATCCGGGCAGGAAGTGGCGACCACTATCATATCGATTTCATCGGCGCTAACTCCGGCGGCGGCCATGGCACGCCGGGCGGCAACCGAGGCCAAATGGGCGGTATTTACATGTGAAATCCGGCGAGATTTAATACCGGTGCGGGTGGTGATCCACTCGTCACTGGTATCGACAAACGTTGAAAGATCATCATTGGTTAACGTTGCCGGAGGTAAGCACTTACCCCAGCCGGTAATTTCAGCATATAACATATAAATTCCTAAAATCTGCTATCAAAATGGATAGTGATACATCTGTTAACATCTTACTGGTCTGAGCTGATGTTTTCTAGCGATAAATTAGACAAATATTGATTATTCGCAAAAGAAAGGTGTGCTGGTGCGTAAAGGCGTTTCTGGCTGTGGTTGCTTTGGTGGTTCATGTATTTGTGGGGCTCCAGGGGGGGAAACCCTGGCTCAAGCAGCAGAATAACCAGGATTTAACTAAGCACGATGTGTATCACTAAACTGGCGTATAAAAGTTAGCCGTTTGTATATTTATTGTTTATTTTGCCCGCGAAAAACGCTATTATCCCGCCCTTGTTTTTTAGCGTTACTCTCGATTCCTGGAAGGTGTCAGGGGCTAAAAGCAGTTAACCACCTAACCGCATGGATGCTTGAGGAACAATATTCATTGTGCCGGGTATGTTTCAAAGGTTTCCCGCCCAATACTTGCTTCCCGATTGATGAGTACTTAGTGCCAGGATCTGGGCACTAATATTTCCTTAAACATTTATAAGCGGCAGTTACTTAATTTTATGAAATCTACTTTATTCACCTTAGTGTTTTTGATCGGTCAAAGTATTGCTTTTGACGTGCAGGCAGCGGGGAAAATTACCTATCTCAATGTCGTGGACGATACCGTTTATTTCACCACAGATAAAGTAAAAGCCAGTACGCCAAGTTGCGTTGTCACTGAAAATGCCGAGCAGTGGACGGTATCCCTGAACAATAAAACCGGCCGTGCTTTGTATTCCTTATTGGTGACTGCCATGGCGGGTAAACAGGCGATTAATATTGAAACAGGTGCTGATTGCGGCGACATTGCCGGGATTGAAAGGGCAAAGGGGATCAGCTTACAACCAAGCAGTGAAACCTCTTCTGCAGGGCAAGTACAATGGGCCGGATATACAAGCGCGGTAAGAGGCCATTTTGTTTATCAGGATGGCGTGCGCAAGAGTCCGGTACTGGCTGCCACAGGTCTTTGTCAACAGCTGTGGCCTAAATCTCGAGTGATGCTCTGGAATGATTACCTTAGTATTCTCTCGACTTATCCGCATACGAATGAAATCTGGTTTTTAGATGCACTTGAGGCAGCCAGTGAAGCGAATACGAACGAATATAATGGCAAGCTTTCATCCGGGGCGTTGTTGGCCTTTAAAAATGGCCAGACTAAAACTTTAAATTATTATGGTAACGATACCTCAAACCTAAATCAGAATGTTTCTTATAACACTCAATATAGCTGTTCAGATTGGACATCCAGTACGTCAGGTAGTAAAGGCATGGTAATGACGGTAAATGGCGAGTTTACCAATTTGTATTGTAATAACTATCGCAAGCTGGCTTGTGTGTATTAATGAATGCAGTTGACCGAGACATTTTTAACAGCAACACAGTTACACTCGAAACTCATTGACAAATTATTAAAGAAGCTTATGAAAAAATATCTGTTATTACTTGCTGGTTTATTTGCAGCTACACCGGCCTTAGCCGCAGGAAAGATCACTTATCTTAATGTGGTAGACGATGTCGTTTATTTTACTACTGATGAAGCTAAAGTAAGTGCGCCGGCCTGCGTTGTCGCTGAAAATGCCCAGCAGTGGACAGTTTCCCTGAACAATAAAACCGGTCGAGCCTTGTATTCATTATTGGTTACCGCTATGGCGGGTAAACAGGCAATTAATATTGAAACTGGCAGTGATTGTGGTGATATATCGGGTATTGAGCGGGCTAAAGGGATCAGCTTGCAGCCGGTAAATAGTGAAACATCTTCGGGGAGTACTGCCACCGCAGTAAGGAACAATGTGCTGTCGTATGGCGTTGAAACTAGTCAAAATTTTCAAATCATTAGCCGTAAAAATCTTTTTACTAACAGTTCGGGATTTTATACTGAAGAGTTTCATGGCGGATTGGGGAATTATAAGAAATTTTCTGTCAATAACAGCCGTCGCTTGGTTGCCAGTGCCGAGGGCAGCGGTTGGCTCACGGCAATTTTAACGCCTGAAACGAATGGTACAGATACCAGTGATAAAACGACCCTGGAAGTGATTATTGACGGTGAGAATACCACGATGGAATTGTCAAAAAACGGCTATGGCAGTTTTTTCTTCGGGTTAACAGAGCCGAGTGATTCTGACCGGGATAAGCGTCATATCGTGGCGCCTGTTGAAGTGGTTCAGCAGGGGAAAGGGATCTACTTTGAAACCAGCCTGGAAGTTTGGATCACGGAAGCTGCCGTAGCACAAAACGCCCAAGGTTTTGGCTATGCAGGAGTGCATTACATACTTGGCACAGAAGTAAAACAGTAATGGTAATGAGTTATCGGTTTAATCACACTCGAGGAAATAAAGTGACAGTAATAAAAAAATATTTACTACTTATCTCTACGTTGTTATTTACTAATTTGAGTTATGCTGCGGGAAAAATTACCTACCTCAATGTAGTGGACGATACCGTTTATTTTACCACTGATGAAGCCAAAGCCAGCACGCCTGGTTGTGTGGTGACCGAAAATGCACAGCAGTGGACGGTATCCCTGAACAATAAAACCGGACGCGCCCTGTATTCGTTATTGGTTACTGCGATGGCGGGCAAGCAGGCGATTAATGTTGAAACGGGGGCTGACTGCGGCGATATAACAGGTATCGAGCGGGCGAAAGGTATTAGCTTACAACCAGCAACCGAGACAGCAAGTACAAGCGCTAATGGTAAAGCCCTTTATCTGTTCCAGGGAGATGGGGTTACTAAAGTGGGCCGTATTGCTGAAGTACTTTCACCTACGACATTTTATTATTTACCTGTTGGCAATGAAGAGCAGTTTGCATTCTATGACAGTGGTGCTCGTTTTGAAGAAGGGTATATGTACTTTGATGGCCCTGACTGTAGCGGTAATGTTGCCGGAAATAAAAATTTCTTAGAGAAAATATTTAGAAATAAACATTATAACGACGGTAGGTTATATCAAGCAGGTAGCTTACTTAATTTCCCAATGCAATCATACTTATTATCTGATGGTACTTGCCAAGCTAATGTTACAACGGGCATATATATGACAATTAAGGAATATACCGATCCTTTATGTGGTGATTATGCATGTGTCATAAAAGAAGACTAGTGTCGGCAGGTGAAGGTTTATTTGTGACTTTCCTGAAGTTTAATTGCTGTTTTAGAGATTACCAATTAATGAAAAAATTATTAATGAGCTTATTAACCTTAACTATTTCACAGCAGGTTATGGCTGAAAGTGCATTAACAGAAATCAAGGTCAGCGACGATATTCTGTACTTTGCGACATCAGAAGAACAGACGGCTACGGTTAGCTGTGTGCAGCCAGAGAACACCGGCACCTGGGCGGTGTCGATGAATTCATCTACCGGCAAAAATGCCTATACCGCATTAATGACGGCGGCGGCCACCGGGCAAAAAATTACCGTTGTTTCGGCCAATGACTGTGCCGATAAAAGCGGTTTCGAACGTCCGGCCAGTATTGCTGTTAGCAGCAACTAATCGCTGCTTTATCGAATAATAAATGAAATTTGAGGAATAAAATGAAAAAGTTAACTGTATTATTTATCGGTTTGTTAAGCCTGGTATCAACGGCTCAGGCGGCTGAAGTGTTATGTAAAAATGCCCATGTCGACACCATCACGGTAGAAGGTAACCGGGACACCAGCACCAACCTGATCAGCCAAAGCCTGTTGATCAGCTTTAAAAATGCCAGCACAGGTGCTTTTGATAACTGTGGCGGCGCTTTCGACCGTTATGTTTATTTAAAGGCTGATCAAGTTAATACTGGTGTTTTTAATGCCATGGTATCTATCGCTTTTATGGCCAAAGCCAATAACTACGAAGTGGAATATATGATCAAGCCGACCAAAGACATTTACAGTGCAACCGAGCTGGCATATCTGCAAATTGTTGAGAATTCGGCTTTACCCGTGATTACTCCCTAACCTTTAATTTGCTTTTGGGCGTGTAACGCCTGCCGATAAAAATAACACCAGGTTTTAGTTAATGCTGACAAGCTCTAAATTCCCCTTCTTATGCGCTGGATGGCTGTTGCTGTTCAGTACCTTTAGCCAGGCCAATACCGAAGAGTATGTGCCTGTGGTGGTTCACTATATTATGGATGAAATAGAGCCTGAGGCGGCAGGCACTATTACCCTGCCGGATATTAGCAATACCGGTGAATATACCGTTAGCTGGACGCTGGAACAGCCGGGTGAATATTATGTACTTGAAGCTTTGACGGCTGATAGCGGCAATAATCACTGGCAGCAGGTTTTTAGCGGAGATGCTACCAGCTGGAGCGTTTCACAAGCCGACAACGGCCGCTATAAATACCAGGTAAAAGCCTGTGACAGCAACGGCTGTGGCAATTACCTGGAATCGGCTTATGTCACGGTTGAATTGCCGCCGAGTGAGCCAAGCAATGTTATTGCCGAACAAGTCGGTAATGAAAACAGTGTTCGTTGGACAGCGTCGACGCTGGCAAGCAACAGCATAGCTAAGTCGGCTTTAAAACCAGCCGCCATGGCGAGCACTCAAGTGGCGAAAACGGCCCAAACACAAACCCAGACAAGTGAAATCATCACTTATTTGCTTGAACAAAGCATTAATGGTGACAACTACCAGCCGTTAGAGCAAACCACGGCCACCAGTTTTAGTCATACCGTTACCGAAAATGAAACCCGCCGTTACCGGGTGAGTGCCTGTGATCAGGACCTATGTAGTAAACCTTCGGCGCAGTCAAATGCGGTCGGCGGTTTTGCCGGCACTAACCGTTTTACAGGTAGTGCCAGCGGAAATCAGGTGAATTTTACTTGGGATGAAGTTACCGGCGCCACCAGCTACCTGATCCAGGTGCAATATAACGGCGGCGAATGGCTGATCGTGGCCTTTACCGAGGAGCTTTATTATTTATACGACCTGCCCGGAGAAGGACAATATAACTTCCGGGTGCGGGCTTGTGATGCGCTGACTTGCTACGAAGGCTCTGCCCAGCAGTATGCAGTGACCATAAACAGTTCGGCGCAATGCCGACAATTTGCTGATCAGTTCCAGATTTACAGCGACAATGGCAATTATTACCTGGTAAGTCCGGATCCCACCCCGGCGATTGAATTTATTCCCGGTACCTTATTAATTCCGGTGCGTAAAGATAACGAGTTGCGCATGGGGTTATGGCAAATATCTCCCCTGCAATCGCCGGCGGAACACTGGCAACTGACCAGCATCAGCAAAGCCGAGTTTAAACAGGCAGGGGCTGCCAGCGGCGGCCTGTATATGTCGTGTCAGCCAGGTGAGTCATCATCGGCAATTTTAAGCTATCGCAATGTGGATGGCAGCGACAGTTTTTCGGTGCAGGCCGAGATGTCAAATGGCGTGGTGCCGACCTTAACCATGCTGGACTCTGTGGTTCGTCCTTCCCGCCCGGTGGCTCTTCTTGAAGGTACCACCATCACCCTGAATTGGGACAGCATCCCTGAAAATACCGACTTGGTAGAAATTTATGTCAGTTACGGCGGTAGCCGCTGGGTGGATGTGACCAACTCATTGCAGCGGGTTGGCTCAGGCAATGAGCAGGCAGTGTTTACCGACCTGGAGGAAGGTAGCCGGATATTCAAAATCCGCGCCTGTGATCTCAATCGGGCATGTACTGAGTTTTCTGAGTTATCGAATGAAACCGTTATTGGCTCAGCTCCCGTGGTTTACCGGGACAGTGAAGGCAACCTATATTTATGGTTCCCTTCCCGCTCAGCCAATGCTTACTATAAGTTAAGTGAAGGCAGCAATGGCTGGCAGGCCGAGTATTTAACCGCGCAAGAATGGAATACTCTGGATCCGGTTAATAGCTTTGAAGATAGCGGTTATCAGTTCGAATTCGGTGATTTTGCCGGTAATGAATTAATAGATTTCCGTATTTTTGATGACGGTATCTTGAATATCATTATTGAACAAAAAAGCCAGATACTTAATATCCGTACCGAATTAATGGGAGCCCCGGCTAGTTAATAAAAGTCATCGCTATTGATATCGGGCAACCCTTGAGCTATCCTGATTTGGCTACTACCACTGCATTTGCCGGTGTGTACGTAGGGCTTTTTTGTGCGGTGAGGATAATAGTGCCGGGCAAAATATCGATCATGGAAAACAGTGGCTTGTAGACAGAATCACTCAGCTGGTAGCTGTGTTTGCCATAGAAATCTGCGCCTATGTCATCATGAGCAATCATTACCATTTAGTGCTTAGAGTGAATCAGCATCAGGCAAGGCAATGGCAACTCCGGGAGGTGGCTTTACGCTGAATGCAGCTTTTTAAAGGGCACCCTTTGGTTGACCGTTATTTATCTGAGGCTGAAATCACTTTTATCTGAGGCTGAAATCACTCAGGCAGAAACGGATAAAGCGCTGGAGCTGATTGAGACATGGCGGCTAAGGTTATTTGAATTGGGCTGCTTTATGCGTTGTTTGAATGAACATATAGCGATACAGGCGAATAAGGAAGACAACTGCAAAGGCCGCTTTTATTCGTCACCATCCCTGGTACTCCCCCTTCGGGCCAGCTAAAGCTGTTCTAATTTTTTCCTGAAAAATTAGTGGGAAGGGCGTTTTAAATCTCAGGCTTTATTGGATGATACTGCTTTGTTGGCCTGTATGGCGTATGTTGATTTGAATCCGGTACGGGCTGCAATAGCAGATACCCCGGAAGCCTCAGATTTCACCAGCATCCAAAAAAGGATCAAGGTGCTGGCTACGGCGGGAAAAGAGCAAGACCTGCCCCCCCGGTATACTCTCTTTTACCGGTTACAAACCCCATGGTAAGCCGAGTCCTGGCCTGCCTTTTAAGCTATTTGATTATTTAAACCTGGTAGAATGGACCGGGCGTTGTGTCCGGGACGACAAACGTGGTTTTATTCCTGCTGACATTCAAACCTTGTTTGAACGCCTTAATATCAATGAGAAAGACTGGTTAATGGTGGTAAAAGACTTTAATCGGCACTTTATCAGTGCCGCAGGCAGTCCTGCTCAATTAAGCCGCTGGGCGGAAAGAAGCAAGCGAAAATGGTGCTGTACCCATAAGCCACTATACCTTTATGCCGACTCAAAAACTTGAGTCTAAAGCTGTAAACCATCACGGACGTTCATACTGTAATTGACAAGAAAAAAAGACCTTGTCATTTTGCTTTAACTGCAAAAGCGGTCTTTCATTAAAGGTGCAATCCAGCTACCAAAGGAGCGCAGCCACTTCAATATTCTTCACAACTCATAGCAGTAATCAAGGCGCAACCCCTGAGTGTACACAGCACCCAGAGGTCGCTAACCACAACGAACTTAACAGGAGTCCGCCATGGCTGAATATCATCATACGCCAGAGCCCGTCTCGGCAAAAGTAAAATATCCCATTTATCGGCAACTTACCGTGTTGGAAACCAGCTGCGAGTCGGCAGCGAAAACCCGGGGCATAGGCATTAATTATGTGCCGGTAAACCTGGAACCTTGCATTGTCCTTAGGGGGAAATGGCTCAGACAGGCTGGTTTTCTTGTCGGCCAGAAGATCAGTATTGCTGTCAACCGGGAGCAACTGCTCATTACGCCTAAACAGCTTTATGCAAAGCGGGCAGTTGAGGAATAGTTGTTAACCATTAAGGCTGTTGCTTGCTAAGCCGGATGCGGCAGCCTTATCGTAAATCAGCTTTTGAACAAGTCTCTAAGTGTTCTTCTCATACTTGTAAATTGAGTTAAAGGGTGGAGATCTTCTTCAATGTATTCAAACTTATGTCAAAATAGTTTTCTGTAATTGCTGTTCAATATATGATTTATTGCAATAAAACCTTCCACCATTGTTTTAATGTCTCTCGTCTCATTTCCCATATCAGCGAATAAGGAGTTTTGTTTGTTATATATTTTGTACTGATTGCGTCACTGTCGGGTCAGCCCAATCAAATTAAGGGCTAAAGGTAAGGAGAGCCTGAAATAACTCTGGTTTATGCGCTTTCGAATTTGATATCATGCCGACTAAAGGAGCTGTTGATTCAAGCTGAACAAATAATAGATATTAAAATTACAAAACATGGCATATCTTAAAATTGGTGAGTTTCAGTTAGATATAGAACGTTCGCGAATTATAAATAACGGAGAAACAATAGCTTTAGAGCCGAAAGTACTCGAAGTGCTTTTAGTGCTGGCGGAGCGGCCGGGAAGAGTGGTGCCAAAAGCTGAGATCATTGAAAAAGTGTGGGGTGATGTCGTTGTCGAGGCCAATGCTCTGCATAGATGTATCAGGCAGCTAAGAAAAGCCTTTAATGACAATGTTAAAGAGCAGTCCTATATAGAGACGCATCCCAGGAAGGGCTATAGCCTGGTAGCAGAGGTCAGTAAGGAAACGGATACCAAGGCTGACGAAAAGCAAAAGCTTGGAGCAAATTCAATCTCAGTAGCCCCGACAAACAAGACAGGCCGTTATTGGCTGTTACTTTTGATTTTGCTCGTGCCGATCGCAGTTTATTTTTTACCTAAAGAAACCGGTCATATTTATCAATTTAACAACTTAACGCCATTAACGGCTACTGACGCGGTTGAATCAAACTCAGTGTTTTCTCCTGATGGCAAGTATGTCACCTTTCTTAGAGACAACACCAATGGGGCTGACCATATTTGGTGGTTAAACATTGCGACTAAAGAAGAGTACAGACTCACTAAGGAGCCAGGAAACTATAGGAACTTGGCCTGGTCGCCTGATGGTGAACGTATTGCCTTTACCCATGTAATCGCTGATGAAAATAGCTACTGTATGCAAGTTGAAAGCTTATATGTGCCCCTGGCTATCAGCAGCCCGCAAGCAACGAGTATATTGGCTGAATGTGATGATAGTCATTACGAATCTCCTCAATGGCTAGATGACAAGCGATTCTTTGTAATACAACACGCAAATAAACAAAGCAGCGTGATATTGTTTAACTCTGAGTCAGGTAAGGGAAAGCGCATTTTCTCTGATACAAAGGCAAAAGTGCACGCTCTGGCTATGTCTCAAGCGGTTAAGAAACTGGCGATCACCATTCTTGCCGATCAACATAAGCCCAGAATTTTTATTTATAATATTGAAGACAAATCATCAGAGCCGCTATCTTTCAACATACCGCAAAAGTACAGCAACTTTTTCCATTGGCATCCTACTTGGGATCATGTGGGTGAGGGATTTGTCTTTTCAGTGGGACGCTACCTGCTCCATATGAATATGGCTGGAAACTTTACCGAGTTGCATTCATCCGATTCCCCAGACCTACGGTTAGCCGATGTGAGTAGCACAGGGAATAGTATTGTAATGACCATGGGCAAGGCCGACAGGGACATTTACATCCGCCCCTTATCCGATCGAAATGAAATATCCGCCAAAGTTGTCGGCAGGAGTATTGTTAAAGAGTTTGACGCAAAATTTAATCCAAAATCAGAAGAGGTCGCTTTTTTATCAGAAAGGAATGGAGTGACAAATGTTTGGGTAGAACAAGTAAATGGAACGAAGCAAGTTTCTAATATGCCCGAAGGCGTTGAACAGTTTGTATGGTCTCAATCCGGCAAAGAGATTTTGTTGTTTCATGGAGGAAAGTTAACAATAGTCTCTCTAAGCAATAAAGAGCAGGTTTCAAAACCTGTTGAGACAGATGTTAAAATTACCCGTATTTTCCAATGGTTTAATCAAACTCAATTATTATGCAGCACCTTTAACCAGGGTAAGCATCAATTGATAAGTTTGAATATAGAAAATGGTGGCTTTGAAACTTTATACGACGGACATGTTTATTGGGCACAATTGGATGAGGGAAAACTGGTTATATCGGATCAGAATGAGCAGATTTTTTCTGTAGATAATGCAGATGCGGTAAATATAACTATTGAAAAGGAATTAGCGCCTCAAGCGCCGTTTTTCCTACGTAAGGGGTATTTGTATTTACTCAGTAGCTCAAAAGAATTGTGGCGATATCATCTGGAATCAAAAGGTCTTGAGTATTTAACCCGCTTCTCACGTGGGGATACCTGGTTAAATGACGTGGACCACCAAAGTAAACGACTATTAACTTCAGAGATTCAAATCAGACAAACTGAATTAGTGTCGTTTCACAACTAAGCATCTTTACCGTCTTATCGATCTCAAACTCCACATACAAGTAATAAGCTAATCACAGACTTATTAGCCTGATTGGTAACAAGCGGTCTATTTTTTGGCTCGCTTACGTTATTTACCGTCCAAATCACGATTATTTTTTTAGTTTTCCCATCATTTAAAAATCAAATTTTATCGAGTAAATCGAGAATTATATACGCCATAAAATCATGGGTTTAGCTAAGCCATCAGAAAAAAATCAGAAATCAATCACCCATCCAACATGTCAAAATGCAGCAGCTATGTCAGTGTAATTGCATTAGCGACAGCAACTTGTAAAAGGAATATTAAAGCATATGAAAGTCACATAAAAGGTGTCAGTTTTAGCACAAAAAAGTTACATCTCCGTTCTTTTTGCATAGCATAGAAGCGATCGCTAGCCCTGCTAAATCGCTTACCATCACATAGTTTGGAATTAATTATATGAAGTCTCCACAGTTACTATTTCTCTTTGCACTTTGGCTGGTGCCTTTCTTCAGCTTGAGCGGTGAACCGATTGTTATAGGTGAAACCATCCGCATTGACTCAAAAGTTCTGAAGAAACAAGCCAGCATAAATATTACGCTGCCTGGTAGTTATCAGGCACTAACGAATAAACGATACCCGGTATTTTATAGCATCAGCTCTGATGAAGGTTATGCGGCAACTGCCGGTACTCTGCGAAATTTAAGTCATAATCGGGAATATCCAATGCCCGAAACCATTTTGGTTTCTCTGACCACAGAAACTGCAGTCAGTATTATCCAGCGTGGTGTCAAGAGTGAAGATTTCATCAATTTCCTCGAAATTGATGTTATTCCCTATATAGACAAGCACTATCGTAGTCAACCTTTTAGAATAGTATCGTCTGGTGCAAGGTTTGGTATGGCGCCGTTATATGGGCTTATCCATAAACCCGAACTGTTTCAGGCTTATATTACTATTAGTCCCTGGATAACAGATGAATCCGGCCTGTTAGGGGATTTTGAAGCCTTTTTGAAGGAGAATAACGACATCTCAGCCTTTTTATGGTTAAGTTCCGGCCGAGAGCTCAGAGAGGTGGAAAATTACAATAAATTGATAGCGCTTTTACAACAACATGCCCCAAAAATGCTGGATTGGAAAAGTGCAGAGTTCAATCAAAATACCAATATGTCACAAGGTTTGCTGAGCCTGCCAAACGCATTGGAGTCTTTATTTGCTGATATGTACCTGGCGCCAGAGTCACCAATAGTACGCGCAGGAGCCAAGTCAATAAAAAGCTATTACCAGCAACTCTCGGATAGTAAATACGGCTATGCAGTTTCTGCAGAAAGAGCGTTAAGTGCTCTTGGCTACGCAAAACTCAGAGAAGAAAAGGTCAAAGAGGCCATAGCAGTTTTTCAAATCAATCTGCAAGACTACCCTGATTCACCACATGTCTATACCGCTATGGCCTGGGCCTTTAAACTTGATGACAATCTGGCCGCCGCATTGCCGATGCAAAAAACCGCCTATGAGCTGGCATTGAAACAAAATAGCGCATACAAAGACTACTATAAGCAACTATTTACTGACATAGAAAATGCATTATCAGCCAAATGATAGTCAGTTGCCTGTATAGGTTGCTTTTCTTTTTGGCCGGAAGGTTAGTATTGTTGTTAAGTACTAAGGTTGTTGCTTGCCAAGCCGGATGCGGCAGCCTTATCGCACAGGATATAAACATGCGATAACGGGCATTTAAGATATCTACAGTAAAAACTTACGGGGAAAAGTTGAGATATAGAATTACAGGAGGATACAAAATGGCGCACCCTGCAGGAGTCGAACCTGCGACCTCTGCCTCCGGAGGGCAGCGCTCTATCCAGCTGAGCTAAGGGTGCATTCACTTTGGCTTTTCAGCGCGCAAATACTATAGCTTCTCGGCAAACTTGTCTAGCAAACTCGGTGAAAACTTTATTTTTTTTTATCAAGCGTTGAAAAATTATTCTATTTGTCTGTTTTACCTTGTTTGCTTTGAAAAAGCCGATCCGGGCTATTTGCATAAATCTAAAGCTAAGTACTTGATTAAAAAAGATGTACTTTCACTATTAACAGGCCTACAGTAAGCGCTATAATCTTTTTAGCTGATTCATATTAAGATATTCAAGTCGATGAAACCTGATCTCCTGCAAAATTTAACGGCTAAGTTTATGTTCGTTAAACTGTTTTTCTTGTTATTGGCGGGAGGCTTTACCTCCCTGGCATCTGCACAAAATGCTCCTGTATCGGCTCAGGGCTATGACAGTGAGGAAGTGTATGTCGAGCCTTACTTTAATGAAATCCGCCGCACCGGCAAGTTAGATTTTAAGCGTACTTTAAACCTGTCTTTTAAAAGCTCGGGTTATCTGACCCGGCTAACGGTTGATGAGGGGGATATCTTTAAAGCGGAGCAGTTACTGGCGGCGCTGGAAACCGATGAGCTTATCGAAGAGAAAAATGCCAGTTATGCCGAGTTATTGCAGGCGAAACGTGATGTCAGGCGTATTAAACAGCTGGCGGAGAAAAAGCTCACTTTTGAGCAGGAGCTCGACAGTGCCGAAACCCGGGTCGAAACCACCCGGGCAAGATATAAAGTAGCTTATTACAACCTGGAAAAAGCCCGAATCGCGGCGCCGTTTGACGGTGTGGTATTGGCGCGCCATACCGAACTGGGAGAGCTGCAGTCTCCCGGCACCCAAGTGCTGGAAGTGGCGGCATTAAAGAATAACTGGATTGCCAAGGTTGCCCTTACCGGCGCCGAAGTCAGCCGGGTGAGTGTCGGGCAAAAGGTCAGCGTGGTACTGGAGCGCCTGGGGGAAGTTGAGGGGGTGATCACTAAGGTGCCTGCCATCGCCAATACCCGGGGACAGTTGTTTATGATCGAGGTTTTGCTGCCTGAGCTTTCCCTGGCCAAAGGGGTTGCTGCCGGACAAATCGTCGAGGTGCTTATCCGCATTTCAGTCGGGCAATCGGTTTACCGCATCCCTATTGAGGCTTTGATTGCCGTCGATGATGCCGGCAAAGCCCTGGTGATGGTCAGCCCGGCTGAGCAAAGACAATTTGTCGAGCAGGCTTTTGATATTCTCTCCCTGGATAACAGCTATGTTTATCTGCTGGCCAATGAATTTGATCAGCCGCTTAATATCATCACCCGGGGCTGGCAACATCTCAGCGTCAGTGGCCGCTAAGTTATGAATTTACCTTTTGCCGCCATAAAAAACGCCCAGTTTACCTTTACCCTTGTCGTGCTTATGGTGCTGGTGGGGCTCGTGTCTTATTTTAATATGCCGCGCTCGGAAGATCCCCAGTTTGAAATTCCCATCACCTTGCTGGAAATCATTTATCCCGGCGCTTCCCCCAAGGATGTCGAAACCCTGGTGGTGGATCCGCTGGAAGAAGAGTTTTCCGATATTGAAAATATCAAAAAAATCGAATCTCAGATCAAAGACGGCGGCGCCCGTATCGAAGTGACTTTCCTGTACGGTACAGATGCCGATGCCGCCTTTAACAAAGTCAAAAGGGCGGTTTCTACCGTTAAGCCCAATTTGCCCGCCGGGGTGCAGGATGTCCTGGTTTTAAAAGCTACTCCCAACAGTGTCGCCGTGATGCAGCTGGCGCTGTGGAGCGAGCCGTTAGATTATAAAACCATGGAGTTTCATGCCAAGCAGCTGGAAAAAAGGCTGGAAGCCATTGCCACCGTGCGCAAGGCTGATATCTGGGGTTACCCCCAGCAAATCGTGGCGGTGGATATCAACCTTAATCTGCTCAAACATTACGGTATCAGTGTCACCGACATCAATAATATCCTCAAAGGCCGGGCGGTTAATATCACCCCGGGCTTTGTCGACGGCAACAGCCGGCGTTTTAATGTTAAAGCCAGCGGTAATTTTGAACAGTTGCAGCAGTTGTCCGATACCATAGTGTTGGCCAATGAAGACTTTGTCTTGCGCCTTAAAGATGTTGCCAACGTAAGCTTTGCCAGCCGCGAGCCCAGCTATCTGGCTTACTTCCAGCAAAAGCCGGTGATTTTTGTGACCCTGCAGCAAAGGGAAAATACCAATATTTTCAACCTTACCGAGCAGGTACGCAAAGAAGCGGAATTGTTCAGGCAGCAGTTGCCGGAAAATATGCACCTGGAAGTGATCTTCGAGCAGGCGGACAGTGTCAGCGCCCGGGTGGATGGCTTCTTTGACAACCTGTGGCAGGGGCTGTTGCTGGTGGGGCTGATGTCGCTGGTGTTTTTAGGCATCAGGGAATCTGTAGTGGTGATCACCGCCATTCCGCTATCTTTTCTGATCGCCATAGGTTTGCTTGATTTCAGCGGTTTCGGGCTGCAGCAAATGTCCATTGTCGGCATGATTATCGCCCTTGGCCTCTTGGTGGATAATGCCATAGTGGTCACGGAAAGCATCCACAGGGAAAAACGCAAGAACAGCAATTTGAGCCAGGCGGCTGCCACCGGCACCAGCCGGGTGGGCTGGGCGATCAGTAGCGGTACCATCACCACTATGCTGGCGTTTTTGCCTATGCTGATGCTGGCCAGCAATACCGGTGATTTTATCCGCTCTATGCCGGTGACTGTGGTGCTGGTGTTGCTGGCGTCCCTGGTGATCGCCCTGACCTTGACCCCTTTGCTGGCCAGCCGGTTTTTCTCCCTTAAGCCGGGAAAAATTAAAACGCTGCAGCATTACGCTAATATTTTTGCCGAGCGGGTTTATAGCAAAGGGCTGGCGGTGTTGATCCGTTACCGGTTATTGGTACTGGTGGTGGCGATTGCCTGTTTGGTAGGCATGCTGTCCCTGTTTGGCAAGGTCGGGGTCAGCCTGTTTCCAAGGGCGGAAAAAGCCATGGTCTTGCTTGATGTCGATACCCCGGCTAATTCCTCGCTCGAATATACCAACCGGGTGATGCAGGAGATGACCCAGGTGCTGGGCAATTATCCGCTGATCGATAAGGTGGCGTTAAATGTCGGCAACTCTAATCCGCGTATTTATTACAATGAGATCCCCAAGCGCGGGGTGGTGAAATTCGGCCAGGCACTGCTGATTTTGCATGAATACGATGAAGAAAAAGTGCAGCAGCTGGTGGCGGATTTGCGCCGTGAATTTTCCAGCTGGCACCAGGCCAGTATTACCGTGAAAGAATTTACCCAGGGGCCGGTGACGGATCAGGCCATTGCCGTGCGCCTGATGAGTGAATCCCTGGATGATTTAGAGCAGGTGGCGGGAGATTTAAGCGCCCATATGGCCTCCCTAAACGGCATTATTAACCTGGATAACCCGATAGGAGTGGCCAACACCGAGCTGGCGCTGACCCTGGATTATGACAAGGCAGGATTGGCGGGGATAGACATCAATACCCTGGACAATACCGTACAAACCATACTTTCCGGCGCTTTTGTCGGCCGTTTTAACGATGAAAACGGTGAAAACTACCCTATTGTTGTGCGCCGTACCAATCCGGATATCAACGGGCTGTCGGATGTGCATATTCAAAGCAGCAGCGGAGAGTTTATCCCCCTGAGCCAGATGGCGAGCCAGCAACTGCAAAAAGGCCACAGCGAGTTTTTCCATTATCAGAAATTGCGTATGGCCAAGGTTTCCGCCGATGCCGCCCAGGGCCATTCGGTGCATGAACTGACCTCCGAAGTGGTTGCTTATCTGGATAACTATCCTATGCCGGCGGGCATGTATTATACCCTGGGGGGTGAAGAAGAGTCCCGGCAGGAATCGTTTGCTGGTTTATCCCAGATCATGTTGATCACCGCCATCGGTATTTTTGCCGTGCTGGTATTGCAATTCCGGTCGTTTTTACAGCCGCTGATCATTTTCAGCTCCATCCCTTTTGCCATGGCGGGATCGGTGATCGGCCTGTATTTAACCGGCTTGTCTTTTTCCATGATGGCCTTTATCGGTTTGATCAGTTTGTTCGGTATCGTGGTTAACAATGCCATTATTTTAATCGACACCACCAACCGCAACCTGGCGGATGGCCTGGAAAAAAGCGCGGCGATATTAAGTGCCAGCGCCACCCGGTTTACGCCCATTTTATTAACCACCCTAACCACTATCGGCGGCTTGTTGCCGCTGACCCTGTTTGGCGGCGGTTTATGGCAACCGCTCGGGGTGGTGATTATTTCCGGTTTATGTGTCTCGGCCCTGTCCAGCTTTTTGCTGGTGCCGATTTTAACCCAGCTGTTTACCCGCTCACTTGCTGTGAGCAAAGCTGATTAGAGCAGTGATAAGAGAAGAATAATTATATTATGCAAACCGTAGGATTTTTTGGTTATTCCCTTGGCGCCGTGGCGTTTTTCGTTTTTTCCCTGTTGCTGGTTGCCGCCCGCAACCATACAGTGATCGCCCGCTGGATTTTATTCAGTACCCTAACCACTGTGGTTGCCAACCTGGTAGCGGCGGTGCAGGTCAAATCCGGCTTTAGCCTGCAATGGGTGATGCTGGCGGATGCGGTGAAAATTGCCAGCTGGTCGGTATTGATTTTAAGCTGTAATGTCGAAGTCAAATCCATCCGCGAGTTGCTGTTTAGTTTCCATGTCCGCCAGTATCTGGGGATCTGGAGTGTGCTGATGTTGGTGTGCGCCGTTGCCAATAACTGGCTGAACTACTCCTACGAATATCTGTTTTTATTGTTTGTGCTGCTTAATCTTTGGGTGCTGGTATTGCTGGAGCAGTTATATCGCAGCGCCGACCTCCAGGTGCGCTGGGCCATCTGGCCGCTGGTGATCGCTCTGGCGAGCATGGCGATTTTTGATTTTGTGCTTTATGCCCAGGCGACTATGGTGGAAGGCATAGATTTTGACTTCTGGTACAGCCGCGGTTTTATCAGCACTATGATGATGCCTTTGCTGCTGGTGACCACCCGGCGCATCAATAACGGTGCGGTAAGGGTGTTTGTCTCCCGCAATGTGGTGTTTTACAGCTCAATTTTAATGATCGCCGGTTTATACCTGTTGATGATGGCCTTTGCCGGTTATGTCATTAACTATATCGGCGGCGAATGGGGCACTTTGATCAGCATTATTTTCCTTATTCTCGGTGGTGTGGTGCTGGCGGTGCTGCTGATCACCGAATCGCTGCGCCGCAAGCTCAAGGTGTTTATCGCGAAAAACTTTTTTGCCAATAAGTATGAATACCGGGATGAGTGGCTTAATTTAATCGAAACCCTGGAAACCACCTCGGCGGAAAGCCATTACCAGATGGCGACCAGGATCATGATTTCTAAGCTGAACCTCGATGGCGGCGCGATAGTGAAAAGGGTGACGGATTTACAGTTCAAGGTGGAATATGCCGAAGGGTTAACCCTGGAGGATAACTTTAACCAGCAAATGGTGCTGCTGAGCCAGCATTGTCAGAGCCAGGGCTGGATTGTTGATATCCAGGAGTATGTTAAATCCCCCGGTCTCTATCCGGAATTGTCCCTGGATGTCGACTTATGGCTGGAGAAGAAGGTTGCTCTGGTGGTGCCTATTTTCATCGGCCGTGCTTTTTACGGCATGTTTATTTTATCGGGACATGAAGACGTTAAACCCCTGAACTGGGAAGACAGGGATCTGATGTTTGCCATTTCCAAGCAGCTGGGTAATTTTCTTTCCCTGCACGAGGCCAATGATAAACTGGCGGAGTCCAAACAGTTTGATGCCTTTAACCGTATGTCGGCATTTTTGGTGCATGACTTGAAAAATGTCCAGGCACAGCTGACGCTGATCACCACCAATGCGCAAAAGCACAGGCATAACCCGGCCTTTATCGACGATGTTTTTGAAACCGTGGAGTCAGCCAGCGAAAGGCTGGGCAAGGTATTGTCCCAGTTGCGCAATAAACAGCTGGTACAGTCCCAGAGCAAGGTGGTTGATATTGCCGCCCTTATCGATAAAGTGGTGCAGCAATGTAATGTCCGTGAGCCCAGGGTGCAGGTGGAACAAAGCCGGGAGTGCCTGATGCCCCTGGACGGTGAAACGTTTTATTCTATTCTCAATCACCTGATCCAGAATGCACAGGAAGCGACAAAATCCGACGGTTGGGTTAAAGTATCATTAGAGGCTGATGATAAACAGGCTAAAATCACTATAAGTGATAACGGTACCGGCATGTCGGAAGAGTTTATCAATAAGCGCTTATTTAAGCCCTTTGATACCACCAAAGGCAATGCCGGTATGGGCATCGGGGTGTTTGAAGCCCGGCAGTTTATACACAGCATTGCCGGTAAAATTGATGTGGCAAGTGAAGAAGGCCAGGGTACCGAGTTTTGCCTGACCTTGCCGATTAAATCGTTATAAAATGTGACACTTTTATCTTTAGGCCCCTCTTGTTGCCTTTGGCGATAATGGCTAAGCTAGCGTTGTAAGGGCAGGGATCTGCGGTTTGTTATTTTGCCTGTAGCGCACTGAATTGAATAAAAATTAAGGATTTGAATCCCTATGGAAAAATTGCTGATTATTGATGATGATAGCGGCGTTCAAAAGCAATTAAAGTGGAGTTTTTCTGATTATGATGTCATTTTGGCATCGGATCGTGAAAGCGCCATTGCGGCTGTCCGCCGCCATGAACCAAAAGTTATTACCCTGGATTTAGGCTTGCCGCCGGATGAAGCTAATGCTTCCGAGGGGTTGGCGGCCTTGCAGGAAATTCTGGCGATAGCTCCGCATACTAAGGTTATCGTGATCACGGGTAATGACGACAGGACCAATGCCTTAAAGGCGATTGCCGCCGGCGCCTATGATTTTTACCAGAAGCCGGTTGAACCCGAGGTGATCAATGTCATTGTCTCCCGCGCCTTTAGTGTTGCCGCGATAGAAGAAGAAAACCGCAAAATGCGTGCCGTCGCCGGTAGCGACATGGGGGTGATAGGCAACAGCGCCAGCATAGACAGAATGCGTATGATGATCAAACGCATCGCCCCTACCAGTATTACTGCTTTGCTGCTGGGGGAAAGCGGCACGGGTAAGGAAGTGACCGCCAATGCCGTACATTTGGCCAGCGACCGCAAGAAAAAGCCTTTTATCGCCATTAACTGCGCCTCAATCCCGGAAACCCTGCTGGAAAGCGAGCTGTTTGGTTTTGAAAAAGGGGCCTTTACCGGCGCTCATAAAACCACTAAAGGGAAAATTGAATGTGCCGAGGGCGGCACTTTATTTTTAGATGAAATCGGCGACATGCCCTATAACCTGCAGGCAAAACTACTACGCTTCTTGCAGGAAAAAAGCATCGAACGCTTGGGGGGACGCCAGGAAATTCCCGTGGATGTCCGGGTGATCTGTGCCACCAACCAGAACCTGGAGCAGATGGTGCAGGAAAAATCTTTCCGGGAAGATTTATTCTACCGGGTCAGTGAAATTACCTTGAATATTCCGCCGCTTAGGGACCGGGAAGAAGATGTGCTGATCCTGGCGCAATACTTCCTGCAGCAATATGCTGCCGAATATAAGCGTAATGTTAAAGGCTTTTCCGAAGATGGCCTGAGTGCATTAAAAAATCATAAATGGCCGGGTAACATTCGCGAGTTGCAAAACAAGGTGAAAAGTTCGGTGATCATGAGCACAGGCACCCAGGTGACCGCCATGGATCTCGGCTTCTTTGATCATGAAGACCAGGGTTATGAGCTGTCGCTGAATTTACGTGCCGTCAGGGAGCAGGCGGAAACCTTGGCAATCCAGAAAGCCTATGCCCTGTCTACCGGCAATATGTCGAAAACGGCGGAGTTGTTGGGTATTACCCGGCCGACGCTTTATTCTTTGGTGGAAAAGTATCAGTTGACCATCAACTAGCAATTTGGCTTTCCGGCCGGCGCTAACACCGCCGGAAACCTGCTTTGGGCGGCGGGGGTTAACTGTCGCTCACTTCGCTGTTTTTACTCGCCAATTCAATATTCTTTTGTTTCAGCAATTTATCCACATAACGGGATAGCTTGATTTTTTGCTTGATGGAATTTTCCAGGATATCTTCCACTTCCCGCAGCACTTCACGCATGCTTTCAACGTTTTCACTGGAGTTGACCACTAGCTGTGCCGGTTCCGTGGCGCCGGTTTGTTGCCGGGCATTGATGGAACCGGTGAGTTCAATATCCATTTCCTCGGCGACTTCATTGATGGCCTTGCTGTCGATCACCGCTAATTCTTCCAGGAATCCGAACAGCAGCAGGCGGTCAACAAAGATATTGATTTTACGCGGCACCCCCAGGGTTTTTTCAAAAATCAGCTGGTAGGCGTTTTCTGAAAATAACTCTTCATTCTGGTATCCCGCCTGTGCCAGCCGGTGGCGGATATAACTTTGCACTTCTTCGCAGGACAAGGGTTTGAGGTGGGCGGATGCTATGATGCGCTGGCGGAACTGTTCCATATTCGGCGCCTGGATAATGCCTTTAAGCTCTTCCTGTCCCAATAAAAAGCTCTGGATCAACGGCTTGTTATTAAGCTGGAAATTCGACAGCATGCGCAGCTCTTCCACTGTTTCTGCCGGCAGGTTTTGTGCTTCATCCACCAGCAGCAGGGCGCGTTTGCCTTGCTTGTGCAGACTGATCAAAAACTTTTCGATCACCTGCAGGATTTCTGCCTTGCTTTTGCTGACCACATCGAGCTGGAATTCGGCGGCGATCAGCTCCAGCAATTCATGGGGATCTAATTTCGTGGTGACCAGCTGGGCCGCCACTATGCTGTCATCGCCGAGGTTACTGAGCAGGTTGCGGGCAATCGTGGTTTTGCCTGTGCCTATCGGGCCGGTAATCACGATAAAGCCTTCCCCCTGGTCCAAACCGTATTGCAGGTAGGACAAGGCCCTCTGGTGGTGGTTGGAGGCAAAAAAGAACTTGGGGTCCGGGCTTAACAGAAAAGGCCGGGCATTTAAGCCGTAATAGTTTTCATACATGATCAGAATACTTTTTTTATGGTAAATTCCAGACGGGATTCCTGATAGTCCACCCCGGTCCCGGTAGAGTTTCTGCTGACGTGGCGCAGGCTGATATCGCTGCTGAGGCTTTCGTTTAAGCTGCGGTTGTATTTAATGGTGTGTACCCGGTAATGGTCCAGCTGGCCGGCTCCGGCAGTATTGTCGGTATCAAAGTCATTTTTGATAAAGTTGAAGCTGTAACTTACATTGGAGCGGGAGTTCAGGGCACGGGTAATGTCTAAGTCGCCGTTATATCTTTCGTCGATAACCTTGGAAGTCAGGTTTTCCCGGCGGTTAGCACTTAAAGTCAGGGTAAAGGTGGTTCTGGGCAGGGTCAGTATCGACTGCCACTCCAAATCTTTTTGCAGCGAAATATCATCTGCCTCCACCGGCTCCAAAGTTGTCAGCGGCACCAGGATATAATCGCTGAGATCGCTGTCCGGATTGACCAGACATTGCTCCAGGGTGAAGTCCCCGGTCGCGGGACAATAAAATGAGCCCAGCTCGACTTCGACATAGTTAAAGCGGTCAAAAGACTGCACGGTTTCGGCATAGCTGATGGAATTTACCAGTCGCCGGTTTTGGTGGACAAAGTCCAGGCCGTAGCTGTCACCGAAGAAACGTTTGCTAAATTGTGCCTGCAAAGCGGTTCTCGGCGAGGGACGCCAGGTAATCTCCCCGCTTAAGTGATCTTCGTTTTCTTCCTGGTTGTCGACATAGTTGTACGCAAAATCCAGCCATAAGTGATCGCTTACCTGCCAACGGATCCCGGGGCCCCAGGAATTGCTGTTGAGGTTGCTCTGGCTTGAGCTGTTTTCAAAACTGCCCTGGTTATCTTCGTCATAAACCCGGATAAAAGGCATAAAACGGTAATCATTGATCAGGCCAAGTTTGGCATCGATGGAATAAAACCTGGTGTCGTTGCTGTTGTTTTTACTGGTGAGATCCTGAAAACTGGCATTGGTACTCCAGAACAGGTATTTGGCCGCCGAGCCGTTTTCAGCCGACAGGCTGGCGATCACCCCTTCGCGATCTCCTATGGTATTGTCCGAGGTCCGGCTCTGGTAATAAACCTGGCTGCGCATTTGTATGCTCGAGCGCGCCAGGTTATAGGTCAGGCCGAAATCCGACTGTTTCAGGGAGACGGCGTTGGCGGTTAATAAATCGGCAATGGCGTTGTTGCTGATCGATTGTTGCACCTGATCTTTATTCGCCCGGACAAAGAGTTGCGGACCATTGTCCCACAGGGAAAAACTGCCGTCGAGCTGATACATATCGTAATCGTCGTTATCGTCGGAGTCGTGACTGTAGCTGATAAAATTATTGCTTGCCTGAAACACCAGCTCCAGGCGCCGGCTGAGATAATTGACATCCAGCACGGGTTTGATCTGGCTGATATAACTGTCGACCTTGCCGCTTTTATGCAGGTCGATATTATCCGATGCCGTGCCTGTTACCGACAGGCTGGGTTCTATGGTCCATTCCCCCGCCTGGACATGAACGGCTGAGGCTACAGCCAATGCAATGCCGGCCAGGGGAAACAGTTTGCGGTTAATAACCGTAATAGCCATACATATCCTTTTGAGTTTGCACAGCCTTATTGATGACAAAGCCGATGGCCAGATCTTCATTGAGGGAGTCCACGGCTTTTTGGATATCGGCAATTTTTGAATGGGACTCTTCCACTACCACCAGTGCCTGCCCCATGAGGTTGGCCAGCACCTGGCTTTCGTTGACTTCGATCAGCGGCGGCGAATCAAAGATCACCATGCGATCGCCGTAGCGGTTGGCCAGTTCCTGGGTCAGCTGGCGCATCTTGTCGCTGGTTAGTAACTCCGAGGTCAGGTGATGGGGTTCACCGGCGGGGATAATCTTTAAGTTACTGATGCTGGTGTTATAGATCACTTCACTGACATTGCTTACTTCACCGAGCAGATATTCCACCAGGCCTTTGCGCGGGCTGATATTGAGCTCAGTGCTGATGCTGGGACGAATAACGTCGGCATCGATCAACAATACCGTTTTATCCTGCTCCAGCGCGATACTCAGCGCCAGGTTGATGGAGACAAAGGTTTTACCTTCATTGGGTTTGCCGCTGGAAACCATCACCAGGTTGCCGTTCTCCAGGCTGCTCGCCCCCGAGCCAAAGGCGTTATTGAGTAACTTGCGTTTAATATAACGAAATTCATCTTTGATCTTCTGGCGCTCGGTAGAGTCGGTGATCAGGCCTTTTTCTTTGAGCTCTTTTTGATCTATGGTGATCGGCTCTCTTTTATTATTGCCGTTTGGGCTTGCCGCCTGCGCCTGTTCCACCTGGTCAGCGGTGTTTTCTGCCGGGATATTGTCGGCAGCTGTTTCTGTCTGTGCCTGATCAGCACTTCCCTGCTGGTTCTTTTCCCTTTGCTTTTGCAAGGCTTTCTCTATGGTACTCATTACAGCAACCCTCTTATACTTGTCTGCAGGGCAGGGATCAGATAAAAACTCATCATACCGGCATACATCACAACTATCATGCAGTTTGATAAGGTAAAGATAATGGCTTTACGCTTATGGCGTTTCGCCAGCCCTAAACTTTCCGTGGCGCTGACAATGCCAAATACCGGGTAACCGGTGGCGTTGCTCAGCTGCCTGGCCGAGGTGACAATAGGCGTCAGCTGGCTGAACAGGAAAGAAATGCCGATGCCGGAGCCGAAGCCGAAGATCAGGATAGCGGTGATAAAGATCAGGCGTTTAGGTCCGGAAGGCTCAATCGGCACCCGCGGCGGATCGACCACTTTAAACTGGATCTTGTCGGTGGATTCATCGGCTTCCTGGGCCAGACGGGCGGTCTCCCGGCGGTTGAGCAGGTCTTCGAATTTTTTCTTGGTAATACCATAATCACGGTCCAGGGCGATTAATTCCGCTTCGATTTCCGGTATGGTATGGGCCTTGGCTTCCATTTGCTTCACCCGCTCCTGGAAGTCGTTGACCCGTACCGTCAGCGAAGCGACATTATTGGCCAGTTTACTTTCCGCCACTTTTAATTCCTGGTAAAGGGGGCTGTCGGTGAAGGCGGCGCTGCTCTGACCGTTTTCCCCGCTCATGGCGGTTTTTTCTTCTTCCTTGAGTCTTTTCAGGTCGGCGACCCGGCGTTTGGCTTCTTTAACATCCGGGTGGGCGTCTGTGTATCTGAGCATCAAACTGTCTAGCGACTGGGTCAGCTGGGCGATACGCTCGTCATATTGCGAGGTCACGACATTGGCAATCGGTTTTTGCCCGGTCAGTTGTTCTTTCGCCGATTGCCACTTGGTGGTGGCTTCGCGCAGCTGCAGCTCGGCTTCCTGTAGTTTGGACTTATTCAGGTTTAACCGGGTATAGAAGCCGCCGGTATCGCCGGGCAGGCTGCCGGAATATCTTTGCTTAAAGTCTGTTAACCGGCCTTCGGCTTCGAGCAGTCTGGCTTCATAATCCTGGATCTGGGTGTCGAGGAATTTTTGCGCCGTGTCGGACTCGCTGCGGGATTCCCCCAGGGTGTTTTCAATAAATACCGTCAGCGCCGCCTGCACCACGTTTTTTGCCATCTGCGGCTCTTCGTGTTCATAGGAGATGCTGTAAATGTTGTCGCCCCCTACCAGGCGTATGCTGATGGTCTTTTCCAGCTCTTCGATCAGCTTGTTATATTCCTTGGGGGTGGTTGCCTGGACGTCGAGATCTGTCATCCGGGCAATACGTTCAAGGTTAGGGCGGCTGAGCAGGGTTTTTACCATCAGGCTGACCTGCTTGTCGGGATCTGTCTCTACCGTCAGGCCTTTGAGCAAAGGACGTAACAAGGACTGGGTATCTGTATGTACCCGGGCAACCGACTCATAGGTATCCGGCAGCTGGGTAATACCCAGCCAGCCGAGGGGACAAAATAACCAGGTGGTAATAATGATATAGCGTCGCTTTAACCATATACCCTTGAGTTGTTCAATAATTTGTTCAAAGACTTCTTGCATTCCTGACCTCAGTTGCAGGGAAATAATTCACTAAATGGGCTGATATAATACCGGGGTTAAAACCAGGTTTCCGGGATCACGATAATATCGCCTGGTAAAACATCGACATTGGCACTGATTTCACCATTTTTAAGCAGATCTTCAATTAAGACCTGGTATTCCATTTGCTGGCCATTTTCAATTCTTACCAGGGTGGCGTCATTGCCGTCGGCAAATTCGGTCAGCCCGCCGACCAGGATCATGACATCAAGCAAGGTCATATTTTGCTTGTAATTTACTGCCTGGGGTTGTGCCGCTTCCCCTATCACCCGGATCTGCTCGGAGATAGGGCCGACAAATTCGTTTACCGTGACCGTCACCACAGGGTCGCGCAAATAGGTGGCCAAGATCTCTTCGATGGAGCGGGCAAGTTCGGTCGGGGTTTTGCCCGATACCTGGATGTCTTCCACCAAAGAGGTGGTGATCATGCCGTCGGGGCGGACGACAAAGGTTCCTGAGACTTCCGGGTTACGCCAGACAAAGATATTGAGCACATCGCCGGCACCGATTAAATATTTGTAGGAAGCCACATCACTCGTGGTCGACGGGTGAAGTGTCGCACTGGGCAGTCTCGGGCTGCTGCAGCTGAAAATGAACTGCGTCAGCAGCAATAATATAAGAACTTTAAGCTTCTCAGAAATATGTAATTCCATTGATTATGACCTTTGTTGACAAGCATTTATTAAAATGAGCGCATAAGTAAACAGATTGTATTTTATTTTTGTTTGTGATGCACATAATTTAATAAAAGTTAACAAACTCGACTATAGTGTTTGAAGTTAAGAACAGGTCTGGCCTGCGGGACCGGGATGATCATCTATATTGACTGATATATCTCCCGGCTTATTGTTAATGAATATACCCCTTTAGCGGGCTTTGATTAAATAGGGCTGCATTTGTTTAATCTTGTGACAAAAAGTAAGGCTTTTCTTTACATTCACAGATTGATCACTTCTAATATAGTCGTCCTTATTGTCTTCAAAACTAAATACTTAAAAGGAATATAACTCCCATATGTCAAGCCCCAAGTTCCGTGACCTGTCTGCGGGTAGTAAATCTCTTGTCCTGATCGAACTCGGCATTTTTGCCGGGGCCCTGTTGTTTTCGGTTTATTTAAACAGTGTATTTTTGTTTGTTGAACAGCCTGACACCCCGAATAACCTGATCATCGCCTATGCCTTGCTTTTCGCCCTGATCATGCAGCTTACCTCGCTGGCACTGGGGTTATATAACTCTAAATTAAGGGAAAGTATCCGCGGCGTGGTCCGCCGTATCCTGGTGTGTGTGGCGATAGGTTTTTTTGTTTTTTCTTTGATTAATCCTTTTCTGGGCAGTCATCCGCTACCGGTAGAGCTGTTGGCCTTGTCTTCGTTTTTAAGTTTGCTGGTGATGGGAGTCTTCAGGGCCTTTACCCTCAAGGTCGACTTTTTTGGTTTCAACAAGCGTAATATCCTGGTGCTGGGGGCGGGTGAAAGGGCGTCCATTATCGAGCAGCGTATGCGCCGTGATGTTGACCGCCAGGGCTTTCATGTCCACGCCTTTGTGGTGATGCCGGGGGATCATGAAGCGGGCATCGTCAAAGAAACCCGGATTGAGCTGGAAGAGTCCCTGGTCAATTACGCCATGGAAAACCAAATCGATGAAATTGTCGTTGCCAGTGACGAGCGCCGCAATAACCTGCCGGTAGACGAGTTATTTGCCTGTAAAATTCGCGGTATTGAAGTGACCGAGATATTGGACTTTATTGAGCGGGAGACCGGGCAGGTTGCCGTGAACCTGATTTACCCCAGTTGGGTGATCTATTCCAACGGTTTTGCTTCCGCCAATTACCTGAGAAACACCCTGGACTGGATTTTTAATGCCTCTATGGCCTTTATCATGCTGCTCTTTACCTGGCCGGTCATGTTGATCACCGCCCTGATCATCAAGATGGATGACGGCTGGAAATCGCCGGTATTCTATTTTCAGGAAAGGGTCGGTCTGGACGGCGAACCCTTTAACATCATCAAATTCCGCAGCATGCGGGTTGACGCCGAGAAAAACGGTGCCCAATGGGCGTCGAAAAATGATGACAGAACCACGCGTATCGGCCACTTTCTGCGTAAATACCGGGTGGATGAATTGCCGCAAATTTATAATGTGATGCGCGGCGACATGGGCTTTGTCGGTCCCCGTCCGGAGCGTCCGGAATTTGTCCAGACCCTGGTCACTAACATTCCCTATTACAACGAGCGCCATAATGTCAAACCCGGCTTGACCGGTTGGGCCCAGTTGAAATACCCCTATGGCGCCACCGAAACCGATGCCATGGAAAAACTGAAATACGATCTTTATTATATTAAGCATCGCAGCTTTTTGCTGGATATGCTGATCCTGGTGAGAACGGCGGAAATTGTCTTGTTCGGCAAAGGCCGGTAAGTTTCCCGTCGCCATCGAATTAATAGAAAAGTCAGGATCTCTTTTATCCTGACTTTTACTTTTTATGAAATAAGAAAAGGGAGCTTGTAACTAAGTGTCTAATTTTTATCCTGTTATTTTGTGCGGGGGCAGCGGCACCCGACTCTGGCCACTTTCAAGAAAGCAGCATCCTAAACAGTTCATTAAGCTGACCAATGGTTTTACTATGGTGCAAAACACCATCAAACGCCTGCCGGAAAATGTCCAGTCGCCTATTTTTATCTGTAACGAAGAACACAGGTTTATCGTCGCCGAGCAGGCCCGGGAAGTCAGTGTCGAGGCGAAAAGCATTTTGCTGGAGCCGGTGGGGCGCAATACCGCCCCCGCCATCGCCCTGGCGGCTATCACGGCATTAAAAGAAAACAAAGATGCCGTTTTACTGGTACTGGCCTCAGATCATAATATCAAAGACGAAGAGATGTTTCGCCAGGCGGCGCAAAGCGCTTATGGCCTTGCGATGCAGGATAAGCTGGTGACCTTCGGCATAGTGCCTTCCAATCCCCATACCGGTTATGGCTATATCAAAAGGGGCGATGAACTCAGCCCCCAGGCGAGCCAGTATAAGGTCAGTGAGTTTGTTGAAAAGCCGGATGAAGCCACGGCGAAAACCTATGTCGACTCGGGAGAATATTACTGGAACAGCGGCATGTTTGTCTTTAAGGCCAGCAAGTTTCTGTCGGAGTTAAAAACCTTCCGCCCCGATATTTTTGAGGCCTGTGAACGGGCGATGCAGGATGTTGCCGATGATCTCGACTTTACCCGGGTCAATAAAGCGGCTTTTGAAGCCTGCCCGGACGAATCCGTCGATTATGCGGTGATGGAGCATACCGAGCATGCGGTGGTGGTGCCGCTTGATGCCGGCTGGAGTGATGTCGGCTCCTGGTCGGCGTTATGGGAAGAGTCAGAGCGTGACGCCAATAATAATGCTATCCGCGGCGATGTGTTGACTGAGTCCACCACCAACAGTTATATCCAGGCGTCTGACCGCTTGGTGAGCAGCATAGGGCTGGACAATATCGTGATTATCGATACCCCGGATGCGCTTTTGGTGGCCAATAAAGATGATGTGCAAAATGTCAAAGGCATAGTGGATAAACTTAAAGGCCTGGAGCGCTCCGAATATATCCATCACCGGGAAGTTTATCGCCCCTGGGGCAAATACGACAGCGTTGACAGCGGCGGCCGTTTCCAGGTGAAACGCATCACAGTTAAACCCGGGGCCAAGCTGTCGGTGCAGATGCATCATCACAGGGCAGAGCACTGGGTCGTGGTTTCCGGCACCGCCAAGGTCAGAAACGGCGACAAGGAATTTATCCTGACAGAAAATGAATCCACCTATATCCCTATCGGTGCGGTACACAGCCTGGAAAATCCGGGTAAGCTGCCGCTGGAGCTGATTGAAGTGCAGTCGGGCTCTTATTTGGGAGAAGATGATATCGTCCGCCTTGCCGACAAGTATGGCAGGAGTGAAAAATAATGACCCGATTAACTTGCTTTAAGGCTTATGATATCCGCGGCAAGCTTGGCGACGAGCTCAATCCGGATATCGTGTATCGTATCGGCCGGGCCTTTGCCCAGTATTTAAACGCGAAAAAAGTGGTGATCGGCGGCGATATCCGTTTGTCGACCCCTGAGCTGAAGTCGGCGCTGGCGGACGGCATTATGGCGGCGGGTTGTGATGTGATTGATATCGGCCTATGCGGCACCGAAGAAATCTATTTTGCCACCAGCCATCTCAATACCGACGGTGGTATCGTGGTTACCGCCAGCCATAACCCCAAAGATTATAACGGTCTCAAACTGGTGCGGGAAAACAGTAAACCCATCAGCGGCGATACCGGCTTATTCGATATCCAAAAAATTGCCGAGCAAAGCCTGTTTCACCCGGTGGAGCGGCAGGGCAGGTTAACCCAAGTCTCTAACCTGGATGACTATGTCGGCCACTTGTTAACCTATATTTCACCGGAGAAACTTAAACCGCTTAAGCTGGTGGTAAACGCCGGAAACGGCGCTGCCGGCCATGTGGTGAATGCCCTGGAGCAGGTTTTTCAAGAGCAAAAGCTGCCGGTGGAGTTTATTAAAGTTTTTAACGAGCCGGACGGAAACTTCCCCAACGGTATCCCCAATCCGCTGTTGCCGGAGAACCGCGGTGTGACCCGAGAGGCGGTGATCAAGCATAAAGCCGATATGGGCATCGCCTGGGACGGTGATTTTGACCGCTGTTTCCTGTTTGATGAAAACGGCGACTTTATCGAAGGTTATTATATTGTCGGTTTGCTGGCGGAAGCCTTTTTACAAAAGCACAGCAATGAAAAGATCATCCATGATCCCCGCCTGACCCTAAATACCATAGACATTGTTGAAAACAACAAGGGCATTGCCATTCAAAGCAAAACCGGCCATGCCTTTATCAAAGAGCGCATGCGCCTGGAAAATGCCGTTTATGGCGGAGAAATGAGCGCCCATCATTATTTCAGGGACTTCAATTACTGCGACAGCGGTATGATCCCCTGGTTGCTGGTGGCAGAGCTGATCAGCATGACCGGCACTTCGCTGTCGGCCATGGTCAGTGATCGTATCGCCAAGTTCCCGTCTTCCGGGGAAATAAACCGTAAGGTAACGGATGCGGATCTGGTGCTGGCCAAGGTTGATGAACATTACCGGGACGCTGCCCGTAAGAAGGAAGAAGTGGACGGCTTATCGCTGGCCTTTGACGGCTGGCGTTTAAATATCCGTAAGTCTAATACCGAACCTCTGCTGCGCCTCAATATAGAGTCTGAAGGGGATGTTGATTTAATGGAAAGAAAAACCCGGGAGCTGATCGCTTTTATCGAAAGCGTTTAGCCACTGTGGTGGCTGCTGATAGCCGGATGTTTGTTTTAATGGCAGGATAGTTGAATTTATGAAACCAGTGCATTTCACTTTTTTACTGTTATTGGCTGTAGCGGCCACAAGTTTGTCCGGCTGTGGCGGTGATTCCGGCGATTCTCGCGATTCTGGTGATACCGGCACTCAGGCCGTTAATCCTCCTGAAAAAGAGCAAAACCTGGCGCCGGTGATCTTGGGTGAGCCGTTAACCGTGATCGGTTTTAACGAAGAATACCAGTTTCTACCCCAGGTTAGCGATGACGGTAAAAGTGACCTGGTTTTTACTGTGACCAATAAACCCGCCTGGTGCTCGTTTAACAGTGCCAACGGCCGTTTAACCGGCTTGCCGTTTTCTACCGAAGCCGGTGTATATTCCGATATTGTGATTTCTGTTTCCGACGGCGTCCATAGCGTTTCACTGCCGGCTTTTTCAATCCGGGTCAGGGAAAGTATGCAGTTGCACCTTTCCGGGAAGCCGAAAGCGTTTTCCACCCTTGGCAATGAATATCTGTTTAAGCCGGCCTTAGCGCTGTCGTCAAATATGGATAAAGCCGGGGTGAGTTATAGTATCAGCAACCAACCTGGCTGGATGACGTTTGACAGCACCACGGGGCAGTTAAGCGGCGTGCCGGGCACTGCCGATCTCGGCTGGCATAAAGGAATAGTGATCAGCGCCAGTTACCAGGATGTCACCACAGCATTTCCTGCCTTTGATATTGAAGTACGGCCCTTGTCTAGTTTTGTGACCGGTAAGCAGATGATCCAGCCCGATTATGGCACATCTGTGCCGGCAAAAGGCGAGAAGCGGATTGATGCTACTACGGGGGCGGAATTGGTGCGCTTAACGGATGCCACAGAGTTTAAAAATTCCGATGATGCCATGATTGTTTATTCCCGGTACAGTCCCGAGAATATCACCGGTGATGCCCTGCTGGTGTTTGGTACCGACTCCTATTCAAGCTGGGTGGTAAATCCCGATAGCGGTAAAATTATTACCGCGCTGGTGGATGATAAAGGCAAGCCTATTGGCGAAAAGCATGAAGTGCGCTGGCATGGCAGTGCAGAGCACCCTAACCGGGTTTATTATATTAAGGGCATGCAGTTTTGGATGATAGGGGATATCACCCGGCAAGAGCAAACCCGCAAGCTGATCCGTGACTTTTCAGCTTTGTTCCCCAATGCCGTAAAAATTTATAATGATGTCGAGGGCGACAGCTCCAATGACAGCGATCACTGGGCCTGGATGGCGGTGCATTATGGTGTTAATTATATCGGCCATAAAAGCTTTTTGGTGGATGGCTTTATTCATTACCAGGTGAGTACCGATACGGTACACACCCTGGCTCCCGGTGATTTGGCCGGTACTAACCTGGCGCTGGAGAGTAAAAGTGCCAGTTTCCGTCACCGTCCCAACATGGTGGAAATCTCCCCTCTGGGGACAGGCATAGTGATCCATACCGGGCGTATGTGGGACGATACAGCTTATGGCGGCAGCAAAAAAGATTTTATCGGCACCTGGTTTGACGGGCCGCACTTGTGGCCGCTGGATTTTGATCACCGTAAAAAGGCGCCGGTTAAAATCTCGGTCACTGAAACCCATTCCGGCTGGTCATTTAATGACAGTGGACAAGAAGTGTTTATCAGTCAGAATAACCGTACCGATAAGCTCGATGCCGTTGTTATCGACGGAAAAGGGGCAGGTTTTGATCACCGGCTTGAAGTTGCCAGCCATAAGGATTTCGGCTGGAATATGGGCTTTCATTACGGAAAAATGCCGCCGTCTAAACCCGGTTGGTTGTTTATGAGTACCTACAGCAAGCAGTCGGATTTATGGGCCGGTAACCAGCTGATGATGATCCAGCTGGCGCCTGAATCTCAGCGGCCGCTGATGTGGCGTATCGCCCCTACCTATACCCTCTATAACGGTAATTATCGTGACGAGGTCCCCGCGGCGGTTAATTTTAGCGGCGACCGGATATATTTCTCTTCAAACTGGGGCGGCATGTTGGATCATCGTGAAGTTTTTCAGATCAAGTTGCCCAGTGACTGGCATAGCCGCATTGGTCGATAATTTTTCTCGGCCTGACTTGCCTGGCGTTTATGTCGCGGCGGAAAGTGGCGGCTACATAAGCGCTTTGGCTTGAGTTTTTAAGCAGGACCGGGAGCTCTGGCGAGCTAACCCCGGTATTGGAGTCTCCGTACCGGCAGCTTTATTATCAACAGAAAATAACTTGTCAGCGGCTGGGTCCGACCCTGACATTTTCAGCTTATTACCGCTTTACTCACTTTTTTATTGTTAAAGCTATAAACGGCTTTTTATATGAAAATATGATGTCGGAGAATCTTGAATAATCTTATTTGTTAGTTGCTTAGCAATTAATCTTCTTTGCAGATTGCTGTTTAGGGCCGTTTACAGCTAAAGCGCAGTCACCATGTTATTTTTGCTGTTAATTTATGCTAAATATGTTTGTTTTATGTGCTTTTTTGTTTTGTTAAAGCTAGAAATACGATATTGTTAGTATTTTTATTCTTAATTATTTCATGCGCTTAATCAAGGAATGTGCATTTTTATTATTTATTTCACCTGTTAAGACCATTTGAGTATATAATGCGCACAAATTTAATAGGTTTCTAGAGTGGATAATTTTTGAGTAAGTGAAGGTACCTATTTTGTTTACTGTTTAAAATGTCTGATACTGCGAATAGGTGGAGTTTTGAAAAAAAAGTTACTAGTTGTACGTGATGGTGGTGGTTTTGGTTTTGAAACTAGTCGATTGTATAGCCAATTGAAATCCGAATTTGATCTCTCTTTTTTGGTTCCCCAGGACAAAAGAATGAATAGGGAAATTTCCGAAGATAATTGGTTTGAAGTCGAGAAAATCACCTCTATTTATGAAAAAAACAAACTGAAATTATCTTTTGCCTTTATGAAATCCATGGTTCAAATCGCTTCGTTACAACGTCGCCATAAATTTGAAACTTTGCTTTGTGTCGGCTCTTCTATTGCCGTGCCTATGTTTATTGTTGGCGGGCTTTTTAGAACCAAACGGGTATTTATCGAAAGCCATACCCGGGTTAACGATATCTCTTCCACGACTAAGATTTTATTAAAATTTGGTTTGGCGGACCGTATTTATGTGCAATGGCCTGAATTGGCAAATCAGCATGAAAAGCTATTATACAAAGGGAATTTATTATGATTTTTGTTACGGTAGGCACCTTTTATTTTGATCCCCTGATTAAGGCTTTGGATGCGCTGGTTGCCAAGGGAGTGATCAAGGACAAGGTCATCTGTCAAATAGGCAAGGGGCGATATGAACCCAGTCACTGTGAGTATTTTAGATATACCCAGGAAATAGAGCCCTATATTGCACAAGCCGATTTAGTTATTTGTCACGGCGGAACCGGCTCGGTACTTAATTTATTGTTGGAAGAAAAGAAGTTCCTGGCGGTTGCCAATACTGAGCTGGCAGATGATCACCAAACCGAGTTTTTGTCTGCCCTGGCTAAAGATGTGCCAATCAGCTGGATAAGGGATCTGAATAAACTGGAACAGATGCTGGTCTCAGGTAATATACAGCCGCTGCCTTTATCTGAATATGATTTTTTCAATTATAACTTATGTTCGGATCTGGTCGATTTCATTAAGGCCTAGTAAGCCATATCGTTTATTTTTCAATGTAGTGTACCGGGTTGTAGCGGCCCGGCAGGTTTCAACCTTTCTACAGCATTCTTTGGGCAAACAAGAGTGTGAATGAACCACCTGGCCTACTTTGCTCTGGTATTCCTTCATTATCGCCATTTTAAGCCTGCCAGCTCTTTTTGTTTTTAATGGTGACTAAAATTTTTTATTTTATATCGCTTGAGTAACCAGCTGTTTTTGTAGTGTAAAAAAACAGCTTTGAAGCTCATTTACAGTATAGTTACAAAAAAAGTGCGGTTATTTTTTGTACAGCTATGGCTTTATGATTTCGCTTTCATTAGAATGGCAAGCCACCGATAACCGGCACGTCAGTAAGAGAGGTGTAATATCAAAGATTTACCCATACAGTAAAAAAAGGATACAGGTCAGTCGTATTTTTGCATTGATATGTTTGGTGCTTAGATTGACATAAAAAACATTAATGTTTGTTGAGAGGTCATTATGTTTAGGAAAGTTTCTTCAGCGTTGTCGCTATCTATTGTGTTGTTTTTTAGTTTCAATGTTGCTGCAGTAGAAACAGTAACGTATCAGCAGGGAGCTAACGGTTTTAACGGGGCTACATCTACGATGTTCAGTGGCTCCAGAGCACAGAATTCTATCAGAGAATCTCATTATTTCAGGTATGACGGTACTAAAAGGTATTATAACCTGGAGCATTTCGATTTAGGTGATATCAGTCAGAAAAATGATATTTCTTCTGCCAAATTAATTTTTACCCGTGTCTCGGGCGGTGTTTATGTGGCCTCCGAGATATATGTCAGACAGATCCTGGATCCCGATAACTTAGGTCAGGCTTATGCCACCGGCTGGAAAGTTGGCTATGGCTTCCGCGCCGGCGCCAATAGTGAGTCCCGGGATGATTCTGCCGGGACCGATGTCAAGTGGCGCCTGTCAGATCCGGATTCACCGGAAGATCTTAATGCCGATTATTTTCAGGGGGTCTTGAAAGCTCTGGATCAATCTCCTTATTTTATCCCGCAAGCGGCCGATGCTATCGGTACCCAGTATGAGGTTGACGTGACCGCAGATCTGCAATGCATACAACAAGGCACTTGTGTTAACCAGGGCTGGGCGCTATTTCATGGCAATCCCAATGCCAATATTCAAGATATCACCGCCAATTCCAATTATGCGACGGCCGAGTATCGCCCTATGCTGGTGGTGACTTATGGTATTAATGATTCAAATGCGCCCAGAAGCAGACAAGCCATCCAACAAACAACCTTGTTGGAAGATGACAGCCATGTTATCACCCTGACCATAGAAACCGATGAAGCGGCGAACTGTAAAGCCGATATTGACAGTGGCGATGCTTTTGCCGCAATGGATATTAGCATGCAGGCATCCGGCGGTGACCTGATGCATACTTATGCGTTGAATGCCGATGAGCAGCCAAGCCAATTGTATGTCAAATGTAGCGATAGCTCAGGCAATGTCAGCGATAACCTGCATACCTTTATTTTCACGGTTCAAGCCGGCAGTGATAACGGTGGCAGTGACGGCGGTACCGGCGGTAGCGACGGCGGTGCTGGTGGTAGTGATGGCGGTACTGGTGGTAGTGACGGCGGCACCGACGGTGGTACCGGTGGCGGTACTGGCGGTGGCACAGATGGCGGTACTGAGGGTAGCTTTGTCCTGGGCAAAGAGGTGATCACCCCTGACTTTGGTACTGAAGCGCCGGCTATCGGCGAGTCTATTGTTGACCCGACTACAGGCGCCAAGATCACCCGCTTAGCCGGTGACGGTGTTGAAGATGCCTTAATCGTTTACTCCCGTTATTCTCCGGAAAACTCTGCCGGTGACTTGCTGCTGGTGTTCGGCAGCAATTCAACCTCAAGTAAAGTGATCAACCGCACCACCAGTGAAGTGGTTGCCAACCTTAACCATCAAGACGGCACTACCATAGGTGAAAACCACGAAATACGTTGGGATACCTCAGGTAATCACCCTTATCGTATCTATTACATCAAGGGCATGCAGTTCTGGAAAATTGACGATGTCCGGGATCAGGAAAATACCCGGGTGATGATCAGAGACTTTAGCGAGTTATTCCCTAACTCTCTTAAGATTTACAATGATGTTGAAGGCGACAGCTCCAATGACAGTGATCACTGGGCCTGGATGGCGGTACATTACGGTCAGAACGAGTTTGGTTCATATACCTACTTAGTGGACGCCTTTGTACACTATCAAGTGTCAACCGATACCGTGCATACCTTGACACCAGCTGATTTGGCGGGTAGCAACTTAGATATAGAAGCCACTAAGGCCGAGGGCGCTGAGACCCCGATTTTTACTTACCGTCCGAATATGGTGGAAATGTCTCCTTTAGGTACAGGCATTGTTATCCACACGGGTTATAAGTGGGATGATGCCGCCTATGGCGGAAGCGCTGTCAATTATATCGGTACCTGGTTTGACGGCGCCCATCTGTGGCCGGTAGATTTTGACTTTAACCGCCAGGCGCCGGTTAAAATCTCAATCAGTGAAACCCATTCCGGTTGGGCTTTTGATGAAAACGGCAGGGAGATGTTTGTCAGTCAGAATAACCGTACCGACCGTCTTGATGCCATTTATATTAATGGTGAAAATGCCGGCTATGACAACCGTGTTGAAGTGGGCAGCCATGCCGATTTTGGCTGGGCCATGAGTTTCCATTACGGCAAGATGCCAGAGAGCAAGCCCGGTTGGTTGTTTATGAACACTTATTCTAAAGACGACAGTCTGTGGGCGGCTAACCAGTTTATGATGATTCAAACCAAACCCGAAGAAGAGAACCCGGTGATCTGGCGTATCTCTCCCGCATATAACGCTTATGACGGCGAGTACCGGGATGAAGCCCCGGCGGCGATTAACCTGGAAGGTAACCGCATCTACTGGTCTTCAAACTGGGGTAATGTTGGCGACAAGCGTTCGGTTTATATGATTGAGTTGCCGGACGACTGGGATACTAAAGTCCTGGAGCAAGCGAACCTGCCATAACCTCTCAACAAGCAGTGGTAGGTTAGGCAAAGGCACCTTCGGGTGCCTTTTTTTATGTTCAGGATGTAAGGTCAGTTTATTTGCTCCTGACATAAACTAAGTACCTGCATCCATGCAGGCAATGCCACGGTTACATGGATGTAAAGGAGTGGCCATGTTCAGGATGTACGGTCAGTTTATTTGTTCCTGACATAAACTAAGTACCTGCATCCATGCAGGCAATGCCACGGTTATAAGGATTTAAAGGAGTGGCTAGGTGCAGAGTGAAAACTAGATCATCCTTACTATGGGAGCGCAGATGCCGGTATTTTTACAAGGTTTAGCGTCTGTGTGGCAACATCCGGTGCGGTGATGATTGTACTATTGTTGGTTAAGGTTATTTATGCTGGCTAATATGATAGTATCGCCAGTATTAACCATCAATAACATGCTGAAAAATGGTTTTATTATATCCGTTTACCTTCTTAATTTTTATGATCATTTTAACCTGCTTTATTGAAAGGTTAACCAGAGTCAAATTAAGCAAATTGCGGGTTTTTTGTTTTGCTTGCCTCTATATCAGCTGTACGCCTTTATCCGCTAACTTAAGTATCTTTTTGCTTCAGTCAAAAATCAATTATCAGGACTGCGCAGCGGATATCAGCGGAGCTATTTTGCTGGCCGGGGGCCTTTCAAAAACGGCTTCAGGGAAAAGTGACTGGAGTGCGCTTGGCGATGAGTCGCTAAGCCGCACTGTTTTTCTCGCTTCCCAACTTGATCGGCTTAATAACCCATCGGTTATTATCTCCGGCGGCTCCGGGGCCGGGATTAAAGAAGCCGAATTGATGGCGGATTTGCTAGGGAACCTCTCTTCTGGCAAACCGCTTGATATTATCTCTGATGTTAATGCCATACGTACCCGGGAATCGGCACTTTTCGTCCGCAGTAAAATGCCTGATGAAAATGCCGGTTATTACCTGGTAACCTCAGACTGGCATATGGCAAGGGCGCAAGCCATTTTTGAACATCACGGCGTTAAGGTTTGTCCACTCGCCAGCGGTGACAGTTATGTCCCCTACGGCTTTCCCGGTTGGTTTATTCCGCAAAAAAGCGCTTTGGCAAAATTTGAACTTGCCTGGCATGAATTAGGTGGCCTGCTGCTGTTGTGGTGGACTAACCGCTAGTGCTTTAGCCGAACTTCTTTTTTATCTTAGTCAGGGTATGCAGGGCCTGTAACCACCAGGAGGAAATAATGCGTATGCTCACCTGGGGCTGGATCTTATTGGCCAGGTACTGCTTATAGGGATCCGACTGGCCGCCTCCGGGTAATAGCTGTAATTGCGTTAACCCCTGGCTATAACCCTGTTCGATAACATAACCCAGGTGTAAGAAGCCCAGGGAAAGCTTGCTGTTATAGTCAGGATCAAAGGCGTATTGCAGAAAATAACCCTGGTTATCGCAGGCAAAACCAAAAAAAGCCGATTGCACCTGATCGTCCATGACCATCATGGAAGACAGCAGGGAGATCTCCTGGCTTTGGCTGCATAAGCCGGTAAACATTTGCTGGAACTTGAGTCTTTGGTTTTCATAAACTTTTTTGTTCCAGCGGCTGAGCTTAAGGCGGTTTAATTGTTCGATAAAAGCATCAGTTTCCTGAAAGCCTACCGTTTTCAACTCCAGCTGTTCGGCGATAAAACGCCGGTGTAAAAGGGTTTTTTGTCTGACTTTCTTTTTTAACTTTTTGCTGAAGCTGTGAAAATCTTCGCTGAAGTCAACGATATAGTTGGTGGTCCGGGATAAGAGTTCCAGGCGTTTACTGGTTTTCAAAGCCCTGAGCAGGCGAAAAACATGGCTGCTGCGGCTGGCGCTTTGGATCAGGCAAGTATGCCAGGACAGGCTGTTTATCGCCCGGTGCAATACCTGGTCTATGGCGCTTATCTCTGCCTGGCGATGGACAATAAAATCCAGGTTATCGCTGCGCACCGCATCATGGATATCATAACTGCAGCCGATAAATTGCAGCTGCCTGATGGTCAGCAGCTTTTTGACGCGCTTTTGATGGCTGAACAGGGGAGCTAATGCCACCAGTTGCTGTTGCTCATAAACGGCGATGATATGCAGCCGGGGTTTTTGACAGCTGCAGTTTTTCCACCAGGCGTATTGCCACTGCCAGGACAAAAACAGCCGGTCAGCATCACTTTTCTCCAGTAATTGTTGCCACAGCTGCTGGTTGTCGCTAAAAGCCTGTTCATCCCAGATCTTAAAAGTTAACTGACTAGACAAAACTGCTTATCCTGCGCTATAAGGTCCGGGAGATCCATTTACTGATCCCGGCAATATGGAAGATATGCCCGCTGGCCTGGGTTTTGTTCTCTGCTATGGCGGCAAAAAATGACGCTATGCGATTGCTGTCGGTAATGTTACCGCTTAACAGCCAGTTGCGGGCGATATCCCTTAACTGGCGGTTGTCTTTAAACCAGTGTCCCCAGTTGCTAAAGTGCAGGCTTTTTTCTTTATAGCGGTCGTTGAAACCCGGGATATAGATGCCTTTACCGTTTAAAATCGACGCCCATTTATGGGCGGCGGCGGGGTAGGTGGCCGGTACCCGGGTGCGGCTATAGGGGATTTGGGCAAAAGCCGGGTAATTGTCTTTTAATGCCCTAAGCTGTCCCCGGCGGTAGGCCGCCTGCATCGGGGAAAGTTCGAGGCAGGTATAAATCAGCTCTTTGTCTAAGCCCAGCGGGTAGTTGACCTTGAGAAACTGCCTGGCGTTGACCCCCTGGCTCAGGGTGTAGTTAACCGAGCGGTTGGCGGCGGTAATATTTCTGAAGATATAGGCCACCGAGTCGGTATGTTGTGCAAAACGTTTGACTTCGGTGCAGATATCATCGAGTATCGCAGGTTTTGCCTGTTTGATGGCACCGATAAAGTCGGGATCCAGGTACTGGCCCAACTGGTCATAGCTTTTAACCAGGTTGGCGCTGTCGAAATAGGCCTCGGCAATGGCTTCGGTGGAATGTTTGCTCGTGCTTTGATCGATAAACAGTCCCAGGTATTTGGCCAGTTTGCTTACCGGCGATAAATAGCTGTCGTTGAGGAAAAAATCGCCGCCGAGGAAAACGTCGATCAAAAAGCCGTCGTTAACCGAGTTAAAGCCCTGCTGCGCCATCCGCTGTGCGAAAAAATAACGCTCGGGAAAGCAGGCCAGGCCGCTGAAATCAAAGATATTTTCTATCATGGCAGCAATATCGCCGCCGTCCGGGATCACATGGTGCAGCGGCTCACCGTTAAGCCTGGCCACCTGTTTGGCAAATTCTATTTCTGCCGACTGCGGCGCGCCGTAGGTAAAATGCTCCAGCGGATGATCTTTTGGCCAGGCGGCGGTGACCATTCTCGAGTCCAGGCCGCCGCTGAGAAAAGAAGCGGTTTTCCCTGAGGTGTTTGCTACCCTGCTACAGGCTTTGTTGATCAGCCGGGCGTATTTTTCCCTGTGATAGTTTTGCCGCTCGGGAAAGGTTTCAAACAGGTTGTTATGGCCTTTGAGGATTTTGCTGGTTTTACGGGTTAAGTCATATTCCAGGCAGCAATTAGCCGGTAATTTATTGAGCTCCCGGGTAATATGGCGGGAGCCGAAGGCGTAACCCAAGTGGGCATAGGAGGCAACGCCTGTCATGTCCAGGGTGGTGGGGAATAAACCGCTGTTAAACAGGGCGATCGGGTTGGTGCTGACCACAGTGCCCAGATTCGACTTGGCATAATATAAGGGGATAGAGCCGATAAAGTCATTTAAAAACAGCACTTTTTCTGCTTTTTTATCCACTATTGCCAGGTTGAAGCTGCCGGCGGCGATGGCGGCTATCACCCCTTGATAACCGTTTTTCAGGTAGATGGCTTCGATGGCTGCCAGCGACTGCTGCAGGGTGCTGTCCCGGTCTGTTAGCGCCAGGCTGCCGTCGATGAAGATTTGGCTGTGTTCGCTTTGATAATAACTTTCATCATAGCTTTGGCCGTCAAACTGGAAAAAATCACAGCTTGGCGTGATCTGGCTATGCCTGTAGGTTTCTGACGGATTAAAGCGCCAAATCTCATCAAAGGCTTTTTTATTATCGGTTGCGGTGTCCTGAAAAAAGAGTCCGTGCACAAATTGCCCCTAACGTTTCTTCCATAATTTTTCCGGAGTGGAAAACAAGTGTTTAAATAAGGCGATAAAAGCCGCGATATTTAAAATAGCAAAGGTGGCCGGTACATTGAAAATACCGGCATTTTTTCCCTGAACCAGTTTTTTATAACCATAATAGGCACAAGCATAAAAGCCCAGCTGCAGGGCCAGTAAAAGATTAAAAATCATCTCCTGCAAGGCGATACAAGTAGCAAAGAGCAAGATCAAGGCAAAAGGCACCAGCAAGCGGCAGACCTTATGGGAAAACCATTGCCAGAAAATAGGGTTTTTAAACGGGTTATTGAGCCAGGGCAGGATTTTCATCAGCTGGTAGTTGCCCGCCAGGGTGCGTACCTTACGGCCAAACTCTTCTTTGACACTATGGCTGGAACTGTCAAAGGCCAGGGCCTTGTTGGCCATAACCACGCGTTTGCCGGCTTTGACAATGCACATAGGGGTAAAGACATCGTCTAAAATGGTGTGCTGTTGCAGCGGCGTAAACAACTGGCTGCGGATCATGTAAATAGCACCGGTGACACCGACCACGGAATTGATCTGGCCTTCGGCGTGGCGGATGGCTTTTTCATACTTCCAGTAGAGGCCGGGATCTTTGGAAGCACCGTCATCCTGGTTTTGCTCTATCATCAAATTGCCGGTGACCGCCCCTACCGCTTTATCGTTGAAATGCTGGCACATTTGCTCAAGCGCGTCCGGGGCAAAATCCTGGCGTAAATCGGCAAAGGCCACTAACGGGGTGGTTACCTGGGCCATTGCCTGGTTTATTGCCGCGGCTTTCCCTTGGTTTTGCTCCTGTTCAATCACCCTCAGGCGCTCAAAATCATAGGCCCTGGCGACGGCCACGGTATTGTCGGTGGAGCCGTCGGAAACCATAATAATATGCAGCTTCTCCTGCGGGTAGCGGGTGGCCAGCAGGTTATCCAGACGGGCGGTGATCCTGTGCTCGCCATTATAGGCGGCTAACACCACAGTGACCTCGGGAAAATCCTCCGGGGCCATTGCTCCTTGTTCCTCGCTGTCATCAAGCTTGCGGCTGAGTAACATCAGCAGCAGCGGGTAGCCGATATAGGCATAGAAAATGACGGCGGCACTGATGAAAAAAATGACTTCCATAGTTTAAACTCTTATCAACTTACTGCGGATTTTTTCATAATTTTTATTGCCCAACAGACGCTTGGCCAGGGTAAGTACCTGCTGGACGATAATGGCCTTCCAATACATCATGCCGGTGCCCGAGAGCATATTGGCCAATACCTTGATACTGGTATTGCTGGTCATGGTGATACGGTTTATTGGTTGTTTGCGCTTGTTATGCCCCAATACTGAGGTGGCGATATAGGAGTAACCTAATTTCTGGTACAGGGGTAATACCTGTTTCAAACCTCTGCCGCCGGGCAGGGCAACGGTATGCACCGGGTGTTGGGTGACGGACTCCACCTTTTGTTTGCTGATCTTCAGCTCCTGCTCCAGTGCTTCTGGCTCCAGATCCGACATATAGGTATGGGTCTGGCCATGGGCCTGTATGCTCATGCCTGCCTGGTGCATTTCCAGCAGCTGCTGGCCGGACATATAACCCGGGGTGTCTATCCAGTCGCTGGTGATATAAAACTCCGCCAGCATATTTCGCTTTTTCAGCTCGGGAAAAGCAAAGCTGTAGTTGGAGACATCACCGTCATCGAAGGTGATCACCACAGGCTTTTGATATTCGCCGCTCAGGGCCTGCTCCAGCGTCACCGCCTGGTAGTGGTTGGCCAGCAGGTAATCCAGTTGCTCAACAAATGACTCTCGGGTCACGCTGTAGACGGCATCGAAGCAGCCGTCACATTCCGGGGTGGAATGTATGCCGTGATACATCAGGGAAGTAAAAGAAATCTTGCTCATTGTTTTTCTGTCATCAGTTGTTTGATAAAGCCCTGGTGGGGCGCCAGGTTAGTACAGGCGTTGTCGCATTCGGTGGCGACAAAATAGGCGCGGTTAATAAAATTCCCTTTAAGCAGGCTGGTAACCGAGGCCAGTTTGACTTTGGTTAGACTTGTGGTCAGCAGCTCGCCGCTCTGATACCAAAAGCTGTAATAATATTGCTTGCCATTTCCGGTGAGGATAAAGGTTTTCAGCGCGTGATCGGCGACCTTGTCGGTGATCTCTTCTTTAATGCGGTATTTTTTGCTCACCGGACGGTTTTCCGTATCGGTGATGTCGGCATTTTGATCCCGCATATCATATTCAAGCAGCATCAGGGTGTGGCGGCTGCCTTGCACAAGCTCCTGGCGGTATTGCTCCTGAGTTGGCGGGGTAAAGTTGTGCATAACTATTGGCTGATTGCCGGCCTGATTACTGAGTTGGTTGTCTTCCTGGCTGACCGGATTTATTGGCGCCTGCTGGTAAAGATAAGCGGGTATTGCCGCCGCCATGGCTAACACAGCGACAGTGGCCAGTGCCAGCCATTTCTGCCTTGCCTGCAGCGGCTGTGGCGTGATCGCCTGCTCTTTGTTTTCCTGGGTGGTGATATAAGGCAGCAGCAGGAAATAAAACAGCATAAAGACAGCAAACACTATCCAGCCCAGGCTGTTATGATCGGCGATGATAGGGTGTGACATACCGTACTGGTGGGCATATAACACGATAACTTCTATCCGCACCCAGTTGGCGACAATCGCCAGTGCAAAGGCCAGGGTCAGGGAAATTACCTGGGAGCGGGTTTTAAACTGGGATAATTCGCTGTTGATCAGGGCGATGGATAAGGCCACCAGAATATAGCGGACTCCGCTGCAGCCTTCCGCCACCAAAAAGGTGCCGTTGGGAATGGCAACGGAATTGCCTTCAATATAGGTGGGAATGCCGATCAGCATACTGATGGTGGCGACGGCATTGGCGGCAATGGCCTGAAAAATAGGGGAAACAATCGACCATGACGGTACGGTAAAAAACAGCAGCAACAGGGGGATCAGAAACTTTTTCAGGTTGCGATAGCCGAATACCGCCCCGGTGGCGGCAATCATAAAGCAGGGCATTAAAAAACGTAATACCACTTCTATTTTGGCCAGCGAGGCCAGGGCATACGCCAGGGTAAGCCCTGCCAGCAGCAGCAGGAAGCCGATATTGCCCCTGGAGCCCTCGACGGCATAAGGTTTGGAGCCTATCAGAAAAAGGCTGACCAGCAGCAGCAATGAGCCGTGGGAATAACTGTGGCTGTTCATCCAGGCATCCCAGTATTCGTGGATCTGCAGCGGATAAAAAACGCTAAATATGGCGATTAATGCCATAAACCATATCAATATGCTTAAATTTTTAGGTGCTAGATTCAAACCAGGGTTAACCTTATTCATTATCAATTGCCGGGAATTCGGGTGAAGGGGTGAAAATAAACGGCAAATAGCCAAACCTGGCCTTTGCTGAGACAGCGGACGTTTTTACTCGCGGGTTTATTGTTCATCTTGTTGGTATCGTCCTGCCAGCTGTCGGCCGAATCATCATAACCTCAGGAGAACTGCCCTTTATCCCGGGTGATGATGTCAATTCCTTCATTTATTGCTCTTTGTTATTCTTTTGTCAGCTGCTTTGTCAACAGCAAGAGCAAGTTAGTAACCACAATCTGGTCTAGTATAAAATGTTTTAATATTCAGAGCCAGAGATAGATGATTTTGGCGGATATTTTCATTTTTTAAGTCAAGATGCTGATAAGTATTATTTTTTTCCAAGTTTAAACTTGTTCGCCAGTACATCTATGATTTGCAGCTCACCGGTTTTATTAAAGGTATGGGTGGCCAGCAGGTTTTTCTGCCAATTGGGTTTCACCTGGGAAACCGTGACTTCGCTATATTGCTCTGGGGTCAGGCAGGTTATATGATTTAAGTTAAAGCCGTAACCGTATCTGTGGGCGCAATTTTGCGATGGCCGGTACAAGTTGCCGTTCATTTCAAAAATAGCGCCGGCGGGACGTGCTTTACGGACATCGGAAATGACCGGGTTTTGTTGGTGGGCCTGCCAGTTGGTGGTGCGAAAATCATCACTGTAAAAGATAAACAACTCATCCATGGAGGAGGCGCCCCTGGTTTCCACCATATTGGCAAATAACCACCATTTACCCTGATGAAAATACAAGGTGCTATCGACGGCATAAACGTTTTCCATCAGGTTCATCTGCCATTGCCATTTAAAGGGGAATTCGCTGCTTTTATATAGCTCTATGGTACGGTTGGAGGCGGTTTCCGGGATCATATAGTAATCCCCGTCAACCATAAAAACATAGGGGTAGGACAGGTGGTGATTTTTTTCCAGCACCTTGACCGGGAATTTATAATTGCCCTGGCGATCCATTTCAATGACGGAAATATGGCCTTTTTTGCTGGCCTGCATAAATTCTTCAATGAAAATATAATATTTGTCATCGGCAAAAATAATATGGGGATCCGCCCAAAACCTGTCCCTGGGGGGCATGATCTTTTTATAGCGCCTGAAGCTGGTCGACAGGGCGGGTTTAAGATCATAGAGCAAAAACCACTGTTGATAATATAAGCTTTTATTGAAGAAAATATTGAGCTTATCCAGCAGTTTTTTGCCGGTTAGCTTGAATTTTTCTTTTGCTGTCGGCGGATTGAAACAACGGTTGGTATTAAATTCAGGGTGCAGATTATCGGCGTTGACTCTTTGATAAAAGGCTTGTTCTCCCTGGCGATGCAACTCAGTTAGCACCCTGGCCACAAAAGTTGATGCTTTCCAGTACTCGGCGTTTTTATTATGGGTAAAGGCCATATGATCTGTGGCCGAATGGGAGCGGTATAATATCAGATCATTTTCGTTTTCCGGGGTGAGTTTGATCAGCATAACCCCGGTGCTTTCTGACCAGTCGCCTAAGGTTTGCCAGTAACTCGGGGCACCGGCCCGGCTGATCTGGTTGTCGGTATGATGAAGTGACCAGATCCCATGCCTGGCGGCGGTTAATAGCTTGCCGGTTAAATCCCTGGCATGGTCGCAGATGATCACATCGAGGGAGGCCTGGCTGATGGTGTTAAGGTCGTTATCACTAAGCTCCTGGTTAGCTGCCGGCCAGCCGGGGGTAATGCTCGGGAGCCGGGCCAGCGCCGGGCGTAAATCTACCCTGGCTTTGGCATCGGCAACTTGCGGGTGTTTTTCCATCAGGGCGCGATAAGTGATATCGGCCACTTTATTGGTCAGGGCCAGGCAAAGTTTTTTACTTTTTTTAACCAGTTCGGTTTTAAGTTGCACCTGATTGTTTATTCCCTGAGTTTCAGGCTTGAGAATAACCAGTTCGATCTCGGCATAATCGCTGTCAAGCAGCCGCTGCACGGTTTTGGCAAACCAGGCATCGACCTGGTAGCCTTTGATTAATAATCCGATCTTTAATCTATTTTCTTTCATCGCAATCTTTTATTGTTACGTTTTTTAGGGCCGGCAGGCGGCGGCCCTTTCGAGAGCTGCTGCAGTTTGATCAGCATGCCTACCAGGGTCCAGTAGATAAACACGACTGAATAATGTGAAAAACGATCGCCAAACATATTACCCACCATCATGCCCAGGGTCGCCAGCAGTACCGCCAGGGCGATGGCCTTATGGGTGGGATCGGTGGCATTTTTATAAGCGTACCTGGCGAGTTTATAATTGGCATAAACCAGGGCGAGCAGGAGAAACATGCCGATTGCCCCGCCTTCGACTATGGTTTTGACAAAATAGTTATGGGTATCCATACCGGTTTTATTGATTTCCGGACTGCGCCAGCTGCGGTAGCCATAACCCCAAATCGGCGACTCCTGGGCTTTTTCAAAGGCGGCTTCCCAGAAAACAAAACGTGACGCGGCGCTGGCATCGCGATCGCTTTCATCGGAACTGATGCTCGAGAAACGCTCTACCACGGAAACCGGCATAATCACCGGCAGGCTGAGGGTAAACAACACCAGCACCAGGGTCAGTTTGCCCTTTTTCTCCTTGATTAGGTAAAAATACAGCCCCGCCAGGATCATCGCCAGATATGCTCCCCGGGAATAGGTCAGGGTGAGCGAGATACCCGAGCACGCCAGGGCCAGATAGGTAAAGTAACGCACCCACTTTTTCCTGGATTTATAGAAGGTTACCAGCGCCAGCAATAGCAAGGTGGTGGTGACCAGGTAGGCCCCGAGTTCATTGGAGCCTAACCCTTCCATAGGACCGTTTACCCTTAAATCATCGGAGTAATGCCAGCGGGCCACCGACTTGTATTGGGAATAAACCAGGCGGAATACATAAGGCATAGGCAGGATAAGGGCGATAATAATTTTTTCTACGTCTTCAACCCGGGTGATGCTTCTTTGCACTATATAGGTCAGGCACAGGATAAAAACAAAATCTTTTAAGGCGTTCGCCGAACCTTCTATCGGGTTGCTCAGGTTGGCCATCATCAACAGCAAAGAGCAAAACAGATAAAGGATGAAATAGAGCAATTTCTTATTGGGGACATAACTCCAGTCAATTTTTTCTTTACTCTTTAAGCAGAAGATAAATGCCAGGACAAAGAAAACATTAACAAAGTTGATGCCGCCTGGTAACGGCGGGAAAAACTTGGTGACTACATTTCGCAGCGGCAGGAAAAACAAGAAAATAAGCAAGGGCCAGTTGGTAAATCCCTGGTCGGTCGCTTGTTGTCGTTTATTTACAGGTCTCATAGTGTCCAATTTATAACGGCTTAACCGCTTGTTTGGCGTCGGGATTGCGCTTTAACAAGGAGTTAAATAAAAAGAGGGTTAAGGGTTTTTCAAATAAGATAAACACCAGGCAGAAATAAACCACCCCGGCGCCAACCTTAAGGCCCAGCTGGATAACATTGATGTCATGCTGGATATAAGGCGACAGCAGCAGGAAAACCCCGGCATATAAACAGCTGCGCAGAAAAATAGCAAAATTGACCCTCACCGTCAGGGTGCTTGAGCCGAAATAGGCAAAACTGGCGGCAATGCAGGCATAACTGATAGTGGTGGTGATGGCTGCTGCCGTTAAACCGTAGCGGGGAATGAAAATAAGGTTGAGGATCAGGTTTAACACTGCACTGAAAATAACCGAGTAAAACATGGTCATCGAGGCTTTTTTAATTTTTAACCCGGCGGAAAATAACGGCATCGCGGACTGCAGCAGCACGCCCATGGCAATCAGGGGCAAGAGGTAGGCATAGGCGATATATTCGTCTGTGGTGAGCAAGGCAAACAGCTCTTTTGATACCACCCAGAGGCTGATAATGATAATGGGGTAGATCAGCAGCAAGCCGTTGAAAATCCGGCTTAATAAGGCTTCGGTTGCTTCCCGGCCCTGTTCATTCCAGGTTTTCAGATAAGCGGGCACAACAGCCGTGGTCAGTCCGCCGATGATCAAGGCTGCCAGCATAGTGGCCATATTGTAATAGGCGGAATAATAGCCGAGGTATCTGGCTTCCATAAAGTATTTGATCAGGTAACGGTCGATAAAGGCATGCAGCATACTGACCATTTCCAGCCCGAGCAGGGGAATGCTGAACAGCAGCAGGGGTTTGTAGATCTTGGCCGAGACCTTTGACAAGCTGATGCCGGTAAACAATTTGTGCTTTTGGGCAATAAAAAGGGTCAGGGAAAGCACGATAATTTCGGCAACCAGGAAGCCATAGATAAAGCCTTTGGCGGAAGCTAAAATGACGACGACCGTGGATAAGGTAAAGGTCATAGTGATCACTTTGCTGATGATCCTGATTTTCGCCACCAGCGGGCTTTCCTGTTCGCTGATAAAGTAATTGACGATAAAATTCCTGATTTGTTCGCCAAAGGCGAGAAAAATCACGATAAGTACGGTATCTATATGGTTTGACGGAATAAAGTCCAGTTGATACAGGAGCAGGGAAAGCGCCATAAAGGTCAGGCATAATGCCAGCGGACCGAGTAAGGCTAAATAAGCGATGTTGCTGATAAAGGTGGTTTTTTCATAGTCTTCGCGATAGCGGATAATACCGTGCTGTATGCCTAATTTGCCGAAGGAGGCGAGCATGCTTAAGCTGACCGTGATCAGGCCTAAGGTGCCGTATTCTTCCGTGGACAGGGATTTGGTTAAAACAGGAAAGGAAATTAAACCAGCAAAAATCATAAATAGCTGAAATAACGAATAAATCATGCTGTGTTTAATGAGCTGATTAGACAACGGAAAGTTTCCTTTTTTTTAAATATTATTTTTTTGGCTGAAATAAACCGGATAAGGAAATTATGATAAACTTTCTCACCGATGCGATAAAGGGTTTTAGATCGCCACGGTCGAAATAGGCGAAAGAGCGGGCTTTGCTGATATCTTTGAGCCAGGGTAGCAGGGTGAGTTTGCCGCTTTTTCGTTTGCGGATAAAGGAGCCGAAATCCCGGGTAAAATCGAGCCAGTATACCCCGTCTTTTTGTCTGCTGAGGCAGGGGGGCAGTGTTGCGCACTTTGTGGTGAGCTGATAGGCGAGATAGTTAATGTCTAAGCCGGCATCTTTAAACAGCTGGTTGTGATAAAAGGTGCGGATATTAAGCTCGATAAAAATAAAGCTGTCAGTTGCCTCGTCATAAGCGAACTCCAGCGTGGCAAAACCGCGATAACCTATGGCTTCGAGAAAATCACTCACGGTTTGCTTTAATTTTTCCTGATGCTCGCTGACCCCGAAACAGGTGACGCCATAGTCGGGTAAATACTGGCGGATTTTTTTGCCGGAATAAATGACCCTGACTTTGCCGTTTTGATCGGAGAAGCTACTAACCACGTAAATATTGCCGTCACCGCTGGGTACGATACTTTGTGCCACCACCCGGGTTTCCAGCTCAGGGTAACGGCCGATAAAGTCTGTTAGCTCCTGATGGCTGTTGACCACGACATTCTTGCCGGGAAAGCCCCCATCAAAGGTGAGATCGGGCTTGATGATCACCGGGTAACTTAAGTTTTTTGTCAGGGCAGCCAGTTCTCCCGCCGTTTTACTGTAACATGTCTCGGGTATGGGAAAGTTATGCTCATTGCAGATATCTGCGGTGGCCTGCTTGGCCAGGAAACGCCAGTAGAGCTCCTTACTTGGCGTGGTCAGCAAAAAATAGGGGGCAAACAGTTCGCTGTGCCCCGCCAGGGTTTCGGCAAATTGATCTGTGGTGCAAATAAGTACGGGTTTATGGCCGGTTTTATCCTGTGCTGAACTCACTGCCCGGCAGGCGGCCAAGACTTGCTTGGCATCAAAGCTGTCTGGCAGTTTTTCCACGGCGTTCAGATACCGGGAATACCTGCCCAGATCGCCGTTGTCATGGTAAATGCCGGCGACCTTTAAGTGTTGGCATCCCAGCGAGCGGGTAACCGCCAGGCCGTTGACGCCCAGGCCTAAGACTATTGCATCCATACTTGAATTATATCCATCATTTATCTGTGCCCGTGCACTTGCAGTTTAAAGACCTCAATGCCGGTGTCGGTATTGATAAACAAGCGCTTAAAGGCGAGCAATTCTTTTTGCGGAGCCGTCAGACCATTTATGGTGGTGGCGGAAAAGCGTATGCCGTTGTCACTGAGTATTTGCTGGTGGCTCTCGTTAAAATCTTCGGCCCGGCCGTTGGGGTAGGCAAAGCAGTAGCAGGGCTTGCCGGTAAGTTTTTCGGTTTCCAGGATAGAGGTCTGAATTTCTTCCCTGGCATGCTCCAAAGTGGTTTTAGACAGGATAACATGGTTATGGGTATGGGCGCCGAAGGTGATTAACCCGGAATCGGACATTTCTTTAATGGCCGCTGTCGTCAACATATAAAAAGGTGAGTCTGCCTGGTAGCGGTAGTCTAAATCGCAATCGAGCGCTTTAGCCAAAGCCTGCAGCTCGGCCCTGGCCTCATCCGCTTTCCTGGTTTTCAATTGTGCCTGCAACAGCCTGGATAGCGCCTGTTTTTGCTCATTGTTTTTGAGGTGGTAGCGTTTTCCCTGCCAAAGCAAGGTTTTATTCGGGGTTTGGCTGAGCATACGCAGCAGATCACAAAACCAGATGGTATGGTGGCTGTTGATATAGTTGGTTGCCAGAAAAATTGTTGCCGGCAGCTGCAGCGCCTTGAGCACGGGAAATGCCTGCGAGTAGTTGTTATAAAAGCCGTCATCGAAAGTGATCGCCGCCAGGGGTTTCTCCCCGTCATAATCCGACATCTGCAAGGCTTGCTCTAAAGGCAGCACATTAAAATGCTGATGCAGGTAATGCATCTGCTCTTGAAAACGATCAAGATGCATAAAGCAATGATCTTCCAGCGGCAGTTCATCGCTATGTATGCCGTGATAGGAGACTATGGTGACTTTGTGGTAGCCGCGCACCCGGTGCAGCTTTGCCGACAAGCCGGACATGCCGATCAGGGCCTGTTTTACCCGGGCAATAACCTTAGCTGGCGAGATCTTCATCGGCCTGGTTCGGAATTATTTTTGCCGGAATACCGACGGCTGTGCTATTTGCCGGTACATCTTTGTTGACCACGGCATTGGCGCCGATGATGACATTGTCTCCTATGGAGATAGCACCGAATACTTTGGCGCCGGCGCCGATATAGACATTTTCTCCGATTGTCGGCCAGCCGTTGGATTTGCCTGCGCCTTTGCGCCCTATGGTCACCCCCTGGCCGACGGAGCAGTTACGGCCGATTTTTTCTGCGCCTATGATGATGCAGCTGAAATGGCCGATAAAAAAGCCCGGTGCGATATCGGAATTGACATTGATTTGTATCCCGGTCAGCACTTCGGAGATGTATTTGAGCAGGATATAGACAATTTTCAGCACATGACTGAGCACCGGGGTTTCGATGGTATTGACATAACGGCCAAAGCGGTACACCAGCAGGGCGATAAAGCCGTGCTGCAGCAGTGAAAAGATAAACCGGGAAACCGGGTTGTGTCTTTCGGTAACCCTGGCGTATTTCTGATAGTCGACTTTAATATTATTAAACATGTTATTAGTATTAAGTGTTTGTTGTAATGATAGTATTATAACTGCTTAGCAGTTTATTGGCGATAATGTCCCAGTCATATTTACTTGTGGCGAGCTCGCGCGCCGAATGGCCGAAACGGTTATTTTTTTCACTGTCGGTTAATAAGGCGATGATCCCCCGGGCAAAGGCACTGGCATCATCGGCGTAGATGATATTTTCATCGGCGTTCAGGTTCACCCCTTCGGCGCCGACCGAGGTGGAAACGATGGCTTTACCCATGGCCATGGCTTCGAGCAGTTTCAGCCGGGTGCCTGAGCCGACACGGATCGGCAGGATATAAACGGCGGCACTGGCGACAATCGGCCTGAAATCGTCAACAAAGCCGGTCACGGTAATATTGTCCTTAACATCTTGTGGAATTTGTACCCCGGTGGACTTACCTACCAGGGTCAGTTTCGCGTCGGGGATTTTCGCCAGGATTTTCGGCATCACCTCGTCCATAAAGAAAATCATGCCGTCTTTATTGGGAAACCAGCCCATACCGCCGACAAAAACCAGGCTATTTTCTATCTGTTCCTGCTTCCCCGGGGAGAAGAACTGGGTATCAACGCCGTTTTCCACGACACTGATCTTGGCCGCCGGACTCAGCTCTTGCAGGATATCGGCATCGATTTGCGAGCAGACAAAGGTTTCTTTGGCCCGGGCACAAACATCGGCTTCAAACCGGTGCAGGCTTTTGCCCTGGTTGGAGAAAAAGATCTTTTCAGGCAAAGAATCGGCATTTTCGGCGCGCCGTTTTAACAGCAGGGATTCAACATTGTGGTTATTTAACACATAGGGGACATTGCCGAGTAACTTGCCGTATTGCGCCAGCGGCAGCATATCAAAATGCACCAGGTCAAATTGTTCCGTAGCCAGCTTTTCTTCAATGGCGCGTGCCAGCTCCTGGGAAAAGTACTTGCGTACCACAAAAGGTGTTTTGGTGAAAAATCCCTGCAACAAATCTTTGGCAAAGCGAATTTTTGAATGCTCGTTGGGGATCGGGAAAACCTGGACCGATTGGCACATACCCTCAAGGTGTTGTACCGCCGAAGGGTCGTCATCATTACGCTGCAGGGATAAATAATGAACCTGATGCGAAGGGCATATTCTTTTGAGCAGGTTGTAGGTTCTGATCTGGTGCCCTTCATTTGTCGGGTAAGGCAAACGTGTGGTGATAAAAAGAATTTTTGCCATTACTATTGATTCCTTTTTGGCCTGTTATGGTCGCAGTTTATTATGCTGTTAATGACGTTTGAAAAATACCGGCAGCTAGTTCAGCAATTCGGCGTATAAATTTTCGTGTTTTTCTCTTGCCCGGGACAAGGACAAATGATCCTCGATATACTTTCTTCCCGCGGCGGTCATAGCTTCTATACCGGCCTGATCTTGGGCTAATATCCGCTTTAATCCCTGATGCAGGGCTTGCGGGCTGCAATCATCGCATAAGATGCCCGCCTTGCTTTGCTGCAGCAACTCAGGGATAGCGCCAACCGGTGTCGCCACCACGGGCAGGCGGCAAGATAAGGCTTCGAGGATCACCAAAGGCATGCCTTCGGTGAGGGAACTGGAGATATAGAGATCATTTTGCTGGTAATAGGGCAGCATGTTTGTTTGCACGCCGTGAAAAGTCACTTGCTCTGTTAATGCCAGTCGTTCGCTGGTGGCTGTCAGTGCTGCTTTGAGTTCGCCGTCGCCGACGATATTCAGGTGCCAGTTGTTGTTCCCCTCCTGCTTTAACTGCGCCAGGGCGGTTAACAGGTTGTCATGGCCTTTTTCCGGCGACAGGCGCCCGACGATCAGTAAGTTTATCCGGGCCTGGCTTTCCCGGGACCGGGATACGGCAGGGTGAAACTTTTCGGTATCTATGGCGTTTTCCAGCAGGAAAATTTTATCCCGGGGTATTTGTCCCGCCAGATCCCGGCTGATTTCTTTGCTGACGGCAATGACCCTGGCAAACCATGGCAGGCATAACTTTTCCACCAGGTTATTAAATTTCATATTGAGATCGTTTTTGACCCAGCCGTGCATGGTCACGATTTTTTTCGGTGAGCGGCTGAGCAGGGTGGCCAGGGTCGCGTAAAAAACCGACTTGGGATCATGGCAATGCAAAACATCGATTTTTGAGGATTTCAGTATTTTCCTCAAGGCGCCCAGGGTGGCGAGATCAAACTTGCCCGAGTTGGGCAGTTTATGGCTGGTGACGCCATTTGCCTTCGCCGCCTCAAACAGTTCGTTATTGTCGTTGAGGTAATTTTGGATCACCGCCAGTTCGTGATGGCACTTAGCCGAACTTTGCCCGGTTAAATTTAAAATAACGTGTTCGGCGCCATATAACCCTGAGCTCGAACGTAAATGTAAAACATTAATCACGGTTTTCCTGCCCTGTTAAACGTTCGAATAAGCCGGTGTAGGTTTGCAGCATATTTTTTAATGAAAACTGCTGTTCTACCAGGGCGCGGGAGGCCCTGGCGGCTTCGGTATACCCGGGAGAGGAGGGCAGGTAATTCATCAGTGCCCGGGCCAGCGCTTCGGGGTCTTCTGCCGGCACCAGCTCGCCGTTAATGCCGTTTTGCACCACTTCCGGATTACCGCCGACATCGGTTGCTATCAGGGGCAAGCCGGATGCGGCGCTTTCGAGCAGGGCGTTGGACAGGCCTTCGGTGACCGAGGGCAGGGCCATCAGATCAAAAGCCGGCAGGTACTCTTTGACATTGCCGCAATAGCCTTTAAGAAATACATCATCTTCGAGTTTTAATGATTTAACCTGCTGCGCCAGATCGTCAAAATTGTCCCCTTCCCCGAACAGCACCAACTGGCAATTTGCCCCGCGCTCATTCATGATGCCGACGGCATCCACCAGAAACCTTTGCCCTTTCCAGGGGTTTAAATTGCCTATGGTGACCAGCTTGACCTTGTCTTCTTTTAGTCCTAATTCTGAAATCAACCGGGCTTTTTCTTCCTTGGGCTGTTCCAGGGCCTGGGTGAAGGTTTCGCTGTCGATGCCGTTATATAACAGCAAGGTTTTTTCTTTTGGGATCCCTTCACTTAACACTTTTTGCTGTACCGCTTTGGAGGGGCATAAGACCAGCAAAAAGTTTCTGTTGATAAAGCGGATCATTTTTTCCAGGGTTTGATTACGTTTAAAACCCATATCCCTTCTGCTGGAAAGTTTGATCACTTTGACCGGTAACAGGGCATTGAGAATATCGGACATTTCATGGAAAGAGAGTACGATTTGTATGCCTTTTTCGCGGATAAGTTTGCTGATGGCAAAAAGTGTTTTAAAACCGGAAAGGCCGTAGACTTTTTTCACCGGGAAATGATGGTAACTGAGGTTGGCATCACATGTGCCTGACGGAAAAGGGATCTGTTCGGTATTCGACAGCTGGATAATATCTATGCGGTATTTGTCCTTGTCTAAGCCGGAAACCAGGTCTTTTATGTGTTTTTCACTACCGCCTTTTGCGCCAACAAAAGAGTCCGTCAAAATAACTATTTTAATCACGCATCATTCCTATATAGCAAATATCTTAGGGTCTTAATAATCAAAAAAAATTTCGTCCGCATGATAGCATATTATTTGTCATAATTACCCGCCGGACTTAAGTTAATTTTTCAAAAAAAATCACTGAACCAGGAGATTTTTTCGCGGCAAATTGCTGCTTTTTTTGTTTGCTTACCCCCGATGAAATTGTTTTCAGCGCCTGAACAGCCGCCTGTTTTTCTATTTCATTGTTTTGATTGTGAATCCAACCCAGATGGCATAGAATTTTGTGGTATATATCTGAGGTTTTCTGTAGTTTTTTTCTAACCGGCAAGAACTGCTGCAATAGGGGAGATTGCAGGCAAGAAAACCTCTTCTTTAATTGGCCAGGCATTTTGCTATATTGGCTATATATCTTTGCTTATAGATGGACTTGTTTACATGAAAAATGCTAATAAATTATTGTTTGCCACTAGTTTGATGCTAGCGGCATCTGCATGTACCCCACAAAAAACCGCCGAGGAACAAATAACCGAGGCCAAAGCTCATATCGCGCAACAGCAATTGTCCACTGCGAGTATCACTTTAAAAAATGTTCTTAAGGAAACGCCTCGCTCTGCCGAGGGGCGTTTTCTCCTGGCACAGGTTTACCTGAAAGTCGGTGAACTTGATAATGCCGAAAAAGAAATTAAAAAAGCGATTGAATATGGCTATGAAGCCGAAACGGCTAACTTATTCCTGGCGGAAGTTCTGTTAGAAAAAAATGATAACCAGGCGGTGATCGATTTACTGGAAAAACAAAAGTTTTCCACAGAATCGGCGCAAATTTTGAGCTTTATCTTTAAAGGTAAGGCGCACATCAATTTAAATCAGGTCGAGCTGGCCAAAGATGCCTTTGATACCGCTAATGACATTAATGTTGAGTCTTCCTATAGCCTCTACGGCTCTGCGATAGTTGCTTCCATGGATGACAATTACCAGCTGGCGGCAGAGTTACTGGATAAGGCGCTGGCGCAACAGGATGATTTGGCAGAAGGCTGGATACTGAAAGCCCGGGTGGCGGAGCAAAATAAAGATTTTGCCACTGCCGTGAGTGCATATGAAAAATTCTTAGAGCTTAGGCCCAGGGCGCATAGCATCAAGTTATTGATGGCGAATGATTATCTTCAGTTAGAAAATGACGAGGCGGCAGAAAAGCTGGTTGATGACTTACTGAAATTAAATGAGGCCCACCCGACGGCCAACCTGTTAAAGGCAAAAATAGCCAACAGCAGAAAAGATTATGAGCTGGTGAAAAAACATGCCGAAACTACTTTAAACAGCACCCCGGAAGATCCCCTGGCGCTGTATTTATCCGGGATCAGCAATTACTTTTTGAATAATTTCGAACAGGCCTATACCGCACTTTCCAAAATTGTCGAGCGCCTGCCTAAAACCCATGAAGCCCATAAGCTCTACATGTTGTCTATGTTGAAACTCGGTTATGTTGAGCAGTTAAACGAGCATGTCGGAGAATATGAAGGTTTTGACGATAAAGACAGTAATTTGCTTTCGGTGATCGGCTCCAGCCTGGCGGTCAGCGGTCAAACCCAAGATGCGGAAACGATCTTCGAAAGGGCGCTTGAGGTAAAACCTGATGATGTCAACGCCAAGAAAAAACTGGCTTTTGCCCGCCTGATGAACCGTGACCTGCAGGGGATCAGCGATCTGGAAGAAGTCAACGCCGTCAGTTCAGATGACAAAATGGTCAACCTGGTACTGGCATCTGCCTATCTCTACCAAAATAAAATTGAAGAAGCGAACAATATCGTTGAAAAGTGGCTGGAAAAAGAGCCGAAAGATATCGAGGCGCTATTGTTAAAAGCACGGGTGTTAAGCGTTTCCGGCGAGCAGGATGCCAGTTTAACCGTGCTCAAACAGGCACAAGGTTATCAGCCTGACTCTACCAAGGTTTTATTAAAACTGGCGGAACATCATTTAAGGGCCGAGGAATATCAAACGGCAGAAAGCTTGCTGAAGCAGATATTGGCTGCTGCTCCGGATACCAAGCCTGCTTTGATTATGCTGAATCTGGCCAGTCAAAAACAGGAAAAACAACAGCAATTCTTTGATTATCTGACGGATATTAATAGCAAGCATAAAGAGGTGATTTGGCCTAAGCTGATGCTGGCGCAAAAATTCATCAATGACAGGGAGGCGGAGCAGGCATTAAAATATCTGGCACCGCTTGCTCAGGTGGAAAAATTACCCAATGCCTACTATTCCATTGTGATGAACGGCTACTATCTGTTATCGGATAAAAGTAAACTTAACGATGTTGCCGGTACCTGGCAAGCAGTTAACCCCCAGGCGGTAGTCGCTTACCTTAAGCATATTGAATTTCTGGAAAAGCTCGGTGATATTCAGTCGGCTTTGCTTCAGGCGCGAAAAGCCCAGAAAAAAGTCACCAAAGAAAGTGATAATTTACGTTTAATGGTTTTGGAAACCCATTACCTGTTGCGTTTAGGCCGAAATAATAAAGTTGGTCCTTTGCTGACCAAGTTACAGGATAAATTGCCGGACAATGCCCTGGTGAGTCAATTGGCAGGTCACCTGGCATTTAATAAAAAGCAATACGACGAAGCTATCAAGCATCTCGAGCAGTCTTTTGCTAAAGATAGCAATGTCAGAACAGCCCTGTTGCTGGCAAGCGCCTACCGCAGGAGTGACAATGAGGCCAAAGCAGTTGCCTTACTGGAGCAGGCACCTGAAAAAGTGAATCAAAATGTTGCTGTACAAAGTTTGTTATCTGAAATGTATACCAGAACAGATACAGCCAAAGCGATAGACTCTTATTTAAGACAGATTAAAGCCTCACCCAGAAATGTTGTTGCTTTAAATAATCTGGCCTGGCTGTTAACTGAGCAGAAACAATATGAGCAAGCCATTAGCTATGCCAGAAAAGCGCATGAGTTGATGCCTGATAATCCGCAAATACTGGACACTTTAGGGGTTGCTTTACTGAAGAACATCAAACGGGGGGAGGCCCTGGAAATATTGAAGAAAGCTTATTCGCTTTCTAAAGAAGCCACTATTAAAGTGCATTATGCTCAGGCGCTTGCCGCGAACGGTAAGAAAAGTGAAGCGAAACAATTGGTAGACGGACTGACAGAGCAGGAAAAATCAGAGCTCAAAGATGAGATAGAGCAGCTGGTTTTGTAACTCGTTTGTTTTAATACTGCAAAGTATTTTTTAGTTTTCTAATTAAACCAGCAAATTTTTTTGCTGGTTTTTTTATGTCTGCCGGCGCTGACAATAGCCCTGTGGCGAATAGCTTTGTTTTGATGATAGGTCAATTAAAGCGGTTAGCAGGCTAGGGCTTTTCATTGCTCGCTCCGGTATTGGCGATGTGCGTGACCTGGCTTAGCGCTTCAATAGCTCTCTTTTATAGCCTCTCTATTCCAACCTTAAGTTACTTGTGGGTCTTCCTGACGCTTGGCCTTGTTCATAATCAGGTTTTTAACGGTTTATGCTCGGGTGTGCAGAAGGTGATGCTGTTGGCGGATGACAATCGTGGAACGAAAACGGATAGCTAATTGAAAGGCTAAAAACAAAAAACCTCTGCCAATGCAGAGGTTTTTTTATTTCGAAGAATATTCGAGATTACTTCTTGGCTTTTCTCTTGGAAAAACCTAATCCTAATAAACCAAGGCCAAATAAGGCAATCATTGAAGGCTCAGGAACTTCTGTTAAACGGGCAAAAGTATAAACCGTGGTAGAGGTTTCTTCTTCAGTCCAAACGCGGTCCTGGTTGATAAACGTACTGCCGTCGGCATCAAAAGAAGTGAAGATCGTTAATGCGTAGTGCTTGCCGTCGATGTAAAAAGGTACGGCAAATGGCATAACGTCCGGTAATGGATCTGGGTTATCGATTGAATAGTCAAAGTAGTCATCACAACCTGTGATAAATTCGTGGCTCTCGCCGCCGGCAATGCCGTCTTGATCTACCGGAGAACACTGAGTAGGGTCAGTCTTGTTATAAGTTTCGGTGAATCCGATATCGAAATCACTGGTTGCGGTTGAAGTGAAGTCATCAATAACGAATGAGTTACCGAAGTCAGCAGCGATACCGCCTGAGTGATCGCTTGAAAAATCAATAGAGCCGGCAATATCAGCTTGCGTTAACCAGTCAAAACTAGCACTGATACGGAAGTTGTTGTGGGTCAAGGCAGAAATCATATAGTTGGTATCAAGGGCATCGATATCTACAGAGAAACCTTCAAGAATTAAAGAGCTGTATGCACCGTTACCGCCCCAGCGAACACCGTCATGGATCACTGTGCCGTCGTTTGTTTGATCAGCATGTGCACTACCATCAAGGTTAGTGAATTCACCGGCATCTTTATAAACAAAGCCACCGGTAGAAGTTGCTGTCATAAAAGTTGCATTAGCGCTGAAAGAAAATGCACTAGCAATCGCTAAAGCGGTTAAATTTTTAACCCATCCAGTATTTTTCATTGTTTACCCTGTAAGTGTTTGATTCTGCGTGTTTATTTTAAAATGTTGTGCGGCATTAATGTGCCCGATACCCTAACTAAAGCAGTTAGTGTGCCAATGTTTAAAATTTCTTTTAAAACAGTCTGTTAGCTATTGATTTGTCCTGCAAAGGCGGATTGGCTGGAATTTGATGTAAAGAAATCTGACATGTGTATGTAAAGTAATTTGACGTGGATGTGTAAATAATATTGACACAGTTTTTGGCTGTTGAAGTTAGCCTGAACAGCTCGAGTTATATCGTCTTTTTTGCTGATGTGTTGTTATGGATTCTTATTTAAGAGAAAAGCATTTAGCTGAGGAAGTTTTGGCGGCTGTAAAATGTAGAACCTCTGCTTAACAGAGGTTCTACATGACTAGCTTATGTGAATAACTTTATTGCTCCGATTTTCTTTTAGAGAGACTAAAACCTAATAAACCTAAAGCGAGTATCGCCAGGGTGGATGGCTCTGGAATTTCACTTAAGCGGGCAAAGGTATAAAGGGTGGTTGATTTCTCTTCTTCTGTCCAGATCCGTCCGGGAGGTAATACCGTACTGCCATCAGCATCAAAAGAACTGAATATGGTCAAAGCATAATGGCTGCCGTCAATATAGAAGGGAATGGCGAACGGCAGGGTATCAGGGAGCGGGGCCGGGTTGTCGATCGAATAGTCGAAGTAGTCATCACAGTTTGTGACAAAAGTGTGAGTGGCGCCACCGGCAACACCGTCTTCATCTACCGGTGCGCAACCTGCGACAGTTGAGGTGTTAAAGGTTTCGGTGAAGCCGATATCAAAGTCACTCATGGCATTGGCAGTGAAGGCATCGGCTACCGTTGAACTACCAAAGGCTGCTGCAATACCGCCGGTATTGGTGCTGGTGAAAGCGATCATACCCAAAATATCGGCATTGGTAAGCCAGGGAAAGGCGGCACTGATGCGGAAGTTATTATGGGTTAATGCCGAAAGCATATAGTTAGTATCAAGGGCATCAATATCCGGAGCAAAGTCTTCCAGCACCAGTGAACTGTATGCACCGTCACCGCCCCAGCGAACCCCTGCATGTTTTACCGTTCCATCATTGGTTTGATCCGCATGGAGGGTACCGTCAAGGTTAATAAACTCGCCGGCATCCTTCATAACAAAGCCGCCGTTGGATGTTGCCGTCATGAAAGTTGCGTTAGCGCCAAAAGAAAGTGCACTCGTAAGTGCTATCGCAGTCATGTTTTTCATCAATCCGATATTTTTCATTGCCTTTCCTTTATTTGTTGAATTTTACCAAACCAGAAATTGATTTAGCCCAGGTGTGGTTAAAAAATGAGCATAAGACATGCCATCAAATTAAAGTCAATAGAAAACAAAGGATTGGCGAAAAGTGTAATCTTTTGGCTGAAAGCTTATGTAAAATATGTTGACATCAGGCGTCCACGACACGTTTGGCGATATGAAACATGATGCGTGGTATCAGCCCTGAGTTGCCAAAAGGACGCCAGGTTTTTACCAGTTTATTACGGTAGGCATCAAAGTGCAGCCCATGGGGGGCGGCTAATATTTCTCCCCGGTTAAGTAGTATTTTTAAAGCATAAGTTTCGGCTATTCCTGCACATAGGCTTACCGCCATCGGGGTTGAGGGGCCGCGTTTTTCTTTGAAATTAACCCGGCTGTCATCCACCAGGTATTGGCGTTGCAGCATGGCGGGTGAAAGACCTATCAGGAACTGAATAAGCTGGTCGTGCTCTGATTTCCCTGCAAATTTGAAGTATTGTTCATAAGTCATTTGTCCCGGCATAAAGCAAAGTAAGGCACAACCCATGCCTAAGGGGGCTGCCGTGATCACCGGGATCTGCTTTTCATAGCATTTTTGAAAAACGGTTTTACGGGCTTCGAGGGCAAAAAAGTCCAAAGCATCTACATATAAATCAACACCTTCGAGAAACTCATCGACATTATGTGCGAAAATACCTTCCGGAAAAGATTTTATGTTTGCTTCCGGGTTGATATCTTTTGCCATCTCTTCCATCACATCGACTTTTTGTCTGCCAAGTGTCGACATAAATGCCCCGGATTGACGGTTAAAATTGTGGACTTCAAAGTCGTCAAAATCTGAGATGTTAAAATTTTCGACACCCAGTCTTGCCAGGGTGAGTAAGTGGATACCACCAACGCCGCCGGCACCTGCTATGGCCACCCGCCGGGTTCTTAATGTTTCCTGTTCGGCTTCGGTAACCCAGCCGATGTTTCTTGAAAAAGCTTTTTTGTAATCAAACATGCTCAACCTTGATGCTGTAAGTTCAGGAATATAAATTCAAAAATGAATGTCTTCATTTTGAGTTTATCTATTATATTTTTATTGTCATTTTAATCTAACTGTCTTTATCACCTTAGTTCATAGGTCAGTATTTTTAGCATTATTCGCATAATTTACCGCAGGAAAATTCAGGTTAGCCAATGCGCAGTGATGAAATAGGTGCAAGAGTTGATGTTGGCGGGGAAAATAACTGAGCCAGAAATGACCCGGTTACTTGTTATCACCGGCTAAATGGGGTGCTGCCGGTGATAACATAACGGGACGCTTATACCTTATGGTAGTCCCGGTACCAGTTGACGAAGTTGCCGATACCCGTTTGGATCGTGGTTTGTGGACGATAGTTGACATCCTGTACCAGTTGCTCAACATCGGCATAGGTATCCGGCACATCACCCGGTTGTAGCGGCAGCAGGTTCTTCTCTGCTTTTTTCCCTAAAGCGTTTTCCAGGGTTTCAATATAATCCAGTAACTCGACCGGTGACTGGTTACCGATATTATAAACCCGCCATGGCGCCTTACTGGTGCCAGGATCCGGAGTTTCGCCGGACCAGTCCGGATTACCGGTTGCGGTATTATCTAAGGTGCGGACAATGCCGTTGACGATATCATCGATATAGGTGAAGTCACGCTTGTGTTTGCCGTAGTTAAAGACATCAATAGGTTTGCCTTCGAGAATGGCTTTGGTAAACATAAACAAAGCCATATCCGGGCGTCCCCAGGGGCCGTACACGGTAAAGAAGCGTAAACCGGTTGTCGGCAAGTCGTATAGGTGGCTGTAGGTATGGGCCATCAGTTCATTGGCTTTTTTACTGGCGGCATATAAAGACAGCGGGTGATCGACATTGTCATGCACCGAAAACGGCATACTTTCATTAGCGCCATAAACGGAACTGGATGAAGCATAAGTCAGGTGTTTCACCTTATGATGGCGGCACCCTTCGAGGATATTGGTAAAGCCGACAATGTTGCTGTCGATATAAGCGTGGGGATTTTCTATTGAGTAACGCACCCCTGCCTGGGCTGCGAGATGCACGACTTTATCGAATTTTTGCTCGGCGAAAAGCTGCTCCATGCCTTCACGGTCGGCAACATCCATTTCGATAAAGGTAAAGCTGCCCTTATTGCCTGACTCGGGATAGGGAAAGCTTTCTTCCGACGTGCCGTCCAGATAAGCGTCAATCCTTTTCAGGCGGCTGTGTTTTAAATTGACATCGTAATAATCATTGAGGTTATCTAAGCCGACAACTTCGTCTCCCCGCGCCAACAGGAAAAGCGAGACATGAGAGCCGATAAAACCGGCGGCACCGGTGACTAAAATTTTCATAGCAGTTTCTCAAACAGGATAATTAACATTAAAGTCTTAAATCAGACTCTTGCGCATCAAACAGGTATTTTAAGTCAAATACCAGGGCGCCGGGTTTGCCTAGCTTTCTGATTTCGGGCATAGACATGGTTTTGAATTCTTGATGGCCGACGGCGATGATGATGGCGTCATACTGGCCGGCTTGTGGTTGTACCATCTCAATGCCGTATTCATGTTTGACAATGTCGGCATCGGCCCAGGGATCGTGGATATCTACCTGGGCGCTGTAATCTTTTAACTCATCCACTATGTCGATCACCCGGGTATTGCGTACATCCGGACAGTTTTCTTTGAAGGTAAAGCCGAGGATCAATACTTTGGCATCAACAATATGGATGCGCTTTTCTATCATGGCTTTAACCAGGCGTTTCACAACAAAACGTCCCATATCATCATTTATCCTGCGCCCGGATAAAATCACTTGAGGATGATAATTGAGTTGCTGGGCTTTATGGGTCAAATAATAGGGATCGACACCGATACAGTGACCGCCCACCAGGCCAGGCCTGAACGGCAGGAAATTCCACTTGGTGCCGGCCGCCTTTAAGACCTCTTCGGTATTGATGCCTATTTTGCTAAAGATCACCGCCAGTTCATTGATCAGGGCGATATTGACATCCCTTTGGGTATTTTCAATGACTTTTGCCGCTTCGGCGACTTTAATTGAAGAGGCCTTATGGGTGCCTGCGGTGATTATGCTGGCATAAACCTGATCGACAAAGTCGGCAATTTCGGGGGTAGAGCCCGCGGTGACTTTTAAAATGGTTTCCAGTCTATGCTCCTTATCGCCGGGATTGATCCTTTCCGGGCTGTATCCGGCGTAAAAGTCCCGGTTAAAGGCCATACCGGTATTTTTTTCGATAACGGGAATACACACTTCTTCTGTGGCGCCGGGATAAACGGTCGATTCATAAACCACAATATCTCCCGGCTGGATCACCTTGGCGATAGTTTCACTGGCCTTGATTAACGGCGTCAGATCCGGCTGCTTGTATTCATCTATCGGGGTCGGAACGGTGACAATATAAAAATTGCACTGGCTCAGCGATTCAATATCATGACTAAAGGTTAACTGGTTTGCTTGTGCCAGCTCATCTTGCTCGACTTCAAGGGTATTATCAACGCCCTGGTTGAGCTCGCTGATGCGTTGCTGGTTAATATCAAAACCCAGGGTCGGGTACTTTTTACCAAAAGATACGGCAAGCGGAAGACCGACATAACCCAGTCCAATGATACCAATTTTCAATGACGCTATGTTTTTCATTCCGTGATTTCTCTAGTTTAAGCAAAAATAAGCTTATTATGACAATGATCACCTTAACCTGGCAATACTGCTTACCGATACTAATGAAAATAAAGCCGTTTTGGCGAGCCTTGGCCAAAGGGGCCACAGTGGCCAGCCCCAAACAGCACTCGGACAGGAAGAGATGTTTTTTAGCCAGCTGTGTCTGAAGCTAAATTAACTTAAGTTCGCTCAGCTGCTCGCAAATATCATTTTCGATAGCTTTGAACAGGCTTTTAAAGCCCGGGGTTAAATTATCCATAAAGATTTTGGGATTAATATAATAGGGGGCCCTGAGGCCATGGTAATCGATGGCGTCGCCGAGCTGGTGAAAGTTAATGCCGACAAACTTCATACTGCGGGCGAGCCTGGGTTCCATCATCACATAAACATGTTTGATACCGGTATCTATGGCCAGGGTGGCCGCAGCCATATACAGGCCTATGGCAATAAAAGGGAAGCAGCGCAATTCGGTTTCCGAATAGGTACTTTCGCTGATCACCCCGATGGCGGAGCCTTTAAACTGATCTGATTTACGGCGGCGGAAATCTGCTTTAACCGCTAACCTGGATATTTCACAGATTTCAGTCCTTTTAAAGTTACTCGGGTGCAGGCTTTCATTTTGGATGGAGTCGAGACAATATTTTTCAATCGGCAGCAACTCTTCTTCGCAGCTGGATTTTACCACGCGAACACAACTGGTGTAGGTGCTCGAAGGTTTATGTTTGATCATAGAGAAAATGGAATGATCATCAAACTCATCCTTTTCTTGCCCTTCTGCTTTCACTTCTTCGAAAGCGAGTTCTTCGCAATAGACATTATGCCTGATTTTGAAGACTTCAGCGCGCAGTTCATCGGTTGTTGCCAGTTCAGGTTTAAGAAATTGGGTAAAATGCTCCGCAATATTCTTGGCATCATTGCTGACTTTCATCGATGCTATCTTTTTGGTGATGTCGCCAATAATGGGGGTATTAAGCAACCTCTTATTCCAACTCATTTGTTGTCTCTTTAGTTTTGCCGCAAAAAATGTATTTTTGCCCTTAGCAATATTATGACTTGTTTATTTGGATGTATGCAATTCGTAATTGATAAATTTACCGCATTAATGCTAGATGTTCTCGGTCAATTTGAGTTTGATTTTGGGGAAAACATGGCAGGTGCCAGGCTTGCCGTATCTGTTTTGATCGGGATAATTTTCATGGCGGTGTCATATCCTGTTTTAAACAAATGGTACTTTTGATCATTGCTCATTTTAAAGTCCACGGCGGAGCACTCGCCGGTATTGATGATGATGGTATTGTGCCAAAAGGCCTCGTTGATATATTCCCGGGAAATGGTGGTCATAAAGGTGCGGATCAATAAGGTGACATAATTAAATATCGGGAATAATCCCTGGGTATTGAGTTCATCATATTCATGCTCTCCCCGCAGGCGGAAGCATAATACCGGGGTGCCGCGCTGATCCCAGTCTCTGTGCAGGGCATCTTCCGATAAGATGCTGCCGTCCACCATCAAGTGTTTACCAAAAGTCTTAAAACTGAACACTAAAGGGATCGACATGGAAAAGCGTACCGCTAACGAAACTTTCATTTTCGGGGTATGCTCGGCATCGAAAATGACGGGTCTGCCGCGTTTAACATCTGTGGCAACGATGTGCAGGTTTTGATCCAGTTGCTCAAAGGTTTTTCCCTGTAAATGTTCATCAACCCAATATTCAAAAGCGTCGCCGGAACTCAGGCCACCGTTGCGGATCAGTTTCAGCAGGGAAAAGCCCCTGAACTGGCTGTAATCGGTTTTCAGGGCTATTTCTTTTATCTGTTCTATGCTGAGCCCGGCAGCATATAAGCTGGCGATAATGCTGCCGCCGGAAACGCCCACGAGGTGATTAAACTCTATGCTTAAATCTTCCAGTGCTTTGATGATCCCTATGTGTGCCGGTAAGCGGGTTCCTCCTCCCGCAAGGATAGGTATAATTCTATTTGCCATAAAGCGCCCTCAAAATACTATCAGTAATTATGGTCATTATTAGTAAAATAGCTATTTAGTCCTCCGGATGTGATCGGGTACACTGATAACCATAGCTCATGGGAAGCATTAAGTAGGGAAGAAGTTATTTATGTTGAAACGTTTTTGTTGTCTGTTGTTGGCCCTTATGTTGATGTCACCGGCGGCGCAGGCAAACCTGTCTCAAACTTTGAAAAAAATCAAACCTTCCGTGGTGGGCATAGGCGTACACACCCCCACCGGCCGGCCGAAAAATGACTTACGCGGCACCGGCTTTGTGGTCGGCAACGGCCAGTATGTAGTCACGAATGCCCATGTGTTGCCCGCCGAGCTGGATAAATCCCTGAAGCAAAGCATAGTGGTCTTTAGCGGTTCAGGTAAAAAACCGAAAACCTTAAAGGCGAAAGTGATCGCCCGCTCCGACTATTATGACCTGGCGGTATTAAAATTTGATGCCCCAGCCTTACCCGCGATGAAGCTTGCCGGTGGTGAGTACCAGAGCGAGGGCAGTTATGTTGCTTTTACCGGCTTTCCCATAGGTTCGGTGCTGGGCTTATATCCGGTTACCCACAGGGGCATTATCGCCAGTATCACCCCGAGCGTGGTGCCTGTGGCGGATGCCGGTCAGCTGAGCATTAAGATGTTAAAACGTATGCGTGACCCTTATCTGGTGTACCAGCTTGATGCCACCGCTTATCCCGGCAACAGCGGCAGCGCCCTTTATGATATGGAAAGCGGTGAGGTGATAGGTATTATCAATAAGGTGTTTGTGCAGCAGACCAAAGAAGCGGTGATCAGCAATCCCAGCGGCATTACTTATGCCATTCCGGTTAAACATTTAAGAGATTTATTAACCGAGCATAATGTTGTTTACTAACGGTTATTTGCCTAAACCGTTAGTGGGGCTTAGTCGGCTTTATTTGCTTTGGCCGTTTTGGTTTTAACTTTTGCGCTATATTGATCTGCCGCTAAGGCCGACAGCGGCACCAGGCTGATATTATGCTCGGCCAGTGTCGGCAGCAGGGCCGTTAGGGCATCTATGGTTTCCGGGTGGGGATGGGCGATCGCAACCGCACTCTGATAGGTCTTGGCCAGCAGGATCAATTCGTTAAATTGCCCGCTGATATATTCATCGGATAGCTGGTTGTCGAGAAAGACATGGCGGTTGAGGCTAGGCACGCCATAATCCCGGGCGATTTCCCGTCCCCGGCTGTATTCTGTGGTCAGGCTGTCGAGAAACAGCAGATCCCGCTCTTTCAGGAACTCCATGACCCAGGACATGGGACGATACAATTGCGTTAATAAGCTGCCCATATGGTTATTGATGCCGATGGCAAAAGGGATCTCTTCAAAAGAGCGTTTCAGGCTGGCGCGGATTTTTTCTTCACTCATTTTATGGGTCAGGGCCCCGGGTCCCAGGCGCTTGCCGTTTTCCGACTCCATCGGAATGTGCAGCAGGATATCTTTATTTTGCTGGTAGGCCTGCAGGGCCAGGGTTTGCCCGTAAGGGGTCTGGGGCAAGATGGAAAAGGTTATATCCCCGGGTAACTCCAGGGCCCGGCTATCGGTTTGCCGGTAGCCGATATCGTCGATCACTATGGCAATGCGGTTTTCTGCTGCCGTAACAGCGGCAAAAAAGCACAGGGATAAAAAACAAAAGCGCAAACGTGAAATCATAAATATTATTATTGGTTATGTTAATTAACGTTAGCCGTTGAGTCTCTGCGGCTGATTTAAGTTACTGGCACCAGAGTTTGGGGTTTTTTGCCTGCCCCCGGTGACGTACTTCAAAATATAAACCGGAGCGGTTTTGGCCACCACTTTGCCCTACCAGGGCAATGACTTCACCGGTTTCCACCCGGTCGCCGACATTTTTTAACAGCGTCTGGTTGTGTCCGTATAAACTCATATAACCGTTGCCGTGATCGATCACGGTGACCAGGCCATAACCTTTAAGCCAGTCGGAAAACAATACGGTACCATTATGTATGGTTTGTACCTGGCGGCCAATAGGCGCAGACAACAAAACCCCTTTCCACTTCAGGTAACCCTGCTTTTTACTGCCAAAGGTATGTAATATTTTGCCTTTTACCGGCCAGGATAACTTATGTTTTAACTGCCCCAGGCCGTTCAAATTGGTTTCTGCCTTGACCAGTTTCTCCAGTTCTTTCAGTGCCTGTACCAGGTTGGCTTCTTCGGCTTCGAGTTTTGCCAGTTGCTGTTTATTATTGAGTAATTGTGCTTTCAGGGCGCTTAAGGTTTGCTTGCGCTTTTGTTTGTTTTCCTGCAGCGCAACCTGTTGTTGTTTTTGTGTGTTTTGCAGGGTAAGTAATTTGTTGCTGTGTTCCTGGTGCTCTGTGGTGACCTGCAGCAGGCTGCTTAAGGTCGCCTGGAAGCGTTCAATTTCCTGTACCCTGGCATCGTTAATATATTGATAATAACTCAGGGTTCTTTGAATCTTGGTGGTTTGCTCCTGATTTAGCAGCAGCTTCAGGTAATCGTGGTGGCCGGTGGAATAGACGGTTCTCAGCTGGTGCGCCAGCAGTTGCTCCTGGCGGGATTTTTGTTGCGTGAGTTGTTGCTTTTCTTTGGCCAGCTGAGTGAGTTTTTTTTGCGTGTGCTGATAGTCGCTGGCGGTATCATTGATGGCCCGGGCAATTTTGGCCACCGCGAGATCGTCTTTTTTCAGCTGCTGTTCCAGTTGGGCGCGTTTTTTGTCTTTTTCGGCGATGGCGGATTTTTGCTCGGCAATGGCTTTTTGTATTTGTGACAATTGCCGGTTGGGATCTTGCTCCCGGCTATTCTCCGCCGCCAGTGCAGTACAAGTTAAGCTGTACAGCAACAGGGCGAGTAATAACTGCAAAGTCAAAGACATGCCGGCAGCGCTCGTTAGTTGTCCAGTGTCATCAATACCGAGCCTGTCATTTCTTTTGGCTGCTCCAGCCCCATCAGGTGCAGCAAGGTCGGGGAGATGTCACTTAAGGTGCCGCTTTGTGCCGGTGTAGCCTGACGGCCGACATAAATTAGCGGCACAGGTTCGCAGGTATGGGCGGTATGGGCCTGGCCGGTTTCGCTGTTGGTCATCTGTTCGGCATTGCCGTGATCTGCGGTGATCAAACACTCGCCGCCGGTTTTTTGCAGGGCGCTCACCACACGTCCAATCGAGCGGTCAACGGCTTCACAGGCCTGAACCGCGGCATCGAATTTTCCGGTGTGGCCCACCATATCGCCATTGGGGTAGTTACAGACGATAAAATCGAACTCACCGCTTTCGATGGCGGATACCAGTTTGTCGGTTAATAACGCCGAGTTCATTTCCGGCTGCATGTCATAGGTGGCGACCTGGGGAGAAGGTACTAAAATACGCTGTTCGCCGTCGAAAACCGCTTCTTTGCCGCCGCTAAAGAAAAATGATACATGGGCATATTTTTCGGTTTCGGAAATGCGCAGTTGGGTTTTGTTATGTTTTGCCAGCCATTCCCCGAGTACGTTTTCCAGTTCGACCGCCGGGAAAGCGCAGCTGGTGTCTATATCGGCGGCATACTCGGTTAACATGACAAAATCGGCAATTGCCGGTACTTTTTTGCGGGCAAAACCGTTGAAATCGGGATCGGTAAAGCTACGGGTGAACTGGCGCGCCCGGTCTGCGCGAAAGTTCATAAAAATCAGTGCATCGCCGTCGTTCACTGCTATTGCCTTACCCTCGGGGTCCAGGATAACGCTGGGGGAGACAAATTCATCGTTTTCATCCCGGCCGTAAGCATCACTCAGTGCCGAGACCGCATCCGGGTATTGGTATTTGGCCTCACCGCATACCATCAGGTTATAAGCGGCTTCCACGCGTTCCCAGCGCTGATCCCTGTCCATGGCATAATAGCGGCCGCTGATAGACGCTATCTGGCCGCAGCCGGATGCGCTGAGTTTTTCCTGCACCTTAACCAGCGAGCTTTGTGCGCTGCGTGGCGGGGTATCCCGGCCGTCGAGAAAGGCGTGCAGATAAATTTTATTGGCGCCTCTTGCGTGGGCGAGTTCGATCATGGCGATAATATGATCTTCATGGCTGTGGACGCCGCCGGGGGAAAGCAAGCCAAAGATATGGACCGCCTTGCCCTGCTCGGTGGCAAGATCAACCGCCCGGCACAGCGCCGGATTTTGTTCAAATTCTTTATCGTTTATGGCTTTGGTGATGCGGGTGAAATCCTGGTAAACGGTACGTCCGGCGCCCAGGTTGACATGACCGACTTCGGAATTGCCCATTTGCCCCTCGGGCAGGCCCACCGCCATGCCTGAGGTATCGATCAGCATATTGGGGTAGTTGGCTTTCAGTTCGTCGAGTACCGGGGTGCTGGCATGATAAATGGCATTAGCGCTGCTATCCTCACGATAGCCCCAACCGTCTAAAATGATAAGTACCGTGGTTTTTTTGTTAGCCATGACAATTCCTCTATGATAACTGAAAGCAAATTTAGCTGGCGGACATTGTACACGGATAGAGAGATATCGCCAGTTGGCGTCGCTTTTTTCTCCCTTTTTCAGGGGGATTTTTGTAACAACTTACCCTGAGCGGCTTTTCTTGCCGCGATCGACGCCGGGATACTTTTCTTTACCGCATTAGCCTGTATACTGTGGCAGTTTTACAATTTATCTACAATAGCGGTCTAATCTATGGAACAACTTATTGCCTTTGCCGGTAACCATCCCATGTTAAGCATGATATGGCTGATACTGGTGATTTTGCTGATCGGCACCAGTATTAAAATGAAATTGTCGCCGATTAAAGCGATTACCCCACAAGAGCTGACTTTCCAGGTGAACCGGGAAGACGGGGTCGTTGTGGATATTCGCCCGGAAAAAGAGTTTAAAACCAGTCATATTCTGGACTCGATCAATCTTTCCAATGAAAAAATTAGCAATAATGACTTTGTCAGCCTTGAAAAGCATAAAGATAAACCCATTATTGTGGTATGTGCCGCTGGTATGACCGCGGGTAAAGTGGCTAATCAGCTGTTAAAAGCCGGCTTCTCTAAAGTGAGTCTACTTAAGGGGGGCATGGGGGCATGGTCGGGGGCCGGATTGCCGGTCGCCAAAGGTAAGTAGAGGTATATTGTGGTAGCGGTAGATATTTATACTAAAGAGTATTGTCCTTATTGTGTCAGGGCCAAGGCCTTGTTGACACAAAAACAAGTCAGCTTCAGAGAAATAAAAATCGATGAAAATCCGGGATTGAGACCCGAGATGATTGAGCGTAGCAAGGGCGGTACCACGGTACCACAAATCTTTATTAACGATGCCCATGTCGGCGGTTGTGACGATTTAATGGCGTTAGAAGCCAGTAATAACTTAGACAGCCTGCTAAAGGCATAATCGAACTTAGCCCGGGTGTTACGCCGGGGTTAAATAAATAATAATATTCAGGCGTCAGATTTATTGATGATGGCGCTCCATTAAAACAGGATGATTAACATGGCTGACGAAATTCAAAACGGCTCAGAAACCGGCGCAGAACAAGCGGCGCCACAATTTGCGATCCAACGCGTATATACCAAAGATATTTCTTTTGAAACGCCGAATTCTCCGGCGATTTTCCAAAAAGAATGGAAGCCGGAAATTAAACTGGACTTAGATACCCGTTCAGCCAAACTGGCGGATGATACTTATGAAGTTGTCTTGGCCCTGACGGTTACCGCGACAGTCGAAGGGCAAACTGCCTTTTTAGCCGAAGTACAGCAAGCGGGTATCTTCACTATCGGTAACTTACCTGAAGCACAACTGGCTCACACCATTGGCGCCTTCTGTCCGACGACCTTGTTCCCGTATGCCCGTGAAGCGGTATCCAGCCTGGTTAACCGTGGTTCTTTCCCGCAGCTGAACCTGGCACCGGTTAACTTTGATGCCTTATTTGCTTCTTACGTGCAAAAACGTGCCGCAGACGCTGAAGCAGGCGCAGCAGCAAGCACAGAAACACATTAATCCTTAATGAGCTCAGAACAAGCGAAAATTGTCGTGCTCGGCGCCGGCTCTTATGGGACGGCGCTGGCGATTTGTCTGGCGCGCAATGGTCATAAAACCTTGCTTTGGGGCCGGGATCAAGCACATGTGGCGCAAATGGCGGCCAGCCGGGATAACCAGCGTTATCTGCCGGATGTTGCTTTTCCGGAGGCTTTACAGCTGGAAAGTGATTTGGCTACTGCGGTTAAGGCCAGCGACAATATCTTAGTGGTGGTGCCCAGCCATGCCTTTGGCGATATGCTTGGGCAGATCAAACCTTATTTGTCTGCCCGCAGCAAGGTTGCCTGGGCCACGAAAGGCCTGGAGCCGGAAACCGGCCGTTTGTTGCAGGATGTCGCCCGAGAGGCGCTGGGGCAGGAGATGTCCCTGGCGGTGTTGTCCGGTCCTACTTTTGCCCGGGAAATGGCCGCGGGTTTGCCGACGGCCATTTCTATGTCCTCGACAGATGCAAGCTTTGTGACTGAGCTTTCGGACCTGCTGCATTGCCAAAAGCATTTTCGGGTTTATCTCAATAATGATTTTATCGGAGTACAGCTTGGCGGCGCGGTCAAGAATGTGATTGCCATCGGCGCCGGTATGGCTGACGGCATAGGCTTCGGGGCGAATGCCCGTACCGCCTTGATCACCCGCGGCCTGGCGGAAATGACCCGTTTGGGGGAAGCCTTGGGGGCGGACGCCAATACCTTTATGGGGATGGCGGGTCTGGGGGATCTGGTGCTGACCTGCACCGATAACCAGTCTCGTAACCGGCGTTTCGGCCTGGCGTTAGGCCAGGGTAAAGAAGTTGAACAGGCGATGACGGATATTGGCCAGGTGGTGGAAGGTTACCGCAATACCAAAGAAGTTTATCTGCTTGCCCGGCGTATGAAAGTGGAAATGCCGATCGTTGAACAAGTTTACCAGGTCTTGTATCAGGGCAAAGATGCCAAATTGGCGGCTTCTGATCTGCTATCGCGCCAGCCTAAGGTTGAATAACCCTATCTGTTATTACCGCCTGAAATACCAGGCGGTATTATCTTTCTTTTCTTGCTAAAGGGCTGTGAAAATCAGCTTTTATACCGCATCCGTGAATCCCAGCTGACGCCAGGCTTCATAGACAATCACCGCGGCGGCATTGGATAAATTCATGCTGCGGCTGTCTTGTAACATAGGAATGCGGATCTTGTCCTGATCCGGGATTTGTACCCTGACGTCTTCCGGCAAGCCCGATGTTTCCGAGCCGAATAATAAGTAATCCCCTTCGCTGAAGTTGACTTCATGATGGTATTTGGTCGCCTTGGTGGTGATGGCCAAAATACGCTTAGGTTGCTGGTTTTCGACAAAGTCGTTAAAACTTGCGTGTTTCTTGATGGCGGCAAACTCATGATAATCCAGCCCGGCGCGGCGCAGGCGTTTATCGTCTACAGAAAAACCAAGAGGCTCAATCAGATGCAGGCGAAAACCTGAGTTAGCGCAAAGGCGGATGATATTCCCGGTATTTGGCGGGATCTGAGGTTGAAAAAGAACAACGTCTAACATAAAGTCTGCTCAATAAGGATAAATCCCGCTGATTATACCCTGCTTATCCGGAAAGTCTTTACCGATGTGGAGAATTTTATCGCCAGGGGAGAGGATGATGCTGTATGAACAAAGTGACTGAAACCGCCGAGAACTATGCTTTTTGGGTGCGCCTGGCCGCCATCGCCTCCTCGGGCACGGCAGTATTACTGGTGGTGATCAAGCTTTATGCCTGGTTTGTCACCGATGCCAGTGCCATGCTGGCATCGGCGACGGACTCTATGCTGGATCTCTTTGCCTCGGTAATGAATATTATTATTCTCAGGTTTGCCCTGGCTCCCGCCGATAAAGAGCATAGGTTTGGTCACGGCAAGGCGGAAAGCCTGGCGGGGTTAGTCCAGGCAGCCTTTGTCCTGGGGTCGGCCTTGCTGTTGTTGTTTAACGGTGTCAGCCGCCTGCTCAACCCCCAGGTGGTGGTAAATGCCGATATTGGTATCTGGGTTACTGTGATCACTATTGCGCTGACCTTGCTGTTGGTGGCTTTTCAGCAATATGTGATCCGTTTGACCCGCTCTGTGGTGATCAGCGCCGATGCCCTGCATTATAAATCGGATTTACTGCTTAATGTTGGCGTGTTGGTGGCGCTCTTTTTAAGCCAGGGGATCTGGTTGAGGGCGGATGGCCTTTTCACCATAGGGGTCGGCTGTTACCTGATGTGGGGAGCGGGGAAAATTATCTGGGTCAGCATACATCACTTGATGGATCATGAACTTGAAGAGGAAGATCTCGAGCAGATCAAAGCTATAGTGCTCAATCATGATGGCGCCCTGGGCATGCATGAACTGCGTACCCGTCAGTCGGGTAATATACGCTTTATCCAGTTTCACCTGGAACTGGACGATAACCTTTCTTTGTTAGAAGCCCATGGTATAGGGGAAGAAATCGAATTCAAGATCAACAAAGCCTTAGCGCCGTGTGAGGTCTTTATTCATCACGACCCCACCTCTGTGGTGCAGAAGGAGCTGGCCCGGGATGAAACGCTTTAATATGCTTCAAACCATTGTATTGCCCGGGTAAGCGCCTGCTGTCGATATTCGTCTTTTTCAAACAAGAGTTCGTGACGGGCCTTGTCTATGGTGATCGCTTTACCGCCGGGACAGGAAGCAGGGAAGATTTGATTTAACCGGTAGCAAAACTCATCCTGGGCCCGGTTATCCACTATGATCTCTGCCCCCGCCTGCAACACAGTTATCGGTGTTTTGAGGCGGTTTAAGTCCCTGAAAATGGCCTTGTGGGTGTTAATGGCCTGGTTTAACCAATGAAAGGTGACTCCCCCCAGTTGCAGCTCTGTGGTGGTTTGATATAACTCGGTAAATTTTTGGTAGCGCACCTGCGAGTGCATCAGCGGGTTGTTGTTAAAGTCTTTTTGCGTAAACCCTCCCTGGCCGATAAAGTACCAGGGGCTCTTGCCTAGCCATTGGTTAAGGCGGTTGCCGGTTTTTATCAGGCAAGCGGCAAGCCAGTCGGGTATGCCGCCGCTGTTAATGGCGATCATCGGCGAAGCAAAAACTGCTGCGCTGATGTTGTTTTGGTATTGCTGTAAATAGCGGGTGGCGATCGCCGCTCCCATGGAGTGGGCCAGAATATAGTTCTTTGACTGGCTGTCGGCCTTGACGACAGTGTCGATAAACTGCTGCAGATCCTGGCTGTAATCATCGAAGAGCTTCACATAACCTTTATGGGGATGGCTTAGCAGCCGCTGTGAAATCCCCTGGCCGCGGTGATCGATAATATAGACACTGTAACCGGCATGAAACAGCTCATAACTAAGCTCCTGGTATTTTAAATAACCCTCCGAACGGCCCGGCACCAGGATCAGTTTTTTAATGCTGTTTTGTTCGCTGTTATGCTCGAAAGCGGCAAAATTGATGCGGGCATTGTCAACCCCGTTAAAGTCGCCAAAACGGCCTTGTTGCCAAAACGGTTCGATCTTGTCCCGGTAAACTCGGCTCAGTTCCGCTTCTTTGATCAGTTTAATGCTCGCAGCCATACCTTTTATCCCTGTGTCTATCTACCAACACAAGTGACAACCGGCTAACCGGCATCCGTTTGTTCTGGTTGAATATTATCAAGAGGTAATTGTATGGTAACCGTCAGTCCGCCGCTATCATTATTCTGTGCCGTGATACTGCCCCGGTGCGCCAATACTGCCTGCCTGGCAATCGCCAGCCCCAAACCTGTGCCGCCGGTTTTCCTGTCCCTGGCTTCGGCGACCCGGTAGAAAGGGTCGAATAATTGCGCCAGGGCATGCTCAGGTACGCCGGGACCGGCATCGGCAATGGTGAGCACGGCGTTATGGCCCTGGTGCCTGAGTGTTACTTCAATATTGCTGCCTTGCGGGCTGTATTTCACCGCATTGCCCAGCACATTACTGATGGCACTGGCAATCAGCTGGCTGTCGGCCTTAAGCTGGCTGTTTTTTACCGCATCAAGCTGCAGTTTTATTGATTTTTCATCGGCGGTAAACTGGGCGTCCTGGAGCAAAATATCCAACAGCCCCGTCAGATCCAGTTTGGCAAAGTTCAGCTGGTGCAGGGCATTCTCGAGCCGGGATAAGGCCAGTACATCGGCGATCATTTGATCCAGGCGATGTACTTCGGTTTCACATCTTTGCAGGTGCTTGCTCAGGTTTTTTGGATCATCTGAGGATTTTTGCGCCAGACCCAGGGCCATTTGCAGCCGGGTCATGGGGGAGCGCAGTTCATGGGAGACATCCCCCAACAGGCGTTTTTGCGCCTGCAGGGAGATTTCCAGTTTTTGTGCCATTTGATTGATGCTTCTTGCCAGTGAGCCAAGTTCATCGCTGCGTGTGGCACCGTCATTCACCCGCACCGATAAATCGCCGTCTCCGAGCCGGTTGGCGACGCTGCGCATACTTAATAACGGCTTGCTAAGGTTACGGGCCAATAGCCAGCAAAAGATAAAGCTGATCACCAGGGGCAGGGCGATACGGGCCCAGGGAGGCAGTTGTGAAAAGAACAGCATAGTAAAATGTTTCCGGCTTTCTTTTACCGCAACAAAAAACTGGTAGTCCTTATTATGTAAAGTGACTAGCTGCGGTCCGGTCAGACGCAACTCGGGAAACTGGTAGGTTTTAAGTTCGCTAAAATGATTCCCGCCCAGGTAGTTTTTAAGCGCAGGCAAGTCATTGCCTGAGCTGGTCAGCAACTTGCCGCCGGCGAGTTCCTTTATCCACAACTCAGGCGGGGTACCAAAGGCCCTTTTCATCTTAAAGCGCCCCCTGCGGTGAAAATTTTCGAGGAAATCCAGTATGTCCGCCGGTTGTGCCCGGGTGATCCTGCGGCTGATATTGTGCAGGTGTCCCCTGTCCCCTTCGTGGGGGGCCAGGATCAGGATATCATTGCTTAGCTGGGCGATAATAAAGCGGGTGGTCAATATCGATAAAATGGTAATTAACCAGAACCAGCAGAAAAGCTTGACCTTGATCGACGACAGCACGGCCCTGATTTGCTTGATCATGTCAGGGATTCACCGGATAAAAAGATGTAACCGGCACCGCGGATGGTTTTAATTTTATCCTGATCGCTGGCGGGCAGGAGCTTGCGCCTGATGTTGCTGACATGCATGTCGATGCTGCGGTCAAACGGGCTGAGCTTACGTCCGAGCACCAACTCAGATAAAGTTTCTTTACTGACAATGGTGCCGTGATGTTCCATCAGGTAGGTCAGGATCTGGTATTCGGTACCGGTGAGCTCCAGTGGTTGTCCGTGGCAACATACTTGTCGGGTGGCATGGTTAAGTTCGACCTCGTTGACCTTCACTAAAGCCACGGGTTCGTGGTTATCCCTGATAATATCTATGCGCCGTAAAATCGCCTTGATCCGTGCCAGTAACTCCCTGTGATGAAAAGGTTTGGCCAGGTAATCATCGGCGCCAAGCTCCAGTCCGAGTACGCGATCGGTATCATCTCCCTTGGCGGTGAGCATTAACACCGGAGTCTGATGATTACCTCCCAGTGCCTTTAACACCTCGAAACCGTTGAGTTCGGGCATCATCACATCAAGTAAAATCAGGTCTATGCCCTTGTCATAGGCCCGGGATAAGCCGGAGATGCCATCATGGCAGCATTCGACCTCAAAGCCTTCACCGCCCAGATATTCAGTTAATAACTCTGTCAGTTCCCTGTCATCATCAATAATTAATAAACGTTTATTATTCACAGTACTATCTCCGGTAACGGCAACAAATCAAGGTGGCAAATCAGCCCATGCCTAACAGGCAAAATTATAATACCCCAGAGATGAAAAAACAGCGCCGCCTTTTACATAACCTTTACACTGGCTTTGCGTTTCTTTGCGCTGTGCTGGTTATACTTTTTTCAAGCTTATTTAATCCCCCTCCACTTGCCTAGGGAGTTGGGGATAAAGGGATGTTAAGCCCGGATAAGCGTTAGATCAAAGTTAGATGAAAGTCGAGGAGACAATGATGAAAAAATCTTTATTAAAGCCGTGGAAGTCGACCCTGGCATTAGCCGCATTTTGCGGTGTGCTGGCCCTGCCTAATACCGCGTTAGCCTGTCCCAATGATGGTTTTAGCGTGCAAGACACTGAGCAGATGAGGCATTATGGCGGCAAAGGTAAGATGCGTCGCATGGCCCGCCATTTAGGGCTGGATGAAGCGCAAATCAGTGAGATCAGGGCCATACACCAGGCCGCCCGGGATGAAAATACCGAGCTGCGCGATACCATGAAAACCTTTAGGGAAGAAATGAAAACCTTGCTGGCGGCGGAAACCTTTGATGAAGAAGCCTTTGCCGAGCTGCAGGAAAAATACCAGGAAAGCTTCCAGCAGAAGGGCTTGCTCAGGGCAAAAACCAAACATGCGGTGATTCAGGTTTTTACCGATGAACAGAAAGAAAAGTGGCTGGCGGGCAGGCAGGATAAGGCTTAATTTTTTGCCGGTTTATCTTAAACCATATATGCTGAAAACTTATGGAGAATCTTGACCATTCTCCATAAGCGGTTATTTCAGGTTAAAAGAAAAAATCTTGCTCATCTGGCTCGGCACCGCTTTGCCATCTTGCTGTGCCGGGGTAAAACGCCATTTTGCCATGGCATTGCGAATGTTGCGTTTGAAATAATTCGCCTTGCCGTTTTGCGCAAACACCAGATCCCTCACCTTACCGTCAACACCTATGGTAAAGCGTACCCTGACTTCTAACTCCAGGCCTTTGCGTTTGGCGGTGGTTGGATATTTAGGCTCAACCGAGCTGATTAAGCGGGCGTTGACTTTATCTGCGCTGAAGTTGTTTTTTTCCTTGTTTGCCTGGGGGGCTTCTGCGGCAGGTCTTTCCTGAGAAAGGTCCCGCGCCAGTGCCGCCACCTGATTGGCATAAGGATTATTGACCGGAGAAAATTTATTGCTGGAATCGGTTCTGATAAAAGCACGCTCTGAATTGCTGGTGCTCTGAGCCTCGCTGTTATTGAAGGCTAAGGGCTGAGTTTGCTGACGGGCAAATTCCTGTTTTTCGTCCAGGTGCAGCTGGGCCAGGGCGGGCTCCTGTGCTTTTGGCAAACTTGTTTTGGCCGCCGCAGACTGGGTTTGCACCGGCGTTTGTTGCACAGCTGGCTGGGGTAAGCTCTTCGGGGCTACAACCGGCGTACTTGTTTTCTTCGCGGTAACATTTTCGGTTACCGGTTGAGCATTTTCCTGACTGGTGCTTTGAACACTTGCCTGCGCTTTTTCCTGCGCCGTTATACCGGGTAAAGGCGCCTGAATAGCCAATAATTCACGGGCGATAGAGGTGTTTTCGTGCTCAGCAAGGTAATCGCTTGATTTGGCATCAAAAAAGCTATTACTTTTGCTTTGGGAAAAAGGCAGTTTCCCTTGGGCCAGCTGTTGTAACGGTCCGGGCAGGGTCAGCACCGAAGTCAGTAAAAATATGGCCAGCAACACGGTAAAGGGGGCGAGCCATTTGGCATGGTCGCTATCATTAGCGGCGCAATGGTGGTTAACCAGGCGAACAACCCTTTGTTTTAAGTCACCGCCGGAAGCGGCCATCGCCATCACAGGAATGGTATTGTGTCTGTGCTTGGCACAAATCTCTGCGGTATCCGCCAGGGTATGGGCATAGGCGATATGATCCCCGCACAGGGCGACGGCAATATCATCACTGCAATATTCCCGCTCAATGCGCATCTTTTTGGCAATCCACAGCACGGCAGGGTGGAAAAAAAGTAAGATTTCCACCAGGGTCTGCAGAAAATTGACCAAATAATCATGGCGGCGAATATGGGCCAGTTCATGCAGTATCAGCATATCCAGCTGGGCGCTGCTCAGGCCGGTGACCATACTGGCGGGCAGTAACACTACGGGTTTGAGCCAGCCTATGGCCATAGGCACTTCGGCTTTTAAGGAGATCAATAAACGGGGCAGGCGTTTTAGCTGGACCCGCTGAGCCAGTAAGGCAAATCTTGCTGCCAGTTCGGCATCCGGCTGCCGGCTTGCCTGCTTAGGCAAGTGGTTAACGCTATAGACCTGCATCAGTAATTTCACTGCCAGGAAAATCACTATGCTTAACCAGGCAAAGGAAACGTAAGGCAGGTTTTCCACCAGATCGTTTGACCACCAATAACCGGTGATTTGCTGCTGGGTGTTAAGGGGTTTTTCCTCCGCCAATAACTGGCCAAAATGAGCCAGTTGGATGTTATCCGGCTGGTAGATCAGGCAAAAGGTGATCACCGGCAACAGCAGGCATAACAGCATGGCAAAAGCGCTAAAAGCGTAACGCAGCTGGGGATTTTTATCGGGAATAATAAATAGCGCAGATTTTAACAGCAATGCAACCAGCAGCCCTTGCCATAAGAAATGGATAAGGCTAAGTCCCAGGCTATAAAAAAATGGACTGCTTAATAACTGCTCCGTCATTATATTTCCCAATTTTCTCCCGTGTTGGTGTGTTTATTTTTCTAATTCGCTTAACAGCTGACGAATATCTTCGATTTCTTCATTACTGGTGGAGTCGTCTATGGCACGCATCACCAGTTTAGAGGTCGAACCGCCAAAGGCTTTCATGATCAAATCTTTTAATAATGAAGACTGGGTATGGGTTTCGCTGTTAGCGGCCGCATACACATGTGCCCGGTTACTTTCGTCACGGATCACCAGGGATTTCTCATGCATAATTTGCAATATCTTCAAAACCGTAGTGTACCCTGTTTTTTGGGTTTCGCTAAGCGCTTCGTGTATTTGTCTTACCGTCGCCGGGCCTGTTTGCCAGAGAATATTGAGTAAGTTCAACTCCGCCTCGGTTGGCTTAAATGTCGACTTGTCCCGAGCCATTGCAATTTCCTTAATGTGATTAATGGGGGTATTTTCTACCGTAATACGAACCCAATCGTATCTTCTGCAGAATAAATGAGCAACCATAAATCACATTTTTTTCTCATTTTTGCCGGAAAGTATGGACTGAATATAGCTTGCCTTATAATTAAGTAATTGAACTTTCGATTGTTTTTAAATAATCCCTACTTTTGCCAGGGGCATTGCTAAAAATCACATCCACCCCCAGGGCATAGCAGCGGCGAATATCCTGCTGCCGATCTACGGTATAGACGCCTAAAGTTAAGCCCCGCTTATGGCTGTCTTTGACCAGGGCTGCGTTTAAACAGTCGATGGAGACATTGAGCTGGCAAACATTGAGGGGCCGGGTAAATTCGCTATAGGTTAACGGACAGCTGGCGATCAATGCCGCGGTTTTTACTTTTGGACATGCTTGTTTGATAGCCGGCAGCAAATGATGGTTAAAGGAAGAAATAATAAACTGTGACCAGGCATAGTTTTGTCCGGCCACCGCCCGGTCAAGTTGCTGCTTGAGCAAGCGGCTAATGGCTGTTAGCCGTTCGGGTTCTGTTCCGGCATCTTTGAGTTCAATATTGACGGCGCAGCGGCCGTCGATTTGCGTTAAAGCCTGTGCCAGGGTAGGAATTTTTTGCTGGCTGCCAAGGTCGAGCCGGGCTAATTCCCCCAGCCCCAGCTCATCATATGCTCCCTGGCCGTCAGTGGTAACATCCAGGTAATTATCGTGCAGGATAATAAATTCGCCGTCAGGGTGGTACTGCACATCCAGCTCTATACCGTCGGCTCCCTGGATAATTGCCTGTTCAAAGGCAAGCAGGGTATTTTCCGGAAAAGCGGCGCTGGCGCCGCGGTGTGCAAATATTTCCATATGATACCTCTTGATTGTCCGTTGATTGCCTGGTTTTGCCTGGTTATGGCATTACCTGGCGCCGTTGAGATCGGCGTAATGTTCACCCAAGCGGGTGACCGTACCCGGACCGGCGCTTTCATTAAAGCTTACCATTTCGGGGGCGAAGGTGCTGATCACGGTGGAGCCGAGTTTAAAGCGTCCCATTTCATCGCCTTTTTCAAAATGGATGGCGTCAACGCCGGTTGCCGGGTAGTGCCAGCGGAAAATGTCCTTGCCCGCCGGCGGGGTGACGGTTCCGGCCCAGACGGTTTCTATGCTCGCCACTATGGTTGCGCCGACCAGTACCATGGCCATAGGGCCTTGCTCTGTATCGAAAATGGCGACTACCCGTTCATTTCGCGAGAACAGGTTGGGGACATTATTCGCCGTTAACGGATTGACGGAAAATAATTCACCGGGAATATAGATCATTTCCCGTAAGGTGGCCGCCATCGGCATATGAATGCGGTGGTAATCTTTCGGCGCCAGGTAGATACAGGAAAATTTTCCACCCTGAAAAGGAGCCGACGTATTTTCGTCGCCGCCGAGCAAGCTGGTTAAGCTGTAGTTAAAACCTTTTGCCTGGATTAGCTGGCCGTCGGTAATATCCCCTTGCTGGCTGATGGCGCCGTCCACCGGGTAGCATAAGGTACTTGCATCGCTATCTATGGTACGGGCGCCCGGTTCGAGCTCCCGGGTGAAAAAGTCATTAAAGGTTTTAAAGTCTCCGGCATTTTTCAGCTTGGCCTCTCCCATGTTGATGCCATAGGCTTTAATAAACATGGAAATGGCCCGGGTGGTGAACCAGCCCGCTTCGGCAGCGGCAAACTTACCCACCAGGCGGGAAAGGGCATGTTTGGGCATGATATATTGCAAAGTAATTTTTAACTTGTCTAACAAAACAAAATATTCCTTAAATTAACAAAACGGTTAGTCATTAAAGCGGGAGGTGAGTTTGTTCTCACTGATACTCGCTAAAATGCGCTGAAAACTGGTGAAGCGGTCCGGATGGATTTTTTTCTGCTCTGCCGCCGCTATCAGGGCGCAGCCGGGATCTTTAATGTGTTTGCAATCCCTGAATTTGCAGCCGCCGAGAAATTCGCTAAATTCGATAAAGCCGTGGCAGACCTCTTCCGGGGTTAAATGCCATAAGCCAAATTCCCGGATCCCGGGGGAGTCGATCAAATCGCCGCCATGATCAAAGTGAAATAAGCGGGCAACCGTGGTGGTATGTTGTCCCAGCCCGGAATTTTCCGAGACTTCCTGGGTGATCAATTCCAGACCCGGCATCAGGCTGTTGGTCAGGGTGGATTTACCAACCCCCGACTGGCCGACAAAAATACTGGTGTGATCTTTGAGCTGCTCTTTCAGTTCGCTGATGCCCTGTGCGGTTTTATTGCTGGCATACATTACCTGATAGCCGATATCCCGGTATATTTGCAGTTGGGCTTCGATGGCTGCCTGGTTGTTATTATCGAGCAAGTCGACTTTATTAAGCACTATCACCGGGGTGATACCGGTTTGCTCTGCCGCCACCAGGTAACGGTCGATAATATCGCCGTTAAAGGCGGGCAATACCGAAGACACGATCAATATCTGGCTGATATTGGCGGCTATCGGTTTGACGCCGTCATACACATCGGGGCGGGATAATACCGAACTCCTGTCATGCACGGCTTCAATGACGCCGGCAATGCTGTGCTCGGTTTCTTTGCCCTGGCGCCATAAGACTTTATCGCCGCATACCAGGGATTTTATCGAGCGGCGTAAATTACAGCGGTAGCTGAGGCCGTCTTCCCCTTCGACATCGGCATGCTGGCCAAAACGGCTGATAACGACGCCATGCTGGGCTTCGCCTAGTTCATCGTCCTGCCATTGGTGTTTATCGGCTTTGTTGCGTATTTTTTTTTCTTGGTTCGCCTTGATGCGCCGCGCCTGACCTTTGGTCAGTTTTGCTCTCTTAGCCACGAAATTTTGTCATCTTTATCTGATTCACCTAGCGTTTTATTGCCGCTTTACCTGGTGTGGCAGCGGAAAAAATATCTTAAATCCGGTTGTTTGTTAGCTATTATACCCAAATAACACCAAGATGCAGTTATCCGCGGCAATTTAAAATGCTTTGGGCAAGGTATTGATTCGGTATATACTTAATTATTGATATTTTTTCTAATACCAATCACGTTTACTGCTTAGGATCGTATTTTTATTTAAGTGCCTGCCAAAGTGGTGTTGTGTTGTTAGGCATTAATCGGTTTTTTAAGGGAAATTTATGGCGTTGTGTGATACCAATTTAATCTGGCTGGATCTGGAAATGACGGGTCTGGAACCGGAAACGGATGTTATTCTGGAAATGGCGACAATAGTCACCGACAGTCAGTTAAATATTTTGGCGGAAGGACCCGTTTTTGCCATTGCGCAGCCGCAAGATGTCCTGGATAACATGAGTCCCTGGTGTGTCGAACATCACGGCCGCTCCGGTTTAACCCAAAGATGTCTGGAAAGCGAGACCAGCTTGCAACAGGCGATGACGGCAAGCCTGGCGTTTATCGAAAAATATGTGCCGAAAGGGGTTTCTCCCATGTGCGGTAACAGCATAGGCCAGGATCGGCGTTTTATTAATAAATATATGCCGGAATTTGAAGATTATTTTCATTACCGTAATCTTGATGTCAGTACCATCAAAGAGCTGGCGCGCCGCTGGAATCCCGATGTATTGGCCAAGGTTAAAAAACAAGGCACGCATTTAGCCCTGGATGATATCCGCGAATCCATTGCCGAATTAAAAGTCTACCAGCAGCACTTTTTCAAACTGTAATTGCCTGTTGTATCGCTGGCCTGCTCAGGCCAGCTTATCTGCCAGGAAACCCGGCAGTAGCCGGGTATCTTCTAGGAAAGAGCGGGATAAATGCCGGTTATCCGGATACAGGACCCAGATCATTTCTTTGTGTTGTTGAAACCTGCCCAATATCCTCAGGCCAGCTTATCCGCCAGGAAATCCAGCTGTAGTCGGGTATCTTCTAGGAAAGAGCGGGATAAATGCCGGTTATCCGGATACAGGACCCAGATCATTTCTTTGTATTGTTGAAACCTGCCCAATATCCTCAGGCCAGCTTATCTGCAAGGAAATCCAGCAGTAGCCTGATTTTCGGAGATAAATGCCGGTTACCCGGATATACGCCCCAGATAATTTCTTCCTGTTGCTGAAACTTGTCCAATACCGTGACCAGTTGTCCTGTTTCCAGGTGCTGCTGGAGGTAATAATGGGGCAGTTTTACCAGACCTATGCCTTTTAATGCCGCATCCACCAGGGCGGTACCGCTGTTGTAACGGATATTGCCTTTCACCCGGATATTTTTCTCTGCCCCGTTATGGCAAAAACACCAGTGATCTAACGTGCCCAATAAACAATTGTGGCCGCTGAGATCTGTCAGCGAGCCGGGAGTACCGTGTTGCTTAAGGTAGGCGGGGGAGGCACAGACATAATTGTTGCGCCGGGTTAATTTTTTCGCCATCAGGCTGGAGTTCTCCAGCTTGCCTATCCTGATGGCGAGATCATAACCCTGTTCAACCAAATCCAGGTTCTGGTTGGTGAGAAAGGCACTGACGCTGATATCCGGGTAGTCCTGAATAAAATCATTGATCAGGGGTAATACCTGCTGTTCGCCATAGGTGACCGGCGCGGTTAATTTTATATTGCCGCGGGGGGTGTGTTGCAGGTTGGTGATACCGCGCTCGGCGGCTTCGAGATCATCGAGCACCGAGCGACATTGCCGGTAAAAAACTTCACCCTCCTGGGTCAGGGAGACTTTACGCGTGGTGCGGTAAAAGAGTTTAATGCTGAGCCTGGCCTCTAAGGCGCTGATTTGCCGGCTGACCTGGGCGGTGGAAAGGGTTAACCGTTTTGCGGCCCCGGTGAAGCTTTCACTTTCTGCCACCGCGACAAATTCACTGATCCCCTGCCATTGCACCATTATTACTGTCTTGTAAAAGTGTATTGTTAATTAACTATATTATCATTTATTTAGAAATAATTATAATAGGCTAATATCAAGCTACGATAGATAATCGTTTTTGGTGGTCAGCAGCTTTGTCTGCGCCATTAACGTGATCTTTTATTTCAGTGAAACAGCTAAGTAAAAAGCCAAGTTTAAAAAGCAGAGAGGATTAACATGTCTGAACAATTTATCAAATCAAGAGCCGCGGTTGCCTGGGGACCCAATCAGCCCCTGTCTGTGGAAGAAGTGGATGTGATGTTGCCGAAAAAAGGCGAAGTGCTGATCAAGGTGATAGCCTCCGGTGTCTGTCATACCGATGCTTTTACCTTATCCGGTGAAGACCCCGAAGGCATCTTCCCTTGTATTTTAGGGCATGAAGGCGGCGGCATTGTCGAGCAGGTGGGTGAAGGCGTGACCAGCGTTCAGGTCGGCGATCATGTGATCCCACTTTACACCCCTGAATGTGGTGAATGTAAATTCTGTTTGTCGGGGAAAACCAACTTGTGCCAGAAAATTCGCGAAACCCAGGGTAAGGGACTGATGCCCGACGGCACCACGCGTTTTTATAAAGACGGCGAACCCATTTTCCATTATATGGGCTGCTCTACTTTTTCCGAATATACCGTGCTGCCGGAAATCTCCCTGGCCAAAGTTAATAAAAAAGCGCCGCTGGAAGAAGTGTGTCTGCTTGGCTGCGGCGTAACCACAGGTATGGGCGCGGTGATGAATACCGCCAAGGTTGAAGAAGGTGCCACCGTGGCCATTTTCGGCTTGGGGGGCATAGGTTTATCCGCGGTGATCGGTGCGACCATGGCCAAGGCCAGCCGTATTATCGTCATTGATATTAATGACAGTAAATTTGAACTGGCGCGTAAGCTCGGTGCGACCGATTGCATTAATCCAAAAGAATATACCAAGCCTATCCAGGAAGTGATTGTCGAACTCACCGACGGCGGTGTCGATTACTCGTTTGAATGTATCGGTAATGTTGATGTCATGCGTTCGGCGCTGGAATGCTGCCACAAAGGCTGGGGTGAGTCGGTGATCATCGGGGTCGCCGGTGCCGGTCAGGAAATTTCTACCCGTCCGTTCCAGTTAGTCACCGGCCGGGTATGGCGGGGCACGGCATTTGGCGGAGTCAAGGGCCGCTCTGAGCTGCCGGATTATGTTGAACGTTACCTGCAGGGGGAATTTAAGTTAGATGACTTTATTACCCATACTATGCCATTAGAAGAAATCAATGAATCCTTTGATTTGATGTATGCCGGTAAAAGTATTCGCACTGTCATTCATTTTTAAGCTGCCATTTCAGGCCAAAATGCTCAGGCACCCGAAACAGGTTTCGGGTGCCCTTAACCATAATTAACTGAATATTACTTATGACAATCACTCAAGTTTCAGAAAACAAGGTGTTTGGTGGCAGACATGTGCAATATCGGCATCAGGCAAACAGCCTGGCTTGCGATATGCGTTTTGCCATTTTTTTACCTCCCCAGGCCAGCGAAAATCACAAAGTCCCGGTGCTTTATTGGTTATCCGGGCTGACCTGCACCGATGAAAATTTTATGCAAAAAGCCGGAGCCTTGCGTATCGCCGCCGAGCTGGGCATGGCGATAGTGGCACCGGATACCAGCCCCAGAGGGGAAGCTGTCCCCGACGATGCCGATAACAGTTATGACTTCGGCCATGGTGCCGGTTTTTATGTCGATGCGACCCGGGAACCCTGGTCGGCGAATTATCAAATGTATAGCTATATCCGTGATGAACTGCCGGCGCTTATCGAGCAGCACTTCCCGGTGACAGAGCAGAAAGTGATCAGCGGCCATTCCATGGGCGGTCATGGCGCCCTGGTGCTGGCCTTACGTAATCCCGGCTTTTACCAATCGGTTACCGCTTTTAGCCCGATTTGTAACCCGAGTGCCTGCCCATGGGGAGAAAAAGCCCTGGGGAATTACCTGGGGGACGATAAAACCGCCTGGCAGCAATATGATGCCAGCATCCTGATGAGCAACCTTGAGCAAAAGCAGCAGATACCGGCTTTAGTGACGCAGGGAGGAGACGATGATTTTCTTGAGCAGCAGCTCAAACCCGATACCTTAGTGGCGGCGGCTAAGCACAGTGGTTATCCGCTCAGTTATGAACTGCAGGCGGGTTATGATCACAGTTATTATTTTATCAGCAGTTTTATCGAGCAGCACCTGAGGTTCCACGCCCGTCATCTGGGATTGGGGTAACTTTCAGACGTAAAGACCAGAAAAAATAGCGGCGATATTCCCGGCAAAACGGAGATTTTTCTTGCAGGTCAGACCAGTTTTGGTTAACAATGAATTTTTGTTTAACGACTAAATTGGGAAATTAACATGGCCAATCGTTTCAGCCGGTATGTCGCTGCCATTAACAAGACACCTGCTTTTATGCGCTCTGCGCTGTTGACGAAATTATTTTGCTCTCAGGTAAAATATGCGAAAACCTCAGGGGTGAAGTTACTGAAGATCAGTCATCATCAGACGGAACTGTTGCTGGAAAACAAGAAAAAAGTACAAAATCATATCGGTGGTATTCACGCGGTTGCTGCCGCGGTACTGGCGGAGTCTGCTACCGGCATAGTGTTTGGCATGAATGTGCCCGACAGCCGTTTACCCTTGTTAAAGTCGATGAATATTCGTTATCAGCGGCGCATGCAGGGTAACCTGCTGGCAAAAGCCAGGTTAACGGACGAGCAAATTGCCGATATCCAGCAGGCGGAGAAAGGCGATATTATTGTGCCGGTAACGATTACCGATGAGTCGGGCCAGCCGCCGATCGAATGTGAAATGAACTGGGCCTGGGTCAACAAAAAGCCGAAAACTGAAGCTGTTGGCAAAAACTGATCCCGAAAAGATGAAATAATCTCCATATCCGCTGCCGATTCATGCCCTGGCAGCGATAAGCATTGCTTCTTATGGCCAATTCCCTACACTAGAGAGTATAAAGATATAAACCCGCTCTTGTTGTAACCGTAGGGAATCATTCGGCTAACTCGCTCTTTGGCGCAGCTTGGCCGTCAACTATGTATGAATAAAGCCGCAGCCAACCCCCTCTATCGTCAGTTTACCCCTATGCTGGCCGCTATTTTTATTTTAGTGGGCCTTATCCTGCCACTGGCGATAACCTTAATGGACCTGAGTGAGCAGCAACAGGGAGCCGCACAGCAGGAACAGCTGGCTAAGTTACAGCGGCAAAATCAGTATTTGCAATACCGGCAAAAAAATCAGACGCTTTTCAGTCAGTTGTTATCGGAAAGCGATGCCGGGCAATTCTCCCGTCTGTATCAGCGTTTGCTGGACAACTGGCAAAGCCTGGCGGGACAAATCCCGGACAGCGGAGCAAGTGACAATATCTTATCCGGCGACAGTACTTTATCCGAAGGGGTGAAACGCCTGGCTGCGGGTAGTAAACGCAATATTCAGCTAAAACAGCAAAGCATTATTCAATTGCAACTGGTGGCGGATGCCCTGGACAGTCTTATTTTCAGCAAACAAGGGCAGCTGGAGCAACTTTATCAGCAACTGCAGGCGGATAACATCAGTGATGCGGTAACCGTTAGCCGGGCCCGGGCGCAGGGCAAGATATACACAGAACTGGCCCGCTATAACCAATTGGAAATTTTACTGGCCCAGCTGCTGGTTTTATTTGCCGATTTGGACCTGCAATTACCCTTAGACGAGTTTGAACAGCTTAGAAACCGTACCGAAGAGCTGTTAACCATGGCCGGTGAAGTGACGGCTGAGCAAGGGCAGGATGTCCAGCTGAAGGCGCTTGGCGATGAAATGAATAAGTTGTCGGCATTATTGCTGACTCAGCAGCGTACCCTGGCAAAATGGCAGGGGCATTTGCGCCTGGCACATGAATTTCGCCGGGCATTAACTGTTCACCGGGATAAGGCCCGGCAGTTGCTGACCGATAAACCGCCAGCTGTGCCTCAAGGGGAGTCTTCAAAACCGGTTGCAGGAATATCAGGCTGGCTGCTTAGCCATACCCAGGGACAGCCGCTGTTTTTCGCCGTCAGTTTATTTGCAGGACTGGCGATAGCCGTTTTGTTGCTCCTGGTGCGCCTGTATCTGCGCCTGAAGGCCTATACCAGGCAAAGCCTTGCTCTGTGTGAACAGTTAGCCAGCGGGGAACCGCTGAATGAAAGCTTAATCAGCTCTTTTGAAAACAGTCGTTTTACCCGGATATTCAGTCAAATGAAAAAGCCGGAGGTCACTGCCGATGAGGTGAAGCGCCATAGCCAGGGTTACCGGATGCAACTGAAAACGCTGGCGCAGGAAAATCATGTGCTTTACTGGCAGCTGGACGGAGAATTTACCTTAGCCCGGCAATTGAGCCGGGGAAGCAAATACCTGTTGCATCAGGCGATAACGGTCAGCAGCTGGCGTCATGCTTTTCCCGCAGAAGAAGTGAAAAAGTTAACGGCTGTCGCCCGGGAGGTGAAAAAGAGCAGCGAAACACAAAATATCCGGGTTTTCACTCACTCGGGAGAATTGCTGGCCATTTCGCTTATTTACCGGGAGCATAATTTCTGCGGCACTATAGCCAATGCCGAGGCGATTGCCGGCTATGAACAGCAACTGCTGTTATTAAACCAGGAGGCGCAGGAGCAACAACAGGCCCGGCAGCGGTTTATGCAACAAGAGCATCAGCAATTACATCATTTATTGACGGTGGCCGGTTTGCAGGTACAGAGTCTGTCCTACGGTGCCGATATTTCCCCGCGGCAACTGTCCCGGCAATTGACCCGGGCAGCTGACGGTTTAGATCAGTACGCCCTGTTGGCCGCCCTGAAGGACAAGCAGTTGGTGATGGCATTGCAGGATGTGGATCTGGTGAATGAGCTCCATGCGGCCATGTACAACCTGATGGCGCAAGGCAGGCGACAACAAAATACCCTGGTGCTTGATTGTGATCCTTGCCTGATCCGGCAGGTAAAATTGGATGTCCGCCTGTTCCATGAATTGCTTAATGCAGTTTACCGTCTTGTGCTTGCCGGTATTTTCAAAGGGCAGTTAACCTTGACGGTTAAGCTCAGGGACAGGCATCCGGGGCAACAAGTGGTGCAAGTGGCTGCCGAAGTCAGCAGCGGCCAGGCACTTAGCCGTTTGCCTGCATTGCTTGAGTTGCTTAATAAGGATGAGCAAATCCCGCAAGATTTAGCCGGCAAAGTGCTTGTTGAATATTTTCAGTTGTTATTGGCACGTCATCACGGCACTAATCTGCTGGCCTCGCTTAGTGAGCAGGGGTACCGCCTGGCCTTTGATTTACCTCTGGCACAGGCAAAAGCGGATGAAAGTGCAGCGGATATAGAGGAGCCGGCACCGTTAACTTTGTTATGCCTGTCTGATAACAGCGAGCAGCAGCAACAACTCAGCCAGTTGCTTAAGCCGCTTACGCTTGACGCTTATGCAGCTGCCGATGAGTTGATAAATGAGCTAACACCGGGGCAACTTAAGAGCCGCCCGGTGGATGTTGTGATGGTCGGTGAAGCGCTGTTTGCCAGGCAAAAAGATCAGCTGTTTACCCATATAAATGGCCTGCCTGAGGCAGTGCAACCCAAGCTCTTGGTATTGCAATCGGGACTCGGCCAGGTTAGTGAACAGGTTAGAAAGCAGATTAGCGGGCTGGGTTTTTACTCTCCGGCAGCGGCTTTATTGTCACGGCAAAATCTGCTTAGCGAAATCCGCAACCTGATGCAGCAAAAGGCAAAAACCAACCTCCTGTTTAACCCACAAATATGCCGGCAATATGCTTTTGTCGGCACCGAAGTTGAAGTTTTGCTCGGGGTTAAGGAGCCCGGCAAGCACCAGGCATTGATATCCGTTTTGAACTGGCTCGGTTTACAGGTACGCCTGGCGGCGAATAGCAAGAGCACGCAAGAGTTGTGGTATGGCGGACGTTTCCTGCTGTTAATTACGGAATTTGAACTGCCGGCTTTTGTTGATCTGGATAAAGGCAAAGCATTTGAGCGCGGCCTGTTCAGCTTGCCCGGGGGGGCATCCTTTGCCCGTAAGGAAAGCGCTAAAGGCTGGCGTGTAGAGGCACTGCCCGCACTATCGGATTTACCAGCCCTGGTAGCCATATTAAGGCCCTGGTTAAAAGTGCTGGAACAGGTTCAGGCTAAAACAGAACCCGCTCAGGAAAAAAGTTTGCAGTCACAGGCAGCGGTTCAGGAAAATAAGCCAGGCAAGCCTGAGCTTTCGCCCTCCGGTATTGCCGGTTATTCCCCTGAATTGCAAGAGTATGCGCTACAGCAGCAATTATTCCATGTGCAGGACAATGACAGTGAGGTGCTGGCAGCATTTGATTTACAGCGCTACACCCGGCATCAGCACTCGGCGGAGCTGGCGGCGTATATGCTGGATGAATATTTGGCGGATAACCGCGATTACCTGGCGCAGTTAACCGCGGCTTTTCAGTCGCGGCATTTTCAGCAGGCAAGCAAGGTGCTGACCTTACTGGAAAAAAATGCCGGTATTCTGGCGGCGGATAATTTATTTACCCTTTGCCGGCAAATGCAGGCATTAACTGAGCGAAAACACCTGAAACAGGCGGATGCCTTGCTTGAGCAAACCCGGCAGGAGCTTGATGCCATAGAAAATTATGCCGAAAGCATTTAAGAGCCGAACCCGATGAAAACCACCAAGACTCAAGAGCCTTTAGCCAATAAAGAGCCCTCAGCGGATAAAGAGCCTTCAGCGGGTAAAGAGCCCTCGGCCGATAAAGTGCCTTCAGCCGAGGTAAGCAGCCCTTGTGTACGCAATTGCTGCCTGGATCATCAGGACTATTGCCTGGGATGTTTTCGCCACCTGGATGAAATTACCGGCTGGTCCGGGTTTAGCAATGAACAAAAACACCAGGTCTTGCTGCAATGCCGGCTAAGAAGAAAAAATCGCCAACCTTAAGCTGGTATTGACCTGAAGCGGCGGCTCTCAAACCTGGCTCAGGCGTCGCGGGGCAGGCCTTTTTCTATGGAGCGGATGAGGCGTCCGGTCAGGCGCTGGTTGACTTCGATAACTTTAATCTCTTGTTTTGCCTGCTCGGCTTTGAGCTGCTGCTGCGTCAGCGCCCATTGAATATGCTCGGCTACCATAGCATCTACCTTTGGTAACTTTGCCGTTAAGGCGTTGACTATCTCCTCTGAAAAACCGGCATTACCCAGCGCCACGGCAATATTGCGCTGCCAGCAGGCATAACCTATGCGCCGTATCGGCGAGCCCTGGGTTTTATCCAGAAATTCTTTTTCACTCCAGGCAAACAGGGTTAATAAACTGACATCGTCGAAATTATTACGCGGCTGAAAATCATCTTCCTGCCCGAGTTTGGCAAATTTGTTCCAGGGACAAATCAGCTGGCAGTCATCACAGCCATAAATACGGTTGCCGATCAACGGGCGAAACTCTTCCGGGATGGCATCGCGTAATTCTATGGTTAAATAGGAGATACAGCGCCTGGCATCGACGGTATAAGGGGCGACAATCGCCTGGGTAGGACAGATCTTCAGGCAGGCAACGCAATGGCCACAGTCGTTTGCCGGCGCCGAGTCGCTGGGCAAAGGGATATCGACTAACAGCTCTCCGAGAAAAAACCAGGAGCCCGCCTGTTTGTTGATTAATAAACTGTGTTTGCCGACCCAGCCCAGGCCTGCTTTTTCCGCCAGCGGCCGTTCCAGGACCGGTGCGGAATCGACAAAAGGACGAAAATTAAACTGTTGGCAATGCTCTTTAATTTTTTTGCCCAACTGCTGCAGGCGTTTGCGCATTAACTTATGGTAATCCCGGCCCAGGGCATAGCGGCTGATATAGGCATGGTCTTTCTTTTTTAGCAGTTTGGCAAATTTGGCATCGGTGGGCAGGTAATCCAGGCGTACGCTGATCACGGAGACGGTGCCGGGCTCAAGTTCATCGGGGCGTGCCCGCATCATGCCGTGGCGTGCCATATAATCCATATTGCCGTGATAACCCTGCTCCAGCCAATGTTTCAGTGCCGCTTCATGCTCGGACAGGTCAATATCTGAGATCCCTACCTGGGAAAATCCCAGTTCACGGCCCCAAAACTTGATTTTTTCGGCTAATTCCTGATAGTTGATGGTAGAGGATGACATGGATGAGATGGTGATGCCTTCAAGTAAACTGCTTAATAAATTCAGGGAGTAGTTTACCACAGCCAGGGTCAGGCGCTAAACAAGTTAATAAAAATGAACTCGGGTTTGCGGTAAATCAATAAATGGGATGCCGCCCTTAGCAAGCAATTTGGCTTTGCGTTTTAATGACGGAGCCGCTGACGCTAACGTGAAAAAGTACAGAGGATGGGAAACCGGGAAAGGACGTAAAAATGATGCCCCCAGCAAGATCAAAAGCGAAATTACCGATCAAGTTAGCCGATTGCCTGCCCCTGCCGGCCTACAGGGCCGGGCAGGTCAAAGACAATGAGGCTAAAGTTGCCGCCTCACAGGGGATTGAAATGTATGCCCTGATGGAAAGTGCCGGCGGCGCCGTGTTTTCCCTGGTGCAATCTTTATGGCCACAAGCGGCCAAAGTACTGGTGCTGTGCGGTAAAGGCAATAATGGCGGAGACGGTTTTATTTGTGCCCGTTTGTTAAGTCATTCGGGTATCGACGTGCTGGTGTTAAGCACAGTGGCAAAGAATGAGCTTAAAGGAGATGCCCTCACGGCTTATTTGCAACTGGAACAAAGCGGGGTTGAAGTGTTACAGGCGGGGGAGTTAGCCCTTGCTGACTACATAAAGCAGGATTTCAGCGGGGAGATCATTGTCGATAGCCTGTTTGGCATAGGTTTTCATGGTCAGTTAAGTCAAGACAGTGAAGCCCTGGTGCGTGCCGTCAACCGTCACCGGGCAAAGGTGATCAGCGTCGACCTGCCATCGGGGTTAAATGCTGATAGCGGTACTGTCAATCCCGAGGCGGTAAAAGCGGATGTGACCCTGACCTTTATCGCTGCCAAACAAGGGTTGTTAACCGGGCAGGCGGCAGATTATGTCGGCTGCTTATATCTGGCTGATTTGGGGTTGGGGCAGATTTTTCAGCAGCAGATTGGTTCGGATCATTTTATCCAGGGCAGGCAGCAGTTGCCTGTACTGGAGCCGGTATCGGCTATCCGCCATAAAAGCTCCCCGGGACTGGTGCTGGCCATCGGCGGAAATCAAATGATGCCGGGCGCCATCCGTTTGGCGGGAGAGGCTGCATTAAGGTGCGGCGCTTCTATGCTGGCAGTGGCTTGCCACCAGGAAAACCGAAACCGGGTTTTTAACGGCCTTCCGGAAATGATGCTGGCGCCGGACCGGGCGGATGAGCTGGCCCGCTCTGCTGTCTTTAACAAGGCAAAAGTGATGATCCTGGGGCCGGGGCTGGGCCGGGACCACTGGGCCCGACATTTATTTGATTTTGCTATAACACAGCCGCTGGCCTGTGTTATCGATGCCGACGGCCTGTATCTGTTACGGCAGACCTGGCAACAGGGGGGCTTGCCCGATGCCGGAGCAACCCGGGTATTAACCCCTCATAGTGCAGAAGCGGCCTGTTTACTCGGTTGTAAGGTTAGCGAAATTAACCGGGATCGCTTTGCCGCGGTCAAAGCCATTGCCCGCCAATACCAGGGAATTTGCCTGCTCAAGGGGCCGGGTACCCTGATTTCTGACGGTAAAACCGTATGGATCAACACTTGTGGCAACCCGGGTATGGCAACGGGTGGCATGGGTGATGTATTATCAGGCATAATAGCGGCCATGTTATTGCAGCTTAACGAGCCTTTGGCTGCCGTAAGGCTGGCGGCCTACCTTCACGGGCAGGCCGGAGATAATATTGTCGCTAAGCAGGGGCAGCGGGGTTTGCTGGCCAGTGATTTATTTCCCGAACTTCTGCACCTGGTCAACCACTATCAGGTTGACGGCGGGGCAGAGGGTTAAAAATGAGTTTGATAAAGAGTTAATGAAGACACTAGATTATGATTTAGCCGATGAGCAGGCGACGGTTGCTTTAGGTACGGCTTTAGCCGGGGCGATCCGGCAACTGCAGGGGCAAGGTTTTATTGCTTATCTCAACGGCGATCTCGGCGCGGGTAAAACCACCCTGACCAGGGGAGTTGTCCGCGGCATGGGCCACAAGGGCAATGTGAAAAGTCCGACCTACACCTTAGTTGAGCCGTATGAGCTCGACAGCTGGCAGGTTTATCATTTTGACCTCTACCGGCTGGCAGATCCGGAAGAGCTCGAATATATGGGGATCCGGGATTATTTTGCCGCCCATTGCTGCAGTTTTATCGAATGGCCGGAAAAAGGCCGGGGTCTGCTGCCGCAAGCGGATGTCACGATAGACTTGGCCTATCACGGCGAACAACGTAAAATCACCCTGGCAGCCCACAGTAGCACAGGCAATCAGGTGTTAGCCGAACTGGAAAAAATTGTTTAGGGTGTTGCAGTTTTAAAGTTTTTTTTAAGGAGTTTAATTAAGCTTTTTAAACTAGCTTTTGTTAAAGGAAACAAGGTAATAAATTAATGTTGGCTGGATTGAAAATACGATACCTGATCTCAGTAGTCTTGCTCTGGATGGGCTTGTGTTCGGTGAGTTATGCCGTCAATAAAATTGAAGGGATCCGGGTATGGCCTGCCCCGGAGAATACCCGGATTGTTTTTGATTTAAAGCAAAAGCCCGATTACAGCTATTTTAGTTTATCCGGTCCGCAGCGTTTAGTGATCGATTTTAAAAACAGCCAAAATACCGTGTTGCTCAATACCCTGGCGGCGAAAGATAAACGGATCAAGCGTTTTCGCACCAGCGAGTCAAAGAAAAAAGGCTCGACCCGCCTGGTGTTGGAACTGGCCAAGTCCTACCAGCTGACGGTTTTCCCGCTGGCGCCGGCGGGGCAATATGGTCACCGCCTGGTGGTGGACCTGCATGATAAAGAAAGTAAAAAGCGTGTCGTTAAGGCGGTTGGTGATAAAAAGAGAGATATTATAATCGGCATAGATGCCGGTCATGGCGGTGAAGATCCCGGCTCTATCGGCGGTTACGGCACTTATGAAAAACAGGTGACTTTAGCCATTGCCAAGCGATTGCAGAATTTGATCAACAAGCAAAAAGGCTTTAAAGCCGTGATGACCCGCACCGGAGACTATTATGTGCATTTAAACCGCCGTACCCAGATAGCCAGGCAAAACCAGGTGGACTTTTTAATTTCTATTCATGCGGATGCGTTTCGTACGCCGCAGCCAAACGGTGCGTCTGTCTGGGTTGCGCTGCATTCCCGGGTGGAGTCGGAACTCTCCCGCTGGTTGGTGAACCGGGAGAAAAATTCAGAATTACTCGGCGGCGGCGGCGGGGTGATCAAAAATACCGCCGATGATAACCTGGCGATCACGTTAGCGGATATGAATAAAGAGCATTCCTTGGAAATGAGCTTAGGTTTGGCCAGCGATGTTATCAGCAAGTTGAAAAAAGTCACTAAACTGCATAAGAAAACGCCCCAGCATGCCAGTCTGGCGGTATTGAAGGCATCGGACATCCCCTCGATTTTGGTGGAAACCGGTTTTATTTCCAATCACAAGGAAGAGAAAAACCTGAAAACTGCCGCTTTCCAGCAGAAACTGGCCCGGGCGATATCCAACGGCGTACGCCAGTATTTCCTGCAAAACCCGCCGAAAGACTCCTATCTGGCCTCCGTAGGCTTTACCCGGCATAAGGTTTCCAGTGGAGAGTCATTGTCACTGTTGGCACAAAGATACCGGGTTTCCGTCGGCCAGCTGAAATCGGCCAACAACCTGACCAGCAATGTCGTCAGGATAGGGCAAACCTTAAAAATTCCCCGGGCGGATTAAGCAAAGATGAGCAATATTGAAATTTTACCGGCGCGCCTGGCAAACCAGATTGCGGCGGGGGAAGTGGTGGAGCGTCCTGCATCTGTGATCAAAGAATTGATCGAAAACAGCCTGGATGCCGGCGCCACTAAAATAACTATCGAGGTGGAAAAGGGCGGCATCAAAAAGCTGCGTATTTCCGATAACGGCAAGGGAATAGTAAAAGATGAACTGACCCTGGCCCTGAGCCGTCATGCCACCAGTAAAATCAAAGATTTAAAGGATCTCGAAGGCATTGCCAGTCTGGGCTTTCGCGGCGAGGCCCTGGCCAGTATCAGCTCGGTCTCCCGCCTGACTTTGACCTCTAAACCGAAAGAGCAGGAGACCGCCTGGCAGGCCAGCGCCGAAGGGCGGGATATGAAAGTATCGGTGCAACCGGCGGCCCATCCCGACGGCACCACCATAGAAGTGAACGATCTGTTTTTTAATACCCCCGCCAGGCGCAAATTTTTGCGCACGGAAAAAACAGAATTTAATCATATTGATGAAATTATCCGCCGTATTGCCCTGGCACGGTTTGATGTCGCTTTTACTCTGAGCCACAACGGCAAAATGGTGCGCCAGTACCGGATTGCCCGGGACAAGGCCTATTATGATAAACGGGTGGGGCTGGTGTGCGGCCAGCGCTTTCTCGAGCATGCGGTGAAGGTAAACTGCCAGCACGGCGATCTGCACTTGTGGGGCTGGTTGGGGAAACCCAGCTTTGTTCGCAATCAAAACGATCTTTGCTATAGCTATGTTAACGGCCGCATGATGCGGGATAAGTTGATTAACCATGCCATACGCCAGGCCTATGCGGATTTATTGCCTCTTGAAGGTTATCCGGCCTTTGTCCTGTTTTTAACCCTGGATCACCGCGAGGTGGATGTGAATGTTCATCCCGCCAAGCATGAGGTGAGGTTTCATCAGGGGCGTTATGTCCATGATTTTATTTATTCCGTGTGCCAGCGGGCATTGCAGGAACAAACGGAATTACTTGTGCCAGAAACCGGGGAAATTATTAGCGGGGCTACCAGTGGCGGGGTGGCCAATACCGGTGTGAGTAATGTCGGAAATGTTTCCGTTAGCGATAGCAGGGAAACCGGCACCTATGGCGCGACTTTGCCTGTTAATTCTGGCACTGAGTCGGCGGTTTCTTCTGATGCTGCTTTTAGGGGCGGGCAGCAGGTAAACTCATCGCCGGGGCAATATTCACCCTCACAGAATTATGGCGGTGAACGTGCTTATGTTAAGCCTTTAACCTCGCTGGGTAGCCACCAGGGGGCTTATGGAGCAGGTGCTTCGTCGGGGCAGGCGGCATCGTCGCCAAGAGTAACGCCGTCCGCCGGGGCCGTGAAAAATTACCAGCAATTAATGACCCCTTATGACGGCGCTGAAACAAGGGCAACTGGCGCGCAAGAGCAGGAATTGCCAGCCCGGCTGGTGTTTTTTAAAGAGCCTGAATATGCGGTTATTACCCTGAAGCAGGATTTACGCCTGTTGTCATTAACGGCTCTGGCACAAGCGGTAAACCTGGTATCGGTGCAGCAGCGCTGGCAGCAGGGCTTGATCCGTCAGCCGTTGTTGTTGCCGGTTCAGCTGAGTTTGCCGGCGCAGCAGTTTGCTTTTGCCGGACGATATCAGCAGGCCTTAGCCCAGGCAGGTATAATTATTACCTTTGGTGATAATAGCAGGGTACAAATCCGGGAATTTCCGGCTATGCTCAGAGAAAAAGATGTCAGTGCAAGTTTATTATCCCTGTTGTCTTATCTAGAGGTTTTGCCAGAAGCGGATGAATTAACGCCAGAGCACTGGCAGCAAGGGATAGCTAAGGTTATGCAGCCGGAAAATTTTACCGAAAACAGTGCCCGGGAGTTGTTGTTTCAGGCACAATCTGTGCTCTTAGGCAAATTTGAGGCACAGTTGCTCTTGAATTCCGTGGAGCTAGACCTTACATCAGCCATAAGTCAGTTAGGTTAAGTGTTTTATGTCATCGAGTTCTAAACAGCCCCCCGTTATTTGTTTAATGGGGCCGACCGCGTCCGGAAAAACAGCACTTGCCATGGCGCTCCATGATGCTTTGCCCTGTGATATTATCAGTGTCGATTCGGCGTTGATATACCGGGACATGGATATAGGCACGGCGAAGCCTACCGCGGAAGAGTTAAAGGCTTACCCCCATAAGCTGGTAAACATCCGCGATGCTGCCGAGGTCTATTCAGCGGCGGATTTTTGTCAAGACGCTTTGGCTGAAATTGAAAAAAGCCGGGCCAATAATCGTATTCCGCTGTTAGTTGGCGGCACTATGATGTATTTTAAAAGTTTGGTGCAGGGAATTTCTCCGTTGCCTCAGGCAGATGCGGAGGTACGCCGGGATATTGAAGCCCAGGCGAAGCAGTTTGGCTGGGAGCATATGCATCAGCAATTAATGCAAATTGATCCGGTGGCGGCAGCGCGGATTCATCCCAATGACCCGCAGCGACTGACGCGGGCGTTGGAAGTGCACCGCCTGACAGGAAACACTTTGACACAATTAATTGAAATAAAAGGTGCTACCCTGCAAGGGGATGTTTTACAATTTGCCATTGCACCGGCTGAACGTAAAACCTTACACGATCGTATAGCATTACGATATCAACAAATGATCACAGAAGGATTTGAGCAAGAAGTTATTAAGTTAAAACAACGAAGTGATTTACATGAAAATCTACCTTCCATTCGTTGTGTAGGTTATCGTCAAATGTGGCAATATCTTAATGGCGAGTTTGATCATGAAGAAATGGTTTTTCGTGGTATCTGCGCCACCCGGCAGCTGGCAAAGCGTCAGTTGACCTGGTTAAGAAGCTGGCCGGATCTGACCTGGTTAGAGATGGAAGATGAAACAAATTTACAACAAGTTTTATCAGCAGTGAGCAATCTAGACACATTGATGTATAATTAGGCTAGTTAATCGGTAACCGGTTAATAAAAAACAATTTTTATCGACAATAACAAAAGGGGCCAGAGAATGGCAAAAGGGCAATCGTTACAAGACCCATTTTTGAATGCTTTACGTCGTGACCGCATTCCAGTAGCAATCTATTTAGTTAACGGCATCAAGCTTCAGGGACAAGTTGAATCATTTGATCAGTTTGTTATTTTACTGAAAAATACCGTCAGTCAAATGGTTTATAAGCATGCTATCTCTACGGTAGTACCTTCTCGTGCGGTAACGACTATGCCGGCACAAGGTCAGGCTGAATTTAATCAATCATCGGACGCTTAATGGTGATATTTAGTCTTTTCAGGCGCTGCTCATTTGTTTGATCGTTATCAGGCGGGTGAGCAGGCGATACTTGTCCATGTAGATTTTCCGGACGAAAGCTCGCGCGAGGACCTGCAAGAATTTAAAATGCTGGTGTCTTCTGCCGGGGTCAGTGAACTGACCGTGGTCAGCGGCAAGCGTAATACGCCGCATCCCAAATATTTTGTCGGCAGTGGTAAAGCGCAGGAAATCGCGGATGCGGTGGCGCTTTATGACGCCAACGTGATTTTATTTAACCACAGTTTAACGCCCTCCCAGGAAAAACATATCGAAGCTTTGTGCCAGTGCCGGGTTATTGACCGCACGACTTTGATCCTGGATATTTTTGCCCAGCGGGCCAGAACCCATGAGGGTAAGTTACAGGTCGAGCTGGCGCAGTTGCGCCATATCAGCAGTCGTTTGATCCGGGGCTGGACGCATTTAGAGCGGCAAAAAGGCGGCATAGGTTTACGCGGGCCGGGTGAAACCCAGCTGGAAACCGATCGCCGTTTGCTGCGCGAGCGCATGAATAATATTCTTAAGCGCCTCGATAAGGTGGAAAAACAGCGGCAGCAAGGACGGCGTTCCCGTACCCGCGCGGAAATTCCGACCATATCCCTGGTCGGGTATACCAATGCCGGTAAGTCGACCTTGTTTAACCGTTTAACTGATTCCGACGTTTATGCGGCAGATCAGCTTTTTGCCACCCTGGATCCCACCTTGCGGAAAATTGAAGTGGAAGATGTTGGCCGGGTGATCCTGGCGGATACCGTAGGTTTTATCCGCCACTTACCCCATGATCTGGTGGCGGCGTTTAAGGCGACATTAACGGAAACCCGGGAAGCAGAACTTTTGCTGCATGTGGTGGATATTTCCGATGAGCGTCGGAGTGAAAATATCGATCAGGTAACGGATGTGCTGACGGAAATTGAGGCGCATGAAGTTCCCCAGCTGATGATCTGTAATAAAATTGATAATTTGCATGATGTTGAGCCGAGGATCGACCGGGATGAAACCGGTATGCCGGTCCGGGTATGGTTGTCGGCCCAGGCCAATATCGGCATAGATTTATTTTTTCAGGCGTTGGCGGAGCGCTTGGGGCGCCAGATAGTGCGCCATAGCCTGAAAATCCCCCCCGCGGCAGGAAAACTGCGGGGCATGCTGTATCAGCTTAACTGTATTGCTGATGAGCATTTTGACGAACAGGGGAATTGCCTGGTGGATGTAAAACTGCCGGCCCGGGAATGGAATCGATTAATAAAACAGGATAAAGCGGGCTTAGAACGCTTTATTGAAAACTAACTGACTGATATATTAGCAGCAATTGCAATTTAGCGGAGACCATCATGGCTTGGAATGAACCGGGGAATAACGATAAAGATCCCTGGAAAAATAAGGGTGGCAATAACCAGGGGCCACCAGACTTGGACGACTTACTCAAAGACCTGGGTCAGAAAGTAAGCGGTGTCTTTGGCGGGAAATCATCAGGCGGCGGCTCGGGAAAAAGTTTTTCCAGTGTCGGCATTGGCCTGGCCCTCATTATTTCGGTATTGGTATATGCCTTTAGCGGTTTTTATACCATCAAAGAAGCCGAGCAGGGCATAGTGTTACGTTTCGGTCAGTATGCCGGTACGGTTGATCCCGGTCTGCGCTGGAAGTGGACTTTTGTCGAGCGTATTATTCCCGTGGATATGCAAACCACGCGGGATTTGCCTGCGGCCGGTTTTATGCTGACCCAGGATGAAAACGTGGTGCGGGTGGAAATGCAGGTACAGTACCGGGTGGTTGATGCCCGTAACTATGTCTTTAGCGTGACCGATGCCGACGACAGCTTAAGTCAGTCGCTGGACAGCGCCCTGCGTTATGTCGTTGGTCATGCGGCGATGGATGATATCCTCACCAGCGGCCGTGAAACCGTGCGTCAATCGGTGTGGCAGGAGCTGGAAAAAATCATCGAACCTTACCATTTAGGTTTGATCATCGTCGATGTTAACTTTAAAGACGCCCGTCCGCCGGAAGAAGTGAAAGATGCCTTTGATGATGCCATCTCGGCACAGGAAGATGAAGTACGTTTCTTACGTGAAGCCGAAGCTTATGCCCGTGGCATAGAACCACGTGCCCGTGGCCGGGTAAAACGTATGGAACAGGAAGCCCTGGCATACAAACAGCAAACCATTCTGGACGCTGAAGGTGCGGTAGCCCGTTTCGAAAAAATCTTGCCTGAATATCAGGCGGCGCCACAGGTAACTCGTCAGCGTATGTATCTGGCGGCGATGGAAAATGTTTACAGCAATACCAGCAAGGTCATGGTGGATGTTGAAGGAGGCAATAATATGATGTATCTGCCTTTGGATAAAATCATTCAGCAGCAAAGCAGCGGCCAGCGGGTTATTCCTCAGGCAACAACCAGCTTAAGCCAGCAGCCGGTATCGACGAATACCAAACCATCCAGTTCCGGTCGTTCAGATCGCTTCAGCAGCGGGAGAAACTAAGCAATGAAGAATTTTTCCATAGCGATTCTCGCCCTGTTGTCGGTATTAGTGGTCTCTTCGGTGTTTGTTGTCTCCGAAGGCGAGCGCGGTATAGTGTTCCAGTTTAAGAAGATCAAGCGTGACAGTAGCGGTGAAATGCTGGTCTACGATCCGGGATTGCACTTTAAAATTCCTCTGATGGAGTCGGTGCGTAAATTCGATGCCCGTATCCAGACCCTGGATGAAGCGCCGGATCGTTTTGTAACCGCCGAGAAAAAAGACTTGATGGTCGACTCATTTGTTAAATGGCGTATCGTTGATTTCTCAACCTACTACCTGCGTACTTCCGGCTCTCTTGATAATGCCCAGGCGCTGTTAAAACAAAAAGTGAATAACGGCCTGCGTAGCGAGTTTGGTACCCGCACTATCAAGGAAATTGTTTCCGGTGACCGCGACGCCATTATGAGCAAGGCGCAGGAAAGTGCTGCCAGCAGCCAGGATGACTTAGGTATTGAAGTTATCGATGTACGTATCAAGGCGATTAACCTGCCGACAGAAGTCAGTAACTCGATTTATGAGCGTATGCGTGCAGAACGTACCGCGGTAGCAAAAGAGCACAGGTCTCAGGGTCAGGAGCAATCGGAGATTATCCGTGCAACTATTGATGCCAAGGTAACGGTAATGCTGGCAACGGCGCAGAAAAACGCCCTGGAAGTTCGTGGTGAAGGAGACGCATTGGCTGCAAAAGTTTATGCCGACTCTTACAAGAAAGACCCGGAGTTCTTCAACTTTTTCCGCAGCCTGCAAGCCTACGAAAAAAGCTTTAACAGCAAAAGCGATGTTATGGTGGTTAAACCCGACAGTGACTTCTTTCATTACCTGAAAGACAGTGCTAAAGCCGGTAAATAAACCTTAACAATTATCACCGGCCGTGAAACCTTCATGGCCGGTTTTATCCTTCTCTCCTGTGCTTTAGCCACAAAGTTGCCGGGATTCAAAAATTCTTCATATTCATGTCAAAATCCGGCCTTTTAACGGCTTTCACCTTGTTGTTTCTTCTTAAGTGATTGATACTATATTTTTTATCGGTGATTTGCTTAATAAGGAAATAACGTTTCATTATGGAAATTCTGACTATGCCGGGTTTGCTCACCGTACTGGCAGTGGTTTTTATTATCGAAGGCTTGTTGCCCGCGCTTTTCCCCAATAAATGGCGCGCCTATATCCAACAACTGGCCAGCCAACCTTCGGGTACCATACGTACCATAGGCTTTTTTATGGTTTTTATCGGTGCCGTGCTTTTACTTATCGTTCAGTCATAATTTTTTCTAACCTCCAGCTGTTGCCTCATCATATGCAGTATCCGTTTATTATGGTCTTCCCCGTGCTGCCCTTTTGCTTATTGTTCGCGCTTAATATTTTTGACCGTTTCAAAAAATAAAGTTATTGCTAACTAATTAACCTTGCTGGCTATTTTATATACTTTCGAAAAAGCTGGATTTAGTGCTTGGACTGTAAAATGTTATTTGTTAAAATCCCCGCCTAATTTTCTGACCAACATTTAAACATGCGCAAAAACGTCGTAGTTCTAGGCACTCAATGGGGTGACGAAGGTAAGGGTAAGGTTGTAGACCTGCTCACAGATAAAGCCAAGTACGTAGTACGTTATCAGGGAGGCCACAATGCCGGTCATACTCTGGTAATAGACGGTGAAAAAACCGTTCTTCATTTGATCCCTTCAGGTGTGTTACGTGAAAATGTAAAATGTTTGATAGGTAACGGGGTAGTGTTATGCCCTAAAGCCTTGATGAAAGAAATCACTATGTTAGAAGAGCGTGGCGTACCAGTACGCGAACGTCTACTGATCAGTGATGCTTGTCCACTTATTCTTCCCTACCATGTAGCATTAGACGTTGCCCGTGAAAAAGCGCGCGGTAACAAAGCGATCGGTACTACCGGCCGTGGCATAGGGCCAGCATACGAAGATAAGGTTGCCCGTCGCGGTTTACGTGTTGGCGACTTGTTCTGTAAAGACTCATTTGCTGCCAAGTTAAAAGAAATTATGGAATACCATAACTTCGTTTTAACTACTTACTATAAAGCCGAGCCTGTAAGCTATGAAGAAGTACTGGCCGACGCTATGGCAGTTGCCGACACCATCAAGAAGATGACGGCAGATATTGCTGAAATTCTTGATCAGGCGCGTCTGAATGATGAAGCCATCATGTTCGAAGGCGCACAAGGCACCTTACTGGATATCGACCACGGTACTTACCCTTACGTAACCTCTTCAAACACAACTGTGGGTGGCGTTGCTACCGGTTGTGGTTTTGGTCCGCGTAACCTGGATTACGTACTAGGTATTACCAAGGCTTACACTACCCGTGTAGGTTCAGGTCCTTTCCCGACCGAATTAGACGATGAAATCGGCAATCACTTAGGTACAGTAGGCCATGAATTTGGCGCGACTACCGGCCGTGAGCGTCGTTGTGGTTGGTTTGACGCCATCGCCATGCACCGCGCAGTTCAAGTGAATAGCGTGACCGGTTTCTGCCTGACCAAGCTGGATGTATTAGACGGTTTAGAAACACTGAAAATCTGTGTTGGTTATAAAACACCAACCGGTGAAATCATTACCGTGCCGCCAACGGCTGCAGAAGGTTATGAAAAAATCACCCCGGTTTACGAAGAAATGCCGGGTTGGAGTGAAAAAACTTTCGGTGCGACTACTATCGAGCAATTACCGGCGAATGCCCTGGCTTATATCAAGCGTATTGAAGAAATCACCGGTGTTCCGGTTGATATCATCTCAACAGGTCCTGATCGTAACGAAACCATTATTAAAGTGAACCCGTTTGGGGAGTAACTTGTTTTTATTACCTGGTTGGCTAATTGCCGGGTAATAACAAAGCTAAGTTTTATAAAAGGCCGCTAAATGTTATTTAGCGGCCTTTTTACGTTTAGGGGGCGTAGGTGTTAATGAGACGCTTTACGCATAAACTACCGGCTAAGATCTTCTCTGAGTAGAGGTTTTTGTGGCGAAAAGAAGTACTAATAAATAGTTCTATCGAGCATGAAACACTTTTCTAGGGAAGTGTTTCATTTTTTAGCTATATTATAATTTTTTTAAACGAAATTATGGGTTCTGGAGGTTGGTTGAAATCAATGTTTGAAACAGAAGGGGGGATTATGTTCCATCAATTTAGGTCCAGTTTAGTTATTGTACTAACTTGCCTTACCCATTTCCTTAGCACGCAAAAGAGTGACAGGATACGTGCACCATTGATTGACCTTGCTAGTCTATAATTAAAGAAGTTGTTTGTTTTCTTTAATTATTTCATCTTCGAAAAAGAATACTTGTATAGAAAGAGCCTTAAAAGATTCTTTAAAGGCTTTGTGTTCAAAGTAATTAAAATCTTCAAAGTCTAAATAAAATTGCTTGTCAAAAGCCAATAGGAGAGGCCATACTTTTCTATGTTCTTTCAACAGGTTAGGGAAATACAAATTAACAATCATCTTCATCTTAGAATGTATTTTAACAATTTCAGAATGCATATCAAAAAGCTCTTGTATTGTTCCACGTTCATCTATTATGTAATCAATAATTAAATCATATTTCTTTTGATTGCGACGAGAAAACTCCAAACATAAGCTATATAAAACCTCTAGTTTCGCAGTTAATAACTCTTGCCTTTGCCTACGGTTCTGGTGCCAGTTATTCATTGACATAGCAACTATCGCGACTAGTGCACCGATAAGTGCCGAAATAAGTTTAGATTCATCCATAATAAGATCTAATAGACATACAGTTTTTACAAAGGATTAATTTTAATATTTACATAAAGTAGATAAATTTCAGCATACCACCAACTAGCAATAGATGCAGATTATGCAGCATCCGGCATATTCAAAACGTAATTTTCGAAACATTAAAAAAGTATTCTCATTATCCATTGCTAATGGTCAGTTTAGCGTACTTTCGAGTCATTAGCGTTTGATGAGATTATGACATTGGTCAGTATCAAAATCAGGAATACACTGCGGGAAAGTGTTTCAAAACATGAGTGAGATGAGTGATTTTCTAAATTGCCCCCCCCCCCGCCAAAAAAAACCTTACCTACCGCTGCTGAAAAAGATGAAAAGCTATACCACTTTATGACCAAGAACCAACCATCACTGTTGATTTTTGGCTATGTTCGCTTTAACTGTTGTTTCCCCAGAGCTAACTTTAACCAATGCGATTCAGAAACTTCCGCAGTTTCAAA
>NZ_CANDNZ010000016.1 GCF_947387555.1 Thalassomonas sp. RHCl1
TCACTTTTAAAAAGTGAAAATAAACGTAAAACTATGAATAATAGTTTTGTGTGTCATTCATCATTAAGTATTTTATTTGCTACCGAAGTAGCTATGTAAAATCAACATTAACGTGAGTGCCCACACAAATTGCATGATAACTAATTTTTAAAGAACTCATCTTCGAAAGAAGATGAAACGATTAATCGCATTCGTTAACCGTTGCCGCTTAAGACCTTGTCTCAAGCGAGATGCGCATGATACGCTTCTCAGTTTTGATGTCAACATCTTTTTTCAAAGTTTTGTTGACCGTTTAGTTAAGGTTTCCATCAACTAAACTTATCAAAACACTTCGTTGGGCTGCCCCGTGGAAGTGGATGCGCATTTTAGAGATTTTTTTGCTGGGGTCAACACTTTTTTTAACTTATTTAAAAAAACTATTCCCCTAGCCAGTATTAGTAGTTACAGGCGCTCAAAAGTTGTTCTTACTATTAATGAGGACAATACTTCAAAGGAAGATCATATTGCCTATTTCACTAGTATGAAGAGATAAACAGATTAAAACATTGCTGTTACGAAACTTTTAATAGCAATAAGCAATGGCTAATGCTAAAAGTCCCGTTTAGGTATTAAAAAACACTACTTAAGATTTTTCTTTGCTAAGTTATTGAATGCGGATGGGGATACGCTGCCTGCCGAAGTTTTGTTTGGGTCCGCCAAATCGCCCCGAAAGTTGATGGCCACAGTGCTGGCAGTGCCCGGTGTCGTCTAAATGATAGCTTCCTAAGTCATACCAGTTTCTTTCTATCACAACTTCCCGACAACTGGGGCAGTAGGTACTGTCCGACTCCCTGTCAAAAACATTACCGCAGTAGACATAGTGTAAGCCATAACTTAAAGCGATATTTCTTGCCCTTAATAAGGTTGATAACGGCGTTCTTTCTTTATCCATCATCTTAAAGTCCGGATGAAAGGCAGAAAAGTGCAACGGAACATCCGGGCCTAAGTTCTCGGCGATCCACTGACACATGTTATGCAACTCTTCATCACTGTCATTTTCATCGGGGATGACCAGGTTGGTAATTTCAAACCAGACCTGGGTTTCATTTTTCAGGTAAACCAGGGTATCGAGCACAGGTTGCAAATGTGCATGGCAAATCTTGTGGTAGAAATGTTCGGTAAAGCCTTTTAGATCGATATTGGCAGCATCCATATAGCGATAAAATTCAACACGAGGTTCGTCACAAATATAACCTGCTGATACTGCTATACTTTTTAAGTTATTCTCATGGGCAGCTTTGGCAGCATCAATGGCATATTCGAAAAAGATCACCGGATCATTGTAGGTAAAGGCAATACTTTTGCAGCCTTTTCTTTTTGCCGCCAGAGCAAGTTGCTCCGGCATAGCGCTACCGCATAAAGTATCAATTTCCCGGGATTTACTGATATCCCAGTTCTGGCAAAACTTACAGCCCAAGTTGCATCCTGCGGTACCGAAGGACAAGACACTGGAGCCGGGATAAAAGTGGTTTAAAGGTTTTTTCTCTACCGGATCGATACAAAACCCGGACGAGCGGCCGTAGCTGGTCAGGACAATCTCTCCCTGGTGGTGCATACGAATAAAGCAAGTGCCCCGCTTTCCTTCCCTTAAAGTACAGTGCTGCGGGCACATATCGCATCTTACCCGGCCATCATCGAGTTTTTGCCAATACTTAGTGGGAAAACGCTCAAAATCAGGGGCATTCATGGCAATATTTTCCGAATTAAAGCTATGCTATAAGTGTAGTCAATTGATGAGTAGAAACCGCGTACAGCACACACATTTAACGGTAATTAACAGCGCTTTAAACCAAGCGCTTTGGTGAAAACCATGAAAGACAGAAATCCCGTTGTTGCAGGCAGCTTTTACCCCGAGTCTCCCCAGGAACTAAAGCAAGATCTTAGTCAAATGCTGGCCCCTTTCCCTTTATCTGAAACTTTCCCCAAGGGATTGATTGTTCCCCATGCCGGTTACTGTTATTCAGGCAGTATAGCCGCCAGTGGCTATGCAACACTAAAGCATTTCAAAGATACGATTAAACGGGTTATTTTACTGGGGCCAAGCCACCGAGTATACCTACAAGGCTGTGCCGTGCCCCATTATGAATTCTTTTCCACTCCGCTTGGCAAAGTCCGCGTTGATGAGCAAGCTTGCCGGCAATTAGTTGAGGCGGGATTGTTGGTTCAGCAAGACCAGCCTCACGCCTTAGAACACTCGCTGGAGGTACAACTGCCCTTCTTACAAACTTGCCTGGATGATTTTCAGCTTGTGCCGATAGTCGTCGGTGAAGCTTCACCACAAGAAGTCAGTAAAATCTTGGATGTCTTTTCGGGCAATCCTGAAAATATCATCGTGGTTAGCAGTGATATGAGCCATTATCACAGCGACAAAGAGGCACGGCTATTAGATCAAAAAACCATAGAGGCGATATTGGCATTTAACCTTGATATACAACCATACGATGCCTGCGGTTGTCATGCGGTAAACGGTTTGCTCGATTTCGCTCATCGGGAAGACTGGCGTATTAAGTTATTGGAACACGGAAATTCCGGCGACACCAGCGGTGATAAAAGTAAAGTGGTGGGCTATGCCAGCTTTATCCTCTATTGAACTAGATAGCGATGACCAGTCACAGCTTAAGGCACTGATCTGGCAGGTACTCAGACAGGGAGTTAAGGAGCAGCTTTTTTTCTTCCCGCCGGAGCCGGAATCAGATGCCCTGCTGCAAGTTGCTGCCAGCTTTGTCACACTCTATGTAAACGATCAGCTAAGGGGTTGTATCGGCACTACCACGGCAAAAGACCCCCTGTGGCGCGATGCCTGCCGCCACGGTTTTAGCAGTGCTTTTGAAGATTACCGCTTTGATTCATTAACCGAAGAAGAATTAGCAGATGCCCGTTTTGAAATATCGATTCTATCGCCTATGGTGCCGATGACAAACACAGGGGAGCAAGCACTAATCGACCAGCTAAAAGTTGGTATTGATGGCCTAGTGTTTAGAGAAAAGCAGTTACATGCGGTATTTTTGCCCTCTGTGTGGCAAAAATTGCCCACAGCTGAAGCCTTTGTTCGGGCATTAAAAGAAAAGGGCGGCTGGCAGGCAGATTACTGGAGTAACAATATTCAAATATCACGCTTTCATACCTTTATCTGCCGTTAACACCATTAAATAAAGAGTTCATAACAGACCAAAGCATAACTAGTCGGTGCTAGTTTTTATTTCAAGCGTTTAAACAGCCCCAATGAAAAAAAGCTATTCCTGTTGCTCCCGTTACGTGTAGAATTCATCAAGAAATATAGACTTAGCCACAGGGAACACCTAAACCATAATGACCAAAAGTAAGCTTGATGTACAAGGCGTCGAAGTATCGATTGTGGCACAACAAGAACACGACTTTATTTCCCTGACCGATATGGTACGGGATATCGAAAACGGTTCATCACTGATAGAGAATTGGCTGCGTAATAAAAATACCATCGAATTTTTAGGGATCTGGGAAGACATTTATAACCCGGATTTTAATTCCCCCGAATTCGAGGGAATTAAAAATCAGGCGGGTCTTAACCGGTTTGTGCTCTCGGTGAAACAGTGGATCAGTAAAACCAATGCCATGGGAATTTTTGCCAAAGCCGGCCGTTATGGCGGTACCTATGCCCATAAAGATATCGCCTTTGAATTTGCCTCCTGGGTTTCACCGCAATTTAAAATTTACCTGATCAAGGAATTTCAGCGGTTAAAAGATGAAGAACAGAAACAGCTTGGCTGGGATATTAAGCGCAACCTCACCAAACTCAATTACGGCATACATACCGCTGCCATTAAAGAGAACCTGATCCCGGAAAGCCTGAGCAAGTCCCAGATAAAGTATGTTTACGCCTCGGAAGCGGATCTGCTGAACATGGCCTTATTCGGACAAACCGCCCAACATTGGCGTAAAGCCAACCCCAAGCAAAAGGGCAACCTCAGAGATATGGCCAATGTATCCCAGCTGGTGTGTTTATCTAACCTGGAAAACCTCAATGCGGTTTTTATTAACGAAGGTATGCCACAGGCCGAACGGTTGCAGAAGCTCAACCAGATAGCTATCCACCAGATGAAAATTTTAACGCATGACAATTCGGTGGCTAAACTGGAACATTATATAGGTACAGAAGAAAACGAATAATGCTCTTACAATAAAGCATTTTATCCTCCTGATAAAAGATAACTTACGGGCAAAGCAAGTAACAGGCTGTTTTGCCCGCCTCCCCTTCTCTACACCTAAACATCATCGCCTTTTTCATCAGCATTCTAGTTAACAGCTCAAACCTGATCATGTTCTATGAATTTTTCATAATCAGATCTTTAATTTAAACCTATTGCTCATTTCCTTCATCTAATCACAAAACAATTGAACTTAAACCACTAGAGCTAAAAAACTTATGAGCTATCTTTATCCTGTAATACTCACACTTGCTTTTGTCTTTTCAGCCAATATTCACGCACAAGAAGCAAAGAAAATACTTATTATTGCTTCCAATGTCACAGATATGGGGGATGCGGAAAAACACGATGCGCGCAACAACCTCTGGGAAGTCGCACCGCCATACCATGTTTTTGTCAGTCACGGTTATGAAGTCGACTTTGCCTCTCCTAGAGGTGGAAAACTTGAGTTTATGATGGATCCCGTAGGTATCAGCAGCTACGCCATCAAATACGAAGGCTTCCAGGAAAAAACTAACCGTTCCCTTCCGGCAGCTAAGGTCAACCCGGACGATTATTGGGGAGTATATATAGGCGGCGGTTATGGCCCTTTATTTGATGTAGCCACTGATCCCGAGCTTTTAGCGGTCATGGCCGAAATTTACCAGGACGGAGGCATTATCGGCAGCGGCGGCCATGGGGCAGGGGCTTTTGCCAATGTGCGCTTAGCCAACGGGGAGTTTTTAGTAAAAAACAAAAAAGTTGCCGGCTTTCCCGATTCGACGGAAAAAACCAAATCATGGGCCAAGCAGGGCAGCTTGCTTCCCTTTATGGTAGAAAGCCAGCTAAATAAAAATGGTGCTATCGCCCAGAATAAAAAAACCTTAAAAGATAAGCACCAAGTCATCATCGACAGCCGAATTGTTTCCACTATGTTTTTACCTTCGGCTGCCCTGGTGGCCAAAGAGATGATTTTACAGCATCAGAAATAACCTTAACTTAATGTTGATATCAGCCAGCCAACTTGTTGTTTAGCCCTGAAATTGCAGCTAAAACCAGCAAAAAAAAATTATTTTCAATTTATTATCAAAAAAGGGTGTCAGACGCGTCTGACACCCTTGCCTTATAGGTCTTTTTACGTTACTTTTTATTTGTCAGACGAATTAACAAAGATTAATTAAAAATAAATTAATCACTTACAGGGCGAATAATAATGATCATTTTATTTGGCAATAAAAAAGGCGGCGTTGGCAAGTCGATTACTGCCATTAACCTGGCCGGTGCCATCATAGCCAAAGCCAAAAGGCGCGGCACACTAACAAAGACCACCGTTTGTATTGTTGATGCCGATACCAATGAATCGGTAGTGAATTATATCCGACGCAGAGAAAACTACAGCCAGGAGCTTGTCAAACAAGGTCTTGATGAACTGCCTTTTATCAAATGTGAATTAAGAAAACCTGACGATACCTTAACCCGGGATTTAAAAGCACTGGATGAACTATATGACTATGTGCTGGTAGATACCGGCGGTTATGAAAACCGCGCCTTTAAAAGTTCGGTGCCGGTTTCAGACATGATTTATCTGCCATTCCAGCCAAGCCAGGTGGATTTAGAGCAGTTGATCCCAACCTTATTTGTCATTAAACAAATAGAAGAAAATGTCCAGGATGGTGTTGACCCAGACTTTAGAGTAGATCCGAGACTGCTGTTGACTATGGTTGATCATACATCACGGGACCTGTTCCAGGAAGCGAAAAGGGTCTGTGTACAATTACTCTCATATGCGTCGATTTCCGGCGTGGCCATTCCCCAGGTAAAAGCCATCAAGAAAATTCAGGACAAGGGCTTAACCTTGTCAGATGCCGTCGCGGGAACCGGTGAATATAAGTATACCGCCCATGCCAAACGCGCCCAGTTCGATTTACTGTTAGATGAAATAGACGGTATGCGGGAAGTGGAATATAAACGTGAAACTCAAACGGTGTCAGACACGTCTGACACAACTTGCTAGGAGCCGTTATGGACCTCAATATAGATCTATTAGAAAAGGCGGCACTCGGCGCTAAATATCCGTCAGAAGTGGAAGAAAAAACTACTGAGACAGAATCCTTCTTAACTTTGGCCAGCAGACAAGTTAAAAAGACCACCATCCAGGTAGATCCGACAAAAACCCGTTTATGGTCGGGCAACCCGCGAAATTTTGCCTTGGTAGTTGATATATCAGATCTGGTGCCACTGATCAAAAAAGGCAAAGGTAATCTGACACCTGTATATGCAAGAAAACTGTCGGTACCGGATGAAAATGGTATAGAGATAGAAGTTATCGCCGGTTGCCGCAGACGCTTGAGCTGTATCGAAGCAGGGGAGTTACTGACGGTTGATCTGGTGGATGTTGATGACAGCGAGGCCAAATATTTGGCCGATAATGAAAATAACGGCCGGACCGAGCCGGACTTTTTAACCGATTGCCGCTACCTGAAATTTGTCTATGACAATATGAAGCGGGAAGATGACAGCCTGACAGTCACCATTTTTGCCGAGATGCAGGATAAAAAAGTATCCCGGCAAACAATGAACGAAAAACTGAAACTGGCCGAGTTGCCGGAGTGGATCCAAACCCCGGTACAAGACACTTATACCTGGGGATTAAGAAAAGGCATCAAGGTAAAATCTATCCTGGGTGATCCGGCACTTGATACCGAGGCGCTAAAAGCAAAATTAGCCAACAAGCAATTTGCCAGCGCCGACAAACTGATAGCCTACATTACTGAATTTATGGGAACCGTTAGCCAAACTGAAGATAAAAACTTTATGGTAGGCAAACATAAAATATCCCTGGTTCAAAATACAAAAGGGCATACTAAAATAAGTATTCCTGCTGGGGTTCCCGGTGATTTACTCAGCGAAATAGAGCAGGTCATTAAAGGTTATATTAACAAGTAAACTTCAATAACTCTTCATGATGGCGACCTTGCCTTACGCGGGATCGCCTTATTATTTTCCCTCAAAAAATAAACTTACCAAACATCAGCCTAAGAGCAAAAAGCCTCCGTCAGGATAAGCAGGGCAGGGCACCAACTAAATTCAAGTTAGTAATTTAAAATACGAAAGCAGGGTAGGGCGCCAACTAAACTAAATTCAAGTCAGTAATTTTGAATACAGAAACAGGCTAGGCCGCTTAGTATATGAAATCACTTACTGCGACAAGTGGTGAACTGTAATGATCTGATCCCCGGGGATCAGTATTTTAAATCGACGAATCAGGCGTCACTCCTTTAAAAGTAACGTATCATGACACCCAAAATAATAAAAAATACAACCGTGACATATCACGGCTAAAACACATATAATAATGGTGATGCACATCAGAGTCGCGAATATGAAAAATAATAACACAAATGAAGTGGTCAACCTGTGGCAAAACTATATCCGCAAACCAGCTTTTAAAAAACGCCTGGTGGCAGAAAATTTTCGGCAGCAACCGCCAGCGGAATTTGAAGACATAGACATTTTTATCTGCAAGATGGCAGGACAAAGTTTCGCAAGCGCAAAACCCCGCCTCAAAGCGGTGATGACCCCGGCGGCATTTACAAAACTATGTGATGCTTACCGGGCCTATTGTTATAAATTACGCCATGGCCGTAAAAATGTTTCGGTGTCGGCAGAAACATTGGCCAGGCTAAAACCGATTGCTTCGCGTTTAGGATTACAAGAGCCGGGACAGGGGATCGATGGTGGCCTGGACAATCTCCTCTATTACTTAACTTCCCCCGATGAACAGGCCAGTGTTCAACAGCATTTAACCGCCCTGGCCCAGGATAAAGAACAGCCACAGCTCCTCCCGGAACTGACAGATGAGAGCTGGCTTTATTTATTCAGATTACGCTTGCCGGCCCCGGAGCAGAAAATGTTGCAACAGGTACTGGAAAAAGCCTTCACCCAGGGCTGGCAAGCCCGTGCACAGATGAAAACACCTGAAAAACTGGTACAAGCGCGGGGCAGGGCAGAGATCATCAGGGCTTTTCTTGGAGAAGAAACAGATGAAACAAAATAATCCCCGTTCAAATCACAACATTGATATGGATACATAGTGTTACATTTTAGTTAATTTTGCAGGGCTGGCTTGCCACACTGTGCTAGAAAAATGCCCCGTAGTTTCGCATAATAACCGGGTCAAATTACCGAGAACAAAAATATGAAATTAAAACAACTTGCCGTCGTGATCGCCACAGCTTTATCCATAAGCGCCTGTGGTACCTTAACGGCTCAGCATCAAAACATGCCACAAAGTGTCGCCGCTCAAGGCGAAAATAAAGTATTTAGCCAGGATTACCTGTTAGAAGAACTGGATAACGGCCTGCGGATAATGATAGTAAAAACCGATTACCCAGATCTGGTATCGTTACAAATTCCTGTTTCGACCGGCTCCAGGGACGAAGTAGAAGAGGGTAAAACTGGCTTCGCCCACTTTTTCGAACACATGATGTTTAAAGGTTCGAAAAAATTCCCGCAAGCCGAATATGCCGACATATTCAAAAATGCCGGTGTTGATAATGGCGCCTATACCACTAACGACTACACCAACTATCACCTTGACTTTTCTAAAGAACATTTAGAAAAAGTATTGGAAATACAAGCAGATCACTTCCAAAACCTGGAGTATACCGAAGCCCAGTTCCGTACCGAGGCGTTAACGGTTAAAGGGGAATACCTGAAAAACAATGCCAGCCCGATCCGTAAACTGTTATCGGCCGTGCGCAAAACCGCTTACGACACCCATACTTACAAACATACTACTATGGGCTTTTTCGAAGATATCGAAGCCATGCCGGATCAAATGGACTATGGCAAACAGTTCTTCGATCGTTTCTATAAACCGGAAAATGTATCTCTGATTATTGTTGGTGATGTCGAGCCCAAAGCGACATTGGCGATGGTGAAAAAATACTGGGGTGAATGGCAACAGGGAGATTTCAAATCACAAGTACCTGCCGAGCCAAAACAAGCGGCGCCAAGATACCAGCATGAAGTTTTTGAAGGCTTACCCGGCCATTGGTTATTAGTCTCTTTTAAAGGGACCGACATGCAGCCGACGAAAAAAGACCGCGCGGCATTAGACTTGATCTCTGAACTGTATTTCTCTGACAATTCGGCGCTATACCAGGAACTGGTTGTTGATAAGCAGCTTGCCAGCCAGATGTTTGTTTATAACCCGGAAACAAAAGACGCCGGTTTACGTCATGTTTTCGTAAAAGTCGACGATGAAAAAAACCTGACACTTGTCCGCGACGCCATCAACCGCACCTATGCCCAGGCACGCACTGAAACGGTAGCAGGGGAAAAGCTGGATAATTTAAAATCCAATCTCAAATACAGCTTTATCAACGGTTTAGATTCATCAGAAGCTATTGCCAGCACATTAGCCTCTTATATGCACTTCACCCGGGATCCTGAAGTGATCAACCAGCTTTATCAAAGCTTTGATAATATCAGCCCTGAAGACATCAAAACGATTGCCAACAAGTATTTCATCGATAGCAACCGCACCACAGTAACCATGTCGGCGCTAGAGAAAATCGACGGCTTTGAACAAGAAGTAGATCTGAGTGCTGCGGTAGCAAAACTATCTGCAAAACCCGGTAAAGTAGGTTTCTCCATCCTGGATAACAGTAACGACTCGCCTCTGGTAGACGTTAACTTCTTATTCTATACCGGCGCCGCTGCTGATCCGGCAGGCAAGAAAGGGGTAGCGGCGTTAATGGCCAGCATGCTCACCGAAGGCGGTTCACAAACTCGCAGCTACCAGGAAATCAAAAAAGGCCTTTATCCATTGGCCGGCAGCTTCAGCGGGCAGCTGGATAAAGAAATGATGTCCTTTAGCGGCAGGGTACATAAAGATAATGCCGCAGCCTGGTATGCCTTAATTAGTGATCAGTTACTTAATCCTGGATGGCGTGAAGATGACTTTAAACGCCTGAAAAAAGAGCTAATCGACAGCATCAAGTCAGGTTTAAAGGCCTCAAATGATGAAGAGCTGGGTAAAGAAGTATTATATACCAAGTTATATCCAGGCCACAGTTATGAAAGTTATAACTACGGGGATATTTCAGATCTGGAATCCCTGACATTAGAAGATGTTAAAACCTTTTATAAAGAGCAACTTACCCAGGCTAAGTTACACTTAGGCATTACCGGAGCACTGCCAAAAGCGGTAAAAGAGCAGTTAATTGCTGATTTGACGCAGCTGCCACAAGGCGAAGAAAAGCGCTTATCGGTAGCCAAAGCACCAAAACTTAAAGGTCACCATGCCACAATTGTTGAAAAGTCGGCAAAATCTACCGCTGTTTCTTTCGGTTTCCCTATCGAAACCTTACGCAGCGATAAAGACTGGGCAGCTTTATGGTTAGTACGCTCTTACTTTGGTGAGCACAGAAGTTCAAACAGCTATCTGTATCAGCAAATTCGCCAAAGCCGCGGCATGAACTATGGCGATTATTCTTATATTGAATATTTCCCAAGAGGCATGTTTCAAACCAAGCCCGACGCCAACTTAGGCCGTTCCAGCCAAATCTTCCAGGTTTGGTTACGTCCACTGCGCTCAAATAACGATGCCCATTTCGCAACACGCGCCGCCTTGTTCGAACTGGATAAGTTAATTAAAAACGGTATGAAGGAAAAAGACTTTGAAGCAACGCGTAACTTCCTGCTTAACTATGTACCTCAGTTAGTATCCAGCCAGGATAAACAGCTGGGTTACGCGTTAGACAGTGAGTTCTATAACACTAAAGACTTCGTCACCTATGTTCGCGAGCAGCTGGGTAAGTTAACACTTACTGACGTAAACCGTGTGATCAAGGAAAATCTGCAAACCGACGATATCCATTATGTGTATATTTCCGGTGACGCCAAAGACATGAAAGAGCGTCTGGTGAAAGAGTCTCGTTCTACCTTGAAGTACAACAGCGAAAAGCCGGCTGAACTGCTTGAGGAAGACAAGATTATTCAGGACTATCCGCTGGAAATCTCAACCGATAATGTTGAGATTTTAGCTGTCGACCAAGTTTTTGAATAAGCCTTTAATTAAGCGCTAAAAATCAATAATGCCGTTCATTTTCATGAACGGCATTATTTATACCGGTGGACTTTTAAATACAAAGGTTAAACCAAGCCCAGGAATAGGCATTTGGCCAAGATTCTTGCTAACTTTAAGCTTATTATAGAGATAACAAAGCATTTACATGCAATCTGTGCATCTCTTTCCCCTTAGGATTTACCTTAGTGACATAAAGTCCTTATTCTATCTTCTAGTATGCGAACCTAAAGTTCATATTTATCACTGTAGTGATCATCATCCTCGAAAATATCTTCATAACCATTTTCATCATCTATATTCAATGCCGCCGAATAATTTGATAGGTTTATATACATGTTGGGGTTATTATTCACCCCATTTTCACTGAGATCACTTAGCTGTGCTTCTACGGATGCCTTTTCTTCATCCAATTCATTTTTCCTGGAAACGGCAGACAGAAAAGCCGGCGGAGTTAACATATTTTTCTTCAGCTCTTCACTGATTACCAAGCCATCAGTTTTTTCCAGCTCGATTTGCTTTTGTTCATCCTCTTTAGCTAACTGCTCTATTTTTACTTCATCTGTTACTTCGTTTAACTGAGACTCCTTGATTTGCTTATCTTTACTATCAGGCTCCAACTGCCTTTGCGCTTTCTTCTGTTTCTTTATATCAGATGGCTTAAGTTCTTGAACATGAACTTTATCATGCAACTCATCCCTCAAGCGTGATTCAATAGATCTTTCATTAGCCCTGGCTTTTATGCTCTTTTTATCATCCAGAACGACGCTATCATCATTACTCGATAATTTCTTCTCAGTAATTGCTCTGTCATCCTCTTTAAGTGAATTACGTATTGTTGCTAAATTTAACTCGGCTCTTTTTAAAATTTGTGGATCAAACTTAACACCAGCCTCAGATAAACTTTTCAGAGTAACCAAGTTTAACTCGGCATCATGTAAAGTGTGAGCTCCAAGCTTACCTTTGGATTCAATTAAATTACTTATCTCTACACAATTACTCAGGGCATTTTCTATAGTTTGAGGATCTGGTTTGCTACAAGTTACATTTAATCGGTTTGCTTTCTCTGATTTAAATTCAGCATTAGCTGGCATTTTTGTATCAGTCAAACTACGGTGAATAGCTAACGCTAACATAGCATTGTCCAAAACCTCTATGTTTGCTTCTTGACCGGCAATTCCAATAGCAGTAAACGTATTTAGTTTTGCTTGATCATACGGATTATTAATAGGTACTGCTGAGGAGTTAGGTAAAGAATTTTGACTATTTGATATTATTTGCTTGGCATTTTTGAAGTTAGCGACTAATAAGTTATGAATTTTGCCAAAGTCATGAATACTCGTCTTTCCGTTACTATGAATAACTCCAAGCGCCGTGGCTACTTTAGATGATTCCACTATTGATTTCCCCTTCAGTTTTATTTGAAAAAGCAGACAGTTACTTACCGGCCAAACACCAAATATGAGTACTTGAACAATATAAAAATTCTTACATTCATTGTTAAATGCCCACAAAGCATCTGAAGACGGAAGTTTACTAAATTAGTTTTGCTGGAAAATAATGCTCTAACAGACAAAAAATATGAGCTGTTTGCACTACAAACTTCATAATACTCTTTGTCAGTACAGAGCCATTTGGTTCTTCACCAATCCAGCCCAATTAGAGATATACAAAATGATCCCTTTCTTTATGAAACTTTAACTAACAAACTGTTTCTATAAATACCAGAGACAAATTAAGAAATTAAACTCATAGTATGGTGATAACCAATTGAACGGCTAATCCGCTCAGCTAAAGTAAAATCTTGTACCAGAATACCATCATGAATAACTAACAATTGCCCCCAGTAGGGTTTAAAGACTTCAGCTTCACACCTATTTAATTTAACGGATAAAAACTTAATACTCTTTCGGCAAAGTTCAAAAGTTTTCAACAACTTAAAAAATCGTTTATCAGACATTAATAACGATAACTTACCTGAGAGTAAATTGTTTAATTTGGAATTACCTGCACCGTGTAAATAAGAAACTAGCGCAACTTTTAACGCCTTAGGGGACAGACCTGACAACGTTTGCCAAGAAGAAAGCCTGTTATCGAGGTTATTTAAAAAGTCTGCATAATGATCAACAAGTTGCATCCAAGAATCAACTTCAAGACTTTGCCAAAAACCAGGGGAGTGGACTTGCTTTGGTATTAAGACATCATCGATATAAGCAGACATCACATCCAACAACATTTGTCCGTGTGAGAAAATCAAATCAATTTCATACCAACCTTTAAACACAGACTCACGGATCTTTTTAGGTAAAGTTTGAACATTAAAATGACTTGATGAAGATTCGACTAAACGTCCAGAATGAGATTGAAAACTGTAATGAGAAGTACAAGTTAAAAACTCCTGATTAAACAATGATAAATCAAGGGATAAAACTGAACTATGCGGCTTAACAAGGAATGAGCTTAACTGATAACGATAAGCCATATCCAGGGCAGGGGCCTTAAGATCGCGCGGGGAAGAAACCTTATGTATAGCTAACGAATCTTTTTTAGATTGAATAACAGCAACCTTAACTGGACTTGATTTAGCTTTTAGCTCATGCCAATAACGTTTAGCAGTACTGAGGGAGACCTCTGCCTCCTGGGCAACCTTTACCTGTGTCGGTTTAAGGTCTTCAGCCAAAAGCTTTTTAAACGCCTGCTTTAAACGCTCAAGTGTCCGTTCACGTTTAAGATCAGCAACATAACGGGCAGCCTTTTGCTGTTTCTGCCTTTGCTCCATATCATGAGGTAATTTCATAATGCCGCGGTTGCAGCTTGTGCCGGTGTAGTTATTCCAGGTCCAGGTCGCTATCGATTTGGCAATTGCCTTTACCGAACTAGCCGACAAGTTCTCATCTTCACGAAAACCAACACCTTTAAACCGATTGCCCGCCATGCATTCCTTAAGCACCACTTGATAAAAACTTTCCAAGTCGCTGCCCAGGCGATATTGATTCACCTGCTGGTAAGCTAAATGACGTACTTTATGAAACAGGGATAAATGCCGGGAATCAGGATTAGGGTTCTCCTTCTCCCCCCGCTGGTAAACTGACCAGTCAGGCTCGGCAAATTCAGCCAGCTCTTTTAATTTATAAACCCGGGAGTGGATAAACTCGGTATTAAAGTCGGGATGAAAAGGATTTTTTGACACCAGGTTATTAAACGCCGCCCGATCCGCTTTAAACTTGTTGCACAGGCCATAATAAACGGCGTTGGCATAAAGGATAGGTTCAGATCTGACTTCGACATTCTCATTAACTGATTTAACCAGGATATCGTCGACACGAAATAACAGATGACACTTTTTATTATTTTTATTACGGATAATGGCATTGGGTGCCGGCATCTCGGCATTATTCCAAAGCCCTTCGTCTTCGTGATCGATATCGATAATAAAAAACTTGATGTTGCAAGGAGGATTTAACTGGATATAAGGCCGCTTGAACGCTTCGCGCCGGGGTAACTGGCTGCCCACAGTTTTATTATCCGAGCAAAACGGCGCATAAGGCGCGTTATGCCAGATAGCACTCATGATTTCCTGCTCGGCTGAAAATGCCGGACTCAGGTGTGATAATTGACTCATATTCATTTTGCGCAGGCAAACTCCCGCCGTACCTAAGACTTAAAGCCAGGTACAGAGCTTAAATATCGCTGTAACGCAGTATTAAATTATCGTAAGACAACCACAAAAGAGCAGAGCTCTAGCAGCTTATAACGAATGTGATTATATGAGTTCATGAGAACCTCTTTGCTTATCATGGGTTATTGTTTTCAAAGCAAAAAGGGTATAAGACGGGCACAAGTCTGCGGACAAGGCAGCACCTGTTATATTTATCAGTTGCACTTAACCGCTAAATATCGGTATACTTCTTCTTGCTTGTCGTAAAGCAAAAAATCTCGAAAGTTATAGTTTGGCGACTGGCTTTCGGGATTTTCTTTTTTTAAGGGCTGAAAAACAGATCCTTAAATAGAGATCCCCACCGGCAATTTTTTAATTACTGATCCGGATCTAAATAGCTAAGCAACACCTTCACCGAGAATACTCTCAAAAGTCCCTATTTTAAGCTGTTGCCATCAGAATTCCCTCTGATGCGTAGACTTTATGATCTAATTTTTAAAGGATCAAGGAAAAGATCCCAAAGGCAACTTTGCGCCCCCCAAATAATCTGAAAGGCAACTTTCCACCCCAATGTTTTGAAAAATAAAGATTTACCAGGTAAACACTATTGTGGAAACCGCGCGCTTCCTTTCCGGATTATTTTTGAGCTCTTTATATTCTAAATTGCCCATGCCCTCTAATTTTCGTATCTTTTCAATACACGGACTAAGGAATTTTTGCTTGAAATTGGAGTAGCGACTGTAGGTTTTAGGCAACTCATAACGTTCTATCATCCAACTCACTTCCAGCTCACATTGTTTGTATGAGTCACTTTCTATCAGTTTGGTGTACATCCTGACGTGTAGCGGGTTGGAGAGCTGTTCTAAGGTTTTAAACCTGGGGGCAACACTCTCTTTGATATTACCTAAGAAAGGGATCAGATAGGGGTTAAAATAAACCGTGTAGGAACCACGTTTTGGACGGTAGGACTTTTTACCTAACCAGGGAAGTTCATCGGTAGCCATTTCGGTTTTGGACGACTCTTCCGGTAAATATAACTTTACCTCCCTGTCTTTAAAGCCAGTCAGGGCTTCACGTACATCACGCGAGGCTTCATGAGGGGAGACATTGTAGATGCTTTCATAAGCCTGCAGGTTAAACTCCAAGGTGCCCTTTTCGGCATCGACTTTAACCCCTACCTTCTCACTGTCTTCAATATCGGCCAGGAATAACCATAAAATCCTTTTTTGATCACGGGTTAAGGTATAAGCCGCATCGACTAACTCTTGACTGTGATGAATTCTTGATTCTTTAAGTGCTTTATTATTCCGTGCCATTCCTTTTACGCTCATTTTAGTTATATTAGGCAACTTTTTTGGCTATAGTTGCCTTTAGCAGGAAAGAAGTCAACCGTTATTTTGCCTTTTCAGACAGAATTTACTATTTTTTTGGGGTAAAAAGTTGCCTTTAACAACTATCCTTTATAAATCATAACCTTACAAATGGGGCAAAAAGTTGCCTTTTCACTTAAATCGCGTAAAAGTCACCAATTCTATTGGGGTAAAAAGTTGCCTTTTCTATCAACGAATATCACTGCTTTGAAGAAATCTCTCTGCATTGGGGTGGAAAGTTGCCTTTTAGTAAAGTATCGAAGTTACCCTTCAGCAATGGGGTGATAAGTTGCTTTTACATTTCAAAAACTAATAGCCCATCCCCTTCAGGCAACAGCTGTCTGGGCTAAATAATACCAAAATGGTATTTTATGGGGTGAAAAGTTGCCTTTTACTGCAAATATCCTGCTTAAATTCCCTGTGAGGCCTGCTTGGACAGGGAGAAACAGCACTATGAACAAGTATTTACCCCAAGTTGACTCTTTAAATGGGGTGGAAAGTTGCCTTTGATACTTCACTGCTGTCCATGGGGGTCAGAAGTTGCTTTTCAGCATCAGACATTATCGCTGCTGTTGTATTACTATCAGGCTATGGGGTAAAAAGTTGCTTTTCGGCAGCATTCACCATGCATTTCTGGCCCGCAATGGGGTGAGAAGTTGCCTTTAAATGAATATTCTCCATTTCCCCGCCTGTTTATGGGGCAAAAAGTTGCTTTTCCAGACCGCGACTCGATATCCGGGAACATCAATGGGGTTAAAAGTTGCCTTTTATAGAGCTATTGCTGCCGCCCTGGTATCACAGGTGCATTATATTGGGGTAAAAAGTTGCCTTTATTATCTGGATTCAATCAAGATTTATGGGGTGAAAAGTTGCCTTTTGCTATTTTTAAGCAAAACCTTTGGGGGGGAAAGTTGCCTTTCACCTGTCTTCTGCTATTAATTTCCCTGTTTAGGCTATGTGGAGGTTCTCCATAGACTACCAGCGCCAAAGCCTGGGACAGCAAGTGAGAGCAAGGTAGCAACTAGCCCGTCAGCAGCATTTATCTCTTGCCAGTATTGGGGTAAAAAGTTGCCTTTAGCTGTTGGTTGCCCCGATCAAAGATAACCTTTGGGGTGAAAAGTTGCCTTTTATCGTCTGGCGGCTTAGAGCACTATATTGCTAATTGATTATAACGAAAGGAATTTTACAGTAACGTGTTACTTTTTGCTCAGAATACCTATCCGATATCTTTGGGGTAAAAAGTTGCCTTTAATATTCGAACTCGCGATTTTGGGGTGGAAAGTTGCCTTTAAAATTTGTTCGTCTCTACAATGCAAGGTGAACTTTATCTTACCACAAGCGAACAGAAGGGGCTTGGCCTATAAAAGCTGGCTTTTCTTATCCTTGAAGCCGTCTATACTGTAAAAATAGGAAGTTAACCAATGCCGTACGGAATAAGGATGTTCAATTTTACAGATTCCATCTTAATGAATGCAGTCATCGCATTAGCCCTTTATGGGGTATTCGTTTCGCTTATCTCAATATTGATCATGAAGCTAGCAGACAGATTCTGGCCCAGGATGGATACAGAAGACATTGAGTTAGAAATAGAGATAGATAAAGAAGAGGTAGAATCGCCAAAGAATCAGCCATAGCTGATTTTGGCGATTTCGGCTGTCGTTATAGCTATTAGGCGTTACAGCTGTCTTTTAAGCCTTTACCAGCTTTAAAACCTGGTACTTTCGCTGCTGCGATTTGGATTTCAGCACCAGTTTGAGGGTTACGGCCAGTGCGCGCTGCACGATCCGAAACTTTAAAAGTACCAAAACCAACAAGAGCTACTTCACCACCGCTGGCCAACTCATCTGTTACCGATTGGATCAAGCTGTCTAACGAACGTGCTGCCGCTGCTTTTGAGATATCTGCACCTTCAGCGATTTTTTCTACTAATTCACCTTTGTTCATGTTTTTTGTTCCATAGTTGTTTTTGTTGTTATCGAATACTAGGGAATAAATTCTCCGCAATCAATGAAAATTTGTCAGATCTGTTAATAATATTGCCCAAATGTCGTTATTTGGGCGCTGTGGCCAGGTTTAACCTCTAAATTCCTTCTCCTAAAGAAGAAAATAAGCCCCTTTATGCAAGAAATTAACTTCCTGCATATAAGGGACTTAACGCTTTATTATTAATTTACCGAAGCTAGTTTTGGCCCGTCGGTAACGGCCGGACATTCATTTGAGACAAGTGTGGCTGTGATCCTCACACCGTTTCCTAATGCCAAATTCATGTCACAATTGGCTGTTGCCGTGATCTGCTTATCTTTTGCAGGGCTGGTAATAGCAACAGAGGTCAGTTTTTGATCTACCACTTTCCCCAGGGCATTATCAATCCGCTCGACCACAATGTTGATCACGGGGTCTGTGACTGCCATTGGCGGCGTTCCCGCAAGCTGTGCAGTGTAAGTGATCTTGAGATCAATAGTTTTAGTTCCCGCCTTGATCCGTCCCGGAAAGCTGTTGATCTTTATCGCCGTTTGACAGTTATTTTTCAGTAGCGGAGCAGCATCTTCCGGAGCAAAGCACAAGAGATCTGCATCAGTAAAAATAACATCAGGGATATTAACTAAATCTAGCCGGGCATTGATCAACCTTATACTGTCCTGCAAAGTTCCTGGTTTATCAAAAATGCGCGGAAATTCTCCCAGATCGGGATCCAGCATAGAAAGCCAATACTCCAGTCCGCTGTCGTCGCTGCCACCTCGAGCTCCCAAAGTACACGGAACCTTAGGGATAACAACCGTATCATGCTCGATACTTGCCTGGAATCCAAGGGACTGATAGATATGGTTAAATACCGATACCAACTCCTGAAGAATGCATTCCACAGATAATGCGGTATTCTTCTTATGGGTGGCCACCTGTGCCAAAGGGGCCACCTGGCCGAGGCCAAGGCGAACCATGCCATCTGCTGAGGCAGGAATACCGTCGATCCTGAAGCGGACAGTCTCAAGGAACTCTTCATTATCACCGTCATTGTTATCCGGCTTATCATCATAGATATTAAAGGTTTGCCCCGACTGGTCGCCAACTTCAAAACCATTAATGTCCTGATAAGGCGCATTGTCCTTTAACTGGAAGCAAACAGTCTTCCCGGCGCGCACAACATTAACCAAGCGGTTATACGGCGGCGAATTAAGGGCATTAAAAAAGCGGCTGGCTTTTTTATCCGGGCTGTCTCCCTTCTTATAACCTTCCCAGACACCATTAATATCACGCGGTTTGCCGTCAGCACCTGTGACCTTGTATTTGACCTGGACATCACCATCTTTAGTTGCAGTATCCAGAAATTCGATACACCAAGTTCTTCCCTTCATAACATTTTCTCCTCCGGGTTATACCCGATTAACTAGAGCAAAGGGTATAAAGAGATACGCAGAGAAGTTTATTTCGGATGCAGCAATTGATAAAAATATTACAGCGCCTTACAAGGCCTTGTTATTACATGTATAACCAGAAAAAAATACAGATGATCGTACTTTAGCCGCTATTGATTCATCTCCCCACAGTCTTAAGGCATCAACAAATACTTTAGTTTAGCCGGCTGACCGCTTCTTGATTGGTGTGCCCCTATAGGCTAGTGAACTTTAAAGCAATATCCGGACAGGTTTTCAGCAGTGCCTCACAACAGGGTTATGGTCGGGTCTGGTGTGTCCTGAACAAAGCAGACTTGAATAGCTAAAGTCTGCTTAACTCCACAGCTATCGGCTGCGTGAGTGGCTGCTTCAGCTTTGCTGAGCTAACCAGGGCGATACTGATCAGACCAAAAGATACAATATTTCCCCCGGCATAGACGTTATACTCCCGCCACGCTTATAGCAAACCATACCGGACGTAACTGTGAAAAAACTTATCTGCCTGCTCTCTTTATTATCAACATCTGTCTTAGCCCACGAATCGCAAAAAGATATTCAGGTAGAAGTACTGACGAAGGGCAGTTTGAGCTGGGACGGGCAAACTTTGCCACATTACCCGTCGGGGCAACCGGAGATCAGCATCCTTAAAATCACCATAGCACCGAATACCAGGCTGCCGCTACATCAACATGGCGTGATCAACGCCGGGGTATTGCTCAAAGGGGAGTTAACCGTGATCACCGAAAAAGGGGAAACATTGCAGTTAAAAACCGGAGATCCCATAGTCGAGGTCATTGGCAAATGGCACTATGGTGTCAATCAGGGTAACAGCCCGGCAGAAATCATGGTTTTTTATGCCGGCATTCAGGGGATGGCGAATACCATCACCCAGGACACCGGCAGTGAATAATAACCCGTTGATGCAAAAGCCATCACGGGAAAACTGACGGGATTTAAAGGCTTTGCAGGCGTTTTTTTAATCCGCCCAGTTGTAATGCCTGCACCTTATCCACCACAGGCGCCAGCTTTTCAAAGCCATCAGGACTGATACCGTTCACCTTGTAGGTCATGGTGACTTCAGTCACAGGCCCCTGGCTTTTAAACCCCCATTCCAGCGCGCCATACATGCCCATGCCTTGCAAAGGACCTAAACCTCCCGTCATACGCATAAGATGTGTCGGGTCAACAAAAGAGATACGCATATGCTCGGCTGATTTTCCGGCGCTTTTTTCACAAAAACACCCGCCGGCAAAGCTGTCTATCGACAAGGCCTTGGCATCCCCCCACCAGGTATGATCCGACGGCCACCATTGACCGACATCCCGGGTAAACACCCGCCAGGCTGTTTCCCGGTCGGCACTTACTTGTATTTTATTTTCAATAATAAATCCCGTTTGTGCTAGCAGTAACACTTCAGCGCTGGCACTAAACGCGCCAATAAACAAAGAGAGTGCGGTGACATGTGCCAAAATATTTTTTTTCATTATTATCCTTATCTGGCCAGGGTAGGCATTAGCGGCAGGCATCAAGATCCCCACCGTCTGTGGCATTTAGCTTATCAGCTAGTTAACCGGTTCATTTCTGACATATTTGCCATTATCAAAGGTGCTAAAGAAATGTTCAAGCATAGGATGCATGATGGGCTCAGAACTTGAGTCTCCACTAAGGTTTCGCTCTGCAACATAGGTGGAGCTGGCACTTTGGTGCACCAGCACATGATACCAGGGCTTGTCCTTTGGCGGACGGCTTTTGGCAACGGTTTCATACCAGTCATCAGTCGCCTGAAAATTGTGATCGACATCGACAATAACGCCACGATAATTAAAGAGCTTATGGTGTACCAGATCTCCTACAGAAAATTTTACGCTGACAATGTTATTTGCTGCTGTCATTTCAACTATCCCATTTGTTGATTCTCGTGAATTTTTGACAATTAAGCTGCATCGTCCGCTAAAAGTTAATATTACTGTAGTTTTTATCTAAATTTTAGCCCATTTTAATTATTACCGGTATGCTTATTCGCCATCAGACCATACCGCTAATTCATTGCCGCCGGGCTCGGTAAAATGAAAACGCCGCCCCCCGGGAAAAGAAAAGATCTCCTTGCTGATAGTACCGCCTCCAGCTGCTACTTTTAGCAAGCTCGCCTCAAGATCATTACTGAATAAAACAACCAGAGGCGCGCCCTGACCACTGGAAGAAATCAACTCGGATTTAAAGAAACCGCCGTCTAATCCTTCATTGGTGAAAGCGCTATAGTCTGGACCAAAATCCTGGAAAGCCCAGCCAAATACAGTTTCAAAAAAAGCCTTGGTTGCGGCTAAGTCTCGTGACGGAAATTCAACATAATTGATCTTATCAGCTGCTGGCATAAATCTTCTCCTTTTTATCTGTATGCATATAAGCTTATGTTCGAATATCATTTGAACATATGCGATTGAAGTTAACAAATTTCATTTAAATTTGTGATGCCATCATCTTGATGAAAATTAACAAAAAGTGCAGGTATCTCTAAGTGTACAAGCCATGTCTGATTTAAAACAAGATACTAAACTCTAAACAAAGTTTAAAACTCTAAACTTTTACCTGGACAAGTTTAGTTTAGGAATGTAAACTTCCCATCATTAAAAAACAGCAGTTCCTGTAAAAAACTGAAATAACAAGGCACTGTTATAATTGTACTTTTCGGATGTTCACACAATAATGTTTAGACCTCTCAACTTTATTGTGATTTGTTTATCTTTAAAAACAATCACTCAGTAAGCCAATGAATGACAGCCGCTGTTTATATACATCCCCTGATTAAGGAAAATTATGTTAGCAATGAATCAAGTGAAAAATAACCACCGGGTATGTGAGCAAGAACTTATTGATGTTATCGGCGTTGACGCCACACTCCGACTTGAACGGGCCTTTAGTGCCAGTTATCTGTACATACCGGCACGAGCACCAAGCAAAGCAATCATTAATGCGATAGGTTTGGCCCCGGCCATAAAACTGGTTGAGCACTTCGGCTGCGGCGATATCTGGGTACCAAAAGCCCTGTTAATGAAATACCGCAATATCAGCATCTGTCAGGAAAAAGATGCCGGTAAAACCCTACCTCAGCTCTCCGAACAATTTAAGACCGGCGTAGCAAACATCAGACGCATTTTAAAGCAAAGAGGGGCTGAAGGATCATTCAGTTAACCGCTCGGAACCTTAAAGTTGAATTTTTCCGGACATTTTTGTCTGTTTTTATCCGTAAATTGCCATGAGAGCAATTTAAAACTGAAAATGCTTGCCGAAATTATCACGAGTGAAAACAGCTGCCAGCTCAGAAATCACACGTTCTCCAGCGAAATTAAGGTAACAACCGGTGTAAATCTTTACACAATCTTTACGTTTCTTTTGTATGATTTTCCTGCTATTTGATGTTAATTTGCCCGACCCGGTGTAAAAGAAGCTGACAGCGCATTTGCTCAGCATCTGATTAAACCGGTTGGGGATATATCATGATGTATATCTAAAACAATATATATAACAAGTGGTTATATTGTTCAGGGATGAAGGTTTTATTTATCCCTGTAGAGAAAAAGATGGAAATAATAATGAAAAAATACCTATTAACCTCACTACTCCTCCTACCATTCTACAGCTTTGCGGATGTTGACCAATTATCAGCCAGTAAGATCAAAGAGCTGCAAAGCGATACCACCACCACTTATGTCAGGTGCTGGTACCGTCCATCAGAAAATCACGATCAAAGTGCAACCGACTGGGAATGGGCACGAAACGATAATGGCAGCTATTACAAATTATCCGGTTACTGGTATTCCAGCATCTCCTGGAAAAACATGTTCTATACCAATACCGACAATGCCACGATAATGGAGCGTTGTGAAAAAACCTTGGGTGTTGACGCGAAAGCGGCGGATGTCATTTTTTTTGCCGCCGACAACCGCTTTTCCTTTAACCATACCATCTGGACCAACGACACCAGCAGCAACAATGATAACCAGAGTAAAATCAACAAAATAGTAAGTATCGGTGATAGTATCTCAGACACGGGCAATATCTATAACGCCTCACAATGGTTGTTCCCGAATGATAACTCCTGGTTCCTGGGGCATTTTTCTAACGGCCTGGTATGGACGGAATACCTGGGACAGGCGAAAAACATACCGGTATATACCTGGGCTATCGGCGGTGCCGAGGGTGAAGACAGCTACGGCGTATTAACCGGTATTGGCGGTCAAATCGATTCCTATCTGGAATATATGCAGCTGGCGAAAAATTATGATCCCAAGGATACTTTGCTCACGCTGGAATTCGGCTTAAATGATTTTGTCAACGATGACCGCACCGTAGCCGAAGTCAGCGATGATTTTGCCGAAGCGCTACAGAGGTTAACCGCCAGCGGCATAGAAAACATGGTGATCCTGAATTTACCCGACGCATCCAAGGCACCGCAATTTAAATATGCCGAAGCAGGCAAAGCCGAAGAAGTGCAGGCAAAAATAGCCGCCTTTAATGCCTTTATCGGCGAAGAAGTCGCCCGCTATCAGGCACAGGGTTATAATATCGGCCTATATGATACCAGTACATTATTCGATAATGTGATCAAGGCGCCACAAGATTATGGCCTGCGCAATGCGACCGACTCCTGTCTGGATATCAACCGCAGTTCATCGATTGATTATTTGCTCAGCCATTCCTTACGCCCGGACTGTGCCACCTACGGCTCAGACAGCTATCTGTTTTGGGGCGTTACCCACCCGACAACCAAGGCCCATAGCGTGATTGCCGAAGAAGTGGTTAACACTTTATTGCCGGCGTTTAATTTCTGAGCCATAGTTCGCTATTAATACAGACCAGGGGACAAGTGTTACAGCCCTTGGTCTGCACTCAGGCAATTAATAGTTCACTTTAAGCTGTGCTGACGATGTTACATGCACCGTGACTTTTTTAAGCACCTGCTGATGATTATCCATACCGCCAAGGGTGATCAGTTTACCGTCAAGTTCCAGCAGACCCCGGTGATCCATAGTTTTATCGCCAGACTTCAAGATTTGCCAGCGATCATTTTCGGCATTAAAAAGCCAAATAGCATCTGTTGCTGCAGATGCCCGGCCATCATAACCTATACCATTGTAATTATAGGGATTGGTACTGCCGCCGATAAAAACGATATCTTCGCCTGTTGATGTCGCCGCCATACGGTAACGGCCTTTCCCCGTGGGATGTTTGATCACCCGCCAATCGATTTTCGCTGGATTTTCAGGATTAATCATTCCTTTAAGACATTGGGCAATACCTTTATAACTGCGGCGTTTATTCAAATGCGCCACGATTGCCACACCGTCGCATACCAACATAGTGTTGCCGGAAATCGCTGCCGCCTGTCCAAAAACCGGCAGCCCTAAAAAAGGCGATGCCTGCTGCCAGCGATTTTCCTCAATATCATATACCTGAACCAGGTTAACATTGCCGTCATTATGCCAGCCACTGACCAGATAAATATAACGGTTTTGATAGACCAGGGCGACGCTGTCATCCACAGGTACCGGCATAGGGGCAAGCCGCTGGTAACTATCGGTTTGAACATCATAACGATAAACATCGGGAGAAGAGACTTCATGGCCCGACTTTTCAACGGTATAACCGCCAAAGAGGTAAGCAAACCGGCCTACGCCAACGGCGACAGCAGCCAGGCGGCCTACAGGTTCAATACTGCCGGGCACAGGGCTTTTTTCCTGCCATTGTTCCTGGCCAAGCTTTAATGCCCACACTTTATTATGAACCGCCAGATGATCTTTTCCCGGCCCTAAGCCCATAAAACTGAGCAAATACCGGCTATCCTCTGTCTCTACTTTAGCTACGGCATTATTACTAACGGGTTCAGGCAAAGACGGAAACGTATTAGCACCGACAGCGGCGCTAAGCAAAGCCAGGGAGAAAAACATTATTTTCTTCATATTCTTTTTCGGGAAGGATTAGAGATTATTCGGCCAGTTTACTGTCCTGGGCGCATAGCTACCAGAAATTTCTGAATTCTAAAATTGAAAGCTGCCTTTGCGCGAAATATTGTTCAGATAAGTAAGGGTATCAAGACACAAGTGCTACAAGTATTCGTTCCTTAATCCGGATTTACCGTCATGCTCCTTCATTATTCAACAGCTCGTTGATAAATTTCTGCTGTAACTTTTTCAGCTCTCCCGTCCTTTTCATCGACTTAATCACGGCATCAATTTTTGACAATAGCTGGCGGTGCTTCTTATGAAGATAATGATAAAGCTTTAATTGACTTAGCTCGGGAGATAAGGGCCCGATATCTTCAATGCCCAACACCTTCAATTGAAGAGCACCATTGAAGCTCGAAGCAATAGCAAAATCAACACGGTTAGCCGCCAGGATTTTCATCATTTCGCCGACATCATCGAGCGTAACCACATTATCCACCTGCGCATCCCTTAGGCCGATTTCAGCATATTTCATCCCCCTGACCATAGCGACAGTATAGCCTTTGAGGGAAAGCCATCCGGTGAGCTTGAAGTTGTGTTTTTTTGAGAAGACCGATACTCCCCAGGTCATATAAGAGGTAGGTACACGTAACAGATCAGGATATAGCTCGCCGATCCGGTAAATTCTCTGGGCTTCCGCATCCAGCTGACCGCTACTGGATTCGACCAGGGCCCTTTTTCCCGGCAATTCAACAAATGTTACCGCAATGCCTAATCGCTGATAAATCACCTTGAGCACTTGTGCCGCAACTTTTTGATCCGGTGTATTTTGGATCAAAGCTATCCTGAAAGCTTCGCCGCAAGAGAGAGGCGAAATAAAAAAGCAACACAATACCAATAGCAACTTTGCCATACTTTCCCCTCAAGCCGCGATAAGAGCCTCATAAAAATACGGCAAGCTCAATAGCATCAATCGACTGTTCACGGCTGATGTTGGTTTCCTCTTCTATATTTTAAAGGCAAAGACAGTTATCTGCCTCAAGCGCTTTTATTCCAAACACTGAGCAATATATTTTTCCAGAAACTTGTTGAAACCCAAATGCTCTATTAATCTTTGAATAATAATAGTTTTTAATCATAACAAATATTCAGGGAACTATTTATGGACGATCAAGCCAATGATCAAAACCCTCATTTTGATTTACCTGCCAATGTCACCTGCTTTGCACGTACGGAGAATGCCGCAGGCAGTGAACGCGCCTTATGCCTTGAACAGCTGAGGGACAGGGCGCTTCCCTACCAGGAATTTCGCAAAAACGCCGACAAATTGTTTAATTTGATTGCCGATGACATGGCGCTGCAATATATCGAACAAGAGGTCATTTTACCCCCCATATTCCGGGCCGGTTTAAGCCTGTTACCCGTTTTTATGAAGCGCATCGAGAATTCCCGGTTATGCTCCATCGGGGTAAAACGCAACGAAGAAACCGCCATGCCCGAGCCTTATCTGTTTAAGGTACCGCCGCAAGTGAGCGAACAGGCAAAATTTATTATCCTCGAACCGATGATCGCCACCGCAGGTACCATGTGTTATAGCCTGGGGATGCTCAAACAACAGGGCTATAATTTAAATAATATACAGATCATTGCTGTTTTTTGTGCTTTGGAAGCCGTCAACAAGCTGCAGCAGGAATTTCCACAAGTGCAGGTATATACCGAAGTTGTTGATCCGATTTTGGATGACAAAAAATATATCGTGCCCGGATGTGGTGATTTTGGCGACAGGTATTTTGGTACCTGAGGAAGATCCCATGAAAAAATATAGCAAACCGGCGCATGTCGTCCTGACTTCCCATGCCAACCAGGTATTTAAAGAGTCGGCTCCGGTCAACTGGGGCGCCGAAGATCCGAGGGAGCGCGGCGCCGTTATCGCCACGATTTCCAGCAAGGCAAAACGCAATGCCATCGGTTCCCACAGCGGCAGTTATACTGTTTACCGGGCACTGTCGATTGCTTCCGGCTCCTTTGCCCAGGATCATATCCCGGATCTGACCAACACCAGTCCAACGGTGAATATCACGCCCAAAGCTTCCTGGTTTGACGGCGACAAAATTATCTCCCTCGACCCCTGGGGCGCCAGCATAGATGATGTTTTCCGCCCCGAACTGGAGCAGGGTTATAACATCCAGCCTTCCATTGCCATTACCCAGGCCCATCTGACCTTGCCGGAAATTTATGATGCCGTTGACAAGGGGCGCCTGAAACCGGACGATAAAATTGTTAAAAGCAACAAAGATGTCTTTGTCACTAAAGTGGCGATAGAGCCGGTCTGGTATTTACCCGGTATCGCCAAACGTTTTGGCATTGCCGAAGGAGAGCTGAGAAAAATTCTGTTTCAGGAAACCGGCGGCATGTTCCCCGAGCTGGTCACCCGGCCGGACTTAAAAATACTGTTACCACCCATTGGCAGTACCACCGCCTATATTTTCGGCGATATTGACGACCTTGCCGATAAAAGTAAGGAATTAACCTGCCGGGTCCATGATGAATGTAACGGCTCGGATGTGTTTGGCTCTGACATTTGTACCTGCCGTCCCTACCTGATGCACGGCATAGAAGAGGCGGTAAGAACCGCCCAGCAGGGAGGCGTTGGCCTGATTGTTTATTTTCGCAAAGAAGGCCGTGCCCTGGGAGAGGTTACCAAATTACTGGTTTACAATGCCAGGAAACGACAAAAAGGCGGTGACAGCGCCGCCACCTATTTTGAGCGCACCGAATGCGTAGCCGGCGTCCAGGACGCCCGCTTTCAGGAATTTATGCCGGATGTGCTGCACTGGTTCGGGATCAAAAAAATCGACCGCCTGGTGTCCATGAGCAACATGAAATACAACGCCATCATCAAATCCGGCATCGAAGTAAAGCATAGGATCTCTATACCCGATGAATTGATCCCCGACGATGCCCAGGTAGAAATTGAAGCGAAAAAAGCTGCCGGGTATTTTACCGCAGATGAGGCGTTAACCGCAGAAGAACTGGAAAAAGTCAAAGGGCGGGACCTATCATGAGCGGCGAAGAGCAGGCGATAAACCGGGTTGAAGACTTACTGACGCCACAAGCGATCAGAAGCCGGTGCTGGCAAATCTACCAGCTCAGCCTGGACGGACATGGCAATTTCAACATCAAACTTGATCGCCTGACTGAGGTTGCCGATTACGTGCTTGCTGAAATGAAAGAGAATTATCCGGACCTCAATATCCCTTTTCATTCCCGCTGGTCTCATTTCAACGCCGGCGGCATCAAGCGCACCGAGGTGTTAAACGAGAAAATAAAAGCCTTGTCCGCCCCGGACCAGGCCCGGGCAAAAATAGATCTGGTGTTGATCTCGGTGCTGCTCGATGCCGGGGCAGGGGAGCAGTGGCACTATAAAGAGGCGCAAAGCGCTAAAGCATTCAGCCGCTCCGAAGGGCTCGCCATTGCCAGTTTCGATATGTTTATATCCGGCGCCTTCTCCAGTAACCCCAACAAGCCTTTTCAGGCAGATGCCAAAACATTATCCGCCTTTAGCCGTGAGCAATTAATCACAGGTTTTCAGGTAAGTGACAACAATCCGTTAACCGGCATCGACGGCCGGGTCAATTTACTGCGCGCCCTGGGCCGGGCCCTGAGTAACAAAGCAGAAATCTTTCACCAGCAGCGGCCGGGGAATTTAGTAGATGCCTTAATCCGCTTACATGGTAAAAACATCAGTGCAGAACATATTCTCAGCCTGGTACTGAGCGGTTTTGGTGAGATCTGGCCCGGCAGGATCAGCATAGGCGATACCTGCCTGGGGGATGTCTGGGAATATCCGTTATTGCAAAGCCAGGATCCTCTTTCCGCCCTGGTGCCTTTCCATAAACTGTCCCAGTGGCTGACTTACTCGTTAATTGAACCTATAACAGAGGCCGGCATAAAAGTGAGCGGTGTAGAAAACCTCACCGGACTGGCAGAATATCGCAATGGTGGCCTGCTGCTGGACAGGGGATTAATCGAGCTAAAATATAAAAGCCAGGCCAAGCTGCTACACAGCCCCGACAGTGAACTCATCATAGAATGGCGCGCATTAACCCTGGTATTGCTGGATAAAATCGCCGGGCAAATACGGGAAAAACTGCATTTATCCGCCGCCGAGTTGCCGCTGGCAAAAGTATTGGAAGGCGGAACCTGGCACGCGGGCAGAAAAGCCGCCAAAGCGTTAAGGAGCGACGGCTCGCCACCACTCAAACTCGACAGCGACGGCACCGTTTTTTAAATATGCCCAACCAACAGCCACCCCAAAGTAATAATAAGCAAAGCAGGGTAATTGAGACCATGGAAAATCTAACAATAATACGTCACCCGGTGCTACAGCATAAATTAACCTTGCTGAGAAACAAACAGACCAAGTCATCTGAGTTTCGCAGGCTACTCAATGAGATCAGCGGCCTGCTGGCTTATGAAAGCACCAGTGAGCTGGCACTGCAGCCAGTCGATATCGAGACCCCGCTGGAAAAAATGCAGGGGCAGGAAGTGAAAGACTCGCCAATTATCGTTTCCATTATGCGCGCCGGCAATGGCATGCTTGACGGCTTACTGAACATGCTGCCCTTTGCCGGTGCCGGACACATAGGCATCTACCGGGACAGGTTTATTCAAAATACCGTGGAATATTACTTCCGCCTCCCGAAAACCTCTGCCGGCAAACAGGTGCTGCTGGCCGACCCCTTGCTGGCCACGGGAGATACCGCCATTGCCTGTGTCGACCGCTTGAAACAATACGGGGTCGGCAAGATCACTATGCTGTGCATTCTGGTATCAGAGCAAGGGGTGGAAAAACTGCATCATTTTCATCCCGACGTTAAAATCATCGCCCTCAGTAAAGAGCGGGATTTAAACGCGAAGGGCCATTTACTGCCGGGCTTGGGAGATGCCGGAGACCGGCTTTATAAAACCAAGGATGCCTGAATACAAAAAACAGGCACAACAAACGGTTTATTGGTATCAAAGCCAGTGATGGGAAAAGTCCAGTAATTCAATATCACGCCCTTGCTCGCACAAGGTGTGGATCCTGTCACCAACAGACATCAGTTGCCGTTTATCCGTCCCCACCAGACAAACCGCAAGAGCGGCTCGTTGCCACTTATCCTGGTAGCCTATTTCCGCCACCGAGGCATTATGCTTTTGCCGAATGTGTTCTTTTAGCCCCTGCAATTTACTGCGCTTTTCCTTCAGGGACCGGGCACAGGGGATCATCAGCTCTATCTCAATCAACTTGATAAAAAAACCTTTCTCTGACATAACAGCTTCTTGTCCACTATCCTTAAAATATCCATGAACACTCACTAAAGTTTACCTTAGGATAAATTACCTTTCATGGCCAATATCGGCTTAACTTAATACATCATCTACGCCGGTATAATCTGGTGATTGTCCGGTTTTACTTTACTTTTACAGTCAATACTATGCCTGAGTTTAGCCCGGATAAAATACCTGTATTGATCTACGACGGCGACTGCGCCTTTTGCCGGTATTGTGTGGATTATGCCCGGCTGTGCACAGGCGATCGCATCCATTACCGTCCCTACCAAGAGGTTCAGCAAGACTACCCCGGGATCAGCGAAACCGAGTTTCAAGCAGCCATCCAGTTATTGCTGCCAGGCGGCAAGCGCCTCACCGGCGCCGAAGCCGCGTTTAAAACCCTGTCACTTGGCGGTTATTCAACATTTTACTTTTGGTGCTACCGTAATCTTTCCCTGTTTGCCTGGCTTAGCGAAAGCCTCTATCGTCTGGTAGCAAAGCATAGAAACGGTTGTTATCGCTTGTGCAGATATCTGTTCGGATCCTCACTTCAGCCTCAGGTTTACACGCTCACCATAGCCGTATTTTTGCGGCTGTTGGCCTTGATCTACCTGGCAGCGTTTAGCTCCTTTGCGGTGCAGGCCCCCGGCTTAATCGGGGTAGAAGGCATATTACCGCTGGCAGATCACTTCGAGGCAGTCAGCCAAAGCCTGGGACGGGAAAAATACTGGCTGTTGCCGAGTATTTTTTGGTTGAGCGACAGCGATATCAGCATATTGGCCGTCTCCTGGGCCGGTGTGCTGCTGTCCCTGCTGTTGCTGTTTAATATCTTGCCCGCTTTAAGCCTGTTGTTACTGTACCTGTGTTATCTTTCATTAGTAAGTGCCGGACAGATCTTTATGGCCTACCAGTGGGATATCCTATTGCTGGAAACCGGCTTCCTGGCCATTTTTTTAGCGCTGCGTCCCTGGCTTTTTATCTGGTTATATCGCTGGTTATTGCTGCGTTTTATGCTGCAATCCGGTCTGGTAAAACTGTTGAGCGACGATCCTAACTGGCAACAGCTGACCGCACTGGAATTTCACTTTCAAACCCAGCCCTTGCCAACCATTTTTGCCTGGTATGCACATCAGTTGCCGGAGATCCTGCTCAGGGCGGGAGTGCTGTTCACCTTTGTCGTAGAATTAGTCATCCCCTTGCTGATCCTGATGCCGCGCCGACCAAGGTTAATTGCTTTTATTGCCATCAGTTTGTTGCAACTGGGCATTATCGCCACCGGCAATTATAACTTTTTTAACTTGCTCACCCTGAGCTTGTGCCTGCTCCTGCTCGACGACCAGTTTTTACATCGCTTATGTCACCTCTTTGCCAGGTCCCAAAATACAGCGAAAGCGGTATTTAGCATAAGCAAGGATAGCGTCAGCAAAAAAGTCATTAAGCTCAACAAAGCTGGAAAATCACTGGCCAGCATTGTTGCCTTAATTTATCTGCTGCAAAGCTCACTGTATTTGGCCTACACCGGGCGTTTTGCTGATTTGCCACCTAAAATCCTTAATTTATTAAGCTGGAGCGCCCCGTTTCACCTGGCAAATAGCTACGGGGTCTTTGCAGTGATGACCACTGAGCGGCTGGAGATCATCTTTGAAGGCTCAAACGACGGCATTCACTGGCAAGCCTACCAGTTACCTTACCAGGCGGGTGATATTGCCAGGGCCCCGGTATGGGCAACTCCCCACCAACCCCGCCTTGACTGGCAATTGTGGTTTGCCGCACTTAAGGCCCCCCATATCCCCCCCTGGATCGATGGCATTATCTACGGTTTATTGCTCGACTCAGCTCCGGTATTGTCCCTGTTTTCACATAACCCCTTTGCCGGGGCGCCGCCCAAATTTGTCCGGGGCAAACTCTACCAGTACCGATTCACGACCCCAGAGGAACGAGCGCAAACGTCTAACTGGTGGCAACGGACATATCTGCGGGAATATTTTCCCGCCAGACAGATCAGGATAAAGTTTCACCACCAGCAAATACCGGGCAGTAGCGGATTTACTTCATATGCCAGTCGATCAACTGATACTCCCGGATAAACGGCCACAGGCAACTTGCTTTTTTGAATTGGCCAATAGCCATTTATTTCCCCTGGCTTGCTCTTACTCGGGACAGTCAGGGGTCTTTCCGGTTCATCAAACCTGCCCACGCCGGGACAAATCACTCTTTAATGCAAAACAAATTTCCCCTTTTAGTTACCAACCTGTTAAACGAGCCACCGGGAGAAATAATTCACAAGTGCTCTATAGCAGCTGATAGCACATAGCCCGGCAGATCCGGGGGAATTTCTAAAGCCGGCGGCAGTTCAATAAACATAAAAAATAACAATAAGCAAATTACGGCTTATTCAAAAGCGGATGAAAGCGCAACTATGATGATTTGTTTTTTTTGGCTTGTAGTAGCAACCCTTGCGGTACAAGTACCAAATATTTTAGGCATACAGGCACAAGCAAATGGCGAGACACTCACAGTGTTAAAGGCATTAAAAATAACCCTGCTCACTTTACCTGTGACCATTGTCGCCACCACAGGCTACACCATGTTTTACGGCAGGGGAGTCGAATATTTCAGTTATCCGGCGATGTCTGTCTATGCCAAATTGGGAGCCTTAGTCATGGCAATTATTTTACAATTTGCCCTGCTGCAGGCAAAAAATATCAACTGGGTTGAAGTTTGCGGTTTACTCATTTGCATTCTCGGCTTTTTAGTCTCCATCAATAGTGAAATGATATTGGAGAGAATAAGGTGATGATTTTATTCGTTTATCCTAGCCGTTTGCTTGGATAGGCCATCCGCACGGCATCGGTCGGCAGCTCAGCCTCCAATATTTTTTCGGATATTTATTTGTCGATCATAACAAATGTTATTATCAAAACAGCTCCAGGGTTGATTCGACTACCAATTATCTGGTGCTGGCAAAATAGCCAGTAGCCAGTAAACCGGGGCAGGGCATTAAGTTCTCTGCTACAGCCAGGACTCCACCTTTGAGGCTGTCAGTTAAAGCCTGGGTACAGCAAGGCGGGATAATGGGAGCCTCTGCTGTTATGCGGCTTTGCCCATCATTTTGCTCTCCTGGATAATTTCATCTTTTCATAACCCACAGACAATAAACTAGTGCAGACCTTGTTAATTGCACTTTTAATCAAAGCCCCCGGGACTGAGTGATTGCTTATGCCAGTGCAATGCCGGCGTTTTAAAAAGCCATATATTCTCGTTTCTTTATTTCCCCAACAAGGCTTAATCGATACAGAAAATACAAGTGCAATAGTAAATTCAACTCAAAATTAGCCGGTAAATTTTACCGAATGAAAATTTCCTATTAATAGATACAAAAAAGCTAGACAAGGCTTAATTGATTAAGTATCGTCCAGATAAACCGCTTCATCAACGGACCAGGTAGAACCCCCCCTCTTATACCAGGTAAAACAGGCAGGCTATGCATATAGCCAAGTGCCGGCAAAAAATATACGCCCATAAAACGAATAACAACCAGGTATATGAATCATGGAAAGATCACCAGTATACATTTTCCCTTTTTACGGGCTTAGCAATGTGTATTTCTTATGCAAACAGGTATGTAAACATAAAATAGAGAAATACCATCAGCACCTGGCATATTCGCTAAAAGGGACCTGGCTTGTCGGTACACATGCGCACTTGGATAAAATCGCGGCCTGTCCTGATATTCCCCTTTTACTGGCCCTCTCGAACAAGGTTATTTGCCGCATAGCGCCAATAAGTGCAGCTTCTTCCCGATTAAGCCTTTACAGCCTATTTACCTTTAATAAAGCCGGCACTCGCTCAGTTAATAAGACTATTGAATATAAAGAACACACATGGATTAAGCAGAAAAATTCGTATGGATGAACACCGCTTGATGGCGGTTCATCTTTACCGATCCGGCTTTACTGCCAGCTGACAGCAATGCTAAATGCTCAGCTACCGGCAATGGCAGCAAGGAGTGACTGTTTTTGTAAAACACTCAAATGGTCAAATTAATGATAATAAATAGAGCAAAAGGATAGTTATGAATATATTAAATTACTTTTCGAAGATAAAACAAAAACCGGCAACAACAGGCGCCGGGGCGTTAAAATTACTGATCGCCATGGCCGTTGCCGGTACCAGTGTTCAGTCGGCTACGGCGGCAACGGATGCCGGTGCTATGCTCCAGCAATTTGGCCTGGAGTATGACATCAACAACACTTCCGATCCCCAGGCCAAGTATGCGATGGAGCTGCAAAGACGCTTGATGCTGGATGTACCGATTTATTACACCAGCTTTTTAGGTACGCACAACTCCTATAACTCCGAGGCGTACAACATAGATCTTTGGCCCCAGCAGGAAATGACGGTGAAGGGCCAGATGAACGAGGGGGTGGAATGGATCGAACTTGATGTGCATCACGTGTGGACCACTGGACTCGATCTCAATTTTTGCCACGGCGAATTCTGCTACCTGGACTCGGTTAATTCCCATTCGATACTTGATGATCTCAGGGAATGGGCCGAGGAAATGAATGAGCAAAACACTACCCGAACCGCAGTTATTTATATTGAAAGCGATCTTGAAGACAGTGAGTATTACACAGATCTGAGAAATCAGCTGAATAGCCGCGTCGGCGCCGAGCATATTTACACGCCCACAGATTATAAAAACGACTTCCCAGGCGACGCCAATGTCGGTGCCGACAAAGCCACTTCTTTCCCCGAATCCGAACTGACCCGGCAACACCTGCTCAATAAGGGCAAACGTTATGTCATCTATTTCTCCGGCTACAGCGGCAGTGATAACCACAACGTGCTGGACTGGATTTTTGAAAATCCGGGCAGCCTTAACGGCTCGCGCGTCTGGGAAAAAGACGGCTATCCGACCTCCTCATCTACCTTAAATATTACCGGCAGCGATCTGATCGGTTACTGGCAGGACGGCAAAAGCGTTATCGGTCTGCACGATGTCCACACCGATGACGGCCGTTTCCGCGAAAACGCCCAATGGTCCTGGAATGACGGCGAGCCCAACGACGCCCACTCAGGCGAAGATTGCGCCGAATTAAGAACCGATTATGCCGACAATCGCTGGAATGACGCCGCCTGCTCCAACTCACGCCGTGCCGCCTGTAAATGGACCGGCGGAGACCTATACTCCAAAGACAATAGCGTGATCTATAACCTTTGGTCCCTGTCTGCCACCAGTACCACCTGGGCCGGGGCAGAGCAGGCCTGTCAGACGCTGGGCAGCGGCTGGAACTTTGAAGTGCCCAGAAACGCTATCGAGAATGCAGTATTGGCCGGCATTGCCGACGAAGCGGGCGAAACTAAGGTTTGGCTCAACTATACCGACAGCACTCAGGAAGGGGTATTTACCACACCGAGCCAAAGGTAAAAGCTGAATTTACCGTGGAAAAGGTACGGGCAGGTCTTTGCCCGTACCTTATAACAATAATGATTAAGAGCAACAAAATGAAAACACCACCAAATTATTACCCTCCCTTTTGATGGCAGGCTGCCAGTCCAATGCCGCAAGTGCCGATACTATAGACAATTTCAACAGCAGCTGGATCGGCAAGGGCAACGACTAGAGTGCGCACTCCAACGGTGACTGGGACAGCAACCGGGCAAACCTGCGCAGCCGGGAGAAAATTGAGGTGCTGTTCCCATAACGGCCTTGGCCAGAAATGGAGGCCATCAGGCCTCCTTGTAAAGGAGCCGGTATCAACCGATACCGGCTGAAAAACTTATGCCACAGTTTAGCGGTTATCTACCTCAACCAGGGTCAAACCGATCAAACCACGGTTACTGGCATGAGAAACGGCGCCATAATGCCAGTGGCCCGCACTTGCACCGCTCCAGCTGACATCTATGGTTTCTATCGCCCCTAAGGTCGCCCCTGACGGAGCACTATCGAGTACTAAATTCCCCCCCGGTGTCGCGGATATCAGCCAGCTATACATACTGTAGTCAGAGTCACCTCCGGGCGTAGACCAGCCATGCACATAAACGGTCCAGTTACCGTCCATCGGCAGGGAAATTTCAATCACTTCATCGGTGCCGCCTAAAGTACTGCTGGCAACTAAAGTATTGGTGGGATCGTAAACAAAGACATCCAAATCGGCATCAGCTTCAGTTGCCTCCGGCGGTATGGCAATGCGCAGCACCGCCGCCCCCAGGGCGGGAATCACATGCGCATTAGCATAACCGTCACCGGGGTCAAAATTCTGATCCGGGTCTTGCCCGACATTATCGTGAGTGATTGTTGCCGGCACCAGGCCATGAGCATTTGCCGCGTAAAGACCGCTGTAACCAAACTTAATCTCAAAGTTACTGCTACCACTTTCGCCGTTGCCGCTGATACGATCCGGCGCACTAAAGAGAGTGCCTTTTACCGCAATAGGGCTGTAGACATTGTAACGATTTTTTTTCTCCCGCCAGTTCAGTGAACCAAATCGCCATTCACCGACAGGGGCATTAATATTGGTGATCTTTACCTGATAAGTGGCACTTTGGCCTTTTTTCAGGCGAATTTTATTGGGGGTGACTTTTACTTTATAACCTTCCGGAGCATCGACCTCAACGGTATACTTACGCCAGCCGTTTTCTTTGGCTACGCTGGTCACGGTACGGGTAATGGTTTGACTACCGGCTAATTCAGCAATCCCCATAGAGGGCAGGTTTAAATCGCTGGCATCTGTGGGGATGCCGATAAGATCAATGATCAGGCACGTCAGGCTGCTTAAAGCCGTAGGCTCAGCGCCGCATAAAAATCCCAGGTATTCCAATAAACCGGCATCATAAGCCAGGCCCGGCTGCAAAATAGACCCTTTATTGACTTTGCCGCCGGCGTTAACATGCCCGGCCCCCATGTCAAAGGGGTCGGCCCGGGAGACACGATCATTATCACGGACATCCTGATGGGCGGTTGTCATCAGGGCTGATTTTGCCATCGCCGGACTCCAGTTAGGGTGCGCCTGTTTAATCAGTGCAAAAATACCGGCAATATGGGGACTGGACATGGACGTGCCGGAAATTGCCTGAAACAATTCACCCGGCACAGACCCCGGATCCGGGGTCGGGCTGTTGCCGGCTAAAATCATGTGCCCGGGGGCGGTAATATCCGGCTTGATAATATCCTGTGCAACTGGATCCGGCCCCCGCGATGAAAATATCGCCATAGACGGCGCAGATTCCCATTCACCGTTTTCACAACAGCCAATGCGCGCCGTAGCCGAACCGGCAACATCGGCAATATAAGCCTTAATGGCCAACCCCGGGGTTTGGTCAATATGCACCGAAGGCACGGCATGATTGTCGCTGTTCAGGTTATCAACATCATTATTATTGTACAATATCATGCCGACACCGCCGGCCAGGCTAACTGCTTCGCTTTTTGCCACCCTGGCAATAGCCCCCCGGCGGCACAACACAATTTTACCGGCAACGGAAGCATCCAATGTACCGGGAATACACAAATCGCCACCGGCAAACTCGGCATCAACCAAAGAAGAAATCCCGACACCAGAAGTTATCGACGCACCGGTATAGGTGCTGCCATCACCTAAAACAATCGTCCCCTGGAACATCCTGGTCTGGGTACTTGCCCCCACGGTTGTCAACCAGGGTACTGAAGCCGGGCCGCCTATCGTTCCTGCTTCCGGGCCAGAATTACCTGCCGAGGTGGCGACAAAGACCCCGGCATCGGCAGCGAATAAATAGGCGATATCATCGGCGCCGGTTAAACTGGCCCCGCCGCCAACCGAGTAGTTGATCACATCCACACCGTCGGCTACCGCCTGATCTATAGCGGCGGCCAGATCTGAGCTGAAACCGCCGAGATTACCTAAACCTTTATAGGCAACAATATGTGCCCTGTGGGCAATACCGGAAATACTGCCGCGGGGAATGCCAAACATATTGGCTTCAACCCCGGCATTGCCGGCAGCGGTTGACGCGGTATGGGTACCATGGCCGTCATCATCACGCGCCGAGTCATATTCATCCGGCGCGGCACCTAGTAATGCCCGATATGTCTCCAGCATTTGCCGGGCACCGATAAGTTTATTGTTACATTCAAAGGCGAGATCTAACGGGTTATGTGCGCTATTGCCAAAGTCACAACTATTGCCGGTTAGGCTCACCGGGGGAACACTGTAACTGCCGTCATCGGCAAAAGAAGGATGCTCAGGCCAGATGCCGCTATCGATAACCCCGACAACAACCCCTTCACCGGTATAACCCTTTAACCAGGCACCACCGGCAGCGGTTATCCCCAAAAAGTCAGGCGAACTGTCGGTGGTTTTATAGCGCATTTCATCGGGTATGACCCGCACCACGCCTTTTTGCTTCGATACCTTTATCGCTTGCTTATAGCTGAGTAAGGCGGAAAAGCCATTAAGGGCATGATAATAGCTATGCACTTGTTTCCTGCGGTTGACCCCGGCATTTTTCATGGCATTGACATGTGTCTGCTTGAGGTATTGACTGTACTTTTTGACATGGGCGCTGTTGGCGTTCAGTTTTTTCCCCGTCTCCAGTTTTGTCGCCGGATAGCCCTGAATACTGCCATCGTACTTGACGACGGGATCAAGCTCCATCATGACGATATAGGAGCCGTGTTTTGATTCTTTAACGCCTTGGTAGTTTTCGGCATAAAGCGTTTGCATTATGCCAAAGAGCAGCATAACGAATACTGCGGTGATTTGAACGAACTTTTTCATCACTAAACTTCTCCGGATATTTGACATTCCGATTGTCGTGATTTACTGCATAAACCGTAAAACAGTGAAGTAAATGTAGTCGATGAAAATAAGAACTCCAGTATGATTTTATTTCCTGATAAATAATATTTCCCGCCTTGGCAGTAAACGTACGGTTCGGGCATAAACAAACAGAAAGTTTGCCGTGAGCAGACCTGGGGTTTATCGCTTTTCCGGCACTAAAACCAGGGATAACGACCCCGGCCCTTAAGGGTTCAAGTGGATATTACTGATAAAACCGGTATCAACGCCAAACCATATTTTGTCCTGTTTGTGATCGTAATACATATGCCGGATTGCCCCGCCGGATGGTATGGGAGTTGAAGAAATAAAGACTTCCTTTTGACTGTCAAACACCATCATTTTATTGGGGGATTGCCCGGTTTCGGCAATCCAGATACGTCCATCATTATCGACTGCCATACCATAAGGATTACTGCCCGGAAATGAGGGCATTTTCCATTCATGAAAAGCTTGTGTTTTCGGGTTATAGCGACCTAAATAACTGCCGGCATAATCGACATACCAGATATTATCATCCCGGGTAATTACCAAGCGTCTGGGCCGGGCATTTTCTCGGGGTAAACTGATTTCCGTCAAAACAAAGGTTCGCGGATTAACACTGGCTATTTTATTGGTGCCAAACAGTACCGACCAGGGCTGATTGTTACTGTCAACGGCTATGCCATAGGGACGTGAGCGCTTTTGTGTTGCAGCAACAGAGGTAACCTTGCCGGTTGCGGTATCAAGCTTGCCGATGGCATTGCTGTTTTGTGCGGTAAACCAAATATTGTTTTGCTGATCAAATATCAGGGTATGGGGATCAGATATTCCCTCTGGCATCAAGAACTTTTCAACCTCGCCGCTGCCCGGGGAAATTTTCCCTATATGACCGTTACGGTTCCCGGCATACCAAACCACGCCACGGCCATCGATTATTAAATTATGGGGATGGCTGTTTTCAGGCACTTCAAAACGGGATAATTCCCCACTTTTGGGATCAAGTCGGCCAATATAATTACCGGCCTGGCCGCAAAACCACACTTTACCGTCAGGGGCAACAAAAGGATCTCTGGGACGACCTCCCCATTTAATTTTCCATTCTTGAACATTGGCTAAAGACGGTAAGTTTGATGCTGCAAAACTGTTTTGCAGTGTAAAGGCAAACAACAATATTAAAGGCAATAGCAAGTTTTTCATGACAAACCTCCCCTGTGGATTCAGGCTCATTTTATTATTAGTTACCTTAGGCCATAACCAATAAAATTAAAGTGATAACCTACTTTACAAAAACAAAGTTTCACCGAAAAAGAACCACAACGTAAAAGCTTTTTTATATAAAAATCCCCGCGAAATTATGCGGGGATTAAACTTGCGGCAAGGAGTAACAGGTCACGGTTAAAAACAAACTGACCGGATGTTCAAACCTGCCGGCATAGTGCCAGTTGAACCTGTTCTAAGCACCAATGCTTTTTAACCAGAACCTACTGCTGCCGGCCCATTAATGATCAGCGCCGGCTCTTAATGAAGCAACAGGCCACTTGGTGATGATGGAGCGCACCGGTGTATAGGTTGCAACAAGGATAAACAAACAAGTAAAAATTAAAGTAAAGGCTATCGTTGACAAGTCCAAGCTAATGTAGCTATCAAGATGTTGTCTGGCAACACCATAAATAGCGGTGCCGACAACCGCGGCCAAAATAATGCCTATGCCCACGGCCTTGCCATTTTCACTAAATACTTGCCAGAGAACATGCTGTGGAGTTGCCCCTAAAGCCATTCTCACGCCCAACTCATATTGCTTCAATTTAGTGTTATAACTGACAATACCGTAGATACCGATACTCGCCAGAATCAAAGACAAAATCGCCAATACCGCTGTAATGTTAGCCACCACATAATCCATTTTAATCAGGTTAAAATGCTCGCTTTCCATCTTGTTCCAGCGCGAGACCCTGAATGAGCCGTCTACTGAGGCGATCGCCTCTTTGATTTTGTTTAACGAAATGGCCGAACCTTCACGCACGGAAAAAATAAAGCCGGTGTGAAAATTACCATCCGCCCTGAACGCCCTCATTGTTTCACTGCTGTGGGGCAGGGCAATATCTTCAACGACACCGATCACCCGGTAGGAGGTCGATACTTTATTATGATCTTCGGAATAAACGGTCATGCCTATCGGATTTTCATTCACCGCTATCGCTTTTGCCAGGGACTCCGACAGGATAATAACCTTGGCGCCATCGGCCGCTTCTGCCGGGGTAAAATTGCGCCCCTGAAGCATTTTCATGCCCAAAGTTTCAAAATGGCGTTCATCTGTTCCCCTAAAAGACGGTTTAAAGGCAGGTTTAAAGTTCTGGTTGGCGGCTAACGGCACACGGCCGGAGATCCGGGTAGGGGGGTTGCTGATACTGCTGACGATTTCCACTTCATCAAGCGCTGCCAGCTTTTTCTTCATGGCTATGACCAAGGGCTTGGCTTCTTCGTGGCTGAGCCGGCCTTTAGGGGAGGCAAAGCGCACAAAGTACAGGTTTTTAGGCTCAAAGCCCAAGTCCTGGTTGATAGAAGCTATCGAATGCTTAAATAACTGGCTGTTGGCAAATAAGAGTATGATGGCAAGACAGATTTGACTGGCGATCAGCATTTGCTGGGTACGTTTGGAAATTTGTAAACCTGAGCCCTTGCCACTTGATTGCAGCACCTTGTTTAATTCGCGGTACTTGATGGTTTTGATACTCATTAAGGCGAAGATCACCGCCAGCAATAACGTCACCGCCAGGCCGAAGGCGGCACTGATCAAATCTAAACTCAACTCCTGGGTGAAAGGCAAAAATTCGGAGGCGATATCTCTCAATGTCACAAAACTCAATTGCGCCAGAACCAGAGCCACAATCCAGGTGATCCCCATAATAATCACGCTTTCGGTAAACAGGCTCTTAAACAGGTGCACAGAGTTTGCGCCAAGTGCGGCATGGATCGCCAATGCCCTTTGCCGGTGCACCACACGCGATAAAAACAGATTCAGGATATTAGTGGCCGCCATGGTAACCAGAATAAGGACCCCGGCAAGCAAGAGCAGAGAAATTTTTCCGCTGTCTCCGGTAATAGCCGACTTAAGCGGGATCAGCTGATAACGGGCATAATAGCTTTTAAAAGACGGCTCCTGCATGGTATTTTGCTTAAAATGGGGGTTGATCAGCGCCGACAACCTATCCTGGGCATGATTCACCGAAACCCCTTCTTTCACCTTGGCAAAAACGTTAATTCTTGACAAGAATCCGTCCCATGCCCGCGTTACCCGGCTCACGGCCGTGTTCATATCCCAGGGTAAAAAGATATCTGTTTTTAGCCCCACGGGACCTATTTCCGGCTCCAAATAGTCCTTTTTTAATACCCCGATAATGGCATACTGGGAGCCGTTGAGAGAGAGTTTTTCGTTGAGGATATTTTCATTTCCGCCAAAGAGTTCCTGCCAGGCCCGGTAGCTTATCACCGCCACTTTCTTATGGGTTTTCAGGGCTTCACTTTGATGCAAAACCCGCCCCAGACGCGCAGAAGCATTGGTCATGGAAAAATATTCCGGGGTGACGAAGCTGGTATCAACTGTCGGTTGCTCACCATGGCTGGTGAGCATTTGCGTATCCCGGTAAACCAGGCCAACTTGTTCGAGCACATCATTGTCTTCGTACATTTTTATCGAACCCGGGTAGGTATGTCCGCCCCAAACCCCCTGATGATGCTCGTTGTGGATCACATATTCGAGCTTAAACAGCCGCTCTTGATCCGGATACGGCAAAGGTTTGGCAAACAAGAGGTAATTCAGCTTAAATACCGCGATCAGAGTCCCTATGGTTAATCCCAATATGGAGGCGACAATAACGATAAAGCCCGGGGTGAGCTTGAGATTTTGCCATGCATAGCTCAAATTAGTCAGCCAGTTCCTCATACCGCCTCCTGCATCGAGGTCATAGCCTCATCAAGCAGCTTACCGTCGCGAAGATGCAATTGCCGTTTTGCCAGGTCGGCATAACGGGGATCATGGGTCACCATACAAATGGTGGTGCCCTCATCATTGAGCTTTTGCAGCATATCCATCACCATGTCGCCATTTTTACTGTCCAGATTCCCGGTTGGCTCATCCACCAGCAAAACGGCGGGATTGGAAACCAGTGACCGGGCAATGGCGATACGTTGCTGCTGCCCGCCGGATAGCTGATTCGGCTTATGGTGCATGCGGTGGCTCATATCCACTTTTGCCAGGCAAGCCTGGACAAGCTGATGGGCATCTTCAACCCCCACGGGCACAGGAGCATAACGCAGAGGCAAGGCAATATTATCAAACACGCTTAATTCGTCGATAAGGTTAAATTGCTGGAACACAAAACCCAACTTCTGGTTGCGCACCGCCGCCGCCTGTTTCAGCGTCAGGCGGCTGACGTCTTGCCCTTCAATGATATAACTGCCGCTCGTTGGCTGGTCCAGCAAACCAAGAATAGAGAGCAAGGTAGATTTGCCACTGCCTGACGGGCCGGAAATAGAGACATATTCCCCCTTGGCGATGCTGAGGTTAATGTCGCTTACCGCGTGGGTTTCCACTTCCGCCGTGCTAAAAACTTTGGTTATGCCCTGCATGCTTATTTGGCTATTATTTTTATTTTCCATGTTAAATCCTTTATATAAACTAACCGTTGATGCTCAGTTGTGAATGCTGCTGGTATGAACTCATGTCCGATAAAATGACGATATCGCCGTCATTAACACCCGACAAAATTTGGATAAAGCGCTCAGTGCCCACCCCATATGTGATTTGCGTGGCCTGTGCCTGGCTTTTGTCTTCATTGACCTTAAAGATGGTGGCGGTAGAATGCTCCCGGGTGTTCACCGGACGCTCGATATAATAGGTATTATTGATCACGTCGGTGATAATAGTACCGTCAATATCAAGCTCCGGCCTGGCACTGTCGGGCAGGGTATCAAGCAGGGCAATTTCAACCGTAACATTGCCTTCTTCCACCGCAGGATCAATGCGTTTAACTTGGCCCTTAATGATATCTTGGCGGGTATCGATGACAGCCACCTGGCCCAGTTTTATGGCAGAGATCTGGGTCTGCGGTACTTGCAGCATGGCCACCAGATCTTTAGTCGAACCAATCACCGCCAACTGCTCCCCGGCGCTGACATTTTGCCCCAATTCAACCGGCATTCTTTGCAGGACACCGGCAAGGTTGGCCTTAACAGATAATTTCTCCAGCTGCAAAACCAGGGCATTGAGCCTGCCCTGGTGTTGTTTAATAATTTGCCCCTGGACCACAACCGCTTCCTGGTGCACTTTTTCCAGGTGGTGGATACGCTCTTGCAAAATAGCAAGACGCTTTTCCAGCTGCAGTTCTTCTATCTTGGCTTCCCTGAGATTAATCGCCGACACTATGCCCTGGGCGGCAAGTTTCTCCTGGGCATCCCGGTTAACTTTGGCAATTTCATAATCCGCTTCAATTGCAGCGTAACGCTCTCTTTCGGATAAAAACTCCCGCTTGTTGTTCAGCTGGATCTGACGAAGGTTGGCTTGCTGCTGCTCCAACTCCTGCCTGCTGGTTTCAACTTCCTGCTCAAGGGCCGGGTTACTTAAGGTCAAAATGATACTTTCGGGTGTGACCGCCGCCCCGGGTTTAAGCAGGATTTCTTCCACCGTACCACCCGAGTAGGCGGTAACCAGCTTTTGCCTGTTGGAACGAAGTACGCCGTAACCTTCAATTTGCAGCTGTAAATCGCCTTTTTTAATTTCTCCGAAGGTTACATTTTCTTTGAAAACTTTTTGCGAACTTGAAGGTTGAACAAAAAGCCAAACCATCAAAACCGCAACACCAAACAAGCCACCCCATTGATAATAGTGTTTCTTTTGAGGCTCTTTTTTCTGTTTTACAAAATCCATGGAAACATCATCCTTTAACTTCTGTTAAGCATTCACTTTGCATATTCCAGTGATCACTCACTGCTACAAACAAGCGCTTGATTTTTTGCCCGCAATGAACAGCCACAATAGCACTGTCTGCAGTAATAAAACAAATTGCCCGACGCAATTGATGCGACAAACATTTAATAACATGATTCACTTATTCTGCCTCCCAACAAAGAGAATTATTTAACTAATTCAATAAGAAAGATTTATTTTATCGGAACATGAAACTTGCCAGTTCGTCCAGGGCATCAAAGAAAAGTTTGATGTCCTGATCCGTGTTGTACAGGTAAGCAGATATTCGCAACACTTGCCTGTCGGCTTGTTCAGAGACATAAGGCTGGGCGCACAAGTGACCGTTGCGGCACATAATGCCGTAAGAGTCGCTTAAGGTTCTGGCAACATCGTCTAAATTGGGCGTCCCCGGCACCGTAAGGCTCAATACCGCACCGCGATCGGCCTTGGTGTCGCTATTTATGACCTGCAGGTAATCCCTTTGCTGCGCCATATCCAGCATCAACCGGCCCATGGCTTGATCGTGGCCGGCGATATTATCAAAGCCGACATGATGTAAATAATCTATGGCTGCGCCAAGTCCATATGCCCCGGCGATATTCGGGGTACCCGCCTCAAACCTGTGGGGGATTTTACGCAGCCGGTAGTTATCTAACTCAACCCAGTCCACCATACCGCCGCCTAACAGCATGGGTTTAAGCCGCTCTAGCATCTCGCCTTTACCCGCTAATATGCCGATACCGGTGGGACCGAGCATTTTATGGGCAGAGCAGACAAGAAAATCGATATCCAGCTGCTTCATATTGACCCGGCGATGGGGCAGTGACTGGGCGGCATCAACAACCACTATGGCGCCAATGGCTTTGGCAGCTTTAACCAGATCATCGAGCGGGCTATAAACACCGGTGACATTGGAGCAGTGGCTCAGCGCCACCACCTTAGGCCTGAGTTTTAACAACTCATGATAATGCGCTAAATCCAGGCCGCCGTCTGCCCGGGTCCTTACCGCATGGGTAGTAGCTTTCTCCATCCAGGGCAGCAGATTTGAGTGGTGGGCATCGCTAAACACCACCACCTTATCTTCCTTGCTTAATTCCAGTCCGTGGGCGACAAGATTGATCCCCTCGGTGGTATTACGTACAAACACCACTTCGTTACCCGCACAGGATAATAAATCGGCAACTTGATAACGGGTTTGCTCATAACGGTTGGAAACCAGCTCCAGGCTATAGTTTTTACCGCGGTGGACATTGGAAGAAATGCCCAGGTAATATTCATTGACGGCATCAACCATGACTTTAGGTTTTAAAGTCGTGGCCGCATTGTCCAGGTAGGTCACTTTGGTGCCGTCAAGTTCCAGCCCTATGGCCGGAAAATCTTCGGCAACATCCAATACATATTTATTATTTGTCATCTGATTAACCTTCCCTGTTTAGGCGATAGCCGCTTCTTGGTCTAATTCCATCATATCCCCCATGGCAACGAGAATCTTACGGTCACCTTTAAACGGTAAACGCGCATGTGCGATCAGCATGTTATCCACCATCAGCAGATCGCCTTTTTGCCAGTAAAATTTAATGCTGTTTTGCTCACAGATATTAAGCAGGGCCTGGGCCTGGGCATCTGAAATCTCAGAGCGGTCACCGAAAGTCACGTTACGCGGTAAGCCGTCGACACCAAAAAGTTCCAGTAGCGCATCCCGCTCCATCTCATCAAGGAAAAAAGGGTGATGTAACTGCACCTGGTTGAAGAAGATTTTCTCCCCCGTTTTCGGATGGTTTTTTATCGCCTCCACGGTTTTCGAAATTCGCAGCTTGCCGTGGGATAACCATTCACATTCCAGGCCGTCAGCCAGGCAGTGGGCTTCAACGGCTTCTTTCTCTGTGGTTTTGAAGAAATCCTGCCAACTCACATCCAGCCCGGGAATAAAGTTACGGATATAGGTTAACCCCCACTGCTCGCATTTAACACGAAAGTCCTCTGGTAACTTGTTATAAAACAAACGACTGTCGATAATCGGCGTTTGACCGCCTTCAACGGAAGGAAGCACGCAGGCAAAAAACTGCCTGGTTGGCCACTGCTTCATATGTGAACTTTCATTATGATAAAAGATGGTTTTATCATCAGGGTAGGGTGTTGATTTATATACGAAGTCAGTGCCTCTTTCTTCCGGTAAATCGGCATATTTGCCAATAAGCCTGGTGCTGGCCTTATTCGCAAACGACTCAAACCTGTCAACTTCCCCCAAATTAAAGCCGCGAAACAACAAGGCGCCGTAGCTGAGCAGGTATTTATCCAGCAAGGCTTTGTTGTTGTCGAGCCAGGTATGAATATCTACATCGCCGGATGCTGATTCGATAACCAGAGGGAACTCAGTTTCGCTTAACAGGCTGGTTTTCACTCCAGGCAAGGGCGCCAGATTGTCTTCATGCTTCATTTTTATATCCTTTATCATAGTTTCTCGCCTTTATTGTGCTCGCCTGACCGTCTGGAATTTACCCGAACGCTCCGTGGCTATGTAATCCACCACACTGACCTCTATTTGCAAATCAATGCCTGCCGCGGCCCTGAATGCCTCCAGGAAATCCGCTTCCATGCCCGCCTGATAACGGCTGTTAACGATCATTTTGAAGAAATACTCAGTATCTGTTCGTTGATCCAGTTGATACAAGTCCAGCCAGGGGGCGTCCCCGAGCAGGTCGTCCACCTGCCTTGGCGAGAGCAGCGGTTGCTGGTTATAACTTAAAAAATGGCAGGCTTTGCCGTGCATGTTTATCGACTGATGAGCACTGCCGCACGGACAAGTCCCGTCGACCAGGCTGACAATATCGCCGGTGCGATAACGCAGGTGGGGGGAAGCCCCCTGATCTAAACTGGAAATGCAAAGTTCAACTAATGCATTGTCTTCGGCGCAGTTAAGCGCTACCGGCAGATATTCAAAAAAGAAACTGCTTTGATTGAGGTGCATATTGCCGTGGGGACAGGTCATGGCAATCCAGCCAAACTCGGTAGAAGAGAGCAATTCACCATAATGGGACTGGTGCGGGTAAAAGGCCTTTATTTGTCTTCGGCTGATATGGCTGGCTGCCGTATATGAGGTCATACAGGGAATATCTGGCGGCGTTAAGCCGCGTTTTTGATACTGCCTTAACAGAAAGGCAAAATGTGTCGGATCAACATAAAACATATCCGGCTGATAACTGGAAATTTCCTCAATAGCCCTATCTATCATGGCCTCAGACGTAGTCAGCAGATCATGATAAACAGGCAAGACCAAAGTATTATCGGCTAAAATCCTGTCTTCTATGCTGCTGTTGGGGTTGGCGCATTCAACATCCGAACAGTTGGGGGCGGCAAAGCGGGCAATTTTTCGCCCCTCTTTGCTAAAGGCCGAGAGAATGGCCGGATTGACTTGCGCGCATTGCAAAGCCCGTTGCAATAAAAACATCCCCAATTCAATGGTGATCAACCGCTCCCCGGTAGTGCCCGAGCTGCGACTGGAAACCACCATAGGATGATTCAAGGTAAAACCCTCGGCTAAAATACCTTTGGGAAAATTCTTTCTAAAATCCGTTTTCGTGGTAAAGGGTAACCTGGCCAAATCCTGCTCGGTTTTAATGTTTCCGGGTACTATGCCCAACTCAGTCAGTTTTTTGTGGTAAAAAGGCACATTGTTATAGGCATAATCGAGCTCAGTAATAAATGCGGAGAAATAATTCATTTGTCTTCCTTATCCCTTGTTCTGGAATGCGTGCGCCATCCCCACCAGGATTTTGCGTTCGCCGCTAAACGGCTCCCGGCCGTGACTGTAGAGCATGTTATCCAATAACAGGATGTCGCCTTTTTGCCACACAAAAGCGATTTTGTTTTCTTGATAAATGTCGCGGATCATTTTTACGGTTTCATCGGGAATTTCGCTGCCGTCGCCGAAGTAAGTATTGCGGGGCAGTCCCTCTTTACCACGCGAACTCAGCAACTCTTTCTGAATGGCCGGCTCCAGGGTGGAAACATGAAACAAATGCGCCTGGTTAAACCACAATTCCTCCCCGGTAACTGGATGTTTACAGATAGCGGGAAGTATCTGCCTTGTGCGCAAATCGCCGTTGTCTAACCACTGAAATTCAATATCATGTTCGTGGCAGTAGGCTTCAACCTCCTGCCTGTCTTGAGTGTTAAAAACCTCCTGCCATGGCAGGTCGATATCAGAAAAGTTACGCACATACATAATGCCTTTGGCAGCGAATTTTTCACGAATTTCCCGTGGAATTTTGCTTAAAATTATCCGGCTGTCGGCAATGGGGGTTTCTCCGCCTTCAGCCGACGGCAACATGCAGAAAAACCCCAGGCGCATAGGCCAGACATTGGTATAGGCTTGCTCATTGTGTTGTACAATGAGCTGATCGCTATGGTACTCAGTCGCGGTATAGATATTGCCGCGCAACTCTGTCCTGGGGGTTGAGCGCAAATTATAGGAAAGCAGCTCCCCTGAAAACAGCTGGCTGAGCAACTTGCCAAACTGACGGCTGCTGGCAAGATCAAGCCCCCGGATCAGCAGTGCGCCTTTACTTTGCAACCATTGCTCGATGGCCTCACCGTGCTCTTGAGCCCAATCAAGCGGCTTGATGCCGGTTTGTTCAACCTGAACCAGCATATCCAGTCCACAAAACCGCTTGATCTCGATCGCGTCAGTCATTTCAGCTGTGCTCATTTGCTTCCCCTTTTAATATTTGTTGTGCTATTTCTTTGGCCAGTGTCTGGCAATTTGGTGGCATCAGGATGCTGCTGTGATTGCCCCGGGCCAAGGTCAAACGTATCTCTCCGGATGTCACCAGATCCCAGTCCAACAGTTCGCTGCGGTTTTCACGGGCTCCCTGTTCCCTTGTTTCTGCCTGGTATAAATCTATGTCGATGCCGGTTTTTGGCGGCACATGTCTGCTGCGCACCCGGGCGATTTCACAGAAATACTTCAGGTAACGTTTAAGCTGGTGTGCTTCTATACCTTCAATCACCACAGCCTGGTTTATCAGCTCACGTTCAAGCGCCTCTATACCTTGTTCTTCATTAAACTTCGCCAACAGTTCCCAGTTGTCGAAGCTAAAGTCGGCAAAGTCACGGTGGGCTTTTTGCAGCGGCAAATACCAGGGGTCGTTCAGGGCGAGATTGCCTTTTTTACCCGGCGTGGTATCCAAAATCCCCAGGTAGGCCACCTCATCTCCCCGGGCCTGCAGTTGCGCGGCAATTTCATAGGCAAGACTGCCGCCAAGTGAATAACCCAGCAGGTAATATTTCCCGGCAGGCTGAACCTGTTTCATTAAACGAATGTAGAAGGCAGCAAGCTCAGTGAAACTGGTCGGGTAGTCATCCGTATAGATGTAGGGAGGCTGTAAGCCATAACAGCTGGCAATATCGCTTAGCTCACCCGCCAGATCTGAATAAACCAGGGCGCTGCCCAAACGGGAATGCAAACAGAAGATATTGCGCTGCCCTCCGGATTCATTGAGTTTAAGGATACAGTTACCCGCTTGTTTAACCGCCCGGGTAAAGCCATCATCAAGTGCTTGCACCGGTGAGATTTGTTGCTGTGATAATTTTTCCATGATCAAGTCAACTTGACCCCCCAGGGTCAAATTCAGGTACAGGTCCCTGACCACCAGCGAGACCTGGAAGCATTGACTGAGCTCGCGCATCAACTTCATGCCAAGCAGGGAATGACCTCCGACTTTGAAGAAATTATCCTCCACCGATATCTGTTCCAGCTGCAGCAGCTGTTGCCAGATTTTTCTTATTTCAACGGTGATGGTCTCTTTATCGGCTGAGTCTGTCTGAGCTGCCGGCTCTTGCCCTGCAAGTTGCGGCATTTTGGCGCGGATCAGTCCGGCCTGAGCCCCCAGGGTGATATTATCAAACAACTCAAGTACGCTGAGGCGAAGCCCGAAATTGCTGTCAATTTCTGTCAGCAGTTTCATGGCCAGCAAAGAATGACCTCCCAATTTAAAGAAGTCGTCTTTTGCAGCCACAGACGGAATATTCAAAATGGCACACCAGATTTCCCCAAGCTGCTGTTCGACGTCATCACTGCCCTCTGCAGCCGTATTCACCTGTTCTGCCATCGGCTTCGCCGTGCTTGTGCCAGCATTCTCAGAGGATAATGCCAAGACTTCAGGCTTAGTCTGGGAAAGGGCCCGGACATCTGGTTTACCGCCTGCGGTCACAGGCATTTCAGGTAAGACCAGGTATTGTGCCGGTAACATAAAATCAGGCAAGCGGCTTGCGAGCTCGGATTGAATGCCAGCCAACTGCTCCGCCCGGCTCTGAGGCTCAGTCAATACCAGGTAAGCAACCAGCTTACGGGTGACATCCTGCTCCAGGCCAGGCAACACCAGAGCGGTTTCAACCTGGCTCAGGCTATTGAGCACTGAGGTGATTTCATCCACTTCTATGCGATAACCGCGGATCTTGACCTGATTATCAACACGGCCGATAAACTCCAGAGTTCCGTCCGCTAAGTAACGAACCAGATCGCCGGTAGCAAAAGCACGAACCTTCTCTGCCACAGTTAAAAGGGGAAACTTGTCATCGGTTAATTGCTCACGATTGAGGTAACCTAGCGCAACACCGTCACCGGCGACATACAGCTCACCCACGGCGCCTTTTGGTACACACTGCAACGCCTGATCCAGGACGAAAGCCCGGGTATTGAGCATAGGACGGCCGATGTTGACACTTTGTCGTGAATCAATAAGGGCATAGCTGGCATTAACCGTCGTTTCGGTCGGGCCATAAGCGTTAATGGCTTGCGTGCCGCTTTGCGTGCAGTAATTGCCAATTCGTTGCCAAAGTTCAGGGCTGACCTTGTCGCCGCTGACAATCAGATTGATATTTAACCCCAGTTCCTCGAGCTTGGGCAGGATATATTCCATTAGCAGGGGCTGGGCGTTAAAGACCTGGATTTGGTGCCGGGCAATTAACCCCGCCAAAGCCCCGGGGTCTTTGACTTCATCCTGGCTGGCCAGCACCAGCTGGCGGCCGCTTGCCAAGGCAACCAAGCTTTTTATAGAGGCATCAAAAGCATATGAGGCATTCCACAACCAGGGGCTTTGCTGTACTGACTCAAAATGAGACAGCTGCTCGCTAAAGCCGTGGTAGAAATGACGCAAATTACCCTGGCTATTAACGACACCTTTAGGCTTGCCTGTGGAGCCTGAGGTATAAATGATATAGGCAGGCTGGTCTTTGCTGTTTTCCACGTCCATAAGGTTATCGCTTGAATACTCCAACAAACGACGACGGGTATTTTCATCATCCAAGACCAGCTTAGCCACCCCGGTGCCGGCGGTTTTATCTGCCTGGCTGCTATGGATAAGCAAAAGCTTAATATCCGCATCGGCAAAGATTTGCTGCTGGCGTAACTTGGGATCATTTACATCTACCGGCACATAAGCAATACCGGTTTTAAGTGCGGCTAAGATAGCGACCAGGGTATCGATACTGCGCTCGAGCAGCAAACCAAGACGTGGGAAGTCCGCTCCCCCCCCGACATTAACAGGGTTTGCGGCACTTGTTTTGCCAAATTCGGCGCAAAGATAATGTGCCAGGCGGTTTGCAGCAGCATTGAGCTCACCAAAGGTGAGTCTCTGCCCCTGACATATCACGGCGGTGGCTTGCGGGTTTATCTGCGCCCGGGTTTCAAAGTGACGATGTAAAAAGCACGCTTGGGTTGTAGCCATAGGCCCGGGGGCGAAATCACTAAGCAGTTGCTTAACTTGCGCTGCTCCAAGGGCGGTGATTTGCCGCAATGGTGCTTGCGGTGCTTCAACCATACGGGCAAGCAAGTGTTCAAACTGCTGGCTGAAATTCTCTATTCTGTCCCGGTTAAAAATGGCGGTATCGTATAACCAGGAGATAAACAACCCCTCATCGCCTTCCTGGGCGATAATTTGCAGATCAAACTTAACATAAGTGTCATCACGCCCCAGGTTGGAGAATTGCAGACCGGGAATGTCGATATCTTTTTTCTCATTGGCGCCCATATTAAAGACGATTTGAAACACCGGGGTGTAAGACAGGTTACGGCCGACACTGAGGTGCTCAACCAGATAATCAAAAGGAATATCCTGATGATTTTGCGCATCCAGGTTCACTTTTCTGACATGCTGCAAGTAGTCATCCAGATTATCAAAATCGGTATTGGTCCTGAGCACCAGGGTATTGACGAAAAAGCCGATCAAGGGCTCTATCTGGGCATGGGTGCGGTTAGCCATAGGCGAACCGATAACAATGTCCTTGCTGGTGCTGTTACGGGATAACATCAGTGCCAATGCACCTTGCAGCAGCATAAACAAGGTTAACCCCTGCTGCTGTGCCAATTGCTTCAACCCCGAACATAACGCCGGCGGCAACTGACTTTGCACATTGTCGCCATTGTGGTTTTTCACTTGGGGCCTTGGTTTATCCAACGGGATAGCATGTTGCTCCGGGATATCGGCTAATTGCTCGAGCCAATAGGCCAACTGCCGCTCCAGGATTTCTCCCTTAAGATAATTGCGCTGCCAATGGGCGAAATCTGCGTATTGCACTTCAAGTGGCGGCAGGGGATCTCCTTGATGCTGTTTTGCTGCCTGGTACTGGGCAACAAATTCCTTGATCAGTACCCCTACCGACCAGCCGTCGGAGGTAATATGGTGGTTGCTTAACCAGAGTATGCCTTCATTATCGCTTAAGCGGATATAGCCCATATTAAGCAGCAAATCTTTCGACAGGTCGTACACCCGCTGACCGGCTTGTTTAAGCAGTGCCTTGATATGTACTTTTTGTTCGTCTGCAGTGAGATTTTCGACATCATGTCTTTCGATGGCAAATGCCACCTTGTCACTGATCAGCTGTACAGGCCCTTCACTGGTTTCTTTATAAACGGTTCTTAACGACTCATGGCGTTGGATAATGCGCGCCATTGCCGTTTCTGCCGCATCAAGGTTAAAGTCTCCTTTAACCTTTAATACTTTAAAGTTGGTATAGTGAGGGCTGCCGTTGAGCATATTATCGATAAACCATAAACGCTGCTGGGCAAAAGAGAGCGGCAGCTTTGTGCGATCAGTCACCGGCCTGATAACCAAATCCTTATCGCTTGCCCTTGTTTTCGTGCTTTCACCCGCCAGTTCGTTTTCATAACCCAGGGCATTTGCCGTACCCCAGGTTTGCGTGCTGAGGAAGTCTTCCTGATATACCTGCTTCCAGGCACTAGCCGCTTTTGTGTCTATGCCCTTGTGAGTGTGGAATTTAACATCACCTATCATACGTGACGTCGAGTGCACCCCGTCGGTCATTCTTTGCCGGCCGGCGTCCTCTGCATAAGGGTTGGTCATGGCCGGCTCATAAGGTACCCCGATAAAATCGCACAGTTTGCGCATTTCTTGCTGCGGTGAAGCCAGCATGCCCTCATAAGCAATTTGATGTTGCCTTTCCCCGGGTATGGTTTCAAGGAAAGAGAGAATGTTTTGCTGCGAGTTTGTCCAGACAATTTCCGCCAGTTGACGGGTAGTATAGTCATGTTGCTTCAAGTGCAGGATCTGATCCATTTGCGCTTTTTCAAAGGAGTTGATCATGGCATACGGATGCCTGGTCAAATGAATATAATGCGCCTCTTCAAACAGCTGTTCCGCCTGTTGCAGGATGTCCGGATGGTAAGAATAAAAAGGGGTTTTATCCACCAGGATGCGCCCCGGGATCCAGTCCTGGAGCTGGCAATAAAATTCACCGACACTCATGCCTTTTTGCTCCATCTCACTCACCAGGGCTTGGGCCTGTTCAAGGTCGACACCTTTGGCAGCCATCACAGCACGCAATACCCCCTCGGTTCTAAACTTAAAGCGCCCGTCAAAACCCGCCCGCCAGTCGGCCAGGGTATCGTATTGCAGTAATTCCAACTCCGGCGGCGCAAACAATTGCGAGTTGCCTGCCAGCATGACCCGCAGCAGGGTTGAGCCGGAGCGGGGAGAGGACAGCAAAAAGACCGCTTTACCCGGCTTTTTAGCAGGGGATGTTAAGGTCGGCGTTGACGGGATTAATGTCCTGAAATGATCCAGTATGGTCTGCTCCAGCACAAAGCCCTTCTCTTCGCTTGTCTGTTTTGCAGCATCTTCTGCCGTCATCAAACCTTTATCGAGCAAAGCTTGTCTATAGTGCTTCTGCAAGTAAGCGGTGTAATCCGCCAGTACCGGATGATCAAAAATAATCGCCACATGGACAATTTCCCCCAATAATTTTTGCGTTTGGCTGATAACCTGAATAGCGAGCAGGGAGTGCCCCCCCAGCTCAAAGAAATTGCTGTTGATACTGATCTCTTTTTTGCGCAGTACTTTCTGCCAGACTTCATAAACAAATTGCTCAAGCGGATTGCGCGGCAACTCATTAACCGTTTGGTCTTGCAACGCAGCATCAGGCTCCGGTAACGCACGTTTATTCACTTTACCGTTAGCACTTAACGGCAAAGCCTCCAGCGGCACAAAACATGTCGGTACCATGTAGTCGGGCAAAGTTTCCGTTAAGCTGTGCTTAACTGCGGTGGTAACATCAGCAGCTGACGCCTGACCCGGCTTTATTACCAAATAAGCCACCAGCTGTGAGATACCTTCGCCATCGGCTTTAACCACCACCACAGTATCTCTAATTGACGGGTGCTCTTTTATGCCGTGTTCGATTTCACCGGGTTCGATACGAAAACCCCGCAGTTTGATTTGTTCATCGATACGCCCTTTATATAAAAGCTCGCCCTTTTCATTCCAGCAAGCCAGATCGCCGCTGCGGTATAACTTGCCGGTGATACTTTGCTTAAACGGATCGGCGACAAACTTTTCAGCGGTTAGGCCCGGCTGATTGACATAACCTTTGGCCACGCCATGTCCGCCAATGTAGAGTTCACCTACCGCCCCTTTAGGCGCGAGTCGCCCCTGCTTAGTCATCACATAAACCTGGGTATTGGCCATTGGCCGGCCTATGGGCAAAACATCGTTAAGCTGGTCAATATTGGCGGTAACATCAAACAAGGTACATCCGACAACGGTTTCAGACGGTCCATAGTGGTTATATATCTGGCTGTTGGGGAACTTGCTCTGTAATGCTTGTGCCAAATCGGCCTCAAATTTTTCCCCGCCGATAACAAAAGTGTGTTTTCCGGCACATAAGTCACCGGTAAACAGCTCCAGCAAGGCTTTGACATGCATGGGGGTCATGCGCAATAGCCAGTGCTTGGTACTGTCATCCATCAATTTGCCGGCGATGGCGGAAATCGGCTGTTGCTGATCGAACAAATTAACCATGCTGCCGGTCATCAGCGGCAGAAACAGGCTGGGTACTGTAATATCAAAGGCGGGTGATGTCGCCACCAGGGAGCCGTTTGCCTGGTGATAATAGCTGGTCAAGGCAAACTGACAATAGTCGTGTAAACCACGATGCGTTACTTCAACCCCTTTGGGTGTGCCCGTTGAACCCGAGGTATAAATAATATAAGCACCGGCGTCCGGCGCCACCGCAGCGGCATCGTATGTGTCGCCATAACCTGCTAACCAGTCGTCTTGGCTGACAGCATTGCTCATAGGCAAAACTTTTACCTGATCGGCACGAAAGTCTGTGTCTGTGATCACTAACTTGATATCGGCGTCGCTGATAATGCTGTTTAACCGGGCTTGTCCCTGCGATTGCAGCAAAGGCACATAACAGGCGCCGGATTGTAAAACAGCAACCATGGCCACCAGCATATCGATATTGCCCGGTAACAGGATAGCCACTTTGTCATTTGCCGTGATGCCATGTTCGCGCATATAGTTGGCTATTCTTGCACTAAGCACACCCAATTTTTGATAACTCAGGGATTGACCGTTGCAGCTGGCGGCAATTTGCCCGGGCGCCGATGCAATTTGTGCCGCGATTGCCTGCGGCAACATACGCTTATCGTCAAACTCAAGCTCGGTGGCGTTAAAATCCCTGACCAGGGCCTTTTGCTCTTGCTCCGTCATCATGATTAGCTCGTCGCAAGGCAAGGCATTAATTGGCTGTGTCACTTCTGTCAGGCTTTGCAACAGCGTACAGTAATGCCGACTCAGCTGTTTAATATGCTCGCGGGTGAACAAAGAGCTATCGTAGAGCCAACTGATTTCCAGGCCGGATTCGCCGATAAAGGCGCGGATACGGATATCTGACTTTGACAGCGGATCCTGCTCGCCAAAAGAGGAAATTTTCAGCCCGGTCAATGCCAGTTCACTTTCTTGCAGGGTATTCATTGAAAACACAATCTGCGCAATAGGATTGTAGGCAGGGTTTCGCTCCAGGTTTAACCGGTCCACCAATTGATCAAAAGGCACTTCCTGGTTGGCCTGTGCGTCTAAATTAACTTTTCTGACATGGGCCAAATACTGCCCCAGGCTTTTGTGCTCTGTATTGACTCTCAGCACTAAGGTATTGATGAAGAAACCGATCAGGGGCTCAAGCTCGGTATGAATACGGTTGGCAACCGATGTGCCCAGAACAATATCGTGATTATTTGCATGACGGGACAATACCAGGCTGAGCATGCCCTGTAACAGCATGAAACTGGTCATTTCGTGATCCTGCGCCAGTTTCTGCAGCGACTTTGCCGTTTCACTGGGCAAGGTTTGACGCACTATGTCCCCTTGTATGCTTTTCTCTTTGCCACGGGTAAAGTCCAGAGGCAGGCTATGTAAATTGGGGATATCGGCGAGTTGTTGATCCCAATACTGCAACATGTTGTCAAAGCGCTCTCCCTGTAACCTCGCCCTTTGCCAGGCAGCAAAATCGGCATAACCTATGGGCAGTTCGGGCAGGGGAGAAGGCTTGTCCTGTAACAGGCTTTGATAGAGGACTGAGAATTCATTAATAAGAATTCTCATCGACCAGCCGTCACAGGCGATGTGGTGAATGCACAAGTACAGTACGCCATCGTCCGGGGCCAGACGGGCAAAGCTTGCCCGAACCATAAGATCACCGGATAAATCAAATGCCTTGCGGGCATCCGCGGCAACCAATTGCTCGACTTCAGCAATTTGCTTATCCCGGGGCAGGGTCGACAAATCGTGACAGCCGAGTGTGAAAGCAACTTGTTCTCTGATTTCCTGTTTCGGGCCTTGTTCATCTTCCAAAAACACGGTGCGCAAGATGGCGTGTCGCTGGATCAGCGCCGCTATCGCCTGCTCGGCAACTTGTGGCTCAAACTTGCCCTGTATCCGCAAAGCATGCGGAATATTGTATTGGGGACTGGCACCGTGAAGCTTGTCGATAAACCAGAGGCGTTGCTGCGAATACGACAAGGGCAAACGTTCGGCTTTATCAACAGCAGCAATAACTTGCCGGTTTTTGTTTTTACCTGTCTTAGAAAGTTCCCCTTGCTCAAGGCGTTTATAACCGAGGGACTCGGCTAGCTGCCATACGGTATCGCTTAAATAATCGTGATCGAGTTTCTCTTTCCAGGCATGGGTCGAGCGGCTGTCGATCTGTTTATGGCCGTGGAATTTCACATCCCCGAGCATACGGGACACCTGATGCACACCGTCCGTCATACGTTTGCTGCTTTGATCATAGGGGCTGAGCAATGCCTGGTGAAAGTCCACCTTGAGGAAGTCACATAACTGCTGCATCACAGGTTCAGGACTTGATACCAGGGATTCATAAGAGACATGAATTTGCCGCTCTTTTGGTATGCCCTGCAAAAAGTTGCTGATATTCTGGTGTGAATTGAGCCAGAACAATTCACCCAGTTGACGGGTAGAATAATCATGCTCGTTAATAAATAACACCTGATCCATCTGCGCTTTCTCAAAACTGCTGATCATACCGTAAGGATGACGGGTCAGGTGGATATACAGGGCATCCTCAAACAAGTCTTCCGCCTGCTGAAGAAATGCCGGGTGATAGCTATAATAAGGGGTTTTATCAATCAGCAGCGCCGGTGATACCGACTGTTGGAGATACTGATAGAAGTCCTGCACTGTCATGCCTGAGGCTTCAAATTCTGCCATCATCGCCTGCGCCCGGGACAGATCTATGCCCTTGATCTCCATCAGGGTCCGGATTGTACCTTCAAGGCGGAATTTATAGCGGCCGGAGAAGGCCTGCCGGCGCTGCGCCAGGGTATCAAAGTGTAACAGCTCCAATTCCGGCGGCGCCAAAAGCTCAGGATGTCCCGCCAGCATGATACGCAACAGGGTAGAGCCTGATCTTGGCGGAGACAGTAAAAATACCGCTTTGGGGTTTTTACCCCGTCCCGGCGGCGGTGGTGTCGGCACCACAGGCATCAGTTTTTGGATAAAATCCGGACTCTCCAGGGTCACATTAAAGTCAGCACTTGGCTGCCCGGTTTCTGTGTTATGCCCGCTCAACAGGTTTAGACGCAGCAGGGCATCCGGATACTGGCTTTCAAGGTAGCAGGAAAAGTCTGCTAACGTCGGCTGGTCAAACATCACCACCAAATGGATAATTTCATCCATTGCTTGCTGGATCTGGTTAATGACCCGGATTGCCAACAGCGAATTACCGCCGATTTCAAAGAAGTTATCTTGCCTGCTGATAACCGGTTTATTAAGCACCTTTTGCCAAATATCATGAACAAAATGCTCCACTTTGCTTGCCGGTTTCAGGGCAGCAAGGTCGTCGGTGTTTTCATTGCCGGGCCGGGGCAGGGCTTTGACCGCGACTTTACCATTAGCACTGAGCGGCAGACTTGGTAAAGCCATCATATAAGCAGGCTGCATATAATCGGGCAGCTTACCTTTAAGTATTTGTTTAAGCTCGTGTATTAACTCTTGCGGAGTTTCCAGGCTATTTTTATCCCCGGGCACAACCCAGGCGGCAATGGCAGGGGCGGTATTGCCTTGTGTCGGCGTTAGGGCGACAAATGCCGACTTCACAGCCTGGTGTTGCAGCAAATGATGTTGTATCTCCCCCAGTTCAATCCGGTATCCGCTTATTTTTACCTGGTTATCTTTACGTTGCAGATATTCCAGCTGGCCACATCGGTTCCAGCGCACCAGGTCGCCGCTGCGATAAAGGCGCGGGAAAGTTTCCGGGGCGAAAGGGTTGGGGATAAATTTCTCGGCGGTAAGCTCAGCCTGGCCCAGGTAGCCTTTGGCCACACCGTTACCGCCGATAAACAGCTCTCCGGGGACGCCGGGAGGGACAGCTTGCATCTGCTCGTCCAGCACATATACGCAGGTATTTTTCATGGGACGGCCGATGGGGATAATATCGGTTAACTCTCCGATATTGGCGGTTACGTCAAACAAGGTACAGCCCACCACGGTTTCCGATGGACCGTAGTGGTTATAAACCTGACTCTCAGGGAAACGGCTTTGCAGCGCTCTGGCGGTGTCGGGGGCAAAACTTTCCCCCCCGATAACAAACACATGTTGCTCAGTCCGGTTATCTGGCGGCAACAGCTCAAGCAAAGCCTGCACATGCATAGGGGTTAGCCGCAGCAGGTAATTTTTGCCCTCTTGGGCCTGAAGCGCATTTGCCAGCACCGTAAGGGGCTCTTCATCCCCCGGCAGCTGGACATTTCCTCCCGTTAATAACGGCAGGTATAAGGCGGGGACTGTGATATCAAAAGCCGGTTGCGTGGCAACAATTGAGCCCTGGACATCGCCGTAATAATGCTGTCTGGCAAACTGGCAATAATCGAGCAAGCCAAGATGGCTGACATCAACCCCTTTGGGGGTGCCGGTTGAACCTGAGGTATAAATAATATAAGCAGAAGACTGTAAATCCAGCTTGATATCGCCGGCCAACTCGTCAAAAGTCTCTTCATAACCGGATAACCATGACAGCTTGCTTGCCAGATCGTCCAACAACATCACTTCGACCCCGGATAAAGGCAATTGGGCAAGCTGGCGCTCGCTGGTCATCACCAATTCTATCCCGGCATCCTTGATGATCTGCTCCAATCTGTCCTGCCCCTGATTGGCCAGCAAAGGCACATAACAGGCACCAGCCTGCAGGCAGCCAAGCATAGCTGCAACAATTTCCACGCCGGGGGGCAACAGCAAACCGATACGTTGACCATCACCCAGCTCTTCTTCCAATAAAAACCCGGCCAGACGCTGACTAACCGACATTAGCCGGCGGTATGACAGCGTGTCCTCTCCGCAGCTTAAGGCGATGTTATCCGGGGTTTTCTCCGCCTGTGAGCGGATAAGCTCATGCAACAGTTGCTGCTTAGGGTAGTCTTCCCGGGTATCGTTGACCGTATGCAGCCAATGATGCAATTCATCTTCGCTTAGCAGGTTTATATCCGCCAGCGATGCTTCCTTCGGCTCGGTAACGGCTGCAACTAAGCGCTCAAAGCGCTGATGCAGGGCCTGGATACTTTCGGCTAAGAACAAGGCCGAGTCGTACACCCAGCTAATCAATATACCATCAGCTTCTTCGCTGGCATTGATTTTTAAATCATAACGCCCCAAAGGCTCCCCGGATGCCAGCGGCGAAAATGCGATACCCGGCAGGGACAAATCATCGACCTCATTGGTGTTCATGGTAAACAGGATTTGTACCAGGGGATCGTAACTTGAGCTACGGTTAATAGCCAGGCGTTCGATTAATTGCTCAAACTGAACATCCTGGTTGCTCTGGGCATCCAGGTTGACCTGTTTAACATGCGCAACAAGCTCGGCAAAGGTCTCAAACCGGTTGTGCGTGCGCAGCACCAGGGTATTGATAAAGAAACCTATCAGGGGCTCAAGTTCTTTACGGGTGCGGTTGGCACTACGGGTGCCAAGCACGATATCATCGCAATTGCTTTGTTTTGACAGCAACAGGCTGAACATGGCATGCAAGAGCACAAACAGTGAAGTATTGTGCTCTTTCGCCAGCTTACTCAGGGTGTTACTGATCTCAGGCGATAGCTTGTGTGACAGCGTTCTGCCGCTATCCAGGCGTTTGTCCTTACGGGCAAAATCCATGGGCAGGGCATGAAGCTCAGGGGCATCTGCCAGCTGATGCTGCCAGTAGTCAAGCTGTTTGGCCGCTGCTTCACTCTGGCTCCATTGTCTTTGCCAATGGGCAAAATCGGCATATTGAATATCCAGCTCAGCCGGGGCAAACAGAGTAGAGGAAACAAGCCCCTGGTAGCCTTCAATAAATTCTTTGACCAAGATGCCCACCGACCAGCCGTCGGAGGCAATGTGATGCATATTAAACAGCAGCACGGCTTCATCTTTTGCCAAGGCAATATGGGCTATGCGCAGCATTAAATCCGAGCTTAAATCAAAGGGGATTTTACCGTTATTGCTGATTAGCTCGCCGACGGCCTGCTCCTGTTGCTTGCCGGACAGGGACAAGAGATCATGGCGTTCTATCGAGAAATCAAAGCGCTCCCGGACATATTGCAACGGCTCACTGAGCTCTTCTTTAAACACAGTGCGCAGCGGTTCATGGCGCTTTATGATGGCGGTAAAGACCTTTTCGGCGACATCAAGATCAAAGACCCCCTTGACCCTAAACGCAGCTTGCAGCTTGTTTTGCGAGGCCGATCCCAATACCCGCTCCCGCAGCCAAAGCCGCTCTTGTGCAAATGACAGCGCCATACCCGCTTCTGGTGAGCGGGGCAGCTTTTCAATGTCACTTTGCCTGGCAGCCGGTGTCGCGATTTCATCCGTTAGATAGGCCAACAGCGCCTGCTTGTTTTCTTTTAGTAAGCTTTTGATCTCTGTGGTTAACGCGCCTTTGGCCGCTTTAATTGACAGCTCACCATTGTTGGCATTAAGCAGGATCTTCTTTTCTAAAAGCAAATCGATCAGTTGTTCTATCTTCATCATAATGAAAATTCCTCTATTTCATCTTCATCCATTGATTCAAAGGAATCGCTCACAAGCTGCAGGGCTTTTTGTCTGGTAATTATCTGTGCAAGCGCTTTGATAGTGTTATTGTTATAAACTTGACGCAGGGCTAATTTTTGTCCGAACACATCCTCCATCCGGCTGACCATACGTATTGCAAGTAACGAATGTCCCCCCAGTTCGAAGAAGTTAGCGGCAATACTTATTTTTTTTGCTGGGATATCCAACAGTTCGGCCCAGATCTCCAACAGTTGCTGCTCTTCTTCGGTTTCTGGCGCCTGATATAAGGCGGGCATCACATAATGCTCCGAACCGGGCAAGGATTTCATGTCAACTTTGCCGTTGGCGGTTAACGGCCAGCGTTTTGTAAACACGAAAAAAGTGGGTAACATGTATTCCGGCAAGTTTTGCTGCAGCTGCGAACGCAGCTGCCGGGCCAGGAATTGCTGTCTTTGTCCGGGGTCTTGTTCTGCCGGCTCCCCCTTGCCTGATTGCTCGGGACTGCTTTCCTGGTTATCTTCAATCACCCAGGCAACCAGGTACTTCTCTCCGCCGCTATCGGTGCGGGCGGCGACAACACAAGACTCGACTTCCTTACAGGCGGTTATCTGCTGCTCGATTTCTCCTAACTCGATGCGGAAACCACGGATCTTAATTTGATGATCGGCACGTCCGATAAATTCGATATTGCCATCGCTGAGGTACCTGCCCAAATCACCGGTACGGTAAAGCTTTTGCCCCAACTCATGGTGATAGACAAAGCGTTCAGCGGATAAGGTTTCATCGCCGTAATAACAGCGGGCAACGCCATCGCCTGCGATACATAACTCACCGGGAACGCCAACCGGGCTTAGCTGCAAGTCCTGATTGACGATATAAAATCTTTGATTAGATAACGGCTTGCCATAAGGCACAGACTTACGGCCACCGGTATCTTCCGTGATGGGGTAATTGATGGACCAGATGGAACCTTCCGTTGCCCCTCCCAGGCTATAAGTCACCACGCCGGGGAAAGCATCCCATAAACGTTTCGGCAGGCCAGGGTCAATCCAGTCGCCACTCATCATCACCAGCTTTAAAGGAGCACTGCTGATGCGTTTTTGCATATCCAGTTGCTCCACCAGTAAAGCGGCTGATACCGGCACCGTATCCCAAACCGTAACCTGCTCGGCTTCGGTCAGTTCCAGCCAGTGTCCGGGGTCTGTGGCAAGTTCGTCATGTGGGAAAATAACCTGGCCGCCGGCGGCCAGGAGGCCAAAGATATCATATACCGATAAATCAAAACTGAGCGCCGAAACCGCCAACACCTTGTCTTTGTCGGTAACATCATACCGGGCATTGATATCGAGCAGGGTGTTGACCGCCGAACGGTGTTCAATGGCCACTCCCTTAGGCTGTCCGGTGGAGCCTGAGGTGAAAATAACATACGCCAAATCTGTCGGTTTTTGCCGGTTCTCAAAATTGGCGGCCTCCTGTTGTATATCTACCGGAATCACTTCAATATCACACAGATCTAACGGCTCGGTGTTATTGATAGCGTCATCTGGATTATCTAATAAGGTATAACGACAGCCTGCCTTTTTAACGACATTTTCACAGCGCTCTTGCGGCCATTTGCTTTCCAGCGGCAGATAGGCGCCACCGGCCATCATGATACCTAAGGTTGCCACCACCTGCTTTCGTCCTTTAGGCAGGCGTACCGCTACCAGCTCCCCGGTTTGTACCTCTAGCTGACACAGCTTTTTGCAAACGGCGAAAGCATGGACAAACAATTCACCATAACTCATTTGCCCGTGTTGATCTTTTATCGCGACGGCATCCGGGTTTTTAACAACACTTTTTAAAAATAATTGTTGCAGGGTCTGCTCGATCGGATAGTCAACCCGGGTATTATTCCATTGGCTGATTTGCAGCTGTTCGTTCTCGCTTAAAATCGCAATATCAGCCATACGTGAAACGCCGGGCATGGCCAGCAGGGTATTTTTAAGGTGACCAAGAATACGCTCTATCGTCAGTTCACTAAACTGCTCAAGCAGATAGTCCAAACGTAACCTCAGGCCATCATTTTCCATGGCAAGCAAGGTCAGCGGGTAATTTGTCCGCTCGACAATGGAAGAAGCCTCTATCTCAATGCCGGAGGCGGCATCGCCACTCCCTTCTTCAACCGGATAATTCTCGAACACAAGCAAGCTGTCGAACAAACCGGTATTGGTGGGCAGCTCGCTGGCTCTCTGGATTTCCAATAAGGATAAATAACCATATTCATTGCTTTGCATAAACTGTCTATGGATACTTTTCAGGCTGTCAGCAAGATTTTGTTCTTGCCCAAAAGACACTTTCAGCGGAATGGTATTGATAAACAGTCCCACCATGCTTTCAACATTTTCAACTTCCGTCGAGCGCCCGGAAATAATGTTGCCAAAAACCACCTGCTGTTCGCCGCTATAACGGTATAACAGGTAGGCCCAGGCCAGCTGCACTAAAGTGTTGAGGGTTGTGCCGTGTTCGCGTGCAAATTGTTTAATAATATTGGTCTGACTTTCATCGAGCATTATGCTGCTTTGCCGGTAGCCTGCCTGATCATCCTCTGTCGGCAGCTTGTCTACTATTAACGGGGTAGGTGCGCTCACATCCACCAGCAAATCCCGCCAATATTGACGCGCTGCTTCCATATCCTGCTGTTCCAGCCAGCTGATATAATCCCGGTAATTTGCCGGGGCCGGCAACAGTTGCCCGGCTTTAACGTCAACGTCTGCCAGCAGACCCCGGTAAAAGGCCATAACATCATTAAAAACAATCGGCGTACACCAGCCGTCTAACAGCATATGATGGAAGTTCCACAGTAACTGGTACCTGTCCTTGCCCAGCTGGAATATCGCCACCCGGGTCAAAGGTGCACTTTGCATATCAAAGCCCCTGGCTTCATCTTCGCGGCGAAACGCTTCAAAATGCGCTTGCTGCTCTTGCTCGCTCAAATCGCTGATATCTTCCTGGTACCACTGCAGCATTGCTTTATTGACCACCAGCTGATGTAAACCTTGCTCATTCTCGACAAATAAGGTCCTGAAGATGTCGTAGCGCGCGATAACCTGCTGCCATGCTTTTTTAAAGGTATCAAGTTGCAAAGCGCCGCTCAGCACAGGGCATATCTGCACCACATAAGCACCATCTTCTAACAGGCTGTGATACAACATACCCGTTTGCATCGGGGTCGCGGGGTAGATGTCGGCAATATCAAATTGCTGTTGCCACTGATCTAACTCTTGTGTGCTGATCCGGGCCATAGGAAAGTCACTGACGGTATACTCGGTTTTTTCCAGCCCCAGGCAGTGGTCTATTATTGCCTGCAGGGCGAGTTCTATGGCCTGCACCAGGGAGTTCATCTCATTTGCAGTAAATGCTTCACTGCTGTAATGCAGGTCGACCAGCAATTGGCCGTTGAGCACTTTACAGCTGAGGGCAAGCGGTCTTTCCCTGGTGGCGTGGCTGGCAATCACTTGCCCCGGGGCCTCATTTGCCAGGCTAAAGTCTCCGTCTGCGGCCAAAGCCTGATCCAGCTGGCCAAGATAATTAAACAAGACCGTCAGGGCAGAGCTCGATGCTTGCTCCGCCGCCAACAGCTCCTCATCGCCTTTAAGGTAGTGCATCAGGCCGTAACCTAATCCCTTGTCTGGAATTGCCCTGAGGCTTTCCTTCACCTGTTTGATAACAGCCGCGGGATCTTGTTGCCGGCTTTCAATCACCAGGGGATGAAGGTTGGTGAACCAGCCTAAGGTTTCGGAAAGATCCAGATCCGCCTTGATATCTTCCCGCCCATGGTACTCCAGTTCAACACTTAAAGTGGCACTGCCGTTCCAGCTGTGCATCCCCAGATACAGGGCCGACAATAACAATTCATCTATTTTCGTGCGGTATGCCCGGTTACACTGGCTGAGCAATTGACCGGTGCTTTGTCTGCTCAGTTCACAGCTGGCGGTTTGTGTCGTTGCATAATGGCCGGCGGCACAAGCGGGAAGGCGGGCCGCAGACTCTCTTAGTTTCAGCTGTCCCAGCCAGAAGGCTTTTTGCACCGTCACATGCTCTGAATCCGCATATGCCAGTAATGTCTGAGCCCATTGCTGGTAGGAGCTGGTTTTCGGGCCCAGCTGCAACTTAGCTCCCTGTTTTACTTGCGACCACAGGTTTTGCAGATCACTAAGCAATATACGCCAGGACACACCGTCTACCGCCAGGTGATGACAAACCAGCAGCAGTCGCGCTTGCTCATCCTCAGTGCCCCTTATGTAGACCGCCTTAAATAAAGGTCCGCTCTTGATATCCAGTGACTGCTGGTATCGATTACAGATCTGCTGCAAATCGCTATCATCACTGTCATGCCAGACAAGCGCCGATTGCACATGATCCGGGGTCAGCTCCCGGTAACGGGCTGTGGCGCTATTGCCGTCATAGTCAAAGGCTAATCTGAGAACATCGTGACGCAACAGCAGCTGTTCAACCATAGCGCTAAGCTGAGGGCGCGTTATATCTGACGGCGGCACCAGCAGAACTGCCTGGTTATAGTGGCTATTATTTTGCTGATGCCCGAAAAACCATTGCTGAATGGGCAGCAGCACTTGTTCCCCTTGCGACGGCGTCTGGGAAGCCGGTAACACCTGTTTTTGCTCAAGCTCGGCTAACGCGGCTATGGTCGGGTTTTCAAAAAGCTGCCTGACCGTCAGGTGGATGCCGGCCCGTCTGGCCCGGGAAATCACCTGAATAGACAAAATAGAATCACCGCCGAGCTCAAAAAAGTTACTCTCGATACTGATTTCCCCGGCAGGAATTTTCAGCAACTCAGCCCAAATTTCTGACAGCGCTTGCTGCTTGTCTGTCGATGGCGCCACATAATGGCTTGCAACCTGGCGGGTGACCGGCGCAGGCAAAGCGCTCTTGTCCAGTTTGCCGTTGACGGTTAAGGGCAAACTGTCGATGGCAACAAAAATTCCCGGCACCATATATTCCGGCAATGAAGCGCTAATTTGCTGCTTCACCTGCTGACAAAATCCGCCTGGCTCTTCATCCTTATTTTCCGGCACTATATAAGCCACCAGTTGCTGCCGTTGACTTTCATCGCTGTGCAGTACAATGGCAACATTTTCAACCAGAGGACAATTTATGATCGCCCTTTCTACCTCGCCGGTTTCAATCCTGAAACCGCGTAATTTTATCTGGGCATCATTACGGCCGAGATAGAACAGCTCTCCGCTTTCGCTCTGCCGCGCGAGATCGCCGGTTTTATACAGCCGGGTATGGCCCAGGTTAAGCATCTTAGCGGTAACAAAGGGATTGTCGATAAAACGTTCACGGGTTAACAGCTCACGGTTAAGATAACCCACAGCCAGTCCTGCGCCGCCGACATAGATCTCACCGACACAGCCGGTTGGAACAGGCTTTAAATCACTGTCGAGCAGATAAATAACCTGATCCCCCAACCCTTGACCAATAACCGACATGCCATGGTCGTCGGCGCGGCACACGGGTTTATAACTGGCATGTACCGTTGTTTCCGTGATCCCGTACATATTAACCAGGCGAGGGCGGTGCTCGTTAAAGCTATCCCACCATGGCAGTAAGCTGCTAATTTGCAAAGCTTCTCCGCCAAAAACTACACAACGCAGTGCTTCAAGGGCGAACCCGTTTTGCAATACACTTTGACTAAAGGATTTAAACGCGCCCGGTGTCTGGTTGAGCACAGATACTGCCTGCTGCTGGCAAAGCGCTGCGACTTGCTCGGGATCCCTGGTGCAGGCGTAGTCGGGAATGACCAGTTTACCGCCGAACAAAAGGGCTCCCCAGAATTCCCACACGCTAAAATCAAAGGATATTGAATGGAACAGCAGCCAGACATCTTCTTCGTTAAAGGCAAAATCGCCATCTGTGGTGGCAAACAAACGGACAATGTTGGCATGGGATTGCAATACCCCTTTGGGTTTGCCGGTTGACCCTGAGGTGTAGATCACATATGCCAGAGCGTTATCAGCAAGTACTAACTCAGGGTTATGAATATTGCCATGCCCTGACTCAACCTCGCCACTTTGGCTTAATCGCGGATAAACCAACTGCAATTTAGCTTTAGACATCCTAGCTTCCAGGCTTTGCTGGGTAACCAGAAAACGAATATCTGAGTCCGCAATCATGTAATCCAATCTATCCTGGGGATAGCTTGGATCCAGCGGCACATAAGCGCCACCGGCTTTTAAAATAGCCAGAATCGCCACTGCCATCTCTAAAGAACGTTCCAGGCTAAGACCCACTAAGGTGCCCGGGGTTACCCCTTTGGCGATCAGCTCATGGGCAAGCCGGTTGGCCTCTTGATTGAGCTGCTGATAACTCAGGACATTATTTTCAAAAACACAGGCCTGCCTCGCAGGGTTATGCTGCGCCTGCTGCTCGAACAGGCGGTGGGCCGGCCCGGTTTTAAACCCGGTCGGGTAGCGGTAGTCCGGCGCATTTACCTCGGCAACATTTTGCTGTTGTTGTGAAGCCGCTATCATAGGAAGCTGTGCCATAGCAACTTCGGGACTGTCTGTCATCGCCGTGAGAATATTCAGCAAATGCGGCAAGAGATCTGCGGCCAGAGACTGGGCAAACTCCCCCCGGGTATTTAACGTCAACTGGATTTGCGCAGGCTGCTCCCCGCTGGCTTCCATTGGCTGTACCACAAGCGTTACAGGATAGTTGGTGCCTTCAAAGACTTCGATACTGTCCAATACTAATGCGGTATTTTTGGCCTGGCGGCCAACTTCTTCGCTGGCCGGGTAGTTCTCAAACACAAACAAGGTATCAAACAAATCAGCGGATAATGTACTGCATTTTTGAATTTGCGATAACGGCAGGTAGGCAAACTCATCGGCTTGTACCTGTTGTTTATGTAAATCCGCAGCAGATTGGCTGACGCTTGACTGTGACTCCCCATGAGCAGCGAAATCCACTACCACAGGTAAGGTATTGATAAACAGCCCCAGCATGGTATCGACTCCCGGCAAGTTGGCGGGACGACCGGAAACCACGCTGCCAAAGACCACCTGTTCGCTGTTGCAGTATCGTCTTAACAGATAGGCCCAGGCTAGCTGTAAAAGTACATTGACTGTGGTGTGCTGGTCCCGGGCCATTTGTTCGAGTCTGGCGGTCAAGCCGGGGTCAATACTCATATGGTATTGTCCCTGGCACAGAGGTTGCCCGGGTAAAGCCAGGGGCAGATGGCAAGCCTCTTCGACCGGCGCCAGATAATTAAGCCAGAAGGCCCGGGCCTTTTCTGCCGGCTGTTGCCCCAGCCATTTAAGATAATGTTTAAACCCGGTAACAGGGGGCAATATCGCCAGGGCATTTTCTGCTGCCGCTTCGGTGTTTTCAATCAAGTGCTGATACAAAGTCCAGACTTCGCCAAAGAGCAGGGAAGTACACCAGCCGTCCCAGAGGGCATGATGATGCGACCACAAAATCTGATAGGTTTCGTCATCCAGCCTGAACAGGGTAAAACGCATCAAAGGCGGCTGACAGATATCAAAACCGGCTTGTTTATCTTCCCCCCTGAGCTGTTCAATCTGTTGCAGCTGCTGCGCTTTAGGTAAATGGCGTAAATCATGCTCCTGCCAGCCAAGGGTTTGTCCTGCCTCTTGCACCACCACTTGCAGGTATCCGGACTCGCTCGACCCCGGGTCAGACCCTAATGAGCCGGTAAAGGCGGTTCGCAGGATATCATGGCGCGCGATGATAAGTTGCCAGGTCCTGTAAAATAAGGAGATATCCAGGCCTTTAAGTTGTAGCAGCATTTGGTTGGTATAGGCACCCGGAGAGAGCTCTGAGTGATAAAGTAAACCACTTTGCATTCCCGTGGCCGGATAAATATCTGCCAGCCGGTAGCGCGCTTCAAGCTCCTCTAGCTGACCCTGTTCCACTTGAGCCAGCGGGAAATCACTCGGGGTAAAATGTCTGCCCTGTATTTGGCAGCAGTGCTCAATGACCTCAGTTAACCCCGAATGAATTGCATCCGCCAGTGCCCTCCCTTGCACATGCGGCAATACCTGACTGTCGAAACTCATTTCAAAGCGCAGTTTGCCTTCATTCACCAGGCCGTTGAGCAACAAGCTTGCAGATCTGATGCAGTCATCAGCAATATTGTTGCCGGTCGGCTCGCTGGCGACAGCGATATCGGAGACTTGCTGCGTGAGCTGATCAAACTGTCCCAGGTAGTTAAACACTATATCCGGGGTTTGCCCGAGCAGTTCGGCATCCGGCCTAAGCTCGGACAGTATGCCAAAACCTATGCCATTGGCAGGCACGCCGCGGCATTGTTCTTTGACGGCTTTCACTAAGCGGCTAATGCTGCCGGTTTCAGCTTGCAGGTACAGCGGATATTTACTGGTAAACCAGCCAACGGTCTGGCTTAAGTCCAATGTTTCGCACAGGGCTTCCCGGCCATGACCTTCCATTAATAACGAAAGTTCTGCGCTTTGCTGCGCTATGTTATTCCCTTGTGCCAGCTGCCAGCGGTTAAAACCAAGCAGAAAACCCGACAACAACAATTCATTAATGTGCAATTGATAAGCCCGGGTGGCACTTGCCAATAATTTTTCTGTCAGCCGGGTATCCCATTCGATCGACAAATTAGCGAAGGTCTGTTTTTCACTTGCCTGGTTCGTTGCAAACAAGGGTTTGATTTGCCTGCTTTGCTGCTGCCAGAAATCAAGTTCGCGGGCTAAATCATCACTGTTGGCGTAATCAGCTAAAAACTCACTCCATTGCTGTAAGGACGAGGTTTTCGCCGGCAGCGCCAGTGGCTGTTCTTGCCGGCTTTGCTGCCATAAGCTGTGCAGATCATCGATTAAAATCCGCCAGGAAATGCCATCAACCAACAAATGATGACATACCCACAATAACCGGGTTTCACTATTCGATGAAATCAGCGCCAATTGCATCAAAGGGCCGCGGCTGATATGCATAGCAGCCTGTACCTTATTGGCCACTTCTTCGATATGCCGGTCACTGATCTCTGCCACCTGACAGCTGGTAACTGTTTCGCCAACCAGTTTATCCAGGTCGTCTTCAAAAAAGGCATCGCTAACCTTATCTGCTGAAAACTTTAAGCGCAGTCCGTCATGTCGCTTTATCAGTTGTCGCAGCATAAGTTTAAGGCTTGCAAGATCCAAAGCCTCGGGCACCTTCAGCAGCACCGACTGATTGTAATGATGAGGCCGGTCACTCTCGCGTAAAAAACGGCGCTGGACCGGTAACAGTGCCAGGCTGCCGGTGCTGGCTTCTTGAATGGCTTGCTTATTCGATGCCAGCTGCACATGGGGAGCAAGCTCGGCAATGGTTTGATATTCAAATAATTGCCGGGTAGTAAAGTGCAACCCCTGCTTGCTGGCTTTGGCAACGGTTTGGATAGAAAGAATCGAGTCGCCGCCTGAGGCGAAGAAGTTGTCTTCGATACCGATTTTTTCGCTGCGTAAAATATCCTGCCAGATATTCACCAGGGTCCGTTCAAGATCGGATCTCGGGGCCAGGTATTGCTGTTTAACCCGGGCCGAGATATCCACTTCCGGCAGGGCTTTTTTATCAATTTTACCGTTGGCATTAAGGGGCAGAGCCTGCACAGGCACAAACGCGGCAGGCACCATATAATCCGGCAACGATACCTTAAGGACACGGCGCAGCTGCTCGCTGTCGGGGACGCTAACGTGTTTGTCCTCAAGCACGACATAAGCAACCAGGTAGCCAAGCTCTGCTTCATAATTGGCGGTAACAACGGCTTCATTTACCCCGTCGACGGCTTTAAGGGCCGATTCGATTTCGCCGGGCTCGACACGGAAACCGCGGATTTTAACCTGATCATCACAACGGCCAATAAATTCCAGCTGACCGTCCCGGTTCCATCTCGCCCTGTCGCCGGTGGCGTAAAGCTTGCCGGGGCCAAACGGGTTGCCAATAAACCTTTTGCTGTTGAGCTCGGGGCGATTTAAATAACCGGCGACCACACCTGCGCCGCCGATATAAAGTTCACCGCTCAGTCCCCCGGGGACCGGCTGCCGGTGTTCGTCCAGCAGGTAAAGCTGGTGATTGTCCATAGGTTTGCCGATCGGCAATACCTGATCTACTTTGCCGATATTAGCGGTTACGTCATAGATGCTGCAGCCAACAACGGCTTCCGTCGGGCCATAATGGTTATAAATCTGGCTGGCGGGAAAGCACTGCTGCAGTTGACGGGCAAGGGATACGGGAAAGCTTTCTCCGCCGATGACAAACACATGTGCAAGCTGGCTCTGGAAGTTGTCTGCCAGTAAAACCAGCAAAGCTTTAACATGCATGGGGGTCATGCGAAACAGCTGAGGCGAAACGCTATCGGGCAGTCTTTGGGCCAAATCTTCCAATTCTTCACCACAGCGTAAAAACTGGACACTATCTCCCGTCAGCAGGGGTAAAAAGAGGCTCGGCACCGAAATATCAAAGCTGTGTGAGGTGACCAGGGTTGAACCGGAGAGAGCTTTGTCGTAGTAATGGCGTAAAGCGAACAGGCAATAATCGAGCAGTCCCGCGTGGCCCACAGGCACGCCGTTAGGCAGACCGGTAGAGCCCGAGGTATAAATCAGATAGGCGTTACCTTGTGCGCTCAGTTCAACATCCGGGTTGCTATCGGCATAAGCCTGGTGCCAGCCGTCCTGCTGCCAGCCATCTAAGGTGATAACATCTAAGCCGCCGATTGGCAGCTCGCCGAGCAGGTTTTCTGTCGTCAGGACAAATTCAATCCCGGCATCGTCCAAAATATGTCTGACCCGGGTGGCACTGTTGTTCGGATCCAGTGGAATATAGGCGGCACCCGCCTTTAATACGCCAAGCATGGCAACCAGCAACGCCGGTGTCCGCTCCAGGAAGATGGCAATATTTTCGCCCGGTTCGACATCCTGCTCCAGGAGAAAATCAGCTAAACGGTTTGCTTTTTGATTGAGCCTCGCATAACTGAGACGGGTCCGGGCATCTGCCGCCGCAATGGCATCCGGGTTAGTTATGACCTGCTGCCCGAACAGCTCCAGCAAGGTTTGCGCCTGGTTCTTCGAGTAAGGTTTGCCACTTCCCAGCGCAAGCAGGGCCTGACGGGCACTGTCATCGAGTAGCGACAACTCGTTTACCGGCGTTGCCGGATTTTGCAAGATGCTGGTCAACAGCTGCTCAAATCCTAAGGCCATGCCTTCAATGCTGGACTTGGTGAACAAATCGGTCTTAAAGCACCAGCTCATTTGCAGGGCATCTTGTTGTTCTATGATGGTCAGGTCTAAATCGAAACGTATATGCAAGTCACCGGCATTGACGGGCTTAATATCCAGTCCCTGGGTGCCATAATCTTCATTATCCCGGCTCTCGAGCAAGAATTTCACCTGGCATAAGGGATTAAAAGATAACTCCCGGGAGAGCTTGAGTTCTTCAACCAATAATTCAAAGGGTAAAGACTGGTGGGAAAAAATTTCCAGGGTTTGTTCTTTATTGCGCTTTAACAGTTGTTCAAAACTTGGGTTGCCGGTCAGCTCGGTTCTAAAGGGCAGGGTATTGATGAAAAAACCAATCAGGGACTCTAATTCCCTTTGGTTACGCCCGGCATTGGGCACCCCCATCACAATATCGCTTTCTCCGCTATAACGGGACAAGAGCAGGGCAAAAGCCGTTTGCAGTAACATAAACAGGGTGACGTTTTGCTGCTCGGCCAGGGTTAGCAGGGCCTGATAACGACTGTTATCCAGCACCAGCCAGTGCACATCCGCCGCATAACTTTGCCGGGCCGGTCTTGGCTTATCCAACGGCAAGTTATGCAATTGCGGTACATTGCGTAAATAATTTCTCCAAAAATCAAGTTCCTGGACAAATTTGTCCCCTTCAAGCTGCTGACGCTGCCACAGGGCATAGTCCGCATATTGGATCGGCAGGCGGGGAAGCACCGAATGCAAATCCTGGATATTTTCCCTGCACGCCCGATAAATCTGGAGAAATTCTTTAAACAACAGCGACATCGACCAGCCATCGGAGGCAATGTGATGCATATTGATCAGCAGCAGGGCATGGTGGTCCGAACGCCGGATACAGAAAACCCTGAGGGGAACTTCCTGCGCCAGGTTAAAATTGTAACGTGATTCCTCATCCGTTAATTGCTGCAAATAAAGGGTTTGCCCGGCGTCACTTTTATCGCTGATGTCAACGCAGGTGATCCTAAAAAGGGTATCTTGCTGAGGCACTTGTACCGCGCCATCCGCCCCGTTTTCAAACACGCTGTGCAGCACTTCATGCCTTTGGACAATAGTGGCAAACGCCTTTTCGATCCACGCTTCCTCCAGCTCTCCCTCGACCTCGAAAGCTTTAAGCATGTTGTAGTGGGCACTGCCCTGTTCGAGCTGATCTATAACCCACAAACGTTGCTGTGACCAGGACAATGGCGTTGGCGAGCCCGCCTCTGGGCGGGGACGGATGCCCTTGTTTTGGCTTTGTCCGGCATCTTGCTCTTTAAGCCAGGCCAGCAATTGCCCCTGCCGGGCTTTTAGCTCAGTCATCACTTGCGGTGTCAGTGCCCCCGGTTTGGCATGGACTTTTATTTGCCCGTCCTGCAGCGAGAAGCTGATCGACTTTTCGATACACCAGTCAATGAATTGCTCCATATTCATAGCAAGAACTCCTCTGTTTGCGAGCTGTCGGTAGTGGTCAATTGCGCATATTTATCCTGCTCCGCGCGTGCTTTTAAGGCGTTATCAATCACTTGTGCCATGGCAGATAAAATCGAGTGTTCAAAAAGTTCACGTATGGTCAGTTCAATCTGGAAATGGCCTTGCAGCTGTGCCAGCAGGCGTGAGATCAACAAAGAATTACCGCCTATGGCAAAGAAACTGTCCTGACGGCTAAGCTCGCTATTTTCAATGGCAAGCAGGGTTTTCCATATCTGTGCCAACTGATGTTCGGTGTCGGTTTTCAGCGGCTCATTCTCTGCTGCTCCCGTATACTCGGGCGCCGGAAGCTGCTTGCGATCTAACTTGCCGTTGAGGGTTCTTGGCAGCCCGCCTAAAAAGACAAAGTGGGCGGGGATCATGTGCTCGGGCAGATAATCCGATAATGCCTGCTTTAACTGCCCTGTTTTCTCCTTACTATCCACCTCGGGATCGCCGGTTAACACTATCCAGGCAACCAGACGCAGATCTCCGGGTTGAAATTCACGGGCGGCAACCGCGACATCGCGCACCTGCTCGAATTTTCCCAGCTGATGTTCTATCTCGCCGGGTTCGATACGAAAACCGCGCAGTTTTACCTGTTGATCGAGACGGCCATGAAATCTCAGCTGACCGTCTCTTCCCCAGCTGGCGCGATCCCCTGTGCCATAAAGCAGGCCGCTGCCTGGGACAGGACTATCAACAAACTTTTCCCGGGTTAACTCGGGGCGATTGTAATAACCCTGACTAACACCGGCGCCGCCGATAAACAACTCTCCCGGGCAACCTATGGGTTGCCGGTTGCCCTGCCTGTCGAGCACATAACAGCTATAGCCTGCCAAGGGTCTGCCGATGGGGATCTGCGACTCCTGACCTTGAAGCTCATAGCAGGTCGCCCAGACAGTGGCTTCGGTTGGGCCATACATATTGGTAATGGCCGCGCAGGTGTGTTCTTGTAACTGCTGCACCAGGCCTGGCGGCAAGGCTTCCCCGCCGAGGAAAATTTTCTCCAGGGAATCAAGTTGTCCGGCTTTAGCCCCGACAAGATGTATCTGGGCAAAGGCAGGCGTACACTGAATATGTGTCACCTGATGCCTGGCGATTAATTCGCTTATGCCCTGACTTGACTGACTTTGTCCTGCCTCCAGGGCAGCTGGCTTCGTGTCTTCTGCCAGGATAACTTGTGCGCCATTGACCAGGGTGCCAAAGATTTCCAGTACCGAGATATCAAAGGAAATGCCTGTAACCGCGAGCCAGCGAATGTCTTCACCCGCTTGTACCGGCAAATGCAGCGACATCGCCTTGATAAAATGGCTGACATTACCATGGCTGATCATAACCCCCTTGGGTTTGCCGGTTGAACCTGAGGTATAGATCACATAGGCAAGTTGCTGCGCCGAGATAGCAGGCAATCCGCTATCGTCTATGGCATAACCCGCCAATGCCTGCTCCGACAAATGTGTTTCATCCAAGACCAGGGCGGTACGACTATCGCTGAGCATATCGTCCAGGCGACTTTGCGGGTAGCTGGCTTCCAGCGGCAGGTAAGCGGCGCCGGATTTTAGAATGCCCAGCAGACCGGTAACCATTTCCGGGCCGGGGGGGATCATCAAACCTACGGTTTGGTTGGCAACAACCCCTTGCTGCAACAGATAATGGGCGAGGCGGTTTGACGCTTGATCCAGTTGCGCAAAAGTCAACTCCCTGTCTTTGAACACTAATGCACGCGCCTGAGGATATCTTGCCACCTGTTGCCTGAATAACTCAAGTATATTGGCGGGAGAGTCACCCGCCGGCTTATCCATGCCTGAGTACTGGACAAGCTTTGCCTCATCCTGCACAGGCAAAATATCGTAGGCGTAAATGGATTTTCCGGCATCAGCAAGCACCTGGGCTAGCAAATGTTCAAAGCTGGCAGCCACTCTCTCTACGGTATCCTGCAAGAACAGACTTTTTGCATAATTCCACTGCACCAGCAGAGAATCGTCTTGCTCCAATATCGACAACTCCATATCAAATTTGGCCAATGGCGCCTTTTCGGTGATGTCTGTGATCTCCAGCCCCGGCAGTGACAAGTTGCCGCCATCGTGATTATGGAATGAAAACAGGATCTGAAATAAAGGCGAAAATGCCAGGCTGCGTTCGGGCTGTAACCTGTCCACTAACGTTTCAAAGGGAATATCCTGGTGTTGGTAGGCATCAAGCAAGACTTGCTTGTTCAGTTCAAGCATCCGGGCAAAAGAATGCTTCTCATCCAAAGTCGCGCGTAAAACCAGGGTATTGGCAAAAAAACCGATCAAAGGCTCTAACACTTTATCGCTGCGTCCGGCAATAGGAGTGCCCATCACGATATCTTGCTCGTTACTCCACCGCCCCAAGATCAAACTGAACACAGTTTGCATCAGCATAAACAAGGTCACGTCATGCTCGCGGCAAAAATTTCTGGCGGTTTCAAGTGTTGACTGGCTAACTGTCCGGCTAAGGGTATGACCTTCAAAATCCTGATGGGCCGGGCGGACATGATCTAAAGGAAAACTGTGCACCGCAGGTAAAGCGTTGAGCTGCTCCAGCCAATAGCCCAACTGGTTGTCAATTTGTTCGGAGTTTTCCTGCTGTTGTTGCCATAGGGCATAATCACTGTATTGCACGCTCAGCTCGGGCAAGTCGGCAGCTTTATCGCCGGATAGCGCCGAGTAAATATCAACAAAATCTTTAACCAGCACGCCGGTGGACCAGCCGTCACAGGCAATGTGATGCAGGGTCAGCAGCAAAACATAAGACTTTTCGGCAAGCTTCACCAGTTTCGCCCGCATCATCACATCCTGCTGCAAATCAAACGGGGTGGAAGCTTGTTCAGAGATCAGTTTTGCCAATTCAGCATCCTGCCCGTTTTGGTTGTGACTGAGGTCAACCGTTGCAGTATCAAGGCTGACATCGCTTTTGACCTCTTGCACCTGCTCGAATTTATCATATACGGTGCGCAATATTTCATGCCGCTGAACAATCCTTTGCAGGGTTTGCTGCAATAAAGCGGTGTTGACATCTCCCTGTAAACGCAGTGCCAGGGGCATATTGTATTGGCTGCTGCCATTTTCAAGCTGGTCAAGGAACCATAGCCGTTTTTGGCTATGGGAAAGCGGCGCCGTTTGCTGATGAGATCTGATCACCGGCGGCATTTGCACCAGGTGTGCTTGTTGTTGTGACAAATACCCCAGTAATTGCTGCTTATTTTCCCTCAACAGAGCGATTAACTCGTCGTCCGGTGTTTCATCAAACAGTACTTGCAGTTGTTCATCTTCAACATACAGTTCAACTGCTTGTTCAGCGCATTTTTCAAGTATTACTTCAATCGTCATATCTACGGCTCCAATATCCTTGCCTTGCTTGTTTTATTATTTTTGCTAGAGGTATCTAGTTATTTTATTGTTATAAAAGCATTTTCTTTTTCTGCTCCTCGAAGATGAGGAATTCGACCGCACCATTGGCAGAATTGATCACACTCGAGTCGGTGACTGCGGGCACACCACGTAAGAAACACCCGCCATAATTGCCGCCGAAGGAGAAAAATCCCCACACCATGCGATATGCATTGATTTTGTTGACCGGGTCGCTGCACAGCACAGGATCGGGGTCAAAGTAGCTTTGCACTATCCAGTCGGGATCCGATTTGACTTTATCGATATGCTGTTGCCATTGTTCAGGCGTACAGCTATGTCCCATCAATACGTCTTTGCCTTGCATCGAATGGGCTTTCTTAAGCAATAACACTTGTTTGTGGTTTGATAGCAGCTCGGTCATGGCCAGCGTTTTTCCCTGCCAGTTGACACGTTCGTTGACGATGCGACTGGACCAGGGAATATGCCTGTTGACCAGTTCGCGTTCGCTATCGCTCAGGTAGGCTTGCATATAAGGTTCGTGCAGCAGGGCAAAAATCAATTTATTGCCCTGCAAGGTCAGGCTGGAGAGGTCGGGATAATAAAAATGCCCGTTTAATGCCGCCGCTTCCAGGATATTAAGTATATTATCCGGCACTTCGTTTTCTTCCTGAGTCGTGAGCAGGACAGCGTCCATTTCCTGCCCGTGGCAATAAACCCGGCCCTCGGGCGTGACCTCCATATCTTCGAGTTTATCGATAAAATAGATCTTCCCATCCCGGTGATGCCGTGACTTGGAGCTGGTGTAAGCCTTCTGGAAATTCTCTTCCAGATTTGCCCGGGTTTGGGGTTCTTCATTTGAAAGGAAAAACAAAACGTTCCCCTTAGATCTAATGCCTTTTATCCGGGTCATACATTGATTTAAAGCCCTGAACAGGCTTTCACAGACATTATGATGCTTGATATTGAGTTGATTTAGCTGTTGGCTTTCCTTAAAAGCACTCATCACCTCTTTTTGCAAAAAGTCCATTTGCCAGCCCCCCAGCGAAGCCCCGCTGTTCGATTCCACGATTTTAAATTCCTGGTTATGAACAACGGCGTCAAAACGCAGCGACAGATCCGCAGCATTAAACTGCGTATTTTTAAACAAATCGGCAACGATCTCCGTGACGTTCAAATAGTCGCAAAAGGCTGCTTCACCGTCCCTGAGCAAACGCCTTAGCGCTTTGTCTATGATGCCCGGCAGGGTTTTAACCAGCCCGGTCATTTCCTGCACCTTGGTTTTATCTATGATACATGCCCACGGGCTGACCCTGTGCTCTTCATCATAGAAGTGCATAAAGGGCTCCATATTTTCAGACTTATATCCAAAAGGACGCTGCTGAAGTTGAGGATTATTAAGCAGTACTTCACCTAACTCAGCGAATGAGGCTGAACAGGCGCGGTTATTTGTGATAAGCGTTTCAAAGTCCATACTATCTCCACTAGATAACAATGCGCGATTTCTTCTGACTGTTTTTACTGGTTACCTGTTTCACCAATAAGGCCTTTTCCATGGTTTTGGCCAGATGACGAATGGTGCTTTTTTCAAAGAATTCCCGGTAATTAAGCAGTAAACCGTGACGGGCCTTAATACGTTGCAGCAACTGGGTAACCAAGAGGGAATGCCCGCCTAAATCGAAAAAATGTCCATCTATGCCGATTTCATCCGGCGCCAGGCCAAGCAGCTCCCCCCAAATAACCGCCAGCTCTTTTTCCAGTTCGGTTTCGGCATGGCTAATGTCGGCGGAATTTCGTACGACTTGCACAATATCCGGCAATGCCTGTTTATTCACTTTACCGTTGGGACGCAGCGGTATTTCCGGGACGATGCAAATAGCCGCAGGCAACATGTACTGAGGCAAGCAAACACGTAAGGCGGCATATAATTCCTGCTCGGTTTTCCGGCACAGCAGATCGCAATCAGCCGGTGAATGCAAAACCACGTAGGCGGCCAGGGCATCTTGATTATTTGCCAGCCGGCGGACCAGCACCACGGCAGAAGCAACGGCATCTTGTTTGAGCAATTGCCGCGCAACTTCCCCCGGCTCAACCCGATAGCCGCGGATCTTAATTTGATCGTCACATCTGCCCAGGCATTCTAATTCGCCTTCTGGATTTACCCGGCCTAAGTCCCCGGTTCTGTAGGCTCTGCCTGCCGGCGTCTTGACAAAGTTAGCGGCGGACTTTTGATCGGCATTGATATAGCCATTGGCAAGTGAGCTGCCCAGCACCGCCAGCTCTCCGGTCATGCCCTCGGGAACCGGCTGCATAAAACGGTCAACAACAATAACCCGGGTATTATCTATGGCCTTGCCTATTGGCGCATAAAGGCTTTCACTGCCCGCTGGTGCCAATTGATGGCAAACCACATCGGACATAACTTCGGTTGAGCCATAGAGGTTGTAAAGTTTTACCTGTGGAAAACGCTGCAAGAGTTTCGCTGCACTGGCCGTCAGCAAAGGCTCGCCGCTGACAAACCAATGCTTTAATGTCAATGCTGGTTCCGAGTCCAATTCCGACAGTGCTTTCATTAAAGAGGGGGCGGTGACCAGGCGTGTTATTTTCTTACTGGCAAGCTGTCGTTGTAATTGATGGCTGTCTTTTACCGTATCACGGTCAAGCAGCAGCAATTTGGCACCACCGCATAATGGTACCAACAGCTCCCACACGGCGCGGATAAATGCCATAGAAGTAATATGCGCCATGGCTTCATTTGCTTCGAACGGTATCTTGTCCAGCATCCAGCGAATGCGGTTTTTAGTCGCACCATAGGTGCCTGCTACGCCTTTGGGGGTACCAGTGGAACCGGAAGTAAAAATAATGTGAGCCGGGGCATCATCGGGGATCACCATTTGTGCCGGATCAGCACTCTGTTGAGCACCAAGCTGGCGCAGCGAGTCCTGACTGTCCAGCTGTAAAGGCTCCAGATCCGATACCCAGGCATTATCCTGTATAAACTGACGATCACTGAGCACCAAATCGGCACCGGCAATACTGGCCATTAGCTCACTTCTGGCGCCGGGCAGCTCTTCGCTTAAAGGCACGTAGCAAGCCCCTATTTTTAAGAGGGCAAGTATCGCCTTGATGCGCAGCGGGGAACGGGAAATTGCCAGGGTCACACGTTTATTCAGGTCAATTTGATATTGCCCCATCAGTAAGTGCGCCAACTGGTTCACTTCCTTATTCAGCTGCTGATAATTCCAAGTTTGCTGCCTGTAGGCCAGGGCAGTATCTTCAGGCCTGGTCGCCGCCAGGTGTTCAATATAACCGGCAATCGAAGGCGAATGGCCGCTATTAGTTGAACTTTCGCTGATTTGCTGCCATTTCGGTGCGCTCAGCCAGCTATACTCGAGCACAGGTTTTTCCGGACAGGCAATAATTTGCTCCAGCAAGTGGTTGAATTCATCTGCAAACCTGGCGATGGTTTCCCGGCTAAATAACCGGCAGTCATAGACCCAAGTCAGCGCCAAAGGTTTGTCCCGGCTATCCGGCTCTTTGATATAAAGGGTGATATCGTATTTATTGTCGATCGCTTCATTTTCTGCCGGGAAAATATTCACCCCTTCCAGGCTAAACTCAGTATCGGCATTGTTGTTAAGGTTTATCATCACCTGGAATAGCGGCGAATGCAGCAGGTTTCTGGCGGGGTTAATGCGCTCGACTATGGCTTCAAAAGGTGCATCACTATGCGCCATAGAGGCAAGATGCTGGGCTTTGCTTCTTTGCAATAAGGTTTTCAGATCAGGGTTGTCAGCAAATTCAGTCCGATAGACCTGGGTATTTAAAAATAAGCCGATCAGCTCTTGTGTCTGGGGCTGGCTTCTGCCGACAACCGGCGCCCCCAAGATCACATCCGTTTCATAACTCAGGCGGCCGATATGCAGGGCCAGGGCCGTTTGCATCAGCATAAACAAGGTGCTGTCGCATGCTTTTAACAGCGCTTGCGCTTGCGTTAACCAGGACGATGTCATTGCCCGGTTAACCACTTCCCCTTTCCTTGGCTGATCTGGGTGATTCTCTCTCGGGTAGTCCAGAGGTAAAGCGTGGCAGGCGGGAGCATCTAGCAGCAGTTCTTGCCAGTAGCTTAGCTTTTGCTCCCGGGCCTGTGCCGGCAACTCATGTTGCCAAAGTGCAAAGTCCACATAGTCAATGCTAAGTTGTGGCAGATGCGCCGGGCTGTCAGCTAAATTAGCCTGATAGAGTTGAATAAATTCTTTAACTAACAAATCAACAGACCAGCCGTCGGCCGCGATATGATGAATATTGATTTGCAGCTGTCCGTGAGGGTTTGTCCCCCCCGCCAGGTGAAAATAACAAACTCTTATCAGCAGCTCATTGGTCAAATCAAATGGCCGGTTATTCTCTTGCGCTTTTAACTGCTTTAATGTTTGCTCCCGCTCCGGTGAGGCCAGGGCAGAAAGATCCGCTTGCTTGAGCTGCCATTGCCATTCTTGCCTGATCTCTTGCTTAGCGCCGGTTTCATCGGCGATAAAAACAGTACGCAAGGCACTATGGCGGTTAATGATTTCCCTGATCGCCTGCTCGGCAGTCAAAGGACTGAATTTGCCCTCGATAATAAAGCTTTTCGACATATTGAACTGATTAGAGCCGGGCTGCATTTGCTCCAAAAACCAAAGTCTTTGCTGGGCATGGGAGAGTGGGAATACCCCCCCCGGTACTTGCCTGGCCCGGATCTGGTTTGCTTCACTCTCATGCGGCAGCTCATCGATAATTACTGCTAAGTCCGCTAATACCGGAGCTTCAAACACCTGTTTCATAGTGATGTGTTTGGCAAATATGTTGCGAATTTCCGCCACCAGTTTGACAATCAACAGCGAGTGTCCGCCCAAATCAAAAAAGTTATCTCTTGCCCCTATCGCCCCGGTGACAGGCAACAGTTTCTGCCAAATCTCGGTCAACACCAGCTCGGTTTTAGTCTCAGGCGCCAGGTATAACCCCTGAGCCGTGGAAAAATCAGGAGACGGCAGACGCTTTTTATCGATTTTGCCATTTGCTGTCAGTGGAAACTGTTCCATCACAATGATGGCTTTTGGCACCATGTAAACCGGCAAGCGATCCGTCAGGTACAAATTGAGCTCTTGAGCTAATTGCTCCGCCTGGTAAGCTCCGCTATTTGCTTCTGGTACAACGTAAGCCAGCAAGTGCCTGGCTCCGGCCTCTTGAATGTCATCAAGGGCACGTACCATGACCACAGCCTTGGCAACCCTGGCCGAGGAAGCAAGCTGATATTCAATTTCACCGAGTTCGATACGAAAACCATGCAGTTTGACCTGATCATCGGCCCGGCCGATAAACTCCATTTCACCGTTATCGAGATAGCGCACCAGGTCGCCGGTGCGATAAAGGCGATCTCCCGCCGGCCTGTTGGCAAGCAGAGCAAAGGGACTGCTTATATACTTCTGCCCGGTCAATTCAGGCCGTTGGTAGTAACCTTGCGTCACACCGTCACCGCCTAAATACAACTCACCGACACTGCCTTTTGGTACCAGCTCCTGTCGCGGTGAAAGAATATAGGCCTGGCTGTTATCAATAACCCGGCCAATTGCTGGTACGGTGGAAACCGGCTGGCTAAAGGATGCCCAGGTGGAATAGGTGGTATCTTCTGACGGCCCGTACAGATTACAGACACGCAGTGACTCATTGCCTTGCAGCAGCTGATTTACCACCCTGGCAGGCAAAGGTTCCCCGGCTAAATTCACTAGTTTAGTGCCTGGCGGCAGCGCCTCTTGCGCTAACAGGGCCTCTATAGCCGAAGGCACGGTATTGATCAGGGTGATATCCAGTTGATTTTCTAACAGGGCAAGCGCATTAGCAACCAACACCACTTGATGACCTAAACTCAAAGGCACAAAAATTTCGAACACGGATAAATCGAAATTCAGCGATGTGCTGGCCAAGGTTTTACTCAATTCAGCCGGGCTAAAGACAGAGCGGGCCCAGTGCAGCAAGGCGGCAAAGTTTTTATGAGTAACGGCCACCCCTTTAGGGGTGCCGGTTGAGCCGGAAGTGTAGATGATATACGCCAGTTCATCCGACGACTTCCCGGCCGCAGCCATCACGGGAGCATCGCTGTAATGGCTGAGATTTTGTTTCAACTTAGGCGAGTCCAGCGCCAACAAATGACTAATTTTGTGGTCGCCGCCAGCTTTTGCCGCAAATAATTTTTCAATCACGGCTCCCTGGCCAATCAGATATTCCAACGCAAGATCACCCGCGATAAACTGAATCCTGGACGCAGGGTAGGAGGGGTCGAGCGGCACATAAGCGGCTCCGGCCTTCAGTATGGCCAGCAAGGCGATGATCATATCGGCATTTCGTTGCATCGAAATACCCACCAGGGTTCCGTCGGTTACCCCATGTTCGCGTAAATAATGGGCCAGCTGATTGGACGCCAGATCTAATTGGCCATAGCTGTATTTTTGGTTTGCACACACCAGAGCCAGCTTGTCGGGGACTTTTGATGCCTGTTGAACAAAAGGCTGATGCAGCAGGGCATCCGCGTCATAACTGCACTGGTTATCGTTGAGCTCCACCAATAAATGATGAATTTCCTGCCCGGATAACATAGACAACTCAGATAAGCGGCAATCCTGCTGCTGCGTTATCGCTGCCAGTAAGGTATGTAAATGTTGATGTAACTGTGCCGGGGTTTCAGGTTTAAATAAGGCCCGGTCATAAAGCCAATTAAACTTAATGTCTGCACCATTTATTTCAACCATAAGCTCAAGATCAAATTTGGCAGCCACTTGCAATGCCGTCATTTCTTCAATTTTTACGCCGGGTAAAGCCAGTTGATCTTGCTCACTGTTATCCATCGACAGCATAATTTGAAACAGGGGGGCGTGCTCGCTGCTGCGCTGCACCTTAAGCTTTTCAACCAGGTGATCAAAAGGAATATCCTGATTGTCCTGGGCTTGAAGATTGACTTGTTTTATATGCGCCAAATACTCGCCCAAAGCAAGATCGTCCGCTAACTGGGTCCTGAGTATCAAGGTATTGACAAAACAACCAATCACCGGGTTCAGCTCTGTCCGGGTGCGGTTAGCGACCGGGGTACCTATGACGATGTCACTGCTGCCGCTGTACCTTGCCAGCAAAATACTCAGGGCGGCATGTACCAGCATAAAGGGGGTAATGCCCAAAAGCTGACTGCTCTGGTTTATTTGTGCTGCAAGTTCAGCGGCAATACTCCCGGTGAATTTACCTCCTTGGAATGCCATCTGCTTCGGACGTGGAAAGTCCAGGGGAAAGTTATGCACGATCGGCAAGTCTGCCAGCTGGTTCTGCCAATAATGCCATTGCCCGAGCAATTGCTGCTCATTTGTTGTTTGTGCCTTGTAGTCAGGGGTTAAAGCGCGTAAAACCTGTTTTTGCCAGAGGGCATAATCAGCATACTGCAGCGGTAGTGGCGCCAACAGCTTGTTGCTGCCGGACTGATAAAGTTCGATAAATTCACGGATAAATATCCCCAGCGACCAGCCGTCTGCCGCAATATGGTGCAAACAAAGCAACAAGATCCCTTGTTCATCCTCAGCAATTTTAAGCCAAGATGTGCGCAGCATAAGATCTTTAGTCAGATCAAAAACTTTGCTGGCATTTGCTTCAATAAATTGTTGAATTTTTTCACTACGCAGCAACGTACTTACACTAGTCAGATCCGTCACCTGCAGCTGGTAAGAGCCAGGTTTTTGGATCTCCTGATACGCTTGACCCTCTTTAACCATATAACGGGTACGCAGGATCTCATGACGCCTGATGATTTCAGCGATGGCATTTTCGGCTTTGGCAACATCAAAAGCACCGGTTATTTTTAATGCCACCGGCATATGGTACTGAGCCGAACTGCCTTCATATTGATCAATAAACCACAACCGGGATTGAGCCGGCGAAAGCGGCAACAGGGTATCCTGCTTGTCTCTGGCTTTAATGGCCACTTTTGAGTCAGGTGAAACGACGGCACTTTGTTGCTGCACGACCAAAGCCAGTTGATAAAGCAAGGGGTGATCAAAGACTTGTTTGATATCCAACGCTTTATTCACGCGGCTGCGCAACTCGGAGATCAGCCTGACGGCAAGCAGCGAATGTCCGCCAAGATGGAAAAAGTGACTGTTTCGACCAATTTTATCCTGCTCCAGGTCCAGTAAATCAGCCCAAATTTCGGCGAGCAGGGTTTCGGTTTCGTTTTGCGGAGCAAGGTATTCCCCCTCCAGCCTTGAAAAATCCGCTTCTGGCAAGGCCGTTCTATCTATCTTGCCGTTGGTGGTCAGCGGCCATTCGCTTAAGCGGATGAAGACATCCGGCAGCATATAATCAGGTAAACTTTGCTGCAACTGAGTGCGCAGCAAAGATGAAAAGCTGCCATCTTCCTGTCCCAGCTCGGCAATATAATAGGCGATCAAACGGGTCGAACCATGCCATTTTTGGGGGATAACCAGACTTTCTCTCACCTGGGACAGAGTATCTAACTGATGAGAAATTTCTGCTAACTCAATTCTAAAGCCACGAATTTTAACCTGTTCATCTTCCCTTCCTAAGAAGGTCAGTTGGCCATTGGGTAACATACGAACCAAATCACCGGTTTTATACAGGCGCTGACCGGCTACATTTAAAGCCGGGGCAGTAACAAAACGCTCCCGGGTTAATGCCGGGGCATTTAAATAACCAAGTGCCAACCCCTTGCCGCCGATGTAAAGTTCGCCGCAAACACCTGTTGGTGTTAAGCGCTGATCTTTGTCCAAAATAAACAACTGTTTACCAGGATATGCACAGCCAATAGCAACCTGCTCAAGATCGTCGGCGGTAATCTCGTGGCAAAGGGCGGTAATAACGGCTTCGGTGGGGCCGTAGGCATTAAAAAGTTTTATTTGCTCAGCCCGGACAATATCAAACCAGCGGCTCACCAGTTCCGTGCTGAGGGCTTCCCCGCCAACGACCAATCGGGTCAGGGAGGAGCTGCGCCACCCCTGTTTGTGCTCAGGGGTTAATAATTGTGCCAGGTAGGCTGGCGCCAAATCGGTAATGGTAACTTCGTGATGATTGATATAGTCCAAAAAAGCCTGGCTATCCGGCACCCGGTTACCGCGAAGGTAAAGCCTGGCTCCGCAGCACAGGGCCGCGAAAGTTTGCTCTAAAAAGGTGTCAAAACTAAATGAGGCAAACTGATAGACTTTGTCTTTGCCGGTAAAGCCAAAATAATCGATTGCCGCCTGGATATGCCGGGCTATGGCTTGATGGCCGACCACAACCCCTTTAGGGGTACCGGTCGAGCCGGAAGTATAGATGACATACGCGGCAGAGTTTGCTGCAAGCTCAGACAAAACAAACTTGTTTTTCAGTGGCGCCGTGTCCTCTTGCTCACACAAAAGCAAGGACAGGTGGGGCATTTTATCAAGCGGTAGCTGCGAAACCAGCTTGTCTTGGGTCAGTAAAATCTCTGCCTGGCAGTCTTGCAGTATATGCTGGATCCGCCCGGCAGGGTAACTTGGGTCAATGGGCACATAAGCCGCTCCCGTTTTTAATACCGCTAAGATACTGATCAGCATCTGTGGGCTACGATCCACGCATACCGCAATAAGATCTTCCTCTGCAGCCCCCCGGTCGATTAACCGTAATGCCAGGCTGTCGCTGAGCAGATCCAGTTGTGCATAAGTGAGACTGTTTTCCGTTTGACTGTCGAGCCCATGGCTCTGGGTACAGGTCAGGGCTATGGCATTTGGGCTTTGTTTGGCCTGCGCCGAAAAACCTTGCGCTAAAGAAACAAAGGCCTGCTCCCGGGAGGGGGGAGGGGTCAGATTTTTCAGCATGGCTTGCGATTCTAAAGCCGGTATCCGCTCCAGGCGCTTAAGGGGGACATCGGGATGATTTAACAGCTGACGCAGTAAAAACTCCAGCCGACGGGCAAGCAGATCCGCTTCTTCATTGGAAAAATATTGGCTGCTGTAGTCGATTTGCAGCTCACAGTCCGCACCTTCACCAAATTCCCAAATGGTAATGTTTAATGGTGTCAGCTCATGGTTATGGCTCAGATAAACAAATTCACACGGCTTTTCTTCAATTTGGAAATGGCTGTCTAGCTTCAGATAGTTGAAGGAAACGTCATAAAGCTCTTCATTTCCCTGATTGATGTTATTGATAATGTGGCCAATCGGAAACCTTTGGTGGCGGAAATTACTTTTTTGCCGCTGAGCTATCTGTGCCAGTATTTGTGAAAAGCTATGCTCGCCCGCTATTGATAACGCGATGGGACTAACGCTAGTGAACACCCCAGGCATTTGTTTTTCTGAAAAGTTTTTACGGTTATGGGCGGGAAGCCCCAAGACCAGGTGGTTGCGATGATAGGTACAGGCTAAATACCCGGCGATCAATCCGAGAAAAATTTGCGCCGGGCCGGTTTGTTCTTGCTTGGCAAAGCGGTTTAAGCACTTCATCAGGCCGGTATCAAGTATTAACCGTTTACGCCTGCTGGCGATCTTACTCTGGCTTTTAAACCGGGAGCGATAATAGGGGGGCAATAATTTCCCTGCAGTTAACTCAGGGATATGATACCAATATTGCTTGTCCTTTTGGTATTTTTTACTTTTAAGGTATAAGGCATCTTTATCGGCTATTTCCTGCCATGGGGTAGCCTGTTCCCTATCAGCTTCAGGATCCGCGTAATATTTGCCAATTTGTCTGGCCCAGTTGGCAAAGCCCCAACCATCCATGGCCAAATGATGGCACAGCCCCATGTACCAGTGTTTATTATCCGCAAGTTTTAACAAGGCTGCCTGAAAAAGTTCGCCGCCGCGAAAGTCGATAACAGACTCAAAGCGCTCCCTCAGCCATTGGTTCGCTGCGGCTTCTGGATCTTGATGCCCGGAAAAGTCAATCAAATCGAGCGCTAAGGTACGGTGCTCACTGATATATTGGCTAACGCCGCCATCCCCGACAACAATGCGAATGCCAAAGGCCTGGTTGGAGCTGACGACCTTTTGGTGGGCAAAGATAAATTTTTTAATATCAAGCTCAGCCATTTTAATACAGCCGCCGACATTATAATGCGGGTTGTCGGGGTGCTTGATTTGATCGAAATAGATATCTTGTTGAGTTAAGGTCAGCCCAAAAGTGTGACATGCAGACATAACAGCATTCCCCTGCTTTATATAGATAGCTTTTCTTCAGCGAAAACTTGTTTGGCATTTGCCGTTGCTTTCGACACATAAGTCTCAAGGAGCTTTTGATGATCCTGACCTATGTCTTTGACAATCTGGCCTTCGTTCATCACCACAAGCTGGTCGGCAAGATCGAAATAACGATCATCATGGGAAATCACCACCACAGCTTTGCCTTGCGCCCGTAATTCGGGAAGAATATTACGGTAAAAAATATCTTTAAAAGTGGGGTCCTGATCCGCCGCCCATTCGTCAAACAGATAAAGATCTTTATCTTCAATGCAGGCAACCAGCAAAGCGAGCCGACGCTTTTGCCCGTCGGAAAGGGACAGGGTAGAAAAACGGCCATCGTCGAAGGTGACTTTATTTTCCAGCCCCAGGGCAAGCAAATACCTTTCCACCGTTTCTTTGACCCCTTGCTGCTCAGCCCCGAGCAAGCGTTCAAACAAATGATAATCAGAATAAATCGCTCCGATACATTGGCGAACCGCGTTAAGGGTACTCTCGTTGACTTTGACATCATCAAAACAAATTTCACCTGAGCTGGGCACATAATGCTGAGTGATAAGCTTAGATAGGGTCGATTTCCCTGAACCGTTGCCGCCGATGATAAAAGTGATCTCGCCGCGGTTAATCGTCAGGTTAAGCGGACCCACAGCAAAGCTTCCCGGCTGTTTGCTGTATGTGTATACCACGTCTTTAAGGTGCAGTTGCTGCCAGTTTTTGATGCTGGTTTGTGCCCGGTTAACCTGTTCTTCAGGCAAATCCCTAAACAGTTTATTCACCCGGCCCAGGGAAACCCTGGCGACAGATAATTGCGGGAAATAACCGAGAATGATGGCGATAGGGCCGGTGATGTATAACAACACCATGATCACGCCTATCAGGTCCTGGCTGGAAATGGCATTGTAATTAACAAAGATAAAACTGACGGCGCCAATCACAAAGAAGCTGATCAAATCACTGTAGTTAATGGCCACACGCACTATGGTATGGCCTTTTTTGTCATAGCCAAGTACCTGATATTCTTCTTTGATCAATTCTTCTTTAAAGAAGTCTTCACGTTTTAACTGGTTAAGCTTAAGCTCTTTGGCGCCGTTGATCAGGCCATGTATCGCACCGTGTAATTTATCGACGTGAACACGGGATTTTTTAAAATAACTCCGTCCCCACCAGGTTGGCAGCTGATAGGTGACCATGCCCCAAAAAATACATTGCACCACAAACCAGAAAATATCGCTGCTCAAATACCAGAGATAGCTCAGCATGCCGGCAAGGGTAACCATATTCACCAAGATATCAGGCAGAATGCGGGCTCCCATCACGATACGCGGGACATCGGTTGTCAGTGTTGCTATCAACTTGGCTGAGCCCATTTTTTCCAGAGCCAAAATAGGTGCCCTGGCAATACGGTTGTACATTTTTATCCGCAGCTCAGTGGTTACATCCATGGACACGCGCGTCAGGATCACCTGGGAAAGGGTTCTTGCCGTCAGGATAAAGGCACATAAAAACAGGAACATCTGAGCAAATGGCGCTTGGGCAATTTCAAAACCCAGCAACATTTCCGGCGGCTGTTGCACCAGCTTAAATTGCGCCTCTTCCTCCTGGAGCGCACTTAACACCAGGGGGATCATCAGGGCATAACTGATCCCCGCCAATGCCCCAAGAATGACGGAAATAAAAAGTCGGTTAGGCGCTTTTTCTATAAATGCATCAAATAACTTCATTGCAGCTTACTCTCAGTTCCCGGTTTGGCAGGCAAAAGCACAAGTGTGTCAACCGGTTTTTCAGCGGACATCTCGAGCATTTCAACATTACGAAACGGTTTCACCATGTCGTCGTAGTGGCGGCTCATAATATTGCCTGACTGCCCGGTGGAGTTCATCACAAGATGGCGTGTGTCGGCTTTGCTTAAGTCAATGATTTGCCGAAAGCCTGCGCCAAAAGTTTGCAGGTAGCCTTGCGCCTGCTCAAAAGATGAAACCGCGACATTAATGGAGTCCGGTGAACCGCCATTGCTGATCCTGCGCTCGAAAACTGCATCTAACAGTTTTGCGGAACTAAAGGGGGTATGCTGATATGAGGTATGGTGGACTTCACCCCATTGCCAATCCTTGGTATCGCTTCCCTGAAGTTTGGACAAGCGGGATATCGCCGATACCAGGGATGACTGTAAAATCTGCTCACAGCTTTCCGTTGCCTGGGTATTAACCTTGTCACACCAGTTATAGTCGCTGCTATGCTTTGCTTCGAGGATAGCTTTGATGTCCTCAACCGAAATAAAGCCACGCACCGTTCGCAGAAAGCTGTCCCGGGCGCCTTTACCCCATTGCATGGTTAACTCATCAGAAAACAACGCTTCTCTGAGAAAGCCGAGCCAGGTGTTGTAAAGGGTGGCGCCATAGCTGTCCCGAGCCATATCCCCGTTCCAGCTGCGCAGGTATTCAAGCGCTTTTTCCTGGGTTTGTGTTGCCGGTGTGACTTTTGTAAAAACCGGCAATAACGCCAGAGAGGAAAGATTAAGGGTATCTGCCTGGATGGTTTGCATTTGCTCGGCGCTTAATTTGCCTTGTTGCAACGCCTGTTTAAGCATATCCTGAATGCGGACAGCGCGGGCCGGTGGCGCCCAGTCTTGTGAAATAAAATAGGGATAATCTGCAGAGACCGCTTTGTTGTTGGCATTAATAATATAGCCTTCGGGAGGGTTATAGCTGCTCGGCCATTCATCAACCGGAATATATCCGAGCCACTGGTATTGATTGTCCCATCCCGGAACCGGGAGATTGCCTTTGCCGGTTTGTCGAAGCGGAATATGGCCGATCCCCAGGTAACCTATGTTTCCTTGTGTATCGGCATAGAGCATGTTCAGGTTTGGGGCTACATGCTGTTTTAATGCCGCGTTAAATTGCGCCCAATCCTGCGCATAGTTCAGGTCAAAAAAGGCCTGAAACGAAGTATCCTTATCATCCAAAGCGGTCCAACGCAGGGAAACAGCCTGCTCAGAAGTTTTAAAAACATCCGATATAACAGGTCCGTGACGGCCGGTGCGAATATTGACTTCTATCGGTTGTATGTCCTTGCGCAAACCGGCAGGAAAGTCTTGTTTAACATGAATAATTTCTTTTTTAACATCAAAAGGCAACCACTGGCCATCGGCAAGATACAGGTTGTTGTCGACATGGTTTATTTGCTCAAAAAACAGATCCTGGTTGTCTCCCATCATGGAAGATCCACCCCAGGCGATATGGCCATTTCGCCCGAAAATCACTAGGGGTAACCCCACCAAGGTCATGCCACTGGCGTTCAGCTTATCCCCCCGAAGGTTCGCGATATACCACAAAGAAGGGATTTGTAATCCCAAATGAGGGTCATTGGCCAAGATAGCCCCGCCATTTGCCGAATGTTGGCCGGAAACCGCCCAGACATTAGTGCCCACGTATTTGCCGCCGATTTGCAGATGCTGTTCAATGTCCAGCTGCAACTCCAGCATAGCCGCCATATTTTCCTGTCCGGCGGGGTCATATTCTGCGGTAACGGGCCCGTTGCCGGGATAATCCGAAAACAGGGTAGCCACTTGCTCAGGCGTTAATTGTTGTGAGGCTAAATGGCGGCTGATTTCCTTTCTGAAATTGCCGCTTAAATTCAGGGCAAAGACCTTGATCCACGCCAACGAATCTTGCGGAGTCCAGGGCTCAGGTTGAATATCGAGCAATGCAAACTCCGGCGGAAGTATCCCGGTCTGGTTCAGCCAGGCATTTATGCCGTCAGAGTAGGCAATAAGGGCTTGTTGGGCTTTGGGGGTTAACACCTGCCAGTCATCGGCGGCTTTTTCATAAAGTGATAAGGTTCTAAACCAGATATCCCGGTTAACACTACTTTTTCCGAAAACTTCACTTAGTCTTCCCTGGACGATTCGTCGCTGAACCTCCAATTGCCACAAGCGATCTTGAGCATGTGCGTAACCCAGGCCGAAATAGGCATCGTTATCACTTTGCGCGCTAATATTGACAATACCGCTTGGACTTCTTGCTATGGCAACCTTTGCCTGGATCCCGGTTACCGAGGTTTCCCCAGACAGCTGAGGTAAACTTTCAGCCATATGAAAATAGATATAACAAACGAAGAGTACTATTGGCAGCAAAGCGAATATAACTATTCGGCTTAAAATAGGATTAAATTTATACATCTAATACACTTACTTCTTTTTATTATTATTGTTGTTTTTTTGCCAGGAATGGGGCGGCAGATTTTAAGAAGAGTAAGTAAGCGTATCTAGCTTAACGCACTGTTCCTTGTGCATCACAGTGCTTGTGTAAAGCACTCATCCCTGTAATTCTTGGTGCCTGCTATAACATGCTTGCATCAAAGAATTAACAATTATCCTATAGAGGTTATTCGCCACAAGCAAGCCCTCAACCAACAAATTTGTACTTTTTTTGTATAGAAATGGTATGAAATTCATCCCAATCAGCGAAACGACTCCTTGGTGAGCCTATAAATTTGTGGCTTTGCGCGAAAGTTTTCAGCCACAACTGTAGACAAGTAGATTAATTTGATTTTTTACCCCGGCGCAATCTTGACAGCGATTAGTTCAAGCCAGTACTCTCATTAGCCTTGCAGAATAAAAATCACTTTTTTATTCTGCAAAAACAGCAGGCTTAACAGGCCAGGATATTTGGATAACATCGTTAATATTAAAGGAAAAAATAATGAATACAGCAATTGATTTTTATTTTGACTTCGGCAGTCCCACGTCCTATTTAGCCTATTACCGCCTGCAACAACTTAGCCGAAAATATTCAGCCCAAATACACTATAAGCCTGTATTGCTGGGAGGTATTTTTAAGCAGACAGAGAATGCCTCACCGGCTATGATCCCGGCCAAAGCCCGCTATATGATGCAACATGACCTGCCCAGGTTCGCCAAGCGCTATGTTATCGACTTTAAACTCAACCCGTATTTTCCCATCAATACCTTACCTTTAATGCGCGGCGCACTGGCGGCAGAGAAGTCAGGGTGTTTTGACCGTTATTGCCAAGTGGTTTTTACCGCCATCTGGCAAAAGGGCTTAAATCTGGGAGATATGGATATTCTTGCCCGGGAATTGGCGGCCGGAGATATCGATGTTAACACCTTAATGGCGTTAAGCCAGGGAAATGAAATTAAACAAACGCTTATCCGTTTAACCGATGAGGCCGTTGCCCGGGGTCTTTTCGGTGTTCCGACCATGTTTATTGGCGATGACATGTATTTTGGTCAGGACAGGTTAGATTTTATCGAAGAAACATTAACAGCGCGACAAAACAGCTGATAGATCTCACGCTAGCTTAACACAGGGCCGAATTGGCCCTGAGTTCTTCTTCTTTCTTTATTTCCCCTCTTGCTCTGTGCCATAGCCCGTCATTTTTCCGCTTTTCCCGCAAACGGGCTTACTTGATGCCCGTCACCGTTATTTAAATTTTTCTGCAATCAATTACCCGACTCATACGTTATTAGTTTGTCATTAATCAAAAGAGAAATTGCGATGAAATCTATAAAAGCTCTGTTACTCACCTGCGGCTTATTATTGGCTGCCACGGCTAATGCCGGTAGTTTTGACAGCAGTAAAGGCATGGAGCAAATGAATATTGAAGGTGAACTGGTCTGCATCGGTTGTAGCTTAAAGAAACTCTCGGGGGCAAATGCCCAGTGTTCGTTATACAGCCTGCATGATGTCGGGTTAAAACTGGCGGACGGTACCTTGTGGAGTTTTGTCAATAACGAAAAAGGCCATGACATTATCCGGGCGCATCATACGGTATTGCATAAAAAGGCCAGCATCAGCGGCTGGTTATATCCAAATGCCCACCAAATTGAAATAGCTGATATCAAGGTTGAAGGAGTCAATGCAGATGAGATAGCCAAGACGGCATGGCAAGAAGATCAAAAGATTGCCAAGGCACTTGCCAGTCGCAAGGTGGGTCAGGCACCGGAGCACAACCATGGCAAAGACCATCATTAGTTTCGTGTCCGTGGCTTATCAAGCTTTGCGGGGGTTAAATGGAAAATATCAATGAACTATTAACTGCCAGCTTGCAAGGCGGTGTTTTTGCCGCCATCGCCTTGGCCTTTCTCGGCGGCTTGCTCACCAGTGCAACCCCCTGCGTTTATCCGATGATCCCGATCACCATCAGTGTGATCGGCGGTAACAGCGGCAGCAGGCGCTTTAGCGGTTTCATTAATTCTGTCATCTATGTCGCGGGATTAGCCCTGGTATATGGCGGACTGGGCGTGCTAGCAGCGGCAACCGGCAGTTTGTTTGGCGAAATATCCACTCATCCCTGGGGCTATTTCCTGGTCGCCAATTTATGCCTGTTTTTTGCCGCTTGGATGATGGGTTGGGTAAATTTGCCGCAACTGGGATTTATGGCCAGTCCCGGCACTAACACTTCGTTGGGTAAAGGAAAAATATTACTGGCAGGCATGGCATCCGGTTTGGTTGCCGGCCCCTGTACCGCGCCTGTGCTGGCAACTTTATTAACCTTTGCCGCCACCAGCGGAGAATTGCTCTACGGCGGCTTGTTGTTATTTGTCTTTGCCTTTGGTTTGGGGACGCTTTTGATCCTTATCGGCACCTTTTCCTCCCTCGCCGCCAGAATCCCTAAGTCAGGCGCCTGGATGTTATGGACAGAACGCTTATTGGCACTGCTGATGCTGGGCGCGGCGGAGTACTTTTTCATACAAATGGGCATGTTACTGTTTTAAGGAGTATTGTGATGAAGATTTTAATGATTTTTTGCTTTTGCCTTCTGGTTAACCTGCCGGCAGCAGCAACGGCCTATAAGGGTGATACCGCGGCCGATTTTACCATCAGTGAAATTGACGGCAGTAAATTTCAGCTGTCGGACTATAAAGGTAAACAAGCGGTGTATCTAATTTTTTGGGCAACCTGGTGTCCTAACTGCAAGCGGGAGATCCCTAAACTAAAAGAGATCCATGCCAGCTATGGTGGCGATATCAAGGTACTGGCCATCAATACCAGCATCAACGACTCACTCAAAAAAGTAAAACACTATATAGAAAAACACGCATTAACCTATCCTGTGGCCTACGATACTGAGCGTAGAGTAACTAAACTTTATAGAGTAATGGGTACGCCGACCCAGCTGGTAATTGATATCAATGGCGTGATCCAATACCGCGCGGTCGAGGTGCCGGATGATTTGGCCAAACATCTGGAGCGGTTATTAACTGTAAAAAGCGATAGTTCGCATGCTGAGTAACGAGCAATTTAACAAACTATACCGGTACGGACTTTCGCTGTGTCAAAGTGAAGATCGGGCATATGATTTACTGCAATCATCACTGGAAAAATACTTGAGTAAAAATATTTCGATTGAACATCCGATGGCCTACTTGCGAACTATGATGCGCAATCAGTATTTTGACGAGCAGCGTCACCAGAAATTGCATCTGGTGAAGCAAAATGATCTCCAAGACAACCGGGATGCCTTTAAATCGCTGGAAGATATTTATATCGAACAGGATCAAATCCGGCACCTGTTAAATGAATTAGATGATGAAGAAAGGGAGTTAATGTTTTTATGGGCGGTAGAAGAATATTCAGTTCAGGAGGTTGCTAATATGCAGGGTAAACCTAAAGGTACATTGCTGTCTAAAATTCATCGCCTTAAGCAAAGATTAACAACAAAGTTTGCGAGTTTTCTTGAAACAAAGTCGGAGACTTGGTGATGAAAAAAACACTTAAACAAGATCTAGCGAATTTTTACCGGGATAAGAAACTTTCGCAGAAGCAGCTTGAGAGCTTGCAGCAGATACAGGCTAAAGCCGGTAATAATCAACTGGCAGGGCAGGGCAAAGCTTCCTGGTTTAAAACCTTACTACAGCTGCCGGTGAAAATGCTTAACTACTTCTACCAAGGCGACAAGGCAAGTTCATTAAAGCTTTCCTGGTCAATCAGTGCCTTGGCCGTGACATTTATATTGGTTCTTGGTATTCGGGCCGGTTTGCAGCCTTCTGTAGATGAGAGAATCGTCAGTGAAATTGCCTATAACCATAATAAACAGACAGCACTAGAAGTAAAATCTGCCACTTTAGCAGATGTCGGTAATTATCTGACTAAACTGGACTTCAGCCTGATTAATTCCGAGCGCTTTGCTTCGTCTGAGTGGGAATTGCAGGGGGGGCGCTACTGCTCGATTCAGGGCAATCTGGCGGCTCAGTTGCGTATCAAAAACAAGCAAACAGGTAAAGTGATGACCCTTTATCAGACTAAATTGCCACAGCACTCGCCGGTTATCCCCGCTAACCATTATGGCTATGATGCCGGGGTAAAGGTGGAGTTATGGTTAGAGAAAGGGCTGATGTTAGGGCTGGCACAAAGTGAAGTGGAATAACAGGAGATTAATCTTTTCTACTTCGGCATTTAAACATCGAGCTGTAGATATTCCTGCCGGTGTATTTTCTTTCACATAACATATCCCTGATAACAAGGCGCTTGTTCATACAAGCGCCCGAATAGCTAAAGCTAAACGACTGTCAGCATTAACCTGATAGCAATCAATAATTCCAGTTCTGAAAACGTTGATGCACCGCATTGCCGATATCTGTGCCTATGGTTTGCGAAGTATAGATCATCACTCCGTCACTGCTGGCTTTAGCCTGGTCCATCACATCACCGGTCGTGGTGGCATTAGGCGCCTCACAGCTGGTAGAGTGAGATGATGCATAAATCCCTGTCATCAGTAATTTATCTGTTGCTTTATTTGCCTGAGGCCATAACCAGTTTTTAAAGTCATTAAGTTCACCGGCATAATTATCTTCGGTGCCGACACCATGCATGTTCCAGCTGCCGGATGAGCCTGCACACTCATCTTTGCTTTTTTCATTGCGGTAATAAAAAATAAAACCATCAACATAATTTCGGCTATAGGCCTTGGTTTTTTGCTCCTGCGCAACATGGTTTTGCAGGATGTCGTAATAAGCCGTAGGTGTGAATAAGATATCCGGGTTTTCATGCCTTAAAGCCGAGAGCATTTGTCCCAGGTATTGTTCTGTAAACACATTGGGGTTATGGGAAAAATCGTCAACATTAATGGCGATGAGGTTAGGATACTGCTTAGCCAGTTTCCCGAGTAAGGTGAACCAGGCGGTATAATCCAGGGGATTTATTTCATTAAAACCATAATCGCTGAAGCGGCTGAACAAAGCAGTTTCATCCCAGTCGGTTCTGCTTGAGTCAGCCGGAATCGAACCTTTATGCGGACCCAATTCGAGCATTTTTCTTGTCACGGTTTGTCCCCCTTGATCCACATATTCATATTGATATGCCTGATTAGGGTTGATCAGGGTCACCATCACCTTAAGATCGGTGTTTTTAGTCTGTTCCAGAAATTCCACTAAGCTCAGATATTCCCTTCCGCGAATGTTGCTTTGCCATGGGTTGCTGCCGTTGATATAAGCGTCGGAGAGTAGAAAGTTGTAAACCCGGTGAGAGGTATCTTCCATATAGGTTTGCAATAAGCCCGGGTCTAATTGTGTTCCGTTTGTTGTTGCCGTGCGTAAAAAGCCTTTTCCCTGGGCATAACTGCCCCAGATATAACCATTTTTTTGCACCCGGCTTATCTTTTGGCTAAAAAAGTCCTTATTGGCATAAACCACAATATCTCCGTCGTTTCCCGGGCTGGCGCTTCTAAAGGAAACAAGTTCATCGCGATCATTATTTAAAATGGCATTCCCCGCCTCAATGCCGTTCCAGGGATATAGGCTGTCGCTGGTATAATTGGCGCCGTAGAGCACGGAAACTACACCCTTGTCAAAACCGTAATAAATTAAATAGCTATGGCTGTTTTTAAACAGTACGAATTCTTCACCGTTGTCCGGGTTACCGTCAAATTCCCCGGATGCCACATCCAGCCAGCTATAATGGTTGTCGCCGTAGGCATGGTTATAGGCGGCAATTTCATCAAAATCCCAATTGTTATCACTGTATATATCCCAGATCAGCACATCTTTCATGTCACCGACAGCTTGTCTTACCGCCAGTACTTCGTCCCTGCCGTCATTGTTATAATCGCCGGTTGACAGGCTGCGCCAATCATTTTCACTGGTAACGGTACTGATATTTTTAGACGACTTTATTTTCAGGCTATTGGTAGCGGTGTCCGTTGCCAGCAAAATAAATTGCGACCAGGATTTTTTCGCCACCACCAGCTCATCCATGCCGTTGCCGTTAAAATCTCCTGCAGTAATATCAACCCAGGGATAATTACCACCGCCAATTTTTAAAGTGCTGACTTCAATTAACTGATTATTCTGATATTGATAAACAATAATGTTGGGAGAGCTGCCATCGGTAGAGTTTCGTAAGATGGCGATCTCATCTTTACATAAGGCGCTATCTCCCTTGGCAAAACCGCATGAACTGCCTTCAGTTGCCAGGTTACCCGATGTTATTGCGATAAAATCTTGCTCCGGCAGATCCGCTAAGGTAAAACTGGTATTTTTACTTGCTTGACCTTCTTTATCGTCACTTAAATAAGTATGAGGAGAGCTGTTAATTTTTAATATTTTAGCTTCTTTATCGTAAAAGGCGTACTCATCAATACCGTCGCCATCAAAATCCCCCATCGCCATCGCATGACCGGTAAAGCCATCGCTAAAATCAGCTGATATAACCTGATCTAATCGGGAAACACCAGCCTGGCTGACAAGTGGCAAGGCCAGCAGCAGCGGGAGCAGCCGAGGTGAAAATAGTGTTTTTAACATAATGATCCTTATATAGTTTTTAATATCCACTACCCGAAAAATAATCAGGCAACACCAAGCCTTATGTTAACACCATGTAAAAGAAGCACAAATAACATTCACCTGCCGGCATCTCTTTTCCGGTATTACAAGGCGCCAGGGCGTTATCTGCTAATATTCAAATGACTGAAATCAACAATGCGCCTTAGATAACAGGAAAACCGTTAGATATGAGCAAGAAATCGCAATATGAAAAGAAAATAAAAACCTTGTATAGCGATGCTTATAAATGCATAGATAAAAATTTCGTCAATGCGTTAGATGCCCTCCATATCCCCCATATCTATGGCAATATTATCACCGAGTTGCCTGAAAACGCGCCTCCCGATCTGATCAGCTACATCATCAAGTGCAGCCTCAAAGATTTACAACAATATGAACTAACCGGCATATACCTTATTAACGACAACTTAGCCCCATCAAAACCAAGCTTTTTTATTGTTACCAGGCAAACCCTGCCAGAGTCATTAACCGACAAGGAACACTTATTAAATCAATGGCGCCGACAAGCACAGCAATTGGCGCCAGCTCTTGATGTGATTTTTTGCGATGAAATGAATTACCTTGCCAGAAAAGATGTTTGCACCGGAGGCAGATGTGAAGCCGAGCTAAATACCGGGGAAAAATGCCCGGAAAGTCGTTGTATTTGCTTCCCTTACTTGGCACACCACGAGGGATTCCAATTATTGTTTATTGACGTGAATGATTGATTTATTTACCATAAACCACGGAGCAGTCTGAAGTTCAACCGCTTCACTTCCTTAAAGGCCAATAAAACTTAGCCCTAAAGAGCATGCCAGTAAAATGGCAATCCATAACGCCATATTGCCTACCGTTTGCGCACGCGCCAAAATGCCGCTCGGCCTGTGATATTTAGCTACCAGGGCTAACAGCTGTTTGAGTTTAGCGAGAAAGACTTGCCGGATATGCTGATCTGTTTGCCAAATTATATTGCTTAACTTTGACCAAACATTAGCCAGCAGACGCCGATAGAACCAATCGACATCCAGGTTTACCGAAGGTAATTCTGGCGGATAAAGCCCCTTGAGATTTAACCAGAGAAAAGCCAGGGCAGCAAAACACAGCAGTTGCGTTTGTGCCAAGACATGGGAGACATCATAAGGCTGGTACGCGCTAGTAAAGGGCAGTAGCTGATACAACAAATTCGGATAAATGCCGATTGCCAGGCATAAGGTGGCGGCAATAACCATGGCCAGCAGCATATTATTTGGCGGATCCTGGCTACGGATACCGCTATCGTGGGCAAAAAAGGCAAAATAGGGGATCTTGATCCCGGCATGATGAAAGACCCCCGCCGATGCAAAAAGCAGCGCCAGCCAAATCCACTCGTGGCCCTGATTGAGCGCAGCAGTCATCACCATAGACTTGCTGACAAAACCGTTAAACAAAGGAAAAGCGGAAATTGATGCCGCGCCGACCAGGCACAGCAAGGTGGTTTTCGGCATGGTTTTATACAAGCCCCCCAGTTCAGAGCCGTTGATACGTCCTGTCATCTGCAGCACCGCCCCCATAGACATAAACAACAGGCCTTTAAACAGCACATCATTAAAGGCATGGGCTACGGCGCCATTGAGGGCAAGTTCAGTGCCTATACCGATCCCCACCACCATAAAACCGAGTTGGTTGATCAAACTGTAGGCCAACACCTGGCGCAGGTCATTTTCAATCACCGCATAAAAGATAGGAAAACAGGTCATCACCGCGCCGATATAGATCAGGATCTCACTGCCGGGAAAGCCTCTGGCCAACCCATAAACCGCCACTTTAGTGGTAAAGGCGCTTAAAAAAACGGTACCGCTGGCAGTTGCATTCGGGTAGCCGTCAGTAAGCCAGGTGTGCAGCATAGGAAAAGCGCATTTGATACCGAAAGCGAAAAATATCAACCAGGCGCCTGTACCCTGCAATGACATATAAGTAAAAGCTAAGCTGCCGTGCTCTTGCCAGTAAAAGAGCGTACCGAGCAAAAGCAACAAACCTGAGATGACCTGATAAGCCAGGTAGCGTAATCCGCTGGCATATGAATCGGCACTGCGCCGCGCCCAGATAAGAAAAACAGAAGAAAGCGCCATCATTTCCCAAAAAATAAACAGGGACAATAAATCACCGGAAAAGACCGCTCCCAGCGCCGCTGCGGTATAAAGCAAACAGGCAAGCTGCTGCACCTTATCACGCACATGCAGCGCATAAACAATGCAGAAAAAAGAGGCAAGATGAAAAAGATAGCCAAAAAAGGTGCTGAGCTTATCAACTCTTAACGGCATCAGCTGCAAGTCGACTAAAGTAACTTGCCAGAGCAGGCCTTGCTCGAGTTGCCATAAATTTAGCGCCCCCCACAATGGAGCCGCTAACATTAACACAGTTACCAAGGGCCCCCTGCTAAAAAAAACAAACAAGGCTATGATCATAAAAGGCATAAACGGAGGAAGTTCAGGGAGCCACATCTTTTCCTCCTGCCTTACCCGTTTGCTCCGGGTTTGTCTCATCACCTTGCTTTTCTTTGAGGTAATAATCCGGCGGACGTTTTAAAAATATCCGCATCCACTTGGCAACGATCACCAATAACACACAACCGATAAAACCGTAAAACGCATAAAAACCCGGTATATGCTCCCAGGGATGACTGCTATGGCGATGCAAAACAAAGTCCAGGGCAAATAGAAGTATACAAATGCCAGCTAGCAAACCAATCACCCGCCTGACATTTTCCGGCTTATCAAAAAGGTACTTTTTCTCTTGCGCCCCGACCTTTGACGGCATAGCTTTTTTCTGTGTCATCTTACCTCTCCTCCTTGCGTGGTAGTGACAGCAGCAGCCAGGTCAAACAGCGGTTGTGGGAATAAGAACAACAGCAAACACGCCAGGGTTGAAATACCTATGGCGATTAAAACCGGTAAAGGCGCTTCCTGGCGCACCGAACTTCTGGGGCCGGGTTCACTACCCGGGAAAAAAGCGCGCACCGGGATCGCCAATAAATAAAAAATACTCATCAAGGAGCTCAAACATAATACCAGCAGTAGCAACCATTGCTGAGCATCTAACACCCCCTGCAATAAAAACCATTTACTCCATACACCCGCTGTCGGCGGGAGACCGATAATGGCCAAACTGGCAATAAAAAAGGCGACCATGGTAAAAGGCATCTGCCGGCCAAGGCCCGCCATCTGACTGATTTGCTTTTTTCCGGTTCTTATCACAATGGCTCCGGCGCAAAAAAACAAGGTAATTTTACCAAAGGCATGAATGACCATATGCATGCCCCCGGCAATAACACCGGCATTATTGGCCAGCAGTGCTGCTATGGTGACATAGCCCAGCTGGCTGATGGTTGAATAAGCCAGGCGCTTTTTAAGGTTATCCTGGCGCATCGCCACCAATGAGGCCAGAAAAACAGACGCACCGGCCAGATAGAGCAGCGCCTGGCTACTGACCAGGTCCGGCATTAATTCCAATCCAAAAATATAGCTGCACACTTTTAATATGGTAAAGACACCGCCTTTTACCACAGCCACCGCATGTAACAGCGCACTGACCGGGGTAGGGGCGACCATGGCCGCCGGCAACCAGCGGTGAAAGGGCACAACAGCTGCTTTACCTATGCCCAAAATAAACAACACCAGAAGCACAGCACAAGTGCCGGGGGCAGCCTGGTGGCCAAAGATACCTCCCGGGGCAAAATCCAGGGTTCCGGCAACTAACCAGGTACCCATAATGGCGAGCATAAAAAAGATAAACGAGGTTGAAAGTAATAGCGCCAGATAAGTACGTCCGCCACTTTTAGCCTTATCATCACCTGCATGGGTGACCAGGGGATAGGTCGACAAGGTTAACAATTCATAAAAAACGAACAGGGTAAAAAGGTTGGCAGCAAAGGCTATGCCCATCACGGTGGCAATAGCGATGGCAAAAAACTGATAAAACCGGGTTTGTCCTGATTCTCTCAGCCCTCTCATATAACCTATCGAATAAATACTGGTCACCAGCCATAAAAAACTCGCCATTAACGCAAATAACAAAGCCAAAGGTTCGGTAGTAAAACTTAACTCCAGCCCGGGAATAACTTCAAACCAGACAAGCTTTAACTCAAACCCCAGGCTGAGATTACGGTACAGGCTATAGCTAAGCAGCACCAGCATAGCGCTGGTGACCAGGGAAATGGCTTCGCGGACGTTGGGACGCTTATGTGCCAGGCGAATGGCCAAAGTAGCGGCTAAAGGCAATAAAATGGTGAGTTGCAGCTGCCATTCATTACTGATAAAGGCCGATAATACATTGCCTGTTATCATGGCGCACCTCCAAGTAAAGCTTGCGCCGTTAATTCTGTTACCGCTATGGTGAAACTGGCATCACAGCCAAAATACAGGTTAGCCAACACCAGGATCCAGGTGGGCAGCAATAAGCGTAACGGCGCCTCTTTAATCTGGTTATGCCCGGCTTTAGCCGGGGAAAAGTAAGCCGTTTCTACGATGCGCCAGACATAAACCACGGCCAATAGCGAGCCAAGTAGAATAAAGATAGCCAGCGGCCACCAACCGTTTTCCAAAGCGGCACGTAAAAGATACCATTTACTGATAAAGCCAACGGTGAGCGGAAGGCCAATTAAACTTAAACCGCCGATCACTATCGCTGCCATCGTCCAGGGCATACGTTTACCCAGACCGGCAAATTGCGTTAACTCGACGCTGCCCAGCCGGTACATGACTCCGGCCAAAGCTAAAAAAAGCGCCCCTTTCATCAAAGCATGATTGAAAAGATGTAATAAGGTCGCGATCAAACCATTGGTACTGTTCATGGCAAGTGCCAACATCATGTAGGCAATTTGCGCGACACTGGAATAAGCAAAGAGTTGTTTGACATTTTGCTGGTAGATGGCCATCACTGAAGCAGTCAAAACACCGGCAATACCGAGCACAGATAAAATTTCCTGAAGGGGCAGGGTAGTAAAAGAAAACTCCCCGCCAAAAACAGTAAATATAAAACGCAGCAAAATATAAATCGCCACTTTAGTAGCCGTTGCCGCAAGCAGCGCGCTGACCACAGAAGGCGCATAGGCATAGGCATTTGGCAGCCACCAGTGCAGTGGAAACAATGCTAGTTTCAGGCAAACCCCAAGGATAAGAAAAGAAAAGGCGGTCACCACAGTTCGGGATTCTTCTACTTGGGGCAAACGCTCGGACAAATCAAACATGTTCAGGGTACCGGTAACCATATACATCAGGCCAATGCCGATCAAAATAAAACTGGCTCCCAGGGTACCCACCAGTAAATAACGAAACGCCGCGGTTAACGCCTGGCGTTTTTGCCCCAGAGCGATCAAGGTGTAAGAGGAGAGTGCAGAAATCTCTAAAAAAACAAATAAGTTAAAAGCATCGCCGGTGGCAATTATGCCCAACATACCCGCCAGGCATAATAAAAAAACGACGTAAAATAACTTGTGCTTATTTTCATTTAATTCAGCGGTAATACTGGCATGGGCGGTCAGCAAAATAATGCTGGTAATACTGGATACGATCAACAGCAGGTAGGCATTAAGCAGATCTATCCGATACTCAATGCCAAAGGGAGCACTCCAGCCGCCAAGGCTGTAGTGGATAGTGCCGCTTTCTTGCACTTGCTGCAGTAAAACCAAGCTGATGACAAAGGTCATTGCGCTTGCCAGCAAGGCAAAAAACCATAGCAATTTGCTGCGGCCAACCAGCAGGCAACAGGGGGCCGCCAGCAACGGCACAATGACCTGTAAAATAGGTAATTGTGCGATCACGGCTCTTCATCCATAGCCTGTATTTCGTCTTCTTCAATCGTACCGTAGGCTTGTTTAATGCGGATCACTAAAGCAAGCGCAAGGGCTGTTGTGGAAATGCCGACGACTATGGCGGTTAAGATCAACACATGGGGCAGGGGGTTGGAATAAAGTTCAACTCCCTGTTGGATAATAGGTGCGATTGCCCCGGTAACTTTGGCCATGCTGATGTAAAAAATATAAAGGGAAGTCTGGAAAATGCTCAGGCCGATAATTTTTTTTACGAAGTTACCGTGGGCGATCAAGATATATAAGCCGGTCATCATCAGCAACATCACCACCCAGTAATTAAAGAGCTCAAAAAAATTCATTGCTGACCTCCCCGATCTGCCATGCGTCCGGTAAAGGTCATAAAAATCAATATAATGGTCGCCGCCACGGTAATACCCACCCCGATCTCAACCACAAAAATGCCCAGGTGCTGGGCCTGCACGGGATCGGATGACAACATATTGTAATCGAGAAAATTTTCGCCAAACAAAAGCGAAAGCAGACCGACACTGCCGAAAATCAACACCCCCAGCGCCGACAAAAATTCCAGCCAGGCAAGACTGATGGTTTTTTGGGTTGCCCTGAGTCCGAAAATCATGACATAGAGGATGATCACCGAAGCGAAAATCACCCCCGCCTGGAAGCCGCCGCCGGGGCCAAAATCCGCATGAAACTGTACATATAAGGCGAATAATAAAATCAGGGGAATAAGCATCTTGGAGACAATGCGTAAGATAGCATGTTGCTTCATCGGCACCGGTTGCTTGCTTGTTACCCGTTTGCTTTTACCCTCGCTGTCCTTGGCTGGTGATGTTGCTCCCCTTAATAACACCAATACTCCCATACCGGCGGTAAAAATAACGATCAGCTCTCCCAGGGTATCATAGCCCCGGTAGCTGGCTAATACGCTGGTCACGATATTGATAATGCCGGTTTCACCGAGCGATTGGGTAATATAGTGCGTTGCTATGTGCTGATGCGCAGGGGCGTAAGCCGAGCCAAAAGGAGGCATTTGCAAGGTGCCGTAAATCAATAAACTTGCTGTTATAGCTACAGAGAAAACTGCCAATAGCGGCTTATGACGCTGCTTTTTTTCAAAACGCCCCGTTAGGGTTAATGCCGAAAGCAATAATAAAGTCGAAATGCCGATCCCCACCGCCGCCTCGGTGAAAGCAACATCGACCGCGTCCATCACCATAAAAAAACTGGCACATAAAAACCCATAAATGCTTAATAACATCACGATCGCGAACAAGTCGTGCATGCGGACAATGGCAAACACAGTAAGCAGTAAAAAGCATAATAAAACAATATGGATTAATGATTCGATGAGGCTTCTCCGTTATTGCTTGCTGCCGTGCCCGCTGTTTTGGTTAATTTGGCCGCCAGGCCTTCCTGTTTGGCGGCATTTGCCAGACTGTAAGTGATGGTCGGTCCGGTAAGCAGGATAAAGACCAAGATCAGGATTAATTTGGTCAAACTGATATCCCAGCCGCTTTGCAGCATTAAACCCACTAAAATAAAGGCTGTACCCAGGCTATCGGTAATGCCCGTTGCATGCATACGGCTATAAAAGTCAGGAAAACGGAAAAGACCAATGCCGACAATCAGGTTACAAAGGCTGCCGAGCAATAAACAAATAAAGCTCAGGGTATTAAAAATCTCTGTCATCGCTTTTCCCTATCCCTTTCTTGTTCCTGTGCCGGTTGCTGGTATTCAACAAAACGCAAGACGCCGACAATGCTGACAAAATTCAGCAAAGCGTAAAGCATGGCAATATCGAGAAAATAGGAGTGCCCGGATAAAAATCCCAGCACAGCAATGAGTAACACGGTTTTAGTACCAAACAGGTTAGCCGCCAAAATCCGGTCATAAAGGCTCGGCCCGATATAAGCGCGCAACAGGGCAAGAAACATAATAATAAAAATGGCCAGGATAGACGCCAACAACATTAGCTTTCCAGCTCTTTGATACGCTTGGCCATTTCACCGTTTAATAACGCCTCGGCCAACTCCCGGGTAAGGGCATGCACCTGAATCGAGTCCCGATCAAGGTGCAGGCTTAAGGTGCCGGGGGTTAAAGTAATTGAGTTGGCAAAAATAACCTTACTAAGATCGTCTTTAAAATCAAGCGGAATGGTGATGATGGTCGGACTTAAGGCTTTTTCTCCCCGAAAGATTAACTTCAACACATAAAAGCTACTGTAAACAATTTCTTTGAGCAGCCAGGCATAGAAGGGAACAATGCGGCTGAACAGGTGCAGGGGTAATGACTCCCGGTCAAGCAAACGCATACGCCGGGTAATGAGCAACACCAGCATAATCGACACAAAGCCCAGGAAAAACAGTAACCCGGTATGAATCTCTGAATTAGATGCCCAAAAAGCGAGCAATAGCAAAAATAAACTAAAGGTATAACGCATAAAGTTATTCTCTATGTGATCTGTCGGCTGTTAGCCGATCGATAAAACAACCGGCTTTAATCTTGTTCCAGCTTGACCACCAAACAATCGGCGCGCAGATTATGCAGGACTTTTTCTGTGGTATTACCGTGAAAATAACTACTGATCCCATGATGACCCATACAGCCCATGATCACCAAGTCACAGTGTAACTCTCCGGCTAGATGGGGAATGGTTTTTTCCGGAGGTCCCGAGCCGATATGCCCGGGAACTGTATCCATCTCAAACTCGGCCAATAACGCAGCCATTTTCTCTTTTGCTTTTGGGGATTTTTTCTGCTCGATTTCGTGCCTGTCCACCAGCTCTAACTCCAGCAAAGGTTTGGCAATGGGAATACTGTATGCGGCATGTAGCTGATGATCATAAGCTAATGACCAGAAATTTCCCCAGCCCAGTACCGACTTGTTCAGTTGCTGGTGCTGACTTTCATCGGTTGATAAATCCAGGGACAATAAAATATTGGCCTCAGGTTTCCATTTGATATGAGAGGCGATCAAAATAGGACAGGATAATTGGCGCAGCAACTGCCAGTCGGTCGGGGTATGAAACAGGGACTCAGTGCGGTGACGGGTTTTAACCACAAGGTCTACGTTTTTTTGCCGGCAATGTTCGAGCACCCAGTCGGCAATATTATCGCTGTTAACCACTTTACTGGTGATCTCACTAACATCCTGAAAAATTTTTTGAATATTATTCGCCAGTAACTCTCTGGCTTGATCCATTTGCTGTGCAACAGTAAATTGTGAGTCATCTCCACAATGAATGAATTTAATGATTTCCAATCTGGTACCTATTGGCAGGCTGAGATCATAAGCCTTTTCCAATGCAAAGGTTTCATCATCTTTGATATCCGCAATCACTAAAACATTCTTCACCATGGCTTTACTCCAGTTATGAAGGGACATCACTCTGAGTTTGTTACTCAATCCGTCGATGCATAAACTAAAAGCTAATTGAACGTCCGATCCGATAAATCGTTAACTATAGAGTATAGATTATGGGGAGAATATTGGCATTTGAGCTCGATGAACAAGCACAACACAAAGGTAACCACCTGCCTTTAAAGGCATTTTCAACCATTGCGCGGATAGAAAATACCATGCCAGCGATGATGATGTTTCATTGCTTAGCTGACTAAGCGACAAGGCAAAGGCCGATACGGCAAAAGTCATTCAGGATAATGCAGATAAAATTTTGAACAAAAATCACTCAACTCAGGTTCTAAGAACGTCAGTTTTCCTTGGTAATCACACTCACTTAAGAAATATGCCAACATTACGTTTTAAAAAGACAGAAAGAGATATCGTCAATTCAGGAGACTTACATGACAGAACATGTGCCTGTAACAGAAATTAGAGGATCTGGTAGATCTCAGACTAGCGACAAGTTCCTCTTTTTACAGCAGCCAAACGACAGTGCCGCCATCAAGTTTTAATAGCGGCATCTTTATTTCTTGACCAGGTACATAGCACTTTAAGCTTAATTCAGCAGATTCATCGGTTTAATCACCGGATGGAAAAAAGCGAATACGAAACACCACGACTTCGCCAGAAGAGGCACTCATCAGCTTCTCTGCCTCATCATTCCATAGGTGAAGTCTCATCATTTTACCGCAATAGGTTTGTTTCGGGCTGTCTTCTGCTGCCGGAATTTCCAATAACGGGTTTGTCTCCAGGGGATTGTCCTCTGTGATGGTCAGTGCATAGTCCGTCTGTGCTTCCAATATAACAACCTGCTCCGACGGCTTGAAAAAATTGCCGTCGGTAAGAAATTCCATCGCATCATCACGCAGGGGTTTTGCCTCAATGAAACGCGGATCATGATGAAATTTGTCGAAGCTTTCCGTATTTGGGATCTGGGTTAGTGCCCCTTGTTCCGGCACCATGCCAGGGTTGTTGGTGGCAAGCACGGCAAAAGAGCGCAGAGATTGGATGCCACATTCTTCCAGTACAGGTGCGACGATAGGGAAATACTCCCCGAATACCTGCATTTCTTTGCCTTTAATCACTTTTCCAAAAGCAAAATCAAGCAAGGTGTCAGATTTTAATGTTAATTCAAGAGTCATTCGTTTTCTCCAATGTTTTTCATAAACGGTGAGCCGGCATTGTGGAACCTTTAATTCCGGAAGTCAACATTTCCATATAACAATTTCGGAATTATATATTTCCGCAATAGACGTTTACCCTATGAAGAAATATCTGTTAAGATCGCGCCATGACACAAAAGACACCCAGACGCCCCGATAATACCAGGGGCCGAAAGCGCGATACGACCCGTACCGATGCCATACTCAAAGCAGCGGCTTCGTTACTGTTAGAGGTCGGCTTTGACCGATTCCGCATCCAGGATGTAGCAACCCGTGCCGGTTCAGGCACTGGTGCAATTTATCGGCGCTGGCCTACGAAAGAATCACTTATCATCGAAGCAATCAGGAACATGCCCGTGCCCGAGGCACCGGTAACTGATGATCCTGTGGCAGACTTACGGGCAATTGTTGCTCCCAGGTGCATCAGCTCAGCGGAAAAACCTGATCTGGTGCCGGGCCTTATTTCAGCAATGCGCTCCGATGTGGGTATCGAAAAAGTCGTCAAGGAAGGTTATAGCCACGAATATATGCGAAATGCCATCGCACGCATAATCGGCGACGATCACCCACACCTTGATCTGCTTAGCGAGCTCACGCCGGCAATAACACTGCTGAGATCTTCATTCACTCCTGAGTCGATCGACCCTCAAGCTATGACAGACGAGATCATTTCACTCATTCAATCCGTAGCCAAAGACACCTCGTCTTAGCCGATCAGCAAAATATATGGGCAGCGATGAGGTATTCACATTCGGGCATGGTAAATCAGGAGGCACTTCAAAAGAAAAGGGTGCAACCGGCGATAACTTTAGCCCAATGATACAAGGGCTACGATAAAATGGTTAACTCTGTAAAGCTGCGTGCAAGTTATCAACACGGTTGAATTGGCTAACGCACAGCGGATAAACACGGGCTTCCCTGTTATCAGCCCGTTTTTACGGCCATAAGTTTATTCGCGGCGGCAAGAGGGTGAAGCAAAGCTTTGGTGATCTTGCCATGCTGATGCCTAACAACAGGTTGATTGACATAACCATCAAACTTTCGGGATTTCCACGGCGTAAATAAAGTGAAATCCGTGGTTAGATTGGCAATAAAGCCGGTAGATTTTTTAGCTGTTATCCGGGCATTATGCTTGCCAGATGAGTCCTGGGCAAAGTTTTTCTCGCGACTGGCGGCAAGGATACAAATCCTGTTTTCAGCAGCGCGAGCCAACAGGCTATAGTCAACCTCGCCAGCTTCCTGGATATCAAAAGGCAGCAATAACACGTGAATGTTATTTAACGCCGCCACTTGGACCATTTCAGGCATATTCGCGTCATCTGCCGTCAACATCGCCACATTAATATTGCCTTGCTCTAAGGGCAGCTGGATAATATTTAACTTATCCCCCAAAGGCGTCCATCGATATCGTTGGCAAAAATGCAATTGCTGTTGGGCGGCCAACAGGCCATGTTCACTGATTAATACCGCCTGATGCATATCATCAATGACCAAACTGGTGCATACGTATTGAAAGGGCCTTAGCTTGGCGCTAATTTGCTCGATTAACTGCCGGCTCAGGTATGCTAACTGAGTGCGTTGTTTTACATCATGGGTGATTTCTTTATCGCCAAGGAAAAATAACTCCGGTAGTTGAATAATGTCACTGAGATTATTTTCAATATAATGACAAACATCTTCAATGGCTTGCTCATAAGTTTTATAGGTCGCAAATAGTGCCGCATTAACACTTGCCGGGACATTGCTGTTAATGTCATCACTTACCCGGGATTTAGACGATTGTTTTAACGCTTGGTAAAGCTCAGGGCGGCGTTGCTGAAAAAGTTCGCTGCCATCGGGGCGGCGCTTGTCTTCAGCCAGGATCACATCTATATCAGCAAAAGCAAAGCCTTCTTCATTGTGCGCAATTGTTGCTAATATTTTGCCGTCAGCAGAGACGATTTGGCTTTTACCGCCGCCAAAAAGAAATTTTTCGGGAATAAAGTATTGCTCAGAAAAAGCGCTCATATGTTCCGGGGGAATAAGCGGACCGACTTTATTTGCCGCTGCTAAAAAAACCTTGTTTTCACACGCCCGGGCAGGGCCATGCAAACCGGCCTGGTCGCGTGCAAATGTGCTCAGGGAATGACAGAGCAACTGCGCCCCTGTTAAGGCCAGTTCACGCGGTGCTTCAAAGGTCATCCCTTCATAACCGCTGAATAAGCCTAGATTTCCAAACGGTGTTGCGGTAACTTCAGAGACTTTATTGCCGGGAATAAAAAAATCATGTTCATGACCGAACAAGGTTTGCTTATCGGCTTGGAGCATGAGCTTGCCCAGCGGTGAAAATAAACACGAGGTCACACTGATATTTGACCTGACCCTGGGATCTTGATGTTCACGTGACGGGTCTCGTCTTAACGTAACATTGAGCACTATATAACAATCATGTTTTTTAGCTTGCTCACCTATGCGCTGTAGAAACATACCGTCCGTTGTTAAGGCTGCATGCCATGCCTGGTTATGATCGACGTACCAGGAAAGGCTATTGCAAAACTCCGGAAGCACGATGAGATCAGGCTTGCACATGGCCGCCTCATCCACGACACGAATGCAGGTTTCCAGGTTCTCTTGAACATTTAAACTGGTGGCAAACTGACAGACAGCAACACGCATGATTTAATTTCCATTTGGCCGATCATTAGTTGGATTTGGGCATGTTAACGCACGAGATGTTATCAAGTTTTTATTACCGTAAAGTGCTTCTCTGGGGCTATCTATGCTCCAAAGGTTATGCAAATAAAGCGCTTGCTGGCAATAAAAACTTGATGGTTATACAGTCACCCCCAAAATTAAGCCGCTAAAAATAACAGATTTTCAGCGTTTTAACGAGCTAAAATCCCCCCTGATGAGGATATATCTGCTATACGGCAGCTTTCATCATTTGAACTCAAGGTTCATAATGGTCATTGATTGCGCTGATCCCGTATCTAAAAAAAGAGTAGATAAGTATAAAAAGCCGGATGACGTATTTAACCATTCAAAAGGCTATGATTGGGTAGATTTAAAGACAATAGGAGAATGGTTAAGGCATAACTTCAAGGAGTAAAGGGCACGTCGACAATAACTAAACCTGTTTGGCTGGTGTAAAAAATTATGAGTACCCTGCCAAAGAGGGTGCCCATAAATATGGGTCATCGATCCTTGTAAACCTGTGTGTTTCACTGTCAAAATTCAGATGTGACTTTTAATAGAGGTGAAACCTCTGTCCGTAAGCTTAACCAGGCATATTCTTCAACACATTTTTCAGTGACGTCATAATCCGAGACAATACCGAACTTAAAAACTCCATCGCCTCGTTATGTCGGGTTAATAACTGGTTGGCATCAACGCTTACCATAGTGCCGCGGTTTTCCAGGCTAACCTGGTAATTGGTGATGTCGGTGTAAAGCGTGGTTAGCTCTTCATCAGACAAGGTTTGATCGCCGTCACTGTCATAGTCGTTCTTCCAGTCGATATAGGCGGTATGATCGTTGTCCTCCGGGCTGGCAACATCTGAGCTGACAATCCAGGCGTAAAATTTGCCGAACTCCTCTATGTTGTCTGAGCTTGCCAAGTGCACTCCTTTCTTGTCTTCCCGTTCAAATTTACCTATCCATTCCTGCCATTTACGGGCTTCTTCGAGCATTTTGTTCATGTCGCTCAGTTCATCGGCGGCGTCCCGGTATTGTTTCTCTTTTACCGTCGAGTATTGGCGATGGCTTTGCATAAAGCGGTCTTTCATCAAATAATGCTCGTTGATTTCATCTATTGTCTTTTGTATTGAGGCTTTAAAAGCATTGATATCATTATCTATATTGGTAAATTCCCAGTTTAAAAGGCCGCTATTACCATCATTGTAAATAGGATGATTTGGTAGAGCAGCATCAGGAGCTGCTGGTTTGAAATATTGCTTTGTGGGATCAACGGCGCGTATCCAGGTGGTAAATTCATGCCAGGTATTTTGATCTACCGTTGAATGAAAACCGCCATTGTTACTATCTGCAATCTTTTTTTGCCACTGCTCAGCCCCTTCCAATAATAATTTATAGGGGGCAACGCCGCCTTCCCACAGGTCCTGACTAAGATGAAGCTGATTGTCGGGGTGGCTGACATTGTAATTGTATTCCAGTTGAATAAGATCTAAGCCAGTCATGCTTTTGGCATCGGCTTCGGCTGCCAGGGCGGTGGAATTATTGAAAGCTTCGGGAATTAGATTGCGGTATAAGTTGCGGTAAGGATCCTGAGCACTGGCGGGGGTAAAGTCCTCACGAATTTTTCCGCTGCCGATATCGCCATTGTATTTTTTATACAGGTATTCAAAGATGCTGTCGCCCATTTGCGCTTTGCTCGGCACTTTTGTCCCGTTGCTGCCATTGGAAAATGAGAAAGCGGCGCGTAAAATCTCGTCGTAATCCAAAGAAATGTTAACGGCCACTGAAATGTCGGTATCGTTATAGCCAACAAGTTTTGCTTGTTTGTTCTTAAAAACCTCTCCGTAGTATATGCTGTCGGCATTGTCTTCTTTGACCGCCTTGTCAGAAGCCACTTGCTTGTTTACTTCAAAAATATGCGATTTTCCGTCAGCCAATGTCAGTCCGTTTTCATCATATATTTTGATGATGTTATCGATCAGCTGGTCTGCTTCTGCTTCTGTGTTGATGCCGGCCCGGGCCAATAATGCCTGTGCCGAGTCTATGTCATCGACGCCGTAATGGTTGTTGTTGTTAATTTTGGTGGTGATTTCAGCGCCACCGTTTTTGACAAGATCGTGATAGGCATCGCGTAAATAATCCTCGTTATCATAATCCCAGGGGGTGATATTCGAGCGTCGGGTGGCTATTTCAAACTCATACTGATCGTTGTGCTCCCATTCGCTGCGCTGATCGCTTGTTAAACCGTCAAATTCTGACAAGGTTGATTGCCATGTTTTGGTTAAATATTCGTCCAGGGTATAAGTTGTCGTCCCGTTTGCATCGTAACCAGTTAAATCCCGGTGCAGATCAGCGGAAGTAAGCAGTTTGAGATCGGTTAAGTCATTAAAAACCCCATAGCTGGTGGCCTTTTCTACCTCTCCTTCGGTTTCGATATTCTTCGAATCCAGGTTGGTGAATAACTTGTCGGTAATAAATGGCATTTTTTACTGCTCCTGTGAGAGTAAGGGTTAAGCGTCAGCCCGGTTTTCACGGCTGGCGGTATCTTGTTAATTGGTCTAGCCGTAATTTCGGCGCCAGCTGAACTTATGTGCGAATTCAATGTTGCCAGTGCCCTGGAGTCTTTCAGCAAGATTTCCTGAAAAAGTGCAACCCCATAGATTCACACGTGAAATCCTCAATGGGGCGGGCTGGCTTTCGTGATTAGCTGCCCGGGAGCATATTCAGTTATGCTGTTAACTTTATTTTCCTGTCATCAAGCGCTCACTGGGCAATACCGGTTATGGCGTCGACCATTGAACTTTTGTTTATCAGCTAACTTGGTTAAAGCTTGTGCTTAATGGGAGACAGGTAAGCTCAAACTGTTTTTACTTTTCGCTACTTTTTCTTCGATTCCCCACTTTCATTTCCTCTTTTTTGCGTATTGCATAAAAGAAACGCCGGACTTTTCTGGTTGTCCATGGCGAGCGGAAGTGTTGTTATCTTAGGAGTTATTGGTTGGTGGAGGACTGATTTGGGCTTTAAACGCTCTAACACACTGAATTTAACTTCAGTGTATTAGAGCGTTTTCCATTTCAAAGGATTAATGCCTGGCTTTAGCCTTTAACATTGCTCAGCACATTATCCAGTGTCGTCATAATACGTTTTAATATCGCACTTAAAAATTCCAGTGACTCGTTATAGCGGGTTAAATGCTGATTGGCATCAACGGTAACCAGGTTGGAACGATTTTCGAGACTTTGTATGTAATTAGTCATCTCGGTGTTAAGCAACTTCAGATTTTCCTCGGACATGTCCGGGTTATTGCCATATTCACCTTTCCAGTCAATATAGGATTCATAATCGTTGTCTTTCGAATAGGCGACATCAGAGTGAACAATCCAAGCATAAAATTCATTATACTTTTTCAGATCTTGCTCGGCTAAATTAAAATCTTTTTCTTGCCGTTCGAATTTGCCTATCCATTCCTGCCAATGGCGGGCTTCGTCCATCATTTTATTCAGATCGCGCAGCTGATCGGCAGTGTCTTGATATTGCCGTTCTTTGCCTCCGAGGTAGAAACGGTGGCTCTGCATAAACCTGTCTTTGGTTAAATAACGATCTTGCTCGACCTGTAAGGGGTAAAGCGGCTCTTTCAGCGGAACGACTATCGTATCGAGCGCTTCTCCGATTGATTTGAACTCAGCGTCGGTAAGGATAGAGTCGGTAGCGTTGTTTCTGTCAAAGCTGTCTTGTTTTATATACTGCTTGCTTGAGTCTACCCGGTTTGCCCACTGGAGAAACCCTTGCCAGAAACTTGTGTCCAGCTCTCTTGTGGTCGGATAGCTTGTTTTGATCAAACTCTTATCTTCAGCATATTCGGCAAATTTATGCTGATAGTATTTTGCCGCCTGGTAGTCTTCGATGGTGGTTATTAAATTGCTTAACGCCTGGTCTATAAGATCAAATTCCGCAGTGGCAAGGGCTGAGTCGGCACCAACGTTTCTCCAGTAACTGCCCTCTGTGATAAATTTTCTCTCGGGATCCAGGGCCTTCTCCCAAGTCTGAAATTCTTGCCATAAGGTTGTGCCTACATCTATGACGACATTACCTTGAGGCTTAAGGTCTCTAAATGCTTTCTGATATCCTTTTGCCTCCTCAAGCACAATTTCATAAGAAGGGTTGCTGCCATTCCACATACCCGGAGTGAGGTAAAGTTCGTTACCGGGGTGGTTTTTATTATAGTTTTTTTCCATTGTCTCAAGATCTAACCCCGTCATCGCTTTGGCGTCTGCGGCAGCCTCTTCCATTGCATAAGTATTGGTAAAGGCTTCGGGAATTAAATTACGGTGGAGCTTGCCTGCGGTATAGTCTTCCCGGATGGTGATCCCGGCCTCAGTGCTGTATTTGCCGTGCAGGTATTGAAATATGCTGTCGCTCATTTGCGCATCTGTGGGAATGGCGGTGTTATTTGCCTTGGCCAGTGCTACCTTTAAAATTTCGTCGTAATCGAGGGTGAATTTAATGTCAACGTTGATAGTTCCCTTATTGTATGCTTCATATTTATCGCTCGACAGGAGCCCGCCGCTGCTATCGCCCTCTATATAGGCTTTATCTGAAGCCAGCTTCCTGTCAACCTCAAAGACATGCGATTTACCGTCATTATATTTCAGGTTGTTTTCTTCATAGATCTTGAAAATGTTGGCGACAAGCTGCTCTGCTTCTGCTTCGGTGTCAATGCCGGCGCGATCAAGCAATGCCTGCGCAGATGCTGAATTGTTGACTGTGTTATTAGCCGTTATCGCCTCTGACAGTTTAGCGCCATTGCCGGCGACACGATCGCTATAATCTTCCAGCATGTGATACTGGTTATCATAATTCCAATGTACCCCTTCGCTCAAAGAAAAGTCCTTTGTGGCAATATCAATCCAGTAGTCGGCTTTAGTACCGTTCTGGAATGTTTTATTGGTTTGAACATCATCAAAATGGGTTTCGTTGGCTGTTTTTGACCATACATGGGTCAGGTAATCATCTAAGGTATAACCCGTGGTACCGCCTGGCTGATGGCCTGCCACATGACTATATATATCGTTTGAAGTTAGCAGGGCTGATTCGCTTAAGTCATCAAATATGCCATAGCTGCTGGCATCTTCAACTTTTGTTTGATCCTTGATGTTGGTGTCCAGGTTGCTAAACAACCTATCGGTAATATAGGGCATAACGACTCCTCCTCTGAAGGTTAAGCATTTGCCTGTTGTATCAAGCAGGCGATATCTAATTAAGTGGCGTAGCGTCCAAATTATGCTGTGTTTGGACGGGTGAATTGTTTGCTGACTTTTTTAATCAGTTGCCAGCAGAGTTTTTGCTGTTCTGTGTCGGTATGGTTACCCGGTGCCCGTTTTTTGGTTTCAACAAGAATGCTGGCAAAGGGAAGCTTCCAATATAGCCGCCATTGCAACGCTGGGGCGTATTGCCCTACCGCACTGGCCAGCAGCGCTGCACCTGCCTGATTTAGCTGTTGATCCAGCTTTTCCGGCTCCGAAAAGTTCAAGGTATCAGTTGCCGTCATGTGCTTTTGCAAAAATTCCGGTATCTGGTTAAGCAACAGCGGAGCTTGTTTTACTGCAAATTGATAACTCTCATCCCCGAGTACCTGTTTTATTACCTTCACTTTTTTCGCGGCCAGCAAAGAGGCGATAAAGGGATGATAGAGCAAGGCCGTTAAGTAGTTGCGCAACCTTTGCAATTCTGGTGGTGACTGCAAAAACAGCTGTTTTTCCGGGCTGTCGAAGTCAAAGTCGAATTGTCCGTCAAGGTTATGCTGCTTTAACAGCCAGCTTGACACCAGATAAGGTTGCCTGGCATTGAGGCTGTCCAGTTGCTCCGGTGCCAGAGGCTCTGGCATTTTTTCTTGTGTTGCCGGTTCGCCTTGGCTTTCAGCCCTGTTTTCAGCCAGCCCCTGCAGCAGGGGCCACCAACTTGGGTGCAGGCTTTGGCTGGGATAAAAATTAAAGGCCAGCAGCTTGTGATCAAGTGGCTCAGACATTAGCTGTCCTCTTTAGCCGTGCGCTGCTTATAAACAAACAGGCCGCCCATAGTGAGCAATACTAAGGCCAGTCCTCCCCAAAGGGCTAATAGCCAGGGAGTTAGGTACCAGGCAGGTTCCCTGGGAGAGCGTTTCAGCGGTGCGCGTCCTTCAAAGAGGGCGACATCAACCGTCTCATACTCCAAGTCCTGAATAGAGTGGGCCACTAACAATTTGACTTTAGTGATCAGCTGCTCGGTGGCCATGGTCGGGGCATGCTTGATAAAGACAGAAGCGGAGGGGGTACCGGTTTTCACCCCGTAATCATCTATTTTCGGTTGCACTATATGCACACGGGCGCTGATCACGCCGTCAATTAACGACAAGGTGCCTGCCAGCTCCTGGGTCATGGCAAAGTTATAGCGGGCGCGTTCTTCCATGGGTGAGCTGATCATGCTGTCCTTAACAAAGATTTCCCCCAAGGTTTGAAATTGTGCCTTGGGGTAGCCCTGCTCCTTCAAGCGGCTAATGGCCAGCGGCAGATCCATTTCATCAATCATTAAGGTGGCGGTTTTATCTTTGCCGGGAATTTTTTCCACGGCAATGCCGTTGTCCATTAAAATCGATACCATTTCGTTGGCCTGCTGTTCATCAACGCCTGAGTAGAGTTCAATCTGACAGGCGCTTAGCAGCATACAGCCCAGCAGCAGGGTAAAAGTTCTTAATAATTTCATTTTTGCGCTCTTGTTCATGGCTCTTGTCCATTGCTTTTATACATTGCTTTATAAATGGGTAAGGAGGATCTGCCCTGGTAAAAACTTATAGGCACCTGGCAGTATTATTGTGCCTTTAATAAGGTGTCGACATTGCGGTCAAAGGTCCCGGTAATTTTCGAGTAAACATCATGGTGCAAAGACCACAGCTGGATATCGAGTTGGGTCTGCAACAAATCGGCGGTGCCTAAATCGTCTTTATCAAGCATGGCCTGAATACTGTCGAAGCGTTCGTTGCTTTCGTTGCGAATACTGTCCAGGCCCTGGAGGATATTGTCGCCGAGGATACTGTTGCTGCCACCTGCGGTGCCGTCACGGCCGTCGCTTAACTGGCAGCCGCCGTCGGTTCTAATTTCCCCCGCAGTACAGCTGGTGGGATCGATATCGCCGGGGCGGTCATAATGCAGGGCTTCAAACCCTGTCTCTTGTACCTGCGGAGCTGCCATGTGCTGTTCAAACACTAACACTGCCTGTGGGTCGGCACTTGGCGGTAAAGCACCTGGTGCCTGGTTATTGTCAAATGGCTGATAGGTTTGTATCCGTTGACCGTCAGCCGGCGGTCTGCTGGCGGAAATTGCAGCTGTTTCCATAATCACATTCTCCAAAAATAAAAGAGAAACGACGGCGAACCGTCGTCATCAGGGGGTCAGATTAAATTTTCTGTACTATGCCTTTTAATGAATCGGCAATGGTTTTGGTTAATGAACTCGACAGGCCTAAGGTAAAGCTCCATTCGTTCATCATTTGCTGCATTAACAAGACGGTTTTGGTGTCTTCAAAATCCCCTTCATCCTGTAATTTTTTTATCGCTTCTTCTTTTTTGTCGACGACCTTATTAAAGGAGTTGGAAACGTCCGCCAGGTTGATGTTGCCGTCGTCGTTCTGTCCCGGAAGGCCGGTGATGTCGATTTTGGCTGTGTTAGTTACTGGTGAGCCCATAGTATTTACCTTTTAGTTGAGTTAAGTAGTGGTTGATTCTTTATAAGAAATCAGTTGAGTAATTGGTTGTTTATCCATTCGATGCCATCGACAAAACTTGCCAGTGACGTTTCAAATTCCCCGATATCAAGCAGCTCGCTTGGCAAGGTGTTATAGAGGCAAAGCTTGCCTTGCTGTTCGCAGTAATAGGTGCTGAACTGAGCAATGTCCGGGTTGACTGACATCAGTTGCAGTACTTTATTCTGTTGATACCAACGCTGTTGCACATCTTTACTCAGTTCCAGCACCGGGCTGTCCATCAGCAGCAGATCCCCCTGGGTAAAGAGTGTCAGCGCAACATTATCCAGCTGGAGCTTAAAGTAGCCTCTTTCATCCGCTGTTACCGGCTGCCATCCCTGGCGCTGGCATAAAGTTGCGAGCAAGTCATTCAGCGAGCTTGTTAACATCATTAAGTTTCCTATTGTCAATCAGTAACAGTAGTGTCGGTTGCGACACCGGTTATTGAGTTCTGGTTTATCAGGCAACCTCATCAAAGGTTGTGCCTGGTAAGAGGCGGGTAATCGAAAACTGTTTTTACTTTTTGCTGCTTTTTATTCGATTCTGTGGACACCTTTTTGATGACATTAGCCGGACAGGTTACTCGCAGCTATGACTTAAGGGCGGTTGCTTTCAAATTTTTTTCTCGCTCGTTTTTGCGGGGAGTTTGTTTTTTAATCGATTTCGCTGCGCGAGAACAAAGTAAAGGTAAGGTTAATAGCCGGTGAATTTAGCGTTTTGTATCATCTTGTACCGTTTTTTCAGATAAGGAGGGGATTTCTCAAAATGTGTGCTGGCTTCCACTTAAGGCCGGTATTTTCGCCCCTGTGCCGGGTTTCGCCTCTTTGTTTTAATAATAATGTTGCCTAGTTGTTAATTTATTTCTTTTCTCTTTTTAATCAAGTGGTTGTGACCTGGTTTTTTCTGCCTTTTTTCTTTGCTTGTGCCTGACAGGTTCGGATACAGAGCAATACTTTTTGTCACTACAGCGCAGGTGTCGGTTTGTCAATAATCAACTTGCGACATCAAGCAGGGCTGCAAATACCAATGTTCCGTTTATGCCGCTAACACACGACAACCACAAAATTTATGGAAAGACATTTCCAATTATTTGAAAGGAATATTTATCATGCAAACAGTGATCACTAACCAAGATTTAGCAACTACCACTAACGCTCAAAAGGATGAACTTAAGGATCGGGAACTATTTGAAGCTGCCATTAACGGCTGTGATAAATCACGTGATCAGTTATTTTTACGCCATTATTCGAAAGTGAATGCCTATATCAAAAAAAACCTTTCCTGTGATGCCGATGCCGATGATGTGACCCAGGAGACTTTTTTGCTGGCGCACCGCTTCCTGAACAGCTTTCAAGGGAACTCAAAGTTTTCGACCTGGATTATCGGTATCGCCGTAAATTCTGTCCGCAATTATTTTAACCGTAATTACCAGTTTAAAAATGTTCATGTACGTGATGAATATTTACTGGACTCCATCTGTCCCCAGGTTAACCCGGAAAGGATACTGATGAGTAAGCAAGGTTTAGATAAGGTTTCTGAAAAAATTAATTCACTCGACGAAATTCACCAACAAGCTTTTCATTTGGGTGTCATACAGGGGCATTCGAAAAAAGAGGCTTATAAATTGGCGGATACCACCTACCAGGGATTTCGCAACCGTTTACACAAAGCCCGTAAATTTATCAGAGAATCACTTCCGGAAGTCGCTTAAGGCGGGGTTCTTGAATATGGCCTTGTGTGCCCTGAATGCAGCCAGCGACTTAACCTATGGAAAATACGCTTTGAAATGTCAATGTTTGGCGAATGGCCGACATTGCAGCATCGGGGCAAGTTTAATTTTGTTGAGCACTTAATTGAGTTCAAATAACGCGATGACACCTAAAATGGAACCATTGAAAACAATCACTGACAGTTTGCCAGCAACTGATGACAGGCCAGGCTATCGTAGGGAAGATCAACATTTGTTTGACAGGCTATTGGCACAAGAAACGCCTGCTGCCAAACAAGTAAAAAGCTCCCCCGATGAAAAGGTAGCGCATTCACGGGCATCAGTATTGTCATCTCCTGCTGTTCGGGAGACTCAAGCTGCCGTGCGACTTAAGGTCGATAACCTTCAAGAAAGCGAGGTTAATCAATTGACAGAGCGCTCGGCTTCTCCGACCGGTTCAAACTTGTCGGCAGATAATGTAGCTATGGCCAATAGCGCAATGAACATTGCAGGCAATAAGGCGGTGGAGAAGTCAGTGCTTGGCCGCCAAAGTGAAAATATGCCCCTTGAGGCAGCAGGGGAAAATGTTGATATTGCATCAAAGGCACCTGCTTTGGAAACAGCCTTTGAAGAAATCGATGCAAGCAATAATTCCCCTCGGGCTGTTCAGGCAGATAACAATATCTCTGCCCCTGTTAATAAAGAGACTGTGGGCGGGCAGGGAGACTCTAAAGATCAGCAGCTTTTGCTGGCGAAGACTGAGCTAAACACAAATATCAATGCTTTACCGGCAAGTGATGCCAACCAGGTGGTTGAACCGGTGAAAGAGCGCATCGTTTTTCAGGAAAGTTCACCAATGCCGGTTATGCCTGCTCCTGTCTCACAAGATGCCGGTGTTGCCTCTGTTATGAATAGCACGGCTGATGAAAAAATATCTTCTGAGACATGGCAAGTACCTTCGCAAGAAAAAACGGCTGTGCGGGAAAATGCTGTTGCTACATCTCAGTTACCTTCTTTGGAAACTGCCTTTGAAACCGTAGTTGATAGCATAAAGACCTCCGGAGTTGTTCAGGCAGATAACAATATCCCTGTCTTCTTTGAGAAGAGAGCAACAGATAAGGTGACAACAAGCGATCAGCGCCATGCTCACAATCAGCAACCTTTGCAGCCAAAGGAAAATATCACTGCCTTGCCTAAAGGTGATACTAATCGGGCAGTAGAAGCGGCGGGAGAAAGTATCGTTTCCCCGGGCCATTCGCCAATGGCGGTCATGAGCACTGTAATGGTGAATGAATCAATAAATAAAGACCTGAATAAGGCCACAGCAAAAAGTTTGACTGAAACTAACTTTGGTGAACCCCCTGCTGAGGTGCCAAGCCGCCGGGAAGTGCAGGTGCTTTTGGGAGAAAGAACAGCTGCTAAGGTGACAGCAAGCGATCAGGGAGATGCTCATCAGCAACAGACTTTGCAGCCAAAGGCAAATATCAAGACTTTGCCATCGGATGACAGCTATCAGCCGACTGAGCCGAAAGTTAAAAGCACAGCTTCTGCTGACCGTTCGTCAACGCCGGTTATGTCAACGGCGAACATAGTAATAAATAAGGATACAGACAAGCCAGTAGCACCAAGTCTGCCTGGAACCAGCTCTGATAAAAGCGCTGCTGCAGACGTTCAAAGCAGACAAGAAACACAATCGGCTCCTGTGGTTATGCCGCCCAAAAATGTGTCTGAAAGTTCAACAACAAATGTCGTCACAAGTTCAGCCATAGTTTCATCAAGCGTGCGTCACGGTGATCTTGCCTCAGATAGCAATACTGCAGATCTTGAAAATATTAGCGGTGAAGCTGAGGAAACACTTTCTGGTGAGAAAGCAGCTTCACGGGAGCAGGCCAGGGTAGCGCCACCGGCATCATCCTTGAGTGCATCATTTGCAGCAACTGCTGACAACAGCGATAACGCTAGAGGTGTCCGGGCAGATAACGCCATGCCAGCCTCTTCAGATAAAGCGGCGGTTGCAGCGCATAAATCTGAAGGGGGGCATCCTGACTCGCAATCCCAGAAAACGCAAAAACAACCCCATGACTTGCCTGCTAAGGCGGTAATTAATGCTGCCGGTTTAACTCACTCTGCAGGTGCAGAGGGCCCCGGGCGCAGCAGTAGTGGGGGTGAAAAAGCTCCCCGTGATAACCGGTCCCGGGAAGAGTCCTTTTCAGAGTCAGAGCAAGAGTTAGCAACAGCTTCGGCGGTGATGCCGCAAGTCTCAGCAGCGAGAAATACTCCGGTAGGAGAGATCATTTTGCAGAATATCAATAGCCAGGAAAATGATGTGCGCAATCTTCAACAGGTATTGGTGCGAACCGTTGAAGCCATGCTCACGGCATTGCCATCAGGGCAAGAGCGTATCCAGCTGCAGTTGCAGGAAGATGTTTTGCCGGGCACATCCATTGTGATAGAGCGTCAAAACGGCGTTATATCGATAGAAATAAGAACAACCCAGGAACAGAGTTTTACTTTGTTAGAAGCGCATAAAGAATTGCTGGTTAAGCAATTAGAGCAGTTACAAGGCCATGAAACCATTGAAGTGGAGCTTTTTAACGACGACCCCGGTGACGAGGAATCACAACAACAGCGCGACCTTTACGAGGAATGGCTTGAGGAGCTTTCACAATGAACACATGTTACCCAACCCTAAGCCGCGAGCAAATACATCATCACAACCAGCTTCTGGGAGTTGATTATTGCTGGCAACACCAGGCAGCGGACGGAGGGCTTTGGCAGATGCAGTTGAAGACCGTTTTACCTGACTGTCAGGTAAGCCATTACCTGCTGCTGCATGTCGATGGCAGCGAAATGTTGTTTGGACTCGATCAGGCTTTACTGGCTTTATGCTGCCAGGGATTACCTCAGGCAAGCCGCTTACCCGAGGAATTACAGCTAGCATTTTTGACCGACACGCTTGAGCCCATCCTGTCCCGGCTGTTTGCACCGGCATCGGTAAGCATAGAAAAGCAAGCTTATGCCGAGCTCGAAGCCGGAACAAGCTGGGTGGATCTGCCGCTATTGCTGAGCACCAGCGCCGGACAGGGACTGGGGCTAGTCAAATTGCCCTGGGCACAAGCACAGCACTACCTGCAGGCCTGGCAAGGTTCGCCTGCCAATAGCGGCCTAGACGATTTGCCGTTTTGGCTGCGGGTTATCTGCGCGCAAACGCAACTATCCGTGGCCGATCTTACCCGGATTGAAGTAGATGACGTGCTTTTTTTCGATCAGGTCTATCACCCGGAAACCGGCCTGAAAATACAGATAGACGGGGCGGGCAACAGCCTTGCCTCTTACCATAAAAACCAATTGAAATTTTCTCAAACACTGGAGTACAACATGCCTAACGATCTTCAAGCCAGCGATAATTCATTTACCGAAGAGAGCAGTTATAGTGACTACAGCCTCTCACTTACCCAGGAAGAGGGCACTGCTGAACAAGAGGGTGCTGCTGATGAAGACATGTCACCGCCGGAAGAAGATAACCAAGGCGTTTCTCCGTGCAGTGACTCTGGCGTAGTACACAGTGATGATAATGCCCTGGATCACATCAACATCACCTTGAACTTTGAATTGGCCAAGGCCCCCATCACCTTGGCAGAGCTTAAACGCCTGGGGCCGGGGTACAGCTTTGATCTCGGTTTAGATCTTAAGGCCCCGGTTTCCATTATGGTGCAGGGCAAGTGTTTAGGCCGTTGCGAGTTGGTGGAAATTGACCAGCGTCTCGGCGCCCGGGTTGTCGAGTGGCAAGGTAGCGGGGTTGCAAAATGAGCGGCGAGATCGATCCGATACTGCTGATTATCGGTTTATCCGTACTGGCGCTGGTGCCTTTTCTGGCGGTAATGACCACTTCGTTTGTCAAGCTCGCGGTGGTGCTGGGACTGCTGCGCAATGCCCTGGGGGTACAGCAGATCCCCCCCAATATGGCGCTTCACGGCCTGGCGATCATCTTAACCTTTTATATTATGGCGCCGGTGATGTTTGAGATCCAGGATATTGTCGAACAGGAGCCGATAGAGTTAAACAGCTTAGCCAACCTGGGCCCGGTTATCGATAAAAGCGTGATCCCCTTCAAAGATTTCTTAAAAAAGCATTCTAACGAGCGCGAACGGAAGTTTTTTAAAGTCAACGCCGAAAAACTATGGCCAAAAGAGTACAGCGACAGAATTGATGACAACAGTTTATTGATCCTGGTGCCGGCGTTTACCGTCAGCGAGCTGACCTCGGCGTTTGAGATAGGATTTTTGCTCTATTTGCCCTTTGTTGCCATTGACTTGATCGTCTCGAATATCTTACTGGCCATGGGCATGATGATGGTATCGCCGATGACGATTTCCTTACCCTTTAAACTACTGCTGTTTGTGCTGTTGGACGGCTGGGCCAGGTTGATCCACGGTCTCGTTTTAACCTACATGTAAGCAGTTATTAGCAGAGTACTTGCCGATGAATAATGCAGAAATCATTCACCATACCATTGAGGTATTAACCCTGGTATTAATGCTGTCGCTGCCGCCGATCCTGGTCGCGGCCGGGGTCGGGATTTTGGTCAGTTTGTTTCAGGCGCTGACCCAGATCCAGGAACAAACGCTGTCGTTTTGCGTTAAGTTGATCGCCGTTTCATTTACCCTGGTGGCAACGGCCCGTTGGGTCGGTATCGAGCTTTATAATTATGCCGAGCTGATCTTGAAAAACATCGGGAGTCTTTAAGTCGTGCCTGATATCGAGATGCTGCAAACCGCCTTTATTCATTGGGTGTTGGGGACGGCGCGCATACTGGCTGCCTTTGTGATGCTGCCGGTGCTGAGCTCCCAGGTGATGGGCGGCAATATGCTAAAAAATGCCGTTGCCCTGAGCTTGTCGCTTTTTATTTACCCTGTGGTGGCCGGTACTATGCCTGATTCGCTGGAGCTTATGCTGGTGTGCACCCTGCTGATGAAAGAGGCGTTATTGGGGGTACTGGTGGGTTTTTCCATGGCGATTTTATTTTGGGCGGTAGAGGCGGTCGGTTTTTTTATCGATAACCAGCGGGGGGCGACCATGGCCAGCTCCCTTAACCCGCTGTCGGGTTCGCAAACTTCCCCGCTGGGGATCTTGCTGGCCCAGGCATTAAATACCCTGTTTTTTTCAGGCGGCGGTATGCTGCTGTTTTTAGGGGCGCTTTATCAAAGTTATATTATGTGGCCTATCGGTGAATTTACCCCGAATTTTTCTCCGGCCTATATTCAATATTTTTTGCATCTGCTGGATCTATTAATGAACCTGATGCTGCTGGTGTCGGCGCCGATTATTGTCGCCATGTTTTTCAGCGAATTTGGTCTTGCGATGATCGGCCGTTTTGCCCCGCAGCTAGACGTATTTTTCCTGGCGATGCCGGTAAAAAGCGCGGTAGCCTTTGCTTTTCTTGTGGTTTATGTCGGGATTTTATTAACCTTTTTTAATAAGGAAATTCATTCGCTGGATGCCTCCTTTTCGTTACTTTTTAAAACGGTGTTCAGTGCCTTATGAGTGAAAAAACCGAACAACCCACGCCCAAGAAAATACGTGATGCCAGAGAGAAAGGGCAGGTGGCCCAGTCCAAAGAAGTGGTTTCAGCGTTATTGATGTGCGGCATTTTTGCCCTGTTTGTTGCCATGAGCGATTTTTATATCAGGCACTTTGCCGCCATGATCGATGCCCTGGACGCGGTGTATGAGTTACCTTTTCGGGCGGCTTTTAAAATAATCCTTAATGAGCTGTTTGACCATGCCATTGCCATGCTCACCCCGATTATTATTTTGGTGGTGATCATCGCGATTGCCGCCAATGTCGGCCAGTTCGGTTTTTTGATCTCCTTTGAATCGATAAAGCCGGAATTTAAAAAGATCAATCCCGCCGAAGGGGTCAAAAAAATCGTTTCGAAGAAAAGTTTGATCGAAGTGCTCAAATCGATTGTGAAAATTCTGTTTTTAGGGTTTTTGATCTATCAGCTGATCACCGACAATATCAATGATTTCGTTAAAATTCCCCACTGCGGCATCAGCTGCCTTATGCCTTTGGTGGGCTCGCTGTTTATCCAGCTGTTCATCTACAGTGCGCTCGCTTTCATCATTATTGCGGTGTTTGATTTTTATTTTCAAAAGTCGCAGCACATTAAACAGCTGATGATGAGCATGGATGAAATTCAGCGGGAGTTTAAAGAATCGGAAGGGGATCCTGAAATTAAAGGCAAACGAAAACAGATGCATAAAGAATTGATGGAAGAAGAAGTCAAACCCAGGGTGAAAAGTTCAACCGCAGTGATCACCAACCCCACCCATGTCGCGGTGGCGATTTATTACGAAAAAGGCGTGACCCCGCTGCCGTTGGTGACGGCCATGGGCACCGATGACAACGCCCAACAGATGAAAAGGTGGGCCAGGCAGGCGGATGTGCCTATTATGGAAAATATTCCCCTGGCCCGAGGGTTGCTCGCCAAGGCGGCGATTGATAATTATATTCCGTCTGACTATATCGCCCCTGTTGTGGAAGTGCTGAAATGGGTTGAACAACTCAAACGCGAACAGGAGCAACATTAATGTCGCTTTGTGGCTTCAAGCTTCGGCGGTGACAGTTTTGTTGCCTGGCTGAAGCTTTTAAAGTTGCTGAAAGTTTCTTCCAGAAAGCCCCAAATAAGATCACCTTCAAGATAAACACAAACCCCTGTCCTGTTTCCTAGCTATACCGGTTGATAAAGATAACCCGTGCTGCTCAAACAAATGAGCAGTTTATTTTTTACTACTTAAATAGGACTTTGTATGAATCAGACAAATGAAGAGGTTACTGGGGAAGGTACTGAAAACAGCCTGCTTAGCCCTTTGAGCCAGCCACAGATGGATGCCGTTTATGCTTACGGCATGCAGCTGTTTTCTGCAGGCAGCTATAAAAAAGCCGAAGAACTTTTTGCCGGTTTGTGCCTGTTTGATATCGCACAACCGCGATATTGGCAGGCTAAAGGGGACTGCCGCAGCAAACAGGGGGATTATCATGGCGCCTATCGCTGTTTCTCCGCGGCCAGTACTATCGCGCCCAAAGAACCGAAGCACCTGCTTTCGGCCGCTTTATGCCAGATCCGGCTATCCAAACCAAGTCTGGCTAAAACCTGTTTAGAGCAAGTGTTGGCGATGAACCCGGATGATCTGTTAACCACCAAAAAAGCGCAGGCGCTGCTGCAGCAATGCCAGTAGTTAAGCGCAAATGGCCATCTGATGTTGGCCAGTTAAAAAAGGGAGAATACCGAGATGACATCACCTATATACACATCCACCATCGCTGATTTTAATACTTACAATTCGGCGGTCACCAGCACAGAAACCAAGGACAAAAACAACAATACCCTGGTTACCCTGAAGTTTGGCAATAACAGTTCCCTGACCACGACTTATGACGAGAACGGTAACTATGTCGGTATCACTTATACCGACAGCCAGGGCAATGAGCATGACGGTTATGGCTATATCGCCACCAACTCGAATGCGGTACAGAGTTTATTTGCCCTTAAGGCCTATGAGGCGGCAAGCAGGGGGAAAGAAGAGTTAAAAAAAGCCTTTAATGATAACACCATCACCCGGGCAATGGCGTCAGCCGACAGCCGTGCCATTGACTGGAGCGAGGAATTGCTCACCGATGTTAATGTGTTGATGTCGCTTTTGGGCGGGGCGATGCGCGAACTGATGGCAGAAGCCGAGCGCAATGAGATCAAAAACCTCGAAGAGGCGCAGAAGCTGGCGGAAGTAAAAATTCTGGCGGAAATCAAAGATTACTTTAAGAAACTGCGCGAGCAGGAAGACTCTATGTTTGCGATGGAAATTGTCTCCTGGGTGGTGGCGGGGGCGGCCCTGGTTGCAGGGGCGGCATTAATGGCCACCGGGGTTGGCGTCTTTGCCGGCGCCATCATGATTGCCCTGGCGACCGATACCATGATTGGCCTGGGCACCGGCGAAAAAACCGGCATGGCCATGGCGACAGAAGCCTTGACCGATCTTTTTGTCAAAGCCGGCATGGATGAACAAACCGCCGGGATTGTTGCCGGTGTGACCGTTGCCGTGATTGTTGTGGCCCTGAGTATCGGCGGCGGTGCGGCGGGCGGCGCCCTTTTTGGCGGCAGTGCGGCTGCCAGCAGTGTTTCCGCCACTACGGCATCTTCCGTTGCCGGGGGGATCAGTGCTGCGACCCAGGGCACCCAGGCCGGGTTTTCCATCGATGTTGCCATGAAAACCTACGCCGCCCGTATGGCGGAGTTAAAAAAAGATGAAACCCAGATAGAAAATTACTCGATGCAACTGCTAATCGAGGAAGCGGTTGCGCTTGTTAAAAAGTGGCTTGAATCAGAGCAGGAAATGTTGAAACAGGCCAGTGACATGATGGCAAAAACGGCGCAGACCAAATTATCACTAGTAGCACATATTTAAGGGGATAAACATTATGACGGCTATATCGACTAACCAGGCGGCAAGCAATCGGGCGGAAATCAATGCGCTTGAACAGGATGCCGTGAAAAAACATGCAGGCGCTGTCGAGGCGGCGTATTCGAAAATAATCAGTGGCGTGCAAAGTATTATTGCTCCGCCCGGGGCGGCGGTGCATGCTTCTGCGGCGGCCGTGGCTGCGGCTGCGGGCACTTCGATGGAGGAGGTTTTTCAAACCTTGTCGGCACCGGCAGAGAAAACCAATATGACCGCCTCGCGTATCGATCACGCTGAGTTGTATAAATTGATGTTTAAAATAGCGGAATCCTTACGCCAATCGGCGAAAGAGCAAGCCTGGACAACCGCTATGGCGGAGCAGACGAAAAAACTGGCTGCTATTGAAGATAAGAGAGATGCGGCGGAAACCCAGTTGGCATTCTCGGTTGCCACAGCGGCGGTGCAATTGGCCATTGCCACGGTTTCTGTGATAGCAACGGTAAAAGCCGAATCGGCGGCGGCGCAACAAAGGGCTAAGCTGGGACCACGTCCCGAAGCGCCGGAGCCGGTAGCCCCAGCTGCGCAAAATCAACCGAAAATAGCTTCTGCTGCCGAGAATCAGCCGAAAATGACTTCTACCACAGGAGAGACTTTTACCAGAGGCGAAGTGCCGGTTAAAGGCGAGACGTTTGTCAGAGGTGAAGCGGAGGTTCCCGCCAAAGGTGAGGCGATGAACACAGATAAGGCGGCCAGGTTAAAAGCAGATCAGGATGCCGAGTTAAAAGCCGAGCAGGATGCCTGGGATGTGAAAGCCAGTAAGATTTCCACCGATCATAATAACGCCCTTAAAGAGCTGGAAATGTATAAAAGCCTGCCGCAGGGGGGAATAGAAGTGGTTAGATCGATTGGCAACTACCTGTCCGAAATCAAGCGGCTTGATGCCGAGCAGGAGCAGGTGAAATCTGACATGCTGCGGCAGATGACGGAGGAAATGAAAAGTATGGCGGCGAGTGCTGAAAAACTTATCGATGCCGTGCTGCGCATTATCCAGGATGAATCCCGCATACAAAATCAAACCATGAGTGCGATTACCAGACATATTTAACAACACTATGAAATGTGCTGTGTCTAATCACTAGCACTGACTATTGCGGTATTACACCCCGGCGTTGTTTTACCGCAATAACTACCCGGATACTTTAAGGAGACTTTTATGACAAATCAGACCACACAATTACAGGCATGGCTCGACGAAATGGGCGGACAATTGGGGGCAACTTTTACCCTGGATGAGCAGGGCCGTTGTTTCATCCAGGCAAATGAGGAAACCAATTTATGCCTGTTTGCCATTGAAGGCAGCGATCATTTTTATATCAATGTAGAGCTTATTGAGGTGCCGGTAACAGGAGCTGAAATGCTCTTTAGATGCGCACTAAGCTTAAATTTATTCCAGCAGGAAACCCGCGGCGCCACCATAGCTTTTGATGACCAGGCCAATACCCTGATGCTCTGCTACAGCGGCAGCTATGAGTCAAATACCTTCCAGGACTTCTCGAATGTGCTTAATAACATGATTGACTTAACCGCCAGCATCCAACCGCAACTAAAAGAATCACTGGCCGACCATACCAACCAAGCAGCCGCCCCGGCCATAAATGAAATAGGCCTTCGCCTATAAAATATGACTCAAAGGCCTGCGATCAAGCCCTAGCTAGAGAGCAGGCCCACTTTACCCCTCTAAAATTCATTCCCTCTCTTATAAGGCCACCCATAATTAGTCTGAACATTTTTGACTTAATGAACTAAACTTAACAAGTTGATTTCAAGAGTTGGGGTAGAGTAATGCCAAAGCCGAGAGAAAGACAAATAAGTTTATTAGATACCCCATATTATCACGTCTGTAGCAGGGTGGTCAGAAAAGCTTTTTTATGTGGTATTGATGAAAGTACAGGAAAAAGTTATGAACATCGCAGAGACTGGGTAGAAGCGCGTATTCATCAACTTTCACAGGTTTATTCAATAGATATTTGCGCCTATGCCGTGATGCATAACCATGTACATATTGTGTTGTATGTTGATACAGACCGGGCAAAAAATTGGTCGACAGCAGAGGTACTGAACCGATGGCATCAATTGTTTAAGGGCACCTTGCTTACACAACAATATATAAGTAATCAACCACTTGATAAATTCCAGCAAGCCAGTGTAGACAGTACCGCAGAAACCTATCGTAAGCGCTTGATGGATATAAGCTGGTTTATGCGCTCACTTAACGAGTCAATTGCCCGGCAAGCAAATGCTGAAGATAACTGTACCGGTCGTTTTTGGGAAGGACGGTTTAAGTCCCAGGCATTGCTAGACGAAGCAGCCCTGCTAGCCTGTATGGCCTATGTTGATTTAAACCCGGTAAGGTCAAAGGTGGCTAAAACACCTGAGCAATCAGCATTCACAGGTATCCGTCTGAGAGTAAGAGCGGCTTTAAAAGGTGAGCAACCCAAACAATTAGTTCCTTTTATCGGTGGTGAACAAGCGAATAAACTCAAAGGTCTTAACTTTACTCTACAGGATTATTTAACTCTGGTTGATAGTACCGGGCGTGTTGTCAGAGAGGGTAAAGCGGGAGCAGTAGATCAAGATGCCGAAGCGATATTAACTCGCTTGCAAATACCAACAAAAAGCTGGTTAAAACTGGCAATAGAGTTTGAACAAACCTTCACGGGAGCTGTTGGCACACCGTCACATTTAGCAGAGTTCACAGAGCATGTAGGGTTAAAGCGAAGTCACGGTATTGCAAACAGCAAGCAATGGCTGAATATGGTATGATTTTGTAGTAATCCCCTATTTTCCAACTTGGTTATTCCAAAGGTTAATAATGTTTAACCAACATTCTGATGTCTAAGTTTTGCTTAATATTCAGGTAATTTATCAACAATTTTCGGAAAGTCACTTTTTCTCATTTTTGATGTCAAATAAGAGCTTAAAGGTAAACTCTTTGTAGTTTATCGGTGGTTTAAATTTAAGAATACAGGAAATATATATCATGGGTGGCTTAATAAAGGGGGTTGCTTAGGGGGGAGTTTTTGATAAAAGCTGGAAAAGTCAGAAGCAAATTTTCTAGAAGGAAGAGGGCTGAGGCCTCTTCCATAAATAGCCTAAACCTATGTGATAGCCATATGTATAAAAACTATCTTATGCGGTGGCTGCTTATTTACCGTTTTAGCCTATGCCTGGTCTGTATAAGTCATCGCTGGAACAACGGCCAATATAAATCCAACGAATTTCGTTGACGGTTCCGCCTTCAACATCAAGCCAAAGCTCGTATAAGGCACCATTCGTGCACTCGTATAGTCCTTGTGGTGTTAATTCTGCCTGGACGCTTGTTGCAAACAAGCTTGCTGCTACTAAAGGTAACAGTAAAGAAGCTTTTTTAAACATATTAGAATTCTTTTTATATTATTATTTTTTTTCTATTTATTTTGGCATAAAGATAGTACGATAAACAACCTGTTTGTCGATGGCTAAAGGACAAGTGAACCTGGGTAATTATCTGAGTAATAGTAAAAAAATGCTGGGAAAGCTTGTCCCGTCAAGCTTACTCATACTCAGGGGGGCGCTGAAAATATAAGTTATTTAGCAGCTAAAGGCAGCTGTTTTTTTGGGGAGATATGTCAGCAATTATTGCTGCTTATAAGAAGAATTAAATCCCGGCCTGGAGCCTGTTAAAGTATTGCCGGAGAGCGCTTGGTGGCAGCGTTCTCCCGGCTGCTGGAGTTGTGTTGTAATCTCGTTAAAGCGTCAGGTTGGCCAAGGATGCGAGGCTTTCGTCGTAATCAATGATTTGGTCACAGCCTTGCTGTAAAAATTCATTGATATCGCCGATTTTCGCTATGGCTTCATCCGCGTCCGGGTCTTCTCCTTGCTGATATTCGCCAATGTTGACCAAAAGCTCGACATCCTGATATTTCGACATTAACCGCCTGATATAACCCGCATTGTCTATATGTTCACGGTTGGTAATATTGTTCATCACCCGGCTGATGCTGCCCAGAACATCTATGGCCGGGTAATGATTTGCCGCGCCTAATTTACGGGATAAGATGATATGGCCATCCAGGATTGAGCGGGTTTCATCAGCTACGGGTTCAGTCATGTCATCACCTTCAACTAATACCGTGTACAGGGCGGTAATTGAGCCTTTGTCATTGAGGCCGGTACGCTCCATTAATTTAGGTAAGGTGGCAAAAACCGAGGGAGGGAAACCTCTTCGTGTCGGGGGTTCACCCGCCGCCAGGCCGATCTCGCGTTGTGCCCGGGCAAAGCGGGTGACGGAATCCATCAACAGCAAAACCCGTTTGCCCTGGTCTCTGAAATATTCGGCGATAGCGGTAGAGACGTATGCGGCTTTTGCCCTTTCCATGGAGGGGCGATCTGAGGTTGCCACGACAATAACGGCTTTTTTTACCCCTTCAGGGCCTAAATCATGCTCAAGAAATTCCCTCACTTCCCGGCCGCGCTCTCCGATAAGGGCGATGACGACCACATCGACATCCGCGCCTTTGACCAGCATAGACAGCAAAGTGGTTTTACCGCCGCCGGCGGCGGCAAACACTCCCAGCCGCTGCCCTTCTCCGCAGGTGATAAAGCCGTCGATGGCTTTTACGCCAAGGGAAAGTGGTTTGTCTATCAGGCGACGGGTTAACGGGTCCGGTGGCGGCGCGTAAACAGGGTATTGCTCATTGCAGATAAGCGGGCCTTTGGTTGCTGTATCTATCGGCTGTCCCATTCCATCAAGTACCCGGCCGAGCAAGTTGTCTCCCACCGCTATCGTGTGTTGTTTCCCTGTAGGAATAACCTCAGTGGCACCGGAAATCCCCTGCATATCACCCAAAGGGGTCAGCAGGGCGTCGTGTTTATCAAAACCTATGACTTCTGCCATCAAGTCTCTTTCTTGCCCCGGCGTCGTTAATAAACACAGCTCCCCGGTTTCAACACCGGGCAGTTGTGCGTGCAATATGGTCCCCAATACTTTGGTGACGCGGCCGCGTAAGGTGACCAATTCTGCGGTATTGACACATTCGGCAATGGTCTCGCCAATATAGTTAAGTGCGCTCATAAATTTGCTCAATTAAACCGATAATATCCTGGGAAACCATAACTGCTGTCTTGTTTACCTTTTTATGCTTTCGCGCTTATCAATAAGACTCTTGCCGGCTTAATCGCATTTTTTCATTAATTTAAAAACAACTTTTCCGGGGCTGTCTCTTAGTTTCAGTTTTTACAAATTTGGGTCTTTATCCGTCATGATGAAAAAAATAAGCTTACTTAGCGTTATCTTGCTGCTGCCGTTGATTAATGGTTGCGCCCAGTCGGTGCAAAGCCTGCCGATATTGGCAACCTTGAACCCGGTTACTGCCAGTGCCTTAACCCGGGCCGAAATCCGGCTGGAAGTCAAAGATGGCCGCCCGGCATCACCGGTATCCGATGATCCGCTTGCGATCGAGTCAATAGAGACGAACGATTTGCAGGACAAACTTAAGCTTATGCTTGAGAGTCAATTGAGTCACAGGGGCATCAGGGTGGTTAATGGCTTTGAAAACAGTGCTTTAGTGGTCACGGTAGAGTCGATAGCGCACCGCAGTTCAGATGACCTTTGGCAGGGGTATACCTATACCCAGGTGAAGTTGTCTGTCGTAGCCACCACGGCAGAGGGCCGTTATCAAAACAGTTATCAGGTTAATTACAGCCAGCCTTTTCATGCGCTGTCCGACGACGATGACAAAAAATACCTGATAAGCACGGCCATTTTTCAGGCAAGCCAAAAAGTGCTGCAAGATTCTAAATTGCTTCGCTTTTTAATGAAATAAGCAGTGTTTTCAAACTATTAAATTTATTCCAACCAAGGATTAACTCATGAGAATCGTTATTTTCTTAATCGGTGCTTTATTTTCCTGTGAGCTTTTGGCGAAATCACTTCAATGGGATGAAGCTTATGCGGTGCATTCAAAAGGCGAAAGCATTGCCAATGTCTTAAAAAATTTCAGTGCCAATTATAATATTCAAGCCGTGATCAGCCCGCAGTTAACCGCAAGGGTACTGGGGGCATACAGCGGCAAAAACGGCCGTGACTTTTTAGACAAACTGGCGAAAAAGAATGCTTTTACCTGGTACAACGACAACGGGGCTATCTATTTTTATGCCACGTCCGAGTATCAAAACCGGGTATTCCACTTAAAATATATTTCCCCCGAATATTTAGAAGACATGCTGAGAAAAGTCGGCATCTGGGACGGGCGCTTTAACTGGCAAGTGGCCTCCACCGAGCAGCTGGTGTATATCTCAGGTCCACCACGTTTTATCAACCTGATCGAACAGACAATCTGGACGCTGGACGTTGATCATACTAAGGAAACCTATGTGCTGAAAATCTTTCCGCTTAAGTATGCCAGCGCGGTTAATACTCAAAGGGTATATCGCGGTCAATCCCGGGAAGTTTTTGGTGTTGCCCATGTTTTACGGCGCCTGGTGGGGATGACGCACACACAACAAAACAATAATTGGCTGGAAAAAAGCCAGCAGGCAAACGCTATTATCGGCAGCAAGGTTGTACCCGCCAATCAGCAAGGTGCTTTGGCGCTTACCCCGGAGCGCGGTCAGCTGGCCTCCATTGAAGGGGATCCGCGCCTTAATGCGGTCGTGATTTATGATAAAGCCGAGCGTATGCCCATGTATCAGGAAGCGATCCGCAGCCTGGATGTGCGCGCAGAACAAATTGAAATTGATGTCACTATCTTGAATATCAGTACCGAAAAAGCCAAGCAGATGGGACTTGAATGGGCTATCGGCAGTAACGGCAATAACCAGGGGGCAACGGGTAATTCGATCAACTTTGATTTTGATGCCGATATCCGCGTGCTGGAGAAAAGCGGACATGCGCAGATTTCATCCCGTCCTGTGATCGTTACCGGCAACCATCAAAGCACGATACTGGATAACAGCACCACTTTTTATGTCAGGGTTGCGGCGCAGGAAGATGCGGAGTTATTCCCCGTATCTGTGGGCACAAGTATCGATTTAACCCCGCATTTGATTATGGAAAATGGTGAGCACAAAGTGATCATGGACATTAATATCGAAGACGGGCAACAAAATGGCCAGCAGGTGGATTCTATTCCCGTGGTCAGCGCCACCAGTATCAGTACCCAGGCGATGATTGAAGAAGGCGGCAGTTTAGTGGTCGGCGGTTATCACTATGATGTGGAAATGCACCAGGAAACCCGGGTGCCGATATTACATACCGTTCCCTGGGTGGGCAACTTATTTAAGTATCACAATAAGAGCGTCGTCAACATGGTGCGCCTGTTTATTATCAAGCCCAGGGTAATTGACTAACCAATAGTTGCTCATCAACTCAGTAATGACAAAACAAGGGAGTACTAACGTGACCACATGGTATTTACGGGTTTTAACCGGACCACAAAAAAATGCGGAAATAGAGCTGGAACCCGGCACACAATGCCTTGGGGGGAGCAATGACTGCGATCTTATTTTACAAAGCGAGAGTATCGAGGATAAACATTTTGAACTCATCCTCGAGGGGGAAACACTGACCCTGAATAGTTTGGTTGAGAGTGCTTTTTTACAAAACGGTAAAGAGGCGAGCGATCGAAGCATTGCACTAAACCATGGCGATTATATTTGTGTTGGCGAGCTGATCTTCGGCTTCGCCAATGGTGAATATGAATGGCCGGAAGCACTATTAGCCGGGGAAACTGAACCGGACGCCAGTGAAGAGGAGGAGGAAGACGACGGCGATTGGGGCATGTTCTCCAGCGAAGGCGATGAAGACGATGAAGATGAGCTGGAAGAGCTTGAAGATGACGAACCGAAAAAATGGCTGACAAAAACCAAGTTAATTTCCGCGACCACTATCGCGCTATTCAGCTCGGTGGCGGCGGCCGGGGTTGCTATCAACCAGGCGTCTGTTGAGGCAGAAAAAAAAGCATTTTTCGATCCCGAACAGGTACGCACTGAACTGGCCGAGCGCTTTCCAGGCGCCGGTTTAACCCTCAGCCGGGACGACGAGCAGCTTCCCTGGCAGATATCGGGTTATTTAACCAATATCGAAGATCAACGGGAGCTGAATGACTGGCTACAGCTCAGGTTTCCCAAGGTGATCAACCGGGTATTGAACCAGCACTTGTTGCTCAGCTCCGCCCAGCAAACGCTTCAGGCGCTCGGGTTTTCGCATATTAAGGTGGAAAGCACTGCTGAAAACGGGGTATTTGCCCTGGTTGGGGATATAAAGTTGCCAACAAAATGGCAGCATGCGTTTCATACTTTACAACGCGATGTTACTGGTGTGACTGCCTGGCAGGATCAAACACGGGATAAGCGCTGGTTACCTAAACCGAATATTCAGGTGGACAGTGTCAACATGGGCGAATTGCCTTTTTTAATCACCAGGAACGGCGAATCTATTTATGAAGGGTATACGATTGACGGACATTTTACCGTTGACGAAATCGCGCTTGACCACGTGATCATGCGTTTTCAAGACCGAAAAATTAAATACCTGATTGATGATTTATAAATATTAATACCCGTTAAATAAGCCATTTATCAACAACAAGAGAGAAATAGTGATGAACAATTTTTTTATGACCGACCTTGAGCAGACATTAGCCGGTGAAGAACGAGAAACCTGTATCAAGCATTTACAGGCAGCTTTTGACCAGGAAATAAATCAGTTCAAGGCAGCGCTTAGAAGGCCTAGTACTACGCAAGAATTTAACCGCAACAATGCCTGCCTGGATGTTTTTTCAAATGGCTTAACGGTATTGAACACCATCACAGAATAAATCAGGCACTCAGTCTTTATTCTTAATATTAACTCTTTTAACCGCATTGCTATTACACAGGAGACAAGCAAATGTCTGATTTACTAAAACAAACCACAGAACTGGGATTGATCGCAGCAGGCCGAGGCTTAGAAAAGCAAGCCCATGCCATCAGTGAAGGTCTAAAAGTATTAAAACCTGCCGCCGCAGCGCCTTATATTATCGATACTTTGCTGCTGCTGGGGAAAAAGCAATATCAACAAGCGTTAACAACATTGGAAAAGCCGACATTCCGTGACGATGCGCTGGAGGCATTTAAGGTACTGGTGCTGGCACTACAGGGCAACCGCCAACAGGCACAGAACCTGATGAAGCAATCAAACAGTGTTGAGTTCAAGCCTTTTTTCGCGCAAATCGAAAGCAACCTGCTCTCGGGGGCCCACTAAGGTTCGCGCCTTAACTTGTTCCTGTGAACAGGGGATTATCGGTATCAAATTGATATCGCTTTATTCGCGGCTAAGTAATTAGGAAAAATAATGCTTTCAGTTATTAAATTAAAAAATGGCGTCCTGGAAAATAAACCCTCGGGTAATTTGCTTAAAAAAAGTGATTACCGTGCTTATATGGACCACAAGCGTTTAGCAGCCTATAGCAAGCAGCAGGTAAAAAAGCGCCACAAGTCGGCAGATGCCCGAATGGCTGAGCAAGAAGAAAAAGGCTATCAAGCGGGGCTTAAGGCAGGAAAAGCCGAGTCCCGCCAGCAGCTACTGGCGCTTAATTTAAAATCAATCGAATATATTAAGGCATTTGAGCACCAGGCATGCGAGATCATTCAAGATGTCCTGCAACGCATCCTTGGCCAGATAGATCAAAGCACGCTGATCCAGTCTCTGGTGGGCACGGCGATTAAAGCGGTTGAGACCGAGCAGCAAATAAAGATTATTGTCTCCGGTAACGATGTCAAAGCGGTAAAAGCACGGGTAGGGCATTGGCAGGAGCAATATCCGAACATAGAGCGTATTGATGTTATTGCCGACAGTAAAATGCCGGTCAGATCCTGCCGGCTTGAAACCCCGGTAGGGGTGGTAGATGCTGGCCTTCAAACCCAGCTTAACGCATTGCACAAATCTCTGGGGGCTGTATTTGGCTCCCTTGAAGAACAACCGCTAGATGAAAATAAAAGCATTGAAAACAGGGAGCTAAGCTATGGATAATGAAGCCGTTAACAGAGTCGCGGATCAGCTGATACGCCGTAAATTAGGTTATTTGCCCATGCCTGAGCCGGAACCCGCTAAATATGATTTTAGTGTATTGGGCAAGATTGCCATGGAAGAAATCAATCGTCTGATTGCACTGAAGAAAAAAGAAAAGCGTAAAATGCAGGCCAAGAAAAAGCGGCGTGTAAGATACTGCTTGTAATTAAGTCTGCTGAAATTTTTCTTTATTACTTCTATACGTGGCCTTAGGAGGCGATGATAAGTCGCTCCGGGGTCGCTGCCTGCTTGCGCTTTAGTCGCCTCACATTACCGGACGAATCACTATTTTTCGAGATTCCAGCTGTTTTTCCTGATGACAGGAAAATATATCCAGGTATTTTTACCTTCCCACCAGGAGCAAAACGCAGCCCGTGTAGAGTTGCTTTGCCTTGCAAAAGATAAAAAGTAAAAACAAAAATCGTTAACCTGATTCTTATTAGCAGGTTTCAGGCAGTGATGTTGTGACTTGAGAGTGTTTTTAGCCGAACCGTCGAGGATGACATTTTCCATGAAACTGATACCTGATCCACAGGCCCTGATGTAACCCTGTTCGCAACAGATAAAAGGCTTTGGGCAGTTGATAAAGCTCAAATATGAGCACCTTAACAATGAGACTTCAGCATGACTGGCATAACAAACAAGCAAATAACAAGTAGATTTACCGGGGGAGCGATGTTAAGTGCGCAGGAACGGCAATACCTCTGTGAGCACATTTTAGCAGATAAGGCTTTTGCCGAAGCTGAACCGGAACTTCACTTGAATGTTAACCGAACAGAGGCTCGGGCAATGAGCCAAAAAACTGAAACATCTTCCCGGTTATTGCATGGCGATAGCGTAGCCGGCTTTTCTGGAAAAATACTGAAACAGGAGATGTTTACCTTTGGGGCCGACCCGGGTCATGTTGACGCCGGCTTCGGGACGGGAAATAAGCACAGTGTCATTGTTATGCCTCAAGGCACAGATTCGAGTGAAAATCTTGCGGACAAGAGCAGTACGGCAATGGTGGACCAGATTGAAAATGCAGGAGCATACAGCCTTAAGAGTGCGAAACTGGTACGTGATGCATATCTTTACACCGGACTGGCGAATGCAGTGGCGGATGGCACTGAGATAAGCTCGGTATTCTCTAAGGTGATGAGAATGTTACAAATATCAGATGCAATGGCGATGCTTTCAGGGCTAAGTGTACGCGGCTACCATCATACATTGACCAGCGAAATTCAGCACCTTCCCGTCCTGGACAAGATGCGTCAGCTTAAAAAAGCAGAGCAGTACCTGATGCTGGCAACCTCTGTCCCGGAAGATATCTCCGGGTTGTATACCATAGAGGAAAGGGAGTTGCTGCTCGGCGGTTATGGGGCAAAGGTAGATGCTAAGCTAGCCCGGCTTCACCAGGGTAATTTTTGTCAGCATATAATCAAGATGTCACGGGAGCAGCTTATCCGGCTTGCCGATACTTACTCGCAGCAATACCCGGGGATAGACAGGCTCAGAACCGCTCCTGTTTTGCTTTAACTCGCAGCCCCCAGGTCAAAACCGCGATAAAGACAAAATACGGCTCTGCACATTCAGATTTGAGCCTGACATTGCATTGACGGGTTGTTACCTACAGTCGGACATGCAGCGAAACGACTCTTCGGCACAGGCATCCATTTGACCCGGGGTGGTGGCATTACCCATGCAAACCATCTCGGCTGTGTAGCAACGGGAAAAGCAGCCAGGCTCAAATATGGGTATATCAATTTCTGCATTTGCAAAACTGCCTAAGCTTAAGCCAAAACCAAAGACCGCTGACTTAATCATTAATTTACTATTCATATTTTAATTTCCTTATTACTTTATTATTGATTTTTATGAAAATTATCATGTAAACAAGCCACGATAATCTTTTATTTATAACAAAACCTGCACTATTAAACCACAGCGTTTTCTATCAGGCTTGCATAAGAGTGCTGAGGATTTTTTTGCTGGCATCGTTATTGACAAGAAAGGCCCTGATGAATTTATTTTCTGATTGTGCTAAAGCACAGCTCAGTGTTTTACTTATATAGAGTTATGTTTTTGCAAAAAAAACAGAATTTAAGGGCTATACTTCAAACATTGTTGCTAGGGATGGATGGCATGTTAGCGAGCCGCGGGGGAGCATTTTAGCTGTAACCAACAGGTACTTTGCCTCGCCCTTTCATCAATCGTCAATTTTTCTCAATGCTAAATGGATAAAAGCTTATGGACGCAGTGACATGGAAGCGTGAGCAGCACAGTGAAGTCGCCTATTGCCGGCAACACTGTTTACCTGAGTTCTCCCATATTAACCATTATTGGGATGAAAACCGGCAAATGGTGGTTGCGAAGATCTTACCGGGGGAATTTTATATCACCAGGCAAAATGTTGCCATTGCGACTACTTTGGGCTCCTGCATTTCTGCCTGTGTCTGGGATCCTGTGGCGGGCATTGGCGGTATGAATCATTTTTTACTGCCCTTGACTGATAAAGATGCCGATCAGGTCAACTGGAGCCAGCGGGGCAAAGAAAGTGATGCTACCCGTTATGGTAACTTTGCCATGGAGCATTTGATTAACATTATATTAAAGCACGGCGGCCGTAAAAAGAACCTGGTCGCTAAGTTATTTGGCGGCGGGGATATGCTCAATAATATGTCGAGTGTCGGCATGAAAAACCTCCATTTTGCCCTGCGCTATCTGGCCTCTGAAAAAATCCAAATTGAAAAGGCCGATGTCGGTTTAGCTTGTCCGAGAAAAGTCATCTTCGAGCCGGCAACGGGCAGGGCTTTTGTTAAAAGACTGCAAAATTTGTCTAACGACACCATAGTGCAACGCGAAAATGATTATCGTCACCGAATAGATGATGAACATGCCGTGGAAGGTTCGGTTGAGTTATTCTAACCAAAGCTTTACCGCTTTGAGCAGTATGCTTTTGTCTTACCAGTGAGCTTTTCCCGTTAAAAGTCATTGCCTGTAAAAATATGGGACATATATGGTCACTCCCCCCGAGTCAAATAGATTTGGGGATTTTCTCTTCTTTTTGCCTGCTTCTGCTATATGC
>NZ_CANDNZ010000017.1 GCF_947387555.1 Thalassomonas sp. RHCl1
AAGGTGGGTAAAAACAAAGCCTTCTAAGTATCCGAAGAATAAAAGAAATGCCAGTCAGCTTAACTGACTGGCATTACGCATAAAGCGGCTTTTTTTTATCTACTTTTCAGATGCCTAAAGCCTGTATATCTAGCTTCAAATCATGGCCAAGAGTTTAGCGGAACGATCGCTGGTATCCCGGGTAACTATCTCCGACAGTTCAACCACATTGCCAACCCCGGTTTGTACCTCTTGGGTGATGCTGGAAACCATGTCTGCATTTTGGGCAATCTCCGCAGTCGTCATGGTTTGCTGCTCGGCAGTCGCGGCAATTGCCTGTATCTTAGCCACCACCTCATCAACACTGACAATGATATCCCCTAAGGAGCCGGCAGCCTTATTAGACATCTCAACGCCATTGGCAATTTCTCCGCCGCTTTCATTGATCAAAACCACGGCATTATCGGTTTCCCTGCGCATGGTATCTATGGCGCTTTCTACTTCGACCGTTGCGCTCGTGGTGCGGCTGGCCAGTTGGCGCACTTCATCCGCCACCACGGCAAAGCCGCGCCCCTGCTCTCCCGCCCGGGCTGCTTCAATCGCGGCATTAAGGGCAAGTAAATTGGTTTGATCCGCAATTCCCTTGATAACACTCAGGATTTCTTCTATTTCCTTACTGTGGTTACTGACGGTGGCAATCGCACTGGCACTGTTATCAAAAGCAACTTTAATGGCTTCCATATGGGTTAAGGTCTGCTTGACAATATCTCCGCCAAATTGCGCTAATCTGGCGGCATCAGAAGCGCTTTGTGATGCATCATTACAGTTACCGGACACTTCCACCGATGAAGTGGAAAGTTCTTCTATGGCTGCGGCAATTTGTGCCATCTGCCCCACCTGGTTTTCAATACTTGACGCCATATCCCGGTTGGCACTGGAGATCTTATCGGTTCCCTTTGAAGCATCCACCATGGAATCCGCCGTTTGCTCCACCAGGGATTTTAACGAATCAGACATTTTATTTACCGCTATCGTTAAATTCGCCAGCTCATCATGCCCTTTAATAGCCAAATCTTTACCTGTCATATCACCATCGGCAATCTTGTCTGCACGGGCTAAGATCACCGCTAACCGCTGCAGTAAATCTTTACTAAACACCATCGCACTAATAATGCCTATGGCCAGCGAAATCAGGGTCAGAACAATTAAATTGATTTTTAATGCCTGTACCAGATCGGCAGCTTCTTCGGCATCCGTTTGTAACAGCCGCTCCTGGGAGGCTTTCATTTCATCCAGCAGGGCCAGGATTTTTTGCGCTGCCGGGGCGGCTTTGGTGCCCAGCCAGTAATTTGCCTGATTCCAGTCAGAGGCGCTGCGCAAGGCAAACATATTTTCAGGTAAAGGGGCAAACTGCTGGCGAGTCTGTAAAAAGGTCTGCCAGTGACCAGCTTGCGTCCCTGTGAACAACTCCAATTGACTGCTATTGATGGTATTCACCCTGGCTTCATTCACTTGCCACCTGGCATTAAAACTATCTTTGAACTTTTCGTCCCCGGATAATAAATAAGCCCGGATATTTGCCAGCCCTATGGCAAAAGATCCCCGGGTGTCCGCCAGGTTTTTCAACAGGTTCTTACGCGCCGTCGTCGCCTTTAAGCCGGACTCTTCATCTATAATTGCCGTAATACTGGTCAGCATAATTTCGGCTTTAGGAGCCGCCTGGCTTAACAGCAAGTCATAAGAAGGGATATTCTTACTGGTATGGGCGATATCTTCAATTTCCTGCTGGGCTTGTTTGAAAACATCCAGCTCTTGCCTGATGCCCTGTAAACGCTTTACATTCGCCGGTACGGTCCAGTTTTTGGATAGTTGTTGAAACTGCTTTATCGATGCTTCAATTGTTTGCCAGGCGTCAGCGCGGGCATTACGCATTAGCCCAGCCTTGGCCGGATCTTTACCCAGGATCATATAACCGCGTAATGCCGCCAGCGAAGTATTAATACCGTTAGTGACATCCTTACCCAATAAAACTGTTTTCATCCTTAAATCAACAACTTGATGCTGAACTTTTTCATTATCAAGTACCAAGGTATAGGTCACGCCACCAGAGATAATCATCAAAAACAATATTACACCAAAAGACAAACCTAACTTTTTACCTATTGTTAATTTCATATATTTCTCAACCTGTTATGTATGCCAACTTAAAAACCGGCAAATTTTATTATCAAATATACAACTCGGATTGATTCGATTATTAACTCGTTCCTTCAGCTTTACTTTCCTGCTCGAACCCATAAATTATAGCAAGCAAATTTTTGCCCACAGGAAAAAGCAAAAGAAAAAAGCTTAAATAACAATAGATTAGAAACGACATACGCTATGTGTTATAAAAAAACACACAGCAGACACCACATAAACACTTGAATAATATAAATAAAAAAAGAAAAGCCCTGGTTGACCAGTAAGCTTAAACAAGATGAAAATGAATAAATAAAAAATGACTTAAGCCTCTCCGACGACTCAAGCCATCAACAAAGATAACGATAAAAAGTAAAGCCCCCAGGAAAAGAAAACAATACCGATAGAAATGAACTCATTTTTCATCAATAAAGTCAGAATATCTGATTTTTTTACCGGCAATCTTACAGCCTAAAAATCAAGCAGAATTTCCAGCAAAATGATCAGCTAAAATCCTGCAAAAATCTTGACCGTTCGGTCAACATCCCCCCGTTTTTTCTGGCCTCCAGAGACTTTATTGTTAAAAAACATGACACTGTAATAGTCCGAAGATTGTCGTCAAAAAGTGATCAGACCAGAAAAAATCATTTAAGTTCCCCTCGCCAGCTAAGATAAATAAACAATTACAAAGCAAAACATTAATTAACTGCAGATAAATTATTGAATTTTTTTCTAAATTAGTAGGGATTATTTGAAACGGATATGCTAAGATTTTTCACGCGTTGAGTTCTTGCGTTGCGGATGAAGGTTTATACCAACTTTTGTTGTAGGTTTACCAAGCACTTCGGTGTGGGTTATCTGGTTCCTTCCTCTTTCTTTACTTTAAAGGTAGAGGGCATTTACTCCGTGGAAATGGCCTTCGGGCTAAAATATTTAATTAATTGACTTACGGGAAAATGTTGGTATGTCAGATACAGTTACTGGTAAAGTAAAATTTTTCAATGAAACTAAAGGTTTCGGTTTCATCGAGCAAGAAAATGGTCCAGACGTTTTTGTTCACTTTAGCGCTATCACAGGTAGTGGCTTCCGCACTTTAAGTGACGGTCAAGCTGTTTCCTTCAGCGTTAAGCAAGGACAAAAAGGTCCAGAAGCGGAAAACGTAACAGTTTTATAATCGCTTTTGCTAGGTGGAACAGCATCTAGCTGTTTCACCGATTATCTTTTCTTCCTCACTTTCTTCTACTTCCATTACTTTTTCCAAACCTCTTATTTCTAATAGAAATATTTATAGCTTGCTATTGCTTATCTGTTTCTTCGGGCAATATCTGTTCCATGACTTCCCTGTCAGCACAGCATCCCCTTCGTCCTGAAGATAAAAAGGGCCAGCACACAAGTACTAACCCTAACTGTTATTTAGCTATGTAACAGAAGCAAAGGCTTAATTTTATAACCTCTTCCCCCGTGCAGATAACATATCCAAGTCATCGGCTAAAGTCATCAAAAGCAATATTCGCCGGTTTCACCCCGGATGCTGTGAGCATGGCAATAGTATCCGACATCATATTGGCCGGACCGCACAGGTAAAACTCTATATTTTCCAGATTATTTAAACTTGCCAGCTTAGCTTTAACTCCCTCCTGCACATACCCCCTGGCTCCCTGCCAGCTGTCACTTGCCCGGGATAAGGTGGGCAGATAGTGAAAATGGTCATAGTGCTGAGCCAAATCGCTAAATTCCCGGTAATAGATCAAATCTTGCTCGCTGCGGGCACCGAAATAAAAATAAAGCGGCTGCTTGTTGTTAAACTTTTCCAGCTGCTCGTAAATCAAGGCTTTTAACGGCGCCATACCGGCACCTGCCCCTATCATCACCCGAGTTTTACCCTGTTGCCCTTCATCGACATTTTCAGCATAAAAATCCTCAAAAGGCCCGGCAGCCTCTATGTTTTGCCCCTCCTCAAGGTTACATAAATAGCTGGAGCCTACCCCGGGTAATACCCGGTTATTCGGTGCCGACTGATACTTGATGGTAAAAACCAGTTCTTGCTGACCACCATAATTGGCCAGCGAGTAACTACGGCTACAGGCCAAATGCTGGTATTCCAGCTGTTCAATATGGTGCCAGTGGGGCTGAAAGGCTTCCGGCAGCCTTAACGGCACCGAGCAGCCCTTGGCCGCGGGAATAAAGAAGCGCATATAGGCTCCCGCCCGGTATTCCAGTGGGCTAGCGTCACAGAGCTTAAAGCGCAACTCTTTTATGCTCGGGCTGATAAACTCGTTGCTGACTAACGTCAGCTGATGCTTACGGGCATTTACTGCATCAAGTAATTTCAAACGACTGACTTCAGTCCCCTTGTGCTGGCATGCCAGGCGGTAGCCAAGCGCCAGCTCCTGATCGGTAAAATAATGCTTATCTGCAGCGCCTGCGACTACGGCCGGGTCTGTCAATATTTTGCAGCGGCCGCAGGTGCCGCCGCCGCCACAACTGGACGGCAGGGCAATGTCGTGCTCGATCAAACCGTCCAGCAAGGTTTGCTGAGGCGAAAAGCTGCGTTCCCCAATACTGAGATCATTGTTATCGATAAGCTCGATAGCTTTCTTGCCGCCAACAAAGGGTAAAGCATAGCGACCATTCGCGATAAGGTTGATGGTCCAGATAAAGCCTGTCAGTGACAGGAAAAGGGTAACCACGGCAAAGAAAATGATTTGGATGTTGTTAAAGCCTTTAACCGAACCATAATCCATAAAGTGCAGCATAAAGAAAAAATCGGCAAAACGCTTATCGTCATTGCTGTGACCGATAACATGTCCCGAACCGGCATCCAGGTAAACACTGGTATTGATATCATCATCAAAATTCACCTGCCAAACGGTGTTTTTCTCCTTCGGTAAGTCCGCTACCGGCGGCTCCAGCTTTACCGCAGAGACAATAGTGCCCGGTCCGTTATAACTGGACAAGGCCACTGCCGATGCCAATTGCTTATTTATCCGGGTGAGCTCACCGGTATAGGCATTGACCAGGCTATAAACATTTTTAAAATGCCGGTATAACCCCTGCTCATGGGTTAACAGGTAATAAGGCACACCCAACAAGCTGATCTGCTGTAAAGCAACACTGCCTTGTTGCTGACTCAATATCAGGGCGGGTTCCACCAGGCGCTGATGATCAATTTCCTGCACCGGCGGCCGCACCCGGTATGCACTGCCCCGGGCACCTTGATGATCCATCACCACGAAATAAAAACCGCTGATCAGCCAAAGCAATAACTGGATACCGACAATCACAGAGCTCCATTTATGGAGTGCTTTCAAGTACTGCATTACACCGACTCCTTGCTAAGGTGAACTTGAGTTGCCATCAGCTTTTGGCTGTCGCCGCCTCTCCCCAGGGCCTTTTTACGAAAGACCTTGAAATACACCAACACCAGGCCAGTAAGCGCCGCCAACAGGCCAAGCAAGCTGCTCACTAACAGGAGTTTATTATCGGGATCTCCGTCCTGGTAATCCATCACATGCAGGATAAACATCACATCAAAGCCACGCCAAAACTCATGGCGCTTGCTCACCACCTTACCGCTTAATTGTGAGATATACAGGGACGGACTGGCAAAATCATCGAAGTTAACCCGGTAAACGGGTAAGTGGCGCTTACTGAGCTCTGACGGCGGATTGTCACTAATAAGCTCCACCTCGGCGATATCACCTGAGCCGCTGTAATAATAGCGGGCAGCGGTCTTTGCCTGGGCCTGAGTTATCGGCGAAAGCAAGTCGCCGTTAACTCCGCTGATCATATACTGCTGCCCGTCATGGCTAAAGCGGTAAACCGGCTGTTTGCCAAAGCTGCCCAGAGACAGCTTTTCAGAGCCAGGGTAGCGGTCAAGTACTTGTTTAAGGGAGAAGTTGATTTGCTTGTCATTGATAACATCCTGATGCTGCTGCACCAGGGAATCACCATGGATATAGTCGATATCAAAGATCACCATATAGGCGCCGCTGACCGACCAAATCACAAACTGGATACCGATAAACAGCATCAGCCATTTATGAAGTTTACGACTCATTTTTAACATCTTCATTTAACGACATCCATTAACATTTCCACTCCAATTAAGTTATTCACTTAAACAACAAGATTTATACCACTGGCTGTTTGCCAAGCCTACCCTTTAATGCGATAAACGCCGGGTTTTCACCGAATTCACCCGCCACAGATAATAAATGGCCGGCAACACCAGCAAGGTTAAGATCACGGCGCTGACCATACCTCCCACCATAGGGGCGGCAATACGGCTCATCACCTCTGAACCTGTGCCCGTGCCATATAAAATCGGCAACAGGCCGACAATAATTGCCGCCGCCGTCATCATCACCGGACGCACCCGTAAACCGGCGCCGTGCAATATCGCCTGTAAAATGCCTTCCCGGGTCACAGCAGTGCCTTTGGCATCACACTCCGCCAGCATTTCTTTGTAGGCCTGGTTCAGGTACACCAGCATGATCACGCCTATTTCCACCGCGACCCCCGCCAAAGCAATAAAGCCAACCCCTACTGCTACCGAGAAATTATATCCCTCTAAATACATCAGCCAGATGCTGCCCACCATCGCCAGCGGCAAGGTGCCCATAATAATCGCCACTTCAATGATATTGCGGAAATTCATATATAACAGCACGATAATAATGGCCAGGGTTAACGGCACGACATAGGTCAGTTTCGCTTTGGCCCTTTGCATATATTCGTATTGTCCCGACCAGGTAATGGAATAACCCGGTGGCAGCTTTAATTGCTCCCGCACCACCTGCTGGGCATCAACCACATAAGTGCCGATATCTATCCCTTCGATATCGATAAAGGCCCAGCCGTTTAACCTGGCATTTTCACTTTTAATGCCCGGCGGTCCGTCTTCGACAAAGACATTGGCGACATCGCTGAGGGAGATCCGCTGGCCGTTGGGTGTCACTATCGGCAATAATGCCAGCTGCTCCGGTGAATCACGATAATCCTGCGGATAACGCAGGCTGACAGGATAACGCTCCAGTCCTTCCACTGTATAAGTAACATTCATGCCGCCAATAGCGGTTGCCACCACCTGCTGGATTTCGGCGATATTCAAACCGTAACGCGCCGCTTTTTCCCGCTGAATATCCACCTTGATATAACGGCCGCCGGCTACCCGCTCAGAATAAACGGAGGCCGTGCCGGGTACATCTTTTAAGATGGTTTCCAGCTGCTGGCCGATAGCCTGGATTTCACTTAATTCCGGTCCGGCGATTTTGATACCCACCGGCGTCTTGATGCCGGTAGCCAGCATATCGATACGGGTTTTGATCGGCATTACCCAGGCATTGGTTACCCCGGGCAACTTCACCAGCGCATCCAGCTCCTGCTTCAGCGATTCGGTGGTAACCCCTTCACGCCACTCTTCCCTGGGTTTTAAGCGGATAAAAGTTTCTATCATGGTTAACGGCGCAGGATCTGTGGCGGTTTCTGCCCGGCCAACTTTGCCGAATACCGTTTCGACCTCAGGCACGGTCGCAATCAACTTATCGGTTTGCTGCAATAACTGCCTGGCTTTACCGATAGAGATACCCGGATAGGTGGTGGGCATATACATTAAATCCCCTTCGTCTAACGGCGGGATAAATTCACTGCCGATTTTCTCCAGCGGCCATACCCCCACAGCCAATACCAACAGGGAAGCCAGCAGAGTCACTTTAGGAAACTTCAATACGGTTTTTAACGCCGGTAAGTACAAAAAGGTCAATAGCCGGTTCACCGGGTTTTTATGCTCAGGCAAGACATGCCCGCGGATAAAATAGCCCATCAAGACCGGCACCAGGGTAACGGCCAGCGCCGCCGCTGCCGCCATGGCGTAGGTTTTGGTGAAAGCCAGCGGCGCAAACATACGCCCCTCCTGCGCTTCCAAGGTAAAAACAGGGACAAAACTGACGGTAATGATCAACAAACTAAAGAACAGCGCCGGACCGACTTCACTGGCAGAGTCCGCGACAATTTGCCAGCGGTTTTCTTTGGTGAGCGGCGTTTTCTCCATGTGCTTGTGCATGTTTTCTATCATCACGATAGCACCGTCTATCATGGCGCCGATGGCTATGGCGATGCCCCCGAGCGACATGATATTGGCATTAAGGCCCTGGAAATACATCACGGCAAAAGCGGTTAAAATTCCCACGGGCAGGCTGAAAATGGCCACCAGGGAAGAACGTACATGGAATAAAAACACGATACAGACCAGGGCCACCACGGCAAACTCTTCAACCAGCTTGTAGGCCAGGTTATTTACCGCCCGCTCGATCAGACCCGATCTGTCATAAACGGTAACCACTTCCACCCCTTCCGGCAGACCTTGCTTTAACTGCTCAAGCTTTTCTTTAACACCGTCGATCACCTGTTGGGCATTTTCACCAAAGCGCATCACAATAATGCCGCCGACGGTTTCACCTTCGCCGTTTAGCTCGGCAATACCCCGGCGCATTTGCGGCCCTATCACGATTTCCGCAACATCCTTAAGCAACAGCGGCGTACCGTTTTGATTGACCCCCAAAGGGATATTGCCAAGGTCCTGCTCATTTTTCAGGTAACCGCTGGCCCTGACCATATACTCGGCTTCCGCCATCTCCACCACGGAAGCGCCGATTTCCTGGTTACCCTGTTTGATCGCCGCTTGAATATGGGATAAGGGAATGCCAAAGGCACGCAATTTATCCGGGTTAACCTTCACCTGGTACTGCTTGACCATGCCCCCCAGGGCGGTGACTTCGGAAACCCCGGCAACCGTTTGCAGCTCATATTTCAGGAACCAGTCCTGCAGGCTGCGCAGCTGGCTGATATCATGTTTGCCGGTTTTATCGACCAGGGAATAGATATAAACCCAGCCGACCCCGGTAGCATCCGGGCCCAACTGCGGCTTTGCCGCCGGCGGCAGATTCGGCGCCACCTGGCTCAGGTACTCCAGTACCCGGGTTCGGGCCCAATAAAGATCGGTATCGTCATCGAAAATGACATAGACATAGGAGTCGCCAAAAAAGGAATAGCCCCTGACAGTAACGGCCCCCGGCACCGACAACATAGCGGTCGTCAGGGGATAAGTCACCTGATCTTCCACCACCTGCGGCGCCTGCCCGGGATAAGAGGTTTTGATGATCACCTGGACATCGGAAAGATCCGGCAGCGCATCTACCGGGGTCTTTTGCAATGAATATAAGCCGATACCTACCAGAATGAAGGTCATCAGCAGTACAAAAAATCGGTTCAGCACCGACCAGCGAATAATAGCCGTGATCATCTTCTACTCCTGGTGACTTGCGTGATTTTCCGCCGCCATCGACGCTTGTTCCGGACGATTAATCTCGGTGATAACAAACTCACCATTGCGGATCTCGAAGGTAAACAAGATCTCCTGTCCCACTTTCAGCTGACCGATATCCAGCGCCTGAGCCAGGGTAAAGTCCAGGGTTGCCGGTCCCCGCTGCCATTTTTCAATGGCGCCGCGGCTGATATTGACCATGTTGCGGCCCGGCATCAGCGAGTTGATAACCCCGGTAACCGTGGCCGAACTCACCTTTTGCTGTGGTTTCATTTGATGCTGACTGTGGTCCATTTCTCCCATCTGGTGCTGACTGTGATCCATTCCTCCCATCTGATGCTGGCTATGGTCCATTTCCCCCATCTGATGCTGGCTATGGTCCATTTCCCCCATCTGATGCTGACTGTGGTCCATTTCCCCCATCTGGTGCTGGCTATGGTCCATTTCCCCCATCTGATGCTGGCTATGGTCCATCGCCGCCATTCCCGCTTTCATGGCCGCCATGCCTTCGGTTTCCCCGGGAATGTGCATATTGCTGATTTGGTACTTGCCCCCGGCCATTTTCTCTATCTCAATATGTAAGGTTAAACCGATACTGAGCTTGGAAAAATCAACAGAGTCCGCCACGGTAAAATCCATGGTCATTACCGGCCAATCCCAGGCGTCAATCGCCTGATGTGTCAGATTTACCATGCGATGTCCCGACATCAATTCCCGAATAGTCGCTTCCACCCACACTTTAGTCGGCACCGCCGCCGCTTCTTGCGAAGACATCAGGCTCATACGTTTAAAATCAGAAGACTTACTTGATTCTGAATCCAGCAGGAAATGGGCCGAACTGACCACCTGCTCTCCTGATGCCAGTCCGGAAAGGATCTCCACATGCTCACTATCAACCCGGCCAACTTTGACTTCGATCGATTTAAAACTGCCTTGCCCTAATGCCAGGACCACACGGTCCTGGCTACCGGTACGGATCAGCGCTTCTTTCGGGATAATTAAGGCTTTTTCATCACCGCCGGTATTGATTGCCACCTGGGCAAACATATTCGGCTTAAACTCCCCTTCTTCATTGCTAAAACGTAACCTGACCTTCACGGTACGGGTCTTGGGGTCTAAGGTCGGATAGACATAATCCACCTTACCCTGCCAGGTCTTACCCGGGATATAATCCAATGACATGGTTACTTCCGCGCCCTCTTTCACCCGGGCCGCCTGACGTTCAAAAACTTCGGCATCAACCCAGACTTCGGATAAATCGCCGATAGATAACATCATGGTACCGGGCTTAACAAAAAAACCTTCCCGGATATACAGGTTTTCAATCACGCCGTTTTGCGGCGCATAAAAAGTCACCGTCTGGCTGACCTTTTTGGTTTTTTTCAAACGGGCAATTGCTGCCGTCGGCAACTGCAGCGCCACTAAACGGTTTTCTGCCGCCTCAACCAGGCGGCGGTTTTTGCGATCCAGCGCCAACAATAACTCTTCCTGGGCGTTGACCAGCTCGGGAGAATAGATTTGATACAGGGGCTGGCCTTTTTTCACCGGCTCGCCCACGGCTTTGACATAAAGCTTTTCTATCCAGCCGTCGACACGGGGATGAATATGCACCAGTTTATCTTCGTCATAACTGATATAACCAACGGTTTCTATCCGTCCCTGCAAGGCCTGATAGGCAACTTCTGCGGTGCGCACCCCCAGGTTATTGATAACATCGGGGGAAATACGTATGGTACCCGCCCCTTCATCCGGCCCGGAGCCGCCATCATCGTAGACGGGCACCAGATCCATGCCCATGGGGGATTTGCCCGGCTTATCCCGTTTATAGTTGGCATCCATGGGGGCCACCCAATAAAGCGGCTTTTTTTCAACGCTGGCGGCGCTTTGCTCTGCCTCGGGCGCAGCGATAAAATGTGTGACCGCCAGGGTAGCTGCCGTGCCTAAAAGTACGCCTAAAGCGATTGGGGTAATATTTTTCATGATCAACTTACTCCACCTGCTGTTACAACAGAAGATCTATTGGCCGGCACATGGCTTTGCCCGACCGCAACAGCATTAATAAACAGATAATTTAATTCAAGAATGGTTTTTTCGATGCCGACCCGAATGGCCAGAGCATCAATTTCGGCGTTAAGTTCGGCAATACGGGCGCGAACCACCTCGGCAAAGTCGCCATCATCGCTGGTGTAGGCGGTCAGACTGGCTTCCGCCTGCAGGTGAATTTGTGGCAGCAATTCATCCCGATATAAATAACTTCTTTGCTCCAGGCGCTTTAATTTTGCTTGACCGGCATAAAAAGCCGACATCAGCTGCCTTAGCAAGAGTAACTTTTCGGTTTTAATGGCTTCGCTTTTAAAAACCTCCGCCTGCACCAACTGATCCTGTCGGTTTTCGGTAAACAGCGGTAAATCAAAGGTCACCCCTACGGAAAAAAGATCCGCACGGTTATTGCCCATGGCATCATCTCCACGCAGGCCATAACTGGCATTCACGCCCCATTGTGGCAAATAGCTCTGTTTAGCCAACTTAATGCCCTGATCGGCCGCCTGGATTTTCTTATCAAAAACCGCCAGTGTCGGATGTGCCATCAATTCCCTGGCCAGCTGCTGCGCTGGGATCTGCTGCTTGGCGCTTAGCAACTCAGCCCTGAGCAACTCAAGTTCGGGCATCTGTTTACCCAAAGAGATAACGCCGGATGAAAAGCTCCCGGGCAAATCCGCCGGTAAAAAAGCCTGATTTAACTCCAGCCCCTCTTGATAGGCCAACAGCCATTGGTTGAGTTTTTGCTGATACACCAGCTGCTTCTGTTTTAGCTGTACCAGACGGTCTTCCAGCCGGGTTAATTCCAGCTGGGCGCGCACGATATCCTGCTGCCGGGTTTTCCCCAAAGCGGAAGAATAACTGGCCTGGGCAACATCAGATAACTGCTCAAACAGGGCGTAGTTTTTTTCGATTAGGGCAATGCTTTCCTGAGCCAGATAGGCATCAAGCCACAAACTGCCGACGGTTACCGTCACCTTGGCTTCGCGGTCGCGCCGTTGCAGCGGATATTGCTGGCTCTGGATAGTCAACTGTTGCTGTTTGATCTGCAAACTGTCACCGCGGGGAAACATCTGGCTGACACCAACTTTTAGCTGGGTCATGGCTTCCTGTTCAAAGTCAAACTTATCTGTGCCCAGGTTCGCCAGTGCCACGGAGACTTTAGGGTCCGGCAAGGTTGCGGAAAAGCGGCTCATGGATTCCAGTGCAGACTGCTGATAACGGCTGGCATTGAGCCAGGGATCATTGGCCAGCGCCCGCTTGATGGTTTGCTCAAAGGACAAAGGCTGTGTTGCCGCCTGGCCAGCTTCTTCGGCAAAACTTAACTGGCTGTTCAGGCTCAGGATAGCACCGGCAATAACTGTCCTGGCAAACACCTTTAGCGGCACCGGTTTTGACACCAAAGGCACAGCTTTAAAGTACCGGGATAGAAAAGCCATCAGAACTGCTCCCGGTAAGTATTTACTTTGGCATAAACTTCCGAGCTACCGTCTCCTTTTAGTAATAAGATCTGGTACGGCATAAATTGCTCCCCCACTTCCATACCCGGACTGCCCACCGGCATAGCAGGTACTGCCAGGCCTAAAACCTGATCGCTTTTTTCACGCCCCGCTCTTTCACTGAGAAATTGTTGGATATATTTCGCCGGAATATGGCCTTCAAAAATATAGCCCTGCTCTGATACTGCGGTATGACAGGAGTGGTACCTGGGGTTAATGCCCTGCTCTACTTTAAAAGCAGACAAGGCATCGTGATTATAAACACGGGAAGAAAAGCCCGTTTCATTGGCATGGTCGATCCATTTCTGGCAACAGCCGCAAGATTCCCGTTTATAAACCTTTAATTCCGGCAGGCTCACCACTTTTTCGGCCTTTACTGCTGCCTCCTGCGTTGGCGGCAATTCGCTCACCTCACTGCAGGCGCCAAGCACTAAAAAAGCTGATACGGCGAAACCATATCGCACAACTGAAGGTAAAAATTTTGCACTAAAAAACATAATATCTCCTGCGCGCCATTTCCCGGTAAACAAAACCAGGTAAGCATTACCCGGGAAAGCAATAATCAGCGCTATTTTCCAGCTGGCAGGCCTGAATTTTTCAGGCTGACAGCAATTAACATAAAGGAGTTAAACTCCACTAAATACATCGAACTGGTATTGATTATCCGCCGAATTAAAGACGGATCTATGCTAATTAGCTGGCAATAGGAGGATAATAAGGAGAGTTGGGGGGTTGGCTTATCGCAGGAAAAGCCCGCTCCCTGAGGGTTTCGGATAGCAGGGCCAGAGATTTAACTTGCGGGGCAGCCGCTAATGAAGCGGACAGGCATCCCCCCATAGGGCACTGGCATTCGGGATCGCAACAATCAGACATCATTTGTTCATGACTGTCAGCTGCGCTGTCCATATGCGCCATCGGCATGTCCATATCCATCGACATGGCATGGTGACTAGTTTCCATCTCAGAGCAAGGCATAGCAATCGCCAGAGTCGCCTGACCGATAAGGGTCAGCAACAACAGGGTCACTATTATTAGCTTGCTTTTCATCAAAGGAACTCATTCATTGGCTTAAATCGGGATCAGCATAAAGGATAGCGCCGGAGAATGCCATAAAATATTGACGAGGACTTATGCTAAATCAAGGTCCGGCCCGGCACTTGGTTTTGAGACTAGCGCTTAATAATAAAAGGGCTCACCAGCTCGCTCAACATGGCGACATGGTCATCCCTATCGTTTAACGCTTTGATGTAATGGTACTTATCTCCACCGGCTTCCATGAAGATCTCGCGGTTTTCACTTTCCAGCTCTTCCAGGGTTTCCAGGCAATCGGCACTAAAAGCCGGGCTCATGATGGCGATATGTTTACTGCCTGCTGCCGGTAGCGACTCCAGGGTAGCATCGGTATAAGGCTGCAGCCATTCGGCTTTACCAAAGCGCGACTGGAAGGTCATGATATAATCTTCCTGTGCCAGGTTCAGGTTTTCCACCAACAATTGCGTGGTTTTAGCGCAAAAATCATAATAGGGATCGCCCCATTGCTGGAAAGCTTTCGGCATACCGTGGTAGGAAAGCACCAGTTTATCCGGCTTACCGTGGGCGGCGATATGCTCGCGTACCGTGTTCGCCAGGGCATCGATATACTCAGGATTATCATGATAGCTGCTGAGAAAATGTAAACTCGGTACCCAGCGCCAGCGTTTTACCTCTTTGGTGACGGCATCAAAAGTTGAACCGGTTGTCGGTCCGGCATATTGCGGATACAGCGGCAGCACGACAATATTATCCACACCGGCCTGCTGGAACTTTTGCAGAGCCGATGCAATAGAGGGTTTGCCATAACGCATGGCAAAATCTACCAGCACATCGTCGCCGTATTGCTCAGCCAGGCGTGCCGCCACTTTGTCTTTTTGTTTTTTGGTGATCACCACCAGGGGGGCTCCCTGCTCGGTCCAGATACTCTTGTATAACTTGGCGGACTTTGCCGGACGCACCCTTAAGATAATACCGTGTAAGATAATCAGCCACACCAGGCGGGGAATTTCCACAACCCTGGGATCAGACAGGAATTCTGCCAGATAACGCCTTAATGCCCCGGCATTGGGCTCATCCGGCGATCCCAGGTTCGTTAACAAGACGCCGGTACGCGGTTTTTGCTGGCTGTAGCTGATTTCTCCGGTAAATCGTGACATTTTACTCTCTGTTAATATTGTTATCTGTTATTCGTTGCGGCGGAAAACTAAAGATATCCGGCTCCCCTGAACACCCGGCTTTGAAGAAAACTAAAGCGCGGCTTCAATTGCCTGGATAAACTCGGCATCGTCCGGGGTCACCCGGCTGTTGAAATGCTTAATACGCTTGCCGTTACTGCTGATCAGATATTTATAGAAATTCCATTTAGGTGAAGTTGTCTTATCCGCCAAATGTTTAAAAATGGGATGGGCATCACTGCCGCGGACATTGATGGTTTGTAACATAGGAAAGGTCACGCCATAGTTAACGAAACATACTTTAGCGGTATCTTTTTCCTCATCCTCTTCCTGGAAAAAATCGTCGGAAGGAAAGCCCAGCACCACCAGCCCTTGTGACTGATATTTTTTATGTATGGCTTCAAGCCCCTTAAATTGCGGGGTAAAGCCGCAATGACTGGCGGTATTGACGATCAGCACAGGCTTGCCTGCGGTCAGTTCACATAAATCCAGCTGCACCTGGGAGTGAAGCCTGCGTATGGTATATTGCAGAAACGGTGCGCAATCGCTGGTATGAGAAATGCCCGATGGCGGCAGCGGTGACTCTTGCGGCCGCGCCGAAAGCGCTGTGCTTAGCAACAGACTTGCTGCCAGCAAAGTGGAAAGAAACAATTTAAACATTAACCCTAATCCTGAGTAAAATCCCGTAAACGCTGCCGGTAAGCAATCAGCAGTATCATCCTTACCGGCTATTATGCCTTTGCTTACGACTCGGGCACAAGGGTATTTATGGTCAGGTCGATGGCATCACTGCTGGCAACGCTGATGTCTTTAAGCTCCCCGGTATAATCGCCGGGTTTAATGCCGACCCCGCCCAGGTTGGACACTACGGCATAAAGGTTGACCGATTCGACGCTGCTTAAGGTCATTTGCGGATTCATCGCCTGGGAATCGTTCAGTACTACCGTGGTCGGCAAGTCACTGGCGCGGATCTTCACCGCCGCCAGCGGCATTCTCGGACCGTTTGCCGGGATGGCATAAACAAAAACGGTTTTATCTTCTCCCTGGCTCAGCTGCTGGCGGATATCATCCGTCAGGTTAACGTTCAATACCAGCTGCGAACCTGATACAGCAGCTTCAGGTACGGTTTCTCCGGCTGCCGCCATACGGCTTTTGGCTTCATCAATTGCTCCCTGCAACGCCTGGACATTGACATTGTTGCCTCCCAGGTTCACCACTTTTTGCCAGTAACCAATGGCATCGCCATAGTTCTCGCCGATAAAATGATTAAGTCCCAACAGAATGTTAGTGGAAGGATCATTGGGATCCAAAGCCAGGGCTTTATCGATCAAGGCCTGGATCGGTTCATTGATTTGCTGGTTATTCTGATAGAACATCGCCTGGGCTTTGGCTCCCAGGATATCCGCATGTTCTCCTTCAATCGCCATCACCTGGTCAAAAGCCGCTAAGGCACCGCTAAAGTCGCCCAGGCCGATGGACGCCTGGCCTAAGTTATACCAGGCCTGGGAGTTTTGCGGCTCCTGCTCGGTCAGCTGTTTCAGCTGCTTCAGGCGCACCATCATCTGCTGTTCGCTGTTTAAGCCCTCATGCCCCTGGCTTTTGGCAGACATGGCCGGCTGCGACAGCTGCTCATACGCACCATTTTTCAGGTATAAGGCAAAACTAAAGCCCAATACGAACACCGTCAGCACCATGGGCCAGACAACCGACAACGGCTTCTCGGCGGTAAGCACAGGCTCACCGGCATTTTCTTCGATATCCTGCAGTAAACTCTTATCCAGTTCTTCCAACAGGTATTGATAGTTTTCCTGGTCTATACCACCTTCGGCATAGTCTTTTTCGATTTCCGCTTTATGCTCATGATAGAGGCGAACATTGGTTTCATCACGGACACTTTTTGCTGTACTCGGTGCGTTGATATTACTGCGCAAATAATGACCCCAGATCACGGCCAGCAACAATAATAACAATACGACTATGGTAATAATAACTTCCATAATATCTAATCTTTTAAAATTTGTTTCAGTTTATCTTGCTGTTCGGCAGACAAGGCTTGTTTTTCTTTCACCTGAGGTTTGCGGCGAAGAATATAAATAATCACCCCGACTCCCAGCAACAATAAAATCGCCGGGCCAAACCACAAAATATATGTGGTGTTGTTGACTTTGGGGCGGTAGAGCACAAACTCGCCGTAACGGTCGACCATGTAGTTCATGATCTCCATATCCGACTTGCCTTCATGTAAAAGGTTGTAAACCTGACGACGCAGGTCGGCGGCTATCGGTGAATTGGAATCTATCAGATTCTGGTTCTGGCATTTGGGACAGCGCAACTCTTTGGTGAGCTCCTGATATCTTTTCTCAGTAACCTCATCGCGAAATTCATAGGTATCGACCGGGCTCGCCTGTGCGCTGCCCAGTAAAAACGCACCTAAAAGCATAAAGACAGAAAATAAAACCTTGCTGTTTTTAAATAAAGTCAACATCTGCACTAGCTCCCTTGCTGTTCCGCTTCGATTTGTTCGATCAGGGGAAGAAATTCACTTTGCCATACCCTGGCATCGATCACCCCGGCAAAACGTTTGCGGATCACCCCTTCACCGTCGATGACAAAGGTTTCCGGCGCACCATAAACCCCGAGATCTAAACCTAAGGTCCCCTGCTGATCAAAAATCGAAAATACATAAGGGTCGCCGAGTTGCTGCAACCACTGGTTCGCCGGACCACGTTCATCCTTATAATTCAGGCCAAAAACCGCCACCCGATCGCTTTTGGCAATTTCCAGCAGATAAGGGTGTTCGTAACGGCAAGACGGACACCAGGTCGCCCAGACATTCAGTAATTTAACCTTACCTTTAAGATCGCCGGCATTAACGGTTTCACCGGCATTTTTTAAGGTCGATAATTCAAAGTCCGGCAGCTTTTTACCCACCAGGGCAGAAGGCAATTCCTGGGGATTTAAAAACAGCCCCTGGTATAACACCCCGCCCAGGGCAAGACAGACGATTAACGGCAATAAACGGATTAATTTATTCATGGCTTATTTTCCCTGCCCTGCTGTTTCAACTCTGACATAAGCAGGTGCCGCAGCTCCTGCCACCAGTTCGGGTGCTACCTCAGTGCCGCCTTGGCGCTGTAATTCTTTCGCACTTTTGCGGCGGCGATAACGTTTATCCAGCATGGCAAAAACACCGCCAAGCCCCATAAAGATGGCACCCAACCAGATCCAGCGCACGAACGGTTTAAAGTGTACCCGAATTGCCCAGGCACCGTTATCGAGCGGATCTCCCAAGGCAACATAGACATCACGGAACAATCCGGGGTCGATACCCGCTTCCGTCATGCCCATGGTCTGTACCAGATAAGTGCGGCGCTCGGGTTTTAGCAGGGCAATAAAGTCCCCGTCTTTATAAACACTTAATTGTCCCTGCTCGGCACTGTAGTTAGGTCCCTGCACCGGTTTTACGCCACCGAATTTGATTTCATAACCGGAAACAGACACGCTGTCGTTAACCGCCATTCTGACGTTCATTTCTTTTTCATAGCTGGACACTAAAGTCACACCGACAATTGTCACAGCAATACCGGTATGGGCCACCGCCATACCTAAATGGCTCAGGCTCAAGCGCGACCAGGCCCAGCCCCCCTGGGGCAAGCGCACCTGTTTGATGAGTTCTTTAATCACCACGGACGCCACCCAGCACGCCAGGGTCATACCGCCGGCGACCAGGAAGTCAAATTCGCCGCCATAAAGGAAAGGGAAAGCGATACCGAAGATCACGCTGCCAATGGAAACCAGGCTCAGCTGTTTACGTAATTCACCTTGCTTGGCTTTTTTCCAGCGGATCATAGGCCCTATGCCCATCACAATAAACAGCAGGCTCATAATAGGCACAAAGACGGCATTAAAGTACGGTGGTCCCACGGAGATTTTGCCCATGCCCATGGCATCGACAAATAACGGGTACAGGGTGCCCAGCATCACGGTCACGGCGGCAACCACTAAAATAATATTACAGATCAGCAGGGCCGTTTCCCGGGAATACAAGGCAAACCGGCTGAAGCTGGCAACATTGCTGGCCCTCAAGGCATATAAGGTCAGAGACCCTATCACGGTAATGGCCAGCAAGAGCAAAATAAACAGGCCACGTTCGGGATCGGCGGCAAAGGAATGCACCGAAGTAATGGCCCCGGAACGTACCAAAAAGGTCCCCAATAAACTCAGGCTAAAGGCAAAAATCGCCAGTAATACCGTCCAGTTCCTGAAGGTGCCGCGTTTTTCCGTGACCGCCAGGGAATGGATCAAAGCCGTGCCCACTAACCAGGGCATAAAGGAGGCGTTTTCTACCGGATCCCAGAACCACCAGCCGCCCCAGCCAAGTTCATAATAAGCCCACCAGCTCCCCAGGGCGATACCTAAGGTTAAGAACACCCAGGCGCCTACCGTCCAGGGACGGGACCAGCGGGCCCAAGCAGCATCCATCTTGCCGGACATTAACGCGGCGATGGCAAAAGCAAAAGCAACCGAGAAACCGACATAACCCATATATAACATAGGCGGGTGAACGATCAGGCCGACATCCTGCAATAAAGGATTCAGGTCACGCCCTTCAAGCGGCACATTTGGCCATAAACGGTCGAACGGATTGGAAGTAAGCAAGGTAAAGGCGATAAAACCAACCGAAACCATGCCCATCACGGACAAGACCCGGGCGATAAAGGCTTCATCTATGCCTTTACTGAACTTGGCTACCGCCATGGTCCAGGCGGTAAGCGAAAAGACCCAGAGCAACAGGGAACCTTCATGTCCACCCCAGACAGCACTGATCTTAAAATAATAAGGCAGTTGGCTGTTGGAATGACCGGCAATGTATTTCACGGAAAAGTCGTCGACGACAAAACTATATCCGAGAATAAAAAGACTGACGGCGGTAAAGGCGAACATGCCGAAGGCCAGGGGCCTGGCATAAGCGACTAATTTCTGTTGTTGACTAAATACGCCGATCATTGGAATGGTGCTTAAACAAATGGCAAAGGCCATAGCAACAATCAGTGCAAAGTGTCCCAGTTCAGGTATCATTTCTCTCTCCGCTCCTTAATTTGTCCGCTTTGCAAGAGCAGCCAAAGTAAAGACCTTGTTAAACAGTTACTGCGGTAAAAATATATTATTAAGGTTTTTTCTTAACTCAATCTTAAGCTTAGAAAGTAAGTGAGTGATCACCTTAACAACAGCAAATTTTTTTACCGATAGAAAGTTTGCCAATTCTAGCATTATCTTGTCTGATTTAGCAGCAAAGATAATTGCAATCAGCCGATCTAAGATGAATTTCCTTCATTTTCAAACAGGCTGGCATTTGGCAGGGGTTATAGTATGATATTCGCCAAACGGATTCTAAGATCTATATCAAATCATCAGTGTTAAAGATCAGTTATGATATGGCTGATGATACGGTCAACAGCCAGAAGTGAATGCCATTGTCAGAAATACTATCCCCATTAATTGAAGCCCGCCAGCTCAGCTGTATCCGGGAAGACAGAATTCTTTTTGAACACTTAAACTTAGCGGTATTCCCCGGTGAAATTGTTCAGGTGGAAGGCCCTAACGGCGCCGGTAAAACCAGCTTGTTGCGTATCCTGGCCGGTCTTTCCAGCCCCTATGACGGCGAAATTTGCTACCAGGGACAAGGGATCCGCTTTTGTAAAGAGCAGTTTCACCAGGATCTGCTGTATTTGGGACACCTGCCCGGGGTCAAGGGGGAAATGTCCGCCCAGGAAAACCTCGCCTTTAATCTCTCCCTGCATGGCCTGGACGGCGAACAGGCGGAAACCACCTTAAGTGAAGTGAATTTATTGGGCTTTGAAGATGCCCTGGCCTCCCACCTGAGCGCCGGACAGCACAGACGTATCGCCCTGGCCAGGCTGTGGCAGTCTAAAGCCAAAATTTGGATCTTAGATGAACCTTTTACCGCCATAGATAAAAACGGCGTGCAGAAACTGGAGCAGCTTTTCTTAGCGCACGTCGCACAGGGAGGTTGTGTGATCTTAACCACCCACCAGGATCTTTCCTTCGACAAAGTAAAAAAAGTTACTTTGAATTACCGGTTTTATTAAGAGTATTATTAAACGGCCAGCCATGAATCATCAGCAACCTCTTTCTTACCGCAGCGCTTTTATGTTGATCCTCAAACGGGATTTAACCATAGCTTTTCGTCACCAGGACGATATCTTCAATCCGCTGCTGTTTTTTATTATTGTCGTCACCCTGTTTCCCCTCGGGATAGGACCCGAGGCCAATACCTTGTCCCGCATTGCTCCCGGTATTATCTGGGTTGCCGCCTTATTGTCCACCCTGCTATCGCTGGACAGGTTATTTAAATCGGATCATGAAGACGGCTCGCTGGAACAGATGTTATTAAGCCCGCACCCGGTATTTATCCTGGTGCTGGCAAAAATTTTCGCCCACTGGCTGGTAACCGGCTTGCCTTTGATCTTAATTGCGCCGGTACTGGCGGTGTTATTACACCTGGACGAAAACTCTTACCTGGCCCTGATGCTGACCCTGCTGCTGGGCACACCTGTGTTAAGTTTGTTAGGCGCCATCGGGGTTGCCTTAACCGTGGGCATTAAAAAAGGTGGTATTTTACTAAGTTTATTAGTATTACCTTTATATATTCCGGTATTAATTTTTGCCACCAGCGCAATAGATACCGCAGCAATGAACTTACCTTATAGTGGCCAGCTTGCTATAATTGCAGCTCTGTTTTTTGGTTCATTGACCTTAGCCCCATTTGCTGCCGGCGCAGCTTTGAAAGTGAGTACTAACTGATATGTGGAAATGGTTACACCCTTATGCAAACCCGGAGAAGTCTTATCACTTTACCGGGAAATTACTCCCCTGGTTTAATTACCTGGCCCTGATCTTTTTAACCGTAGGCCTGACCTGGGCACTCTTGTTTGCGCCGCCGGACTACCAGCAAGGGGAAAGTTTCCGGATTTTTTATCTGCATGTCCCCGCCTCTATACTGTCCATGGGGATTTATCTGGGCATGGCGATAGCCGCCCTGTCGAGCCTGGTGTGGCAGCTTAAGCTGGCGGACGCTTCTGCCGCAGCATTAGCCCCGGTAGGCGCCGTGTTTACCGCCATCGCCCTGTTCACCGGGGCCGCCTGGGGTAAACCTATGTGGGGCACCTGGTGGGTCTGGGATGCCAGGATCACTTCAGAGTTGATCTTATTATTTTTATACCTGGGGGTGATTGCCCTGCACAACGCCTTTGAAGATAAAAACCTGGCAGGTAAGGCCGCCGGCATCCTGGCCCTGGTGGGCGCCATCAATTTGCCCATCATTCACTACTCGGTGGAATGGTGGAACACCTTGCATCAGGGCGCCACAGTCAGTAAATTCGGCAAACCGGCCATGGCCGCCGAGATGTACTGGCCGTTTTTAATTTGCTTTTTCGGTTTCAGCTTTTTAGTCGCCGCCATCGCCAGCGTACGTTTTCGTACCGAGATCCTGGCGCGCAACAGTGTCCGTCCCTGGGTCAAGGCCCTGGTGCTGGCAAAGGAGGATAAATAATGCAATTTGACAGCTTCAGTGACTTTTTGCACATGGGCGGTTATGGCTTCTATGTCTGGCTCTCCTACGGCGTCGGCTTCGTACTGCTGTTATTGCTTGTTCTGATCAGCAAGACACAGCATAATTCGGTCAAGCAGCAAATTGCCAAACGCCAGCAGCGCGAGGCAAAACTGCGCCAGGCGGCCGAGCAACATAAGCAGGAAAACAAGATTTCCACAGATAAGGTTTCTACAGAGGCATCATCATGAACCCAAGACGTAAAAAACGCTTAACCATAGTCAGCTCTATCCTCCTTGGCCTTGCTGTGGTAGCCGGCCTGGTTTTATACGCCCTGAGCCAGAATATCGACTTATTTTATACCCCTAAGGAAATTCTCCAGGGTAAAGAAGATACCGAGCTGAGACCGGTCATTGGCCAGCGTTTACGCATCGGCGGCCTTGTGGTACCCGGCAGTGTCAAACGCAACGAAGACAGCCTGAAAGTCTCCTTTAAACTGGCAGACATGAGAATGCCTATGGTGTTTAATGAAGACGATCCTATGGTGACGGTACATTACGACGGCATCTTGCCGGATCTGTTCCGTGAAGGCCAGGGCATAGTCGCCAACGGCATTTTAACCTCGGAGTCGATCATAGATGCCAGCGAAGTACTGGCCAAACATGATGAAAACTATATGCCGCCTGAGCTGGCAGACGCCATGAAAGAAGGAAGTGCAGACAAAGCCATGCATGGCAAGTCGGCCTACAACAAAGGTTAATGGCTATCCTTTAAGCCGAAATGAAATAACCTAGAGGCAGGGTGATTCATCCCCTGCCTTTTTTATTGCCTTTAACAAATAATCAACTGCAGCATTAACCATAACGCCGCGCCGCCTCCAGGGTATTCTTTAATAAACAGGCTATGGTCATGGGACCGACACCGCCCGGTACAGGTGTTATTGCTGCCGCCACTTCAACAGCCGCCTGATAATCCACATCCCCGACCAGGCGGGTTTTACCTTCAGCATCTTCAATCCGGTTAATGCCGACATCGATCACGGTTGCCCCCGGCTTGATCCAGTCGCCTTTGACAAAGTTTGCCCTGCCGACAGCCGCCACTAAAATATCTGCCTGGCGGCAGATCTCAGCCAGGTTTTCGGTGCGGGAATGGGCTATGGTGACGGTACAATTTTCCTGCAGCAATAATATTGCCACCGGCTTGCCAACAATATTAGAGCGCCCGATCACCACCGCATGCTTACCGCTCAGATCTTCGCCTAAATGACGTTTGGCCAGGATAACACAGCCTTGGGGCGTACATGGCACCAGGGCATCGCCGCTGCCATTAAGTAAACGGCCGGAATTGAGGGCATGGAAACCGTCAACATCCTTCTCCGGATTGATGGCCGCCAACACCTTGGCTTCGTTGATATGAGCCGGCAAGGGCAACTGCACCAGGATGCCGTGTACCTCCTTATCCTGATTTAATTGTGCCAACCGCGCCAATAGCACTTCCTCCCCGGTATCCACCGGCAGACGGATTTCCTGGGAATTCATGCCCAGCTCACGGGTTTGCCTGACCTTATTGCGCACATAGACTTCGCTGGCGGGATCTTCCCCCACTAAAATCACCGTCAGCCCGGGTACGATATTTTTTTCCTGTTGCAATTGCTCCACTTGCATCGACAGCTGCTTCCTTAAATCTGCCGCCGCCTGTTTACCGTCTATTATCATTTTCCTTTCCTGTTAACCGCATCAAAGATGCCAATAAACCAGCTTACCGGCACCGGGCAATATCATAGCACTTTAGCAGCGCTTTTATTTTGCTCCAAAACCTGACTATTGCCGCCAAAACCGAAAACAACGGATCATACGAATTAAAAACGTTAAAACAAAAAGTTACGAAATATATATTAAAAAATACTAAGAAAGATCCAAATAAAATTTTACAAACCGACCGCGCGGTCTGTAGAATACTTCCATAATGATTAGAGGTAACTATGCGAAACCCAGAAACAACCCGGCAGAAAATTCTTGAGATCAGCGCTGAAGAAATCCATCAGCATGGCTACACCGGCGCCAGCTTATCTGTGATATTGGCGCGCAGTGAAATTTCTAAAGGTGCCCTATACCATCATTTTGCCAATAAACAGGCATTAGGTTATGCGGTATTGGAAGAGGTGTTTACCCCTATGTTTATCGAAAGCTGGCAACAGGCACTGCAACATGACGATCCCATAGCCGGTATGTGTCATTTGCTCGCTGAGATGGCGGAAAGTGCCGACAGTGACGGTTTATCCTGCGGCTGCCCGATGAACAATCTGTCTCAGGAAATGGCGGCGATAGATGAAGGTTTCCGGTTAAGGGTTTTTGCCATGTACCAGCAATTGAATCAGTTGATTGTTGCCGCGCTGGCCAGGATCAAAACACAATTGAAGCCGGATCTGGAATTAGAACAGGTCGCTTATTTTATCATTGCCAGCATTCAGGGGGCCGCCAGCCTGGCCAAGAGCTCAAGGTGCTGTCAATTATTCTCTAACCTGTTGAATGAATTACAAAGCTACCTCAGGGGATTACGCGTGTAATCTGCTGTAAGCATAGAAACGGAGCGATTCCGTTTAAGATAGATGAATGATTAGCCGCTGTGAACTGCTAACGTCATTTGGCCCAAACTACATTGAGTATATTTTCATACTAAACAAGGAACATGAATGAAAACTTTAGCCCGACAACTTTTCCTAGCCTTAATGGTGCTCGTCAGCTTTAGCAGTTTTGCCGCCAGCGAAAGTGCTTATCAGGTGGTGAGTCAGGCCGGAGATAAATTATTTTCCAGAATCAAAGCCGAACAGGCACAAATTAAAACCGATGCCCAGCTGCTCGAAACCATAGTCGAACAGGAACTGATGCCCTATATTGACTATCAGTATGCGGCCTATAAAATTCTCGGCAAACACTTGCGTAAAACCAGCAAGGAACAGCGTAAAGAGTTTGTCTCCGCCATGCGTCACTACCTGGTAAGAACCTACGCCAGCGCTTTGAAGCAATATAAACAGCAGAAAGTGACCTTTCACCCGCCGGTGAAAAGCAGCGGTAAAGTGGTCGCGGTCACCGCGGTTATTTCCGATGCCGAGCGCCCGGACATTAACATTGACTTTAAAATGCGCCTGAACAAGAAAAAGCAGCAATGGAAAGCCTTTGATATGGTGGTTGAAGGCATCAGCCTGCTCAGCACTAAACAGGCGGAAATCGCCAAGAAAATCCGTGAGCAGGGCATAGATAAAACCACGGCACAACTTGCTGCGGCATAATTAGTGCCTCAGTATTCTCTTTACCAGATCAAAAAAGGTATTCACCAAGTGAATACCTTTTTTGTGGCTTGGGGTTTAGCCTGGCTAAACGCCGGAACGAGCAGGATAACTTAGTTCTGCCAGGCCCCTTTGGCAGTACTGCCCAGTTCATGATCGGCAATAATACGATCACCGACTTTATTTAACACATCCACTTCACCGTCACAGACAGCAATAATAGACTTTCCTTCCCGAAACGAATCGGAAATAATCACCCTGCCGGAGTCACTTTGCGGAAACTCATGTACCTTATGTAATAACTCCAAAGAAAGGTCGCTATAATAAATCACAGTAACCTTACGTAGTGACGCTTGACTCATACTTTTCATTTACTCTATTGATCTTGTTTAGGAAAACCGGACCAGGTTACAAGACCTTAACTGGCGGGCTTATTTCTGGTTACTTTATAACCAAAAAACGCTGAAAAGTAAAGAAATACCGCTTGCTCGCCAATAAGAGCGCCAATAAAAGTCCCGGCTCATAACAGCAATTTTTTACAAAAATTTAGCGCCTGTACACTTGCTGGCCCCGGATCCAAGTGCCGGAAACCGTCAAATTCTCATCCAGCAATACCAGATTGGCTGCCGCCCCCGCCTTAATCACGCCTAGACTCACTTGCCCGAGATAATCAGCGGGATAACGGCTGGCCATGGCAATGGCTTCTTCCAGCTCAAGCCCAAGCAAATCATGGCTGTTACGCACCGCTGTCGCCATATCTAATACCGAGCCCGCCAGCTCTCCGGTAGTGGATGTTAACTTGCCCTGATTTAAGGTGACTTTACGATCAAAAAAAGCAAATTCCGTTTGCTCTGTACCCACCGGTGACATGGCATCTGTGACCAGGAAAATCTTACCTTTAGGCTTAGTTTTTAACGCCAGTTGGCAACTCACCTTATCGACATGAAAACCGTCAACAATCAAGCCGCAGCTGGCATTATCGTTCATCAATGCGCAGCCGACCATGCCGGGTTCACGCCCCTGTAAGGGGGACATGGCATTAAATAAATGGGTAAAACCATCGGCGCCGACATCAACGGCCTGTTGCGCCTTGAGATAATCGGCATTGCTATGGCCGAGGCAAACCTTAACTCCCAGTGCGACCAGGCGGCGAATATCTTGTGCCGCAACGGTTTCCGGCGCCAGGGTGATCATGATCTGCCCGAGATCTTTACGGGCATATAGCCGCCATTCGCCCTCGGAAATTTTTCGAATAAACTGTTCGCTATGGGCGCCTTTTTTGCCCTCGGATAAATGGGGCCCTTCAAAGTGAATGCCGATAATCCCGGGCACTTTTTCTTTCAGCGCCTGCGCCACGGCATCGGCTGCCCGCTCCATAATGGCTAATTTATCGGTGATCAGGGTAGGTAACATCGCAGTGGTGCCAAAACGGGCATGGGCCGAGGCCATAGTCCTTAGTGCCGCCGCATCAGGCTGGTTATTAAAAAGCACACCACCGCCGCCGTTGACCTGCAAATCAACAAAACCCGGGACAAGCAGGCCATCGGCAAAAGCATCGGCAGCAGCCGTCTCCCTGTCAATGGCAATTATTTTTCCCTGCTCCAGGGTCAGGACACGATTTTCCAGATAGCGAAAACCGTCAAACACCCGCCGGGCATGTAAGCGGAAACCTTTTAACTTGGCATACATGTCAATATCCTTGGTACAACCTTTACCTGTCAGGCAAGCGGATGAAAAACTAAGCCGAAGCAGCCTGTTGCCGGGCACCCTGCTGTTGTGCGTAAAGCACCGCACCTATTTCCGCCGGCCACACCGGCAAGGTCAGCATTTTCTGGACATCTTGTGCCAGCCAGGGTACCAGGCGAACCGCCAGTCCCCCCACCAGGGATAATCTCGGCGCTTTATCCTGCCACAGCTTTCTCGCTAACTGGTTGAGGTAACCGGCGCCTTCATTCACTATCGCCAGGGCCATGGCATCCCCCTGCTCCGCCGCATCAAACACTAAGTTGGCCAGCTGGGCATAAAAAGTGGCCGGTTTTCCAACCACAAGCTCCACCAGGGCGATAGTGTCCTTACAGCCTAAGGTATCCAGCACTTGCTGGTTTAAACAACTCTTTTGGGTTAAACCGTCAAGGGACTGCAAAACTTTCGTCACCAGCTGCAAACCGAACCAGGAGCCGCTGGCGATATCCCCCTGGGGAAAACCATGCCCCCCCAGCATCAGGGACTGACCGTCAACACTGGAAAATCCGCATGAGCCGGTGCCTGTGACTATGACGGCGCCATCCGCGCCGTTATGTGCTCCTAAACAGGCAATCAGCAGATCATTGGTCAGGTACATTTGCTGAAACGGATTTTGCCAATGCAACATTTGCTCAAGTAAACCCGGCAAATTCATGCCCGCCAGCCCGGCCCCCGTGATCAGCCGTTGCAACGGATAATCCGTCATGCCGGCATCCGCCAGCGCCAGCCGGGCAGAATCAACAATGGACGTCGTGGCCTGCTCAAAACCATGAAGCGGATTCGCCGGTCCCGACAGGCCCTGCCCCAATATATCCAGGTTAGCCGACATCAGTACGGCTTTGCACTTGCTGCCTCCGCCGTCGATGCCTAAATACAATTGCTGATCATCTTTGATAGCAGACATCCTCTCTCCACAGTAGAAAATTCATGAGAAAATCAGCGAAAAAATCGATAATAATCGATTAAGAAAAGCGCTTTGATTTTTGTTCTTTATACCATATAGGGTGCAGTAGTGTACTGATTGAAAATAATTAAACGAGAAAAATTTACTAAATCCTGACAATTTTTACGGATATCATGCGGCTTAAGGCAAAAAAAAGCGCGTAATCTGCTGTTACGCGCTTTCTACCGCCGGTTTTTAAACAAAACCTTACAGGTTATTGGCTGGCTTTTTTATAAAAGCGCAGCAGGTTTTCGGTAGAACAGTCGTGGCCGGGATCTATGGTATCACTTTCCAGCTCATGCTGGATCTTCGCCGCCAGTCCCTTGCCTAATTCCACACCCCATTGGTCAAACGAGCAGATCTGCAGGACGATGCCCTGCACGAAAATTTTATGCTCGTACAAAGCGATTAAGCTGCCCAAAGTGGTCGGGTCGATACGTTTTAACAGCAAGGTATTGGTAGGACGATTGCCCTTATGCACCTTATGGGGGGCAACGGTATCGATATAGGCATCGGTTCTGCCTTTGGCTTTAAGATCTGCCCTGACCTGCGCTTCGTCAACGCCGGTCATCAGCGCCTGGGTCTGGGCAAAGAAGTTTGACATCAGGGTTTCATGATGGCCTTTTACCGGGGTAACACTGGCCACAGAACCGATAAAGTCAGCGGGCACTACATTATTGCTTTGATGCAGATACTGGTAAAAAGCATGCTGGCCGTTAATGCCTAGCTCTCCCCAGATAGAAGGCACAGTGGCATAGTCTACTTCATCGCCGTCCCAGGTCACCGACTTACCGTTACTTTCCATTTCCGCCTGCTGCAAATAAGCAGATAACATATGTAAGGTTTGATCATAAGGTAAAATCGCCTGGGATCTCGCTCCCAGGAAAGTGGTGTTCCAGACGCTGAGCAAAGCCATGATCACCGGCATATTCTGAGCCATCGGTGCAGAAAGAAAGTGCTGGTCCATTTCATGGGCGCCATCGAGCAAGGCACGGAACTGATCAAAACCGAGATCCAACGCAATCGGCAAACCTATCGCCGACCACAGGGAAAAACGTCCGCCGACCCAGTCCCACATATCAAAAATATTGTCCGCCTGGATGCCAAAGCTCATGGCATTTTCTTTATTGGCGGTTACGGCAACAAAATGTTTGGCCACCGATTTTTCATCAAAAGAAGAGGATGTCAGCCAGTTAATCGCGGTGCGGGCATTGGTCATAGTTTCCGTGGTGGTAAAAGTTTTTGACGAGACGATAAATAAAACTTTTTCCGGATCCAGCGGACGCAGGATTTCCACGATTTGCGCGCCGTCGACATTAGAGACGTAATGGACATTGACGCTGTTGTCGCTGTAATGCTTTAACGCCTCGGTCACCATTTGCGGGCCAAGATTAGAGCCGCCGACGCCGATATTGACGATATCGGTAATGCGCTTACCGGAGTAACCGAGCCAGTGTCCCTGGCGCACCTTATTGACAAAGGCTTCCATTTTCGCCAGCTGCTGCTGGACATGGTCGGTTACGTTTTCACCGTCCACCACCAAAGGCTCGTCGCTGTGGCGTCTTAAGGCGGTATGTAATACCGCCCTGTGTTCGGTTTTATTGATTTTTTCACCGCTGAACATTTTTTCACGCCAAGCCGTCACTTCGGTTTCTTCGGCGAGTTTCAGCAGGGTTGCCATGGTTTCGTCATCGATCAGGTTTTTCGAATAATCCAGCAGCAATCTAGGCAACTCAATGGAGAATTTATCAAAACGTTTACTGTCTTCAGCAAATAATGTGTTCATGTGCTGAGACTTTTTATCTTGAGCAAGCTGGTTTAATTTTTTCCAGCTGGCTAATGTTTGGCGAGCTAACATATTCAATCCTATAGTGCTTTAAGCTGATATTTGATCATGCTGCTTATCCGGCAACTACAAACGGTCAATAAGCAGGGATGACAAAACGACATTTCCTGACACAAGTGTCAAGATTTTAATGATATCACAAGTTTTCCGGGTTCTTGAATTTTTATCTTGTATTAATTATCCGATAAGATTCGTAAACCCTCCACCCCTTATTGCCCCTTTATCCGGCAGAGGTTTGGCGGCTACTGCAACGGCTGAAAATGCCGTTATCCATCACGGCGTTATCAATAGCGTGAAATGCCCGAGCAGAAATAAAACGAAAAAGTCGCGGATAAAGGCAGGCAGAATTTATTGCGGCGCATAGGCCCGGATAAACATGGCGACGCTTGAGCAGATATAATCGTCAATTTCTTCCGGGGTCAGTTGTTTGCTGGTATTAAATTCAATCCTTAACCAGGCCTCGCCTTTGAGCATAGTTAAAAACTGCACCGCCGCATGATGAGGGTTGGCAATCGACAAGGCCTTTTTTTCATCCAGCAGCGCCATCAGTTTGGCCACTTCCGTGGTTAAACGCTCCGGCCCGGCATGATAAAACAATTCCGACAGCTGGGGATAAGTCTTGGATTCATAGGCACATATTTTATGCACCGCCAGGGTTTCCTTGGCAATGAGCATGGAAAAAAAGCGTTTCGCCACCGCCAGCAAGGTGACATTGACATCCGAGAAGTCTTCCAGGGAAAAGTCCAGCATACGGTAAGAGTCGCATTTTTGCTCAATCGCCGCAGCAAACAAGTCGTCTTTACTGCCAAAATGACTATAAACCGTTTGCTTTGATACATCTGCCTGCCTGGCGATAAGATCCATGCTGGTAGTGGCATAACCTTTTTCGGTAAACAGCTCGGTGGCAGCGTCCAATATCTGTTTGCGCTTGGTTTCATTCTTACTGCGATTTTTTTGCATCTGTAATCCCATCGACATCTTCGCCGGCTATTCTACCAAAAGATACCAGTCTAACAAAATAGACTAGACAGTCTAGCAAGTTAAAACTAGACTATACAGTCTAGTTTGATTTAATGATACAACAAGGTTAGCCATGTTTTCCCTGAAAAGCTCAAGGTACCGCCACGGACTGTTTTTTGCCTTAATAAATCTGATGCTGTTATTGGTCTTATCCGGCTGCAACGATGCCGAACAGGCAGAAGCAGGAGCCACCATCCACAGCGCCCGGATGTTGACCATAACACCACAAGCGGGTTACCCGCTGCAACGGGAATATATCGGCGAACTCACCACTAAACAACACACAGATCTCGGTTTTGAGTTCAGCGGCAAGATCAACAGCATAGCTTTTGACAGCGGCGATGAAGTCCGCCGCGGCGAAATCCTGGCTCGCCAGGATACCGAGCTGTTAACGATCAAACACGCCGAGCTCGAGGCAAAAATCAAACAAAACAAGGCGCAAATCACCTTAAACCAGGCAAACCTAAAGCGTATCAAATCGTTAATCAATAACGGTTATACTTCGGAGCAGAGCCTGGACGAGCTTAATGCCGAATACCAGGTATTGCAGGCGGGCCTGCAGGGATTAAACGCCAGCTTAAAAACCATAGAGTACCAGATAGAAAAGGCCAGCTTGATCGCCCCCTTTGATGCCACTATCGGCGAGCGCTTTTTATCTCAGGGGCAGGTACTTAACGCCGGCCAAGGTGCCTTTCGCCTGATAGCCAAAAACAACAATGAGATCTCCGTCGGCGTGCCTGCCAAACTGGCGGCCAGGCTCGAACTTGGCCATACCTTCAGCGTAGAAATCAATGAAAACTTATCAGACGCCACCTTAATCGCCATCGGCAAACAAGTGGATAAAACCAACCGTACCGTACAATTACGGCTATTGCCTCAGGAAAATACCAAAGGATTCAACGGCCAGCTGGTGCGGGTCAATATCAGGCAAGAGATCCAGAAAAGCGGCTACTGGCTGCCGTTGAGCGCCATCATCGACGGGGTGCGCGGCCAGTGGAACATTTACCTGGCGCAGCAGATCGGCGGCGGCCAATACCAAATCAAGGCGGCCACGGTTTCAGTACTGCATACCACGGAAAATGACGCCTTTGTCAGCGGCCTGGAGGCAAACGAACACCTGGTCATCGCCGAAGGTCTACACAGATATGTCCCGGGACAGATCATCAACAAACACCAGGGGACGCTGGCCCTTAAAACCAATTCCCAGCAAGCCAAGCAAGAAAAGGCCGGTACCCTATGATCCGTTCTTTTGTTAAAAATGGCCGTTTGATGTCACTGGTGATAGTGCTGCTGATCGTTTCCGGCCTGGCCGCCCTGTCCACCTTACCGCGCACCGAAGATCCGAGAATACAAAACCGGGTCGCCAGTGTGATCACATATATGCCGGGCGCCAGCGCCGAGCGCATTGAAGTATTGATCAGCGAAAAAATCGAACAGAAGCTGCGTAAGCTCTCGGAAATCAACCTGATCACTTCCGTCTCCCGCCCGGGCATTTCCGTGGTACAGCTGAAATTACAGGATGAAATCAATCAACCTGAGCCCGTCTGGTCCAGGGTCCGGGATCTGGTCAGCGATCTCGCGCCGCAATTACCCGCCAATATCGTGCCGCCTGTGCTGGAAACCGACCGGGGTTATGCCTATACCCAGTTGATTGCCCTGAACTGGCAGGGAAATACCGAGATAGATATTGCCAGCCTGGGACGTTATGCCAATGAACTGCAAAACCGGCTGCGCACCGTCGGCGGCACCGATCTGGTCTCCATTTTCGGCCAGGGGGAAGAAGAGATCCTGGTGGCAATAGACCAGGCACAAAGCAGCCGCTTAGGTTTGTCCGCGGCGCTGATTTCTGAAAAAATTCGCAGCGCCGATGCCAAGGTTGCCGCCGGCGCCCTGGTTAACCTGAATAACCAGATGCAGGTGGAATTAACCGGCGCCCTGGACACGGTAGAAAGGATCCGCAATATTCCCCTCAGGGACAATGACAACGGCTCGGTATTACGTTTAGGGGATATCGCCTCAGTGAAAAAAAGCCTGGCCTGGCCTGCCAGCGAAATCGCCCTGGTCAACGACCAGGCTTCCGTAGTGGTGGCAACCAGGATGTTGCCGGATCTACGCATAGATAAGTGGACACAAAGAGTCAACCAGCAGGTAGCAAACTTTGCCAAGGAGTTGCCCCAGAGCATTGAACTGGAAGTACTGTTTGATCAAAATACCTATACAGAGAAAAGACTCGGCGACCTCGTCACCAATATCAGCGTCGGTTTTATCCTGATTTCCCTGGTATTACTGGTCACCCTGGGCTGGCGCTCTGCCTTGATCGTCGCCGTTTCCCTGCCGTTAACCGTGTTATTTACCCTGGCAGTGATGAATTTTTACGGCCTGCCGATACACCAGATGTCGGTCACAGGTTTGGTGGTGGCTTTAGGCATCATGGTAGACAATGCCATTGTCATGACGGACACCATACAGCAAAAACGCCAGCAGGGCATGCGCCGCCTGGACTCTGTCGGTTACGCCATCAAACATTTATGGTTGCCGCTGCTCGGCTCCAGCGTGACCACCATTCTCGCCTTTATGCCCATCGTCCTGATGCCGGGTCCGGCAGGCGAGTTTGTCGGCGGTATTGCCTTAAGCGTGATTTTTTCCCTGATCGGCTCTTACCTGATCTCCCATACCATAGTGGCCGGACTGGCGGGACGTTTTATCAGCAAAGGCCAAAGCAACAGCCAAAGTTGGTACCGGGCAGGTATTGCCTTGCCGCGGCTGAGCCATGCCTTTCAAACAAGCCTGACCTGGGCGATAGAGCACAGGAAAACCACCATCATCACGGTTTTTTGCCTGCCGCTGCTGGGTTTTGTGCTTGCCAAACAGTTAAGCGAACAATTCTTCCCGCCCTCTGATCGGGACATGTTCCAGATAGAGCTGTTTTTACCGGCACAAAGCAGTATCAAACACACCCAAGCCGTCAGCCAGGAGGTCAGCCAGTATCTGTACCGACAGCAAGGCATAGAAAAAGTCCGCTGGTTTATCGGTAAAAATGCCCCCTCCTTCTACTACAATATGCTGCCCACCAAAGACGGCCTGCAAAATTACGCCCAGGGCATGATCACCGCCAGCGATTTTAACTATGCCAACGCCCTGATCCCGCAAATTCAAACAGAATTAGACAAATTGTTTCCCCAGGCACAGATCCTGGTGCGCAAACTGGAGCAGGGACCGCCGTTTAATGCCCCGGTGGAGCTGAGGATATTTGGCCCCAACCTGGATACCCTAAAAACCATAGGGGATGATATCCGCCAGCTGATGAGCACCACCAAGGACGTGATCCATAGCCGCTCAACCCTGCAGCCGGGTACCCCTAAGGTCTGGGTCCAGGCGGATGAAGAAGCAGTCGCCCTGGCGGGTTTATCTTTGACCAATATTGCCGGTCAGCTCAATACCACCTTAGCCGGTAATATCAACGGCTCGGTGATCGAGGCAACCGAATCTATCCCGGTCAGGGTCAGGATAGACAATGGCGAACGCCGGGATATCACGGATCTCGCCAATATCCAGCTGCTCAGCAGTAACAGCGAGCAGGCGATCCCGCTGACGGCACTGGCAGAGTTGAAACTTAAACCCAGCCGGGGCGCTATTCCCCACAGGGACGGCGTAAGGGTTAACGTGATTGAGGGTTATATCCGCGCCGGCGTCCTGCCTTCCGTGGTCCTGGCCCGGATACAGGAGAAAATGGCGCAGCAGCAATATCAGGTACCCGCCGGATACTATATCGAAGTAGGAGGCGAGTCGGCGGAGCGTGACGAAGCGGTAGGAAAATTACTGGCCAGCGTCGGAGTGATCTTCACCTTACTGATCACTGTGGTGGTATTATCTTTTAACTCTTTCCGCCTCAGCGGCATCATTTTCCTGTCCGCCTTCCAGTCGGTGGGCCTGGGGCTGTTGAGCATTTATGTTTTTGACTACCCCTTTGGTTTTACCGTGATCATCGGCCTGCTCGGCCTGATGGGACTGGCCATCAATGCCGCCATAGTGATCATCGCCGAATTAAAGTCGGACCCGGATGCCGTGCGCGGCGACACCGGGGCAATCGTACGGGCGGTATTAAGCTGCACCCGGCATATCAGCTCCACCACCATTACTACGGTCGGCGGCTTCTTACCCCTGATATTGGCAGGCGGCGGTTTCTGGCCCCCGTTTGCGGTGGCGGTGGCCGGCGGTACGGTATTAACCACCTTGTTATCGTTTTTATTTGTCCCGGCCTTGTTTTCCCTGTTTAGCCAGAAGAGGGCATTCGAAACCTCGGAGCAAATTTCAAACGAGGCATTGACCGGCAATAGTTAAGAAAAAGGGCAGGCTAGCCAAACGGCTTAGCCTGCCCATAATATTTTCTCCGTAAACAACCCCTAAACCGGCTTGTCCGGCACCCAGGACAAGTCCGTTTTCACTTTCCCCTGCTTGACCGAGCGTACCACCTGGACGATTTTCGGCCAGTTAAGGGTCCATTCGATATATTCCAGGGCATCATCTACCAGGATGGAAAAGTCATTATGCAGCTGATATTGATTGAGATCGGCAATCTCTGTCAGCTTCATTTCCAGCGGCAGGGGTTCTTCGCCTATATGGGCAATACCTTGATATTTCTCCGCCAATGAAGGGAAGTAATCTTTCACTATGCCTTTCGCCCAAATGGAGGCAAAGGTTTCTTTAACCTCCCGGCTGTCGCTTTTGCCTGTATCCGCCGTGAGCTTACCCCATTGACGGCGTACCTCGGTAATACGTTTTAATCCCACCTCAACCAACAAATCCCTGAGGTTGTTTCGGTCCAACTTGGTAAATGCCCCCTTCTCCAGCGCACTTTGTAAAGCCGCGGCTAACACCCCTTTAGAGCTGTCTTCCCGCTTAAGCTGATCCCAGATGGCTTGTTTGGCTTGGGTTAAGTCCCGCCGCCGGTATTTCACCACCGGATCCGGGTTGATCCAGACATCAAGCACTGTGCCCCAGAGCAAGGTGGGTAGATATGTGCCAAAAACATATTTCGGCAAATCCTTAATCGGCGCACGTGCTTTCTTCACCATCACCAGATCCAGCTTGGCATCGCTGAGCATGGGCTCCACCGCCGATTTGAAAGTACTGAGGTGTCGTAATTCACGGTGCAAGCTGTACTTAAGATGATCATCAATCCACATCACATACAGGGTAAAATTACTGAACGGCGGCAGATCCAGGATCGCCCCGTCACTCAGGCACAACATGGCGCCGGAAATTATAGAAGCCGATGGATTGCCGCCGATTTTACCAATACCGCTAACCCCTTTAAGTGCCAATCCGGTTTCGCTTAAACCGTAAAACTTTCTCGCCAAAGCAGGGTCGAAAACCTTTTTCGCATAGCGCTCCCAGGCAAAAGATCCCTGCCCTTCATTGCCGGCACTTTTTTTGGCGATGGCAATCTCACCTTTAACAACAGGCAACGCCGGAAATACCCGGGTTGCAAAAGCTCCCCGCCAGGCATCGAAACTTTTGCCGTTCTCCGGCGGCCTCAGCGCCTGGGTATCGTATGAAGCCGACAATAAAAAAGTGGCAACCCCGGGCTCATCCATACGCAGCCGGTAAGCACGCAGGCAGGAGATAATGGTTTTAAAAAGCCCCAGGTTCGACAGATGTTCATTCTCTTGACCGCGAAAGAGCACATCATAATCCAGGCGGAATACCGGCACCCCGGAGCCCAGCATCCTGAGGCGCAGGAAGGCTTCGACAATCTTGGGAGTATCATAATGAATATCTTTATTTTTGCCGATAAACCACCAATGCAGATTTTCTGCCGTTGCCAGGTTCATACGGCCAAAAATATCCAGCAAATCTATCGGCGTAATAATGCGTACCCGGCCTGATAACGGGGGATAAGTGCCTACTTGCTCCACCAAACTTTTACCCAGCTCCATAGAAAACCTGATATAGGCTTGTTTGAGCAAATCCTCACGGCTTTTTCCCCGGGCAATGCCGTGAAGACAATCAGAAAATCCCGCCGCATAAAAGATGATCAGGTTACCCTCATAGGCAGGCGAGGTCAGCAGGCTATGCAACCCTTTCACATGGCGCTTGAAATAGCGCACACCCCGGAGATGGTCAAAGTGAAAACTAAAGTCAAAATCACGGCTGGCAGCCCAGGCAAGGAAGTCTTTAAAATCGCCCAGACCGGCTAAATCTTCAAAACCTTTGACACTGTTAATATCTTTTAAAGGTTTTAAATTATGAATATTTTCAAAGTCTTTAAAACTTCTTATTTTTTTTAACTCTGCAGCTTTGGCACCCGTCAGCTGCTTTAGGGATTGCAGAAATTTCGACTTTTTGAGGTAATCCAGGTAGTTGGCGTAGCGATAGGTTTTAAAATCATCCCCTTCCCCATAGTTATAATGGGTATATAACACGTACTTAACGGATGCCGGCTGCTCCACGAGCTGCTCTCCCGGTGAAATGAATACCTATGACTCCTTACCGATGAATAAGTATAGTAAATTCACGACAACCCATAGATAAGCGGGCAAAATGATCACTTGTGCCGGAACCGGAAACTAAAAAAGGGATGATACCCGGTATCACCCCTTTTACTTTATCTTGCTCAGTTAGGACCTTAGTCAGGCCCTGGTTAGGCTCTTGGTTAGGCTCTTGATTAGATAGTCGCCGCCAATTCTGCCCCCTGGCGGATGGCGCGTTTGGCATCAAGCTCGGCGGCCACATCGGCGCCGCCAATCAGATGGGTTTTAATACCGGCATCTTCCAGCTGCTGATACAGGCTGCGGTTAGGCTCCTGACCGGCACAAATGATGACATGGTCAACATCCAGGGTTTGCTGCTTGCCGTCAATATCAATCACTAACCCCTGATCCGTGATCGCTTTATAGCTGGCCCCGGGGATCATTTGCACACCTTTTTTCTGCAGGAATGCCCTGTGGATCCAGCCGGTGGTTTTACCTAAACCGGCACCGACCTTAGTGGTTTTACGTTGCAGTAAATAAATTTCACGCTCGGATTCCGCCGGCTCAGTACGGGCTTTTAACAGGGCACCGCCGGATTGATATTGCTTATCAACCCCCCACTCCTGCATCCAGGCTTCCGGATTGGTGGTCAGGGACTCTTTCTCACTCAGGTAGGAAGCAACATCAAAACCGATCCCGCCGGCGCCGATAATGGCCACTTTCCTGCCGATCACTTCTTTATCCCTGAGCACCTGTAAATAGGTTTTCACTTTCGGGTGCCTGATACCTTCGATATCCAGCTCCCTCGGCGTGATACCGGTAGCCACCACCACTTCATCGAAGTTGGCGGCTTTAAGCTGTTCAACCGTTTGCTCACTGTTTAAATGCACCTTCACCTTGAGCTGGCTCAGCTGGTTATTGAAATAACGCAAGGTTTCATAAAACTCTTCTTTACCCGGCACCTGCTTGGCAAAATTAAACTGACCGCCGATTTCACTGGCACGATCAAAAATCTCAACCTTATGACCCCGTTGCGCCGCATAGGCACTAAACGCCAGTCCGGCAGGGCCTGCCCCCACCACGGCAATATGCTTGCCTTTTGCCGCTTTGGCAAAGGTTAATTCGGTTTCATAACAGGCGGTCGGATTTACCAGACAGGAAGCGCGCTTTTGCTGGAAGACATGATCCAGACAAGCCTGGTTACAACCGATACAGGTATTGATGTCACCACTCTTGTTTTCTGCCGCTTTATTCATAAAGCTTTCATCCGCCAGGAAAGGCCTGGCCATAGACACCATATCGGCATGCCCGGCAGCCAGCACTTCTTCCGCCACTTCCGGGGTATTGATGCGGTTGGTGGTTACCAATGGGATCTTGATTTCCGACTTCATGCGCTCGGTGATCCAGGTAAAGGCGGCTCTTGGCACTGAGGTGGCTATGGTCGGTACCCGGGCTTCATGCCAGCCGATACCGGTATTGATGATGGTGGCACCGGCGGCTTCTATCGCCTTACCCATCTGCACCACTTCATCCCAGCTATTGCCGCCTTCGACAAAATCCAGCATAGACAAACGGAAAATAATAATAAATTTCTCACCGACTTTCGCCCGTACCGCCTTGACGATTTCCGTTGCCAGACGCATCCGGTTTTCAATCGGGCCACCCCATTCGTCGGTGCGTTTATTGGTTTGGGCACAGCTGAACTGGTTGATCAGGTAACCTTCCGAGCCCATGATCTCAACCCCGTCATAACCGGCTTTGGCAGCCAGACTGGCGGAGTAGGCGAAATCTTTTATGGTGCCGCGGATCTGACGCGCCGACAGCGCCGACGGAGTAAAAGGATTGATCGGCGCTTTTAATTTACTGGGCGCAACGCTAAAAGGATGATAGGAATAACGGCCGGCATGCAGGATTTGCATACAAATCTTGGTATCGTATTTATGCACCGCATCCGTGATCAGTTTATGTTTTTTCACATGCCAGAACTTACTCATTTCACCGGCAAACGGCGCCAGACGGCCACGAGTATTCGGGCTGATACCGCCGGTGACGATCAGGCCGACACCACCTTTTGCCCGGGCTTCATAAAAAGCCGCCAGTTTTTTAAAGCCTTCCTTTTCTTCTTCAAGGCCGGTATGCATAGAGCCCATTAGGCTGCGATTGGCGATTTTGGTGAACCCCAGATCCAGCGGGGCTAATAAGTTCGGGTAAGGTGATGTGTTATTCATATCAAGCCGTCTAATTTGAATTAAAAATGACCAAAGGTCTAACCAGTTGGCTATAAACTACTTGGTGTTGACACAAAACACAAGCAATTTTGACACCTGTCAGATTAAAAATTGATTGTATATTTTACCGCCACTTCTACCCGGGAGCGGACAGCAACAAAATTAAGGTGAAAATTCAAATGCTTTGAAAACTTGTGGCACAAAGCCCTGTTGATAAATAAAATTCGTTTATCCAAGCCAAAAAATGAAGCTTATGTATAAACAATCCCTGATTGAAAAAATCGTCCACCACCTGCAAACAGAACTGGAAAATGCCGTCCGGGCCGCCGAAAAGGCCCATTTGGCGGCCACCGATGATCAGTCGGTGGCGGAAACCCAATACGATACCCTGGCCATAGAAGCCGGTTACCTGGCAGAAGGCCAGTCCCGCCGCATTGTTGAATTTCAAAATGCCCTGGCCGCCTACCAACAACTGGAGCTGACCCCCTATAGCGAAAAGACCGGCATAGCTTTAGGGCATTTGATACAACTCGACGGTGATACAAAAAGAGAACACTGGTTTTTTCTCGGTCCGGCCGCCGCAGGTTACCGCACCCAGATAGAAGGGCAAAGCATTACCGTGATCACGCCACATTCTCCTATGGGTCAGGCATTATCGGGTAAGTTTATTGATGATGATATCTGTGTTGTGCTCGGCAAAGGCGAGCTAAAAGATTTTATTGCCGCCGTTGACTGATAAAGTGTGACAAAAAACGACCACCGGCAAATAAGACGAACAGGCGGGCCATAGAGCGCCCGCCAGGATTAAGAGTAAATGATTAAGAGACGCTGTCGGCCCTGTTAAGCAAGGCTTTCACATCTTTAAGATCGACCTGCTTTTCATCCACTTTTAAATAAGCCACGGCTTCGGAGTGCACCAGGGTCGCTTCAATCACGCCGGGCATATTGATCAGCAATTCCGCCACTTCATCGGCTTCCTCTTCAGAGGCAATATTGGTGGCAAAACTGTAACTTTTTGATTTTTTCAACGGTTTCATGCCCATAGCCGCAACAACCCACAGCAGGCTGAGCACAGCCATCACCAAAAAGATACTTTGCTCGCCATAAGCGGTTGATACCGCGCCACCGATCAAACCGCCGGCAAACGCCCCTAAAAACTGGCTGCTGGAGTATATGCCCATGGCACTGCCCTTGACCCCGGCGGGCGCCAGGCGGGATAAAATCGACGGCATAGTCGCTTCCAGATAATTAAAAGCGATGAAAAACAAGACGATCAGGGTGGCCAGCACGACAAAACTTGACGGCAGATACCAGAACAAGAGTAAAGACAGGGTCAATAGGGCAACCGCGGCAACAAACATTTGTTTTTCTTTTTGTTTCTTAATGGCAATTATCATAAAGGGCACCATAAAGAAGAAAGACCCCAATAATGCAGGCAGATACAATTGCCAGTGCTGTTCAAGCGCCAGGCCGGAATCGATCAACTGCTTAGGTAAGGTAACAAAGCAGGCGGTGAGCGCCATATGCAGCACAAAGACCCCGATATTAAGGCGGGATAACTGCCCGTGGCGGAACAGGGTATTGAGCTGCCCGGTCACGGCAACATTATCCCCCCGCGGCGCCTTATGCACCGACTGGGGCACCATAAACTGGATCATCAGCATCGCCAATACGGTCAGCGCAGCGGTGAACCAGAACAGGCCGCTTAAGCCAAACAGCTGCGCCACTATCGGGCCAAACACCATAGCAACGGTAAAAGACAAACCGATAAACATGCCTATGGTGGCCATCACCTTAGGCCGCTGCTCTTCGCGGCTTAAGTCGGCGGCCAGCGCCAACACCGCACTGGCAATCGCCCCCATGCCCTGCAGCGCCCGGCCAAAAACAACACCATAGATGGTATCCGACATGGCGGCGACGATACTGCCGAGCAAAAATACCAACAGCCCCGCCAGGATCACAGGTTTTCGGCCAAATTTATCCGATAAAATGCCCATGGGAATTTGCAACATCGCCTGGGTTAAACCGTAAGCCCCTATCGCCAGTCCCAGCCATACCGGGCTGTAACCGGCCAGCTGAGTACCGTATACGGCAAAAACCGGCAAAATCATAAATAAGCCGAGCATGCGTAAGCCAAAAACCGCAGCCAGGGAAAAAGCGGCTTTTTTCTCTATCTTGTTTAAACCTGTAACACTCATATCTCTTTACTTCGAACCTTACACTTACTTGCCTGAAAGCAATAAACGGGCATTTCCCCATAGGATGTTTTCAGCGGTAGTACTCATCATCAGCCCGGGCAACAGTAACCACTTTACTTCAGGCACGGGGCGATAAAAAACGCGTTATCTTATCACGAACCGGCTAACGCCTGACAGCTTATTTTTTACCGCCGCCGCCTGTTATCCCTCCTTCTTGCCGGCCAACTTGCTTAACCGGCAAAAACCTTTTTATTCGATAAATAACAAATAACTGTCCCCCTCCTCAGCCAGGGGCATTAAACAAAGAAACTTTACTTTTAAGGATGAAAGATGCGCAGAATCTATGCGATAATACCCGATTCGGTAGTTAGGCGGAATCGTTATGAGAAAGATAGAAGTTAGGGGCGCCCGTACCCATAACCTGAAAAACATCAATTTGGAAATTCCCCGCGATAAACTCGTGGTGATCACCGGCTTATCCGGCTCGGGTAAATCTTCATTAGCCTTCGATACCCTGTATGCGGAAGGCCAGCGCCGCTATGTAGAATCCCTGTCTACCTATGCCCGCCAGTTCCTGTCCCTGATGGAAAAACCCGATGTCGACCATATTGAAGGCTTGTCGCCGGCCATTTCCATCGAACAAAAATCGACTTCCCATAATCCCAGATCCACCGTAGGTACCATTACCGAAATTTATGATTATCTCAGGCTGTTGTATGCGCGGGTCGGCGAGCCCCGCTGTCCGGATCATCACCAGCCGCTGGCGGCACAAACCGTTTCGCAAATGGTGGATAAAGTCCTGGCGCTGGAAGAAGGCACCAAGGTCATGGTGCTGGCGCCGGTATTGCAAAACCGCAAAGGGGAGCATGTTAAACTGCTGGATAACCTCGCGGCCCAGGGCTATATCCGGGCAAGAATAGACGGTGAAGTGTGCGACCTCTCGGATCCGCCCCCCCTGGAACTGCATAAAAAGCACACCATAGAAGTGGTGGTGGACAGATTAAAGGTGCGCGACGATATCCAGCTGCGCTTATCCGAGTCTTTCGAAACCGCCCTTGCCCTGACCTCAGGCACCGCCACCGTCGCCTTTATGGATGAGCCGGATCGGGAAGAGTTGCTGTTTTCCGCCAATTTCGCCTGTCCGCAATGTGGCTACAGCATGCAGGAGCTCGAACCCAGGTTATTTTCCTTTAACAACCCCGCCGGTGCCTGTCAGACCTGCGACGGCCTGGGTATGAAACAATTTTTCGACCCTTCTAGGGTGATCTCCAATCCCGAGCTCAGCCTGTCCGGCGGCGCCATCCGCGGCTGGGACAAACGCAACTTCTACTATTTCCAGATGCTGCAGGCACTGGCGGATCATTATGACTTTGCCCTGGAAAAACCCTTTAACGAGCTGGATAAAAAAATCCAGAAACTGGTGTTATACGGCAGCGGCAAGCAGGATATCGAATTCAAATATATGAATGACCGCGGCGATGTCGTGGTGCGTAAACATCCGTTTGAAGGCATCTTGGTCAATATGGACCGCCGCTACCGGGAAACCGAGTCCAACGCGGTGCGTGAAGAGCTGGCCAAATACCTCAACAGCCAGCATTGCCCGGAATGTCAGGGCAGCCGCTTACGCCTGGAAGCACGCAATGTCTTTATTGAAGACACGCCTTTGCCGATTGTTGCCGATTTTGCCATCGCCGAAGCGCTGGAGTTCTTCTCCCAGCTGGAGTTCAGCGGCCAGAAAGGCCAGATCGCCGAAAAAATCCTGAAAGAAATCAAAGACAGATTAGGCTTCTTAGTCAATGTCGGCCTCAATTACCTCAACCTGTCCCGCAGCGCCGATACCCTATCCGGCGGTGAAGCCCAGCGTATCCGCCTTGCCAGCCAGATAGGCGCAGGTTTAGTCGGGGTCATGTACGTTTTGGACGAACCTTCCATCGGCCTGCACCAAAGGGATAACGAACGTCTGCTCAGCACTTTGATCCACTTGAGGGATCTCGGTAATACAGTAATCGTGGTCGAGCATGACGAAGATGCCATCCGCGCAGCGGATCATGTCATTGATATCGGCCCGGGGGCCGGGGTTCACGGCGGTGAAATCATCGCCGACGGTACCATGGAAGATATTATCGCCAACAAGGACTCGCTCACCGGAAAATATCTCTCGGGTGTTGAAAAAATCGATATCCCCGCCAGCCGCACGGCCATGGATAAAGAGCAGCAGGTGGTGCTGAAAGGCGCCAGCGGCAACAACCTTAAAAATGTCGATCTCAGCATACCGGTCGGCCTGATGACCTGTATCACCGGCGTCTCCGGTTCAGGCAAGTCGACCCTGATCAACGACACCCTGTACAAGCTGGCCCATATCCAGCTCAACGGCGCCACCACCCAGGAGCCTGCCCCCCATAAAAGCATTACCGGGCTGGAGCTGCTGGATAAGGTCATCGATATCGACCAGAGCCCGATAGGGCGCACCCCGAGATCTAACCCCGCCACCTATACCGGCATCTTTACCGCCATTAGGGAAATTTTTTCCGCCACCCAGGAGTCACGCTCCCGGGGTTATAAACCCGGCCGTTTCAGCTTTAACGTCAAAGGCGGCCGCTGTGAGGCTTGTCAGGGAGACGGATTGATCAAGGTAGAAATGCACTTCCTGCCGGATGTTTACGTGCCCTGCGATGTCTGTAAAAGCAAGCGTTACAACCGGGAAACCCTGGAGATCCGCTATAAGGGCAAAAACATCCACGAAGTGCTGGAGATGACCATAGAAGACGGCCTGGAGTTTTTCAGCGCTATTCCCGCGGTCAAACGTAAGCTGCAAACCCTGATGGATGTCGGCCTCAGTTACATTAAACTGGGACAGTCCGCCACCACCTTGTCCGGCGGTGAAGCCCAGCGGGTCAAGCTGGCCAAGGAGCTGTCCAAAAGGGATACCGGCAAAACCCTGTATATTCTCGATGAACCGACCACAGGTTTGCACTTCCATGATATCAAGCAGTTATTGCAGGTGATCCACCGCCTCAGGGATCACGGCAACACCATAGTGGTGATTGAGCATAACCTGGATGTGATCAAAACCGCCGACTGGATCGTCGACTTAGGCCCGGAAGGCGGCTCAGGCGGCGGCGAAATCCTGGTCACCGGCACCCCGGAGCAGGTCGCCGAACACAAGCAGTCGCATACCGCCCGCTTCCTGAAACCCCTGCTGGCTTAAGCGCACAAGGTAAGCTGAAATAACAGGTTTGCTTCCTTTCAAAGGAAAGCAAGCCTGTTATCATCTCTCTTTATCTTCTTAAAAAGAAACATTTTTATCTTCATTCAGATCCGGTAGGATAATGATCAGTTGTTGAAATAATTATCACCTTAGTGATAGCAAAAGAAACAGGATCTGACTATGTTTACCCGCTGGCAAAACCCCCTGATCTACAGCCTGGCCTTTAGTAGTGGTTTCACTATCATGGGCATAGAACTACTGGGAGGACGGATCCTGGCGCCCTTTTTCGGCAGCAGCATACATATCTGGGGCAGTATCATTACCGTGTTTATGGTGAGCCTGTCCTTCGGTTACCTGCTCGGCGGCAAACTCTCTACCCGCAACGCTTCCCTGAAACGCTTCGGCATCATCTATTTGCTCGGCGGCATCTTTATTCTACCTATCGCCTTGTATGCCAATGAGATCATGCAGGCGATTTTCCTGCAGACAGAAGACAGCCGCTACGGCTCATTAATGGCTGCCAGCGCCTTGTTTTTCCTGCCGACGGTGATCCTCGGCATGTTATCCCCCTATTCGGTGCGGCTGTTAGTCAAAAATAAAAATGAAAGCGGCCAGGTGGCGGGCATATTATATTTTGTCTCTACCCTGGGCAGCGCCCTGGGCACAATAATCACTTCGTTTTACCTGGTACTCTATCTCGAGGTCAACCAGATTATTTTCACCTTCAGCGCCCTGCTGCTGTTGCTGGGACTGATCGCCATTGCCGCCGACAAAATAATCAAAAATACCGCGATGCAAGTTAAAGATCAGGAAGTCCGTCATGTTTAAACCCGCTTTACCGACACTGTTGCTGTTATTGCTGGCAGCCTGCTCTCCCTGGCCCGGCAATGCCGAAGTCGTCCATAGCGAGCGCTCCCTGTACCGCAATATCATGGTGGAAGACAAAGGAGACTTACGCTGCTTAAGGTTTAACGTCAAACAGAATAAATCCAACCAAAGCTGCCTTTACAAAAGCCAGCCGCAACAACTGGTATTTAACTATACCAAGCTGCTGTTTTCCGGGTTATTGCTCAACAGCAGGCCAGATAACATACTTATCATAGGTCTGGGGGGCGGCACTATGTCCAATACCCTGCACCAGCTCTACCCCCAGGCGCGCATTGAAAATGTTGAAATAGATCCCGCGGTTATCAAGGTCGCCCGGGAATACTTTGGCTTTTTCGAAAACGAGCGCGTCACGGCAACCGATCAGGACGGACGCTTGTTTATTAAACGGGCGTTGATGAAAAAACAGCAATACGACTGGATCATCCTAGACGCCTTTAACGGCGAATACATTCCCGAACATCTGCTGACACGGGAGTTTTTATCGGAAGCCAGACAACTGCTCAGTGACAAAGGAGTTTTAAGCGCCAATACTTTTTCCAACAGCGGTTTATACGCCTACGAGTCCGCCACTTATTACGACGTTTTCGGCGATTACTTTAATGTCAGGAATAACAAAAACGAAAACCGCATTATTTTAACCGGCAAGCAGGCACTGCCGGATATCAAAACCCTGAGCCAGCGCCTGCCTGTCCTCGACAAGCAATTAAAACCTTTTGGTGTCGACATCAAAGAAATTTTCGCCAATATGGCCCTGGCCTCACAGGAGCGCGACTGGCCGCAAGATACCCGGGTGTTAACGGATCAATACTCCCCGGCAAACCTGCTCAATATCGACAAATAATTGGCCAAAACTTAGTCATAGACATCAGCAAGATAGCAGGCAACTCCCGGCGCCGCCAGGCGCCAGCCACCGGGATAAAGCCTGGCCTGTCAAAAATAAATACTGCTACAACAAATAGTTAAAAACTATGATCTCCGTCAGCAATTGCCTGTGAATTACAATTTAACCGTAGTTTTTGATTTCTTTTTAGCCTATATTAGGTATAAATAATTTGGCGTAAAAGAATACCAAACTGATTTATTCAATGTACACCCGCCGGCTTTAAGACCCTGGGATAAACGGATTTTCTGTACATCTGGTATATCTACATTCAGCAGATTTTGTGCGGTTATCGGCTTGGTATCATCTACCTGGAGAGATAAAATGCAGTCAAAGAAGTCTCAAACTCGTCCGCTTGGTCCCCAACGCGCAGGCAGGGTAAAACCGACCCCTGAACCTGCGGTTGAGGCCAGTGATGATTTTGACGTAATTGTCAAAGAGCCGCAGAGTGAGCTATTACTTAAGGATAAACACAGCAACACTCCGTATATGTATTTTACCGAAAAGGATCTGTCGAGGATCCTGAAAAATCTCGATGTCCTGCGCAGCGAAGTTTATCCCAGCGAACACAACCAGGAAGAAAATGAGCGTAAATTGCCCAACTTCCCTTCGGTATGTTTGATCGGTTTGGGCCGTTGCGGCTCTAATATCGCCCTGGATGTCGCCTCCCTGGTACATAACGCCCGCAACTTTTACCTGACGGAATTTAACCACGAACAAAAGCAGGCCAAGGAAAAAGAAGCGCGGCCGGTAAAATGGATCCAGCGTAGCCTGAAACTCCAGCAAAAGAAAACCGTCAAGCCGGTGTTTTTAATCGAACCCCTGGTGATGCTCGGCGATCTCGACAAAGATATCGAAGGCCGTATCCGCTTCTCGTCCAAAGGCATAGACAATGACTTTTTGCGGGAATACAACAAGCTGAAAATCATGGACTTATCGGAAGTCCATGCCGGCGGCGCCGGTAACGCCCCGATTTTAGGCCAGTACCTGGCAAAAATTATTCTCAATAAAGACACTGAGCATTTCAGCAACTCCGACTGGAAGTTTATCCACTCCTATCTTATCGACTCCTGCGGCATCAAGGCCAACCAGTCGCGGCTGTATTTTTATATTTTCAGCGCCGGCGGCGGTACCGGCTCGGGTATGGCTTCGGAATTCGGCCTGGCCCAACAATACTCCTATATGAGTAAAACCTTTGATATCCGCCCGGAAAAAGAGCTGGTCAGCCAGAACCAGTCTTTTGTGTTTGAACCGATTTTTACCAGCGGCATCTGTATCTTGCCGAACATCACCGATCAGGGAGTGGAAATGTCGGAAGCCCTGCATATCAATGCCGGGCGTCTGCTGTGTAAATACCTGTCGGAGGAATGGAATTTCTCCTACAACATGGACAACGAAGACAGCACCTCGGAAAATGTCATGCGCCGCATCCGGCCATGGAATTCCATGATGCTTATCTCCAACGACATCATGCGCTACGCCGAGCAAAACGACTCCGACGGCGGCATCCAGCATATCGATGTCAATGCCATGGAGAAACACGCCAACCAGTATATCAGCCAGCAGATTTTTAATATCTTAACCGCCCAGGCGGTGACCACAGATTACGACGAAAATTACTTCCGCCGTGCCGGTATCGATATCGGCGAAACCATACGCCTGGATGCCAACGATCTCTTTATGAGTCTGGCGGGCCCGGTGGCCATCGCCTATGCCGAATCTGTGGTGGCAGACAGCAGCCAGTCCGCAGAAAGCAAGCTTAAGCTCGGCAACGGTGAGCAGTTGATACTCGATATCGACGATCTCTTCTACCGCTCCATCGACCTGCCCCATTACAACAAGCAGACTCAGGCGATTGAAGGGGTAAGTTTACTGCCGGTGGAATCAGAACGTTACCGGGAGGCACTGCGCCAGTACAAGGATTCCAACTATAATGCCAAACACCTCTCGGATCTGCATTTCTTTAAGAACTGCTCTTCCGTGGTGTCGATTATTTCCTTGCCCAAAGACTATAAGCTCTCTTACATGGATCTGAACAAGCTGAAAATGCACCTTAACAGTTTGTTCCCCAATACCACCTTAAAACGTTATGCCCTGGTGATAGGCGCCTCTGCCAACCTGTCCCTGACCACCTTGATTGCCAAAAGCCCGTGTTTAAGCGATGACTTCCTGACCCTGATCGTCGCCTATATCAAACGCTGTTTTGCCAAGGACGACCACAGGTTTGACGACTCGCTGGACAAGGCCATTATCGACTTTATCCGCGCACCGGTCTTTAACGAAAGTAAGCTTGAAGCCATGCTGGTGGAAAATGAAAACCCGGCAAAAATCCTGGATACCAACTGGTATGCCATCAAGCCTATGTATGAGAAAAAATACCGCGAGCTGATCCAGGACGGTAAGAAGTTTACTTCTATCAATGATATCCGCCTGACCCTGGATTGCGTGAAAAAGTCTATCCATTATTTGCGGGAAATCTACCGCCACAAAATCAGTAAAACCAAAATCATCTCCCTTAATGATCATTTTAGTTTTTCCGAGGAACTGTCGGAGAAGAAACCTGCCAAGGCGAAAAGAACTAAAAAAGAAGATCTCAAAGAGCAGGATATCAAAAAAGACGAATAAACTTAAAACAGCAAGCCGGCATTTACTGCCGGCTTGTTGCCTTCAGGATACTCTTGGCTGCAATCCCGGCAAAAATTATGACTTAGACTTTGCCGGACGCTTCAAGGTCAGCGTCCCCGGCGAAGATTTTTTCCGGGTATTGACGACTTTCACCAGGCCTTTGCCTTTACCCGGTTGCCGGCCTTTATCGGCCTTTTTATGGTCCGGGAACTGGTTTTTTTTCTTTTCTCCCCGCCCTTTTTCCGGTGTTTTCGGCCTGCTTTGTGTTTTCACATCAGCCTGGGTTTCGACTTTATCTTTAGGTAAGGCAGTATCGGCTGCGGTTTTGCTGGAACCGGCCACCGCAGCATTAATTTCCGCCATTTCCTGTACCGTCAAATCCCGCCACTGACCGGGTCTGAGTTTTTCCAGGGTGACATTCATGATCCGGGTGCGTTTAAGTTTTTTCACTTCATAACCCAGGTATTCACACATGCGGCGGATCTGGCGGTTTAATCCCTGGGTCAGGATAATACGAAACACAAAACGGCTTTGCATCTTCACCTGGCACGGCTGGGTAATGGTGCCGAGAATGGGCACCCCTTTTGACATACGCTCGATAAAACGCTCACTGATGGGTTTGTCCACCGTAACCACGTATTCCTTGTCGTGGGCATTTTCCGCCCGCAATATCTTGTTGACGATATCGCCGTCGCTGGTCAGGAAAATTAGCCCTTCCGAGGGTTTGTCCAAACGCCCTATCGGGAAGATACGCTCTTTATGGCGGATGGCATCGATAATATTGCCCCTGACATGGCGCTCTGTGGTGCAGGTAATACCTATCGGCTTGTTGTAGGCAATATAGATGCGATCAGATTTGTTTTCCGGGCTGGCACTGATTGGTTTGCCGTCAACTTCCACGGTATCGCCGGGTAATACCTTAGTCCCCAGCTCGGGATGTTTGCCGTTGATGGTGACACGATTTTTTTCGATCAGCTTATCCGCTTCCCGGCGGGAGCAAAAGCCCGATTCACTGATAAATTTATTCAGGCGTTTTTCATTGCTGCTCACTGGCACTCCGGGTCATTGCTTGTTCGGGCTTATGGATGTTAAGCCGGGTCAGATATTAAATAGCGCTAGTATACTAAAGCCCCGGCCAGGATAGCCAGCGCAATAGAAACAGCAACAACAAGTTTCCACGCTGTCACCGTGCTTTTATCAACAAGCTCTGGTCCGTAACCGGCGACAAACAGTGCTCACCCGGCAACTGAAAATAAAAGCTATGGCCGGCTATTTACTTCGGCTTTGACAATAACAGTACCTGTCATTTTCGGGTGCGGGCCGCACACATAAGGATAGCTGCCTTCCTTATCAAAGCGCTGCTCAAAAGTTTCACCGGGGAAAAAAATATCCGGCTCCTCTTCGGTAAACTGCTTAAACCAGACATTATGATATTGCCTTTTTTCCTTATTGCGCCAAATCACCGTATCCCCGGGGGCTATGACCACCTGCTGCGGGGTGAATTTCATCTTGACTATGCTCACTTCCACTTGTTTCGCGTTTGCCAATCCCGAGAGCAACAACAGGCCAAGGGAGGCCAGCGCAGTGATTGTTTTCATCCTATGCCGTCCTTTGTTATTTTGAGTAACTTAACACCATGAATAATAACGCCTTCATAAGTATTAACACCAGCTAAAGCCGGACATTTTTCAGACAGTTATTTCTTAACCCGAAGTAAAGACGAATAACACAGCAGCTTAACGGGGGCGGAAAGGGGGTTTTCAAGTTAGCAACAGACTGCCGTTTACATCTGTCAACGGCTGGGGTTTGGCTATGCCATAACCCTGGCCATAGTCGACACCAATTTCTTTAAGACAGGCAATAATGGCATCATTTTCAACAAACTCGGCTATGGTTTTTAGCTCCATCACATGACCGATTTCATTGATGGATTTCACCATGGCCCTGTCGATGACATCAAGCGCCATGTTTTTTACAAAAAGGCCGTCTATTTTCAGGTAGTCTACCGGCAGGTTTTTTAAATAGGCAAAAGAAGACAGGCCGCTGCCAAAGTCATCCAGTGACAGCTTGCATCCCGACTGCTGTAAATTACGGATAAAGTGGTTGACGGATGACAGGTTGGAAATGGCGGCGGTTTCGGTAATTTCAAAACTGATCATGCCGGGAGGGATGTTAAAATACGCCAGCTGTTCGTTGATAAACGCCAGGGATTGCTCATCACTTAAGGTACAGCCGGAAAGGTTGATGGCAAAACTATACCCCTGCCCGCTCAAGCGGGTATTTTCCTTGGCAATCAGTTTAAAAACATGGGAAATCACCCATTTATCGATTTTTGTCATCAAGCCGAAACGTTCCGCAGCAGGAATAAACTCACCGGGTAAAATCAGCTTTCCGTCTTCGTCGAGCATCCGGACCAGGATTTCAAAATGTATGCTCTTGTTCATGTCGGCTAACGGCACGATTTTTTGCGCATACAGGGTAAAACGATCCTCAGCTAATGCCCGCTGGATACGGGGAAACCATTCCATTTCCCCCTGATGGTAGACGGCGGCACAGTTTTCCGAGCGGTAGAAGTGTACCTGGTCCCGGCCGCTTTTTTTGGCGGCATAACAGGCGGCATCCGCCTTACAAAGAATATCTTCGGCACTTTCGCAGCTCGGGGTAACTTCCACCACGCCGATACTGACACCGATATTAAAGATTTTCTCCCCCCAGCTAAAACGGAATTGCTGAATGGCAATACGGATCATATTGGCAATGTTTGCTGCCGCCTCCGCCGGACAGTCAAGCAACTGAATACCAAACTCATCTCCCCCCAGCCTGGCCAGCAGATCATTGGCGCGGATATTAGCGGCCAGCAAGCGGGAAATTTGTTTAAGCAGTTCATCCCCCGCCGCATGGCCACAGGTATCATTGACAATTTTAAACCTGTCCAGATCTAAATAAAGCAAGGCATGGCTGTTATTCTGGTGGCGGACATTGTTCACCATTTCCGCCAGCTTGTCGTCAAATGCCCTGCGGTTAAGCAAAGCCGTCAGGGTATCATGGGATGCCTGCCAGTTAATCTGCCGTGCCAGCTGGCGTGCATTAGTGACATCCCTGAAAATCGCCACCACACCTAAAGTCTCATGGTTTTGATCGCAAATAGGCGCCATAGAAAGCTCTATCGCCAGGTTAGCGCCGCTTTTCGGTTGTAGCTCCAACTCCAGTTCACCAAGCTCCGGTGCCTGGCTTTTTTGCAAACAGTGGCCTACCGGCTCTGACATTAACGCCTCTTTTTTATCGATAACGCTTAATACCTTATCCCAGGGCAAGCCAAGCGCTTGCTGAAACGACCAACCGGTCAGCTTTTCCGCGACGATATTCATATAATCGACCCGGCCGTCGACATCCAGGGTAATAACGGCATCGGCAATAGAAGACAGGATAGCCCGGGTGTGAAGTTCCTGGTGCTTATACTCATTCGCCTGGTGACGCAGCATTTTATCCCTGGCGCTGGCAGGGCTGACATCTATCACTTGCACCAGGCTATAATTGCCGCCGTTATGAATGGGTTTCACCATGATCATTTGCGACATCAGTTGTTTTTTCTTACGGTCTTCTGGAGATTTATAGAGGGGTAAGCTGTGGGGATTGAATTTTTGCGACAACACAGCAGACATGCCCCGCAACAGAGCGTCGTCTATGGCCTGTTGCAACCTCAGGTTGCTAAAACCGGTAAACAGCTGTTCCAGCGTTTTCCCGGTGGCGTGATCTCCCTTGATGCCGGACATCTGTGCCATCCAGCTATTCCAGCATACGATGCTTTTATCCCGGCCGAGAATAAAGATGCCGATATCACTTTTATCGATCACATCACAGGCCAGCTTTTCCAGATCAAAATCCACAGCGGCGGGGCTTTGTTCCACCAAATCTAATTCAGTTTGCTGTTTGAAGTCCATATCAAAAAACTCAATCTATCATACCAAAAGTTGTGTTAATGAGATCTGTGAGTGCCTGCATCGACTCAACATCCATCATCAAGGTTAGCAGGCCGTTGATATTGTTAGCCTTCAATGAAAAATTCATCCGCACCAGCAGCACCGCATCCGCCGAGCGGGTAGCAGCCAGGTTACGGTTAAAGATAATGTCGCAAGATCCTTGTGCGTAACGGGGCAGGTCACAGTGAAAGCTCTGCTCAAAGATATTTGCCAAACTGCCTAAACAGGCATTAAGAATAATATTGCCGACTTCCGTCAGCGCTTCCTGCTCCATTTCAGAAAGCATATCCAGAGGCAGGGCATCCTCTTGCAGCAAGGCCCTGACCAGCTCCAGGCTTTGAGATTCTGGAAATAACAGAAAAGCATCCCCCCAAAATGTGCCTTTAAAGGTTTCCTTAACGGCGGTAACTTCATTGCCTACCGTATCGCGAATATGCTCTACCGCATGGCGGCGTAGCATAATTTCAACACAGGGAATGGATAAGTCGACTTTTTGTTTAACCATTTCACTCAGGGATGCCGCAGCGGTGCCCATGCCTATATTGAGTAATTCGGCGACAGCATCTTGTTGAAACTCAGTTAATTCGAGCATCAGCTGCTACCTCTCAATATAAGCCCGAATTTTTTCTTCGGTTACCGGTTTCTGGATAAAGTCTACGGCAAGTTCTTCTGCTTGATTTCTAACGTTATTTTGAATGTTGGCTGTGATTAAAGCAATTTCAGCTTGCGGGAAACGTTGCCTGAGTTTTTCAATCAGGGTCAGGCCATTCATACCCGGCATATTATAGTCTATGGTCATCCAGGTAATATTTTCATCCTGGCTTTTTTCCAAGGCTTCTTCACCATTACTGGCTTCGATAACATTCCAGTGAGGGTGTACGGACAGGGTATATCGTTTGATCACCATGCGGGCTAGACGGCTGTCATCCACTATCAGTATTGCGTTATCTGACATTATCTCCTCCTTAGATAAAATCTTATCAGGCTGGATTTCCGGGGTCTGCTGATCCACAACGCTGCTGATTCTTCTTAGTGTAGGCTAAGAATTTAATTTTGACTGTTTTTTCCCGGACTGAATGAGCCGGGCAAGCTTTACTCTTGGCCGCTAGCTGGCGGCACGCATAACATAAGCCTTATGTCCCGCCCTCAAACAAAAAGTAAATGAATCACAACCATTACACCGGCCACAAACCGGCATAATGGCGTAACTTAGACAAGCTACAGGGCTGCGGTCAGGATCTCGCGACTCACCGCTAAGGTGATATCGCCGTTTTCACCTAATGCCGACATACCGTGTTGCTCCAGTTTGGCCAGCAGATGCTCAACGTCCGCCGCTCCCAGGTTAACCTCACCAAGGCGCACCGGCACCGCCATATTGACAAAAAACTGCTCTGTGAGCCGTATCGCTTCATCAATGATCTGCTCTTGATCTTCCCCGGTTAACTGCCATACCCGGGCGGCATATTGCAACAACTTCTCCCGTTTGCTTTGCCGGCATACTTTCATCACCGCAGGTAAGACAATCGACAGGGTTCTCGCATGATCGATGCCATAAGCCCCGGTCAGCTCGTGGCCTATCATATGGGTTGCCCAATCCTGAGGCACCCCGGCGCCAATCAAGCCGTTGAGGGCCTGGGTCGCACTCCACATAATGTTGCCGCGCACCTTAAGATCTGTTTTTCCTGCTTCTGTCAGTGCCTTAGGACCTTCTTCAATTAGGGTTAACAACAGGCCTTCGGCAAATCTGTCCTGCACCTTGGCATCCACGGGATAGGTCAGGTACTGCTCGGTAATGTGGACAAAAGCATCCACCACACCATTGCTGATCTGGCGATCGGATAAACTTAAACTGACCTGGGGATCGAGCACAGCAAATAACGGCCGCACCAGTGCGCTGGAAAACGCCAACTTACTGCCATCCCGGGTCACCACAGAATTACCGTTAGACTCGGAGCCGGTAGCAGGCAAAGTCAATACCGCCGCTAAAGGTAATGCCCGGGTAACTTCCTGCCCTTTGGCCAGGATATCCCAGGGATCGTCTCCTTCATATAGGGCCGCCGCGGCAATAAATTTCGTACCGTCGACAACAGAGCCGCCGCCGACCGCCAGCAAATAATCGATATCATGTGCTTTAATCAGCTGCTGCGCCCGCATCAGGGTATCGTAACTGGGGTTGGGCTCTATACCGGAAAACTCAAACCATTGATGGTTTTTCAGCGCCTCAGTGACCTGCGAATAGACACCGTTGTTTTTGATCGAACCGCCGCCATAAGTCACCAACACTTTAGCATCGGCGGGAATTTCTCCGCTGATTTGGGCTATTTGTCCCTGACCAAAGTGGATACGGGTGGGGTTATACAAACTAAAATTCAACATCTGTTGTTTACCTTATTTATGCTTTACCTTATCGGCTGATATTACCGGCATGGCTAACGCCGAAAACGTGCCTTAACAGGCAATTTTATGCCCTTATCCGGGCACACACTACAAACTTTTTAATAACGCCCGGGCCACCATTTCCGATGACGCCGGATTCTGGCCGGTAATCAACATACCGTCCTGCACCACAAACGGCGCCCAGTCATCAACCTTCTGGTAATCGCCGCCCCTTGCCTTTAACTCATCTTCAAGCAGATAAGGCACAACCTGGGTTAATTGCACCGCATCTTCTTCCGAGTTGGAAAAGCCGGTAACCGACTTACCCCGGATATAAAAATCACCGTTATCATCTTTAACATTGAGCAAGGCCGCCGTGGCATGGCATACGGTCGCCACCGGCTTTTGCCGGCGGTTTAACTCAGTGATCAACGCCAGCGAATCCCGGTTATCCACCAGATCCCACAAAGGGCCGTGGCCTCCGGGATAGAAAACCGCGTCATAATCTTCCTTGCTAACCCCGGATAATTTGACCGTATTTGCCAGCACTTGCTGCGCCTTGACATCCCGATCGAAGCGCCGGGTGGCATCGGTTTGAAAATCAGCCAGCTCACTTTTGCCGTCAATGGGAGGCTGACCGCCTGCGGGGGAAGCCAAAGTGATACTCACGCCGGCATCAAGCAAGACGTAATAGGGCGCAGCAAATTCTTCCAGCCAGAAACCGGTTTTCTCGCCGGTATCACCCAATTGATCGTGAGAGGTTAAAACAATTAATACTTTTTTGTCAGCTAAGGTCATGGTTTTTCTCTTTTATTAACCCGGGAAATCAAAAACGGCACTTTCAGGCTTGGCCCGGTACTGCCATCGAATGAGGCTAGCTTACGCTTCTAAGCCGTTTCTAACAATGCAGATAAAATCAACTTCATTGTTTCAATTATTTTTACAATAGAGCTTTTAAGGCAAACCTGATAATATAAAAGCGATAACTGAACAGGCCCGGAAAAAGCAATGAATGTCTCGTTTGAACAACTAAAAAGCATGGTGGTCTTTGCCCAGGTCATTGAGCAGGGCAGCTTAAGCGCCGCGGCTAAACACCTGGGGTTGTCACGCGCCGTGGTGAGCTACCATATCAAAAAGCTTGAATCATCTTTGGAACTGAAATTGCTCAACCGCTCCACCCGCAGCTTTACCATGACCGAAGCCGGGCAGCAGTATTATTATCGTTGCCGCACGATTGCCGAGCAGGCCCGGGCCGCCAACCAGCAGATTGAAAATTTCAAACAAGAACCCGAAGGCTTGCTCAAGATCACCTGCCCGGTGAATGTCGGCTTACAAACCATAGTACCGGCCCTGAATGACTTTAAAGCTTTATACCCGAAAATAGAGCTGGATGTGATGTTAACCGATGAAGTGGTCAATATCATCCAGGAAGGCATAGACCTGGCTATCCGCGGTGCCCCGCTGGCCGATTCGGGGCTGCAGGCGACGAAACTGTCCACCCTGACCACCTGCCTGTGCGGCTCAAGCGAATATTTCAGAAAGCATGGTCGGCCCACCACGCCAACAGAGCTGGGCCAGCATCAATGGGTGATATATAAACTGACCTCAGGTGTCCTGACCCTGAGCAAAGGCAGCAAAAGCTACAGCATCAAAATACAGGGGAAAATCAGCACCAACAATGCCGCCGCCAGAACCGCTTTTGTCGAAGGAGGCCACGGCCTGGGGCGTATTCCCCTTTACGACGCCCTGCCAAAAATCAACAGCGGTGCGCTGGAGCAGGTATTGGCGGATTATACATTGCCGGATATTTATGTTTACGGTGTGTATCCCCCCGGCGGGGCAAGCGCCAAAAAACTCAGGTTATTGATCGATTATCTTAAAGGGTACTTTCTCAAAGAAGAAAAAAGAGCCGTTTTATAAGGATAAAATGAAAGTAAGCTGTGGATAAGCTGTAAAAAATGCAGGATAACTTGCAGGCACTTGGGATAATAGTGCATAAGCTTGTGGATAGCAGGGATAACCTTGTGAATAAAATTGTGAAAAGCCGCTCAGGTCAAGGGCTGCTGACCTGAATGGCTCATTGTTCAAGGCTTAACCATTATTTAAATAAACAATGTTTGGCGTAATCTTTGGCTTCGGTAGCGGTCCAGTCGCCTTTAGGTTTTTCCTTCATCTGGGCACACCATTTTTCACTGCCCACTTCCGGCGCGCATGCCGCCAGCAAAAGAGATGCACTAAGTGCCAATATTATTTTTTTCATTGTCTTCCCATTTCTTCATCAGCTTAAAGTAAATATCCAGCAAGCTTAGCACAGCAAACCTTTACCTGGCAGCTGCTTAACCTGCGCTTTATCTGTGACAGCAAAAATCAACCGCCGCCGCGTTTTCTCACTGTCAGGGTTGACCAGCCCTTCCAGAATTTAAACGAATTACTGTTAGGTTTGGCCTTAGTGGTCCAGTCTTCACCATGGGTACGGTTAAAATTACCGTTGCGTACCTCATAGATATTATACATGCCATCCTTGCCTAAACTGATATTGCCGGTATTGGTCACATCGGGCTTATGGATGTAATCCTGAGTCAGGTTTTCGCTGATCACTGAACCGGCAAAACCCACTACCTTATGATTTCTAAACCCTTGCTCAACCAAAGCCCGGGCAAAACGACGGGCGTAAGGTTCGCGCTTACCAAAGCCACCCCACATCCTGCGGGTATGAGTGGCTCCCCAACAGGAAAAAAGATAAATGACAATCGGCTGGCCCGGGTTGCGATCTAAGCCGTCGGCCCGTAACTGTACCGCCAGCTCTGTAGCCCCCAGCTTGCCGTTATGGCTGCCGATCCCCCGCCCCAGGTGGCCATGCCCGACCACAAAGAGTTCACCGCCGCCATCGAGGGCTGCAAGCGAGTTACCGTGTGAGATCTCCCGCTTATACATGTCGGCGGTCAGGTGTCTTCTGATATAAGTAACAGTATGATAAGTAGCGCCATCCTGGTCATCATGATAAGGGGCGTAAATTTCATGGGGCAGGTTTTTCCTGTTGTTTGTTATCCCCTTTATCAGGGGTTGTAAACGCCTTGCCTGTTCAAGCTCAACCTTGGCATTTTCTTCACCGGCCATGACTTCCAGCGCCGTAGGAATCGGCGGCGGCACATAAGCGGCGCATTGCAGCAAAATTTGACTGAAACGAGTCTGTAATTGTCCGGAGTGAATGTTGCTCACTTCAGAGACCACCTTTCTGATCTCATGACGCATCACTCCGGCACGCATCATAATCATCGCCCGGCGATAACGGCGATCGTTCGCGGTACCGCTCTTGCCTATATGCATTTTTTCTCCGATTCGGCTCATCTCATGGGTGGTAGCATTAATGCCCCACTGAAAAACCTTTGAGCCTGCTTGCGGATTGCGCTGATCGATATAGGCTGCAGTATCTACGAGTCTTTGTTCGGTACTTTTTGTGGAAAATAACGGCATGTAAGGTCCTAATACATTAATGGGCGGCAATTCATTGCACTTAAGGCATAAAAGCAGCAAAGTTCTGACATGTTGCCGCCTTTAAGAAGATAAAGAAAAATATAACATTTGCCGGGCATGAGTAAAATGCCAAAACTAAAAAGTTCGTCAATTCCGGGCCGCATTGGCGGCAAACCGCAGCAAAGCTGAATTGAGCCCCGAATCAGACTAAGTGTTTTTCCATCGACCAATTGACAAGTATCTCGCCGTTACGGGCAATTTCATTTTTTCGGAGCACAGCAAACCCCTGTTTGGCAAAAAACGGCTTTGCCAGGTAGGAGGCATTAACCGTTAAGATCTTTATGCCCTGCAGCCGGGCCTGAAGTTCCAGATGCCGGTACAATGCTGTGGCAATGCCTTTTTTCTGGTGCCCGGGATGGCTATAGGCCAAACCAATCAAGCCATCATCTGCCAGGGCCATAAACCCTGCCACCTGGTTATCCAGTTCGGCAACATAAGGCGCCATTTGCTGAAATTTTGCTTGCCAGTGCGGGTAATCAATGGGCATGGGCGCCCATTGATTTATCTCCGCCTGGCTGTAATACTCACGGGCGACCTGGTGGATACTGGTATAAAAGATATCGGTAAGCGCCCTGGCATCACTGAGATAAAAGTTGCGGATATGAATGGTCAAAACGACGCCCCGGGCTTTTTGGCGGCGCGCAGTTTCAGGCAGATAAAAGCAAAGGTTAACAATAGCAGCAAAGTTGCAGGAATGAATTTAAGCGCCGGGATATGTAACCCCTGCACCAGCAGGCGTTCATTTTTCTCGATACTGGCCCATTTATGACTGGCGGCATCGGCAAAGGCATCGCTGGCAAAGATTTCCGCAATATCCCGGCGGCTGCGATAGCCTACTATCACCAGCCGATGCCAGTCATTGCCGTTGTCTGCCATCCAGTCGCTGCCGAAAATAGGCTGAGAAAACTGTTGCGCCAGCAACTTCACCATCACAGCACTGAAACGATCATAAGCTTGTCGCCCTGTGCCCGGATTTTCCCGGCCATCCAGGTATTGTGCCTGTTCATTAAACTTATATAAATTGACCGTGTAAAAAGGCAGGCCGTCGTCGTTTTCCAGGAAATGCCGCAGTGCTTTCAGGTCGTGGCGGCCGCCGGGCACCTGGCTTTGCTGCTCAATCTTGCCAAGATACGCTTCAACTTCAGCTGCAGACAGGGGTTGCTGCGAACCGCGAAAAAGCAACAGCAGGACAAGTAAAAAAGTAAAGCAGCTCACAAACAACAGATTCGATAATTTAAACACGGCTTTCATCCCGGCACTCTTCTATAAAACTTTGCTTTTATTTATCCGCCAGCAGTTGCCGGCGGAGTTATTCTTGTGCTTTGAGCAAGTGATAAACTTTCACATCCGCCAACCGGCCGTAGCGATCAAGTTTTTGAATATTATGCTGATAGCTCATGCCGATTTTTTCCATCACTTTGCCCGATGCCGGGTTGTCAATTAAGTGATCGGCGGTTAATTTATTGAGCGCTAAGGAAGAAAAGGCAAAATCAACCAGAGCCCCGGCCGCTTCCGTCGCATAATTGTTGCCCCAATAGTCCACCCCCAGCCAATAACCCAACTCGCCTTCCTCTCCCTGAATATCTACCAGGGACATAGTGCCCATCAGGCATTTACTGACCTTGTCGGTGATGGCATAAATCACCGCGGTTTTATTTTTCCAGTGCTCGCCATGCCCTGAAAGCCACTGCTCGGCCATCCCGTCGAGATAAGGATGGGGAATATGCAAGGTGGTTTCGGCGACCCGCTTATCCCCGGCTAACTGCTGTACTTTGGCGGCATCGGCAGGTAAAAACGGCCTTAAAATAAGCCTGGGGGTTTCAAGAATGATTTGTTCCATATAAGGTCATTCTCCTGTCTTTTCAGTTGGTCATCAGCCCTAATCTTGCACCCGGCTCCGGATTTCATCCGGGCCGGGTGCAAACGGCTTAGGCGTTATTCAAAATAGAACTTTGCCCTTTCGTTATCATAGTTACCGATTTCATTCATGGTGGCGGCATCGTATAAGCGCCCGTTGATCATGGTATAACTGATCTTATCGCTAAGGCGGATATCTTTGGCGACATCACCGTCAACCACTATCATATCGGCAAGTTTACCGGCTTTAAGGGAGCCTAACTGGCTGTCCAACCCTAAAGATACCGCAGGTGCGATGGTCGCGGTACGAATAGCCTGCAGCGGCGTCATGCCCCCCTGAGCCATCATCCACATTTCCCAGTGCATCGCTAAACCTTCACGCTGGCCGTGACCGCCGGAATTAACCTTGATGCCTAAGTCCTGCAGCTCTTTAGCTACGGTAGCGACATTAACATGGTTGTAGTGATGCTCGGGCGCTTTAGTGCGGCGCATTGAACGGGCATCAAGGATCTCATCAGGTACATACTTGCTCAGGCGCGGGTGGCGCCAAACGTCAGTGGTATCATACCAGTAGTGCTCACCCCAGATACCGCCATAAGCGACCCCTAAGGTCGGGGTATAAGCCATTTCGGAATGGGACCACAGCTGCTTAACATCGTCGTAAATGTTGGCAGTGGGAATGGAGTGCTCAAGCGTGGTATGGCCGTCAACTATCATGGTCAGGTTATGCTGCAGCAAGGAGCCGCCTTCGGGCACCACCATCATTTCCAGTTCGCGGGCAGCCTGGACAAATTGCTGTCTTTGATCCCGGCGCGGCTGGTTATAACTCTTAACGCTGAATGCACCGGCTTTTTTCAAACGCTCGACATGGAACTTGGCATCATCAAGGTTATCAACATGGGCGGTATAACCGGCAGCAGTGGCACCGTATAAAATAGTACCGGTAGAAAACAGGCGCGGCGCCACTATCTGGCCGCTTTTCTGCATTTCGCTGGCAGCAAAAAACTCACTGGTATCATAAGACGGGTTATGGATAGTGGTAACCCCTAGCGCCAGTTCGGCATAGTTCGACCAGTTTTGCTCTGGGATAAGCTCATTATTACCCTGCGGTCCGTGGGCATGGGCATCAATTAAACCCGGCATCAAGGTTTTACCACTGATATCGATCACCTTGGCATCTTCCGGCACAGAAACTTGTCCCTGCTGCCCCACGGCGGTAATTTTATTACCTTCAACCAGCACCACACCATTATTGATGATTTGCTCGCCTTCCATAGTGAGTACCTTACCGCCGACAAAAGCAACTTTGCCGGAAGGTTTATCGGTTTTTTTCTTAAAGCCTAAATAGGTGGTTTTTGGCGTAACCGCAGCGTCTTTCGCTTTGTCATCACCTTCTGTTTTCTTCTGCTCTTCATCGGAAGAAATGGCGAATAAACCATCAAGCTCTGCCTGGTACAGGTCCGCACCTAAGCTCCAGTAGATTTCATCCGAGCCTTTATGCCAGTTAATGCCTTCACCGGCACGTACCGACAACTGCCTGACCGGCAAGTTGGTTGCACCCGGGCCGATTTCAATCACTTCACCGCGCTCCACCAAAGGCGTCACGAACACTTTAAAGCGCTCGGCAAAAGCCAGGTATTTACCGTCGGGGGAAACCTTATACTCAGTGGCAAACTTGCCCTGGTAAATGGTTTGATCATGCTGGCCGTCAAGATCGATTCGCGCCAGCTGAGTGTTTTCTTCATGACGCAACACATAGATGCGGTCATTACGATCGCCAAAGTGTGGCTTCAAGCCATTTTCGGTGACCAGTTTCATCTCGCCGCCTTTACTGGAAACCGAGTAGATCCCAGGGTTTAAGCCCCACTTTTTCGGTGTGATATAACCGCCGGAGACTTTTCTAAAGACGACTGTTTTACCGTCCGGGGAAAAACTGGGTTCGATATATTTACCCGGCTCATCCAGTATCGCCTTGCCTTTACCGCCGCGGGAGGAAACAACACGTACCTGACCCTGTTTCTCATCATCCCAGCTGACATAGACCACTTTTTTGCCGTCGCGGGAGAAACTCGGGTTAAATTCAAGATGATCTTTCTGCTTGGTCAAACGCTTAACTTTACCGTCAGGCAGGCTGCGACGGTAGATATGCCCCATAGCTTCGAAAATAACACTGCGGCCATCGGGGGAAACCTGCACATCCCGCAACATGTTGACGTCAAAGGCATCCGGGTTGACGTCCTGCTGGAAGCGCAGCGCCGTTTGGATTTTTTTCTCGGTTTTGACATGGAAGTTGATAACTTCGGCTTTTTTGCTGCGTAGATCTAAACGGTTGATCTTGCCGCCGGCCCAGAAAATAATACCTTTATTGTCCGGGGTCCAGGCCATGGTCGGATATACCCCGTGAATCGCCCAGGTTTCCTGCATATCTCGCTCTAAGCCCTGATAAACCAAAGTTTCTTCACCGTTTTTCAGGTCATATAAATAAAGGTTGGACTGGAAATCATCCCGGCTGATATAAGCCAGGTAACGTCCGTCGGGAGATGGCGTCGGACGGATAGCGCCGCCTTTGCCCGAGAGCACCACTTTGATTTCACCGGTTTCCAGCTCAAGGCGTTTGATTTTATAAATGCCTTTTTCCGAGTCTTTGCTGTAATGGAAAGTTTTCCCCGGGGTCGCATCCTGAGAAAAATAGATATATTTGCCGTCGTGTGAAAAAGCCGGCTCGCCGAGATCTTTTTGATCATTGGGACGCTTGGTCAGCATTACCCCCTGACCGCCAGTTTTATGGTACATCCAGACTTCACCCGCGCCAAGAGAGCGGCCACTGGTATAATGCTTACGGCCCACTAGAAAATTGCCGTCCGGCGACCAGGCGGGGCTGTTTAACAAACGGAAAGTTTCTTTAGACACCGCTTTGGCATTGCTGCCGTCACGATTCATGATCCACAAATTATCGCCACCGTCTTCATCTGAGGTGAAGGCAATATACTTACCGTCAGGGCTGAATTTTGGCTGCATTTGCCAGGCAATATCTGTCATCAAAGGGGTGGCTTCACCGCCGGTCACCGGCATGGTATAGATATCACCAAGCAGATCAAACACCAGGGTTTTACCGTCCGGGCTGAGGTCGATATTCATCCAGGTGCCCTGGGTAACATCGATGGAAGCGGTAGTAAACTGGCCTTGCGGCTCATTGACCGACCAGCTGGGTTTGTCTTGTTTTTTATCGTCGGTTTCACCGGCAAGCGCCGGTACAGCAGAAAAAGCCATGGCCACGGAAAGGGACAGCATGGACAATTTAGAAATTATTGTCGGCATAATCAAATCACTTTTATAGTTTTAATAGCGCTAAAAGAGCGGTGCTAATTATTGTTTTTAGCTACTATAAATAAAATTGATTCAATAACCTACTAAAACTGTATAGACAAGCTGGCAAAATTGTATACAAATATTGGCAGCTTGGCCGGCGACGGCGAAGAAGGTTTCAACTTTCCAGTTGAAAAATGAAATAATCAGTTTTTAACCCTGCTGTTGATGGCATCCTATATTTAGTTTTTTGGCTCAAACTCAATCTGAAAGTTTTATCACTAAATCTCGATATATCCATACAGTTAGGATAATACGCTAAGCGGACACTAGGATATAAAGATTAGTCATATAATTTCTAACGCTCATATTACTGAGACTTCTCAGTAATACACATCAACCAGTTCACAAACAACCTTAATACAATGAAAACATGTGAAATAACGATTTGAAATGAAAGAGTTTTACGGTAGATTGTAACGAAAATAGTAGATGAAGATTACGAAGGCGCCTACGTAATATACTGTTATGTTTTTGAATAGGCTATGAGATTAATCGGCAGTAAAATGGAGAAAGAGTTTAGGGAAGAGCTTATATCTTCTCATCGACATCACTTTTCCAAAAACTCAGACAAGAAGCTGAAGTCTGTGTTGTTGGAGAATAACTACTCTGTTGACGATGCCTATATTTTGATAGGCTTTCCTGACGAAAGTGAAGAGCACTACCTTGTATTAATCGATGGTAGCTTTATATTAAGTGTCGTAATTGAAATGCTATACGAAAACGTAGCCCCTGTAATTGAGCATGTATCTCTTCAAGAGTATAAGCAGGGTTTAAGCCGTATGAAGCAAGTGCAATTATTAGTTGCCCAAAACTTGGCGGGCAATAAAACATAACAAGGCGCTGTTATCGGACTGTTCTTCCGCTGCGCTCCAAAACAGCCGCAAAGCGCGGCGTTAAGGCTATGAGAAAATTTCATTATGCCAATCCAAGAAGTAGAAATTCAAAGTCTCAAAGTTGCAAAGATATCTGCAATTGTTTCAGGCGTGGTTGCCGCTAGCAGTCTATTTGTGAGTTTTTATTCAATACATACTCAAAAACAGATTCATAGTGAGAATTTAGAAAAAGAAATTATTCGTGCTGTGATGTTGGCAGATACAAAAGAAAAATGTGACATGCTTAAAGCTATTGGACACTCTATGTGGGTAAAGGACAAAGAGGAAGATCCGGTAGACAGTGAGTGGTGGATGAGAGTATCTTCCGGTATGGGTGAGTGCGGCGTCAGCCTTAACAAGCCAGTGCAGCCGACCGCAAAAAACGCGGCTGCTGGCTGAAACGTTAAAAGTCATGAGAATCATCACATAATTATTGTTATTGGCATCTTTTAGTGCTCTTGCAGATCAGGCTATAACTGATGCATTAAGTTTACTGTTAGAAACCGGTGATACAGGCGGCTTTGTTCATGTTGAGGAAAGCACACAGTCAAACTTTACTGCTCGGCGTAGCAGTTTCTCTTCATGCTCCATTCGCGTGATGGCGGGTGATGCCAAATCACCTATTGGTGATGGTAGTGCCACATATCACGCTTATGTAGCTTGCCCTGGTTTTAAAAAACTCGGGGTGCGCATAAAATACAACCAACCAGGTAAATACCACATCGTTGGGTATTGGTCTGAGTAAGCTTTTAACAAGGCGCTGTTGACGGACTGTTTTTCCGCTGCGATCCAAACCAGCCGCAAAGCGCGGCGTCATATATTACGAGAGTTATGAGTACTTGGCGAAGAAAAGCATTAGAGTTTCTACCTCAATTTAGAATTGAGATAGAAGCCGCCGACTCTGTTACATATCTCTGGGTTGAAATATCCAGTGAATTCTCTCTCGCGGTAGAAAGAGCGGATCAAAGTTTTATTGATGGCACATTAAAGTATTTAGTTTGGTCTCTCAGTGAAGTTTCAGGGGAAGAATCAAAGCAAGCTGTTAGTTGCGGCTTCCTTGAAGACATTACTTCAAATAGAAAGCACTGGCAGTATTTTTCAAGATGGTTTACAAGAGCACAGTTTGAGCAATATAAAGGTTCATTTATGTATGCTCTCTCGGAGAAAGAGTTAAAAGAACTGACGGATTTGTTTTATGGCAGGTGAATCAACATATAACAAGTTGCAGCTGTTTTCCCCTGCGGGGCCGGACGCTCGTTCCTCGCGTCTCTGTACAAAGCATTACATATCAAGGGAGTAGGCAATTTTTGAAGTTAATTATTTCTCACAGCAAAGAAATTATCTCAGCTATTATTGCTGGGGTAATAATTGCGATTATCAGTACATTAATTTTGGACTTTATCTATGCTGAAACAGGTCCTGATGAAACTGTTGTTTCTATGGAATCTACTCAAGCAGCTAGTGCCGTCCCTCAACTTTGGTCTCACCATAAGTTTCTGGAAATAAGTGCAGATGAATGTTCAAATAACGCTCTATCCATATTAAACGAACTCGGTTTCAATTCAGTTATAAAAAACAAGCTGTATGTTTACGGAAACCGGAATGGCAATCGAGCCGCAATAAAGTGTGTAAATATGGGAGGTAATTCATTTGTATATGCTGCTGTAGCCGGTGCTGATGTAACGTTAGTAGAAAAATTAAGAAATGAAATCGCATGGAAATTGTAATGGACATATACAAGTAAAATCAGTACGAGAAAATGAAAGCAAAGCAAGCTAGCCGCTCAGTGAAGAGGATATGGGAAACTTGTGCAGCATATTATTAAATAAAGGGTTTAGTGACTTTGATGAAGAATTTTCTTCTAGCAAACCCGCCAATTAGGACCTTCGCAAGCTCGCGCCTATTACGCGGGCGTTATATTTCAGAGTTACCCACAATTAGGGACGCCCTGCCGGTTAAATAAACCAGAATTTAAAACCCATTAGTCCTTAGAAACTCGTCTCAAATTAATCATAAATAAAGACCATTGCTCTGTTGATTTAGCCAGTTTAATGGGCTTTATTTATAGTGCTATCCATTCAACAAAGGAGAGCATTTACCTCAATACTTTCTATTCAAACATCGCTGTTATTATGCAAGTGAAGCGGTAACAGCAATAATCAAAGTCGCAACCCCTGAGTGCTGCTACACCCAGAGGTCGCTAACCACAACGAACTTAAAAGGAGTCCGTCATGGCTGAATATCATCATACGTCAGAGCCAGGCTCGGAAAAAGTAAAATATCCTATTTATCGACAACTTACCGTGTTGGAGACCACCTGCGAGTCAGCAGGGAAAACCCGCGGCATCGGCATTAACTATGTCCCCGTTCATCTTGAACCTTGTGTTGTGCTCAGGGGCAAGTGGTTGCAACAGGCCGGTTTTCCTGTCGGGCAAAAAGTCAGTGTTGTGATAAATCAGGAAGAAATTATCATTACACCTAAGTACGTCACGCCTGAATAGGTTTATGTAGCGTCGGCCACCTGAAAGCGGGCCGTTTTTTTATTGATAAGCAATAAGCCGGCTGGCTGCGGTTAAACATAGCCACCCGGCTTGGTTTAGTCATCAATACAGTTTTTATCACATCAATGATTGGGGGCAGCTAACTTCCACTCTTTACCATTAGCAGTTATGCCCGCTATCGGTTGAAGCCGCCCCCTGATTTAAAATACGTAAGTTCGGAGGCAGCCCGCCCCCGATTCAGCTTTTTTGATAGCCCCAACGCGGCATAATGCTTTGTTCGATATTAAGATGATCCAAGATCCGCCCCACCATAAAATCAATTAAATCATTGATAGATTGCGGGTTGTGATAAAAGCCCGGCGCCGCCGGCATAATAGTCACCCCTTGCTGGGATAACGACAGCATATTTTGTAAATGTATGGTGGAAAAAGGGGTTTCCCTCGGCACCAGGATCAATTGCCCCCGCTCCTTAATCACCACATCCGCCGCCCGCTCGATCAAATTATCACTCATACCAGTACTGATAGCGGCCAAAGTGCCGGTGGAACAGGGACATACCACCATGGTTTTCGGCGCTGCCGAACCGGACGCCACCGGAGAAAACCATTGTTCTTTACCAAATACGGTGATCTGCCCTTCTTTGGCGGCAAACTTTTCCGTTAAAAACGTCGATGCGGCTTCAGGGGCACCGGGCAGTTTCAAACCCACTTCGGTATCGAACACCACCCGGGCGGCACTGGAATACAAGAGGTATATCTGGTAATTCGCCGCCACCAGGCATTCAATCAGGCGCAAGGCATAAGCCGAGCCGGATGCTCCGGTGATCGCCAGAGTAATTTTTTTCGTAAAGTCAGACACTAGAGACAGCCCCGCTACTTAATAACTAAAGAATAAAAGATCATGCCAGGGCCTGCAGCAATTTGTCATGAAAACCGCCAAAACCGCCGTTACTCATGATCAGTACGGTATCCCCAGGCCGGGCCTGCTTGGCCACCAGTTCCACCAGTCGATCCACTTCGGTCGCCACCCGGCAGCTTTGCTGTTCGCTAAAGGCCAGTTCATTCGCCGACCACAACACCTGCTCTGACTGCAAGATAAAGATTTCATCCGCCTTAATCAATGAAGAGGCCAACAGGTCCTTATGTATACCCTGCTTCATGGTATTGGACCTAGGCTCCAACACCGCCAATATACGCCCGTTGCCAACATGGGCACGCAAACCGTCCAGGGTTTTGGCAATGGCGGTAGGGTGATGGGCAAAATCATCATAGACCCGGATATCGTTCACTGTGCCCCGCAGCTCTAAACGGCGCTTGGTATTGATAAACTGACCCAGGGCCTCTATCGCGACCTTGGCAGGCACACCGGCATGGCGTGCGGCGGCAATCGCCATTAAGGCATTGTCGATATTAAAGTCACCGATCAGGTCCCATTTTACCGTGCCCTGCACTTCCCCCTGCCCCTGGCTGTCATAAAAGCGGACGATAAATTCACTGCCGTCGGCCGCTAATTTTTCGGCATGCCAGCCCGGCTGATGTTTGCTGTCTTTGATGCTAAATTCTGTCGGTGTCCAGCAGCCCATCGCCAGGGTCTCGCTAACCGCCTGCTCCGATTGCGGCGACAGGATCAAACCGTTTGACGGCACCATACGGATCAGGTGATGAAACTGGCGCTGGATATCGGCGAGATTATTGAAGATATCGGCATGATCAAATTCCATGTTATTGATCACTAAAGTACGCGGCCGGTAATGGACAAACTTAGAGCGTTTATCAAAGAAGGCGGTATCATACTCGTCCGCCTCAATAACAAAAAATGGCGACTCACCCAGGCGCGCTGAGCTGGAGAAATTCTGCGGCACACCGCCGATCAGATAGCCCGGCGACATATGGGCGTATTCTAAAATCCAGGTGAGCATGCTGCTAGTGGTGGTTTTACCATGGGTACCGGAAACCGCCAGCACCCAGCGGTCTTTTAAAACATTGTCCAGCAGCCACTGGGGCCCCGAGGTATAGGGAATATTGCGGTCGAGCACATACTCCACCATGGGATTTCCCCGGCTCATGGCATTGCCGACTATGACCAGATCAGGCTGATCCTGAAGGTGCTCGGGTAAATAACCTTGTTTTAATTCAATGCCCAGTTGTTCAAGCTGGGTACTCATGGGCGGATAAACATTGGCATCACAACCGGAAACCCTAAAACCCAATTGCTTGGCGATGGCGGCGATACCACCCATAAAAGTGCCGCAAATACCTAAAATATGAAGATGCATAGTACTACCAGTTTGATAAATAAAGTTTTTTCTTTTAATTTGTCAGATAACCAAATCTTGAGCCTGCCAATATACCCTACTCGGACAAATTCTTATACAAAAACACCGCTTTCCCGGCCCGCCTGTCGGCGTTTTTTTGTTGCAATCTTAAGGTAAGTTAATCAAGATCAAGGGATATCAGACAAAATAAGGATCAGTAAGTGTCAGCAGCAAGCATACAGGCGATTCAGGTATATCCGATAAAATCCAGTGCAGGCATCAGCCTGTCGAGCAGCTGGATCGATGAGTTCGGCCTTTCATTTGACCGGCGTTTTGTCCTGAGCCGGGAAAACGGCCAGTTTATTACCGGCCGCACAGATACAAAAATTTGCCTGATCCAGGCCAATATCACCGCTTCCGGGCTTATTCTCACCGCCCCCGGCATGGAGCCCCTTGTTATCCGTTATCAGGATTTTTCCCAAAATTACCGCCAGGTCACCGTCTGGAAAAGCGACATTTCAGCCTTACATTGCCGTCAGGAATATGACCTCTGGTTCAGCCGATACCTGGGTAAAGAGTGCCAGTTGTATTATTTCGGCGAAGACTCCAGGCGCACGGTAAAACGCAGAAAAGAACAAGTAGCCTTTGCCGACGGTTATCCGCTGATGATGATTTCCCGTGCTTCGCTGGATGACTTGAACCGGCGCAGCCCGGATAATTTTACCATGGCGCATTTTCGCCCCAACCTGATCATAGAGAACTGCGAAGCTTTTGCCGAAGACACCTGGTCACGTATCCGCATCGGCGAGGTCGAGTTTGATCTGCCCAAACCCTGTACCCGCTGTATTTTCACCACAGTCGATCCGAAAACCGGTATTAAACATCCCAAGATGGAGCCTTTAAATACCCTGAAAAGCTACCGCCAGCTGGAAAACGGAGATGTTGCCTTTGGTTATAACCTGGTGCCCCTCAATCGCGGACAAATTGCTGTCGGGGATGAAATTTCGATACTTAAACGCCACGATGCCCCGGTTTTCACCACAGGCAAGGTAACAAGCACCCCGGTAAAAGCAACGGCGGCAAAACAGGGCAGTTTCACCCTGGTATGCCAAAAAATCGTCCAGGAAACCCATGATGTCAAAAGCTTTATCCTGACTCCGGAGCAAGGCAGTGCAAGCGACATTGCTTACCAGGCGGGCCAGCATCTGCCGATAAGCCTGACCATAGCCGGTGAAAAGGTTAATGCCACTTATACCCTGTCTTCTTCACCCACGCGCAGCGGATATTTAATGATCACGGTAAAACGCGTGCCCGGAGGCCGGGTCTCCAATTACCTGCACGATGAATTTAATGTCGGCGATAACCTGAACGCCAGGGCGCCGGGTGGCAAGTTCCATCTTAACAGCGCCGATACCAGCAAAGTGTTATTGCTTTCCGCTGGCAGCGGTATTACCCCTATGTTGTCTATGCTCAAAGCCATGACAGATCAGGCGCTGGATAACGATGTGGTGTTTTTCCACAGCGCCCGCAGCGAACAGGACTTGATTGCAAAAGATGAAGTGGCCGCCCTGGCCCTGCACCATGGCAATTGCCGGGTCAGTTATACCCTGACCCGTTCGGCCACACCCCAGTGGACAGATTACCAGGGACACCTTACCAGCCATATGCTGGCTAAAATTCCCGATCTCAGGCAGCGCCAGGTCTTTGTTTGCGGCCCCGCCACCTTCCGGGAAAACGCCAAACAGCTGCTGTTGTCATTAGGCTTGCCGGAAAGCGCCTATCATTTCGAAAGTTTTGGCGCTCCGAAAAAATCCGGGCAGGAAAAACTGCTAGAGCCAGGTAAACAGCTAGAGCCAGGCAATCAGGCTGAGCAAGCCAAACAGCCGAAAACGGCGAAAAAAGTCAGTATCCTTTTTGATTCCTGGGACAAGCAGGTTGAAGGCAACAATAGCGAGCCTTTGCTGGATCAGGGAGAAGCCGCCGGTTTGATCTTGCCTTATTCCTGCCGCGGCGGCATGTGCGGCAGCTGCAAGGTAAAACTGGAAAGCGGCGAAGTGGAACAGCTGGCCAGCGACGGTTTATCCGATCTCGAAAAAGAGCAGGGATATATACTGGCCTGCAGCTGTATCCCCGCCACAGACGTGGTGATCAGCCAGGGCTAGCCATTAAAAAACACCCCTGACAAAAGGTAAAACAACAGGAGGGACAAATGTCAGCATTATCACAATATCCGATCGTGGTGTTGTACGATGGAATTTGTCCCGCCTGCATCAAAGACAGGCAACATTACCAAAAGCTGGCGGGGCGCAAAGATGATGCCATTTTATGGCTGGACATCAACCAGCACCAAGAGATATTAAAACAATTTGCTATCAGCGAGCAGGCCGCTATGACAGAGTTACACCTGATCGTCGGTGGAAAAAAAATTGTTAAAGAGTTAGATGCCTATATCTTACTGCTCGGCCATGTCTGGTGGTTAAAACCCCTGGCCTGGTTTATCGCAATTCCCTTTATCAAGGCGCCACTGGCAAAGTATTATCATTACCGGGTGAACAAAAGGTTAACGGCAAGCGGACGAATGAAATGAAATTAAATTGTGATCTCGGGGAAAGCTTCGGCTTATGGCAAAAAGGCGATGATCAGGCGATCATGCCCTATATAGACTTAGCCAATATCGCCTGCGGTTTTCATGCCTCTGATCCCCTGACCATGTTAAAAACCGTAAAACTCGCGCTCAAGCACGAGGTCACCATAGGGGCACATCCCGGCTATCCCGATTTACTCGGTTTTGGCCGGCGCTCCATGCTTTATCCCGCCGATGAGTTGACCGCCATCATCCACTACCAGCTCGGGGCATTACAGGCCATCTGCCACAGCGAAAATACCCGGGTAAGTTATGTCAAACCCCATGGCGCCCTGTATAACGATATGATGAATAACCTGGCGATCTTTACCTGTGTCTGCCAGGCCATAAAAAAAATCGATCCTAAGCTGCCTTTAATGATACAGGCTTTACCCGATCCGGCGCCATATCAGCAAATCGCCGGGGAATATGGCCTTTCTTTATGGTTTGAAGCCTTTGCCGACCGCCATTATCAGGATAACGGCCTGCTGGTATCCCGCAGTGAAAGCAATGCGGTTATTCATGACAGCGAACAGGTAGTCGAGCGTTGCCGCCACTTAAAACAACACGGGCAATTACTGAGCATAAACGGCAAACCGCTGACGTTGCAGGTGGATACTTTATGTGTGCACGGTGATAATCCGGCGGCCGTAGAGCTGGTATGTCAGTTAAGTAAATTACTCGCATGACAGAGAAAAGTTCAGCGCTTGCGCCCTTTACCGTCTCGCTGGAAGCCGTCAGTGAAAATGCCGTCTTACTGAGCTGGCCGGAAAAAATATGCCCGAAACAGCACCAACATATTATCGCTTGCCGTGATGCCATCCACCGGCAATTAGCCGAGCTGATCATTGACAGCGTGGCCAGCTATAACACCTTAATGGTTTATTATCATTTCCAGCGCAGCGACAGCCAAGCCCTGATAAACAGGCTGAGGAAAATCATAGCACAATCCCGGGAAAACGAGCTTACCCAGGGTGAAGACACTGTACTGGAGATCCCTGTCTATTACGGCGAACAAGCCGACTGGGATCTTTGCCAAGTGGCAGAACAAACCAGCCTGACCCCGGATGAAGTGATAGAGCTGCATCAGGCGCCAACATACCGGGCTTATGCCCTGGGGTTTACCCCGGGATTTTGTTATCTGGGCTCGCTGATGCCTCAGTTACAGTTGCCGCGCAGGAGCAATCCCAGGGCAAGTGTGCCAAAAGGAGCGGTTGCCATCGCAGGCTTGCAAACCGCGGTTTATCCCAATGCCAGCCCCGGCGGCTGGCATATTCTCGGGCAAACCCCTTTAGCCATGTATAACATCACAACAGAGGAGTTTCATCCCCTGCTCACCCCAGGTCAGTTGGTTCGCTTTAAAGCCATCGACGCCCGAACCTTTCAAGAAATGTCGGGTGACCTGATACGGGAGGAGCAATAATGCCGGCGTTTAGCACAAAAACGAGCAAACCAAATAAGCTCAGGGTGCTCAAAGCCGGGGGCTTATGCTCGATACAGGATCTTGGCAGGCCGGGCAGCCAGCATATGGGTTTCAGTGCGGGCGGTGCTGCCGATGAGCACGCCTATTTAACCGCAAATCAGTTGCTGGGCAATGAAGCTAATGCTGCGGCATTAGAAATCACCTTAGGTCAGCTGGTATTAAAGGCAGAATGCGACTGTACCATTGCCATTACCGGCGCAGACAGTAAAGTTTGCCTTAATGAACAACCGGTAGCGAACTGGCAGGTGTTACAGTTAAAAACCGACGATATCTTGTCTTTTTCCCTGCCGCTATCCGGCTTACACACTTACCTGGCGGTCAGCGGCGGCATTGATACGCCATTATGGTTAAGCAGCCGCTCACAAACCCTGAATGAACTCAGCCTGACTACGGCCGGAGGGAAAATCACCGCCGACAGCGAGATCCCGCTCACGGATATTTGTTTTAATCCGACCCCGGGGCAAGAGCAAAACCCACAGCAAGCAATTCAGCCAATAAAGAGAAATTACGCTAATTTTTATCCTCCCGGAATATTAACCGCAAGGTTTATCCCCCATAAATTATGGTTTTCCCTCGAGAGCACAGCTCAGCAGCACTTTATCACCACTGAATATAAGATAAACAGCGACAGTAACCGCATGGGGTACCGCTTAAGTTCAAGAACAAAGTTTAGCGAGAAAAATAGCGAAAAAGACAGTGAACAAAATCAAACAGAAATGACATTAACCAACAAGCTTTCCCGGGCGGTCACCTTTGGCACTATCCAGCTGCCGGATTTTAATCAACCGATCGTGCTGATGAAAGAACGGCAAACCATAGGGGGTTACCCGGTGATCGGCGCCGTTATGCAAACCGATTTATTTCGCTTAAGTCAGAAGCGTCCGGGAGAGTTGCTGCGTTTTGTTCCCGTGACCCTGGAGCAGGCCCGACAACAATTAACGGAATTTTACCGGCAAAGGCTCTCCCGGTGACCCGGGTAGCTGTTGCTGCGCATTTAACAGCAGAGTTGATTAGCGCGGCTGTCTTATCTTACGCACGGCTAAACCGAACAGGGCAAAGGTAAGCAGGAACAGAGTTGCCGGCTCAGGCACCTCAATATCGGAAGCCTCACGATAAAGCAGCAAATTAATCGGGCGCGGGGAAAAATTACTGTCCAGATTAGCAATGCTGCTCCAGGCTTCATACTCACTCACCCGGCCGCTGGCGGCAAATTCTGTGATACCTATGGGGTTAGTGCCGCCGGGGCCGGTTCTGCCGACGGTACTGAGATAGGCGTAATAATCCAGATTGCCGACATAGGAAGCACCAAAGGCACCGTCTTGCCAACCGCTTAAGGTACCGCAGTTTTCCAGCGCATAATCAGCACCGGTGGAGCAGGGATTCTCTCCTTGCTGGCCGAAGGCGGCATTAATAAAATCATCATTGATGCCTGAATCGGCAATGCTCCAGCTACTGTATATGCCGCCAGAGTCAACCGCTTGCAAGGTCTCGGCATAGGTTAAATTAAAGCTGTCAAAACGCAGGTATTGCCGCCCGGTAACCGTGTTTGTTATCACTGAACCGTCGACATCGGTGGAGAGATCACCAAAACTATAAATCATTCCAGCGATGGCCGTAGACGAATTTAAATAAGTTATAAAAAATACAAAAGCCGCGGTTAGCTTACAAAAAAATAGCTGCATATAGACTTCCTGATAGAAAAGAATAGGAGGGTAACAAGGGCCTGAACCTGGACAATTAAACCGCAATTTTAGCTGCAAGTCCAATGAGAAAAACCGCAGTATAAACGGCCCTCGACTTAGCCACAGGGATATTGGCTGCAGCAAGAGTCACTTATCCCGAAACAGTTTAAGAGAACAGGCTAAACAATTTCGCACCGGCATCCCGAATATCCGACGGATACTAAAAGCACGGGCAGAGAAAAAGCAATAACTCGATTAATGATAAAAAATGAAGGCGCTTTGATTTGTTAGCATATGCTGCCAATCAAAGCAGCGGTGAGCAGCGTAACGACTTTAACCTAAAAACAATCCCACCTAGCCGGCAAACGAAAAACGGATTCGGCGACAGCCCTTAAGCCGATAGTTCACCCGGGTTAAAGTACCAGGCCGGGTTCATCGGCAAAAAACATCTGCACCTGCTGCGAATACTCATTGATTTCCATCGCCGAATGAATATTACGGCAGCAAACCGGGCACTCCTGGTAATTGCTGGCATCTGCCGTTTCCAGACCCAAAGCCAACTGTTGGTAATGACCACAATGCGGGCACTCCTGATTGATACGTTTCAGTTCATGGATCATAACAAACTCCTTAGCGCCTGATCTGAGGGCTTCCTTCCGATCTATTCCTTATTAGTATGATGTATTTCGTGCTTTTTGCTTAATGAAGTGCTGCCGTCAGGCTAAATAGAAAAGTACTTTTTAAGGGGGAGATTGAAAGCCGCTTTCACAAAAAAGCGGCTTGAAACCTGTCGGTCATCCTTTGAACTCAAGCAGGTGCTATATTGAATATCGTAATTTTATATCCGGGTGCATATCGATTTCACCTTCGCTGTCAATGGTTGCAAAGTTTTCTCCGCAAATCATCACCACGAGACGGTTACCGCCAATGGTACGGATAAAACAAAGCTCATAATCACATTCAGCTAAGGATCTGACAGCAAATTTTTGCGCCAGGTTCAGCTGCTGCCAGATGGCATGGCTTTCAACCGGACGTAATTTACGATGGATACTTGATGAGATTTTTCTGAAAATATTCATTTATATACTCGTAAAATTCCGTGTTAGACCATTAAGGCCGTTTAAAACTATCATTTTTAATGAGCCATATAAAAAAAGGCGAGTCAGATGAGGTGGATTGTATAACAAACTTCTTACAACTAACTTGACTGGTAAATGCATAATCTATTCCCTTAGATAAAACACTATTTTTTTCATAACGATAGAACAAAAGGTTAAATAATACTAGTTATCATTAAAAGATAACTGTAAAAGTTATAGACAACCTATTAGCAGAATAATTCAACTATATCAGTCTTTACCCGGACAAAATGCTGCTTTTTTAGATAAAAACCAGGAAAAATCCTTCTTGCTGTAACCCGGACCCGCAATCAGATAAACATCTATTGCATTCACATTATCAGCTCGCAATAAAAATGTTTAGTTATTGTTAATATTCCGTTGATTATTTGAGCGTAACTCTCTAACATCAGTATTATTCAGCCAATTGGATAATGCCAAAATTAATTTTATAAAAGGATTTATATGAACATAAAAATATTAATAACCAGCCTGTTAACTATGTTGTTCGCTGCCAACCTCCAGGCCTTTGATGATGTCATTTATATCGCGGGCAGCAAGCACACTATCACCAAGCAGGCATTCAGCCAAAGCGGCTCTGTCTATACCGCCAAAATACCCGTCTCGGGAGATTATGGCCAGCAATTGATATTCGACATTGATGCCAGAATTTCCGGTAACGGCGCTATAGATACCGGCTTTGAGTGTCACAAGCTATACCCCCAGCCAGGCGGTTATTTCCTGATCGGCGCAGGCAACCCGCCGGATTGCACTTATACCACGGTAAACCCTTCTAACCAGTTTCGTTTTATCGTTGAAATGAATGCTTATTGCAGCAATATCGCTATCGGTACCGATATGGACAACCGCAATGCCTTACTGACCGCAGAGCAAGTTACGGCCATTAAAAACAGCGTCAATTCCTACGGTTTTATCGTCGGTAACCCCTACAACACCTACCGCAGCCTGAACCTGCTGGTTGACAATACTTTAGTCACCAACGGAAATTGCCAGGAATTAACCATAGAAGTAAAAGGCCTGGAACAAACCCATATCGGCACTATCGATATGGATATTCTGATTGGAGAAGTGTTTTAACACCCAAGTCAACACAGCACTCACCAGCCGTCTTGAATGAAATTGATGATCCAGCGGGCAACCGCGATATCATCAACCCCGGCATCCAGGGAAGCCAAGCCTTCCCTGATCCTGTGGGCCGGGATCTTATCCCGGCGTTTTTCCATCAGGGCGGCAACATAGGCTTTGGGAAATTCCGGATGTCCCTGTATGCCCAGCAAGTGTTCAGTGAACTGTACCATATACAAAGGACAAAAGCGGCTGGCCGCCAACACTTCAGCCCCCGGGGGCAAGCTGATAACCTGATCCTGGTGGCAAGCCACAAGATCTATCGCTTTGCTGGCCGGCACCATCCAGGGTTTGTCTGCCCGTATATCGTTAAAGGACACTCCTATACCCCAGCCCCGCTGTGAGCACTCAACTTTGCCCCCCAACACTTTCGCCAGTAGCTGGTGACCAAAACAAATGCCTACCAGCTTTTTCTGCTGCTGTGCCAACAAACGGATAAAGGCCTCCAGCTCCGCCAGCCAGGGCAAGTCATCATTAACCCCGCATGCACTGCCGCTGGTAAGATAACCGAGGTTTTCATCCGGGTTTTGTGGAAACTCTCCCCGGCGGACGTCATAAACAGTCAGCACCAGATCGGGACATACCTGCTGCAATAAGCGGGTAAACATTTGCTGATAACCGCCAAATTCTCCCTGCAGCGGCGCCATGACATCATCACATAACAATAACCCCAATTTCATACCCGTTTCCTTATCTGACATCTGCCGCCTTTCTCCTTCAGCTATAGTTCGCCGTGTACGGCGCGAACAAAAATCTCCGAGTATTGCCCGGCACTAAAAGCAATGGGGTTGCCCGAGGCGCTGGGATCGGCGCAGGCCATTTCACCAATTTTCCCGGCTTCGCTGTCATCGATACCGATCTGGCTTAAATTGTCGGCGATGGCGATTTGTGCGCGTAAGCTTAATATCCAGGCAAGAAAACCGTCAAAACTGGTGTCTTCCAGGCCGATATAAGCCGATAACCGTTCAATTTTACCTGTTATCGCCTGCTCGTTAGCTTTAAGGACATAGGGCATCAGCACCGCATTTAACGTGCCATGGTGCGCATCATAAAGTGCCCCCAGCGGATGAGCCAGGGCGTGCATCGCCCCCAGGCCTTTTTGAAACGCGGTAGCCCCCATGCTCGACGCCACCAGCATCTGCAAACGCGCCGATAAATCATGCCCCCGGTGTACCGCATTCACTAAGTTTTCCTTCACCAACCTTATGCCCTCAACCGCTATGCCCTGCGCCATAGGATGATAAAATGGGGAGCAAAGGGCTTCCAGATTATGGGATAAGGCATCCATACCCGTCGCCGCGGTAATATGCGCCGGCAAGCCCGCGGTAAGTTCTGGATCCAACAGGACAATTTCCGGCAACATTTTCGGGTGGAAAATAATACGCTTTACCCGGGCACGGCTGTCCGTGATCACCGCTGCCCGGCCGACTTCCGAGCCGGTACCCGCCGTGGTCGGCACCGCGATAACGGGCGCAATAGCCCCTTCATTGGCCTTGGTCCAGTTATCGCCGATATCTTCAAATGCCCAGAGCGGAAGCTGCTGCCCGCTCATAAAGGCCACCGCCTTGCCAACATCCAGCGCCGAGCCGCCGCCAAGGGCAATTACCCCGTCATGTTGTCCTGCATGAAAGGCCTTTACCCCTTCGCTGATATTGTCGCCATCGGGATTTCCCTTAATACCACTAAATAAGGCACACTCCAGGGCGGCAGCCCGGCACAGACGCAAAGCCTCGGCCACCACAGGCAAAGCCGCCAGTGTCGGGTCTGTGACCAGCAAAGGGTTTTGCATCTTTAATGCCTTGCAGCTTTGCCCCAAAAAGCTCAGGCTTCCCGCCCCCGCCCTGATCTGACTGGGGTAATTCCAGTTGCCGGATAACATTTGCTGTGTCATTCAACACTCCAGATATAATATGTAGGTAAACGGATGACAAGGGGCGCCATAGTCCCTGTTATCCCGGATTAATAAAAAAAGATTTTGGCCGGGTTAAGGCATCAAATCCCAGCCTGGATAAACTGCAGCCTCGCCCGGATTGCTTCACCCCGGTCCAGGCCAATGCCGGATCAAGATAGTCACAGCGGTTGATAAAAAAGGTCCCGGTTTCAATCTGCTCGCCTAATGCTATGCCCAGGTTTAAATCCCGGGTAAAAATAACCGCCGTGAGGCCAAACTCACTGTCATTCATCAAGCTTAATGCCTGTGCGTCGCTGCTGACCTTGACTATGCCCACCACAGGACCGAAAGACTCTTGCCTCATCAGCGACATATCATGAGTGACCTCAGTTAACAGTTGCGGGGTTAGATAAGGGCTGCCGGGTTTATCAAGCCCGCACGGATCCAGGCCATCGCCAGGATGGATATGGGCGATCGCCCCAGCGGCAATGGCCTGCGAAATTTGCCCGCGGACAAAATCCGCCGCCTCACCCCGGATCATAGGGCCAATTGTTGTTTCCGCTTCATCGGGACGCCCCAATTTGTATTGTTTGACCTGTGCCACCGCCCGGGAGATAAAAGCCTCATAAATATCTTCATGCACATAAATTCTTTCGATAGCACAGCATGATTGCCCGGAATTAAAAAATGCACCGTCAACCACAGTGGCCACCGCCAAATCAAGATCGGCATCACAGCGCACATAAGCCGGGTCTTTGCCGCCAAGCTCTAAACCCGCGCCGATAAAACGTCCCGCCAACGCCTGCTCCACCATGGCCCCGCCTTTAACCGAGCCGGTAAAACACACCTGGTGAATATCTCCCCGGCGAAGCACTTTTTGGGTATCGTCATGACTCAGGTGTAAATACTGAAAAACCCCTTCGGGCAAGCCCGCCTGCTCAAACGCCCGGTAGAAATGTTCGGCGCATAATGGCGTTTGTGCCGAATGTTTTAAAATCACGCTGTTGCCGGCTAATATCGCCGGCACTATGCTGTTTACCGCCGTCAAGTAGGGGTAATTCCAGGGGGCGATCACAAAAACCACCCCCAGGGGGTGACGTTTAATGATACGTTGTGCACCTTGTTCTTCACCCAAGTGAACCGGTGCTAACGCCTGCTCGGCAATGCCCATCATATAACGGGCTCTTTGTTCGACCCCTTTGATTTCGCCTGCGCCATAACGGATCGGCCGCCCCATCATCCAACACAGATCTTTGACAATTTGTTCTTTTTGTCCGCTAAAGGCGGTCAGCATTTTCTCACACAGGGCTATCCGCTCGGCAACTGAGGTTTGTGACCAGGATTGTTGCGCCCTCATTGCCTGCGCCAACACCTTTTCGGTCTCATGCTCACCGGCATATGCCCGGATCGCATAAACACTGCCGTCTACCGGTGAAATGGTTTCCAGTTGTTTGTCCATTAAGCTCCCCCGTTATTAAAACCTGTATAACTGCCCCGGCAACCAGCTCGAGCACTAGATAATTTCGAAATAACGCGCCAGCTCCCAGTCGGTGATGTGTTTGCGAAATTCCTGCACTTCCCAGTCACGGGTTGCACTAAAATGTTCGACAAACTCGGCCCCGAAGCATGCTTTTGCCGCTGCAGACTGACGAAAAGCCCGGGTCGCATCGCTGAGGTTATCCGGCAGTTTCAAAGCCTGCGGCAACTCTTGCTCATAGGCATTGCCGGTGAGCATCTCTCCCGGCGCCCATTGCTCTTTGATGCCGGTTAAGCCGGCGGCCAATGCCGCTGCCAGCGCCAGATAAGGATTGGCATCTGCCGAGCCGAGACGGAACTCAACCCTTTGGGACTTTTCACTGCCGGGGATCAGGCGCAGGGCCGTGGTACGGTTTTCACAGCCCCAGGTGGCATGGGTCGGCGCCCAATAACCGGGGATCACGCGGGAATAGGCATTGATGGTCGGGGCATACATGGCCATAAATTCCGGCAGCAGTTGTTGCAAACCGGCAATAAAATGTCCTTGTTGTTGACTCATGGTCATATCCTGCCCGGCATCATAAAAAAGGCTATCTCCGGATTGCTTATCCCGCAGGGAAAGATGGATATGGCCGGACTGCCCCGGATATTCATTTGACCACTTAGCCATAAAGGTCGCCATTAACTGGCGCCTTTGCGCCCAGACCTTGGTAAAGGTTTTAAACAAGGCGGCCTTATCGGCGGCCGCTTGGGCGCCGTCGACGCCAATCGCCGCCTCCAGTACCCCGGGGCCGGTTTCGGTATGCAGGCCTTCGATGGGAAAGTCCATCTCCCGCGCCAGTTGCAGCAACTCATGGTATAACTCGGCATGGGTGGAATTACGCAGCATGGAATAACCAAAAAAGCCTGGGGTAAAACTCGTTAAGTTACGGTAGCCCTTGGCCCGGACCGAGTCCGGAGTTTCGTTAAATAAAAAGAATTCATATTCAAAGGCGGCACAGGCATCCACCCCCATCTCATCCGCCATCGCCAGCACCCGGTTGAGGACATTCCTGGGACAGATGCTGGCGGTTGGTGCTTTGAATTCACATAGAAATAGCAGGGTATTTTCTTCCAGGGGTAATTCACGGCAGGTCTCGGGCAAAATCCTCACCGGTGCATCCGGATAACCTGTATGCCAGCCGGTATATTTCACCCCGGTGTTTTCATACAACTGATCCTGACTGTCCCAGCCGAGCACCACATCGCAAAAAGCAAAACCGTGTTCAAGCGCAGAAAAAAATTTCTCTTTACTCATATATTTGCCGCGCATAACCCCGTCGATATCAAACAACCCCACCTTGACATAGGTTAAGTTTCGCTGTTCAACCAGCTGTTTGGCATCACTGACGGAATTGACATCTCTGGGATTGATCATAGCTTTGCACCTTTGCGGTTAATTATTGTTATTTCAAGATAACGACATGTTTTTCTTTAGAGAAAACAAACAGAAAAGCTTAAGGACTGTCTTCTCTAAAAATAGCCGCAAATATCACAATGCACAAAATAAATAAGCTGCCATGAATAGCGAACCCGCTTTCTGCTTCAGGCTAAATCATCGGCAACAGCTGCTTGCACTTAATTCGTGCGCTTTCCCCAACTTTAGTGCAAGCAAGCCCGGCAAACGAAAACACTCAACAATTAACATCATGATTAATAAGACAATAAAATAAATTCTTTTGCTGGCATCACGATTGCTGCCCTCTTTTGAGACTAAACCGTTCTGTGTCTCACAAAATAACAAGGCGCAGGGCTGATTGATTTAGAATTAAGGAGTGTTTTGATGAGTACTCAAGATGGCATTAAGATTTGGTCCTTCACCGGCAAAATGAAAGTTTTGCACTTAAGTTGGATCGCCTTTTTCATTAGCTTTGTTGTCTGGTTTAACCATGCCCCGCTGCTGGCGGTCATAGGGAGTAGCTTGGGATTGACTGCCAGTGAAATAAAAACACTGCTCATCCTTAATGTCGCCCTGACCATACCCGCGCGGGTGATTATCGGCATGCTCACCGATAAATACGGCCCCAGGCTGACCTACAGCTTATTGCTGGGTATCTGTAGTATCCCCTGCTTTATGTTTGCCATGGCAAACAGCTTTGAACAGGCAGCCATCGCCCGCTTTTTACTGGGCTTTATCGGCGCCGGCTTCGTGATTGGTATCCGCATGGTCAGTGAATGGTTTCCTGCCAATGAATTAGGCACCGCCGAAGGTATCTATGGCGGCTGGGGCAATTTCGGCTCCGCGGCGGCGGCAATGTCATTACCCGGTATTGCCTTGTTTTTTGGCGGCGATGATGGCTGGCGTTATGCCATTGGCTTAAGCGGCTTACTTAGTTTGGTATTTAGTTTTATCTGGTATTTCAATGTCAATGATACACCCAAAGGCTCTACCTATTTCAAACCCAAGCAAACCGGCGCCATGGAAGTCACCAGCAAGGGCGATTTCTTTTTACTGCTGATAGCCAAGTTACCTATGTATGCCGCTTTGGTGCTGCTGACCTGGAAACTTTCTCCCGCCGGTGTGGATTTACTTTCCGAGACCGGCGCCAATATCGCCTATATCGCTTTAGTCCTTTTATACCTGCTGGAAATCAAGCAAACCTATAAGGTCAACCACCAGGTCTTTAAAGAGGAAGTACCGGAAGCCCACCGTTATAAATTCAGACAAGTCGTAGTATTAAATGTGCTTTATTTTGCCACCTTCGGCTCTGAACTGGCGGTGATTTCTATGCTGCCGTTATTTTTTGCCGAAGTCTTCAGCCTGGATATGATTTATGCCGGCATGCTTGCTTCCCTGTACGCCTTTATGAATTTAATGTCCCGCCCCGGCGGCGGCTGGATCAGTGATAAATTCGGCCGTAAGAAAACCCTGTTGATTTTAACCGCGGGCCTGGCGCTGGGTTACCTGGCCATGTCCGCCATAGATAATACCTGGCCACTGTTTGTCGCCGTCATCGCCGCCATGGCCTGCTCTTTCTTTGTCCAGGCGGGCGAAGGGGCGGTATTTGCCGCCGTACCTTTGATTAAACGCCGTTTAACCGGACAAATCGCCGGTATGACAGGGGCTTATGGTAATGTCGGCGCTGTGGTCTATTTAACCGTCTTGTCTATGGTCAGCTATCAAACCTTCTTTTTAGTCATCGCCGGCACCGCAGTACTGGGTTTTACCGCCTTGTTATTTATGGAAGAGCCTAGCGGCACTATCACCGAAGTACGTGAAGACGGCACCATAGAATTAATCAATGTCTCCGGTCATTAGCAAAGCAAACAATGCCATCAAGCAAAGCTGTTAAAAGGTACTTGATGGCATTAATCCATATATCTTGCTCTTCAGAGCATTGATCAGGCTCAAGGAAGAGCCAAACGCAGTTATCACCGAAGTAGGTGAAAACACTATATTAATGAAGTTGTTCAATATTTCTTGATCTTTTTTGCCGATAAAGACGACTTCAAGGAGCAAATCCTTGCGTCTTGAAGTAGTATGGTTATAGGACGGGTTGTTACGACTAACCGAAATGAGTATCGGCTGTTATGAATATCGCTAATACAAAGTTAACAGAGGAAGTAAGCACATTTTCCGGACTGCAGGTGTGTTATGGCGGCTACTCCTGCGCCGGTAAAAAAGCCGTCAACCAGGACGCTTTTGCCGCCCTGACCCCGGATGAAAACGAACAAATGATCAAGGGTATAGTCGCCACCATGGCCGACGGCGTTTCCAGCGCCAGCAAAGCCGCCGAAGCCGCACAATTGGCCACCACCCAGTTTATCAGCGAATATTACGCTACCCCGGAAACCTGGTCCACACAGCAATCCGCCTCTAAGGTCATTACCGGCTTAAACCAGTGGTTATATTCCCAGCAAGGGGTGCTGGACGTACACTATCCGCAGCAGCAGTGGCTGACCACCTTTTCCGCCCTGATACTGAAATCGGCCACCGGCTATGTTTTTCATGTCGGCGACTCCCGCATCAGCAGGTACAGGGATGCCCAGATAGAAGCCATCACCCGGGATCATAACCGAAAACAGGGGGGGCAGCAGGTGATCCTGACCCGGGCGCTGGGAGCAGAAAGCCGTCTGCAGGTGGATGCCCATACCGTCGACCTGCAATCCGGGGATGTTTACATGCTAACCTGTGACGGCATCCATGATTTTTTATCTGCAAAAGCCATCCGGGCCCATTTAAACACGATTTCTTCTGACCCCGACAATGCCGAGCTCGAACATATCAGCAAACGTATCGTCGAACATGCGCTCAGTATCGGCAGTGATGATAATGTCAGTTGCCTGCTGGTTTATGTTAAAGATGTGCCCAGAAGAAAGCTTGATGAAATCGAACGGGATATTCTCAACCAGGTGATCCCGCCGGCTTTACATCCCGGCATGAGGCTGGACGACTTCCTGGTGCGTAAAGTGATCCACGCCAGTATCCGTTCCCATTTATATCTGGTAGAGCACATCGACTGGCCGGATCCCTTAGTCTTAAAAGCCCCCTCCGCCAATCTGGCCGATGACGCCATTTACCTGCAGGGCTTTATGCGCGAAGCCTGGGTCGGCGAACGCATCAAACATGACAATGTCATGAAAATAGAACGCAGGCGCAGCAAGAGTAAATTTACTTACCTGTTATGCGAATATATTGAAGGGCAAACCTTAAGCCAGTGGATATATGATAATCCCGGTCCAACCATTGCCCAGGTCAGAGACATCATGAACCAGGTGATCTCTGCCCTGCGCGCTTTTCAGCGGCTGGAGCTGGTGCACCGGGATTTAAAACCCGACAATATCATGATCGACCTGTATGGCCAGGTAAAACTCATTGATTACGGTACGGTATTTGTCGCCTCATTGGATGAAAACCAGCAAACCCTGTCGGAAACGGTGCCCCAGGGCTCATTAAACTATATTGCCCCGGAAACCTTATTACATATGAGCACAGACTACCGCAGCGATCTTTTTTCTCTCGGGGTCATTTGTTATGAGCTGCTGTGCGGTGAACTGCCCTTTAAAGCTATGGTGCGGGCGGAAATTACCTTTAAAGATTATTCCCAATGGCAATACCGCAGCATACGGGCATTCCGGCCTGAATTGCCGGCCTGGCTGGATATTGCCCTCAAACGTGCAACAGCGCCGGATCCCGATCTGCGCTACCAGGCTTTTTCCGAATTTTATGCCGACCTGAATAAACCCAATACCAGTGCCGTGGACCAATACCAGCGCCTGCCGTTTATCCGCCGCCACCCGGTAAAATTCTGGAAAGGTGTTTCCCTGGTACTCTTTATTGCCTTTTTAATCGCTTTGTTTACCTAATCCCCCTTCCCCCGCACAGGGGAAAAGGTAAGCAAAATACCGCTAAAACCGCATCACACATACATTGAATTCCCTTAGGCTTAGGGTATTATCATGGTTGATTTTCAAACAACAATAACGGCCAGGGAAGCACTATGAAATTTGAATCAATTGCCTTACATCAGGGTTACCGCTCGGAAGAGACCACCAAAGCGGCGGCGGTGCCCATTTACCAAACCACCTCCTATACCTTTGATAACAGCCAACACGGCGCCGATCTCTTTGACTTAAAAGTGCCGGGCAATATCTATACCCGGATCATGAACCCCACCACGGATGTTTTGGAGCAGCGCATCACCGCGCTGGAAGGAGGTATAGGGGCTTTGGCGGTTGCTTCCGGCATGGCAGCCATCACCTATGCCGTTCAGTGCCTTTGTGAAGTAGGCACTAACATTGTCAGCACCAGTGAGCTTTATGGCGGTACCTACAATTTATTTGCCCATTCCCTGCCTAAACAGGGCATAGAAGTACGTTTCGTTTCCGGCGACGAGCTTGACGGTTTCGAGCAGCGGATAGATAACAATACCCGGGCCTTATATTGTGAGTCCATCGGCAACCCGGCGGGCAATATTGTCGATATAACACGGCTGGCGGATATTGCCCGCCGCCACGGGGTGCCGCTGATCGTCGATAACACGGTCGCCACACCGTTTTTGTGCCGCCCCTTTGAATTAGGCGCCGATATTGTCGTGCACTCCCTGACCAAATACATAGGCGGGCACGGCACCTCTGTCGGCGGTATTATTGTCGACTCAGGCAAGTTTGACTGGGTCGCCAATAAAGAAAGATTTAAGATCATGAATGAACCGGATCCTTCCTATCATGATGTCATCTATAGCCAGGCATTTGAACAGGCAGCCTTTATTGGCCGCTGCCGTGTGGTACCGCTAAGAAATACCGGAGCGGCAATCTCCCCCTTTAATGCTTTTCAAATTTTACAGGGCCTGGAAACCCTGGCACTGCGTATGGAAAGACACTGCGACAATGCCGAGCAACTGGCAGCCTATCTGCAGCAGCATGATAAGGTGGCCTGGGTTAACTATGCGGCACTTGCTGGCAGTCCTTACCGGGAAACCTGCGAAAAAATCACCGGCGGCAAGGCCTCCGGCATTCTCAGTTTTGGCATTAAGGGGGGCAAAACCGCCGGCGCACAATTTATTGATGCCCTGCAGATGATCTTACGTCTGGTGAATATTGGCGATGCCAAGTCCCTGGCCTGCCACCCGGCCTCCACCACCCACAGGCAATTAAACGATGAAGAGCTGGCTGCTGCCGGTGTCAGCGCCGACCTGGTGCGGCTCTCCGTCGGTATCGAAAACATCGCCGATATCATTGCCGATGTAGAACAGGCACTGGCGAGCATTAACAATCTCTAGGCAAGAAAAAGGCCTTAATATAATCTCTTATATTAAGGCCTTCCGGTTCAGGTAAAAGGGTCCGTTAATGCACGGACTGTTTCATATTAGTGCGGATATCCTTTACCTCAGAAACCCCGATATCAGCTTTTTGACTGGTCCAGGTGATACGCATATAGTTCACCAGATCCGTTAACTGCTGATCATCAAACTTATCCGCGTATGCCGGCATGGCATAGAAACTGGTGGTGCTGTTATAGTGCTGGCTGACAATACCGTTAAGCAATAAAGACACGGCATTATAGACACTGGCACGGTCTAAAGTAGCATTGCCCGCCAACGCCGGGGCAACATTGGGACGCCCTTCACCGTCTTGGCCGTGACAACCGGCGCAATAGCCCATGTAGGTGTTATAGCCGGGGGCTGATTTATCATGGCCGTTAAAGGCCAGCGGCAATGCCTCAATATCCGCTTCGTTATCCAGCAAATAGCTGGTCACGGCGCGCATATCCTGCTCGGTCAGGTGGCTGTAGCTATGGTAGACCACAGGGTACATGCCGCCAAAAACCGTGCCTTTACGGGAGTACCCCTTAGTAAACAGCTGCTTGAGATCTTCATGGGTCCAGTTTTGGCGGTTCAGCTCTTCGGGGGTGATATTGGAGGCCTCAAAAGTATCCAATACCGTCCCCTGAAAATGCGCTTCGGGCTCCATGGCAAAAATTGCATTTCTCGGGGTATGACATTCACCGCAATGTCCGAGCACATTCACCAGGTAACTGCCCCGGTTCCAGCTGTCGCTTTTGGTTGGGTCGGGGGTAAACACACTGTCCTCATGGTTCATCAGGTTCCATGCCTTTAGCCCCATGCGGATATTAAAGGGAAAACCGATTTCGCTTTCCTTATTCTGCTGGCTGACAGGCTTAGTATTCATAAAATATGCATACAGGGCCCGGGTATCGGCGTCCGTCAACAAATGATAGGAAGTATAAGGCATGGCCGGATAGAGGTTGCCGTTCGGGCTTATGCCCTCATGCATGGCCCGGTAAAAATCCTGATAGCTGTAATGGCCGATACCGGTTTCCTTATCCGAGGTAATATTGGTGGAATAGACGATACCAAAAGGGGTTTCAAAGGGTAAACCACCGCTTAATTCACGCCCTCCCTGCGGGGTATGGCAGGCAACACAATCGCCGATTTCCGCCAGGTATTTCCCCTGGGCAATTAAAGCGGCCTGATCTTGTGCCGCCTGGGCCACAGATGTGCCGCCAAATACAGCCAAAGAGAGCAAAGCGGCTTTGAGACGCCGGGAAAAGCCGGTATGTCTTGATAAACTTGTTGCTTTCATCAGTAGGTCAGCCCCTTAGTGTTTAAGATCAGATCTTTCACTCCCTGGTAATACTTAACATAACCGGTACAGCGACAGATATGCTCCTTTAACGCCTCTTCAATCACCTGCTCCACGTCAGCTGCCGCCACAGGTGCTTGCGCCAGCCTTTCCATCAGCGCCGTGGTTTCATTGATAAAACCCGAAGTACACCAGCCGCACTGGAAAGAAAAATGCTCCAAAAACGCCATTTGTACCGGCGTTAACTCGGTAATTTCACCCGCGGCATTTCGCTTGGCATGTCCTTCCACGGTGCGTACTTTTTTATCAACAAAACGCTCAACACCACTGATACAGGTTCTGACCACTTCACTGACACCGTTTTTTCCTTCCACTATCACGGTACAGGCGTGGCAAACACCGGCGCCGCAACCAAACTTGGTGCCGGTCAGGTTCAGGTATTCATGTAAAAATTCGATCATTTTCAACCCTTCCGGCACTTCTACCGGACCGACTTGCTGATCATTTACTGTCATTTGAATATGTTGGCTCATGAAATCGCCCCCTTAATTTTTTGTGCTGTCATCGGAAGGTCGTAAAAACGAACAGAGATTGCCTGGTATACCGCTTCAACCAGGGCAGGTACGATGGAGATCATCACCACCTCCCCTATGCCTTTGCTGGGATCTGTATCGGAAAGCGGTGGTAAAATCGTATGTTGCTGGCGCCATACCCCCACCTGGTCGGCCTTAGGCACCTTATAACGGTTCAGGTTCCAGGTACCGTTACCGGCGCCGTCTTCAAATGACGGGATTTCTTCATACAGGGCATGACCGACGCCCATGGCCAGTCCCCCCTGTATTTGCCCTTCCACCAGCTCTTCGACAATCACCTTACCGGCTTCAAGCCAGGTATGGGAGTTTAAGATCTCTACCTCGCCATTGCCCTCATTGACGGCAATTTCCACCATAGCAGCACAAGGCGCATAGTAGGTCACCATGGCATTATTTAACGCGGTTTCCGGGTAGTTAACACTGGTACGATCCAGCAGATGATAACCTTTGGAATTCATGGCGGCTTTTAGCCGGTCATTTGCCCCGTCACCGTATTGCAGTGCCAGTCCATCTACTTCTAAATTGACTTCCTGCCCCAGGATGTCATAGGTCGCTTCGCTCCAGGCCCAACGGTTAAAGGCATGCACCATGGCACCTGTGACTAATCCCATGTCATGGACACGTTTCGCCAGCACCTCAATTGATAACGGCGGATACCCTTGAGTGGTAAGCTTACCGTCAACCCAGCGGGCTGCACCGGCATCATTTAAGTTATTAGGAGCCATGGTACCGTTAAAGTATTTTTCACTCCAGATAGCCACAGCCGCCGGCCAGATACCATGGCGGAAAATGATCTCAGCCGCCGCTTTAGTGGCATGGGTTTGATAATAAGATGACATCGACGCCGCCGATGCCATACCGATCACCGGGGTCCAGCGGGGATTTTTTTCCATCTCATCCTGTTGCTGCTGGTTAATAAAATAAGGGTTATGGGTCTGGATCTGCTGCATTGCCTGCCAGGCATCCACTTCCGCGACCGTCACCTTATCGGCGATCACGCCAAGCTTATCTTTCACCACCACCGCCTGCGAGCTTTGCGTACCTGTGCCCATCTCCATAAAACAGATATCAACTTCAATTTTACCTGATTTGGATAAGCGCACCGCCGCACTTGGCGATGCTGCCCCGGTACCGTAATCTTTGGTGGTAATACCAAAACCTACCCCGTATTTTTTCCCCGGGTTGGCCGCTTCGAAGGCGGCTTTTTTAGCCGCGCGCTCCAGCCACATCGGATGCTGCTGCGCCATATCCAGCATTTCCCGGTAACGCAGGGCGCCGTTAGGGATAGCCCCCTGGGTATTGCGCTGTCCGGATTCCATGACATTGGCCCGGCGCAGATCTATGGCATCCACCTTAAGATCGCCGGCCATTTCATTCATCATCGACTCCATCGTCGCCATGGATTGCAGGGTGCCATAACCGCGCATAGAGCCACTGTCGGGGTTGCGGGAAGCATAGGCGGTCGCCTTGATATCATTGCGGGGAATATAATAAATACTCTGCAGCGCCGTCGCCCCCACCATAGTCACTGAGCCGGTAAAGTTGACCCGGCCGCCGCCGTCCACCGTCATATCTGCGGTCAGGGCTTTTATTTTCAGGGTCTTTTTATCCACCGCCAAACGGTTTTTCATGGTAAAAGGATGGCGTTTTAACCCCGCCTGAAACTGCTCAAACCTGTCATTGGCCAGGCGCATAGGTTTGCCGGCATACATGGCGGCCACTAAACCGTAATAAGGGAAGATGGAATGGTCTTTGGCGCCGAAACCACCGCCGATAAAGGGAGAGTGCACCACCAGGTTCTTCACTTTACCCGCCAGCGGGCCATGCTTGAGCATATGCACCGCCTGCTCCTGGTAATCTTGCGGCGATTGCGAAGTGATCACTGTGTGGAAGGTGCCTTCTTTTTCATCAAACCAGCCGTTAAAGGCTTCCGGCTCCATCATCATGGGATCTATGATCTGGGTGCGGTACTCCCTTTCCAGCACCTGCCAGTTTTCATTGCCCCCGGTAATATCTTCATTAATACGGCCGGCATAATACATGCCCCGCTCGGAAACACTGCCTTGTTGATCCATCACTTCCGGCCATTGGGGTCGGTGGGCTTTATAGTTAGGGAAAAAGATCCCGTCCTGCAACGGACTGTATTTGTCCTCACCCGACGGGCCGCTTTCACCTTCTTCTCGGATAATACGCCAGCTGGTATAAGGATCTCTACTTTCGGAAACAAACGCGGTTTTTTCGCCGTAGCGGATCACTTTTTTATTAAACTGCAACAGGTTTTTCGCCTGCTTAAACGCGGCAAAATTATCAAACAGTAAAATCGCGACCGCATGCCCGAGATAATGGGCGGTTTTTCCCTCCGGCAATAACATATCACTGCCGAAAAATGGCGGCAGGCTTACGCCGTCGCGCGCAAGTTCTTTGGCGGTGATCACCTGACCGGGCCTTGCCTGCTGGGGCAGCATATTCAGATCAAACCCTTGATAGACATGCCCGGCATCGTCCAGCCGCAAAATATAGGCATAACCCTGTTGATCCGGCCAGCCCGGCATGTCCATGGCGCGGTAATCCCGACCATAAATTTTTTCACCCGTGACCTTAGCAATACCGTCCATACGGAATTTGAGTTTATTGTTGCCTTTAAATTGCGCGGTTAACGCTTCAGATAAACCACCCGCCTGGCTATTGCCCATTTTCCAAAGCAGTGGTGCGGAATAAACGGCGATACCGCTGATGACGCAACGCTTGATAAACGTTCGCCGGGAAGAACTAAAAGAATTCATTGCTTACCTCGGTAATACTCAATCTGAATTTCAGCGCACCATAATGTAGCCGCATGATTTTTCAGGATGTTTCATACGAGTCCATTTGATGTATTTGGTTTTAGTTGTTGTAATGACGCTTAGAAATAAGTGCCTTAGCAGTGAGGGGGGACCCCAGAGTCAGCCCCCGACAGGCGATTCTATCTTTATCATTTCGAAAAAGAAACAAATTCCTGACACATGTGACGAAAAATCAATTCGACTGCCGCTATCAGCTTTAAGTTTAGTAAAAAAAGGGGGAAAATCACGAATAAGCCTGCCTCCGGGCAATAACAGAACAAGTGAGCTTTTCCCTGTTACCAACTTGCCCTGCACCCTTTGACAGCAGAAGTGCATAAATTTTACCGCGAGGGAAGAAGCGGCTGCCTGTTGACCAGCTTCTCAAAAGTACCGTCTTGTTTTACCGACTGCAGCGCCAGGGACAAGCGGCTAATAATCTCAATATCGCTTGTTTTACTCGCCGCAACATATAACGCCGCCCGTATACCGGCAAAAGGCTGCTTAACAAACGGGGTGACTTGCTCTCCTAAACTGAGATGTATGCTGTCGGCGATCAATTCATTGGCATAGATGATATCGGCACGCCCTTTAAGCAAGACTTGCCAGGCCTCGACATGACCGGTAGTTAAGATCAGGTTTTTCCCCTGTTTAAAGCCCTGTTGCTGTAAAATATCGGCTTCAACACTGTTTCTGGCCGCGACCACGGTATAATGCAATGCCTGCTCGATAGCATGGACCCTGATCCCGGTACTGGCTCTTAGTGAATAAAAGCTATAGTTAAGCGCCCTGAGCTCACCTATCCAATAAAAAAGGCTTTCGCGTTCACGGCTGCGAGTCATGGAGAAAATCACCACATTTTTATCTGTCAGCGCCGTCTGGTAGGCACGTGCCCAGGGCAAGGCTTCGATCTGCACCGAATACCCGGCACGCTTTAACACCTCTTGCATTAACAAGTAGGAACTGCCCGCCACCAAACGTTTGTTGCTGACAATTTGATAAGGGGGCAAATGTTCGGTCACCACCCTGAGCGATTCCTGTGTCCAGGCGATGGCACTATAGAGCCAGAGCAAAAACAGCGGATAAAACCTGTTGTGCTTATCCATATGACACTCAGCATCTTAAATTAGGGTTAGCCTTTTCCCTCACTGTAAAAGGTTTTCACCCGAACATCATTAATTATGATGTTTTTTTTACCGGGATTAATACCCGCTTCCCCGGCAACAGCAATTTTGTTCAATATTTCCCGTCCGTGAGCTTTTACCCTGAGCCTTTCATTGCCTTAAGAACGAATAATGATGGTTTCAATATTACTCTCTATGTTTATCTTTGCCCTCACCGGGGCCATTTCTCCCGGGCCGGTAAATATCATAGCGACCGGCAGCGGTGCGGCTTTTGGCTTCCGGAAAACTTTACCCCATATCACAGGAGCCAGCCTGGCCTATACCCTGATAGTCTTTTTATCCGGTTCCGGGCTGCTGGCGGTACTGGAGGTTTTTCCCGGTATTTTTTCCCTGTTGCAATATCTGGGAGCTGGCTTTTTACTCTATATGGCATATAAACTGGCTACGGCAAAAACACAAGCCGCCGGGCATCAAAGTCCCAAGGCACCGCGTTTATTTGAAGGCATGCTCGCCCAGGGACTCAACCCCAAGGCCTGGCTGGTTGCCCTCTCCGGCTGCAGCATCTTTGTCGGCGCCAGCGACCGGGGGCAAAGCTACCTGTTCGCCTTTTGTATTATTTCCGCCCTGGTGTGTTTTTTCTCCATTGCCACCTGGGCGGCCATAGGCACCTTAATACAGAAGTACTTGTCTGATATCCGCCATCAGGTTATGTTTAACCGGGTAATGGGGTTATTGCTGGCGGCAACGGTATTGACCATTTTCCAATGATGCATTTGTTATCTTACTGAGCACCCATGAGCCAAAAAAACCAGCCGCTTACGGCGAACAGTAACCCTCAAAGTCAGGGCATGTTTTATCAAACCTCCCGGGTCTTGCCCTATGTCACCATGCGCAGGGCGACACGCTCGGCTGCCTGTTACCACACCCATTCCCATGACGAATTTTCATTCGGCGTGATCGATAACGGCATGGCCGACTACCACAATATGCGCCATAAAGGCCAGATCGGTGCAGGTACAAGCGTCACCATGAATCCCGGGGATGCCCATTCCTGTAATCCGAGCAAGGGAGACTGGTGTTACCGCATGTTATTTGTCGACAGTGACTGGGTCGCCACTTTGCAGCAAGAAGCCATGAATACCCGGGGACAGGACTACCTGGCTTTTGACAAGATGTATCAGACCGACAGCGCCAGCTACCAGGAATTTAACCGGCTTTTTAACAGCTTGCAGCAAGATACCAATCCCCTGACACTAGAAAGCCAGTTAATAGAATACCTGTTGCCGCGTTTTACTCCGGGCTCCGGTGTCACGGACAAGCCGGCAACACGGGATATTTACCGCCTTAATCAGGTGAAAGAACTGATCATGGACCAGCTGGAAACGAACCTTTCTCTGGATGAGTTTGTCGCCTGCGCCGGATTAAGCCGCTACCACCTTATCCGCAGTTTTAAACAGCTTTACGGCCAGAGCCCCCATGCCTTCCAGTTGGATCAAAGGATCAGCAAAGCCAAAAAGCTGCTGGCGCAAGGTAAGAGTATTGTCGAAACCGCAGGTAAACTCGGCTTTGCCGATCAAAGCCACTTTCACCGCCACTTCCAAAAACGCATCGCCCTGACCCCGAAGCAATACCAAAACCTGTTCAAGCACAGCTAAGGCAAGTTAACGCAATTGCTCGATCAATATTTTAAACAGGCTGACAGCGCGCTGGCACTGCATCTGCTGGGCAAGCTGATAACCCGGTCTGAGATAATGCAGGGAATTTTCCCGAGTATGGGCGGATAAATTAATCAAACCGTTTTCCAGCTCATTTTTCCCCAGGGCGTAATAGCAACGGAACAGCCAGCATAACTGGTTATTAAGTTCAAAATGGCTTTTGGCGGTTAATAAGCATTCCCTGGCGCTGAAATGCTTACCCTTAAGCAGGTAATAGCGGCCATAGATATATAAACGCAGTGCCTGGTGATATTCTTCTCCCGCCGACTGCATGTGGTACTCAAAGGCGGTTTTGCGGTTTTCCGTCAACTCTTCGCTGATATCATAACATTTCTCTATGATCAGCATCGCCTTATACAGGATCCCCAGGGTTTTATCTTCAACACAATCGGCAGGCAGACTCTCCAGCGAGCTGTTAAAAAACATGCCCGCCTCCTCAAAGTTCCCCTGCACCATCGCCAGATAACCCAGTCTGCGCCGTAATTTCGCTTCATCTTTACGGCAATTTAAATTCATACAGATCTGCAAGCCGGTGCGGTAATTCTGCTCCGACAGCTGAAAATCCCCAGTGATAAAATAACTGTTGCCTAAACTGCGCAGCGCCTGGGCCTTGCTGAGGTTGTTGGGATATCTTTCTATCGCTTTACTGTAATACTGCCGGGCCAGGGTATGGTTATTGGCGGTTAATTTCAGGTTGCCCCGGCTATAATCGACATGGGCCAGCCCAGAGCTTACTCCCATCTTTTTATAAAGCTTATAAGCCTTTTCCAGCGCCTCTTCCGCCTCATCAAGCTTCATGGTCTGGATCAGCGACTGACCCAGCAGCAAATAGGCATTGGCCTGTTCAAATTTACTTTCAATAAAGGTAAAAAAAACATTCGCCGTTTGCAGCTCCCCCAAGGCGGTCGAGACTTTATGCCGGTCCAGATCCAGCAGGGCATAATTAAAGATGGTGCTGGCCAAACCGCGTAAATTACTGTCATTTTTGAAAATATCGTAAGCTTGATCAAACTCATATTGGGCTCTGTCCGTTAATCCCTGGGCCAGATATATGCCGCCTATGCCCAACCTGACCTGGGCCTGGCCGAAAGAGTCTTTGGCTTCAACATACTCGCCGTAGGCCTGGTTATAATAGGACAAGGCATCCTGCAGGTGTCCGGCCACGTAAGAAATACGCGCCAGCCCCTTATAAGTCCCGGCAACCCCCAGGCGCTCGTCCAGCTGTTCAAAAACCTGCCTTGCCTGGTTAAATTCCTGTAAGGCAGCTTCATCATCCCCCTGAACATGGTGGATAAAAGCCGAGGCGGACGTCGCCGAGGCATGGCAAATTTTGCTTTTCTCATCCGTGCCCGAGGTCAGCTCCCGGGAATGACGGTAATGCTCCAGCGCATGGCTGAACTCTCCCCGGTTCTGGCAATCATGGCCGGCATCCAGATAAGCCTGGGCGCACACCAGCTTGTCATCATGCTCATGCTCAAAAACCACCGCCGCTTCATCTAGATAAACTTCTACTTTATCAATCACTTTCTGATACATACTCTTGGCTTCGGTAAACTGCCCCTTTAACCTAAAGCCCCTGGCCTGATTAAGCACAGAGCAAATTTCTTTGTTAAAAATCGACTCCTGCTGTTTCTTTGGCAATAAGTACAGCACACTGAGCCGTATCCGCTTGAATAAAGGGGCGGTCAGGCTTTTTATCACGGGCTGGATGCGTTTTTGGCTGAGTAAAATAACAACAAGGGCAACAGCCAATAAAATTAAGGTGATCTCTGTGGTATTAAGCAGGAATACGGTCTGAAAGAGGTTAGCAATAAAGTCCATGTTACCCGTCCCTAGGTTTGCTCGTGTTATTAAATGTAGAAGACCCTTGCTATAAATCAATAACAAAGTATCAAGCTTTCATAAATTTGCGTAAATATTGCACTTCCCTAGTGCATGGCTTTGTTCACTAAGGTGCAAACTGCCGGTTCCAAACCTCAAAAAACCAAGTAAGCAACTGATATTTAACGCCTTTACCTCTATGGCACTTTGTTTGCTCTTTGTTAACCAGAAAAAAACGGTATTTCATTTATAAAGCAGTTAGTGCTTTATCTGATGCGCGAAATGCTAGCCGCACACAGTATATAGATAGAGGGTTGTTCCAGATGAACACAAGTGTAGTCACTTCCAAAAAGCAAAGCTCAGCAAAGCAGAAAATTGTTGTCATAGGTAATGGCATGGTGGGTCATCACTTTGTTGAACAGCTCTGCCTCTCGGCTAAGGCGCAAGACTACGATATTACCGTGTTGTCGGCGGAATCCCGCCTCGCCTACGACCGGGTGCATTTATCCAGTTATTTTTCCGGTAAAAGCGCAGAAGATCTCGCGCTGACCACCCCAGAGGCATACCATGAACTGGGCGTAACCTTTGAACTTGACGCCAAAGTGGTTGCATTAAATAAAAGCGACAAAACCGTCACCACAGCCCAGGGCAAAAGCTTTAGCTATGACAAACTGATCCTGGCCACAGGCTCTTATCCTTTCGTGCCGCCGATCGAAGGCAATGACAGGCAGCATTGCCTGGTGTACCGCACCATAGAAGATTTAGCCGCCATCGAACACTCCGCCCGCCAGGGTAAAGTCGGCGTTGTCGTCGGCGGCGGCCTGCTCGGGCTGGAAGCGGCAAATGCCATCAAACAACTGGGACTGGAAACCCATGTGGTGGAATTTGCCCCGCAATTAATGGGGGTGCAGTTAGACAAGTCCGGCGGGCAGCTGCTGAGATCTATGATCGAAGCGCTCGGCGTCAAGGTGCATACCGAAAAAGCCACTAACATCATTACCCATGGTCAGGATTGCAACCACAGGATGGAGTTCGCCGACGGCAGTCACCTGGAAACCGATTTGATCTTGTTTTCCGCCGGCATCCGTCCCTACGACAACCTGGCCAGGGAGTTTGATCTCGCCCTGGGTGAGCGCGGCGGCATAGTGGTGGATAACCATTGCCTGACCTCAGATAAAGATATTTACGCCATCGGCGAATGCGCCCTGTGGAATAACTTTATTTTTGGCCTGGTAGCCCCGGGATACCAGATGGCTAAAGTCGCCGCCGCCCATATCCAGGGCGAAGACAAGCAGTTTACCGGGGCAGACATGAGCACCAAGTTAAAGCTGATGGGGGTCGATGTCGGCTCTATCGGCGATGCCCACGGCAAAACCCCTCAGGCCAGATGTTATACCTATGAAAACCAGGTGGCGCAAACCTATAAAAAAATTGTCGTCAGTCCCGACGGCAAACACCTGCTCGGCGCCGTGCTGGTGGGGGATACCGAGGATTATGATACCTTATTGCAATATGCCCTCAACGGCATTGAATTACCCGAGATGCCGGAAAGCCTGATCCTGCCAAGCCTGCAGGGAGAAAAACCTGCACTGGGGGCCGAGAGCCTGCCGGATACCGCCACCATCTGCTCCTGCCACAATGTCACCAAGGGCGATATCATCTCTGCCATAGACAACGGCAACACCGAGCTTAAACAGCTCACGTCCTGCACCAAGGCCAGCACCGGCTGCGGCGGCTGCAGCGCACTACTGAAAAATGTCTTTGAAGCCGAGCTCGGCAAACGCGGCGTGGAAGTGAAAAAAGATCTCTGCCAGCATTTTGCCTATAACCGCACCGAATTATTCCACATTATCAAAGCCGAGCAGATCAAAACCTTCGAGCAGCTGATCAGTAAACATGGCCAGGGGCTCGGCTGTGAAATTTGTAAGCCGACGGTGGCCTCTATCCTGGCATCAACCTGGAACGATTATATCCTGGAGGACGCCCATATACCGCTGCAGGATACCAATGATATCTTTCTCGGCAATATGCAAAAGGACGGTACTTATTCCGTCGTGCCCAGGATCCCGGGAGGAGAGATCACCCCGGATAAACTGATCGTGATCGGCGAAGTGGCCAAGCAATATAATTTATACACCAAGATCACCGGCGGCCAGCGCATCGATTTATTCGGCGCCCGGGTCGAGCAACTGCCGGATATCTGGAAGCGATTAATCGACGCCGGCATGGAAACCGGTCACGCCTACGGCAAATCCCTGCGCACGGTCAAATCCTGTGTCGGCGACACCTGGTGCCGTTACGGGGTTCAGGACAGCATGTCGATGGCAATATTTCTTGAAGAAAGATACAAGGGCCTGCGCTCCCCCCATAAGCTTAAATTCGCCGTGTCCGGCTGTACCCGGGAATGCGCCGAGGCACAAAGCAAAGATATCGGGGTGATCGCCACCGAACACGGCTGGAACCTCTATGTCAGCGGCAATGGCGGCATGAAACCAAGACATGCCGATCTCTTTGCCACGGATTTGGACGATAAAACCTTAGTGCAATATATCGACCGCTACCTGATGTTTTATATCCGCATGGCGGACCGGTTGCAGCGTACCTCGGTCTGGCTGGAAAACCTCGAAGGGGGCCTGGAGTATGCCAAATCTGTGGTTATCGACGACCATCTCGGCATCAATGATGAACTCGAAGCGCAAATGCAAGCCATAGTCGCCAGCTACCAGTGCGAATGGAAAACCACCATAAATAATCCGGAAAAAGTGAAACGTTTCCGTCAATTTGTCAATTCCGGCAAAAGTGACAGCAATGTCCAGTTTGTCACCGAGCGGGCGCAAATCAGGCCGGCCCGTGAGGAAGAAAAGCACAGGGGGGAACGGATCCCGACCCTGGATATCACCCAAAACAGGCCTGTATAAGAGGAAAAACCATGGCTAATAACAAAAACTGGCACACCGTCTGCCATAAACAAGATTTGATCACCGACGCCGGCATATGCGCCTTAGTCAACCAGGATGAGCAGGTGGCCATTTTTTTCATCAATAACGAGCAGGTATATTCTATCGCCAACTGGGATCCCATAGGCAGGGCCAACGTGCTCTCCCGCGGCATTACCGGTGACGAGCAGGGGGAGGTTTTTGTTGCTTCCCCCTTATACAAACAAAGGTATTCATTAACGAGCGGCCACTGCCTGGATGACGATGCCATCACAGTGCGCCACTACCCCACCCGGATTGAAAACGAACAGGTACAGATATTGGCGTAACAGGATTGGCGTTAGATTGATCACAAGGCATTTCACCCGTTATCAGCAGTAGAGGTTAAGATGAGTGAGTTAATTAAACATAAACAAAGCAGTGAAAGTAAGTGTGTACAAACTAGTTGCCCCTATTGCGGCGTCGGTTGCGGCGTTGATATCACAGTCGAGCAGGGCAAGGCGGTTAAACTGGGCGGCACACCGGAACACCCGGCCAATTTCGGTCGTTTATGTGTAAAAGGAACCAACTTACTGGCCACCAATCACCACCAGGGACGGCTATTGCACCCGGTCGTTGACGGCAAGCAAACCAGCTGGCAAAAGGCCATAGCAACCGTGGCCGCCAGGTTCAGCCAAATCATCGAAGAACATGGCCCGGATGCGGTGGCTTTTTACGGCTCCGGCCAGCTGTTAACGGAAGATTATTATGTTGCCAACAAACTGATGAAGGGCTATATCGGCAGCGCTAATATAGATACCAATTCGCGTTTATGCATGTCGTCTGCGGTATCCGGCTATAAACGCGCCTTTGGCGAAGATCTGGTGCCCTGCAGTTATCAGGATCTGGAAAATACCGATCTGATCCTGTTAACCGGCTCCAATGCCGCCTGGACCCATCCGGTGCTGTTCCAGCGCATGGAAAAAGCCAAAGCCGTCAATCCGAAGCTGCAAATTTTTGCCATAGATCCCAGGCGCACCGCCAGCGCCGAACTGGCCGACATTCACCTGCCGCTCAAACCCGGCACAGATGCCGCCTTATTTAACGGCTTGTTAAATTTCCTCGCCGATAACCGGGGACTGGATCAGCAATACATAGACAAGTACACCAATAATTTTTCCGCCTGTCTTGATCAGGCCAGGCAATGGACCCTGGCAAAAACCGCTGACTATTGTGAGCTCAGCGAAAGCGCATTAAAGCGTTTATACCAGGCGTTTTTAAGGAGCAAACGGGTGATCAATTTTTTCTCCCAGGGCATCAACCAGTCCAGCTCCGGCGCCGATAAATGTAATGCCATCATCAATTGCCACCTCGCCAGCGGTAAAATCGGCAAACCCGGCTGCGGTCCTTTTTCCATTACCGGCCAGCCCAATGCCATGGGCGGCCGGGAGGTCGGCGGTCTGTCAAACCTGCTGGCGGCCCATATGGATATCGACAACCCCGAACACAGAGCGCTGGTACAAAACTTCTGGCAATCCCCGACCATCGCCAGCGCCCCCGGATATAAGGCGACCGATTTATTCGATAAGATCAACGAGGGCAAGGTCAAAGCCGTGTGGATCATGGCCACCAACCCCGCCGTCAGCCTGCCCGACCGGGCCAAAGTCGAGCGGGCCTTAGCCAACTGTGACTTTGTTGTGGTATCCGATTGCGTCGCCAGCAACGATACCCTGGCCTTTGCCGAGGTCAAGTTACCCGCCAGCAGCTGGTCGGAGAAAAACGGTACCGTCACCAACTCAGAGCGCAGGATCTCACGCCAGCGGGGGTTATTAACGCCGCCGGGTGAAGCCCTCGATGACTGGCAAATCATCAGCCGGGTGGCAAAAGCCATGGGGTTTGATCAGGGCTTTAACTACTCGGGACCGGCAGAAATATTTGACGAACATGCCAGGCTCACCGCCTGCAACAACAACGGCGACCGGGCGCTGGACTTATCCGGGCTGACCGGACTGACAACGGATGAATACGACCGGCTAAGACCCGTCCAGTGGCCGGTGAATGCCAAATACCCTCAGGGCTGTGCCCGGATACTGGCGGACGGCAGTTTCTTTACCGACAACCGTAAGGCCAATTTTATCGCCGTCTCTCCGGCCAAACCCAAGCTGGCCTGCTCTGCCGATTATCCTTTTAGCTTAACCAGCGGCCGCTTGCGGGATCAATGGCATACCATGACACGTACCGGCAAGGCGAATATCCTGGCGGAACATACTAAGGCGCCGGAAGTCACCCTTAACCCTGCAGACGCTCAATCTCTGGGGGTGAGTGATGGAGAGATGGTCAAGGTAAGCAATGAAACCGGCGCGGTTTTTTTGCAGGCAAAACTCTCGGACGATGTTGATGTCAAACAATTATTTGTTCCTATCCACTGGAACCGGGAATTTGCCTCATCCGCTACCGCCAATCAATTATTCGCCGCCATTGTCGACCCGGTTTCCGGGCAGCCGGAATTCAAACAGGCGCCGGTACAAGTGGAAAAAACCGCGATTAAACAATATGCGCTGATTTACAGCCCTTTGTCCCTGAAAAATTTCACTGCCGGTTTACCCGGCCATTGCCATTGGATACAGCATCAGGGCGTACAAGGGCCTGTCTATCACTGTTATTTCGAGCAGGAAGTCACGGATTTAGCCGGGCAGCTGAAACAGCAGATCAGCCGGACCATCGAGGACAGCGCTTCACAGGCTTCCCAGGCAGGCAACAGCTGGCTAAGCCACCAAAATGAGCACACTCACCAGCTTATTGCCTTGGCAGAGCAAGGTTTTAACGCCTTTGTCTTTATCAGTGATAAACCAATCAAATTAAATGACAGCTGGCTCAACGAGCTGCTGGAAAGTAAAGAAACCGATGCCGGGCAAATTAATGCCCTGCTGCTGGCCAAAGCCCCGAAAAACAAGGGGCGGAAAATCTGCTCCTGTTTCAGTGTGTATGAGCAGGATATCCTTGCCGCCATCGAAAACGACGGCATCAGCAGTGTCGATGCCTTAGGCGCCACGCTGAAATGCGGCACCAACTGCGGCTCCTGCAAAACCGAACTCAGCAGTCTGCTCCGGGAGCATCAGGCCAGGGAACCAGAGAGCGAAAAACAGCAGGCGTTAGTACACACCTTCATCCCGTCGGATGAACCCGAAGAGGTTATTACATGAATTCAGGTTTTTTCAATCAAAGCTGGTTGCGTTTAAACGGCTTTGTTACTCACATGCAACACAAACTAGTAAAAGGAGGATTACCGGCCAAGACAACAACTCAGCATCAAAGACACAGGGGCTGCGTATATCTCATCGGCGCCGGCGCCGGCGATGTTGAACTGCTGACGGTTAAAGCCTATCGCCTGTTGCAACAGGCAGATATTGTTTTATACGACTGGCTTGCCAATAAGGAGATACTCAAGCTTTTACCGGCAAAAACCGAAACGGTTTTTGTCGGTAAAAGAGCCGGCCACCACAGCATGCCCCAGGAAAAAATTTGCCAGCTGTTAACTGAGCACGCCCTTATGGGTAAACAGGTGGTGCGTTTAAAAGGCGGTGATCCCAGCATCTTCGGACGCCTGAATGAAGAAACCCGGGCGCTGTCAGCCCATGATATTCCTTTTGCCATCATACCGGGCATAACCGCCGCCAGCGGCTGCGCCGCCTATAGCGGCATACCGCTAACCGAACGCAGCTGCAGCCAGTCGGTACGCTTTGTTACCGCCCACTTTAAAAATCCGGCAGAGCAGCCGGACTGGCAAAACCTGGCTTCAAGCCGGGACACTCTGGTGTTTTATATGGGCTTAAACCGCATAACGGATATCGCCGATCAGCTGATAGACCATGGTATGGATAAACACCTGCCCATGGCCATTATCGACCAGGGTACCACCACAGGGCAGCAAGTATGCTGCACTACCCTTGGCAGCGTCGGTCAACAAGCCTTATGGCATGACTTCACCGGCCCCGCCCTGATCATTGTTGGCGAAGTGGTCAATAAACGACAAAAGGTTGACTTACCTCTGCTGGCAAAGCAGCACTCATAGACTAAGCTTAAAATATTATTTTCGTTAAAATCAGGGCTATGGCAATCAAAATGGCTAACACTGAACGACCAAGCCATCACAGATAGCCAGGCTGCAGCAGGCAAAAGCAAATAAATCACGAACAGCAAAAGGACTTATCATGCATTTATTGTTAAACCGGCATCATTTTATCTTAAACGACCCCCGCCAAAGCAGATCCAGAAGTTCTCGCCTCGGCTCTACAACAAAAATCCTTGATATATATCAAGGATTTCCACCAAATAACCGACAGCCAGATACAGCTTGATTTAAATCAACTTGTTTTATCCGGCCCGTGAGAAAATATCGGCCATAAAAATAAAAACCAGGGCTTACAGCTCCGCGGTTACTAATCAGCTGTCAATAGCGCTAATTCGCTAATGTACTAAATACCAAAGTATTCTTAACACTAATGTCAAAGGAATAACTATGAAATCTCTCGTAAATACGTTATCCACCTCTTTAATCGCAGCAGCGGTATTAACTGCGCCGGTAACCCTTGCCGGACAAACTGCGGTTGCCGACGGTGTGAAAAAAGCCCTGGGCGACAGTAAAGTCAATCTCAGTTTCCGCGCCCGTTTTGAAAATGTCGACCAGGACAATATCAAAGATGATGCCAGCGCCCTGACCCTGAAAAGCCGGATCACGGTAAAAACCGGCGCCTATAACGGTTTCTCCGTCGGCGCCGAAGTAGATAACGTGACGGCAATAGTGGACAACTATAACAGCACCCGCAACGGTGAAACCAAATACCCGAAAATCGTCGATCCGGAAGGCACAGACGTCAACCAGCTTTACCTGCAATTTAAAGGCAGCAAAGCAAGTTTTACCGCCGGCCGTCAGCGTATTCTCCACAGCGGTCAGCGTTTTGTCGGCGGAGTCGGCTGGCGCCAGAACGAGCAAACCTATGACGGCTACCGCTTGCAATATAAAGCCAGCGATGCTTTCAGCCTGGACTACAGCTATGTCTATAACATCAACAAGATCTTCGGCCCGCGCGGCTCTGCAGCAGATGAAGACGGTGAATTCCATCTGACCAATGCTGTTTATAAGGTCAACAAAGATCATAAACTAAGCGGTTATGCCTACCTGCTTGAATATGACCACAATGACGACAAGTCAACCTCAACCTACGGCCTCAGCTATAACGGTAACTTCGGCGGCATCATTGCCAACGCCAGCTATGCCAGACAAAGCGACTATAAAGACAGCAACAAAGATTTCGATGCCGATTACCTCAACCTGGAGCTGGGCACTAAACTGGGCCAGGTGAAAGTACTGGCAGGCTACGAATTATTGGGCAGCGACAACGGTGTCGGTTTCACTACCCCACTGGCAACCTTGCATAAGTTCCAGGGTTTTGCCGATCAATTCTTAGCCACCCCGGGCGCTGGTATCGAAGATATCTACTTCACCGCCAAAACCAAAGTTTCCGGCATTAAATTAAGCGCCACTTACCATGATTTTTCTGCCGACGAGGGCAGCGCTGACTGGGGCTCTGAAATCGATCTGGTGGCCGCCTATGCTGTCGATAAAAACTATAGCGTCTTGTTAAAGTACGCCAGCTATGATGCCGATGACCATGGCTCAGATACAGACAAGATCTGGTTCCAGGTAGCGGCTAAGTTCTAAGGCGAACTTAAGCTCATCTCTGCCTGCCATGCCGGTTGCCCGGCATGGCTTTTCCTTCCCCCTGCCACAAACAAAGAAAGTCCGTGTAATCTTGCCTCCCGCGGATTAGAATAGCCTGCTTTAATTTCACCGTCCGGCTATTAAAAGGTTACTCCCTTGCTGTTAATGATCGACAATTACGACTCTTTTACCTTTAACCTGGCACATTATTTTCAGTCCCTGGGACAGGAAGTACTGGTTAAGCGCAATGATGAGCTCAGCTTAAAGGACATAGCCGAACTTGCCCCCCGTTATATAGTGATCTCCCCCGGCCCCTGCACCCCGGACGATGCAGGTATTTCACTGGACGTCGTCGCCCGCTTTGGCGGTAAAATTCCCCTGTTGGGAGTGTGCCTGGGACATCAGTGTATCGCCCAGCATTTTGGCGCTAAGGTTGAAAAGGCGGCACAAGTGATGCACGGTAAAACCAGCAAGATACGCCATAACAATCAGGGGCTGTTCAAAGGATTAAAAAACCCTTTACAGGTTACCCGCTATCATTCGCTGATCGTCAATCCCGGTAGCTTGCCCGAATGCCTGGAAGTCAGCGCCTGGTATGAGGTGCAGGACAAGAAAGAAATCATGGCGTTGCAGCACAAGGAACTTGCCATTAGCAGCGTGCAGTTTCATCCCGAGTCCATTCTCACCGAACAGGGACATACCCTGCTCGAGAACTTTTTAAACCGGTATTAACACAAGCGAATTCCTTTTTGGCAAAAACTTATGTTACCTTGGCTGCAACAACTATTTAAACCTTGCCTCGAGTAAAGCACAAATTGCACTGTAACTATGTTGATTTTTGAAAATAATAAGACCCTGGCCAACCTCTACCAACGGGCACTGAGCTTATATATCAGTAAAGAGTTTGCCAATAAAACCGTCGGCCAGGTTAACCCGACAGCGAAACAACATAGCGAACAAACCTTTAGCCGCCGGGAATTATTAGAAGTTGAAGAGCAGGCCAAGCAGGAAAAAATCATCGCCGAACACGGCGAAAAACATTTCCGCGATCAGGTGATGTCGGTTTTTTTCAGCAAGCTAACCACAGAAGTGATGGCGGAATTCGACCAAAAAGAAAACTTTTACCGGCATTTTCTCAACCTCGAAGACGCTGCCCCGACCATTTTGGAAATCCTGTCGCTGCCCTCAGCCTCGGTAAACCGCATTACCCCGCTGATCAAATTACTGCCCTGGCTGGCAAGCGATATCGTCAACCTGGTGAACAAACCCCAATACCGCAAAAGAGCCGATGTCAAAGTCAGCGAACCCAACCTGGCCATCAGCTATGTCGGCCTGGACAACCTCAAGCTGATAGTGCCAACCTTTATTCTCAAACATGCGCTGCCGATCACCACAGATCCCTACCCGCTGATGAAAAGGAAACTGTGGAATGACGGTCTGTCGGTGGCCCTGGCCGCTAAAGTGCTGGCTGAGCACAATGAACTCGACTGGTATAGTGCTTTTGCCGCCGCCATCTTGTCCAGTATCGGTTACCTCGCGGTGATCACCTGCTTTTTAAGCAAGTTCAATGAAATGCATAACGCGGAGTTACGCCAGGCATACGAAAGCCGCGACAAGCGCCTGCATGATTTGCTGGTCCAGGCAGAAATCTCACCGGAATTGCTGCTCAAACTGATGACAGAGCACAGCAATAAGGTTGGCGCCGACCTGATAGAACTGATGCGGTTTGACCGGCTCGAGGTCACCGAGCCGATTTTTGATCTCGCCTACGCCGGCGAACTGCAGAAAATGTCTCCGGTGGCACAAGTGGTTGCCAAGGCACGCACCTATATCGCCTACCGCTCCCTGGCCAGGGAAGATTTAATCGACAAAAATGAAGCCAAGGCCTTATTGACGGCGGTAAATTTTACCCCGAAAGAGATAGCCTTGCTGAAAAAAAGCGATATCGATCATATCAAATTAAATTTCAATTAATCTTGCTTTACGTTGAATGGTGTAAGCTAGCCCTTAGCGATTATCCCCCCGGATATTCATCCCGCAAAAGATAAAGCTTGCTGAAAAAAGCAACATCACGCCCGGCAAATTAAATTGCAATTAATTTTGATTAATTATGAAAGCTCAGCGAGCCGATGATTTTTAAAGGCAGCTATTAAGCGGGGGGCGGAAGTTATATTTCCGCCTCAACGCGGGGTAAAATAATTATGCAACTTAACTGAATAAAAACAGCAAACCCCCTATTTATCAAGGGCTAGAGCAAGATTTCACAAGACATAATTGCATTATTCTGACATACTAACCGTCTATTTTTTATCTGTTATAGCAAAAGAGATAACAGTCTCTGTAAACATGAGGATTAGTAAATGTCGAATCATTTCCCTGTCGACCGCGCATTATTTGATGATGTAATGGTACCTAACTATGCACCTTCTTCGGTTATTCCTGTTCGTGGTCAAGGCTCTCGTGTTTGGGATCAGCAAGACCGTGAATTTATCGATTTCGCCGGCGGTATCGCGGTAAATTGTTTAGGTCATTGCCACCCTGCACTGGTAAGTGCCCTGAAAGAGCAAGGCGAAAAAATCTGGCACCTATCTAATGTCATGACCAACGAACCGGCACTGCGTTTAGCGAAAAAGCTGGTTGACCGTACTTTCGCCGAAAAAGTTTATTTTGCCAACTCAGGTGCAGAATCTAACGAAGCCGCTTTAAAACTGGCTCGTCGCTGGGCCCTGGATGTGCACGGCGAAGACAAAACACAAATCATCGCCTTTAAACAAGGTTTCCACGGCCGTACTTTCTTCACTGTGACCGTAGGCGGACAAGCCGCTTATTCTGACGGTTTTGGTCCTAAGCCGGGCGATGTCGTACACGCCGAATACAACAACCTGGAAAGCGTTAAAGCGCTGATCTCCGATAAGACCTGTGCCATCGTGATGGAACCTCTGCAGGGTGAAGGCGGTATCGTTTCACCAACCAAAGAATTCGTTGAAGGCGTACGCGAACTATGTGACCAGCACAACGCCCTGTTGGTCTTTGATGAAGTTCAAACAGGTGTTGGCCGTACCGGTGAGCTTTATGCCTACATGGGCTTAGGTGTAACGCCTGACATCATGACTACGGCTAAAGCCTTGGGCGGCGGTTTCCCAATCGGCGCTATGCTGACCACCACTGAAATTGCCAAACACTTGAAAATCGGTACCCACGGCAGCACCTACGGCGGTAACCCGCTGGCCTGTGCCGTTGGTGAAGCTGCTTTTGACGTAGTAAGCGATCCTGAAGTATTAGCCGGTGTTAGCAAAAAAGCCCAGCTTTACGTTGACGGTTTAAATGCCATCAACGAGAAATACAAAGTATTCTCTGAAATCCGTGGTAAAGGTTTATTGATCGGTGCGGTATTAACCGAAGCCTACCAGGGTAAAGCCAAAGACTTCTTAAATGCCGCGATGGCAGAAGGGGTGATGACCCTGGTTGCCGGCGCCAATATCGTGCGTTTCGCCCCTTCTCTGGTTATTCCTGATGAAGATATCGCCGAAGGCCTGGCACGTTTTGAAAAAGCCGTCGCTAAATTAGCCCAAGCCTAACCGGTAAGTGCTTATCGCTTACCGGTCTTTGCCGGTAAGCACCCTTTTCACCGATTGAGAAAATTCTATGATTATTATACGCCCTATTCAAAACAGCGATTATGAGTCCCTGCACCGTATTGCTGTCGAATCAGGACACGGTTTTACATCACTGCCGGTTAATGAAGAGTTATTAAGAAAACGCATCTCGCGTGCCGAAGCATCTTTTACCAAAGAAGTAACTCAACCGGGAGATGAAGGATACCTTTTTGTGATGGAAGATACCGAAACCGGTACCGTTGTCGGCACCAGCGGCATCGAAGCCGCGGTAGGTCTGGATGACGCTTTCTATCACTACCACCTGGGCAAGGTGGTACACAGCTCGCGTGAGTTAGGTATTTACAACACGGTGGAAACCCTGGCCCTGTGTAATGACTACACCGGTGCTTCCGAGATCTGTACCTTATTTTTAAGCGAAGGCCACAGGAAAAACAACAACGGCCGCTTCCTGTCCCGGTTCCGTTTCCTGTTTATTGCCGAGCATACCGAACGTTTCTCCGAGACAGTGATCGCCGAAATGCGCGGCGTTTCGGACGAACAGGGGCGCTCGCCTTTCTGGGACTGGTTAGAAGAGCATTTCTTCTCCCTCGATTTCCCTACGGCAGATTACCTCACCGGCATAGGCAAAAAAGAGTTTATCGCCGAACTGATGCCGAAATACCCGATTTATGTCAACCTGCTCAGCGACGAAGCGCAAAAAGTGATCAACAAGGTACACACCAAAACCGTACCCGCCCTGCGCCTGCTTGAAGCAGAAGGTTTTGCCCGCCGCGGTTATGTCGATATTTTCGATGGCGGCCCTACGGTAGAAGCCACACGGGAATCGATCAAAACCGTACGCGACAGCAACAAATGCCAGGTAATTATCGGCGATGTCAGCGACACGGAAAATTATATTATCTGTAATACTAAGGTTGAGCAATTTAGAGGGGTGCAGGTAACTGCCTCATTAAGAGCCACCGCCAACCAGGTGGTGATCAGCCAGGAAGCAGCCGATGCATTACAGGTAGGCGAAGGCGACTGGGTACGTCTGATCGCCAACTAACACACGTTTTTATCAATGTAGGCTTTGCGTGTAAAACCGCCAAAGCCTATAGAGGAATATACAATGTCTAATCCTGTTCAATTTATTAATGGTGAATGGCAAGCCGGCCTGGGTCACGCGATAAGCTCGTTAAACCCGGCACGCAATGAAGTGATCTGGCAAGGTGAAACCGCCACTGCCGAGCAAGTCGATAACGCCATCAAGACTGCCCGTACCGCCTTTGAGAGCTGGGCCGATCTGGCGCTGGAAAAGCGTATTGAAATCGTGACCAAGTTTTCCGAACAGCTGACGGAAAATAAAGAAACCTTAGCCGTGACTATCGCCGAAGAAACCGGCAAGCCGTTATGGGAAACCCGCACCGAAGTCGGCGCTATGATAGGCAAAGTGGCCATCTCCCTTAAGGCATTTGAAGAGCGCACCGGCACGGTAGAAAATCCTATGCCCGGCGCCAAAGCCTTTATCCGCCACAAACCTCACGGTGTAGTCGCGGTATTTGGTCCTTATAACTTCCCGGGACATTTGCCGAACGGCCATATCGTACCTGCATTAATTGCCGGTAATACCATAGTCTTCAAACCGAGCGAACTGACTCCTAAAGTGGCAGAAGAAACCTTAAAACTATGGCAGGCCGCAGGTTTACCGGCCGGCGTTATCAACATGGTTCAAGGTGAAGTCGATACCGGTAAAGCCCTTGCCGGCCACCCCGGTATTGACGGTTTATTCTTTACCGGCAGCTCGACCACAGGTCACCTGCTGCATGAGCAGTTCGGCGGCCAGCCGGGTAAAATCCTGGCGCTGGAAATGGGCGGCAACAACCCGTTAGTGGTTAAAGATGTCACCAATATCGATGCCGTAGTACACGATATCGTCCAGTCGGCCTTTATCACCACAGGGCAACGTTGTACCTGTGCCCGTCGTTTGTTTATCGAAAACGGCGAACAGGGCGATGCCATCATTGCCAAGCTGATTGAAGTGACCAAAAACATCAAGATCGGTTATTTTGACGATGAAGACCAGCCGTTTATCGGCTCTATGATCTCGGAAAAAGCCGCCTTAGGTTTAGTGGCAGCCCAGCAAGCCCTGCTTGATATGGGTGGTAAGTCTTTACTGACCATGGAACACAAAGAAGCCGGTACCGGTTTTGTGACCCCGGGTATTGTTGATGTGACGGCTATCGATGCCATGCCGGATGAAGAACATTTTGGCCCGCTGTTGAAAATCTACCGCTACAGTGACTTCGATGCTGCCATTAATGAAGCCAACAACACCGGCTTTGGTTTATCCGCCGGCCTGCTAAGCGACAGCGAAGACCTGTACAACCACTTCTTCCGCCGTATCCGTGCCGGTATCGTCAACTGGAATAAGCCGATCACAGGCGCCAGCAGCGCCGCGCCGTTTGGCGGGATCGGTGCCAGCGGTAACCACAGAGCCAGCGCCTATTATGCCGCCGACTACTGTGCCTACCCGGTAGCCTCGGTTGAAGCAGAGCAAGTAGCCTTACCGGCCAGCCTGAGCCCTGGATTATCCATTTAATCTTCAAAGGCTCAAGTAGATAACTTGCTGATGTCATTAAGCTACACCAGACAAACAGCCGGGTTAAGGCCCGGCTTTTTTAAGAACATAGACCAAATCTGATGTCCTGTCGGATTTTTCGCATGCCCGTTTGCCGCTAATGCTGCCTTACTTTAAACAAGCGCTTTAAGTAAAAGCTTTAAAGTAAAACTTTCAGATAGAAATTTTAAAGTAAAAACTTTAAAATGCTCGTTTTATAACCATCAAAGCTCAGCGCAAGCCAGCCTGCAACCCCGGATTCAACCTTTTTATTTACTGAAGTTATTCTTTTTAAGCATTACTAGGATATGATTATGACCTCTAAAATCACTGCCTTGTTCGATAACATCTGGAAAAACTACCTGGATGTTACCCCTTCTGCCAAGCAGGTACACCAGCTGCTGGGCTCAGGAAACGATGTGATCAACGATCACGTGGCCTACCGCACCTTTAACCTGGAAAAAGTTAACCTGGACAAGCTGGCAGCTCACCTGCTGGCCCTGGGATACAAGGAATGCGGCGAATATCACTTCGAAGCCAAAAAACTTTATGCCAAGCACTTCGAGCACAGCGACAGCACTTTGCCTAAGGTATTCATCAGCGAATTATTAGTTGAGCAATTGTCCGAGCAGGCACAAGCCATCATCCATAAACTGGTCGATGGCCTGGATAACGATATCGCAACACGCGAAGACTTCCTCTATAGCGGTGCTCCCTGGCAGGTAAGCTCAACCGAGTACCAGACCCTGCTTGGTGAAAGCGAATACGCTGCCTGGCTTGCCGCCTGGGGTTATCGCGCCAACCACTTCACCGTCAGCATCAACCACCTGGAAAACTTCGATTCTATTGAAGCTGTCAATGAAGCCGTGAAACAAGGCGGTTTCAAGCTCAATACCTCCGGCGGTGAAATTAAAGGGGATGAAGCGGTGAAGCTTGAGCAGAGCTCGACCCTGGCCGATAAAGCCGAAGTTACCTTCAGCGATAAGACCATGGCAATCCCAAGCTGCTTTTACGAGTTCGCCAAGCGTTACCCGTTAACCGACGGTGAATTATATTCAGGTTTTGTCGCCGCTTCTGCCGACAAGATTTTTGAAAGCACTAACGCCGCCTAATAGCACACGGTAATAAAATATCAGCTCTGCCTGTGAACTGATATGAACGAACAGCTAGCCACCAAGGCACTTTACCAGCTGTTTGCCAATAAGCCCTGAAATTCAGGGCTTATTTCTAAGGGTGAATCGCCACTAACCTTCTAAAAACAAGCCTTAAAACCACAGTACTAGCAATGCGCACCAGGGTATAACGAATGCCCGGGCAGGCAAAAACTGAATTTGCCTTTTGATATCAGCAAAAAAGCTATTTATTGAATATCAACCATAACTTAGAGTAAAGTAGCCGCTATAATTAATCCTAAAGCCGGACGCTGACGACATTATTATGGTTACCAATACCCAAGGTTATATGCATATTATTGAGTACTTAACTGAGCACCTGAGCATCTTTGAGAGTTCAGAAGAAGAGTTAACCGCCAACCCGACCCCGGCCAAAGCCAGCCACAGCTCAATAATGTCGATGATAGAGGAAGAATTAAGCGAGCAGATCATCATGGTGTGCAGCCAGAATACCGAGTTAACCTTTAACCAAAGGAATATGATCATCCGGGAGGTAGACGAAATCGTTTATGATCTCGAAGAAATTCTCTCCGGCATTATCAATAACCAGGTCACCGAGGAACAACTCAATTTTATCGTCGAATTTGCCGGCTTAATTAAGAACTTATTCGATACCGAAATTAACTCCCCTGAATTTCAAAGCATAGAATAATCCTAAAGCGCAAAGCTTTTTATGCGGCAATAGCGCCGCCCCAGCACCACAGCCAACTTTCCGGCCACAGCCGCCAACAGACTCCCTTCGCCTGCTCCATGAAAGCTGCCCGCTTTTTACTGGCCTGGCAGCACCGCCTTGGTTAGAATAGCGCTAAACCAACCAAGCATATAAAGAGAATAGCGGCATGAAAGCAAAGGTAAAATGGGTTTCTGACGACTTGTTTCTGGGCACATCAGAGAGCGGTCATAGTGTAGTGTTAGATGCCAATAACGGTGAATTGGCCCCGAGCCCGATGGAGAACGTATTGATCTCCCTGGGGGGCTGCTCTTCGGTAGATGTGGTCAGTATTTTAAAGAAGTCCCGCCAGAAAATAGCCGGCTGTCATGTGGATATCACAGGAACACGCGTTGACAGCGTCCCTAAGCTCTTTTCAGACATACATTTGCATTTTGTGGTAACGGGTAAGGATATCAGTGAAAAGCAGGTAGAAAGGGCTGTGAACCTCTCTGCCGACAAATACTGCTCGGTGGCCCTGATGCTGAACAAGTCAGTGAATATCACTCACGACTTTGAAATCGTCAACCAGGACTGATCTCAAGCAGGTAAACAATACTGCGGCCGGTTGGCTCATGCTCTCCGGCCAAATGAGCTTTTAAAGATCGCTCATCCAGTCCAGCTGTTTATTGGCTTCTTCTTTCTTCTTGATCAAATCCCGGATAAAAGGGGTTAAGATCAACTCCATCGCCAGCCCCATCTTGCCGCCCGGCACCACCAAAGTATTAACTCTGGACATAAAAGAACCATCAATCATGCTCAGATAATAGGGAAAATCAATATCGGTCACTTCCCTAAAGCGAATGACCACAAAACTTTCGTCGGATGAAGGAATGGCCTTGGCGCTAAAAGGGTTTGAGGTATCCACCGTCGGCACCCGCTGAAAATTAATATGGGTACGGGAGAACTGTGGTGTGATAAAGGAAATATAATCTTCCATACTGCGTACGATACTGGCGGTGACCGACTCACGACTATGGCCCCGCTGGCTGGTATCGCGAATGATCTTCTGGATCCACTCCAGGTTAACGATAGGCACCATGCCGATCAGCAGGTCAACATGCTGGGCGACATCATTATTTTCCGTCACGACGCCGCCGTGCAGCCCCTCATAGAAGAGCAAATCGGTGCCTTCCCCTAAGTCTTCCCAGGGGGTAAAAGTGCCCGGCATCTGGTTATAGGGTACCGCTTCGTCAAAGGTATGCAGGTAACGGCGCATTTTGCCCTTACCGGTTTCCGAATAGTCCTTAAACAGCTTTTCCAGGGCATCAAAATCATTGGCCTGATCGCCGAAATAGCTGATATTGCGGTTTTCTTCTCTGGCTTTGCGTTTTTCCAGATCCATTTCCTGACGGGAAAACCGGTGAAAACTGTCCCCTTCCACCTGGGCAGAGCGTATCCCCAAAGAGCGGAAGATATGTTCAAAGGATTCTGTGGTGGTGGATGTTCCTGCACCTGAGGAGCCCGTTACGGCAATAATCGGGTTTCGAGAAGACATGAATAACTTTCCTGGTTAATGTGACAACTTGTTATACGAGGAAAAATGGCGGCGGTCAAGTGACGCCAGCTGAGAAAATAATCAGTGTAAACTTACCGCAACACCTGAGCTAAGCATCTGCCGCTAAAAAGCAGGCAATAAAAAACGGAGCCGAGGCTCCGTTTTAATGCATACCGTTAATTTAGCAAGTTGCCAAATTAAGCTTCGGTGTTAGCTTCTTCAGTCACTTCAGCTGTTTCTTCAACAACTGGACGATCTACTAACTCTACGTATGCCATAGGTGCTTTATCACCAGTACGGAAACCACATTTTAAAATGCGAGTGTATCCACCTGGACGTTCTTGGTAACGCTCACCAAGTTCATTAAATAAAATACCAACTACTTCTTGGTCGCGTGTGCGGGCAAAAGCCAAACGGCGGTTTGCTACACTGTCAGTTTTAGCCAATGTGATCAGTGGCTCAACGACGCGACGTAGTTCTTTAGCTTTGGCTACAGTCGTTTTGATAACGCCGTGCTTAACCAAAGAGCTTGCCATATTGCGGAACATCGCCTGGCGATGACTGCTATTACGGTTTAACTGGCGACCGCTTTTACGATGGCGCATAAGTTAATCCTTATCTCAACTAGTAAAAAACGATGATCGATTTAGTCGTTATCAGCGATGCTTTCAGGTGGCCAGTTTTCCAGGCGCATGCCCAGAGAAAGACCACGAGACGCTAATACGTCCTTGATTTCGGTTAGAGACTTCTTACCCAAGTTAGGTGTTTTCAGAAGTTCTACCTCAGCACGCTGTACTAAATCACCGATATATTGAATTGCTTCTGCTTTCAGACAGTTTGCTGAACGAACAGTAAGTTCCAAATCATCAACAGGACGAAGTAAAATTGGGTCAAACAGAGGTTTTTCCTCTTTTTGCTCAACTTCGGTCACATCACGTAACTCAACAAAGGCATCCAGCTGTTCGGCCAGGATGGTTGACGCGCGACGGATAGCTTCTTCCGGATCTAATATGCCATTAGTTTCCATGTCGATGACCAGTTTGTCTAAGTCAGTACGTTGTTCAACACGTGCAGACTCAACATCATAGGCAATTCTTTCAACAGGACTGTATGAAGCATCAACCAGCAAACGTCCGATTGCTCGATCTTCTTCCTCGGCATTACGACGCGTAGAAGCCGGTACGTAACCACGTCCCATCTCTACCTTGATGCGCATGCTAACAGAACCGTCACCTGTCAAATGACAGATCACATGGTTAGGGTTAGCGATAGTCACATCACCGTCATGCTGGATATCAGCTGCCGTTACAGGGCCTTCACCAGACTTAGTTAAGGTAAGAGTGGCTTCGTTTTTGCCTTCTAGACCTATAGCAAGTCCTTTAAGGTTTAACAGTATTTCGATGATGTCTTCTTGAACACCTTCTTTACTACTGTATTCGTGTAATACACCGTCGATTTCAACTTCAGTTACAGCACAACCCGGCATTGAAGATAAAAGAATGCGGCGCAACGCATTACCTAAAGTGTGACCAAAACCACGTTCTAATGGCTCTAATGTGACCTTAGCGCGAGTTGCACTAACAGTTTCAACATCTACCAGGCGCGGTCTAAGGAATTCGGTTACAGAACCCTGCATTATGTCCTCTCTTAAAGTGCACTCTACTTAGAGTAAAGTTCAACAATCAACTGTTCATTAATTTCAGCAGATAAATCTGAACGATCAGGAACACGTTTGAACACGCCTTCCATTTTCTTATTATCTACTTCAACCCAGACTGGCTTTTCGCGTTGGTCAGCCAACTCTAAAGCCGCAACGATACGGGCTTGAGTTTTAGACTTTTCACGAACAGAAACCACATCTTCAGCTTTAACAGTGAAAGATGGAATATTCACAACAACTCCGTTTACCACGATAGCTTTGTGGCTAACGAGTTGACGAGCTTCAGCACGTGTGCTTGCAAAACCCATACGGTAAACTACGTTATCTAAACGCTTCTCTAAAAGTTGTAACAAGTTTTCACCTGTGTTGCCTTTCAGACGAGCCGCTTCTTTGTAGTAGTTACGGAATTGTTTCTCAAGGACGCCGTAAAGACGACGAACTTTTTGTTTTTCACGAAGTTGAATACCGTAATCAGACAAACGACCGCGACGGGCGCCGTGCTGACCAGGAATCGTTTCGATTTTACATTTAGTGTCAATTGCTCTAACACCGCTTTTCAGGAACAAGTCAGTTCCTTCGCGGCGGCTAAGCTTAAGCTTAGGACCTAAATATCTAGCCATGTTCTTTCTCCAACTATCCTAAAAGTGCCAATTAAACGCGACGCTTTTTAGGCGGACGACAACCGTTATGAGGAATAGGTGTTACGTCAGTGATGTTGGTTATCTTGTAACCAGCAGCATTTAAGGCACGGATGGCAGATTCACGACCTGGACCCGGACCCTTAACGAAAACTTCAATATTCTTCAAACCGAACTCTTGTGCAACTTTACCTGCACGGTCTGCAGCAACCTGGGCAGCAAACGGGGTAGACTTACGTGAACCACGGAAGCCAGAACCACCGGCAGTAGCCCAAGAAAGTGCATTACCTTGACGGTCAGTAATGGTTACGATTGTGTTGTTAAAAGAAGCATGGATATGAGCCATACCATCAACAACTTGCTTTTTGACGCGCTTACGCGTACGAACTGGTGTTTTTGCCATTGTCTAGTCCCTCGTTACTTTTTAATTGGCTTACGAGGACCTTTACGAGTGCGCGCATTAGTTTTAGTGCGTTGCCCACGTAGAGGAAGACTGCGACGATGGCGGATGCCACGAAAACAGCCAAGGTCCATAAGACGCTTGATGTTCATTGATACTTCACGGCGTAAATCACCTTCAACGGTGTATTTATCCACTTCAGCACGAAGCAAATCAATTTGTGCTTCGTCCAATTCACTGATCTTAGTTGACTCTGCAATACCAGTAGCCGCACAAATAGCTTTTGCACGGGTTGCACCGATACCGTAGATCGCAGTAATGGCGATTACTGCATGCTTACGATCAGGGATGTTAATGCCAGCGATACGGGCCACTAACACATCTCCTATTCAAATTAAAATTTCATTGGTTGAAAAGCCCGTTAGGATACTCAACCAGACGCTTTTTTGCAAATTAAAGTGCCATTTATCTTGAAATCGACAATGGCACTTCAAAAAGATTTAACCTTGACGTTGCTTATGCTTAGGGTCGCTCTTGCAAATAACACGAACAACACCAGCACGTTTCACAACTTTACAGTTACGGCAAATCTTTTTTACGGATGCACGAACTTTCATCTTATTACTCCGTTTGTTACTACTTTAAGTAACTGACTGACCTAACGGCTGTAGCCTTTTAGGTTAGCTTTCTTAAGTACATTGTCATATTGATGAGACATCAAATGAGTCTGTACTTGTGCCATAAAGTCCATGATCACTACCACGATAATCAATAATGATGTACCGCCGAAATAGAACCCAACGTCCCATGCCATGATCATAAACTGTGGAACCAAACAAATAAAGGTAATATACAAGGCGCCCGCTAAGGTTAACCGTGTCATTACTTTATCGATATATTTGGACGTTTGCTCCCCCGGACGAATCCCCGGAATGAACGCACCTGACTTTTTCAAGTTATCTGCTGTTTCACGCGGATTGAATACCAATGCCGTGTAGAAGAAGCAGAAAAAGATAATCGCTGCTGACAATAACATCACGTATAGCGGCTGACCCGGAGAAATAGCAATCGCCATTTCCTGTAAGAAGTCAGCAACAACACCGTCACCCTGTCCGAACCAGCTCGCAAGCGTGCCCGGGAACAAGATAATGCTAGAAGCAAAGATTGGCGGTATAACACCGGCCATGTTCACTTTTAACGGTAAATGTGTGCTTTGCGCGGCGAAGACCTTACGGCCCTGCTGACGCTTGGCGTAGTTAACAACGATACGACGTTGCCCACGCTCAACAAATACCACTAAGAAAGTGACGGCAAATACTACAACGGCAATCAGCAATAATACCAATAAGTGCAATTCACCTTGACGCGCCATCTCTGCGGTTTGACCAACAGCAGACGGCATACCGGCAACTATACCTGCGAAAATAAGGATTGAAATACCGTTTCCGATCCCGCGCTCGGTGATCTGCTCACCTAACCACATTAAGAACATGGTACCGGTGACCAGACTGACCACAGCAGCGAAGTAGAAGCTGAAGCCGGCATTAATCACCAGCCCAGGCATCATACCCGGTAAACTCTTAGCAATCGCTATTGACTGTACAGTCGCCAGAACTAAAGTGCCGTAGCGTGTGTATTGGCTGATCTTACGACGTCCCGCTTCACCTTCTTTTTTCAGCTCTGCCATGGCCGGATGAATCACGGTCAGCAGTTGCATGATAATCGAAGCCGAAATGTACGGCATAATACCCAAGGCCAATACTGAGGCTCGCTCAAGGGCGCCACCGGAGAACATGTTAAACATTTCTACGATGGTACCCTTTTGCTGTTCAAACAGCTGAGCTAATACAGCGGCGTCAATACCAGGGATTGGCACAAATGATCCCAAACGGAAGACAATTAATGCTCCGAATACGAACCATAAACGTTGCTTAAGCTCGGACAATCCGCCCTGCGCTTTGTTATCCATACCTGGTTTAGCCATAATCTGTATTATTCCTCGATTTTTCCGCCAGCAGCTTCAATTGCTGCACGTGCACCTTTAGTAACACCTAAACCGCGAACCGTCAATGGACGATTGATTTCACCGGACAGCATGATTTTAGCTGTTTCGATGTTACGCGTGATCAGGTTAGCGTCTTTAAGCGCGTGAATATCGACAACATCACCCTTGATGCTATTCAGTTCATGTAAACGTACCTCGGCGCGAACCAGAGCTTTACGTGACGTGAAACCAAATTTAGGCAAACGTTGTTTCAATGGCATTTGACCGCCTTCGAAACCTGGACGAACACTACCGCCAGAACGAGACTTCTGACCTTTGTGACCGCGACCACCTGTTTTACCAATGCCGGAACCAATACCGCGACCACAGCGCTTCTTGGCTTTCTTTGCACCTGGTGCAGGAGATAAAGTATTTAAATGCATTATTAATCCTCCACCTTAACCATATAAGATACTTGATTAATCATACCACGTACAGAAGGAGTATCTTCTAACTCCACTGTATGGTTGATACGACGTAAACCAAGACCTTTTAAAGTTGCTCTGTGCTTCGGTAAACGACCGATAGAGCTTTTATATTGAGTTACTTTAACTGTTTTAGCCATGCTCAATTACCCCAAAATGTCGGCAACGCTTTTGCCACGCTTAGCTGCAACTGCTTCTGGAGAATGCATATTCGCCAGGGCAGAAATAGTAGCGCGAACTACGTTGATTGGGTTAGTAGAACCGTATGCCTTAGACAATACGTTCTGTACACCAGCAACTTCAAGTACTGCACGCATCGCACCACCGGCGATGATACCTGTACCTTCAGAAGCAGGCTGCATGTAAACCTTAGAACCTGAGTGACGACCCTTGATAGGGTGCTGAAGAGTAGTACCCTTCAGGTCAACAGTTACTAAGTTGCGACGAGCTTTTTCCATCGCTTTCTGGATTGCAGCAGGAACTTCACGTGCCTTACCGTAACCGAAACCAACGCGCCCGTTGCCGTCACCAACTACTGTTAGTGCAGTGAAACTGAAAATACGACCACCTTTAACCACTTTAGATACGCGGTTAACGGCGATTAGCTTTTCAGCCATATCACTTTGTTGAGTGTTTTCTTGATTAGCCATCGTCAACTCCTAGAACTGAAGACCAGCTTCACGAGCTGCTTCTGCTAATGCTTTAACACGTCCGTGGTAACGGAAACCAGAACGGTCAAAAGCAACTGATGTGATGCCTTTGGCAGTAGCACGTTCTGCAATAGCTTTACCTACCGCAGCGGCAGCCGCAACATTACCTGTTTTCTCTAATTGAGCACTAACTTCTTTGTCTAAAGTAGACGCAGCAGCGATTACTTCAGAACCAGTTGGCGCGATCAATTGCGCGTAAATGTGGCGAGGAGTACGGTGTACGACTAAACGATTCGCACCCAGCTCGCTGATTTTTGCACGAGCGCGTTTAGCGCGGCGCAAACGAGATGTTTTCTTATCCATCGTATTACCCTACTTCTTCTTAGCTTCTTTACGGCGAACATTTTCGTCGCTATAACGGATACCTTTACCTTTATAAGGCTCAGGCTTACGGTATGCGCGGATATTCGCTGCTACTTGACCAACCAACTGCTTGTCAGCACCTTTCAGTGTGATTTCAGTCTGGCTCGGAGTTTCAACGGTAACCCCTTCAGGGATTGGGTGATCAACCGGGTGAGATAAGCCTAAAGATAAGTTTAAGTTCTTACCTGCAGCTTTCGCACGGTAACCAACACCGTTTAAGATAAGCTTTCTTTCAAAACCTTTACTTACGCCTTCAACCATATTGTTGATTAAAGCACGTGCAGTACCGGCTTGAGCCCATGCGCCTTTCTCTTCGCTGGCAATCGTAGTCTTGATCAGGTTTTCTTCTTGAGAAACCTTAACCAGGCTGTGAATTGTGCGAGATAATTCGCCTACTGGACCTTTAACTTTAATGTCTTGACCTGATAACGTTACAGTAACGCCGGCAGGTACTTCGACAGGTGCTTTTGCAACACGAGACATAGTTCTGCTCCTTACGCTACGAAACCGATGATTTCGCCACCAAGACCCGCATTGCGAGCGGCGCGATCAGTCATCAGACCTTTTGAAGTAGAAACAATGGCAATACCCATACCGGCTAATACCTGTGGTAACTCATCACGACCTTTGTATACACGAAGACCTGGACGAGAAACACGTTTGATTGTTTCAATTACTTCTTTACCTTCAAAATACTTCAGAGTTACTGAAAGTTCAGGCTTTGCTTCACCTGATACTGCAAACTCAGAAATATAACCTTCTTCTTTAAGCAAGTTAGCAATTGCTACTTTTAGCTTAGAAGATGGCATTGTTACTGCAGTCTTAGCTGCAGATTGACCGTTGCGGATGCGTGTAAACATGTCCGCGATAGGATCAGTCATCATAACCATTTACTCCCGTGAATTACCAACTAGCTTTCTTAAGACCTGGAACTTCACCACGCATAGTTGCTTCACGCAACTTGATCCGGCTTAAGCCGAACTTACGTAAGTAACCATGTGGACGACCAGTAACGTTACAACGATTACGTTGACGGCTGCTGCTCGAGTCACGAGGAAGACTTTGAAGTTTCAGTACTGCATCCCAACGCTCTTCTTCAGAAGAATCTACACTTGAGATGATCTTTTTCAATGCACGACGCTTTTCGCCGTACTGTGCTACTAGCTTGGCGCGTTTTGCTTCACGGGCCTTCATAGATGATTTAGCCATAACTCTACACCTTATTTCTTAAACGGGAAGTTAAAGGCAGTCAGCAAAGCACGACCTTCCTCATCAGATTGCGCAGTAGTTGTGATAGTGATATCCAACCCGCGAATCTTATCGATTTTATCGTAATCGATTTCAGGAAATATGATTTGCTCACGCACGCCCATGCTGTAATTACCACGGCCATCGAACGATTTAGGGTTCAAGCCACGGAAATCACGGATACGAGGAACTGAAATAGAGATTAAACGCTCTAAGAATTCCCACATGCGCTCGCCGCGTAGAGTTACTTTTGCTCCAATAGGATAGCCTTCACGGATCTTAAAGCCGGCAACAGATTTGCGAGCTTTAGTAACCATAGGCTTTTGACCTGAGATTGCAGTAAGATCATTTGTGGCGTGCTCAAGTACTTTTTTATCAGTAATAGCTTCGCCAACACCCATGTTCAGGGTGATCTTTTCAATCCGAGGGACTTGCATGACACTTTTGTATTCGAACTTCTTCTGAAGGTCGCTTACAACTGTATCTTTATAAAAATCATGCAGTTTCGCCATCGTTTACTCCAATTAAATTAATTCGTTGTTAGACTTGAAGAAACGAACTTTTTTGCCGTCTTCAACTCTAAATCCAACACGATCCGCTTTTCCTGTAGCAGGATTAACGATCGCAACGTTGGAAACATGAAGGGATGCTTCTTTCTCAACAATGCCACCAGGCTGCTGTAACTGAGGTACAGGTTTCTGATGCTTCTTGATTAAGTTGATGCCTTCAACGAATACTTTGCCTTCTTCAACAAGAACTTTAGTGACTTTACCAGTCTTGCCCTTGTCTTTACCAGCAAGTACGATTACTTCATCATCACGACGAATTTTAGATGCCATTATCGTGACCCCTTATAGTACTTCAGGTGCTAATGACACAATTTTCATGAACTTTTCGTTACGTAGTTCACGTGTCACTGGACCGAATATACGAGTACCAATTGGTTGTAAGCTTGCATTAAGCATTACAGCCGCATTGCCGTCAAAACGGATAGTTGAACCATCCGGACGACGAACGCCCTTTTTAGTGCGCACCACTACCGCAGTAAGAACATCACCTTTTTTAACTTTACCGCGAGGAATTGCTTCCTTAACGGCTACTTTGATGATGTCCCCTATGCGTGCATAGCGACGGTGCGAGCCACCAAGGACCTTAATACATTGCACGCGTCGAGCGCCGCTATTATCAGCAACGTCTAGCTGTGATTGCATTTGGATCATGTTATGTGCTCCGCTGTTATTAAATTCAAGGCCAGAAATTTGACCCGTCACTGCCTTTTAAAGCCACCCATTTTTGGTGGGCGCGAGATTATAACACCAGTTTCAAAAAAGTGGTACTTTATTTAGCTAAAAAATAACCAGTGATTGAAAAACAGCTGGCAAACATAACTTTTTCGCTTATTTTTCAGCCTACCCGGTTATTCTTGGGGCGGGTTGTTTTATTTCAAGACATTATTAGCAAAACTTCTTTTGCCTGCGGATAAAGCAACCAAGCAAAGCAGATGCAAATAAGAAAACCGATGCCGGCTCAGGAACTTCACTGGTAACGGCAGAAGCAACATCGCCATCACGTACCGCCCAGGCACGGCCGCCGGTAAGGGTTTGGCTTAGGCCAACCTGACGACCAACTCGAGTATCAAATACCCAGGCATTACCCGCTTTTGCCTCATATTCTTCATCATACCAATATTGAGCACTATAAAAGCTGTCGATATCAATTCTGTTACCCAAACTTTGAGTGTTAACTTCATAGAAGTTATAATCCACCCATCTGCTATTCCAGGTGTTATTGCTGTTGATTCGGGACTCCAACCCTAAGTTGGCATAAAACATATATGCCAGTTCATGCATTTCACTGGTACTGTTATAGCCAACATCCGTACTGCCATCGAGCGTCTGATAATAATCAAAGCCATCTATTGCATCTAATGGCTGTACCGATGGCAAACGCCAGTCATCATATTCACCAATGGAAAGCTGTGCCACCCAAGTTTTTGCATCGGCCCAGTTACGGAAGGTCTCATCGTTACCATCCCAATCTGTTGTTTCCATAAAGTTGGCGTTTTTTAACCAGGTAATATCCAGCACATCATCATAATAAGCGTCGACATTCGGCCCTCCGTCAACCACTATGGTGCGCTCCAGCAAAGCGGCATGTGCCTGGTTAACGACGGTGAATAAGGCGCATAGGACCAGGCTTTTCAGGATATTGTTTTTTTTATATAGATTTAAACGATTCATCATATTGGTTACAACTCCATTACTTTTATGATATTTGATGTCATTAAGTTGACATCCGGAGCGACAGCAATTTCCATTCCGTAACAGCAATAATGAACCGTAAAGGCAGGCAGTGACATGAAAGTCATGCTAAAACTGGGGAAGCAGGTATTTGATAGGGTTAAAATGTGGAGCAAGCCAGGACAGGCAATAACCCCAGCTTTTGCTTATCCTGAGTCCGCCGGATAAATACTTCCCTGTATAAAAAACGGCCCCTTATTTTCATAAGGGGCCGTTTCAGTATCTAACGTTACGTTAAAAAATCAATTAAGCTTTTTCAACTACGTCAACCAAAGTCCAGTTTTTAGACTTAGACAGTGGACGACATTCACGAATAGTTACTACGTCACCTGCTTTACACTGGTTAGTTTCATCATGGGCTTTCAACTTAGTTGAACGGATCATGAACTTACCGTAAATTGGGTGTTTAACACGTCGCTCAATCAGCACAGTGATAGACTTATCCATTTTATCACTGATCACGCGACCTTGTACTGTACGAAATTTAGCTTCGCTCATTACGCGCCCGCCTTCTCAGTTATGATAGTCTTCACGCGCGCAATATTGCGGCGTACTTGTCTTAGCAAATGAGTTTGAGCTAACTGACCAGTACTTGCTTGCATGCGGTAGTTAAACTGCTCACGCAAAAGTTCCAGTAATTCAGCATTAAGCTCTTCAATGCTCTTTTCTTTAAGTTCGCTAGCTTTCATTACATCACCGTTCTAGTTACGAAAGTAGTTTTGAATGGTAGCTTGGCGGCTGCTAATGCAAACGCTTCACGAGCTAACTCTTCAGAAACACCTTCCATTTCATAAAGAACACGACCTGGTAGGATTTGACAAACCCAATATTCCACGCCACCTTTACCTTTACCCATACGAACCTCAAGAGGTTTCTTGGTAATTGGCTTATCAGGGAAAACACGGATCCAGATCTTACCTTGACGCTTAACGTGACGCGTCATGGCACGACGAGCAGCCTCAATCTGACGAGCAGTCATACGACCACGCTCAACAGATTTCAAACCGAAAGTACCGAAGCTAACTGAGCTACCAGTCTGTGCAAGACCACGGTTACGCAGTTTCATTTGCTTACGGAATTTAGTACGTTTTGGTTGTAACATTACTTAGTCCCCTACTTACTGCTCTTGCGGCTGTTCTTTCTTTTAGGTTTCTGAGCCGGCTCTGCCTGAGTTGGCATACCACCGATCACTTCACCTTTAAAGATCCAAACTTTAACACCGATAATACCATAAGTAGTATTGGCTTCAGCTGTTGCATAGTCGATGTCAGCACGTAAAGTGTGCAGTGGAACACGACCTTCACGGTACCATTCAGCACGGGCAATTTCTGCACCGCCTAAACGACCGCTAACCTGAACTTTAATACCTTTGGCACCTAAACGCATGGCGTTTTGTACCGCACGCTTCATGGCGCGACGGAACATAACACGACGTTCTAACTGGCTAGTAATGCTTTCGGCAACAAGCTGCGCATCCATTTCTGGCTTACGTACTTCAGCGATGTTGATTTGAGCAGGAACACCAGCAATTTTAGATACTTTTAAACGTAACTTTTCTACGTCTTCGCCTTTCTTACCGATAACAACACCCGGACGAGCCGTGTGGATTGTAACGCGGATAGACTTAGCCGGACGCTCGATTACGATTTTTGACAATGATGCACGCTTAAGTTTTTCTGTCAAATATTCACGTACCAGGTGGTCACCGTGTAAATTGTCAGCAAAATCTTTGCTACTTGCAAACCAAGTAGACGCGAAAGGTTTAGTGATACCTAAGCGAATACCATTTGGATGGACTTTTTGACCCATTCTAATATCTCCTAGCTATCAGATACAACCACAGTAATGTGGCTAGTACGCTTAAGGATACGATCCGCGCGACCTTTCGCACGAGGCTTGATACGCTTCATTGTAGGACCATCGTCAACCATGATGGTTTTAACGTATAGTTCATCAATGTCTGCACCTTCGTTATGCTCTGCATTGGCAATAGCTGAGTTAAGCACTTTCTTAACTAAAACAGCAGCTGATTTGTTGCTGAAAGTTAATACTTCTAAGGCTTTCTCTACGTTCATGCCGCGGATTTGATCCACAACTAAACGCGCTTTCTGTGCAGAACCGCGGGCAAATTTATGTTTAGCGATTGCTTCCATTTAATTTCCCCTTACTTCTTCTTCGCTTTCTTATCGGCAGCGTGGCCACGATAAGTACGAGTTGGTGCAAATTCTCCTAATTTGTGACCGATCATTTCATCAGTTACAAATACAGGTACGTGTTGACGGCCATTATGGACAGCGATGGTCAATCCAATCATGTTTGGAATGATCATTGAACGACGGGACCAAGTTTTAATTGGCTTTTTATTCCCGCTTTCCACCGCTTTCTCTACCTTCGTCAACAAGTGTAGGTCAATAAATGGACCTTTCTTGAGAGAACGTGGCATGGTGAATCCTCTTAATATCTAATAAATGTACTATTTAGTACGACGACGTACGATGAACTTATCGGTACGCTTGTTCTTACGAGTCTTGTAACCCTTAGTTGGTACACCCCAAGGTGATACCGGGTGACGACCGCCTGAAGTTTTACCTTCACCACCACCGTGTGGGTGATCAACCGGGTTCATGGCAACACCACGAACGGTTGGGCGAACACCGCGCCAGCGTGAAGCACCAGCTTTACCCAGAGAGCGAAGCATGTGTTCAGCATTGCCGATTTCACCTAAAGTGGCACGACAATCGGCTTCAACCTTACGCATTTCGCCAGAGCGAAGACGTAAAGTAACGTAAGCACCGTCTTTCGCTACTAACTGAGCGTAAGTACCGGCGGCACGGGCGATTTGAGCACCTTTGCCAGGCTTAAGTTCGATTGCGTGAACAACACTACCTAATGGTGTGTTGCGAAGCGGCATAGTGTTACCAGCTTTGATAGGTGCATCAACACCAGACTGGATAGTGTCACCAGCTTTTAAGCCTTTAGGGGCTAAGATGTAGCGACGCTCACCGTCTGCGTACAGTACCAGTGCAATGTTAGCACTACGGTTTGGATCATATTCCAAACGCTCTACTTTAGCAGGGATACCATCTTTAGTACGTTTAAAGTCGATCAGACGATAGTGTTGCTTGTGACCACCACCAACGTGACGAACAGTAATACGACCGGTATTGTTACGACCGCCAGACTTGCTCTTAGTGTCAAGCAATGGGGCGTAAGGCTTACCTTTGTGCAACTCAGAGTTAACCACTTTAACAACGTGGCGACGACCCGGAGAAGTAGGTTTACATTTTACAATAGCCATTTTTGTAAACTCTCCTATTACTCTGCAGCGCCGACGAAGTCGATGTCGCTACCTTCAGCAAGAGTAACGTAGGCTTTTTTCCAGTCGCTACGACGACCGAAACGAGCACCAGTACGTTTCACTTTACCTTTAACATTTAGTGTGCGAACACCTTCAACAGAAACTTCGAAAAGCTTCTCAACTGCAGCTTTGATTTCAGCTTTAGTAGCAGTAGTGGCAACTTTGAAAACAACCGTGTTGTTTGCTTCAGCAGCCATAGTGCTTTTCTCAGAAATGTTCGGTGCCAGAAGCACTTTTAACAAACGTTCTTCGTTTATCATGCTAACATCTCCTCAATTTGCTTCACTGCACCAGCAGTGATCAAAACTTTTTCGAAACCAACTAAGCTTACAGGGTCGATACCCGCTACGTCGCGAACGTCAACTTTGTATAAGTTACGGGCTGACAAGAACAGGTTCTCATCAACTTCTGGAGTAACGATTAATACGTCTTTAAGCTCCAGGCCGTTTAACTTAGCAACTAATTCTTTAGTCTTAGGCGTTTCAACCGCGAAATCATTTACCACTACTAAACGTTCTTGACGAACTAATTCAGAAAGGATGCTTTGGATGGCACCACGGTACATTTTACGGTTTACTTTTTGGCTGTGATCCTGAGGTTTAGCAGCGAATGTTACGCCACCAGCACGCCAGATTGGACCACGAGTTGTACCGGCACGAGCGCGACCAGTACCTTTTTGACGCCATGGCTTTTTACCGCCACCGCTTACTTCAGAACGATTCTTCTGAGCACGAGTACCTTGACGGGCACCAGCTGCGTAAGCAACTACTACCTGGTGTACTAAAGCTTCGTTGAATTCACGTCCAAAGGTTGCTTCGGAAACTTCAAGAGCGCCTGAAGCGTCTTTTAATGCTAATTCCATCACAGATCTCCTAGGCTTTAACAGCTGGCTTGATGATTACGTTGCCGTTGATAGCACCCGGAACTGCACCTTTGATAAGGAGCAAGTTACGTTCTGCATCGACACGAACCAATTCAAGGTTTTGCGTAGTAACTTTCGCAGCACCCATGTGACCAGACATTTTTTTGCCTTTGAAAACTCGACCTGGTGTTTGACACTGGCCAATTGAACCGTTAGAACGGTGTGAAATCGAGTTACCGTGCGTAGCATCTTGCATGCTAAAGTTCCAACGCTTAATACCGCCCTGGAAACCTTTACCTTTTGAAGTGCCGGTTACGTCTACTAATTTAGTATCGTTAAATAACTCAACAGTGATCTCACTGCCTAACTCAATGCCTTCACCTTCGTTTTCGTTTAAGCGGAATTCCCACAGGCCACGACCTGCTTCGATACCAGCTTTGGCGAAATGACCGGCTGTTGGCTTGTTAGTACGGTTAGCTTTTTTGCTACCGGTAGTTACTTGAAGCGCTGAGTAACCATCGTTGTCTACAGTTTTAACCTGAGCAACACGGTTGGCTTCAACTTCTAGGACAGTTACAGGAGTAGAAACGCCATCTTCAGTGAAGATACGAGTCATACCAACCTTACGTCCGACTAGACCTATAGTCATGTCAAAAACCCCCTATTAACCCAAGCTGATTTGAACGTCAACACCAGCTGCAAGATCTAAACGCATTAACGCGTCTACAGTCTTTTCAGTTGGCTCTACGATATCAATCATGCGTTTGTGAGTACGGATTTCGTACTGATCACGTGCATCTTTGTTAACGTGTGGAGAAATCAGAACTGTGAAACGTTCCTTGCGAGTAGGAAGTGGAATAGGACCACGAACCTGGGCGCCAGTACGCTTAGCAGTGTCAACGATTTCTGCTGTAGATTGATCAATCAAACGATGATCGAACGCTTTCAAACGAATGCGAATTCTTTGATTTGACATGTAATCAAATCCCCAATTTAAAGAACGAACAAAATACAACCCATCACCTTTTTATTGAAAAGGGGGGTGTATCGCTTATTTACCATTCAACTCCCTATCGGAGTTGCTGTAGGCCTCAAGCCCTAAGACTTTCAGCTAAAATGACACCAGATCACTGTCTGATGTGGAGGCGTATTATACAGATGTGGAAATAATATGCAACTATCAATTTAATGTGACGCCCACAGCATCAGCGGCCGGGAAGCACTAAGGTAAGTGAGCCCCTTTCATGAACTTATCCCAGTAAAGTTTGCCTGCTATATATAGGCAGCAGGAGATAAGCTTTCCGACTATCCATTTGTCATTAACCCTACATTATAATGGGGCAAGTTCTACCTTATATAAGAGCGGAGCAAATCCTACCTTTATTATACCTATATATAGCTGACTAAAATTGTCCCCTGCCCGTTGAATAATTTCACTGGCTTTATTACAAGATGAAATCTAAGCCGGCAGCTCCTTTAAAGGGCTAAATTTCAACCATTTTCATTAAATATGTTCACGGCCTGTGAATAAATTCTAACGAAACTGAGCAATTAAATATGATTTCTTATGTTTGTTTGCCTTAAGTAATGGTATACTCGCGCGCAAATTTTCAACAATTCATTTTTTAATAGAGTATAGAGATGGCAGATTTATCCAAATACAGAAATATTGGTATCTTCGCTCACGTTGATGCGGGTAAGACCACAACAACTGAACGTATCCTAAAACTAACCGGTAAAATTCATAAGACCGGTGAAGTACATGACGGTGCAGCAACAACTGACTTCATGGAACAGGAAGCTGAGCGTGGTATTACTATCCAGTCAGCAGCGACAACCTGTTTCTGGAACGATCACCGTATGAACATCATCGATACTCCGGGTCACGTTGACTTCACTGTTGAAGTTTACCGTTCACTTAAAGTACTTGATGGTGGTGTTGGTGTTTTCTGTGGTAGTGGTGGTGTTGAGCCTCAGTCAGAAACTAACTGGCGTTACGCTAACGAATCAGAAGTTGCCCGTTTGATCTTCGTAAACAAACTGGACCGTTTAGGTGCTAACTTCTACCGCGTTGTTGACCAGGTTAAAAACGTATTAGGCGCTAACCCTCTTGTTATGACTTTACCTATCGGTGAAGAAGATGACTTCGTTGGTGTTGTTGACGTATTAAGCCAAAAAGCCTACATCTGGGATGACACAGGTCTGCCAGAAAACTACGAAGTTACCGATATCCCGGCTGACTTAGTAGAAAAAGCTGCCGAATACCGTGAAGAGCTGATCGAAACTGCTTTAGAAGCTGACGATGACTTATTAGAAGCTTACATGGAAGGTGAAGAGCCTAGCCTTGAGCAAATCAAAGAATGTATCCGTATCGGTACCCGTGACCTGACATTCTTCCCGACTTTCTGTGGTTCAGCGTTCAAAAACAAAGGTATCCAGTTAGTACTTGACGCCGTTGTTGACTACTTACCGTCTCCAACTGAAGTTGACGCTCAGCCGTTAACTGACGAAGCTGGTGAGCCTACCGGTGAAGTTGCAACTGTATCAGTTGATGAGCCTTTACGTGCATTAGCATTTAAAATCATGGATGACCGTTTCGGCGCCCTTACCTTCATCCGTATCTACTCAGGTGTATTGAACCGCGGTGATACAATTTTGAACTCTTTCACTGGTAAGACAGAGCGTATCGGCCGTATGGTTGAGATGCACGCCGACGACCGTACTGAGCTTGACAGAGCACAAGCCGGTGACATCATCGCTGTTGTTGGTATGAAGAACGTTCAAACCGGTCACACTTTATGTGACGTTAAGAACCCTTGTACCCTAGAGCCAATGATCTTCCCGACTCCGGTAATCTCAATCGCTGTTGCCCCTAAAGATAAAGGTGGTTCAGAGAAGATGGGTATCGCTATCGGTAAGATGGTTGCTGAAGATCCTTCTTTCCAGGTTGAAACTGACGAAGATTCAGGTGAAACCATCCTTAAAGGTATGGGTGAACTTCACTTAGATATCAAAGTAGATATCCTTAAGCGTACATACGGCGTTGACTTAAACGTTGGTAAGCCTCAGGTAGCCTACCGTGAAACTATCACGCAGCCTATCGAAGATTCTTACACCCATAAGAAACAGTCTGGTGGTTCAGGTCAGTTCGGTAAGATCGACTACCGCATCAAGCCAGGCGAGCCGGGTACAGGTTTCGTATTCAAATCTACCGTTGTTGGTGGTAACGTTCCTAAAGAATTCTTCCCAGCTGTTGAGAAAGGCTTCAAGGGTATGATGGACGAAGGTGTTCTTGCCGGCTTCCCAGTACTTGACGTTGAAGTTGAATTATACGACGGTGGTTTCCACGCAGTCGATTCATCTGCTGTTGCTTTCGAAATCGCTGCTAAAGGCGCTTTCCGTCAGTCAATTCCAAAAGCAGGTCCTCAGCTGATCGAACCTATCATGAAGGTTGACGTATTCACTCCGGAAGATCACGTTGGTGATGTTATCGGTGACTTAAACCGTCGTCGCGGCATGATCAAAGACCAGGAAGCTGGTGTTACCGGTGTTCGCATCAAGGGTGACGTACCTCTGTCTGAAATGTTCGGTTACATCGGATCACTTCGTACAATGACTTCTGGTCGTGGTCAGTTCTCTATGGAATTCAGCCACTACATGCCATGTCCGCAAAACGTTGCTGAAGCGGTAATCGCTGAAGTTAAAGCGGCTAAAGAAGCTAAAAAATAATCGCCCTTAGCTTAACGGCTAATATGCGATGAAGAAAAAGGATGCTCCGGCATCCTTTTTTAATACCCAAAGAAAAGTTAACCACCACCCAGCATTATTTCCCGACGGGTATTTTCCCGCCAGACATGCTTAAGCGGCTACCCTTCCCTGGGCGCAGCAGTCTGCGGTTAACAGCTAAAGTTTACCCGCTATTGTCCGCGACCGGTTCCTGAGACGGGCGGCAGTTGAACCGGGGTAATGGTCAGCTGTCCCTGGTTAACCGTGACGACTACTTTTCCTCCTATCGGGAAACCGGCCTGACGCAGCCACTTTCCCTGCAGGAAAATGCAGGGCTGCAGGTTAACGGGGGTGTAGTGAAACCCCGGCCCCTTTTTCTGACGGCGGGGGCGCAAATGGTTTCCAAAATAGTGAGTTTCCGGGTGAGCGGATATTTTGCTTTTGCCGAGCCGGGCTCTGGCGTATGATGATAATCAGCCATGACGGACTCCTTTTAAGTTCGTTGTGGTTAGCAGCCCCTGGGTGAGTCACCACTCAGGGGTTGCGCCTGGGACTTCTAACAAGCGATACCACACTTGTTGTATCGGTTAACAAGGGGCGAGGATATGTCTGCTGTCTTGTTAACCAATGTCATTAAGCAAAGACCAATAAGCGGCTTATAGCAATAATAAGCGGGCTTGTTTTTATAACGGCTTTTAACCTATGCGGACTATAGAGTTTACGGCTGAAATTAACCGCCTATGTTACTTTGCTTATTAGCCGTTAAAGCTCCCTCAAGGACATTTTTCCCCATTCACCATCAGCAAAGCAGACCTTAGGGAATTAATGCACTTTTATTGCCCTTGTTTGCCTTAGAAAGCGGATACAGACACAAGCGACTAAGCATGAGCCGGTAGAGCAAAACAGCAAGTGAAAAAGGCTACCACCAAGGCAACAACAGAAATAAATGAAAACTACCGGCCAAGCCGTTGTTTAAACACAGCCTGAATAAAGTCCATAAAGGCTTTTACCTTAGAGATGTTGAGTCTGTGTTTAGGATAGAGGGCATAAACATCAACATCCGGCATACCCCAGTCCGGCATCAGCTGTAATAACTTGCCATCCGCCAGTTCCTGCTGGCACATATAGTCGGGAATGATCGCCACTCCCAGCCCTTCCATTGCCATTTGTTTCAACATCAAAAAATCATCGACCAGCATTTTAGCCGTCACCTTGAACTCCTGTTGTTCTTCCCCGGATGCCAACAAGAACCGCCCGTTATTCTGGACATTGGTCATTAATAAGAAGTCTTTCTGTTTTAATTGCTCGATCTCCTTCACTTCACCATGTCGCCTGGCATAATCCGGACTGGCATATATTTTTCGGCTCACCTTGCCCAGACGCTTGGCAATCAGGCGTGAATCTTCCAGTTCGCCAATACGGATAACCAGGTCAAAACCTTCATCTATCAGATCAACACGGCGATTTAATAAATTCAACTGTAAGTTAATCGCCGGATGTTGACGCATAAACTGCCCCAGTACCGGCTTTAAGATTTCATGGCCCATGCCTACCGAAGCACAAATACGCAGCTGCCCTTTCACCTCATTTAATTGTTGGCTGATGCCGGCTTCGGCCAGCTCTACTTCCTGATGAATACGGCGGCAATGGGCGAGGTAGTCTTTGCCCGCCTCGGTAATATGTTGTGAGCGGGTCGTACGCTCTAATAATATGACCCCGAGTTGCTGCTCTAAACGGGAAACCTTTCGGCTCAGATTCGCCTTGGGCATATTTAACCGTTCTGCCGCCAGGGTAAAACTGCCTGCGTCAATAACAGCAATAAACAGCATCATATCATTCAGATCTGTTGTCTTTGCCATGAGAACCTGCTTTTATTGTTAAAAATGAGACAATGAGTTTAATTTATCGATATTTATCAAACAATACCAATTCCCTAAGATAGCTTCATCAACAAAACAAACAAGCAAGCGGAGCTAATCATGAACATAATATCAAGAGATACATTACCATTAGGCGGTTTTGCAGGAATTCGGGAGCATCGCCTGGTAACCGATAGCCGCATTTTCGGCGCGCGTAAGAAGCCGGAAGCCTCTGAAGGCTTAGGCAGCATGGTGTATCTTGCCGATGCAAAATATAACCCTAAGGGCGAGTCTGGCATGCACCCCCACAGTGAAATTGATGTGATCTCTGTGATCATCGAAGGACGGGTCAGTCATGAAGGTTCAATGGAACACGGTAAAGACCTTGTTGCCGGAGATGTTCAGGTACAGCGTGCCGGTGGTGAAGGGTTTGATCATAACGAAATAAACCCGGACGACAGCAAAAATAGGATGCTGCAAGTATGGGCTTTGCCGGAAACAAAAGGGCAGCCTGCCTCTTATAGATTTTATACACCTAAACGGGATGGGGTGACCCGAATTTATGGTGGAGATAAAATCCAAACTGAAACCTTTGACAGCCATACTATGATCGACATAATCCACTTAAAGGCTGGCAATAGTATGGCGTTGGCTGACGAACAACTATCTTACGTCATAACCGGACAAGCCGCATTTTACGAACCAAAAGACAGCAATGACAACTCCGTACACCAAGCCCAGGAAGGCGACCTGATCCGCAGTATGGATGCCAAGGTAACTGCCACCCATGATTTACATATGCTGGTGGTTAGTCAACAGGCCTAAGACCGTGTCAGCAAGATAGAAAAATTAATTTAGGAGAGAGAAGATGAAGAGTCATTCGCAGGGAAATAAACATATTATGGCGTTAATCACCTTTTTAGCTTTAGTGCCCTTAGTTTACTTTATTCCCGATTTTGTCGGACAGTTCCTGCCTGCAATCAAGTGGCTCAATGTTATGGTAGCGGTTGGCATCATAGTGCCTATTATGTCTTATATAGTCATGCCGATAGCAAGCAAGCTTCTCTCCCGTTAACGCTAGAGTACCTTCTATGTTGCAGATACAAAAAAGGCCGCTTTCGCGACCTTTTTCTGATTTAGATGTTACTCTAAAGTATCGATATTAGTCGATGCCTTCCTTTAGGTAAGAGCGATACAACACCAGCACCGACTATATATCAGGCACAAAAAAGGCCGCTTACGCGACCTTTTTCATGGTTTAGATGTTATCTAAATTATCGATATTAGTCGATGATCTTAGATACAACACCAGCACCTACAGTACGACCACCTTCACGGATAGCGAAGCGTAAACCTTCGTCCATCGCTACTGG
>NZ_CANDNZ010000018.1 GCF_947387555.1 Thalassomonas sp. RHCl1
AAGGTGGGTAAAAACAAAGCCTTCTAAGTATCCGAAGAATAAAAGAAATGCCAGTCAGCTTAACTGACTGGCATTACCCAAAGCGGGGCTTTAAAAACTTCAGAGATAAAAGGTAGTTCACTTAATAGGAACCGCTCTCCACTGAGATAATTTCACCAGGGGATAAAATATTTTCTCTTCCAGTAAAATCCACAACCTGTTATCACAGCCTAATGGGCCTGGTGCCAGTTATCGCCGATACCGGCTTCGGCAATTAACGGCACATCGAGCGCAACGGCATTATTCATGATCTCCACCAGACTGGCAGTGGTTTCTTCAACGATATCCTGATGAATTTCAAAAATCAGTTCATCGTGCACCTGCATCGTCATTTTAATGCGCGGATCATTTTGCTCGGTGATCCAGGCGTCAACCGCCAACATCGCCTTCTTGATAATATCTGCCGCCGTGCCCTGCATAGGGGCATTGATAGCGGCACGCTCGGCGCCTTTTTTGCGCATCTGGTTTTTTGATTTGATATCCGGCAGATACAGGCGACGGCCAAACAAGGTTTCAACATACCCCTGTTCGGTGGCCTGCGCCCGGGTATCTTCCATATAGGTCAATACCCCAGGATAACGTTCAAAATACTTATCCATATATTGTTGCGCCTGATGGCGGCCGATATCCAGCTGCTTGGACAAACCAAAGGCCGACATGCCGTAAATCAGGCCAAAGTTAATGGCCTTGGCGCTGCGGCGCTGATCGCTGGTCACCTGGTTCAGCTCTACAGAAAAAATTTCTGCCGCCGTTGCCCGGTGAACATCGCGTCCCTGGGCAAAGGCGCTTACCAGGCCGGGATCGCCGGACAGGTGCGCCATAATGCGTAGTTCAATTTGCGAATAATCGATGGCGACAATTTTATGATCTTGCGGGGCGATAAAGGCTTCACGGATCTTACGCCCTTCTTCACTGCGGATCGGAATGTTCTGCAGGTTAGGATCCGTGGAAGACAAACGGCCGGTGGCCGCTACCGCCTGATGATAGGAGGTATGTACCCGGTTGGTTTTACCGGCAACCATTAACGGCAACTTATCGGTATAGGTAGATTTAAGCTTGCTCAGACCGCGGTTTTCCAGGATAAGTTTCGGCAACGGATAATCCAGCGCCAGTTCCTGTAACACTTCTTCTGCGGTAGAAGGGGCTCCCTTGGGAGTTTTCTTGATCACCGGGATTTTCAGCTCTTCAAATAAAATTTGCTGCAACTGCTTCGGCGAGCCGAGATTAAAGGATTTACCCGCCAGGTTATGGGCTTCCACTTCCAGCTCTTCCAGGCGTTTGCCTAAGGTCTGGCTTTGCTGATCCAGCAGATCGCAGTCAATCAATACCCCGTGCTGCTCCATTTTCGCCAGCACCGGCATCAGGGGTAATTCAATGTCATTATAAACACTTAACTGATTGGCGGACTTTTCCAACTGCGGGTAAATGGCCTGGTGCAGGCGCAAGGTAATGTCGGCATCTTCGGCGGCATAAAAACCGGCTTTTTCAATCTCTATCTGGTTAAAGGTCAACTGCTTGGCCCCTTTACCGGCAATGTCTTCAAAATGCACGGTTTTATAACCCAGATATTTTTCTGCCAACGCATCCATATTATGGCGGGTGGCAACACTGTTTAAACAGTAGGACTCTATCATGGTATCAAAAGCGACACCTTGGAGTTCGATATCATAATGGGAAAGCACATTGGCATCATATTTCAGGTTCTGGCCAAGTTTGGCTTTGTCTTTATCTTCCAGCAAAGGCTTTAACTTGCCGAGCACAAAGTCGATATCCAGTTGCTCGGGGGCATCTTCATAGTCATGTTTTAACGGCACGTAAGCGGCTTTACCCGGCTGGCACGCAAAAGACAAACCAACCAGCTCGGCTTTCATATAATCAATACTGGTGGTTTCGGTATCAAAGGCAAAATAATCCGCCGCGGTTAACTCTTTAAGCCAGGCTTCAAAAGCCGCCTGCTCGTAAATAATGTCGTAATCGGCTTCTACCTGTTGTTCGGCTTCTACTTCATCTTCCTCACCGGCAGCGCTTTTATCACCCTTGCCGGATGTCAAATCCGCCAATAAACGGCGTAATTCAAACTTTTGATAAAGAGACGTCAGGGCTTCAACATCCGCCTCTTTCGGCTGTAACTCGCTGACCCCCTGCTCCAGCTCGACATCGAGCTTAATGGTGGCCAGTTCATAGGATAACGGCAGCTGGGTCAGTGCCGCCCGCAGGTTTTCCCCTACTTTGCCTTTTACCTGGTCGGCATTGGCAATGACCCCGTCTAAACTGTCGTAGGCAGTCAGCCACTTCACCGCGGTTTTCGGGCCGCATTTTTCCACCCCGGGGATGTTATCCACCTTATCCCCCATCAGTGCCAGATAATCTATGATGCGGTCCGGTTTCACCCCGAACTTTTCCACAACCCCGGCTTCATCCATCTCGACATTGGTCATGGTATTGATCAGCCTGACATTCGGGCTCACCAGCTGGGCCATATCTTTATCGCCGGTGGAGATCACCGTTTCTATGCCCAGCTCACAAGCCTGGCGCGCCAGAGTGCCAATAACATCATCGGCTTCCACCCCTTCAATCACCAGTAAAGGCAGCCCCATGGCGCCGATGATCTCGTGGATAGGTGCTATCTGGCTGCGCAGGTCTTCCGGCATCGGCGGACGATTGGCTTTATATTCCGGATAAAGATCATTACGGAAAGTCTTTCCTTTGGCGTCAAAAACCACCACGACATTACCCTGGGGATAGTCTTTTTTCAGGCTGTTGATCATATTCAACACCCCGGTAATGGCCCCGGTAGGCTGACCGTCGGCAGTCGATAGTGCCTGAAGGTAAGGAACATGATAAGCACGGAATAAATAAGAGGAGCCATCGACGAGAATAAGCGGAGATAATGAAGACGTTGTCATGATTTTTTTACGGTTGAAAATAAAAGTGACGCTAGCATGCCATATTCCGGAATTTGTCTCTACCGGCAGCGAGGAATTAGCTCAATATTCTAGGCATCACCTGTGGATAACTTTGTTGAAAAGATGCAGGGAAATCCACATCAATTAAAAACTGATATGTTTATTTATAAATTAAAGGCATGATTTTGTTGATAAAAGGTGGTTAGGTCAGCCTTTTAACGCACAATTATTATTCTTTCTTGTATGTGGATAAAAACTTAATGCTTCCGATTTGCTTCAGGCCCGAGCTGTATAAAAAACATTCAAAGTGAGTTCGGGCGAGCTAAAGATTACCAGATAACGCTGTTATTACCAGCAAATTATTAAATTATTTTTTAGCAACAAATCCGTTTCTGAAATAACAAAAAAACATAAGTCAGCCATGACGGGCTTGCATAACTGTTTGACCAGTTGGTTAAGTAAACAGGGATTATTTCCCACCAAAAGATATACAATATACATAACAAGATGTTTTATCCTGTGGATTATTTTCACCGTAAACAGATAATTAATCGTTGATTTCAATCATAATAAATTCACTAAACGGTCAACAAAAAAAGCGGCAAGTACCAACACCTGCCGCAATACGCTTTATCGAAAAAAATTGCCTTCTTCCCTGGCTGATAACGGCCTAGTTAGCCTCATCCAGCACTATGGCGGCAAAGGCGGTATTATTGCCCACTATGGTTTTAACATTCACCAGCTGCGCGGCAACACTGCTGCTGTCCCCGCCGGTAAAACTTGAGCCCCAGGTGTGAACACTGCCATCGGCTTTTATGGCCGCAAATGCCGAAGAGGTTGCCGAAAGGCTAATGACATTATCAAACTCGGTAATGGCGCCGCCATTGGCCTTTGCCATCGATTTTACTGTGCCACCGGCTTCCAGCAGGGCAAACGCCTTGCTATTAACATTAACAGCAATCGCCGACGAACTCGAAGGCACAAAGTTCTTTTCCCTGTAGTCACCCGTGGTTACCGTACCCCAGGCAAAGACGCTGCCGTAATGTTCTATGCCGGCAAAACCACCGGTTAACGGATAAATAGCCCGGACATGCTGCTGATAACCGGACACCTGGCTAAAATCCCCTCCCTTAGGGGCCAGCCCCCAGGTCACCACCTTACTATCACTGGTCAGCGCCGCAAAAGCATCATCATTAGCCACCACCTGTTTGATATTGGTAAGGCCAGCCAATCCGGAAGTATCACCCAGGTAATAATCCAGTCCCCAGGTCACCAGGCTGCCGTCATATTTTTCTGCGGCAAAAGTACGGTGGTTGCTGTAGATATTCTTGATAAACTTCAACTCACCACTCACAGCGCTGCTGTCGCCGCCATAATTACTATCCCCCCAGGTAACCACAGTGCCGTTGGCTTTTAATGCCGCAAAAGCACCGCCAGAGGCATATACTTCCCTGACATTGGTGAGCTGCGCTGCCACCGCACTGTCGTCCATTCCCCAAGTCACCACAGTACCGTCGCTTTTTAATGCCGCAAAGGCATAGCCACAGGAGATAATCTTTTTCACGCCGGTGAGTTTTTCCTGCACGGCTGAACTGTCGCCGCCATACCACTCGGGTCCCCAGGTCACTACAGTGCCGTCCGCTTTCAGCGCTGCCGCGGCCCCCATAGAGGTGGTAATACTCTTGACGTTCTTCAGCTGATCTGCAACGGCACTGGAGTCTCCGCCATTATTTTCATGGCCCCAGGTCACGACAGTACCGTCGGTTTTCAGTGCCATAAACGCCAGTTCGGTATGGTAGATGTGCTCGACGTCCGTAAGATTTTGCACGGCGTTATTATCGCCGCCATAACGGCTGTTTCCCCAGGCCACGACCTTATTGGCAGCGAGTACGCTATTACCAACGCCAACCAGCAATACCAGCGCCAATGCCTTAGCGCCCATTCCCATAAAACCAGATTTATACTTCATCTTTTTTTATCCTTGTGTGAAAGTTATCCGTCAAAGCCAAATTCAAAAAACGGCCCGACCCTGTTAAATAGCGGTCACCGGAAGAAAAACTGGATAGCTAAGATGTGAACACATAGTTTATGCTCATTAACAATCGGCGATAATCACAATAACTGTTGGGACAGGCGTGGCTGGATAAAATCAATAAAGGCATGGAGTTTGGGGGTCGCCCCGACCCGGCTCGGATAAACCAGGTTAATTTCACCGTCCATCAGGGGGAAGTTCGTTAACACCCTGAGCAAACGACCGCTTTTGACACTTTCCCGGATCATATAATGGGGCAATACCCCTATGCCTAACCCCGCCAGGGTCCACTCATGTATGGTAGACAATTCATTGGCACTGGCCTTAATCACGGTATTCTTGTTATGGCCATAGGCCTGATAAACCCGCTCCCGATTTGCCTCCATCACCAATAAGTCTATACGCCCGGGATGCGCCGAAATATATTCGGGTGAGGCATAAGCCGCAATCCTGGCAATACCCAGCTTTTTCGCCACCAGGGAAGAATCATCAAGGGGACCTATACGGATCCCGGCATCAAAGCCATGACGGATCAAATCCAGCCTTTGGTTATCATAAAACATGTTTAATTTAACTTCGGGAAATTTAAAAATAAACTCCGCCAAAATTGGCCGCAGCAATTGCTCTCCCAGGGTAAGGCTGGTGGTAATTTTCAACTCCCCCATGGGCTTTTCCAGCATTTGCAGGAGCTTATTTTCCCCTTGTGCCAGCTGGTGAATAATTTGCTGGCAATATTCAAAATATAAGCGCCCCGCTTCGGTGAGAGCAATGCTGCGAGTGGTGCGCTCCAGCAACCTGACACCTATTTCCTGCTCTAAACGGCTGATACGCTGGCTAACATTGGATTTGGTGAGATTAAGCGTTTTGGCGGCGGCGGTAAAACTGCCCGATTGCGCCACATGGGCAAAAACTACCCTGTCATTATAATTTTTCATTAAATACCGGATAAGACAAAGACTCTTATTGAATGCTTATATGTCGGCAAGGCACAGAAATTCTTCAGTGTAATCGGTTACACTTTTTTTTATAAAGCCGCAGTGGAAATAATAAACTCCCCTTTAATTAACCATTAAAGGGGAGTTTATAAGAAGTTAGTTAACACTTATCTATCAGGTTAACGCATATCCGCTAACTTACCTTTGGAAAACCAGCGATACAATACCGGCAAAACGAACAGGGTTAACAGGGTGGCGGTTACCAAACCGCCGACAATAACCGTGGCCAGGGGTTTTTGTATTTCCGCACCGACCCCATTGGACAGCAACATAGGGATCAAACCCAATGCCGAAGTGATCGCCGTCATCAATACCGGACGCAACCGTGAGCTGGCGCCGTCAAATACCGCATCTTTCACTGCCAGGCCGTCCTTAACCCTCTGGTTGATGCTCTCCACCATCACCACACCGTTAAGCACGGCAACACCGAACAAGGTAATAAAACCGACCGAGCTGGGCACCGACAAATACTGGCCGGACACATATAAAGAGAAAATACCGCCGATCACCGCCAGCGGCACATTCACCAGGATCAGCATCGCCTGGCCAAAAGAACTGAAAGCAAAATACAGCAGCAAGGCAATCAGTGCCAGCGACACCGGCACTACCAGCGACAGGCGTTTTTGCGCCCTCTGCTGGCTTTCAAACTGACCGCCGATATCCACCGAATAACCCGGCGGCAGCTGCACCCGGGCAGCGATGGCCTGACGAATATCCGCCACTACGCTGCCCATATCACGGCCCTGGACATTTGCCTGCACCACCACCCGGCGCTGAACATCATCGCGGCGCACCTGCGGCGGCCCCGCCTCTATGCTGACCTCGGCAACATCCGCCAGGCGTACCCAGGCACCGGTAGGCGACTGTAACCTGAGTTCAGATATTGCCTGCTGATCTTTCCTGAAGCTCTCCTGCAGGCGCACATAGATATCATATCTTTCATTGGCATTGATGATCTGCCCGGCTTCCCGTCCCCCCAAACCGTCACTGACCACTTCCATAACATCGCCCACCGATAAGCCGTAGCGGGACAGTTGCTGGCGCTTGGGTTTGATCACCAGTTGGGCTTCACCGGCAATCTGCTCCATGGCTACATCTTTAGCGCCGGTCACGGTTTTCACCGCCTGTTCGATTTCCTGGCCTTTGACCGCCAGCACCTTAAGATCTGAGCCGAATAACTTGATCGCCAGCTGTGCCTTAACCCCGGATAATAACTCATCCACCCGGGTGGCTATCGGCTGGGAGAAGTTCAGCAATAAGCCGGGGTATTGCTCCAGCTTTATTTCCATCAAGGCTTGCAGCTGGTAGCGGTTATCGGCACTGGTCCACTCACTTACCGGCTTAAGGCCAAGATAAATCTCGATATTATTGACCGGCTCGGGATCGCCGCCAATTTCAGCCCGACCAATCCGGCTCAGGGCATAATTAACTTCCGGGAATTCCAGCAACATCTTTTCCAGCTCAGGCGCCACCGACAGTGCAGTATCCAGACTAGAAGACGGCGCCAGCGTCACCCTTAAGTTAATGGTGCCCTCTTCCAGCTCAGGCACAAATTCTGTGCCCAACCTGGGTAACACAGCTAAAGCCGATACCAGTAACACCAGGGCAAAACCGACCACTACCCTGGTTTTGGTTAAGGCTAAGGCCAGCGTCTTCTTATACAGCTTATCCAAGGGGGTTAACAACAGGCTTTCCCGCGCGGTTACGCCATTTTTGAACAGGTAAGTGGCCAGGGCCGGCACCACGAGCAGGGCAACCAGTACCGCCGCCACTATCGCCAGCATAATACTGACCGCCATCGGCTGAAATAACTTGGCTTCAACCCCTTCAAAGCTGAATAACGGCATAAAAACCACCAGGATAATGGCGGCGGCAAAAAAAATCGGCCGCACCACTTCCTGTCCGGCTTCCTTTAAACGCAAGCCCATGGCGTTATTGCTGTGTAAGGCATTTTCCTCCCGGGTCAGGTGTTTAAACATGTTCTCCACCATCACCACAGAGCCGTCCACCAGCATACCTATGGCAACTGCGATACCGCCAAGGGACATCAGATTTGCCGACAAGCCGCTCCAGGCCATGATCATCAAGGCAATACCGATGGAAATCGGGATGGAAATCAGCACCAGGAAAGTGGCGCGCAGATTCATTAAAAACAGCGCCAGCACAACAATAATAAAAACAAAGGCCAGCAACAGGGCATTGACGACCGTATCCACCGCCTGGGTGATCAGATCCGCCTGGTCATAAAAGACTTCAAAGCGCACTCCTTCCGGCAGGGCCTGGTTTATCAGGGTTTCCCTGGCCTTGATGCCGTCTATGGTCGACTTGGTATTGGCCCCCATACGTTTTAATACGATGCCGGAAACCACCTCTCCCAATGGAGAAACAGTGCCATCTGCCCCGCGCCGGGTCATGGTCACCGCCCCCTGGCGAATTTCACTGCCCAGGGTAACATTGGCGACATCATTGACGGTCACGACAACACCATCAACGGTTTTTAACGGTATCTGGCGGATTTGCGCCAGCCCCTCCTGCTGCGGACTTAACCAACCCATACCACGGATCACCAGCTGCTCCTGGCCGCGGTTCATATACCAGCCGCCGGCATTCTGGTTATTCTGCTCCAATGCCGCCACGACATCCTCCTGGGTCAGTTGATAGGCGAGCATGCGGGCCGGATTCACATTCACCTGGTATTGCTTAACATCACCGCCAAAAGACAAGACATCGGTCACACCGTCTACCGGCATCAGCAGCAGTTTTACCACCCAGTCATTCAGGCTGCGCAGCGCCATGGCGTCATAACCCGAGTCAGGATCCGCCAGTAACAGGTACTGGTATACCTGCCCCAGGCCCGAGGTATTGGGGCCGATTTCCGGCGTACCGACTCCTTGCGGGATCAGCTCTTTTGCCGCCTGCAAACGCTCGAACACCAGCTGGCGGGCAAAATAAATATCGGTACCTTCCCTAAAGACCACGGTAATACCGGACAAGCCGGTTTTGGAAATAGAACGTACCTCTTCCACATCCGGCAGGGCATACATCACCGACTCAATCGGGAAAGTGATCAGCTGCTCCACTTCCTCAGCCGCCAGTCCCGGCGCCTCGGTATTTATCGCCACCTGGACATTGGTGACATCCGGAAAGGCATCCAGGTTTAATTTGGGAATAATAAAAACACTGCCCACAATCAGTGTCAGTAAGGCAATCACCACCAATAACCGGTTGGTGACCGCCCAGTCGATCAAACGATTCAACATTAGCTGTCTCCTTAGGTTATAACTTAGTGGTTATGCGGGTCGAAACCGCCTTTCGCCAGCTGTGATGCAATAAAAAACGCCCCTTTAGTGACAATACGACTGTTGGCCGCTACCCCTTTAATTTCACGCCACTGACCGGCCACATTATTAAAAGAACGCCCCAACACCACCTCCTGCATCACAAACGATTTCGGCTCATCTTCAATAAACACCACCCAGTCGCCGTCACTGCTGCGCATCAGCGCGGTTTCAGGCACAGCCACCACCGGCTCCCGGCTTTTTAAAGAAAAATAGACATCGGCAAACATGCCGGAATGCAGCAGGTGGTTATCATTGGCGACTTCCAGGCGCACGATACGGGTACGGGTAACCAGATCTATGGTATGGGCTTCCTGGGTCACCCTGGCGGTAAAATAATTATCGCCGACTTTCACTTTCGCCAGGGTACCAACCGGCAAATCCAGCTGGGTATTGGGGGCCAGGCGGGCTTCTATCCACAAGGTATGTTCATCCGCGACCACCATCAGGGACTCTCCGGATTCTACCCTTTGCCCCTGCTGGAAATCATCCGATAAAATCGCCCCGTCACTGATGGCAGACAAGGTATATTCCCCTAACGGCTGGGCGCTTTTTGCCAGCGAAGCGATAGCCGCTTTGGATAAACCATAGGCCTGCAAACGGCCAAGGGCAGCATCATAAGCCGACTGGCCGCTGATATAACGCTTATCACCCACGGATTTCTTGCCTAGTTGTTGGATGCGTTGCCATTCCGAGCTGGCAACACGAAAGCTTGCCTGGGCTTCTGCCACGGTTTCACTGAACAGGGTCACCAAAGGCTGGCCTTTTTCGACATGAGCGCCAAGCCCGACATGGCGGCGCAACACCACGGAATCCACCCGCGGAGAGACCAGATAACTGGTATAACCGTTGGCTTTAACTTCACCCGGGGCGTATAACTGGTAGTCCATGATAGCGGCGTTGGCGGTTTCTACCTCAATACCGGCTAATTTTATTTGTTGACCGGAAAGGCTGACTTCGCTGCCTTCACTTTCTTCTCCATGGCCGTGGCCGTCTTCTTCCCCGTGTTCATCACCGCCGGATGTTTCATGATCATCATGCTCACCGTCGTGGCCTTCATCATGATCTGCATGCGCTTGATCATGACCATTTTCTTCATGAGCCTCATGCCCGTCGTGGTTATCTTTTTCAGCCTGTTCGCTTTTACCGTGCTCGTGATCATGTTCCTGGGCTGCAACATTAGCCCCCGCCGTCAAAGTGAATAAGGTCAATAACGGGATCAGGGTAATTAGTTTTATCTTCATGATTAATCTTCCAAAATTCTTTACTTATTTATAGGGGATCAGTAGCGGGCTAACGGCAGGAAGCTGCTTGATAACAAGATCGATTTCTCCGGTTTGTAATAACCAGTCGATTTTCGCCCCCTGATAGGCCGTGCGTAATTCAATACCCGCCTGCAAACCTTCACTGCGTTGCTGCAACGCCAGTAAATATTCCGAGGTACTGATATCACCACTTTGCCATTGCGCCGCCAATAAGCGGCTGGTGCGCTCGGCACGCCCCTGCATCACGTCTAACCAGCGTTGGTATTTCTTTTGATATTCAAGAAAAACCGCTTGTGATGCCTGTAAAGAAAATTGTTGTTTACGAATAACACTGCGATATAAGGCTTCCACTGAAGCCGCCTCTTGATTGGCGGCGCGGGCCTCATCGCTGAAATCATTGTTGATATTAAGCGGCATGGAAAAACTTAACGCCACCACATCATCACCGCCAGACTTACCGGCACTGAGACCAAAGGTAGGATCGGCCCTGGTTTCCAGCCGGGCGATAACAGCCTGCTGCTTTAAGGCCTGCCACCTGGCCTTGGCCGCGACTATGCCCGGGTGATTATCCAGGTTCACCGGATTGTTAACATCCCCCAAGGACCAGAGGCGCTCGGGAATTTGGCCGCTGGCAGCACTCCAGCCAGGCAATAACTGACCTAAATCGGCTTCCACCTGCTGCAACTGTGCCTGTGCCTGTGCCGTGGTATTCAGTTTTTGCGACAGGCTAAGGTAAGCAAGCTCGGCATCCACCTGGCTTAAATCACCGGATAACTGCCGCTGTTCCACCAGGTTGAGCAAGGTATTGAGCTGCTCTTCCTGGGAGCGGGCCAGCTCCGCCAGAGAATTCACCGACTGCCACTTAACCAGGCTATGCAGTACCTCGGCGGTTTTTTCCTGCAGCAACTGCTTATATTCCTGCCCGACCGCCAGGCGGTCATAATCCCCCTGTTTCATGCGCACGCTGCGCTTATCCCACCAGTCTATGGTTTGATTGATACCCAAAGCAAAATTGTCATTGGCTCCTTCCTGTTCAAATTCCGTGGCCAGCTCAGGGTTGTATAACCTTTTGTCTTTGCCGTCGGCCATTGACAGCCGGGCGTTTACCGCTGCTTTGGCGGCAATAATATCCGGGTGCTGTTCAATTTGTTGTTGTAACCATAATCCCCAGGAGACCCGGGACTGCCCGCCTTTTTCGGCTGAGCTGAATGTTTGTGCTGCACGGTTTTCCAATGCTGAAGCCGAAGCTGTGGCATAGACAGGAACCAAGGCCCCCGCCAGCAGCAAAGCTAACGTCGTCTTTTTGTGAAATTTCATCGAATTTCATCCTCAAAAATCAAAATAATGCAGGTCGAATCCAGAGATTTAACCCGGTAACTGATTGTTGTTTATTCCTGAAAACAAGAATATTCCGGAAAAGAAGAAAGTTCCGGAAAGAGGATTAAGCTATCGGAGGGCGCTGATCTTGTGGCAGCAAGGCTGAAAGATAACTTGAAGTGGTTTCCGTCAGTTGTTGTGAAGTCACCACAAGTTTAAGCTTATCCGATTGCAACGCTAGAAATACCTGAACCGGATGGTGGCAATGGCCATGATGACAATCCGGGTGCGCCGCTTCATTCTCTTGCTCATGATCCTGGTGCTGGCCAGAAAAGGAGAATGAGTCCTGGTGTGAAAGTCCATCAGCATGCTGATGTAAAGAAGAGTCAGGGGCTTGGCTTAATGCAAGATGTTCGCTTTGTTGTTGGTGCTCCTGATGACTATCGGCGATCGCAACCACAGACTGCAAGGCAATCAAGGTAGCAAACAGATAAGACATCCAAACTCGTAACATTAAAAACGTTTCCTGAATATTGATTAAGCCGGGTTTAAAACCCCACAACAATGAACAAACTAAGTTCATTAATGGTGGATAATACGTCAATTTTATCAAAAAAGCGATACAGGCAAACCAATCAAGCCCACACAAACCTGCTTTAAATCAAAGCAAATCATAAAAATAGCACAACCGGCTGCACGATATAAGCTCACTCAAACGGTATAAAGCTGTAAATCAAACTGATAATCATCGAGAACATCGGCAAGCTTTCTCGGCTGAAGAACCCGTTGATAAGCAAACTCTTTGTCCTTAGCGACTAAACATTTGCAGAAAGCATCCAGCAGCGGCAATTCCGGGCACCATTGCTCAAGAAACAAAAACTGTCCCGATTCATTCACTTCCAAAAATACCCACTCGTTATCCCGGGTGACGATAAAATCAAAAGCGCCGCACACCAGATCCAGTTCATCCATCAAGGCGCAGGCCGCCCGGTATATTTCATCCGGTAACTCCACCGGGTCCGACAAAGTGCCCTGATGCTGATGCAGCCGCCAGTCGAGCTCCCCGTACTGCAAACGGTTGGAGTCTATGCTGACGGCAAAATAACTACGGCCAAAAAACTGCGCCCGCACCTCATATTGCTTGTCCACCAGTCGCTGGTATATCCCGGGAGAGGCACTGAGCAAGGTATCATTAGGCAAATGCTCAGCCGTAACACGGGCGCTATAGGTGGCATAATTTCTCCCCTGTTCATGCCAGGCCAGGGCATTCAGGGGTTTATAGAGGGTGTCTTGCCCGGAATTGATAAATGCCTTAATACCCTGAGGATCATTGCTGATCAGGGTTTGCGGGATAGACAGCCCCACTTTTTTGGCAAGGGTAAGCTGTAGCGGTTTAACATTGGCCCGGGTAGCCGCCGCCTGCGGATTCAGCCAGAAAGCATGCTCAAGCAAGGCCAGGCACGCCAGGTTGCTGCTGCACAACTCCTGTTGCACAAACATTTTATCTTCGGGCACGATATAACCCGGCACCAAGGGGGTTTGCAGCCGGCGATGCCAGACCACTTCAATATCAGACAAGTCGGTGAGCTGTTCAGCACACTGATATTCCAGCTGGGGAGGTTGCCCGTTAAGGCTAAAATTAACGGCTGAATTTATCGCCAGCTTTTCACTCTGGTATAAGGTAACCCGGCAAGCCATTTCGGTTAAAACCTTAGTCACCACATCCGAGTGCAGGTCATTGCTTTTGCCATTAATCAGTACATTTTTTATTTTATTGTACATAGCTTTAACTTTCCTTGTTAAAAACCGCCTTCATGCAAGCGGCCATCTCCGCCCGACCTTATGCGCTCTACCCTATTAGTTCTACCATAACCAAGGTGATAAGCAACCGGGAATTAGCCGGATCGGAGAAAAAGCAGATTAAGGGCAAAATGGCGTAGAAAATCCAGCCAGAAGCAAATGACCAGCCAGAGCAATGCCCGATTAAGAACGATGAGGGAATTATTGACTGCAATAAAACCGGTACAGCACGGCGATCACCTCCACCACTTCCTCACTGTCTAAAGCATAAAAAATGGTTTGTGCCTGACGCCGGGTTTTAACATAACCCTGATTGCGCAGCCAGGCCAGGTGTTGCGACAGCGAAGACTGGGGGATGGGAAACAGCGCATTCAGCTCAGATACCGATAACTCCCCGTCCTGCAAGGCACACAAAATCATCAGCCGGTGCTGGTTGCCCATGGCTTTTAACAGGGCAACCGCCTGCCCGGCGCTGGCTTCCAGCTGACTATAATCCCGCACACTTACCTCCGATGCCATTGTTGCAAGCCCCGGATCCGCTTAAGCGCTTGAGGTATTATGCTGGCCTCTCAACCGGGTATAAAACTCAAGGTTTCCAGCGGGAAATCAATCCGGAACACCACATTCCCGCCAGCATAAATGCAATAAAGGCAAAAATTTTAACATCACCGCCGGATAAATTCACCATCGCAGGGCCGGGACAGATCCCGGCCAGTCCCCAACCCGCACCAAAAACAACCGCCCCCAATAGCAAAGGTTTATCGATCTGCTGCTTTTGAGGCAAAGAAAACCCCTCCGCCACAAGCGGTTTTTCCCGCCGCTTGACCAGCAAGAAATAGCCGGGAATATAGACAAACAAGGCGCTGGCCATCACCAACAATAAACTGGGATCCCAATGGCCGCTGATATCCAGAAAGCTCAGCACCTTATCCGGGTTGGCCATTTGCGAAACCAGTAACCCCAACCCAAAAAGCACACCACAAAACAAGGCAATCAATAATTGCATATTCACCTCCCCTTAAGCCGTCAGTACAGACATCAGCTGCCTGAGCAAATACACCACCACCATAGCCGTTGCCATAAAAGTGAAGGTTGCCGTCAGAGAGCGCCCCGACAAGCGCCCTATACCGCAAATACCATGACCGCTGGTACAGCCGGCTCCCAAAGCACTGCCCAGCCCCACCAGGAAGCCCGCCGGTAAAATCAAGTACCAGCTAACGTGGATACTTTCAGGTAACTCAGCATGATAAGGCGCAACTAAAGGCGCCAGCACCAGGCCCAGCAAAAAAAACCAACGCCAGCTTCCCCCACCATCGCCTGTCATCAACACTGTGCGGATAATCCCGGAAATACCGGCTATCCGGCCATTAAGCACTAACAGCAACAGGGCCGACAGCCCCAAAAGTGCGCCCCCGAAAATAGCGCTATAAGGTGTAAACTCCGTCATTTTTACTCCGGCCTCTTTGGGCAGCAACAAGTTTTTCTTGTTAGCGCCGCCTTAAATATCGTATATTTACAATATACGATTTAACAGTGTAAATTTCAACTAAAGAAACAAACCCGATAAGTGAGGAAATATGATCATCAATGGTAAGACCCTGGCGCAAGCAGCCAGAAAACACATCAAAGAAATCAGCTGCCAACAACTTGTCCGCCAGTTAACGCAGACTGCCGTCATTATCGATATCCGCGAAAGCGCAGAGCTGGCATCGGGCACGATTCCCGGCGCGGTGCATATTCCCCGGGGGGTACTGGAAATGCAAATAGCCACTCATCCTATGGTCGCCGGCGAAGCCGAGCCGCTGGCTAAGCTGGCGCAGCAGGATATTTACCTCTATTGCCAGTCGGGGGCGCGTTCGGCACTGGCAGCCTTGTCTTTACAACAAATGGGGTTTGAGCGGATATATTCCCTCAGCGGAGGCTTTAGCGCCTGGCAACAGACACTCTAAACAGCTACGAATGCCCGTCCCGAAAAAGGCCACGGGCATAGTAAAAGCGGTTAACATCAGCACATGCTCTTGCTGATCTAGCCAGCAATCGACAAGCAATTTTTCTAATTAGACTATTCACTTAAAGAAAATTCGGCCACTTCTTTTTTTGCGGAAACCCGGACCGTCATCAAAAGCTGCGTCTGATCAATGTCGGTTAAATAATCTATGTTGTTTGGTAACTCGCCGATGATCTCAAATCGCCCGCCGTTAAGCGCATACGACCACAATTGAAAATCATCATTGATACCATAAATAACATTGTCTTTTACCAAAAACCGCCGCTCAGATCTTCCCTGGCCATCCAGCGCTTCAATATGCAGATCTTCAGCCGGTCCTGACTGCCAAAACCTGTCCATATCATCAATGTAAACTAAGTCGCCGTTTTCACTTTTATCCGCCCAGTTAACTTTCTTGTCGTTAATAATGCGCAGCTCTAAGTTGGCTAAATTGAGCTCGGCCAATGTTAACACCCCTTTGATACGCACAAGCAATAAAGCGCTGTTATTTTTACTGTCCCATTGGAACAGTTCGGCCACAGGATATGGCAACGGAAAAGATTGCTGCCTTGCATCCAGATATACCCGGGTTAACGCATAATTGGCATTGACTAAAAGGCTTGCACCGTCTGCCGCCCACTCCATGCCACTTATATACGTATCCATAGGAAAGCGGCTGAGCTGCTGTGAACCTTTGCCGCCGGTTATCCAAAGCTGTTCATCTCCCGAACGTTCCGATTCATAGGCGATTAACTCGCCGTTTGGTTGTAATATGGCGCTGTCTTCACCGAGTATCGAGCGCTCCAGTACGGGGAAATTTTGACTTTGCGTCTGTTTTATCTGTGAAAGGGGCACTGACACGATATCACTGTCATAGTGCCCTTTAATCACCAGCATTCGCTTGCCGTCAGGATGAAATACCGGCGATCCCATAGGTTCGTCAAGCGGCAAGCTGATATTGCTTACCTGTCCGTCATAAGACAGGGTAAACAACTGCCTGCCGGTGCTAAAAATAAGCTGATTTTCTAACGGAGAAAAATTGGGATATATCAACTTGAAGTTGGCGATTTCTTGCGGATATTTTATCCGGTGACTGGATAGCAGCTGACCATCCGGTTTAAGCACTTCAATATAATAATGGCCGTCATGATGGATGCTGGTAAGTGCAATCAAATCGTCTGCGACCGAATAGTCATAGTCGATGATATTGCCATCTTGCCGCTCATATATCACAGTGCTTTTGTTATCCGCTATCGAATAGCTGGCTAACTTCCAGCGATTAGAAAACTCCTGCAACAAAGCAACGTTATTGTTGTTTAACCACTTGGGCTTGATGATTGTTGAATTTTTGCATTCCATCAACAGCCTCGGAGACTGAGGCGCCTCAAGTGCCTTGTGAAAATCAAAGCTCATTAATTTATAACATTGCTTCTGGGTGATCGGCTTATTGCAATCTGCAGACTCGATAAAAACCAGCTGCTTGCCATCTTTGGAAAAGCTATGGCTGCCGTATGATCCCAGGTTTTCGGTGAGCCGGGTTTCCTCCTGGGTGTTAATGTTCTTTGCCCAAATATTATTCTGACAAAATTCCCCCGAATAACGGAGGAAAACCACGTATTGCCCGTCGGGAGAATAAATACCGGCGAGCTCTTTGTTGTCTGTTGCGGTCAGCGAGCGTAACTCCCCAAAGGACAGTTTCGAGGTTTGTTCGGGTATCAGGTAACCGGCGCCCATAACAGCCAGAAAAATAATGCCAAGCACAATGGCGATCAGAGCTAAGCCGGGTTGTGAAGATAGCGGCTTGGCTGTTGTATCAGCGGCAGACTTCGTCTCGTTACCGGCCTCATTCACCAGGCTTGCTTGAACGACATCTTGCCCGGCGCTGTCGATACCTGTCGGCTCAGCCGTACCCGGACTGACTTTATCATGCCACCTGACATCACACTCCAGGCTATAGCCCTGTTTAGCATGGGTCTTAATATAGATTTGGACCTTGCTATCGTCACCCAGTGCTTTTCTTAACTGGGCGATGCTTCTTTGCAAGGTATTGGGTGAAACCACAGTGTCTGGCCAGACATTCGCTAACAGTGCATCCTGGCTAACCACCTTTCCCTGGTTTTCAGCCAGGTAGGTAAGCACCGCCAAAGCTTTCGGGGCAATGATTTGAGATTGATTATTTTGAGTGATTTGATTTCTGGATAAATCAATAAAAAAACCACCAATCCAATATTGCTCTGCCATGTAACCTCTATTTTGGATGAAAACCTGTGCTAACAGTGAGTCTAACTAAAAGGAAACACCTTAGCACAAGCCTGAGGCCAACTAAAGACAACAAGATAACCACCTGATAACAAATACCTTTTATCTTATCAGCAAGACGTCAGCGAAAAATCATCATAACTTCAAGTATTTTAATTTCGATTCGTTAACTTTAACCCTCTGACATTATTTAAAAACGAACCTGACCTTATTCGGAGAAAAAAGATGACCAAGAGTTTAATCCTGGTGCTGTTATTGTTACTACCTTTGCTGACAGTCCAGGCAAGCGAGACAAGTGATTTTACCTTACCGAAAATACAAGTTGTCCCTATCAAAGACACCCGGGAAGACAGGCAGTATGAGCTGTATATCAAGCTGCCTGAGGAATACGAAAAACATAAGGATAAGACCTATCCGGTGCTCTATTTTACCGACGCCATCTGGCATGTTGAATTATTATCCGCAACCAGCGAATTCCTGATGGAAGAAGTTATTTTAGTGGGCATTTCCTGGCAGAAGGACATCAATAAAGACTTACAGAAAGAACTTGGGGCACATGTCAGTCGCTATAGAGATTATTCGATAAACAAATCAAGCAATCCGGAACGCCAGGCGAAATATCAGTTCGGCCAGGCCAGTAATCATCTGGCGTTTATTCGTCAAGATGTCATTAAACATATAGAAAAAAACTACCGAACCCAGCCTGACAATCGCAGCTATTTTGGCTATTCCGCCGGAGGTTTATTCGGCACTTATATCTTAATGGCACAACCCGATACCTTTAAAAACTACATTCTTGGCAGCCCGTCACTTTGGAGAAATATTCCCCAGCTCTCTGAGCTTGGCGCTAAATCAGCTTTAAAACATAAGGGCCTCAATGCCAACGTTTTTATTTCATACGGCACCCAGGAAAAGGAGTTGGGCGAACATATCAGGGAATTTACTCAGCTGCTGAAAAGCAGAAACGATAACAGCCTGTCTTTAAAGCATCCGGTGATTGAGGGTAGCCACCAGACAGCTTTTCCTATGACCGGCGTACGCAGCATGACCTGGTTATCAAACTTAAGCAAAGAAGGGGCTAAATCATGAAACCGCTTTATATCTTTTGGCTCCTGTTGCTGCCTTTTCTCACCTTAGGTAACAAAAGTTACGGAGATAACAAGCTTCCAGCCCTTGAAGGCCCTTATCTCGGACAAAAGCCGCCGGGATTAATACCTGAAGTGTTCGCCCCCGGCATTGTCTCGACAAAACATCGTGACTTGAGCGCTTTCTTCACACCCGACATGCAAGCCCTCTATTTCACCAGGAAAGAGAACAACAGCAAAAAGTGGTCGTTAATCACTTTTACTTTAGAAAATAACAGGTGGCGCAAATCTGCCGTAGTCCCCAGGGTAGGCCGCCCTTTTATCTCGCCGGATGGTAACACCCTGCACTTGGGCAAAAAATACCGGCAGCGCAGCCCTGCCGGCTGGTCAGAGATCAAGAGCCTTGGCTCTCCTTACGAGGATATCCGCATCATGCGTCTTACCGCGTCATCAGCAGGCACCTATGTTTTTGACGAAGGGACGAGGGACGGTAAAGGTGTGCTTCGCTATTCACGCGTAACCGACGGCAAGCGTGAACAGCCAAAACCGCTCGGCAAGGCGATTAACACCGGCAAGTGGAACGCTCACCCTTTCATTGCACCGGACGAGTCCTACCTCATGTGGGATGGTGAAAGAGACGGCGGCTTTGGCGGTAATGATATTTATATCAGTTTCAGGCAGCCAGATGGCTCATGGGGTACTGCCATTAACTTAGGGGATAAGGTCAACACCGATGGCGAGCAATCCAGTCCCTATGTCACGCCGGACGGAAAATACCTGTTCTTTAACAGCTACAACAGCCAGGGAAATGGGGATATCTATTGGGCGGATGCCCGAATGATTGAGGCGCTCAGACCTAAGTCAGCATCCTGAAACAGCAGCTAAGCTTTCCCCCTGCCGCTTGAGCGGAGGGGGATAAAATAACGACGGCACAGTTCTTAGGTCAGAGTGACGAACTCTTCCGCCGAAGTGGGGTGAATAGCAACGGTATTATCAAAATCGCTTTTGGTCGCCCCCATCTTCATTGCCACGGCAAAGCCCTGCAGCAATTCATCGCTGCCAAACCCTATGCTGTGGATACCGACAATTTTCTCTTCCTTGCCGACACAAATCAGTTTCATCCGGGTCGGATCCCTGTGCTCTTCGGTGATCGCCTGGTAAAGGGCGGTAAACTGGGAGTTATATACCTTCACCTGGTCTTCGCCATATTCGGCAATGGCTTCCGGCTCGGTCAAACCTACGGTACCGATTACCGGGTGACTGAATACCACCGTGGCGATATTGGAATAATCCAGGTGCTCATGGGGTTTGTTGTTAAACAAACGCTCACATAAACGGCGGCCCGCCGCCACGGCAACCGGGGTCAGCTGGGCACGGCCGGTATTGTCGCCGACGGCATAAATGCCTTCGACATTGGTGTTCTGGTACTTGTCGGTGGGAATAAAACCTCTTTCATCCACTTCCACCCCGGCGGCTTCGAGGTTGATATTATCGGTAGCCGGTTCGCGGCCGATGGCCCAGACCAGCTGCTGTACCGGTCCCACCTTGTTGCCGTTGGCAAGGTGGATCACTAAAGTGCCGTCGGCCAGCTTTTCCACCCGCTCAGGAATGCTGTGGGTGTGCAGGGTCGGCCCGTGCTTGGCCATCTGCTCCACCAGGGTCTCTTTTAACACAGGGTCGAAATTGCGCAGCGGCCCTTCCTTACGCACCAGCAAATGGGTCTCGGTGCCCAAGGCATTGAATACGCCCGCCAGTTCAACGGCGATATAACCGGCGCCGACCACGGCTACCGACTGTGGCTGCTCGGTCAGGGCAAAAAAGCCGTCCGAGTCGATACCGTATTCCGCCCCTTCAATCTCAGGGATCTGCGGGCGACCGCCGGTGGCGATAGTAATGTGATCTGCGGTATATAAGGTGCCGTCCACGTCCACGGTATTTTTATCGACAAATTTGGCAAAGCCGCGGATCACGGTGACATCGTTATTATCAAAACCGCGCTGGTAGGCGGCATGGATACGTTCAATATAGGCTTCACGATTTTTCACCAAACGGGCCCAGTCAAAGCTCGGCTTTTCCTGGCTTAAGTAATCGGCAAAACCGTAATCGGGACCGTAAGCCATGGCATCGGCAATCTGCCCGGCATACCACATGGCTTTTTTCGGCACACAACCGACATTGACGCAGGTACCGCCAATGTATTTAGCTTCAATCACCGCGGCTTTTTTACCGTGTTTCGCCGCCCGGTTGGCAGAGGCGATACCACCGCTGCCGCCGCCTATGGCGATATAATCAAAATGTTGTGTCATCTGGTAGCCCTTAAAATTTATCGGATATTATGGTTGTAGCAATAGTAGAAAATGAAAAGACCGCCTGGGGCAGATATCACTTTCACTTGTTCTTTAGAGGTATAATGTGGGCGCAGCCGGGTCAGGATTCAAGCATTTGAGGAAATTTAACCCGGCCGGTATTTGTATCAATGAGTTGACAGCGATCAGACAAACTCCAATTCCGGCGCGGTCACTTCTATGTTGTTGATCATCAGCATTTCCATTAACTCATCCGCTTCCACCGGTTTACTGTATAAATATCCCTGAATAAAATGGCACTGGCGATCCACCAGGTAAAGCATCTGCTCCTTGGTTTCCACCCCCTCGGCAATACAGGACATATTCAGGCTTTTCGCCAGCACTAAGGTAGCATCGACTATCGCCTCGTCGGTTTTATCCCGGCCGATACCGGAAACAAAACTGCCGTCGATTTTAATGATATCCAGCGGCATCTGCTTTAAATAAGACAGCGAAGAATAACCGGTGCCAAAGTCGTCCAGCGCCAGCTTCACCCCGAGTTTAGACAAGGCATTCATAGTGCGGATCGCCTTTTGCGGCTCGGAAATAAAGGCGCTTTCGGTGATTTCCAGTTTTAACGCCCCCGGCGGTAAATCATATTCTTCCAACAGCTTTTTCACATAGGGCAACAAGTTATCCTGGGCAAAATGCTGGGGCGCCAGGTTCACCGACAAAAAGATCCCCGGACGTACCGCATGCCAGCGTTTGAGATCTGCCAGCCCCTTACACAACACGTTTTCCGTCATCGGGATGATCAGCCCCAGCTCTTCGGCAATGGGAATAAAGTCCATCGGCGGCACCAGGCCTTCATCGGTGCGCCAGCGCATCAACAGCTCGACGCCAATCGCCTTGCCGGTAAAGGCATCCACCACCGGCTGGTAATGGTTAATCAACTCATTGTTGGCCACCGCCGTTTTAAGCTCGGATTCTCTCCTCAGCCTTTCTTTGGCCTCAAAATTCATCCTCGGGGTGAAAAACTGGAAGGTATTGCGGCCGATCTGCTTGGCGTGATACATGGCGACATCGGCGTTTCTTAACAGCTCGCTGGAATTGCCGGCATCTTCCGGATACAGGGCGATGCCGATACTGGCGCCGATACACACCTCGTTGTTATTGAGCATGATCGGCTTTTCCACCTCGCGGATCACTTTTTCCGCGATCCGCCCCAGATGGCTGTTGCTGCGAAAAGACTCCAGCAACACCACAAATTCATCACCGCCGATCCGGGCCACGGTATCGTCGCCGCGCAAGATCTCCGTCAGCCGGTTGGAAATTTCCTTGAGCAATAAATCCCCGCATTCATGACCCAAAGAATCATTGATCTGTTTAAAGCGGTCCAAATCGATAAAAAACAGGGCAATAGAGTCTTTTTTGCGGATGGAATAATCGATGGCATGCTTGATCCTGTCCAGCAATAACGCCCGGTTGGGCAGCTCGGTCAGGTGATCATAATTGGCCAGGTAACGCAGCTCTTTTTCGGCATTTTTCTGGGCGCTGATATCCGTCAGCACCAGAATATAATGCAGCCGGTTATTGGTGCGGTTGCGGCTGACACTGATATTGATGATCACATGATATTCTTCCCCGGTTTTGGTGGCGATCAATTCTTCGCCGCGCCAGTGATCGTTTTCATGCAGGGTGGAAAACAACTCCCGGTAGAATGCCAGCCGTTTCGGGGTAATGCCCAAGGTATTGGGTTCAAAGGCAAATTCTTCCGCTTCCCAGCCAAACACATCTCTCAGCGACTGGTTGGCGGTCACCTGGTTAAAGTTTTCATCGATGATCAAGACCCAGTCCTTGGTGAGCTTAAAGGCATCGCCATAATACTGGGCACGCTCTTCATCCGCCCGCGACTGGGTGATATTGGTATAAGAGCCGGTGATCCGGGTCGGCTCCCCCAGGGTATTGACCGCGACAATTTTGCCGAGATCTTTATACCAGAGCCACTGGCCGCCGCGACTTTGCAAACGATAGGTGCAGGAAAAGGTGGCATTGAGATCGCCGTTATCGATAAACAGCTGCCACATGGTTAAAAAGGTGTCTTTGTCGTCGGGGTGGATCAAGCTGATATGCTGCTCAAAAGCATAAAACGGGCTGTCCTGGCTATAATGCAGCTCGGCGGTAAAACGTTTGCCAAACATCTGGTTTTGCGCCGACAGCCAGTCCCAAACTTCGCTGTCGCTGCCCCGAAGCGCCAGCTGTAACCTTTGTTCGCGAAATTTTACCTGCTCATGGGCTTCAAGCAACCGCTGCCTTTGCCTCTGGCTGCGGTAATGCCATATCCCCACCAACAACAATAATACCAGGGTATAAACAATATAAACCGATAAGCTGTTAAATTGCCCTAAACCGGCACCTAACGGCTGAGTGACGCCCGTCTGCTGATCTTGTGCCACCACCAAAAAGCCATAACCGCCGCCAAGCAGCAGGGAATAGCAAACAAACTTCAGTATTTGAAGCAGACGATATTTGATCGATATTTTAGGTACAACTGACTGGCTCATATTCACACTATATCTAACATTTATCTGGCAAAAGGATGATAAATATCAGTAGTCGTTAATAACTAAGCCGCTCCCGGGTCTCGGGCGATGACAAAAGGTTAAATCTACCGATTCATCCATGAATAACACCTGGTGGATAAGGCAGCCCTCAAGTCCAAGCGCTTTGAACAGCACTTGCACAGTGGCGTGGCCTGTGCCACGGATATATCTTTCAGGTTAATAATTTCTCTTATTTACTGTAAATTTACAAACAATATTTAAGACAAAAAAAATATATTACCTTGCATTAACATCTATTTTTTTTGATCTGGTTGGTAATTTTATAAAAAAAGCCGGATTAACAGTAAATAACGGGCAAATAACAGACAAAGCTTGAATAACGCCGCAAGAGGTATTACATCTAAGACAACATTCGCTAAAAACTGAAGATTATGAGCAATCCATTATTGTCACTAAAAGGACTTCCCGAATTTTCCAAAATCAAACCTGAGCATGTAAAACCGGCCCTGGAGCAGGCGATAACAACATGTAAAGACACAATAAGCCGGGTCTTAAGCGAGAACACCAGCTACAGCTGGGATAACCTGGTAGCGCCGATCAACGAAGCAGACGATCTGCTCGGGCGCTTATGGTCGCCCGTCTCCCATATGAATTCAGTGATCAGCAGCGATGAATTACGTGAAGCTTATGAATCCTGCCTGCCGCTGCTGTCGGAATACGGCACTTTTGTCGGCCAGCACGAAGGTTTGTTCAAGGCTTACCAGCAAATTTCACAAAGCGATGAATATCAACAGCTCGATACCGCCCAGCGCAAGGTGATCGACAACGCCTTACGGGACTTTAAATTATCCGGTATTGCCTTAAATGAAGAGGACAAAAAACGCTACGGTGAAATATCCACCCAGCTGTCGGAACTCGGCTCCAAGTTCAGCAATAATGTTTTAGATGCCACCCATGCCTTTGATGTCTTGATCACTGACGAAAAAGAACTGGCAGGCCTGCCGCAAAGCGCCCTGGATGCCGCGAAAGCCCTGGCCGAAGCCCATGACAAGTCTGGCTGGTTATTTACCCTGGACATTCCCAGCTACCTGCCAGTAATGATGTACTGTGATAACAGTGACTTGCGTGAAAAACTATACCGCGCTTATGTGACCCGGGCATCAGAACTCGGCCCCAACGGCGGCGAATTTGACAACGGTGAGGTGATGGCGGAGTTGCTGAAATTACGTCACGAACTGGCGCAATTATTAGACTTTAACAACTACGCGGAAAAGTCCCTGGCCACGAAAATGGCGACTTCCACCGGCGAAGTATTACAATTCCTGGAAGATCTCGCCACCAAATCCAAAGCCCAGGGGCAGCAGGATGTTAAAGAACTGCATGAATTTGCCGAAAAAGAATTTGGTAAAAGCGAGCTCCAAGCCTGGGATCTGCCCTATTACAGCGAAAAATTAAAACAAAGCCGCTACGCCATCTCAGATGAAGACCTGCGCCCCTACTTCCCGGAAGCCACCGTAGTCAAAGGTTTGTTTGAAGTGGTGCACCGCCTGTTCGGTCTGAGTATAGAAGAGCGCAGCGGCGTTGATGTCTGGCATCAAGACGTAAAATTCTATGATGTCTTTGATAAAGACCATAACCTGCGCGGCAGTTTCTATCTGGATCTTTATGCCAGAGCGAAAAAACGCGGCGGCGCCTGGATGGACGACTGTGTCGGCCGCCGTGCCCTGAGCGATAACGCGGTACAGTTACCTGTCGCCTATCTGACCTGTAACTTCAGCCAGCCGGTAGGCGATAAACCGGCGCTGTTTACCCATAACGAAGTGGTCACCCTGTTCCATGAGTTCGGCCACGGTATCCATCATATGCTGACCCAGATCAATGCCGCCGATGTTGCCGGTATTAACGGTGTGCCCTGGGATGCGGTAGAGCTGCCGAGCCAGTTCCTGGAAAACTGGTGCTGGCAACCTGAGGCACTGGCGTTTATTTCCGGCCACTATGAAACCGGCGAGCCCCTACCTCAGGAAATGCTCGACAAGATGCTGGCAGCGAAAAACTACCAGTCGGCAATGCAGATGTTACGCCAGCTGGAATTCAGTATTTTCGACTTCAGCATGCATGCCAGTTACGACCCTGCCAAAGGGGACGAAATTCAGCAGGTACTGGATCAGGTACGGGAAAAATACGCCGTGATCAAAGCGCCGGAATTTAACCGCTTCCAGCACAGCTTCGGCCACATTTTCGGCGGCGGCTATGCTGCCGGTTATTACAGCTATAAGTGGGCGGAAGTATTGTCTGCCGACGCCTTTAGCCGTTTCGAAGACGAAGGCATTTTCAACGAGCAGGTCGGCCGGGACTTTTTAACCAATATCCTGGAAAAAGGCGGCTCACAGGAGCCAAGCGAACTGTTTAAAGCCTTCCGCGGCCGGGATCCGGAAATTGATGCCCTGCTGCGCCACAGCGGCATCACAGGTTAACTTAACTGGTTAATCAGACAAGGGAAAACCCCGGGTTTTTCCCGGCAGTAACTAAACCGGAAAGATAACCGTTTAAAGCGGTTATCTTTTCTTTTTTAAAAGAATATAAAAATTATGACCTTAGAAAGTTTCGACTCCCTGTATCAGCGCGCCCTGGAACGCAAGGGCGGAGAAAAACGCCTCAAGCAACTGATCGACATTGATAGCCCGGCACTGCCGCTGGCACAACTCACCGACGACAGGGTATTGGCCGCCTTCACCAAAAAAGTGTTCCAGTCCGGTTTTGTCTGGCGGGTAGTGGAAAACAAATGGCCGAATTTTGAAGAGATCTTTTTCAATTTTAATATCGAAAAAATCCTGATGATGCCGGAAGAAATGCTTGAGCGCAAAGCCGCCGATCCCGGCATTATCCGCAACTACAACAAGGTAAAAACCATCAAGGGCAATGCCCAGATGATCTTTGAGCAGCAAACCCCCGACTGCTCTTTTGCCGAATTTATCCGCCAATGGCCCTGCACAGACATTATCGGCCTGTGGGCTTTTCTTAAAAAACACGGCCAGCGCCTCGGCGGCAATACCGGCCCCTACGCCCTGCGCGCCATGGGTAAAGACACCTTTTTAATTACCCGCGACGTCGAAGCCTATTTCCGCGCCCACGACATTATTACCGGCGGCGTACAAAGCAAATCCAGCCTCAAGGCGATTCAGGACAGCTTTAACCAGTGGCACCAGGAAAGCGGGCGCTCCTTCGGCCAGCTCAGCCGTTTGGTCGCCATGGCCACCGGCGATAACCATATCCAGGCAGAATAACCCTTATGTCAGCCAACTCCGCACTACAAGACATGCTTGATAAAACCGCCGTCGCCTATATTCACAGCGAAGATGCCGCGGTGGCGAAAAAAATTGCCGCCAAATGGCAGCTGCAATATATCGGCGATGCCAATGCCGCCAAACAGCATCCGCAGCTGGCGTTTTTACTGCAGGTAAATTGCCACCAGCTGGAGCTGAGCAAGCTGGACGAGCCGAAATTAGGCGCGATCAAGGTCGACTTTGTCGAAGGGGCTGTCGCCCACAGACGTAAATTCGGCGGCGGCCGCGGCCAGGATATCGCCAAGGCCATAGGCTTAAAACACGGCTTTACCCCGCACGTGGTCGACGGCACCGCCGGCCTTGGCCGCGATTCGTTTGTACTGGCCAGCCTCGGCTGCAAAGTAACTATGCTCGAACGCATGCCGATCGTGGCGGCCCTGCTCGAAGACGGCCTGGAGCGCGCCAAACTCAACAGCGATGTCGGTGAGATTGCCGAAAACATGGCGCTGATCCATGCCTCGTCACTGGAAAACCTCGACAGCGCACAGGCTCCGGATGTCATTTACCTGGATCCCATGTACCCGCACCGGGAAAAGTCGGCCCAGGTGAAAAAAGAAATGCGTATCTTCCAGACCCTGGTGGGCGAAGATCTCGATGCCGACGGCTTGCTGGCACCGGCGCTGGCACTGGCAAAATACCGGGTGGTGGTCAAACGCCCCAGCTATGCGCCGCCGTTAGCCGGGAAAAAGCCTTCCACCAGCATCAAGATGAAAAAGAACCGTTTTGACGTTTATGTCAACCAGGGCATCCCCAAGGTAGAAAGTTAAGATAGGGAGCTGACACAAAAAGCCAAACCGGCTTGTTTAAGGCTAATAGCTTAACTTTCAATAACATCCAAACATGCTGGTCAACCACATGACGCCCTGTCATACGGGCGTCATAAATTCGTAACCTTAGCGTCACCCAAGTGTCATATTAAGCAGGCAGAATCCATCCATCTTAAACCCACCGGATGCATCAGGTGCGCGCTTCCAGCTTTTTCAAATTATCGACGGTTGCCATCGTCGTCTTTGCCGTTGTTTTTCTGGCAACCTTATATTGGGTTGCCACGACCCTTAATGCCAGCCGGGCACATTACCAGGACTACCAGAAATTAAAATCCCTGGTGGTGGTGGATATCAACCGCTTAATCAGTGATTATTTACTCACCGGTGATGCCGCATTATTGAGCGAGTCTTCCCTGGTATTCGCCAAAGTAGACGCCGCCATCGAGCAGTTGCCGAAAAGTGAATTAAACCTCAGCATTAAACAGCAAAACAGCCGGTTGCAGCAATTGCTCGACACCCGCTTTCGCGCCCTGGGCAAACTCAGCGGCGATCCGCAAATACTGGTGCGCAACAGCGAACAGGGCATGCTGGCAATAAACGATCAGCTGGCCGCCTATGCCGGACAAAGCCAGCAGTTAACCACTGCTCAGCAACAGGTCTATATCGGTACCAGCCAGCAATTGGCAGGCAATCTTGCCCGGTTAATCCACGGCCGGGAACTGGGCTCGAGTTCAGGCATTGAAGCAGCCCTTAAAGACATCAAAAGCAATTACCAGCGGTTGAGAGCATTTCCCCCGCTGGCAATAATGCCGCAGCAAGAAGACCAGGATGAGCTGCTGGCAGAAGACAATTTATTACTCGATGAGGATGAAGCAGCAGATCTCAGCGAAGAAGCCTTGGACGAGCTGAACTCATTGATCAAGCGCTACGGCGATGAAGTCAAAAAGATTGCCTTACAGCAACAACAACTAACGGAAGGACGCCAGTTACTCAAAGCCACCTTGGCCGGACTGGAGCAAGAGATTTTCCACGGTGAACAGGCGATAGATGTAGAACAGCAGGATATTTACCAGCAACTGAAACAAATCGTTTATACCCTGGGACTGTGTTTGCTTATCTACCTTGTCAGCAACCACTACCTGCAACACAAAATAGTGCTTAAACCTTTGCGTTTATTACGCAATAGCTTTGTGCTGCTGGTAGAGCAGGGCAAAATCAGCAATATTACCGGCATCAAGAAGCGCACCGAACTGGGAGAGATCTCCGTCAGCTTCAACAAAATGGTGGAAAAACTGCGCTTTGAAGACAAACAAAAAGCCGAGCAACTCAACCTGGTACATAACGCCCTCAACAATATGCAGCAACAGGCGGACAATATTCACCGTTCATCCGCCAATACCCATGATCAGGTGCAGTCGGTCAGGGAGATCATGAACGCCCTGGGACAGGCCACAGACACAGTAAACGACCTGTCGCAACAGGTGGCGGAAAATGCCCGCGCCACCGAGCAGGCGATGTTCGACAGCCAGGAAAAAGTTGAGCAGGTATTGCAGGCTACCGAGTCCACCGGCAGCGCCGCCCGCTCGGGGAAAGAAGCGATAGAAGTACTGGGGCAGTCGGTAGACAGTGTCGGCACTATTGTCGATGTTATCAGCGCCATTGCCGATCAAACCAATTTACTGGCACTCAACGCCGCCATAGAAGCGGCACGCGCCGGCGAACATGGCCGCGGATTCTCTGTGGTGGCCGATGAGGTGCGCCAGCTGGCGGGCAAAACCCAAAGCTCGCTGCAACAGATCACCGGTCGCTTAGCCCAATTACAACACGCCAGCCAAACCATCAACAGCACCATCTCAGGCATTGAACAGGCGTCGCAAGAACAGCAGAACATCGCCCAACAGCTGACCGGCAATGCCGCCGACGTGGTAAAACAGGCCCAGGCTTCCGCCACGGTTGCCCAGGATACCCTGGCGCAAATCAAAGATCAGCGCGGCCACTACCGGGCTTTTGAACAGGCCATGGCCAGGGTTAATGACGAAGTGCAGCAGTCGAGTGAACTGGCTGAAAATATCTCCCTGGATGTTTCCGGCCAGGTCAATGATATCAGCACCACCTTAAAACTCGCCGGGTGATGCCTTAAGGACAAACCCGGTCAGCTTCAATAGCCAAGAGAATAGGCAGGTGAATAAAATAGCTGGAAATTCCTCTGTGATCTGTCACTTATATCCCCTACTATAAGAATCCTGACATCACAGCCCGATAAGGATTTTTATGATCAAAGTAAACGACAAACTGCCCCAAGGTGAATTACAGCAACTAGTTGACGGCAGTGTCACCAGCCACAGCACCAGCGACTTGTTTAACGGCAAAAAAGTAGTGATATTCGCCCTGCCCGGCGCTTTCACCCCTACCTGCTCTGCCGCCCACCTACCCGGCTTTGTTGTTAATGCCGACACCATAAAAGCCAAAGGCGTAGACAGCATTATCTGTTTGTCGGTTAACGATGCATTTGTGATGGGTGCCTGGGGCCAGGCGCAAAATGCCGATGAAGTGATGATGCTGGCAGACGGCGACGGCAGTTTCACCAAAGCCATGGGCCTTGGCAAAGACACCGGCAGCTTCGGCGGTTACCGCTCGGTGCGTTACGCCATGATAGTCGAAGACGGTGTTGTCACCAGCTTACAGGTTGAACAGCCAAAAGAATTTAAGGTAAGCTCGGCAGAGTCGGTACTGGCACTGTTGTAAAAGCGCGATTAAATCTAAGTCTAAACCTGAATGAAAACAATTAGCGTTAATTATCTTGTTGTTTTTTAATGATTTTATTTTGATTTACATCAATAAAAGCTTGATAACAACCGATGAAACAGGCAAAATTCGCAGCCATTAACGCTTTGAAAAAAAGCATGTCGAACAGCAGCACGAGGCAAAACTATGTTAAAACCGGAAATGGTTCAGTTATTAAATGCTCAAATTAATTTAGAGTTTTATTCTTCCAACCTGTACCTGCAAATGAGTGCCTGGTGTGAAGAAAAAGGTTTTGAAGGCGCCGCAGAATTTATGCGCAAGCATGCGGTGGAAGAAATGACCCATATGAACCGTTTATTCACTTATGTCAGTGAAACCGGCTCTATGCCTGTGCTGGGTGCCATTGAAGCGCCGCCGCACGAGTTTTCCTCTTTAGGGCAGGTGTTTGAAGCCACCTATGAGCACGAATGCCTGGTAACCCGGAAAATCAACGAACTGGCCCATGCCGCCTTCACTACCCAGGACTACTCGACCTTTAACTTCCTGCAATGGTATGTTGCCGAGCAGCACGAAGAAGAGAAGTTGTTCAAAGGTATTCTTGATAAGATCGAACTTGTCGGTAACGACGGCAAGGCATTGTTCTTTATTGATAAAGATCTGGCTGAACTGGCAAAGACCGGCTCACCCAGCATTATGACCGAAGCGGGTTAATTACTGACTTAGCAATGTTCTTAAGGGGCCTGGTGGCCCCTTTTTAATACTTTATATTGATAAAAATAAGAAGATTACCCCTACCTGCAAGTACAAAGCTTGCTCATATTTACTATCAAAGGTCCGGGTCTTCAGCCAGCACAGTGCCTGCCCACATCAACCAAATAGCCCCAACTAAGCCAAAGCTTTGCTCAGCAGCGGCCCTACCATTGGCCGGGACTGCTGTTGTCTTGTTTGTTTAACTGGGGCACTTGCCTTAGCAGGGTGTTTTGTTACCGCCCCGGCCGCTTCCAGCAAGTACAACTGGTGCCTGAGCAGCGCCAGCCATTTTTCACGGATAATAAAAACCTCCCGGTCGTCGGCCATTAAGTCGTCTCGGCTGAATGAAGCGAGAAACTTATTAATGAACATCCACTCTACCTGCAAGTTGAGCCGGACTTCTTTTAGCGGCAACCCCTTTACCCTCACCGTTGGATGAAATAAGTCTCGGGTGCTGTATACCGGGGTGAATTTATTCCACTCCAATACTGCCTCGCGATAACTTTTTTGCGCTGTCACCCCACTATTTCCCGGGCAATTGCACTGCACCTGCTGGCATACCATGACATAACTGTGCTTGCTGAGCACTTTCACCTTAGGCAAATGTCCGAAAACACAAGGTAAGGCTTCAATGCTCATCAATCTTTTGCCTTTTGCACTTTCAGGCACAATGGGGGCTGACACCCCGGCGCTTATAAATCTGATATGGTAGGGTTTTACCGACATCGGCATGATGAAATTACGCCGTGAGCTGGTGTTAACCACAATCTTTTTTCTGACTTTTAGCGGCTTACGCTTCCTTACTTTTTGCTTTGTCATGTTATTGCTTCCGTAGATTGTCGAGTAAATTGTATTCCGGCTGCTTGTACAGGAAATCAAAATAGGCCGGGTCGCCTAACGGTACCCGCTGCTGCAAATACTTTTTAACCGTAGCGGTCCACATTCTTTTAGGCGCCCAAACATATTCCTGCTCTTGTTCGAGGTAACGGCTGGTGTATTTGAGCCGATGTAAAATCGCTTCAATTTCATGCTCGATATTGCTGTTAAAGCGGTAGCGCAATTCACTCCATCTAAATACCGGGTAGGCAGCAATAAAACCTGCCAGGGCTGCTGTTAATTGCTCGCTTGAAGTGCCCTTTTCACCCAGCTGGTATAACACCCTGGCCCGGATTTCGACCCTGGAATAAATACTGACACCGGCCATGCCAGATTCGTTGAGAATTCGCTCTAATGTTTTTCCCTGGCCCAGTTCGCTGGTCACAATATTCACCAGCACCTTTATCAGCTCGTCACTGTTATTAAATTTGTCCATAGCATCCTGTTAATACTTAGCTTCCCTGATGCTCCCGGAGTATATCGGGCAAGTTGTGTGAAATCGCACCATTAAAAAAAAACTGAAATTTTTCTCGCCATTTTGTTAATGAAACGATTTCACACAACCTGGCCAATATAATCATGCTTCTTTAAAATCAACATGGACGACATCAACCTTGAACAAACCTCAGATCCCCCAATTAGTCCGTATTGTCAGACAAAAGCTTAAAGAGCAGGAACACCAGCCCCAACAAAAGAAGCTTACTATTGAGCAAATATTGAATGACGCCGGTATATACAAGATGCCGGTGCAGGTGATGGTAGAAGTGCGCGCCGAGGTGTATGAAAACCTCGGCTTAGGTATGTGTGCTCCCGGTACGCTCAAACGGCAGCTGCAAGGGTTCATCTTTGATCACCCGGTTTTCCGCATCAGTGAACTGCGCTTTTATTTTCCCGGCGATAAAGAAAGAGCTGTACTCAATGCTTTGTACGAACTTAGTTATGTTGCGAAGAAACTACCGGAAGAAAACGAACCCGTTTGGCAGCCGAAGTTTATGCAGAGAAAAACGGTGCTCAAGCAACTCGCAGCAAGGGAAAAAATAGGCAATAAAGCATACTTTGATTATCTGGCATACACGCCCCCACAACCGACAAAGCCGATAATCAAACACTAGGCATGGACGCATACCAGAGCCGGGGTTTTACTTACTCCTTTTACCCGGATGCTGTAAGGGGCCATCAGGGACGATGGCACAACCCTTTAAAAACAAAAAGGGAGCCGATAAAGGCTCTCTGTTATGACTTTAGAAATACCGCAGAAAAAGCACCTATGAGATTACCGCTGTTTTCTTGTATTTATCTTTGCCTATGTCAGTTGTCATCGACCAAATCAACAGGAATGTGATACCTAACAGAACGAATTTAGCCGGACTATAGCTGTAATAAATAATGGTCCAGTTGGCAAAGAATTCTGCAATTTCAGGGCTTATGCCAAACTCATCCAGATGCCTGATAAAGTTTTCCGCAAGCGCCAGAAAATCAACGATCATAAAAACAACAAATAAAGCTTTTAAACCAAATTCACTGTTATAGATAAACACATGATCATGAGATTTCCCCTGTGCTGCCAGACGGCCTCTGGTGAACGGTGCCCGTAAAGCCACTAAAATGAATAACACCAGATCTACGATAAAATGAAACGAAAAGATAATAGCATTTATAGACATTCGGCTAAGCGTATCACTTTCCACTACGATGAAATTATGGAAAATAATCATTTCTGCGGTATAAACCACAAGTAAAGCACCGCAAAGATGCACCACATTTATATTGTCCCGATTCATCAACATAATCAGCAGTAACGAGGTATTAATAATGAGATATACATGCAAATTATTTTGACTGACAATGGCATATATTACAGCCAAAAGTATTAAAACTAACTTAGCCATGTACATTTAATCCTTATCTATCCACACCCGGCTTACGGGGTTGTTTCTTCTTGCTTTAATAGGGTGAAGTTATCAACTTTTGGAACTATAAAGGCCGTGTTTTTTGGATGAACACCTTTACCACCACCAGAACCACCAGTAACAGCTTTAAGGTCATCAATCTTCAGAGTATTTGGTTTAATCCCGTTTTGCCCGCTACTACTGCCAATAATAGAATTAAGTTCATCAGCAGCTAAGGCTCTTGGTTTCGTCCCATTATCAGTACCAGATCCAGCGGCAACCTCTTTAACGTCTTCAAGACTCAGTTTCAAATGCTTCGTCTCCTCCAGCAGACCTGAGGTGGTTTTTCTTCTTTGAAGCACGGCAGCTATTAGGTTGATAATCATCGTCTTTATCCTTGTATTGAGAGAATTCTTTTTTGAGAGCATCGAGTCCATTGATTATTTGGGAAATATCAAACTGGCAATAGAGCATCAGCAGCAAAAGCTGATCGCCACGGGGAAAGCCGACACCTTTTTCCCACTTCTCATAAGTGGTGCGGTGTACACCAGCTACTTTAGCCATTTCTTCAGTGGAGCGGTTGACAGAAAGCCTGATACGTCGCAGGTCATCGCCTGTCATTAAAAGATTAAACATAAAGCATCCATTGTTATTATTTGAAATATCCGTATCGCCCTACAGGGTAAGGCTGTTTACGGTGGAACTCTACCTTGAAAAAGCCCCTGATTCAAGCAGCCAGCACAGCCCCGCCGAGTATAAATTGTTTTTAATCAATAAAACTGCCCTACGCCGATAGCTCCCCGGTTTTGATCGCTTTATAATACCCGCCATAACCGATCCCAGCTGTTTGAGTAATAACCCGTGAATATAGTAAAAACTGATGTCCTGATCATAGGCGCCGGCGCCGCCGGCCTGATGTGCGCCGCCACCGCAGGCTACCGCGGCCGCCAGGTCACCATAGTAGACATGGGCAAAAAAGCCGGACGTAAAATACTCATCAGCGGCGGCGGCCGTTGCAACTTCACCAACGAAAACGCCAGCCCGGAAAACTACCTGTGCCAAAACCCGCACTTCGTAAAATCCGCCCTAAGCCGCTACACCCAGCAAGACTTCATCGACCTGGTAGACAGACACGGCCTGAACTACCACCACAAAACCCTGGGCCAGCTATTCTGCGATGAAAGCGCCCAAGACATAGTGGATATTCTGCAAACAGAATGCGAATGGGCAGGCGTAGCAACCAAACTACGCAACGAAGTACTGAGCGTTGAAAAAAATGACAACGGCTACCAGGTAAAAACCACAGAACAAACCTACCAATGCGAATCCCTGGTAATAGCCTCTGGCGGCCTAACCATGCCAAAACTGGGCGCAACCTCAATAGGCTACAAAGTCGCCGAACAATTCGGCCTGAACATCCACCCCACCATGGCAGCATTAGTACCGCTAACTCTGCACGACCACGACAAAAAACGTTTCGAAGGCCTATCCGGCATCAGCCTGCCAACGGTAGTCAACAGCGAAAACGGCACAGAATTCAGAGAAAACATCCTCTTCACCCACCGAGGCCTATCCGGCCCGGCAATACTGCAAATCTCCTCCTTCTGGCGCGCAGGCCAAGCAGTAACCATCAACCTGCTACCGGATCACAACTTAAGTGAAGAAATTGAACAAGGACGCAAAGAGCACGGCCAAAAATCACTAAAAAACACTCTGGCACAGCTAATGCCGAAACGTTTTATTGAAGCCATGATCAACGCAAATGAAATCCCGGATAAAACCCTGGGGCAGCTAAGCCACAGCGAAATAAAAGCCCTGCATGACTACATCCACAACTGGACCATAAAACCCAACGGCACTGAAGGCTATCGTACTGCGGAAGTTACCTTGGGCGGGGTGGATACCGATGAATTATCGTCAAAAACCTTTGAAGCGAAAAAAGCACCGGGTCTTTATTTCATCGGTGAAGTAATCGATGTTACCGGCTGGCTCGGCGGGTACAATTTTCAGTTTGCCTGGAGCAGTGGCTGGGCTTGTGGTGGTGTTTGTTAAAAATATCGAAATGTTGGGTTAGACACTCTCTAGTTAAAAGAGACAAAGTTAAGTTTGTCTCTTTTTTATAGACTCATATCCACACCATTATGCTTTAGCCACTTCACATGCTTAGCATAATTTGGCATAACTTTATCAACAGTATTCCAAAAGTTATTGTCATGATTACGATGCAACAAATGAACAAGTTCATGAACCACGATATAATCTAAAACAGAAACAGGCGCCATTAAGCATTTCCAATGAAAGTTTAAGTTACCATTTTCACTACAAGATCCCCACCGATTTTGTAATTCCAGCACTTTAACATTTTTAACTTTCACGCCAATTTTTGGGGCATATAACGCTATACGCTCACTAATTTTCTTCAAACCTTTTTGCTTATAAAAGGCTTTAAAAATATCAGCGCCTTTGTGAATTTTATCTCTTCTTAATAAAAACCGTCCTCGTTTCAATAACAAGTCGGTATCTTGCTTTTCTTCCAAACTTAAGCGATAACTTCGGCCTAAATAGACAAAGCCTTCGCCATTAACAAACTCTCTTTGTAATTGAGTACGATTTAAGTCTTCCCATTCGGCAAGGTTACGATAAATCCAACTACGTTTTGCCTCTATTACCTGCTCTATTTTTTCTAACTGATAGGGCGCAGGCGCTAAAATGCTGACAGAGCCATCACGTTCAATAAAAATACTGATGGTTTTACGGTTACTCTTTTTTAATGAGTAGCTTATATCTTTATAACTCAGCTGCTTTGTCATCAACCTTCATCATCAATTTTCTTTGTGGAAGCAGCAGGAATATAAGCAGTGCTCCCATCATCTAACACCTTGGCCTGATAACGTGCTTTGGATTCTCTAACCGCTTTTTCTCTCGATTCTTCAGGTGACTGATTACTATCAATAGAGTCACTGGTTGCCAAAATATTATAATGCTCATCAAGAGTAGGCTCTATACGCTCTCTGATATCCTTATTTTCTTTTAACGCCGGTAAATAATTACTGATAGACTTAAGTGCATATTGCAAAGATTTCCATACATGTGTCGCAATTAATACAGCCCCAGCATAAGCAGAAAGAGCTTGGAATATTAACTCTATATTTATGTCTGTAGAGCCTTTTTCAGCCTTACGAATAGCCCATACCAATTTAACAGGTTGACCATCTAACTCTGTTATTTGCTCAACCCCCATTTTATCACCAACAATTAAATGTTGATTACACAATTTAATTAAATCAGTACAGCCCTTAAGGACACTCTCGTTATGAATGCCATAACGTGCAAAATTTTCAGGCACTAATTGACGAGACTGATGTGGTGCATCATATTCAATATCTGTTTTAACTTTTAGTTCACCAATAGATATGTAAGGAATATGCTGAGCCAACTCTTCAACAAAATATAAGTCAGTACCATTAACATGTGTTTTTAAACTATCCCAATCAACCGAAGTGTTACTATCCATCTCAGGCAAGTTAATAAATTCTTTGATTTTCTGATCGCGTTTCTTAGCTAAATTTAAAACTTCTGTCGCAAGTAACTCGGCATGCTCATTTAGTTGGGGTACGTCACTTAAAATAAAGTGCTCTCTGAATTTCTGCAAAAGAGGTTTAACAAGTTGCTCTTCTCTCTTCCAAAAATTAACACCATTAATATGCTGAATAATATCCTGCATAATGTCCTTACTGATAGCCTGCACCTCTATAATATGCTCAGCTAAACCGCCCTCTTTGAAAGCAATATCAGTAATTAAATCGTAAAAAGGTTCATCCTGTCCCGCGCTTGGGCCTCGCCCTTGCATTACTTCAACCCGTAAATCGCCAAGTAATAATGACATTTGCTCCCAATTACCTGCATGCTTACGTATGACTTCCTCTAACTTGTCACTCATTTTTTTATAAAAAACCGGATCGCTATCCATTTCAACTTTTAAATGTTTACGAATAGCATGTTCCATTTCACTGGCGGTTGATTTTTTATCTTCACTAAGCACGCGCGTTTTTATATTGCTTTCAAACTGCTCACTTAATAAATCAACTGGCGGTATGGTCGGATTGATCCCTAAGCTAATTAAATGCTCATTGGTTAGCTGTCGTATTTTAGCGCCGACACCCGCAAAGTTAAGGCTGTCGTCTCGATAGCGTAATTTTGCCAATTGCTGAAGACGGGCAAACTGGTACATGGGTATTTTATATTTATTCGCCTGTGGGTGCGGCATAATAACATCCATGCTTTGCAGGAATTTTTTATAAAAAACCGTAAATTGCTCCCTTAAGCGAATATCTTCCAGCAAATCAATCGCAGCCGTTTGTATTTTGTAGTGCGGTTCGCTATCAAGCGCTTGTGTTACCAGCAATTCAATATCAGTGACTTTATTTTCAATAAATAACTGTAAAATACGCTGGTATCGCTGTGCTAAAATTGGCTCTTCGTCTTCAATACTGCCCAGCTCTGAGCGGATATCGGCTTGGTCATCAGCATTGTAAAGCTTCAAGGCATCATCTAGCGCATTGGTTAAGCCAATATAGTCAACAATAAAGCCGTGAGTTTTATTGGCATAGGTTCGGTTAACCCTGGCAATAGTCTGCAATAAATTATGCTCTTTTACTTTTTTGTCGATGTACATCACCTGTTCAATAGGTGCATCAAAACCGGTTAACAGCATATCGCAAACAATTAAAATACAAATACCGGTATCGGGTTGTTCAAAATCTATCGGCCGTTTAAAGTTTTCAATAGCGTTATGATCTGCACTGTATTTTCTGGCGGCAATCTGCGTTGCTGTTTCATTATTTTCGCCCGATGAAATAATAACCGCAGTTTTAACAAACTTTAATAATGCAAGTTGTTCTATTTCTGTATCACTGGTAACACTTTGCTGCTTTTGTTCGATTAATTCAGATAATGCTTGCTCGAAAGACTCTTGATAATAAATTGCCGCCTGCCTGGTTGAGCAGACAATTTGCGCCTTAAGGCCAGCCGGTAATATACGGCTGGTGTAGTGCTCAACAATATCTTGCGAGATCGCTTTTATACGTTTTTCAGCTTCTAAAATATCACCTTCGGCGCCATATTTACGCCGTATTTCGAGTAGCTCCTGCTCACTACGTTCTTTAAATAAATCTTCAAATTTACGATCAAATTCAGCTTTGTTTTCAAGCGCGTTATCAGCGGTTTTACCTTCGTAGATAATCGGCAAGGTTGCGCCGTCGCTTACGGCATCTTTTAGTTTATATTTATCGATATAAGCCGAGTCTTGATCAACACCGAAGCGTTTCCATGTCGGCTCTTTGTGATGCTCGGCAATTAATGGCGTGCCGGTAAAAGCAATGCGGGTTGCCTGCGGGAAAGCGTCCATCAGGTTGTCTGACAGGCTAGGTTTTTCTTTACCGCCTCTTTGGGTTCGATGTGCTTCATCAACCAAAATAAGAATACGATGGTCGTTGTTGATAACATCAAAGGGTTTGAATAACTGAATATCTAATTCAGCATCATACTCACCTTTTTCTTCCAGCTTAGCTAATTGCTTTCTAATGGCTGGTGGTAGGTGTTTAGCCGCTTCGTCCCTGAACTTATGCATCATCACCAAATTTACATTAGAGCTGGTATTGGCCAACTCTTTTTTAGCTTGTGCCAGTGTGGTGATTTTGGTGATGTATTCGTTGGTTAATAACGCGGTTTCACCGAGTTGCGCCTCTAGATCACGTCGGTCATTCACCATTAACACTTTATACTGCTGCAAGGTTTTATCGGTGCGTAATTTACGCACTAAAAATACCATAGTTAAACTTTTACCACTACCTTGGGTATGCCAAACAACACCTGAGCGCGCTATCCCCGTTTCACCTTGGTGCATGCGGGCTAATATTTTATTCACTGCACGGTATTGTTGGTAACGGCAAATCACTTTAACTTGCTTGCCCGCTGCCCCCATAAATAAGGTGAAGTTTTTGGTAATATCAAGCAATTGTTTCGGGTGCAACATACCTTCGACTAAGGCTTGTTGCGGTGTTAGTTTTCGTTGCTTTGCATCTTCTAACTTCCAATCAAAATAGTGTTCTTGCCTGGACGTTATCGAGCCATATTTTGCGTATTCACCACAGGTGCTGATCATTAACTGGTTGGTATAAAAAAGCTTAGTCTCTCCCTCACGATGAACACTATGGGCAGGTTCACGTAAATCAGCATAACGGCGTAGTTGTTCTATGCCTTCATAAATAGGATTAGCGCTATTGGCATCGGGAATTTTGCATTCAATAACCACTAAAGGTAAGCCATTAACAAACAGCACAATATCAGGGCGGATCTGGGTTTTACTACTGCCGGGAGTATCGAGCCTGAATTGGTTAATAGCGTATAAACTATTGGCTTGCCAGTGTTCAAAATTAATAATGGTAACGCGCGGGTTATTCTCACCGGTTAAATGGTTTTTATCGACTTGATAATCGGCCAACCATTTTAAGAATTGTTGATTCGCTGCCAACAGTTTGTCAGTACCAAAACGGGTAAAGTCTTCATAAATGGCTTCAAGCTGTTCATCAGTAAGCCAGGGCTTGCCCTTATGTTCACCTTCAGCAACTAGATTCAACTGAGAAACCGCTTTAATAAATACCGCTTTTAATATCGTTTGGCGAAAGTTATCGCGTAAGCTAGTAGCTGGGTCTTGTGGTATTCCTTCCCCTAAATCTAATACCTTCCAGCCTAATGTAGCCAATTGGGCTAATAATGGTTTTTCGACAAACTGATACTCTGACACGGACTTTCCTTATTTTTGTGCTATTTCTTCTGGTGAGGATACGGGTGCTAAAATACTATCTGGCAGGCTATCAACGGATTTTTTACCTGTTAATAGATCTTGCATTAGGCCTTTTTTTTGAGCCTTGAGCTTTTTAGATATATTTATCTCTACTCTAATTAATTCTGAAAGGTTTTCAATTTTATCACCTATAAGTCTCTGCTCTGTACTATCTTCAGGCACTGCTAATAAAATATCTCTCACCCTACCAATACTCATTTGAGGCAATGCTTGCCCCATGGTCATATGTCGAATTTGGCTGAGAACATACTCACTTTTAAGGATATGAAACAAAAAATTTTCGTTTATATGTTTAGGATTAATTACACAAAGTGAATCAAGTAACGCAAACCTGATATCTGTAGGTAAGAAGCGTATTTCACCAATAGTGCCTTTTCGTGAAAAAACAATCGAGTTTTCATTAAAGTTACAGCGTTTTTCTTGTTCTATCACCGTACTTTCATCTACACGCCTATTAGTATTTTTTTCTATATTGTCACCTTCAACGAACTCAACCGTTGATATAAAAGGAAAACCATCTGTTATATAAATCGGATTACGATGACTTGGATTTGGATCAATTACGCCTGCATAGTGTTCGATAGGCTTTAGTTGCCAACCTTTAGGAATACAACCTAACTCGGTTTTATGGTAAGCATTAGGTTCTTGTTGGTAGCTAGGACGCAGTTTTTTAGTTTTAACATCAATGCCTCGACTAAATAAGTCCGCCATCAGTCCTTGTTTAATCGCAGTATACTTTTCAATTAATTCTTGGGATTGTTCAATTTGATTATCTATGGTTGATAAAACCATAGCTATTTTTTGTTGAGTGGCTAAAGGAGGATTCCAGATTGTAATTTCTAATAACTCACTTTTATTTAATTTCGATCTTGTTCCTCCCTTAATAAAAGGCATAATATTTTTATGTTGCAAGCAATAAAAAACATAACTAAAACAAAAATTAGAATTAACCCTCAACACATGAGCATGATTATTTACCCAAGATTTACCCGAAATATTATATGCAATAGGACGAGATTGATACTCATCAAAGTATCCCCCATCCTCAGCCAGTAATATTAAATCTTCGTCAAATAAATAATCATTTATATGACCTTGAATACCGTTAGCACCGTAGTAAGGAATTGCCCCTTTCATAGTTGCTCTTTGTTCAGAATTTAACGGAACTCTTAGATTGTCTAGGATTGTACAAGCCTGACTTATAGTAATGGTGTTACTCATAATCCAACCCCGTCATAAACTCAGCCAGCAACTGCGCTTGTTGATCACGCAGCTGCACTATCTGTTTTAAGGTAACGGAATATTTAGTAAACAAATTTTCAACAGCTGCAATTAGTTTTAGGGTATTGCTACGGATATAGGCTTGGTATTCAGTAAATAGGACTTCTTTAACATCTGTTAAAATTAACGCTTTTGCTTCTACTGGAGTAATTTTTTCTCGGGCAGCGGCAATTAACTGATCTCTTTGTTTTTCTATGGCATTATTTTGCTGCTTTAAGGTTTTAAGTTCACTTTCTAACATCAAGTGTTGCTCAAGCTGTTTTTCAATGATTTGCAACTGCTTTTGTTTACTTTCACCTAGCTGTTGCAGCTCCTCAATACGTGCTTGATTACTTAATTGAACTTGCTGCTGTTTAGCAATATTGATGATTTGTTGGCTAACAGCAAAGTGCATTTCTTTTGCACTTAAGCCTTTGGTTAAATCCCCTTTTTTAGTGCCTTTAGGTAAAGTGTGGTTGGTTGTATATTCAACCAGAGCATCGGAAATTTGGCTTTTTAAGCGTTTAATCGTGTCGGTTATTTCCGCTTTTAGCTGTTTTTGCTGCTGCTTTAACTGGCTTGCCATTACTTTCGATAACGGTGCTTTAGATAAAACATCAAAGGTTTCTGTTTCGTCTGCAGCTTGCTCTTCTACTTCTCCTTCTTCCTTACTTTCCACTTGTGTAAATAAGGCGGTTAACTGGTCAATACGTTGCTGATTTTGTTGTAATTGCTCAATAATCTCAGGGCATTGGCTATTAAATAACACATCATCAGGGATCAAATCGGCATTCCAGCCACTGGCAGCAATTGATTTAAAGTCTGCTTCACGGTTTTTAAACCAGTTGGCCAGTGCTCCCCTGACTTGGTATTTATTAAGTAATGCTAACGGTGTTAATTGTTTTTCAATACTATTTAAGGCATGTTTACGGGTTTGAAACACGCCACTATTACCTTGTTTTTCATCGCCAATTTTAGCAAATAAGACCTGTTCTGCTTGCCACCAGCTTTCCAGTTGCCCAATAAATTTTTGATGTTTGCTGATAACACTGGCTGAGTGTTCAATCATGTTTTTAATGTCGCTGTTATCGCTAATCAAGTTACTAAATTGTTGAAACTCCGGCGACAGATTAATAGCATCAGCCGCTTGATCAGTGAATAATTCGTCTTTTAGCGTGGGATAGTCATGCCAGTATTTTTCCAGGGCATTAATTTCATCGCTAGGAATACCACCATTTAAATGTGCTTGAACATTTTGCGGCTCTGGCGCCGGACTATTATCAACATAACGGCGAATATTGAGGTTGTATTTTTCTTTTTTCAGCGTGTCTTGATGAATGAGTTGCGCATATTTTGCTACTTTGCTTTCACTATTGTCATCACTTAACAACTGTTTATATACGCTGGTTATTTTTTCGATATCCTCAGGACGTAGGCTGTTTTGATTTTTGCCTTCTTTATATTCCCGGTCGGCATTAATAAACAAAACGTTTTTGCGTTTATCGGCATTTTGCTTATTGATCACTAAAACACAGGCAGGAATACCTGTACCGTAAAATAAGCCAGAAGGTAAGCCGATCACCGCCTCTAACAAACCGTTAGTAATTAAACGCTCACGATAGCTGGCTTCTTCACCGGCACGGAATAGAACGCCGTGGGGTAAAATAACCGCGGCTTTACCATTACCTTTAAGCGAGGCGATCATATGTTGTAAGAACATAAAATCAGCTTTGCCTTTTTCCGGCATAAAAGTATTAAAACGTTGCTTGTCTGACTCTATATCGGCTTCGGTGTAATCTTGTGAAAATGGCGGATTAGCAATAACCCGGTGAAAGGTTTGTAGGGTACCGTCTTCATCATGATGCTGAGGTCGTAGCAGGGTATCTTCATTTTCGATACCGTCTCCGGTAATACCGTGTAGTATCATGTTCATTTTACAAATAGACCAGGTACCGCCATTGTCTTCCTGGCCGAATAAATCTATTTTGCTAATATCACCACCGGATTCTTGCACATAACGTAAACTCTGGATCAGCATACCGCCTGAGCCGCAAGTGGGATCGTAAATTTCCATATTTTCTTGTGGTTCTAATATCTCAACCAATAAACGTACCACTTCAGAAGGCGTATAAAATTCACCGCCTTTTTTACCGGCACTGTCGGCGAAATATTTAATCAAGTATTCGTAAGCAGCCCCTAATAAGTCAGGGAATTCAAAACAGTCGTTAGTGAGGGGGATATCATTAAAGTGCTGGATAAATCGGATCAGCGTTTTATCATTGATGGTGTTTTTACCGACTTTCTTTTTAAAGTCGATATGTTTAAGTACACCTTCCAGGCCTTTATTCTTATCTTCAAGGGCTGAAAGTGCTTTATTTAAGCCGTCACCAACACGTTCTTTTAAATGTTCAATTTTATGCCAGCGGGCATTTTCCGGGACGAAGTAATCAAATGCCGAAGGTTTTAATAACTTAGCAATTTTTTCTTCACTGGCACCTTTGTCCCGGTATGCTTGTGCTTTGTCGTTATAGTCTTTTTCAAACTGATCAGACATACGTTTTAAAAATAATATACCAAAGATAAATTCTTTATATTCAGAGGCATCCATTTTGCCGCGCAGTATGTCGCAGGCCTCAAATAAGGCGGAGGATAATTTTTGTAGTGTTAGTTTTTGGGTCATTGGTTATATACTTAATTCTCAAAACTATGATTTTGCTGATTTAATTTTGTTATAAAAATCAGCTGATAAATAAATGCTATTTTAATTTGTTATTACTATATTTTTCTTGAGCGTGGCTAATAGCTTGCTGTAAACGCTGATGTAATACTTCACGCTTTGGTAATACCGCTAAATATTCAGCAACATGAATACCGGCGTTGTCCATTTCCAACAGTTCTATTTGTTCTTGATTCTTTTCGGCACACAAAATAATGCCTAATGGCGGCTGCTCACCTTCCTGGCGCTCGTATTTATCTAACCAGCGTAAATATAATTCCATTTGGCCTTTATAGTGCGGCTTGAATTTACCTAATTTAAGGTCAATAGCGACCAGACGTTTGAGCTGCCGGTTATAAAACAATAAGTCGATATAAAAGTCGTCACCGTCTAATTGAATGCGCTTTTGCCGGGCAATAAAAGAAAATCCTGCGCCTAATTCCAGAATAAATTGCTCTAATTCTCGTAAAATAGCGTCTTCTAAATCTTTTTCCAAGTAGTGGTCATTGAGTTCTAAAAAATCTAATACATAGGGATCTTTAAGTACTAAATTTTCAGTAACACGCCCTTGTTCGGCTAATTGTTGTAGTTCTGCTTTGATTAACTCTTCTGGTTTTTTAGATAAAGCCGTGCGTTCAAATAGCATGCTATCGATACGCTCATGTAAAGTACGAACGCTCCAATTTTCACTGGCACACATTTGCGCATAAAATTCACGGGCAGATGGCTCTTTTATTGAAATAAGTAATTTAAAGTGACTCCAGCTTAATTGTCGCCACAGTGTAGCGACAATTTCTGCGTCGGGAAAAACCTCGGCAAACTTCATGATCCTGCGCAGTTGTTTCTCTGAAAATCCTTTACCAAATTCATTGGCTAACTGCTGAGCCAAGGTAACTACAACTTGTTTGCCATATGCTGCACGTTCGCCCTGTAATACTTCCTGGTTGATACGTTGGCCAATTTGCCAGTACATCATAGTTAACGCAACATTGACCGCAACCGAAGCTTGCTGTTTAGCTTGAGTAATTAAATTTTGGATGTCAGCCAGTAGCACAGCTTCTGCTCTTAATTCAGTCATTATCTGCCACCTTATTCTTTTGCTGTTCTATCCATGCTTCTAAGTCAGTCATTTTGAAGCGCCAGCTACCACCTACTTTAAAACCTGGAAGTTTTTTCTCGGCAGCCAAACGGTAGGCTGTTTTTTCTGTCAGTTTTAAATACTCAGCAACCTCTTTCAAGGTCATGATTTGATCGGTCATTTTATTACTCTCAAAAGCTTGATGGGAGAATATGGGAAAATTAGGGAATAAACAAGAAATTGATTTTTAGTTATCTAAAGCCCAGCTTAGTTTGTTTTACAGATAGGCTTTTTAATTCATTCATTGATATATAAACCAACCTAGTACATCAATGCACAATGTCATTACCACGGATAAAACTAATACCCTAAGATCGCATTATGTAAATATTCCCTATAAACAAAAACCGGCCCTAACAAATAACTCATTACGTCATAACCCAATGCGTACGGCACTACCACACTGGCAAAAATAAACACGCCATAGAGAAAATAAAACGTATCACCAAGTGCACGAGAGAAAAGTACAAACCCCAACAAAAGCAGCCCTATATAGGCCAAGAACTCAAAAAAGCCGAAAAACAGTAGAAGTAACGTCACTATAAAGAAGAACAGGTTGGTAGCTTGAATCAATGCAGGGCTGTTATAAACCACCACCCTTTTCATTACCAATTCACTTAAGAAGTAATTCCCCTTAAAAAGCAACAGAGTAATAATTATTTTTAGTATTAAAGCCATTTGTAATTAAGAAAGCGCGAACATTAAATGAGTGTGTTTATGCCTCCATCTTTCTTAATAGATAAATAACTCCAACCGATCCAATAAATAAAGCAACACTTGCCATGAAAAAATAAAAGCTAAAGATAAACAAACGCTGTACTTTTTTGGGAACTTGATCTCTTTTTTCTAACATGCGCATACGATGAGCATGCCATTTGCTACAAAATACGATTGCGTAACTTAAAATACCATGGCCTGCCAGAAAAATATTTAAAGAATAAAATCGATGCCCATCAAGTATGTTCTCAACATAAGGCAACCATTTGGATTTTAAATAAAAAGCAAAACACACCCAAATAAAGATACCTAAAAAAGCAACAGCACAAAACATTGCTGCAATATAGATAATGCTTTCATTACTCATTGTTACCTAACTCCATGTTAATGCTTGGTATTCATCTCGTATACTACTTTACCTATCTCTTCTCCGCCAAGCCCTCCAGCCAATCCTCCAGCATAACCTCCACCAGCACCAACAACTAAAGCACACCAAAACATGCTTGTACCACCCGTTGGTAAACTGAACACTAAAGAACAAGCACCCACAGTAGCTACATAACCAAGCCCTATTCCACCTAACACATTACCTACCGCTTTTCCGGTTTCATTGTATTTGGTTTGGCGGCACTTTACATCTTCACCAGCTGTACAAGCTTTCCGAATATTGATGCTGGCATCCAGTCCCGTCAATGCCATGCCAACATAACCAACACGTTTCAAGTTCTGTGACATCTTTGCGATGGCCTCATAATTTCTCGCAAAGTTAGGTATGGTTTCGGCAATACCCCCTAATTTTTTCCACTGGCGAATCGTACTTTTAGAGCTAAGCCCGAGATTAGAACGGATATCACCGGCAACTATTCTGCCACTAATTTCGGGTTGAACTAATCGGCCTAAAGCAGCATCTAGCCGATTAAAATGTGTTCTACGACGTTGAAAGAATATCTGATTATTTAAATTTCCCTGTCGGTTATAACTGGTAACATAAGTTTCTTCTATATCTTCCAAAATGGCTTTCACCTGCTCTACATGAGCAGACCATGATGTATTGGCCACTCCGAGCAATAACCCGGAATAAGTTCCGATACTAGAGAGCAGATCATAGCGTTTTGCCAATATTTCTCGTTCTGATGCATCAAGCTTCAGTAGGGTAAGATCAACTTGCTTGGCAAGGGTTAAAAACTCTTGCTCTTCTATCGTGCATTGAGTGGCATCCGCAGGAGAAAGCAGTACCACCTGCCCAGGCCATACAGTGTCATTTTTTATGTGAGAGTTAACCAGCTTAAAATGCTCGTAAACTAATGGCTCAGGAAAGTTATAGAGAATCATAATCAGTTGATCCACCGGCATTGATTTCTCAACGATATGAATAGCGTATTCTTCAGGTATAGGCGTAGGATCCAGGTTTGCAGTAGTCATTTTTCATTCCTTTGATTTCTGACTTCAAGCATTGTGACATAGCTAGCAATGCAGCTATTAAAGAATAGAGTATAAATGAGCTATTGGTTAGGGGAGGAATTAATTAGCTAGAGTTGACATTGAATTGACTCATAATAAATGTAACCGAGTTATCGGGAGCTGTATTATGAACCCAAAAGAACAAAAAGTTACTTGATCGCCACCAAGCATTAATGTGAGGCATCCACAAATTGATATCCCTTAATTTCGATATGGGGCCATAAATAAACTTTACAATTTATTAGAAAATATATGGCGAAATTTGTATAGCTAATGTCCGTAATGCACTACCCGGACTTTACGGCTATATCGAGATTTAGTGATAAAACTGTCTGATGGAGTAAGAGCCAAAACAGTTTAGGTTGAGGTATACAATAAAGTCAAAATCGATACATTTAACAATGATTATGAACATTAATCATTGTTGCAATTTTACTTAATGTACAATAACTAATACTCCTGCACATTAGTCATTTAATGACTTTAAGCTTTATCTTATTCGAAAGAGATTCTGAGCACACCTCCTCCAATACTACATATAAAATCCTAATAAAGGAGGATTTTAATAACTAGCCTTTTAACACTTAACAATAATCCTCTTATAATAGGATTATTGTTATATATGAAAATATTGGATATATTAATCCTAGTTAATTAGGATTTAAGTTGATGGCCAAACGAGTTATACCAACAGAAGCACCGGACTCTTCCCTTCCCATAAATATGGAACGTTTGGGAGAATTTGTGCGCTTCAAAAGAACCTCCTTAGACTTATCCATTGAAAATGCAGCAAGTCTCTGTGGGGTATCAAAACAGGCTTTTCATAACCTTGAGTTGGGGCTGGAAAGTGTAAAGTTGGCGACTGTATTTAAAATCCTTAATAACCTGGGCATCAGTCTTTGGTTTGATAATAAAGTGGCAGAGAACACTCAGGAAGATAATGATGACTGGCTCTGATTCATTACCCAAACTTTCGGTATATAGTCAATCAGAAAAAGTCGGTGACTTAGTGTTCTCTGAACCTGGCTTATGTACATTTATCTACTCTGAATATTGGAGAGAACACAGATTTCCGATATCTCCTGCTATCCCATTTAATGAAGACTACGCACCGAAAACTATCGCTAATTTTTTGAAAAACCTTTTTCCCGAAGGCGATGCTTTTGACACCTTACTGCATAGCCAAAATATATCTCAAAAAAATCTCTATGCCATATTGAAAACTATAGGCATGGATACTGCGGGAATTTTGTCTTTTTTCCCCGATGAATATAAAGCAGAACAAACCCAACTAAGAGAAGTAACAGCAGAAGAACTAATAAAAAAGCTGTCATCGGGTGATATCCAGGAATTAACTACATGGGATGGAAAATATCGCTTATCCGTTGCCGGGGTCCAAAATAAACTCAATGTATATATAGATCCGGCAAACAAATTTATGCTTGCCGATGGTAAATATTCAAGCACTCATATATTAAAGTTTGCCTCTGACAAATATAAAACCATCGTTATCAATGAATTATTTTGCATGTCACTAGCGCGCGAAGCAGGGTTGAAAGTTGCAAACGTATCCTTTAAAAAATTTGGGGAACACAGCGCCCTGGTTGTTGAAAGGTTTGACAGAAAAAGAACAACTGACGGCGTAGAAAAACGCCATATTATAGATGCCTGCCAGGCATTGGATCTACCACCTGAATTTAAATACGAACAACAATTCGGTAGCGGCCGTGATGTTCAACATTTAAGAGACGGCGTAAGCTTTAACAAGCTCTTTTCATTCGCACAGCACTGCGCTATTCCTGCAGCAGTAACCCGGCATTTGGTTGATTGGCTTATATTTAATCTAATTATTGGTAATAGCGATGCACATGGCAAAAATATGAGCTTTTATCTTGGAAAAAGCGGAATAACAATAGCCCCACTTTATGACTTGGTATCAATAACTTATGAAGCATCAAAAAATAACAAGCTCGATACCTCATTGGCTATGGCTATCGGTGATAATTTTGATATTCATACAATTACCGCTTACGATTTATTAACGCTGGCCGATGAAACAGGTATTCCGTTTAACTTTTTAAAAAAACGCATAGATAAGTTAACAACCTTTGTTTTAAAAAGAGTTGAACAACTCAATTTCGATAATTATGAGCTAAGCGAACAGCATACCTCGGTTATAGAAGAACTAAAGTTGATAGTAATTCAACAAGCCAACAGGCTTTTAAGTGAATCACGAATTATGGACGCTGTTGCAAAAGAAGCTTTTTAGCATTTACCTGATGATATTCCTGTTTAATCGTGAGCGCCCGGCAAAACAGCAACTCCCCCTGCTGCTTTTTACTTCTGATAAGGTGTTCATTTATCAAACAGATATGCTTTAATAGTACCAGCGCCTGCACAGCTTTATACTTTTACGGATAAGAGAAAAGCAAGCAATCAAAATTGAGCGACTATACTAAGCAAAAACACAAAACTGCTCATAATTGCTAACTCAGCTTGAAAAGGATTTTAAAATGAGTGAAATTGTCCTCACCAACCAATTACTGGGCCGCCAGGCCTTTAAAGATCAATGCGGTATAGAGCTGAACCAACTCAGGGATATTCATGGCCGTACACCTGAATATGCTATAGGTAATACGCCTTATCTGTTGGAGCCTCCTTCCCCTCATCAGTCTGCCGCCGGTTTAAGTGCCCTGAACCAGCTTGCACCTATGTATATTTCCCGGGATCTTGCCAACCTTTCACTGTCTTTTGGCAGTGAGAATGTTTTGGCCCTGGCTGAAATAAGAAAAAAGCTATACGAGTTTGGGGTTGGCTCTATCGGCGCTGCCACCAGCTTTCATGGTAACAATGCCAGCGCTTTCCTCAAAGCAGTACAAAAATACCAAGATGCCTTAATGCAATACCGGGTTGCTATAGAAGCCAAGTCTCCCCATAGGCTAGCCGCAGAGCAAAAAGTCAATCATGCCTATAAAGAGTTACAAACGAAGTTTCAGTATGAAATGGAGTCGGTAACGGCTCAGGTAAAATCTCGGCGCGGTACAGCACTCAGTAATATTGAAAGAGGGAAAAATATAGCCAGAAGCAGCCGAAATGTCACTAAACTGGATGTTACCAGCCAAGCACAAGCAAGTGAGCTAGTCCAGCTTACTAAATACACCAAGTTCTTAGGTAATGGCCTGGCGGTGATCGACTTTACCAGCCGTGTAGGCAATATTCAAAATACCCACAGAGCTGGCGGTAACTGGCACCGTCAACTTTTTATTGAATCAAGTGCTTTTACAATAAGTGCTATAGCAGGCACAGTAACAATAAATGCGGGAGTTCATGGGCTAAGTTTATTACTAGCAGCAACTCCGATAGGTTGGGTCGGATTAGTAATTGGCGGGGCTTTTGTTGTTGGTGCTGCCGCCGGAGCTTCTATGTATGGCAACTACAAGCTTACCAATAACAGTGGTAAATACTATGATGAAATAATGGCTTGGATTAACAAATAATGAGTTACTCGACATTAATATTCGTTTTTATTCTTTGCTGTACAATAATATCCTGGCTTCTTTTCGTCCTCTTTGGCCAACTAACAGTAAGAAAACTAAGAAAAAACCCGAAAACAATGCATAAGTTGGGTATGGAATTGGTCAGCGGCTGGGACATTATCAATGTTGCCCAGTCAATTGCTCTACCGAGTTACCTAATAAGAAAGTTTAGAAAAACACAGATGTCTTTTTTTTACAGCGATGCCGATTTAATTATTCAACATACCAGTAAATTTGATCGCATTTTAGCAAGGGTATTTTATTGGACATTCGCAATAACAGGCATACTAATACTGGTTTGGTTAGCGTTAATGGCAACAGGCGTGCTGGAATAACTTAGCCATGCTTTGCCTGGAAGAGTAGCTGGATTGGCAGCAATACCAATCGACGAAAGCTCGCTATATTTCAAGCACTTAATGGCAGATCGACCATGATGATTAACTACTCATCTATTATTTCAAAATCGTTTTGCCAACGGCAAATGCTATAGTCGCAATGGGGATTATTGGGATCTTGCTTATTGGCAAACATAAATGCAACACATGGATTGTTTAAATCCGCATTTAGCTAAGCCAGCTTTTTATTGTAGGCTTCTATTGGTTGGATACCGGGCAAGAAAGTGCTCCAGAGTTCATAAAACTTATTTTGATAATTAATGCCTATAACCTGCTTGGTAAATTGCTCGGCAAAGTTCCAGCTTGGGGCTTTAGTTCTTACATTAACCGCAGGCATGCTAAAACATCCCTGTTCGTCGGTGAAGGTTGTATCGAAACGTTTTTTTTCGTCGATATAATACAGCTCACGTTCAATTTTTACTCCAACCAGGGGCTTACCGTTTAATAATATTTTGCCTGCTATTTCAGGCGACAGGTGGGCATCATACTTTTTGAATAAGCTAAACATTGAAATTCTTACCTATGTTTCTTCAACCGTTCTGAAAATTTCAAAGTCTTCAGGCCAGCGGCAAATACTGCGGGCACAATGCGGATTGTTGGGGTTGTGTTTATTCATAAAAGTAAAAACAACACATGGGTTAGCCAGGTCCGCATTTAACTGGGCCAGCTTTTGGTTATAGCTTTCAACTGGTTCTATTCCCGCTAAGACGGTGCTCCAGAGTACATGAAATTTTTTTTGATACTCAATGCCGATAATTTGTTTTGTTCTTTGCTCGGCAAAAACCCAACCGGGAGCTTTAGATCGTATGTTGACCGCTGGCATGTTAAAACAGCCTTGTTCATCTGTTAAAGTGCTGTCGATACGTTTTTTTTTCATCGATGTAACACAGCTCACGCTCAACTTTTACCCCTGCAAGGGGCTGGCCGTTTAACAATATTTTTCCTGAGACTTCAGGCGATAGGTGTGCATCATATTTTTTAAAGAAGCCAAACATTGCTTTCCCTGCATGTATTGAAAATAGATAAAGTAATGACCTTCTTGCCGAAAGCAAAAGCAGCTTATGCTAAGCCGAAGGGCAGTCACAATAGCCTGTCTTTTCACGGGTTATAACATAGCGGCAGATTGTGAAATACTTCTGGGATACCTGCAACATTAACCATCATACGACACGTATGTTCAAAAAACCAACAAAGCAAGCCTCTAACCGGCTGCTATTTACGCTGAGCTTTTCTCTGGCTGGTTAACGTTTTGGCAATGCCGCTATCTGGCGGAGTTTTCGTTGCTTTCCTGGTCAAATTCCATGCTGTCACAGTAATTTATTACATCCTCGAGAATAAACTGCCTACGCTCAGTCAGGTGAAACAAGTCATTAATCAGCCGGATCACAAAATCCTTGGACTGCACTATCTGATTAAAGCGTTTTCGCGCCTCGGAGGCTGGTAAATCAAGGTCTAATTTCTTTCTTAATGCGCTTTTGGAAAGCCCTTCTTTTCTTGCCTGTTCCGGGTTGGTCAGCACCAGCAATGCACCGCGAACCGCTTCAAGGTTATCGTATTCTGAATGCACCTTGATGGCTAAAGTTGAGCCGCTGATATCCGCTTTATTGACAATAAAATTCCGATACAGGGCACTTAGGTCTTGTTCCATTTCCCCTAAGCTTATCGCCCGGTCATAACCATAATAAAAGGCATATGGGGTTTTGCTGTATTGCTCAAGATGCCGGGTAAGTTCAAAGGAGTGGCAGGCGGCAGCGATCACGGTCAACTGGCCTCGGGCGGTATAAATCACTTTTTCAAACAAGTCGATTAACTTGAGCCAAGGCACAAAGCTGCCGTCTGTGCATTTTAGCCCTTTGTCTTTGCTGCCGTGGCCCAGCAGGTGGATCAAGGGCAGCTGGCCCATTTCTGCATCTATAATCACCTTAAGAAAAGCGTCATAACACTGCTCGATATTATTGATAACAAAGGTTTCAATTATTTCTGACGGCGACCTTCCCTTGGCTGACGAGTAGTTGGCGGCAATCACCATATCCTCCTGCAGCCGCCGCACCACGCCGCTTTCGCTTTCATCGAGAAAGTTAAACACATAAATTTTGCTTGCCGGGCTTGCAAAGGGCTTTCTTAATTTCAGCTTACTCATAAAAACAGATACTCTTTTGTTTTTGCACTACAGATGTTGTTATCACCTCAGCTATCAATGAGGCTATTTGCAATAAAAACAAGAATAAGGAGCTAAATATAACGAAAGTCCAAAACGGGTTTGCTTATCACAGGGCATTTGATGATAATTCCCCTGCCCTGGCAAATACAGCCTATCAGCATTTAACAGCAGGGTAAATTTAAGGAATTTCAAGAGCACAGCCATGAGTCAGACAGGGAAGCAGCAAGCAAGGGATAATTTTGATGCCAAAGCGCTCACCGCCTTGGTGACGTCTCTAGCGCCCGGCAAACTAAAAACAGCTGAAATGGCCGTCACCTACCGGGTCCAGCAACAGTTTTACAACCAGCAAAAAAGTGCTGCATTAAGTCTGTTTTGCCCCGAGAACGAACAGCAAAAAGGCCGCTGGAATGGCCGTCAGCAAGACTTTGGCATGACCTATCTTGCCAACAGCCCCAAAGGCGCCTTTGCCGAAGCATTTTCCCATGTTACGCCCGACCCCAAAGAGGAAAGGTTTTTTGACAGCCAGATGCTGACGCCGCGGGAAATCAGCAAGGTGGTTTTTACCGGGCCGTTAACCCTAATCGATGTACGCGCTTTACTGCCCCAGCTCAAACTCAGCGCCCAGGACATTGAGGGTGATGATGTTTATCATATCACCCAACCCCTGGCAGATGCCCTTTACCAGAACTTTTCCGGGTATTGCCACGGCATCCTTTATTCTTCCCGCTGGTCGGGAGATTTGCTCGACTGCGCCGCGATCTGGTCTCATCCAGCTATCGAGCAAACAGAACAAACGCCCCTTGATGACTTTGAGTACCAGGGATATGATAGCTATGAAATACTGTGCGAACAGCTTAATTTTGCTTTTACCGGTTAATACAAGCCGTAAAAATAACGGGGAATATCACACTTAGGGATTAATAACCCGGCTGCCCTACCCGGCTGGCGTACTTGATAACTTGTTGAACGGCTTCTTTATTAGGATTTTTTTGCAGGAAGTTACGGGGAGATAAGTTGTCCAGGCCGCCGTGTTGGTTTAACCAGAAGGTACACATCATCGACGGCCCTACTTGCTGTGCCTGCAGCGCTAAATTAACCGTGTCCAGGCCAAAGATTTCAGCGCCGGTTTTATCGTCTAACTGAAATACCGGTATGCGCGGGGTGGAGCCTTCGTTGATGGCGATTAAACTGCCTTTTTTGATCTTGCCGCTGATGTGTTGCCTGCTGACCCCGGCAAGTTCCGCGTATTTGGTTTGGGTGACGGTGCCGCCATAAGTGCCTAAAAAACTGATAAACTTTTTTTGCCCTTCCCGCTGCATTTCCAGGCGTTTTATCAGTTTGTCGTTTTTATAGGTACTACGGGTATGAATAGACAACAACTGTTCAAGCAACTGCTGGTCGGTCAGGGTGGAGGCATCGTTGACATTGATGTCTAACACATTATCGCTTTCTAAATGATGTAAGATGTTTTCTACCCGTTTATATAAAAAAGCATTATCTGCTTTCAGCGCCAAGTTACTCATACCACCACCTTTACGTATTTTACAACTACATATTAGTAAAAAAAGTAAACTTTGTATATTAATAATACACTAAAAACGAAAAATTGTTGCCGCTATGGTTAAGCTGGCCGAACCGATCAGCGCTGTGTCTTTGGCAAAACAAACGGGGGCATCGACAGCCGTTATTGCTCAACCGCACGGGAGTAGAACTGCTTCATTAATTGCCGGTATTCTTCGGTGGCGACAATCTTAGTCAGCGCCTGCTGAAATTGTCTTACCAACGCCGGATCAACTTGTTTACTAAAGGCAAAGCAGGTAAAGGCTGTCGGGAATACAAACACAGTTTCATAATCATCTAAGTCCCCTCCCCATTGAATAATCATATTGTTGGCCGCCTGCTGGTCGTAGGCGATCATTTGAATACGACCTTTGGCCATCAATTCCAGGTTGGGTTTCATGGTGACATTGCTGACGATATTAATGGTAGAAGAGAGTTGTTCCATCAGCAGCTGTTCGGCAATATCAAAGCGCACTGTGCCTATGGCATACTGGGCTAGTTCGTCAAAGCTGCTAACTTTAATACGGCTGGACTTCAGGGCGATCAGCGCATTGGTGTCTGTGGTTTCTATCGGGCAGGCCCATTGGAATTTATCTTTGCGCTGCTTGGTTTTGGCAATGGCAAACAACACCACATTATCCTGCTGCTCCAGGTTGCGGTAGGCCCGTGCCCAGGGTAACACCCGGATTTTTTGTGGTTTTACGTTAAGTTCCTGCCAGATTTTCTCCAGCAGCACCACAGACAAACCAGTGAGCTTGCCATGTTCGGTATAGTTCAGCGGCGGATATTCTTCGGTCAGATAATCCAGCCGTTCAAAGTGCGAAGCGGAGCAAGGTGTTGCCAGCACCGCTGAAATTAGAAATAAAAATCCGCTAACTATTTGCCTCATTTGGATAATTTCCATTTTAAATCCAGTGGCCAGTATAATAAATCCAAGGGTAAAAGTCTGCTCTTGCTTTTGGGGCCGATATCCGGCGCTTTACCGGGTGTTGATGATAGCGCCAGCTTGCTCTGGAGCTTCATTTATCCTTGTGCTAGACTCCTGCCCCCTTTAAAAATCAGAACAATAAACATGGGTATTTCAATCTTAACCTACTTGTCTAATTTAGCCTTTATCGGTGTATTTTTGATTGTAATATTTGCTTCCAGGTGGCTTTACAGCTTGTCCACCCCCTACAACACCTTCAGCGAAATCATAGATAAAAAAAATCTGGCCCTGGGCGTTTCCATTATGGGCTTTATCACCGCGAATACTATCATTTACAGTTCGGTGATCACCGGTCTTGGCCAGGAAGTGCAGGCAGATTTGATTACGGTTTGCCAATATACGGCTTTGGGCATGCTGCTGTTGCTGGTATCGCGCCAGGTTAATGACAAGATTTTATTGCATTCGTGTTGCAACCACAGGCAAATCATCACCAAACAAAGCCTGTCCGTCGGCATGGCCCAGGCAAGCTGTTATATCACCTCCGGCCTGATTATCGGCGGCGTGCTGATGAGGGATGGCGATATATTCTCCGCCCTGGTCTTTTACGCCCTGGGCCAGGTCTCCCTGGTGCTGTTTACGAAAATTTATGACTTGTTTACCAACTTTTGCCTGATACAGGAGCTGGAAAGCGGCAATATCGCTGCCGGCACCAGCTTCTCTGCCACGGTGATCGCACTGGGTATCATTCTGTTGCATGCCCTGGGCGGGGAATTTGTTTCCTGGCAGTCGAGTATTGCCTCATTTGCCCTTGATGCGCTGATCGCCTTTATCATTTTGCCTGTGGTCAGGGTGCTGGTAGATAAGCTGCTTATTCCCTCGGTCAATATCGACTACGCCATTAAAAAAGAGCACAACGTCGCCGTTGCCTTGCTTGAAGGCGCTGTGGCGATCAGTGTAGCCCTGGTGATCTTTTTTGCCTTGTAGCTCAAGGCAGAATAACCCTGCTTAACACCTCGCTAATACGTCAAAAGTGACGTACGTTACTTTTGACGTATGTCACTTTCGAATGGCTGGCTTTATAGCAAATAAAACCGATAACTTTTCTCCTCCCGGCAGCTATTCTTCCTCGGTCCGGTAAAGCTTCGTCTATAATGTAGCTACTATTTCACAGGTATATGCTCGCAATAAGGTTTATATGGCGAGAAAAGAAAACGAAACCGTTGAATTTTCTGCTGAAACTATCCTGAAAAGAATCAAAGAAGGCGACCGCTCAGCAGAAAGGGCCCTGGTCAGGCACTATTGGCGCGGCTTACACTTTATTTTACTAAGCAAGTGCCAGGATCCCGAACTCACCAATGATTTACTCCAAGACAGCTTCGTTGTCATTATCAATAAAGCCCGGGAAAACCTCATCGAAAATCCGGCAGCCCTTGCCCGCTATATCCGCCAGGTAGGCGTTCATTTACTGATTGCCCATTTCCGCAAAGAAAAACGCCGCGCCACCACGGCCAGTGAAGACATTCAAATTTACAGCGACGATCAAATTCCCGGTTTATTCAGAGAACTCAGCTCTCAACAAATATTTAACAAGGTACAGCAGCTTGTCGATGAAATGACAGTACCAAGAGATAAGCAGCTATTAAGGGATTATTTTGTCTACGGCAAAAGCAAACAGGAAATCTGTGCAGCCATGGATTTATCTGCCGAGCATTTTGACAAGGTATTGTATCGCGCCAGAAACCGGTTGAAACAGCTGGTACAAATAAAGCTGGGTTCAGACAACTCTCTGCCCGATCTGCTGGAAGTGCTAATTTTTATCGGCATCACTTTGGCCCAGGTGAATACAGCTCCCTTACCTGCGGACAACACCAAGATAGCAATTTATTTAATGTTAGTGAGAGAAGTTCAAACCTAGCGACACTTAGTAAATCAGCACAATAAACCGGTTTAAGCTTAATCACTGAGGTGCTCGGGTCTACCGTTAATAAGAAGTGAAGCATTATGGACTCAAAATATATTAAAGACAAAAATGTCATTGCCAGGTACTTACGCGGTGGACTCACCCCGGAAGAAAGCATCGAATTTGAAGAATACCTGATAGATAAACCCGAGTTAATTGAACAACTTGAGATAGATAACCAGCTTATGAAAGCTTTACCCGAAGTAGATTACAGTAAGAATGAAAGCAAAACTTCCCTGCTTGATTTCTTAATGACGCCGCTGCGGGCCAGTTTTGCCACCGGAGTTAGCTGTTTATTGGGAGTTTATTTGTTTACCTTATACCAAGGCGGCATACCGGCCTCCCCCGAGGGCCTGGTGGCCAAACAGTCCCAGGTAGTTTTTCTTGACACTTTTCGCGGCAGCGCCAATGAACAACACGTTTCCCGCACCATACCTTTGTCAGCGGGCACAAACAGCATCAGTATCGGCATCCCAGCAGAGCCGGACTATCCGACGGTAAAATACAAAATACAAGTCAGCCACAAGCAGATCCCTCAGGGGCAGTTCAGTACCGAATGCCGCCTGGCGGATCAATCCGGATATTTCTTTATCACCCTCGAAGGTCAGCCGCTGCAACCGGGCTTGTATCTGATAGAAGCAATCCCCTGTCATGACAAGCTGGCGCCGAAACGCTTAAACATCACCTTAACCCACCAAGAGTCCAAATAAGCACAGGAGGACAACACATGAATCAAATGTCACAGATTAAAGGCAGCTTCTTCTCATTGTTTAACCTGCCGCCGACCCGGTTTAAGGAAGAGGCGTTAACCAAACTGGGTGAGGTGATCACACAAGTCAGGATAGACGGTCCCAGCCCGGTTGATGCCGGTTATGTTTATTTGGGCCAGTTTATCACCCACGATGCCACCCGAATGAAGCGGGGCGACAGCGATCATTTTGAACCGGGTGAAGTCCCTATCAATGAATTGCAGCAATTGAGAACACCGTCGCTGGAATTGGATAGTGTTTACGGCGAAGGCTTTGACGATCCTGACGTTGCCGTCGATAAGCAAACCGGCAAAATGCGCCTTGGGCCCACCTATGATGCCGACGGCAGACTAAGGGCAGAAAACGACCTGCCCAGAGGAGAGGGTTTGCTCGCCCAAACCAAGGATAACCGTAATGATGAAAACCTGATCATTGCCCAGCTGCATGTACAATTTTTAAAGCTGCACAATTTCTTCGTTGATAAAATAGTGGCCAAAAGAAAGCAAAGACCGGATGCCAAAGCACTATACGAACAAGCCCGGAAACTTTGCATCCTGCATTACCAGCAGGTGGTGTTATATGATTTTTTATATGAAATGATCGACGAAAAGGTCTGGAAATACATTGTCAGAGATAAAAAAAGGAACCTGTGGAACACCACTTACGCCGAAGAAGCCCGTATGCCGCTGGAATTCTCAGCCGCAGCTTTCCGGTTCGGCCATTCCATGGTCAGGGGCGACTATACCGTTAACGAGACTATCGGCAATGTCGACCTGAAAACCTTATTTATTATGACCGGCAAAGGCGGCATGAACGGTCATGCGGGCCTGCCGGCTGATTATGTTATCGACTGGAAGCTCTACTTTAGCCAGCTTCCCAGGGAAGACCCTAAACCTGTGGGTTTTAACCTTGCCGAAAAGATTAACCTCTCCCTTTCTTTTATTCCGCCTTTTCGAAAGGGAAGGATGAAAATTCCCCTGCTGAACTTATTGCGCGGCAATGAGTTGTCTTTGCCCGATACCCAGACGCTAATGGCTTTTATAAAAAAAGAGCATCCCAAGCTGACTAAAGCCCTCAAATTGAAATTACTCACTAAAAGTGAATTAAACCCCAAAGTAGAGATAGTCATTGACGGAAAAACCAAAAAGAAAAGAATTTTGGATCATGTCGGCAAGAAATATGGTTTTGATAAAAAAACTCCCCTCTGGTATTACATTCTGGCGGAGGCGCAAAGCCAAACCAAAAAGCGCAGAAGCGGGCATAAGCTGGGCACACTGGGCAGCTTGATTGTTGCCGAAGTCATCTATTCGCTGATCTTACTAAGCCAGCCGTCAATTTTTGATAAACCTGCCAGGAAGACAGACTATATCCCCACAAAAACAGGCAACAATGCAGGAGAAACACACTTTAAATTTATTGATTTACTGTCAGCCATCGACCCTGAACTGGCAAAACCCTGACACCGACAGCAGTTACCGATACCGAACTTTACTTATGTAATAGAGGAATAAACTGATGAATCAAGCAAAACAAGTCACCAGCAAACGGGAAATCAAAGGCTCTCCCCTACCGGATTTCCCTCCGCCTGTTGCCACCCAGAAAAAGGTGATCAAGCGCTTTACCGATACGGTATGGATCACCAATGGCGAAAACACCAAAACAGAAGATCGCAGCAAAGACAGGTACTATCCCAGCAAAGGCGGAAGGTTGAAATTTTCTCTGGTCGAAAAAAATGGTGATATCTATGCCACAGTCAAGGTGTTAGAGGGTGAACCTTTCGAATCCCGGACCGCCATGGAAAGCGCCTTCTTCAGAGTGCTGGGGAATGAGCTGATCTCAAGTCCCATGATCATTCAAATCGGCGTACCCGGCCTGGCGCTGAGCGAAAGGTTAACCCTGAGCGAAGACGGCAAAAAAATGACCCATCATTTAACCTTCTCCGACGGTGTTCACGGTTCCTGGGTTTGCGAAAAATAGCAATAAAGGAAAAAGTTGCTGACGATTGATTATGACTGGCTGTTATCCCGGCATGCTTTATTGGTTATTAGGGGTAGTTATAACCTATCCTGGAGCAGGTTTTGCCTGCTCCAGCAATAGCCAGGGGCAAGAGCCACTCGGTGAATATCAAAGCCAGGTGCCGGCAAATGCTCCTTTACTGCTGCTCATAAAACAAGATGATCTTGATATTCACATTATCCGCAAGCTCGATAACCGGGAAATCCGCAGCAACACGCCTTCCGGACGCAATGGTTATGAATTTATTTATATTAAGCCAGGTGAAAAAAAGGCCGGCATCAAGCTTTGTTTCTTTAGCCGATACCAGGATGCTGCAACAGGCAACTATCACATCAGCCAGGTCAAAAACGCAAGCAGCGACCTTATCCATGCCATAGAGCTGATGGATAAAGCAGCCCGCGCCTGGTCGGAAGACACTGAACTCTCCAGATTACTGGCATCCGCCTACTTTGATCAGGTGGCCAAGCTCGACATCACAGCGTTTGATTTATCCAACCATGCGCGCCTTTATAGCCTCAATGCCAAAATCGTCAATTACCAATACGACAGTGCCCTGGCCTTAGCACAGGCACTATTGACCAAAGTGCCGACAAAAAGCTTCCTGGGCTACTCCGCCCTCTGGGGCAAAGGCAAGGTCCTGATCAGACAGAATAAACAAACAGCAGCCATAACCCCCCTCAGCGATGCCGTCACCATAGCAGAATCGCTGCTGGTTCCGGGACAATCCGCCTCAGCAAAAGATATCGCCGACCTGAAAAACTGGCTCGCCGAAGCTTACTTGATGGACGGACAAATCAAGAACGGCGAAACCCTGCTTAACGAAGCCCGAATATTGGCAGGCAATGATGCACAACTGTTAGGCGCCATTTATAACAATTTAGGTTACGTTTACCTGCTGGCAAGCAAACTCACCACCGGACGAGTAAGGGCACAATACATTAACACCTCCATTAATGAACATGAACTGGCCCGTAATTATGCAAAAAATGCCGGTGACTGGTTGGAGTTAATTTATATTGAAAACAATATGGGCACCCTATACCAACGCATCGGCAGTTTACGAAAAGCCCGGGAGCATTACTGGCAAGCTTTGGATTTAATCGCCCGCAAAGGCACTCCCTTCAGGCTGCAGGTCATATACACCAATCTGGGCAAAATTTATCAACACTTAGGCGACTACCAGAAGTCTGAAAGTTTTTTAAAGAAGGCGTTAGAGATTGCGGGACAAGGCCAGTCATCACGGTTTCGTTTATCACAATTGCAATGCAGTTTAGGCAATAGCCAGCGGCTAATGGGCAGGCCACAAACGGCTTTAATCCATCATAATCTCTGTATCCGTAGTGCCATTGAGGAAAACAACCGGGAACTGTTGCTAACAGCACAATATGAACTTGCTGAAGACTATATCCATTTAGGCAGAATCCAGGATGCCAGGGAAACCACAGAGTCGATCATAGCTGAGTTAGTACCGGATATTGGCCAGGACAGCGGCTTATACTCTCTGGTACTCAACCAATATGCCAAACTTAATTATCGGGAAGGTAAACTCGATAAGGCACTGGCGAATGTTCAAACGGCATTAAAATATTCTCTGTCTTCACGAAATCCAAGCCTGCATATAAAAATACTCAATGAAGCCATGCAGATATACAAAGCCCTTGGTAATTCTCCAAAAGCGTTAACATACGGACAAAAAGCCCTGAAAGAGGTAGAGCAGCTTCACCAGCACCTGGAGGCAGAGCGTCTGGGCCCTGCCTGGAGTAAAATCACCCATGACATATTTCTGAATGTCGCCGAAATCTTTCTGAATCAATACCTGAAAAGCGGCGATACCATACAGTTATATCAAGCGCTTGATGTGTTAGAGAGATCCCGTGCAATAACCTTAAGGCGAGAGTTTGCTATTTCTGATGAGCAAGAACACAAAAATAAGGCGACAGATCATTTAATCACACTAAGTGAACTTGCCGACAGCCATGCCACTAACAGCACAAATAAAACCTATACCCCTTTGCCCCTTAGCTTTTATCATGAACATGAATTATTAAACTTTGCGCGGTTAAACGGTAAAAAGAATGCTCCTATTCCGCCGGTACTTGAACATAAACAGATACAGGAAAAGCTGGGAAAGCAACAAACGGTACTTTATTATCTCACCTTAAAAAATGCCGTATATGCGCTTGTCATTACCAAATCTAATATTGCCTTACACCACCTCGGCGCCCCTGAGGATTTAAATAAATTAATTCAGCAAGCAAGAAGCCAGGTATCAGATCTCAACTCATCCCCCTATCAAACACTGAATGCATTATCGGAATTATTACTGGCGCCACTTCCTATTCCAGATGACACTCAAGATCTTATCCTGGTGCTGCATCGTAATTTACATGCTCTCCCTTTTTCTGCCCTGCCTGTTATCAGTACTTTACCGGCGTATAAACCCTTAAGCTCAAAGTTTAATTTACAGGTGGTGCCCTCCATCTCCAGTTATTTTATGAGTAAGAGCAATGGCGACAGCTATGTTTTAGATCTTGCCATGTTTGCCGATCCGCAACTCTCGCCACTAGTAAACAGTCAATATGAATATCCGGAAAATAAAGCCCCCCTGCAAAGCTGGTCACGTAATTTACCTCCCTTGCCCTGGACCGCCCGTGAAGCCGGCAACCTGGAAAAAACCTTCGCAAAAGAGCGCTATCAGATTTATACAGGCGCAGCGGCCAACCGCACAAATTTGAGAAGCCAAGAAGTACGACATGCCCGTATTTTACATATAGCTTCACACGGATATTTTCATTCGCTTAATCCGGATAACATAGGTTTCGCCTTATCGGCAAATGACCAACAGGGAGAATATGAGCCGGGGTTTATTACCCTGACCGAGCTCTTTAGTTTCCGCTTTAATAATGAGTTAGTAGTCATCAGCGGCTGCGATACCGGTATGGGAAAAAGCATGGACGGTGAAGGCATGCTGGGCCTGTCGCGGGGATTTATCTCGCAGGGAGCAAAACATGTGATCTCGACCTTATGGCCGGTGGCCGACAAGGCCTCCGCAAAATTCATGCAGTTATTCTATCATCGCCTGAAACAGCTTGGTGAGGTCGATCAAGCCCTGCGCGCCGCACAAAATGATATGAGAGTTATCCCGGCCTACAATCACCCTTTTTACTGGGCCGCTTATGTACTCAATACCGTAAGCCCTGATCAGTCAATAAGCTTCAGGCCTGAAACTTTATAGCCATACCCGGTGATCTTCGCGCTTGCCAGAGCCGGCCAATAAACTAAAACAGCTAAAACCTGAAATGTCGAAGTATAAACAAAGGATAAAGTAAACTTATCAGGTTTAATCACCGGCCCCCCCCTGGAGCTATCTCGCCAAAACACCGCAAGCAAATCAGCCGACCCCCTGCCCTGTAAAGCCGCTTAATGGCTGAAATATCCCTTTACTGACAGAAATTCAGCCAATACACTTTGTAATGACTAGCAAACATGTCACGGAATAATAGCATTCTTAATACCTTGCCTGCTTTTGTCTGCTACCTGTTATAAAAAATAATAAAACATAACATTAACCGGCAGCGACAACATCGGCGTCAATGAAGTTTGCCGCCATAAACAATAACCCGGTTTTATTGCCATACTGAGCAGACATGTTTAACAAGGATAATCCAATATGCTAGTGTTTAATTGCACCAAGGCAGCAGCAGAGTTTTTTACCGCCATACGCCAAGGCGCAAAAAGATCTCCCCTCAAGCCGCCCCCGGAAAAGACCATCGCCGCATCGATGCAGGCAAAAAACCGGCAAGCTATCACTGCAGTTAACCCCCTTGAAGCGGTAAAACAGGCTAATAATCAATGGCACTGGCTGGTACACGCCATCAAGGTTAAACGCAAAAATGTGCTGATAGTAATGGATTATCACAGCCGCTTCGCCATGACTTTTACCGGTTTAAAAAAAGGCGATGAGACCGGCTTTTTACAGATGTTTGAGCAGCACTTAAATTTTCATATCCGGGAGCTGATGCCGCAAGTGATCACCGACGCCTCTATTATTGATGTCAGCCTTGAACGATACTGCCATGATCATAGCACCAACACCTTTTACCAGCGGGGAGACCGCAGCGTTCAAAGCCATATCAATGATGTCGGCTGGCATATTGAAATGACGGCAGATGAAATGGGCGAGCTGCCCGCAGGCATAGACTTGATCGCTTTCGACTGTTATATCAACAACACCATCAGAAACCAAAAAGGAAAAAAAGGCTATTTTGTGCCGTTGCAGGCCTTTTTACATCAATGGCTGTGCCAATATAGCGGAGTCAGCCAAACGCAGGCAGATGCACTCATCAAGGAATTGCAGGAAAAGGAAAAGGCCCGTTACCAGGCCATGCATAACAGCATGTTTGATGTGGTTGCAGACACCATTGAAACCGAGCATATCAATAGCGAAGTTGAGGCTATTTTGATGAGCCAGATTAACGGTAAACCGGCTGAAGGAAACAAAAACAATGTTATCCGGGTCGATTTTTCCAAAAACAAACAGTAACAGCTGTTGCTCCACTAAGGTTGCAGCAGCGGCTTTCCTTACTACACCAGGCCCGGGCGCTAACCTTCAGACTTACTATCTCTCTAATAACCCAAAGAAAACTCAAAAATTTTCCTGTCTAATTATTTTACAGCCAAGCACAAAAGGTCGGACCAGACACAGTTAAGCAACTGTATTATAAGCAGTTAAAAAAACAGGCACAGCTGTTGCTAACACAGCGACAACAATCAAGTAACAACTTGTTGATTAAAAAATAATAACACCATTATATTAAGGATTTACTAATGCTTTTTAAGTCTCTGTTGTGTTCTGCCCTGGTTTTTGCTTCTTCTTCGGTACTGGCTACCCCTATCGTATCCGGTTTAGGCGGTAGCGCCGGTTTCGGTGAAAATGTCCTGCCGGCAAATGATGACGGCTCTTCGGGGTTAATTGATATTACTCCGGCCCTGTCCGGCGGACTGGACTTTTTCGGCACCAACTACACAGGCCTTTATGTCAACAATAACGGTAATGTTACCTTTGCCGAACGTCTCGGGACTTTCACGCCATATGCATTAACCGGTGCAACCGACAACCCGATTATCGCTCCTTTCTTTGCCGACGTTGACACCCGCGCCGGCGCCACAACCGCCTCTCCCGGCGGCAATTCTACCGGCAGCAACCAGGTATACTGGGATCTGGATGATGTGAATAACATTTTCACCGTCACCTGGGATGATGTTGGTTATTTTTCTCAACATAATGAACTGGTAAACAGCTTCCAGCTGGCATTGATCGATAAAGGCAATGGCGACTTTAACATTGAATTTCGCTACGAAACCATCAACTGGACCACTGGCGACTCCAGTGGCGGCAGTAACGGCGTTGGCGGCACGGTAGCCCGTGCCGGCTGGAACTCTGGCAATGGCACAGATTTTAGTGAAATCAACCACTCAGGTGACCAGGCCGGTATGCTCAATATGCCGTCAAACTCTAATGTCGGCGTTGCCGGTTTATACGTTTATGAAGTGCGTAACGGTGTTGTCAGTGAAGTACCTGAGCCTTCTACATTAGCCATTTTCGGTTTAGCCCTGTGCGGTTTACTGGGACGCCGTAAATTTCAAGGTTAATGCCTTAAGGCAATAAAGCTCGCCACAAGTTTCTATGGTCCGGTTATGCCCCCACATTTTTTAACCGGACCATTCCTGCCTCATTGCTGCTCACCTCAAACAAAATGAAGTTCTTTTACTGTTGCCGCCACCGTCTTTATAATGAATAAACAGGAAAAGTCGCCCAACGCATGCTAACGTTTAACAACACGTAAACGACTGGCGTTACCCCCATGCCGAAAGCTTTTTCTGTTTTGTCCTGGAATATTGAACACCTGAAAGGCAAACGTCCCGACCGTCTCTTTCGCATCGTCAACACCATTAAGTTTGAAAATCCCGACATCTTTGCCCTGTACGAGGTCGAAGGAAAAACCGTCTACCAAAGCCTGTTAACCGAGCTTCCGGGGTATTCCTTCCATATCACCGAGGGGCCGCAAACCCAGGAAATCCTGGTGGCGGTCAAACATAAATTTACCGCCTTTTTTAGCCAGCGGGTTGAATTCAAATCTGCCTACAGCTACCTCAGACCCGGCGCCATGCTCTCGGTCAGGGTAGAGGGACGGGATTATAGTTTGATGTTCCTGCACCTTAAAAGCCAGAGTACGCCAATCGGTTTAGGGGTCAGGGACGTACAATTTGCCAGCATCTATAAGTTAAAAAGAAAACTGGATAAGGCCGCACCAGGCAATCAAAAGGCAAATTTTATTGTCCTCGGCGATTTTAATACCATGGGCATGAATTACAGCGGCAGAAAACACGACATCCCCGCTGCTGCCGAACTGGACAGATTAGACAAATACCTGCACCGCAAATCCGTCAGCATGCGCCGCTTATCGAAAACTTGCCCCAATACCTGGTCCAACGGTTCCAACAGCCGCTATCCGGCGGCAGACTTAGATCAGGTACTTCTCTCCAGGCATTTAAAAACCCGGCTCTGGCATAACAAGTTGCCGGTTAATGAAAGCAATCCCGCCTTTAAAAGCGGCCAGTCTGAGGTAGATATACGCGGCTGGGTCGACCAGGCAAGCATTGAAGAGCAGGACAAGTGGATCGAAAACTATTCCGATCACTGTTATTTATACTTTGAAGTCACTAAGGTTTCCCCTTAGGGCAAACCGGGAAACGATCTCTATCAGCCCCCCACCAGCACAGCTCTACTGTGCTGAGGGCAAGTTTACCTATACGGTAAAAATACATAACAATGACCACAGGTCACTTACAACAAGTTAACATTCCATTATCTATTTTATATTGATTTATATCACGTCTTAATCAAGATGAAAGGGCTAGTATTTATTTGGCTAAAAAAACTACATCGTTTAGCAGCCCTTTTCTCAATCAAGGAAATAATAATGAAATTAAAATTAAATAAAAAGAAGCTTAAAAACCTGTCTAAAGACAAACAAGCACTTCCAGCCGAAATAACCCGCCAGGTAGCCGGCGGCCGCAATGGTGATGAAACACCGTTACCGACCAATCTATGGCGTGCCTGCATGTCAACAACCTGCTAAAACTCTTAAACATAAAAAGCCAGTCGGGAGTATCGACTGGCTTTCTAAAGCGACCTTAGGTCCAGGTAGTAATTAACTAAATAAGTTTCTCCTAAAATCTCCCGATATAATCAAACGAGAAAGTACGCCCCATCACCCCTATCATGGTCGGATAGACGCTGCGGTCAAACCAGGGATCGGTGCCATCAAAGCTCTTGTCGTTGCGGGGCCGGCTATCACGCAGGTTATTAACCCCCAAACGTACGCTATGGGCATCGGTAATATCATAGTTAACCCCCAGGTTATAGATCAACCAGGGCGCTAAACGTCCCGCCAGCGCGCGCCTTTCGTCATTGGTATTACGCGTCGGATCCGGATCTTCCCAGTTCCAGCTGGAGCCGTAACGCATTTGCGTCAAGGTGATACGCAGATCGTCTTTTGCCCAGGCAAAAGTGCTGTCCACTTTCGAGCGCAAGGCACTGTTTAAATAGTCGTCCCGGTAATCCTTATCGATTTCTTCACCGGCAAACTCCTGGTTGACCATTTCCAGTACATGGGTATATTTGATTTCCGCACTGAATTCCCCCCAGTTACCGGCATCGTAGAGGTAGTCCAGCTGCATGTCGAAACCGGTTTGCTCATTCAGCGCCTGGTTAACATAAGTGCTGTTCCAGGATTCCACCGTTAAACCTGAGTTGGGCATAGAGCCGTCAAAGCGGGTGCTGCGGCTTAAAATAAACTCACAATCCACCCCCTGAGTGTTGATGCCTTCGCGACAGTCCCTTTCTTTGCGGAAATAGTTGTCGCTGTTCCAGGACTCCACCTGATCTTTGATCTTGACCTTATAGAGGTCAAAGGTCCAGTTCAGGTTATCCATCACATCCCAGGAGAAACCGACCGAGGCGGAATAACCGGTTTCTTCATGCAGCTTGGTATTACCGGTTTGCGTCACTTTCACCCGCTGTCCTTCCTTCAGCTCACCCGGCAGATCCGGATTACACTGCACCTGCAACGCCGCCTGATCAACCGCATTAAATCCGGTATCCTGCCCCTGGCTCAACTGTAGACACTTGGTTTCCAGGTAGTAGTCAGTGATCCCCAGATAAGAACCGGATGGTCCGGAATTGATCTGGTGAATATCCGGCGCCCGAAAAGTTGTGCCATAACTGGTGCGCAGCAATAAATCTTCGGTAGGCCGGTACTGTAATCCCAATTGATAGGTAAAGGCGCCGTCGACATCGGTTTCATCATTATAATAATCATAACGGCCGGCAATATTGGCAATCACCTGCCCGGTAATGGGCACCTCAAATTCCAGGGCTATGCCGTACCTGTCACGCTCGCCGCCGCCTTCGGTGCCGGTAAGGCCATTGCCCCAACCGGTATTTTCATTCAGGGTGCGGGGATCGACATTGATTTCATAATCTTCACTCGAATACTCAAGTGCCACCGAGAAGCCCAGCTCACCGGCGGGCAGTTCATAAAGGGAGCCGCTGATAAAACCGTTTAGGGTGGTGACGCTGGCATCTGCGGTCGAATCATTTTTCTCGACAATGGCGGCGCGCCCGGCTTCATCCAGCGGACTCCAGAAGCGATCATAATTCGGGATATAGTCCATACCGGGCTCGCCGGCTTCAACCCCTACCGGGGTACCGAGAAAATATTCCCGCGCCTTATCCGAGGCGATCAGCAATTCATGCTCCCTGTTATCGGTGGCGCTGTGGGAAAGGGTGATCTGGTAATCATAATCATCAAAAATGATGCCGTTAAGCCCAAGGGAAACATACAACATATCGTCTTCGAAATAGGATTTATTATCGCCGACCTCTTCTTTACTGAAGGTACGTTGCAGAAACAGATAGCGCTCATTCTCGGCATCCCAGACAAAGCCCCCGCCGTCATGATAACCCGAGGTCATGGTATCGGTGCGCCAGGATGCACCATAGCCTCCCCGCTGGGCGGCATCACTGGTCCAATACAGTACATCTGCCGTCAACTGGTGCTGCTCGGCAAAATCCCATTGAAAGTTGCTGTACACGGAAATGTTTTCCCGCGCGTTGATATAAGAAGAGTCTCCTGTGGTATCCCGGCCGCAGTAGAAGCCGCGGCTGGGACGCTCAGACAACTCAAAGTCCGGATACTGATCACAAAGGTTATCGCCAAACTCATCCGGGTGCAGGTAAATAAAACCCCCTTCCCAGCCGCCGGCCATGATGCTCCGGGAGTTAACCCGGTAATATTCCGGCTGGGTATCCGTGGCCGGGCCATCATTAAAATCATCCAGCCAGTCCCTTTCGCTGCCAAGCAGCATATCCTGGTCGGAATAATCCACGGCATAACTCCAGGAAAAATTTTCGCTGCTAAAACCGCCGGTAAGGGTTAACTTGCGGTTATCGCCACCGCCGGCATCCGAGGTATTGTGATGCAGGGTAACGGTTGTCTCTTCAATGCCTTTCTTGGTAATGATATTCATCACCCCCGCCACCGCATCCGAGCCGTAGATAGCCGAGTTGCCCCCGGTTAAAATTTCAATCCGGGCTACCGCAGATGTCGGTATGGTCGACAGGTTAAAAACATTATTTTCACTGTTATAGGCCCGGGGATAATTGGCCACCCGCTGGCCGTTGAGCAAAACCAGAGTCCGGTTTGCCCCCAAACCGCGTAAATTCACGGTTTCGGCATTAGGAGTAAAAGTATTGGTATAGCCCTGGCCCTGGTTGGTGCCTGTGCCGGCGGTCAGGTTTTGAATGGCTTCATACATATTGCTGAAACCTTTATCGCTGATATCATCCGCGGTCAGGATCACGATAGGCGAAGGCCCCTCAAGTTCGGTGCGCTTGATACGCGACCCCGTCACCTCTATTTTTTCAATTTCTTCAACATCGCTACCTTTGATAGTGCTTGCGGCAAAACTCAAAGGCGCAGCAGTCACACAAAAAATTAACCCCAGGCGAACCGAGTTCACCAAATGTGTCTGTTTAAACATAAAACTCTCCCTGTAACATCCATGATGTGACATAAATTATTAGTTTTTTATTGTCCGGCAGATACATCCGCTGCCGTAAATCAATATAGAACAGCAAGTTACAAAAGAGAAGATAAAAAATTACATTTAGTTACATTTAACAACAAAACGACACATTTCGTAATAATCGCCTTCACCTGCCGTTACTGCCTTTCAAGGAATTATTTGCTCTCGCCAATATTTTCATTAAGATAGCTCGATAACAGATAAACATTGATGTCTATTCTTTAGTCCATTCAGTAGTTGTCACCGGACACGGCAAGCTGTTTTTGTCTTGATCGGAGTGCCCTGCCATGCCATTTCCCGTATTAATGAGCCATGACGAATGGAAAAAACGCACCGCCGGCGGTGTGCTTTGCAGAAGAAGCGATGCCCTGGTGGAAGTCGACACCGCCATTCAAACCTATGAGCACGAACGTAACCAGGAGAATTTGGACGACCTCAAGGTAAAATTTTATTACTGGTGCCGCTCCAAAGAAGATTTCACCCAGTCGGTGAGAAATACCGGCTCCCAGGCCCCCTGGGAACTACATCTGAAACTCTTTATGACCGGCAGATCCGACGCCAGTGCCTTAAGGGAGCTGGCAGAATTGCGCGCCATGCAACAGGGCTTGTGCGCCCAGATGTTCTGGGGCTGCAATATGCGCTTTAAAAGCCGGCTGGAAACAGCAAAAGGCTTTATCAGCGATGTGAAGTCCCTGTTAGAACAAATGGGCATCAAGGGTATTAGCGTGCCGGATATAGTACGGCGCATCATCAACGGGATCCTGGGCCATTTCGCCCCTGTGGGTAAAGCCATCTCCAGCGCCCTGTCCCCCATCAATACTATCATCAACCGGGTGATCGACTTTTTTAAACAGCTGGTAAAAACCCTGGCGATCCCGGTGCAGACCTTTATCGAACTGGTGAAAAAGGAAATCCTGTCCTTGGTGGAGCGCTTGATCGGTCATCTGTTGCCAATGGCCAACGCACTGGAATTTGTCACCACCTTTGGCCCCGGGGTATATCACCTGGTGAAAAAACAGGTATCGGTATTTAACTCCAACCGCGCCAGAAGGTTTGCCAGTGACGGCGATCCCAGGGGCGCTTTTGACCAGTTACATTTATTGCTGAAAAGCGAACGTAATGCCCTGGCAGGAGAGCTGTCTGCTTCCGCCATCAAGGCCCTGGTAGACGGGGTAATGCCGATGGCGTCACAGGCAGTGGCCTGGGCGGATGATTTTCGCAAAACCCTGCAAAGCATTATCACCACCATACGCCAGTGTATGGAAATGAAAAAAGCCAATAAAATTTTCCGCCAGATCAATGCTTCTATGACCTCAAGCAGTTTTGATCTGTCTATTTTCGGCGTCAGCCCGTTGATCGCCAGCCACGTCATCAGCAGCGCCAGCCAAAGCCAGCTGGTAGCCATGATGCCCGGCGATACCACAGGCTTTGCCACCTGGATCAAATACACCCATTTAGTGATCGATAAACACATCAAACCGATGCAAGCGGAGGCCAGGCGCATTATCGACGAACATCCGTGCAAGATAGAAAATATCGGCGACGAATACCGGCTGCACCTGGCGGGACAAACCGAATTGATGCGCACCGCCATGGTGGAGCACCATGAAAAATCTAAAGATTATCTGGCCGCCATCCCCAGGACTGCGCTGTTGTCCGCCATCAGGCGCTCCGATACCGGTAGCCTGGCCCCGGTCACGCCCCACTTGGGCAAAACCACAGGTTTACTGGACGATATCACCTGGTTTAATCAAAAAGCGTTAAAAAAAGCCACCACCCGCACCGGCCAGACCACCGGGGTACTGGATGAAGTAACCTGGTTCAAAAAAGAAAAACTCAACGCCGCCTCAACCCGGGAAATAAATCCTGCGATGGAAATGCGTAAATTTGAACTGGCGTTGAAGCAAGTCAACAACCAGATCCTGGCGCAAACCTGGCTTAATCATCAGGCCTTTTCCGGCATACGCTTGGGAGATAAAGTGATAGATCTGTCACAATGGAAAAAGCTCAGCTGGGTACGCTTTGGCCGCCGTCACGAATTTACCAGGAGTATAGATAAAGGCCTGGTGGGCTATAGCCAGCTGTTCCAGGTCAACCGGAGCAAATACGGCCAGGGGGCATTAACTAAGGATAAGCTCAAGGCCTGCCTGGAAGACATCAAGGCACGTATCCATTACCTGATGAACCAGCTGCTTAAACCCCTGCATACCTGGCTGGATCCGAAAAACAAGGTACATCAAACCAGCAAACGCCTTACAGCTATGACCAGGCTCAGGGAGCTGATCGATAAAGAAGTGGATAACCTCAGCCGCTTGCACAGCGAATATTCCACGAAATCCCGGCAGGCACAATTGCTCTACGCCTGATCTGCGCCGGTAGTGACTATCTGCCTTGCTTCAGGAGAAGGAAGCAAGGCATTACTTCCTGTACCGCCGTTCATTTCACCCTATGATCACGTCATTGCTTATATGGACATAAGTACTTAGCTTATGCCGGGAGCAAATAAGCTGACGGTACTTCCGTATCGCCGTTCACTCACATCCCTGTGATCACGGCATATGTACTTCCTGCACATAAAACCCGGTTTTTCAGCGGGTTTTGTTTGCTTTAATTTCGTCATTAATGATAACGTCTTCTTATAATTGTGGTTTATACAAATCAGCGTATAAACCTTAGGGAATTCAATCAAGATTAAGGGTTAACTATGGCGGTTTCTTATCAATTTGATAATCGCGGACTCTATTTCACCGATTCAAACGGCGACCTCCATCTCGGCCATAAATTGACCATAGAGGAGCAATTATCCGCACCTTTTACCATTACCGGCATTCTGGTCAGTAACAGCTTTGTCAGTGCCGATCAGCTGGGCCAGCCAATCACCTGCCACTGGAATGAAATTGCCGATAACAAGCAAAAAGAAAAGCGGGTCTTTCACGGTTACCTCACCGAAGTGCAGCAGCTCGAGCCCGAGTCAGAGCATAACTACGCCAGCTACCGCATTACCCTGCGCCCCTGGTTATGGCTGCTGACCCTGCGCCGCAACTACCGGGTTTTCCAGCAGCAAAGCCTGAGCGCCATTTTATCTTCCGTGTTCGACGACGCCGGATTTTCCGGCAATTATACCCTGGGCACTTTACCCTCGGATGAGCGCAACTATTGCGTGCAATACGACGAAAGCGATTTTGATTTTGTTACCCGGTTACTGGCGGAGCAAGGCATACATTATTACTTCAGCCACAGCAGCAACAGTCACCAGCTGACCTTGCATGATCCCGCGTCCCCGTATGAAGACGCCGAAGTAGGTAAACTGGACTATATCAGTGAACGCTCCGGCGAGCAGCAGCTGATCAGCCGCTGGCAACCTAAACTGCGGGTGCACAGTAAATCCGTCAATACCGTCAATTACGATTACGCCAGCAGCCAGTTGATTGAAAGCGGCGATAAAAGCTCGTCCCATACCATAGCCAACAACCAGAAACTGACCCAATACCATTTTGGCGCCCATTCGGTGAAAGGGGATATCAGCGATGTTAACTCCACCGTGGCAGATAACGAACTAAACAAGCTCCAGGGGGATTACAGCGCGGTTGAAGGCAGCAGCAAGGTCGAAGAACTGACCCTGGCAACCCAGTTCAGCCTGGCCAACCATCCAGACAGCAGCCAGGTAGGCAAGTATGCCATAGAAGCCATTACCCATAACATAGACGCCTCCGAACAGGCGGTGGTGTATTCCAATGACTTTTTCTGCCGTCCTGCCGCTTACCCCGGCTACCCGAAAGCCAGCCCTAAACCGCAAATCAGCGGCCTGCAAACCGCCATCGTCATCGGCGGCGACAGCGGCCAGCCGCAGCACGATGCCAGTGGCCGTATCAAGGTACAATTTCACTGGGATCAGGTCGGCGGCGACAGCCCCAGCTGCTGGATCCGCGTGGCCCAGCCCATGGCCAGCAGCAGTTTGGGCATGCAGTTTATTCCCCGGGTAGACGATGAGGTGCTGGTGAGTTTCGTCAACAGCGATCCGGACCAGCCGGTGATCATCGGCAGTGTTTATAACAGCAAGAATCCGCCGCCCTACGCCGAGCTCAACAGTACCCAGAGCGGTATCAAGACCCAGCTGGGGGAAACCGCCAACGAAATACGCTTTGACGATAAGTCCGACAATGAACAGCTCTATTTCCATGCCGCCAAAGATTATGTGGTGGAAGTAGAAAATAATTTAACGGAAACCATCACCGCGGAATACAGCAGCACTACGCAAAAGGCAATGACGATAACCGGCAATGACAATTACTCGTTAACCATAGCGGAAACTCTGGCGGAAAAAGCCAAGGAAATTACCATTACCGCCGATGACAAGATCACCTTAACCGTCGGCAGCAACTCAATAGAAATCAGCACCAGTGGTATCGCCATCGATTGCGATAAACTGACGGTAAATTCCAGCGGCAATATCGAGATGAGCGGCAGCAAGATCAGTACCTCCAGTACCGGCAATACCGAGATCAGCGCCAGCGGCAATTTCAGCGCCAGCGCCAGTGCCAATGCCGAATTATCCGGCAGCGCCGGGGCCACCGTCAGCAGCTCGGCCCAGGCCAAAGTCAGCGGCAGCGCTGGGGCAGAGCTGAGCTCATCCGCCATGACCAAGGTATCTTCCTCCGGTATCACCCAGATCCAGGGCTCGCTGGTGCAGGTCAACTAACCACAGGTAGACTTATATAGGTAAAAAGGATGCTTAAAAAAATCCCCAACAAAAATATCGCCTCAATCATCAGCCGCTACCAGCTCAGCGATGAAGCAGCAGCTTTGCTCACCCCGGAGCTGACGCCAGAGGCCGCGATAGTGCTGCTACAGGAGCAGGCGTTATATAACGATGTGGTGCAGTTTATCGCCCATGCCTTGCCTGTGATGGAAGCTATCGGCTGGGCCAGCGAAGCCATGGATTTACGTCAGGCGGACTGGAACGAACAGGAAGTCATGGCAATTAACGCCGCCCGTAACTGGCTAAGCCAGCCCAATGAAACCCTGAGGGTTCGCGCCAGCCAGCTGGCAGACAGGGTCGGCCTGGAATACGCCCCCGGCTGGGTGGCCAAAGCGGTATTCTGGTCCGGTACCGGCAGCATAGTAGAGCCGGATTTACCTGCGGTCATGCCGCCGCCGTTTTTATACGGCCATGCTGCTGCCGCCGCCATCACCATAGCCGCCGCCGTACCGCAATGGGACCATTACCAGAAATTTTACCAGCAAGTGATCGAGATAGGCATTGCTATTGCCAACGGTAAGGGCATCAATACCCAAGCCATGACACTTGATGCCAACAGTGCAACAGATAATCAAGCAGAAGGAAATTAATTATGGGACAACCCGCCGCCAGAATTACCGATATGCATGTCTGCCCGATGCAAACTCCCGCCGTACCGCCCATTCCCCATGTCGGCGGTCCCATTATCGGCCCGGGTGCGCCCACAGTACTGATCGGCGGTATGCCCGCGGCAGTCGTGGGTGACAGCGTGACTTGCGTCGGCACCCCGGACAGTTTAGTGATGGGCAGCACCACCGTACTTTTCGGCGGCAAACCCGCTATTCGTATGGGAGATACTACAGCCCACGGGGGATCTATCGTATTAGGCATGCCGACTGTGTTGATCGGTTAAGGCAAGCGATCAAAAGGATATAAGCTGCTTGTTATAAATTTCGTCCTAAATAGTGGCAAACATTTAGGACTTTTACAGCAAAAAGCAGCGAGCAGGCATTAACGCCCTTTTTTCATGCCGCGAAAGCCGCACAACAGCAGCCCTATCGCCAATAACAGCAAGGTATAGGGCTCAGGTACCGTTGAAAATTCAAGGCTTTCAATCCTGACATCATCATCGTTGCCGTCCACCCAGAGCATAAAGGCATAACCAAAAGTACCGGACGCTAGTTGATAGTGATCACTGCCATCATTGCGGTCAACAAAAAGGTTGCTGGCGTCCAGGCTATCGGGTAAAAGCAAGTTTACCCAGGCAAAATTCAGATCATCATTGGAAGATAAATCACCGGCGGTAAAAGCGTGTAAATTCACTTGCTCGGAAAAAACAAACAGCAGACCTTCGTCGGGATCCCGGGCAAAGCTCGAGGAGCTGCCACCGTCAAGGTCGACACCGTCATTATCGGACGATACCACACCTAAACCGGTACTGCCGTTATAAACACCGTTATCGCCCGACAATAGTTGCCAGGGCGCAAGCTCGGTTTGTTCATCGTTGACATTGGTGGTCCAGGCAGTCACGGTTAAATCGACACCGCCGCTTGCAAAGGCAAAACTTTCGGCGACTCCCTGGTTATCCCCCAGGAAACTGATGGTTTCAATAACGGTGGCGTGAACTGATGAGGTGATTAAAAATAAAACAGCAGACAAAAAGAGATTCAATTTATTTTTCATTATTTTTCCGTATTTTACTGTCAGGCAGTAAATAAAGCGTTAAGGAATTTACCCCGGCGCATTTAGCAAACAATGTGCCATCGTGGTAACTGGTTGATAAGTTGGTTTAAATGTCTTTTGTCTTAACGATAGCAAGCGAAAGTGTAAAAACAGGTGACAGCAAAAAATAATGATTTAGCGGGGAACAAGCGAAAGTTGCTATGCAGATAAATGCCAATAAGCGCTTATTTTTAATTCGAAAAATTCAGGTCTGATTCATAATCCTTTTCACATTTAGGTGGCCGGCACAGGTAGAAGAGCCTGCTCGGTTTACCGTAGAGTTTCTGATAAAGCGCCGCCTGCTCAGCTTCCAGCTGTCCCAGGCTGATCTTCAGCGCATCCATCACCAACAGCATTTGCTCCAATAACTGCCGCTGACCGGGCGCTTGTTCGTCTGCTGAGGTATAAGGCACCACCGCTTTGGCGAGCTTTTTGCTCAGCGCCAGCAATTGGGTTTGCTGTGCTTCCACCTGTATTTTTATCGCTTTGACATTCAGGGCGATTTCCTCATTTGCCGACAACAAATGAGCAAGTTGTTCGAGCATTTGCTCCTGGCGCCTGGCATTTTGCTCAATCGAGTGCTTTAGCACGGTAAAGTTATCGCCATCATTCACAGCGGCACCCGAGGTATTGTTACCCGTGGTTTGGCAGCCCGTTAATACCGCCAGCACTAAACAGCAAAATAAAGATAAGCAAGAAAGGTAAACAATGCGATTGAAGATAGCAGCCATACAAAACTAACTAGGGTTACTCTTAACCATATCAGCTGGGAGAGTAATAATCAGATTAGTACAAATTCTGATTTTATCCACAAATCAGGTGCTAGCATACCGCCGGAGCGGCAACACAGATAACAGAAGCTATGCTGCCTTCATACCCCTTGATGTCAGCCATGTGCTGTTGCCGTTAATCTGCAACAGCACGGGTCTTTACCTGGCTATAACAAGCGATCCGGCAAGGCCAGCTGACTAAAGAAGTCAGGGTTTAGCGGATTGATATCACTGCTGACCGATAACTGCAAAGTGATTTCGTGATCATCCGATACCACCTTCATTTGCGGCGATAACTGATGTGACAGCCTGGTATCAGCCATGTGCTGTTGCCGTTAATATGCAACAGCACGGGTCTTTACCTGGCTATAACAAGCGATCCGGCAAGGCCAGCTGACTGAAGAAGTCAGGGTTTAGCGGGTTGATATCACTGCTGACCGATAACTGCAAAGTGATCTCGTGCTCATCCGATACCACCTTCATTTGCGGCGATAACTGGCGCGGCTGGTAGAAACCGTAAATCAGCTTGAGCCAGGCCCAGTCCCCCTGATACTTTTTCGTTTGCTTTTTATTATCCGTGGTGTGGAAAATAGTCAGCAACTCACTATGGTTATCGGGATCCGGCCAGACAAAATCATTCCATAATTTCGGCCCGTGACGGTAATTAAACACAGTGCGGCCGGAGAAAATATCAAAACCTATGGCATTGGCAGACATAGACTTGGTTTTCACCCTGAAAGGGATAGACAACTGCTTATCCGACTGGCTGTACAGGGTTTTCTGGATACCGGTAATGGCGGTGAACTGCCCTTCCACCTGTTCGTCTATGGCGATCTCGGCATTTGGGGTATAACCGCTTAATACCAATTGCTGGCCCACATGCTTAAACTTAGACAAGGTATGGGTTCTGAAGTGATCAAAAACCCCTTCCGGTTTAAAGAAACGGTTCACCAGTTCAAAGCTGGCATCCTGATCACTGTCGAGGGCAAACGGGAATTTACCCGCCAGTTGCTGGTTAAAATTGTCACTGACTTCTTGCTGCCATTTTTGATTCACGTACAGGCTCACCGCCTGGGCAACCTGGGTATTGGCCAGCTCGACTAGGGTATCGATTTGCTCGCTAATTTGCTCAATAGAGACCTGGGTTTGCTGAAGATGCAGCAAGCTAGTGTCTTTATTGGCTGAGGTCAGCTGCTGAAAGTGATAGGCGCCCAAAGTGGCATTGCTGGCATAAGATGCGCTCAGCCATTTATGGACATCGCTCACCACGGTATGCAGGTTGGCCAGCTCACTGATCCCTTTGTCATCAAGGCGAACAAATTGATGGTAGGCGGAAAATTCATTTTTGATAAAACTGATCATCGCCTGCTTGTGATTGACGCTGTTGCTGTTATCGCCGGTTAACCCGGCCAAAGCCGATGCACTTTTTTCACCATTTTTTGCCAGCTTATCCCCGGCGGCCTCTGTTTTATCGGCTTTTGCCTGTTCCGCCTGCTGCCCTGACGGCAACTGGGGTTCGGTATAAAAAGCAATCAATTGATATAAACGATTCATGGGCGCATCGGTTTTTGACGCCAGTATCGACAACCTGTGATTCAGGTTCTCGGCAGTGACAGGTTTCAGCACAATGTCATCAACAAATTTTTGCCAGAAATCGACATATTGGCGCTGATAATACCGGCGTAAGCCATTGCTGATATTTTCTTCTTCATAACTGGTCAGTTGATGCCCGAGCAGCGCTTTATTGCTGCTGAAGACATTCACCATCAAGTCAGAATCCGGGGTAAAGTCCATCGCGGCAAACCCCTGGGGTGTGAAAATAAACGGCACCAGGTGGCCGCTGCGGCTGGTTTCAAATTCATAAAGCTGGGCAAAGTTATTGCCCAGGTCATTGCTGATATCCACCAGGCTGGAAAACTGCGGCAGATCTTTAATATACTGAAATACCACTTCCGTAGTATTGATGGCACTGATGCTGCTGCGGGCCTGGGCAATCAGGGCCTGATCCAGTTCAACCTCCGGCACCCCCAGATAAAACAGGTCATCCATCAACAAGGTCAGGCCTTGCAGCAGATCTTTATCGTTATTACCTTCTTTGATAAAAGACTGCTGATAATACATTTCCAGGTGTTGCCAGTTTTGCAGATCGTGCTGTCGTAACTCTTCGTTGAGGTTCAGCAACTTAGCCGTTTCCAGGCTTTCCCCCAGAGTTTCATAAACAAACAGCTCTTCTTCCAGGTAACGCACCATCGACGGCAGTAAAATATTACTTAATGCCTGGTGATAGGCCTGCTTCACCGCATCGCCAATGCCGGGGCCCGGGATCTGCTCATTAATATAAACCGGGGTATCCTGCTGATATAACATATAAATATCACGCAGCTGTCTCAGGTTAGTGACATTAACCGCCAAATCCTCGATATCGTACGGGGTCTGGCGGATGGCGCTTTTGTAGTTAAGCAGCTGTTTATTCACCTGGATATTCAGCTCGCTGTGGTAGTCAAAGTTCGCCTTTAATAAAAACGCCAGGGTGATCGCCAGGGCAAAAATCATAAAGGCATAGCTGCCCTGGAAAAACCAGAACAGACGGCGGCGCCTTTTATTGACGCCGGCAACCCCGGCTTCCGGACGGATGAACTTATTAAACAAGCGGCTGACAAACATGCTATGGGGCAATTTAACCCCTTCCGGCGCAAGCATTTCATTAAAACCAAGCTGATAGGCCACCTGCTTGGTCAGGGGATCGGCAACGCTGAGGTGCTGCTCTGTATTGGTAAAAAAGAACCCGCGGAACAAATACTGCTCGGCTGAGCTTTTACTGGTAAAGAGTTGCTCGAGATAAAAACCTATATCCCGCTTTAACTGGGTAAATTGCAGCGGCGCCGCCACCACGGAGCGACGGAAATTTTCATTGAGCTGGCTGTCCAGTGCCGACAGCACCGCCTGGCCCAAACGCCGGTTTAAATCTTCATAGGCACTGTCAAACCAGTCGCCGTCATAATGCCCCTGGTATTTTTTATCGACATTCATGGCGCCAAAGGCACCGTCGAGCTCGTGTTCATCCAGGGAAGCAAAAAACTGACACAGATCCGCCAATCCCGACATCTGGTTAAACAAACAATATACCGGCAGGTGCTGGCCACAGATCACCTGGGCTTCATCGATCGCCAGCCGGGTATTACCCGCCAGTTGCAGACAAGAGCTGCTGTTGTTTGCCATCAGGGTTTGTAGCGACTGCCCGGTCAATATGCCGTTCAGGGTCTGGCGCGAACGAAACTTTCTTGCCTCTTTTAACAGCAGCTTTAAACAATTGAGAGAGCGGCTGTCGCTGGATGAAACCTGCACCGTCAGCATAACCGCATCGCTTTTTAACCAGATCTGTACCGGCAAAACCTCGGCAGCATTAACAACATTGGAATTTCTAAACCCCATCTGTCCGAGCAAGGCCTTATCGGCTGCCATATCGTGGCTGATATACAGGTACCAGGGCAGGCGGTATTTTTGCCTGATTTGCCCCCTGTCTTTTAATTCCTGGGTAAAGCGGGAAAAGAGCTTTTTCACCAGCTGCAAATCTTGTTTTTCCAGCTGTTTTTGCCGTTTCGTTTCCGCTTCATCACGGTTAAAAAACCACAATACCAGAGAAACCACCAGGATCAGCCCGGCTGCCAGGGCAAACACCCAGGCATAGCTGCTGACAAACCACCAGGCAAAGGCAAAAACAGTAAACAAAAAGCCGAGAATAAATCCGATCAGGTGTTTTTTGGTGAGGGTAAAGGTCATCATAGTGCCGGCTCCGCTTTTTTGGTCGCAATCACACTCACCGCGAGCTGATACTCATTGTCAAAATAACTTTGTTGTTGTTTCACCGCCTGCCAGTTATCGGCATTGCTATAGAGAATAAAGTATTTGCCCACCGCCATTAAACTTACGGGATAGACACTTTCCTGAAACCTGGGCAGGTATTTTTCGGCATTTTTCTTACTGGAAAAAGACGCCAGCTGCACCCGGTATGCAGATACTGCCGGACCCTTGTCCTCTACTCTGTCCTCCGGCACAAATTCCGCCGAGCCGGTTATTGCCGCGGATACAGGAGGCGGGGTGATGGGCTTGGGAGCCACTTTTTCCGGTGATTTTTGTAGCGGCCTTTTTTCAGGTGCTATTGCTTGCGGTACAGTTTTTTCCGCTGTGCTTTTCTCCACTGGCACTGCCGGCACTTTTTCCCGCTCGCTATGGGGCGCGGTTAAATTATGTATGGCATGGACATCTTCATTGGTGCTGACATAAACGATATCCTCGGTTTTGGCATTAAGCACGTAACGGGAGGTCAGCTTATCCAGATCAAGAAAGGCCGCCGCCCTTAAGGGATAGTTTTGTTCATACCAATAATCGACAAAGGAAGTTGCCAGCCCCAACAAAAAGAAAATCAGCAAGGTCAGGGAAAAATAATGTACGCCGCTGCGCAGCGAGCGGTACTTCACCTGCGGAATATCTTCAATTAACACATTGGCTTTGTTTATTTTTGCTTTAATTGCACCGGCGATTTCCTTGATGATCAGCCCGAGGCGATCCGTTTGCCGTGAGCGGTAGCGCCCCTTAAAGCCCATTTGCAGGAAGACATAAATAATTTCCAGCAGATCCGCCATTTTCGCCGGCTGCAGCATCGCCTTTTCCGCGACGGTGAAAAACAGCTCACCGCCATTTTTCATGGAAAATAATTCGCTTAACAAGGTATTGTTTTCCCAGCCGGCGTCATAACCCCAAAGGCCGTGAATAATAAACTCATCGATAACAATACAATGCAGGCAGCATAACTTGTCGATCACCGCAGAAGGATAATCGAGCTTTTTACCCGCTTCGCTCAGCGCCACCACATCACGTTTCAGCTGCTGGCGAAATTGCTCGATATTTTCCGGTTTAGGCAACCGGGGCAAGGTTAAGATAACGGAAAGCAGAGGCACACTGACGTTATACAAGGGGTTATCCGCATAATCAAAATGCAGTTCTTCCCTGAGTACGGTATCGCTAAAGTCGATAGGGACAGTGACCGGCTCTTGCTCCGGTTGGGTAAATTCAGCCATTATTTTTTATCTTTATTCTTCCATAACTTTATTTAAATTTTTGCACACAACACCGGGTTTTAAAGCGCATAGAGTATAACTTCCAGATCCGGGATTCGGATATCGATATGCATATTGAGCATTTCCCCCTTCGCCAGCATATCCTGCCACAGCTCATTATGACTATTGATCTCAAAATACGCCGCGGTTGATTTCGGCTTAAGCTCATGAGGCGCGACGGCCAGATGCTTAAGTTCAACGCCGGACATAGCATTGCGCACCAGCTCGACAATATTGCTGTTCCCCGCCAGGGTCACCGCCTGAGGTGCAATTTGCGCCAGTGCCTCGGCCCCTATGCTGGATTCGATACATAAAACAAAACGCCGCTCCACCATGGCATCCGGGTTTTGAATAATGCTGCGCAACAACCGGCGCTTTTCAAATAACTGCTTGTCCCAGGGATATTCAATCACAGAGTCCTGCAATACCAGGCTCAGCTGATTTCTCAGCATCAGAAAAATAGGACTGAACACCTGATAGAGCTGATCATACTGCAAAGGTTTAAAGGCTTCCGGCAACCTCGGCATCAAGGCCGCCAGATCCGCCGATAAAGTGGTTAAATCCCGGTATAACTGGTGGGTGGGATACTGCATATCATGCTGGATCCACTCGGCCCAGGGCAACCAGCGGTTAAGGGTTTGCAGCCATAAATAATCTTTATACAGGGTCTGCTCGCTTTTGTTTTCCTGTCCCAGGGCAATACGTTTATGCACTTCTTCCGCCCGATTCTGCAATAAACTCTGCAGCATCTTCACCTTGTCCGAGAGGTAAACCGAGGCCTGGAAATGGATACAGGCGGGTACAAAACTGCTGTCGAATACCACTTCACCGGTTTCCCGGGTTTCCAGGATGCGGGCTATCGGGAAAGAAACAAAACCGCTCATATCGCTTTTGCCTATGCTTAAGCCGATATTATCCCGGGCCACTTCTATTTCCAGGCTGTCGCTTTCACTGGAAGTATTATTGTAACTGGTCATGGTCTGGCACAGATAACGGCTGGCCTGGGCACTTTCCTGACCGTAGGCCAAAGCCCCCTGCAGTGCCAGCGGCAGCAGCAAATAAACGGTTTTTTTCACTGCATCCTGGGGCACATCCAGGACAATTTCTTCATCGAGGTGAAAATAATGGCCGTCGGGAAACAAACCAAAACAGGAGGTAATGGCAATTTTGCCGATCTTCAACAAGTCGGTATTCACCGTGATATCCCCCAGGCCGTAATGGTTGGTATAACCTACGGTACTGGCGTAATTATGAATATAAGATTTGAAATGCAGCGCCTGTTGCTGAAAATGTTGCGGAGAAATAAAGATCCCTTCTTTCCAGACAACCTGTTTTAATTGCTCCAAAGTATTTCTCCAATATTATTCTTAATTATCATATTACTTGTAAAAAATTTATCAAAGCGGCACTTGCACCATACCGGACAAAAGCCGCCTAAGCCGGGTTTACATTACCACCAACCCGAGTCTTCAATTGCCTGTATATTTAAAGTCAGCAAATTTATCGCCACAGTAAAACCTTCGATATCATCATCTTCTAAATTACTGACATCGACCCAGGCCCGGGTTTTCGCCTGGCCATAACTAGCAAACTCGGCAAAAACGGCTAAATATTTGGTGCCGGGTAAAATATTGACATCCAGCTTGCGGTTTTCTTTCGGCAAGACACTGGCTAAAGAGGTTTTATGAACCAGGCTGTCGGCCAGTAACGTCGCATCCTGCTGGTATAAGTCGATCACTTCCGCACTTTGAAACGGCTCCAAATTGTTCAGCTGATACAAGTGCAGGATCACCGGATTCGCCGGACTCAAATCAGACGGATTAATATCGTCCCCGGCAACTATGTTCAGCGGATAAGTCACCACTTCGGGTTCGTCCGAGCCAAACATGGAACTGCAACCGCTGGTCAAAACGACCGCCGCCAGCAAACCAAAGGTTAAAGCAACATAAGAAGATAAGGTTTTCCTGAACATTAACTTTTGTTTCCCTGCATATTATTAGACCTGCTTTTTTGCATAGAATCCTGCATATTATCTTTCATATCTCCCTGCATATTTTCCAGCAGGATAGCCTTAAACAAACGGTGGTACTCTCCTTTATTTAAACGGCGGTTAAAGGATTTACGGTACTGGCGCCAGTATTGCGCTTCTTTTTGCGTAAACAGCGGCGTGGCAAAATCACTGTAACCTTCTTCCAGGTGTAAAGGGGAAAACTCTTCAAGAAAGATATCCAGCGTCTTATCCAGGGCCTGCTGCAACCGGCTTTGTTGCTCATTGGCACTGGCCACCTGAGATTCCAGCAAGGCCATCAGGCGGTCCACCTGGCCATTGGCGGGTGCTTCCCCCAGGGGTTGCAACACTAAATCCGCGCTGTCGTCCGGTTGCGCCACCCTTTCCACTTTTGGCTCGGGCTCGCTTTCTTCAAAAACTAAACCGTCACTTTCACCCTGCAGGCTCAGTTCGGCATCGGCAAAGGGATCTTCATCAAAGGGATCATCCACCAGCACACCGTTAAAGGCAAAATGCGCCTGTTCTTTTTGTCCCGCCTGGTTTTGTTTGTTGTCATCCGCCATCACTAAATCCAAGTCGTTATCCCAGTCGTCTTCAAGGGAAAAATGCACATCCGCCTGCTTCGCCGCCACAGGCTCAGGATTGCTGTCATCTTCTGCCTGCCCGTTTACCTGCTCCAGCGGCTCACTGACCAGTAACATATAGTCCGCTACCTCGATCATCAAACCGTCTTCAAGTTTGATATTCCTGCCGGACGCCAGCGCTTTGCCGTTCACCTTAAGGGCATGGCCGTTCACTGCCGCCAGTGAAATGCCATGTTTTCCCGGGATAAAGAGGCCGTGTTTCGGGGCCACCTTACCGGTACGGTCCGGCAGTTGTAATACGCAATCAAAGGCGCTACCAAAGTCCCCGCCGGTTTTCGGTACGGTAAAGACCCGGCTCGGGACCTGTTCGTTTTCGGGGACTTCTGTCAGTTGTATTGTAATTGCCATAATTATTATTGTTCTGAGCAGCTGCCAACCGCCTGGTTAAATTCTTCCATAAACCCGGGGTAGCGATTGACAAAGCGTTTATTAAAATAAACCCCCATAGGTTTAGTGGCTACCAAGCGGTTACGAAAACTGTTGGGGGTCATACCCTTACGTTTTAATTCCACTTGCATCGCCAGCTCGTCCACTAAAATGGCATCTACTTCGTTATGTAACAACATATCCAGTAAATTCTTCATATTACGTGGCTTTTTAACCACGTCATAACCATTGTTATGCAGGTAAAACCATTTTTGCGAGCCAAACTTGGCGCTGACCTTCCATTTCAGCTTATTAATATCCGAAATACTGGTATCCGTTAAGGCATTGGAATAATACCAATACCAATGATGGCTGATCATCGGCTTGGAGAATACCGCATAACGGTCACGCTCCGGCGTTTTTTCGGTAATAAAAAAACCGTGCTGAACGCCATTTTGCACGTTCAGCTGCGCCTTGGCCCAATTGGTCATGGTCAGCTGATACGGCTGCTCCATTTGCCTGAGCACGCATTTTACCCGACTTACCGCCAGTCCGGAAATCTGATCTTCAGAATAACTCTGGTATGGCGGCCACTCCTGGGTGCTCAGCATCAGTCTGTCAGGCCCAACCCCCCATGCCATCTGGGAGTGCAGCCATAACAACAGGGGGGTAAATTTTAACATGTTAAAAAATATTTTTTGGGCCATAGTTTTCTCAACTAGTTGATTATCACTTCAAAGTCATCGACATCAGAGCAGCTAACTTGCACCGAGTTAATGGCTTTGCCTTCACTGAGCAAGGTAATACACTGCTCCGCCAGGCGCGGCATCAGCGAGCGGTTGATAATTTGCTCTATACCCCGGGCTCCGGTAGTCGGATCGCTGTTTTTACTGATGACATATTGCACAAAATTTTCGTCATAGCTGAAGCTCGCCTTATACTGCTCCGCCAGTTTTTTGCGGATGCGGTTAAGGGCAATATCACAAATTTTGCTTAACTCTTCGTTATTGAGCGGATAATAAGGCACCACAGTGGCGCGGCCAAGGAAAGCCGGTTTAAAGTACTGCTGCAGCGCCGGACGTATCCGGGTGACCAGCTCTTCGTTAGGCAGGCGCTCTTCCTCCTGGTCGCAGACATCACAGATGGCCTGGTCGGCGGCATTGGAGGTCATGATAATAATGGTATTGCGAAAATCAACGCTGCGGCCTTCGCTGTCCTGGATGCTGCCCTTATCAAAGATCTGATAAAACAAATCATGCACACCCGGGTGGGCCTTTTCCATTTCATCGAGCAGCAACACAGAATAAGGATTGCGCCTGACCGCTTCGGTCAGTACCCCGCCCTTGCCGAAACCGACATAACCCGCCGGCGCCCCTAACAGCATGGAAATCTTATGCTCTTCCTTGAATTCCGTCATGTTGATGACCGTCATATCATTGCTGCCGCCGTACAATAAGTCGGTCAGGGCAACCGCGGTTTCGGTTTTACCGACCCCGCTCGGGCCACACATCAGGAACACGCCGATAGGTTTACGGCTATCGGTCAGCCCGGCGCGGGAAATACGAATGCTCTTGGCCAGCTCGCTGATGGCGGCGCTTTGACCGATCACCCGCTTATGCAGTTCGTCTTCTATGGTCAGCAACTTCTTCACTTCATCGTGTAACATGTTGCCCACAGGAATGCCTGTCCAGGCGGCAACCACCTGGGCGATAGTAATATCATCCACCATGGCATTCACCAGCGGCTCTCCCGCCTGCAGGGCTTCAAGCGCAGACAACTTGCTGTTGAGCAGGGCATGCTTTTCGCCGTCCTCGCTGCCGTTCTCAAGATTGTCGCTGACTTCGGATTGCAGCGAAATCACCTCATCCACCAGCTCCAGCTCTTGCTGCCAGCGCTCGTTTAAGGCGGTTAACTGCGCTTCGGTATCTTTGATGGTGTCTTTGAGCTTTTCCAGTTCAAAGTCGGCATTGTCAAAAATGGCATTTTCCCGCCCCATCACTTCCAGCTCATTGTTCAGGTACATCAGCTGCTGCTCCAGCGACTCGATCGGCTCCGGCTTGGCCCCCTGGGTCAGGGCGATACGGGCACAGCTGGTATCAAGCAAACTGATGGCCTTATCCGGCAACATGCGTGCCGGCAAATAACGGATAGAAAGGTTAACCGCTGCCGCCACCGCAGATTCGCGGATATAGACTTTATGATGTTTTTTCAGGGATTCGGCAACGCCCCTGAGCATCTGGATAGCATCTTCCGCCCCCGGCTCTTCCACTTTCACCACCTGGAAACGTCGGGTCAGTGCCGGGTCTTTTTCAAAATATTTTTTATATTCCGCCCAGGTCGTTGCGGCAACCGTGCGGAACTCACCGCGGGCCAGTGCCGGTTTTAACAGGTTGGCAGCATCATTCTGCCCTTCGGCGCCACCGGCACCAATTAAGGTATGGGCCTCGTCAATAAAAACAATAATCGGCTTTTCCGAGTTTTTCACTTCATTGATGACATCCTTGAGGCGGTTTTCAAATTCACCTTTGACACTGGCGCCCGCCTGCAGCAGACCCAGATCCAGGCTGTGAATTTCGACATCGCGGATCACCGCCGGCACTTCCCCGGAGGCAATACGTATTGCCAAGCCTTCCGCCACCGCGGTTTTACCGACCCCGGGTTCACCCACCAGGATAGGGTTGTTTTGCCGCTTACGGCATAAGATATCAATCGCAGTGCGTACTTCCTGGTTACGTCCCAGTACCTGATCCAGCTGGCCGTTACGCGCCAGCTCGGTCAGGTTGGAAGTATATTTGTCCAGGGCATCGCCGGAAACGGCGCCGGCAGTCGCAGGCCCGGCAACCGTGCCGCTGCCTGAAGCCACTTTTAATTTCGAGATTTGCGCCTTTAATGCCGACTCGGAATAATTTTCCAGGGCCTTTAACGGCATAATCGTCGCGCCAAAATCATTCTTTTGCTGGCTCGCCAGCAACAGATGTAAAGGAGTCAGCTGGCTGTGGCCAAAGTCCACCGTGGCCATCAGCCAGGCATTTTTCACCAACTCGGTTAAATCGCCGCTTAAGGTCGGCTGACCTTCAAAACCTTTGCTGAGTTTTTCCAGCTTGGTGGATAATTCCGCCACCAGCTGATCCGGGGTGATATTCTGGCTCTGGAGAAACTGGCTCAGTTCGGCGTCGGGTTTATAAACTAACTGGATTAACCAATGCTCAATTTCTATCGCCGGGCAGTGGCTGTTCATGGCATCGCCGGCGGCCATTTCTAATGCCCGCTTAGCAGCAGGATCGAGTTTGGCAATTAAATTGGTTAAGTTTACCTGTGGCATAAAATTAATCCTTTACTAGGTGAATCAAATAAACAACAGCATGGTGTTGCTGCGAACTTTTTATATGGAACCCCATGCCCAGGCGGACACTCTCCCCCGGTACAGGACTCAGGGCCATACGTTTAAACCAGTTATCCGGTGCTTTTAAATAAATTTCTATTTCGGTTTTATCCCGCAGATAACAACGGGCCATATCCGCCATTTCCAGATACCAGACATTATCCTGGTACAACTGCGCCAGCTGCCCGGCACTTTCCGGCTCTATGGTGATGATCAGCCGCTGCTGCGCCAGGTAACATCTCTGCCCCAGTAAGAAGCCTTGCCCCAGCCGGTTATTCTGCGGTTTATCGCCGCCGATACGGGTCCAGCTTTCTTCCGCTAACTGGTGTTTACTCAGGGCTTTGCTGCGCACCGACAAAGTTAAGGCAAAATAATCCTGCAATACCTGCTGCAACTGCTGACGGGAGCGGTTCGGCATACCCAGCATCAGACCGTAACCGAGCCATTTTTTCGTTTGTTCGCCGGCGGGTAGTCCGCTTAACGCGGCGATGCAATCTACTAACTGTTCCTGCTGCCGGGTGGCATTATGGCGCTCGCGGGCAAAAAAGCGGTCGCTTTCTTCCGTTAACAGTAAATAGGACTTTTCCACCGTGCGGGCATAAAGGTGGAAATACCTGTCGTTAAAAATATTGAGAAAGTCATATAAGGCATATTCTTCATTGTGAAACGCCTTAAGCAGTTCTTCATAGATATAAACCGGCACCACGGCATTGCCGGAACTCAGGGAAGTTTCACAGCTGGTGATCTTCGCCTGATTGCCTGACAGGCTAAAGTCACTGATCTGGGCATAACGGTTGTTAGGCATGGGATCGGCTTCAAGCACCAGCTCAAACGGCTGCTGCGCCGTTTGGGTATAGCGGTTGATGATGCGGATAAGCTGCACCAGGTCAAACTGCTCAGGTCTGCTTAACGCCTGCTGCACTATAGACATTGGCCGCTACCATGATATTTTTCAAAGTGGATCACCCGCGGCCCTTTACCCGTTAACAGCTTAACTTCCAGCTCGACAAAACGGTCAAAACTGCAAAAGGCAGCAAAAAACTGATTAAGCAAATGGGTGAACAGCCAGATATTCATGGAGTTTTTCTTGTCAAACACCGAAATATCCAAACTCACCAAAGTACCTGAGGTAAAGATATTGACCCCGTCGATATACAAACGGGCCACTTTTTTCTGGTAGGACACCTTTTGTATCGAGCTGGTTAATACCTGCTGCTGGGAAGAGCGGCTGAAAACCGATAGCAGGTTTCTTAATTTCTCCGTCGGATTGTCGCTATTGATCAAGGCGCTGAAGTTAGTGGTTAACAGTTCCACCAGTTTCCAGTGAATCGCCTGGGATTCGTTAGGGTAATAAGGCACGGTGGGAATATTATGGCTGACAAGTTTGCCCGGCAATTCAAGCGCCCCGGAAAGCTTCATCGCACTGCCGGCACTGATAGAGCAAGGCGCCCGGCCGTTACAGCAGTTTAACTGCGCCGTTAATAAATGCTCATGGCCGTTTTGCAGCTGGTGCGCCGCTGCCTGTTCAAAACTGAGCACCAGGTGATGCTGGAACTTTTTCTTATCATTGACATGGCTTTCACTGAACCAGAGCAGGCCGTTGTTTTCATCGAAATAGCGCTTGGCAAATAACGGCTGCAACGGATATTCACCGTCGGGTTTGACTTCACTGACGCTTTCAATGGAAATAATATCGATATCGGCGTTATGGTTGACGGCATCCGCCACCAAGGGCGCAGATAATTGCTTATGGTTATAATGTATCGGCTCGGCGCGGTTGGTAAACTGATTGATCACCAGGGCGGTATTGAGCTTAAAGACACTGGTATCAAACAGGCCGATATATTCCGCCGGGATATCTTTGACAAACAGACTGAGCACCAGTTTATTACCACTGATCCCCTGACAGGCGCTGTTAAAGTCCCGGATATGGAAATATTTTCTTTTCTCGGAATAGTTAAAATATTCCAGCATCATCTGGTAGGCGGAAAATTCATTGCCCTGGCGCGTTAATACCGAAAAGTCCTCGTCTATGCACCTGGGCTGGAAACTCTCCACCGGCAACAGTTGCATCTCGCTAAAATGCTCGTCCGACACCGAAATCAGGGTCAGCTGGGACAATAACAGCTCAATCAGGCCCGCCGCCCCCTGGCCAAAGCCATGCAAATACAGGCTTAAATTTTCCGGCGCCAGCTCTGCCATAACCGCCTCGACATCATTGGCTTCCAGGGTCAGCTGGATCACGGCATTGGCATCATGGGCCACCGGTAAATCAAAAGGGAAAGGCGCAAAACGGGCGGAAACCTCTTTCAGGGTCACAGGCGAAAGCAGGGTATCGTTGCATAAGCGGAACTGACAGGGCTGGCCCTTGTCGTTATCGACACTGAAGGCTTCGCCTTTTTTCAGACGGATGTTTTCAACAAATTCTTCTTCGCCGTCAAAAGTGACACTCATCACCGAGGGCAATAACTGGTTAAAGGAAGGATATAACACCGAGCATAAGGCATTGGATAAATGCGGCAGCTGCTGATCCAGCTTCATCTCGTTTTTCGCGCTTAACAGCGCCACCGACTCCAACAACCTTGTGATATTAGGGTCTTCATAGCGCTTTTCATTCAGGTGCATGCTGTTGCCCGCAGCCGAATGGCGGGCTTTAAATTTATCACCGGAACGCCTGACCAGCGCCAGCTCCCGCTCGAAATAACGGTTTAGCAATTCAGACAAATCAATTCTCCATGCTTATCTGTTAATAGCATCAGCAACTCAGACAAGTTCATCCTCCAGGGTGATACTAAAATCACTGATATTAAGCAGGCTGTTAAGCTGAAAATCCTGGCCGTTAACCAAGTCGCCGGCAATGATAAAGCGGATGGCATTTTGTTTTTCTTCATTGGCCAGAATCGTAATTTCCAGGTTTTCTATTCTTTGCTCAAAGTCCTGGATCAGCTGTTTGATGCGGGTAATAAAAATGCCCTTGCCCAACTGGTAATTCAGGCTTTGGATATCTTCAACGCCATAAGCCAGGATAGAGTGCTGGCACCCTTTAAGATCCCGGTCCAGCACCATCAGCGGCGCTTCGCTTTCCAGCAGCTGCTTTAAATTATATTTAATCGATCTCAGCAAGGGGCTGTCTTCGCCCCCTTGCTGATCTTTGATAAAGGTACGGATAAAAACCATCAGGCAGACTCCGCCAGATCTGTAGTCAACATGATTTGTCCGGCAAACATATCAAACTGATACTGGGGTTGCAGCGATACTTCACAGACATATTCCCCCGGCGACGTTTTCGCTTCCCTGACCTTGACCTGGGCACTTCGCAGCGGATATTTCGCCAGGGTTTCATCATTGCCGGAAGAGACATTGGAAACATACTTACTCAGCCATTTCGACAGATACTGCTCGCACTCCACCGCAGAAACAAAACTGCCGAGCAACTCCCGTATCTGCACTTTCAGGTAATGGGCAACACGGCAACAGATAAGCGTGGTCTGGATTAAGGATAAGACCTTGTCATCGTTGCTGCCCGGCCCCTGCCACACCGAATGGTTGTCCATAAAATAATACTTATCCGTCAGCGGGCTGTGAGATAAGGGGATAAAGCCCTGCTCGGCATAAAACTGCGCCAGGTGGCCGAAGAAACGGGTTTTCGCCTCCGGGTATTGCCAGCAATGAGGGGTCGCCAATTCCGGGATATTAACCACGGCCCCCTGCAACCTGTCGTTCCAGCGGGATTTTAAAAAGCCGAACCAGCTGATGCGGTTAAACTCGCGAATACTGGTGGCGGCAAAGGCGAAATGGGCATTGCCCCACAAACCGTAATGGTCGGGATTTTCCGGCATCACCTCGTTAAAGACAAAACCACAGGTATGATTTTGATAAGGCTCGCGGATTTTCATTTTCGGCAGGGTCAGGCCAAGAAAACGGCTGGAGTCCACCCGGCGTAATTTCTGCCAGCTGAGATAATCCGGGCCATTGATCACCTTGTTTACCCGGCTGGTATCACTTAACCACTTGGCATCGCTTTCGCCGAAGAAATTATCTTCCGGCGACATAATAATCGGGCACAGACAATGTTGTCCCAGGGCGCCGAGCAATTCCAGGGTATAGAGATCGTCATATTCGGAAAAGTCATTCAACTCGGCGGATACCTGATGATCCACCAGCATTAAGCCAAAGGGCTCTCCCCCTAAGGTATTGAGTTCGTTATTGCCTATCTTGTTGTATAACTGGCTGTATTTCAGCCCGGGTGAGAGGTTGACGTCGGCAGAAACAACGCTCCAGTCATAATCAAGACATTTGACTTTGACACGGTTTTTATTAAAGGGCACGGAGATCAGGTTACTGATACTGCTCCAGCGTGCTTCCAGATCCTGATAATCCGGATGTTGCAAAATTAACGACATTTGTTCACTGAGTTTCTGGTCGATCACGGAAATCAGCTTGATCAGCAATGCCGTTAATTTTGGAACATCCCAATGACTGTCACCGGCCTTGTCACTGGCGGTGTTAATCAATATTGCCGTCGCCTGGTGTAAAAATTCCGGCTTATTACTGTCTAAAGCCAGTAACTCTTTCAGGCAATTGATAGATATCGTCATAAGGAATATCGGGTGGCCGTCAGGCCACCCGTCGCAGGATTAACCTGGTATTTTGGCAACCATACGTACAGAGGTCGTTAACGCTTCCATCTGTAACCAAGGTCTTAAATGAGCCACGGCCGAGTAGGCACCCGGTTTACCCGGCTGTTCTACCACCTTGATGGCAGATTCCGCCAATGGCGTTTTCGCTCTTTGCTCGTTACCGATCGCACCCGGGTTGGTGAACTGGCTGATCCACATGTTCAGATCGCGTTCAACATCCGCTGCTTCCAGGTTCGAGCCAAGCTTGTCGCGTCCCATAATTTTCAGGTAATGGGCGATACGGCTGCTGGCCATAATAAATGGCAGACGCGCCGAAATGGCGGCGTTAGCCGTGGCATCCGGATCGGTATAGGTTTTTGGCTTCTGGGTCGTTTGACCGCCGATGAAGACCGCATAATCCGAGCTTTTGTAATGTACCAAAGGTAAGAAACCTAAGTCGCTGAGCTCTTTTTCACGCTCATCGGTTAAGTTCACTTCGGTAGGACATTGCTGCTGGATATCGCCGGCATCCGACTTATAGGTCAGGTTTGCCAGGGCTTCCACCTTACCGCCGTTTTCCAGGCCGCGGATAGAAGTACACCAGCCGGTCGCCGTATAAGCCTGGGTCATTTTCAGACCCATGTCGTAAGCGGCATTTGACCAGACGATTTGATCATTGCCGGTTGGTCTCGGATTGCCTTCGGCATCCAGATCCAGCTCTTCAAAATCAAACGACTTCACCGAAGCGCCTTTTTTACCGTAAGGTAAACGGGCGATGGTTTGTGGCAAGGTCAGAGACACATAACGGGCATCATCACTTTCACGGAAAGAATTCCACGCGGCATAAGCCGGGGAGTCAAACGCAGGTGCAACCGGCTTGCCTTCGTTAAAGACATCAAAGCTGTCTAATTCAAACATTTTCGGCGAAGCTGCTGCCACAAATGGTGCGTGACAGGCCGCTGCCGTTTCACCCATGTAGCGCAGCAGAGAAACACTCTCATCACTGGCATCAAACTGGTAATCACCCAGCAATAAACCATAAGGTTCACCACCGGCAGTACCGTATTCATGCTGGTACAAGGTATTGAATAACGGGCTGCGGTCGATGGCCGGGGCATCTTCAAACTGCTCCAGTAAATCATCCTGGTTAAAGTCAGCCATCTTAATTTTTAAATCAGCGCCAACTTCACTTTCTTTCACCAACTTGTTCAGACCACGCCAGCTGCCTTCAAGCTTCTGGAACTTATCCTGCTGCATAATGGCGGATAACTGCTTGGACAACTTACCGTCAATGGCGGCAATGGCATTTTCTATGGTCTTGGTCAGGTTTTTGTCCCAGGTAACGGTACCGTCAAGTGCCTGGTCCATCAATACAGACATCAGCTCTTTGGTGGTATCCGGTGCCGTTTGCGTAGTTGCGGCGACGGCGCGATCAAGGAAACTCAGCTCCTGCGCTTCACCTTCCGGTGCTGCACCTTGTTCTTGTTCAGTGCTCATTACGCATCCCCCTCGCTATTAACACCTAACTCAGCCGATAGAGAATTAATCGTCTCGGCATCCGTTAATACTTCTTTTAACAATTTTTCCAGATCCCTGGAACGATCCGCCTTGCTAAGCAGCACTTTTAACTGATTACGGGTATCAACCAGTTTTTTCAAGGCATCAACTTTTTCAACAATGGCTTCCGGGGTAAAGTCTTTCATTGAATCAAAGCTTAAGTTCGCTTCAATCTGACTGTTATCATCCGCTAAAACATTGTCTACCTTAAGTTTTAACTCAGGGCCGACACGTTTCATCACAGTATCAAAGTTATCTTTGTCTATTTGAAAAAACTCGCGATCGGCAACATCTACCTTGTCTTCCTTATCTGCCGAAAAATCACCAACGACACCGACGACAAAAGGCAATTCTTTTGTTTCCAAAGCGCCATTGGTTTCCACATCATAAGTAATACTGACGCGGTTCTTACTGACTCGTTTGTGTTGTGAGTTTAAAGCCATTGTTATATTCCTGAATTCATTTTATCGGGAGTTACTTCAGATCTGCTTGTGAAGTAATTTCAGCCGTGGTGGTGTTAAAGGCAACTTCAGCTGCTTTCTCAACTTTACCGCCTTCGGCTTCTACATAGTAGGTTTGCGCGATAGTAGCATAAGTCATGGCAAAGTTTTCACCCGGCTGGCTGCCGTCACTACCGGAAACGCTGTAGCTGGAAATACGGGCATTTTCCAGGGTCACGATTAAATAAGGGATCAGGCCTTTACCGGCACGGTTCGGCTTAGTGAAAACGATCTCAACCGTTTTACCTTCTTCACCCGGAGCGAATAAAAAGGTGGTGATGAATGGGCTGGCGCCGTCTAACTGCTTGGAACACTGGATTTCACCCAAGGCAACCATACCGCCATCGTTGTTATCGGCATTACCGATATCAACGCTAACATTACGCATGGCGCTCCATGACGTTGAATCAAGAGCAAAAAATCCTTTCTTACCGCCGATATCTGTAACGGTTGCCGAACCTTTGATTGTGTCGTTGCCGTCTATTCTCATGTAAATTGAAGCCATAGTTTTTCTCCATTTTTATCGTTTAAATCAACTTTCGATCCGAATTACCATTGGAACCCGGAATCGGCTGCCGTTTCTTTACTTACTTTACTTTCTTCTTTTTCAGCGGGCTTTTCTACTTCGGTAGAAACTACAGCCGTTGAAGCGGTTTCTTGCTGCGGCTTACTGGCCGCTGCTGCTACCGGCTGAGCAACTGCAACAGGTGCACTCTCCGGTAACTGGGTTTTCTCACCGTCCATGCCGGTGACCATAGCAATCTGGCTTAACACCTTGTCGTTGCCCGCCACCAGCTCCTGCATCAGTTCAGGCAGCGACATATAACCCCAGCGTATCGCTTTTTCCAACAAGAAGGATACCGGGCTATGGGGCTCAGCCTTATTAAAATAATCGGCAAGGCGGCGCAGCTCCTGAAAAGCCTGATCCCGGTTGTTAATTTGCTCATTGGTGATCATCACTTGCTGCACGGTTTCAACATTGCTTACCAAGTGAGTAACCTCTGCCGGTTTTTGGTTGCTATTATTTGCTAAATTTTCTGTTTTTTCTTCCGCCTGCCCCGGATTTGCCTGTTCTGCCGGCATTTGTTCCTGCTTGGCAACATCCAAAGGCCATACCTGGTAGTTATTGCCCACCAGATATTTTATCGCTTTCAGGCAGTCGTTTAAGTTGCCCCTGAGGAAACGGCAAGTCACCGCGGGAATAGCAAGTTCACCACAGGTTTTGCCGATCCAGGCATCGAGTTTTTCCACCGAGTCCAGGGCCAGGCCCAGGGCTTTGATGGTGGCAGTCACGTCATTTTTTACCCCGGAAAAGACTTGCTGGGCCTGGGCTTTTAATTCTGCCAACTTGCCGCCTTTATTGGCAGACAAGTAGGCGCCATGGTCGATTTCCCCCACCAGAGACAGCATTTGCAGCGGCATATACAACAAACCGCTATTATCGCTTTCCCCCAGCAACTGGATAAAAGGTCTGAGCTGTAATTCGGCTATTTCTTTGGCCTGTTCCTGCGCCTCGGATGATTTTAGTTTTTCATCGGGAATACGCGGGTGTACATCCGGCCAAAAAGTTTCCATAAAGGGGACTAAAGTTTCCAGGCCGCCGGCGATCTTGGCGATGGAATCCCGCTGGAAAGACAATGACATCAGCCACCAGCAATAAACTTCAATATCCTTACTGGTTTCTTGCAGCGTTTGCCAGCAAATATCAGACAGTTTTTGCCAGTTCTGCTGGTTTTCTTCAAACAGGGTTTCATCTTCCGACGAATCAGGCGTTTCAATCAGGCGCCTGAAGGACGACTGCGCGGCATTGAAAATGTTACGCAGGTTGCGATATACCGCCCGATCACTCTTTAAATAGATTCCGGTCGGGGACTCGGGTGAAATTGGCTGTAATAAATCTTGATACTCTATCATTAGTCCCTGCTGTACAATAATTATTCTTATCTGATACGGCTTTAGATTTAGTGCCAGTACAGTTAAAGTAACAAACTGGGCTTAAAAGTAAAGGTTGTCAATAATTCTTATGTAAATAAGATAAAATAGCCATAGATATCAGCGTATTTGCTGATTGTTTACACATTTGCCCCGTTTAAATCAAGCCTTGGCTGATTAGCCCTAATGTATCAAGAAACATCTTAGTATCTGGTCTTATCTGAAACCCGCTTTGTTTTATCACAGCCGGGGGAACAAAAAACCGGCTAGCGTCTGCGGTTACGACCGCCGCCAGCTCTTTGCTTAGCCCTGCGCTTTTGTCCCGAGCGGCTGGTTTTTTTATTATTTTTTATTTCCCGATCCAAATCAGGCTCATAACCTTGCAGCCATTGTTGGGGCAAGGCTTGTCCCAATACCGCTTCGATTTCCGCCAGCAGGTATTCTTCTTCTGTCGATACCAGGGAAATCGCTAACCCGCTATTGCCGGCACGGCCACTGCGACCAATGCGGTGAATATAATCTTCTGGATTAAAAGGCAATTCATGGTTGATCACATATTGCAGCTGCCGGATATCCAGGCCGCGAGAAGCAACATCCGTGGCGACTAAGGCCCGGGTTTGACCGGATTTAAATTCTTCCAGCGCTTTTTCTCTTGCCCCCTGGGATTTGTCGCCGTGGATGGCCTGGGTCTTGACGCCGTCTTTACTCATTTGCGCCGCTAACATATCGGCGCTTTGCTTGCTGCGGGTAAAGATTAATACCTGATGCCAGTTCCTGGCGCCGATCACATGGGAGATCAGCTCCCGCTTTCTGTCGGGATCTACGGTATAAACGATCTGCTCCACTTGTTCCGCCGCGCTATTGGCTTCATCCACCTGGATCATTTCCGGCTGGTTTAACAGTTTTTTACTCAAACCAAGCGTGGCAGCATCAAAGGTTGCCGAAAACAACATGGTCTGGCGCTGCTCCGGCAGCTGTTTGAGAATACGCCTGATATCATCGATAAAACCCATATCCAGCATGCGGTCGGCCTCATCAAAGACCAGGTATTTGAGTTGTGCCAGGGTCAGGGAGCCTTTGGCAAGATGATCCAACAAACGCCCCGGTGTTGCCACCAGGATATCAAGCCCGGCGTTAAAGCCTTCAACCTGGGCATTGATGCTGACCCCGCCATAGGCAAGTCGGCTAAAGAAAGGCAAGTGAACACCGTATTTTTCAAAACTGGCATGTACCTGTTGTGCCAACTCACGGGTAGGAGTAAGCACTAACGCACGTGGTGACGGGGTAGCTGTTCCAGCCGCTGCTGATTGAGTGCTGTCACCCTTGCTATTTTCCTCCTGGGACAAGAGCTGCAATATCGGCAAAGCAAAAGCCGCAGTTTTACCCGTGCCCGTTTGCGCCCCCGCCATAATATCCTGCCCTTTGAGAATAACCGGAATGGCGGCTTGTTGCACCTGTGTCGGCTCTTGGTACCCTTGCTCGGCAAGAGACTTCACCAGAGTGGCTTGCAAACCTAAAGAAGAAAACCCCATAACTCACCCTAAAATACGCATAAAACATGTATCAAACACTGTAGCGCGCAGTGTACCAGAGATGGCGCTAAATCCTGAGCTAAAGCCGGCTTAAATTTATCTCTATCTCTGCCTTAGTACCGAGGTGGTGCAAAAATGTGACGCCGGGTTGCAAATTTTGCCACTTCTCAGCGGTTAATTTTACCGTTAACTTATCGGCAAATAAGTTTAAACCAGTAAAACCTTTAATGACTAAGCCTATTAACTTGCAGCCGGGGGAAACAGCAATTGAGTACGCCCCTAAAGTTGAATTAAGCAACGGAGCATTATGTATTCCCCAGCACTACCTGTTATACCAGCACAGCCTGGCGTCGGTGGAGCAGCTTATCCTGGATATCGAGTATTCCAGCCGTTACCCGATCTTTGCCAGCCAGGATAACAGCGGCATCTATCTTCAGGTTGGCGTAGTCGGTTATGACAACTATAAGCAAATAGCCGACCGGGAAATGAAAATTGTCTACGGCAGAAAATGGCGGGTAGAGCCGCAGCTACCGACATCTGAAATTATCCAGACGGCTTTTCTGGCCATTAAAAAAGCCAGGGAGCATGAAGTCAGGGAGTTATTTCGCCTGAACTACCAGGGGAGCATTACCACGCCTTTTAATAATCATCACGATCTGCCGCTGATGGCACAACAAAGTGATTTATTCTCAGCTCAAACGCCGGGACTAACATCAACAGCACATGACCAAGAGCAACTGGCAAATTGCCTGAACTTTGTCAGTTATGACCACGCCCAATTTACCTTGCGGCATGTAGAACAACATCAATCGGGACTTTATCTGGCGGATATCCTGCTTACTCCCGGCAAGGAAACTCAGCTTCCTGAAATCACAGAGCAGTCATTGTTACTGCAACTTGATAGCCTAACGGCTAATGAACTTGTCTATCGCCTATTTGAAAAGCTGTTGCTATTAAGTGATCGTCATGTCGATGAGTTTTTTAGCTATCGGGAGTTCAACCGTTTCAGTCAGCAAGTCAATGTGTTTGCCATTGCCGAGTTTTCTTCCCGGTTACGCAATAATAGTGCTATCAGGGACAATGCAAACTTGGCGGAACATTTTCAGCAAGCCAATTACCAAACAGATCAAACCCGGATCCCGGAACTTACCCGGGGGAAACTCAAAGATAAAATAAAGGCGACTCTGGAGAGCCTGGGACCGATACAGGGACTGCCGGCTTTTTAAGCCTGGCTGCTTCAGCTGGTAACCGGTAAAGGTTTTTCACCTTCAATTAACGGCTGCTGTATCCGCATATGTTCAAGCATAAAACTTACAAAGGTTTGAATTTTGGCATTTTTTCTGAGATCCGGATGATAGACTAACCAAAAATTATATTTAGCCTCTGAATGATATGGAGGCACACGTACCAGCTCAGGATCCAGATCACCATAGAAACAAGGCAGGATAGCGATCCCCATGCCATTTTTACAGGCTTCTGCCTGGACTATTGCGCTGGTAATTTTATGTTTTGAATCGAACCTGGGATACTCCCTGGCAATCTGGCCTACGGGTCGGCGCATTTTATCGTTCCAGCCGATCCAGTTTTGCTGTTCCAGCCAGCCTTCTTGCGCCAGTTCCGGCAGCAGCTTTCTTGCCATATAACAAGAGCGGTGCATAACCGCTAACTTCTTGCCTATCAGATATTCCGGCGGTTGATCGCATACCCGAAAAGCCACATCTGCTTCACGGTTCGCTAAATTGAGTAATCTTGCCGAATCGATTATTTCAATTTGGATCAAAGGGTATTGTTTACAAAACTCAGCAATAGCCGGCATTAGCAAACCGCGGGCAAACAGCTCGGGTAAGGTAATGCGGATCTCTCCGCAAAGGGAAGTATCTTTGCCGGCAATCTGGCGCGCTACCGTGCTCAGCCTTTCCTCCAAATGTGAAGACTCCTGGTAAATTTCATCGGCTATCTTGGTCCGGATATAACCTTTTGCCGAACGCTCAAATAATCTCTGTCCGAGCGAGTTCTCAAAATTATTGATACGTCTTGATACGGTAGCGTGATTAACATTAAGCTCAGCGGCAGCGGCCCTGATGGAACCCATACGGCACACGGCTAAAAAGTACTTAAGGTCATCCCAATTCAATGATAATTCTCCGAGATCTTTTAGATAGTTAACACCTATACTAACCACATAGGCCTATATAAGGATAAAGCAAAAAACAAAGCGAAATCAGTGCTCACTGCCTGGATAAGACAATAACAAATCGTCAGCTTTGTTCAGTAGATGATATCCAACAAAACCAGGTTAATATATCTTTTACTGTTTTACGCTTATGTTTTGGTTAAATGTAATTAAGTTGTACAATATAATCATTAAAAACATAAGCTCAAGATCAAAGAGTGAGATTCATTCCAACACTAAATTGCTTTTCACTAAAGCACTAGGAAGACATGGCTGCAGTTGATTACTCAAACAAACGTTTCTTGATTGTTGATAATGTCAAACCATCAAGAGATACCTTAAAACACCTGGCGCAAAGTCTGAATGCGGCCCGGGCCGATACCAGCCATCATCCACGCCATGTCGTCAGTATGTGTAAAAACATGGACTATGACATTATCCTGCTCGGTTATGATCTCGGCGAGGGTCAGAGAAACGGCCAGCAGATCCTGGAAGAGTTACGGGTTAACGACATTATCTCCAGACAATGCATAGTGATCATAGTCACCGCCGAAGTATCACAGGCCATGGTGTTGGCAGCATTAGAGCACAAACCCGACGAATACCTGTCCAAGCCCTTCGCCATGAGTGAATTACTCAAGCGTTTGCATCGCTGTTTCCTGAAGAAACGGGCCATGGCAAATATCTATACGGCATTGGATAATGAAGAGCCGGAAAAAGTCATAGAATTATGTGAGCTCACCTTACGCAGCAGCCTTTCCTACCGTTCAGAATGTCTGGGCATTAAAGCCAGGCAACATTTCGAACTGGGGCAGTACGAAGAAGCAAAAGAAATTTACCAGGCGCAGCAAAACAGTCCCAACTGTCAATGGGCCACCATAGGCCTGGGTAAAATAGCCCTGATGGAAGATGAACTCGATGTTGCCGAACAATATTTCAAAGCTGTGATAGAAGAAAGTCCCCGCTACCTGTCAACTTATGACTGGTTGGCGAAGACCTATCAAAAACAGCATCAATATGAAAAAGCCGAAGAGATACTGGAAAGGGCATTATTGATCTCGCCGAGATCTGTCGGACGGTTAAAAGAATATGCCGATTTATGCCTTGAGAATGAGCATTTTGACAAGGCCACCGATGCCTATCAAAAAACCAATGATCTCGCTTATCATTCCATTCATCATAAGCCGGAAAATGCCTTAAAGCTTGCCCGCTCCCTGGTGGAGTATTCATCAGAGCTCGAGCCTCATGATATTAAAAAGATGAATACCAAGGCTTTTAAAGCCCTGGCGGTCATGAACCGAGAGTTCACCAAAAGCGAATTTAAAATCCAGTCTCATTTACTTTCAGCCTGTTTGTTTACCAACAGTAAAGAACAGACCTCGGCACGGGATATGTTACAAAAAGCCGAAACCTTGCTGGAAGAGAAGCTGGAAGAAATATCTCCCGATAGCATGGTGGAAATCGCCAAGTCCTTCGTTAAGTTAAATAAAAAGGACAAAGCACAAAGTGTGCTGGCAGTGCTCAGTCAACAATATCCTGAAGATCTGGAACTGATGAATGAAGTCGATAAGTTCTCAGATGTGCCCATGAACAAGGACGACAAAGAAGAAGCACAAAAAGCGCTGGAAGTGGGTGTCAGCCTCTATAAAGAGAAGAATTACTCTCTGGCAATAGAGAAGCTGAACGACGCATTTAAACTGTTCCCAACCCATCAGGGCATTAAATTAAACCTGTTGCAGGTGCTGCTGGTTTCTTATGAAACCAACCCGGGCAATACCGCCCATTTACAGCAGGCTGAAATCATCATAGACGCCCTGGATGATCTTAGTGAAGGTGACAGTGCCTACATACGTTTTGAAAAACTGAAAGAGAAATACAACCAGTTATACGAACAGATGATGGAATAATACCAATTGCATTAAGTAGATGAGCAAAATTCGGTGAGGATAAATTTTCAAGAACACAGCTTTATCGTTCCAGACTAAAGCTAAGCACCTGCATCCATGTAGGCGAGGCGTTTGATTGAGCAATAGCAAGCTATTGTGATTGAAAACAACGCAGGACTTGGAGATTTAGACCATCGAAGATGGTTAGATATTTAATAAAATAGGTATAAGATTACCGGGTATCAAAAATACCGGGTACAGCCAATCAACAAGGCTAATCGCTTGTTTTATAAAAATATATTTTATGATTTGTTTAGGCGGAAGCCTAAAAGAATAGAAAGAAAAGATGGTGGAGGGAGGTGGATTCGAACCACCGAAGGCTGAGCCGTCAGATTTACAGTCTGATCCCTTTGGCCACTCGGGAACCCCTCCGGACATCAAAAAACCAGCAGTCGCTGGTTTTTTTGAATTAGAAGTCTAGCAATGTCCTACTCTCACATGGGACCTCCCACACTACCATCGGCGCTAACGCGTTTCACTTCTGAGTTCGG
>NZ_CANDNZ010000019.1 GCF_947387555.1 Thalassomonas sp. RHCl1
TTTATGTGGGTCGTTAGCTCAGTTGGTAGAGCAGTTGGCTTTTAACCAATTTGTCGAAGGTTCAAATCCTTCACGACCCACCACGTCTTCTTATTCCCTTTTAAATATCTGAATTAAGCGATTTTCTAACCTTCTTAACATAGATTATCTCTGAAGATGCAAGCCTTTCATAAACCACCACTGCATTTACCTTTTGGGTTTTTCTCCTTTTCTGCAATAGCCAAAAATTTAGAGAGTACTTGAAGCCTTATGGCCTGTCTCCTAATCATGCTTAACTTTATTGGGGGGATGAAAAACAGGTAATCATTCCGGGCTTTAGATGCGGATAAAGCTGCAGCACCTGACTTGAGATGCAGCAGCTTTAATGCTTGCAGGTGTTTATAGGTCGCCAGCTTAATTGACTTGTTTAGGTTTGATGAGTATCTCCTCCGTGTTTATCACAATACTGACCTTACGGCCGATAGCAAAACCGGCCTGCCTGAGCCATTTCCCCCTGAGCACAATACAAGGCTCAAGGTTTACCGGGACATAGTTAATGCCGATGCCGCGGGTTTTGGCTGCCGACTCGCAGATAGTTTCCAGCACGGTAAACTGCCGATAAATGGGATAATTTACTTTTGCCGGGGCGGGGTCTGACGTATGATTATAATCAGCCATGACGTACTCCTTGGGAAGTTCGTTGTGGTTAGCGACCTCTGGGTGGTGTGAACACTCAGGGGTTGCGACTTTAGTTACGGCTTTAGTGCCGCAGGTGGTAACAAAGGGAACAGCTATTGTTGCCACCTTTAACTAAAGACTGCGTGGCTGGGTAAATCAACACCGGGCAGGGCTCTTTTTAAAGGGAATAATGCTGGAGATGTCCGTTAAAATTTACAGTGTTGGCTTGCAGCTGATTTGTGTAGAAGAGACAACCTTTCGCCACCTGGATGCTGGTGCTGTTTGATATATCAAACCCTAGAGTCTAATTACTTTTAGTTATTATGCTATCCCCTTAATTTTCCAGAACTTTACTTAGTACACTTTACCCTTGCTTTATCGTATAATTGCCCTGTTTTTAAAGCATTAACGAGATTTGTAATGACGCAAGCCAATTTAGCCGTGGAATTTGATTTTCAATATCCTGCCAAACCTAAGCCCTTAACTAGCGAAGAAAAAGCACAATATAAAGAAGAAATCAAACAACTGCTAAAAGAGAAAAATGCCGTATTAGTGGCACACTACTACACCGACCCTGAAATTCAGGCGTTAGCGGAAGAAACCGGTGGTTGTGTTGCCGACTCATTAGAAATGGCACGATTTGGTAATCAACATCCTGCCGATACCCTGATTGTTGCCGGTGTGAAATTTATGGGGGAAACCGCAAAAATCCTTACACCGGAAAAAACTGTTTTAATGCCTGAGCTGGAAGCGACCTGTTCATTAGACTTAGGTTGCCCGATTGAAGAGTTCTCTGCCTTTTGTGACCAGCACCCGGATCATACCGTAGTCGTGTATGCCAATACCTCGGCAGCGGTAAAAGCCCGTGCCGACTGGGTCGTAACCTCAAGTATCGCCCTTGAAATTGTCGATATGCTGGAAAGCGAAGGCAAACCGATCATCTGGGGCCCGGATCGTCACCTGGGTTCATACATAGAAAAACAAACAGGCGCCGAAATGCTGATGTGGCAGGGCGCTTGTATTGTGCATGACGAGTTTAAAGCCAAAGCGTTAAGAGACTTAAAAGTACAGTACCCGGACGCTGCCGTTCTGGTTCACCCGGAATCTCCGGCAAATGTTGTTGAAATTGCCGATGCCGTAGGCTCAACCAGTCAGCTGATCAAAGCCAGCCAGGAAATGGATAACGAAACCTTTATCGTCGCCACTGATAAGGGCATCTTCTATAAAATGGAACAGGCCAGCCCGCATAAAAAATTCATTGAAGCGCCAACCGGCGGCAACGGTGCCACCTGTCGCAGCTGTGCCTTATGCCCCTGGATGGCAATGAACGGCTTAGCTTCGATTAAAGCGGCATTAGAAAGCCCGGCAGGCCGTGAAATCAATGTTGACCCGGCGCTGGCAGAAAAAGCTTTGATCCCGCTGCACCGCATGCTTAATTTTGCCGCAGAGAATAAACTGAAAGTAAAAGGCAACGCGTAAATTTTCGCTAATAAGCCTAATTTATCAGCAAACAGTTAGTTTTTTTGATAAAAAGTTAAAAATAGCCTTGCACCCGCAAGGCTTTTTTCCTACCATAGCGCAGCTTTCAGCGAACGAGCAAATTCAGCTAAAAGTAACAATCTGGTGAGGTGTCCGAGTGGCCGAAGGAGCACGCCTGGAAAGTGTGTATACCGCAAGGTATCGAGGGTTCGAATCCCTCCCTCACCGCCATATTTAAAACGAAAAGCCCTGCAATCGCAGGGCTTTTTGCTATCTGCAGACTTATTTCTTAAGAGTCTGTTAGGGTTAACAGCTCACTTTCCAAAAGAGGTAATAATATGCGTTTGTTTTCTATCTATTTCGCATGTCTCTTTTTAATCTCGATTACTATTGCCTGCTACTTAGCCTACCTGCCTATAGCGCTAATAATAAGTTATTGGTTGCTAAGTCTCTGCACTTTTGCCATATACGCAATTGATAAATCAAAGGCCAGGAAAGGAGAATGGCGCGTTAAAGAAAAACACCTGCACTTGTTGGCTTTAATTGGTGGCTGGCCAGGCGCAATGATTGCTCAGCAGCTGTTACGACATAAATCCAAGAAATTATCTTTTCGCCTGGTGTTGGCACTAACTGTATTGGTAAATATCAGTGCTTTTATTTGGTTTAGTCCCCAGGTAAAAGAACTGTTAAACGAATTAGCTAAATTGTTTTATTAGCAGAGTTAATCTTGTCGCAATGTTTGACTTATAAGATTAGAAATGCAGATTTATTCACATTTAAGTGCCTAATTCTTATCTGATTGTTAAGGTCTAAAATAAAGAAAGTGTTAGCCGGGGCGTTTTTTTAATTAGCCTTTGGGTATGCCTGGGGGCTAATGTCCCATTTTATAAAAGGTGATCAAAACTACCTTTCTGAAAAGCGGACTCTACGTAATAGAGGATTTTTTCATATATCCCCATCTGTACGTCGTCAAATTTAAGCTCGTGTTCCTCATTAAATTTAGGATGCTCATCATCATAATACGGATACATCAGCCTGGCTTTTTTCTTTTCAATAACGGCTAAATCAATGAGAGCTTCAGCTTCCTCTTGACTGAGAAATATCGGTGGTTTTGCCTTTGTATCAGGAAAAGCATCTTTTAAAATTTGATAGCCTTCTTTATGGACTATTTGAGCGATGTCTTCGACAAGCTCAATTGGCATTAATACTTCACGTTTAATCATAAACTTACCTTCCTCGATAGCGCACCAGAGAATTTTTCTATTATCTTGCCTTGCCTGTCAATTTTGACATTATAAGGTTTCCTTATCGCTGCAGGTTTGTAAGTAATACGGTAAGGTTCAAGCACAGACATTCATTTCAGGGTGTAGAGAAACGGTTGAGCTTGGTATTCTTACCTGGCTTGAGTCTGTTTCTCTATTAGCTCCGTGTTGTGTGCTTGGGGCTGCTGATATCCGGTCATTGATTTCTTTGGGAATTAATCGCATCAACTATTTTATTGGTTGAAAAGAGTTTCGTAATGCCTAGGGTTGAAGCCGCCTGGTTGGTGACATTTGCTTGCTGTTGGGCATATACCGCGTTGGCGGCGGCCATGGCTACAGAGTTACCTATGGTTTGATATAAACTGCCCATGGCCATAGCCGGGGCTTCTGCCACTACTTTTGTATTAGTGGTCGTTACTGTATCAATAACGGCTCCATTAATTGTTTCTGGTTGCGACATTTGGCTTCTTCCCTGATGTAGTTAGCTTAATATGAGTATTGTTGGGTAAGTAAAGGCTGTAAAGCTAGCTTATTCAATTCCCCCCTTGCTAACAGGGGGAAACTGAAAGGTGAAAGGCATTAAGTTAATGAGAAAACTCTGCTTATTTTGACTGGTTTTGAGAGTATTCGTTAACTTGAGCCGTGAGTTTTCCGTTAAGGGGCTGCCATAATTGAATCAATAACCGTTGAAAAGGTTTGATAGCCCTGAGCGCCGACGATCAGGCGGCCATTGACCAGTTTGTCCCCTTCGATGCGGCCGATAAAAAAGCTCGGTGTGCCGCTGATGCCGAGGGAGGCTGCCAGTCCCTGATCTTCACTGACTTCTTCTATGTGGCGTTTATCGCTGCTGCACAGTTTAAATTGCTCCAGGTCGAGCTTTAATTCGCCTGCCAGTTCCTGATAGCGTTGGGGGCTTAACTCGCGGATATTGCTGAACAGGCTGTCACGCATTTGCCAGTAAGCGCCTTGTGCCAGGGCACAGTTGGCGGCCACAGCTGCGCCTTGTGCCTGGGGATGAAAGTCGAGCGGGAAGTCCCGGGCGATATAACGGACTTTGCCGGTTTTGATGTAATTTTTCTTGATGGCGGGGAAGGTTTGATCGGCAAAACGTTTGCAGTAGGGGCATTGAAAGTCGGAGAACTCGACAATGGCGATAGTGGCATCCTCACTGCCCAGTAAGGGGTCATTACCGTCTAAATCCAATGCCAGCTGGGCGGGCAGGGGCTTGGCCACCGGCTCCGGGGTATCCATGGCGATTTTATGAATATCGGTGACCGCCTGGCGAATGGCGGCCACTTCCCGCTTTAATTGCTTTAAATCGTCCCGCATCGCCAGGATAGCTGCATTGGCCTCCTGGCTTTGCTGTTGCTGTGCCTGCTTTTGTTGTTGCGCCAAACTCGTGTTGGTTTTGCTGCATGCCGTTAAGGTGACTACTAGTGTTAGCACTATTATTAGCAATAAAGGGAGTTTGGTGCTGTTCATATTTAAGGCTCCGTGGTGAAGTTACTGGGCACTGAGGTGCCGCTAAATGAATTATTAGCCAAATCCCGCAATCCCGAAAGTGTCCGCACCCGATAGCTGGTATTATTGACCAGATCTTCATCGGGGGTGAAGGTCACCGTCATCTGGTCGGCGCTAAGACTGTAGCTGCCGCTGACCGCGGTGCAGCAGGGGGAAGTGCGCTCGATAAAGAAATTGCCGGGTAAGGTCAGGGCGTTGATCGGCTCACTAAATACGGCTACCGAGGTGGTGCCGACCGGGACATTGCTGCTGGAATTAACCGGGGTAATGGATATCAGGGTTGGCCTGGTGGTATCTGTGTTTGTTCCTGTGGTAAAGCTTGAGCTGACCGGTGCGGCAAGCACATTGGTCGCCAGATCTTCCACGCCGCTGATATCTATCGTATGCAGCTCAGAGCCGGTTAAATCGCTCATAGGTGTCAGGGTTACCCTGCGGTTACCGTTGCTTAAGCTTCTAGTGACGGCGACCAGGCCACTGGTATCACTTAAGGTAATCCCCGCCAGACTTTCATTGCGGATGGCTTCATCAAATTCCACCATCACCTGGCTATTGACCGATACCCCGGAAAAACCGTCTGTCGGGCTGATGCCGGTCACCACCGGCGCTGTGTTGTCTTCTGCGTCGCTGGTGGTAAAGTTAGCCGGTACCGAGGTGCTGCCATAGGTATTATTGGCCAGATCACGTACCCCGGTGAGCAAGCGGATACGGTAGCTGTGGGAAGTATCTAAGTTGCTGTCAGGGGTAAAGGTGGCGCTGAGGCGGTTACTGGCCACCTGTACCGTGCCGGCAACGGCGGGACAGCAGGGATTGGTACTTTCTATAAAGAAGCTGCTGGTGGTTACGGATAAGGGATTGACCCGCTCGGTGAAGGTGACTTGTGCTACCAGGTTGGTGGGGACATTGGTGGCATTGTTAAACGGATCTACCGATGCCAATAACGGCCGGCTAAAGTCAACGCTATCTTGTGTGGTAAACAAGCTGACAACCGGTGCGGCGATAACATTATCGGCCAGGTCTTTTACGCCGTCTATGGTCAGGGTATGAAGCTCATTGGCATTTAACGGGTTGCGCGGGGTAATAATTAAGTTGCGGTTACCGTTGCTTAAGGCAAACAAGAGATCGATATCGCCTGTACTGTCGCTCAAGGTGATACCGGTCAGGCCATCGCTTTGCACCGGCTCGTCAAAATGCACTTCCATTACTGCATTAATCGGCACGTCGGTTAAGTTATTATCCGGGCTGATCGCCACCACAGTCGGCGCGGTTAAGTCTTCAACCGCGCTGGTGGTAAAGCTGGTGGTTGGCATAAAGAAGCTGTTACCGGCATAGTCTGTGGGTACAGCTCCTGAGCGGAATACGCTATGGCTGGTGTTTAAGTTCAAACCGCTGTCGGGTACAAACATCATGGTACGGGCATCACCACTGAGGCTTTGGCTAAAGGGCAGGTTGGTGAAGGTGGTATTTTCCCGGAGCACTGCGCCGATATGGGCAAAAATGGCCGGATCGAGCGGTTCGTTAACCTCCATTTCAATCACGGCATTGACCGGTACATCGACGGAGCCGCTGACCGGGGTATTGCGTACGAATACCGGTGATACGGTATCGGGCTGTACTCCCGTGGTAAAGGAGGTGGTTTGGCTGCTGACAATATTGCCTGCCAGATCTTCCACGCCGCTGACGGTTAAGTCATAAGCCGTGTTGGCACTTAGCGGATTGTGGGGCACGACAGAGACCAGGAACTGGCCGTCGCTAAAGCTTTGGCTGGAGATACTGCAGGAGATGGCGCCGCCGCTGCCGTCATTGATCTCTATGTTACTGTCGCCTAGGGCGGTCATATTAATTGCTTCATCAAACAAGACCCGGATAAGGGCATTGATGGGAATATCAACACTGCCATCAGGCGGTGAGACCGAAACTATACCCGGTGCGCTGTTATCTTCGCCGGTGCCGGTGGCGAAGAAGCGGGTAAAGTTACCAAAGGTTGGTTGCTGACCGTCGAGATCCCTCAACCCGTTAAATAAGCGGTAGAAGTAGTTGGTACTGTCACTGAGGTTGGCGTCCGGGGTGATGCGGATAATTCTGTCCCCGACCAGGGTGACGGTTGTGGCAACGAGATCGGCACTGCCGAAGTTTTCCCTGATTTCAACATTGGTATTATTGACTGTTGACGGGTCTAGCGCTTGGTTGAACTTAATATCAAACCGGCTGTTGACCAGGACATTATTGGTGCTTTGCTGGAACAGACTCTCATTAATGACCGCAGGGGCGATATTGGCATCAGCCAGTTCGGTGCGGAAAGAGCCCTGGTAATTGTTTAAGGCATTACCGCTGGTATCCTGGGCGCTTGGGTCAAGGAATATCTGGATCAGGGCGTTGTCGCTCCAGGGCGTATCCGGGGTAAAGGTAATGCTGCGGCCATCGCCGGTGATATCTGTGGTGCCGCTTACCAGGACGCCGTTTTGGGTGACATTTAAGGCATCGTTTATGGTCAGTTCATCCATGGGTTCGTTAATAAACAGGGTGAAATTGTTGTCAACCGGGACATTGCTGGCGCCATTATTGGGTCTTTGGCCAACCACTGAAGGCCTGCCGGTATCCAGTGCCGGTGCGGTGGTAAATTCCGAGCTGAAGTTGGCCAGGGCATTGCCCGACAGATCGCTGATACCGTCGGTGAGCATCAGGGTGATCAGGCTGTTGGCCGGTAAACTGTCATTGACGAACAGGGTGCGGTTATCGCTGGATAAACTGCGGGACGGGAATAAGCGGCTGCCGTTGGCGAAAAATTCCACGGTATTGCTGTTGACTGTATTCGGGCGCAGAGACTCGGAGAAAGTGATCACAACCGGGTTGTTGACTAAGCTGACGTCGGTGGCGCCGTCTGGCGGGGTGATCACTTGTACCGTTGGTGCCGTGGTATCCTGGAGCCCGGCGGGATCTATGGTGAAACTGGTCGGTACGCTGGTGCTGGCATAGGTATTGCCCGCCAGATCTTGCACGCTGTTAAACATTCTTAACCTGTAGGTTTGTCCGGCAACCAGCGGGTTTAACGGGGTAAAGCTGATGGTCTGGTCATTGTTGGACAGGCTCAGGCTGCCGGCGATACGGGCGGTACCTCCCGAGGTTTGCTCAACAAAAACACTGCCCGAGGTAACCGTGAGCGGGTTGACCCTTTCGCTTAACGTTGCGGAGATCACCGCATTACTGGCGACAGTAGCGGCACCATTAACCGGGGAAGTGGAAACCAGGGTCGGACGGGTCGTGTCGGCATTGCTGTTGGTGACTTCAAAATTGCTGCTAAAGGCGCCGCTGGTATTACCCGCCAGATCGGTTAAACCGCTGACATCAATCTGGTAGTTACCAATGGCCAGCAGTGCTGACGGGGTAAAGAAGATAGTGCGGCGGTCACTGCTTAAGCTGATAGTGCCGTCAAGTGGTACGCCGCCTGTGCTGACGACTATGGCATCGTCTGCTAAGTCCACCAGGGTTACGGCTTCATTGAGACGCACCGAGATCACGGCATTGGCGGGCACATTGCTGATGCCGTCGGTCAAGCTGTTACCGATAAAATCAGGTGCGCTGTTGTCTTCACCGTCACCGGTAATGAAATTTGCCGGTACCGAGGTACTGGAGTAGGTATTATCGGCAAAGTCACGTGCTCCGCTGAACATGCGGATGCGGTAATTGGTTCTCGGTTTAAGCGGCTCGTCCGGGGTAAAGGAGGCATGGAGCAAGTCGGCGGAGACGGCTACCGTGCCGGTGACTTTTGGACAACAGGGTGAAGTCTGCTCAATAAAGAAAGTGTCGCTGTTAACGGATAACGGATTGAGGCGCTCGTTAAAGGAGATATGGGCCACCATATTGGTGGGTACATTGGTGCTGCTGTTGACCGGATCGGCAACCACTAAGGCCGGCCTGAAGAAATCAACGCCGTCTTCCGTGGTGAAGCTGGAGGTGACCGGGCCGGTGAGCAGGTTGTTGCTCAGGTCTTCTATATTGGCGATGCTGACGGTATGTAAGCTGTTTTCGGTCAGCAGGTTCTGCGGCACTAAAGTGACGGTACGGTTGCCGTTGCTAAATTGTTTGCTGACGGTCAGTGTGCCGCCGCTGTCGCTGAGGGTGATGCCCTCCAGGCTGGAGGTGCGTATCGGTTCATCAAAGTCTATTTGTACCCGGGCGTTTCTGGCAATGTCAGCCAGGCCATCTGACGGACTGATACCGGCCATCTGGGGCGCGGTGGTATCGGGATCAAATGAAGTGGTAAAGCTAAAGGTCCAGTTAAAGAGCTGGTTGTTGGCATAATCTGTCATGGTATTGCCGGAGCGGAATACGCTGTGGCTGCGGTTGACCAGCAGCGGATTATCCGGGGCGACGGTAACTTTACGGGCATCGCTGCTTAAACTGCTGGTGACGGCCAAGTTCTGGAAGGTGGTGTTATCCCGTAATGTGGTACCGGCATGTTGGAACCTGGCCGGATCCAGGGCTTCGCTGACTTCAAAGTCGACCACGGAATTGACGGCAACATTGGTCGCGCCGTTAAAGGGGTTAGTGCGCACCAGGGCCGGTGATACCGTATCCGGCTGTATGCCTGTGGTAAAGGAGGTGGTTTGTACGCTGATGCTGTTACCCACCAGATCTGTAATGCCGTCCAGGGTTAACTGGTGAACCGTGTTTTCTTTGAGCGGCGCATGGGGCACGATCAAAATTTCCTGTTGGCCGTCAGTAAAGTTCTGGCTGGAGATGGTACAGGCGATGGCATTGCCTGAGCCGTCATTAAGCTGCACGTTAGTGTCATTAACTGAGCTTAAGTCGGTCAGCTCATCGACAAGCAGGCGGATCACGGCATTGGTGGGGATGTCTATCGCGGCATCCGGCGGTGATACTGCCAGTACATTCGGCGCGGTATTATCGCCGCCTGAGCCTGTTCTGAAGAAGCGGGTAAAGTTGCCGAAGTTGGGGGTCTGGCCGTCGAGGTCACGCAACCCCGGGAGTAAGCGGTAGAAATAGTTGGTACCTGTGGCAAGCGCTGCATTTGGGGTGATACGTATGGTATCGCCGCCAAGCAGGCTGACGGTCGCGCTGATCAGGCCTCCGCCGCTGAAGTTTTCCTGTATAAAGGCATTGGTGCTGTTAACGGTTGTCGGATCGAGAGCTTCGCTAAATTCAATATCAAAAAAGCTGTTGGTTAAGAGCTCATTGGTGTTTTGCTGGAACAGGGATTCGCGGATCACAAACGGGCTGTCGCTGCTGCCGTCTGCCTGGGTCCTGAATGATCCCTGGTAGTTAAAGATGCTATTGCCTGAGGTATCTTTGGCATTGGTGTCTAAAAAGACCTGGATCAGGGCATTTGGCTGCCAATCGGCATCCGGGGTAAATTCGATATTACGGCCATCACCGGTAATGGCTATGGTACCGGGTACGGCGTCGCCGTTTTGTGAAATATGCAGGGCGCCGGGCAGGGTGGTGATGTCCATAGGCTCGTTGGTAAAGAGCACCAGGCTTAAATCGGTGGCGACATTACTGGCGCCGTTACCAGGGCGCTGGCTAAACACCGAAGGCCTGCCGGTATCGGTCGGTGCGACCGTGGAGAATTCGCTGGTAAAGTTGTCCATGGCATTGCCGGCAAGATCGGTGACGTCATCGGTAATGATCACGGTTATGGTGCTGTTGCCGGGTAAGTTATCCCGCAGGGTCACGGTACGGTTGTCACTGGAGCGGGAAATAGACGGGAACAGCCGGATACTGTTGGCATAGAGCTCCATGGTTGAGCTGTTAACCGTACCCGGATTTAACGACTCGGTAAAGGTGACCACCACGGAAGTATTGATCACCCCGATATCGCTGGCGCCGTTATTGGGAGTGATCAGCTGTACCTGAGGTTTAGTGGTATCGGCTGGTTCGCCGCCCCCTATGGTAAAGTTACTTGGCACCGAGCTGCCGGAGAAGGCGTTGCCGGAAAGATCCTGGATGCTGTTAAAGGTGCGGATGCGGTAAGTGAATCCCGGCAGTAGCGGCGTCAATGGAGTAAAGGTGGCGGTCAAGCCGTCGGCTGAAAGGCTTAAATCTCCGGCAATACGTACCGTGCCGCCTGTGGTTTTTTCAACAAAGAAATTGCCGCTGTTGAGGGTCAGCGGATTGATACGCTCGGAGAAAGTAACCGACATGCTGGCATCGGCGGCCACTGAACTGCTGCCGTTAACAGGGGAAACCGAACTGGCGGTTGGCCGGGTGTTATCTACCGTATCCAGTGCGGTAAAGCTGCTGTTAAAGGCTATGCCGGTATTACCGGCGATATCCGTCAGGCCGGTTAAGTTTAACTCGTACAACCCGGCGGCCAGCGGTGCATCCGGGGTAAAGATAATGGTTCTGCGATCACTGCTCAGGCTGACGGTGCCCGGTATGTCGGAGCCGCCCAGGGACAAGGTCATGCTGTCTGTTGGCAGGTTCACCAGGTTAACGGGTTCGGATAACCTTATCTGGATCCTGGCATTGGCGGGCACGCCGGTTAAGCCGTCTTCAAGGCTGAGGTTGTCTACTATCGGGGCGTTATTGTCTTCCCCCGCGCCGGTACTAAAGTTTGTCGGTACCGAAGTGCCGGTATAAAGGTTATTGGCGAGATCCCGGGCGCCGGTATTTAACCTGACCCGGTATGAGGTCAGGGGCTCAAGCGGGTTATCCGGGGTCAGGGTAGCACTTAACCTGTCGTTTGCCACCACTATGGTACTGGTCACCGGGAAGCAGCAGGGATTGGTTTTTTCAATAAAGAAGCTGCTGCTATTTAAGGTTAAGTCGTTAAACCTTTCGTTAAAGGTGATCCTGGCGGCCATATTGGTGGGCACATCCGAGCGGTTATTGACCGGATCTGCCTGGGTAAAGCTTGGCCTGACGACATCGCCGACATCATCGGTATCAAAACTGAAACTGATGGGGTTGTCTATCGGGTTACCCACCAGATCGGTGAGACCTGTGCTGACATTGACGGTATGCGTGGTATTGGGGGCCAGGGCACTGGCCGAGGTAAAGCTGATGCGGCGGTTGGCATCTTCCAGGGCGATAGAGCCGTCTACTGTGCCTCCCGGCGTGGTCACTATGACCCCGCGTACGGCATCGACGATATTCATGGGTTCGTCGAACTGCAGTTGGATCAGGGCATTGACGGGAATGGTCGAATCAAAGTTTTTCGGACTGCTGGCGATAAAGTTGGGCCGCTCGCTGTCCTGGACAAAGGCGGTGGTAAAGGAGAAGTTATGCTGGAACTGCAAGGCATTGCCGGACACATCCTGGGTATTGGTGGTCACAAAAACGCTGTGGCTGCGGCCGATGGCAAAGGTGCTGTCGGGCACGAAGGACGCCACCCGACCGTCGGGATCCACCTGTATCATCCCGGGAACGTTGCTAAAGGTGATGTTATCCCGGACGATGATATTGGCCGGGATCAGGGTGGCCGGATCCATAGGTTCGCTAAATTCCATGGTAAAGGGGGCATTGACCGGCACATTCGAGCTGCTGCTGAGCGGGCTGGTGCGGATAACCGTCGGACGGATATCATCGACAAATTCTGCCGTGGTAAAGCTGCTGTTGAAGCTGCCCACCATCAGGTTTCCGGCAATATCCCGTATGCCTTGTACTTCAACGGCTAAAGTGGTCAGGCCCGGCAGCTGCTCATCCGGGGTAAAGGTGACCGACAATAAATCGTTGGATAAACTCAGCTCGCCTGTGATCGGAACACCATTGGTGAGGCTGATCACGCCGTCGGTAATGGACGTGTCCAGCAGTTGTTCATTAAAACGCACCACGATTACTGAGTTGGTGGGCACATCGGAGGCGGTATCTAACGGCGTGATCTGGGAGACCGCTGGCGGCACGGTATCATTGTTAAAGGGATCTGTACCCAGCTGTGATTCTTCCAGGTTGGTGAGGCCGTCATTATCCGGGTCGTCCAGGGCATCGTTGGGATCTGTGGGGTCTAGGCCAAACTGGGATTCATAACCGTCATCCATGCCGTCGCCGTCGGTATCGGCGCGCAGCGGATCGGTAATATGACCGTCTGCCCCCGGCAGCACTTCTTCACCGTCGAGCAAGCCGTCACCGTCGGTATCCGGATTAAGTGGGTCGGTGTTTTCCAGCACTTCTTCACTGTTGGGCAGGCCGTCGTTGTCACTGTCTTCACTGCCGTCAGGGATACCGTTAAAGTTAGTGTCGGCGCGCAGCGGATCCAACCCCAGGGCAAGTTCGACGCCGTCGGGCAAGAGGTCATTGTCGCTGTCGGGGTCGAGCATATTGATAATACCGTCGCCGTCGCTGTCCGAGGTCGGGTTGACTTCAGAGCCGTCGAGCAGGCCGTCACCGTCGGTATCCGATAATAGCGGGTTTGACCCTAAGGTACCTTCCTGGGCATCATCGAGGCCGTCGCCGTCGGTATCGTTAAGGAAGATACTGGTACCTAAGTTAAATTCCTCGGTATTGTTCAGGCCGTCGAGATCAAAGTCGAGCAGGGCGTCGCCGTCGTCATTTAAATCTAAGCCTATGCCGCCGGGGCGGGATAAGATCTGGAATTCCGACAGTCCCGGGGTATTGCTTTCATCGTCTGTGGCGGTAAAACGTATCCGGCGGATCATATCGACATCGAGCGGCACGGCCAAGTCACGGCTGGGCGCCGGCAGTAAAACTTCGCCTGAGTTAAAAACTTCATTATCGGCGACATCAAAGGCCTGGATGCGGCCGGCAAAAAAGTCGAAACCCACCGGGTTGGTGCGGTTGCCGAGCAGGCGTACCTGGGCGACATCGACATCGTCCGGCAGTAAAACCTCAATAAAGGGGGCGCTGCGTTTGTTGGCGGCATCGCCGACACTGGTAAACCAGGAAGTGAAAATATTGCCGTCTATGGCGCGATCCGGCACATTGCCACCGGAGAAGCTGCTGGCATCGACGGTGACGCCGGGCAAGCGGGATAAATTGGCGCCGCCGGGGTTGACTGCATTAAGGCTTTCAAAGTCATCCGGCAGGCCGTCATCATCCGCATCCAGGGTCAGGTTTACGGTGAGCTGGATAGTGGCGATAACCCCTTCGTGGGTGGCGGTGACCAGTAGCGTGCCACTGGAAACGGCGTTAATGAAGCCGTCGTCGCTGACGGTGGCAATGGCGGGGTTTGATACCAGATAAAAGGTGCCGGTATCTGCCAGGGTGATGTCAATCTCGGTACCGTCGGGTAAGGTGCCGGTGGTGACCAACTGGACGCCGTTGGCTTCCGGTGTGAGTTCCAGTGCCGGGGAGCTGATCTCGATAGAGACAGGTACGGGGTCATCGTCGGCAAAGGAGATTTCATCAAACAGGGTTTCACCGTTGGGGTTGCCCAGCACAAAGGGTGACTGGCCGTTATCGACGCTGCCGTCGGCGCGGTCGCAAACTACCCGTACCCGGAAAGCCCCCTGTGGCACGGGGACATTGGGAATAATAAAGGTACCGTCGGCATTGACCTGGGTCTGGCGGTTTAAAATGGTGGCGATACAGTCTTCATTGAGTATCGGCCCGGCATCCGGGATGTCGATGATTTCCGGCGGGCCCGGCAGTTCATCGTCATCTTTATTTTCGTTGGCATAGGGCAGTGATGTAAAGCTAAAACAAGTTAACAAAAACACCGCAGGGAGGTATTGCCGCAAGGTATCGAGAAATCCCTTGCTTGTAGTCTGAGAAAATCGTCCGGTCTTCATTTGTTTACGACCTCCACATCTAGTTTAACTTGCTAAAATCTTGTCTTGCTAGACAGTTAACTTGTTAAAATGCTGTTAAACGTTTTACTTCAATTCAGCTATGACTAACTGCTGGGCCTGTTCAGACCAGATTAGTCGATTTTTATTTCTTGAAAACCATAGGCTTAATCGACCATGGTCTTCGAGGATCCTTTTCGATAACTGGGTATTTTTTTGCAGTATCTTTTTCAGGCTTGCCATATATTGTTTATTGGCATCATTGTCCGGTAGAAAGCCCGGCTCTAAAAATGCCACGATTTTTGCCACCGCCATGGTATAACCCTTGTTCCGTTTTCCGGCATTGTCCGCCTCCGTTTTCGGCAGCTGAAAATAGATTTTTCGATCCCTTTCCTGAATTTCCCCGAGCAGTGTGCCGTTGGTGACGCTTTCGTTGGTAACTTTTTCCATCATCTTGTAATACCAATATTGCTCACCATCAAAATCATAACGGTTGGCTTTGGAAAACTTGTGTTGCTCGGCCGGTTCTTCTGCCTCTGCTTTATGCATATGTTTGCCCGTGGTTAATCCCGCACCGGCATTGGCAAACAAGGCCGGTAACAGCAGCAACATTACCCATCCTTTTAATTTCATTTTTTCATCCTTTTTCTGTTCTTATGATTCGTCACGTAACACTACCACATGTGTTATTTACAGGCCGATGCTTTACCGACTTTAGAGCCTGTGGTGGGGAAGCAGGATGCTTCACAGCCATAGGCCTTGTCGGTATTGGGATCGACACAGGTTTTACAATCGGCCCCGACGGTACAGGCAATTTCCCCGAGCACGGTGCCGTCGGCTTTACATTTGCGATGACGATGGCCGCCGGCGGCATGCACGAGTTCATGCAAGGTGCTGGAGGAGAGATCATCGCATTTAGAGGCATCAAGCGCCGCTTTACCTAAGGTTAGGGTATTGGATCCCGGTGCGGCGCCGCCGCAGTTGGGATTGGTGGCACTGCACTTGATTTTAAAGTTTTTGTCCTTGAGGAAATCGGTCATTTTCTTCTTCAGTGGATCTTTAACACAGCTGGAGAAGGCCTTGTCACCGGCGGTTTTTAAGGCATCCAGCAGTTTTTTGACATTAAAGCCGTCTTTGTCTTTACAGGTGCCGTTATCGCACACCCCTTTACAGGAATCGTCCACCGAGTAGGTGACGCCGTTGGACTTGGTTTCCTGAGAGCCGTCGGCACAGGCCTGGCCGTTTTTCGAGGTATCGGCGACACAGGCATTGTTTTCACATTTCTGGCAAGGGCCACATTTGGCGGCGCAGGTGGTCGGCGGTTGCGGCTGACCACAGCCGCCCCAGCCGGCGCGGGTAATGCCAAAACCTGGGTCTGAGATGATGACAGAAGCGTCTTCCGATACCGTGCCTTTACCGACATTGATAAACTCGTTCAGCGCATGGTCAAACTGGAAGATGTCGATCACCCGGCCCGGGGGCAGGCCATCGTTGGGAATGCTGATCCTGGCCGGCGGATCAAAGATGACCCCGGCGGGCTGCACCGTCCAGGCTGGCGGCATAAAGAAGGTGCCACTTGGCGGCGGCATAGGTACTTTATCCAGGTGCACCTGGCTGATGGTGACCTGTCCTGTGCTACTGCCGTTGGGGAAAGTGGCGGAGTTGGCAAAGACGGTCAGTTCCAGTCCGGCAACCCCTACCATTTGCAGGGTGACATCTTCATCGCCACCGACCAGTTTGGAGTCCTGGGTTTGGATCGGCGGCAGGATAATGGGCATGCCGAGATCGTTTTGCTGGCCAGCGACGGTTACCGTTTCAAAATGCAGCGCCGGGAACGTTTCCGGACGCGGACTGCCTGAGGGGTCTATTTCCAGATCGATTTTGCCCGTAGGCACATTTTCAAGCAGGAAGAAGCCTTCATCATTGGTGACCCCGGTTGCCGGGCTGTTGGGGATAAATACCACGGCGCCGGGGATGGCGGTCAAACCGCTGTCGAGTACCACGCCGGAGAAGGTGGTTTCTTCCGGGTTGCCCGGTGACAGGCCTGAGGAGGTAAAGGTCGCGGGCAAGCCGGTCAGGCCGGGGAACGTGGCATTGACGACATTGTTATTGATGCCGGGTTCCAGTCCTAAGGTTAACACTGCCCGGGCAACACCGTCATTGCCGGTTTGCTTGACGATAGTGTCGCTGCCGTCGAGATTACCGCCGCCCTTAGTGACCTGGAAGGTGATCTGTATACCCTGAATGGGGTTGCCGCCCCTGTCCACCACCAGGGCTTCAAGAGGATTGGGCAGCGGGCTGCTCACCAGGCCGCGCTGGTTGTCGCCGCTGGTCATTAAGATCTTATCCGCCGGGCGGGTCAGGGCGGTGGCGCAAAACTCCACTTCACCGACTACGCCGACGGCGGAAGCTATCACCCGGTTGTTACCTTCCCCTGCGGTATCGCCCAAGGTGAAGAACACCTGGGCCTTGCCGGAGCCGTCGGTGGGTACCTGAATGATACGTTGTAGCTCGGCGGAGGCATCCGGAGCAACGCCGCCGTTGTTGCGGCTGACTTCAAATTTCACCAAACGTCCGGTTACCGGATTGCCTAAACTGTCGAGTACCTGGGCGATAAGGGGCTGTGATAGCTGGGTAGTCACTTCGCTGGCCTGGCCGCTGCCGGAGAACTGGCTCATACGGGCGCCGGCAGGCTGGGTGAAGGTCACCTCGATTTGGTGGCTGCCCTGGTTGCCTACCTGGTCGGTGGCAACCGCTTCTATGGTATTAGGGCCGTTTACCAGGGGCACGGCGGTGGCTAAAAAGTTACCGGCTGAGACTGTGGCTTCAATGCCGTTGATAAACACGCTGGCATTGACGGCGCCGTTGACTATGTCATTGACCTGGCCGGTGACATCTATGGTGTCGTTGACCGAGACCAGGCCGTCGGAGGGGGAGGTGATCTGCACGATCGGGGCGATATTATCCCGGGTGATATCCACCGAGTCGGTGGCGGTGCGTCCCGAAGCTTTGGTGCCGACTGCCACCAACATGTTTTTGCCTTCACGCAGGGGCACCAGGGCGGAGAACTGGCCGTCGGTGATACTGGCGTCTACGCCATTGACGGTCACGGTTTGTGCATTGTCGCTGACATCGCCTTCGACATTGATTTGTGCAAGGTCAGTGATCAAACGGTCTAAGGGCTCGTTAATATCGATGGTGACCGGCTCGACATCCACCAGTACCGTTACCTGGTCACTGGTACTGTTGCCGGCCAGGTCGCTGATCTGCGCTGCTATGGTGACATCGCCGTCCGGCAACGGCGCAGTCAGGCTGCAAAAGGCATCTGTGGTATCGGCATTACAATCCGGGGAAATGGCTTCGCCGTTGACGCTGATGAGCAAAGAGCCTTCGTTGATACCGACATTGTCGTCGTAGATGATTTCCAGCTCCGGGGTGTTATCGATTAACAGCGCGCCGTCTGTCGGCGCCAAGATGCTGATGGTCGGCGGCGTGATATCTCCCAGGGATAAATCCAGGGTGACCTCTATGCTGTCGGAGTTGCTGTTGCCCGAGGTGTCGGTGGCGACTGCCGTTAACGTATTGCTGCCTTCATCCAGCGGTATGCTGGCGATAAAATTGCTGCCGTCAAAACTGGTGGGCAGACCATTGATGGTGACGGTTTCCAGGGCAACATCATCGTCGGCGGCAATGGAGACATCCACCGGGCTTTCTGCCAGCACCTCGCCGTCTGTCGGGGAGAGGATTTGCACCGAAGGCGCGGTTAAATCCAGTGCCACCAGCTCTATGTCTATGGTATCGGAATTAGAGTTGCCGGAAGTATCTGTGGCCACTGCCGTCAGGCTGTTGTTACCGGGTTCTATCGGCACGCTGGCAAAAAAGTTGCTGCCGTCAAAGCTGGCCGGTACGCCGTTAACGGTAACGGTATCAAGGGCGACATCATCGCTTGCTTCCACCAGAACGCTGACCGGACTTTCATTGACGATATCACCGTCCAGCGGCGAGAGAATGTTGACCGAGGGCGCGGTTAAATCCAGTGCCACCAGCTCAATATCTATGGTATCTGAGTTGCTGTTGCCCGAGGTATCGGTGGCCACGGCCGTCAGGCTGTTGGTGCCGGGAACGATGGCCACACTGGCGATAAAGTTACTGCCGTCAAAGCTTGCCGGTGTGCCGTTGACGGTGACGGTATCTAAGGCGACATCGTCACTGGCGGCCACCACCACGCTGACCGGACTCTCATTGACGGTATCGCCGTTTAACGGGGAGAGGATCTCCACCGAGGGCGCGGTTAAATCGAGCGCCACCAGCTCAATATCTATGGTGTCCGAGCTGGAGTTGCCTGAGGTGTCTGTGGCCACCGCCGTTAAGCTGTTGAGTCCGGAGCTCAGGGGAACATCGGCGCTAAAGTTGCTGCCGTCAAAGCTTGCCGGGATGCCGTTGACGGTAACGGTATCCAGGGCAACATTATCGCTTGCCGCCACCAGCACCTGCACCGGAGAGTTATTGACGATATCGCCGTCTTGCGGCGATAAAATGGCGACAGCCGGGGGCAGGATATCCACTTCCTCAAAGGCGATATCAAATTGCAGATCGTCCGGATTAAAGGGGGCGCTGCGGTTTTGGCGAAAGGAAAAAGTGTCTGTGGTGGTTAAACTGCCGGGGGATAACATCTCGTCCACCAATACCTGGTTATCGGTGATCACTGTATTGGGCGATGTACTGGAGACGGTAATGACGATATTGGTAAAGGCACCGCCGGTATTGGAGATATCTAAGGTGTTGATATATTCGATTTCCACCCGGGAAACACGGGAAGAGCTGACGACATTTCTGTCGTCGATAACAATATCGGCAAAGGCTGCGGGGAGCCAACAAGCGAATAGGTAAAAGCTTATAAGGCTAATGCGATGTAAAGCTTGCCTGATATTCATAACATTCCCCCTTGGCCGATGGACACAGATCCATGGATCTGTAACCGTTCGGTTGAAACTGACTGAGTGATCATTTTTCAAATCATTCTCAAAAATGAGCGTATGTCATCAAATGCTGGACTAAAGCTGGATCATGTGAAGAGTTGTTTGGAAACGATACAACACTGATATATTGCAGAGTCAGCAGCTTATTCCACCAACTTTCGCTGGCGGGTTCATTATTGCTGACAAGAAAGTCGTCAGTGAGTACATCAAGTAAATCAAATACAACAAAGCTGGTTTCAGGTGCCCAGAGGTAGCGTATCAACGGCTCCCGGTGTGCACCGGCTTCCCTGCATCTAATTTTGGTAAAAAAGAATAGTTAACAGATTTTGAAAATTCAAGACGGAAAAGGCGTCAATTTCTGTCAGAATTTTTTACTCCGGCAAAGCTTGTTGTAATGATTGAAAAATCATTTTTACAGCCGGGGGATAATTATTTTTTGGGGCGAACATTGCATTACTTTGGCAAGATTTTAAAGTTATTGTCTTAAGCTGTTGAATGATAATGATGAATTTAATGGTGGTATCGAACTGTTAACAACCGCTGCTAAGGAGGGGGATTGCTGGCGGCAAAAAGAAAAGCACTGAAAATATGGACCCTATATTAAGGGGCCATATTTTCAGGGGGAACACTATTATTCAGCTTTGTTGACTTTATTTTCGCCGTCTTACACCGAGCAGACCCAGGGCCAGTAAGCCTAAGGTGGCGGGAGCAGGCACGGGTAATTCGGTTATCGAAGTAAAGATCACTTCACCGCTGTCGAGCAGGTCAAAAGTAAAGGGATCTAAGATCTCAAAAGGCATGGCCGGCGGCAGGTCAAGCCCGAGATAATCAAACTCAATCATAAAGCCGGATAACATATTGCCGGGAATAACCCCGACCGCAAGTGCCAGTGCATCGTAGAAGCCGTCGTCGGGCAGGCCGATATCCGGTTGAATAACTAAAGGATCCCAGTCAGGCGGCGCGCCTGTGGCAGCAAGGTTTTCAAACAGGCTAAAATCAAAATAGATACTGAATTCTTCAATATCAAAGGGTAAGGTGTTATTGGTGATTTTATAACTTCCTTGCCAGGTATTGGCGTCCAGTTGCACTAAGTCTGAGGTGATCAGCGTAGCGTGTGTGGAAAAGGAGCTAGTTAAGAATAGCGCGGCAATCAGGGTGTAAAGCTTTATTTTATACATCGGGATGTTGTCCTCTTAGCCGGGATCTATTTAAACTTATTATCTTTAAATGGATCATCCCTTACCCAACGGACAGGTTTCATGTCTTGCGTAAAAATAAATCACAGAAAGTAGCAGTTAGGGATTTAAGTAAAGTTCACTTTTATTGATAATTCAAATTAATAAAAACGGGTTTTGACGTAGCTGTTTGCTTTGTTGCCAGGGGACTGGTTTTACGGGAAACTAAACCAGGATTTATGGCAAGCTCTTGATTTTACAAGGTGATTGACCGGGTTGTTCTCCTGTAAAATCAAGGGCGATGGTCTGCTGAGCTACAGCGGGAGTGCTTAGTTAAGCGCGTTTTTTTCTGTCGCTGCTGCCGGGGAACTCAAAGGGGGGCGACTGGTTTTGCTGTTCACCTTTAAGCCAAACATAAAGCGTGTCAGCGTAAAACGTTTAATGACTTCATAACCGATAAAGCAGCCGGCAAAGGTCATCAGGATCAGCAGCAGCGGCTCAAGCACAGGCCCTAAGGCAAATTTGGCCAGGTAGGCGGCAAAAATAATGATCAGGGTTTGATGCAAGATATACCAGGGTAAAACGGCTTGATTCATATAGGTTAACAGCGGATGCTTCCTGTTGAGGTAAGCACCGGCATAACCGATAACGGCCAGCAGCCAAAAGACCTTATTGGCGCACCAGATAAACTGGATGACCACCTGGGTTAACAGCGAACCATTGATATAGTCGATGTCAAAGCCCAGGGCGCGGTTATAGCGGACAATCACCAGCAGGTAGTTGCAAATAGCCAGTATCAACCAGGTTTTCCGATAGTGGATAATGCTTTGCCAGACAGACGGTGCTTTTGCCAGCATATAACCAAACAGGAAAACGGTAAAATAAAGGGCATGATTGTACCAGTCATTTACCAAGGCATTGGTGGACGGGTAAAGGGGCTCTATTACCAGACCATAGAAAATAAACAGGCTTACCGGTATCAAGACTAAAGCCGGCGGGGAAACCTTGTTGATGCGCGAGAAGTTTATCCGCCTTAATAGCGGTTTTAATACCAGGTAAATCAGGGTGTAATGCCATAAATAGCCAAGGTACCATAAGTGATTCCAGGTTAATAACCCCAGAGGACTATGCTGGTGATCGGCAAACATGGCGGTACCGGCATCAATATAAAAGCGAAAAAAGCGGAAATAATCACCGCTAAATCCTTCTTTTTGTATCAGTTCAAAATACAACTGGGGAGGCACAATCAAATACATGCCGATCACTAAGGGGATAAAGATACGGACAAAGCGGGTTTTTAATAAAGCCCGGTTAGTGATTTTTGGCTCAAGCAATGCCAGGGCGGTGCCGGAAATCAAAAAAAGCAGCGGCATACGCCATTGGTTTACCAGGAGCATGATGTTTTGCAAAAACTCACTTTGGTAAGTGCTTTTAATATGCCAGTCCCATCCGAATACATAAAACTGACCTATGTGGTAAAAAATTAATATGAGAAAGGCCAGGGATCTGAGCCAGTCGATGTCGTAACGTCTGTCGTTGATGGCGGTTTGGGTTTTCGGCAGATTTCCCGGATGTTGTGCGGGAGAGTTTTCGGTTATCATATTGGCCTCTGATGGTGTGTCCTTGAGTCTTTTTCATGTTCGCTTTAACATGATTTTATAAGGCCAGCGTAGCGATTTTGCTGAAGACAAAAAAGTCAAAAAGGCTTAAATAACAAGGGATAGGGATAAGCGGTGGTATCCGGGGATAAAAATGTTTACTGGTGAGCCTTCAATAAAGAACGAAATGATGACTTTATTAACCGAGATTGAAAAACGACCGCAATTTTATGAATTGTGCTTCCTGATAGGCTATCTGTTTATCAACAATACCATCAATGCCACTTCTATTCTTATGGAGGCCGGGCGGGAAATGCAGGGCATAGACTTCCCTCTCTGGCAACCTTTTGTACTTGAATATACCAGTGCCGTCAGTTTTATTTTACTCTTGCCCTTATTAATGCTTTTTTTAAAAAAAGTGCCGCTGACCTGGTTAAAGTTGAAAAACAATATTGGCTGGCATGTATTGGCTTCGGTGGCCTTTTCCCTGATGCATGTCGGCCTGATGGTTTTTTTGCGCAAGCTGATCTTTCTCAGTCAGGACATGCAATATCAATTTGGCGAGTTGCCGATAGAGCTGATATACGAATACCGTAAAGATGCCTGGAGCTATGTCTTTTTTGTGATGGTGATCTATTGTTTTCGCTTTGTTATCAGCCGCCTTATCGGCGAAGCCCGCCTGGTGCCCGATGGAGAAGAGGTGAGTGAAGAAAATAGCAAAGCGCAGGAATGTGATCGCCTGCTGGTGAAAAAACTGGGTAAAGAATTTATTATCAAGGTAGAAGATATCGAGTGGCTGGAGTCATGCGGCAACTATGTTAATTTGCATATCAAGGACAGGGTTTATCCGTTGCGTTCCACTTTAAGCGGCCTGATTGAGCAGATATCGGAGAAAGGTTTTTGCCGTATTCACCGCTCATATGGCGTCAATCTCGATGCCGTCGACTCTATCAGCCCCCAACCGAGCGGTGATTGCGAAGTTATGCTGAAAAACGGTAAGCAGTTAAACTTATCCCGCCGTTACCGGGATGAATTTAAAGTCAGGTTAAGTTAGTGAGGCTGAGCAATTGTCATACGCCTAAATGCGTCTGAATTTATATTTGCATGACTTACCTTTGGCCGGTGAACGAGAAGATGTTGCCTTTGGACCGGTAAAAAGGAAAGGTAATGACGTCTTAATCTTTGCAAATTCCTTAAAGTGGGCAGAGCGATTGATTCTCCCTTGTTGAGGCTTTATTGATAAGCCTAAAGTCTGCTAAAATTGCCGCCATTATCAGGCAGTCGTCAAAATGACCAGGCTGCAATTTTATTCAGGAAACATCTGTGACCAATAACGACGTACTTCGCCGCATCCGCTATATCTTCAATTATAACGATGACAAAATGGTGGCTATCATGGCTTTGGCCGATCATCAGATAGCCAGGAAGCAGATAACTTGCTGGCTGAAAAAAGATGACGATCCTGATTACAAAGCCTGCGGCGATACCGAGCTGGCGATTTTCCTTCATGGCCTGATCAATGAAAAGCGGGGTAAAAAAGACGGTCCGCAACATCCGCCGGAAAAACGCTTAACCAATAACTTGATCTTGATGAAGCTCAAAATTGCCTTGAATATGAAAGCCGAAGATATCATCGATACCTTGAAGCTGGCGGACCTTAGGGTCAGCAAACCGGAGTTAAGTGCTTTTTTCCGCAAGCCGGAGCATAAACATTATCGCCAGTGTAAAGATCAAATCCTGCGCAACTTCCTCCAGGGTGTACAAATCAAATACCGTGGCGAATAATTCCCTGGCCAATCATGCGAATATTCTCCCGGCAAATTGCATCTGCGTATCAGTTGCTCTTCCTGGTCTGCAGCAGGGGGGTTAGTCCAGCGTTTGTGTGGCCAGGCGCTCTTGGCGGGCCTCTTGCTCGGCAAAGGCGGCCTTGATTTCCTCTAACACCGTATCCACATCGGCGGCGCGTTTGTCTTCCTGATAATTGCCGCTGAGTTCGGTATAGGGGGTCAGCAGCCCTTGCTGGTACAGCCGCCAGATTTCCTTGCCATAACGGGTTTTTCGCAGCTGGGGGGCAAACTGGGCATAGTAGCTGGTCATATTATCGACATCGCGAAAAAGCATGCTTTTGGCATTGTTGTTGGCGGCGGCATCGACGGCCTGGGGAAAGTCGATGATCACCGGGCCGTATTCGTCCACCAGCACATTAAACTCCGATAAGTCGCCGTGGATTAAACCGGCACATAACATACGCATAATATAGGTCATGACAATGGCGTGATCTTCTATCGCCTGCTGCGCCGACATTACTACGTCGTTTAACCTGGGGGCGACATCGCCTTCTTCATCGGTGATCAGCTCCATCAAGAGCACGCCATCGAAACAGCCATAAGCCTCAGGCACCCGCACACCGGCATCAGCGATCCGGTATAGGGCATCTACTTCGGCATTTTGCCAGGCCTGCTCCTGTTGTTCCCGGCCAAATTTTGAGCCTTTTTCCATGGCTCTTGCACGGCGGCTGTTACGTACTTTGCGTCCTTCCCGGTATTGTACGGCTTTTTTAAAGCTGCGTTTAACGGCATCTTTATAGACTTTGGCGCAGCGAATTTCATCGCCGCAACGCACTGTATAAACAGTGGCTTCTTTACCACTCATTAACTGGCCGAGGACTTCATCGATCAGGCCGTCTTCGACCAGGGGTTGTATTCTTTTTGGTATTTTCATTGGCTTCTTATACCTTAGAAAAGCGCAGGATGGAATAAGCAGGCTAAAAATTGTGTAACTGAATTTATTTTCTTCGCCGGTTTTTTAACCGGATAAATCAGCTGATAGCTCGGAAGTTGGCCGGAATTTTATTTTAATGCCAGGTGCTTAGTGCAGATGTGTTACCCGGGAGCATGATCGCCGGAGCCAAGGATAAAAAACTTACTGATTTAACTGTTGTCTTTTAGGTTTGTTAGTTTTGATGTCGGGTTTATAGAGCGCTTATTGCATTTAGCGCTTTATATTCGTCACCAGGAAAGCCATCAGATGGTTTTCCTGGCGCGTTATTTTTCGCTAATTTCAGGCGACTTACGGGCTGTGGTCTGAGCTTATCGTTTTTGACTGAAAAACAGGATAAGCCAAGATGCCGGCGTAGATATCAAGGATGACATGGAGCAAAATACACATAATAATGCTGTCGGTAACTAGATATAACAGGGCAAAGATCACTCCCATGATAAAGGTGCGTATGGCTGGTATAATTCCCTGGTAAATATGTGGTAACGCAAACAGTATTGCCGAGAGGGTGACCGCGGCATATTCAGGTAACCATCCTGAGAGTAAATTAAGCAAATAGCCTCGAAAGAGTAACTCTTCGCAAATACCGGCAGAGACTGAAACAGCACATATAAAATAGCGGGCTTCCCTGGGAGTGGTTGGCATAAACCATTGAGACTGAGCTAGCTGAGCGTTTAAGTTTTTTTGCAGCTGACGATCATCCCGGATGCGCTTCTTTACTTGTCCTAAAGAAAAAAGCAGGTAAGCCACGGTGAATAATAACAGCAACAGGCAGCTTGCCGTAACCCAATTCCAGTACCAGCTTACGCCCAAATCGGTGACACTGATTTGCCCTAAATAATCTAATGCCAGGGTAAAAAGTGTTGGCAGCCATAACAAGAGCAGTGTCCATCGATATAGCGTAATTTTTTTAGCCGGATTTTCTGTTACTGTTTTTTTATCTTTTTAAAACCGGTAATCCGGCTAAAGATCAACCGGAATATATGACGCTTCGTTCGCCGGTCAAAACTGTGACCGGGTTTGTTGAATTAGCCGCCCAGGGGCTTGGCTTGATTAACCTTGCCGCCGATGATCCATTATTACAACAGCACCTTAAGGCCAAAACCCTGTTGCCTGTGCTGGAAAATTACTGGTGGCCGGGTGCAGAAGTGTTCCTTTATTATCAGCAGGTCAAATTCGAGCAAGCTAAAGTACGTGCTTTTATTGATTTTTTTATGTCAAAAAAAGCTTGCTGGTAAAAGCATATTCCCGGTTGTTTATGGATCTTCGTTTCTTTTTCCTTTGTTGATTCAGGGGAAGCCCGCCGGTTTCTTTACGAGTTATTGCAAAGGTAGACAGATGTGTCTATCATTCATTTCGGAATGTAGACTAACTTGTCTCCTTTGGCCGCTTGTACGGTGAAAGTCAGCCGTGCTGGAGAAAGCCTGACAAAGAATGGTTAAAAATGAACAAGAGTGAAGTGATGGAAACGAAATATTTTTCCCTGTTGGCGGGACTGGGGGCGACCCTTACCCTGGCAATATTATCTTACCTGGAGGTATTCACCCAAAGCGGGTTATGGTTGATGGCACCCTTTGGTGCTACAACAGTGTTGGTTTTTGGCGTGCCGGCAAGTCCGCTGGCACAGCCAAAAAATGTTATCTTAGGGCATTTGTTGTCGGCAAGCGTCGGCCTGGTTTTTGTCACTTATGTCGGGGTTTATCCCTGGTCGCTGGCATTGGCGACCGGGCTGGCAATCACCTTGATGCTGGCCACGAAAACGACCCATCCGCCGGCAGGCGCCAATCCTATGCTGATTATGATGACAGGGCAAAGCTGGTCCTTTTTGCTGTCTCCTGTGCTGAGCGGGGTTTTGATCATTGTTGCTATGGGTTATCTGGTGAATAAAAGCCTGCAGCGGTATTTGCCTGTTAAGCCGTAACCGGCTGTTTCATGGCTTTTGCTTGATGGGGATGGCCCGGGATTAAGCAAGGGAAGTTCAGGGGATATAGCATCAAAGCCTGCTTTTTATCGGCTTTGATGCCCGCTATGCTTTATTGCAGTAAGTGCCCGCCTCTTAATCAGCCCGCTTGGCTGCATATTTCATCTATCGATACCTGATAATACGAGGCCAGTGCGGCGGCAGTGCGATATAGTACCTGTTTACCGGTCTCCGCGCGTTTAATAGAGGCAATTGATAACTGGATGCGGTGATCTTTACATTCCTGGGCTAACTTTTCCTGGCTGAGCCCTTTAATTTTTCTTAATTTTTTTAAGTTTTTGCTATTGAGTAACATACGGCCGTCCATGCAGGGGGTTCCTTATAAGTTTGTGGTCATTCACTTGACCTGTTGGTAAGTAAACTCTTTAGGGTCATTTTCAGCTGCTGCTCATTGATACAAATTGAAATGTTATGCAGCACATGTATTTACAGCATAGTATAGCTTGGAAAATATAAGCAGTTGCTGTTGGAATATTTACGCCCGTTTTTGTCGAAAAGCAAAGGCATCGGTGACGGGGGAAGTGCGGGGTACAGGGTCTGCCACTACGAAGAATTTCTTATTGAAAAAGGTAAATTTTATTAAAAATCAGATTGATGCAGATCAACTTAACTTGCCCGGCTATCTAGGATAATAGCGATATTATAGTGCTATGATAGTCTGGTAATTGCCCGGGAAAGGCTTTTTCTCACTTTTCCCCGAGCAATGGCTATGTCTATGATGGAAGTTTACTATCCCCCCATTAGTAAAAGGCATTTTATGACAGTTAACAAGCAGGTTACGCAAACCGAAAAGACATTTTCTTCTTCCTCCATTTTGCTCTCCACCACAGATCTGAAAGGTAAAATCACCTATGCCAATCATGATTTTTGTGAGATTGCCGGTTATGAGCTCGATGAACTTATTGGCCACGGACACAATATTGTCCGTCACCCGGATATGCCAAAAGCCGCTTTTGCCGATTTATGGGACACCTTGAAGCAAGGGCGCTCCTGGATGGGCCCGGTAAAAAACCGCTGTAAAAACGGTGATTATTATTGGGTGAATGCCTATGTCACCCCGATTAAGGACGACCAGGGCAAAGTGGTTGAGTACCAGTCGGTCAGAACCGTGCCCGAAGAGAAGGTGGTGCGCCGGGCGAAAAAACTTTACCGCCAGCTTAATGAAGGGAAAACCCCGGTGCGGTTGAGGTTTTCCCGGCTTGACTATACCACCTATATGCAGTCTCTGCTGATGATGCTGACGCTGTTTTTAGGCATGGCCATGGCCTATAGGCAGGATTCGCTGCTGATGACTTTACCGGGTTTTATTATCAGTCTGGCGTGCAGTATTCTATTTGCCTTGTGGCGAAAACGGTATCAGCAGGTGGTGCACCAGGCGGAGCAGGTGTTTGATAATAACTTGATGAGTATCCTCTACTCCGGCTGCCCCGATAAACTCGGCCGGGTGGAGCTGGCGTTAAAGATGCGTAAATCCGAGTTAAATGCCGTGATTGGCCGGGTCCGTGACTTGTCGGAAAATGTCAATGGTATCGCCGAAGATACTGCGGCCAACGGCAATGATGTTTCGAAAATGTTGTCAGAGCAGAGCAGCGAAATAGACCTGGTGGCTACCGCCATGAACCAGATGGTGGGCACCATTAATGAATTATCCTCAAGTGTGCTCAGTGCCGCCGACGCATCTACCCAGGGGCAGAGCATCAGTAACAGCGGTATGGCGGTGGTGACCAATACCGTAGATTCTATCCACACCTTGTCGGGACAGCTGCAGGAAGTGGATGAGGTGATCACGCATCTGGTGCAGGGCAGCCAGTCCATCGAAACCATTTCCGATGAAATCAGCTCTATTGCCGATCAAACCAATTTACTGGCGCTCAATGCTGCCATTGAAGCGGCGCGGGCGGGAGAGCAGGGACGGGGTTTTGCCGTGGTTGCCGAGGAAGTCAGGGCACTGGCGCAACGTACCCAGCAGTCTACCGAAGAAATCAAAACCATGCTGGCGCAGCTTAATAAAGAGTCGGGAGAGGCGATTGCCGCGATGTCGAAAAGCCGGGATCTGGCCCGGGATTGTGTGCGTTTTGCCAATGATACCGGTAATACTTTGGGGGATGTTAACGGCGAAGTGGATAAAATTTCCGTGCTTAACCAGCAAATTGCCACCGCGGTGGAAGAGCAGTCGGTAGTGGCAGAGCAGGTCAGCCAGAATACCCACAGGATCAATGATATCGCCAATATCGGGGTCGGCCACGGTGAAGACTCCAAGCAGCTCAGCCATGATTTGCTCGATGAATTAAAAACCCTGCACAGTTTGATTGTACAGTTTAAAAGTTAACTCCGGGCGGCTGGTGCGGGGGAAAGATAGTTTTCTCTGCTTCTGCATTTGGCAGCCTGCTTTGTTTGATCACCAGCAAGGGGTTGTCTTGCTTTGATGTGTCGGCAGTAAATACTCAATTGCAGAGCAAACGGGATGCTTAGCAGGACTGTAAGCTGAGATGTTGTTAAACGGCCAGCCTGTTATCAGACTGGCCGGCAACTGAGCTGGGGGCGTGCTCAGTTTGAAATCATTCCTGATCTACCCAGGCATTAACATCAATATTGTCAGACAAGCCTTCGTTCCACACTGAGCCTTCGTTCCAGATCACCCCTTCATTCCACACTGAACCTTCGTTCCAGATCCCCCCTTCATTCCATACTGAGCCTTCGTTCCACAGCGAGCCTTCATTCCACACCGAGCCTTCGTTCCAGAGCGAACCTTCATTCCATACCGTGCCTTCGTTCCAGAACGAGCCTTCATTCCACATTGAGCCTTCGTTCCAGATATTGCCGTCAGCATCAAGCAGGTAGAAATTGTCATGTTCATCGACCCGGGCAGGTCCTTGAAAATGCTGGTTACCGTCAAGGTCTGCCGCGATATCCAGGCCATTGTTGGCACAACCGGATGCCGTGCTTTGCACCGCCCCCCAGGCATTGACTTTACCGGCTCCCTGGGTAAAAGGGCTGTAGGCGGCTTTGCCGTCGGCGGCGATTGCCATCTGCGCCGAAGTCATTAAACGACATTTAACATCATCCGGTGACAGGCCGGGATCATTTTGCAACATCAAGGCAACTGTGCCGGCAACCACGGCCGATGCCTGTGAAGTGCCGGATATTTCAAAATAACTTTGCCCCAGTATTGCTTCCGGATGTTGCTGGGCCAGGGTCGGTAAATAGGTATCATGTATTTTCCCCATCATATGGCCGCCCCAGGCGATTAAATCCGGCTTGATAAAGCCGGCATGGGTCGGACCGGCAGCGGAAAAGGTGGTGATGCGGTCATCGCTTTGGTCGTCTGGGGTATAATGATCGGTAAGCGCCCCGACGGTGATCACATAAGGCACATTGCCGGGTACGCTGACAGTCATGGGATCCGGACCCAGGTTACCGGCGGATGTTACTACGACTATGCCCGCCTGCCATGCCCGCATGACCGCCTGATTAAGGGGATCATTCCAATAATAAGAGCGGGGTAAGGCGCCAAAGGAGAGATTTAACACTTTGATATTATAGGTGTCTTTATTGGCGACTAGCCAATCCAGGCCGTTGATAACTTTCAAATAGGTGCCCTGGCCATTTTCATCAAAGGCCCTGACCGATACCAGGTTGGCATCGGGGGCCATACCGTTATATTCGCCGTTTTCATCAAGTACGCTGCTCAGGGCTATGCCGGCAACATGGCTGCCGTGGCCGTGATCATCTGAGTTTTTATGGACAAAATACATATTGCCGGTTTCGGCGTTATATTGGGCCAGGATACGCTCTTGCCCCTGGCTGTCCAGCCTTAAAAAACGGCCCTTTTTTGTTTTCACCGAAATACCGCTGTCAATAAAGGCAATGGTTACCCCTTGTCCTGTGATGCCCAGCTGGTGGAGCTGGTCTGCGCCGGTCTGGCGGGCGATATGGGTAGAGGTGGAAAAACTGCTGGTGGTCAGGGTTGCATCGGCAAAAGCCGTCAACTGGGTTGTGGCGGTAATTTGTGTTAACTGGCTTGGGGTTAATTGTGCGCCGATGGCATTAATAATGGCCAATTGATGTGATATTTTGCCTCCGACCCGTTCTACCTGAGCTGTCATGGCTGCCAGGCTATCTCCCTGGAGTATATAGCTATTGCTTCTTTCCTTGTGTTCACTTGCCGGTAAGTTTTTATTGGCAGAGAGATGATCTACTTGCGCGGGACTTGAATGATACCCTATGATTGCCGTCATGGTTAATACCAGAGCCAAAGCTGTGGTGCTGATCATTGTCCTTAACGTTATTCGTTTCATTTTACAAAATTTCATTGAACATCTCCGCGAATATATTTTAAGTAAACCTGGCGCTAATAGAGCATTTCCTGTGCCAATCGATAAAAAATCTTCTAACGTTTGATTTTTATGAAATTATTCTTTAGTTAATCTGCTTCGCTTTATACTTTGAAAAATTTGACGAAAGAACTCACGAAGCTTTTCGCCAGTTGTTTCATCGTCGGATTTATCGGTGAATTCACCCGGTATGGCGAGCGTCATTTTTTACTTCGCTCGGGCAGGTATTCATGGTTTTTTAAACATCTATTTGATTTTACAGGTAGGTTTTTGGCCTAAGTGCCAGGAAATGGCTCGTCAAAATTTTCGTTGGTCACTGTTAGTGCTGGTGTAGGGTGATGGCTTTTTGCTGATATCTCCTTTACTATAACGGCTTTTATATTGCTCGTCCGGTTGAGGCTAAAATACTTGGTTAATGGCAAAACCTTAAAGCGCTTAGCGCAGTCGAGATCAGTACTGGCTTGTTTGCTGGTGCTTTTTCTTTGTCGTGAACTTTTTTCCATCTGAAGTCAGCGGGAACCCGGATATTTGCTATCAAGCTTGTCGTTATTCGCCTCCCCATCCGCCTCCTACCCAAGGCGGGCAAGTATTTATTTAATCGTCCCAAGGGACTCGTGCGATGATTTTGATGCCGATTTCGCTGTTTGTCCGCCAGTTATCTGATGGTTTTTTGATAGCGGTGCGGTATGCGCGCTTTGTTTAAAGCAAAGTACAGCTAAAAGCGAAGCTGTGTAGCAAAACATCGCATTATTTTAATATGGAGTATTTTACATGAGCCAATTTATGGCGAGAGGCTTTAAGGTTTTATTGGTGTTTACCGCCTTATGTGCCTCGTTTTCATTGTTTGCCCACGGCGTTGATGAAGACACCAAGCAATTTTTAACCCAGAATCAGGGGGTATCCATTATCCCTTTTATTTATATCGGGGCGAAACATATGGTGACAGGTTACGATCACCTGCTGTTTTTATTCGGTGTAATTTTTTTCCTGTTCAAAAGTAAAGATATTTTACTTTATGTCAGCCTCTTTACCTTAGGCCACAGTATTACCTTATTGTACGGTGTGCTCGGCAATATCGCGGTAAACCCCTATTTAATCGATGCCATTATCGGTTTGTCCGTGGTTTATAAAGGGTTTGATAATATCGGGGGCTTTAAGGCCCTGCTGGGTTTCCAGCCCAACCCCAGGGCGGCGGTGATGATTTTTGGCCTGTTCCACGGTTTTGGGTTAGCGACTAAAATTCAGGAATTTAACCTGCCGGAGCAGGGATTAGTCGCCAATATGCTGGCCTTTAATTTAGGAGTTGAGCTCGGGCAGTTTATGGCATTGGCACTGGTGCTGATCGGGATAAGTTTCTGGCGCAGGCACAGCAGTTATTTTCGTTTTTCACTGGCAAGCAATACGCTGCTGATGAGTTGTGGTTTGATGCTGACAGGGTTTCAGTTAACGGGCTTTTTTGTTAACTAGTGTTAGCCGAACGAGCGCTATTTAGTTATTACCGGTTAAGCTCATCTTGATGATGAGATAAATTTTATTCATTACTTCAGCTCTTTATTTATTGGTGAAGTAAAACAAGTATTTTTAAGGATATGTTATGAACTCAGTCACCACACCGGTGCACTCCACCACCAGTCTGGTCAAAGCCAGTGTTTTGGCGGCGGTACTTGCCGCACTTGTTTTAGTTATCTGTATCTTGCCGTCGGAATACAATATCGACCCGACCGGCATGGGCGAAGCGTTAGGCCTGACGCAGTTAGCCGGGACACAACCGTTGCAGGAGCAAAGTGCTGCCGTTGATGAGAGTAAACGCACAGATACTGTTAAAATAGAGATCCCCGCCGGCAAAGGTCTGGAATATAAACTGCTGATGGAAAAGTATGCCCATCTGGAATATGAATGGCATACCGGCGGTGAGGCGCTTTATTTTGACTTTCACGGTGAGCCCGAAGGGGATACCACAGGTTATTTTGAAAGTTTTGCCATCACCACTTCACATCAGATGAAAGGCTCTTTAACCACGCCGTTTGCAGGCTCCCATGGCTGGTACTGGAAAAACACCGGTGATGCCCCTGTGGTCGTGACCTTATCCATCAAAGGGGATTATACCATTAAGGGCTAGTGATTTTCCCCAAGTTGGGGCTGCTGCTCAGCCCCCTTGATGCCTTTTATCCGGGGGAATTTTGACCTGAGGCAAGTTTGGGCCTGTTTTCCTGCAGCTTTATCTCAATTCCCTACCTTAATTAAAAGAACAAACATACCCTTAGGCCCGGCAAGCTGGTATGATTTTGCCGGAAAACTGATCCACAGATAAAAATAGTCCGTTTATTGCTACTTTATTGCCATTAAGCAGGACAAAATCAGGAATTATAAATAATGAAATTAACAAAAATTGCAGCGGCACTAAGCTTTGCCCTTGCTCTTTCTGGCTGCTCTGAGCCACAAGAATCACAAACGTCTGCTGCGGTGCAAACACAAGCATCTGCCGGCCATGACCACGATAGCAAAGCGGCACATGATAGCGCGCAAAGTGCTAAAGACTTTCAGTGGCAGGCGGACCGCTTTGCCGATATCCGGGTTTTAAGGTATCAGGTACCCGGCTTTGAAGAGCTGCCGTTAAAAACCAAAGAATTATTATTTTATCTTTATAAAGCGGCGTTATCCGGCCGTGATATGACCTGGGATCAAAACAACAAGTACAACCTGACCGTACGTCATACTTTGGAAGCTATTATGGCGGATTACCCCGGTGATCGCAGCAGTGAAGAGTTTGCTAAATTTACCGAGTATACCAAGCGGGTGTGGTTCTCTAACGGTATCCACCACCATTATATGTCGGGTAAGATTTTACCTGAGTTTAGCAGCGACACTTTTGCCGGGTATGTCAAAGCCGTGGCCGGCAAAGGTAAATTACCCCTGACGGACAAGCAAAGCGCCGATGACTTACTGGCGATGTTAACGCCTGTGATGTTTGACCCTAAAGTTGCCGCTAAAATGGTGGACCAAAGCGCGGGCATCGATAACGTTGTTGCTTCTTCAGTCAACTTTTATGAAGGGGTTACCGAGCAGGAAGTGACCGACTTTTATAAAGCGAAAGTTAATGTAGATGATAAGCGCCCGGTATCCTGGGGCTTGAACTCCAAGCTGGTGAAAAAAGACGGCAAGCTGACCGAGCAGGTGTGGAAAGTCGGCGGCATGTATGACAAGGCCATCAGCGAAATCGTGCACTGGCTGGATAAGGCGGCTGCTGTTGCAGAAAATGAGCAGCAGCGTAAAGCCTTAACCTTGCTGGCGAAATACTACCGCAGCGGTGACTTAAAAGACTTTGATGATTACTCCATCGAGTGGGTAAAAGATATTAACTCCGATGTTGATGTGGTTAACGGCTTTATCGAAGTGTATGACGACCCGCTGGCCTATCGCGGTGCATTCGAGTCTGTGGTTTCGGTGAAAGATCATCACGCCACGAAAGTGATTGCTGCTATTGCTAAGCAGGCGCAATGGTTTGAAGATAACTCGCCCTTAATTGACGCCCATAAAAAGAAAAGCGTTAAAGGCATTACCGGTAAGGCGATTACGGTTGTGGTTGAATCAGGGGATGCTTCGCCGTCGACACCTATTGGTATCAACCTGCCTAACGCCAACTGGATCCGCGCCGAGCACGGCTCTAAATCTGTCAGCTTAACCAATATAGTAAACGCCTACGACAATGTCCGTGGCGGCTCTTTGGCCGAATTTGCCTGGGATGAAGCCGAGCTTAACCGCGGTAAAGAATTCGGGCCGTTAGGCTCTCATTTACATACCGACTTACATGAAGTGGTAGGCCATGCTTCCGGGCAAATCAATCCGGGTGTCGGCACGCCTAAGGAAACCCTGAAGCAATATTCGTCTGCACTGGAAGAAGGCCGCGCCGACTTGGTGGCCCTGTATTACCTGATGGACGAGAAACTGGTAGAGATGGGCGTCATGCCTAGCCTGGAAGTGGGTAAAGCCAGTTATGATCAATATATCCGTAACGGTATGATGTTGCAGCTGCGCCGCTTGAAATTGGGTGAAGAAATTGAAGAAGCCCATATGCGCAACCGTCAGCTGGTAGCCAGCTGGGTGTTTGAAAAAGGCGCTGCCGATAATGTCATTGAAAAACGCGTACGTGACGGCAAAACCTACTTTGTGATCAATGATTATATCAAGCTGCGCGGTTTGTTCGGTGATTTACTGCGTGAATTACAGCGTATCAAGTCAGAAGGTGATTTTGCTGCCGGTCAGGCGTTGATTGAAAACTACGCGGTTAAGGTTGACGAGAAGCTGCACAAAGAAGTGCTTAGCCGTTATGAAAAACTTAACCTTGCCCCTTACTCCGGTTTTATTAACCCGAAACTGGAAGCGGTATACAAGGACGGCAAGATGGTTGATGTCACTATCTCTTACCCGGATAATTTCCAGCAGCAAATGATGGAATACGGACAGGATTACAGCCTGCTGCCGGTAATGAATTAATCATTCACTTCTGGTGAGATAAAAAAACCGCGGTGATAGCAATATCACCGCGGTTTTTTATGTTCAGGACGAACGGCCAACTTACTTGTTCCAGACGTCAGTTAGACCCTACAGTCCCTGTAGGCAATGCTGCGGCAGCACGGATATCAAAGAGCAGCGATGTTCAGGATCAGTGATATCAGTATTATGCCTGTTTCCTGTGGTAGTGACGCAGGCCGTGTTCTTTTTGCCGCCCCTGGCTAAAGGCCGTTACCCGCTTTAAATAACCTATCACCCGGGTGCCGTGGTCGATATCTTCACTGCCGCAATGCCGGCAATGGTGGCGGGTTTGCTTATCAATTTTTTCACATTCATTACAGATGGTGATTTTGACATTGACGCAGAAATAGTTGCAGCCGGTGCTGGCGGCGACATCGAATAGTTTGACATAGGCATCAGCCGATAAGCTTTCATCGAGATTCAGATGTAATGCCGAGCCGCCATCGAGGTATTGGGTAATTTCCCTGCCGTGTAAAATAAACTTATCCAGGTGGTTGGTGCTTTCATCCTCCACCAGGTAAAAGTAGGAGTTATAACAGTCCCGGTTAACCCGGTAGCCGTCTTTACTGTCCCACTTGGCATTTTTTACCCCGAGATTTTCCGCCGGGACAAACTCGGTATTAAACATATAACCATATTCTTGTTTGGCCGCCTGGTTGGCCTGGTAGATTACTTTTAAATGATCGCTGACAAAGTGCTTATAATCTGAGTTGTTGCCAACCTTAAGTCCTGAGAATTCGGCGGCTTCTGCCATACCGTTAATGCCTATGGTAAGAAATTGCTTATCCAGGGAAATAAAGCCGGCGTTATAGACAGACAGTGCCCCTTTGGCAAAATAATCTTCCATCAGCTTACGGTACGCCACCTGATATTGCTGGATTTTTGTGATTTCACTCGCCAACTCCCTGCCGTCTTGTACCAGGCGGTTCATATTGATGGTGATGACATTAATCGAACCGGTGGCGACGCCGCCTGCCCCTAAGGTATAAGAGAAGGTATTGTCGCTGATCTCATTGCGTAACCGGCAGCAGGAGGCCAGGGAATCGGCGCTGTCTGACAGATAAATAAAGAAGGAGTTGCCGCGGGCTTTTTCTTCGGCAAGCTGACCGGCAAAGTGCTGGTCTTTACATTGACCGTCTTGGGTGAGAATGGCGGCAGTGATCACCGGAAAGGTTAGTACCGCTTTTTCCCGCTCATGGTTTATCCAGTTCAGGAAAAACATCTGCAGTTTATCGACACTTTGCCAGCTGGGCTTGGAAAAATCAGGGAAGACAAAGTCTTCAAACATGGAAGCAAAGTAATATTGATCAAAAACGGAAATATTCCAAAACACGCTCTGATAACCGCGAGCCGCTGCCGGCTGATTGATGGCATACACCACATGTTGCAGGTGATTTTCAATGGCTTTCTTGTGGGTGGTTAAATAGTCGTCGCCATATTCTTTACGGGCAAAATAATCGAAATAGGTAAGAAACTCTACCGTGGCCACCGCCCCGGCAAACTGGGCAGAAATGGCAAAAATCAAATTGACGAACGAGCCGCAAAAAGATTCCAGGTGTTTTGGCGCTTTTGATTCGCCACCGAGTTTGGTCAGGCCGTCAAGCAGGAAAGGGTACATGCTGATCGAGGTGCAATAGGGTTTTAAGCTGGTTTCATCATGCACATAAATTTCATGTGTCTCGATTTGTCTTTGGTATTCATCCGCCAGGGCAGGGGAGAATAATTCGCTGATTTTATCTTTCACCAGGGTGCGGTTGATTTGGATAAAACAGTCTTTGAGCAGCTCGGCTTCGAGGGTGGCGATGTTTTTCTCGGTGACATTGGCATTGGCATCGAGCTTGGAGCCGTCGGCGGCATTTTGCGCAAAAAAGTAGTCGCTGATGAACGCTTTTTTAGTATTAAGTTGTTGTTCACTAAGCTGCAGCATGAAGGTTTCCTTTTGTTTCTTGTAAAGTGTTTGTTTGTAAAGGTTTTTTATTTATCGGCGTTAAATTGGCATTGTGCTTATCTGCCGGCTTAACAAATAAATGATTGAGTTTTTTGCCTGTGGTGAGGTCAAAGAAGACCTGGTTGGTGCCCGGATTGTCCAGTCCGCCCCTTTGGGGATCCCATTTACCGGTTTTCAGGTAGGTCAGGTGCTCGCTGATGCCGATATCTATATGCTCCTGTCCGGAGTACAGGCAGGTTTTTAGTCCCAGTTGCCGGGCAATTTTGAGCTTTTCTATCAGCTCGGGCGCCTGCCATTCACCGCCGAAAAAAACAATGCAACTGAGCAGGCCGGCATATTGTGCCAGGTAATGGCGAAAACTTTGGTTGCTTAAGTATTGTCCATTGTTCTCATTCCATAATTCTGTGCTGTGACAGCCGCGGCAACCGAGTTTACAGCCGGTGATGCTAAAGCACAGGCTGATCTCCCCCGGAACTTCCTGAAAGACTATGGTGGGCGCAAGACAGTTAAAGGTCATAAATGTCCATATGTAGTTGTTGTTGGTTTTTATAGGCACAATATAGTGTGTTTTTGTTGTCTTTTACCTTGATTGAGATCAAGTTTTCGCTAGAAAGGAAAACTATATATAGTGCCTTGGCTTTTATATCCATCTATATATTGTGGTCTTTAGGTTTAGCCGCTCAGGAGAGGCGCTTCTGTGGAGAGCAAGACAGGGCCGGTAAAATGTAAAGGCCTGTCAATTTATGTAAACCCTTTAAGACCCTGATGTAAAGAAAGGTAATCTAATGTAAAGGTGGCGAACTTTGCTTTAATTTCGTGTTCTATTTGCATTACCCTATGCGCTCAATCAAGCCCTGGACACCTTAAGATATCAATGTGATGTTGAGGACTTTTTGTACCTGAAATTTGTCCCGGATTTGCTTGGGTTTAGTTACTTTTATTTATTAAGGATACTTTAATGAGACAAGAAGATCGGCGTGAAAGATTAACGGCTAAACCGCTGTTGCCCGCCTCCCTTTGCGCTATAACACTGGCTTTGTTAACCGGCTGCGGCTCCGGAGGTTCGAGCTCTGCTGATGATTCAGGCACGATTCAGTTATATAACGTCTCATCCAATGCCCCGGCAATTTTGATGACCATAGATGATGTCAGCCGCTCTTCTGCCAGTTTCGGGGAAACCACCTCCAATTATACCTATGAGACAGATGACGAATATGAGCTGGAGTTATCCTGGCAGGAAGATGACGACAATGAGCAGGTGATTTATGAAGACCTGTTGGAAATTGTCAAAGACGAGCGCAAGTTGCTGGTGGTGGCCGGGGATATTCAACAGCCGGATATTATTTTTTACCAGTTTGAAGAAGAAGATTTAGTTGATCTTAAAGATGCCGATGATGATGAGGACGACCAGTTTGTATTGAAGTTTCTCAATATGCAGGCGGGTTTTTCCGGCGTTGATGTTTACCTTTCGGAAAATAATGAAACCTTTGAAGAGGCGGTATTGTTAGGGCAGCTCAGTTACAGCGAGATGTCGCAGGCGTTTAACTATGATACCGGGGATTATAAAATTTATCTTACCGAAGCGGGCAATACCGAGGTGTTGTTTGAAACAGACACCCTGGAATTTCCCTATTCCAGCCAGTATATTATGGCGCTGAGGGAGAATACCGGCCCGGGTGAGTCTCCTTTTGCCATGGATAAGATTTCCAAGTCTTCGTCAACGGTAGAATATACCAATGTTGAGTCCAGCGCCGAATTCAGGGTCTATAACGGTCTGATAGGGCACGGTACTGTCGATTTATATTTAGATGAAATCGATGACAGTGCAGAAATGTCCGCCATTGCCGAGGGAGCGTTCAGTGAAAGTGTGCTGCTTGAAAATGGCGATTATGCCATGCACCTGACGGCGGAAAATACCACTGAGGTGGTGACGGAAAATCACCTGCTGACGTTGAATTCCAATAATGACAAAACCGTGTTTTTCTACGAAACCGAAGTGGATGAAGATGAAAATGATGAAGATTGCCATATCCATGATGACTGCACCGAGGTAGAGTATGAAACCAATACTTTAACCGTGGATAACAGTTACGGTCATAGCTTGTATGATCACCAGGTCCAGATGATCCACCTTACCGATGAATATTCTGCCGTCGATGTCTATTTTGTCCGTCATGATGAAACCATAGACACCGCCCAGTACAGCTTGTACAGCAAAGTGTTTGACTCTACCTCGGTGACCTTGCCCAATGACAGTTACGATATTTATGTCACCACCACACAAAATGAAGGTGAACTGATCCTGGCCAGTCTTTCCGTTACTTTAGACGAGGACAGCGGTGACTTGTTTCTGGTGCTGCAAGATGACGGCACCCCGGACAGTGAGCAATTTACCCTGACATTAACGTCGCAGGCAGATTAAGCTTTTTTCGGGATATAACACAGACAGAAAGTCTTGTGCCGGTACTATAAAAAGTGTCGATATCAGGAGGTCTTACTTTGGCGGGTAAGGCCTCTTTTTTTTGCCTGTCCCTTACTGAGCCAGCCTTTAATAATGATGGCGGTTAACTGCGGATGTTCATTTGCCCGCAGCCTGACCCGTTTCAGCAACTTTTCTTTGTGGACATGGTTAAGTAAGGTCAAGGTTTTTTGATAGGACTTGGTTTGCCTAAGGGGATTTTTTTTGTTGCTCTTTTTACTTTTTGAGTTGCTTTTGGCTGTTGTCGCCTTGTTCTTTTTTGGGGACTTGCTTAAGGGCTTTTTTGCCTGGTCACTTGTTGTGGCTGGGGTTGTTTGAGCCGGTGGCTGTGCTTTTTTCACCCGGGCAGAAGCGCGGGGGACTTTACCGGATTTAGCCGGTGCTGTTTGCCGTTGCCGGTTAAATAACCAGTCCAGGATTTGGGTCAGTATCTTCATGCTATTATTGCTTGGTTTTATTGACCGGCTTTATGCCGGCCAGCTTTGGCTAGCGTTTTTTGCCGCTACTCTCTGTCCGGATATTTTGGCTAAATGAACAAAAACTCCCGGTCATTATATCAGGTAAAATATTGTTTTATAGCCTATATTCAATAACAGCTAACTTATATAAGGAACCTGTTATGTCAGATCATACCTATAAAAAAGTAGAAATTGTCGGCTCGTCCAAAATCAGCAGTGATGACGCTATTCGCAATGCCATCGCCCAGTGCAGTAAAACCATGCGTAACCTTGACTGGTATGAAGTTACGGAATCCCGGGGACATTTAGTCAATGGCGAAATCGCACATTTTCAGGTAACGCTTAAGGTCGGTTTCAGGATAGAAGATTAACGAAAATATTTCCCGGTAAAGCACTTATATAACGCCCTTAGTAAAGGTTATCTGCTGCCAGATAACCTTTTTATCTAAGGGGTTTAATGGCGGTTATCGTTTAAGTTCATGGTCCCGGTAGTGTAAATCTTGCCAGCACTGGGGCAAGGCTTCACCGGAAGGGAAGATCAGATCTGCCTTATTAAAGCTTTCAGGATCCTGCTCTTCTTCACCATGTTGATAGCGGCCGATGATATTGGCTTTTGCTGGATTGACCAGGCCAAACATTTCGACGATGGCGACCAGATCGCCACTCTTTCTGTGTCTTAAAAACATCAGAAACTCCGATATTTTCATGCCAGCTGCTGTTTATAAGCCGGTAGCGGCCTTCCCGGTAATTTTAGTATGGTAGCTGCCGGCCCCTAGTGCAAGGACTGAAAGGGTTATAGGAGCATCAAGCGTGGGCCTCTGCCTTGCAGGCAAAAATTTCATCTCCCTGGTGTGTAACCTTTAGCCAAGCAGGGGGGGGGCCGGGATTGGCTGTTGCTGGTGCCGGGCATTGATATCATTGAGCTTTACTATGCGTTTCGCCATGCCGCTGATAATCGCGTCTTTGACTTTTTCGCGAATTTTTGCCGATAATTGTGAGAGTTTTTCCCGGTCCAGGCAAAGTAAAATGACATCGCTTTCGGCCAAAGCTGAGGTGCTTCTGGGTTTATTGGCAATAAAGCTGCCTTCACCGATAAATTCGCCCGGTTTGACCCGCCCAAGGGGGGTTTTATCTTTGGCGCGTTTGATACTGACTTCTCCGGATAAAATCAGGAAGAAATTATTGTCGTATTCTCCTTCCCTTTGCAGGTGTTGTCCTTTTTTGCAGATATAGCAACGGGCTTTTTCATCCAGCAAAGATTTTCTCTCGTCCAGGGAGAACTGTTCAAAAAAATCCAATCGGTTGGCTATTTCCATTAAACGCAGCAACGGGATCTTATCAAGTGGCAGCATATGCTTGTGACTTCTTGCTTTAAGGTGATCGGGAAGAGGGCAGAATAATGGCTATTGCGGCGAATGTCTATCCGTTGGCCCAAATTAGCTAACAGCAGTGATGTCTGACAGTAATATCATCATAAGATTAAGTTTTTCAGGTGTTTTTTCTCTGCAAATGGCATAGGTAAACGGGCTATTTATGTGTTTATGTTCTTTTGGGGTTTTATGGTAACGGGCATTGGCCTCATGGAATTTGGCCGCCGAAAGATAAAAAGGGTGGATAAGGCAAGGAGAGTTGCCGGGGAAAACCGGGGGAGTAGCGTAAACTTGTATTTTCATGCGCTGTAACCCCTGGTCAGGCATTTACTTGCTTACTGGATGTTTTTTACTATGGTTATATCAGTAAACGAGATTCATTGGTTTGAAAAGGATGCGGTAATGGACAACGAACTTTGGTTTTACGAGCCGGAAGACAGAGACGGCTATCTTTCTAATTTTGCCAGTTATCCTTTATATATTGACGGGAGCAAATGGCAAACCAGTGAACACTACTATCAAGCCCATAAGTTCACTGAACAAGCGATTATTACCGAGATACAACAAGCCCCGACCCCGGATGATGCCTTTCGTTTAAGCCGGGAGCATCAAAGTCAAATGCGCCAGGACTGGGATAGCATTAAATGGCAAACCATGTTTACTGTGGTCAGCGAGAAGTTCCGGCAACACCCCTTGCTTGCCCATAAATTAATTGCTACCGGCAATTGTATTATCAAAGAGCACTCCCATAAGGATGCCTATTGGGGGGATGGCGGAGACGGTAAAGGTGAAAATCACCTGGGAAAAATATTAATGGAGGTGAGAAGTTTATTAAAAAAACAGCTCCCTTATAAGTTCTTGCATTATGTCGAAACGGCCAAGCTGCCAACCCCCTGGGGAACTTTTGCCATGCACGGTTTTGTTGAGCCTGAGTCAGGTAAAGAGCATCTGGCGCTGAGCTACGGGCAGTGGCGTAAAGATGAACCGGTACTGATGCGTATCCACTCGGAATGTCTTACCGGTGATGCCTTGTTTAGTATGCGCTGTGACTGTGGTTTTCAGCTGCAAAAAGCCCTGCAAAATATTGTTAAAAATGGCAGCGGCGTTTTGCTTTATTTGCGCCAGGAAGGGCGCGGTATTGGCCTGCTCAATAAAATACGCGCCTATCAGCTTCAGGATCAGGGGGCCGATACCGTAGAAGCCAATGAACAATTGGGCTTTGCTGCGGATCTGCGTAAATATCATTTTTGTGAAAGCATGCTGAGTTTTCTCGGCATCAACGAAGTTAAATTGATGACCAACAATCCCAGGAAAGTGAAAGCGTTGAAAAAAATTGGCATTAACATCGTCGAGCGGGTGAAATTGCAGGAAGGGCATAATCGCCATAATCATTTTTATCTTTCGACCAAGGCCGATAAATTAGGCCATATGTTTGAAGTGCCCAGCAGTAGCTCATTCGCTATCCATGAGATTAAAAAAGGGCACGGGTTATAACCATAACGTTTATCTGCTGCAAGGTTTTCTTCCTCAATATTCGCCGGCAAATGCCGGCGTTTGCTTGCTTTTGCGATTGCCTGTAGAGACGGCTGTTCAAGTTATTACGCACAAACTTTATTTAAGCGCTGGTCTAGGCGGAGATATTTAAGTTATAATTTCATCTTTGTTTCTCTGAAGATTTTATCAGCTCATGAAGTTTCCTGGTCGTCGCCAACATAAGCATTATTTTCCCGTTGAAGATAAAGATCCCCTTACTAATCAAATCAACCGCAATTCCCGGCTTGAGCGCAGCTATATTGTCGGTATCGATCAAACCCTGGTAGATATCGAAGCCAAAGTGGACAATGCCTTTCTTGAAGAATTTAATTTGAAAAGAGGTATGTCCCAGGTGATTGATGATGAGGTGACCCACGCCCTTTATCAGCGCTTAAAATCGGAAGACTTGGTGGATTATGAATATGCCGGTGGCACCATTGCCAATACCATGCATAACTATTCCGTGCTGGCGGACGATCGTTCGGTGCTGCTGGGGGTGATGTCAGAAGACATTAAAATCGGTGGTTATGCCTACCGCTTTATCAGCAACACTTCCAGCCGGGTAGATTTGAATTATCTGCAACCCATCAATGGCCCTATCGGTCGTTGTTTCACGCTGATCGACGATACCGGTGAGCGGACTTTTGCCCTCAATTACGGCTTGATCAACCGTTTGAAGCCGGAATCCATTGATGAGCAGTTAATTGCCGAATCTTCGGCGTTAGTGATCAGCTCGTATTTAATGCGCACCGAAGGTGAAGATACCATGACTGAAGCGGCGATCAAGGCCGTGGAATGCGCCAATGAGCACGGTGTGCCTGTGGTATTGACCTTAGGAACGAAATTTCTGATCGAAGAAGATCCCAAGTGGTGGCAGGATTTTGTCAAAAAACATGTCGATATTCTGGCGATGAATGAAGAAGAAGGGCTGGCGATTTCCGGTTTTGACGATCCTTTGCTTGCTGCCGATGCTGCCCTGGACTGGGTAGACTTAGTCATTTGTACCGCCGGTGCCCAGGGACTCTTTATGGCGGGTTATGTTGATGAAGAGTTTAAGCGCGCCACCGAGCACCAGTTACTGCCGGGTAAAATTCCTGATTTTAACCGCTATGAGTTTTCCCGGGCGATGCGCTATAAAGATTGTAAGAACCCTATCCGGGCCTACACCCATACCGCGCCTTATATGGGCGGACCGGAAAGCATTAAAAATACCAATGGCGCCGGAGACGGCGCCTTATCTGCGTTATTACATGATTTATGCGCGAATGTATATCATAAGCTTAATGTTGATAATTCCAGTAAGCACAGGCAAAAAGCCCTGACGTATTCCTCGTTATCGCAGATCAGTAAATACGCCAACCGGGTCAGCTATGAAGTGCTGGTACAGCACTCACCGAGACTTTCCCGTGGTTTACCGGAAAGAGAAGATAGCCTGGAACAGGCGTACTGGGCGTTATAGCCGCCGGCTGTTATCGTAAGGATTAACCAGGCTGAAAATATATTTCAGCCTGGTTTTTTTGTAGCTGAATTAGGCGGAAGGACGCGAAAAGAGTTGCTTTATCCGGCTAAATAAGCCGTTTTGCCCGGAAGTTTGTGCCATGGCATAACTTTCCGGTAATGGTTTTATACGCAAAGAGATGGTGCCGCCATGTCCCCAGGGCCACCAGACGGCGACGCCGCCCGGTTGATCGGCTTGTGCCGGTTGGGTGAATAACTTCTGCTCTTTATATAAAACCGCCAGATCTCCCAACTGCTGTTTTAAGGCTTTAGGGGCTTTCTTGATATTTTTCCTATCCCACTCATGGGGATAATTTTCCCTGAGTACCTCCAGGGTGGTTGCTATTTTATCTTTAGAAAACTCAGACAATAAGACTTCCCTTTGATCTTCCCATTGCCATTGATGTTGCTCACCTAATTGCCGGGTTAGGGCTTGGCTCAAGGTTTCCACCTGCTCCTGGGTATATGACATTTTGCTGGCCTTAATAGAAGTGATAATTAGCTATTATATAAGTAAATAACTGATCTTGTTATGTTATTGTTGATATTATTCTCAAGTAAGCGTTAATGACGGCAAACGGCGGCGTGAATTGTGTCAATAAGCCTGATATTGCCTTAAGCGGAGTTAATCAAGACCTTCGAGTTCATCGATGACGGTTCTTGCCTGTGCCAGGGTGCAATCTGTCCGGGTTAATAATTCATTTACCGTGATCCCGGGTTTGCGCCGGGCGATAGCCAATAGTTCATCATGAGTGATATCTTCACTGTGGCTTTTTAATAACTTGGCCAGCCATAACCAGGTCTGTTCATCCTCCTGGTGAATAATGTCAATAATCTCGAGTAATTGCTGGCGGTTTGCCTTTAATTGCCAGTTTCTTGAACGGCCGATGCGCTGCAGATCACTGCCGGTGCTTCTTATATGCGCCTTTAAGGCGTAGGCCTTCATGGTTCTCCTTAAAAATGAGGGTAAGGTAACGGGTTTGAGATCTGGCAAAACTTACTCGGCAAAGCTGGACGATAAAAGCTGATCTTATAAGAAACAAGCCCAGATGAAAATGATCAATTTTCTCTGACTGAGGTAAAGATAACTCCCCAGCCGTCAGATTTTTTTGTATTTATTCAGAGGGAGCAAGGGGGGCACTGTCTCGTTGGCGGTGCGGGGGCTGGCTGTTCGGGATTAACCCTGAGGTTCGCCGGATATTTCAATCATTATTTTCTCCGCGGTGAATTTTTTCGCAGCTTCTTTCTTTCTTGTCTCCATTTTTTTCTTTTGCCGTATTTTTCGCGGGCAGGAAATCTTTTATTTTTTGCTGCTCTCCGATAAAACCTATCTATTAAATCAATAGATACAAGTGGTTATAACTTGGAAAAAGTAAATCTCTTCTTTTGGCATAAAGCATGTATTAGTCATGACGGTGTAACTCGATATAAGGTGGTAACGATGCAGTTTTCTGTTAACAACAAACAATCGACATCGAATACTTGTATGCTCAAAAGTTTGATAGAGGTCTTTTTTTTCAGTGCCGGGTTTTTGGCCCTTTGCTATTTTATGATCAAGCATGTGCAATATGATCAGGATGAAGCTGATAAGTTCGCGCATCATCCTGCAGTGTCTTCGGAAATGAAAAACGTGCAGAACGAACAAAGGCCAGCATGGCAGCTGGGATTTGGTCAGAAACTGACGGATATTGTCTTTCCGGTACCAGCCAAGCGCAGCGCAGAAACTGGTGTTTCCGCTCAGTTGGGCCTTTTACCTTTAAGTCTTTTGGCGGGAAAGGAACATTTTCGTGAATACCTTGGCAGTCAGGCATGCCTGGGCAAGACGGACACGCAGAGCTGTTTTATACAGAGCAGCTTTTCCCCATTGATCGCGGGATATTTATGGGAAAACAAGCATTTGGAAGCAAGTTTTGGGCTGATCCGGGAGTCACTATAATGAAACCAAATGTATCCAGAGCTTTTGAACATTTCTTTATAGTGAGAGTTCTCTTGGCGTTTCTGCTGATCGGCGCTTTTATCTTACTCGCATTGCAACAAAAAACAGAGCATATGTTAACCGAAGCCGAAGCGCCTTTGGGGGGAGCTGTATCACAACCGGCCCCGGCACAGGGTGTTCAGGAGAAGGCCTGGGAAGGGCGCAGCTACCTGGTGCAGGGGAATTTAAATGAGCTTAAGACCCTGCTGTTAAAAGAAAATATTGAAATAAAACGGGAGCTGGCGATTATCAGTGCGTTAAGCGTGGTATTAAATAAGCAGCAAAAAAACTGGCTGCAGCGTCAGCCCCAGGTGAAACGCATTTATATCGATCAGAGAATGGTTTTAGCGACGGGAGGCAGTAATCTTGAGGAGGTGGCGCCGCAAACCTGTCAGGAATTCTCCATGTTAGACAGCTTCAGCTCAGGTGCCTTTAGCAATAATGACGGCACACATCCTTTTGATGGCGACTGGCAGGAGCAGGATCTCAATAGCGGTATGATCAGCGGCGCCTTGAGTGGCAATATCAAGATCAACAACCAGGCATTGGAAATCCGTGGTCCTTTCAATCTGGCCGATCCCCAGATCCAACGGGACTTTAGTGTTGCCAATGAAACCTATTTAGAGTTGGGGTTTGATCTCCAGGCCAGTGCTACCGCCACGGTGAATGATGTGATGCAGCTTTTTCTTATTACCGAAACCGGCACCGTTAAGGTTTTGCAAAGCTTTACCGGGGATACCCTGGCTGAAAAACGAAGAATATCTGTTGACTTAACCGGCGATCATCAAAACTATAAAACCTTAGGTTTTCGATTTCCCGGAGGCTTTACCAGCAGAGAGTCGGCTTTTTTTATCGATAATGTCCAGCTGGTGGTTGATACCGAACATCCCGGAAATTATGCCAGACAACATGCCGGTTTGACTGCGTCCGAAGAGCTTGACGGCGCGGGGGTGGGGATTGCCTTTATCGATACCGGCTTATATCTGGGCTATCTGGATGCCATGACGGGCACTGGCGGCATAGGGGCTGTTGGAGAGGTGAATACTAATGCCGGTGTGATCGAAACCGATGTAAAGCAAATTATTCGCCATAGCGTGATTACCGATGCCAATGCTGATCCTTATAACGATCAGCATGGCCATGGCTCCCATGTTATTGGCATCGCCACAGGTGATTTTTCCGGCCCCAATAAGTGTGTCGGTAACTTGCAATTCGGGGTGGCGCCTGCTGCGGATGTGATCAGTGTTAAGGCATTTGATGCTAACGGCATAGCCAGTTACGGTGATGTGATTGCCGCCCTTGACTGGATATTAACCAACCGGGAGCAATACAATATCAGGGTGTTAAACTTATCTTTTGGCGGTAAGGTACAGTCCAATTATTGGGATGATCCGGTCAACCAGGCGGTAATGAAACTTTGGCAGGCGGGAGTGACTGTGGTCGCCTCTGCGGGAAATACTGGTCCGGCTCCCATGACCATTACTGTCCCTGCCAACCTTCCCTATATCATCAGTGTCGGGGCGATCACCAATAATTATACCAAGTCATTGACCAGGGATGACAGAATTACCCGGTTTTCTTCTTCCGGGCCCACATATGAAGGTTTTATCAAGCCTGAAATTGTCGCTCCCGGCGGGCATATGCTGTCCAATGCCGTACCCGACAGTTATCTTAGCCAGTTATATCCGAAATTTCTCGACCGGGATAATGAGCATTTTATGGTGATGTCGGGAACCAGCCAGGCGGCCGCGGTTGTTAGCGGGGCGGCAGCCTTGTTATTACAGCAAGACCCGAGCCTGCAACCGGATGATATAAAATGTCGCCTGATGCACAGCGCAAAGCTGGCGACGCTGGATGACAATAACCTGGCCTACAGCCCTATGCGTCAGGGAGCCGGTAGCTTAAACCTGGCTGCAGCCCTGACCGATACCAGCTATGCCTGTGCTAATCAGGGCTTGGATATTGAAGCGGACCTTGCCGGATCCGTCCATTATACCGGGCCGGTACGTGCGAATGAGCACGGGGAGTTTTATATCATAAAGGGTGATGGCAGTATTTGGCACCAGGGGTCGATTTGGAATGAGGGCTCTATCTGGAATGAGGGCTCTATCTGGAATGAGGGGTCTATCTGGAATGAGGGTTCTATCTGGAATGAAGGTTCTATCTGGAATGAGGGTTCTATCTGGAATGAGGGTTCTATCTGGAATGAAGGCTCTATCTGGAATGAGGGCTCTATCTGGAATGAGGGCTTTATCTGGAATGAGGGTTTTATCTGGAATGAAGGTTCACTGTGGAATGAAACTGTGCTCCCTATGAGCCTGCAACAGATACCTGAGCAGGAATAAGCGGTTGTCAGGATAAAAGATGGTATTAAAGAGCCCACAGGGCTCTTTAATACCCGGGTTAAGGCTGTTTAAGCAAGCGGGAGTTATTATGCTAAAACATAACAGACTGCGTCTATGCCAGTTTTTAGACGAAGAAGATGATGCAATAATGTCCGGGATAAGCCGGCTCATTTATTCATTCGTTATCTTCGCCATCTTTTTTATGATTGGTGCGACCATTTTTTTCCATAAAAAGTTTCACTACCTGACATAACTTTCAATTTATTCATCAATAATTTCAACCACTTTTTTCATTTTATCGGTGGCCCGCCGGTAAAGTCAGCATAGCGTACAGTTACCTTGCTCGGGTAAGTTCTTGTATTGTGTGATATATCAATCACTTAGTTTTGCTTATTGCCAATAGCATTGTTTTTATTCTTTATTGGCATAAAGCGTGTATTAGCCATGGAGACGTAAACTCAACAAAGGTGGTTAGTATGTTTTTTTCACTTGATAAAAATACGTTGTTACTGATTAAAAATAATAAATTACTCTTTGCTATTGGTCTTATTTGTTTGCTCGGTTGCGCCTTGTTGCTTTTTGATACCAGTTCGGGGATGCATGGTAAAGCAAATAAGCTGGAATCCTATCAGGTGAAAGTGCCGATATTTGAAGATACCGGCGGAGGTACTGACAGGAGCTCCTACCTTATTCAGGGCCACAGCCTGGACGAAATAATGGCAATTGCTGCTAGGTTCCAACTTGATGTGACCCACAAACTAGGTTCGATCAATGCCCTGGCGGTGACCATGGATTTAGCTACTTATAAACAGTTGCAACAGCTGCCGGGTATTATCCGTATGCAGAAAAATACTAAAAATCTGAGTGTTACGGCTAAAGGTGACAGGAAAGGCGACGGCAAAGGTGACAGAAAAGGCGACGGCAAAGATGACAGGAAAGGCGACGGCAAAGGTGACAGGAAAGGCGACGGCAAAGATGACAGGAAAGGCGGCGGCAAAGATGACAGGAAAGGCGGCGGCAAAGATGACAGGAAAGGCGGCGGCAAAGGTGACAGGAAAGGTGGCGGCAAAGATGACAGGAAAGGCGACGGCAAAGATGACAGGAAAGGTGGCGGCAAAGATGACAGGAAAGGCGGCGGCAAAGGTGATGATGACGGAAACGTACATGCGATGTTTTTGGGGTCTTCAGAGGCTGAAAATATCGGTGGTGAGCCCTTTTTACTTTTTAGCGGTAACAGCAGCAGCTGGAAAGTGATTAACCGTGCCGGCGTCAGTTTTGCTTTAAGCTCGATAGAACTGGCCTGGCCGCTGGAAAACGGCTCTTTGATGCAGTTTAGTACCAGTAATGGCCTGCAGCTGGATACCTCTGCTTTAACTTTTGGCAGTGACAGCAGCCATATGTACCTGACTTTAACCCCGTCGATGCTGGGCAGTGATGCCTCCCTGGCTGCAAATCATAGTTTTACCTACGATTTGTCATTTCAACATGTACCTTCGAGTGCTTCCGCACAATATCAGTTTAAATTAACTTTTGCCGGAGACAGCTCGGTGAAAGAGTATATTGACGGTCAGGGGAGTTTGCTGCCAAACGATAACAGTGTTTACCGCGATACTTTTTATACCGGTATGGTCAATGCCGATATTTTACAGCAGCAAGGGATCACTGGGCTCGGGGTGACCGTGGCGGTGCTTGACACCGGCTTACGTGCAGATCCTGAATGGTCAATACAATATCTGGCACAAGGGGGCAATCGCATCAAAGCTTTTTATAATGCCATAGACGATACCCTGGTTGATACTGCTGCCTTTGATCTCAGTGATGCCGAGCAGGGCAATCTTTTGCAGGACGGGCATGGACACGGTACCCATGTCAGCTCTATTATCGCCCGGGCATTACCTGAGCTGGATATCAACACCGGTGAATTCACCGGTACTTATAACGGTATCGCACCTAATGTCAACCTGGTATCGGTGAAAGCACTTGACAGCAGTGGTCAGGGCACGTACGCCGATGTGATCCGCGGTATCGATTTTGTTATCGCCAATAAAGATCTGTACAACATCCGGGTGTTGAATATGTCGCTCAGTGCCGGGGTACAATCCCATTACTGGGATGATTTCCTTAATCAGGCGGTAATGCGCGCCTGGCAGGCGGGAATAGTCGTGGTTGCATCTGCCGGTAACAGCGGACCAGATGCCATGACCATAGGCGTACCGGGCAATGTACCTTATGTGGTGACTGTAGGGGCAGTGTCAGACAACTATTCTGTTACCGATAACAGTGATGATTTTCTTGCCACTTTTTCTGCCGCAGGACCGACTTATGAAGGCTTTGTTAAACCTGAGCTGGTTGCCCCCGGTGGCCATATACTCGGCTATATGCACCCGAGCGCCTACATACCGGGTAATTATCCCAGTTTTGCTGACGGCCAGGGCTGGTTTATGATGTCGGGCACTTCACAGGCGGCGGCGGTTGTGTCCGGTATTGCTGCCCTGGTGTTGGAGCAAGACCCGAGTTTAACTCCGGATGAGGTGAAATGTCGCTTGATCAGTGCCGGTAATCCGGCATTAAACGGCCAGGGGGATCTGGCGGTAAGCATTTTCCAGCAGGGCAGCGGATTAATTGATGCTTATGAGGCGGTTTATTCTTCGGCAACTGCTTGTGCCAATCAGGGACTGGATATTGATGCCGACCTTGCCGGTACCAGTCATTTTGGCGGCCGGGCCAACCAGGATGCCGATGGTAATTATTATATTGATGGTGTCGAAGGCAGTGGTTACTTATGGGCGGATGGCTATCTGTGGGCAGATGGTTATTTGTGGGTTGACGGGTATCTGTGGGTTGACGGTTACTTGTGGGCAGACGGTTATTTATGGGCTGACGGTTATTTATGGGCTGATGGCTATCTGTGGGTAGATGGTAATATTCAGGCCAGTGGCAGTATACAACCGAATGTTTGGGTAGGCCAAGAGTAAGCTTTCGTTTTTAATGGTTCGTGCAACTAAGGTGTCCCGGATTTAAAGGAGTAAATGAAAGCAGTAAAGTGCGGTAAATGTTAACGGAATTAATTTTCGGACTTATTTGGTTTTCTGATTTAGTTTTAAGCATGTGCCGTACTTTTCCCTCCCTTTGAGCTTTCTCCTGAAATAAGAAAGCTGACCCGCAATTTCCTTGCATGCCTTATTAAGTTTGTGCTCTGCTAATGAGTGACTGTTATTACATTCTATTAAGCGCAATTTTTTAAATGTCTAGAGTAAATTTTTGATTTTCATCCGCATTTATCTTGTTCGCCACATCTTTCACTGCACTCATCTGTTTCGTAATTCTTTTCGTAGTTTTTTTCGTTATTTTTTTCATTATTTTTTAAGCACCGGAGATACATTTCCTTGCGGCATTGCTTGATGGTATAAGTTCTTTAAAAACAGGTTGCTATGTGTTTTTTATGTTTCTGTAAGTAATTGGCGTAAAACCTGTATTACCTCCTTTAGATGTAAATAATTGAGGTCATCATTATGGAATTATTTGATAGCAGCAAACGGTTGATTTTTAATAGATCTGTTTTTAAGGCGGGCATGGGCGTTTTTTTGTTCACTATGTTGTTGTATATGCTGGCAATATATAATCAAAAGTCTCAGGAGGAAGGTGCTTTTTTACCGTCAGCAGCAACTGCTGAGCAGGCATCCTTTATCATTCAGGGGAGCAGTATGGCCGAACTGCTGACGATAGCTGAGAAATTGCAATTAGCTGTCAGCCATGAGCTGGTAATGATCAATAGTCTGGCTGCAGATCTCACTTATAGTCAGTTTATACAATTGAAACAGCTGCCGCAGGTCACCGCCTTAATCCGTAATGGCCAGGTGCGGGCGAGCGGAAAGGTCAAGGGAGGCGGCGAATATGCAGATGATAGTATTTCAGCTATGCAGGGATTTAGCGGGTTATCAGTGACAGCCACTGAGATAAGCGGCAATATCTCAGCTTATCTGAAAACAGAGCCTTTCCTGACGTTCATTCATAAAAAAATGGATTTAGGCGTACGTAATACCGGTAATGACAAATTAGAGATTGACCGTATTGAAATGCGCTGGCCGAAGAAAAATGGCCGCATGCTTAAATTTTCTGTATTAAACAGTCCTTTGACTAATGGCGTGGTCGAGCCGGGTGAACTCAGCGCCGATGGCTTATATTACACCAATGTGATCCCGGGGACGGCTTTAAAGAAACAAAAAGCGCTGCGAGCCGGCGTGGATAAATATTTTCAATGGACGTTTGAGCACAGGCCTGCGAATAACATGACCAAATATCAGGTTCGCTTTCACCTGAGTGATGGCAGCTATGGCCAATATACGTTTGGCGAAGGCATGATGTTACAGGGACGTGATCGGGATACTTTCTTTCCTACTGTAGTGGCTGCCGATAAGGTGCACCGTGAGGGGCTTACCGGTGCCGGTGTAACCATTGCGGTGATCGACAGCGGTTTATCCCGGGATAACAATTTGCAGTTTGATATCGGCGGTAATAACCGCCTGGCAGCGGTTTATGATGCGGTTGGTGATAAATTAACCGACACTGCTTTGTTGGATACGAACACGTTTAGCGCCCTTGTCCGTTCCGGTATTGTCGACGATGACGGCTTTGGTCACGGCGCCCATATCGCTTCGGTGATGGCCCATTCAAAGGAAGGCCTGGACATTGCCACAGGGGAGAGCAGTGGTTCATTTAATGGTATCGCCCCCAATGCCCGGCTGTTAGTGATCAAAGCCCTTGACGATAACGGTAACGGCAGTTATGCCGATGTGATCCGCGGTATCGAATTCATTATTAACAACAAAGATAAATATAATATCCGGGTACTCAACCTTTCTCTCAGTGCCCCGGTTAAATCCCATTACTGGCAAGATCCTTTAAACCAGGCGGTAATGCGCGCCTGGGCTGAAGGCATAGTGGTAGTGGCGTCTGCCGGTAATAATGGCCCGGATCCCATGTCGATCGGCGTGCCGGGCAATGTCCCTTATGTGATCACGGTCGGGGCGATGACAGATAGTTTCACGCCGACAGATACCAGCGATGACAAGCTGGCAAGTTTTTCATCATCAGGCCCTACCTATGAAGGTTTTGTCAAACCGGAAGTGATGGCCCCCGGAGGGCATATTCTCGGTAGCATGAATAAAAACTCCTATCTGGCAACCGCTCACCCTGAATATCATGATCTCAACCGGTGGTTCATGATGTCGGGCACTTCCCAGTCGGCGGCGGTTGTCTCGGGCAGTGTTGCCCTGATGTTGGAGCGCAATCCGGAGCTCACCCCGGATGATGTGAAATGCCGCTTGATGATGAGCGCTAATCCGGCACTTGATGAGCAAGGCCAGCTGGCAATCAGTATTTTTCAGCAAGGCAGCGGCTTAATTGATGTCTCTAAGGCGATAGATAACCTGGCCTTTGGCTGTGCCAACCAGGGGCTGGATATCAATGCGGATATTGCCGGAGAGCAGCATTTTGGCGGCAGGAGCCGTCAGGATGAAAATGGCGACTTTTATATTAGCGGCCTTGAGGGCACGGGCTATGTCTGGGCAGACGGTTATGTCTGGGCGGACGGTTATGTCTGGGCGGACGGTTATGTCTGGGCGGACGGTTATGTCTGGGCGGACGGTTATGTCTGGGCAGACGGTTATGTCTGGGCGGACGGTTATGTCTGGGCGGACGGTTATGTCTGGGCAGATAGTCAAATCTCTTCCAATATCTGGGTGTCACAGGAGTAACTTTTATGAAATTCATTTTACCTGAGTTTTTCTGCCGAAAACGCCGCTTTTCCCGGGGCAGTTGTTTATTTGCAAGCTTGTTAGCTGGTTTTGCTCTATTTTGCCTGTTGCAACCTGGGCAGGGAAAAGGGCTGATTCAAGAGCTCAATACTCAAGTGTCTAAGTTTGCTTCTTTGACGGTTACTGGAGCTGATAGTGCAGTAAAGAAAACACAGCGCTATCTGGTGCAGGGAAAAAGTGTCGATCGCATTACCCGTTTGCTCAGGGAAAGCGAGTTACCTGTGCTCAAAACCCTGGGCATTATTAATGCGGTTGGCACTGAGCTGACCGCGGCGCAAAAAAACAAGCTGGCGCAACTCAGTCCAGGATTGGTTTTTTATCAGGATCGGCTACTGGCTTTGGCGGGTAAAGGTAATGGTGGAGCATCAGTTTCCGGGGGCAGTTGCGAACTCGATTTTGATGTGTTCGACAGCTTTAGCAGTATCAGTTATGGTAATCATGATGGTGTTGATCGCTGGCAAAGCAAATGGTGGGAATGGGAGCCGGATAATAGCTATGGTGCCGACAATGGCCATATCCGTATTGATAACGGTGCTCTGGCATTTATCCCTAACCAGGGGGGCGGTTGGATCAGCCGTCAGGTAGCCTTGCCGAGAAACACCGAGTCTTTGATGTTAACCTTTGATTTTGTACTGGCGGGGCTGGCGGAGGATGAAGAGTTAACCGTACTGTTTAGCGCTGATAGTGTTAATTTTGATGAGCTTGATACCCTGACCCCGAAAAAGAGCGGCTTATCGGGGAAACGTACTTACCATGTCAGCCGCTATGCGGGTATTGGCGGCCAGTTACGTTTTGAGCTGGCATCTGAGCCGCAAAGCGCTGACCAGGGCTATTTTGCCATAGATAACGTGCACTTTTATAAAGATCCCGGCCATATGCCGGCTTATCTGACCATGCAAACCGGTGCCAATAAGTTGCATCAGCAGGGAATTACCGGGCAGGGCATTAATATTGCCATACTTGATACCGGTAGTTTTAGCAATGAAAGCATAGGCGGCCAAGGTGATAACAGGATCATCGATAGCTTAAATCTTTTAGGTGATGACAGAGAAGATGTGCAGGATCTACATGGGCATGGCAGTCATGTTGCCAGTGTTATCGCCAGCAGTTATGCCAGCTCTGAGTTTGATTTAACAAGCTGCACCGGCCAGGTCAATGCCCAGGGTATGGCGCCGGGAGCTGGCCTGGTTTTGGTGCGCGCCTTTGATGATTTAGGACAGGGCAGTTATATGGATGTTATTGCCGGTATTGATTATGTGGTCAATAATGCCGAGCAGCTTAATATCCGGGTATTGAATCTGTCATTTGGCGCACAGCCCCGCTCCCATTACTGGGATGACCCCTTGAACCAGGCTGTGATGAAGGCCTGGCAGGCGGGGATTGTGGTGGTGACCTCTGCCGGCAATACCGGTCCGGTACCGGGTTCTATCACGGTACCGGGAAATGTGCCCTATGTGATCACAGTAGGTGCTACCACCAATGCCTATACGCCTTATGATAACAGCGATGATCACCTGACATCCTTTTCGGCGTCGGGGCCGACGCTGGAAGCCTTTGTTAAGCCGGATCTCCTGGCGCCGGGGGGCCATTTGCTGGGGATGATGCACAGCAAATCAACCTTTGCCAGTGAGCACCCGGGTTTTAGTGACGGTAAAAAATTTTTTGTGATGTCGGGTACTTCACAGGCGGCTGCCGTTGTCAGTGGTGCTGCCGCGTTATTATTGCAAGCCGAGCCTGAACTTACCCCGGATGATGTTAAGTGCCGGTTGATGCATAGCGCCAAGCTGGCGGTGGCAGAGAATGGCTTATTGCGTTATTCGCCGTTTCAGCAGGGGGCGGGATTGGTGGATATTTACGCCGCCAGCCAGAGTGATATCTCCGGCTGTGCCAACCAGGGATTAGCTATTAATGCCGATCTTGACGGCAGGGAGCATTTTCAGGGGCCGGCGCTGATTGATGAAAACGGTCGCTTTGCCCTGCCTGCTCCGGATGGCAGCGTATGGAACGAAGGTTCGATGTGGAACGAAGGTTCGATGTGGAACGAAGGTTCGATGTGGAACGAAGGTTCGATGTGGAACGAAGGTTCGATGTGGAACGAAGGTTCGATATGGAACGATGGTTCGATGTGGAACGAAGGTTCGATGTGGAACGAAGGTTCGATATGGAACGATGGTTCGATATGGAACGAAGGTAGTATTTGGTATGAGGGATCTGTTTGGAATGAGGGCAGTATCTGGTATGAAAGTTCATTGTGGAACGAAGGCTCTATCTGGTATGAAGGCTCGTTTTGGAACGAAGGCTCAGTTTGGAATGAGAGCAGCTCCGGTGTTATGGGGGTTAACTCCTGGGTAGATCAGGAATAATTTCCTTAATCTTTCTTCATCAATTATTGGATGAGCCCCCGCTGATGAGCGGGGGCTCTATTGTTGATTTTCAGCGCTGTTAACAGTGCATGTTTTGTTTTCGTCGTATGTTTCAGTTCCATTTGTTTTCGCCACTTCTTTCGCCACTTCTTTCGCCACTTTTTTATGATTGGCTTGCTTGAGGGGTTATGCGTGATCTGAGCCTTAAAATTTCAATTCAAACAAAGGTGAATAGTCTTTTAAATCAAGTTGCTATCATTTTGCGCTAATAGCTTACTGTTATTGGCATAAAAAGTGTACAACCTTTGCTGATGAAAATTCAATGGAGGTGGAAGTATGAATTTTTCTTTGGTAAAGGCTACTTGGCTTATTGCGTTAAATGTGGTGATTAAGCATAGACTGACCAGCATTATCGGAGGGATAACTTTAATTGGCTTTGGCTTATTATTGTTTGATATCAGCAATGCCGGGGATGGAAGAAACGGGGAAGCGGAAAACCCGCCGACGGTGATAACTGATAATCAGCGGGTAGCAAATACCCGGCTACAGGCCTTTCCTGAGGTCCTATCCGAAAATACCCGCCATTCTTACCTGGTTCAGGGGCAAAATATGGAGAGCCTGATGGCGATAGCCGAGCAGTTTAATCTGGAGGTCAGCCACAAGCTTGAAGCGATTAATGCCCTGGCGGTGATGCTGGATGATGCGACCCGCAACAGGCTAAAGCAAACCCCGGGCATTATCCGTATTCAAAAAAACAGTAAAAGCCTGGCAATTACCAAAAATAATAACGGCAAAGGTGGAGGAAAAGGGGGCGGCAAGGGTGGAGGTAAGACTATTCCGACCCTTAATACCCCGGTATCGAATTATATTGATGCCGAGCCTTTTTTAACTTTTGATGCTAACTATACCCGCTGGAAACTGGTTAACCGGGCAAATAGTAATTTTGCTTTAAGCACGATCGAACTGGCCTGGCCCATAGTTAATGGTCCTTTGGCCCAGTTTACCGTGAACAACTCTGGCAGTGTGGATACCCGCAATTTAACTGCCACCAGCGACGGTGTGTATATGTACCTGACCTTAACCCCACAAATGTTGGGGGGGGACGCTGATTTGAGAAAAAATAAGATCACCGAATACGGCCTGGTGTTTACCCATGAACCGGCAACGGATGCCGGCTTATACCAGATCAAGTTAACTTTTGCCCTGGATGACTCCACCAAAGCGTTTGTCGAGGGTCAGGGCAGCTTGATCCAAAGCCTCAACGATGCCTACCGGGACAGTTTTTATCCTGCCATGGTTAAGGCCGATATTTTACATGAACAGGGGATCACCGGTGATGGCGTAACCGTTGCCGTGCTTGATTCTGGCCTGCGGGGGGATTTCGACTGGTCGATGCAATATAAGGTTAACGGCGGTAACCGCATCAAGGCTTTTTATAATGCCATCAGTGATACCTTAGTTGATACTCACGTCTTTGATAAATTTGATGCCGAGCGCCACGGTTACCTGGAGGACGGCAACGGTCACGGCAGCCATATCAGCTCAATAATCGTGCGCTCCCTGCCTAAAGTAGATGCCATGACCGGTGATTATGAAAACAGTTATAACGGCATTGCCCCCAATGCCAACCTGGTGGCGGTAAAAGCCCTGGATACCAATGGCCAGGGCACTTATGCCGATGTGATCCGCGGCATAGATTTTGTGATCGCCAACAAGGAAAAATACAATATCCGTATTTTAAACCTGTCATTAAGTACTTCAGTCCAGTCCCATTACTGGGATGACTTATTAAACCAGGCGGTGATGAAAGCCTGGCAGGCGGGTATCTTTGTTGTAGCCTCCGCCGGTAATACCGGCCCCGATGCCATGACTATAGGGGTGCCGGGTAATGTACCTTATGTGATGACGGTTGGTGCGGTATCGGATAATTATTCGGTGACCAATAGCAGCGATGACTTTCTGGCCCGTTTTTCTGCTGCCGGTCCGACCTATGAAGGGTTTGTCAAACCTGAGCTGGTGGCACCCGGCGGTCATATTCTCGGCTTTATGCCCAGTGATGCCAAGCTGGCACAGGATCATCCCGAATTCTTTGACGGTATCGGCTGGTTTATGATGTCCGGCACTTCCCAGGCGGCGGCGATAGTTTCCGGTATTGCCGCACTGGTACTCGAGCAAGATGTCAACTTATCTCCCGATGAGCTCAAATGCCGACTGCTCAGTGCCGGCCAGCCTGCGCTCAATGAGCAGGGCCAGCTGGCGGTCAGTATCTTCCAGCAGGGGAGTGGCTTAATTGATGCCTACCGGGCGGTTTATTCTTCTGCCGCCGGCTGTGCCAACCAGGGATTGGATGTTGATGCCGACCTGGCCGGAACCAGCCATTTTGGCGGCCGGGCCAACCAGGATGAAAACGGCCAATATTATATCAGCGGCCTCGAAGGCAGCGGTTATCTCTGGCAAGACGGTTATTTGTGGGTAGACGGTTACCTGTGGACGGATGGTTATTTATGGGCGGACGGTTATTTATGGGCGGACGGCTATTTATGGGCGGACGGTTATTTATGGGCGGACGGTTATTTATGGGTGGATAGTCATTCGACAATGGCCGATAAAATCGAAGCGAATGTTTGGGTGTCTCAGGAGTAAAGGCTGAAATCATCTGTGCGTTAGCTGTGACTGATGCTTGTCGTCAGTGATGACACCAGTGCTTTTATATTGTAAAAGCAGCTACATTTTTTGGGAGCAACAGACCTTAAGGGCTGTTGCTCCTTTTTTGGCCTTTTTCCGCTTGAGTGGCTTATTTGTCAGGATTTCTTCCCTTTGGGGATATAGCAAGTGCTGGAAATAGCAAACAAAGTGTTAAATAAAATTTATTGGCGCCAGTAAAACGCAAAATCTCTACATCTGCACTACACTCTTGTTAGCAGACGAATAATAAACTTTTTCATGCGAATCAATCTTTAATCACGTACTAATTATCGTTAAATAACGGACTATGACACATAGAATTTATATCATTGAAGATGAAGCAATAGTTGCACATGATTTAAAGGTCAACCTTGAATCTCTCGGTTTTCAAGTACTTGGTGTTGCCCACGATAGTCTCAAAGCGCTGCAGGAGATCCCTGTGGTCAAACCGGATATTGTCTTGTCTGATATCCGGCTGCGTGACGGCTGCGATGGCATCGAAATTTTGCGTGAGCTCAATAAAGTCATGTCGGTGGCGGTGATTTTTATTTCCGCTTATTCCGATAAAGAAACCCTAAGAAGAGTCAAGGAAATCAATCCCCAGGGTTATATTCTTAAACCCATTAATCGTCGGGAGCTGGAAATTGCCATCGACCTGGCGGTGGATGAATTTGCCAGGCAGCAGAAACTCCTTAATAATCAGTACATTCTAAAAACAGCTTTGAGCTGTATCGGTGACTGTATCTTATTAACCGATATTAACGGTTTTATCGACGGTATCAACTCCAATGCCTGCCAACTGCTGACCTTTGAAAGCGCCAATGTCATCCTGAAACCCTGGCATACCGCACTGGTCTGTACCACCCCTGAATCTAAACTGCGTCTGACTCGTTTGATTGAAAATACCGTCAGGACCCAGTCGGTCAGCAGGATCTTACCGGTTGAAATTGAAGTTAAAAATGGCATTTCCCTGGTAGACGGTATCGTCGGCCCCATTATCAATGAACAACAAGAGTGCACCGGGGCATCCATTATGCTCAGGTGCCTGGCGGATTTGTCGGACTTTAAAATGCCTGAATATAAAAACCGGGTATCTGACCGCCAGAGGGAAGAGAAAAGCCAGGCCTGTTTATTATTGATCAACCCGGATAATTTTGACTGGGTCAATGAGAAATGGGGCGAGAAGGTCGGGGATGTCATCATCGGTGAAATCAGCGAGGTGATCAATAAAGAAATCCGGGTGATAGATCTGGCTACCCGTTATGGCGGCGCAGTATTTAGCACGACTTTACCCAATACCTGCCTGCAGGGGGGCATGGTGGTGGCCAGGCGTATTCATGAGCGCTTGAATAATCACAGGTATTATAGCGACAAGGTGTCGCTGACCTTCAGCATAGGTATTGCTGAATTAGAGCAAGGTAATGATGCCAGCGGCATTAATTTACCGATCACCCTGTTCAGACATGCTACCTGGGCGTTAAATACCGCCCATGAAGCCGGGGGGGATTGTATTCGTTGCTGGGAGGAAGACAAACAGCATCATTTTCTCGCTGATATTGACCGTATGAGCGGTAAGTTTTCCCCTGATATCAATAATGACATTAAGGGCTTGATGTTGTTGTGGAATTCGGTAAATACCGTTGTCCACTGTACTGATATCCACTCCTTATCCGAAGGCATAGTCAGCAATTTGATGCAGTCTCTGCAGCTTGTCGCCGGCGCCTTCTGGTTGAAACTCGATAATGAACCGGTGGAGTTGATTGTCAAGGATATCAATACCGAGTTATATCCCCTTGATCCAGAAGACTTTAGTTTTAAACTTACCCCGCAAATCAATGAGCTGGCCTTTAGCGGCGAAACGAAACTTTTTTCCGTCGACAGCGACAACCCGGAGCATATCTGCTGTTATGGATTGCCGCTCAGCGTCGAGCACAGGGGGTTGGGTTTGTTGCTGTTATACCGCAAGAGCGGGCATCTGTTGGATAAAAAACAGATTTCGGCGCTGGAGACTTTGTCGGGTTATTTAGGGGTCGCCGTTGACCGGGTGATTTTAGCCTCGAAAGAGCAGTTGCGTATTCAAAAAGAATTACAGGGATTTGAAGAAAATGTACTCGACAGCGAGTTGATATTCGAGTCTACAATCATGGAGTCCTTAATGCAGGAGGTCAGGACGCTGGCGCCTACCGATGCACCTGTGATGATTTCCGGCGAATCGGGCACAGGCAAAGAGTTGCTGGCGCGCATGATACACAAGGTCAGTTTACGCAAACATAAGCCTTATGTGGTGGTGGACTGTGGGGCGATAGTACCGAGTTTGATTGCCAGTGAGCTCTTTGGCCACAAAAAGGGGTCATTTACCAACGCCAATGAATCCCATTTAGGAAAATTTAAAGAAGCGGATACCGGTACGCTGTTTTTAGATGAAATCGGTGAATTGCCGTTGGAGCTGCAAATTCACTTGCTGCGTTTTGCCCAGGAAGGCACTTTTTCTCCGGTGGGCAGCAACCAGGTGGAAACGGTGGATGTCCGCCTGATTGTCGCCACCAACCGGGATTTAGCCACCGAAGTAGAAAAAGGGCGTTTTCGTAAGGATTTGTTCTACCGTCTTAATGTTTTTTCACTGCACAGTCCTAATTTACGGCAAAGGGCGATGGATATTATGCCGATAGCCGAGCATTACCTGCGTCAGTTCAACCAGCATTATAACAAAGAAATTAAAGGTTTTACCGAAACGGCAAGCCGGGCGATGCGCCAGCACGACTGGCCGGGCAATGTCCGCGAGCTTAGAAACCAGTTGATGCGGGCGGTGATTATTTGCAACAGCCCTTATATCGATGCCACCCATCTGACGCTGCGGGAGCCGAGTCATCGCTGGGAATGTTCTTTTAATGACAATGCCGAGGGAGGAAGCGGACAGTCAGCAGTAAGCAATATGGCAGATTTTTCTGCTGCTGAAGCACAGGGACATAAAGTCGCCGATATCGGCGTACAGCCACAGGATAAAATGGTGCAGGCACTGACCTCTTGCATCAATATTTTAAAAGACAGTGATGCTATTTTTGAATGCGGTAAATGGCTTGAAGCGGAAGTGATCCGCTTAGCCAAGGTACAAGGTAAAGGCAATATCAGTAAGTCAGCCCGTATCCTGGGGTTACCGGAAGCCACTTTACGGCGCCGTATCGAGGCCTTATCCCAAAGTGCCTTGCCGCCGGTTTTGCAGGTTCAGGAGTTTTTGTTGGTGGAGGCGTTAACCGACTGGCTTGAACTGCCGCCAACGCCCGGCATCAACCGCCTGCAACAGTTAAGGCAAATATTAAGCCGCTTGGCGGAGCAGGGGGGGATGAACCGGCAGGATATTGCAACCTTTGTCGGGGTTTCCGCCCCGACCTTGCGCAAGATATTAGCCAGTTGAGGTTCGGTTATGCTGGCTTAAGGGTGGTGATAATTTGTTATTTGTTGATGTACCAGGCTGAAGTAAAAGTATTAAGGATGTGAATATTCGTTATGATCATGATTAATTTAACAATACCTGCGCTATTGAATTTTAATAAATGGTTACCGGCAGCCAGCCGTATTTGCCTGGGACTGGCGCTGTTGTGTTTGCTGTTTCCCGTCTGGGGGTCGGAAATTGCTCAAAACGTGAGATTCAGACACTTAACCGTGAATGACGGTTTATCGCAAGATTCCGTTTACCAGATATTGCAGGATAATTATGGGTTTGTCTGGTTTGCCACTTCGGAAGGCCTTAACCGTTATGACGGTAATGAATTTGTGACTTATTTGCATGATCCGAAAAAAGAGCAGAGCCTGAGTAAAGACTGGATCTGGTCGTTGCTGGAAAGTTCCGACGGCAGGTTATGGGTGGGCACCGATGGCGGCGGCTTAAACCTGCTCAATAAAGATGGCCGCAGCTTTACCCATTTTAAGCATGATCCCGGGGACGAAAACAGTATTTCCGGCAATATTGTTCGCGCCATTATTGAGGATAATGCCTCAGACTTATGGCTGGGCACGGACTCGGGATTGAACCGCTACAACATGGAGACCGGGAAATTCGAGCGTTTTGTTGCCGATGATAATAACCCTATGTCGCTGAGCAGCAATAAGATCCGCGCCGTACTTCAGGAGCAACACGGGACCTTGTGGATCGGCACCGATGGCGGCGGCTTGAATCAAATGGATATCGGCAGGAAAACCGTGCGCCATTTTCGCCATGATCCCCAGGATGAAAACTCTATCAGCAGTGACCGGATCCGTACCATGTTTGAATCTATGGATGGCATGTTGTGGATAGGCACTTATGATCAGGGGCTTAACCGTTACAATCCCAGAACCGGGTTTGTCAAACGCTATCATGTCGATTCCGGGCACGGCCTGACCAGCAATTTGATCCGCGATATTATGCAGGATCACCGCGGGGTATTATGGTTTGCCACAGATAACGGCTTATTCGAATATCGCAGTGAAAGCGATACTTTCCTCGGTTATTACAAGGAAGCCTCAAATACCAACAGCCTGACGGATGACCGGGTGATCAGTTTGTTTCAGGACGAAGGTAAAGTGCTTTGGGTGGGCACCCATGCCGGCATTAATTTATGGAATTACCAGACTACCTCGTTTGAATTGTTTCGCCAGTCAGGCAATAATCTTGAGGGACTGCGCTCAAATACCGTATTAACCTTTACCCAGTCCGATGACGACACCATTTGGGTCGGCACTTATGCCGGGCTGGAAAAATATTCGCAGCAAAGTGGCAAGTTCCAGCATTACGGTAAAGAAAATGGCCTGGTGGATGAAAGAATAACCGCGTTAACGGCGGAAAATAATCACTTATGGATAGGTACTTTTGCCTCGGGGTTAATGAGGATGGACTTAACCACAGGGGAACTGAAGCATTATCCGCCGGACGATGCCAGGGATAACTGGCTGAAAAAAGGGGGCATTACCCGGTTATCTGTGGATAACGAAGGGGATTTATGGATCGCCAGCTATGGCGGCGGCTTATTTCGTTATAATAAGGCCAGCGATGACTTTACTGTTTTTCGTCACCGTGAAGGGGATGCCAATAGTCTTGCCAATAACAAGGTGGTTTATGTGCTCACCAGCCGAAACGGCACCATTTGGGTCAGCCTGTTTGGCGGTGGCATCGCCAAGCTGAACCCTAAAACCGGTCACTTTATCCACTATCAGCACGACCCGTCAAATCCCGACTCTATCAGCAGCAATGAGAACTGGACCATGATGGAGGATAAACAGGGCAATTTATGGATCGGCTCCCAGGGCAATGGAGTCAATAAATTAACCAGCGCGGAAAGCAAAAAGCAACAAGCGGTATTTAGCCATATTTCCCGGGTCGACGGCCTTAAAAGCAATGCCATTTACGGTATCCTGGAAGACTCCAAAGGGGATATCTGGTTTAGTTCCAACCGGGGTATCACTAAATTTTCCCCGCAAAGCAATCTTTTACAGCATTACGGCCCGCATCACGGCCTGCAGTCCTTTGAATTTAATTCCGGGGCACACTTTAAGGCCCGCTCAGGCAAGATGTTTTTTGGCGGCTCCAACGGCTTTAATGCCTTTTATCCCACCGAAATTCTCAGAAATCAGCACCCGCCTAAGGTGGCCCTGACCAAGATTATTAAGATCAACAGTCCTTTGCTGGGGGAGGTGGCGACCCACTTACTTGAATCTCTTACCTTAAACGCCCATGAGTACTCGGTCAGTTTTGAATTTGCCGCACTGGATTTTGCCGTGGTGGAAGATAACCGCTACCGCTATAAGCTTGAAGGTTATGATAATGACTGGATTAACCCGGATAAGGTGCACCGCGCCACTTATACCAATTTACCCAGCGGCCAGTACAGTTTTAAGGTAGAAGCCGCCAATAACGACGGGGTCTGGAATCAGGATGCGATGCAGTTAAAAGTGACGGTTTTACCGCCCTGGTATCGGACGAAAATCGCCTATTTAGGTTATTTTGTCCTGTTTATGCTGTTTTTAAGCCTGCTTTATCTGATGCACCTGCACAGGCTGAAAAAAGAAGCCATTAACAGCCGAGAGCTTAAACTTAAAGTCGAAGAAAAAACCCAGGAATTGCGAAAAAGAAGCAGCCAGCTTGAAGAAAGGAACGAAGAGCTTAAAAGCGCCAATAAACAATTGGCGGAAGTGTGTATTACCGACATAGGGACCGGGCTGCATAATCGCAGGTTTGTGGTTGATTATATGAGTAAAATCGCCAAAAACCTCGAGCGGCGCCTGGAAAAGATGACCCTGACGGAAACGATTGCCAAAAACCGGCCGATATTCTTTGTGGTTTTTGAAATAGATGACTTTTTCCAGATCAATGAGGCCCATGGTTATGGTACCGGTGATGCGGTGATGTTGTCCATCTCCCGGCAAGTGTCTAAAAAATGCCGCCAGGGGGACGTGTTAGCCCGCTGGGGAGAAGGATCCTTTCTGGTGGCGGGGGAGACCGACGACATTGAGGCGATATTGTTATTGGCCAAACGCCTGATCAGCACGATCGAGAGCCATAACATAGTGTTAAAGGCCGAATCTATTTCGGTGACGGCATCGGCGGGGATCAGTTATTTTCCATTCTCCATCACCCAGCCAAGTCTGTTTACCTGGGAGCAGGTGGTTTCGATTGCCGAAAGCGCCATTAAACTGGCCCGGGAGAAGGGAGACGGCACCTGGTCCTGTATCCGGGCGGGACAACTGGGCTTAAGCCGGGGAGATTATAGAAAAATACTTTCCGAGCCCCAAAATATGGCAGAAAAGGAAGTTATTTCCCTACTCTATGATGTTCAGGCCGCGGACGATTTATTAATCACAGATACAAGAAATAACAAATGAACAAGTTAATCTTCTGCTTCTTATTCTTGTTGGGCCTGAGCCTTAGTGTAGCAGCCAATGAGAACCCGGTATTTTCCCAGCTGCTTTCACAAGATGGCTTAAGCCAGGATTCGATCACTGCGGTTACCCAGGATAAATACGGTTTTATCTGGATAGGCACCCAGGAGGGCTTAAATCGCTGGGACGGACGTAAGGTGGAGCAATTTCTTAATAATCCCGGGGATCCAAGCAGCATATCCAACGATTATATTAGTGATTTGCTTGATGATAAAGCCGGTACCTTATGGGTAGCGACCTTAGGCGGCGGATTAAATATCTATGATAAATACCGGCAAAGCTTTCGCCGTTTCCAGGGCTTTGACGGCCAGGAGCCGCTGGAACTGGTTAATGTCAAGGTATTACACCAAAGTGAAGACGGTATTATCTGGGTGGGCACAGAGTCTTCAGGCCTTTATCTGCTTGATTTAGCTAAGCAAAAAGTCCGTCATCTTAACCGTCTTGATAATGCCAATAGCCTGTCTTCCAATAATATCCGGGATATAAAATCCGATCAACAGGGGCGGATTTGGATTGCCACCGAAAATGGCGGCGTTAATATGTGGGACAGTAAAAATGATCGTTTTGTCCATTATCGCCATCAGGAGCAAAGCCGGGTTTCGCTGCCGTCGGATAAAATACTCACCCTTGAACCTATGCAGGACGGTACTGTTTGGGTAGGTACCTATGATGCCGGTCTTGCGATTATCAACCCCCATCAACGCACGGTAACCCAGCACAAGCACCAGGAGCAGAATTTTTATAGCCTGGCGGATAACCGGGTACGGACGATTTTCCAGGACTCGGACGGGCGTATCTGGGTGGGAACCGATTCTGGTTTGAATTTATGGAACAGCGACTTTCGCGGCTTTTTGCGTTTTAATCATGAAATGGCTTCACGCTATTCCCTCAGCGACAATAGGGTTACGACCATAGTTCAGGATAAAGGCGGGGTGATCTGGGTGGGGACCTTCGCCGGTTTGAACAAATGGAATGCCAGGTTGGGCTCGATAGAGCATGTCAAAAAAATTGATAAGGCGCCGTCAAGCTTAAGTTCGAATATCATCACTTCTATTGCCGATGCTCCTGGTGGCGTGGTGTGGATCGGTACCTGGGGAGGCGGCCTGAATCATTATGATACCCGCACGAAAATGTTTGAGCATTATATGCCTTCAGAAAAGCCCGGCTCGCTCAGCGATGCCAGGGTAATGTCCTTATTAGTGGACTCGCAAAAGCGGTTATGGGTGGGCACCATGCGCGGCGGTCTCAATGTCAAAGCGCCCAATGAAACAGGCTTTACTATATACCGTCATAATACCGATGATCCTGCCTCTATCAGCCATAACGGCATTACCCGGTTATTTGAAGATTCGCAAAAAAATATCTGGGCGGCAACTTTTGGTGGTGGGGTAAATCTTTACCGGCAAGGAAAGTTCCAACGTTTCCAGCATGATGAGAGTGATCCCGACTCCCTCGGCAGCGACCGTGTCATCGGCATCTCCGAGGGACCCGACGGCATTATCTGGTTTGCCACCGATGGCGGCGGCGTTGCCTATTATTCTTTGGCAGAGAAAAAAATGCGCCGCCTGGCATTGACGCTGGCGGAGACGGCAGACGGCAACGTTAACTCCTTTATTTCGATATTGGCAACCAATGACTCTTTGTGGCTGGGCAGTAAAGATCAGGGACTGCTTAAGGTTGAGCTGAACATGAAAGATTTCAGTGTGGTTAATGTCACCCACTTCAACCGCCAGAACGATCTTAACAGTAACGTGATTTTTGGGCTTTTAGAAGATGACTCCGGCATGATCTGGTTATCTTCCAATAAAGGCTTGAGCGCCATGGCTCCGGAAACCGGGAAAATCAGGAATTTTGGCCTCAACCACGGCTTGCAGGGGAATGAATTTAACAGTGGCGCCTATCATAAAGCCAACGACGGCACCCTGTATTTTGGCGGCAATAACGGTTTCAACCGTTTTAATCCCAGGCATTTGCTGCTCAGCGTTAACCAGCACCGGCCGGATATTGTCCTGACCCAGTTTAATGTCTTGAATAAACCTAAGGAGCTCTCCCAGGCCCTGGTGGATGTTAAAGCGATAGAGCTGGATTATTTTGAAAATTTTGTGTCTTTTGAATTTGCCAGTCTGGATTTCACCCAGCCGCAAAAGAATAAATTTCAGTTCCGTTTGCTTGGGTTGCAGGAGCAATGGTCGGTACCCAGCAGACGTAACCAGGCCAATTATACCAATTTGATCCCCGGCAATTATACCTTTGAAGTGAAGGGCTCTAACAATGCCGGTATCTGGAGTGAGCCGCTGATGATAAACCTGACGGTAAAATCGCCTCCGTGGCGCAGTACCGCGGCTTATATGTTTTATTCCCTGCTGGTGGTGCTTTTTAGCATCCTGACCTTTTATCTGATGAAAAAAAGCGCCAATAAGCAGGTGGAAGCAAGCTTTAACCAAAAACTGCGCATGTATCTCTATTGCCTGGATGAAGCCTCGGACGGGGTGGCAATCATTAATCTTGAAGGTAATTATCTTTATCAAAACCAGTCTTTTAAAGGGTTGCTCGGCTGTGAGCCGGTATCCGGCCATCAGGAAGCAGTGCAGGAGACCGGCATGGATCACTCTTTGTTAACCCATGTGAAAAAAGGCGCCCAGGCGTTATCTGCGGTACTTGAACACGGCCAGTGGCAGGGGTTATGCGAACATTTTAAAGGGCATGAAAAAGTCATTGTCGACTTAGGCCTGACTAAGGTGGTGTCTAATGAAGGCAACTCCGAGCATATTATTGCCGTGGCTCATGATGTTACTGAAATCAAGCACTCGGAAGATGAGCTCAAGCGTTATCGTGACCGGCTTGAGGCTTTGGTACATAAACGTACCCTGGAGCTTGAACAGGAAATTACCAAACAGCAGGATGCCGAGCATCAGCTGACCTTGTCGCTGCAGGAAAAAAATGTGCTGTTAAAAGAAATTCACCACAGGGTAAAAAACAATATGCAGGTGATTTCCAGCCTGTTGAATATGCAGTCTATTGCCAATAACAACCCCGAGTTTTCTGAGCTGCTGGCGGAAAGCCAGAACCGTATACGTTCGATGTCCTTGATTCATGAAAGCCTGTACCAGTCGGAAAACTTTTTGGAAATTGACTTCAACGATTATATTCATTTGCTTGCCGGTACCTTAAGCCGGGTGTACAGCTCAAATACTTACGGCATCGATATCTGTATCGACGCCGAAGATGTCTATCTCGATATTGATACGGCAGTGCCTTGTGGTTTGATCATCAATGAACTTGTTTCCAATGCCTATAAGCATGCCTTTAAAGGTTTTGAAGGGCAGGCGGTGGTCCTGATCGAAATGAAACCGGATGATGAACACTATATTTTAAAAGTGAAGGACAATGGCGTCGGCTTTGCCGAAGGGGTCGATTTTCGCAAGACCTCATCCCTGGGGATGGAAATTGTTTGTATTCTAACCGAACAGATAAAAGGCAAAATCGACCTGATCAAGGGAGATGGTTCTACTTTTGTTATCGAGTTTCCTAAAAAAGAAATTGAGAAGGGCTAAGCAATGGAGTCAATGCAAGAGAAGCCAAAAGCTCGTATTATGGTGGTGGAAGATGAGGCCCTGGTGGCGCGGGAGCTTTCCATCCGCCTGGGGCGCATGAAGTATGAAGTGGTCGCCACCTGCGGCACTCCGGAGCTGGCGTTGTCCAGTGCCGCAGAGCTGGTCCCTGACTTGATTTTAATGGATATTAATCTCAATGCCGATAAAGACGGTATCGATATTGCTGGTGAAATACATGAAACCCAGGATATCCCAATCATCTTTTGTACTGCCTATTCCAGTAATGATGTGCTCGAGCGGGCGAAAATCACCACCCCGTTTGGCTATATCCTTAAACCGATAGACAGCCGGGAGCTGGAAATCACCATAGAAATCGCCCTTTATAAGCACGGTGTCGATCATAAACTCCATGATACCGCCAATAAGCTTAAAGTGGCGCTGGACAGCATAGAAGATGCGGTGATTTCCTGTGATCAAGACGGCAAAATTTTTCTGGCAAACCCTAAAGCCATTGAATTGTGCAAGTTCGATTTTGTGCCTATCGGGCGAATGGTTACCGACATGCTGTGTTTTGTCGACTTAAACACAGGTATAGACAATGTCGACATTAATGTCTGGTTGCAGGAAAAACAAAACTGTCATCATCAGAATAATTATTTGCTGAAAAACTATAACGAAGGCACAGTGCCGGTAGAGCTCAATGTCGCTTCGCTTGAAGACAAAAACGGTCAGTATAACGGCCTGATCTTTGCGTTTAGAGACATTTCCCGGCGCATTTCCTTTGAAGAGCAGCTGAAAAAAAATGCCATCCAGGATCCCATTACCGGTTTACCCGAGCGCTCTATGATGTTTGAACGGTTAAAGCTGGCGCTTAAAAGAGCAAAACTGGACGACGATTATAGTTTTGCCGTGATCTTTATCGACCTGGACCGTTTTCGGGTGATCAATGATGGCTTAAATCATGAGTTCGGTGATGAAGTGCTGCGCCGGGTCAGTCAGAAAGTGCTGGCCCAGCTCAGGGATATCGATATGCTCAGTCGTTTTAGCAGCGATACTTTTGTTTGCCTGCTTGATAATGTTGATTCCATGCCGAAAATTCTTTCTGTGGTCAACAGGATACAAAGTGAAATTGCTTTGCCTATGGCGATCAATACTCACCAGATCACCGTGACCGCCTCTTCCGGTATTGTCTTGTCCAATAAAAAGTATAATAACTATGAGACCTACAGTGATATTTTGCGTGATGCCGACACGGCCATGTATCAGGCAAAACTTAAAGGCGGTAATATCCATGTGATTTTTGACAAGCAGATGCATGATTATGCCCTGCGGTTATTATGGATAGAAGAAGAGTTGTTAGATGCAATAGAAGCCGGTGATATTCAGGTGTATTACCAGCCGATAGTGGACGCCAACAGCCATGAAATCACCTCGTTTGAGGCCCTGGTCAGGTGGATCCATCCGGAAAAAGGTTTTATTGCCCCGGATGAGTTTATCCCGATTGCCGAAGAAACCGGGTTAATTTTACCGCTTGGGGAGTTTATTCTTCACAGCGTTTGTCAGCAACTGTGCCGCTGGAATAATGAAATGGGTTTTAACACCAAAGTCGGGGTGAACCTGTCTGCCCGGCAATTCTCTCAGCCCCATCTTGCTGAGCTTATCATCAGCGCGATAGAAAAATATCAGTTAAAAACCGGTTTTCTCGGGGTAGAAGTCACCGAGACCATGGCGATGACAGACGTTGATACTGCTATTGCTATTCTAAATTCTTTGCGGGAAATCGGGGTGCAAGTGTCACTGGATGATTTTGGCACCGGCTATTCTTCCCTGAGTTATTTAAAGAAATTGCCGGTGCATACCTTAAAAATCGACAGGTCATTTATTACCGAGCTTGAACATAATATTGATGATCAGGCAATCGTCAAAGCCATTGCCGCCATGACGCAGGAGCTGCAATTTAATGTCCTGGTTGAAGGGGTGGAAAATAAAGAGCAGGTGGCGATTTTACAAAAACTCGGTTGCGATTATTTCCAGGGGTATTATTTTGCCAAACCCATGAATGCCTATGATGCAACCCAGTTGCTGCGGGGCATAGACAAAGGTTTTATTCCCCCTGAGCTGCCTTTTTATCCGGATCAGCTGGAAATGCCTTCCTGCGCCAGTGACTCGGTGCTTTGAGTCCAGATAAAAAAATTCCTGCTATTGCCGGCAGGAATTTTATATTCAGGAGCTATTGGAGGGGCGATAACAATACTATCGTGCCGGTATCACCATTTCTTTTTCGGCTGGAACAGCATATCCAACTCGTCCTCGTCTTCCTTCGCTTTTTTCTCCCTGGCCTGGGCATTGCTGTTTCTGAGCTCGGCAGCGATATTGTCCAGTTTCTGGGCAATTTCTTCCTGCTTGGTGATGACATAGTCATTTTTGACCGGATGATCGCTCAGGGTTTGCAAGGCTTTCTCGTAATATTGTCTGGCCGAGCCCACCATTTCCTTGGTATATGCCGAGTCGCCTCTTTTTAATAAACTTTCGATATTAATTTTCAATTGCATGGTATTGAGGCGTTGATCTTCTCTGGTAAATGTCTGGGCATCGAGGGCGCCTTTAGACTGCTCAGATTTTAATACCGCGCGTAATTTTTTAATGCATTGCAATATTGCGATCAACTGTTGCTCGTTATCCGGCAGGATAAAGGCTTCTTCACCGGTTTGCGCCGTGGCCAGGTCCTCGGAGGCTGAGATACGGGCTTCAATTTCTTGTATGCGCCGGCCGACGTTTTTTGACTCCGGACTCAAGCGCAGCATTTCTTTGGCGGCGTTTAACATTCTACGGTTGAGAATGTTGTTTATTCCGGGGTTCGGCGGCAGGTTAGTGACGTTTAAAATCAGCTCTTCGGTTTCATCGATAATGGCTTTTTGCTTGGAGATGCGCACCCGTTTTTCAGCTTCTACTTTTTCTTTGTGTTGCTGGATGCCATTAACCACCACAACAATGATGACCAACGCAATAATTAAGCCAATGATAATAGCGATCATATTGAATACTCATGTTTATAAAAAGACAAAATAACGCAGCCTATAAAAATAGTGATATTTATCATAGTCTAGTACGCTTTTTATATATATTTAACGACTTGTTAGATTTATATTACCTCTATTTAGTTAATATCTCTATTAGTTATTAAGGAATATATTTTATTCGGTGAAATAAATTATTCAGAAACATTAAAAATAATATGGAATAAATTTTTAATTAAGTATATATTTTTCGAATAAGCAGATCCTCTGAACCAAAATTATGAAGTTGCAACAGCTCCGCTATATTGTCGAAGTCCAGAATAATAACTTAAATGTTTCCGCGACCGCCGAGCATTTATATACCTCTCAGCCCGGCATCAGTAAACAGGTGAGAATGCTTGAAGACGAATTGGGCATTCAGATCTTCGGCCGTAGCGGCAAACACCTGACCCATGTCACCCCGGCAGGGCAGGAAGTAATCAACATTGCCACCCAGATTTTGTCTAAGGTGGAAGGGATCAAAGCGGTTGCCCGTGAGCATACCCAGCCGGATGAGGGGAAATTAAGGATCGCGACTACCCACACCCAGGCCCGTTATGCCTTACCCTCAGTGATCCAGGGGTTTATTAAGAAATATTCCAAAGTGTCTTTACATATGTACCAAGGCACCCCGGCACAAATCAGCGATGCGGCGGCCAAAGGGGAAGCGGACTTTGCCATTGCCACTGAGTCTTTGCACTTGTATAACGATCTGGTGATGCTGCCCTGTTATCACTGGAACCGCAGCATTATCGTGCGCCCGGATCATCCGCTGGCGAAGAAAAAAACGCTGACCATAGAAGATATTGCCCAGTATTCCCTGGTAACCTATGTTTTTGGTTTTACCGGCCGCTCTGAGCTTGATACCGCCTTTAGTGATGCCGGGGTAGAGCCGAAAATCGCCTTTACCGCTACCGATGCCGATGTCATTAAAACCTATGTCCGTTTAGGCGTGGGCATTGGGGTGATTGCCTCTATGGCGATGGAGCCGGACATTGACAGCGATCTGGTCACCCTGGATGCCAGTCATTTATTTAAGGCCAGCACCACCAAAATAGGCTTTCGCCGCGGCACTTTCCTGCGTGGTTATATGTTTGATTTCATTGAGCGCTTTGCTCCCCATCTCACCCGGGACCTGGTGACACGGGCCATGCTGCTTAAAAGTAATCATGAGATTGAAGAACTGCTAGCGGATGTTGAACTGCCGGTGCGTTAGCAATAATTTGTTTATAGAAAAACTCAGAGGCGTTTTGTCCCTCATTTCTTCACCCGGGACCTGGTGACACGGGCCATGTTGCTTAAAAGTAATCATGAAATTGAAGAGTTGCTGGCGGATGTTGAACTGCCGGTGCGCTAAACCAATTTATTAACAGATAAAACAAAGGGGCATGTAGCCCCTTTTTTTCGCTAAGTCAAAGACATTAACATTCGATAATATTAACCGCCAAACCGCCGCGGGAAGTTTCTTTATATTTACTCTTCATATCATTGCCGGTATCCCACATGGTCTTGATGACCTTGTCCAGGGAGACTTTTTGCGTGCCTGTGCCTCTGAGCGCCAAACGTGAGGCGTTAATGGCTTTAACCGAGCCCATGGCATTACGCTCAATACAGGGTACTTGTACCAAGCCGCCGACGGGATCACAGGTGAGGCCTAAATTGTGCTCCATACCGATTTCTGCGGCATTTTCTACCTGTTTGGGGCTGCCCCCCATGATCTCGGTTAAGGCACCGGCCGCCATAGAGCAGGCGACGCCCACTTCGCCCTGGCAGCCGACTTCGGCGCCGGAGATAGAGGCGTTGGTTTTATAGAGGATACCGATGGCGGCGGCCGTTAACAGGTAGCGGATGCAATCTTCATCGGTTACCGGCTTAATAAATTTATCGTAATAACATAATACCGCGGGAATGATGCCGGCGGCGCCGTTGGTTGGCGCGGTGACTACCCGGCTGCCGGCGGCGTTTTCTTCATTAACCGCCAGGGCAAATAAATTCACCCAGTCCATGGCGGTTAGCGGATCGTTGTTTTGTTCGACACACAAGGAGCGGTGCAGGGCGGGGGCCCGGCGCATCACTTTTAAGCCGCCGGGTAAGATGCCTTCGGTGCGGATACCGCGGTCAACACTGTCGCGCATTGCCTGCCAGATGCCGATAAGTTTTGTCCGTATGGTGTCTTCATCGTTTAAGCACTTCTCGTTATCAAGCATGATAGTGCTGATGCTTAAACCTTTGTCGGTGGCGAGTTTGATCAATTCGTCGGCGCTGCTGAACCTGTGGGGACGGTTGATATTGTCGTGCAGGGACAATGCCTTGTCTTTTTCTTTTTCAAAATCACAATCCTGGACAATAAAGCCGCCGCCGATGGAATAATACGTCTGCTCCAATAACAGCTCGTCTCCCCGGTAGGCGAATAAAGTCATGGCATTGGCATGGGCCGGCAGGGTTTTACGCCTGTGATAGATGATGGCATCCCCTTTGGGGAAATTTACCCTGTGTTTGCCGTCAAGTTCAATGGTTTCGCTGCTGACCACATCCTCGAGCAAGGTTTCAATCGACTCTACCGGGATATCTTCCGGGGTTTCCCCGCATAAGCCGAGGATCACCGCTTTGCCGGTGCCGTGGCCAATGCCTGTTTGGCCGAGGGAGCCAAAGAGCTCACATTTGACACGATCGACCGCCGTTAACTGCTGCTGTTCGGCCAGATCATCGATAAACTTTTTTGCCGCACGCATCGGACCGACCGTATGGGAAGAGGACGGACCTATGCCGATGGAAAACATATCAAATACACTAATCATGAATAAACCTGAATTAATTTTGCTTCAATCGCATAAAATTGAAATTATCTTCGGTAATGTTAACTGAAAGTCTTCATTATGGAAAACAAAATTTATAGGCTAATTATAGAATGGATAAAGGCAATTGGCTTTTACTTCTAAAAGCCAATGCCGGGTATTGTCGCTGTGGCACTGAAAAATAACGGCTGAGGTGGGGAGTGATGCGCCAGAAGGGTTATTTTTCGTTGTTTTGTTGGTTATCTTGTAAGCTGGCGGGCATATCGATACAACACTCATCCTGTAAAAAACTGATCACGGCAAGTAGCCGGGCATATTCCACGACACAATAGAGAGTGCGTCCTTCCCGTCTTTGTTGGATTAAGCCGGCGGAGGCGAGGTTGGAAATATGATGGGACAGGGTCGAGCCCGGAATAGTGAGTTCTTCCTGCAGTGAACCCACCGGCAGGCCTTCAAAGCCGGCTTTTACCAGGCGTTTAAAAATTTTCAGCCGGGTTGGGTGTCCCAGCTCCTTAAATATCTTGGCGGTAGTTTCTATTTCCATGTCTTTACCTTTAGTATGGTTTTGATTGCCGCTGGCTTTTATCAATGTAATAATTCGATATTACCAGAAGTATGTTAACGATAAAAGCTGATGGGCTGTTATCAATACCGGCCAATTCCCCTCACGGGATGTCTCTTGACTGCTTGATTGACTACCAAGGAACTTGCCATGGTTTGCTGAGGTTGCGCTAGCTGCTTCAGACTTGGCAGGGAGATTTTCCCAACCACATCCTTTATACCAGATGCTCAGCAAGATCTTTTAACATTGCAGCGGTTGCTCCCCAGATATTGTAGTGTTGGTAGGGCATAAAATGCACCTGGTGTTGTTGGCCATGCAGCATCGCCTGCAGGGTTTGATGGTTGTGGCTGTTTAAAAAATGCTGCAGGGGTACCTGGAAAATTTCAGCCACTTCATTATCATCAGCCTGGTAATTCAGGTTTGCGGGCACAAAACCGATCACCGGGGTAACGATATAACCGGAAATGGTGCGATAGGGATTGAGCTGGCCGATAATTTCGACATTGTCCGGGCTCAGGCCGATTTCTTCTTCGGCTTCACGTACTGCGGTGGCAATTAAACTCTCATCTTCCGGTTCGGCCTTACCGCCGGGAAAGCTGATTTGGCCGCCGTGGTGTTTTAAGTGGCTGGCTCTCTTGGTGAGCAAGACATCTAAAGCATTACGCTTTTCTACCAGAGGCACTAATACCGCTGCCGCCTTTAATTTTCCATGGGGCCAGGAAGTATTATTTGATGCCATCAGGCGCTGAAATTGAAATCTTTGTAAGAACTCGCTTTTATTCATGAATACTTCTGTTTACAGTCCTTTCGCTGAAGATGATCTTTATTTCGGTAAAGTCTGTATTCGCACTATATTAAGCAATCGGCCTTGCTTTATGTCAGTTCAGACAATACCGGCAATATTTTTTCGACCTTGTCAAAGGTCTCCTGATATTCACAGTCTACCTTGGAATCGGCAACGACACCACCGCCAGCCCAACAATGTATGGTCTTTTCCTGTGCGCTCTTGTGACAAACCAAGGTGCGTATGGTGATGCTGGTATCCATATTGCCGCAGGCACTCAGATAACCGATTGACCCGCAGTAGACGCTGCGCCTGTGGGGTTCTAATTCTTCGATGATCTCCATGGCGCGGATTTTCGGTGCGCCGGTGATAGACCCGCCGGGAAAGGCGCCGCGCAGCAGGTCGGTGCCGTCAAAGCCGGGGGCGATTTCTCCTTCTACCGTACTGACTAAATGGTGCACCGCAGGAAAGCTTTCGATATCAAACAGTTTCGGCACTTTAACCGAGCCCGGCAGGCAGGTTTTGCTGATATCATTCCTGAGTAAATCCACTATCATCAGGTTTTCTGCCCTGTCTTTGCTGGCACTCTTTAAGGCAGTAGCGTTGGCTTGATCTGTTTGCGGATCAGTGCTGCGCGGTCGTGTGCCTTTGATGGGTTTACTTTGTACCTTGCCTTGTTCCAGGCGTATAAAGCGCTCGGGAGAGATACTTAATACCGCGCTGTTTTCAAAGCGCATAAACGCTGAAAAGGGGGCCTGATTTTTTTGCCTCAGCGCCCGGTAAGCGGCAAATTCATCCCCCTGATAGCGGGCGGAAAACCTTTGTGCCAGGTTGATTTGATAGCAATCACCCGAGCGCAGGTAGTCTTGCACCCGGTTAAATTTTTCTCCGTAACTGGCCCTGCTCATATTTGAGTGCCAGTTAGAGGACAGGGAAAAGGACGAAGATGATAATGCTGCTTTGCCGTTTAGCCCGTCCTGTAGCTGCTGTTCTATTTCTAAGCGTTTATGCTCGGGGCACATTAAAAAATAGCGCCTGCTTTTATTATCAAAAATCACCGCCTGCTGATAAATACCTACTGCCATTTCCGGGAGTGTTATATCCTGCTCGGCGCTTTGTGGCAGCTTTTCAAAGCGTCGGCCTAAATCATAGGAAAAATAGCCCATAGCGCCGCCGTTAAAAGGCAGTTCATTGATTTCTAAGGAACTGCCTTTAAAAACTTGCGCCTGAAGTTTTTTAACTAAGCTCAGGGGATCCTCTGTGCTTTGCTGGTGCCGATTCGTTTCCCGGTCATGAATCCTGGTGATATCGGCAAAAGTTTCCAGGGTCACCGCAGGTTGCCAGACGATAATATCGTAACGGCTGTCTATATGGCCGCTGTCGCAGGAATCCAGCCAGATAGCCCAGGGCTGATGGGACAGGGGCGTGAAAAATGCCAGTGGCGTAATATTGTCGTTTAATGCCAGTACTTTAGTGGTGATTTGGCTGGCAGGGCGATGATCGGTTTTATTTTTCACAGGCGTTTGGTGATATCAACTTTAGCTAAATAATGATTTATGGCAAGTAACCGCCGTGTCTTGAGATAAGATACTGGCAGCACATGAACAAGCAGGGTATCATATCGGCAAATTTGTAACTTTCAACTATTGATTGATCTTTGCCGCAATGCTTGCGGCGATCAGCCTTATTAACTTGAGATTTAAAGAGACAGAGATGGCTATCATTAAACAGCAAGATTTAATTGACAGTGTTGCCGATGCTTTGCAATACATATCCTATTATCACCCGATTGACTTTATCCAGGCGCTGGAGCAGGCCTATAACAAAGAAGAAAGTCAGGCGGCGAAAGATGCCATCGCGCAAATCCTGATTAACTCCCGCATGTCTGCCATGGGTAAACGTCCTATTTGTCAGGATACCGGTATTGTGACCTGTTTCGTGAAAATCGGTATGGATGTTAAGTGGGATAAAACCGATATGACAGTGCAGCAAATGGTCGATGAAGGCACCCGCCGCGCCTATCTCAATCCGGACAACCCGCTGCGGGCTTCTATTGTCGCCGACCCTGCCGGTGCGCGTAAAAACACCAAAGACAATACCCCGTCTGTGGTACATATCGATATGGTGGCAGGGGATCAGGTTGAAGTGATGATCGCAGCCAAAGGCGGCGGCAGTGAAAACAAAACTAAGATGGTAATGTTAAACCCGAGTGATTCTGTGGCGGACTGGGTGGTGAAAACCCTGCCGACCATGGGTGCCGGCTGGTGTCCGCCGGGCATGATAGGCATAGGTATTGGCGGTACCGCGGAAAAAGCCGGGGTGCTGGCCAAAGAAAGCCTGATGGATCCTGTGGATATCCAGGAACTGATCGCCCGCGGCCCGGAAAATGCCGAAGAAGAGTTACGTCTGGAAATTTTCGAGCGGGTTAATAAACTTGGTATTGGTGCCCAGGGTCTTGGCGGTCTAACAACTGTGGTCGATGTTAAAATCAACAGCGTACCTACCCATGCCGCTTCCAAGCCTGTAGTGATGATCCCCAACTGCGCTGCGACCCGTCATGTGCATTTCCACCTTGACGGTTCGGGACCTGCGGATTTAACGCCGCCGAAACTGGAAGAGTGGCCGGAAATCACCTGGGAGGTGGGTGAAAATGTCCGCCGGGTCAATGCCGATGAGCTGACCAAGGCCGATGTTGCCAACTGGAAAACCGGTGAAACCGTATTGCTTAGCGGTAAGATTTTAACCGGCCGTGACGCTGCCCATAAGCGTATCCAGCAATTGCTTGCATCCGGTGAAGGTTTGCCAGAAGGGGTTGATTTTACCAATAAGTTTATCTATTACGTCGGACCGGTAGATGCTGTAGGTGATGAAGCGGTAGGCCCTGCAGGTCCTACTACGGCCACCCGTATGGATAAATTTACCGAGATGATGCTGGCGGAAACCGGCCTGTTAGGCACGATCGGTAAAGCCGAGCGCGGTCCTGCCACGGTTGAGAGCATTAAAAACCATAAATCGGTTTATCTGATGGCGGTAGGCGGTGCGGCTTACCTGGTTTCTAAAGCGGTGAAAAAAGCGAAAGTGGTTGCTTTTGAAGACTTGGGAATGGAAGCCATTTACGAGTTTGAAGTGGAAGATATGCCGGTGACCGTTGCCGTTGACAGCCTGGGTGAGTCTGCCCATGTTACCGGCCCTGCTATCTGGCAGGCCAAAATAGAAGAGCTGGACAGTAAATTACAGTCTTAAGCTGCTCGCTATAAGGATACCAATTCCCCGAGGCCGGGGAATATCACAAGGAATGTGAAATACCGGGGGGCTGCGGATTTTTCCGCTTTCCCCGCTAGCATTCAAACATTAATAACAAGTCGCTAGAGAAATAAATCATGAAAAAACTCTCTTCCCTGGCCGGATTATCTTTGATAAGCCTGGCTACGGGCCTGGCAACAAGTGCCAGTGCCGAAATCTTTACCGTAGAAAGCCTGAATAACCTCAACCAGCTCCATGACGTTAAACTGTCGCCGGACGGCAATACCCTGGTTTATGGCCTGAAGAAGGGCACGGTTTCAAAAGACAACCACCTTTACCGCCAGGATATTAAATCCGGCAAAGTGCAGCAGCTCACCAGCCATCAGCAAGGCGAGTACAATGTAGTGTTTTCTGCCGATGGCCAGAGCCTGTATTTTCTATCGGGCCGCAGCGGTTCTTCGCAAATTTGGCAGCTGCCGTTAAATGGTGGTGAAGCCAGACAAATTACAGATTTAGCCTTGGATATCAATGGTTTTACTTTAAGTGAAGATGAAAAGACCTTCGCCCTTGCCATGACGGTTAAACCCGGCTGTCAGACGCTTAAATGCACCCGGGATGCCAGGGAAGCCGACAGCAAGAAAAAACATAATGTTCGCACTTATGATCAGCTGATGGTGCGTCATTGGGACACTTGGCTAAACGAGTATAAAGAGCATCTTTTTGTTGCCAGCCTGCCAGAGTCGGGTTTGATCAAAAATGCCACGGATATTATGCCTGACTGGCAGGGTGATATTGCCGGCATTGGTGAAGTCAGTTTCCATCCGCAAGGTAAAACCCTGGTTTTTTCTGCGAAACAGCCGGCGAAAGACAATGCCTGGACCACGAATTTTGACTTGTTCGAACTTGACTTAGCCAGCGTGAGCTCAGCTGCCGTTAACTCAGTTGCTGATAGCGAGATTAAATTCACCAATATCACAGCAGATAATAAAGCCTGGGATGCGGCGCCGGTATTTTCTCCTAACGGCCGTTTCCTTGCCTATAAGGCGATGAACACGCCGGGTTATGAGTCCGACAAATTCTCTATCCGGGTACGGGACAATGTCACCGGCCAGGTTAAAGACATTGCCAAGCAGTGGGATCGCTCCGTTAAAGAACTGAAGTTTAGCGACGACAGCCGCAGCCTGTTCGCGACCGCGCAGGATGTCGGACAAAAGAGTATCTTCGCTATTAATCCGGAGTTCGGTGATGTCCGCAATGTTTATAATGTCGGCAGCTCGGGGGATTTATCCATTGCCGGTGATTTGATCGTGTTCACCCGCCATACCCTGGACAGCCCGAAAGATGTCTTTGCCATCAACAGCGACGGTTACGGCTTTAAACAACTGACCGATATCAATAAGGACAAGCTTGCCGATATCCAATTCGGTGATTACGAGCAGTTCAGCTTTAAGGGCTGGAACAATGAAACCGTGCACGGTTACTGGATGAAACCGGCAAACTTTGAGCAGGGGAAAAAATACCCCATCGCTTATCTGGTACACGGCGGCCCGCAGGGCAGCTTCGGTAACATGTTCCATTACCGCTGGAACGCCCAGTTATGGGCGGCGCAAGGCTATGGCGTAGTGATGGTGGACTTTCACGGCTCTACCGGTTACGGCCAGGCCTTTACCGACTCCATCGCCCGTGACTGGGGCGGTAAACCGCTGGAAGACCTGCAAAAAGGTTTAGCCTATATCACGGAAAGCCAGAAATGGTTAGACGGCGACAATGCCTGTGCTTTAGGGGCTTCCTATGGCGGTTACATGATGAACTGGATCGCCGGTAACTGGCCGGATCGCTTTAAATGTCTGATCAATCATGCCGGTTTATTTGATATGCCAAGCTTCTATACCAGTACCGAAGAGTTGTGGTTCCCGGAGCATGATATGGGCGGTCCGCTGTGGCAGGGCAGTGAAGATTATAACAAATTTAACCCGGCGGCTTTTGTCAACAACTGGCAAACCCCGACCCTGGTGATCCAGGGGGAGTTGGATTACCGTGTGCCGTATGCGCAAAGTCTCGGTGCTTTTACCACTTTGCAGCGTAAAGGTATCGACAGCCGTTTAGTGGTATTCCCGGGCGAAGATCATCATATCCGCAATCCGGATAACCTGATTGTTTGGTATCAGGAAGTGTTCAATTGGTTGGCGCGCTATACCGGCGATGCTAATGCCGATAGTGCAGCTGTCAGTGCTGATAATGCGGATAAAAATACCTTAGCCGGGAAGTAGTCAAGCGATAGCGGTTATGGAAGGCTAAAGAGAAAAAAACGGCAGTTTAACTGCCGTTTTTTTTGGAGCCAGCTACTCAGCCTTTGCTCATGATATCAACAAAGAAAATGCTCGCTAGCCAAGCCAGCCTTGTGGAATAAAGTCGACGGCAGGCCCTTTGAGCATCACCTTTTTCGAAGCGGGTCCGTACATATCTTCATTGGCGGTGAAATACTTGCCATTATCTTCGGTAATGAAGTTGCACAGGTAACCGCCGGTTTTTTCAAACTCCAGGTTTACCGAGGCTGCGCCGAATTTGGTTAAGGTGATACCCCAGCCATCGGCGGATTTACTGACCCGGATATAACCTTCGTCTGCCAACCAACTGATGGTGGGATCGATCAATTTATTGTAGGCGTTAAAGAAAAAGTGGGCGCCGTTATTGCTGGATTTTTTTAGTAAGCCTGCTTCATCGATGATGCAAGCTTCGGGGAATGCCTTGTCGGCAAGATCAAGAATAAAGGAGCTGATCACTGCAAAAGCAGCATGGCGTTCGTTCCTTGAATACATTTTTTACCTCTGTGTATAAATTTAATTGCAAATTTGCACCGGCATATTAAGCGAGCCGGAAACCGCTTTCAATACTTACCACCAGATAAATGATCAGATAATTTGCTTGTTTCCTTAAGTTTTATTTTATATTGTATACAATGTTGATTTGAATATTAAAACTAAATAGTAAAAGGTAACTAAGATGGCAGTGGGTATAGGCGGCTCAACACCTGAGCTGGAATTAAGCAAATTATCGGACATGACCGGGGATAGCGCCGAAATTTCCCTGGCGGAATATCAACAGCGTATTGCCAGGGCGCAGCAACTTATGCGTGAACAGGATATTGCCGCTTTGTATATTAATGCCGGCACTAACCTTGCCTATTTTACCGGCACTTTGTGGTCTGTTTCCGAGCGCATGGTGGGAGCGTTGTTACCGGCTCGTGGCGATTTAGTCTATATTGCTCCCTGGTTTGAGCAAAGCACCCTGGACGGTTTTATGCAGGTCAAGGCCCCTTCGGCTCCCTGGCATGAGCATGAATCCCCCTATGAGTTATTGCTGGACCTGCTTTATGATAATGACATCAGCCAGGGGCGGGTGGCACTCGATGAATCCAGTCCCTTTTTCCTGGTGGACGGCCTGGTTCAGGCGGCGAAAAATAAAGGCGTAGCACTGGATTTTATCTCCAGCGCGCCGGTAACATCGGCCTGTCGCATGATCAAATCCGAGGCGGAAATTGCCCTGTTGCAGCGGGCAAAAGATATGACGTTGGCGGTACAAAAGGCGGCGGCGAGGATATTAAGACCCGGTATCACCACAGATGAAGTCAGCCGTTTTATTTATCAGGCCCACAGAAAAGTCGGGGCGGTAAAAGGCTCGTCGTTTTGTATTGTGCTGTTCGGTGGTGATACCGCCTATCCCCATGGTGTTAAAACGCCGAAAGTACTCGAAGAAAACGACATGGTGTTGATAGATACCGGCTGTTTGCTGCATGGTTACAATTCAGATATTACCCGCAGTTATGTTTTTGGCCAGGCCAGTGAACGTCAGCGTTTGGTATGGCAACATGAAAAAGAAGCCCAGGCGGCGGCCTTTGCCGCAGCCAAAATCGGGTTTGCCTGCGAAAGTGCAGATATCGGTGCCCGGCAATATCTGGAAACTCAGGGCTATGGGCCGGATTATCAGGTGCCGGGTTTACCGCACCGTACCGGCCACGGCATCGGCCTGGATATCCATGAGGGCCCCTACCTGGTGCGCGGCGATAAAACCCTGCTTAGTGCCGGTATGTGCTTTTCCAACGAGCCTATGATTTGTATTTATGGCGAATTTGGCGTGCGCTTGGAAGATCATTTTTATATGACGGAGCAGGGACCTAAGTGGTTTACCCGGCCGGCCTATAGTATTGATGATCCTTTTGGTTATGAAAGTGGTGATGAGCGTGGGGAGCAAGTCTGATGAAGCCATTCGCTAATGCCGGCCGGGGAATTTTTGTTCTCGCGACCGGCGCCTTATTAACGGCTTGCCTGAACACGCAACAGCACAGCCAGACGAGTAAAGCTGGCGAGCCGGCTGCTGAAAAAGCAGCGCCGGTTAAGTTAGCGAAAGTCGATGAGGTGCTGACGCAGGTATTTGACTGCAACGCTACTATTACCATACGCTCCCAGGCTTTAACGCAGCAGGCAGTCGATAATGCCTGTAAAGAGCTGATCATCCGGGAAAATAAATTCCACCAGCTGTTCAACACCCGGGGTAAGCCGGTGGCGGATGATTATAACCACAGCTTAAGGGCCAATTTTTATCATACCCGTGACGAGTATGTGAAATATGCCACCGCCCATTTTAATATGCCCACGGATAACGGCGGCATGTATCTGGAAGGTTTGCCGCAGGATAGGGACAACCATGCCGAATTTGTTGCTTATGAAAAAAACGGCGGTTTGTGGAACCTCGAGCATGAATATGTGCATTATCTCGACAGCCGTTTTAACCGTTATGGCGATTTTTGTAACGGCTTGCACGATGATCATTCCGGCCCCGAGTTTTGCCCTGAGCCTAACCTGGATTACCCGCACGGTGTCTGGTGGTCCGAAGGCATTGCCGAGTATATTGCCAAAGGGGATCATTACCCGAAAGCGCAACAACTGGCAACAAGCAAGCAGTATCCGCTAAGTGAGTTATTTAATACCAGTTACAACAGCAACAGCGGCAGTGAGCGTGTCTATCAATGGGGTTACCTGGCGGTGCGTTTTATGATGGAGCACCACAGGGATAAGGTCGAGCAAACCCTGGCTTTTACCCGCAAAGGGGACTGGCAGGGGTATCAGGCCTTATTACGCTCCTGGTCGACGTCCCTGGATCAGCAGTGGTTTAACTGGCTCGAGCAAGTGGCAATTAATTAAGTTTTCCCTGGCGGGCGAACACAGAGTTTAGTTGTGTTTGCCCGCATCCTTTTTAACCTTTTGATAAACCAGGTTGGCGCAAAGCAGGTCGCTTAATGCCGTGCCCACGGATTTGAATAAGGTGATTTCCTCTTCTGTCTGTCTCAATATTTCCTGACGGCTACAGATATCGGCAAGTTCGCCGATAATTTCTTCTGTCTTGAAATTTCCCTGTGCAATGGGGATAAGCAATTCTCCCGCCTCAGCCAAACAGTTGCTTAAGCTGTCAACATATACCCTGGCCCGGCTGACGGTCGTGCTGTCGCACTCCCGGGCATCTTTTAAGTGGTTGCCCAGGCAATCGATATGAGTGCCCGGCGTCAGCCATTTGCCGTTAAACAGCGGGGTTTTCGCGCCGGTGGCGCAGCAAATGATATCGGCGGTCGGGATTTCATGTTCAAGTTTAGCACTGGCGTGAAAATCAACTTCCGGGTAAAGGGCGCTGAATTGCTTAAGCAGGGCCTGTACCTTAGTCGTACTCCGCCCCCACAGGGTCACCCGGTCTAGTTCACGCACGCTTAAATGGGCATGCAGTAAATAAGGGGCCAGTTGGCCGGTGCCAAATAACAGCAGGTGTCGGCTGTTTTCCCGGGACAACAAGCTGCTGGCCAGTGCCGATACCGCTGCGGTGCGCCAGTAGGTGATGCTGGTGCCGTCAAGGAGCGCCAGGGGTTCACCGCTTTGCCTGCTGAACAGCAAAATCTTGGAAAACAGGCTCGGCAGTTGATGGTTTTTTTCGTTGTCCGGAAAATAGGTGAAGACTTTCGCGGCTATTACCTCATCATTCCACGTCGGTAACAGGGCAAGGCCGTCACGACAGTTATTGCCTTCAGGAGCTAAGGTATTTGTTCCCAAGGCATAAGTCTGGCGCTGCGGCATAATAAAAGAGCGGCTAAAACCTTGTTTAAGCTCTTTTATTAAAGCGTTAAAGTTTAAATGTCGTTCTACTTGCTCTGCGCTGATAATCTTCATTTGTTACTCTTATTGTCTACGGTTTTACTTACTTTAAAGCTCTAATAAGTCTTTGGGGGCCCGGGTAAGAATTTCCACGCTGTTTTCTGCCAATACCACATCATCTTCGATGCGGATGCCACCCCAACCGGGAATATAGATGCCCGGCTCTATAGTGATAACACAGTCTTTTTCTATGCTTTGCTCACAGGCGGGGCCGATGAAGGGCAGTTCATGTAACTCTAATCCAACCCCATGTCCCAATCCTTCTCCTGCATAGTTTTTGTAATCACTGGCATGCAAAATATCCGCTGAATACTGGTATAAATCACTTCCCCTGATGCCCGGTGTCAGTGCATCCAGGGCTGCCTGCTGGGCGTCTCGCACCAGCTGATAAACCTGTTTCTGCTCGGCGCTGGCCTTGCCAAAAACATAAGTGCGGGTCATATCCGAGCGGTAGCCGTTCATTACAGCGCCAAAGTCTATTAAAATCAGATCTCCCGGCTTAAGCTTTCTGTTTGAAGGAATGCCGTGAGGCAGGGCGCTGCGTTCGCCAAACAATAAAATGGTGGCGAAGGAGACTTCTTCCGAGCCCAGCAGTGCCATCTGGTATTCCAGCTCGATGGCCAGTTCACGCTCTGTGATGCCTTCTTTGACTAAGGGCAGGATATTGGCCAGTGCCTGGTCGGCAATTTGTGCCGCCTGGGAAATGGCGGTGATCTCCTGTTCGGATTTGTGATAACGCAGCTTTTCCACCGCACCTGTGACCGCTTCTATTTGCTTTATCGTTTCAAGGCGGCGGATTTCATGAGCTATTTGTTGCCACGCATTAACGTCAATATGGCCGCTCTCAAACATCAGCCGGCAGCAGCCATCTTGTTGTAACAGTTCAGCGATCAGGGATGCCAGGCTCTGTTTTTCCCGCTGCCGGCAAATCACGGTAAAATTTTCGGCCTGGACTTTTGCCTGTTCCACGTAGCGGTAATCCGTCAGCAGGTAGCTGTTTTTTCCGGTAAGTAAAATCGTGGCGGCATGGCCGGAGAATTCGCTGAGGTAGTGGATATTGATGTCGCTGAAAATAAGCAGGGCGTCGCTGTCTTGGGTAAACTGCTGCTGGCGTAAGTGTTGGAGTTTCATGCTATTGCTACTCTTGTTTTGATTGTTAATGACGTTATTGGCTGTTGATGCCTGTAAATAGTTCAGGAGTTACCTTAAGAGAAAACCGTGTTTGAGCGGATCCTGTTCGTTGATCAGCCACCGGCCTTTGCCGCAGACAAAAGCCTGGCCGCTGACCCGGGCGATCACCGCCGGGTAACCGTCATAATCAAGCTGCTCACAGGCCTGTACGGTAAACTGGCTGCCTAAAATGCTCTCTATGCTGATGTCCTGTTTTAGCGGCACTTGCCCTTTGGCGACATGCAGGGCAATGCGGCCGCTGACGCCGCTGCCGGTGGGACTACGATCGAGCTCGCCGTCGGCAAAAATGCAGACATTGCGGCTATGCACGCCGTCAACGGGTGAGTCATCAATAAAAATTACGCCGTAAAGAAAGCTCAAATCGGCTTCAAACGGATGGCTAATGGGCAATTTTTTGCTGATGGCGGCTTTTATTTCTTTGCCGTAGTTGATGAGTTTTTCCTGTTGCTCCGGCACTAATGCAAGCCCTAACTGTGATGCCTGTACATAGGCGTAAAAAGCGCCGCCAAAGGCGATATCAAAATTAACCTCGCCGATGCCGTCAATAAAAATGCTTTGCCCGGCGGCATAAACAAAAGAGGGCACGCTGTCAAAGCTTACCCGGGTGACCACCTTGCCCCGGGCAAAGGCGCGGGCATGGATTTGCCCGCAGGGAACATCGATCACCACTTGAGTGATTTCGCCTGTTTGCGTCACCACGCCGGACTCCACCGCACATTTGGCCAGGGCGATCACCGCATGGCCGCACATAGTGCTGTAACCTTCGTTATGGATAAAAATGGCGCCAAAATGACTGTTTTCCCGCTCCGGTTCGGTAATGATGGCGCCGTACATATCGGCATGTCCCCTGGGTTCAAATATCAGGGCGCGGCGCAGGGCATCATAGTGCTGCAGGCAGTCGCGCCTTTTTTCTAAAATGGTACTGCCGGCAAGCTCAGGAAAACCGCCGGTGATAATGCGCAGCGGCTCGCCGCCGGTATGGCACTCAAGGGTTTCTATGATGAGGGTGTTTTCCTGTCTTGAACCGTCTTCCTCTGGTATCTGCCATTGTTGGAATTGTTCGGCGGTTTTGCTTTTTGTTTTTGTCAGCATCTGCTTATTTTCCTGTTGCACTTTCTAGTGTTGTTGTCAGCTGATATTGCTGTTGTTCGATTTCTTTCACCAGTTCCCGGTTAAAAAGATACAGGGCGAAACAGGTCAGCAGCCCCAGGCCGGCAAAAATAATCCACATCAACATAGGGTTGGCCATCTCTACGGCCACTAACTGATATAACCAGCCGGACAGCAGGCCGGCGAATAAATTGCCCAGTGCCATGGAAACAAAGTAATAACCCATAAACATGGCGGCCTTATCTTGAGGGGCAAAGGAGGCGACATATTCCTGGCTTTTGGGCGAGGCAGTCATTTCCCCGATGGCAAAGATAATCACCGAGCAGGCGATCAATAAGCCGCCAAAAATAACGCCGTGGGCGAAGCCGCCTGCGAGCATGGCAAGGGCAATAATGCCGGTACCGGCAATCAGGGTCGGCAAGGGTTTAAATTGACCGATAAAGCGGCTGATGACGACCTGGAATAAGATGATCATTAAAAAATCCAGGCTTAATAGCGTTGCGGGATTGAGCTGGCGGTATTCCTGCGCCCAAAGGCGGGCATATTCCTGGCTTAACCGGGTCGCCTCTGACTGACCTGCCTGACTGATTTGCATAAAGGCGTGTTGCAGCTCTTGCACCGGCACGCGTACGTCGAGGGCGACTAAAGCCGCGGTGATTTCCCCGATGGAGGCCTGGCTGAGGTGGGCCGTTTGCAGATCGGCTAAAGGCAAGGCGTGCGTTAACCGGGCGATCTCCGCGGCCAGGGTGTCGAGCTTGATGGCGGTTAAGGTGTCGTGCAGGTAGGGGCTGAGCTGATGTAATAGCCTGACCAGATCTGAGCTGTCGACAAAGTCGCGGATATAAACCGGCAAGGTGATAAACAGCTGCAGGTAAACGGTCCAGAAACCTGTGATGATCAGCAAATAAATCATAAATGCCTTGTTGCCCAGTTGCATTTTTTGCCGGTACCAGGGCAGGGGGCTTTTTGTATGCCTTGGGTGTTGATGCTTTAATGCCAGGTCCCAAAGCAGGGCAAGCAGGATCAAGGCACCGGCTACTATCAGGGTGACCTTGCCGCTGGTGATCAAACTGGCGTAAAAGGCGACCAGCAGGAAAAGTAACGGCACCACAAGCAACGCCAGCCGGGCATTGCCCAGCACCTGCTGCATTTCTGCAAAGACCTGCTTTAACGGTTTATTATTGGCTTGGCGCTGTGGCTCCCGGTAAAAAAATATTGCCGGGATAAAGTTGAGGCTTATCCACAGGGCGGCGAAGATAAACACATACTGCCAGCCGTAATTTTTCTGGATAACGGGGGCTAATACCGGCCCCAGAAAACCGCCGATATTGACCATCATATAGAAGATGCCAAAACCCAGCCCCCGGTTGCTGCTGTCTGTGGTGCGGCTGATGGTGGCGATCACCACAGGTTTAAAGATACCGGCGCCGAGGGCGATCAGCATAAAGATACTGATAAAACTGGCGAGATCTGTGGCATAACCGAGCAGATAATAGCTGGGGGCCATCAAGATAAAAGAAAGCAGGAACATCTTGCGGTAGCCGAACCTGTCTGCCAGCGCACCGGAGATAACCGGGAACAGGTACAGGAAAAACGGCACCACTCCCATGATCAAACCGCGTTCGCTATTGCCCAGCCCCAGGCCTCCCTGGGCCGTTGGTGTCATGATATAGCTTGCCAGCAGGGTATAGATACCGTACCAGGCCAGGCGTTCAAAAATTTCCATGGTATTGGCGACATAGAAGGTTGCCGGGAAAGGGGAGGGTTTTATTGTTGTCATCTTGTTGGCTGTTTTTTATGCTTTTTAATTTTATAACATAAGATTTGTATACAATATACTTTTAATTGGGTGGTATGGGCAGTTTTTCATTTTGGCGCGACGAAATTTTCTGGTTAAAAAGCAGAAAAAGCAGTAATAATGCCTGCGGCATTGCGCTTAGTTTGCCTATGGTGAGCCGGTTGAGAGAAAGTCCGGTTAGCTGGCCGGGATTACTGGCAAGCTAACCGGGTGTAAACAAAGGTTATTGCTGTTTGTTAAGCATCAGCTCATAAACTTCTTTTGGTGTTGTCGACATGCGGATCAATTCACTGACAAATTGCACTATATCCTGGCCCCAGATGTCGTTGTGGCCGTCCATTAAGGCTTTTGATACCTGGATGTTCATATAGGGGTTGCGGGCGGTGGTGCGTTTGTAGCTGCTTAAATCAACCGTGCTAAAGACACCGGGTTGGCTGTCATCCGCCGCCGACCAGTGCTGGTAGGCATCGAGCAGGTCAAAGGTGGTTTTATCACCGGCAGACTTTGCCGATAAGTTGTGGGTCAGGTAGGGTTCGAAATGCCCGATGGCGGTGCGGTCAGCGCTGCCCTGGCTGATTTCTATCGCTCTTTTTCCGCCGCTTCCCGGCCGGGTACAGTAATGCCGGGTCATGTTTCTGTGGGACTCGAAAAAAGTCGATAGGCTGCGCCCGGCAGGGAAGGCGAGCTTAGTGGCATAATCGGTTTCTGAGGTCAGTACCGCCAGTTTTGGCAGCTGCTCGGATAAATATCGTCTGCATCCCTGTTGCGATAAATGAAACAAAGGCGCAAAACGCAGGGCTTCGAAGGCCGGATTCATTAGTAATACCAGATCGCCAAAGCCGTCGGCGCTGCCCTGGTAATTTTTGTTTTTGCGCGAATCGATAAAACGATCGGTCAGCACTTTCTGCAATGAGCTATAAACGACGGCGCCGCCAAAGGAGTGGCCGATAACCACGAGGCGGCTGGTGGCAGCCGGGCTGCCTTCCTTGATAAAATTACGGACATTGACCAGCTCTTCGAGTTTGAGCAGGGCCCGGGTAACTCCCTGGCGGCCGACTTCATGGGCGGTATTCTTCCTGTCCCAGAAAGTGACGGTATTGAGATATTCGAGATCTATCGAGTCACCACGCCAGCCGATATAAACGCCGAGCACAGCGCGTCTTTGGCGTTTTTGCCGGGTGCTGTCCCGGGACTCGTTGGCGGATACCTGCTCCAGCAGCGTTCTGAATCTGCTGATATTCGTGTCTTGGGGTTTGGCGCTATGATGCCAGCCGTGGACAAAAGTGAGTAAGAGCACGTCTTGCCTGGCTGCCACTTCAAGATAATGGTTCAGCAGCTTATCCTGGCGCTCGGGGCTGCGCGGCATACCCTGGTCGTCGTATTCGAGAAAACCCAGCTGATATTCTTTGTCGCTGCCGCGGTTGGCCATTTGCATAAAACTGGTCGCGCATTCTCCTGCTGCGGTATATAAGCATTGCTTGTCCTCAGTGCGGTAGGCGCTGTTGGATGAGCAACCCAGTGCCCCGAGCATGAATAGCAGTGGCCATAATAGATGCACTTTCATGGTGATAATTTTCCTTTGTTTATCGGCATATTCTTTAACCAGACGCTGGTGTTAGAGGTATGTGGTTGTTAATTATCTGGATTAATTTTCAAAACTAAGTATAGACAGGAAACCACAGGGTACGGGAGGTCAATTTTGTCCGAAACGGGGGATTTGTTATTCGTCAGCAAGACTTGTTGTCGTAAGCATCAAGCAGGTAAAGCAGCTGATAGCTAATTGCTTGTGGAAAAGTTTTTTATCGGCAGGAAAAGCCGCAGACAAAGAAAAATACCAGCACAAACTTTAGTACATTGGGCTGAATTTGCAAGAGAATATCGAAAGATTCACCGGGTAAGCGTGTGTTTGCCTGTTTTTTGAACATTGGCTGGTTGTTTGTTGTTCGGCTGGTTTTTTTGCGGCTGTCCACAATTCTTGTGGATAACTCTGTTAGTAATGGCTTGATTCTGTCCCCAAGGCGGCGGCTTGTATACGCCTTGATTTAAACGGTTGAATTATAACCAATTCAATTTTGTTGGTCTTTGTTATCGTTTTTTGCGTAAACCAGGGTTGTAAAACCCTGACGGCGGAGCTGTGATCAGCTCCGCCATAAGCTTTGTTTTAAGGCATCCAACTGTAACTGACTTTGCAGAAAAAGGTTTTTTGCCGGCGCTGGAGCCGGTCTAAGCTGTTGTCCTGGGCGCTGTTATCGGAATAACCGAGATAAAAGACCGATTGCGGGTTGAGTTTGTAGGAATAAATGAGCTGGCTGGATAAGCTTTTGTTTGTTCCTAAATAATCATCGCTAAGGTTGGGGTTGTTATCCGGGTTTCGCTCGATGTCCGAGTAGACCAGGCTCAGCTTTAACGCGCTTTTTACGTCAAACTGGTATGAAATGCGTAAATCAAGCAAATTCTCGGTATAGACCTCGGCTTTGTCGGCTTCGAGTTTGATATAGTTTTGGTACAAGTCGAAGTAGAGATGATCGCTGGCATGGATCTGCAGGTAAGTGGTGACTTTGGCGATATCTCCCAAACGGTTGTTGTTGTAGTCTATCTGATCGCCAAATTGATAACCTACACCGGCAAAGATGCCCGGCGTTGGCTGAAATTCCCCATAGAGTTTCAGCTTTTGCTCGTCAAACTGCTCACTGTTGCCCAGGATGCGGTTGTCCGCTGAATTAAACCGTAAACCTGTTTTTGTTGCTTGCTGGTATTCCAGGTCTATTTCGCTTAAGTAGGGGCCTAAGACTTGCAGCTCGGTGATCAGCTCACGTGAAATAAATTCATCCTGCTCGTTATGGCGTATGGTCCATTCGCTGCTGATGTTGGCCTCGGTCCACACAGAATCGCTGGTACCGTAGAATAAACGTTTTGCTTCCAGCTGGCTTTCTTTGAAGTCGGCCCGGGTCATATAGCCGAGATCGGCGCGAAAGTCTTTGCCTATTTGCTGGTGGCGGGCGCCGAGCTGCCAGAATTCCGAGTCGTGCTCCAGGGCAAGTTTAAAGGCCTGGTCATCACGTTTATCTTCCTCTTGATTGCTAAGCAGGACAATGCCCACATCTTCACTTTCATCCCGGGTGTCGCTATGCATGAGCTGGGCAATCAGGGTGTTGGAGTCGGTGATGCGGTATTTGCTGTCAAGGCTTAGCAGGGCGTTATGGTAATCATCATTTAACCTTAAGGTTGAGGTAACGCCAAAGGTAAGATCTTCACTCTGCTCATAGCGGTAGCTTATCGCCGCGGCGTGGCTGTCTTTGTCACTGACCACCAGCGAGGAGCTTAAGTTACCCGGCTTGATATAACTGGTTTGGGTATCATTGGTAATAAAGACCCCGTAACTGTGGTTATTGTCACGGCCAGTGAGTTTTACCCCGTAATCGGGATCGCTGATATTGCGGGTATGCACCAGGTTATAGTTACTGGCAAAGTAATCGGCATTTTCCAGAAAAAAGGCACGTTTCTCGTCATAAAACAGGGAAAAGTTCTTGTTGGCGGTTAATTGCGCGCTGTCGGTTTCGACGTTGGAGAAGTCGGGGTTGATGGTGGCGTCAAGCTGGGTATCTGCGCTGAGCCCCCAGCTGAGGCTAAGCCCGGCATCGACATCATCTTCTTGTTGCCAGTCGCTGCCGGCAGTGTAAATGTCCCGGTGACTTTCCTGTGAAACCACCAAGGAAGGGGTTAATTTGATATTAGAGCCCATTTTTGCCTGTTTAAAACCGGTGATTTCCGGCATCTGGCAAATCCAGCAGGCATTGTCGCGGTCCAGGGGAATATGGGATATTCTTAATCTTTCATCTCTCGGGTACAGGCGCACCAGTTCGATGGCCCAGGTTTTGAGGTCGGTCCCGGGTTTAAAGTTTAAGGTACTGTAGGGGATCGCCATTTCAACCTGAAAGCCGTCGGCGGTTTTTTTGCCGTAGGATTGCCAGAAGCCATCCCAGAGGTTATTGCTTTGTCCGGTGAGTTCGTTGGTAATGCCGTCATGCTGTACCCCGAACGGGTTAACAAAAAATTTGTAATTCAACCGCCGGTTATTAAAGGTATCGAGCTTGATCCCCACCAGATCGCCGTGCCAGGAGGAATCTCTGTCGGTCAGATAGCCCATGATGTTTTCGGGCTCTGGATCGTCGGCGATAAAGGCAATATAAATATATTCGCCGTTTTCGATGAGTCTGGCCCGGGTTTGTACCGGACTGGGCTGATTTTCCCAAGGGTCATTGACGATATTGAGAGAGACCTCTAATGCATCCTGCCATGCCTGGTCGTCGATTTCGCCGTCTATGGTAATGGTTTGTGAAGAATAGGGAATATTAAGTTGTCCCTCAGGGACCGCCGTTGTGTTTGCGTATGCCGCCTGGCCGGCAACAGTGAACAAGATCAGCGCTGTTGCAAAAATACAGCTACTCCTTAGCACAGGCATTTTTTCTCCAAAAGTCAGGTTTATTGTTTTTATTGTCTGCCCCTAAATACGGGCGCTAGATGATTACAAATTTCTTATGTAAAAACAATTGTTATTCTACCCTTTGATCGCAATTAATGCGCTAAATAATGTCAGGGTAAAAGGATTAATTATCGTGAAGCATTGACAAGATCTTTGTCTTTTTAGCACAATCGGTGGCAGAAAACCTTTATACCGGATCCGCGCTTTTACCCAGGCCTGAATTTTCCGCGCCTGCGAGCGAAAAGATAAGAAGTTGATATGCCTTTTACCCCGTTAGATATTATTGCCCTGGTTATATTTGTTGTACTTTGGACCGGCTATACCTGGTTTGCCCGTAAAAAGGCAAAAACAACCGATTGTATTGCCCGCTGTTTACATCAGCACAGGATACACTGGATGTATGAGATCATGGTCCGGGATATCCGGGTAGGGGATGCGGCCTTGCTGGCAAATCTGGAGCGCAATATTGCCTTTTTTGCCTCCAGCACTCTGCTGATACTCGCCGGTGTACTGACCTTGTTTGCCCAGGTTGAACGGCTGGAAGATGTGTTGTCTTCTATTCCTTATGCCGACTTTCCCAATCACCTGGCGATACAGTTAAAATTGACGCTGCTGGCCTTTATTTTTGTTATTTCATTTTTCCAGTTTACCTGGTCGATGCGCCAGTACGGTTTTTTGAATGTGATGATAGGGGCGGCTCCGCTGGATACAAACGGCGATAATCAAAACCTGATGCAATATGCCAGGGAGATGGCGATAGTGCAGGATCAGGCCGCCCATTCTTATAATTACGGCCTGCGTTCTTATTATTTTTCCCTGGCGGTGATCAGCTGGTTTTTCCACCCGGCGCTGTTTATTTTTGCCAGTATGTTTGTTGTCTATACCCTGTTTATCCGGGAGTTTCGCTCCAAGGCGGTAAAAGCCATTACCAAAGGGCAGGCGTTATTGAATCAGGAACGTGAGCAAGGGCAGGGAGGCGGTCAACATGGGACATAAGTACAGCCAGTACAGTGTCGAAGACTTCGATAAATTTGATTGCCTTAAATTGTCTAAAAGTATTTATCTGGTGTTGCTATTTGTGCTGCGCGGTTATCTGGTGTGGTTAATGTCGGTGACCAATATGCAGGACAGGGTCGGTATTATCCAGTGGCTGTATCCGCAAACGGCGTTGTTTTACCTGAGCCTGATTTCCGGGACGGTGGGGCTTTTTGTGGTGCTGGTGATCAGCTTGCGCCGTCCGGAGGCAAAAAATTGGGTCAGGGTGAGCTGGTCATACTGCCGTGGTTTGCTCATTTTTGCCCTGGCCTTTGATTTTATTGTCTCCCTGCTTGGCTTTTTTTACTGGCAATTGTTGTCTGTGTCCTGGCTGGTGATGCAGGGCAGCGTGATTGCGGTGCTGATTTATTTTTGTTTTCGCAGTAAGCGTATGGCCATCAATTTACAAGAGTTTCCGGAAAAATTACCCGAATAAGCTGCCGGGCGGGCAGCTTAACCTTTTATGCAGGTTTTTTAACCTGAATGCTTCTTTTGAGCTTTCCCCTGAGAACAGCACTTTCCACTTAGTCGAGCTTGCTGATGCCGCTGATCGGCAGCTTTAAATAATGTTTATTGCCTTCATCTGCGGCGGGTAACTGTCCGGCAATGATATTAAATTGTAATGAAGGATAAAGCAGCCTGGGGATGGCAAGTCCGGCATCCCTTTGCTGGCGGGTGCTGACGTATTCCTGCTCGCTGACGCCGCAGGCAACATGAATATTCATTTCTTTTTGCTCGCTTACCGGGCAGGCGTATCTTAATGCTCTTTGGTTTGGCTGGTAGTCGTGACACATATATAAGGTGATGTCATCCCCCAGCCGGTAGATTTTCTGGATCGACTGATAGAGTTGTGCCGCCGAGCCGCTGGGAAAATCGCAGCGGGCAGAGCCCGAGTCCGGCATAAATAAAGTATCGCCGATAAAGGCATTGCTGCCGATAACATAGGTTAAGCTGTCCGGGGTATGGCCCGGGGTAGCTAAAACCTTGATGTGACATTCACCCAGGGGCAATTCATCGCCGTCATCAAGCAAGCGGTCAAATTGCTCGCCGTTAGTGTTTAGTGCTTTGAGATTAAACACTTCTTTAAAGGTTTGTTGAATTGAGGTAATTTCACCGCCGCAGGCGATATTGCCACCGAGTTTCTTTTTTAAATAACTGGCGGCGGTGACATGGTCTGCATGGGCATGGGTTTCCAGCAGCCACTCAAGTTGCAGATCATTCTCCCGGATATAGTCGATAACCTCAGTGGCAAACTCAGTGTCTATTTCACCCGAATAAATATCAAAGTCTAATACCGGGTCAATCACGGCACATTTTCGGCTTTCGGGACAAGTGACGATATAGCACAAGGTGGATGAAGGCTGATGAAAAAGGGCTTTGATATTAGGGGTCATAGTTTGCTACCGGTTCGCGACTAAAGGACTAAAAGGAATAATATATATTATATGGTTATATGTAGGCCAGTAATATTACCCCTTAGATGAAATTTGTTCTGTAGCGCTTTTTATTGATGCCCAAATAGCATAATAACTGTTGCTATATTTTGTCAGGCATTAACAAGTTAGCGTTATTGTATTGGCCGGCGGCATCGACAAGCATTTATTAAGGGTGTACCATTTTCCCCGATGTGCGGTGTTTATCTTGTGCCGCCGCGAACGTTAGTAAACGTGAATACCAGTCGAAATATTGCCGTCTTTAGGATACCTATAGTGAGTGAAGTAAATAATAAAGAACATCGTTTGATCATACTCGATACCGAAACCACAGGTATCAGTACCCGGGAAGGGCACCGTATTGTTGAAATAGGTTGTGTGGAAATGATCAACCGCCAGTTAACCGGGCGGAACTATCATGTCTACATCAATCCGTTAAAGTTTATGGAACAAGAGGTTATTGATGTTCACGGTTTAACCAATGAATTTCTGCAGGATAAACCGGTATTTTCACAAGTCGCCAATGACTTTATTGAATTTATCCGCGGGGCCGAGTTGGTGATCCATAATGCCAAGTTCGACGTCGGCTTTATGGATCATGAATTTGCCATGGTCGGGCAAAATTTACCCATGACCGAGGATATCTGCACCGTGACCGATACCCTGAAGGTTTCCAAAGATGAATTCGGCTCGCCGAAAACCCTGGATTATCTCGCCCGTTTTTATAAAGTGGATAAGTTGGTCGACCGTACTTACCACGGGGCATTAATCGATGCCCAGTTACTGGCTTTTGTTTATATTGAAATGACCCGCCGGCAGGAAGTCTTTAACCTTTCCTCCGATGATAGCGGCGGTGGCGACAGTAACAGTATCCGAAGATTAACGACCGAGCGGGCGCCGTTAAAGGTTTTAGCGGCAACGGCCGATGAAGTGACTGCACATCAGGAACGTCTGGCTATCGTAGCAGAAAAAGGAGGAACGCCGTTATGGCGTTCATAAGAAACCATGGCAGGACTTTATAGAGGTTTATTGCTCACGGCACTGTCTGCTTTAAGCTGGATTAGCGGTGCGCAGGAATTACCCCATGAAATTGAATATTATCAATCAGACGATAAAACCAATCAGATCTCCTATTTTGATAACCGTTTTCGTATTGATGCCCAGATAGAAGAAGTGACCATGATCTTCTATCGTGCCCATGGCAGCCAGCCGATTATTCTGGTGCGGCCGGACGGCAGTAAGCTGAAAATTAATAATCTGCCGGAAGATAAAGTGGAATGGTACGATGACAGTACCTATGACATGATCAAAATTAAAAAACCTATGCCGGGTCCCTGGCAGGCGATAGGTAATATTTTGCCGAAAAGCAAAATCATGGTGCTTTCTGAAGTCAAAATAGAAGTGGAGTCTTTACCGGAAATTTTACTGGCGGGGGAAACCTTAAAAGTCACCGGTAAATTATTTAACGGCGACCGGGCGATCGATATCCCGGGGTTCAGGGATGTGATCCATCTTGATGTTGACTTTTATAGTACCAATAATTCTGCCTATGATAACTTTGGCGCCGAGCCGATAAAGCTGACCACTTTCCGTGATGACGGCAGGGATCTGGACGAATATGCCGGGGATAATCTGTTTACCGGCGAGTTTGTGCTAAATTTTGCCCCGGGGGAATGGCAGCCTATATATGTGATCAAATTGCCTATGGCCACCCGGGAGCTCAGACAAAATCCGGTTATTCTGCACCCGACGCCGGTGACCATTAAGGTGGATACCACTAATGAAGAAGAGCAATTCCACCAGGTACATTTTGTTATTGATGATGAATTTGTCGATCCCGACAGTCTAATTTTCCAGGGCAACTTTGTTTTTCCCGACCGTCAGGTTGAAGCCTTTTCTATTATGGAAGGCAGTGGCGGTGAGCGTATTAAAGAGCTTGCTTTTACCGAGCCGGGTATTTATCGGGTAAAAGTCAGGGCATTTGGCAGAACCAAAAATGGCCGGGAGTTTCGCCTGGTGATCCCGGAATTTGCCTTTAATGTTGAGCCCAAAGCAGATGATATTAATTTTACCGTAGATGCAGACGGGCAAACAAAGAAGTTATCCGAGGAAGAAGTGGCCCAGCAACTGGCGGAGCAACTGGCGTTTGAGCAGGAGCAGGAAAGAATAAGAAGGGAAGCAGAAGAGGCTAAAAAGCAAGAAGAGATGATCACTATTGTTGTTGTCGGCAATATTGTGATTCTTTTTATCGCCCTGGCGGTCTTTTTTACCTTACAGTGGCGTAAGAAAAAGTTAGCTAAACCGGAAACAGAACAGGAATAAGGTGAAGGCGGGCGAAATAAGCTGTTAATTTTTCGCCTGACGGGCATCTTAACAGCAAAGAATGCGCGTTAATCGAACGCTTTGTTTAGCAAATGCGCAGCCGGTAAATTATATGAAAAAAGATGTTGACGGATACACTTCATAACCGTATTATCTCCGCCGCATTCAACGAGTTGTTGTTGAAACGCAGAGTTTAAATCGCGGAGTGGTAGTTCAGTTGGTTAGAATACCGGCCTGTCACGCCGGGGGTCGCGGGTTCGAGTCCCGTCCACTCCGCCAATTTAAATCTGATTATGCATCTCTGCGGAGTGGTAGTTCAGTTGGTTAGAATACCGGCCTGTCACGCCGGGGGTCGCGGGTTCGAGTCCCGTCCACTCCGCCAATTTAAATCTGATTATGCATCTCTGCGGAGTGGTAGTTCAGTTGGTTAGAATACCGGCCTGTCACGCCGGGGGTCGCGGGTTCGAGTCCCGTCCACTCC
>NZ_CANDNZ010000020.1 GCF_947387555.1 Thalassomonas sp. RHCl1
CTATCGTCTAGAGGCCTAGGACACCGCCCTTTCACGGCGGTAACAGGGGTTCGAATCCCCTTAGGGATGCCAATTTACATAAATCAACCGACGCAAGTCGGTTTTTTTATGCCTGAAATTTGACTTTGTTGTTATTGCTTAACCCTTAAGGACACCGCCCGCAGCTCCTTAGCCAGGCACGGTAACAGGGGGTCGAATCCCCTTAGGGATGCCAATTTACATAAATTAACCGACGAAAGTCGGTTTTTTTATGCCTGAAATTTGACTTTGTTGTGATTGCTTAACCCTTGAGGACACCGCCCGCAGTTCTTTAGCCAGGCACGGTAACAGGGGGTCGAATCCCCTTAGGGATGCCAATTTACATAAATTAACCGACGAAAGTCGGTTTTTTTATGCCTGAAATTTGATTTTTCTGCTTACTGTTTTTCTGATTCCGAAAACACTTTATATAGCTTGCCATTAAATTTTGGCCTCTTCAGCTTTGCTTCTGCATTTACAGTCATGTTATTCGGCATCAGGCCTGAAAATTTAGCTTCCTCTCCCTGCTAACAGACTAATTGACCCTTCTTAATCACTTTCCTTGTCTTATTCTAAATTTACTTTAGCGGTAATTTTTTATTCATTCAGGTGAGACAGCTTTCTATTTAAGTGCACTTGCATAGGTGAATTGACAACGGCCTTTGGCTTTTACTATTCCACCGTAACAGCTGTTGTCGCTGGAAATTGAAAATGTACTCGCGATAAAACCGCGAAAAGCGATTGAGAAACAAAGAAAGCAGCAAGATACCACGGGCATTAAACCTACAGACAATATGTTTAAAGAGGAAGTTTGAATATGAATTTATTAAAAACCACTTTAGTCTCAGCCATCTTTTTGATACCAAGCAGCCAAATCATGGCAGGTGTTGATTCCGACTTTAAGGAGAAACCCCAGGAGCGCTTCACTGTTTATACCGGCGACGGCAATTATAAACAGGCCTACCACTGGGCATTTAACGAAAACGGGCAGGGGCCGGCGGTCACTATTTTCCTCAATCATGGCTCTGGCGGTGAGTGGTACGATGAAATTGATACAGAATTTGGCGTTTGCGGGCCTGATTATATTAATGGCAATGGCGATTTTACCGGCACCTTATATGACGGCCTATGTGAGGTTGATGGCAATGGTGACGAAGTCATGCTGGCGGACTTCACTGTGAGCAATGTACCGGTAGGGCCTCTGCTTGAAGATTTTATGCTGAAAAAAATTGTCGGCAGTACCGCTTTTGCCGCCTGGTATTGGCAAGATGCTTTTGCGCAATTTGACTCCCCGGTACATATCTTTATGGTGGGACGTTACAACATAGTCAAAGATGCCGCTCATTTGGATAATGCCCTTTACTGGCTAAATCTCACCGATGAAAATAGTGTGACCCGGGATACAAACCCACCCTATAACTTTGATGGCTATGGTGTATCCGATATCGATGGCGACTTACGTCCCATGCATGCAGCACCTGACATCGCGGGATTTGATAATGTATTTCTCTATAAAGCGATCAAAGAGCAGTATCCCAATATATCCTTGAACAATATCATTATTGAGGGGCGCTCTAACGGCGGCTCAGCGATGATAGCCTTAGCTGCCGATCATCATATATGGCCGCTGAATACCCGGGAATTTTGGGGACGTAACCTACCGGCCCCAAACGAGCAACCACAGCCAGAACCCGACCCGGTTATTATCCCTGCGCTGACCCTGAACGATATTGTCAATAATCCACAATATGCCGATGCCTTCAATGCCATGTTGGCAAATATCAGCGCAGCAGATTTAGACGCCAGACTAAACAATGGCGAGTCACTGAATTTGTACAGCAACCATATGGTGATTAATGGCACAGCGGGTGAACAAGCCAATGCAGAAGAGCCCGAGGTGAACCCCAATGGAAATTTCTCAGAAGAGACTTACCATGCTGATCTCGCGGCCTTTATTGGTGGCAATTTTTACGACGATGTAAAAATGATCCACTCATTTTATCCCGGCTGCCGACTAGACGGCACCATGGAAAAAGACAATAGCTTGCAGCCAGGTGAAGTAGAAGACGACGGTGACAATGCCAACGGTTATAAAGTGGCGATTAAAACCATGTTCAGCTTTGGTGATGAAGATTCCCTCTATAAAGCTGAATGTGACGACCGTGTGAGTGAAGGGGCCGTTCAAACGGATGTTGCCGGTACCTTCACGGCTTCAACAATCACCGATGGCTCGGTATCGGTCATTGGCGAGGTTTTTTCACCCGCGCAACATGGTTTTGATTACAAGGATGTGGAAACCAATCAACCTGGCGATACACAAAACGAACAAGACAGGGCGGCGGAGTCTCGCCGGGCAATTGAACGTGTGATCAATCAGGCGATTGTCGAGTTAGGACTCAACGGCAGCTACACCTTGCCGGATAATCTGAATTAACAAAACAGGGTAGAGCAGGCCGGTGATCCGATATAAAGGGCAGCGTAAGCATGTCGATAAGAAACCGGACAACGGCCTGAATTAATTGATGCCCGTTGTTTTATAACGGTGAACTCCCTTGTTTGAGATTTAGTCGTGATATGCAAGTAATGTTGAGTGTTTTTGTAGTGACCTTAACTCAATGTTTTTTATAGTATTGAACTCTTCGTACAGTAAGTTATACAGTATCTGCAGTTAAGCATAATATTAAATGCAGCCATACCCGGATTTATCCCGCTTTTTCTACTATAAACACAGGGGGAAACATTAACCACAGGAGGTATATCAAGCGCAGCGACTTACTAGCCATAGCTAAAATAACTGGCTAATAAATAACTGGCTAATAAATAGCTGACTAAAAAACAGCTCACCAATAAACAGTGAATAAACACAAGCGCTACCCCTGAGTGCGGTAACACCCAGAGATAGCTAACCAAAACGAACTTACCAAGGAGTCCGTCATGGCTGAATATCATCATACGCCAGAGACTTGTCCGGCAAAAGCAAAATATCCCCGCTACCGTCAGTTAACCATACAGGAAACTATTTGTGACTCGGCAGTGAAAATTCGCGGCACCGGCATTAACTATGTGCCTGTTAATGTTGAACCTTGTATTGTGCTCAGGGGAAAATGGCTGAAAAAGGCTGGTTTTGCTATCGGGCAAAAAGTCACTTTGGCCATTAATCCGGGTGAAGTGATCATTACACCTAAGTAATATAGCTAAGTATTCCAGCTAAGGTATTCACCCGTAGTTAAAGCAGGCTAAACAACTGTGCCCGCTGGTAGGCGCAGTTGTTTTACCTTGTAGGCTAATCCTCCCGAAAAATAATTGATAAAAATACTTATTTGTTATTACGGCACCTCGGATTTTTGGGGGAAGCCTGAAAATCAGTTGTTATCTATCGGTTGCATTAAAATCGTACTTTTGCATAAATTATTAATGTAAAACAATAAAACGTTGATAGCTCAAGTGATAATCTTATTTGGGATAAACCTATTTTACGATCAGGGAGTGTTAAATGAGCAAAATTCTTGTAATAGCGCACCGGGAAGATGAAAGCCCCACGGCAATAAATAAGGCGCTGCAACTGGCTGAACGCTATTGTGCAGACATTCATATTATGGCCTTTTGCCATGAAGAGCTTGAGTCTGTTGGCAGTTTTACTGCCGAGCAGGTAGAGCAGGTTAAACAGCAAATTATCGATAAACGCCATCAATGGGTTCAAAATCAAATTGCACAACTAGAGCACGGCACCAGCAATATCACGGTTGAAACGCAGTGGAAAAGGGAAATATATAAAGCTGTTTTACAAGAAGTTTCCACCAACGACTACCGCTTTATTGTCGCACAGCACCATGGCACCGGCAGTTTTTTCCATATATCAACCGAGTGGTATTTATTACGGGAAAGTCGAATTCCTGTTTACTTGGTTCGTCAAGATGAATGGAAAAGCCAAAGTACTGTGATGGCTGCGGTTGATTTAAAAAATGATTCTGTAGAAGGTAAGTTAATGCGCGAGCAAGTGATGTCTGCCGCAGCAGACTTTGCCAAGACATTTGATTCAGCATTACACTGCTGCTTTTGTTTTGAGTTGCCGGAAGTACTTATAGATCTTGATGTTATTGATAAAGCACGTTATCAAGATGAAGTACGTGAAAAATATTTGCCGCAGATGCAAGCCCTGGCGAAGGAATATCATATTGATGAAGAAAACCTACATGTGAAATTTGGCAATCCACAAAAGTGTATTGCCAGCGTGGCAACAAAATCTAAAACACATACCGTTGTGATTGGTTCGATGGCCCGCACCGGCATTAAGGGAAAACTGATAGGTAATACCGCTGAGAAATTAACGGCTTATCTACATACTGATATGTTAATTGTAGCGCCGGTGTAATGTGCTTATAAAAACACGGATTCTTCTGTTTTTTTAAGAGTCTTCTTGATATTGTGAATGAAATGAATGCGTTATTGGCTGCTCACGATTTGTTGTGAGCAGCTCTTCGCTTAATTTAGGCGTTTTGCTATACATCCGGTATAAAATGCTCATCTACCAGTGCCGGAATTTCATTTAACCCGCCGTTATTTTATGCCTGCCCGGATATGTAAACACAATACAGCACCTACAAGCACTAACAGCGATTACTTGCCAATTACCCTAAGGCTAGCCAAAGTCCTACAGCTATCATCAGGCTACCGGCAATACGGTTCATCCATTTGATATTATCACCACGACTTAAGAACAGCCTTAAGCTTTTACCGCCGGCAGCATATGCCATCATGCTGGTAAATTCCGTCAGCATAATAATGCTGAGCAGTATCGCCAATTGCACATTAAGGTTAGCTTCAACGTTGATGAAAGGAGGCAATAAAGAAATCATAAATGCCCAGCCTTTAGGGTTGGCAATTGCCGTGATCAGTCCCTGATAAAACAGGGCAGAGCGGTTTACTTGTTGTTGCTCAATATCATCGGTTAAGGCCATTTTACCTTTGGCGCGCCACATATTTATGCCGATATAGGCTAAATATGTCCCTCCCAGCCATTTTAATATCGCAAAAGCTTCGGGATAGTTCAGCATAACACTTGCTACGCCCATGACCGCAGCAACGGCAACTATGGCAACACCGATTAACTCTCCCATCATCATCCATAATGTGCGTCTTACGCCGATACTCATGCCAAGGGTCATGGCTAAGGTCATGCACATACCCGGGGTGATCGAGACAAAAAAGAAGGTGGGAATAAACACAGCAAGTACGGCAAAGTCAGGCATTTCACTTTTCTTATTCATTATTATGGCTTGCCAGTTTAATAGAGCTTAAGCTCAGAAGCCAGCTTGCTTTAGGTTGAAGAAGACAAAGTTTGGGCCAGTGAAAGACCGCCGAAAGCTGGCGTTATATTTGCCATGAGGGCGGTATGCCCGCCCTGATATTTTAATGCTGACTGTAGATTAAGCTCTTTGAAAATTCCCATGAAACCCCAAGGGAATATGATAAGGCAGCCAGGCACGCATGACCGGCCCCTGCGAGAGATTATCGGCCTGAAACAGGTTAATGCAGGTACGCTTGCTTGGCACATGTAACGCGGTGCCGAGAAGGTAACCACTGCCTTCACGGGCTTTAGTGGTGGTGATCACATGCTCTTCAACCAGATAATCTTCACCGTAATAATATTCATCCACTGCCCCGGTATCTGTGTTTAACCTGCGTATCGAATCTGCCCAAAGGGTGTTGTTTTTATTGCCTGTGGTGTAAAGCAAACGGTTTCTTTGGCCAACCAGGTGATCATAAATTCTAGGGAACTCGCTGTCGCCGTCAATGTATTGCTGAGTAAAGCCGCCATTGGGTTTTAGCGTATATAACACGGTTTGTGAGCGGTTGGTATGTTTGCCTACCTCGCCTTGCATCAAGGTTGATAAATTATGTAACGAGCTGACATCCGGATATAAACTGGCGTCAAAATGTATGGTGCCGTCACGCTCCTCCCAGGCATTGCCAAAATGAAAAGCAAAGCCCGGGGGCAGTTGATAGCTTTTCTTAATTGTTAACTCAGCTTTATCTATCACTAATACCCGCATCGGCTGCTCTTTTTCAAATCGGGTGCGCTCAAAAAACCCTTTACCCGTACCATTGGGGGACAGGGAAGGTAAGATCAGCAAGACATGTTTATGGGTGATTAAAAAGTCATGCAGCATGCCGCGATAACCGGCATCGACCACGGCGGCATTTTTCATCCGGCCGTTTGCCGACAAATGATAGAACACTGCCTGGCCATTGCCGTTAAGACCAAAATTAAAGATATCGCCGCCGGGATCTATTTTCGGGTGGGCAGAAAACGGCATGCCTTTTAAGCTTTGCTCAAATGGGCTGTTTTGTCCGAGGTTGGCCCAGTCCCTGCTGTCCAGTGTCTGCGGGTTAACCTGCATCGGCGAGCCTGCTTCCCACAGTGTCCAGAGCTTATCGCCAACGCTGATCACATTGGTATTGGAGGGGTTGATACTGTCGGCATGATGCACCGCCAGGGCACCGGAGATTTTGGTATCCGGTCCCGAGTAGAGAAACTTGCCCGCCTGCTTTTCTGTGGCAAATTTCGGGGTATTGATAAATTTCCCCTGGTGAAAAATTTTGCCGTCAGAAAAATTAAAGCTGTGGAGCATGCCGTCACCTTCAAACAGGTGGCTGTACCTGAGATTGCCCCGTTCATGGCCTGCCGGGCCGATACGGTAAAGCGTACCGCTTAAATCCCCCGGCATTTTCCCCTCAATGGTTAAGGCTTTTAAGGCAAAGTTTTCCGTGATATTGGCAAAGCCTATCAAGGCGGGATTGTTCTTTAGCGCACGGGCAAATTGTGCCTTTGACGATAATGCTGATGGAGCCGGTTCTACTATTTTTGCCAGTGCCTGCATACCAGGGGCCATTGCCAGGCCGCTACCGGCGATTATGGATAAATTTTTTATAAAGTGGCGTCTGTTCATCATACTGTCCGTTGTTAATAGTGGCTGTGATTAATAAATAACTTTGCTGGAGAGCTTGATGTCGCCGCTTACCTGAAATTTCATTTCCTGATATTTTGCCGGGCCAAAATTTGGCTGGGCATTGTTGGAAAAACCATAACCTTCGGTGGGCATGCCAAAAAGGTTGCTGTCGAGTTTACCGTTATTATTTTCATCGTGATAAAAGCGCAGGGCATATTCGCCGCTATCGACATCCTCAAAGGTCAGGGTGGCACTACCTGATTTTGCTTTGGCTATTGTCGCCAGCTCGGCATTGCCCTGGTGATAATTTTCTTCGCCATTAAATAACTGGATATAGAGTTTTCCCTGGTCGTTTTTTATCCCGGTGATTTCCAGCTGGATATTGGCGCTTTGGGCAAAAAAGCTGCTCAGGGTGAATGCGCCTGTGATGAATAATCTGTTTGCTGTTTTAATCATAAAAGTACTCCTTTTTATGTTTTTGTATAAATCACTCAGGGTGTAAAAGAAGCCATTGCCTGGCGTTGAAAAAACTTTAAAATAGGCAGGTGTGATCGCCAAGGCAGATTACGTGAACCGCAACATTTTTTCGTAAAAAGCACAGTAAAGGTTGAAGTACCATTGACGATTCGTGAATTTTTCCTTAAATATCAAACTGAAAGCCGGTTGTTCAATAAAAAGACAATCGCGACGGATTGTCTGGTTTTACTGATCGCAGGTGTGGTTTTAGCCTTGTTGGCGCCTTTTGGTATGAACAAAATTGCCCTGGGCAGCAACATTGCCTTTTGGGTGACCGCCTGCTTTGCCGGGCATTTGCTTTATTCGCCTTTGTTCTTTTTTGGAGGCAAATATTTGCAGCGTTTTCCCTTGCCTTCCTGGGCGGGATTATTGCTGCTGTCGGTGGTCGCCGGATTTTTGATGTGTTTTGTGATCACTTTTATCAGTTGGTTATATCTGGGCGGTAGTGCCGATTATCTTGCTGATTTACCCGTTCTCTTTCCTAAAACCTTTTTAATAGGTGTGATCATTACCTTGGTGAAATGGCTTAAAAACTATATTAAGCACCAAAATGAGCAATTAGCGCAGCAAAGACAAATTCAACAGGAGCACCAGCAGGAGCAGGAAACCAGGGTTAATTTTATGGCTAAGTTGCCAAAAGATAAACGCGGCACCTTACTGTGCCTGGAAATGGATGATCATTATCTTAAGGTGCATACCGATAAAGGGCATCATATGTTATTGATGCGTTTAAAAGATGCTTTAGAAGACTTGGTTCATTACCCGGGGCTGCAAACCCACAGATCCTGGTGGGTGGCAGAAGAAGCCATTCGTGAAAGTGTTAAGCAGGAGCGCAAAGTGTCGTTAAGGCTGAGCAATGATCTGCTGGTGCCTGTCTCCAGAACCTATCTACCGCGGCTGAAAGAGAAAAACTTGCTCTGAGTGCCTGTTTATTATGGGCGGACGCGGTACTGCTTTTGTCCGCCCGGCAGCAAAGCTCCTCTTTTAAAAAAGATAACTCATGTTTGCATAAACAATCATTCGCAAAAACATCAAGCACATGCTAAAACTTTTACACTATCAACAAATCAACCTCCCCGATGAATAAAGCAGCCCTGTCGGTACTCAATACCGTTTTTGGTTATCCGGAATTTAGAAGCCCTCAAGATGAAGTCATTGACACTGTGATTAATGGTGGCGATGCCCTGGTATTAATGCCAACGGGTGGCGGTAAGTCTCTTTGTTATCAAATACCTGCGTTGATCCGCCCGGGCTGTGCCATTGTTATCTCGCCACTGATTGCCTTAATGCAGGACCAGGTGAATGCACTGACCCAGCTGGGCATTAATGCCGGTTTTTTAAATTCAACCCTTGATAACAATCAGGCCTTTGCGGTTGAACAGGCGCTTTTTCAAGGAGAATTAGAGCTACTTTATATTGCCCCCGAGCGTTTAACCCAAGCCAGAACCTTGTCCATGCTGCAGCAATGCTCCATTGCTTTATTTGCTATTGATGAAGCCCATTGTGTTTCACAGTGGGGACATGATTTCAGGGCCGATTACCTGGAGTTGTCGCTATTACACCAGCAATTTCCCTCGGTGCCGCGCATCGCGTTAACGGCGACGGCGGACCCCCGTACACATCAGGAAATCAGTGAGAGATTACAGCTGGATCAGGCCAGGCATTTTATTGCCGGCTTTGACCGGCCTAATATCCAGTACCGTATCAATCAAAAGCACAATGGCCGCCAGCAGTTATTAAGATTTATCCGCAGCGAACACGAACATGATGCCGGTATTGTCTATTGCCTGTCCCGTAAAAAAACCGAAGAAACCGCCAGCTGGTTATGCCAGCAAGGCTTGCAGGCCTTGCCTTATCATGCCGGCTTGGCACCTGAGATGAAAGAGCAGCATCAAAACCGTTTTTTACGGGAAGACGGTATTATTATCGTCGCTACCATAGCGTTTGGTATGGGCATAGATAAACCCGATGTCCGTTTTGTTGCCCATCTTGACCTGCCAAAAAGCATAGAGTCTTATTATCAGGAAACCGGGCGGGCAGGGCGTGACGGTCAGGCGGCGACTGCCTGGATGGTGTATGGCTTACAGGATGTGATCAAGCTCAAACAGATGCTGGACAGATCTGAAGCCCCCGACATGCAAAAGCGCATCGAGCGCCAGCGCTTGGATGCCATGTTAGGGCTTTGTGAAATCACCACTTGCCGCCGGCAAACCTTATTAGGCTATTTTAATGAACATTTGCCCCAGCCCTGCGGCAATTGCGATACCTGTATTACCCCGGTGCAAACTTGGGACGGCACCGAGGCGGCGCGTAAGGCGCTGAGCTGTGTCTACCGCACCGGGCAACGTTTTGGCGTCAATCATCTTATTGATGTGCTTCTGGGGAAAAGCACGGCCAAAGTGCAGCAGTTTCATCACCAAACACTGAGTACTTATGCCATAGGGAGTGAGCTGGAAAGCAATCAGTGGCATTCTGTGTTCCGCCAGTTAGTATCGCGCGGTTATATATATGCCGATATGGACAGTTTCGGCGCCTTTAAGCTGACTGAGAAATGCCGCCCTCTATTGCGCGGCGAACAAAGCATTGAACTGCGCAAAGATAACACCGAAAAGATGAAAAAGAAAAAAGCATCAAAATCAGCAGCAGCTGTTCCTGAATACGCCCAGCCTTTATGGGAAGCGCTCAGGGCGTTAAGAAAACAGCTGGCAGATGAGCATGGTGTTCCCGCCTACACGGTTTTTCATGATGCGACTATGATGGAAATGATCACTATTCGGCCTGAGAATAGGGAGCAATTGTTAAATATCAGCGGAGTAGGTGTCAGCAAGTTGGATAAATACGGCGAGCAGTTCTTGGCGGTTATTGCACAGCATCAAGGGAATTAATTCAAAGTAAGGTATTGAACTATGCCGACGATACTGTATCAGCTAATTTTAATTACTTTGCTTTAGCGCCAACTTTGCGGCTTTTTGTAAGCGGCCGATAGTAACTGTAAATACCCAGCGGATAAATTTATAGGTAAATTCAATCGGTATATAGGCACTTTTACCGGCAAAAACCAGCATGTAGCCTAATACGCCTTTGAGTTGCTTTTCCATGCCGATAATTTTTGAGATATCGACTAAGGCCCTGGCCATGATGTCGTAGACCGTGCCTATGGTGGCGCCCGTGGCCTGCAGGGAAGCAATAATGCTTGCGGCGCCGCCGTCTATCATCAATGTCATTAATGCTGCGGCAATCTTGTCGGCCCAAAAGCTGGAATAGGTAGTTTCAGTACGGTTTTGGTAGTTGAGTACCACCCGCTGACTGACGGAGCAGGCGGCTTGGCAGTGCAAACTTTCCCAGTCGTTGACGTTTGCGGTGTTGATATAGCCAGGAGTGCCATCCATAAAGTGAGCCTTCGGGTCTATGCCTTGGGCACGGGACAATATGTATTCATGACCATTGATAGGAGCATGGTAAAAAGGCCATACTGGCATTTTCGGTACCGGATCTGCACCGTGGACACAACGAAACATTTTTTTTACCCGGGCGCTGTTGCTGATGGCATAGTCTTTTTTACCAACTCTGGGGGCACCAAAAGTGTAGAGATAAACATTTCTTTTAAACTCTGTTTTTATCCAGTCTGCGGTTAAGGATGCAAGTGCGCCCCCAAGGCTGTGACCGACACAATGGACAATAGTGTTGCCGTTAAATAAACCCGCTTGATTGAAATAGGCCATTAAGCCGGATCTGAATGAAGCAAATGTACTTTGAAAACCGGTATGCACCGAAGCGCCATTATCACTGTTACAGCTATGGCAGGTAATATCAGTGAGAGCATCGGCTAATGAATCCGTGCCGCGAATAGCAATGACATGATCGTTTTTATGCTCTCTGCTATAGCCCTGGCCGATTAAAACGAAGCCTGTTGCTTGACGGCAGAAAAAACCGCCGGATGTACCGGTATAGATATGCTCTGATAGATTAAACTTGAAATGTTTTTCAGTCTCAGGGGCAAGCTCTAAATGATAATTTTTAGGTAAAGAACCTTTAATGTTATAGGCCGCAGCAGCAAGGTCAGAAGCAATAAGAGGGGAAATAGCAGGCATATTTTATCCTTAAAATAGTATCGTTATTTCGTAATAGATAGATCAAGTTATTTCATCATATGAAGCAATCAATTCATTGTTATAATAGGTTGAAATCAGCTCCCCCTGCCAATGGCATATTGAACTGACGACATGTCGCTGTCGACCTCCAAAATTTGAAGCATCAATAAGATGTTTCACTTTTTTATTTTTTAAATCGCCATTAAGTTTTAGCATAAGCTCTGACAGAGGAGGAATTGAACGCCAACTTTTACTTGTAGACCAAAGAAAATAATAGTGATCATCTTGATCTTTAGGATTATCTGTTTCTATATAAATGGATTGCAAAACGGGCATGTTTGCCCCAAAAATATCGCCAGGTAGTCGTGACTTAATAATCTTTTTTTCGAATGAGAATCGACCTTTGGTATCGGTCAATGCATACTCAACTTGCTCTTTTCCTTTTTCGTAACCTTGATACATAAGAGAACGAATAACCTCTATACCGACGACTGGTTTGCCATTATCTGTGATGCATCCTCGCACTTCGGGTGACATTTCCACATCATGGCGCTTAAACAGACCAAACATGGCTTTGGCCTCCAACAAGTAGTGAAATAGCACTCACGGTGATTCGGCAGGTAAACATTTGAGCTTGATGAACTGTGACTGGTTGATATGTATAACAATTATTTTTGTTAAACAAAAGAACATCCTCCATTGACATTCACTTGGTGAAAACGACTATAGATGAAAAGTCAGATTATTTCATCATAGGAAGCAATCAACTCATTATTAAAGTAGGTTGAAATCAGCTCTCCCTGCCAATGGCATATTGAAATGATGGGCTGCCTCAGCCGTCCTCCATAATCCTGGGTATTGATTTCATGATGAACTTCCTTATTTTGTAAGTCGCCATTAAGCTTTAGCATCAGTGCTGAAAGCGGAGCAATCGAACGCCAACTTTTACTTGTAGACCAAAGAAAATAATAAGGATCATCCTGATCTTCAGGGTTATCCTTTTCGATATAGATAGATTGTAAAACCGGTACGCTTGCCCCAAACATACGCCCGGGCAGACGTGATTTAATCATTTTTTTCTCAAATGAGAACCGACCTTCACTATCGGTTGATGCATAGGCAACTTGCTCTTTCCCGTCTTCGTAACCTTCATACATCAGGCGACGAACCACCACTATTCCGGCAACAGGTTTACCATTATCGGTAATACAGCCGCGCACCTGGGGTGACATTTCGACATCGTGGCGTTTAAACAATCCAAACATGGCTCGGGCCTCCATGGTGAAGAAGTATTGCTTACCTGAGAAATAAGGGGAAATTGTCGCTGTTGCAAAGCGTGATTTGCTTTCGATTGCGAAATCGTTTGCTTTAACCAAAAGTGTCTCTTTTGGTGATTTTTCCTTTATAGAAATTTCCCAAGCTGAAAATTTAGTATGGTTGGCTTTACCATTAATTCAATAGCTTTTTATAAAACCTTGACGGATGAAATGACAGTCGGGGAAGCATTATCAGGCATGGGGCTGCTTTATAGGGAAGGGTTGGAGGGCCCGTTATCTCTGTGCTGATGCTTTTACCGGCAACAAATACAGAGATAACGGGCGGTATGCTTAGGTGCCTGTGCTGCCAACCGGCTCGGGACATCCCTGCGGCAGCATAGCTAAACTTTCTTCGGCGAAACCGACCCCGGCTTCGGTGTAGAAGTTAAAGACCTTGTCTATGCCGTATTCCGTCAACTCTTCCCGTTCATCGTCATAGCGGGCGATGGCGGCAATCTGTCCCTGGTAATGGGCGGTCTTTAACTGGCTGGCAATGCTTTTGCTGTCTTGTACCGAAGGCAGTGCCAGTAAGATCAAATGAATTTTACTCAGGTCGATATTTTCCCAGAAAAAAGCATCTTCACCGTCGCCGTAACAGGCCTGCATGCCTTTTTTACTGATCTGTTTGATTTTTTCCTTGTCGGCATCCATACCCCAAACCCGGGTATTGCCGTGGGTGGATAATGCCTGGTAGGCACCCATGCCGACCCGGCCCATGCCGATAACGATAACGGGCGCATCCTCGGGCTGTTCGAATACGTCTTCGGCCAAGCGGGTGTCGCGCTCGAATTTTCTCAGGAAATCTTTGTGGCGGGCAAAGATGATATGGGAAAAACGATAGAGTACATTGGTGAGGACAAAAGAGATTGATACCGCCAGCGCCAGGATCACCAGCCACTCACTGGCCAACCAGCCGGCCTTGACGCTGATAGCGGTAACAATCAGGCCAAACTCACTGTAATTACTTAACCCCAGGGCGCTTAAGTAAGCGGTCCGGCAGCGAATTTTCAGTGCGCACAGCAGCAGGAAAAACAGCACAAATTTTACCGGTAACAGCAGCGCCAGTGACGATGCCAGCCCCAGCATTTGCCAGTCGGGCAGGGCGGTAAAGCCTATGGTCAGGAAAAAGCCGATCAAGAAGATGTCTTTAAAACTCAGCAGCGACTTGGAGATTTCGGTGGCTTTGGGGTGCGTGGCCAGTAGCATGCCGATTAGCAGGGCGCCGAGATCCCCTTTGATATTGACCAGTTCAAACAATTCATAACTGCCTAGCGCCAGGAAAAAGCCCCCCAAAGGCATTAATTCGCCGTGACCGGCATGGCTGATCACCCGGCTGAGCAGCGGGCGCAGCAGCACTAAAGCCAACAGCGCCGGTGCCCAGACAGAAGGGGTTTTCCCTGTGGCCAGTACCAAAAAGATCACCGCGACGATATCCTGCATCACCAGGATGCCGATGGCGAGTTTGCCGTGGCGGGTCTTCATTTCCCCTTGCTCTTCCAGTAGTTTGACCACACAAACCGTGCTGCTGAAACTTAAGGCAAAAGCGACTAAGGCGGCGGTAGCAAAATCGAGATCGGCAAAGTAGACTACGGCCCCCATGATTAATAATTTGGAGAGTACGGCAACAGTTACCACCCAGATCAAGGTGTGGCTTAAACTGGCGAGCCAGATTTCCGGTTTGAATAAATCTTTGACGTTTAATTTCAACCCTATGGTAAATAACATCAAGGTGATACCTAAATCTGCCAGAGCCTGGAGATTGTCATCCGCCTGGAAGCCGAGAAAATGCAGTAAAAATCCGGCAAACAGGTAGCCGATAGAAGGGGGCAGCGACACCGACTTTGATGCCAGGCCGCAAATAAACGCAAAAAGTATCCAGATAAATTCCATTTGGCCCTCAGGTTGTTCAATTTACTATGAAAAGTAAAAAGTTGTTGATAGTGTTAAATTGCTGTTCGTTATCTTTTGTTTGGCTTTTTCTTTATTTGCTGCTCTTTAGCAGTAACTGGTTAAGCTGTTTATGCATGACCTCGACAATTAACGGCTGCGCTGCCTGATTCGGGTGTATGCCGTCTGCCTGCATCAGCTTCGGGTTGGTGGCAATGTCTTCCATAAAAAACTGCAATAATGGAATATTTTCCTGTTTGGCGACCTGGGCAAAGGTATCGGTAAATAACTGGTTATATCTGGGGCCATAATTGGGGGGAATACGGATATTCATGATCGCCACCGGAATATCTTTTGCCTTGGCGAGTCGAATTATTTGTAACAAGTTGTTTTTAATCAGCTTGGGGGGAAAGCCGCGCAGGCCGTCATTACCGCCGAGTTCTATCAGGAGATAATCGACTTTTTCTTTCGATAAAATGCCCGGCAGGCGAGATAAACCGCCTGCTGTGGTCTCGCCGCTTATGCTAGCATTAGTGATCATAAAAGGGGCATTTTGTTCGTTGAGGGTTTGATTAAGTAAGCTGACCCAGCCTTCATTTTGTTGCATTCCATAGCTTGCACTGAGACTATCACCTAGTAATACAATAGAGTTGGTCGCTTTAACCTGAGCACTTAGGGTTAGCAAGCAAAACATTAACAAAGTAAAAAAAGTATTTTTTATCATGAAGTTAAATTCCGAAATTATCCTTAAAGCCGATGCGTTAGCCAAGTCAGTTGCCTTGGAAAATAAAAACCTGGATCTGTTACTCGAGATAAATCTTGAAGTTAATGCAGGTGAAACACTGGCGATTGTCGGTTCCTCCGGCTCAGGTAAAACCACCTTGTTATCCTTGCTTGCCGGACTGGACCTCCCCTCGTCAGGTGCAGTTTATCTTAAAAACCATGGTTTGCACCAGCTAAATGAAGAGCAGCGCAGTCAGGTACGAGCAGAGCACGTGGGATTTATTTTCCAGCAGTTTCTTCTAGTTAACAGTTTAACCGCACTTGAGAATGTGATGTTGCCCGCCGAGCTGGCCAATATGGCGGATGCCAGGGAAAGCGCCAAGGCCTTGCTTGAACAGGTAGGCCTGGGCGATCGCATCGATCATTTCCCTTCCCAGTTATCCGGGGGTGAGCAGCAAAGGGTCGCCATTGCCCGCGCCTTTATTTCCAAACCGGATATATTATTTGCCGATGAGCCCACAGGTAACCTGGATACCCGTACCGGCGAGCATATCACCGAGTTGCTGTTTAACCTCAACCAGCAATTTGGCACCACCTTGGTACTGGTGACTCATGATCCTAAGTTGGCGGATAAATGCCAGCGCCGGGTGGTGATGGAGAGCGGACAGCTTACCGAAGAAATCACTAACATTGCCAATGTCGGTTAGACCGGGCTTTTGATAGGAAAACAATGACCTATGAATATTTTTAATGCTGTCTGGTTCAGGCAATCAAAACGTTTACTGCTGCATGAGCTGCGCCGGGGTGATCTCACCATTATTTGCCTGGCGATTGTGCTGGCGGTGGCCACGGTATTTTCCCTGTCGGGTTTTTCCGGGCAGATACAACAGGCTTTGCTCAATAAAAGCACCAGCTTTATTGCCTCAGATCGGGTGCTGCAAACCAGCCGCGAGGTAGACCCCGTTATTATCGGCAAAAGTGAACAACTCGGCCTTGATAATGCCAAGCAGTTATTGATGTCGTCCATGGTATTTGCCGGCGACAAGATGCAGCTGGCTCAGCTTAAGGCGGTTTCCGATGGTTATCCGCTCAGAGGTGAGCTGCTGATCTCTTTCCCGCAGCATAAGTTAGTGAACCAGCGCCGCAATGCGCCTGAGCCCGGTAAGGTCTGGGTGGAAAAGAAAGTATTATCCGCCCTGGATTTGACCATGGGGGACAGCATAGAGATAGGCGTGAGCAGTTTTGTGCTTGACGGTATTATCGAACAAATTCCCGATGCCAGTTTCAGTGTCTTTACCAATGGCCCGGCGATTATTTTAAATGAGTCGGATATCGGTAACACCCAGTTGATACAGCCGGCCAGTCGCTTAACTTATAAGTATTTGTTTGCCGGCGAGAAAGATGCGGTTGAAGCATTTGAGACCTGGATTAAACCGCAAGTGAACGAAACCCAGCGCTGGTATGATATCCAGTCACGGCAGTCGCCGCTCGCCAATGCCCTGAACCGCGCCGAAAAATACCTTTCTCTGGCCAGTATGCTGGGTATTATTCTTGCCGCCGTTGCGGTCGCCGTCGCCAGCCGCCGTTACAGCCACAGGCATCAGCCTATGGTGGCGGTATTTAAGGCCATGGGGGCGTCTATGGCGCATATCCAGAAACTCTATTGTCTGCATTGGGGCCTGTTGAGTCTTTTTAGTATTTTTGTCGGTATGATGCTCGGATATGCCTTATTACAGGGTGGCTTATATGCGGTGAAGGACTTTTTGCCGGTAAATGATTTTGTCTTTAGCTGGTATCCGCTACTGATTTCCTGTGTTACCGGGCTGATCTGCGCCATTGCCTTTGCAGTGACGCCGTTAAAACATCTGGTGGCGACACCGGCTTTGTCGGTGATCCGCGGCTTTTCACAGTCTGATAGCGGCGCTGACAATACTACTTCACTTTCCTTTAAACAAAGAGTACAACAAGGCGGGCAGTATCTTTTGCCGCTGGCGGCGTTGTTTACCCTGCTGTTTATGTTCAGCAAAGATTTGCTGTTAAGTTTTGCCTTGCTTATCGGCGGCATTTTGGTGGCGGGTATTCTGGTGCTCTTTGGCCGTGGCCTGATGAGTGCCGGTCGGGTTGCCGGTACCCAGGCGGGTAAATCCTGGCACCTGGCGATGGCGAATTTAAAACGGCGGGCAAAAGAAAACAGTGTCCAGCTGGTAAGTTTTACCATAGCCATTAAGTTGTTGTTATTGATTGTGGTGATCCGCAGTGCTTTGCTGAGCGAATGGCAGCAGCAATTACCCCAGGATGCGCCGAACCGCTTTTTGATCAACGTCAGTGGCCCTGAAGTGACCCAGGTTGATGACTTTGTTGCCAGACACAGTTTAAAAACCAGTGGCTTATATCCGGTGGTACGGGGAAGGTTAACGGCAATTAATGAAGAAAAAGTCGCGCAAAAAGTTACCAAGGAAGAAGATAAGGCGTCGGATAACGGCAGGCGTGGTGTCGGCCGTGAGCTTAACCTGACCTGGCGCGAGCAATTGCCGAAGGAAAATAATATTATCGACGGCAGCTGGTGGGCTAAGTCCGGTGCAGGGTCAAGCCAACAGCCCCAGGTCTCGGTTGAGCAGGGGGTGGCCGAGCGTTTAGAGCTTAAAGTCGGCGATACCTTGACCTTCCAGCTCGGCAGTGAATTTTTCACTGTGCCTGTCACCAGCATCCGTGAAGTGAACTGGCAGTCGATGCAGCCGAACTTCTTTATGATCTTCAGCCCGGGCGTGCTGGCCGATTTCCCTGCCACCTATATTTCATCGCTTTATATACCCGACGAAAAAGATCAAGCCCTGCAAGACTTTATGGCGCAGCATCCGACCATTTCCATGATAGATGTTGATGTCATGATAGGTCAGCTGCACAGCGTGATTGAACAGGTATCACTGGCGGTGGAGTTTATCCTGGTACTGGTGGTGATCGCAGGTTCCCTGGTGTTAGTGGCCCAAGTGCAGGCCAGCATGGAAGAGCGGGAGCGGGAAGTGGCTATTTTAAGAACCCTGGGGGCAAAAGGCACTTTACTGAGGAACAGTGTTTTGTTTGAATTTGTTGCCCTGGGAGCTATTGCCGGTTTTATGGCCAGTATCGCCATGGAGATCGCTGTGTACTTTTTACAAACCCGGATATTTGAGATGAGCGCCAGTCTGCATTTCCAATACTGGGGGCTGGGGGTTGTGTCCGGTGGCCTCTTTGTCGGCTTGGTGGGCATGCTCAGCTGTTGGCGTTTGCTTAATATGTCAAGTGTGACCCTGATCCGGCGCACCATGTAATTTGCATAGCTTGGCTATATTACTGGCTTAGTAACTAAATCAATAAAGGCTTGCTGCGGCAAGCCTTTATTATTTGTGAGCATAACCGGCTTACCCTTTGCCGTTATTTGGCTAACAACTGCGCCAATGCCTGTTCTAATGTCGGATATTCAAAGGTGAAACCTGCATCAAGTAATTTCTTCGGTACCACATGCTGGCCGTGGATCAAGAGTTCAGCCATTTCCCCTATCAGCAGTTTTAATACCGGGCCCGGCATCGGCATAAAGCAGGGACGGTGCAGCTGGCTTGCCAATGTCTGGCTAAACTCCTTATTGCTAACCGGTGTTGGCGCGGTCAAGTTTACCGCTTGGGAGATGTTCTCTTGTTGCAGCAGGTAATTCAGCGCCTGGCAGTAATCGTCTATATGTATCCAGGACATAAATTGACGACCATCGGCAATCGGCCCTCCCAGCCCAAAAGAAAAGGGCGGCAGCATTTTCGCTAGGGCGCCGCCATTTTTGCTTAAGACAATACCGGTACGTAGCAGGCAAATCCGGGTCTTTTCCCGGCACTGCAGGGCTTTTTCTTCCCAGGTCTGGCATAAGTCGTGGCTGAATTCCGGATAACAATCAGTAAAGTTTTCACCTATATCAAAAGTTTGCTGGCGGCCGTAATAGCCGATGGCAGATCCGGAAAGGAAAACCTCCGGCGGGGAGGTGGATTGGTTGATCAATTGCGAAAGCTGTTCGGTGACTTGCCAGCGGCTTTGACATAAGCGCTGCTTTTGCTTTTCACTCCAGCGGGTATCTGCCAGTGATTCTCCTTGCAGATTGATCACCGCATCAAAGGCATCCAGGTTCTCAAAGCCTTGTAAATGCTGGATCAAGACAATGTCGTTTTTACCCTGGTGTTCTTTTGCGTCTCCTGGCAATTCACTGCTGAACAATTGTGGATGTATTTGCCGGCTCAGGACGGTAAAGTGATGTTGATGCAAATATTTGTTAATAAAATGTCGGCCAATTAAGCCGGTGCCCCCGGTGATCAGGATGTTCATATCATTGCACCTTTGCCTGTGTTAGTAACGAGCTTAGTCTATTTTGTTTGCCTGCGGGCTTAATCTTTTTAATTATGACAAAGCTTGGGCCTACTCGGTAAAAAAATGTGCAATGTCATGAATTAATTATCAAAATTTATTACGGCTTTTAGGGCGTTTTAGCGTATAGTTTGGGCTTTAAAACTAAGAACAAAAGAAAGTCTATTTATGGGATTAACCAGCAAAAACAGCAGCACCGTTAAGGCGCTTTTGGTGACCGCCGCCCTTTTTATTATTCTCGCGGGTATTAAAACCGCGGCGAATATTTTAGTACCGTTTTTATTATCGGTTTTTATCGCCATTATCTGCAATCCCCTGGTGGCAAAAGCCAGCAAATACAAAATTCCCAATGTGATTTCCGTACTGCTGGTGATCCTGATGTTTGTCACCATCGCCCTTTCCCTGGCAGGCCTGGTGGGCAACTCCCTGAATGAATTATCCCTGCTGTTACCTGAATATCGGGCGCAGCTTAAAGAGCAGTTTGTCTGGGTGACGGAAAAACTTGCCAATTACAATATTCAGATTTCTTCTGCAGTGCTGGTGGAGTACTTTGACCCGGGGGCGGCCATGAGCCTGGCGGCGGATATGCTCAGCGGCCTGGGAGGCGTGATGGCCAATATGTTTTTGATCATCATGACGGTGGTTTTTATGCTGTTTGAAGCCTCAGGTATTCCGAAAAAGCTGCATCTGGCGCTGGACGATCCCGAAATGCGCCTGAAGCAAATCGATAAGTTCCTTTCCTCGGTGAACCATTATATCGCGATTAAAACCCTGGTCAGCATCGCCACCGGGGTCTGCGTTTCTGTGATGCTGTGGGCTTTTGGTCTGGACTTTTTCCTGCTGTGGGGCGTGTTGGCATTTTTACTTAATTATATTCCCAATATCGGCTCTATTATTGCGGCGGTACCGGCAATGTCTTTAGCGGTATTACAGCTCGGACCGGGCAGTGCCGGACTTATCGGTTTAGGTTACCTGATGATCAATACCGTGATGGGCAATGCGGTGGAGCCCAGGTATTTGGGCAGGGGCCTTGGCCTTTCTACCTTGGTGGTATTTTTATCGTTAATCTTTTGGGGCTGGCTGTTAGGCACGGTGGGCATGTTATTGTCTGTACCTTTAACCATGATAGTAAAAATTGCCCTGGAAAGTTCCTCCGAAGGTCGCTGGTTGGCTGTGCTCTTGTCCGGGAATGAACCTGGGGATGAGTCTGGCAATGAAAGCGGGAATGAGCCGGAAACTGAAGCCGGCCATAAAGTCTAGTGCTGACTTTGACGTAATAAAAACTGCCCGCCTTGATTGCCATTTGAATGTAAGGAGTACTGTTAATGGACAAGTATATAGTCACCAAAGAAGAAATTGACGACTATCCCGGGATAGAGAAAACGCATTTTCTCAATAACAAAGCGGTGCGCCGCAATAAATCCCTGGGCGATCTGACGGGTTTAAACGGCATAGGTTTTCATATTATTGAGATCCAGCCGGGATTTGAGTCCACCGAGTTTCATCAGCATTTTTTTGAAGAAGAATGCGTATATATTCTTGCCGGAGAAGCCGAGGCCAGGATTGGCGATGATATCAGCCGGGTAAAGGCCGGTGATTTTATCGGTTACCGGGCAGGGGGCCAGGCCCATAGCCTGAAAAATACCGGCACTCAACTGTTAAGGTGTATCGTGGTCGGCCAGCGTTTGGAACATGATGTTGCCGATTATCCGGATTTGCAAAAGCGTATTTTTCGCAATAAAGGCCGTCAGTGGAATCTGGTGGATATTGCTGCGATTGAAACGCCGGTGGCGGGGGAGAAAAAGTAGTCAACGGGAGCTGACATGGGCAGGCATTGGAAGGGTATAGCCAATGCCTGCGTTTAGCTGTTAGCGCTTAAAACGTTCTTTGATGACGCTTGATTGCTCTGGCGATGCGTTTGGCGGCACGGGTGACGGTTTTTCTGCTGGGGTGCAGACCATCGCCCATATGTTCAAAACCTTTCCAGAAATCAACGACAATAGCTTCTGGCATTTCGCTTTCCAATCGGCTGCGGTAGAGGTCCCGGTAGGCATTGTAGCTTTCTTCACCTATGATCCAGGGCCAGCCCAGGGCGGTACGAAAAAGCTCCAGCTCTAAATTTTCATAAGCGGGGGTATAGCCGTAAATCGGGGTGATGCCTTTTTCCAGCGCTTTTTTGCCGACGGCAATGAGATTATCAATAGAGGCATTCATCTGATCTTCACTACATTCCATGGTTAATTCCATGGCAATGCCGAAGGCATCTGGATGCATGCAGTCGTTGCCCTTAACGATCACCAGGTAATTGGCATTGACGTTATCCCTTGTGGATACCCGGGCCAGGGCCTTTTGAAACTGGATATCGTAACTGTCCCAACCGGGACCGACACATTCAGGTCCCGGATAACAGCCGAGACGGGTAAAACTGGTGGCGCCGGCCTGGGCTTCGTTAATGACATGTCCCGACAGGCTTCTTTCTCTTACCAGGGCATTGCCGAGAGAGAGATAAGTGCCTGAATTGACCGCCGTGCCCGCTAAAGGGGCCTGTAAATCACTGAAAAACGGGGTTGTTGCATTTGCATAAGAGGCGCCGATGATAAGCAATGGTGCCTCGGTTGATTTATGATCTGCCCATGCCGCAGAAGATATAAATGAGATGGTGATAACAAGTGAAGAAAAGAGACGTTTGACCGATTTTAAGTATGAAAACTTCAACATAAAATATTCCTGGTACTTAAGTTAATGTTAATAATAAAACACCCTTACCCCAAGGCTTTTTATGAAACCTTCCCTGGGATCTGCTATCAAGATATCGTTTTGTTTCACATGTGGATACCCTGATAATTAGAACAAATCGATCTAATTGCCATAAAAAAGTTAACTTTTCGTTATAACTTGATGTCGTCAAGATGGGGATTTTCCCTGGGAATATTACTGGTATTATTGCCTTAAGCTGATCATACTTTTGCCTGGGCACAGCTATTGCCAGCTAAGCCAAAGGAGGGGAAATGTCAGAGGAAAAAGGAAACTATACCGGCAGTTGTTTATGTGGACAGGTACAATACCGGGTGAGCGAGTTTTTACCCGTGATCGCCCATTGCCATTGCACTATGTGCCAAAAATTCCATGGTGCGGCTTTTTCAACGTTTGCTGAAGTTGAAAAAGAAAACCTTCACTGGCTCAGCGGCCAGGAGCATTTAACCAGCTACCGGGCGGAAAACGGCAGCATCAGGCAGTTCTGCAACTGCTGTGGCGCCAGCATGGTGTTTATTTCCCGTTATAACGAGGAAGCGTCCACGGTAGAGATTGCCATCGCCACCTTAGACTCCGGGGCGCCCTTAACCCCGGATGCCCATATTTTTACCCGCTCTAAAGTGTCCTGGATAACGCTTTGCGATGATTTGCCCAAGTTCAGTGCCTTTCGAAAACCAATACCGGCAGATGAAGATCATAGTTGATAGCTTTTTTCCGCCCGGGTGACTTTCTGCAGGTAACGCCGGCTTTCGGCCTTGGGGTGTTCCATGGTTAAATGCTGGTAAACTTGCCAAGGCAGCAATGTATTAATCCGGCTTTTGGCATGATCCCGGTTGCTGCTGAAGGTTTTAAAGACATTGCCGGCGCCGCCGTTGTAGGCGGAAATCATGGCAAAATGCCGGCTCTGGCTGTTGCGGATATTTTTCAGGTATTGCTGGGATAAAATATGCAAATAGGCGGTGCCGATGTCGATATTCTCCCGGGCGCTGAACAGGGTTTGCTTGCCTGGCATGCCGGGCTTTTTCTTGATCTTCTGGTAAACATCTTTGCCTGCGGTGGCAGGCACGATTTGCATCAGGCCGTAGGCATTGGCGCGGCTGACGGCAAAGGGGTTAAAACTGCTTTCGGTCTCAATAATGGCATAAATCAATGCCGGTTTTATTTGGTATTTATTGGCGGCAGCCAGCACATAAGGGGCGTATTTTTGTTTGCGCAGCTGATGATGAGAACCCACCATAGGGATTTCCACGCCATAGATTTGCTGCTTGCTCCTGACGGTTTTTTTCAATTTGTGTTTGATCAGGTAGTCGGCAAAGCGGTTGGCGCGCCAGGAATAGGCGATAGCCTGACCGTCGTGATCGAGTACCTGATTAAATAAATAGGGTTTGCCGGAAATGATCGGCTCCCTGTCGGAAAATAAATCGATATGGGCCGGGTTGTCGTCAGTGAGTAAAGTGGTGACTATCGCCTGTTTCAGCTGTTCCAGGGGCTTGCTGGCGGCAATGGTTTCAACGCTGACCAGGCCTTTGGCAAAGTCGACCTCCGCCTTGGAATGATAGCCGTGGCCGTATTTCACTAACTTTTTGCGCCCGGCAACCGGCGCATGCTCTTTACCCCAAATGGCGATGATGATGGCGGCGAATTCTTTAATGCTGGCATCTAAGGTGTTGAGATCGCTGACTAACTGTCCGGGAGACTGGCTGTAGGTTTTTCCTTTGCCCTTGAGGTACCCTTTAAGGTGTGTTTTCGGATTGTCCGAGAGTATCGCCCGGGCAAGTTTTTGCTGATCTGTTACCGTGCAGGCGCAGAGCAGCACAGTGAAAAGCAAGATAACGCCCAGGCGGGGTGAGAAAGAAAACCTGCGGGTAACATCCATCCAATAGCAATCCCATACTGCAAAACTCTGGCCTTACTTTTTCATATCCGGCAACAAAAATAAAGTCTGTGCCGGTTTTTACAAGTAAAGGGAGAGGAAATTTACCGATAAGGGGATTTAGCTTGATTCAAATCACGGCGGGGATTTTTAGCCTTTGTTAGCATGCCTTTAGGTAGCATAATCAGGTAAAGGTACTGATGGAAGAATGGGTAGGGGAAATCTGGCATAAGTTTATCACCCGCAAGGCGTCAAGCGAATACGAAGAGGCCAGGGTAAAGTTTGCCGATATCAGTCATTCGGTGTCCCTGGTATTTAGGGCCCTTGGCGGCGAAGGTGTTAAACGGGTTGAAGCGGCGAGTGGCCGGGATTATCTGGTGCGGCGCTCTTTGCTGGAAAAAATTTCCGGCGCTAACCAGCAAATCAGTTTGGCCTGGCAAGACGATGAAAGCCTGCGCTTGCCCGAATCGCTGGCAGTTTTCCCCGACACTGAGCTTAACCGGGATCTTTATATCTGGCTGGCGGTGTTGGCGGCGCAGCATAACGGCCGCTTTAAGCACTGGGGGCTGGATAACCAGCAGCTGGTGCTGGATGTGCTGACAAAATATCCGGGATTAAAACCCAGATACCAGCGCCTGGCAAAAACCTTTGTTGCCCAACGCGGCGATCCGGGGAAATTACCCCGGGAAGAGCGGGAAATGGAGTTTGCCATTAACCGTGCCTTATTGGAGCCCGGCTCAGTGAAGGTATTTCCTCTGGTTAATTATGCCCCGAAAGCGGTATTGCTATGGCTGTATCCGGCCTCAGTTATTTCATTACAGGCATCGCCTTTTCTGGAAAATAGCGCCGATGAAGACGAACAGGAAAGCAAAAAGCCAAAACAGGAAAAGCAAATCAACACCCGTAAAAAAGCCGAACGCAGCGATGCCGGCAATAACCGGGATGGCATGATGATTTTTCGCCTAGAGAGCTTATTTAGCTGGAGCGAATTTTCGAAAATGGACCGCGGCCTTGATGACAGTGATGATGAAGATAATGACCGCGTGGCACAAGATCTCGATAAAATTACCTTATCCAGGCAGCAAACACAAAAAAGCTCGGCGATAAAAATGGACTTGGATCTGCCCTCTGCCAGTGAAGACGATATTCCCCTTGGCCCCGGTTGTAAGCTGCCGGAATGGGATTATCGCAGCAATCAGCTGGTGCCGGACAGGTGTTTGTTGCATCCTATGTTGCCAAGAGATGCGACTCCTAAAGGTTTGCCCAAGCACCTGCAAAACACCGCCAAGACCATACAGGCGCAGTTTGAGCAATTGCAAAGTGTCCGCTACTGGCTCAAATCCCAACCCCAGGGGGAAGAGGTAGATATGAATGCCTGGCTTGACTTTTATGTACAAAGTCAGGTATCCAAAGCCGAAGATCGCGGACTTTATCAGAGTTTTCGCGGTAACTTCCGCGACTTATCCTGTTTGTTGCTGGCGGACTTGTCCATGTCCACCGAAGCCTATTTAGATGACGATAACCGGGTCATTGACGTGGTTAAAGACAGTTTACTGCTCTTTGGCGAAGCGTTGCAGTCAAGCGGCGATAATTTTGCCATGTATGGTTTTTCTTCGGTAAAACGCTCGAATGTCCGCTTTAGCGTGCTGAAAAACTTCAGGGAAAACTACGGCAATCAGGTCAGGGGACGCATCCAGGCATTAAAACCCGGCTTTTATACCCGCATGGGGGCGGCGGTGCGCCAGGCAAGCAAGCTTTTAATTGAGCAGCAGTCGACGCAAAAGCTGCTGTTGATGCTCACCGACGGCAAGCCCAACGATATCGATCATTATGAAGGGCGCTTTGGTATCGAAGACTGCCGTCAGGCAATCCTCGAAGCCAGACAGCAGGGCATAAAACCTTTTTGCATTACCATAGATCAGGACGCCGCCGACTATCTGCCTTATATCTTCGGCAGCAGCGGTTTTACCGTGATCATGAAACCTTCACAGTTGCCGGTGCGCCTGCCCCAGCTATACCACCAGCTGACGGCGCAATAAGCAAAACGGTGAGCATGAATGAAACTCAACTTATCATAAGGTGTGCAATGTGAATACTGAGAATACGGTGCCGTGCTTATATTGCCTGGCAGAAAATGCCGTCGATGAAAAAAACTGTGGTCATTGCGGTATGCCGCTGGCGTTAAAACACCCGGAAAATAAAAGCAGCCGCCTGCGCTTTTTCAGTAAAGTGTTTGCGTTAATCGCGGTGTTTTGCCTGGTGATGGTGGCTTATCTGCCAAGATAAAAGAGCGGGCAGAAAATAAAGGCGCTTGTAACTCCTTGCAAGCTCTTGCAAGTAAAGGGAAAACCATGAATCATGATATTTTTCACTTTTTAAGCAGGACAAATAAAACAAGGAGCGCTTTATTATGACGGTTATCAGCACACGGACATTTGAAGTCGATAAAACTCAGCTGACAAAAACCCGGGTTACCCGCCAGGATGTTGATCAGGATTTAGGGCCGGATCAGCTCTTGCTCAAAGTCGATAAATTTGCTTTGACCGCCAATAACATCAGTTATGCCCTCACAGGAGACAGTTTGGGCTATTGGCGCTTTTTTCCTGCAAAAGATAACTGGGGCAGAATCCCCGCGATGGGCTTTGCCGAGGTGATTGCCTCTAATTGCCGGGGGATCGAAACGGGGGAGCGGGTGTGGGGCTTTTTGCCAATGGCCAGCCATGTAAAAATCACCGCCGGTAAAATAACCCCCTTTGGCTTTACTGATGTGAGTCCGCACAGAGCCGAACTGGCACCCGTTTACGCCAGTTTTGAGCGGGTAAAGGCTAATCCGTTTTACCGTGAAGAGAATGAAGATTACGAAATGCTGCTGCGGGGATTGTTTACCACTTCCTGGCTGGTGGATGATTTTATGTTCGATCATCAGTATTTCTCGGCCGGTCAGTACCTGATCACCAGTGCCTCAAGTAAAACTAGCATTGCCCTGGCTTTTGCCGTGCGTGAAAGGGGTGAACTGCCAGCCTTGGGCATTACCTCTATGGCCAACAGGGCCTTTGTTGAAAGCTTAGGCTGTTATGATCAGGTGATTAGTTACGATGAAATAACTTCATTGGATGCCACTAAAGCATCCATTTTGGTGGATATGGCTGGCAGCGGCAAAATCCTTAAGCAAATCCATCAACATTTTAACAATCAATTACGCTATTCATGTCGCATCGGTGCCACTCATCATAATGCGTTGTTTACCGGAGGGGATTTACCCGGTGCTAAACCGACTTTCTTTTTTGCCCCGAGCCAGATACAAAAAAGATCGCAAGACTGGGGGCGGGAGCAGTTGATGACATCTTTAGGACAAGCGCTGATGCGTTACCTGGCATTTGCCCAATCTGTGCTGGGGATAGCCTATAGCCGGGGCGAGGATGAGATAGACAGTGTTTATCAGGATATACTGAGCGGCCGGGCAAATGCCGATGTCGGCCATATTATCTCCATGTGGCAACAATAAGACGGATGCCGGCGGCTTAGGGTAAATAAAGGGGGCCTTTTTTACCCGCAGCGGGAAGCTTTACCAGTGAAAAGCTCTCCTGAAACGTGCGAACAATAGAGCATTTTCACTGGATATTACCGTAAATATTATTTTTGATAAAGGGCCTTAACCCGAGCCGGATTATAGCCAAGTCCTTAATCCGGCATGCCAAAACGTCGAAGTGTTAAATGAATTTTTAGCAATCACTCTGAAGTTTTTTATCTGATCTCAAGGTGCGCCATCCGGGCAAACTGAAATAAATTTTGCTTTCGGACAACAAGGGCACCTTATTGTAAGAGAGTGTCTCTATACTTGACAAAAAGCGAGTCTTATATCGTAATTATTGATAGATCCTAAGGAAAGAATTACTTTTTTATGGAAACAACGAGCCCATTGGTCAAGACTCCCGCAGAAGATGATGCTAAGGATCCGGACAAGGAGAGTGGCGCGTTCGAAGCTGTTTCCCCCCCTGAATCAGAATCTCTGGCGTCAGAGTCAACACAAGACACTTCTTCCGCGGCTAGTCCTTTTTCGGCTTCTGTTGCCGGCCCCGATAATTCTCTGAGTGAACTACAAGTCCTGGCGCTTAACTGGCTGAACTGGCAAGCGAGCATGGTATCCGGGGTTTTGTGCGGCGGGATATTTTTGCCGACAAAACATTCAAAGCCGGGGCAGGAGTTGTTGGCACAATATCCCCAAAGCGGTGCTAACCTGGTATTGCTTGAGCAAGTTGCCTGTTTAAGCCAGGCGTCGGGCAAAAGCAGTATACGTTTTAATCAGGAATATACCAGTAATCAGGGACAAACCTGTGACTTGCTTGCCTGTCCGTTAATGGTAGATGAAAAGCCTTCGGTGATTGTTGCCCTGGCGATTTCTCCCCGCTCTAAGCCCCAGTGTCATGCGGTGATGCAATTACTTGAATGGGGCATGATGTGGTTGGAATCTTTGCTCAGGCAGGAGGTTGCCTCCCGGCGGGAGCACTCGGCCATCATCTTAAAGTTACTTCACGGTGTGCTCGCTCATGGCAGTGTCAAAGCGGCGGCCCTCGAAGCGGCCAATGTCCTGTCCACAGAACTAGCCTGCCAGCGGGTCAGTATCGGTCTTTGTTATGGTCTGTCTGCGCGTTTGGTGGCTTTGTCCCATATTGCCCATTTTGAACGGGAGCGTGATTTTATCCGGGAAATTGAAGCGGTGATGAATGAAGCCATAGATCAGGGCAAGTCCCTGGCGTACTGTGAGGGCGTCACGTCTTCAAGTGCTGTGATGCAGGCACATGCCAGGCTGGCGAAACAGCAGGGTAATAAAGCGGTTTATACCCGGCTGCTTATCGGGCAATCCGGTGCTATCGGGGCCATTAGCTGTGAGCTTGGCAATAAGAGTGCATTAAGTAAAGAAAAGCAGGCCCTGTATGAAACGGTGAGCCGCTTGCTTGGACCCATTTTTGAACTCAGGATGAAGCATGAAGCATCCTGGTTAAAAAAAACGCTGGTCGCCTTGCGTTTCTCTGTCGGGCGTGTGTTGGGGTTGAGTTATCTGAAGGTGAAAATAATGCTGCTCTCGTTATTTGTCGCCTTGGTTGGCCTTTCTGAACTCACGGGGGCTTTTGAAGTTAAAGCTTCCGCCACCTTGCAGGGCAAGGTCCGGCAGTTGCTGGTGGCGCCGCAGGACGGCTTTATTAAAAAAGGTATGGTCAGTGCCGGCGACCTGGTCGAGCAAGGCAAGTTGCTGGCCACCCTGGATGACAGCCGACTACAACTGGAACGGCAGAAGTGGCAAAGTGAATTTAATAAGCTGAAAAAACAGTATCAGCAGGCTTTTTCCGAGCGAGAGCGCGCCCAGCTGGGGATTTTACAGGCCCGGCTCGATCAGGTAAGCGCTGAAATGCAATTGGTTGATGAGCAAATCGCCCGTACCCGGTTAAAGGCGCCTTTTGACGGTATCGTGCTCAGCGGTGATTTAGACCAGGCCCAGGGCTCGCCTGTGACCCGGGGTCAGGTGCTGTTTGAAGTGACGCCTCTGAACCATTACCGGGTGGTGCTTGAAGTGGATGAACATGATATTGCCCGTTTGCAATCGGGGCAGACCGGTACCTTGATCATGACGGCATTACCCGATACCCGTTTTAATATCACCCTGGAAAAGGTGATCCCGGTGGCGATCAGCAGTGACGGTTATAATTATTTTCGGGTCCAGGCCCAGCTGGAGCAACCTTCTTCATTGTTACGCCCCGGTATGCGGGGGGTGGCTAAAATTACCATAGCCCAGAGGGAGCTGTTGTGGATATGGACCCATGAGCTGAAAGAGCGCTTGTCCTTATGGCTCTGGTCACTGGGGGTCTCGGGGTGAGCAAGCCCGGTCAGGGGGACAACTGGCCTATGGTCAAAGGCATGAAGTTTTGCCTGGCCCCGCATATTCAGGTTTATCCCCAGTGCTACCGGGGAGAGTCCTGGTTTGTACTAAGGGATCTCACCAAGGGGCGGCACTTACGTTTTAATGCCCTGGCTTATGAAGTGATCGGCCGCCTTGACGGCCGGCGCACCCTGGAAGAAGTCTGGCAGCAGCTGCCCCTGGCTTCGGGTGAACAAGTCACCGCAGCTGCGCCGCCGGATGAGCAAACTTTGGACAAACGCCTGCTGAGCCGGGAAGATATGCTGCATCTGGTGGCGCAATTACATGCCATAGATGCCCTTAAAGGGGAGCTGTCTGTCCCGGTGGAAACCATGCTCAAACAGGACAAGCAGGCCCGTCATCACCGCTGGCAGCAAAAATTGCTGAATCCGCTGGCGCTGCGTTTTTCTTTGTTTGACCCGGACCGTTTCCTTAATGCGGCTATCCGCTGGATAAACCCTTTGTTGTCGAAAACGGCTTTTCTGGTTTGGCTGCTGGTTGTTTTACTGGCGGCAATGCTTGCTTTGGCCAATAGTACCAGGCTTTCCCAGGCCATCAGTCATGACCTTATGACGGTTGAAAATCTGTTGCTGTTGTGGCTGTTATATCCCCTGATCAAAGCCTGCCATGAATTTGCCCATGCTTTTGTGGTGAAATTTTGGGGGGGCGAAGTACATGACATGGGGATCACTTTGCTCATTTTTATGCCGGTACCTTATGTTGATGCTTCTTCTGCCTGGACCTTTCGGGAAAAAAGAAAACGTATCCTGGTGGGGGCGGCGGGGATCATGGCGGAGTTGTTTCTGGCGGCCCTGGGATTATTTGTCTATCTGGCGGTGGAGCCGGGGATTGTCAGCCAGGCGGCATTGTTTACCTTTATGACCGGCACCATTTCAACCGTGCTTTTTAATGCCAATCCTCTGTTACGCTTTGACGGTTATTTTATCTTGCAGGATCAGCTTGAGATCCCGAATCTTGCCAGCCGCGCTTCCCGTTATTACCTGTATTTGCTGCAACGTTACCTGTTTGCTTTCCCCCAGGCCCAATCACCGGTTACGGCTAGCGGCGAGCGGGGCTGGTTCCTCTGTTATGGTTTTGGCGCTTTTTTTTACCGGCTTTTTATGTTGACGGTGATCGTATTATTTTTGCTCAAGGACTATTTAATTGTTGGCGTGATTTTGGCCGTATGGGCCATCAGCCTGCAAATTTTACTGCCGTTATGGCGGGGATTTTCTTTCCTGCTGGCCAGCGAGAAACTGGCCGGGCACAGGATAAGAGCCGTGACGGCGATGACAGGTATCATAGCTGTGCTCACCTGTGCCTTGTTTTTTATTCCCGTTCCCCATACCAGCTTTGCCCAAGGGGTGGTCTGGGTACCCGAGCAAGCACAAATATATGCCCCGGGTGAAGGTTTTGTTGAGACGGCCTATCTTGCTTCCGGCACCCCGGTTGAAGCCGATACTCCCCTGGTGGAGATGAAATCTGCGGTGTTGGATAAAGATATTGCCGTACTTAAAGCTAAGTTGAAGCTATTGAAAATTGAACGGCAAAAAGCGTTAAAACAGCAGCCGGTGCAGCTTGAGATCATCAGCGAAGAAGCTTCGGCCATTGAGGCTGAACTGGCACAGCTTCAGCAGCAAAAGTCAGCCTTTAGTATAAAAAGCGGGCAGTCAGGTGTTTTTGTCTTGCCCGGCGATAAGCAACTTGCCGGGCAATACTTGCAGCAGGGAGAGCTGATTGGTTATGTTATCAGTCCTGAGCATCTTATCATCAGAGCCGTGGTTTCCCAGTCAGATATAGGCCTGGTCCGGAAAAAAAATAATACCGTGCAGATCCGGCTTGCCGAAGACCTCAATCAGGTCATCGACACACAAATTCTTAAAATGACGCCTGCGGGCAGCAAGCAGTTGCCCAGCCTGGCCTTATCGGTAGAGGGGGGAGGCAAAGTTGTGGTGCAGCGGGGAGAAGATGGTGCAATAAACAGCAAACAAGCCATGTTTCAAATTGATCTGGTATTACCTGAGGGGTTGTCGGTCAGCGGCTTGGGGGGCAGGGCTTTTGTCCGTTTTGATCATGGCAGTGAGCCCTTGGCGCAACAGTGGTTACGCCGTGGCCGACAGCTGGTATTAAGCCTGTTGTAAGTACATAGTGAAGTTAAGTTTTGCCTGAGCGGCTGTGGGTTCGGCTGTTTTAATCTTCCCGCGGTTTATCTTTTGCGCATCCGTCATTTGTTTCATCTGTATTTTCATTTTATTCGGCAAATATTTCGCTGTTTCGTCATTTTTTTCTTTCCTCCGGGTAAACCTGAATCGGTTTGGTTTTTCAGGGAAATACAATTAATCCCATGAAAGACAATGTCTTGGTTTTTTTCGCCCGGGATTGAGAACGAAATTTACTTTTTGGTGCAAAATTTGCTCCCTTCGTTAGGATGTTCCGTCTTGGGTAATAGGGAATGCAATGCCACTGTTATCATCTTTTTCTCATTACGGGGCGCTTGATTGGCTGTTTGCGGCGGCTGTTGGCAATCATGATGAGCAGGAAATGAGCGATGAAAAAATACTATAAATCAAAAGTGTTTCTCTTACTCGTTGGCAGTATGTTATTAGCTAAGGTTGGCGCCGAACAAATATCGAAAAATCATCAAAGCAGCGCTTTACCAGAATTTGATTGCCTGATCGAACCAGGGGAAGTGGTTGATGTCGGCAGTCCGGCCCCGGGCGTGATTGAAAAAGTCTTTGTCGATCGCGGTGATTATGTTGCATTGGGAGAGCCTTTGTCGAAACTCGACTCTTCGGTAGAGCAAGCCGCACTTGAACTTGCCCGTACCCGGGCCAGCTCAACCGTGGAAATTGAACTGTCCCGTGAAAATGCCGAATTCAGTAAACGTTTACACTTACGTAACCAGGCGCTTTTTAGTAAGTCGGCTATTTCTTCCCATGAGATGGATCGTCTGGCAACCGAACAAACCGTGGCCGAAATGTATCAGCAGGAGGCAAAAAATAAAAATGAAATAGCAAAAATGGAGTACCGGCGGGCGCTGGAGGTGGTCAACCAGAAAACTATTTTCAGCCCTATTAACGGTGTGGTCATGGAAAAATATAAGTCGGCGGGAGAGTATGTTGAAAATGAGCCGTTATTGAGGGTGGCGCAATTGCATCCCTTGCGCATTGAAGTCATTGTTGCGGCGGATTATTGGGGACAACTTATCCCGGGACAAACAGCACAGGTGACCCCTGAGTTTAGCGGCCTGGATACGCAAATGGCAAACATAGAGCGTATCGATCCTGTGGTAGACAGTGCCAGCGGTACCTTCAGGGTGCAGCTGGCTTTGCCTAACCCGGAGCATAAAATTGCTGCCGGACTGAAGTGCCAGCTGGCTTTTATGCATCAGCATGAACAGCTTGAACCGAAAAAACACGCCCGTTTTTCCGTGGAGAAAAAGCCTTTTGCTGCTGATGAGGTGAGCGCTAAAGGAGTGAAAAAAACGGAGAAAGCTCTTCAGCTATTTTCGCAGGAAAATGTCGGGCATGTCCGGGAAAAACCTGCCGTGAGCGTCAATGGTTATGTGGTACGCAGCAAGATTTTAAGTGAACAGAAGCAGGTAAAGGGGTTTACCAATCGCTTAAAAGCCGAAAAAATTAGTGATTATTATGTACAAAGCATAAAAGGTGAAGGCTATCGGGTTTCTCTGGGGCTTTACCGAAACCGGGACAATGCCCTCGGCCGGGCTAAAAAGCTCACCACCTTAGGGTTTGAGGTGGAACTGAGTCCGCGTTATAAAAGACAAAAAACGTCCGTAGCAGTGCTAAGTGGCGGCATTGAAAAAAGGGAGGTAAAGCCAGAGGCGGCAGATCAGGTCTCTGCTTTGTTAACTAAAGAAGCAAAGGCTAAAATGCCTCAGCTTAGCTTAAAGGCAAGTGCAACAGACAAGGGGCGTAAACTTGATACCGGAAGTTCCCGCAAGCAAGTAACAGTAGAGAAAAAGCAGCAGGGAGCTGCAAGTGTTAACGGCTATTTTGTGCGTAGTGCCTCTTTGCCCGAACGAGCTCAGGTTAAAGCACTCAGTGTCCGTTTAAAAACACAAAATATCCATGATTTTTATGTACAAAAGGTAAAAGGGCAAACTGGCTATCAGATGTCTCTGGGACTTTATCGCGGTCGGGAAAATGCGCTTCGCCGGGTTAAAACTTTGCAAGATTTAGGCTTTGAAGTTGAACTCATCCCCCGTTACCGGGCCTGTAGTTCTTGCCCGGCAAAAGCTTTGATGGCGAAGGCTAAAGCCAAACCTTTGCCAGTTGTCGCAAAAGTGAAAGCCGCAGAGAAAACGCCTGTGCTGACTTTGCCTGCCGGTGCCGGCACCTCGACTCATCAAGCGCAAAGGGCTGCCGGGATAATCCGTGATTATGCGGTTTATAGTGTGCCCTTTTTACAGCAAACTCAGGTCAAGGCATTCACGGCGCGTTTAAAAGCAAAAAATATTCGTGATTTTTATGTTAAAAAAGCCAGGGGAGAGCAGGAGTATACCGTGGCTTTAGGGGTGTACAAGCAGCTCGGCAATGCCCTTGGGCGGGTCACAAACCTGAAGTCTCTTGGTTTTGAGGTCGCGCTTAATCCGCGTTATAAAAAATGTAACAGTTGTCAGTTGAGCGGCCCGGCAAAAAGCCGAAAAATAACCGGTCAGATGACTTTGGAGGCTGATAAGCTGTCCCGGATCGTTACGGATAACAGCAGGTACAGCTCTGATGTGGAAACCTTTGCACAAATGAAGGTTGCGCCTTGAGCGTAACTTGCAGGGATGTCAAAGCTAATAAAGCCGGGGATAAGCTGGTGTTGTGCAGACAATCCCCTGTGCTTATGGAAGTACTGGAGCCGCGTTTACTGTATTCGGCAGATTTGCTGGCGGGAACGGTTGAGTTCAACCATTTTGATCCGGATCTGCAAGAAGATGTTCAAACGCGGTTGAATATTCTGGCCCGGGCAGAAAGTGAGCGGCCAACGGCAACTTGGCTCATAGGGCCAGCAAATGCAGATGTTTCTTTCGTTAATGCCGACAGCTCTTTTCATTCCCCGACCGGGGACAATGCTATCAGCCGGGATAGCTTGACCTATAAAGTCGATGACGGCACCAGTGATTCTAATATTGCGACTGTGGCTATGAAAGCTATGGTGGATGATGATCCCCCTGCTGTAGTAAACCAAAGCATGACGGTGGCAGAAGGGGCAAGCAATGTTGCCCTGACCTTAAATCATTTGCAAAGTACCGATGTCGATAGTGATGATGCCAGCCTCATTTATACTGTTACCGATGTCAGTCACGGCACCTTGTATATCAATGGTACCCCCTGGTACCGATCCGGTATTGGCGCAAATGATACTTTTAGCCAGCAAGATATCATTGATGGCAAGGTGCGTTATTCCCATGATGGCAGTAATACTGCCTTTGACAGTTTTACTTATAGTGTTGAAGACGGGGTCGGCAATCAAACGGCGGGACAGACTTTTATCATTTCGGTCACACCTGTGGCTAACCCTTCGCCTACCGTGGATAATTATCCCCCCACCGTGATTAACCAGAGCATGACAGTGGCAGAAGGGGCGGATAATACCCCGTTGACACTGGCCGAGTTGCAAAGTAGCGATAGTCATACCAGCGATAAAACACTGCTTTATACTGTAGGCAATGTCGCTAACGGGCATTTATTGATTAACGGCAGTGCCTGGGCTGCCGGCAGCAATGATACTTTTACCCAGCAAGATATTATCAATGGCAAAGTGTTGTATTCCCATGACGGCAGCAATACTTTATCTGATAATTTTACTTTTAGCGTTAAAGATGTTTTCGGTAACCTGCATAGTGAACAAAGTTTTGCTATTACCGTGATGCCTGTCGATGATGATACCGCGGTTGTGGTTAATCAACATCTGACGGTGACGGAAGGGGAAGTTAATATTGCACTGTCCTTAAATGAGTTACAAAGCACGGATGCCGATAGCGATGATGCCGCTTTGCTTTATACCGTAACTAATGTCAGCCACGGCACTTTAACCATTAATGGCAGTCTCTGGGCTTACGGCAGCAACGATAGTTTTACCCAACAAGATATTATCAATGGCAAAGTCTTATACTCCCATGACGACAGCAATAGCGATGTTGACAGTTTCCATTTTACTTTAGCCGATCCGGCAGAAAACCTGCTTATTGAGCAGGTATTTACCATTAAGATCAATCGTGTTGATGATGATCCTTCACAGATTTTTGGTGATATCAGCTTTAGCGGTAGTGAAGGGAATATAGCCAGCGGGGAGCTCAGTGCCAGTGATCTTGATGGCCTGAGCGACGGTAACTATTTTAGTGCCGGTCATGGCACTTATGGCTGGGCTGAAATAGACCCCGAAACAGGAGCCTGGTCTTATACGCCAACAGATAATAACTGGTTTGGCAGTGACAGCTTTATTGTCACCGTGACTGATGATTTAGGGGGAGTCACGGAGCAGTTGGTGACTGTCAGGCTGGCAGGTGTTGATGATGCGGCGCAGATCAGCGGTGACCTCTATTTTAGCGGCAGTGAAGGGGATAAAGTGAGCGGCGATATTAATGCCAGCGATGCCGATGGTCTTACCGACCAGAGCTATTTTTCGGTGGATTTTGCAAGTCATGGCCTGGTGGAGATAGATGCCCAAACGGGCAACTGGCTTTTTACGGCAAATGACAGCAACTGGTTTGGCAGTGACAGTTTTACCGTCACGGTAACCGATGATTTGGGCGGCACCAGCACTGAAATCGTCTTGATTGAACTTACCGGGGTCAATGATCCGGCAATCATCCTGGGAGATACGGCCGGCAGCTTGTTGGCAAATACAGATATCAGTGCCGAATTGGTAACCTCAGGGCTATTATCCATAGCCGATCCTGATCCCGGGGAAGCCCGCTTTGTCGCCGACACCTTGGCCGGATATTATGGGGAGCTGCAAATCGACAGCCAGGGCCAGTGGTTTTATTATGGCGATAACAACCAAGAGGTTATCCGGGCACTGGGTGAAAATGAAAAGGTGACGGAGCAGTTTACGGTAACCAGTGCCGACGGCACAACACAGCAAGTGATGATCACTATTAACGGTGTCAACGATGCACCGGTTATGCTTTATTCCCTGGCCGATCAGGTATTGAACCCTGAGAGTCATTTAAAGCTTATCTTTAGAGAAAATACTTTTATCGACCCCGACAGTAACGATAGCCTGGTCTATAGCCTGGTACAGGCGGATGGCTCCCCTTTGCCCGACTGGGTAAGCTTTAATGCCGAAAGTCTTACCCTCAGCGGTATAGCTGGTGCTAAAGACGCCGGCACCCTTACTTTGAAACTTATAGCAGATGACGGCGGCGCTCGTGCGACAGGGACCTTCTCGTTGACTGTTAATATGCCGCAGACTGCCGGTACGCCGTTAACTTCGGTGACGGAAAACACAGAAAAAATAAGTCCTGGGACAGAAAAGTTGGAGGAAGAATCGGTACTAACAGAGAGTGAAGTGACGGGTGAGGAAGCTCAAGCCCCTCAGGCGGATAAATCTGCTGTGACTTCGAATAGATCGAATAACACATTGGCGAGCCTGCAACAGGTAAATATCAGTCAGCATGGCCGCTATCAGGGGGCGACTTTTTCGTCTGTGCCGTTTGCATATGTGGCGGGAGAGACCAATGAGGTTGTCGGTAAGGCAATAACAAGCGAGGTTAAAGAAGTTTATCAGCAAGCCAAGGCATTAGAGCTTCTTGATCTGATCCCCTTGAATTTTTCAGGGCAAGAAGCTTTTGAGTTGTTAACCGAGGACCAGCGTATTGTCCGGGATAATGACGACTTCTTCCGGGAGCTGGATCAAATGCGCCGTGAGCTGAATGAGTCGGTCGCAGAGGAAGAGCTCGAAGCTGCTGTCGTGACAGAAGTAACTATGGGGGCAACTTTGTCGGTTTCTGTAGGGGTGCTTGCCTGGATTTTACGGGCAGGTTCTTTGATGGCCAGTTTCCTGTCCGTGATTCCTTTGTGGAAACAGTTTGATTTAATGCCGGTGTTGGGGGAGCAGGCAGTGAAGCCAGCCCGGCCTTTAAAGGAGGAGCAAGTTGACGAGCCGGAGGCACTGGAGGAAAGTATTTTTGATTCAGAAGGTGAAAACACTGATGAGTCCAGATAATGTGTATGCCTGCAGAAGGGCGGCAAAACAAGTTATTGCTCCGGGCGTATGGAAATTAAGCCGGAGTTTACCTGTCGATTATGCTGAATATCAGTCACCGGCTATAATTAATGGCTGTTATGCTTGCTGTATTGACTTGTTGTCCTGGTTTAATACAAAGGCATTGATGATTTGCTTGGCCGACTTGGAGCTCTGCGAGCTATATGTCAGTATAGGATAAAGGGATTTATTGTGGCTTCAGGACTTTATCAACATTTTAAAAGTACCTTTACCCGGGGGAGAAGCCATCAACTAAACAGGGGGGGGACTGAGCCTGAACTTTGTGATAAAAAGAGTGTACAACCGGGGAAACTGCTCAGGGCGCACTCAGAAAAAAAGCGAATATCTCATCCAGTTATAAATTTTACCTTCCAAGTTTTTTACAAAAAAATTATTCATAGTGTTTGTTCGGTGTTTATGTCGCTGTTAAAGGCGGTATTATGATCTTCAAACGCAGGGAAGCTAAGCTTAAAAACAAAGCCAAAGCCAGCCTTAAGGTAAAAAACTGCCGCTTTCCCGCATATATTGAAGCATTAGAGCCGCGTTTATTATATTCGGCAGATTTGTTAGGTGGCACTATTGATGTTTCCTATGTTGATCCTGACGTGCTGGATGAAGCTAAAACCCGCTTGTCTATTTTGGCTAAAGGGAATCATCAGGATGAGCAATCCGGCCCTCATGCGTTAACTGCTCAGCTTGAGGAAAATCAGCCGATACCCGATGCAAATGATAAAGAAGTGAGCGGAGTCGAGCTGGTTATCATAGATGCATCTACGCCGGATTATCAAATTTTGGTCAATGATATCATCAATAACGCTGCCGACGGAACGCAATTCCAACTGGTAGTCATTGATTCTCAAGATAGCGGTATTAAACAAATCAGTGAAGTATTAAGTCAATATACAGATCTGGATGCCTTACACCTTATTTCCCACGGTGAGCAGGGCCAGCTTAATATCGGAAATACCCGCCTCTCCCAGGAGAACCTGGAGCAATACTCCGCCGAGATTTCTGCCTGGTCAGGTGCTTTTAAATTCAATGGTGATATTTTACTTTATGGCTGCAACCTGGCAGCTGAGCTTAGCGGGCAGGCTTTTATTGACGCCTTGGCTGTTTTAACTAAAACGGATGTTGCAGCCAGTAATGATTTGACGGGGCATGCAGAGGCAGGGGGAGACTGGCAGCTTGAATATCACACAGGTGTTATTGATACCGAATTAGCCGTGAGTGAGTCGTTGCAAGTACAATGGCAGCAGGTATTGGCTAATGATCCGGCATCAGCCAATGATGATCCGGTAACCTACAGTACTTATATAAGCAGTCTTAATCCTGTTTCTCATTGGCAGCTCAATGAAAGCAGCGGCACCCTGGTCCTCGACCAGGCAGGAAGCAATAACGGTACTTACGTCAATGCTCCGGGGCTGGCCGAAACGGGGGCTCTTGTTGATGACCCGGCGAATACTGCGGTTTCTTTTGATGGAACAACCAACGATGATAGCGGTGACTATATCGTTATTCCCCACGATAGCGATATGATGCTGGATGACGGTAGTATTCAGCTCTGGTTTAATACCGACAATGTCATGCAAGATTCGAGTTTGTTTTCAAAGGATTCTTCAGGCTATGTCAACGGTGGTCATATTGAAATTGACTTGACCTCCAGCGGCCATATTAATGTGCGTTTACAAAGCAGTAGTGATAGCTATTTTGTCGAAACGACAGAGGTTATGACCAACTCCCAATGGCATAATGTAGTGTTTACTTTTGGCTCATCAGGAATGAAGCTATATGTCGATGGCGAGCTGGCAGATACCAATGTATATACCGGGGGACTAGGCACCACTTCAGGCGGAAGCGGTAATAGCGAGCCTATAGTGATTGGCGCCTCTACCGGTGTCAGCAATTCGGGAAGCGAAACACCGACGGTGCGCCATTATCAGGGGAAAATTGATGAAGTGGCTATCTTTGACTCGGCCCTGTCGGCCGAGCAAATAAAAATGCTCTATGGCTCAGCCCTGCAAGATTATACCCTGCTAGAAGATGGTACCTTAAATGTTTCGGCAGATGCCGGTGTGTTAGCCAATGACTATGATGCGGAAAATGATCCGTTAACGGCTATTTTGGTCAGCGGGCCATCAAATGCTGCTTCTTTTTCTCTTAATGCTGACGGTTCTTTTACTTATACGCCCACAGCCAATTTTAGCGGTACTGACAGTTTTAGCTATAAAGTCAATGACGGCACCAGTGACTCTAATATTGCGACCGTGACTCTGACCGTGACCGGGGTCGATGATCAAACCGCAACGGTTGTCAATCAAAGCATGACAGTAGCGGAAGGGGCCACTGATACGGTCTTGACGTTAACTGAGCTGCAAAGCACAGATACCGATACCGACGATAGTACGCTCATTTATACCGTGGGCAATGTCAGCAACGGCACGTTAACCATCAACGGCAGTGCCTGGGCTTCGGGCAGCAATGATACCTTCACCCAGCAGGATATTATCGATGGTAATATCCGCTACTCCCATGATGACTCCAACACCACTTCGGACAATTTCAGTTACACGGTGGAGGACCCTGCGGGTAACCAACTTACCGGGCAGAGTTTTACTATCACGGTAACCCCGGTAGATGACGATACTGCGACCGTGGTTAACCAAAGCATGACGGTAGCAGAGGGCGCCGGTAATACCGCACTGACCTTGACTGAACTGCAAAGCACAGATGCCGATACTCTCGATAGTACGCTCATTTATACCGTAGGCAATGTCAGCAACGGCACGTTAACCATTAACGGCAGCGCCTGGGCTTCGGGCAGCAACGATACCTTTAGCCAGCAAGATATTATCGACGGCAATGTCCTGTACGCCCATGATGGCTCCAACACCACTTCGGACAGTTTCAGCTACACGGTGGAAGATCCTGCGGGTAACCGGCTGACTGGGCAAAGTTTTGCTATTACGGTGACACCCGAGGATGATACTGCCGCGATTGTGGTTAACCAAAGCATGACGGTTGCTGAAGGCGATACCAATACAGTGTTGACGTTAACCGAGCTGCAAAGTACAGATGCCGATACCGATGATAGTACGCTTATTTATACCGTGGGTAATGTCAGCAACGGCACGTTAACCATTAACGGCAGCGCCTGGGCCGCCGGCAGTAACGATACCTTTACCCAGCAGGATATTATTGACGGGAATATCCTGTACTCCCATGACGGCTCCAACACCAGCTCTGATAATTTCAGTTATACCGTGGAAGACCCCGCGGGCAACCAGCTGACCGGGCAGAGCTTTGCTATCACAGTCACGCCGGTCGATAGCGATACAGCAACGGTTGTCAATCAAAGCATGACAGTAGCGGAAGGGGCCACTGATACGGTCTTGACGTTAACTGAGCTGCAAAGCACAGATACCGATACCGACGATAGTACGCTCATTTATACCGTGGGCAATGTCAGCAACGGCACGTTAACCATCAACGGCAGTGCCTGGGCTTCGGGCAGCAATGATACCTTCACCCAGCAGGATATTATCGATGGTAATATCCGCTACTCCCATGATGACTCCAATACGACTTCGGACAGTTTCAGTTACACGGTGGAGGACCCTGCGGGTAACCAACTTACCGGGCAGAGTTTTACTATCACGGTAACCCCGGTAGATGACGATACTGCGACCGTGGTTAACCAAAGCATGACGGTAGCAGAGGGCGCCGGTAATACCGCACTGACCTTGACTGAGCTGCAAAGCACAGATGCCGATACTCTCGATAGTACGCTCATTTATACCGTAGGCAATGTCAGCAACGGCACGTTAACCATTAACGGCAGCGCCTGGGCTTCGGGCAGCAACGATACCTTTAGCCAGCAAGATATTATCGACGGCAATGTCCTGTACGCCCATGATGGCTCCAACACCACTTCGGACAGTTTCAGCTACACGGTGGAAGATCCTGCGGGTAACCGGCTGACTGGGCAAAGTTTTGTTATTACGGTGACACCCGAGGATGATACTACCGCGATTGTGGTTAACCAAAGCATGACGGTTGCTGAAGGCGATACCAATACAGTGTTGACGTTAACCGAGCTGCAAAGTACAGATGCCGATACCGATGATAGTACGCTTATTTATACCGTGGGTAATGTTAGTAATGGCACGTTAACCATTAACGGCAGCGTCTGGGCCGCCGGCAGTAACGATACCTTTACCCAGCAGGATATTATTGACGGTAATATCCTGTACTCCCATGACGGCTCGAACACCATTTCTGATAATTTCAGTTACACCGTGGAAGATCCCGCGGGCAACCAACTGACCGGGCAGAGCTTTGCTATCACAGTCACGCCGGTAGACAGTGATACAGCAACGGTCGTTAATCAAAGCATGGCAGTAGCGGAAGGGGCCACTGATACGGTTTTGACGTTAACCGAGCTGCAAAGCACAGATACCGATACCGACGATAGTACGCTCATTTATACCGTGACGGATGTCAGTCATGGCACTTTATATATCAATGGCAGTGTCTGGTACAAGTCAGGTATTGGTGCCAATAATACCTTTAGCCAGCAAGATATTATTGACGGTAAAGTACGTTACTCCCATGATGGCAGCAATACTTTATCCGATAACTTTGGTTATACCGTCGAAGATGGCGCTGGTAACCAACTCACCGGGCAAAGCTTTACAATTACGATAAGTGCGGAAGATGATGATACCGCGGCCGCGGTTAATCAAAGCATGACAGTAGCAGAGGGCGCCAGTAATACTGCGCTGACCTTGACCGAACTGCAAAGTACAGATGCCGATACTCTCGATAGTACGCTCATTTATACCGTGGGTAATGTCAGCAATGGTACGTTAACCATTAACGGCAGCACTTGGGCATCGGGCAGTAATGACAGTTTCAGCCAGCAGGACATCATCGACGGCAAGGTGCTTTATTCCCATGATGGCAGCAATACTTTAAGCGATCATTTTACTTATAGTGTTGAAGACGGTGCCGGTAATCGGCTTAGCGGACAAAGTTTTGTTATTACCGTAACGCCTGTAGATGATGATATTGCCCTTGTCATTAAGCAAAGCCTGACGGTGACGGAAGGGGATAGCAATATTGCCCTTTCATTAAATGAGTTGCAAAGCACAGATGCCGATAGCGATGATGCGGCTTTACTGTATACCGTAGGTAATGTCAGCAACGGCACCTTAACCATTAACGGCAGCGCCTGGGCCCAGGGCAGCAACGACAGCTTTACCCAGCAGGATATTCTCGACGGTAAAGTCTTGTATTCCCATGACGACAGTAATACCAGCACTGACAGTTTCAGCTTTTCTGTAACGGATCCGGCAGGTAACCAGCTTAGCGATCAGAACTTTGTTATTCAGGTCAACCGTATCGATGATGATCCTGCGATGATCACCAGTAATATCAGTTTCAGCGGTAATGAAGGAGATATAGTTAGCGGTATACTTAGTGCCACTGATGTCGATGGCCTTACCGACAGCAGCTATTTTAGCGCAGGTCATGGAGTTTACGGTAGTGCCGATATAGATGCCGAAACAGGTGTCTGGTTTTATACGCCAACAGATAACAACTGGTTCGGCACTGACAGTTTTACCGTTACGGTAACCGATGATTTTGGCGGAATAACAGAGCAATTGGTGACCGTCACGCTCACCGGCGTTGATGATGCGGCACTGATCAGCGGCGATCTGTACTTTAGCGGCACTGAAGGTGATTGGATCGGCGGCGATATAAATGCCAGCGATGTTGATGGTCTTACCGACCTGAGCTATTTTTCGGTGGGTCCGGCGAGCCATGGACAGGTGGTGATAGATACGCAAACGGGCAACTGGGTGTATACGGCAAGGGATAGCAATTGGTTTGGCAGTGACAGCTTTCACGTTACCGTTACCGATGACTTTGGCGGCATAACGACAGAGCTGATTCGTATTGAACTTACTGCTGTTAACGATGCCGCGATAATTTCAGGGCAGAATAATGCTATTTTGCTGCTGGCTGATGATAGCGACGGAGAGTTGGTAACTTCAGGCCAGTTGACGATTGTCGATGCCGATGAAGGCGAGGCTGCTTTTGTTGCCGAAACCTTCAGCGGGCGTTACGGGGAATTAAATATCGACAGCCAAGGTCATTGGTTTTATCATGCCAACGCCTCCCAGCCAGCCATCCGGGCATTGGGTGAGAATGAAACCGTGACAGAGCAGCTCACTGTCTCCAGTATCGACGGTACCGAGCAGCGGGTGAATGTTGCCATCACTGGCGTTAATGATGCTCCGGTCATTACCCAATCCCTCAGCGATCAGGCCGTTAACCCGGAAAGTGAATTTGACCTTACTTTTAGTAAACATACCTTCATGGATCCCGACACTGCCGATACCCTGGTATACACGCTATTGCAGGCAGATGGCAGTGCCTTGCCCGGCTGGTTAAACTTTGATAGCGACAGCCTAACCCTTAGCGGCATAGCCGACAACGAAGATACGGGTACCCTGGCGCTGAAACTCATTGCTGATGATGGCAGCTTAACTACTGCTGAAGCCTTCTCACTGACGGTAAACCGGCCAATGACGGTTGATACTTTACCAATCACTCATATACAGCCGACCAATGTTGTGCAGACAAGCATAAATAAGGGGGTTGCAGAAAACCAGGGCTCATTGGAACAGGAGAGCCTGCAAGAAAACAGCCTTGAACAAGCCGAAGAAATAACGGATGACCAGGCTGAAACTTCCGGGGAGAAGAAATCGGCCCAGGAGGTCGAGATAGCGCAAAGTATATCGGTGCCGAAAGGCCTGCATCAGATTCTGAATCATCAGCATAACAGTAATGATGCGCCGGGTTTTTCGGAGGTAGCATTTGAAACCGTGATAGGGGAAATTAATGAGGTAGAAATTAAAACAAAAACAATCCAGGAGAATAACACTGATCAGCAGAGCCAGTCATTGGAGGCTCTTGATTTGATTAATCTGGACTTTTCTACCAGTGTTCCCCTTGAACTTTTGACCGCCGAGCAAGTCTCTGCCCGTGATAATGAGCACTTTTTCCGGGAGCTGGATCAAATGCGCCGGGAGCTGAACGAATCGATAGCCGATGAAGATGAACAAGCTGATGTTGTCGCGGAAGTGACCATGGGGGCGACTTTATCGGTTTCTATGGGGGTCCTTGCCTGGGTTTTGCGGGCCGGCTCTTTGATGGCCAGTTTTCTGTCCATTATTCCCCTTTGGAAACAGTTTGATCTTATGCCGGTTTTAGGTAGTCAACCGGTGAAGACGCCGGAGCCGTCAGGGGATAAAAAAGCCGGTCAGTCTGCGGCGAAAGAAGAAACTATTTTTGATACTGAGGAAAAAAGCGCTGATGAATCTAAGGACTAGCTTATGAAAAATCCCCTCGGCTCTCCATTGGTGCGTATCAGCGTTGGTTTGGTGATGCTTACTTGCAGTATATTGCTGATGTTTGAGTTTTTAGGCCTGGTCCCGAACCAGAAAGTGCCGGAGCTGAAATTTCGTAAAATGCTGGTAGAGTCGCTTGCGGTACAGCTTAATGCCGATATTACCGCTAACCGGGAAGATAATGTCCATCATACCCTGGAAGCCGTGGTGACCCGAAACAGCAATGTAAAATCCGCCGGCGTACGGTTAACTTCCAACCAAGTGATCGCCCAGTCCGGCGATCACCAGCAGGCATGGTTGCTTAAACCCACAGATAAATCTACCGCTTCCCAGGTACAGGTGCCGATTTTTAAAAAAGGTGAGCGCTGGGGAACGATAGAAGTTATTTTTGATGACCTGTCTACCTTGGATAACCCCTTCTTTATACTGGTGCTGTTCGTCTCCTTGTCCGGTTTTGTTTGTTATTTACTGTTTTTAAAAAAAACCATGCTCGAGCTCGATCCCGGTTCTGTGGTTCCCGACCGGGTGCGCAATGCATTAAATACCTTATCCGATGGTTTGTTAATCATTGACAACAAAGAGCAAATAATTTTTTCCAATGAACCTTTCCTGACAAAATCGGCCCGGTCAAATGAATCGCTGATGGGCAAAAAAGCGTCTGAGTTAGACTGGTTATGCGAAGAAGAACAGCAAGTACTTCCCTGGTTACCGGTATTGCAAGGTGAGGCGGCGGTGACCGGCGCAGCGCTGAAATTAAGGGCCAAGTCAGGCAACCAGGTTTCTTTTAAAGTGAATGTCTCACCGATTGGCCGCAGCGAAAAAGAAACCCGGGGCGCCCTGGTGACTTTTAACGATATTACCGAGCTGGAAATAAAGAACAGCGAATTGGGCCAGTTACTGGATAAGCTTAAGCTCAGCCAAAAAGAGATCACCGCCCAAAATAAGGAGCTGAAATATCTGGCGACCCGAGATCCGCTCACCAGCTGCCTTAATCGCCGCTCTTTTTTTGAAGGGCTCAGAGTCTTGATTGAAGAGGAAAAAAGCCTTAAGAGTTCACTGAGCTGTATTATGTCAGACATAGATCATTTTAAGTCGGTCAACGATACCTATGGTCATGCGGTGGGGGATAAAGTGATCAAGATGGTGGCGAAAATACTCAAAGACATCTCCCGCACCAATGATCTGGTGGGGCGCTACGGAGGCGAAGAGTTTTGCGTGGTGCTGCCGGCGACCACGGCGCAAGAGGCTGCCCAGGTAGCGGAGCGAATTCGTCTGGCGGTGATGAAAGAAGATATCAGCCTGCCAGACGGTAAATTCAATGTGACTTCGAGCTTTGGCGTGGCTTGCTGGTCAAATCAGCTCAGTAATGCCGAAGCCTTTGTCAGCCAGGCAGATGAGGCCTTATATGTTGCTAAAGAAACGGGCCGTAACCGTGTGGAAATCTGGAATGAACAGGCGGAAAAACCTCCGGCAGCCGCCGAGCCGGTTGAGGAAAGCGAACAGGAAAGCAATGGCACTGAGACTTTTGAAGAAAATGAGAGTGAACAAGTCCAGGCCGAACCGGTTGTCGAAATAACCCCCCTGGCCGGGAGTGAGTTGGAAAGCAAGAAAAGCTTATGCCCAAATGACGATGAACCACCTCAGGAAAGTGCTGTAGTATCTGTGAATTTAGCTCCCGGTAAATATGATGAGCGGGTGGAAACCACACAGGTCTTTGGTCTGCCGAGCCGTACTGTGATGTTCGATCGTATTATTCAGGCAATATACAGGGCAAAGCGCAATAACAGAAAGTTTGCTATCCTGGTTCTGGATCTGGAGAAGGTCCGTCAAATCAGCCATACCTTAGGTCATAGTGTCAGTGAAAAATTGATCCGCGAAATGGGCCGTAAAATCAGCCAACTATTTAGAAATACGGATTGTGTTTCCCTTGTTGATAGTGCTGGGCACGCTGCAAAGAACAGTGTCTGTGTGTCACAAATCAGCAGTTATGAATTATCTCTGTTGCTGGATGATTTTTCCCAGGATGAATTTCTGATCCAGATGTTAAACCGGATATTCCAATCATTGGAAAATCCGGTGAGTATTGAAGGAAGTGATCTGTACCTTGATACCTGTATCGGGGTGAGCTTATACCCGAATGACGGTGAAGAGCCGGATGAGCTGATCGCCAATGCCAGCACTGCCATGTATGAAGCCAGACAGAAATCCGGACGAAATAACTTCAGGTTTTATTCGCCAGAAATCAATCAAAGGGCGAACCAGCAGCTGCAAATGGAAAACGACCTGCATAAAGCCGTCGAACGAAATGAATTTCTTGTTTATTATCAGCCGAAGGTGGATGTCAGCAGCGGGCAATTGTGTGGTATGGAGGCCCTGGTACGCTGGCAACATCCGGACTCGGGTATGGTGCCCCCGGATGATTTTATCCCGCTGGCGGAAAGTAACGGTATTATTGATGCGATTACCGATCAGATACTTGCCCTGGTGTGCGGACATCTCACCCGGTGGCAGGAGGCATCTCTTGAGCCTGTGCCGGTTGCCATCAACCTGTCGCCGGTACAGTTTAAAAACCCGCAGCTTGCCAGCAAGATTATTAAACAGTTGAAGCAAAATGATATTTTACCCAAATACATAGAGCTGGAAATTACGGAAAATGTGGTCGCCGATAACCTGGCGGCAACGATCGATTTGATCCACGAACTCACCGATGCCGGTTTTAGTATTTCCCTCGATGATTTTGGTACCGGCTATTGCTCTTATAGTTATTTAAAGAACTTTCCCGTGGATAAAATTAAAATTGACCGCTCTATTATCACAGATTTCACCGAGAATACCTTTGATGCCGCCATCGTCAATTCCATTATCACCTTGGCGGATCATTTAGGTTTAAAGATCGTGGCCGAAGGGGTGGAAACGGCGGAGCAACTGAAATTTTTACGTGATCTCAATTGTCACCAAGTGCAGGGTTATTTGATCAGCAAACCGGTTTCCTATGAACAGGCCACTGAGTTTATATCGGATCCGTCATTAATCAACGGCAAAGTTAAAGCCAGTCTGGAGCATGATATCCAGGCGTTAGCCCATGATGAAGGTAACTTTAAGGTCGAACTTACCGGGATCTTAAATAAAGCGCCTTACTGAGGGGGGATTGCCTTATTTTGGTTAGCGGATAATGTCGTTGAAACTTAAGATTAATGCTCGCTGCCATTCGCGAAAGGCCCGGTTCATTCCTATACTGCCAGTTAGATTTCAGGCTAAAAAACGTTTAATAATCAAGATGCAAAACCTTATTAGTGCGGTAGTAGAACAAGTCGGTTCAATAGTGCTGGGAAAACCGCGGGAGATCCGCCTGGCCCTTGCCTGTTTACTGGCCCAGGGACATATTTTAATTGAAGACTTACCCGGCATGGGCAAAACCACTTTAGCCCAGGTATTGGCAAAAACCTTGGGACTAAGTTACCAAAGAACCCAGTTTACCAGTGATTTATTACCGGCGGATGTTACCGGTATTTCGATTTATCATAGTGAAAAAAAGCAGTTTGAGCTTCACAGGGGGCCGGTTTTCAATCAGGTGGTGCTGGCGGATGAAATTAACCGGGCCAACCCGAAAACCCAGAGTGCGTTATTAGAGGCCATGGCCGAACACCAGGTCAGTATCGACGGCACAACGTATGAACTGCCTTCGCCATTTTTTGTTATTGCCACGCAAAATCCCCTCAGTCATGCTGGGACCTATCCCTTACCTGAGTCTCAATTGGATCGTTTTATGATGCGTATTTCCCTGGGGTTTCCCGATGTGGAGGCAGAAAAACTGATTTTGTTAAGCCAGGACAGGGATCATCAATTTATGCACTTACGCCCTTGCCTTGAACTTGAGCAACTTATCACCATGCAAAAAAATATTGATAACCTGAGTGCCAGCGATGCCATTCTCGACTATATCATTGCTTTATGCCATGTCAGCCGCGGCCAGGATGAAAATCTCAGACCCCTGTCGCCCCGTGCGGGTAAGGCATTGTTAAAAGCGGCAAAGGCCTGGGCTTTTATGGAAGATCGTGATTATGTCCATCCCGGGGATATCCAAGCGGTGTTTGTGGCGGTTTGCCAGCATCGCCTGGAAATTGTTTCAGATAGCTTTATGCAGCACAAAGAGGGACTGGCATTAAGTGTACTGGAGCAGGTAGATCCCACCAATCCGTTAGCCAAGTTATCCTGAAGTCCCTGCTATGTTTGGCGCCAAGATGATGTTAAAGCTTAAAGCCGGCGTTAAAAGCCGCTTTTCCCTTTGGTTAAAGCAGCGGCTGCCGGCGGCCAAATACCAGCTGTTGCACCGGGGCAATATTTTTATCTTTCCCAGCCGTTTTGGCTGCGCCTATTTATTACTGGTGTTGCTGATTTTTTTGCTCGGCACTAACTATCAGAATAATGTCATTATTTTAATGAGTTACCTGATGGGCAGTCTCTTTATTACCGTGATGTTGCAAAGCTTTTTTAATCTTTGCGGCCTGGCGATAAGCTGCAACGGGCAATGTAGCGGTTATGCCGGGCAGGGGGTGACTATGCCGCTTACCGTGCACAGTAAAATCCCCCGCTATGACTTAACCCTTTCTTTTGCCGGGCAGCAGGCGGTGCATATCAGCGTTATTCGTGCAGAAAAGGTGTCTGTGAACTTACCCTTTTTCTCGAAAAAGCGGGGCTTGATCGCGCCCGGGCGCATCACCATTAAAAGCGAATATTCCCTGGGACTCTTTAGCTGTTGGACCCACTTGGATTTTGGCTGCTTATGCACCCTTTATCCTCAGGCCAAGTTACCCCCGGGGCCGTTGCTGCATTTTTTAAAGCAGGGGGACAGTGCGGAAAATACCGGTAAAGCCTGCGTCGGTGCGGAAGACTTTTTTGAATTAAAAACTTATGTGCTCGGAGAGTCAGTCAACCGGGTGGCCTGGAAACAATTTGCCCGGGGGCAGGGAAAATATACCAAACATTATCAGCAGCAACAGGGCAGTGTCCTTTGGTTAAGCCTGGCGGCTATGCCGGGCGGCGATGTCGAAACACAATTACAGTATCTATGTTATCTGCTGTTACATTACCATCATGAAGATTATCGCTATGGCCTGGAGCTGGCAGGGCAGGTATTCCAGGTCGACAGCGGTGACTTTCACCTGAAAAGCTGCTTGCGGGCACTGGCGGCTTACCCGGGTCCGTCAGCAGGGGGAGCATAAAATTATGCCGGTGGTCAGCCAAAAAACATTTACCCTGAGTAAAGATGTCACCTGGCTGTTAATTGTCTGCCAGGGGACCAACCTGCTGACCTTGTTTCAGGAACTGACTTCCTGGATGTTAGCCGTTCTAGCCCTGTGCCTGTGCTGGCAGGTGTTAATGGTGCACTATCAAAAAGAGAGGCCACCCGGGTCTGTGATGGCTATTTTTGCCCTAGGCGGCTGCCTGGTATTGATTATTTCCGGGGTTGAGCTGGGGTTATTATCGGCCATGCTGCATCTGCTGTGTTTTTCTTATGTGCTAAAAGCACTGGAGATTCAGGGGCGCGGGGACTTTTACCTGGTAGTCTTATTGGGGTTTTTCTTGTTGGTGTCGGCATTGATTTTTCAGCAAGATCTGCAATTTACCTTAGCGATCCTGTTATTGCTCTTACTTAATATCAGTTTATTGCTCAGTTATTTTTCATCACGCCGTCCCGGAGCTGGCACACTTAAATCCAGCGGCTTGCTGATAGTGCACAGTATTCCGTTAGCCATTGTTTTATTTGTTATCTTTCCGAGGCTTTCGCCGTTTTGGCAAGTGCCTATGGCGAAAACATCCGCCACCGGATTATCTGAAAGTGTTGCGCCGGGGGATATTGCCAGCCTGGCATTGTCTGATAAGCTGGCGTTTCGGGCGAACTTTGATCGGGTGCGCCCCGATTACAGCCAACTTTACTGGCGTACCCTGGTTTTAGAAAATTATAACGGCAGGCGCTGGCAAATGGCGCCCGAGTACAAGAGTAAACTTAAGCAAATATTTATCGATCCGCTTTCCGGGCAAGTCCGCCCCGGGGAGCGCAAACTAAGTTATCAGGTGATCGCCGAAGCCAGTTTCAAGAAATGGTTGTTTGCCCTGGATCTGGCGACATTGCCTGCGGAGACCAAGGGTTCTCAGCAAATCATCCAGCTGCCGGATTATAGCTTGCGCAGCCGAAAGCCCCTGACCAAGGCTGTCAGTTACCGGGTGGATACTTATCCCGATGCCCCCCTGGACTTACAGATCCCCGGTCATATTATCCGCCGCAACCTGGATTATCCGCCAGGCAGTAACCCTAAACTGGTACAGGAGGTGTTTGCCTTAAGAAAAGCGTATGCCGATGATTCCGCTCTGGTACAGGCGGTATTGGCCCATTTTAACCAGGCGCCGTTTCGCTATACCCTGCAACCACCGCTGTTAAATGAAAATAGCCTGGATGAGTTCTATTTTGATACCCGGGCAGGCTTTTGCGTGCATTATGCCAGTACCTTTGCTTTTATGATGCGGGTCGCCGGTATTCCTGCCCGCCTGGTGACCGGATATTTAGGGGGGGAGCATAACCCGCAAGGGGAGTATTACAGCATCTATCAATATGATGCCCACGCCTGGGTAGAGATATGGCAACCGGGTAAGGGATGGCACAGAGTAGACCCCACCGCCGCGGTTAACCCTGAGCGGGTTGAAAACGGTTTATCGGCGTTGTTGCTGCAGGAACAATCACGGTTAAGCGGCGATTTTTTCAGCCTGCAAAGACTGAAGCAATTCGCCTGGCTCAATGAGTTGCGCCTGCAGCTTGATGCCATAGACTATCAGTGGACACGTTTGGTGCTCGGCTATAGTGCCGCCCGGCAATATCGGTTGTTATCTTCCTGGTTTGGCCGCCTGGTGCCATGGAAAGTTGTCGTCATCATTACCGGGACCATAATGATCACTTTAGTGCTTCTATGGTGGCTGTACCGGCGTAATTCCTCACAAGAAGTAAGAGATCCCGGATTAGTTTTATACCGCCAGGCCCTGGACTTATTAACCGAAAAAGGACTGGAGAAACCTCTGCCCCAGACAGCCAAAGTCTTTGCCGGGCAACTTGCGTTGCAGCGTCCTGAAATTGCAGCTATTTTTAACGAAATAACACAAACCTTCGAAAAACTGAGTTACCAACCCCTGTCTGCGGCCGAGCAGAAAACAAGCTTAGCCCGGATGCAAGTGCTGCTGTCCCAATTCAAGCGTCTGCTTAAGCCGCTTAAATAAGATAAAAGGGGTTAAGGGTATAATGCGGTGGCCTTTTTACATTGGCTCAGTAGCCGGGAGAAGTCGGTGATATCTCTGTCCATGGCGGTATCGGGAATAAAAAGGTGGTAGCCCAATGCCTTTTGCAAGGCGCAGCTATGGTGCAGGAAACAGGCTATTGGTCCCTTGATGCGGGTGCCGTCGCTTAAGGTATAAGGCATAAAATTCATGGCTCCCTGCTCCAGGGTCATTAAATTATTGAGTAAGCAATAAAGGGTTAGCGGCCTTTGCTCATGGATCAGCCGGTTTGCCATCCGCGGGGAGATATTGCCTGCAATACAGTCGATATGTTTCAGCCTTATACCCAGATAGGGCAGTTCCTGGCTGCTGACACCGCAGGTTTGCCTGACAGCGTCTATCCGCACTATGTCCTGCCATAACAGGCGCCATTTGCCATGCCTGTGCTGATAACATAAAGAGGCGGGGGTGATAAAAAAGCTGATCTTAGGCTCCATCAATTTGCCCAAACCTACCAGGCAGGTCACCAGGGCGACTAAGTCAATGAAAATTAAAGTAAGTCTTGCCTGTTGCCAGAAAAAGAGCGAAAACAGTAAAGCGATCAGCAATAAGCCGCTGCCGAGGCAAACTAAAAATAATCCGTGATTTTTTGCTTTGGCCTTTATCTGGATGCAGGGCAGGCTGGCATTCATTTTCTTGTCATAAACTCGGGTTATATTGTTAACTATGACAAAAATTGTGCTTGTTTGGAAGTTGAATAAAGGCTAACTTTTATATTAATAAACCCTGCTGGAGATAAAAGATGTCGCATTATCACACGGATACCAAAACGGCCTATGATATGGCTAAAATAGTGGCGGCATTAAGTTATCTGACCATAGTAGGGTGGATGCTGGCGATAATTCTCTATGGCTTTCATAGATCAACGTTTGCCCGCTTTCATTTAAGACAATCCCTGGGACTGGTGATTACCGCAGCCCTGTTATCCTTTATTCCTTTAATTGGCTGGTTACTTAATATCGCCGTGATCTTTTTGTGGTTTTTGGCCTTGTATTACGCCCTGACCGGACAAAAAAGATCTGTGCCGTTATTGGGGGACTTCTATCAAAGACATCTGGATTTTATCTGTTAATTTTCGTTTTTGTGCCGCGGCTTGATACCTTGCTGTTTAATCCTGGCTGTTGCCCCGGCCTTCCTTATTAACCCCTGCTTGCTCGATTATTCATCATTTTGATTTTCTTTGGGGTTTTTCTGTGGTTTTCACTAGTTTTGACTTACCCCATATGATTAAATTTACCGATAATAAAAAAGCCGGATGGCTTCCTTAATCTACTTGGTATCAATGTGATCTACCTTTATCCTGCCAACAAGATGGAAAATCTGTTGGTGCTGTTAGATAAAATTCAGCAGATATCCCCCCTGGCGGTGTTTAGCCAGGAAATCATTGTGGTGCAAAATCCGGGTATGCAGCACTGGCTGAACCTCTCGCTGGCAAAACAGCGGGGGATCAGCATGAATATCCGTTATGCGCTGCCGGCGCAGTTTTTATGGAAATTAATGCGATCTGTTGCCAGTGATGAAGATGTCCCGGATCAGTCGCCTTATTCCCGGGAAGTGCTTACCTGGCGTTTAGATGCCTTACTGGGCTGTGATGAGGTGACGGCTAATCCCGAGTTTGAGCAGCCCACCCGCTACTGGCAACAGGAAACATCAGCAGAAAGGGCGGCACTGAAACGTTATCAGCTGGCAACACAGCTGGCGGATTTATATGAGCAATACCTTATTTTCCGGCCAAAGTGGATCGATGCCTGGCAGCACAAAGAAAGTATTTTCAATTTGCAAGACGAGAGCCCGCCGACTGCCGGCGGTCTTGATAAGATTGAAAAATGGCAGGGGCTGTTATGGCAATTACTGATCAAAGAACTGCCCTATAATCCGGTAACCTTAATGCAGGATGCTATTGCCGGGCTCGATAAAAAGAAAGCCGAGCTGCCCCGGCGGATTGTTTTTTTCGGTATCAACGCCATGGCGCCGATGTGGCTGGATTTTATTAATGCCCTGAGTGAGCATATCGAAATACACTTTTTTCATTTAAACCCGTGTTTTTCCTATTGGGGGGATATCCTTTCAGAAAAGCAGGCGGTGAAGGCCATCACCAACTGGGTCGATGGTTATGACAATATCCGCTCTGCGGTCGGCAATCCTTTGCTGGCAAGCCTTGGCCAGCAGGGAAGGGAGTTTATGGCCCTGTTGCATAATTACTCTCTGGTCAATATTGACGTTTTTGAACATGCCGGAAGCCAAGACCCGGTATCAGCGCCAAAATCTGGCCAGCAGGCGGCAATATCGGCACCGGAGGCTGTTTCCGTGCTGGCACAGTTGCAAAATGATATTTTAACCCTGACGGATGCGCGTCAGGCGCCCAAGCAGGCAAAAGATGATTCGGTGACCATCACCAGCTGCCATAGTGCGCTCAGGGAAGTGCAGGGCTTGCATGACTGGCTGTTGCACCAATTTAATGCCGACAGTGAGTTAACGCCAAAAGATATTTTGGTGATGTGCCCGCAAATCGAAAGTTACGCCCCTTATGTTAATGCGGTCTTTACCCGGGGCTGGCAGGATATCGACGATAAAATTCCTCCTTTACCTTGCTCCATTGCCGACAGGAGCAGTAAAGATGCCGAGCCGCTGATCGCCGCTTTCATTGACTTGCTTAATTTGCCCGACAGCCGTTTTCAGGTTTCGGGTTTGATCGCCTTGTTAAGATTACCGGCGATGCAGCAAAAATTTTCCCTGAGCTTTGAGGATATCGATAAAATTACCCTTTGGGTTGAGCAGGCGGCGATTCACTGGGGGCTGGACCAGCAGCATAAAGCCAATATCCTCGGGCTTGAACAGGGCAATAACAGCTTTACCTGGCAGCAGGGACTGGGCCGGCTAATGACAGGGTTTGCCTACGGCGATAGTGAGGTTATCCACCAGGAGGCGTTATTGTTGCCTGTGGTGGAAGGGGATGACGGACGCTTATTAGGCCAGCTGATGTTGATTATTGAACAGCTGCAAAGTTTTTCCCACCAGCTAAGCACTGCACGCGATGCCGCCAGCTGGCAAAGCTTTTTACAACAAATGCTGGATGAGCTTTTTGTGGTCACGGGAGATCATAATTTTGAGCTGATTTATCATGCCATCGAATCCCTGGTGGAATACTGTACCCATGCCCTTTATCGTCAGGAAATCGCTTTAAGCGTGGTCCGGGATTTTCTTAACAGCCATTTCAGTATGCCGGATCCCGGACGCCAGTTTATGGTGGGGCAGGTAACTTTCTGCTCTATGATCCCCATGCGCAGCATTCCTTTTAAAATCATTGCGGTTTTAGGACTCAATGACGGTGAATTTCCCCGCCAGCGTCAGCCGCTGGGTTTTGATCTGCTGGCGATGACGGCGGCAAAACTCGGCGACAGATCGCGTCGGGGGGATGACAGGTATTTATTCCTTGAAGCCATTATTTCCGCACGTCAGGCCCTTTACCTGAGTTATCAGGGGCGCAATATTAAAACCAATGCCCCCAGGGAGGCTTCCCTGGTATTAAAAGAGCTGATGGAATACCTGGAACTGGGCTACGGCTGGCAAGTTAGCGGTTCGGGCGACGATGTCCGGCAGTTGCCGATGCAACCCTTTAGTGCTGACAATTATCTCGGCACCTACCCGGGCTTTGATGAAAAATGGCTGAAATTAGGTAATAGTACTGCCTCTGGGGAAGAAAGCGGCAATGAAATCTTATTGATCCCGCAAGAAAACCAGAGCAGTGATGAGCAAAGTTCAACACCTGTTTCAGAAAATATGCCGGCTCAGCAGCAGGGAGAAAAACCGGCACAAATCAATGCTTCCGAGCTGATCGCTTTTTTCCAACATCCGGTCAGGCAATTTGCCCGCCGCCAGCTTAACCTTTATTTTGAACAAGTAAGCATAGAGCTTGAGGATGCCGAACCTTTTACCGCCGATCGATTGCAAAGTTATCAGCTTAGGGAGCAGTTGCTTGACTGCTATCTGATGGGGGCGACAAAAGAGCGTGAAGATGCTCCCGCAGCAGCCCCTTCTGATATCGACCGGGAAGTTTTACAGGTGATCACCGCGGCGCGTTTGGCGGGCAAGTTCCCTGATTTGCCGACTACGGGGGAGTTGTTTGAAAAATGGCGTGATGACAGTGAGCAATTTTCCCGGGTGATCATTGAACAAGGCGGGGATAACCCCAGCCAAGTCTACTGTGAAGTGCTGCTTTCCCAGGCAGACGGCAATAACATCCTGTTAACTACCTTGTTGCCGGTACAAGGGCAGCAATTGGTGTTTTATCGCAGCAGCAGCGCCAAGGCGAAAGACTTTTTTACCTTATACCTGCATCAGCTGATCCTCCAGCTATGGCAACGCCAGCTCGGTGAAGGGAAGATATCGTTGCAGGCTGATGAACAGGAGTTATTAACGCAAGTCAATGGCTGTAGCGGTTTTTACTTTGATACCAAAAGCCAGAAAGTCAGCCAGTACCGGTTTAAAGCCATAGCCGATCCCGAGGCACAATTAGTCCGGTTATTAGCCGCCTTTGCTTCAGGGCAAAATCAGGCGTTGTTAGTCAATGGTGAGTTGGCCGAGCATTATTTTAAAGTCACCGGACGGGGCAAAAGCTTTAGCCAGCAAGACTTTGAAAAATATTGGCATGATGCCAATGCCATGCGGCCGTTATCGGCAGATCCCTATATGCATTATTTCTGGCCGACTTGTCCTGATTTGAGTGAGCATTTGTCTATGATTGAAAGCCTTTACCAGCCCATGTACCAGGCACTTGAAAAGGTGAAGTTATGAGTCAAACACCGAAGAACCTGGTAGCCTATGAAATTCCCTTAAAAGGCAAACACTTAATTGAGGCCAGCGCCGGCACCGGCAAAACCTTTAATATCACCCGTTTATATTTACGTTTGTTATTAGAGCAAAAACTGCCGGTTGAACAAATTCTGGTGATGACCTTTACCAAGGATGCCACCGAAGAGTTGCGCGGGCGTATCGGCGCCTTTATCCGCAGTGCGATTAATGACTGGCAATTGTTGGTGGCCTCAGATCCCTATTTTTCCGCTTTAGCTGAAAAAGTCGATGCAGGTGAAGCTAATTTCTTGCTGAAAAAAGCCCTGTTATTTCTCGATGAAGCCGCAATTTTCACCATACATGGCTTTTGCAAACGGGTGCTGAGCCAGCATGCCTTTACCAGCGGTATGTCTTTTAACAGCCAGATGGAAGCCAGCGATCAGGAGCTCTTGCTTGAAGCTTGCCAGGACTGGTATCGGGTGCTGGCACAACAAAGCCCGGAGCAGTTTGAACAGCTTGCCGTTTTTTGGCCGGATCCGCTGACGTTCCTGAGTCATTTCTCCAAGGCCATTCATCAGGTGGCGCTATCGGCGGAGCTGGAAACCATCAGCGCCGAAACTTTAGGCCAGGCTTTTCAGGCCAAGGCGCAACAAGCCTTAACTGCCCTTAAGCAGCATGAGCAAGAACTGAGTTTATATCTGATCGAGGTTAAAACCGGTCAGGAAAGAGATAAGCGTGAGCAGGAACTTGCGGCGTTAAAGACCTGGTTAGCCACGATTATTGAAGATATTGATGCCTTTAAAGATAAAATGCCCGATGCCTTTATCGACGGCCGTCGCTTTGCCCGCGCCAAACACAAGCAAGAGTTGGTGGAGATTTTTGCCCCGGTGAACGAGGTGAAAACTGCGGTAAAAAACCTGCAGCAAAAGCTGGATAAGGCACAGGCTTATTTGGTGGTCAAACAGGGCCTGGATTTTATCAGCGAGCAACTGGGGAAGAAAAAACAACTCCAGAATATGCTCAGCTTTGACGATCTGATCAGCCGCTTACAGCAGTGTTTAACGGATGAGGACAATAATCAGCTGGCTCAGGTTTTGTTTGCGCAATTCCCGGTGGCGCTGGTGGATGAGTTTCAGGACACAGATCCGCTGCAATTTTCTATTTTAAAAGCCATTTATTTTCAACAACCAGATGCCGTGCTCTTTATGATCGGCGATCCTAAGCAGGCTATTTACGGTTTTCGCGGCGGCGATATTTTTACCTACTTGTCTGCCCGAACCCTGTGTGATTTTCAGTGGTTGATGGATACCAACTGGCGCTCGACCCCCGGGATGATCCAGGGCTATAACCGCCTGTTTTATGGCAATGACCTTCAAGGTGAAGCCTTACCCGTGTTTGGTTACGGCATTCCTTATATTCCGGTGAAAGCCTCTCCCGAAGCGGGAGAAAAATCGACCTTGCCTCAGCAAGAGCAGGCTTTGCAGTTTATTCATTTTGCCATTGACGATGAGTACAGTGAAAAGCAGGACAAGAAAAAAGTGCCGGCTAAAGCCAAGGTAAAGCAGGATTTCAGGCCGGTGATGGCCAACTGGTGCGCCGGTGAAATTGCCCGTCTGCTGTCAGGAACTGACGGGGAAAGTGCCTTGGCGGCCCGGGATATTGCTATTTTGGTGCGTGACGGCACCGAGGCCGGGGCCATTAAACAGGCTTTGCAAGAGCTGGGGCTGGCTTCGGTATTTTTAAGCAATAAGGCCAACTTACTGCACAGTGAGCAAACGGAGCAGTTTTTATCCTTACTCAACGGCATTTTACATGTGGAAAATGAGCGCTTGTATACCGCAGCCCTTGCCTGCGGTCTGCTGGGCTTTACCCCGGCGAAGCTTTACCGTTTGCAGCGGGATGAACTTGGCTGGCAGGAGTTAAAATTTCAGTTTCTGGCGTTAAGGCAGGAATGGCTGCATAAAGGTTTTATTACCATGGCGTTAAAGCTGATGCATGAGCATTTTGTTATCGACAGCCGTGAGCAGGACAGAACCCTTACCAATTTACTGCACTTGTTTGAAATCTTGCAATCTGCCAGCCAGCGTCACCGTCAGCCTCAGGAATTGGTTTACTATCTGGAGCAGGAGATCTTAAAAGATAATCCCGAGTCGGAAACGGAATTAAGGCTGGAAAGCGATGCCAACCTGATCAAAATTGTCACCCAGCATGGTTCAAAAGGGTTGGAATATCCCGTGGTGTTTATTCCCTTTGCCAGCCGCCATAAAGATCCGCTGCGCTTTGGTAACCGCAACGTGACCCTGGTTGAATATCATGACGCTCAGGGACAATTGAAACTGAGTTTAGACGGCTCGCCTGAAGCCAGGCAGGCCATGGCCGATGAGGCTTATGCCGAGTCTGTCCGGTTATTATATGTCGCTGTTACCAGGGCGGAGCAACGCTGTTATATTTTAACCGCCGAATTCGAGCAATATTTTAACTCCCCACTGGGCAAGACCTTGAAGTGGCAAAAAGATCAGGACATTGCCGCTGCTTTGCAGCAACTGGCGGCTGAAAATCCCGGTGTTATCGGGGTCAGGCAGATCAAGGAGCAGACTGATGCATCCTGTCGGGTAGAAGAAATAAGCACAGCATCTGAGATAGTCCCGGCCACTTTTACTGGAAAAATTGAACGGGACTGGTGGCTGAGCTCTTTTTCAGCCCTAAGTCGTAACCTGCGCCATGGCGGGGTTTCGACCCCGGATCGGGACGGTGAAACTGGTGCTTTGCCACCAGGTACTGCCGAGTTGCTTGACAGTGCGCTGCTGCGCTTTAACCTGGCAAAAGGGGCGCATACCGGTAATTTACTGCATGATATCTTTGAGCACCTGGATTTTAACCAGCCAGACTGGCAAGAGGCGATGAAATGGCCTCTGGTGAAATATGGTGAATTAACCCCGGGTTATAGTGAGCAGGATTTGACCGCCTGGCTGAAGCAGGTATTAATGACGTCTTTGGTGCAAAATTACGGCGATGAACAGGCACAATCTCAGGCAAGTTGTTGCCTGGCGGATATCCCTGCGGCGCAGACATTAAGGGAGAGTGAGTTTTATTTTCCCATGTCCCGTGCCAATGTTGCCTCTGTGGCACAATTATTAACATGCCATCGCCGGCAAAGCGAGCGCATGCTTTATCAGGGAGACTCAGGTAAAGCGCCGGGGGGGGAAAGCGAACAATTGCCACCGACAAAAACCGTCAGCTTACCCGCTTACCAGCAATTAAAGGGCATGATGCATGGCTTTATTGATCTCATTTTTGAGCATCAGGGGAAATATTATCTGTGCGATTATAAATCCAGTCACTTAGGCAATAGCTTTAACGCCTATAAACCGGGCAACTTGCTGGCTAATATTCAGAGCAATTATTATGATCTGCAATACCTGATTTATGCCCTGGCACTGCATCGTCATCTGGCTTATGCCCTGGAAGATTATGATCCCGGGCAGCACTTTGGCGGCATCTATTATTTCTATTTGCGCGGCATGACTCATGATCCAGAGCATGCGGGTTGCGGCGTTTATTATCGCCAGATCTGCGTGGAAGAATTAACCCGCTTAGATGCGATTTTTTCCGGTAACAGTAGCCAAGACGATGACCTGGGCAATAGCCGGGGTAATAGCAAAGAGGGGCAGGAATATGCTTGATAATGGCGGGGTTAACGCTGATCCGAATCTTGCTGGTGACAGCTTCAAGGATAAAAATACACCGGTTTATGCCTCTTTTGCCCGGGCAAAGGCACAACTTGCCGCCCTGGAGCCGATAGATTATTTTTTTGCCCGGGAGCTATGCCAGGACCTGGGTTTTGATCCTCAGTTGTTTCATCTGTTGCTGGCGTTAAGTGAAAGTTTACGAAATGGCCATACCTGCTTGCCGCTGGAAAGTATCGCCGGGCAGTGTTTCGGCTTTGCCAGCGATGATGAGGGCCTGGTGAGCCATCATGGTTTTATTTTTGCCGAGCAAAAAAGTTTGGATCAGCTGTTGTCGGCATTGGCGCTGGCGCCGGATCAGCACCAGGCGATAGTGTATCACAGGCAAAAACTCTACTTTCGCCGTTATTTCACCTTTGAAGCCGAGCTGGCGGGGTTTATCCGCAGTAAATCTGCCGGGGCATTAGCCGATTTTGAAATGGATGAGATCAAAGCCTGCCTGGATAAATTATTTCCCGCAAGCACCAGCGACGAAGGGACGGGGGAAATAGACTGGCAGCATATCGCCGTGGCTAATGCCGTCAATAAAAGTTTCAGTGTCATTGCCGGCGGCCCAGGTACCGGCAAAACCTATACCGTTACCAAATTGCTGGCGGCCTTGATCATGCTTGAACAGGCGCGTTCACCACAAAAGCAGTTAACTATTGCCTTAGTGGCGCCAACCGGCAAAGCGGCGCAGCGTTTATCCGAGTCGATTGCCAAGGCGGTGAAGGGCTTTCGGGGATTGATCCCGGAGAAAGTGTTGGCGGCCATTCCAGAGCAGGCCCTCACCGTGCACCGTTTGCTTGGGGTGATCCCGAACCAGGTGAATTTTCGCCACCACAGGGATAATTTACTGCAGGCAGACCTGGTGCTGATTGATGAGGTTTCCATGGTCGATCTGGCATTGATGACCCGGGTTTTTCGGGCACTGCCGCAGCACAGCAAAGTGATTTTGCTCGGTGATGCCGATCAATTGCCTTCGGTAGCTGCCGGCAGCGTGCTTAACGATGTTGCCCCCAGGCCACATCCGGGATTTTCACCGCCGAACCTGGCCTATCTTGAACTGGTGACCGGTTGCTATCAGCTGCCTAAAGCTAAAGGCGGCAAGGGGGCAGCAGATCATATTACCTATCTGGTGAAAAGCCGCCGTTTTGACGGCCAGGGGGGCATAGGACGCCTGGCGGCGGCAGTGATCGCCGGGCAAAGTAGTGAAAGCTGGCAGCTATTGACCCGGGCACAGGAAGAGGGCGATGAGCAGCTAAGTCTGCTGCCCGGCGAGCTATTAGCCTGGTTACCCCGGTTGGTGGGGCAATATTACCTGGGGCTTTTTCATTGCGATGACGTTGGTGAGGCTTTTTCACTGCTTAGCCGCTTTAGGATTTTGTGCGCCATGCGCAAGGGAGAATATGGCGTTGAGAATATCAATCAGCTGATCAAGCAATACCTGGCGGATAAGGGGCTCGCCAATGCCTCCGGGCGTTTATACCACGGTATGCCGGTGATGATCAGTGAAAACGATTATCGTCTCGGCCTCTATAATGGCGATATCGGTATGATCTGGCGTAATGGCAAGGGGCATTTGATGGCGGTGTTTGAAGATGCCGAGCTTGGCTTTAAATGGCTGATGCCGTCCAGGCTGCCCCAGTTTGAAACTGTCTATGCCATGACCATACATAAAACCCAGGGCAGTGAATTTGATCATGTGGCTATGTTATTGCCGGGGCAAACGGATAATAAACTGCTGAGCCGGGAATTATTATACACAGGCATTACCCGGGCCAAGTCCCGGCTGAGTATTGCCAGTAAAGCCAATGTCTGGAGCCATGGCGTGGAGGGGCGGGTAAAACGTTTTTCCGGATTAAAGCTGGAGCTGAGTGAGTAGAGAGAAAACGCAGCCATTGACTTGGCTGTCAGTAAGCACATTATTTTTAAGAAGTTTAAAACATGAAATTAATTGAAATTGATAAAAGTCGTTACCGTCAACATTTAAACCGGGTCATCATAGGCTTTATCGCCAGCTTGCTGGCCTTATCCCTGTTATTTGGCACCGCGTTAATAGCCGCCTTTGGCCAAAGCCCGGCTTCGCAAAAAACGGGCAATATTAGCGGGCAAGAGCAAGCATTTTCGGCGCAAAATCCACAGGCGGAAATAGCGAACAATATCAGGGAGCAGGGCGCTGATAAGCCGGCGCTTGATGGCGAAGCGGCTCCTGAGTCTACCGGCAACTTCCGCTATAACCTGCTCGGGGTGATCCTGGCCCTGCTTGCCTGTGCCGCTGTTTTGCACCAGTTAAAAGGTAGTCGTTATTTCAGCGAAATCTATTATGTCTGGCAATTAAAACAACTGCAAAACCTGATTTACCGGCGTCTGAAAAAAATCAAACAGGCCGCCGGCAAGGGAGATGCGGATGCTTTTGCGATACTTTGCTTTTATTATGCCAGTTTAAAGCAGGTGTATTTGCTTGATGACAATACCCTGACTCTGGGTAAAGTAGAGCAGGATATCGCTGCTTTGGAAAAACTTGCCGCCGACAACGGCGTCAGCTTGAGCCCGGAGCAATTCAGCGCCGATCTTATCAAGAAATTTTAGCTTGCCGCTTGATCGCTTTTGAATCTTTAGCCGTCAAATTTTTGCAATATAACCCTCAAAAAGCAGCGCCTTGTCCAATTGTGATTAACTTGACTTACATCAAGGCGCTGGATCCGCTATTCACTACAATCTAATGACCGAATACAATAACAGAGAAAGTGAAAATGATAGGTTATGTTACTTTAGGTACAAATGACTTAGACAAGGCTGTCACATTTTATGATCAACTTTTAAGTAGCATAGGTGCTGGCCGTTTTATTGAAACCGAACTTTTCGTTGCCTGGGCAAAAAGCCCGGGGAATCCGGGGTTTACCATCACCAAACCTTTTAACGGCGCCAGAGCCAGCGTCGGCAATGGTACTATGATCGCCTTCACCATGGACTCACCCGAGCAGGTTGATGCTTTTTATCAAAAAGCGATCGAGTTAGGGGCGACAGATGACGGCAGGCCCGGGCCAAGAGGGGAAATGACGGGGTTCTATGCCGGTTATTTCAGGGATTTGGACGGCAATAAGATCAACGCCTTTTATTACCAGCCCCCCAAGGAGTGATGCTCACGGCAATTAACTGACCGGAATCGGTTGTTGCTCCCGGACATTAGATGCAGGAAAAATTTTCCTCCCAGTTAAAGGTTTAGACGTCAAGTCGCTTGCTGGAGGGCTTCGCTGTTTTTGCGTTTGTTGTGAGCGGCAAGCGTGCTTAATATCGCATCCCGGCTAATGGGTTTATTAATAAAGTCATCCATGCCGGCATCAAGGCATTTTTGTTTATCTTCGGTTTGGCTGCCGGCGGTAATGGCGATGATTTTAATGTGTTGGCCCGGCTCTTCCCGCCGCCTGATTTGCCTTGCCGCTTCAAAGCCGTCCATTTGCGGCATAAAACAGTCCATAAAAATAATATCAAACTCTCCGTGCTGCCAAAGTTCAATGGCTTTTTGACCATTATCGGCAACGGTCACTTCGCAGTTAAAGCTTTTTAAGATTTTTGTCGCGACGATTTGGTTTACCCGGATATCTTCTACCAGCAAGATATTAAGATCAAAATCATGTTCCTGATCAAGCTGCTGCTCAAAGGTTTTCTTGGCGGAATACTTGGTAAATACCTGGGTATTAAAAATAGAATTGGACAATACCAGGTTAATGATATTAAGGATTTCGTGATCTTTGGCCGGGGTGGCCATTAATCCCTGGATCCCGGCTTTCTGGCACTTTTCGATATCGCTGTGCTCGGGCTCTGCACTGGTTAAAATAATTTTCAGCTGGACAAATTTGGCATTTTTGCGAATGGATTGGGCTATTTCATAACCGCTGATCCCCTGCATATTTTTGTCTACCAGCAGTAAATGATAGGGATTGCCACAGTTAAATTGTTTATTGAGCCGTTCAAAAAGTTCATCGGGGTTGGAAGTCTCATCGGTAATCATGCCCCAGCTGGTGAGTAAAGGTTTAAACACTTTTAAATTCAGAATTTCATCATCAACATATAACACTCTTTTATTGGTGAGTTGGCGTAAATCTTCTTCATTTTTCGATAACAGATGGGAAGTGGTGCTAAAGGTTATGTCGAAAGAAAAATGTGAGCCCTGGTTGTGGGTGCTTTCTAAATGAATTTTACTGTCCATCGCTTCTACCAGCTCTTTACATATTGCCAGCCCCAGACCTGTGCCGTCATATTTTCGGGTGGTGGAGTTATCCACCTGAGAAAATTTTTCGAAGACCTTATCCCGGTGCGCCTGGTCAATGCCGATCCCTGTGTCATAGACATTAAATAAGATCTTTTGTTTTTGCGGTAACTGTTCAAGGCATTCAACCTTGAGTAAAACATGTCCGCTGTGGGTAAATTTGATGGCATTGCCTATCAGGTTCGATAACACTTGTCTTAAGCGCATGGGATCGCCGAGCAAATAATGATCTATGCTTGAGGCTATTTGCAGTTTCAGGGCCAGTCCTTTTTCTCTGGCCCTTGGGGTGAACAGCTCTATCACTCCTTCACATAATTCTGTCAGGCTAAATTCGATGGATTCGATTTCCAGTCGGCCGGATTCTATTTTGGACAAATCGAGCACGCCGTTGATAAGATCCAAGAGGTTATAGGAAGAGCGATTGATGATCTCTGCCAGGTGCAGTTGTTCTTCATTGAGATCGGAAGAGAGTAACAGGGAAGTGGTACCGATAATACCGTTCATCGGGGTGCGGATTTCATGGCTCATATTGGCAACAAACTCGCTTTTTACCTGGCTTGCCTGCTCGGCTTTTTGCTTGGCTTCATTGAGCTGTTCGAATGACTGTTGCAGACTGAGGATCATCTTGTTATAACTGAGCACCATAAAATTGAGCTCATCATCGAGCGGCTTTTTACGGTTAAGGGACAATGGGGTGCTGGCCAGTCCTGCGCGTATTGAGCGCATGCTCTGGCTTAAGCGGGATAAATGGCGGCCGATCAGGCGGTAGACCACAAAAAGGATAAAGGCTGAGACCACAAAGGTTTTTGCCGCTTGGGTAAATAACACCAGCAGGGCCTTATCGTATAAATTTTGATAAACCGGCTCCAGGTTGGCGGTCACCGCTAACAATCCGAGCCTATGTTGCTCGCCTTCATAGCGGTAAAAAATTGGCCATTGCTTGGTTTGAACGTAATCTTCCTTGTTATAACCCAGGCGAATAATACTTTCACCGTCCCGGAATAACTCGACCAGCAGGATGTCGGATATGTTTTTAATGCCGCTAACCTGCACTTTGAGCTGGTCAATATCATCAACCCATAAGGCTGCGGCTACCGTGGATACATAACTTTTTTCGATTTGCAACAGGCGATCATCAAGTTCTTCCATGTCATGCCGGTAATCGAACAAGAGATGAATGGCGGTAATGATCAAGGTTATTATCGAGCTAACGAATAGAATCCAAAAAACCAGTTGTTTAGCTATACCCTGACGAAACTTTCGGCCTGACTGCGCGTGAGTAATTGCCACAAAATCATCCTTGCACTGGAAAATGAGATTTTCTGAGTTAACCTTAGTAAACAGAAGGTTAATTATCAATATTTCTTCGCAATCTAGCACGGGATCTGTTATGGGACTTCAGACTATAGCGCTTGTTTTTATATCATTATTCTGGCTGACAGGGATAAAAGCTTATGCAGAAACAATTAATTACGTCGTGGTCGACAATCAGTCCAAGCCTTTTCAAATCGAAGAAAATTCTGAAAATCATTCGGGTATCATTACCGATATCATCAAGGAAATATTTAAGGGATCGGTATATGAGGTCAAGTTTCATACCTTGCCTTTTAACCGTATGATAAAAATGTTGTCCACCGGGAAAATTAAAAACTGGATCACTTATGGCTCCCCCAGCTGGGGTGGAGTACAGGCGGAGCATTTGTCCCGGTTGCCGGTTTATCATGTCGAGCATAAGTTGGTGACTAACCCTTCCTATGTCGGTGAAGTCGATGAGGTGGAAGACTTGTTCGGGAAAACCCTGATTTTGCTGCATGGTTTTGATTACCCCGGGCTGGAGCCTTATTTGCAGGCGAAGACCATTAAAGAGATCCGGGTAAAAAACCATGATTCCGCTTTTAGGTTGTTAAAAAGGTTATCCGATAAAGCGGGGTTTGTTGAAATGTCCCTACGAATTGAATACAACCTGAAACAGACCAACCGTGATCCCGGTATGTTTTTGCAAAAAAACTTTTCAACCGTTATCTCCGATTATAATATTCATCTGGCTATGGACCCGGATATGGAGTTTCCCTTTGACAGCTTTGTCAATGACCGTTTGGCGGCCCTGAGTCAGGACGGTACTTTAAAACGTATTGTCGAGCGTTATCAATAACCCTTCTCCTTGTTAATTATCTCTAAAAACAGCAAGGAAACTCTTCCTTGCTGTTTTATTACTTAATCAGTCCTTTATCGGCAGTGACAAGGTATTGTTTTCATTGTCGCGGTAATTAATATCCAGATGATAGAGCCCGCTGCCCGGGGAGCTGTATAGCAGGTCACTGGTATCTATTACTAAAGACAGGTAATGGCCGGCAGGGACATCATAAGCGGTGGCGACCATCTCTAAATCCAGGGAGGTCGTTTGCCCGGGGACGGCGTTTAACAGCGTATAAGGCGCATGGCTTATCAGGCGTCCGGTACCGGTCCAGTCGACATCATACAAATATGCCACCAGTAATGCCTCGCTTTTACTCGGGGTAAGCTGCAGCTTGATTTTTGGGATGCCGCGTAATTTCATTTCCCGGGTTAACCAGTCAGATTCCCAGCGGATGGCATTGACAGTGCTGATCAGGGGCATGCTGGCAATAATCGGCGCTTCCACGATATCTTCAAGGAAATAAGACAGTAACGGGATGCCGGTCGTTGCCAAGGTGTCCAGGCCGGAATAAAAGCTGTCTGTTTTTGGCCACCAGGGACGATAGGGGCTTGTTTTCATATCACCGTCACCATCGATTTCTTTTTCATGCAAATACAAGGTTTGCTCTGAGATCGCCGGGGAGGGCCAGTCCGGCAACTCTTCGTAATCGCCGAATTTCACTTGCATGGCAACCGGTGCCTGCTCATTGATGGTGTTGTTTTCCTGTTTTAAATAAAAATCGAACCAGGCATGGGCATTGTGCCATATCCTGTGGTCAGGCTTGCCCATCCCCAGTACTTCGCCTACCGCATGGGTGCCCTGGCTGAGATCCATTTTCTTTGGCCCCTCCAGTGCCTGGTAGAGGGCCAGAACACTATTGGGCTGGAACAGGTTATCGCCGAAATTGTTGGCCAAATATATGGGGACCCGGCGCTCGTTGAGTTTATCCAGGTAAGAGAGCGGAGAGCGCACATCCGCCCAGACGGTGATTTCATCAATACGCTCCTGTTTGAGCAAATCCAGGTAATTGATGGCAATTTCATCACTGGGATCACCGGTCAGGTAGCCTATGCCGGTTAACAGGCCGCCCCATATCAGCCGGGGCGTGTACTGGCCGTACAAGGAGTCTGTCAGGCTGCCCCAGGTACTCATGGCCGCCACGGCACTGATCCTGGGATCATTTGCCGCACTTAATAAACTGATGCCTGAGCCGTAGGAAATGCCGGAGACGCCGATGCGGTTGATGTCAACGGGATAATTGGCCAACAGAAAGTCTATTGCCGCAGAGACATCCCGGACATCTTCGGGACCGGCAGTGGCGATTTTGCCTTCGGACTGACCAAATCCCCGGGTGGAATAACTTAATACAACATAACCTTGCTCGGCAAAACGGGCTGCTTCTACCAGGTATTGATATTCATTCATGCCCCAGCTATTGATAAAAATAATGGCCGGGTACTGATCGGCTGCTGCTGTGGGGACAAAAATATTGGCCTCCAGGGTAATGCCGTCATAAGCGCGGATCTGAATATTATCGTCGCTGGTATAATGCTCAGACTCTTTAAAGACGGGATCCCCGACCATGCCCCTGAGCAGGGAGACCAAGTCCACCGCATTGGCCCCGACACTTATCAGTGACAGGCATACCAGGACGAAGGCGCGAAAGCTATTCGCCCAGATGATGTTTTTGTTCATATTGGATTTCCTTATACTTATATTTTTTATAATTAACAGCTTGGCTGTACCGGTGTGTAAAATTTTCCGGCACTTTAACCATAGGAAAGATCCCTGCAAGGGGATATTTATCTAATTTATATTGGATATCATTGATAATTAGGGATATTTTCGGTCGGTATTGTCCATTCTGGTTAACCAGTATTGACGGCAGTAATGACTTTACCGGCAAAACCACCCTGGGTTTTGGCAATTTGGCAAATAAAGCTGTGCATTTAAGGAAAAAGCCCAAGAAGAAATAAAGCGTAAAGCTGCTGCAGCGCCGACTTTTAAGGGGCGAGCCTGAGACTTAAAGATTAACTTATTCTTTTACTTGAATTATTTATCGTATTGACGCAAATTAGTAAAAAAATATCGGCAGGACCACTATGAAGAAATTTAAAAATGAAGCCGCATTGCTGAAAATGGCGATAGATATAGGTGAAAAATATGCAATGAACCGGGGCTATAAAGGCTTTTCCGGTACGAATTCCGCTAAAGAAAAGGTAGAGTGCCTCTACCTGTTACTGGTGCAGGACAAACTGATCCAGGCTCTGGCCAAAGGCCAGGAAAACCAGCCGAATATGAAACATAAGCTGGCCCTGTGGATCGCCAAGCAACTACCTGAAAATCACCCTTTATTGAAAGATTAACTTTTCTGCCTTAATGGCCCGCCGGCAGCTAACCGGCTGTTATTGCACTGGCCGGCGGCATTAAAGCCGCTTACCAGTGCCCTCTGGCAGTAAAATCTTTTTGTACTTTCTTATCATGGGTTTGGTTAAAGGTTTTAATTTTTTGATTTTTACCCGCCAAGACCTTGAGCTGGTATATAGATTCCCGGGCTAAAGCGGCTCCGGGGCCGCTCCACCAGCTTTTGTTGTATAACCTTTTTACCGCCGACACCGCATCAGGTGATTGCCGGCAAATCTCTATTGCCAGTTGCTTGGCTTTTTCAAGCGGCTGTTCATCAACTTCCATAACCAGGCCTAAGGCAAGTGCCTGCTCAGCGCTGATTTCTTCACCTGTCATGGCAAGTTTTTTCGCGATATCCTGGTTAAGCAGGGTACGCAGTGCCAAAGTGCCGCCCATATCAGGGATCAGGCCCCATTTGGCTTCCATAATGGCAAGGGAACTTTCGGTATGGGCAATGCGAAAATCGGCGCCGAGGGCAATTTGTAAACCGCCGCCCCAGCACCTGCCGGTTATCGCCATAATCACAGGCATAGGCAAGTCTCTCCAGCCGGTGGAGACCCGCTGGGCCAGGTTTGCCCGCCAGGGCAGCCACTTAAATAATAACTGGATGGCATTGAGGGGAGAGCGCATCACAGACTTTATATCTAAGCCGGTACAAAAGTCTTGCCCGGCACCGGAGACGATAACGGCGCGGATATCCCGGTTTTTTTTGAGTTTCTTGATGGTGCTATCAATAGCCTTGAACATCTTGATATCCAGGGCGTTGTGCTTGTCCGGTCGGCTTAAGCAGACATGGGCGATCTGATCTTCGATTGTGACCTTGATGCGGTTATTGTTCATGGTATTTATTCTTTTTTGCTGCCAAGTGAGGTAAGACCAGTTCAGGTTAGCGAATTCAATTTCCCTTGTAAAGTCTGCGCTTACCCGGGCAGGTGTAAATAAGCACCTTTTCCCCGAAGCTTTATCGTTAACAAACAGGACTATACTTAACGGTGGCTCAGTCTTATCAGCTGTTTATATTATCCACAGCCGGGATTTTTTACATGGCAGATGAAAACGTGGGATTTACCATTCTTATTGTTGATGATAATCCTACCAATATCGACTTGTTAAGGCGGTTTTTAGCGCCGGAGCATTACCAAATTGCTGCGTTTACCAGCGGTGAGCAGGCATTAAAGCTGATGGCCAAAATTGCTCCTGACTTGATCCTGTTAGATATCATGATGCCGGGTTTAGATGGTTATCAAGTGTGCCAAAAGCTCAAGCAAGATAGCTTGTACCAGCATATACCGGTGATTTTTGTCACCGCAAAGGTTGAGCCTGAAGATTTACGGCGCGGTTTTACCCTCGGGGCGGCGGATTATATTACCAAGCCGGTTAATCAGGATATTTTACTGGCACGGGTGAAAAACCAGCAGTCCTGTGTCCGGCAATTAAAACTTGAACGCCAGTTATTGGAAGAGTCGGAAAAAATGGCAAAGCTGGGCCATATGGTGGCGAGTATCGCCCATGAAGTGGCAACCCCGATGAGCAACATTGCCCTGGCAATTAACTGTATCTATGAAGAAACCGTCAAGCTGCATCACGCACTTGAGCAAAAACAGTTAAATAAGCATGCTCTGGCAGATTTCTTTGAGATGGTAGAAGAAAGCCTGACCTTATGTGAAAAGAACAGCCAGCTGGCGAATTCGGTGTTATCGAGCTTTAAACAAGTGGCAGTGAACCAGTGCAGTCAGCAGGTTCTCCGCTTTAATTTACATGAATATTTGCTGGATGTTTTGCAGGCGCTCAGGCCGACCCTGAAACGTTTGCCTCACAGTGTTAAACTCGATATTGACCCCGAATTATCCCTGCTGACCTATCCCGGCGCCTTGTCGCAAGTGATCATTAATTTAATCAATAACTCTTTGGTGCATGGCTTTGGTGAGACTAACCGGGGAGAAATTACCATTACCGCCAGGGATACCGGGGACAGGGCCGAGATTCACTATCGTGATAATGGCCAGGGGATAGCCGAGGCAGACCGGGAGCTGGCATTTAATCCGTTTTTTACCACTAAGGCGGGACAGGGGGGCAGTGGCCTGGGCTTGTCCATCAGTAAAAAACTGGTAGAAAATGAATTAAAGGGCAGTATCGCATTAGATCCGGAGCACAGGCCCGGGGTATTGTTTATCATCACCTTGAGTAAAGATATTCAGGCATAACCTGCGCCAAGTTTACTGCGGTCTTTAGTGTTACCTGCCCGCTTTTGCTACCTGCTTGTTCACAATCAATAATTTTCCCTTAAGTGGATGATCCCGCCATTTTTTAATGATATCGTTAAAGTGAAGGGATAAAGTCATGAATTGTTGGCATTTTACGACTACAGTTAACATAAAGCCATCAGGCTTTTTATTAAAAGAGGGATTTAAGATGGAATCATTACAAGTCAAAGAATATATGAACCATTACCCGGTTACTTTTACCCCGGAGATGGTGGTAGAAGAAGCCTCACTGCGCTTTTTAAAAACCAAACAAATAGGCGGCCCGGTTGTGGATAAACACCATCGTTTGGTGGGCTTCTTGTCGGAAAGTGATGTGCTGGCGAAAATGCTGGAAACCATTTATTACAATGAACATATCGCCAATGTCGAAGATCTGATGCGCAAGGATGTGTTATCGGTAAAACCCTATGACTCTATAGTCGAATTGGCGCAATCCATGTTAAAGAATAAACCTAAGGTATATCCGGTGATCGATGATGATGAAAACCTGCTCGGTACTATCTGCCGCAACGATGTCCTACAGGCGATAGATAAACATTTGCGCGCCGGTTTTCACGCCGGGAAATAGTTTACAAATAAAAACAGGCAAGGGAACAGCTGCCTCAGCCCGGCGAACTGCTGTTGGTGGCCATTTGTCAATTGCCGTTAGCAGCAGGGGCTGGCGTCACATCCATTGCTGCAATTGCTTTATAATACTGTTAAAATAGCCTTTTTACATCGCTATTCGAGTTTGTTTTGTCTGTAGAAGTTAGTCCTGAAGCTGTTCCCAGTATCCCGTCGTTATTCAAATTATTAGATCAGGTGGTCTTAGCGGATAAGGCGCGCTTGAAAAAACGTTTATTCGGCTTAAAAAAAATCACCAAAGCGGATAAGCGTGACAAAGCCCAACAGCAGATTGCCGGCGCTATTGAGCGTTCGATAAAACGTAAGCAGCATAAACTCGCCCACCGTCCCAAGATCCGTTACCCGGGCGAACTGCCTGTCTCGCAAAATGTCGACCATATTGCCAAAGCCATTACCGAGAACCAGGTGGTGATTATTGCCGGTGAAACCGGCTCGGGTAAAACCACCCAGATCCCCAAGATATGCCTGGAACTGGGGCGGGGCATTGAAGGGGTTATCGGCCATACCCAGCCAAGACGGATTGCCGCGCGCACGGTCGCCAACCGTATCGCCGATGAGATGAACACTAAGCTTGGCGAGCAGGTGGGTTATAAGGTCAGGTTTAATGATCAGGTAAGTGAGCATAGCTATATCAAGCTGATGACAGATGGGATTTTGCTGGCCGAAATGCAAACGGACCGCCTGCTGCGCCAGTACGATACCCTGATCATAGACGAGGCCCATGAAAGAAGCCTCAATATCGACTTTATTCTCGGTTACGTGAAACAAATCCTGCCCAAACGCCCGGATTTAAAGGTGATCATTACCTCGGCGACCATAGATCCCGAGCGTTTCTCCCGCCATTTTGATAATGCGCCTATTATCGAAGTCTCGGGACGCACTTACCCGGTGGAAATGTTATACCGGCCGCTGGCAGAGCAGGAAGATGTCGATATTATTTCTGGTATTTTGCAGGCGGTGGATGAGCTGACAGCCATCGGCCAGGGGGATATCCTGGTGTTCCTCAATGGTGAGCGGGAAATTCGCGATACTGCCAGCGCCCTGGAAAAAGCGCAATTGCCCCATACCCAGATCTTGCCCTTGTACGCCCGGTTGACGGTGCAGGAGCAAAACCGTATTTTCCAGTCCCATAGCGGCCGTAATATAGTGCTGGCGACTAACGTTGCCGAAACCAGTTTGACTGTGCCCGGCATTAAATATGTGATTGATCCGGGCACGGCGCGTATTTCCCGTTACAGTTACCGCACTAAGGTACAAAGGTTGCCGATAGAGCCTATATCCCAGGCCAGTGCCAACCAAAGGGCGGGGCGTTGTGGCCGTGTTTCTTCCGGGGTCTGTATCCGTCTTTACAGCGAAGAGGACTTTCTCAGCCGGCCGGAATTTACCGACCCGGAAATTTTGCGCACCAACCTGGCCACGGTTATCTTGCAGATGCTGGCGCTGGATCTCGGTGATATCAGTGAATTTCCTTTTGTGCAGCCGCCGGATAACCGCAATATCAATGACGGTATTCGCTTACTGGAAGAGCTCGATGCCATTGCCGCTAGCAAAGGCAAAACCGGCTTAACGAAAAATGGCCGCTTGCTGGCCAAGTTTCCGATAGATCCCAGGCTGTCAAAAATGATCCTCAGCGCCATCGACCTTGGCTGTATCGAGCAGGTTTTTGCCATCGTCAGTGCCCTGAGTATCCAGGATCCGCGCGAGCGGCCCCATGAAAAACAGCAGGCAGCGGATGAAAAACATGCCCGTTTCAAAGACAAAAGCTCAGATTTTGTCTCCCTGCTGAACTTATGGCAATACGTCAACGAACAGCAAAAGGCGTTGACCAATAACCAGTTCAGGCGTTTATGCCAGAAAGAATATTTAAGTTATATCCGCATCCGGGAATGGCAGGATATCAATGCCCAGTTAAGACAAACCCTGAAAGAGCAGAATATTGCCATGAGCTCAATTGACAGCGAGGATGAAAACCAGCTGGCGCTGGTGCATCAGGCGCTGTTATCCGGTTTGCTCAGCCATATCGGCCAGCAGGACGAAAACCGTGAATTTAAAGGGGCCAGGGGCAGTAAATTTTTTGTTTTTCCGGGGTCGGCGCTGGCGAAAAAGCCGCCTAAATGGCTGATGGCTTCGGAGCTGGTGGAAACCAGCCGCTTGTTTGCCCGCATGGTGGCGCGTATCGATCCCCTGTGGCTGGAGCCGCTGGCATCCCACCTGGTGAAACGCAGTTATAGCGAGCCACATTGGGAGAAAAAACAAGGGGCAGTCATGGCTTATGAGCAGGTCTCCCTCTATGGCCTGATCATAGTGCCCAAGCGAAAAGTGAATTTTAACCAGATTGAGCCTTATACCTGCCGTGAAATCTTTATCCGTGAAGCCCTGGTTAATTATGATATCCAGTTAAAAGAAGCCTTCTTTAAGCATAACCGCGATTTGGTGGCCAGTATCGAAGCACTGGAGCAAAAGGCACGCCGTAAAGATTTTCTGATCGAAGAACAGCACCTGGTGGACTTTTACGAGCAAAAGCTGCCGGATACTGTTATTTGCCAACGCAGCTTTTTAAGCTGGTGGAAAAAAGCGAAAAAAACCGATGACAAGTTATTGCATTTTACCCGGGAGTTTTTGCTAAACGAGAGTTCCAATGAACTGTCCAGCCATGACTATCCGGACACCTGGCAACAGGATAACCTGATATTGCCCCTCAATTACCATTTCAGTCCCGGCGATATCGATGACGGCATCAGTGTCATGATCCCGGTCGGGATCTTAAACCAGGTGCAGGCAGAAGGCTTTGACTGGCTGATCCCGGCGTTGAGGTTAGAGCTTATCGTTGCCTTGATTAAAGGTTTGCCGAAAACCTTACGCCGTAATTTTGTGCCTGCCCCGAATTATGCCCAGGCTTGTATCGCGGACATCGGCGAAGGGGACGGGGCATTAACGGCAGCGGTAGCGAAAAAGCTGCTGCGTATGACAGGTGTGCGCTTACCGGAAGATTGCTGGGATGAGATCGAATTGCCGGTGCATTTGACCATGAATTTTAAAGTCCTGGACGAGAAAAACAAGGTGATCCGACAGGGCAGGGATCTCAATGAATTAAAGGCGCAGCTGCAGGGTAAGGTGAAGGCTACTATCAAACAAGTGGCGGATAAAGGCATAGAGCAGGCGAATTTAAGGGAATGGGACTTTGGTGAGCTGCCTTCGGGTTATCAGCGCAAGGTGGCCAATATGACCATTAAAGCCTTTCCTGCGCTGGTGGACCACAACTCCAGTGTTGCCATTGAACTGTTCGAGCAGGAAGTTCAGGCAGAGCAGGCGATGCTTAACGGGGTTAGCCGCTTGATTTTGTTAAATATTCCTTCGCCGGTAAAATACCTGCAGGAAAAGCTGCCCAATAAAGCGAAATTAGGCCTGTATTTTAACCCCTTTGGCGCCATCGGTGATCTATTGCAGGATTGTATCAATGCCGCCTGTCGTCATCTGGTGGCGCAGCAGGGAGCACTGCCGAGATCTGAGGCGGAATTTCAGCTCAGGCGGGATGTTGTTCGCGCCGACATTGCCGACTGTGTGCTGCAGGCGGCGATCAAGGTGGAAAAATGTCTCAGTCTGGCCCATGATATCCGCAAACTGCTGAAAGGCAAGGTGGCGCTGAATGTTATCCAGTCCCACGGCGATATCAAGGACCAGCTCGATAAGCTTATTTTTAAAGGTTTTGTGACCGCCTCCGGTATCGATAAACTTGACGATATGATTCGCTACCTCAATGGTATTCTCAGGCGCCTGGAAAAATTGCCGGTGGATCCCAATCAGGACAGGTTGAAAATGCTGGAAGTGGATAAGGTCACTCAGCTGTGGCAAACCCTGATAGGCAAACAAAGAAAAGATCAGCCGTTGTTGCAGGAGATCGCCGATATCAAATGGATGATAGAAGAATTTCGGGTGTCGTTATTTGCGCAAAACCTGGGCACGGCGTATCCTGTGTCCGGCAAACGCATTGTTAATTACCTGAAAGAGTTTGATTAATAAATCGCCGGCGATAATTGACACTTGCCGATTGGCTAAGTATAACTATATGGTATTAAATACTTATTTATTGTGTTGGAGCATTCATGGTTACTTTCGATGATAAGCGTAATTTCTATCGTATGATGTTAAATTCAGAGGTTACGATCACCATCATAGATGATGAAACCAATCGCCAAATGACTGCCACCTGTCGGGATATGAGTGCCGAAGGCATGGCGATAGAAATGGATTATCCGTTGGACTTAGGTACCCGGGTCAGGGTCAGGGTGGAGTCCTCTACCCAGAGTATCCAGTCTCTGGATGCCCAGGGCAGGGTTGTCCGTGTTGAAGAAGAAGGCCCCGACTGCTACCTGGTCGGGGTCAAAATTGACGACATGGATTAACGGTGCACGATTAAACCTGGCAGACAATCTCCTTACTCCCCGTAGTTAAGGTACGGGGAAGTCTTGTTAATCCACCTGACACACCAGGCCTTTAAGATAGTATCCTTCCGGATAATTCGACGCTACCGGGTGATCAGCTGCCTGGTGCAGTCTTTCCACGTAATAGAGGTTTTTCCCCGCATCCAGTGCCGCATCCGCAACCACCTTGTTAAATAAGTTGCTTTCCATTAACCCCGAGCAGGAAAATGTTAACAAGATGCCCTTAGGTTTGAGCAGCTGCATCGCCAGCATATTGATATCCTTATAACCGCGGCAGGCGCTGGTGAGTTGTGCCTTGGAATCGACAAATTTTGGCGGGTCGAGGATGATCATATCAAAGGTTTTCTTTTCTGCGCGGTACTGGCGCAGCAATTTAAAAACATCTTCTTTGATGCCGGTAACATTTTTGTCCGCCAGGCCGTTAAGCTCGAGGTTGCGTTGTGCCATATCCAGGGCCGTCTGGGAGACATCGACATTGATCACTTCTTTGGCGTCATTGGCGGCGCAATGCAGGGAGAAAGTGCCGGTGTAGGAGAAGCAGTTCAGGATGGACTTGCCTTTGGCATATTTTCCTGCGGCTAAGCGCGAGTCCCGCTGATCCAGGTAAAATCCGGTTTTGTGGCCGGTGGCAATATCGACATGTATTTTAATGCCGTGCTCTTCGATGACACATTCGGTGTTCTCCTGCTCCTCGGTTAACCAGCCGGTAACAGGCTCCAAGCCTTCTTTTTTACGGACATCGACATCGGATCTTTCATAGATATGGCATCCGGGATAGAGCTCTTTTAAGCAGTCAACCAGGGTATAACGATGAAAGTCGGCGCCGGCACTGAGCAGCTGGCAGACAATGAGGTTGTCATATTTATCTATGGTAATACCGGGCAGACCGTCGGATTCGCCGGCGATCAGCCGGTAGCCGGTTAACTTGTCCCGGTCGATAAAATAATCGCGCCGTGACTGGGCAAGGTTAAGTTTTTTGAAAAAAAACGCTCTGTCTATTTGTTCGTTTTCATCAAAACTCCATACCCGCACCCTGATTTGAGATTCGGGAGAATAGGCACCTTTGGCCAGCCAGTTGCCTTTGCTGTCGAAGACATCGACTGTCTCCCCCAGCATAGGTTTTCCTTTTATCTTATTCACACCTTTAGAGAAAACCCAGGGGTGTTTGCGTAATAAAGATTTTTCCCGGCCAACATTTAAATAAATTCTTGACGACATATGCCTATACTTAACAGTAATAAAAATTGCGCTGATTGTAGACAAAGGCCTTAAGTGGCGCAATCAACAATTGTGAAAAGATAACAATAAAGGAAGGGCACAATGAAAGTATGCTTTTCAGTGACTGTCAGTGGTCTTGTACAAGGTGTGTATTTTCGGGCTTCCAGTCAGCAGGTTGCTATAGATTACGGTCTTAGCGGCTATGCACGTAATCTCTCCGACGGCAATGTTGAACTGTTGATTTGTGGCGAACAGGATAATGTCGAAAAAATGCTCAACTGGCTGAAACAGGGGCCGCCTGAAGCCGAAGTGGAGGATTTGCGTCATGAACAAGTGCAATGGCAAGACCATAATTTTTTCGCCATTGAATAAAGCAAAGGACGTAATTATCTGATCAGGGAAGAGAAATCCCCGCATTGATTGCTTTACACTTGTTGTTTTTCATATAATCGGGCAAAACTATTTTGCCGGATAAGTGAATGAAATTTATTGATGTCGATAAAGACAATCAGCTGGTTTTTGCCACCGCCAATCAGCCCGAAATTGCCGAAGATGAATGCCTGATCAAAGTTAAGGCGACAGGGGTTAACCGTGCGGATCTGCTGCAAAGGGCGGGACAGTATCCCCCGCCGCCGGGGGAATCGGAAGTTTTAGGGCTGGAAGTGTGTGGCGATATCGCCTTATGCGGCCCGGCGGTGAACAACTGGCAAGTTGGCGATAAGGTGTTCGGCCTAGTGCCCGGCGGCGGCTATGGCGAATATGCCAAGGTAAAAGCCGGGCAACTCTTTCAGCTGCCGCAGCATTTTAGCTACGCCCAGGGGGCGGCGACAGCCGAAGTGTTTCTCACCGCTTTCCAAAGTTTATTTTCCCTGGCGTGTCTGCAAAAAAGTGAAACTGTGCTGATCCATGCCGGCGCCAGTGGTGTCGGCACGGCAGCGATCATTCTGGCCAAGCTTTATGGCTGTGAAGTCACAGTAACCGCCGGCACGGAAGAAAAACTCAGCGCATGTCAGGCCCTGGGGGCCGATCACCTGGTTAATTACCGCGAACAAGACTTTGTGCAATGGAAAAAAGCACATCAACCCGGCGGATACGATGTTATTCTCGATGTCGTCGGAGGAAATTACTTAAATAAAAATATCTCGGTAGCCGCCCTTGATGGCCGTATTGTTATGCTCGCCATGTTGGGAGGCCGTTACAGCGACCCCCTGGATATTGCCAAACTTTTGTTAAAACGTTTGACCCTGAAGGCATCTACGCTGAGAAACCGCAGTGATGAATATAAGGCTCAGTTGCTAAGGGATTTTAATCATTATTTTGGTGAAGCCTTGCAGCAAGGGAAAATAATACCTGTGATCGATCAGGTCTACCCCTGGCAGGAGGCTGAGCAGGCTCATAGCCGAATGGCCAGTTGTGAAAACATTGGTAAACTTGTACTTTCGTTAGATTAGTTGCAAACTGACTGTTATGTTGTGCCGGCCTGCCTGCAAGTAACCGGCGTAGCTGGCTAAAAAGTAAGTACCTTTAGATTTATGAAGCGTTATAGCAGTAAAAAAAGATCACAATAAGTTTGCCAGAGCAGGGGTAAAATCAGATATTTTTAAGAAAAGAAATGATCAGGGGAGTTGGTTGCGGGAGCCGGATTTGAACCGACGACCTTCGGGTTATGAGCCCGACGAGCTACCAGGCTGCTCCATCCCGCGTCCGAATGGTTTACGACCTAAAGTCGATAAACAAGCCAATAACGGTTTTAATTCTGTTATCAGGGAATTGGTTGCGGGAGCCGGATTTGAACCGACGACCTTCGGGTTATGAGCCCGACGAGCTACCAGGCTGCTCCATCCCGCGTCCGAATGGTTTACGACCTCAAGTCGCTAAACAAGCCAATAGCGGTTTTAATTCTGCTATCAGGGAATTGGTTGCGGGAGCCGGATTTGAACCGACGACCTTCGGGTTATGAGCCCGACGAGCTACCAGGCTGCTCCATCCCGCGTCCGAATGGTTTACGACCTAAAGTCGTTAAACAAGCCAATAACGGTTTTAATTCTGCTATCAGGGAATTGGTTGCGGGAGCCGGATTTGAACCGACGACCTTCGGGTTATGAGCCCGACGAGCTACCAGGCTGCTCCATCCCGCGTCCGAATGGTTTACGACCTAAAGTCGTTAAACAAGCCAATAACGGTTTTAATTCTGTTATCAGGTAATTGGTTGCGGGAGCCGGATTTGAACCGACGACCTTCGGGTTATGAGCCCGACGAGCTACCAGGCTGCTCCATCCCGCGTCCGTGAAAACGAGGCGTACTATAAGGATAGCCACACGAGATTGCAAGGCGTTTTGTGAAAAAAAATCACTTTCAGGCAAATAAAATCCAGAGTGAATTATTTATGAACTATTTAAGCTTTAATTCTAATCATTATCAATCCGCTAGCAGAAAAAGTGCGCGGTTTTTCAATTTGCTTCGTTTTCTATTTGATGTATTTAGGCAGCTCACGTCTGCCTGTGCAGGTTAATCCCTGCCGTTTTTATTGAAGCAATGAAATATCTCTATTTAGCTCCTGCATTTATCAGGAATAGGTTTAAGTCACAGGTGTCTTTGTTTATAATCGCGGCCACGAATTCGGATGGAAATTAAACATGTATCATTTTTTAGCCTTAACGTCGGTGGGCATAGAAGTATTATTAGCAGAAGAAATAAAATCCTTAGGTGGTGAGCAGGTTGTGCAAAAACCCGAAGGTGTCTATTTCTCGGCCCCCTTAGCCTTAGGTTATCATATTTGTTTATGGACGCGTTTTGCTACCCGGGTATTATTGCAATTGGGGCAGGGGGATGCGCAAAACAAAGATCAGCTCTTTGCGGCGGCAAGTGAAGTTAACTGGTCTGAGGTTTTTTCCAGCCATCATACCTTTGCCGTTGACTTTGTCGGTAAGAGTGAAGAAATACGCAACAGTCAGTTCGGTGGCTTAACGGTCAAAGATGCCATCGTTGATCATTTTCGTGCGATAAACGATGAGCGGCCGTCGGTGGATAAGTTCTACCCGGATATCCGCATTCAGGCGCGGCTGTTAAAGCAAAAAGTGGCTTTTTACCTGGATTTCTCCGGACGGGGTTTATTCCAGCGCGGCTACAGACGAGACAGCGGCGCGGCGCCGTTAAAAGAAAACCTGGCAGCGGCGATTATTCAACGCTCCGGCTGGTTGAATGATACCAGCAAGCCGCTTGTTGATCCCATGTGTGGCTCGGGGACTATTTTAATCGAAGCGGTTTCTATGGCGGCAGGCGAAGCCCCGGGTATCGACCGGGAGAGCTGGGGGTTTGAGTTGTGGTTAGATCATGATGCACAGCTTTGGCAGGAGCAGTTAAGGCGGGCGATAGAGATATCTAACGAGGGCATCAGTAAGCTTGATGTCAAGGTTTATGGTTATGACCTTGACAGCCGGGTATTAAAAACCGCCGAGCAAAACGTCAGAAATGCCGGTTTACAGCGCTTTATTAACTTTACCTGCCGTGATGCCAATAAACTGCTCAACAGTTTTGAGCAGCCGGGCACTATCTTGTTTAACCCCCCTTATGGCGAACGTATCGGTGAATTACCCGAGCTGGTGGAAACCTTTGTCACCTTAGGACAAAAATTTAAAGCCCAGTTCATGAACTGGCAGGTGGCGATACTAACCGCCAACATTGAATTATTGTCTATGTTGAAGCTTGCCAGTTTTAAACGTTATAAATTAAAGAATGGTCCCCTTGATTGCCAGTTGGCCCTGTATAAGCTTGATCAGCAGCAAACGGCGAAAGACGAGCTGAACCCCCAGGGAGACTTTGCCCGGGAAAAGTCCGACTTTGCCAACCGTTTGAGCAAAAATGTCAAAAATCTTAAAGGCTGGGTCAGGGCAGAGCAACTGGAGTGTTACCGCCTCTATGACGCCGATATCCCGGAATATAATGTTGCCGTCGATATTTATGGCGAATATCTTGTGATCCATGAATATGCGGCGCCGGCAAGTATTGCCCCCGAGAAAGCGGCCAAGCGGTTGCAGGAAGTGATTTATTGGGCCCCTAAGGTGCTTAATGTCACTACAGATAAAGTGGTGTTAAAAACCCGCGCCAAGCAAAAAGGCAGCAACCAGTATCAAAAAATCGATAAAAGCAAACAAGCGATTGTTGTGCACGAGTACGGGGCCAAACTAAAAGTTAACCTTTGGGATTATCTGGATACCGGCTTATTCCTGGATCACCGTAAAACCCGGCAAATCGTGGCGAAAAAAGCAAAAAATAAATCTTTGCTCAACTTATTTGCCTATACCGGTTCGGTGTCTTTACAGGCGGCCTTGCACGGCGCAGCGTCTGTAACCACAGTGGATATGTCCAATACCTATCTTAACTGGGCCCAGGATAATTTTGCCCTTAATAACCTTTCCGGTCATAAATACCAGTTTGTACAGGCAGACTGTTTGCAGTGGCTGAAAAACAATGAGCAGCAATTTGATGTCGTGTTTATTGACCCGCCAACCTTTTCCAATTCTAAACGCATGGGTGAGAGCTTTGATGTGCAAAGGGATCATGTCGCGTTAATCGAAGATGGTCTTAAGGCGCTGGCGCCGGGGGGAGAATTAATCTTCACCAACAATAAGCGTAATTTTAAAATGAATTTTGACGCTATGGCGGCATTAAACCTTAAAGTGGTCGCCATGAGCGATAAAACCCGGGATAAAGATTTCCAGCGCAACAAGCATATTCACAACAGCTGGCTGATCACCCGCCAGGATAAAGGTTAAGGGGCAGTGATGAGCCAGGCATTTATTTTATACAGCAGTGAAGGTTGCCATTTATGCGAGCAGGCGCTGGAGCTGTGTTACGGGCAGCTGGACCCGGGCAAGATTAAAGTCGTGGATATCGTCGATGATGATGACTTAGTGGCATTATATGGCGTACATATCCCGGTATTAGAGCGGTTAACAGACGGCCAGAAGCTTTTCTGGCCCTTTACTGCCCAGCAGATAGGCGAGTTAATATAAGTTATGGAATTATTAAGGATCTCGGGCGCAGAGCTTGCGTTTGGAGAAGATAAAATATTAGATAAGGCAGAGCTGAGCGTACAAACGGGCGAACGCATCTGTCTGGTGGGCCGCAACGGCGCCGGTAAATCGTCTTTTTTAAAAGTCCTGATGGGGCGGCAAAACCTCGATGACGGCAAAATGCTGACATCTTCTACCATGCGCCTGGCGATGTTGGAGCAAGACCCGCCCGAGTCTTGTGATTTAAGTGTTTTTGACTATGTCGCCCAGGGAGTGGAGAAAAATGCCGACCTGATCAAACGTTACCACGTGCTTATTCATGATGTCGCGGAAAACCCGTCACAGGAAAACCTGGATAAACTCTCGAAGGTGCAGGAGCAGCTTGAACTGGCGGATGCCTGGAAAGATGAGCAGCGCATCGAACAGGTAATGAGTACCCTGGCATTAAACAGCGAAGCCCGGGTGAGTGATCTCTCCGGTGGCTGGTTGCGTAAACTGGCGCTGGCCAAAGCCCTGGTTACCGATCCGGATATCTTATTACTCGATGAGCCTACCAACCACTTAGATATCGAAAGTGTGTTGTGGCTGGAAAAATTCTTAAAGGATTTCAGCGGCACCATTATCTTTATCAGTCACGACCGGGCCTTTATCCGCGGTTTATCAACCCGTATTTTAGATCTCGACCGGGGTAAGCTTACCAGCTACCCGGGAGATTATGATGTTTATGTCGAACAAAAACAGCATGATCTGCAGGTAGAAGCCCAGCAAAATGCTTTGTTTGACAAACGCCTTGCCGAAGAAGAGGCCTGGATACGCCAGGGGATCAAAGCCCGGCGCACCCGTAATGAAGGCCGGGTGCGGGCGCTGGAAAAACTCCGTGTTGAGCGTCAAAACCGCCGTGAGGTGAAAAACCAGGGAGATATGAATATTTCCCTGGGGGACAGATCCGGCAAGCTGGTATTTGAATGTGAAAACCTGTCGATGTCCTTTGACGATAAAATCATTATCCGCAACCTGGATCTGCTGATCAGCCGGGGGGATCGCCTGGCGCTGATCGGTGCCAATGGTACCGGCAAGTCAACCCTGATCAAGCTGATTATGGAGCAGTTAAGCCCGAGCAGCGGTAAAATGCGCTCCGGGGTGAATTTAGAAATTGCCTATTTTGATCAGCACAGGGACCAGCTCGATGTGAATAAAACCGTACAGGACAGTGTCGCCGACGGCAAGCAGGAAGTCACGGTTAACGGTCGTACCCGTCATGTATTAGGCTATTTGCAGGACTTTCTCTTTAGTCCCAAGCGCGCCCGTACCCCGGTAAGGGCGCTGTCCGGTGGTGAGAAAAACCGTTTGTTGCTGGCCCGTTTGTTTTTACGGCCCAGTAATTTATTGATCCTCGATGAACCGACCAATGATCTCGATATCGAAACCCTGGAGCTGCTCGAAGAAGTTGTCGCCAATTATGCCGGTACCGTATTGCTGGTGAGCCATGACCGGGATTTTGTAAATAATTGCATTAATACTTGCCTTTACTTTGACGGAAGTGGTCAAATAAAGCAGATTGTCGGTGGTTATGATGATGTTGACAGTTACCTGGCGCTAAAAGCACAACAGCAAAAGGCTTTGGCGGAGCAATACGGCACCGATGACAAAAGCAGGAAAAACGAGCAAAAATCACAAAAGGATGCGGGCAAGGGCAGTGATAGCAAGGCAAAGCCGGCGGCCAAGAAAAAGTTATCGTATAAAGAAAGCCGCGAGCTTGAAGCCTTACCGGATGAGATAGACAAGCTGGAGCAGTTAATCGATTCGCTGCAGGCGCAGATTAACAGTGCCGACTTTTTCAGTCAGGATCCCGAGCAAACCAATAAAATATTGAACCAGCTGGCCGAGAGCGAGTCCAAGCTCGAAGCCGCCTTTGCCAGATGGCAAGAGTTAGATGAATTATAACAAGTAAGTAAGAGCGCAGTAATTAGATGAAAAAATTTGTAAAGTCGATTTTAGCAGCAGGGATCACCAGTGCATTGTGTATCGCAAACGCCAATGCTGCCACTTACCAGGTGATAGACACCGGTGAGGTATCAGGTATTGAATATACTTTTGCCCAAAAAGAAAATGTCCAGGGAGAAAAGTCGCTGGCGGGCAGCAACATTTATAACTTTCCGGTGCAATACCAATACCTTGATGATGATGACTTTGACAATATTGACGATTATGCCGAAAGTCGTCATGAAAGTGTGATTGACTTAAAAGATCTGGAAGATTTAACGGCATTAAAAGCGGGCACGCCTACCGGGAATGACCTTGCCTGGGCTAAACTTTGGCTCAGTGCCGTTTCCGACAGTAAATACCAGAAAGTAGGCGATAGCGCGGTTTTGCTCAATCTAAACGGCGAAACCGAGGAAATCACGATATTTGATACCACTTTTGACGATGGCCAACTGACTCGCTCGACCACGAATACGGTTTATGGTATCACCGACGAAGGTTGGCTTTTCGGTACCGCTTCCGCCCCTTATCTGCCAATGGATTTTACCGAAAGTGATGGAGATGAGGTGACCCATTGGGTCAGGGACTTCACCACCCGGGCATTTTTGACAACGGATAACGGCAACGCTATTAAAAGCATTCTTCCTGTAGAAGCCAGCTATGGCGGTGAGTCAGGTATCATAGATATCAACGATAACCGTGTTGCCGTAGGGTTTGCCAGTTCGAAGCTTAACATTAATACCGTTGAAGACTTCATTGAAGATGAGTGTGCCGATCCTGATTACATTGATGATATTCCTGTCGAAGTTTGTTTGCAAAGTGCCCGAAATGGCTTATATCACTTAAGTGCCTACAAATGGACCTTGGATGAGAATGGCGAGGTCATTTCAAGTGAGGATCTCGGGATGCTGGTTACCCCGCATGAAGATGATGAGCGGATTTATACCGCTACGGCCCAGGCCATTAATAATCACGGTGTTGCGGTCGGTTATGCCGATGGCTGGGTGGATGAAAATGAAACCAGCCCCAGTGAGGGAGAAAGCCGCAGTAGCTATGCCGTGGTGTTTAAAGACGGTGAAGTTACCGATTTTACCGAAGATCATAGTGAGTATTATGCCTCCAGAGCCAATGATATCAACGACCAGGGGATAGCGGTTGGTTATGTGACTACTATCATCAGTGGTGAAGTCAAAACAAAGTTTTATTATGTCGATACCAATGCCGATAATATGCAGATGGTTTTCCCGGATGATTATTTTACCGGCTCCGCCAGTACCGCCGAGGCGATCAATGAAAATGGCATGATCGTCGGGACCGGGGAAGTGGAAACTCATAATACCAGCAGTACCAATCCACGAAGACGCCATGCATTTTTATACAATATGAATGATGACTCCTTTGTGAACCTCAATGATCTGCTGCCTTGTGATTCTGCCTACACCATAGTCGAGGCCACAGACATCAATGAAAACAATGAAATCTTTGCCACCGCCGTGGTTAAAAACGAGCGTCGCGATGCCAAAGGAGAGCTGATGCGTGATGCCGACGGTGAAATCGATGTCGAAGATGTGGTGCGTGCGGTAAAACTTGTGCCGATTGACGGTGACATTGAAGGTTGTAATTCCGTGGTTGAGAAAGTGGAACGCAGCGGTGCGGGGTTTGGCCTGTTATCCCTTTTTGCCATGCTTACTTTTGGCTTACGCCGAAAGCTTAAGTTATCGGCATAGCTGGGTAAAGCACTTTAGTCGCTAGTCGACCCAGTTAAAAACGCATATCTTTAAAACCCTCGTCGCCGAGGGTTTTTTTATTTTCTCTATATAGTAAAAATCCTCCTGCCGGTTTGCATTGTGCTTGAATCACACCTCTATCGCATTTTGCTCCATTAGGTTTTCGGCCGCTGTTTTCACAAAACCCTGTCCCGGTTTATTTCCCCTCATCGCCAAAGAAGTTAGTTTTCGGCTGCTTTTAAATTAAGTTGTTAAAAAATATATAAAATATTGAACGCGAAGTTGCAGGGGCAGTCCAAGTTCAGGTGACTCTTGCCGGGAGGTAAGGGCGAAAGGAATGGTGACAATGAACTGAGGAAGTAATGGTTAAATGGATAAATTTGCAAAATCAATTTTAGCGGTCACGCTTAGTGGCGGGTTCTTTTTTAGCAGCGTCAATGCGGCTACCTACCGGGTGATTGAAATCGGCGAAACAACCGATCTTGAATATACTTTTGCCCAAAAAGAAAATGCTCTGGGGGATAAAGCCCTGGCCGGAGCCGGGATTTATAATTTTCCGGTGCAATATCAATATTTTAAAGACGATTATTTCGACAAAATTAAAGCTTATGCAAGAGTGAATCATGAGCGGGTCATTGATTTAAAGGATTTGGAAGACTTTACCGCATTAAAGGCGGGCACGCCTACCGCAAACGATCTGGCCTGGGTGAAACGCTGGCTGCTTGAGACAGGAGATTTAACATATCAGAAAGTGGGGGATTCGGCGGTGTTAACCCAGCTTAACGGTGAACTCGGAGAAATTGTTGTCTTTGATACCAGTTTTGCTGATGGCCAGTTGACCCGCTCCACCACAAATGTTGTCAGCGGCATCACCGATGAGGGCTGGATTTTTGGCAGTGCTTCTGCGCCTTATTTGCCGCTGGACTTCATTGACAGTGACAATGACGAGGTCACCTATTGGCTCAGGGACTTTACCCGCCGGGGTTTTTTGACCATAGATAAAGGCAGCACCATTAAGAGTATCCTGCCGCCACAAGCCGAGCATGGCGGCGAATCTGCTATTTTGGCGATGAATAACAACCGGGTGGCGGTGGGTTATGCCAGCACAGGGCTTAATGTCCAGGCGAGGGAATATATTGAAGATGAAAGTGGTGGCTGTGCCGATCAGGAGAAGCTTGAAAATATTCCCTATCAAGCATGTGTACAAGCGCGCAGGCAGGGCTTGTACCATTTAAGTGCCTTTAAATGGGTGTTAGATGAAAATGCAGAGGTGCTCTCAAGTGAAAACCTCGGCACTTTAGTTAGCCCCCACGGCGAGGATGAGCGTGTTTATATCGCTAAGGCACAAGCGATCAACAACCTTGGCGTCGCCGTGGGCTTTGCCCATGGCTGGTGGGATGAAAAGGAAACCGAGCCGGCGGCAAGGGAAGAACGCAATACTTACGCCGTTGTTTATAAAGCCGGGGAGGTGAAAGATTTTACCGAAGATCACAGTCAGTATTATAATTCTGAGGCCCTTGATATTAATGATCAGGGAATAGCCATAGGACATGTCTGGACCAATATCAGCGGTGAGCCTCGGAGCAAATTCTATTATGTCGATACCAATGCCGAAAAGATGCAAATGGTGTTGCCGCGGGATTATTTTACCGGCTCTTCCAGTATAGCCCGGGCGATTAATGAAAACGGTATGATAGTGGGCAACGGGGAAGTGGAAACCCATAATGCCAGCAGTATTAACCCCAATGAGCCGAACCCGCGTCGCCGCCATGCTTTTTTATATGATGTTAATCAGGATACCTTCCTGAATATCAATGATCTTTTACCCTGTGATTCTCCGTATACGATTATCGATGCCTCAGATATCAACGGTGATAATGAAATTTTTGCCAATGCGATAGTAAAGATGGATCGCCGAAATGCCAAAGGAGAGCTGATGCGTGATGCTGACGGCCAGGCGGATAAAGAAGATGTCGTACGGGCAGTAAAGCTGGTGCCGATAGCGGGGGAAGTTGAAGGTTGTCATGTCGCGGTGGAGCAAGTGCAGCGTCAGGGGGCAGCCTTGTCTTTGTTATCGCTTTTTGCTCTGTTTACTGCTGCTTTACGCAGCAAGTCAAGCATTAAGGGCTAAACCTGGCTCGGCTGAGAAAGGGCTATACAGCGGTTAACAGTGCCTTAAAGACACAAAAAAACCCTCGTCGATGAGGGTTTTTTAATGTTATCTGGCCAGGGCAAAAAATTAGAAGCTTGCCGTATCCGTGAATAAACCGACTTTTAGGTCTTTGGCGGTATAGATTTCACGGCCGTCAACCAATACTGAACCATCGGCGATGCCCATAAATAATTTACGCTTGATCACACGCTTAAGGGTAATTTTATAAGTAACTTTTTTCGCCGTCGGCAGGATTTGTCCGGTAAATTTAACTTCTCCGACACCTAAGGCACGGCCACGGCCCGGTCCGCCGGACCAGCCAAGATAAAAACCGACTAATTGCCACATGGCATCCAGTCCTAAACAACCTGGCATGACAGGGTCGCCTTTAAAGTGGCAGTCAAAAAACCAAAGATCCGGAGTAATATCAAGTTCAGCGATGATTTCGCCTTTACCATGTTCGCCGCCATCGGCATTGATAACATTGATGCGATCCATCATTAACATGTTGTCAGAAGGCAACTGGCTGTTGCCTTCACCAAACATTTCCCCGTTAGCGGTTTTGATCAGATCTTCTTTGCTATACGCACTTTTTTGTTCCATGAGCTCACTTCAAAATAAGATTATAATAATTTCAGGGCGCTACTTTAGCGAACACTTGTACACTAAACAACTCGGAGCAGTGAAAAAAATTGCAAAAAGTTGAGTTATGCGTAACCATTGTTCTCCTATCGGGCTGTAAAGGAGAGAAAAAGTGACTGAAAAAAAAGCGCCGCTATCGAATGCCGAAAAACAAAAACGTTATCGTGAACGACAAAAAGAGGGCGGCAAAAAAGAAATGCGCGGTTATTTATCGCCCGAGGCATTAAAGTGTTATCAACTGATCGCCGAGCAAACCCAGTGGTCTGACAGTGTTATTTTAAGTAATGCGGTGCGTTTAACCTATGCCGCCTATAAGAACGGACAAATCGCATTATTAAATAACTGGTTGAACAAACATGACTTATAAAAGCCGTCACGGATCCTGCTTTGCAGATAAGCCCAAGCGCAAACCAAGCTGCAAGCATAGTAACAGCAAACAAGACAGTGAAATAAATGCTGAAATTTGATTGTGTTAACCCGGTATTCACTATATTCTTAACAGATTAGGAATCTAGCAGTAGTTAACATCATACATACCTAAAAGGTGCTACCCCGTTGATAAATGTTTTATTAGTTGATGATCATGAATTAGTCCGGACCGGTATCCGAAAAATTCTCGATGAAGTCAAAGGATTGAAAGTAATAGGAGAAACTAAAACGGGAGAAGAAGCTGTACAGTTTTGCCGTAAAAATGAGCCCGATGTGGTGTTAATGGATATGAACATGCCAGGTATTGGCGGCTTGGAAGCAACCAAGAAGATTATCCGTTATGCCCCCGATGTTAAAGTGATCGTGCTGACGGTACATACTGAAGACCCGTTTCCGACTAAAGTGATGCAAATTGGCGCTGCCGGTTATCTGACCAAAGGCACCGGACCGGATGAAATGGTCAATGCCATCCGGGCGGTGAATAGCGGCCAACGTTATATCCCGGCAGAAATTGCCCAGCAGATGGCGCTGAGCCAGTTTAAGTCGGTGGAGGAGAACCCGTTTAATGTCTTGTCGGAGCGTGAATTGCAGATCATGCTGATGATCACCCGGGGAGAAAAAGTGCCCCATATTTCCGAACAGCTGGCATTAAGCTCTAAAACCATTAACAGTTACCGCTACCGCATGTTTGAAAAACTCAATGTCAGTAATGATGTTGAACTGACCCATCTTGCGATTCGCCATGGTATGTTAAAAACCGAAAAACTCTAGTCTTGTCTGAAGTATCTCCCTTGTCTGAGCAACAACCTGATAAAGAGACTGAACAAAAGTCCGATAGTAAGCCAGAGCAAAAACCTGATATCGCCTCCGATGCCAGGTTTGATGCTAAAGCCTTCCTTGCCTCGGTAACCGAGCAGCCCGGTGTTTATCGCATGTACGATAAAGACCGTCAGGTCATTTATGTCGGTAAGGCCAAACAGTTAAAAAAACGTTTGGCCAGTTATTTCCGCAAAGATGTCGGCAGCACTAAAACCAAGGCCCTGGTCGGGCAAATTCGGGCCATAGACGTCACGGTCACCCATACCGAAGGGGAGGCGCTGATCCTTGAAAATAACTATATCAAGAAGTATCAGCCTAAATATAATATCCTGCTGCGGGATGATAAATCCTATCCCTATTTATTGATCAGCGATCATAAACACCCGAAACTTGGCCTGCACCGCGGCGGCAAACGCCAAAAAGGGGATTACTTTGGTCCTTTCCCCACCGTCGGTGCCGTGTGGGAGAGCTTACGCTTGATGCAAAAGCTGTTTCCCATCCGTCAATGTGAAGACAGTTATTACCGGGCAAGAAGCCGTCCCTGTCTGCAATATCAGTTAGGGCGTTGTTCGGCTCCCTGTGTTGATAAAATCAGCGAAGACGATTACCGGCAGCAGGTGAAATTAGCCAAACTTTTCCTGCAGGGGAAAAGCTCAGATGTCATTGATGTCCTGGTGAAGCAGATGGAGGCGGCCAGCGCCAAGCTTGAGTTTGAACAGGCGGCGAAAATTCGCGATCAAATCGGCACTTTGCGTAAAGTACAGCAACAGCAATATGTTTCCGGCATGGTGGCGGAAATGGATGTGGTGGGACTGGCGCGCTTTAAGTCTCAGGTTTGTGTGCATCTGCTCTTTATCCGGGATCATAAAATACTGGGCAGCAAAAGTTACTTTCCTGCGGTGCCTAATGATGCCAGTAACAGTGAGATCATCCGCGCTTTTGTCGGCCAGCATTACCTTAACCGGGAAATCTCCCAGGGCAATATCCCCAAAGAAATTGTCGTCAATGAAGACTTTGAACTAAGCGGTGAAATTGCCCGGTTATTAACCGAGCAGGCCGGCTATGACGTAAAAATTGCCACTAAGGTCCGCTCGGAAAGGGCGCAATATTTAAAACTTGCCTGTACCAATGGCGAAAATGCTCTGGCGAGTCGCAACAGCCATAAAGAATCGATGCAGGCCAGATTTACCGCCCTCAATGAGGTGTTTGAATTAGCTGGCGGCATTGAGCGTATGGAATGTTTTGATATCAGCCATACCATGGGTCAGCAAACCGTGGCTTCGTGCGTGGTCTTTAACCAGGAAGGGCCGTTAAAAAGTGATTATCGCCGCTATAACGTCCATGGCATCACCCCGGGGGATGATTATGCCGCTATGGCTTTTGCCCTGAATAAGCGTTACAGCAAGGTCAGTTCAAGTGATAACCTGCCCGATATTGTCTTTATTGACGGCGGCAAGGGGCAACTGGCCAAGGCGGAAGACTTCTTTCATCACCTTAGCCAGGACAATGCCCTGGAGAAAATACCCTTATTGGTGGGGGTGGCAAAAGGGGAGTCGCGCAAACCCGGACTGGAAACCCTGATCCTTGGCGGCAGCCACCAGTTGATTTCTTTACCCGGCTCTTCACCGGCGCTGCATCTGGTACAGCATATCCGGGATGAATCCCACCGCTTCGCCATTACCGGTCATAGGGCCAAACGGCAAAAGGCCAGTAAAAAGTCTACCCTGGAGTCTATCCCGGGCATAGGGGCCAAGAAACGCCAGGCGTTATTGAAGTACCTGGGAGGCCTGCATGAAGTGAAGCAGGCGGATCGCCAGGCATTAGAAAAAGTGCCGGGGATCAGCAAGGCGCTGGCAAAAAATATTTATGATGCATTACATGACAATTGATTAACAATCTGTGTAAAATGAAAGAAAAAATACTGCACTAAGTTATCTATGTGGACAATCCCCAACCAAATCACCTTTTTTAGAATTGTATTAATACCTGTATTCCTTATTGTTTTTTATCTACCTGTTTCCTGGCATCATTTCGGTGCCGCTTTTATCTTTTGGCTCGCCGCCATCAGTGATGCCCTGGACGGCTACCTTGCCCGACGGTTAAAACAGTCAACCGCCTTTGGCGCCTTTATTGACCCTGTGGCGGATAAATTGATGGTGACTGCTGCTTTAGTGATTATCGTCCAGGACTATCATCAGTGGTGGATTTCAATCCCGGCGCTGATCATGGTGGCACGTGAAGTCTTTATCAGCGCACTGCGGGAATTTATGTCTTCCCGCGGAAAAAGGGATGAAGTGGCGGTATCAACTATGGGGAAATATAAAACTGCTGCCCAGATGCTGGCATTAATCGGCCTTATCTGGCGTCCCGATTATGATATTCCGCTGATCCTTTTTAATTTTCCCCAGGAATTATTTATGATCATCGCTTACGGCCTCTATTTTATTGCCACTATTTTAACTTTCTGGTCTATGGTGACCTATTTCAGGGCCGCCTGGCCGGAATTGACGGTGAAAAAACAGCCGTAAACGCCTTGTTCTAGTTAAAAAAACATCATTTTAGCCGCTTTTTAGGCAGTCGAAATAAAATTGAAATTAAATGGTTGACTCGCGAATATATCAATGTAGAATGCGTTCCCAGTTGACAGGGAGTCAACAGATGAAGCGGCTGTAGCTCAGTTGGTAGAGCATCACGTTGCCAACGTGAATGTCACGAGTTCGAGTCTCGTTAGCCGCTCCAATTTCTCTTACAGAGAAGGTTCTAAGGAATACTACTCAGCTCAGTGTTGATGAAACGGCGGGTTGGCAGAATGGCTATGCAGCGGATTGCAAATCCGTGGATCTCGGTTCGACTCCGGGACCCGCCTCCATTTTGCCCGGGTGGTGGAATTGGTAGACACAAGGGATTTAAAATCCCTCGCTGGTAACAGCGTGCCGGTTCAAGTCCG
>NZ_CANDNZ010000021.1 GCF_947387555.1 Thalassomonas sp. RHCl1
ATTTGATTGATCTTGCTTGATAACTTTTTCAATCATGGCACATTACGATGCCTTTGCGGAGTGACCATCTCAAGCATCCAAAAACTTTTTCTAAATAACGTGGTAATTTTTTACGATCGTTAATTGATGGATGTCCATCCTTGACCAGTAAAATTTCTGTTTGTAGTGACTTATTATATTTGCGCAAATGATTCATTTTGTTCTAAGGTGATGTATCTTTGCAGTATCAAAGGCTCTCTTCGACCTGTGATGTGTACTTTTGCTTGAAGTACATACTCACCATTTGCGAGTTCTTTTAACAAAAACTTATTTTTTAAATTTGATCTTGTTTGAATAGGTTCGGGATAACTTTTGTGTAAGAAATACTCTACGTACTTTACTTTCTCCATTGCTCCCTTATAGTACGAATCTAATATCACTCTTATATCGTAGTGTGGGAAGTCAACTAGACCAGTCCTTTGTTGAAATTCCTCTTGCTTTTCTTGCCTAAGAAAGGCTACATGGTTTAAGTAATAGTAATCGGCGGGTAATTTATCTGATGCAGGTGAAGTATCTTCTAACTCAGTTTTACTTCCTATGTCTGTTTGCGCCGGTTCGACAGTCACTTCAACAAATTCACTAAACTTAAGTGAGAAACCTGAACCAGACTTTTTAGAAAAATGAAATATCCTCCAAGCAAAGAAAAGCCCAAAACCAATCAAAACCAACTCAATAAATTTAGATATCCATTCAAATATCTGTTCAATATTCATAAAGAATCCCTTTTAGAGTTATGTAGAATATAACAGCTAGATTAAACTTTACCTTTTTAGTACTGCATCATCAATAGGTTATAAATTTGAGATTCTATAGCTCTTTGCTTAACTGCCCGGTGAGTGGGTTTGCATGATATCCGCCCCTTGCTTGACAAGGTAGGCCGAAATCAGATTATCACCTTGAATATCATAAGAAATATTTTTATCTGTTGCCTGCTGCAGTTCGAAGACTTTACTTGCTTTGTGATACCTGTAAATGCCGGTTTGAGTCTTTTGCTTGTCTGTCGCATCACTCAGGCAATACAGGGCGTCACTTTGCTCTTTTAAGTTCAGAGACCGGCCCAAAATAGGGGCGTTGCATGCCGCGGGAATTAAAGTAATTTCTTCGCTATCTGGAGTTTGTGCCTGATACCAGCGCTTATTGGTTTTATCGAATAAATAATAGCTGTTGCTGCCTGGGGAGTAACGTCCCGCCTGCCAGCGGTAATTCAATACCTCGACCTTGTCCTGGCCAATATCGTAAGACATCAGCTGCCAACTATTGTTGCGCTGGGATGAAAACAGCAGGTGGTTGTTGTCTTGCCAGGAAAGGGCGGCAATGGCGCGGCTATTAAAGGTTTGGCTTGAGGTTAGCTCTTTAATCTCCCGGCTGTTGGTATCGATCAGGTATAACAGGTTGTCGGCCAGTACCAGCAGCTTCTTGTCGTCGGGTGACCAGAGTAAGTCAAAAATCCGGGTGGCATTGTTAAAGTGGCTTAGCTGGGCGGCGGTTTGTGCTTTTTTGTTTTGCAGCCATACTTCGGCGCTGCCGGAGCGTTTGGAAACAAAGGCAAGTTGTTGGCCGTTATGGGAGAGCGCCGGTAAATAGTCTCTAACACTGGAGTTATCCGGCTGCCATGTGCCGGAGGCTGTTTCGCTGCTGTTTATTTGCTCAAGGCTGTTTTTTTGCTCAAGGCTGTCTGCCTGCTTAATGCTGCTCAGGGTTAAATCATAGTCTGTCATATAGGCGCTGAACAGGTAGTCGCTTTGGTTGGGGTGGCGTCTTAAGTTCTTTAGCCTTTGGCTGCCGCTGGCAATAACTCCGAGAAATTCCCCGTCCAGGAGACTGTGCCACAGGGCGGTGGCAGGGTGGGGGGAAGGATGTACCAGAGACTGGCCGTCGTGGTGCCATACGGCAGAGCGCAGGCGGTGATCTAGTTCGGCGGTGCGTTTTAGCTGCTGGCTGGTTAAGTCTAGGGTGTAAATTCTGCTTTGCGGGGTGTACTCAAGGTTGAGCATTACTAGCTTGTTTCCGTCAGCAGAAAGGTCGAAATGGTAATTGCCTTCGCCGCCGGTGATTGGCTGGTTCAAGGTGATTTGCTCGCCCGTGGTCAGGTCTAGGCGGAAAATCTGGTAGCCCTGTAGTTCCTGGGGTTTGTCGTTGAAATATAAAAACTGGCCGTCGGGGGAAAATTGAAAAACGGGCCAGGCGCTGGCAAAGCACTCCCTTAAGGTACGGGATTTTTTCAAGTCGTCTGTTTCATCTTGCTGAACCAGCAGAATTTGGCAGACATGGTTATGTTTCCATAATACCGCTAAAGACTTGCCGTCCGGCGACCATACCGGGCGGCTGATGTTGCCTCTGGCATGTTTGATATAACGGCGCTTTTGGCTGTTAAGGTCGGTTAATACCACCTGGTTTCTTTGGCCGTCGGCGGAGCGCTCGGTATGGGCCAGCCGGGTTTGGTCCTGGGAAATGTTCGGGTGCCATTCGGTGCCTTTATCCCGGGTGATGGCGACCATGCTTTTTAAGCGGGTGGGCTTGATGTCTTCTTCATTGCCCGGCCAGAACTTCATCGCGGTTAAGGCAATTATTGCGGCAAGTAAAGCCAGCAGGGCAAAAGCTAAGGTGATTGTTTTTTTGTTTTTTCCTTTAGCCGCTGCCGAATTTGTAGCTGCCGGGGTGGAAATCTGGGGTTCTTGGTTTGGCGATTTTTCTGTCTGCGCTTCTTTTGCGGTTACTTGTGTATCTTCCGGCTGCTCAGCCGTTTCAAATAAGGTGTCGCTTGGGGTCACGCTGGCGGCAAAACGGTAACCTTTTCTGGCTACGGTAATAATGTACAGGGGGTTTTTAGAGTCGTCATTTAGCGCTTTGCGTACTTTGGCTATGGTGCGGCTGATGGCGTTATCGGTAACCAGGGTGCCGGACCATACATTGTCCATCAGTTCATCTTTGCTGATCACCCGGTCGGGGTGCCGGCAGAAAAAAGCTAACAGCTCAAAAACTTTCGGCTCTAATTCTATCTTTTGCTGATGACGGTAAATCACCATGGCCTGAGTATCTAAACTGTGATCCTGAAAATGAAAATAACGCAAAAAGTAACCGTCTCTGTGATGAAAACCGCTGCTTATAGTAAGGGATTTAGCGCTAAGTTAACAGCTTTTGGCTGAAAATTGCCTGAAACCGCTATTTTCTTTGTTTTTGTTTAATTTGCTGAAAAATAAGGGTTTTAAAAAGTGACTGAAGCTTTAGTCACAGTTTGGTCATCATAAATCCCAACTTTTTCAGGCTTTGTTCCTGCCTTTCATCTCGGTTTTATCTACAACTGCAACAAATCCAAAAACGAGAGAAGGTTATGGACAGAGCCATTAACAATAACAAGCAGAAAAGTCATAACAGAAAACGCTATATCAAAGCCGGATTGGCCGGTTGCGCCATCGGGGTTTTTGTCCTGGTTTTTACCTGGTCGAAATTAACCAGTGCCGGCGGGAAAACCTATAACCTGGCAAAAAACAACCTGATGCTGAGCCAGGTAAAGCAGCAAGCCTTTGCCGAGTATTTGCCGGTAAGGGCGGTGGTGGAACCGGAAAAAACCATTTTTATCGATGCCATAGACGGCGGCCGGGTTGAGCAGGTGTATCTGCAAGAAGGCGCGTTGGTTGAAAAAGACCAGCCGATATTAAAGCTCAGCAATACCGGCTTGCAATTAACCGTGCTGGCGCGGGAAGCCGAGGTTTCCGAGCAAATCAACAATATGCGCAATACCCGGCTGGCGCTGGAGCAAAACCAGCTGAGTTTGAAACGGGATGTGATCGAGCTCGACTTTGAAGTGCAAAAGCTGGAAAAGCGTTTTGCCCGCAGCAAGCGCCTGGTGAAGCAAAAGCTGATTTCTGAGCAGGAGTTTGAAGAAATCAAAGACGAGCTGGCCTATCAAAAACGTTACCGGGAAACGGTGCGCCAGAGCCAGGAAAAAGAGGCGTTATTGCAAGAGCAGCAGCTGGCCCAGCTAAGCCAGAGCATTAAAACCCTGGAAAATAACCTGGCGATTTCCCAGATGAGCCTGGACAAGCTGATTATCCGCGCGCCGGTATCGGGCCAGCTGACCTTTTTAGATGCCCAGGTAGGGGAGTCAAAGCGCGACGGCCAGCGCCTGGGCCAGGTAGATTTGCTCTCTACCTTTAAGGTCAGCGCCCGTATCGATGAATTTTATGTCAGCCGTATTGCCGCCGGGCAAGAGGCAGAGTTCAGCCTGAACGGCCAGCGCCATCAGCTGACCGTGGCCAAGGTCTACCCGGGCATAGATAACGGCACCTTCAAGGTGGACTTTACCCTTGCCAACGCCAACAGCCGTGAACAACTGCGCCTGGGACAAAGCCTGCAGGCGAAATTAAACCTCTCTGCCAGTGAAAACAAGCTGCAAATCAGCAACGGCGCCTTTATGCAAACCACAGGCGGCAACTGGGTATTTGTGGTCTCTGCCGACGGCAGCCGGGCGGAAAAACGCCAGGTACGTCTTGGCCGCCGCAATCCGCAAAGTGTCGAAGTGCTCGAAGGGTTGGCCCCTGGGGAGTCAGTGATCACTTCCTCCTATGCCAGCTTTGCCGATGCCGAACAGGTGCAACTCACTAATTAATTACAAGCTAATTGAACATTTATTAAAAACACCATAAAAAATAAGGAATTCTCATGATCAAATTACAAAAGATCGCCAAGTCGTTTATCGGCGACGAAATAGAAACGGTTGCTATCGACGGCATGGATTTAACTATCGACAAGGGGGAGTTTCTCTCTATTCTCGGGCCGTCCGGTTGCGGCAAATCAACCTTGCTTAATGTGCTGGGCATGCTGGATACGGTTAACAGCGGCGAATTTCATTTTCTTGAACATCAGGTGGCAACGCTTGGCGAGGCGCAGCGGGCGAAACTGCGCAAACAGCACCTGGGCTTTATTTTCCAGAACTTTAACCTGATAGACGAACTTACCGTTGAGCAAAATATCGAGCTGCCGCTTTATTACCAGAAGGTGGCGAAAAGCGAGCGCAAAGCACGGGTTGAGGCGGTACTAAAACGCGTGGATATCAGCCACAGGCGTCACCACCTGCCGGCCAAACTTTCCGGCGGGCAGCAGCAAAGGGTGGCCATTGCCCGGGCGATCATTACCGAGCCGGATTTGATTTTGGCGGATGAGCCTACGGGTAACCTGGACTCGAACAATTCCGCCCAGGTGATGGCGTTATTGCAGCAGCTTAACCGCGAGGGGGCGACTATTGTGATGGTAACCCATGCACCTGAGCATGTCAGTTACGGCACCCGGGCGATTGAATTGCTCGACGGCAAGATTATCTCGGACCAAAGTATCTCGGATCAGCGCATCACAGCCGAGTTGCAGGAGGTGTCTTGTGGTTAAGTTATTTTTTATTGTTGCCTGGCGCAACCTGTGCCGTGAAAAGCTGATCACCGCCATCCAGCTGGCGGGGCTGGCGATAGGCATTGCCTGTTTTATCTTGATCCGCCAATACGTGGCGCATGAGCAAAGTTATAACCTGAGTTTCAGCCAGGCTGAGAATATTTACCGCCTGGATTTAATTCGCGATCAAAACCGTCCCCAGGCGTTAACGCCGCTGCGTTTGGGAGATGAATTGACGCAAAACTTCGATGATATTTTGGCTAGTACCCGGATATCACGCTCGCGTGTCACCGTTAAACATCAGCAAGGGGTCTATTCACAGCGGGTGCAGTTTGTTGATAGCAACTATTTCGAGTTTTTCGACTTTGACTTTATCGAAGGGGATCCCCTGACGGCCATGAGCGGGCCGTCCAGCCTGGTCTTGCCTGAGGAGGCGGCGATTAAATATTTTGCTAGCGATACCGGCATTATCGGTAAAACCTTAACCGTTAACGGGGTGGAATTTCAGGTGACCGGGGTGGTGAAAAAGCCGGCATTTGCCCATACCATGGCCGAGACCATGTTACTTCCCGGCGAGCGTTTTAATGAGTTTGCACTGGCCAACCCCGACTGGGCCGATTCCTGGACTTTTAATGCCACGGTTACTTTTGTCAAACTGGCCCGGGGGGCGCAGGCAGCAAGCCTGCAGGCCAATATCAGTGATTATTATCAGCAAAGGGCGGCGGGGCTGTCTTCCTATAAGTCTTACTGGCTGAACCTGGAAGGCTTAACCAAGCTGCACCTTTATACCGATACCAGCCGTACCCTGATCCCCCAGGGCAGCGGGGTGATGGTGACCGCCTTTAGCATTATTGCGGTAATGATACTGCTGCTGGCCTGTGTCAACTTTACCAATTTGGCGACTGCTGCTGCCATGCGCCGGGGCAAAGATGTCGGCGTGAGAAAGTCCCTGGGGGCGAGTAAGTTGCAGCTGGTGGTGCAATATTTGAGCGAAGCGGTGCTGCAAACCACTTTGGCGGGCTTGCTGGCTTTAGTTTTGGTGTGGGGGGCATTGCCTTATTTTAATCAGCTGATGGACGTTAACCTCAGCTTTGAATTCAGCGCCGTGCTGCTTGTCGAGTTGCTGTTGTTAACCTCAATCGTCGGCGTGGTTGCCGGTTTATATCCGGCTTTTTATCTCAGCAGTTTGTCACCGGCTTTGGTATTAAAAGGCGTGGTAAATTCTTCCCCTGTGGGCGTGATGTTGCGCCAGGGTTTGATCGTGTTCCAGTTTGCCATTGCCGCTTTATTGCTGGTGGCAAGTTTGGGGGTGAACTGGCAGATGTCTTACATCCAGAACATGCCGCAGGGCTATGACAGGGAAGGGGTGATCGTTATCAACGGCGGCGCAGATATTTATAATACCTTTAAAAACCAGTTATTGCGCAACCCGGATGTGGCGGCGGTGACTATGTCTCATACCGTGCCGACTAAAGCCACCCGAACCTCGAATGTGGTGCGCAGGGCGGATAATGTCAATGATGAAATTCAGGTGGGGTCAAACCCGGTAAGCTATGATTTTTTTACCACCTACGGCATTCAAATACTGGCCGGGCGGGATTTTTCCCGGGATTTCAGTAACGATGCCTACCGGGAAAACGAGCGGGACTGGAAAAGCTCTACCGGCAGTATCATCATTAATGAGACCCTGGCTACGGCGCTTGGCTGGGGAGCAGAGCAGGCGGTAGGAAAAATGCTCACCTTAGGGGGCGGCGATGACGGCCTGCATAATCACCAGGTGATAGCCGTGGTTGAAGACAGTCATTATATCAGTGTTAAAACGGCGGTTCCGGCAATGATTTATGTGCTCTCGGGAGAGCCACAGGAGCTGTCCTTACGCTGGTTGTCAGTGCGCTTTAAAGGGGCGGCGGATGCCTCTCTGCTTGGCGAGCTGGAGCAAACCTGGCTGTCGCTGTCGCCGGATCAGGCGTTCACCTACGACTGGATTACGGCAGAATTTTCTTCCCTGTACCGCAACGAGTCCAGGCAGAGCCAGTTGCTTAATGTCTTTACCCTGATTGCGGTTGTGGTCACGGCGATAGGATTATTCGGCCTGGCGGCGTTTAATACCCGGCGCAGGGTCAAAGAAATTGCCATCCGCAAGATTTTAGGGGCGGGTACGGCACAGCTGTGTTTTATGCTGGTGAATCAGTTCTCGGTGCTGGTGGTGCTGGCCAATGTGCTGGTGTTGCCGCTGGCTTACTGGCTGCTTAGGGACTGGCTTAACGGGTTTATTTATCGTATCGATATGCCTTACAGCGCCTTTGTGCTGTCAACCCTGTTCAGCTTATTGGTGGCTTATGTCACTGTGATGGTGATTGCCTACCGGGCGGCCAATGCCACGCCGGTAGATGCGTTGCAATACGAATAAAGAGGGGTAGGGGATTAAACAGGCTGTTTGTCTTGTCTAGTAAATAGGGGGGCAAGCAGCCTTTATCTGTTAAAGATCTGAGCGGCACAGGCCGTAGAGATAATCGTCCACGTGGCGGTTATTGATCAGTGTATTTTGCCTTAAGCAACCTTCGCGTAAAAAGCCGGATTTTTCCAGTAGCTTATACGAGCCGGTATTGGCGGCGGCACAAGTGGCGGTGAGTTTGTTTAATTTCAATTGGTTAAACACATAAGCTTTAACCAGGCCTAAGGCTTCACCTGCAAAACCTTTACCCTGGGCGGTGGGTTTGATCATAAAACCGGTTTCGGCAATTTTTGCTTCATGGTCGGTAATTTTTATGCCGATATTGCCAAGCTTTTCGCCGCTGGCCAGTTCGTTGATGCATAACACAGCCAGGTATCGCAATCGGGTGTCCAGGGACGGGATTTTGCTTCAAATGCCGCCGTAGCCTGTTCAAGCGTTAAAGGGTTATACACATGCTCCATTACTTTCGGGCACATAGAAAGTTCGACAAATAAGTCAAAGTCTGACTGGTCAAACGCTGTCAGCTTTATTCTGTCACTTGATAATTCCACTAGAGTTCCTTTTTCAGTTCTTGTTGTTTTGTGTTTTGGCCGGGTCAATATGCGGGGATAACCAGCGCATCATATTGACAAAAAGATTGCCGTTATCGTTGTCCGGGCTGGTGATGGTGACATAGACTTTTTCTTTTTCGTCAAAAGTGAAAATAAAGTTTCTGAACATGCCCTGATCTGTGGTTACTACCACTTTACCTTTACCGTACTCAAAGGCAATCATGGCAGCATAATAGTCTGATATTTCGTGAAAACTGTCGTCTTTATTGTAATTGCCTGTGGCCTTGGGGTAAGCGATCACTACGTCTTGTGGCTGTCGAAAAACGGCCGAGCCGCAATGAAAGTCAATCTTCTCTACCTTAGGTCCCAAGTTATAAAGCGGATGGGATTTTTTCAGCAGGCCAGCCTGCTCTGTCATACCAAAAAAGTTTGAGCAGCGGCCGTCTTTTGAGGTAAAGCTCGGGTATTTGGGGGAATAGGCGTAACCGTCGCGGAATTTGACCTCAAAGGCCTCCAGTAAAGGGCGCGCGCCACTGCCGCCGGGGAAATGGCTTAGGGTGAGAAATAAGCTGCCGCCTTCGGCTACCCAGCGGACAATGGAATCCAGCTCTTTATCGCTAACAGGGGATTTCCAGAAAACAGCACCGCTGTCTAAAGTGATTTTGTCGTTGGGCAGGCCGTGAATGATCAAAATATCGGTATCGACCTTGGCTAAATCCAGGGTTTTATCTGTATAGCTGATCTTAAAACCGTCCCGGCTCATAATATCGAGCATGGCATGGGCACCGTGGGAGTCATCTTGTGTGTTGTATATGGTCTGGTGGTAGCGGTCAATCAACACCCGGGTTTGATGCTGCTGTTTTAAAGCTGAAAACTCATGCCGGTAGTCGGTATCTGCTATCGCATCCGTCACCACCTTTTTCGCCTGGGCTGTAAAGGAAAAAGCGCTAAAGAGGACTAAGGCGGCGAGTGTGTGTTTCATGTGTCGGGGATCCCAAGGTATTAATATTTTAGGAAAAAAGCAATATACCCTGAAAAATAACAAGATGCCAGGGAGTTGCAGCGGCCTGTAGTTTAGCTATTTTTGATCCCCCTTTTATTTTTGGTCCCAGTAGGGATTGTCGCCAAAGCGCTCTGCCATAAAGTCAATCAGCACCCGGGCCCGTTGCGATAAAAAGCGGGTTTGCGGATAGACGGCATAAACATTGGCTACGGGGAACTTATGATCGCACAGCAAGGGCACCAACTCCCCGGTTAATACCGCCTGCCAGGCAATAAAGGTCGGCAGATAGGTAATGCCATGCCCGGCAATGGCCATATCCCGTAAAAAATCGCCGTTATTGGCCTTCATTTTTGCCGTTAGCGGAAAATGGACGGTTTTTCCTTTGGGATCGGTAATGTGAAGTTTGGCATGGCTGGCCTTGCCGTATTGCAGGAACTGGTGTTGTTTTAAGTCCGTTATGGTTTCTGGCGTGCCTCTGGCATCAAGATAACCGGGGCTGGCGCACAGTACGTGGCGCACCGGGGTAATACGTTTTGCCTGCAGGCTGGAGTCTTTGAGATCGGCGATGCGGATTGCCAGCTCATAACCTTCTTCTACCAGGTCGATTTGCCGGTCGGCAAAATCAATTTCTATGGTCAGATCCGGATGGCGTTCGCAGAATTCATCTATGGCGGAGGTTAAATGCATCAGGCCAAACGAGAGCGGCACCGCCATGCGCAGAGTGCCGTTTAGGGTAGCATCGATACAACTGGTTTCATTATTCATCTGGGCGACGTCATCGAGAATTTTCACCGCTCGCTGGTAAAACACCTGACCGGCGTCGGTGAGTTTTGATTTGCGCGTGGTGCGGATAAGCAGGCGGGTATCTAGCCGGGTTTCCAGCTCTACCAGGCGGCGGCTGACGGCTGACTTTGCCAGGTTAAGCTGCTCTGCGGCCTTGCCGATACCACCGGCTTCTACGATACGTACAAAAATCGCCATCTGTTCTAACTGGCCCATAGAGTCTCCTGTTGTTCGAATTATATTGTTCTTATATTGGCAATTATCATTTCTCATTATTGCTGTTTATTCTCATATCATCAACAACTAAACTTTTATCATCGGCTTAAACAAGTCATCTAAACAACAGTAAATACCCGATTAAATGTGGAGAAAATATTATGAACAAACTTATTGATTTCAGTGCCCCGGCCGGACGTTTTTTAATCGCCTTGATCTTTTTGATGTCAGGCGTAAACAAGGTTTTTTCTTATGCCGGTACCCAAGGCTATATGGAAGCCATGGGAGTTCCAGGATTCTTATTACCGCTGGTGATTATCACCGAAGTCTTTGGCGCTCTGGCCATCATCCTCGGCTGGCAAACACGGATTGCCGCCCTGGCGTTAGCTGGCTTTAGTTTGGTATCGGCGGCTTTATTCCACGCTGATTTCAGCGACCAGATGCAAATGATCATGTTTATGAAAAATGTCGCGATTGCCGGTGGCTTCCTCATCCTGATTGCTACGGGACCAGGTAGTTATGCCCTTGATAATCGAGGCAAAGAATAACAGAGGTAAAGAGTAATCGAGGCAAAGAGTAACTAATTAAAAGGATAAACGGGTGAAGTCGTCAGGGCTTTCCCCGGCTTAATTTAAAGGAGATTTATGATGAGCAATTTAACCCAGACACAGAGCAGTGAACACACTATGCAAGCAAATCAAACTAAAGAGCTGATAACGGCAACGGCAGGCATGCGGGCCAGTGATGGCGACGGCGTCAGGTTAACCCGGATTATCGGTACGCCGCAGTTGCGAATGATAGATCCTTTTTTAATGCTCGACTGTTTTGAAAGTGATAACCCGGACGATTATATCGGCGGCTTTCCTACCCACCCGCACCGGGGTTTTGAAACTGTCACCTACCTGCTCGACGGGCGCATGCGTCACAAAGATAGCAAAGGTAACGAAGGGGTGATAGAGCCGGGCGGCGTGCAATGGATGACGGCGGGCAAAGGCATTTTACATTCGGAAATGCCGGAGCAGGAAAACGGTTTGCTCAAGGGCTTTCAGCTTTGGGTGAATCTGCCTAAGACCGACAAAATGACAGAGCCGGCCTATCAGGAATTTGCGCCGGATAAGGTAGCCGTTGAAAACCGTAAGGATGGCACCGAAGTTCGGGTGATCGCCGGTAAAACCGATCTGGGCACTCAAGGGCCGGTCATTAATCACTATACCTCGCCGACCTATATGGATGTGATCCTGCCGGCAGGCGTTGTCTTTAACCAGCAACTTCCCGAAGGCCACAATGCCTTTATCTATGTGGTTGAAGGAGAGCTGACGGTCGGAGAGAAGGGGCAGAAAGTCGGTGCCAAGACTTTGGGTATCCTGGGGGCTGGCGAACAAGTGAAGCTAACGGGCCAGTCTTCTTCAAGCCGGGTGTTACTGGTGGCGGGTAAACCGCTTAACGAACCTGTAGTGCAAAGCGGTCCTTTTGTGATGAATACCCGGGAAGAAATTAACCAGGCATTTGATGATTTTCGCCGCGGCCTGTTTTAACCGCAATTTTAGTGAACAAACATTTTTACGATATCAATTAAGGGGATAACCATGGGATTATTAGTTGAAGGTAAATGGCATACCGACTGGTATGATACTGCATCGAGCAACGGGCGTTTTGTCCGTAAAGCGGCTCAGTTTAACCACTGGATTACCGCCGACGGCCAGCCGGGACCGACGGGGCAGGGAGGGTTTAAAGCCGAAGCAGGACGCTATCACCTTTATGTTTCCCTGGCTTGTCCCTGGGCCCACCGTACCCTGATTTTCCGGGCGCTTAAAGGGCTTGAAGAGATGATTTCCGTCTCTGTCGTTAATTCCTATATGGCGGATGAAGGCTGGACTTTCGAGCCGGGGCCGGGTGTGGTGCCCGACAGCGTAAACGGTAAAACCCGCATGCATGAAATTTATACCCTGGCCAAAAGTGATTATACCGGACGGGTGACTGTGCCTGTGCTTTGGGATAAACACCAGCAAACCATCGTCAGTAACGAATCGGCGGATATTATCCGTATGCTGAATAGCGCTTTTGATCACCTTGGCGCCAAATCCGGGGATTATTATCCCGAGGGGAAACGCGAGGAAATCGATGCCATTAACGAGCGGGTATATCACGGTTTTAACAACGGTGTTTACCGGGCCGGATTTGCCACGACCCAGGAAGCTTATGATGAAGCTGTGGTGGATGTGTTTAATGTTCTGGATGAATTGGAACACAAGTTAAGCACGCAGCGCTATTTAGCGGGCAAGCACCTGACCGAAGCCGATTGGCGTTTGTTTACCACTTTAGTGCGTTTCGATGCCGTCTATGTCGGGCATTTTAAATGTAATTTAAAACGTATTGCCGATTATCCCGTGTTGTCGAACTATCTGCGGGAGCTATACCAGTATCTGGGTGTCGCACAAACGGTGGATATCGACTATATCAAGGCGCATTATTACGCCTCCCATGAAACCATTAATCCTACCCGGATTATTCCAGCCGGGCCTGAGCTGAATTTTGATGCTCCCCATAACCGGGAGCAGCTTAACAGTGCTCAAACAGTTTCAGGAGCTGCCAGCTAATGGGCAAGTTAATTGACGGGCAGTGGCTGACCGACGATAAATTAGCCGAACTTGAGGCCAAAGCTTACCAAGCATCAGGAGGCAAGTTTGAGCGTGGTACTGCGGGGTTTCGCAACTGGGTTACCGCCGATGGTTCGGCTGGTCCCAGCGGCAGCGGGGGCTTTAAGGCAGAAGCAGGGCGTTATCATTTGTTTGCCGCGTTAAATTGCCCCTGGGCGCACCGTACTTTGATTTACCGTCAGGTGAAAAAGCTTGCTGGCGTTGTTTCCCTGTCGCTGGTGGCGCCACTGCGCACCGAACATGGCTGGGTGTTTGATAACCATGAAGCGCGTTTTCGCGATGACCTTTACCAGTTAAATGCCATGTACGAGTTATACCTTAAGGCAAACCCCAAACACAGCGGCAGGGTGACCGTGCCTGTGTTATGGGACAAGCAAAAGCAAACCATTGTCAGCAATGAGTCGTCGGAAATTATCCGTATGTTTAACGGGGCGTTTAACCATATTACCGACGATGAACAGGACTTTTATCCCGAGGCGCAGGCAAACGATATTGATGAATTAAATGATTATATTTTTAATCACATCAATAACGGCGTTTACAAGGCTGGCTTTGCCCGCACTCAGTCCGCCTATGATGAAGCGGTAACGGCTTTATTTGCCGCGCTGGACAAACTTGAGTTACGTCTGGCGCAGCAAGACTATCTGCTTGGAGATAATATCACCGAAGCCGACTGGCGCTTGTTGCCCACCTTAGTGCGTTTTGATGTCGGCTACTTTAGCGCCTTTAAATGTAATTTGAAGATGCTGCGGGATTATCCCAACCTGTCCCGTTACCTGAAAGCTTTATACCGGCTTCCGGGCGTTGCCCAAACCGTAGATTTGGATATTTACCGTAGTGGTTATCATTCGAAAAGTCCGCTGAGAAACCCTCATGGCATAGTGCCGATAGGTCCGCTTGCGGATTTTACCTGATACCCCCTGACAGCTATTGCTCTTTGGCCACAGAGCAGTAGCACAGGACCTGCTTTACCACACATCTAGTTATCAATTGAATCATTCACTGTTTATCAGAGAAGGAGTTGTGCTGTATGAAAAATATCGAAAAAGCGCCGGATTTTACCCCTTCGGCGGTAATGTCGGCGCTTGTTAATGAAGAATTGCGCCAAGACAGTTTTTATCACCCCAACCTGGCAGGCATCACCCAGGGAGGCATGGCAAACCATTACCCCATGACCATTATGGCGATGCAGGGCCTGGGGGCAAGCGATCAGGATATTGTCAATTTCAGGGACAGCTGGCCCAGGCACAGGGCAGCTATCGCCGGGGAGCTGGGCTTGAAAGATTTAAATGAAGTCACGACGCAAAATTGGCGTCAATATCTGGGACAAAGCGATAAGTTGCGCGAGTTTCGCCGGGTGTTTTTACAGCTGCTCGGCCAGGGGGAAAGCGCAGAGGTGATCACCGAGTTGCTGGATACGATGAAGCCCGGTTTACCTATGGGGCTGTTCCATCCATTGATCCGTCTAAGTTTTGCCACTGGCCACGGTGATTTAGGTTTAATTGCCGATGCCCTGGCTTACATGGCGATACGTTATCAGGATCTCTACCTTGAGGAGCCGACAATAAATCCCGAGCCGCTTGACCTGCTGGAGACAGACGTATCATTTTCGGCGGCAAGTCATCAGGCCGGACAGAGCTGGCTAAGCATACGTCAGTGGCTGGAAAAAGGGCATTTGCCCGGCAGGTTAAGCCGCAAGATTTACGGCGGCAGCATCAGTATCTGCGAGCAGTTATGCCGTGAGCAGGTGATCCATCAACTGGCCCTGGGCACAGGTTTTACCGTTAATGAAGATGAACTTACCCCGGCGTTGGCGAGTATTTGCCAAGCGGCCGCCCGTTTGTATTTGTTCGAACCGGCATTAACCACACTCCATGGGGTGACCAGTTGCCAGGCGCTGGCAGAGCTGACGCTACGTTATCTCAACCGTGAAAACCAGGCGGTTTATGCCCGGCTTTGGCGTTACTTCTGGGTATGGCTGACGGCTTTGTATATCGAAAAAGGCTGTCCCTGGTTGTCTGGCTTGTTCCCTGAGTCTGCCTTAGCGCAATCCCCTGAAACATATCCAAGCAACAGCAAGCATAAAAAAACTAAGGAGGTGCATCACCCTGATTTAAACAGCAATAAAGAACAGCAGCTTGATCTGGTCAGTTGGTCCAAGCTAAAGCGGTTAGCCTTGCGTTCGCAAGAAGTGCATGTGATGAAAATGATCTACAGCTGTGACTGGCTATACCGGCATATCGGCCAGGAGTCGGCTTTTCAGTTGGCCGCGATAAAAGCTTTGCCGCAGGGATAGGGGCTGGTCCTGCTTTTACAATGGAATGGGCGAGTTGAACTAGACTAAAAACCAAGCATTAATAACTATTATAAACAGGAAAATATTATGATTAATCCCGTGATCGCCGATAACAAACCCAAAGGGGTGGAGTTAAAAAAAGGCGAAGACTACTATTTTTGCACCTGCGGCAAATCTGCCAACCAGCCGTTTTGCGACGGCTCCCATAAAGGCAGCAGTTTTAAACCTAAAGCCTTCCAGGCTGACGATGATGGCATGGCGTATTTATGCGCCTGCAAGCACACCCAAAATGCTCCTTTTTGTGACGGCACCCATAAAAAGTTCACCTCGGAGCAGGTGGGTAAAGAAGGCCCGGGTGTGCAAATTCAGCCTGCCGAGGGAAGCCAAATGCCCGTGGGCGAGCCGACCCCGGAAGAGCCGACGGTGGCCTATATTCATGAGCTGGCTAAACACGGCCTGAGCAAAGTGGGCCATCACGGACCTATGACCTCTATGGGGGTACCGCGCCATCTCTTACCCCATTGGGACGATATCCAGATCATGGTGGCCCAGATGGCAACAAAACCGCTGATGGAAGATCAGGCCGTTGATACTAAGCTGGTGATAGGCCCCAATGCCAAAAAGCCGCTGACTTTGGATATTCCGCTATTTGTTTCCGATATGAGTTTCGGCGCTTTATCCGAAGAAGCCAAGGTTTCCCTGGCAAAAGGCGCCGAGCTTGCCGGTACCGGTATTTGCTCCGGAGAAGGAGGCATGTTACCGGAAGAGCAGCAAGCCAATTCCCGTTATTTTTATGAACTGGCCAGTGCCAAATTCGGTTTTAAGGAAGAATTGTTAAAAGGGGTACAGGCTTTTCACTTTAAGGGGGGCCAGGGGGCTAAAACCGGCACCGGTGGACATTTACCGGGCAAGAAAAATATCGGAAAAATTGCTAAGGTAAGGGGCATAGAAGCCGGAACCGAGGCGATTTCACCACCGACGTTCGCCGATCTGAAATCCGTTGAAGACTTTAAAGCTTTTGCCGAGCGGGTACGGGAGGTGACCGGCGGTATTCCTGTCGGCTTTAAATTAAGCGCCAACCATATCGAGCAGGATATCCAGTTCGCCCTCGACGTTGGCGCCGATTATATCATTCTCGATGGTCGCGGCGGCGGTACCGGGGCTGCGCCGGAAATCTTCAGGGATAATATCAGTGTACCCACGATACCGGCACTAGCGCGGGCGCGCCGCTACCTGGATCAGCAGGGATCAAAGGTCACCCTGATCATCACCGGCGGTTTGCGCACTCCGATGGATTTTGTCAAAGCGCTGGCGTTAGGCGCCGACGGTGTTGCGGTTTCCAACAGCGCGATGCAGGCGATAGGTTGTGTTGCTGCGCGTATGTGTAATACCAATAACTGTCCTTCGGGTATTGCCACCCAGAAAGAAGAGTTGCGTAAACGCTTGAATACCGATGAAGCGGCGAAGAAATTAAATAATTTCTTTAGCGCCTCAACCGAGTTGATGCAGGTGATGGCCCGTGCCTGCGGCCATCATAGTTTAAGCGACTTTAATCAGGACGACTTGGCCACCTGGCACCGTGAAATGGCGCATTTGTCGGGGATCAACTATTCCGGTTATTCACTATAAACCGATATTTAAAGGGATAATTTAAGCGGTAAAAATGTCCTGTGAGTTGGGGCATTTTTATCGCTGCTTGTTATTGTGATATTAGCTGCATATACTTTATATGCGTTTTATATATAAATCATGATAATTAAATAATGGAGTATATCACTTGGGTATAGTGAAAATTTCTGATGACTTGCATGAAGAGATCAGAAAATCCAGCCAGGTTATGTCGAGATCGATTAATGCCCAGGCGGAGTTTTGGATCAAAATGGGTATGCTGGCAGAGCTCAATCCGACCCTGAGCTTTAATGAGCTTATCCGCCAGCAATTGTTAAAAGAAAATGTGTCCTTAGCAGGCCTGGTCAATGAATAGGCCGCAGGTAAAAGTAAAATCCCCGTCAGAAATTGAACTGATGAGGCAGTCCGGGCGTTTGCTGGCACAGGTCTTTGCCATGCTCGATGATTTTATTACCCCGGGGATCACCACCATGGCGATCGACAGCCGGGTGGAAGACTTTATCGTCAATACCTTAAATGCCAGACCCGCCAGCAAAGGCCAGTATGGCTACCAGTACAGCCTCAATACTTCGGTCAATGAAGTCGTTTGTCACGGCGTTCCCAGTGAAAGCAGGATTTTGAAAAGTACGGATATCGTTAATGTTGATATCACTCTGGAAAAAAATGGCTTTATCGCCGATTCCAGCAAAATGTACCTGTTAGCCGATGCCAGTGTCGAGGCAAGAAAACTCAGTAATACTACTTACCAGGCGATGTGGCAGGGGATTAAGCAAGTCAGGGCCGGTGCCCGGCTCGGCGATATCGGTTATGCCATACAAAAACATGCAGAAGCGGCCGGTTATTCCGTGGTGCGGGAATATTGCGGCCATGGTATCGGCCGGGAAATGCATGAAGCGCCGCAAGTCTTGCATTATGGTCTGAAAAATACCGGAATGACTTTGCAGGCAGGCATGACTTTTACCATAGAGCCGATGATAAACCAGGGCAAAGCCAAGGTGAAAACTAAAAAAGATGGTTGGACCGTGGTCACCAAAGACAAAAAGCTCTCAGCGCAATGGGAGCATACCATTTTAGTGACAGAGACGGGATGTGAAGTACTTACGCTTCGGGATGAAGAAAAGGTCGAATAATATCGTTCAAACTGAAATAAGGCTAAGTTGCTTTTTGGGAGCTTAAGCCTGCTTAGTGTCAAATACGATAGAAAATGCAGCTAAATGTTGCTATTTACCCGGAAAGAATTGTGCTTTATCACCGCGTTATTTAATATTCCCTGTTAAGATAGAACACTAGCATTAAACGGAAAATAATATGAATCCAATCATTGAGATTTTAAAAGAACACAATATCAGCGATGAAAAAATCAGCGAGCTTTTTCAAACCTTAACGGAAAACCCTATGATGGCCATGGGCGTGGTCCAGCAGCTGGGCATCCCGCCGGAAAAATTACAGGCGATCATGGGCCTGGTCATGACCAATCCCGATGTGATCAAGGAAGCGGTTGAAGAGTTAGGGCTGGACTTTAGCAAAGTTGAGCAGGCAAAAGAAAAATTAAAGCAAGGGCAATAATCTCCTGACTCAGGTTTCTATGTTTATAATGAAAGCAAAGTTGCGGGTATAGCCGGATAAAATCATGAATGAAATAGAAATCCTGCAGGCAGATATCACCACCCTTGAGGTTGATGCCATTGTTAATGCCGCCAATGGCTCCCTGTGTGGCGGCGGTGGTGTTGACGGTGCTATTCATCGGGCTGCCGGCAAAGACTTGCTGGCACAGTGCCGCACTTTGGGTGGTTGTGATACCGGTTTTGCGAAAATCACCCCAGGGTATAATTTACCGGCAAAGTTTATTATTCATGCCGTAGGACCCGTGTGGTATGGCGGTGATAAAAACGAGGAGCAGTTACTGGCTTCCTGTTACCGTGAATCCCTGCGGATTGCCGCCGAACACCAACTTACCAGTATCGCTTTTCCTGCGATTAGCTGCGGCGCTTATCGCTTTCCTATCCCAAGGGCGTGTGAAATAGCCTATGGTGAAGTTCAAAAATTTCTGCAATCACAGAGCAGCATTAAAAAAGTGATTTTTGCCTGTTTTGACGCCAAGCTGGAAAATACCCTGTTGCTGGCAAGCCGTAAGGTCTAGGCCTTTAATGCGCGACAAGCGTTTGTCTGAGCCTAAGCCTGGAGCAGCCAAGATATAGCGCTAAGGTTTTCAGCGCAAATGCGGCTTTCTGGATAATGGACGATATTAGCTATAATTTTCTTATTGCTAATAAGATCTAAAGGTATACCTATTCGTTGTTTGTGCGCTTTTTTAGGGATGCTTTGTAGCTTTGGCCAGCCTTGTTTTGCCGATTCTTTTGAAAGCTTATATTACACCACGGAAGTATATCCCCCTTATAACTATATCGAGCAGGACAGGTTAACCGGCCTTTCTGTGGAAATGTTACGTAAGGTCTGGGACGAGCTGGGTGTTGTCCATCAGAAAATTGATGTGCTGCCCTGGGCCCGTGCTTATCATGACATTGAACATCAGGGTAACCGGGTGCTGTTTGCCATGGCGCAAAAAAAGTCCCGGCTTAATAGATTTCAATGGGCATGCCCTATAGTCCCCAGTCATAGCGGCGCTCTTATTGCCTTAAAGTCCAGCAAGATCACCATCAAAGACAGCAATGAATTAAAGCAGTATGTGATCGGTACTATCCGGGAAGGGTCAACGGAAGAAGATTTGATCGCTATCCAGGGGGGAAAAAAAACCAATGTTGTCAGGAATGTCTCGTTAGCTGCCAACCTGAGCTTACTTAATAAAGGGCGTATTCAGCTCCTTGCTCATGCAGAGCAAAGTTCGTCCATGATGATCACGCAACTGGGGTACGACAAAAACGATTACGAAGTTGTTTATGTTTTAAAAAGCCTGCCGATTTGTTTTGCTTTTAGTTTGGCCATTGACCCGGGCTTGATTGTTAAATTTCAACAGGCCTTAAATAAAGTTATTAAAACCAAAGAATACAGACAATTAAGAGCACATTTTTTCCCTGATTAATTTTTCTCATAACCGGCCGGGTCAGTTCCAGGGGAGTTGCTCGTTATCGCAGCGATATATGGCCTCCAGGGCAAGGGCGGGTGGAGATACACTTGCTCCTGGTATATGGCAACAGGCAAGATTTGGAGCCCGGTGGGCAATGGTTTGCCCGTGTGTTAATGCCGTAAATACAGGAATATGCCGCAGAGGCTTCTAAGGGTGCAAGTTTATGATAGAATTAATTATTAATGACACCTGATAATTAATAAGAATGCTGCTTTTAATAACTTTTATTGCTATTGCGTTAATTTTTTCATTTTTATGTTCCATCGCCGAAGCCGTCATTTTGAGCGTGACTTCTGCCCATATTGCTATTTTAGAGCAAGAAGGCAAAAGCTCAGGCCCGCTACTGGCGCGCCTTAAAGGGGAGATAAATAAGCCGCTGGCGGCTATTTTAACCTTAAATACCATAGCCCATACAGTGGGGGCGGCCGGGGCCGGGGCCCAGGCCACCAAGGTTTTTGGTGAAGCTTACCTGGGCATTATTTCTGCGGTGCTGACTTTTCTTATCCTGATTTTTTCAGAGATCATTCCCAAAACCCTGGGGGCCCACTACTGGAAGCAACTGGCGCCGATCACCGCCCATAGCCTGCACTGGTTGATTTACCTGTTATATCCTTTTGTCAAACTGTCGGAAAAAATCACTTCCGGCCTGGCTTCTGAGCCGACCTTAACCGGGTTTAGCCGCTCGGAGTTTGCCGTGATGGCGGAGCTCAGTGAAAAAGAAGGGCACCTGGTTCCTTATGAATCTTTGATTGTACAAAACATCCTGCTGTTGAAAAAATTGCGGGTTAAGGATGCCATGACCCCGAGAACCGTGCTTTTTTCGCTGCCCGAAAGCCTGGATGTGGCCGGTTTTTATTATAAGTGCTGCCACCAGCGCTTTTCCCGTATTCCGATTTATCAGGATGAGCGGGACAATGTGATCGGTTATGTGCTCAGAAGCGATATTCTGCTGGCCCAGCTGCGGGGCAATGACGATAAACCCATTAAAGATTATTGCCGCCATATGCCGACCTTGTTAAGTACTATGACCCTGTCACAGGCTTTTGACGAGTTTAATCGCCACAAAAGCCATATTATGCTGGCGGTGAATGAATACGGCAGTGTCGAAGGCATATTAACCCTGGAAGATTTGATGGAAACTATTTTGGGCATAGAAATTGTCGATGAAGGGGATAAAGACGAAGACATGCAAAAACTGGCCAGGCAGTTGTGGCGCAAAAGGGTGAAAAAAATGGGCTTAAAAATCCCCGAGCAGGGCGAGCAGGAATAGTTAAAATTGCCAGCCTGCGTTGAAAATCAGACTGGCCCTGGTTATCTAAGGTTAGTTAGCGGCCAGTGTGTTCTTGGTTTCTCCGGCGTGAATTTTTAAGGTATTTACGCCAGAGCGGGAAAAGTAACCAAAGGTACTGGTATTTTCATTTTGCTCTTCGCTGCGCACTATCACCAGGCGGTCATCTATAACCTGATATTGGGTTTGCCGTGAGCCCGAGGCGGTGATTTTAAAGAAAATATAGGCGCGTCCTTTGCCGTTAAATTCTACCCGGCTTTTTGTCGGGTATCCCTTACTGTCTATCCAGATATTGTATGTTGCGGCAAATTTTTTCACGTAACCGCGAATTTCTTTGTCCTTGAGAAAAAACTCCATCGGCAGGTTAAAGCGCAGCAAGCGCAATGCCTGACCGTCTTCCTCAACGGCGGTTTCGTCAACAAAACTGGCCTGGTCGATATTACGTAATAATGACGAAGAGGCCGAAAGCATGGCATGCAGATCGGTAGCATTAATGCCGTCAATGGCATTGAGGGTTTGTGTTTGCGCGTCTTCGTCTTCGGCTTTTAACCTCGCTTCTGTTTCCATCAAGGACAAGACTTCTTTGCTATAGAGTACCTGCAAGCCCTGGCTATCATCTTCAAGCCAAACTTTGACTTGGCCTTTGGTTATCTTTTTATCTTCATCTTCACCCCGGGTACGTTCGGTAACGGTTTCGAGTTCGGCGCTTAAATGACCGGTACCCTGCAGGCGGGCTAAGGCATTTTTTAAATCGGCTAAGCCATCGGCCCGGGCAAAGTTGCTTAATGTAATTAGGGTTAATAAGGTGAAATATGTGAATCGTTGCATTTTACATCCTGGTTCATTTTTATTGGTTTTAGCCACAGGCCAGTGTAAGGCTAAGGCTTTATATGATGCTCCTGGCTTTGCAATAAGAGCTTAATATTTAAAAAAGGTTCAATAGTCAAAAGCTTAATTCCCCCCTTAATATAAAATTCGCTAGCGTGGTGACCAGATTTTAATGGCTGGCCGGGCCGGCGATATTGTGTGCACACCCTGCGAAGCTAACTGAGGTGTTTGCTCATCAAAGTATAAAGTGCCGTGGTTTCTAAGGATAACAAGTCGGGGAGCGGGGTGATCATTTTATCTTATACTTAATCTGTAATAATTTGTGACCTATCCCCGATGAATAGAGAACTGGCGAATTCCCGCCCCGATATAGCAAGGGTTTTATGGCTTATTATCGGCACCAGTATGGCTATTCACATTCTAGTGTTACTGCTTGGACAAACCCTGCTAATTAACTGGCGCTGGATCGGGGTCATGGCGCATACCGGCGTTGAGATCAGCGGCGCGATTATCGCGTTTTTTGTTGCCATGTTTTTACTGCGTGACGAACGTTTTGGCCGTGGCAGCCATTACAATATTCCCATTGCCGCCGCCTTGTTAGCCATGGGGATTTTTGATACTTGTCATGCCCTTGTTGCCGTAGGGGATACTTTTGTCTGGTTACACAGTCTGGCCTCTTTTGCCGGCGGAGTGCTTTTTGTTTTTATATGCGCGCCCAAACATTGGCATTTTATTAATTCTCACCCCTGGTGGCAGCTAAGTAGCTTACTGGCTTGTCTGATTGCGTTAACTTCCGTTATTCATCCTGAACTGATCCCTGCTATGGTGCTTGACGACAAGTTTACCGGCTGGGCGATATTTCTGAACCTGTTTGGCGGATGCCTGCTGTTTATTTGTGCCATTAAGCTGGTGTTGAGTTATCTGGCGACAAAAAATGTCGATGATCTGTTGTTTTGCCTGCATTGCTTTTTATTTGGCGCAGCGGCCATTATGTTCCAGCAATCGTCCCTGTGGGATGCTCCCTGGTGGGGCTGGCATTTTCTGCGCTTTATGGCATACGTTTTTGCACTCTGGTTTGTTATTCGCAGTGAGCTCAGGGCCTTTGATGAGCTGGATAACCACAGGCATGCATTAGAGCTGGCAGTGAATGAAAGAACTCAGCAGCTGCAGCAGGCGAACGAGGGGTTGCAGATAACCCTAGAGCAAATGGCGCAAACCCGGGACCAACTGGTGAAAAAAGAAAAGCAGGCGACCTTGGCCCAGTTAACCACGCAAAAGTCTCTGGACGAGTTAACGCTGGCAAAAGATTCACTGGTACAGGCTGAAAAAATGGCGTCCTTAGGCCAGCTGGTTGTCGGGGTGGCCCATGAAGTCAATACCCCGCTCGGGGTTTGTGTCACCTCCAATTCGGCAATAAAAGACAATATTTTAGTGCTGTCAACAGCGATAGAGTCGGAAAAACTAACCAGGCAGCAATTAAGAAAAAATTTAGTTTCACTGCTTGAATATCAAGAAATTATCGAACGGAGCTTAAATAAAGCGGGCAACCTGATCCAAAGTTTTAAATCTCTGGCTGTTGAGCAAGATACAGATCCTGAAGTAGAAATTAATCTATCAGCTTATCTTCATTCTGTGATTAACGTGGTGAAAACGGTATTTAAGAGCAAAAATTACCATATTGATCTGAGTATTGACGACAGCCTGAATTTGATCACTTATCCCAGTGCCTGGAATCAAATTTTAACCAACTTATTAATGAATTCGCATATTCATGGCTTTCAAGAGCGACAACAGGGGGATATTTCCATTGTTGTCAGGGAAAGTTATGGTTATTTAACGTTAGATTATGAAGATAACGGTAAAGGAGTCGCTCAGGAGATAAAACATCATATTTTCGATCCCTTTGTTACCACTAAGCGCGGGCAGGGAAGTTCAGGGTTGGGAATGAATATTGTGTTTAATTTGGTTAGCTGTAAATTAGCCGGCACCATTAAGTGCCTGGAATGTGAGCAGGGCTGTCATTTTAAAATTGAGTTGCCCGTTTTATATCCTGAGCTATAAAGCGCGTCGTTAGTGTATAACCAGGCATTTTCCTATCAATTTTATGATTATCCTGATAATCGTGATTCTGGCGTTGATTGCAACCACTAATAATTATAAGGTGTCCGTGCACTTTTGGCTTTCATGATTAAATAGTGGTTTAGCAGTGAATGAAGTGTTCACTGGTATTAATAAAAAAATGAAAATAGCAGCAATATGGAGTTTAGCTTTGCTTTTGGTCAGCCCCATGCTGGCAGGGGCAGAGCCGGTTAGAACCCTCACCTATAGTTTTACCGATGTCAGGTATCATTATTGCACCGATGTTATTAAGTTATTGCTGCAAAAATCCGAAGATAAATTCGGTCCTACCCGGCTGGTCAGGCATCCCTATGCCGAAGTGCTTAATTCGTCCGATCCCAGGAAACTGCAATTTATGGTGGACGGTACCGTAGATGTTAACTGTGTTGGTTATAACCAGGAGCGGGCGCCGAAATTTAACTGGGTTGAACCCGGTATTACCATGGGGCTGCTGGGATATCGTATTTTGCTGATAAGAGAAGGCACCCAGCCTAAATTTACGCAGGTGAAAGCACTGGCAGATTTAAACCTGGGGCTCAGGGGAGGCTTTGTTTCTACCTGGGCAGATATGCATGTGCTAAAGCACAATAAGGTGAAAACGGTGACCGCCAATAATTACCGGTCCTTGCTTGCGATGCTAAAAGCCGGGCGCTTTGAGTATATTTCCCGGGGAATAAATGAAATATGGGCCGAGATAGCAGCGGATCAGAAGGCAGAGCAAAATGCTGTGCTGGCGGCGGAGAACTCGCTTGCGTTCTTTTATCCTGCCGATCATTTTATCGCCACGGCTAAAACAAACAGCCAACTGGCAAAGCAGCTGAAATACGGTATGGCAAAAGCCCTGGCGGATGGCTCATTAAAACAGTTGTTTTTAAAGGCCATGGAGGATGTGTTGCTAAAAGCTCAGGTGAAAAAACGCAGAGTTTTTCATCTTGATTCACCTGAGCCTATGCTGACCATTAAAACCGATTGGTGGATGAATAATAAGCCGGTTGAACAGTGATCCCAGGGCATTGGACTTAAGCGGGGGAGATATTGCCGGAGCTAGAGCAAATGTATTTTATATTGTTCAATAAACCTGGCTTTATCGGCTTGAGAGGGCGGATTGCTGTCACCGAACTCTGAAATTTCACGAATAAAACCTTCGGCGGGGCCGGATGGGGTATTGATCACCAGCAGCTTACTGTCGGATAAGGCTTTAAACCTTCTCGGAACATCCGGGCCTGCGATGACTAAGTCTCCCGGACCGGCAATGAACTCTTTTTTGTCTACGCCAAACTCGACTTCGCCGGAGATGATATAGAAAATTTCATCATCTAGTTCATGGTAGTGCCAGGGAGCGCCATGGCCTTTGGGTAATTGGCTGTCAAATATGGTTACCCGGTTATCGGTATCTTTTCCCGTGGCCAGGATGGCAGTCATTTCTCCGCCATTTACGCCATATTGCTCAGCCGAGCCTGCACGGACGTGTTTATATCTCATGGAATTACTCCTTAAACTTATCACTGCTTACTTGTCGGGCATGATACACTCGATACTATGGGGCGGTAAATTTAGCGAATTGTCTTTAGACTCAGTACAAAAAGTATCGAATGAATAAACTGGCAGATATGAAACTGTTTTGCATTGTTGTCGAAAAAGGCAGCTTTGCACAAGCGGCAAAAACAATAGAAGTGACACCGGCAATTGTTGGTCGCAGAATTTCTGCGCTGGAGCATGCCCTGGGTTTTAAGTTACTGAACCGCACCACCAGGCAAATGCACGTTACCCCGGCGGGGCAGTCTTATTATCAAGGGTGTAAAAGTATTCTTGCTGAGGTAAATGAGCTGGAAGACTCTCTTACCAGCCAGCAACTGGAACAGCCGGGCGGTTTGATCCGGCTGTCGGCTCCCGACAGTTTAGCGGATACTTTTTTGCTTGATGCCATCAAACATTTTCAGGCTGATTATCCCGATATTCGCTTTGAGCTGCAGCTGGAAAATCAGCATGTGGATTTGATTGAGCAAGACATAGATTTGACCTTTCGCCTTGCCGTTGATTTGATCGATTCTTCTTATGTGGCAAGTAAACTTTTTGACACCAGATTAGGCCTATATGCTGCGCCCGATTATTTGGCGGCCAGGGGCGTACCCAAAAACATCAAGGAGCTTGAAAACCACGATTGCCTTAATATGGGGGCAAGCCGGTTTGGCAGCCATTGGAGTATTTTGCTTGAAGGTGAATTGACACGTTTTAAACAGCCCTGGAAGCTCAGTATTTCAAGTGGCCCGGGATTACTGCTTGCCCTTACCCAAGGCATGGGGATTGGCATGGTGCCTGAGTTATTTGCACAGCCGCATGTTGAAGCGGGTGAGTTAACTTTATTAACCGGTGTTACCGACTTTCCAGCTATCGGCCTTTATTTAATTTATCCTTCGCGACAACACCTGCCGTACCGGTTAAAACTCTTTCTTGAGTTTATCAAAAACTGGTGCGCAGAGAATCGTTGATGAAAGTGATATGCATTTTTTATCAGGGGCTAAAAAGAGCTGTTCAATGATGTTTTTTTAATGGTTAATCAGCGAAAATGTGGCTGTAGGGTCTATTATTAAAGGGGAGGTGATCAAGATGAAACATGCAAAAATGGAAAAAGGCCATTACATTGCCAACGGCAATATCCAGGCATTTAATAGCAATAAAATGCTGGCTTTTGGTGATGAATTCGACGTCATCCATATACACAAAAATAACCGAGTGGATGTTTTGTTTGAACAGAAAAGCTATACCTTTGACATTAAAAATTTATCCCGGATTTCTATTCCCCTGAGCCATTAATTTTCAGGAAAAGCGGGCAGTAAAGAGAGAGGAAAATTGCCTTTCCCGGCCTGTGCTAACCGTTAAACTTTTCATGTATGTTTTACAACCTTCACTGTTAACTAATAAAGCACTAAAGCTTTTTAAATGTCTGTTTGAAGTGGTCAATCAGTGCCTTGTCTGAATTAAAGAGCTTCTATCTATTTCTTTTCATTTTGTAGTTTGTGTAGCTGTTGCATATTTCTAACTGCTTAAATCCAAGGTATAAATATAACAAATTAATAAATAAGAAAAAGTATTATGCTCCTGTGTTACCCTGTCATAACTTTAAACGTCTATCAGCATATAAAAATAAGGAGCTGCAATGGAAATATTAGCTAAATCGGATTCAGAAATATTACAAATTGCTGAGTCAATGTGGGACGATATTGTCAAAGGGGCGAATGAAAAAAATTGGGCGTTATTTTCTAAATATATGCCCGCAGAAGGTGCGACGGACGAAGCCAGAAAAGATGTAGAAAAGCAGTGGCAACAAGTGCCTGTGCTAACGTCATTAACAACGAAGAGAGAGTTCGTCGGCATACTGCGAAGACGCGATAGTGTACTTGTCCTGTGGAAACAATGGAGTACAAAAGAAGAAGGTGAATTCTTAGCAATGTTGAATCTGCAAACCATTAATTCTGAAGTTAAATCTATTGGTATGTCCGTAAATTAATAAAGACCTGCAGTCGCCACCAATCAAGGCCAGGTAGCAGGATACGTTAAAGCATTCTTCTGCCGGGGGCAGGAGATTTTAAGGTGTAATAATGGAAGTATCTCTTCGCCAAGTAACGAAAGAAAATTACGAAGCAGTATGTGAACTTGATGTCTTAAAAGAGCAAGAAGAATATGTTGCTTGCAATATGTGGTCATTGGTTGAATCAATGTTTAATGAAGGACATGAAAACCGGGCTATATATCTGGGTGAAGAAGTTGTTGGTTTTTTTATGTGGGTGCTTGAAACAACAGAAAAAATGTCCATTTGGCGCTTTATGATAGACCAAAAATTTCAGCAGAAAGGTATAGGTCGTAAGGCGCTTCACTTGGCAATAAATGAAATAAAAAGCACTGACGGCATAACAGAAATAGAAATTTGTTATAACCCCAAAAACCCGGTAGCTAAAAGTTTTTATTTCAGTTTTGGTTTTTGCGAAGTTGGCATGGATGAAGATGACGAAGATATGCTTGCCGTTATCAAGTTATAAAACCCTATAAGCGAGTAGGCTACCATGCAGAAAAGCTAGTTGCTTTGCGGCCAGTTTTCTCGCGTGGTAAACATTGGTTTGCATATTGGAGAAGCCTCATGGAGGAATCAAACATTTTAACTTCACTACTTGAAAAAGCAGGCAACTACCATCCGTTATATGGAGGTGGCTTAGCTACCCACTTACCTATGGTATTGGTGGCATTAAATCGTTTAAATGCACCTGACAGCAAATTAATCCGTACATTTGATGAAGGTATTAATGGGCTTGAAAGTCTGGGCAGTTTAGAAAAAGTCATTGCGGTTGATAGCATCGGACAAGCACTAGGCAATACTAAAAGTTTTGAAAGTTACTTAACATACTTCAAAAGTGAATTAGAAACTTATGGTGTTGAAGTTGTACTTAAAAAAGCACTGCCGGTATTAATCCCCGGAATTGCAGCTTCAGCTTTTCATGCCTTAATTAGATTGGCATATGCAATTGAAGTAAATAACCAAAGCGAAATTGCTATCGCGCTTGCATATTGGAGTGCCGAATATCAATCGTTTGAACTGAGTGGCGAAGCTAAGGATGAGAGTTTAGAAGGTATTCTGACAAGGCTATCTCCGTTGGGAGAGGATTATGAGTTTTCACCGGGAATTATAGTCAATAGAATGTCTGAAATTGGCATATTGTTAAAACGTAATGAATGTACTATTCAGCCAAGGTCTATTGATTTATCAAGCCTGCGAAGTTTTGCCTTAAAATCATTCTATTTACGTGATGACTTTACTTTATTGCATACTGTAACTGGTTGTCATGCATTCTCTATTGTTATGCCTTATCTTGAGAATAAGGAAGCTGCGTTAAGAGAGCTTTGGAAAGCTATTTTAGTGGCTTACTTAAGCACCGGGCTTTCTTATGAGGATAAGGCAATCGAAATACCTGCAGGCAGTCGCGACTTCTCACCAATTATTGAGCGTGCATTGGTATCTGATGATTCACATGTTATCAAACTCGTTTATACATGCTTTTGTGAGTACCAAAAGTGGAATAATCCTTTGTACTATTTAGTTGCGCAAAGGGCTGTGCGGGGGTAATCAATGCTTTTAATTCAAAGCCGGGGCCAGAATATCTTTAACCGGTTTTATCTGTTGTTTACGCAATTTTTTTGGATGTTTATTGGCGGAGCCCTGGTGGCGTTAATCAACCAGGAATCGATGAGCCATATCAGCTATTTTTTATATCCGACAATTATTATTTTGGCGCTATATACGCTTTGGCTGATCATTTTCAATTCCGGCGAAAGTAAAATTATTGAATACGGTTTAGAGCTTGATGAGCAGGAGATCAGCTATATCAAATATGGCTCAAAACAGAAAATTGCCTGGTCTGATTTTACCGGTTTTGAAATTAAACATGGGTTCCCGAGAATGGTCTTGCTAAAAAGCGCTGACAAGCAAAATATTATCTTCAGTTATTATACTTTTTCATCTTCTCAGCGCAGAGCGTTATTTGATTATTTGTCAGCCAAGTAGTGCCAAGGCTTGATGTAAATCGGCGCACAGCTCGTCTTTATCTTCCAGGCCAATATGTAGTCGGACCATGCGCCCCTCATCGGCAAGGGTTTGCTTTGACCGCAAGTGATGGGCAATGGCGGGCATTACTAAGCTTTCAAAGCCTCCCCAGCTGGTGCCCAGGGCGAATAAGCTCAGAGAGTCGAAAAACTTTTCATAAGCGCTTTCACTGCATGGCTGCAACTCGACAGAAAAAGGGCCGGCGGCCCCTGAAAACTGTTGTTGCCACAAGTGATGTCCGGGATCGGATGCTAAGGCGGGAAACAGCACCTTTTTGATTTGCGGTTGTGCCTGTAAATACAAAGCAACATGCAGGGCATTTTCCTGATGACGCTCCATCCTGACGCTTAAGGTACGCAGCCCCCTTAATGTCATCCAGCAGGCATCGGGGGCGGCATGAGAGCCGAAGTGCTCGCACCAGTCTCGGGTTTTGGCGAGATCTTCATAGCTACCTGTGATCAAACCCAGCAGGGTATCCGAGTGGCCGTTAATGTATTTTGTTGCCGCGTGAATCGAGATATTGATGCCTAAATCATGAGCGTCAAAAAAGTATGGTGTACCCCAGGTTGAATCACAGGCTACCGGAATCTTATGCTTTTGCGCGATTGTCGTCACCGCCCTGATATCCAGCATTTTCATGCTCAGCGAAGTGGGCACTTCCAGGAAAATCAGGCTGGTCTGCGGTTTGATTAAATGCGGTAATTCATCTGCGCTGTCAAAATATTCAACCTCGGCCTTGATACGCCTTAATTCATTTTCAGCCACAGCCCTGGTCGGGCCGTAGACCTCTTTTTGAATAAGCAGGTGGCTGCCGGGTTCTGCGTAGGCGCTAAGTACCGCGGCACATGCGCTCAGGCCACATGAGGTAGCAATACAGCTTTCGGTGTTGCAGATTGATGCCATGGCCGTTTGTAATTCAAATGCCGTACTGGTGCCCGAGCGTCCATAACGCGGGGTTTCAAAGCTTACCCCCTGGTAAGATGATTTAAACGCTGCCAGTGTCGGAAAAACCGTGGTTGAGGCGCGCACCAAAGGCGGGTTGACCGCAAGCGATTGTCTGGCGCTGCTGCGCCCGAGGTGGACAAGTTTGCTGTTAATATGGGTCATCTTTCTTCCCTGCTGTATTGTGAACTTGGTCATAGCGTATCTTTGACCGGAACTCGATGTCATGCCATACTTCGTCGAAATCTCGCCAAATTGAATAAGTTTCATATTTCCAGATGTCAGTAAAAACTTCCCGCAGTACCAATCACCTCGACTTTCAAGAGCTGCCGCAAACGTTCGCGGTCATGGTGAAAGAGTTCCCGGACGGTTTTTATATTGAAGAGCATCAACATCAGCGCCATCAACTACTGTATGCAAGTTGCGGCATTATGCGTCTGTATACGGAAAACGAGATCTGGACAGTGCCAAACGACAGGGCAATCTTTATTCCTGCTGAAACACCGCATGCGGTCAAAATGTACGGCAAGGTCACGATGCGCACTGTATATATTGATCCCGCAGTGAGCGAAAACGAGCTAAAAAGCTTGCGGGTGATAGCGGTTACCGCGCTTATGCGTGAACTCATTAAGGCGCTGGGACAAGAAGCGATTGATTACCAGGCCGGCAGTAGGGGAGAGAAAATTGCCCAGCTGATAGCATCTGAACTTGCATTGGCAGAAAATAAGGCACTCAATATTCCATTACCTGTAGATCCCAGGCTGCAAACCTTATGCAGTTATTTGCTCGCCCAGCCATCGGAGCGTAAAACCCTGGATGACTGGGCTGTGCTTTGCGGAGCTTCGCCCCGGACCTTAAGTCGTCTGTTTGAGCAAGAATTAGGCATGAGTTTCAGGCGCTGGCGGCAAATTATCAGGTTTCACCATGCCATTGAATCCCTGGCACAAGGAAAATCGATAAAGCGGGTTGCCACCGAGTGTGGCTATTTAAGTCCAAGTGCTTTTTCCGCAGCTTTTCAGTCTTTTATCGGTTATTCGCCTTCTATGGTGGCGGGTAAGGATCTTTTGTCAGCCTCGAAATCATAAATTCAATACTCGTTTGAAAGCAAAAGGCTATCTGACAGAGTAATGCTTTAGGCTGACTTAGCCATGCTGGTATAGGTTAGTTGTGGCATTAACCGGCTTTGTTTGTATTTGATACCGGGCGGGTTACTGACATAGCTGAAACTATTATTGCCGTTAACTCGCCCGGCTTTTGCTCCGTTTAAGCCTTACTCAATCTTACGTAGTTAATATTACTTCTTGCGGTTAATCACTCTCCAGCACTCCTGTGTTTCTTCTATTTTCTCCCGGTAGCCGATAACCTGATATTTGAGCCAAAAACACAGGTGCCTGATACCTTCACTGGTGTGTTTCGTGATGCATTCTGGCTCGCGGGTAATCGCTGCGAATGCATCGAACAGGAAGGCGCATTCTTCACTGAATTTGCTAAAGTCTTCACGCAGGTTGGCAAAATCATCCGACAGCTGCTCCCTTTTGACTGCATCCTCTGTCAGGGGTAACTTTGATTCAGACATGGCAGCTTCCTCCCTTGCGACTTAACAGTGTATAGTTGCTGGCATAAGCTGATGGTGGCTGCCTGGTGATGGGGGTTGGTATATTTTCTGTTAAACTTTCTGTTAGGTAAGCTTTAACCGATTGAAACTCTGGCATATCATTAGATTTAGCCATGATAGATACCTCTATTTATCTGTTGTGGTTAGCTGTCTCTGAGTGTTACCGGCACTTAGGGGCAGCGCTTGGTTTATCTGCAGGTTCTCTTCTTTAAGCACCTCCGCTGACGGGGAATTCACCTGTTAGTGATAGTACAAGATACCGGAAAAATCTCCCTTGGTTGGCATTTAATATTTATGCTAATTGCCCGCACTGTATTGTTAGCAGTACGAAAACGTCAACTATATGAAATATATGGATAAAAAAGTGATTGATGACTTGTTGCAGGGCAGTAACAGTCAACGCAAACATAGCCCGTTAACCACAGTATCATCCGGATAAAAAGTAAATAAAATACTGTAAAGTCATGAGACTATCCTAATATATGGGTAACGTGATGCTCACCGTAGAACAGGTAAGACATACAGGTTCTGCTTTTATCTTTTATCGGCATTGCAAATAACTTAACCAGGGAATGGTTATTATGATCCCCAAAATTGACATCAAAGACAGGGCAAGGGACAGGATTGCAGATGAAATCTCCCGGCATTGCCGTCAGGTTGGTTTTTTTGTGGTAACAGGTCATGGTTTAGAGAAAAGCCTTATTAACGAGTTGTTTGCTGTCAGTCGTGACTTTTTTGGCAGCGAACAAAAAGAGAAAGATGCTGTTTCCCTGTCAGAGTTTCACCGGGGGTATGCCAGGGTAGGGGCCGAGAAAATAGATCCTTACGGCCCTGAAGATTTCCGCGAGACCTATCTGATGGGCTGGGAAAGCCCGGATAAAGAACCACTACCGCAACGCATCCCCTTTTTAGGCCCCAACAACTGGCCCGCAGGTAATAAGTACTTTCAACAGGTGCTGCTCAGTTATTACCACAGTGTGATGCAAGTGGCGCAATTTCTGCTGGAGTGTTTTGCGCTCTCCATCGGCCAGGCGGCCGGCTTTTTTAAAAATAATTTCAAGGCGCCCTTGAGCAATTTGGTGCTGGCCCATTATCCGGTACTTGAAAATGCACCCCGGCAGGCAATGCTAGGTTGTGGCGAGCACACAGATTATGGCTTGATCACTTTACTGCTGCATGACGGTAATCCCGGGCTGCAGGTCAAAACCCGCCAGGGGGAATGGCTGTCGGCTGACGCCAGTGCAGATGACTTGATCGTGAATGTCGGCGACATGATGGAGTTCATCAGCGGGGGAAAATACATTTCTAATCCTCACCGCGTTGAAGTCATGCGGCATACGCCCCGTACCAGTATTCCTTTTTTTGTCCAACCCGATTATGAGGCGTTGATCAAGCCTGTGCTGGTACCGCTTGATGAAGCCGGGAATACTGCCAGATGGAAGCCGAGATTAGCCGGCGCTTATTTGGAAGAGCGTATTGCCCAATCTTTTATCAGTGATGAACAAAAATTAATTTTAGCGTTGAAATCAGCCGCTGGACCGGAAAAAAATATCATGAAAAATATTGCTGAGTTATTAAAGTTTCTGAGCCAGTCTCAATAGTCGGAAATTCTTTACTGGCCGTACTGCAGCAGCTAGTACTGTAAGGAGGTGCCCACTCGCTGTTTAGACAAAGGTGCGGTATAAAATGCTGGTGTGCTCTTATCCCATCATTGCCGGGTAAACTTGACTCCTTTGAGTAAGCAAATAGCCCTGGTTTGTCCCAGTACTTCTGCAAGACTTCATTGATAAGCTCATCTGTCAGTTCTCGCAAAGGTAAGAAAAGTTAAGATTAAAGTTGATCATTTAATGTTCATCATATAATCTCGATTTGCTTAAATGTAAGCGCTTTCATTGTTGTTTTTCTGCCGAGCACTGACATCAGAAAATCACGCAGTAAAGATGAAAGTTAAATAAAAACAGGCGTATAACCTAATAAAAACATAAAACAATGATGACTTTGATATTGGAGCAATGATGATAAGAATAATGAAATATCTGGTGCCGCTAAGCGCTGTTTTGCTGTTGGGGCAAGCCCAGGCGGCGATGATAACCAATGGCAATTTTGCCGACTCCTGCAGCCTTGACGGCTGGCACCAGGACACGGATGGTGTCGGTGATCTTGGGGGAGGGGATTTCACCGTTACCGGTGTTAACCCCGGCTGTGCGGCATCCATCCATGTTGATTACCAGGACACCAATGTGTTTTTTGCCAATACCCTGTTTCAGGAGTTGGATTTAACCGGTGCTGCAAACAGCCGTTTTTTATTAACCCTGGACTTTAGCGTCGACAGCGAACTTAACAGTTCAGATTCAGGTTTTATCGCCGATTATTTTGCCGTCGGTTTAAACGATGGCAGCGGCGCTTATGCCGATGAAACCGGCGCTCCCGGTTATTTGCTGGCGCCCGTAGATATTGACGGCTTATCGGTTTTTAACCTCAGCTTTGAACTAAGCAGTGATTTTGCCAACCAAAGCGGCTGGTTTTTGGACTTTCAGCTGGGCATAGGGGCAAACAACAGTGGCGCCAGTGATTTAGCAGGTTCGAGTTTAGCGATTAACAGGGTATCCCTTACGGAAATTGCCGCCGAGGTGCCCGAGCCAGAGACGCTGCTACTGCTTGTGTTAGCTATGGCCGGACTATCAACGTTCAGGCGAGTGACACACTAAAACTCAATCCGTAAAACATTCAATAAAAATAAATAACGATAAAAGGATGATCATGAAAATTTCAAAAACGGCGCAGGGCATTGCTTGCTCTATCGCCTTATTAACCACAACCAGCACTTTTGCCGCCTGGGCGGACTTTTCTTCAAACGATATTGCTATCGTTCAGTCCCAACCGGTTTTTGACCGCATTAACCGGGGATACGCAGTTCAGCTTGATATCACCAATCATTCGTCAGCCGTGATCAAGGGACCGTTGAGGGTACTGATTGAAAATGCCAGCATAGCGCTAACCAGTCAAAGCGGCGAAACCGAGTCGGGTATTCCATATGTTGAGCTGGAAAATACCCAACTGGCCGTCAATGAAACCACAACCCTGGTGGTTAACTTTGCCCTTGAAAGAAAAGCATTGAGTTTTGATGCCTCCCTGCAAAGTGATAATAGTGCCTCTGGTAACTGGACTTTGGTATGGAGTGATGAATTTGACGGCAACAGTTTAGATCTCAGCAAATGGCAGCACGAGGTTAATTGCTGGGGCGGCGGCAATAATGAGCAGCAATGTTATACCGACCGGGCGGAGAACACAGTTGTCAGTGACGGCATACTCAATATCATCGCCCGCCGTGAAGATTTTACCGGCCCGGATAATGTCGACGGTAATTTGGGTAGTGTGACTACTTTGCCCTATACCTCCGCCAGATTACGCACCATGAATCAGGGGGACTGGAAATATGGCCGTTTTGAAATCAAAGCGAAATTGCCGTACGGCCAGGGCAGCTGGAGCGGGATCTGGATGTTGCCTACCGACTGGGTTTTCGGCGGCTGGGCGGCTTCCGGTGAAATCGATATTGTCGAAGCGGTGAACCTGAAAACCCAGTCGGATGAAAACGGCGCCGCTGAAGGAGAGCTGGAAGGGCGGGTACACGGCACCTTGCATTACGGTAAAGCCTGGCCGGAAAATGTTTATTCGGGAGCCGAATATAAATTGCCCGGCGGCGCAAATCCTGCCGACGATTACCATGTTTATGCCATTGAATGGCAGGAAGGGGAGATCCGCTGGTATGTAGACGACGTGCATTACGCCACCCAAAGGGAAAGCGGCTGGTACAGCCAATATGTCGATAACGACGGTGATTTGGTTAATGCTCCCGGCAGTGCCCCCTACGATCAGCGCTTTCATATGCTGTTAAACCTTGCTGTCGGCGGTGCCTGGGCGGGCAATGTCAACGATACCGGTATCGATGAATCTGCGTTCCCGCAAACCCTGGCGATAGATTATGTGCGGGTGTATGAATGCTCTGTCAGTCCGGAAACCGGGGCGGGTTGTGCTACGGTTTCTGAGGATGCCGAGCTGGTGGAAGGGCACCAGCCGCCAGCGCTCCCGGATCCGGTTGATAACTTTGGCCAGGGGGCGGTATTCGACCTGTACATAGACAACTTATACAAAGGTCTGGCCTTTAACAGCTACAACCCGGACGGCGCCATCAGTTACCAGGAGGTTGCCGTCGAAGATCGGGGAACGGTACTGGAGATAAATAAAACCGGCGCAACCGGTAACCTTTATTTTGCCTATGCCCCCCGGGTCAACCTTGCCCTGTGGCAGGAATACGGCGAGCTGGTCTTTGATTTGAACGTGAGCAGCCAAGCGGATAACAGCGAATTACTGGTGAAGCTGGACAGCGGCTGGCCTGCGGTCAGTGACTATACGGTTGCTGTCGGGGCATTAAATGAATGGCAGCAAGTGCGTATTCCTGTTGCCGAATTACTGGCAGGGGGCAACCGCTTCTCGCCGGGCAATTTTGCCGATATCACAGATATCATCAATCCTTTCGTTATAGAGCCGACCGGGGCCATGAAGTTGCAGCTGGATAACGTGCGCTTTGAATATAACCTGGCACAGGTTGACAGTGCGGTGATTTTTGATGGTAATTTGCATGCGCCTTTTGATTATCTGCAATATGTCGGCAGCGGCTCGGTAGATATGGAGCTACTTGACAGCGGTGATGCCGGGCAGGGGGATGTTGCCCAGATGAGCTTTAATACCGATGAAGCAGTGGTGTTTTTCCAGGGCAAGCAAGATAAAAGCGGTACGTCTTTGCAGCTTGATGTCAGTGAATTTTCCACCCTGGAATTTGATTTGAAAGTGCTTGCCGATCCCAGGGAAACAAGTGACTTTATGATCAAAATGGATTGTGGCAACCCCTGCAGCTCGGGAGATTATCCGATAGCTGCGCCGGAAATCGGTGTCTGGACTTCCTACCAGGTCGCCATCGCCGACCTGGTCAATCATACCGGTTCATCCCTTGATGTGACCAAAGTGGATACGCCGCTGGTGATCTTTCCTGCCTGGGGCAACCAGCAAGGGGTGGTAATGCAAGTGGATAATGTCCGGTTGAATAAAGATGCTGATGTCGAATTGCCGCCTGTGCCGCCGTCACCTGTTGTCGTCACCGGCGAGCTGGCCTTGTACCAAGAGCAGGTAGAGCAAAATTGGACACTTTGGGATTGCTGCGCCAATGCTGCTATCAGCGAGGTGGTCGATAATGAGCAGGGAAAGGTGATCAATGTCGACTTTTTCGGGCCGTCGGGTACGGTTTCCGGATTAATTGCCGACGTTGAACATGACTTAACCGCAATAAGCCAAGGTACGCTTGAGTTTGACTTTAAGCTGGTTAATGCCGCCCTTGATGCCAGCGCACTGATACTGCTAAAAGTTGAAGGAAAAAATGGCTCAGCAGCTCAGCTTGAACTGGCGGCAAGTGTTGAAGGGCAAGCGCCTGAATTAGGCCGCTGGCAACATTTTACCTTTAAATTATCCGATCTGGCGGCACTAGGCTTAGACTTGAGCGAGATGGATAAGGTACTGATATTCCCCGAATGGGGCAAAGCCCAGGGGGCGGTTTATCAGCTGGATAATGTTAAGCTTGTGCCGTAATGACTCCGCTTTTTAAGGGGGAGCTTTTTACTTAAGAAAAAGCCGGAACAAGAACAGCGAACTGTTTATTGCGGTTTCGCTGTTCTTTTGTTTTATGCTGTTTGTTAAAGCCCGATACCATTGAGGGTATTATCAATAACCGGCTGTAAATCTGCCTGGCAATAATCGCCCCTGGCTAAAGCCGCTGTGCCATTGAGTAAGGTTGCCAGGGTGAGGGCATTGCTTTTGGCGTTTTTATCCAGTGCTAATGAAATGGCCTCCGGATCTTGTTGAAATAACTCTTCCAATAATGCCGGGAAAAGCCCGGCCGCTTCTGCAATCAGATCCCGGGCTTGTTCGGGCATATCTCCGCTGGCGGCTTCTGTCATGCATAACATCACATAACAGCCTTTAGGGTTTGAGCTTTCAAACTGGGCGCTGATCACTGAGCTTAAGAATTTTTTTAACCGCTCCCTTAAGGGGGTATCCGGCAAAGACAAACAGGCGACATGAATTTTGCCGTGGTTTTCGATGTAATGCTCGGTCGCTTGCAGGAACAGCTTTTCCTTGTTGCCAAAGGTGCTGTACATGCTGGGTTTATTGATGCCCATGCTTGAGGTGAGGTCTGAAAGTGAAGCGCCGAGGTAGCCTTTTTGCCAAAACACTTGCATGGCTGCCTCTAAAGCTTGCTGCTTATCAAATTCAAGTTTTCTGCCTCCGGCCATATCTACCCTTTTATCGTCTTAAAAATTCGTGTTGACAGTATTGTACCGATAGGTATAATTCTTTTCAATCTTACCGATCGGTACAAAATATTAGAAACACCATCGGTGGTGCAGTTATTTATTCGAGTGAGTCATTTAGTTGTGCATGCAACTATTCCTTTCAATAAGAGTTTTGGAGAAGCGTTATGGGTTTTTCAATCAGCAATAAAGTGGCATTGGTTACAGGCGCAAATCGCGGCATAGGTAAAGCCATTGTTGAATCTTTCCTTAAACACGGGGCGAAAAAAGTGTATCTGGCGGTGCGCAATACCGAATCGACCAAAGGGCTTGAGCAGGAGTATGGTGACAGGGTGGTTAGCCTGCAACTTGATGTTTCCGACAATGCTTCTATTCAACGGGCAGCCGCTCAGGCCGGTGATGTTGATGTGCTGGTCAATAATGCCGGGATACTGATGCCGGCAAATTCTTTAAGTGAGCATGCCGAAGAGGTGTTATCAAAAGAGCTGGATGTCAATGTTTTTGGCCTGATCCGGGTAGCCAAAGCTTTTGCTGCTACTTTAGAGCAAAACCAGGGCGCGCTGGTACAACTTAACTCGGTGGCCTCGATCAAAAACTTTGCCGACTTATCAACCTATTCTGCCTCTAAAGCGGCTTCATATTCCATTACCCAGGGCATACGTGAACAACTTGCGCCTAAAGGGGTTAGTGTTTTGAGTGTACACCCGGGACCGATTGACACGGATATGGCGGTTCAGGCAGGATTCGATGGTGAAGCCGACTCAACCGCTTCGGTTTCCGAGGGCATAGTGAATGCGCTGGCCGCAGGTGATTTTCATTTATTCCCGGATACTGTGTCCAAGCAGTTTGAAGCGGCATACCAGGGCTATGCAGGAGCACTTATTCCTGAAACGCTTACCGCTTAGCAACCCGCTCCTTAAAGGCCAAGTCTCAGGCGGAAACAGTCATAAGCATTTCCGCCTGGTTTGGAGGGATGTAAAAGAGCTTCTTCTGTAACAAGGTTTATATGTTCACTTGACTGAAGGAGAGCTTCGGCGGACACTTTATGCAACGATATATTGATGATGAGGCAAAGCGGTGCATAAATCGTCCATGAGCTGGGATGATGTCCAGTTTTTTCTTTCGGTGGCGCGTTCCGGCAGTGCCCGGGCAACGGCGCAATTATTAGGGGTTAGTCATTCCACGGTTTCAAGACGAATGGATAACCTGGAATCGGATTTAGGTACCCGGTTGTTTGACCGTAATGTTAGCGGGTATATCCTGACAACAGAAGGACGCTCGATGATGGAGTATGCAGAGCAGGCCGAAGATGCTTTAGTCAGCGCCGAACTGCATCTGCACGGCCGGGACACTGAACTTAGCGGCCTTATCCGGTTGACCATGCCTGATAATATTGCCAATCAAATCCTGATCCCGGAAATGGTGAATTTTACCCGCAAGTATCCGGATATTGATATTGAGTTTTCTGTCTCCAGTAATGTTTTTGAATTGATGCGGCGGGAAAGTGATATCGCCCTGCGCTTTATGGGATTTGGTAATCCGCCGCCGCAGCCCTTGATCGGGCGTAAAGTGGCCTCGGTTGCCGCCTGTTTTTATGCCAGTGATGATTATCTGGCAAAATATGACTTGTCTGATCCCGACTCCGGCGCCCGCTGGTTGGGGTGGGGCGAGACAGATCGCTTTCCCCAATGGGTGAAAGCTTCTCCTTATCCGGATATACCCGCGCAATATAGCATGGATCAGGCAGGCACCCAGGTGGCGGCAGTACGGGCCGGTATCGGTATGGCGATGCTGCCCTGTTTTCTTGGCGATGCTTGTGAGGGCATTTCCCGGCTGCCAAACGCTCAGGTGCTGCTCAATCATGAAATCTGGTTGTTATCTCATCCTGATTTGCGGGAAGTTACCCGCTTGCGCAAGTTCAGGGAATTTGTGGTGGAGCTGTTTGAACGCAAGCAAGCCTGGCTTGCTGGTGAAGAAAGTGCCGGTTAATTACTGTGCTGGCGGCAATGCCCGCGAAGGTGGGCTAAATGTATATGCGGCAGCCGGGCAAGGCTTTTTTGAGCTCGTTAATATCTGAGACATTGCAGTCACGGACAAAGAGTTCTTTTAAGTTTTTAAGACTTTTTAGCGGCGTTAGGTCTTTTATCGGGGTGTTGCTTAAATAAAGTGTCTGCAGCCGGATCAGCTTGGCCAGCGGTGTCAGGTCTTCGACTAAGGTATCTTCAAGATCCAAAAAACGTAAACGGCTGAGTTTTGCCAGTGCCGTTAAGTCGCGGGCATTGGTTGCAGCTAATTGCAGCCTCTCCAGTTGGCTAAGTTTTGCCAAAGGGGTTAAGTCGTCGATTTCGTTGTAATTTAATTCGAGTACTTGCAAGGCGGTGAGTTTTTTTAATCCCGTCAGCTTATCTATACAAGTTTCTTCCAGATAAAGCTCCCGTAAATTGCTGAGTTTGGCTAAAGGTGTTAGGTCATCTACTTCGGTATAATGCAGGTTGAGGGCTTGCAGTTTGGTGAGGTTTGCCAAAGGGGCTAAATCCTGGATATTGGTGTCTTCAAGCTCCAGGGTATGTAAATTAGCCAGGGGGCTAAGGGGCGTTAAATCTTCAATTTCGCTGTAACTTAGATTGAGCTCCTCCAGCGCTGTCAGTTTCGCCAATGGCGAGAAATCTTCGACATCTGCCTGCCCCAGATCCAAAAAATACAGGTTTTCAAGTATCACCAGGGGGGCCAGGCCCTGGGAGAGTTCCCAATCGCTAAAGCTGAGATCTGCTTCCTTGGCATAAGCGGCGAGTAAAGGCGGGGACTGGCACAGAAAAGCCATTTTTCTGCACAGTAGATCTGAATACTTGTCCAGGCCCTGCTTAATCATTAACTTGGCCAGTTGCGCTTCCCTGGCGATATCTCCGTCCATTTTTTCGATATCCCGGATGATCTTTTCCCGGTAGCCTTCCCGGTTATCTTTGAAATAATCCAGCAATAACACGTAAGCTTCTGCGGTGGCGATTTGCATCAGCGCATAAGCACAATAATGATCTTTTTGTATCGAGCGTTGTTGTGGCCGTTTCAGGTGGGGGATGGCCAGTTCACCGGCATTGGATAAGGCGTCCCGTACCTTGGCTGAAGGCGGCGGAATGATTTTTGGAATAATGCCGTTGAGTTTATCGGCAAATTCAGGTGAAATCTCCCTTAAGCCTTCCTTGCAGCTGAGCACCAGCAGATAAAGGCTGATGGCTTGATTTTCGTTATGCTGCTGATCAAATTTTTCCGCTTTTTCCAGTAATTTGCTCAGGTATTTTTCATTATCTTCCCTGGAGTGGGACAGGCCGATGGCCATTTGTATGGTGCCATGCCAATAATCTTTGCTGGCATTTTTTCTTAAGGTGGCCCAGTCCCGTATCATGATTAAATATTCCGCAGTAAAAAATTCCTGGAAAGATCTGTGGGCAAACTGGATTTCACCTGGGCCAACGGTTTGCAATAAGCCGCTGCGTTCCAGGAAAAAACTTTTCAGATCTTCAGCGCTCAGCACTTTATTGAGTTTGGGTAAATTGTTGAGCTTTTCCCCCAGCCGGGCCAGCAAGTCATCCGGGGTGAGGCTGATCAGTTTTTTTTGCGTCATCCAGTGGCCGATATAGGCGAGTAAAATCACTTTGTCCTGATGATCGAGCAGGACAAAACGCTCGTCTTCAATGATTTTCTTTTCCCGATCCCGGCTGTCTAAAAACATCCGGCTGGTGGCCTGGTAGAGATCGGTGCGGTTTTTCGGCAGGTAACCGCTGCGATCATGATGCAGCATACACAGCACGCCGCACAATAACGGGTTTTCAGCCAGGGTGCGCAGCGGGCGTTGCAGTTTCAGCTGCTGCAGCAGGTTTTCCCCTTCGTCCACAAAGGCATCGGGTTTGGTTTTATCGTATTCCAGCGCCACCGCCTGATGCCAGTGTTCGATAAAGCTTTGCTGGGCCCCCTGGTCCATGCTTTGTAGTTTAACCGCCTGGAAATTGAGGGCTTTGAGGGCATTATCATGGTAGGCGGAGGGCCTGGAAGTGAGGATAAACTGATTGCCGCTATGTTCCCGGCACAGGGTTTCAATCCAGTTCATCACATCCGTGCGGCGGTTTTCCGGGACTTCATCAAAACCGTCGATCATGATAATAGCTCTTTTATCATCAAGCACTGCATCAAGCCAGGTCTGATGGCTGGCCTCAATCTGGCAATCTTCTACCATCAGGGCATAAAAGTCGGATTTTTTTGGCAGTTTCTTGCGCTTTAATACTTCGCGTAATTTAATGAACACTGGTACCTTTTGATTCCAGGGGGCTTTGTCGCCGCTAAAGTCCTGGCGTCCGCATTGTACCGTCAGCCATTGCAGCAAAGTGGTTTTTCCCTGTCCGGCATCGCCGATGATCACCAGGCGCTCGAAGCCGGTCAGCGCCTGTTCGGTCGAGAGCACTTCACTGTCTAGGTCGTCGTTATATTCGGTTTCTGTATTTAACGAGATATAGGCGACACGCAACTGGTATTTGCGCGAGCGACCGCCGAAGTTGATGCCGAAAATTCTTAGTTCGTCAAAGCGGCGAGCCACGGCGCGGCGGTATAACTCTTCTATTTCTGTTTTTTCATCCCGGTTGACTTCTTTGATCTCCTGCCAGCGCCTTAATTCTTCGCTTAGTTTTTCAAATAGTTCGTGGGGGTCTTGCAGTTGTGTCAGCAAATTGTCCTTATTCCATGCCGGCAGGGCTTCACTGCAGTCGACGATCAGCTCACATAATAACGGCAACAGTTTGTCAAAAAGCCCCTGCTGCTCCTTATCCGCTTGAGCCAGTTCGTTGGGGCTATGCTGGAATTTTAACGCGCCGTTCAGTTGCTGGGGTTTAAAATCTACCTTGTTCAGGGTATCAAAAGTCGGATTGCAGACGCGCAGCTGGGAGGCCAGAGCCGATAACACCATTTTCTGGCTGGCAAACGGGGTCTGCTTGCCGGTCAGTCTCAGGCTTAACTCGGCAAAATCACTTTGCAGTGTGGCAAAGGTAGCACTGGCGATATTTTTAACCCGGGCACCATGGTTATTTTTAAGGTGCTCTAAATAATTGCCTCCTTCCGGGACTTGCAGCCAGACATTGGCAATGGCCTGGATGATACCCGGGGTGAGGTCATCATAAAGAATATCTTCAATAATGCGTGCCTGTCTGGCCTGGTGTTCCCCGGGGTCCTGTTGCTGTATTTTCGGGGCGGCTTCGGGAGTCTGTATGTCCGTGGCAAGTGTTTCAATTAAGAGCGGCAATTCATCAAAATCTTTAAAGAACAGGGGCCTGACGCTCGCTTGCTGGTAAAGTTTGGCAATGTCGTTGGGTATTTGCTGCCAGTTTTCTTTTTTGATGATGGCAATGGCATAGGGCAGCTGTGCCAGCTTGTTTTGTTTTTTGCACCACAGGTACCAGTCGATGATCCTGGGATCTGTCATTGAGCAGCCGATAAAGACTATTGGCTGACTGAGCAATAAGGTTTTGAGTTTACTGTCAAGCAGCGGATATTTTTGCGCATAATCGAGATAAGTGTTTTCATCAAAAATCCATTTTTCAATATCATAGATGCTGCCGTGGATCTTAAACAGGGAAATGCGCCCGCCGTGTTCTAAGGCTAAATTCTGCTCCAGGGTGATCGGGGTGAAGGGCTGGGCGGTTTGCTTAAAGGCCGACTCTAACAGTTCATCGTAGTTGGTGGTAATAATTACCTGCCAGGGCAATTGCACCAGTTGCTGGTGCATAGTGGTGGGGGCTTTTTGCTGTTCTAAAAAGATCTTGCTTAAGGCTTTATTCAGCTGGTTGTAGTTATTTTCCCGGATGAAGTGCTGTATCCAGTGAGTAAAGGAGCGCTGCGGGCTATTAAGTGCAAAATTCTCGTCGGCTGGTGTGAAGGGCTGTAAGGGCTTAAGGCTTTTGTCGCTGAGTTGTTTTATCAGCTCGTTTGTTGGTGGATATCCCGCTGCTGCCGATAATCCGGCACCGACCCAGAGCATAGGCCGGGTGCTGCTGTCTTCTATCCCCTGGAGCAATAAATTCACCAGGGCTTGCCACTCGGGTGACTGGTTGAAAGTTAACGCCATAACAAGGCCCTTTATCTTCTGAGTCAGTCAACTTTTTTTATTGATATGACTGTAGATGAGTTTATTATCTATATCCATGCACCGGGTGAGTTTTAATAGAAAAACAAGCTTTAAATCATGATGTTTGCTTTGCCTTGAAATAAAAACAAGGCAGGGGCGCGGTGATGGACAATAAGAAAAGTGGCACCGCTTAGCCACTTAGCCGGTACAAGAAAAAGGAAAAAAGATGATAGATATTTTAGGGATAGCAATAGCCTTTATCACCACCATGCTGTTATTTAGCGTTTTGGTGACGGCGATAGTGCAGTTTGTTCAGCAGCTCTTTGCCAGAAAACATCAGGGCCTGGTGAGCGGCATGTCACAATTCGCTGAGGCTATTGCCGGGGTTGATGCCGGTTTTGATAGCAAAAAATTTCTGCAGCAGGTGACTTCGGGTATAGTGATCAAAAAAGCTCAGTATGTCGGTTTTGATAAAGTCAAAGCGGTGTACCATCAATTTTCTATCGACAAGCCGATAACGGATATTCGCCTGCAGCAGATGTTTGAACAGGCTGAAGATGAAATGAGGGCGTTATTTAAAAGCCAGATGGATAAAATCAGTATCTGTGTTGCCGCCCTGATTGTGTTACTGATGCAGCTGGATGCTTTTGCCTTACTGAACCGTTTATCTGTCGATAATGATTTCAGGCAGGCGCTGGTGTTGCAGGGACAGGGGATTCTGGCAAAAGCTGAGATAAGAAATGCTCCGCCGGTGCGTGATATTGTGCAAAAAATTAATCAGCAATTTGTCGATCAATATCCGTCACTTGAGGCGCTGGCCAGGCAGGAAAATGACAGTGCAAAAGAAGCGATAAGTGACTTTAATCAGTTAGTGCGGCAACAGCCTGCGTTTTCCGATATACAGATGCAGATGTTAGCTGTTAAGTACCAGGCTGCGTTGGAGGCTGCTATAGAGCAGGCGCAGCAGCAGGCGGTGACCTTTGGCCTGGAGCAGTATCGCAGCCTGAGTAAATTTGGCTTTCAGGTTCTGCCGGAAAAAACGGTTGATTATTACCTGTCGCTGCAAACCTTGTTGGGACTGTTCTTTAGTACCATTCTCATCAGTCTCGGTGCTCCTTTTTGGTTTAATACCTTAAAGTCAGTGGTCGGCCTAAAAGATGCCATCGCCCTGAAACATGAAGCTGGAAAAGGAGGCAAGCCCGGCTAAAGAGTTGAGCTTTACCTGGCAAGCCCAAAGTTCAGCTTAAACTTTGCTCTGCTGGGTTTTCAGATACTGCTCGAATTCTTGTTGTTGTGCCTGGGTCAGGGAGTTTTTGTCAATTGCCTCGATTAATGCCGGGGGCTCAAGACCCCAATAGCGGTTTATGCGCAATTCGGACATGATGGTGAGCAGGTAGAGTTTGATTTGGCTGTTATCCCCGGCGAAGGCATCGGCTTTTTGAAAATGACGGAGGGCGCGAAAGCGGCGGTTTTCATGCCAGTGATGATTGCCCAACTCACGGTGGCGTTTTATTAATTCGTCTTTACTCAGGGTGTTTTGCAACACCAGCTTGTTGGTGATTTTAAAAGACAATAATTCGGGAGACATTTCTAACCGGGCGTAACACTTTTCGATTTGCTTATGAATATCCAATGATATGCCGGCTAACGCCATCTTATTGGCAAAATACAGCAGGATGTTGAGTTGGATGACATCGTAGGCTTCTTTGTCTTTGCAGAGTTGTTCAAACTCGGTTTTGATGTCGTTTTCCGCCAGTATTGCCATGCCCAGTTTAATAAAGGGCTCGTAAATATCGAATTTGAAACTGCCTTTATCAAAAGTGTTATCGGTGAGAATATTATCTAAAGCCGCCAATATCTGTGCTTTATCTAAGGTGCCGGTATCACCGGCAATCAGGGCGCTGACATAAACTTTCATCAGGCTGATGGACAGGCTGTTGGCATAATAAAAGCTGGTTTTTATTTTTTGTTTGTGGTGGATAAAATCGATCGCGGCTGCCAGGCCTTTGCTCTGTAATATTAACAGGGCACAGGTATCAATTTCGTTGGGACGCAATACCAAAGCCTCCAGTTTGCTAAAGCTGGTCAGGGCCTGGTCGGGCTTATGCTCCATCAAGGCCAGATAAGTGGCATAATAAACATAACCGCGAAAGTAATATTCTTGTATATCGGCAGACTCCAGGGTTTGTATGAACTGCTCTTTCTGACCTGAGGTAAAGCTGATAAATAATTGCTCCCGGTATTTATCTCCGGGATGGGCGATTTTTGCTGTCAGTTGCCAGGCCAGTTCCGGGTGCGCTCCCAAAAATAACAGTTTAATTTTCAATAACAGCAGTTCATCTTTATGCAGGCTCGACAGCTTGCTGCTGTTAATCGTACTGACTTGTTTTACCAGTACCGCTGCAGACAAACTGTGTAAATTTTTTAACACCGGCTGGAACAGGTTTAAAGAAGCCTGGGTAATGGCGAGCAGCTTTTGTACTGTTTTTGGCGAAAGCGGAGATGGTAACATTTCGGTGCGCAGATGGCGGAAGATAATACTGGAGTTCTCTTCGATGGCACCGGATGTCAGTAAGACAAATTTACACCAGATGGGTACCAGGTGTTTACGGGTAAAATAGCGGATAAGATCCGGGCCCGAAAAAGTAAAGTCATGTTCGTCCTGGATAATAATCAAGTCATAGGCAAAGGTTTGCTTTTTCTCTACCAGGTAACGGGCATCTCTTTTAATAACGACTTCATGTCTGCCCAGGCTAAGCAGGATCTTTTTTAAGCTAATACCCGCAGCCATATCGGTATTGATGATCAAGATTTTAAGCTTTTTGCTCGCCTGGTAATCAGTTGTCATGAATTACTCTCTTTATTGACCTTGTCATTTTTTCCGGAATAACATCAAAACGCTATTTTCATCGACAAGCTATAATTTCGCTCCAATTGCGGCAGAAGCGAGCTGTAAAAACCAACGGCTATGCCCATGGCCTGGGTTTCCAGGTTTCCGCCGTTGGCGCCCTGATCGCCGGGGGCATAATAGCTTTCGTTAAAAAGGTTGTTGATTTTTAAGGTGAAGGTGAAAGGGTCAAGCCGCCAGTTGAGGTTGGTATTGACCAGAGTATAGGCGTCCAGCTTTTGCTCCAGGGTTCGCAGAGGATTGCGGCCATAAAGCCTGGTTTCGCCATGATAGAGCAGGCGCAGGTTCCACGACAAAGTATCTGTTAAAGGCAAATCCAACCCGGCTTTAAATTTGTGGGGAGCGATATCGCCGGTATCGGCTTCGCCGTTTTGCCAGCCGAGCACATTGCCGTTACTGTCTTGCTCGTAAGAATAAAAAATATCGCTTTGCGCGTCTGTGTAGGTGTAATAGATATATCCACTGATCTCGTCTGCGCCTTTAATAAAATTATCGTAGAAAAAGCGACCGCGGTACTCTGCCGCGAGCACTTGTCTTTTGTCGCTTAAGTTTTCGGGAATGGGCTCTTCCTGGATCACGCCTTCAAACTTGGTGAGATAAGCGGAAAACTCATGGCTCCAGTGGTCTCCCTGGTGGATATAAATGGCTTCAAGATTTTTTAACGTTTCCGGACCAACATCTTCGCTGGCTGCCCGGGCGGAAAAGGCGACAAAGACCAGGTTGGGCTGCGGTTCCTGGAAGGCTTCGCCGTAGAGGAGTTTTAGCGTGTTATGCTCATCAAAGCGGTAGATCGCCGATATTCTGGGGTTGGTGGTGCTGGCATAAATATTATTGTTGTCATAGCGTATCCCGGCGCTGATACGCCAGTTATCTTTGTCGTAAATGGCCTGGGCATAAACTCCTTCATCCGTGGTGTCCGCCAGCAGTTCGCCGGGATGGCGGCGGCTTAGCGCCGGGGGCAGAACAAAATTGTCTGTAGTGGGAGAAAAAATACCGGCGCCTAGCCCCAACTCCCCCGGTAACTGTTCCTGGGTGCCGCAAAAGGGTGAGAAGGCATTAAAATAACCGCAAACTTCAAATCCCCGGGGCAGGGATTTGCTTTCATATTTAATACCGCCGGTGAGTAGCCAGGTGTCGTTAAGGCGGTATTCGCCATCAAGCTGAAACAGCTCAGAACTTGCCAGGGAGTGCCATAAGGATAATGAGGTATAACTGTTTTCTGCCGCTTCGCTGTAATTGCCGGCAGAGGTGGAATCCCTTTCGGTATACAGGGCCTTGATGCGCAGGCTGGAATCAAAACTGTGGTCGATTTCAACGCCCCATTGGTCGGTATGATAATACCAGGGACCGTGGGGTTGGACATAACGAGACAGGTATTCCATGCCGTAGCTCATATTAACTTCGGTTTCATTGTAGAAAACCCGCAGACTTTTATAACTGAGGCTGGCAAACAAACCGTTTTGATCATCCGGGTCGTTATATTGGCCATAGGGGGCACCGCGTGAGATAAAAGGGCCGCCGTTGTTGCCGGTCAATAAAGGCCCCCAGATACTGGCATTGGCTAAGTCCGCGGCGTTGTAAAATTCATATTGACTGGAAAAGTCATCAAGATCCGGGCCGTCGCTGTCGAACAGTTTCCCGGCAATATCAAAAATAAAGTCACCTTGTTTTGCCGTGAATCCCCATTCGATATCCCGGGTTTTATAGCTGCCATAGCTGGTTTGTATGCTGCCTTCCATGCCGTCTTCCATATGATCCGCGCCGGTTTTGGTGATGATATTGACCACGCCGAGAAAGGCATTGGGTCCGTAAATAACCCCCACCGGGCCGTATAACACTTCGATGCGGCTGACACGACTCATGGGTATTTGCCGTTCGATATTCAGGTAGTGGCCCCAAATTTCGTTTTGTACCCGGCCGTTAAGTAAAATCAGGGTGCGGGAGGCATAGGGCTGACGGTAGCCCCGCTGGAAGGCTTTGTTGGGGCGATCGCCGTTGCCGGCGTAGGCATCAAAGCCCGGCAGATCCGCGAAGATTTCATTAAAGTTACTATAACCCCGTTGGTAGATATCTTCGGCGGTGATGATCACCAGGGAAGCGGGGGCATTGGCTACTGTCTCTTCGGTGCCGGAAGCTGAGGTAATGGTAATGTTGAGTAAGTTTTCAAGGGAGATACCGGTAAGGTAGGGGTTACTTTCTTCTGTATCAGCCCCGAAAGCAACGCCGATAAAGCTAAGATAAATACCTGACGCTAAACTGAGCGCTTTGCTGGAAAGTGTTGGCATAAGGGACCTGTGGCAAGTCATTTTTTCTCGATTGCGCGGGCACGGCAATACGTACTTCTGTCCCTGGTTGACGTTTACAGATACCAGCCTGAACTGTGTTATACCGGAAAATTATAGTTGAATTTTTTCATCTTGTTGTCTGTGTATCCAGGGTTGGCTTTGTTTACGGTCATTATCGATATGACATCTTCATCTGAGCTGTCTTCTGGTTCATGCTTTGGCTGTCATGAGCTAACTTATTGAATTTTTTGGAGGAAGCATAGGGCAGAGCATGCTGCTGTTCTTATGATTTGTTCTATACTAAAAATCGTCGCCGTGATTAATTAACACTATCTATAAGATCAATTTAAGGATGAAGTGCATATGGCTGTCAGGAGAAATCATTGTCATAACCCCGATGTTGTTATTCTTTATCAAGAATCGGAAGTGATACATGAAGCCATAAAACGTATTCAAGATCTTGATATCAACATCCACTCGATGAAAATAAGCGATTCATGCACTGATGATTTGATTGTTTTAGAGCCTAAGGTCATTTTACTCTCCTGCAATAATGTCAGTAACAGCATTAAATTTTATGCTGAATTCTTAGAGTCCCATGCCAGGGATATCACCCCGCATATTGCTGTTTTGTTAATCAGCAACAAAGAGTCGCCACGGGCATTTATTGCCTGTGAGAACGGCTTGTTCGATAACTATGCCATTATCAATCCTTTGAATGAACCTTACAGGCTGAAACTGGTGCTGCAGCAAGCGTTAAAGCTTGTTGAAAGCAAACAAAACACCAGTATCAATGATTTAATCGCCGAAGGGGAGGAAGAGCTTGCTTCTTGTATTGAGCACGGGGTAAGCCTGAAAAAGTCCTTCCGGCAGCAGTTGGATATCTGTGAAACCAAAATTTTTACTTCAGCCAGAGAGCAGCTGGATAACGATGAGATTCACTTGTTGTTTCAGCAAATTGTTGAAACGGCCATGAGCGAACTTAATGAAAACATTTCTTTTCAAATGCAAAATGTTTTAGAGCAACTGCTTGATGTTGAAAAAATCAATCAAAGCATAGCTGCTAAAGTCACGCCTTCGGGCGCGGATATCCCACAAAAGATAGAAAATTATTTGCACGGCAAAAGCAAGTTGCCTGAGCGCAATGCCGAGCCTGAGCAAGCTAAAAAAAGGAAAAGGTATAGACTGCTGATTGCCGAGCATTCGAGTTTAATGGTGCAAGTGTTAAAAGATATTTTTGAGAAAACCGAGTTTGATTTTGCTGTCGCCAGCAACGGTATTGATGCCTTGCAGCAGTTTGTTTCTTTTAGCCCGGATATTATATTGCTTGCCTATGGCCTGCCGAAGTTGGACGGCATTGAAGTGACCGAGCGTATCCGCGCCTCAGGCAGCAAACTGCCGATAATTGCCTTTAGCCATAACAAAGACAAAGTGTTGATAAAAAAATGGGTGTTGCTTGGGATTAATGCTTATATTGTCAAACCGTCCAGCCAGGGAGTGATTTATAAAACGGTACGGGCTGAGGTGAATAAAATTAAAGAAACATTGAAGAAACAGGATAATTCCCCGGTAGAGGAAATTGAGTGGCGTCCTGAATATTCTGTTGGCAATAAAAGTATGGATGAACAGCACAAAAAACTGTTTCTACTCATTAACGAGTTTTTTCATTCGGAAAACAAAGAGGATGTTGTCAGGATATTTGAACAACTGGGTCTGTACGTACAATACCATTTTCGCGAAGAAGAAAAGTTGCTGGCTGAGATGCGTTATCCAAGGCTGGTCGAACATAGTAAGCATCATAGGGCACTGATCAAAAAGTTTATCCGGTTAAAAGCAAAGTTGGATGACTATGATATTGAATTGCATCATAAAATAGCCGTTTTTATGTATAATTGGCTCGCCAGGCATATTTTGCAGTCGGATATGGATTACAAGTTATTTGCGATGAACAAGCGGCATCAGAGTAAAGCAGTAATGGACTTTTCTATTTGAGCTGCAAAGTTGCTATCGGGGAGTCCCGGTTATCGCTTCACTTTGATTTTGTAACACTTGCTTTGTTTTAAAGTATTGTCAGGCGGTTATGGCAGGTAAAACGGTCCTGTTACCGGACCGTTTTGCTCAAAAAATTTATTACTGGCGACAGCCGTCGGTATCAAATTCCGCTAACATAGTAGCGCCGCCGGTGGAGTTTTTCACCCGGAAATAGCCCCAATAGCTGCTGATCTGGCTGAGATCGGCAATATAGATACATTCACTGTTACCGGAATTTTCCGAAGAGGCGTCATAGCTGCCGTCAGAAGGCCAGCCGCCGTGGCGGTAATATAAATCCAGGTTCCCCTGACCGTGGGCGATGGTGACGGCCAGGCTCTGGTGTCCGCTGATATCCGGCAGGCTCAGCCAAATATTCTGGCTTGTCCCCAAACATTCGGCTTTACCCGAGGTTAAACGCCCGCCTGTGATGGCAGCCTGGGTTTCGCAAACACTTTCCAGCGGTGAAGACAGGCTGCTGATGGTAACTGTGGCGCTATCTGTAGCTTCAAGGCCGTCATTATCGGTCACGGTCAGGGTGGCAGTAAATTCACCGCTGCTGGTGTAAGTATGTACGGGATCTGCATCGCTGCTGCTGGTGCCGTCGCCAAACTGCCAGTGGTAGCTGGCAATGTTGCCGTCGGGATCATTGCTGCCGGCGCTGCTAAAGTTGACGCCCTGTCCCTGGACACCCGAATAGTCGCCGTTGGCTCGGGCTACGGGGCTTTGGCCTGCCTGATCATTGATTTCATAATAAACCTGCAGCTGAACATCTGAGTATTCGAGGAAAGGGTCAATCATGACATGGACAGTGCCGCCGCCGCTGATTTCACAGTACTCCGCCATCTTAGGCGCGCTAAAAGGCCGGCAGTCGTAGTTATCATTGGTGGGTTTTTGCCCCTTACGCACGTAAATGTCGGGATCGCCGCTATAACCGCCGGGGATCACCACCAGGGTTTTGCTGGCGTTGTTTGGCACATTGAATTGGTATTCTTTCGGTGTTGCCCCTTTGGCGGATTGCAGGTTTTGTTCGTCGTGTAAGAACTCACGGCTACAAGTATCACAAAGGCTTGGATCTGTAGTGCCCAATACCCTTAACCTGGCATTGCTGTACTCGGAATAGGCATCCACCGCGGCATAATAGGTATCGCTGGCAGAAGGACTGGAGAGGGTGATGAGTTCGGCTGTTCCCGGGCTTTTAAACGAGATGTGATCTGCTATCCAGTTATCACCATTTTTTTGCGGTTCACTGCCTTTGGAGACATACAGATCCGGGTCTTTATCGCCAAAGCCGTCCAGGTAAAAAGCCACCGCCTGGGTGCCGCTTGGAATATCGGCAGCGAAGGTCTCTACTTCTCCCTTGTTGGCAGAAATGCCGCTGATATCGACTATGGTGCTGCCTGAGGGGATCAAGTCGGTACCCGAGCCATCCCAGGGGTGATCTGCATCACTGGTGTATTGGGATAAACCGGTGGCGATCAAATTACTGTTGCTCCATAAACTTGCCCGGGCAGGGCCGTGCAAGGCGGCGGTCATACGTTTGACTTGCTCGGCGGTAAACATGGCGTAATTGTCGGTGTAATGCATAAAGTTTTCGGTATTGGTGGTTTGCCCCATGCAGTTCAGATGATTGTCTGCCATATCTGAGCTGCCCATTTGCGGGGTATCGCAGGTGCGATCACCTGTGACTTCACAAAAACCTGCCTGGTGTACGCTGCAGCCGTCTTCAAAGGTGTGGGGAAGGTTGAGGAAATGACCGAACTCATGGGTTAATACCGAGCGGAAGTTTTCATTGGTATTGGTGCCCAGGTAAGCACCGTTGTATACCACCCGCGCAGTATTGTTTTGAGACATAGAAACCTGGGGATACCAGGCAACGCCTGAGTTATTGGTGCTGCCGTCGTCATAGAGATCATTCATAATATAGACATTCATATATTTGAAATTATCCCAGGCGTCGGCGGCGATTTCGCTGTTATGGCTGGAGCCGTTACCATAGCCTTTTTGCTCGCGATTGTAGCGGACAATGCCGGTTGAAGCCTGGCCGGAAGGATCTTTTTGCGCCAATACAAACTCAATATTGAGGTTTTCCCTGATCGCCTGAAATTCTGCGGCTATGGGGCCGTCCTGGGTATTGAGGCCGAGAAAATCTTCGTTGGTTTTATTGAGGGCATCAATGATTTTCTCATCCGTTAAGCAGTCGCCGCCATTATCGCAATTAAATTGCCGGCCATAAATGTGAAACACAACCGGGACGTAATAACGGCCGTCAACGGCCTGGCTGTTTTCAGTGGCCGCGACTTGGGTTTGTTGTAGCTGGTTTAATATTTCATTACTGCGGCTTTTGCTGTCGGCGAGAAAGCGGCGGTTTTCCCGCTGGATTTGCTGCCAGCTTTGGTTGTTATTGTCGGTACCGCAAATTTGCCCACTCGCTTTACTGGTATTGGCGGCTTGATTTAGAAAGGCTAAATCTGCGGGCAGTGATGCGGTTTTCAGTGAGGCACCCGCCCAGGCGCTGCAGCACAGCAGGCTCAGGGAGAGTCCGGATATTATTTTGTTAGACATGTTATCTTCCTTTTATCTTTATTGTTTTTTTGTCCTAAAACCGGGTTTAACATTGGGGGCTTGGCAACTAATGGATACGGGTAAGCTGGCAAGTTGATAAACCTGGCTTTTAGAATTTAGCAGGAAAATAATATATTGCATACAATATATTTAAATAAAATTTAATCAATAAAACATAAAAGTGGATATAAATTAGCCAATGTATTGAATAATAATGATTTAATATTTTCTTGTTCGTCTGGGCGGGGTTAAAGATATTACTGGCTTATTGATAAATGTTTAAGGAGGTGTTAGATGTTAGGAAGAATGAACAGGAAGAATGAACAGGAAGCATGAACGGGTGTGATTAAGGTGTGACATATAAACCTTTGTTCTGGATTATCTGCTTTTCTGCTTTTTCAATCAGCTGTTGTAAATCACCGTTATTTTTAAGACGTTTGATTTCTTGATCTATGACCGGGACTAAAGCCTGATGCTTTTGATAAATATAGTGATAAAGCGGTAATACGGCTAACGGCTTTTCCATGGCAATAATATTTTGATATCCCAGTCTCTTAAGTACCAGGTTACCGTCAAGGGTGTTGGTTAAGGCGACATCGACCTTGCCGCTTCTTAGTAATCTGAACATGGCTTCCGTGCTGTTTACTTCATATACCTGACTCAGCCCTGCGGTTATATTATTGGTATGTTTAACACCTCTGACTTTGACCAGTTTATAGTGTTTCAGGTCTTCTATATGCCTGATAGTGATCTGCTGTTGTTTTAATACAAACGGCATGGTTTCCAGATAATAATAAGGGGTGGGTACTCTGATAGTGGTGCTGTTTTCATCCCCGTAGGTCCATATCCGCATAATTTCGCCATCCTTGTTGCCTGACGATGCAACATATTGGGCGCGATTGGCGGGGAGGGGGATGATGTTGATATCTATGCCCAGGTTTTTATAAATTTGAGGAAGCACGATACGGCCAAGTTCCTGCTCAGAGAGATATTCAATTGAGGCAAACTCGTAGTTGGCGCCAACGGGGGTTTGGGCTGATACATTAAAAACCAGTAAAAAACCAAGTAAATAATACAGCTTGTACATACTAAAATACGGCTACTTGAGTTGCTACCTGAGTTGGCATACTAGCATGCTTACGCCTTTGCGCCTAATAATAGCTTGGTCAGCAGTGATGGTTATTTTCAATAGCTAGATGATGTGTAGCAGTATTGGCTTTGTAGTAAAGTCTTGAATTAATTGGATAGCTTTAACTACTGCAGGAAATTTTTGCTAACGGAATCATAATTTTAAGTTTATTGACATAATTTGCTGTCGTTTTAAAGTAAAGACACCTAAATTAAAGTCTGTCTTAAGGGGCATGAATAGCGGTGTCAGCCCCTTTTAGCTGAAGCAGCAGCGCTTATCGCTCAGGTTATTAATGTCATGATAGTATCGCTCCATTTGACCGCTTGCCAGTAGTGTTTTACTAAATCTTCCTGCTGATGTTGTGATAATGCCGGTTTGAGGGCAATATTTTTCTCATATGCTTTTACGAGCAATAATACATTGTGCTCGCTGTTGTCGTTATCAAGTAAAGCCGTTTTCACATGAGGCGCCAGTTGTATTTCCTGTAAAATCGTTTCAAGCTTAGTGTTTAATACCGCATCAAGTCCTGAAAACAAGCCGACGGTAAAAGCGTCTTTAGCATTGGTGAGTTTAATGGACTTGCTGTATAACTCGCAGGTTTTTGCACGTACCAGCAAGGTGCGGAACAGCTCAAGGGGCTGCTCTGATTCCGATACCAGGGTGAGGATTTGCGCCCACTGTTTGATGATATCGACTCCCAGCATTACCACGGCTTCATGGATATTCTGGATTTCCCGTTTAAACGGATATAAGGGGCAGTTGACAATTTTTAATAATTTAAAGGTTAACCGTGGGTCGGTAGCAATAAGCTCGGCGATTTTATCGTTATCAATGTCTTCACGGCTCAGCTCAGAAATCAATTGTAAAGCCACTTGTTTGTTGGCGGCTACCTTGTTGCCGGTGATTATTTTCGGGCGTTCCAGGTAATAGCCCTGGAACAATTCAAACCCCATTTGCTGGCAGCGGTTAAAGCAGTCTTCATCTTCGAGTTTCTCGGCGAGCAGGGTGAAATTATGGCCATTAAGGTGATTCAGGTATTGTTCTACATCATCGAGGGACTCTGCCTGTACGTCTATTTTCAGGTAAGAAATATAGGGAAAAAGTTTTGAGTGCTGGCCATCTAATTCAAAATCATCCAGGGCAAAGGTGAAGCCTCTTTGCTTTAACTTTCTGATACAGTTGATGCTGAATTCGCTGATTTCCACTGTTTCTAAAATCTCGAATACCACGTTGGGGGGCGGGGCGGAAAAAAAACTCTCGGAAGTGAGAAAGGCTAAATCTACGTTGATAAATATCGGGCGGTTGGCCGATATTTCTTCATCCAGGGAATTCATGCACAAGTTGGCAAGCAGCTTGGATGTTGCCTCAAAATCATTGGTTACCCCGGCGTTTTGATTATCGTCGCTTCGATATAACAACTCGAAAGCAAACAACTGGTTGTCATGATTGTAGATGGGCTGCCTGGCAAGCATACTAATATTCACGATAGTCCCTTTTCCTGAATGTTACATACCTTAGAAAATTAATATTAGCTGCTTTTGTGGGAAAGCGGTAATCGCGGCTTAGCCGGACTTTTTTGCTTAAATCAACAAGGTCTCAGGTAAGTTGATTTTTTATTGCGATATGGATGGTGGTGTTTGTATCGATAACTTGGCTGAAAATTGCTTCTAGTTGGCTAATAAAAAAGCGATTTATAGACCAAGCTTAAATCGAAGTAATTCTTTAACGAAAATATAACGCAGGTATTACATACACCTGTTAACCCACCTGAGTCAAAAAGGACGACTTGACTATGTATAAATATGTTTTAGCTTTACTGGTTTTCAGTGGCGTCAGCCTGACGGCACATGCCGATACGGTGAAAAAGACTGCCGCACCCGTGGCAATTATCGCAGAGACGGTTGAACAGAAGTTTGCTTTATCGCCTCAGAAATCACTGAGCCTTGCCGATGGCAGTGGCCGTGAATATCAGATCAAGATTCATAAAGCCGGCGCCGAGTTTATTAAAGTGCATTTTAGCCACTTTAACATTCCTGCCGGTGCTTCGGTGGCGGTGACCGATGTTGCCGGTAAAGAGCGGTATGTTTATGACGGTGTTGCCAGAAACCAGGCCACTTATGACAGCGCTGTAGAAAACGGTGTTAACCAGTTTTCCGCGATGTCGGTTTTTGGTGATACCGCATTGGTGACCCTGACCTTGGCACCGGGCAGCAAATGGCAGGCGCATCATCAAATCAATATTGACCGTTTCAATGCCGGGCTTAATAGCGATGATATCAATTATTTTGGCGAGCAAAGTTCATCCGGTGATATTGGTATTGAGTCAACTTGCGGCGTGAATGAGCGCCGGGATGTTGCCTGCTGGGCCGGTTCACACCCGATCGAATATGAGCGCACCCGTCCGGTGGCCCGTTTGCTGATGTCCGGCAGCGGTTTATGTACCGGCTGGCGTGTCGGCGAAGACAACCTGATGTTTACCAACGAGCATTGTGTCGAGAACCAGAGTGTACTGAGCAATACCGAAGTCTGGTTTAATTACCAGAAAACAAGCTGCGGCGGGTCAGATTATGCGGGTACGGTAAAAGTGACCGGTAATACTTTGCTTAAAAGCGACTATGAACTCGACTATACCCTGTTTTCCGTGAATGATTTTAATAGCATTAGCGGTTTCGGTAACTTCGGGTTGGATGTGAGAACGCCGAACTTATCGGAGCGTATTTATATTGCCCAGCACGGTTCGGGTAATCCGAAAGAGCTGGCGATAGAAAGTGATTCCAATGCCAGCGGTTTATGTGAAATAGATCTTGCCACTGCCAACGGCCGGGGTGCGGGTACAGATACCGGTTATTTTTGTGACACTATCGGCGGCTCTTCCGGCTCGCCGGTCATTGCCGCGGCCAGCAATAAGGTGATTGCCTTGCATCACTTTGGCGGCTGTGAAAACCAGGGGGTAAGGGTTGATCGAATCTGGCCGCAAGTTTCCAGTTATTTTAACGATGTGCCGCCGCTTGGCGATAATAACAGCGGTGGTAATCAGCCGCCGGTGGCCGTGATCAACTACAGCTGTGATGCATTAGTCTGTGACTTTGACGGTACCGGCTCTGTTGATGTTGACGGCTCTATTGTTGGCTACAGCTGGTCAGTGGACGATGTTGCGGTATCAACTGCTGCCACTATGCAGCATACCTTTGCTGCAACCGGCAATTATACCGTGTCACTGCAGGTGACAGATGATGTTGGCAATCAGACGCAAAGTAATATTAGTGTGAATGTTTCTGATGGCCAGCCGGGAGAGCTGCAGTCAGGGGTACCGGTTAACGGGTTAACCGCCGCTACAAACGGTGAACTCGACTATTTTATTGATGTTCCCGCCGGTAATAACAATGTACTCATCAATATCAGCGGCGGCACGGGCGATGCCGACCTTTATGTGAAAAACGGCAGTGCGCCGACCAAGAATGATTATGATTGTCGTCCGTACCTTAGCGGTAATAACGAGTCTTGTACGTTGGATATGACCAGTGCTGGGCGGGTGCACATTAAAGTGATTGGCTATGCGGCATTTGACAATGTCACTATTGTTGCCACGGTCAGTACCGATATTCCCGATGATTTTCCTAAAACAGGTCTATCGGCAACCCAGGGGAACTGGATATACGATGAATATCAGCCGCCAGGCGGGGTCAATCAGATAAATGTCACCATTTCCGGCGGCACTGGTGATGCCGACTTGTATATTCAAAAAGGAAGTCAGCCGACCACAGGTGATTATATCTGCCGACCTTATTCAGACGGCAATAACGAGACCTGTACCGTTGAGCTTAACGGCAGTGAACCCATTCATATTGGCATCAGGGCTTATTTGACCTTTAGCGATGTCACGCTAGATGTGAACTAAGGTGTGGTTTTATTTGTTGGCACGCTTTGAAGGAAAGCGCGATTAGTAATAGTGAATTAGCAGTAAGCGTGTGAACAAGTTGGAATAAAAGCTGACGATCGAAAATGGTCGTCAGCTTCTTAGTTTGGTTAGTTTGATGCTACATTATTTAGCGTCGGCGCGGCTCATGTATTTCTGCTCGGCGGTATTCACTTTAACCTTGTCGCCGGTAGAAATGTATTCAGGTACCTGGATGATTAAACCGGTAGATAAAGTGGCCGGTTTGGTACGTGAAGTGGCAGAAGCGCCTTTAATGGATGGGTCAGTTTCAACAACTTCCAGATCAACGCTTGACGGTAAATCAAGGCCTGCCGGTGAACCGTCTACTAAAATTACCTGGATACCCTGGGTGTTCTCATCAATAAACATCACTTCATCGGCGATGCTTTCTTTATTGAGGTTATAAGGGGTGTAGTCTTCATTGTCCATAAACACCAGCTCATCACCGTCAAGGTAAGAAAACATCGCCTGGCGACGGATTAAATCGGCCAAAGTCAGCATCTCGCTGTCTTTAAAGGTATGGTCTACTTTTGCACCGGTCACCACATCGTACATGCGCATACGGTATAAGCTGCCACCGGCGCGACCCTGGGGTACAGAGCGCTCGATATCGCGGATAATATAAACACTATTGTTGTATTCGATTGCGGTATTCTTTTTAACTTCACTCGCCTTTGGCATGAGAAAATTCTTCCTAAAAATTATTGTGGGAGGAAAATACCATGTCCGGGATTTTATGCAAGTGGTTAACCGGCTAAGGCTTGATTTCTGTAGAGGTTTTTATATCTATATCCAGAGTATTAGTTGGAAACAAGTATCAAATTTGAAATATTAGAGATCTTGGCTGGAATATAAACTCAAAATAGGAAACTTACTTTCACCAAAAGAGACGGTGATCGACTGGGTTTCATTGCCCTCAAAATGTAATTTATACTCCAGCGGGCTGCGGCGCTTACCGTCGGCAAATAAGGCCATCAGGTGGTGCTGCTCCAGCATGCGGTTGCCGGAGGAGGTATTGGTCAGGGTGATCACACTCCAGCGCTCTCCCTGTTCGTTGCTCATCAGTACATAATTGATGATTTTAAAATCACTCTCTTTTGGTTTGATATCCCTGTCGTTGGGAAAAGACAAGTGCAGCTGGTTCGACAGTGAGCGGTCAACCGTTAAAGCTTCAGTGCCGTTTGCCAGGCTGGTAAATGAAAATATGGCTAACAGGGGGATAAGAGTCTTAATCATAATTTTTCTGGAATAATCTTAGTCTATTGTTTTTTAATAACTCATTAGCTTTAACCAGCTAATGGATGCATTTCACTCTATCACAGCCAAAATTTGAGTCATCAAATTAATTGTTCGTTTTTGTTTTTATATTAATAAGCGCTGATGAGCGCCCTAATCAGCTCTAATCCGGCTTTTAACTGTTGTCGGCTTTTAGCTGCGGTCAGGCTGACACGGATACATTGCGGGAATTGATGGCCTACCGCAAAGAGTGAGGCAGGCACTACGGCAACACCTTGCTGTTGGCAGCTTTGCGCAAAAATATCGGCATCAATTGGTACCGGCAGCCAGATATGGGAGCTGCAGTTTTGGTTGATAAGGCAGAAGCTTTTGGCAAAAACCTGATTAAAAAGTTGATACCTTTGTTTAATTTCTTGTTGCTGCCAGTGAAGCCGCTTACGGGCTGTGCCGTCATTAATCCACTGTTTGGCAATCTCGGCCATTAACGGACTCAGTTGCCAGCTGGTCACATGAGATTCGTTATCCATTTGTTTGATGATGTCATGCTCTCCTGCGAGGATGGCAAAACGTATTCCTGGGGCAACAGTTTTGGCAAAGCTGGTGATGAGTACCGAGTGACTTTTTATCGACTCAGATATCGGTGCAGTACTTGCCAGGGCACCGACCACGAATTCTTCAATAAACAAAATATCATGGCTTGTTATGACTTCAACAAAGGCTTTTTTACGTGCCTTGCCCATGCTACTTCCTGTAGGGTTTTGTAATGTTGGATCAGATACCAATACTTTGGCTTTGGTGGTTCTGATGGCGAGATCCAAGTATTCGGGCAGCATGCCCTGAGCATCCATCTTGATACCGTAGAGCTTTAATCCCAATACCCGGGCCACCGCCTTGATACCGGGGAAGGTCAGTTCATCCACCAATACGGTATCGCCTTTATCACAACAAGTTAATAAAGTGATCAGCAAGGCATTTTGTGCGCTGGTTGTGGTGATGCAAGCGGCCGGGGAAATATGATAGTCAAATTCAGCCAGCCAGTTTGCCGCAGCAATTTTCATTTCCTGCAAGGCCTGCGGGCTGTGGTAATTCAGCAGTTCACTGACACCGGCTTCACGGCTCAGCAGTGCCGTTAAGCTTGTTTCAAGATGCTTATCTGATGGACTTATCGCAGGAACATGGGTACTGAGATCGATAAGTTGATCTGCCTTGGTTTGTTTGAGCTCAAACAGGGCGGCCTCTGTGCTTTTCCCTAAAATAAAGGTGCCTCTGCCAACTTCGCCATAGATTAAATGGCGCTTGGTGGCTTCCTGAAAAGCCTTGGTGACTGTGCTGAGGTTGACCCCTAAGTGCCAGGCAAGCTGGCGCTGTGGCGGTAGTTTATCTCCTACTGCCAGTTCCCCCGAGCTGATGGCTTTGGCCATCGCCGATACCAGGCGTTGATATAAAGGACCAGTTTCCTGGTTCAGATCCGGTGACCACATTTTTATTGTCTGCCATACAATATAATCATTGAGCCATACAATTTCGCAGGCTAACATCAAAGTCAACTGATTTAGCGTATTTCACACAACAAAAAGGCCGTTTGCTATTATGTTTAGCCTGAAAGAACTCGAACAATCCACTGAACTTGTCCATCAGCATATTTTACCGACACCGCAATATAACTGGCCACAATTGTGTCAGGAGACTGAATGCGATGTTTGGGTAAAGCATGAGAATCATACCCCGACCACGGCTTTTAAAGTACGCGGCGGTATTGCTTTATTAAATCATCTTAACAGTCAGGCACAAAAGCCGCAGGGCATTATTTCGGCTACTGTGGGCAACCACGGACAAAGCCTGGCTTATGCCGGACAAAAGGTTGGTATGCCGGTGACCATAGTGGTGCCCGAAGGCAATAACGAAGATCAAAACCGTGCCATTAAGGGATTTGGCGCTAACTTGGTTATTTTCGGTCAGGACTTTGAAGCGGCCAGGCAGCACAGCCTGCAATTACAGCGTGAATACGGCTACCAGGCGATAGCCCCCTTTGAGCGTGAGCTGGTATTAGGTGTCGCCAGTTATGCGCTGGAATTTTTCTCTGCGGTGCAGGACTTAGACACGGTTTATGTGCCTGTTGGTATGGGCTCGGGAATTTGCGGCTTAATTAAAACCCGGGATTTACTTGGCCTGAAGACGAAAATTGTTGGTGTGGTCTCTGAAGGTGCGCCTACTTTTGCTTTATCTTTTGCAGCGGGCAGGGTGATCCCCACAGATAGCGTGAATACGATTGCCGATGGTGTCGCCACCCGTTCGCCGATACAAGCAGCGTTTGATATTATCAAGGCCGGGGCAGAGCGTATCGTGAAAGTCAGCGATGATGAGATTGCTTCGGCCATGTACCAGTATTATCAGAAAACCCATAACTTGGCAGAGCCTGCGGCGGCGGCCCCTTTGGCGGCGTTAACTAAAGAAAAACCGCAAATGAAAGGCAAAAAAGTTGGCCTGATATTAACCGGCGGTAATATTGATTTTGCCCGGCTGGTGAAATACGTCACTCCTTTTTGTTAGTAAAGCATTTGGTTAATTTGGTTGCTGAGTTATAAATATTTATTTTTATTGGATAAATTTATGTTGTATAAAAAAGTTGCCGGTCATTCCTTACTGGGATTGAAATTTATTTAGAAAAGCAAGTTTGTAAATCTTGTTTAATTCTAATCTTGCATTACGCTTGATGGAGCAATCTTATCAATTCTGGACTGGTTGATCTTGGCGGTAAAGGAATAATGGTTGTTATAAATAATACGCTGGGTGTTTTATTTGTTTTTTGCTTAGGCTTGAATTTCGAGCTTTCAGATCATGCTTGGTCTATTTTCTCGTGAATATAAGGCAACGGAAGATGCAAATAGAGTTATAGTCGGCAGAAAGAAACTTAGAAGCCGACTCCTTTCATCCCTTTTCTCTATGGGGCGTGCCGGATCTATTCTTGTTAGTGGTAATCGTGGGGTAGGTAAGTCTACGTTTGTTAATCTCTGTTTGTATGAGTATGAACAAGATGCAGTTAGGCGTGCTGGTACTTCATGTAGTGAGTCACCATTTGACTGGCTTGTGGTGGTTTTCTTTGTGTCTATTTGGGCATTTCTTTTTAATTTTATCGTAGAACTCGTTTTCTTTTTTGGGTGGTCAAAGAATGTTGCAGGGTTTTGGGTTGGGTTAATAGGAATTTCTTTGTTCTTGAGCATACTTATATATACAGGGCGGCGTGCTTATGCCCTTTGTAAGGCATGGGAGGACAGTAAGGAGTTTTATAGTAAATATTTTCCAATAAAAATTATCCATATATTTTTATTGACTCTGTTCCCCATTGCTCTACTTCTCATTTTTTTTAGTTTAGAACACTGTAATATAAATATAATGTGGCGTTTTGGGGGATTCGTTGCCCCTCTTTTTCTGCGTTATGTTTTTGAAAATCATTATTTGCTTCCTTGGTTTAAGGGGTTAGCAATCGAAGAAACTCCTGAAAGATTAGCTGCAATGCGCTTAATCCAATTCACTTATCCCTATCAGTTTAAAAAGTTTCTTTATCCGGTGCTCAAGATGCAAATCAATCTTGGCTTTAGCGAACCAAGCCATAAAGATGTAATCAATAGCATGCTTCTCGCCTTGCGCAAACAGTATTGTGATTGCTTTGTTTCTATTAATCCTAAGGTACTGTTGTCGTACTATCCGTGGACATTAACCTTGGCCATCTGCCTAACTGTGGCTTTCTCGACTTTAATATTTGAATGGAAATTAGGCGGTAAACCTCCCTCGTTGGCTCCTGCATTGGTTGTTCAGAAGAAAACTGCTGATGAATCGACTTTGATTGTTAAGCAAAAAGCAGAGGGAAAATCTGTTACGGTCGTTGAGCAGAAAATAAAGGGCAACTCAGTTCAGGTAGTTGAAGTAACGGCTGACGTTAAATTGACTTTAGTCGAACTACTTCCATGGATTGGGCAGGATTCATTTTTCTTTAAGACTATACATGAACAAGAAAAAAAGGCGGAAAACAGCTTACTCTCATTTCTCTTTTATTCAAAAACATCACCTAAAAGTACTTCAATCAAGATGTATCATGTCTTTACGTTCTTATTCGTTGTGTTAGCTCTTCAGCTTAGCCCATTAGGCCGTTGTCGTTGGACGCTTAAAAAATTGGATCGATTGATTGCCAGCTTAAATGCACATAGGGAACAGTCTGCTTCACAAAGTATCGGTTCTTCACGTGTTTTTCAAACGAAATCCAGAAAGCATATTTTTAGCCCCGATAATAGTCGGGATATTGAACGTAGTTTTATGGAGCTTATGGATGAAATAACTAACCCTTTCCCTTGGCTTGGCAATCGACAAATTGCAATACCCACACCTGTGCTAACTTTTGTTTTTGATGAACTTGATAAACTTGGTTTGATTAGTGCTGGTGAGCGAGCAGCAACAAATAAATCTCAGCCGGTTGATAAGCAAACTCAAATTGCATCAATTAATCGTTTGCTGTCAGATATGAAAAACCTGATCACTTCAACTCAAACGCGTTGTATTTTTATTGGTGACAGGGGGCTGTTTGATGAGTGGCTTGCCGATGAAAATGTGCGGAACCCTATGTTAATTAGCATTTTTGATTCACTTATTTATGTACCCTCCCTGTTGACAGATCCTGATGTGCTGGATAGCAATGATAGTGCCCCCAATATCATCCAACCAACGCGGGAGTTTATTGAAGCACAGGTTTTTCGGGCCGTGGAATTGCGGAAAAAAGTTGACCCTATAAAGTGCCCTTGTTCTCAGCTTTTTAAATTGCAATTTGATAATTTCAGAATTCCAAACATTTTTTGGCGAGAACAAAACTTGGGAATGGGAATTGATATAAATAATACTGATAACTGGTACCTGTTGTCCGTAACTGTGCCATCTATAATAGGTGATCTGCCTATAACAGGTAAGCTGAAGAAAGAGGTTGATGCCTGTAAAATAATTATGCCGGACTATCTGGCTTTTTGTGATTATCTTACTTATGTCGCCGCTGGTAATCCAAAGCGTATGTATGAAGTTTTTAGCCGCTATGTCGGGACGAAAGCAGGTGATGCTTCACAGCATGGTTTGACTTTTCTTGATGCAGATTTGCATGCTATTCCTATGTTCAGTGATATGTTTCGTCTGCTCATGGACTCTGTTGCTATTGATATAAGACAGAAAGAAGATAAGTTAGCCACTGCAATTTTTTATTTATCTAATTTTTTGTTGAAATTCCATGTTCGTGCTTTTTCCTGGAGTAACCTAGAGAAAATTGATGAGCTTACCGATATCCACCGGGCTCCCAATTTACGCAGGGTAATACATGACTTTGTTAATGATATATCAATACATTTGTTGCATCCCGTACGTTTTGGTATGTATCAATTCCGCTTTAAAAGTGATTTAGCTAATGAAATACGTTTTGTCTCCCAGTATTCTCCACATGATATGGCAGCATTGAACTTCAGCTTAGGAGAGTCGGCAGCGTTAAAACAAAGATTAGAGCGAGAGCTAAAACAGCAAAAAAATAACTTTGACCTGATTGCTGATCTTGGTGAATTAAATGAATTTGATCAGGAGTATGATATAGCCCGTAATAAATATCGTATTGCGGTCCACAAAATAGATAATAGGATGGAAGAGGTTTGTGGGGTTTCTTCTATGAAAGGTGCGTTGGCTGCTGTGAAGCAGCTTTCAAGATCTCAAATTGGTTGGCAATTAGTGATGAAACGGTTAAGGCTCAAATTGCAAATTGCTATGACCTATGAACTGGCGAGAAACTATGAGCCTGCGGAAGCCGCGTATAATGATGCCCATATCTATGCCAAAGATTTGATAAATGTACTCTATTCAGGATGGAACTCTAACCAAAGCTTTACTGGGCTCAGGGAGTCCGCACTCTTGTATCAGCCGATGTTTGCACTTGCCTGGATCAGTGAAAAGAAAAGACTCTCAGTAGAGTCAGGGACTCGGTTTATCGAACATTTACTTGCTGAGTTCAGGAATTTGACTGAGTTTACAAGAGATCTGGTGCCGTTTGAATCTAAAAAAGATTTAGCTCCTGGTTGGGCTCCTGCCAATCATGCATTAATTATGGCTGAGCTTCATCATAAAACAGGAGATCTCTACTTTTACCGTGGTCGTAATATAATACCTAGAAATTGTTATGAAAAAACAGAGGGAATTATAGGTGAAGACAGCTCGAAACCTTTAAATTCCATATTGTTGCGCGCTCAATTCCATTATGGCGTTTGTCTGCATTTTCTTCGAAAGTATGTTTTTTACAAAGGGAAAAGATATAAAACAGTAGAAGATAACTACTTGAGATTTAAGGAGCCCAAAGATAAAGATGGGCCTAAGGTTGAGGAGTTTAAAGAGAACATTCGACCTACCGATATTTCCTATCATTCTCGTAACGTATCGCGCTCCGTTGCTATTAGCCTGTTTGACTTTGGTGAATGTATGCTCTCTAAATTTTCATTTACTGAGATTAAAAAAGCTCCAAAGAAAAAAGAAAATAATTTACATGTCCAAGAAGAAGATTTAAAAAAACTGCTAAAAAAATGGTTTTACGATCCCTGTGTGGGTGATGAAACTATGCAGGAGCAGGAGTCAAAAAACTTTAGTAAAATACTTAACTGGTTTGGTGATCCATACCTTGCCCGTGACTGTGAGAAAAACTGGAGATCATTTCCTTTATCTGGTCTTACCAAAAGAAAATACCAGGCTAATGCAGCAATACAGAAAGTGGTGATGTACGTAGTCTGCATTGAGACAGGCATCAATTTCTTTGGGCTAAAAGATAATCGAACCCGGTTATGGCATGAACAACTTAGATACTGCCATACGCTTTGCAATATCGCCGCTATTGTTATTTATATGTGTGAAGACCATCCCGACCCTGACCTTATTGATTGGTCTAAGAGCCTTGAAGATAATGCTAAATATTTATTGGCTTATGTGATGTCTAAGGTGTTCAATAGCTTGCGAAAATTATTCCAAATCAGCCGTAAGGTATCTATAAACTATTACCGTGATTCTGTTATTTCACTATTGATGCGAGCTTGTTATCAGTATAGCTTGCTTGAGACTCTATCTAATAAATTACTTCTTCAATATAGCGAAGATACTGTTTTTATTGAGGGGATAGAAGATATGCGGGCAGAGTTAAGTTCATTAATGATTGTTGTTTTGAAGCAAAAAGATGTGTTCATACTTAAGCCGAAAATGGTGAATTTATTACAATCTTTACAGAAAAATCCTGCGAACTCTTCGTTTTACGTTTTGATTGCCATAGCTGAGCGAGCATTTGAAAAAGTTGAAAGCACTCATTTCCCTTTACTGTGTAAGACACGTTACTTTTGTTTAGCTTTAGAAGCTTATTCAAAAAGGTGTGATGTATTTTTTAAAAGTAACAAGTTATCATATTTGGCGAAGTATCATTTCGCTAATAAACTCATTGAAAAGAGTAATCTTTTGATTGATTTATTTCGTCGATATAATGCACCGTTCCATTTCACTCCATTTGCGCTTGCTTTCTCTTTGATGCACGTAAGTAACGTACTTGAATCATTTGAGGAATCTATTCTTTCGGAGAAAAGAGTCAGCCTGAAAATTGACTGTCTCTTTAAAATGATGATCAAATTTTATGATGATGAAAAGATTGATGGGGAAGATAAAGAAATCCTTAAAAATGAAGTACGTGAATCTTACGAAGAAAATAAATTAAAAGATGATAAAGACCAAGAGGGTCAAGCAATTGCTAAGGAAATTGGATCTCTGCGAAATAATATTAAACGCTTTTTGAATCAGTCCATTGAGATGTATTCGGCTCAGGCGGGTTACCATGATGCGATCTCCGATTTATATTACCTCTATGATGATTTTAATGACAGGGAATTACATCATGGGCATGCGAATCAGATGATGGGTTATCAATTGGCTGTTTTAATGGAAAAAAGGATAGATAACCTTATTCGTGAAAAAGAATAATTATTAAAGGCCTATAAGGCTTTAATAAATATTAGCTTTAAAGTGGGAAGAAGGAAACACAAAGCCTTATTCTCTGGCTCTGTGCAAAAAGCAATCCTTTAAAAAGTACTTAATATTAATAAAGGATTAAGTTGATTTTTTAAATACAAACACAAAGCGGTCGGTTTTACCGCGGATGCTGGGGTCAAACACCATCTTGGTATGGTCGTCATCCGGATTACGCAAGAAGTTACCTTCTTTTTCCAGTTCAAATCCTGCTGCCAGTATCTCTTTTTTGACTATGCTGCTCTGGATGCGGTGTAATTTCGGGTTATGTTTGCCGGGATTGGCTTCCATATCGATCACCACAAAAATTCCGCCGGGTTTTAACGCCTGCTTTAACTCTGCCAGTACCGCTTTTCGTTTCGACTCTTCCTGACCGTAGAGATCGTGATAGTTAAGCATCATAGTTGCGGCATCAATTTCATTGTTCAAATTAAAATCGCCAAATTCATGTTCAAAGCGGGTGACATTTTTCAGCCGGTTATTTTGCAGGCGCTTGGTAATTTCTTTATTAAAGCGGCCATCGAGCACGGTAAGGATAAAGTTATTGTTATGTGCCAGTACTTGTCCGCTTGGTCCTACCCGGTGTGAAAGTACTTCGGTGTAATAACCGCCGGAGGCAACCATATCCAGCACCTTCATGCCCGGCTTGATACCGGCAAATTGCATCACCTTTTGTGGTTTACGTCCGGCATCGCGTTTTCTGTCGGCTTCGGGGCGCGATTCCTGCTGCAGGACTTTGGCAAAATTCGCTTCATAGTTTTTGTCTGCAAGGGAATGTCCATGTTGAGTATGGGCATGAATCGTGGCGGCCGATAATATTGATGCACTGGCTAGAAATAAAGCTATGTTCTTTAGTTTCATGGACTTAACTCTCCGGTTTTATCGTTGGGTTATTGAAGTTTGTTTGCGGGTAAATGTCTTTATTGTGTTCGGCAGTGAGTTCGCCACTAAAATCTGACGGTTGGTGTTTGTCGATAAAATTAATCATGGCCAACCAGGCGATGAATACCATTAAAATGTTGGCGATACTGATACCGATAAACAGGCCGTGAAAATCAAACAGCAGGCTGCCAAGCAGGGCCAGTGGCAGCAAGATTAATATTTTGGCATTAAAGCCTAAAATGGCGGCGGTGGACTTACAGCCCATGGCATTAAAACAGGACATGGCCACCATCACACAGGCGCTGCCGATAAAGCTAAGCGGTACCCAGGTAAGATAAAATGCAATGCCGTCTTGTACGGCGATATCTTGGCTGAGCCAGCCACTGATGTTGTCTTGTCCAAAAAATAACATCAAAGCAACGACGAACTGAGTCAGGAGTAACATAATAAAACTATTGCTGATCAATGCTTTGACCCGTTTTATTTCCCCCGCCCACCAGTTTGTGGCAATCAGGCCCGGCAGGGAGGCGGTAAAGGCGACGGGGATCAAAAGGGCCAGGGCTTCTATGCGGATCACTATGCCAAAAGCGGCTACTTTATCAGCGCCAAGGCCTGCGATAATTAAGGTCAGCAGGCCGATACTGAGCGGGGTTAAACCTTGTTGAAATAAGGCGCCAAATCCGATGGCACTAAGCTGTTTAATTGTGTGCAACCAGGCGATTGCCTTTAAACCATACCGGGTCAAGCCAAACCTGTGCACCAGGGTGAAAACAGATATTAAGGCAAACAGCGCATCGCTGAGTAAATGCAGCTGGGCCACTGCCAGCAAGGGATTGCCTTGTCCTGTGCTTACGGCTAAATTTGCCGGGATTAGATCAAAAAATATTGCTGCAGCCATCAGCATTTTGCTCAGCATCCAGCCGCTTAACAGCCAGCTGGCCTGGTGAATATAACCCAGACTGCGAAAGATGCCGTTCACCTGCCAGATAATGGCGAGAAAGATCCAGCCGATAAAACGCAGCCGGGCGTATTCATTGACCCAGGGGGCAAGGTCGGGTCTGGCTCCCTGGTGAAAAGAGGCGGGAATGGCTGCGTAATCTATCCCCAGCAATTGGAATATCCAGGGAGTGAGCAGGTAAAAAACAGTACTGAGCAAGAGCACAAGCGCCGAGTTTACAAGCAGCGCCGCCAGGATATTGTGCTTGAGCGCGCTTTTATCGCTACTGACGGTTTTGCATATCCAATTATTGGTAGCGATGCTCCCGGCAATGGCTACGGCGGCTAGGGTTATGGTGAGCGGTGCGCTAAAGGCCAGCGCCGCCAGTGCCTGGGTGCCTGATTTAGAGACCAGACAGGTTTCAAATAAATCAAAGCTCACCAGTAAAAATATCGCCGGTAGCAGGGGCAAGGTCATGGCCAGTATCAGGTGCTTTACTCCGGTATTGAGCATCCAGTGTTGTTTGCATTTTTCCATAAAATAATAGGTCGTCTGTTATTTGCTTATTTTAAGTATTTCAGGCTGTTTTATGATTATTTATCACTGACCATAGCGTTATTAGCTTTGCTGTCTGTAGGTTTGATAAATTTCAGCACGAAACGGTCGGTGGCCTTGTTTTGCATGCTGTCCTCGAAAAAGGCGGCATCTCTTTTATCGGCTTTATTACGCAGTAAATCACTGGTGGCGGTTAACACAAAACCGGCTCGGGTAAACATCTCGATCACCAGCTGCTCGTCAATACGGTGTTTGCCTTTTAGGTTAACCGCATCTGTGTCACCACTGCCGGCGATGGCGGCATGATCTATCAGTCCTACCAGACCGCCGGGCTTAATATTGGCATATAAGGTGTTGATGACCTGCTCCACCGACGGTGTCATCCAGAAAAAGTCGTGAAAAACCAGCATTAGAAATGCCGCATCTAGTTTCTCCCGGGGCAGGTCTAAAGCATCTAATTCTTTATCCCAGCGGATCACATTGTTTAAGCGGTTGTTTTCAAGGCGTTGATTTACCGCCCGATCGGTTTGAAATTGGTAATATTTCTCGGTGTTTTGCATATACACCTGGCCGCCCGGGCCAACTATCCGGGATAAGAGCTCAGTGTAATAGCCGCCACCGGCGAGGATTTCCAGCACCTTCATGCCCGGCTGAACCTCAAACAGGGATAAAACTTCAGCAGGCTTTCTGTGTTCATCCCTGAGTTTATCTTTGGCCGGGCGCTGAGCGTGATTGATGGCCGAGATGATTACTGTGCCGGCGTTCTCTGTGCCCATCTGGCTGTTTGACTGGCGGTTGCAGGCGCTGAGCAATATCAGGGAACAGGTGACGGTAATGGCTTTAATAAAATTGTTCGTTGATAAGGTCTGAGTGAGCAATGCTGGCATAGAGTTTTTTCATTATTGTTTGGCTGTGGATAAGGGGAGCGGGCAAGGGAAAAAATTATTTCGCCGGGAAAGTTCTTTTTGTTAAAAGGAGTGTTACAAAGTATGTGATTGGCAACATTTGCTCGGTTTGGGTTACAACTTGATGTCGCTCAACTAATCTTGCTTTTTTATTTCAAAGTGAACTCCCATTATAGAATTTTGGTATGATTACGGAGAAAACAGAAGTTAGTATGTTATCTTTGCCTTTATCAAATCAATGTCTACAGGTCTATGATATTCGTTCCGTTTCTCCTGTATTCCTCACTAATTTCTATTTGCAGCTAAGTCATGGATTGTTTCCATGGCGGATATTTATTTTTAAAAACTTAAGGAAGAAGTATGACCCTTCAAAAATATTTTTACTTGGCACTTGTTAGTATTTTCATCAACCTGTTCAGTTTTAATAGCTATGCCGGATTGATCGTAAATGGGGATTTTGAAGACTCAAATGAGAGTTTAACCGGCTGGACTTTATTTACTGAAGGCAATGCCGGTTTTTTAGTGGCTAAACCGATAGCCTTTTTAACGGATAGCGGCAACGGTGCCTGGATCATTCCCCAAGGCAGCGATGCGTTAGGGTTAACCCAGCAAGTACAGTTATCTGCGGGTAATATTAATATTTCGCTGGATGCATATATTCATAAAGCCAATAGAAGCCAGAGTGATGTTGCAGGTATTGTTGAAATCATTGTTAACGGTGAAGTTATTGCCAGTAAGGACTTTGGTACTGTTGGTCTGAATGAAACCGTCAGCCATGTTTTTTCAGCAGATACCTTTATTGCCACCGATGGTTTATATGATGTTGGTTTTCGTATGCATTCCTATGGCAAAAATACCCGACTGTTTGATGACTTTACCATTACCGGTTCCTCTTCCGGTGCCAATGTGCCGCAGCCCTCATCAAGCTCAATATTTATCCTTGCCCTGATGATGCTGATATTTGCCGCTGCCAAAAGGTCTAAGCGCATATAAAGCATGAGTCGAAGCGGGTGAATTCGGGCAACTCCTTAGCTTTATAGTGACTGTCAAATTCACCCGCGGATAGTGGATTAAAAAGAAGTAAACCTCTGCAGTTGTTCATTGATCGTCGTAACCGCAGCATTAACTTCTTCCGACATCAGCAACAACTGCTGGCTATTACCCTGGTTGGCAGTGGTGTTGTCGGCGATATTCATCACATTTTGGTTGATATGCTCACTGACCGAGGTTTGTTCGCTGGCGGCGCTGGCCACTTGCTGGTTCAGGGCCTGAATACTGGTGATAGAGTCGGCAATGGCATCTATCATAGTGTTGGTTTCCTCGGCAATTTGCTCGCTGGTTTCGATGCTGAGTGTGCCTTGCTTGATGGTCTCTACCGCATTTTTCGCCCCCGATTGCAATTGCTCTATCATAGTGTTGATTTCCTGGGTTGACTCCTGAGTGCGGCTGGCAAGAGTACGTACTTCATCGGCTACCACGGCAAAGCCTCGGCCCTGTTCCCCGGCCCTTGCTGCTTCTATGGCGGCATTAAGCGCCAGTAAGTTGGTCTGTTCGGCAATACCACGGATAACATCGAGTACGCCGCTGATGTTCTGGCTGTCTTTTTCCAGGCTATTGACCACAGTACTGGCTTCATTCATGGTTTTGGCCAGTTCAGCCACCGATTGCATATTGTCATTGACCATTTTCCGGCCCTGCTCGGATTGTTCTGTGGTGGTATCGATTTGCTCCGAAGTACTGTTGGCAAGATTGGACATTTCCTGAGAGGTTGCGGTCATTTCGTTGATGGCGGTGCTTACCTGATCTGTTTCTGCCTGCTGCTGGCTGACGGAATTTTGCGACTCTATCGAAATGGCTTCCATGGTTTGGGTATTGGTGCTCAGTTGTTTGACCTGGGAGCCGATTTCTTTGAGTGAGCCTTCTAGTTGGCTGACAAACAGGTTAAAGGCCCGGGTAATGGCCCCTATTTCATCATTGGAGCTTTCGTCCAGGCGTTGGCTTAAATCGCCATTGCCCTGGGCAATATCTTTTAATGCTGCGCTGACGCTTCTCAGGCGGTTCGAAATCAGGCGGCTGAACATAAAGAACAGCAGGCTTACCGTGATGACCAGCACGGTTAAAATCATGCCGCCGATAGTGAAATTCAATGCACTGGCTTCTTTTATCTGGTTGGTGATCGGTACCTGTACCTCAAGCACGCCCCGGACATCGTTTAAGTTCCAGTCGGTTTTCGGGCTATCGGGATGGCTGTTGTGGCAGTTGACGCAACCTTGCTGCGACATGGTGTCGGCAACGGCGACGCGGACAAAAGGTTCGTCATTAATGATATCCCGGCTGACATAGACCTGATTCGGGTTGTTATTTAAGGCATTCCAGGCTTTTTGGCCAAATTCATCAAGCCGGCGACTTTTGCGCAGCGGAAAGGGATAAGGGCTATAAAGTTTGAGTGCCAAGATGCCTTTTTGGGAAAATTCATTGCTGATATCGTGGATAAAGGTGGCTGGCAATGGGATTTTACTGGCATCGTCTTTGTGGTGGAAGTGGGGCTTCAAATCTGAGCCCGCCAGTACTTTTTTCACCACGTTTTTGGTGTAATAACCGCGAATGGTTTTATATTGCCTGACCGTGCCTTCGGCTGATTCCACCGCGGCTTTTACGGCATTGCCTTCGGTAATATAAGGCACGTAAAAGAATAAGGCGATGATGACTAAGGTAAAAATTGCCACAATAGGGGCAAATAACCGGGTGCTTAACTTCTCTATATAGCTAATGGTCACCGTATTATCCTCTATCATTGCTGCAATGAGTTAAGTGTAGAAAATAACAGGCAAAATAAAAGTTTTCCCCGGATATGGGCTTGAGAGCAATTAAAGGTGTTTCCTGGTGTTAAACAGCAGGCAGAATCAGTGGAAAAGTTTGCTGGTTATGGTTGATTGTCATAAGAAGGGAGAAAGGGAAATATAATTAGCTGGGCAAGCACCCAGCTAATAGATAAAGGAAGGCTTATTGAATAAATTTAGCCTCTGTGGGATCGCAAACGACAATGGTTTCCAGCTCAGGGCTTCTGATGCCGCCTGCAACTTGAGGAGTCATGGCTGCTGGAATGGTTTTATTGTCTTTTGAAAGATTTTTGAGTTTCTTTTTATTTAATTTTAATTTCATTGTTATCTTCTTCTTTTTATGAGTTTTTCTGCAGGTGATCCTGCTTTTCCAGACTAACAGAGCAAAACTAAATGTCAACAAAGGTGAACGATTTTGTTAAATATATGGTTTGGTGGTGGCTTTTTGCTCTTTATATCCCCGGCAGGTAAAACAGCCCGGCACTTAATCCATGCTGTTAACGGAGGCTTTGCAACTGATCCCGGCTAAAATACTTCATACGATGGACCTGCCATGCACCTGTGGCCTTTTTGCACATGCCGAAGCGAAAAGTCGGCAGCATACCGGGCCAGTGGTAGCGCAAATCGCTAAACCAGACGCAGGTTTTTTCCGAGCGGCTGTTGTATGCATAAAAGACCGGATATTTGGTGAAGTCCCTAAAAGCGGTGAATTTCTCGTTTTGCCAGACTGTTTCGGCATCGGCTTGCCAGTCAGGGTTATCGGGTATAATAGGGTAACGGCGCCAGCTTATTTCCCGGGGAAATCGGTAACTGAGATAGTCTAAACCGGACCCTGATAACCTGCTGAGTTTATTACCAATAATGTCATCGGCTAATTTCAGGTAAGCTTGCTTAAAACCCGGGCCATCCGCCTTAATGAGTTGCCAGTAAAACGGGGAAAAGGGTTGGGGCACTAATATGCCGGCTTGTGAAGGTGCACTTATGCGGCTGTTTGTGGTGCTGTTCTCTGAAACGGGGAGGCGGTGATAGACAGTAGATTTAATGAGCAAAACCAGGCCGAGATAAACAAAAGGGATGAGACAAGCATATGCCCGGTAGCTTTTATCACGCCAGCGGATCAGCAAAATCAAGGCGGCTAAAATAGTCGCGGTGAAATAGATATCGACGACAAAAAGCAGATCCCAACTGATTTTTATGTCCAGTAAAGGCGAGAACCAGCGGGTACCGTAGACGGTCAGGCTGTCACTGATAATATGAGATAAAATGGCGCTCAGGCTTATCCAAAAGAGCAGTAACCTTTGTCCTGACCAGGTTTTATTTCGCTTAAAATATTGCTGCAAGACTAAGGTCAGCAGGTAGGCCCATAAGGGTGCTAAAAAAATGGAATGGCTATGGGCCCGGTGCCAGTAGGCAAGAAATGCCAGCGGATCTAAGGGAAATAACAGATAATCGATATCAGGAAAAATGGCGGCCAGGGCGCCGATCATCGCTTTTTGCTGCCAGGTGGGGGCTTGTTTCTCGTTGTGCACAGCAGAAGGTATCAGCTGGGCTGTGCCTGCGCCTATCAACATATGGGTTAAGGTATCCATATGAACTTATTTCTATTTTATTTCTGGCGGTTTGCCCGTCTGGACAGGCGGGTGATAAAGGATTCTGCCCGGGACACCTTGTTTATCAAGCGAGTCAGTAAGGCCCGTGTTGCCTGGTGCTTTTCACTGTTATCAAATAAGAAAAAGCAAAAACTGGCCAGATAGGCTTGGGTGACGGCAACTTCATCAATCACCCGGTTAACCCCGGTATAACTGCGCCCCGAAACATGCAGCAGCCATTGCACCGTCCGGCTGATGCGGGTGATGCCGTGGGCCTGCAAGTGGAAATGGCCGGGTTCTAATTTATAGGCAAGTATTTCCCGCACCAGTTTTTTATTGGGGGCCAGGCTTTCAAACCAGCACATGATGGCAGCAACCAAACCTTCATCCCCGGATACAAAATGCCCGGTAGAGCCTGCCGTTAACATGGCGTCGTCCGCCCGATTAAATAAGGCCTCGGCGATATCATCTTTGGAGCGAAAGTGGTTTTTTATCTGGGCAAGATCACAGTGCAAACTGGAGGCAAGTTCGAGCAGGCTGAAGTTTTCCCAGGAGCTAAATTGTGCCAGTTCGATGGCTTTATCGACGATTTCTTGCGGATCTGGGCACTGACTGAGCATAACAAATATCTCAAAGAAGCGGGTACCAGTATATGTTATAGCAAGCTGGCTTGATAATGCCTTATCTCACATAGATAAATAAAGTGTGCACTACCGGATAGCGGTTAGTTTTACAAGAAGGTGAAAAGTTCGGGGATTAATTTGCACAGCAATAATCATCAACTAAACTTTTCAAATCCAAGCAGTTATCTGAAACTAATTGGCGGTAAAACGTTTTGGAAAGGATTCTGGCGTTAACCCGGGGTTGTCCCGCTTAAGGCTTTAATAAGCAGGCAACCGCAGAAGAGCACGATAAGGATATCTGCAGTCACCTTCCTTTTATATTCTTCATACCAAGCGATAGCAGGGCAGACACCAAGATCCGGATGAACTAAGCATTGTACTTACACGTGGTACCCTTGCGGCGAGCACAAGGGGGAAAAGTATAGTGTGATGATTTAAAGCAGGTAAAAAGTGCCGGATGCATCAATGCTGCTTCGGTAGTTTTTATTAGGGAAATTAATAACTAGGCCATATTACGGCCCATAAGGATCCCCATGAGTTTATACCATCATCTTGATATCTCCAATGCCGAAGAATTGCTTCAGCACGGCAATTTGGTTATTCCGAAGAAGGTCCATAAAGATCAGGACTGGACACTGGAGCAGCTGCAGGAGCATTTACAGTGGGCGGTGGATATCGAGCTTTATACCATACCTTTTTATATGGCAGCCATGTACTCCATTAAAGACCAAGGCTCTGAAGCCCGTCGCTTGTTGCGCTCTGTGGTCAACCAGGAAATGCTGCATATGCAGTGCGCTGCCAATATCGCCAATGCCTACGGCACTGAGCTGGTGATCCGCGCGCCGAGTTATGGCGGCAAGGTGCCGCATCTGGATTTTGCCCTGGATACGCCGAACCCGACAGAAATTTATACTCCCTACAGTACCGCTATTGGCCCTTTGGATGTCGAGCGTATCAATACCATGTGCATTATTGAATATCCCAACTGGCAGTCCTGTGCCCGGGAAAGTAACGGTAACACAGATGAATACGGCTCTATCGGGGAGTTTTATCAGGCGGTCAGCCAGGGGGCAAGAGTGCTGGCGGAATTTATTCAGGGCAATGTCCGTCAGGTGGGACATTTTAGCGCCCTTTATCCGGGGGTTGCTTCGATGACCATCACCCAAGACGGCAAAGCCGGTTTGGCCCAGGTTGAATCTTTGATCAATTTGATTGTCGACCAGGGAGAAGGGCTGGCGGAGAAAAAGCAATATGTAGCAACCAAATACCAAAACCGGATTGATGATTTGCAACCTAGCTGGGATCATTTCGAAAAATTCAGCTACCTCAGGGAGCAGGCCCTGCCGGAAACTTACCCCCTGAGTTTTGGCAATGACCGCAGCCGGGAAGTACAGCAGATCTTGCTCAAACATTTTGGCGAGTTTCTAGTGGCCATGAATACCGTGTTCCGCGGCGGAGAGGCGCCTGATTTTGCCGCCATCATGTACAAGGTTGGAGGCGCCATCGCCGCCTGTTGGGAAAACGGCGCCTTGCCGGTCTTTTCTAAAGTCAGCACTTCATCAGGAGCACAATCATGAGCCAGTTTACCTTTAAAATTCATCCCTCTATCGGTATCGCCCGTGTTGGCAACAGCCAGGAATATTTCTTAGCGCCTGAGTCCATTGCCGCCATGCCCCAGCCGGGAAAAGACGGTGATACCACCATGGGAGGACTGCCCATTCGCCCCGGCACAGAAGATACCATCATCAAAAGCAGTGAGCTTAGGGATAAAGACGGCGCCTTTAAACGCCAGGCGGCGCGTTTTCGTATTTTTGCCTATCCGGACTCGGGGATCGATACTTATCCGGCCAAGGGCGGGCAAGAAATCACCATAGGCTCTGTGATAGACGGGCGTGAAGTAGCAGATATCGTCTGGACCGTACACTTGGCGAATAAAAAGTCCAGCTGGTTTGCCAATGATGACGACCATGGCGTGGTCGCTTATGAAAACGGCAATACCCCGACATTGCGTAATTTGCGCGAAGGTTTAGATCCCTACAATACCAGCCGCTTGCGCAGGCTGGTGATCGATGCCGGTCCGCGTGCGCTGAGCGGGATAAATGCCCGCACCTGTTTTGACACTTGCTCTGAGCCAACTCGGGGAGAGGGGGCAGACATCCTCACGGTTGCCGATTATCCCAAGTCTTTCCCCGGAATGCATTTTGATCAGTTGGAGCAGCCCCAGGGGCCGATTGAGTCTTTGGGTGAAATGAATACCGATGACAAAGGACGGCTCATTGTCGCCGGCGGGCACGGTAAAAGCGCCGGTTGGCCGCTGGATGAAAAGGATGTTCCCGTGCCTATTAATGGTCCGGTCAATAATGACCAATGGTTTGACGATACTTCCGACGGCCCTGTGTCCGCTACCCTGGTCTTTAAAGACGGCAGCACCGAGGAAACCTTCGGTGCCTGGCTGGTGGCCACCGATCCCAGTTATGCGCCGCAAACCCTGAATGTAGTGTCTCTCTACGATGAGGCTTATGATATTTTTCTGCGCAAACTGGCACTGGCGCCGGAAATTTACCGGGACGGACATTTTATTGGGGAATACCGCCCGGCCTTTGATGATCATATTAAACCTTTATTCCGCGCCACCGCGCAGCAGCTGTGGAATGCCTACCTGCCCAGCTTTGCCATTGAAGCCCATAAAGAGGTCGATGCCATCACGGCCGACGATAACCCGGATGAGACCATTATGGCGGGCTTGGCCTATGTGCGCCGACCCAATCCCGGCACCGAGGCAACCTGGAAAGGGCAATCGATTGATGTCGGTGCGCCGTTAATGCCGCTGGCGTTGGGGGATTCCAGCGCCGCCGGTGGTAAACCTTTTTTAACCCCGACCATGAGCCAATATCACTTTTTACATTGCTGGTCGAACAAGCGTTATGTCAAGCAAACCCCAACGCCTCTGGGGGCGGGTGAATACCTTGACCGTGCCAGTTTACAAAACTGTCTCGGCGGCCGCTTCAGCCCGGGTATAGACATGACCTGGATTATCCGTGAAACCAGTATGTATATTCAGGACTGGCAGCAGGGAGCCGGGCCGTTCCGTATCAAGCATAAACCCCTGGATTACCGCCATATCCAGAGCCAGGGACTGGGGCACAGGGAGCCGTTTTTAACTTTTGGCTGGATCCCCCGCCATGAAGCGGTGGAAAATTTAGGTCTGGAGCCGGGAGATGCCACTAAGTTTATGGCGCTGCCCTGGCATGCCGATTACAACTCCTGCGCCATTCATCAGACGTCGCCGAACAAACAAGACTCAGAGGCTTTGTTCTGGTCCTGGCCGGCCCAGCGTCCGGTGACGGTTTATCCTGCCGCTGATTATAACCATGAAGACAATGAACTGCCGGCGCAGCGCTATTCGGTGCGGGGCCCGGGGACTTATCCCGGGGTAAACAGTCCGGATGATAAACATGATCTCGCCAATGCCGGACGTTTCTGGGATTATCGTCAGATGCTCAGCCAGTGGCAGGACATCGGCGTCGTGGTGCAGGGCACGGTGATTGATGACGGTAAAAACTATCCCGATGATGTCTATCTGGAAGTTCAGAGCAGGCTGGAAGACGGGCCGGAAGAACTGGCGGATCCTACCCCCTGGCCTTTGTTTGGCGGCAATGATACCGCCACCCGTAAAGACAAATGAGTAGCCATCTCTATGATGTGGTGATTGTTGGCGGCGGCCCGGCAGGTTGTGCCACCGCCATTGCCCTGCATCAGCTTGGCATCACCAGGGTTGCGGTGGTTGAAGGCAGTGATTATTCCCGGGTGCGTATCGGTGAAAGTATTCCCCCCGATACCCGGGGCTTGTTTTCCCGGCTGGGGGTGTGGCAGGCGTTTGCGGGGCAAAACCACCAGCGCTGTTTAGGCAGTTATTCCTGCTGGGGCAGCGATAACCTGGGTTTTAATGACTTCCTGTTTAATCCCAGGGGGCATGGCTGGCATCTTGACCGTTTGTCTTTTGACCGTTTCCTGGCGGATGAAGTGATGTTACGCGGCATAGATTTTTTATCCGGGGCAAGGTTTCATCAGCTTAACCGTGACCGGCAGCACCATACTATTGCTTTGACTGGAGGAAAATCCGGCGAAAAACAGCAGCTGAATTGCCGTTTTGTGGTCGATGCCAGCGGTCGCTCGGCGAGTGTGGCAAGGTGTTTCGGCGCCCGGTTTAAAACCCAGGATACCCTGGTTTGTGTCGCCGGCTTTTTTCATCGCCGGGAACTGGAGACAGACCTGGCCTTGCAGCATATGACCTTGCTCGAAGCGGTAGAGCATGGCTGGTGGTACAGCGCGCACTTACCCGGAGATCGCATCATCGCCGCCTTTGCCAGTGATGCTGATATTATTTTGCAGCAGCAGCTAAAACAGCCCGAAAACTGGCATCGGGCATTGGCACAAACTCGCCACCTGAGCAAAGCATTGTCTCTTGCTAAGCTGCCTTTAAGGCTGCATACCTGGACGGCACCCTCGGCGCTGTTAAATCCTCCGGCAGGTGAAGCCTGGCTGGCGGTGGGGGATGCGGCAAGCTGTTACGATCCCATTTCTTCCCAGGGGATTTATAAGGCGCTGCTCGGAGGGCTAAATGCAGCCCCCGCCATTGCCGGCTGGTTAAAAGGGGATAGCAGGCCGCTGGAACACTACCGGCAAAGCGTCGGCGAAGTATTTATTCATTACCTTGAGCAAAGGGCGTATTTTTATCAACTGGAGCAGCGCTGGCACCAGGAGGCTTTTTGGCAAAAACGCCGGATAGCTTGCGGCATATATCAAGATGAGGCTGCTACTGCAGTGACATGAGTGACGGCTAAATAAATCGGTGATAGGTTTGCATGGAAAAAATCCTCAACTAAACTTTTTAAATCCAAGTAGTTAGTTCAAAACTATTTTGACTTTTTAGTTTGGCAGTAAAGCGTTTTGAAAGGATTCTGACGTTAATTCAAGCGGTTATTTAGTTAAAGTAACTGATTCTTGAAACAAATGATAAGGACATCAGCACTTGCTGATCTTTAGCGGTACCTCCTGGCTTGATGCCGTATTTCCTGATTATTTGTCTGTCTGGCTCCTGTCCAACTGACTTTACCGTTCACTAACTCAATGAAGCGAAGATATTACGCCGCAAGCTGGCTGTAAGGTCTCGATAAAACACGGGAGAGTATCATGACACGTATTCCATATCTGGATAATGAAATTGGCCTTAGCGGCGAGGCGCTGCAGGTTTCTGAGTATATTAAAGCGAGCCGGGGTAATGTGATCGGTGTATTTGCCTTATTGCTTAATAGCCCTAAGGTGGCGAAGCTGGTGGCAGATCTCGGTGCCTATCTGCGCTTTGATTCAATCTTGCCCCAGCGCTTAAAAGAACTCACCATCATCACCACCTTAAGCGAAAATGCCTGCCAGTTTGAGTGGTCTTTTCATCAGGAGTTTGCCCTGCAGGCAGATATCTCGGTGCACACCATGGAAGTGATCAAGTATAAAAAACCTTTGTATAAAAATGGCCAGCCCACCGAGGACAATCACGGTCTGGCCTCCGGGGACGGCGACCTGATCACTTATGTTCGTGAACTGAGCAATAATAAGCGGGTGAGTGACAAGTGCTTTAATAAGCTCAGGCAAGCGTATAGCACAGAGCAGATCACGGAGATAACCGCCTTAATTGGTTATTACACTATGGTAGCCTGCCAGCTTAACGCCTATGAATTGCCGGCGGCGCCGGGTAAACCCAGCTTGCCGGAGCCTCAATTGCCCGAGATGCGGCAAATGATGGCAGAAGAAATGCAAAATAATATGACCGAGGCATAAGCGAAGTATGCGTTAGGGCACGCATCAAGCGCGCCGTTAACTGGTCTGAACAAAAAATGGCACCGCCCGCAAGCCGGGCCAAGATATTAATTTTACAGGGAATGTATTATGTCGGCGAATTTAAACCAAACCAATATTGAAATAGACGACCCGAATTTCCAGGACGTTTTTACCAATCTGCAGGGCAATATATTAAAAGGGCATGGCCGGGATCACTCGCGCCATGTGTTTTTCCGTTTTATCGGCAACCAGGATGAAAATTGCCGCTGGGTTGAGAAGTTTGCCGCCAATATCACTTCGACCTTAGGGCAGGAGCAGCAAACCCGGCAATACAAAGCCGATGGTCGCCACCAGGTTTTTGTCAATTTGATGCTGAGTTGCTCCGGCTATCAGGCGCTGGGAATTAAGCAAAAATACTGGCCGCAGGATCTGGCCTTCCGCTCGGGTATGAAAGATTTACAGGTACGCTATGATACTGTGCCCAGGGGAGATCACCAGCCGAAAAGCAATCCGTTAAATGACGATGTCCAGCAGTGGGAGTCGGCTTTTCGCAGCGATATCGACGGTATGGTTTTACTTGCTTATGCCGGTGATTCTCAGTCTGAAACCGAGCAGTTATTGGCGGATAAAGTGGCTGAACTTAAAAATGAGTTGGCGGGTATTGCCGAAATTACCCTGGTTCAGGTCGGGCATGTGATGCGTAATGACAAAGCACAGGTTATTGAGCATTTCGGCTTTGTTGACGGGGTCAGTAATCCTAAATTCTTTTTTTCCGATCTCAATGAAGAATTTAAAAACGGCGGTTATAGCCGCAATGATGCCAGTGCTTCGCTAAATACCGTGCTGGTGAAAGATCCCGGCGGCGACAATAACAGTTACGGCACTTATGTCACTTACCGCAAATTACAGCAAAATATTAAAGGTTTTTGGAAAAAGCTGGATTTGCTGGCCAATACCTTATCTGAGCTCGGGCAGCAGAAAGTCGATGCCGAATATGCCGGTGCCTTATGTGTCGGTCGCTTTAAGGACGGCACCCCGATTTCGGAGCAGGGTAACGATGGCTGGAGCAACCTGTTTAACAACTTTAACTATGATGACGATGTCGACGGCCTGCGCTGTCCGTTTCACGCTCATACCCGAAAAACCAACCCCAGGGGAGATACCGTCCGGCAATTTAATTCTCCGCCGACCATAGAGCAAAGCCGCCGTATTGTGCGCCGGGGTATCAGTTTTGGCGACAAAAACCTGGCCCCGGACTCGGAATGGACAGAGGCGGGTTTACTCTTTATCAGTTTGCAGGCCAGCATAGTGGATCAGTTTATTTTTATGCAGCATACCTGGTGCAACAATGAAGGCTTTATCCGGGAAAAAACCGGTATCGACCCTTTGGTGGGACAATTGGCAAACGGAGATACGCCACAGCCGCAGTCCTGGCCGGGCAAATGGGGCAATGGCGCCAGTAAGGTGGACTTTGAATTTTCCGGCTTTGTCCGCAATCTCGGTGGTGAATATCTCTTTATGCCCAGTATTCATTTTTTACGTCATTTATCTACCCTTGATTAAGGAGTTATCGTGACCGATCTTAATGTTGATTCAGAAAACAACCCGGCAAGCAGCTCCGGTGATATTAAAATCTTACCCCCCGGTGTTGATGGCGCCAGCAAAGAAAACCAGGGCAAGAGTGAAACCGGGATCACAACCGCCAGGTATGTGCTCGATGCCGTTGCCCGCCAAGGGGTGCATCATGTGTTTATGGTACCCGGCGGTGTGGTGGATCCTTTTCTCGATCAATTTGGCGACCAGGAGGATGACGTCAAAGCCATAGTGGCCGCCAACGAAGCCGGGGCTGCCTATATGGCGGACGGTTATGCCCGTGCCAGCGGTTTGTTTGGCGTATGTTTGGGCATCGGCGGGCCGGGGATCGCTAACATGGTGGGACCGTTAGCCGCCGCCTACAGTGACGGCTCGCCGGTACTGACCCTGGCCGGTGAAATTCCCACCGACTGGGATGGCCGGGGAGGCTTTCAGGATGCCAGCAGCGGCGGTGTTAACGATATCGGCTTTTTATCGACCGTCACCGCTATGTCCCGGGAGATCCCTGAGGCGAAAATGGTGCCCCGGGTACTTGATCATGCCATGAGAACCATGCTCGGGCGGGAGCAAAAACCCGTGAGCCTGAGTTTTCCCAAGCAGATCCAAACCCAGGAGATCCCCCAAGGTTATGCCGGGTTTAAAGGTCTGCAGGTGGAGAATATCAGCCCCAGGGGCCTGGATATTCATGGTGCGAAAAAGCTGCTGTCGGCGTTGGAGAAAAACGGCGCCGCTAATATTGCCATTCTTGCCGGCAGTGGTGTCACTCGCTCGCAGGCAAGCGATAAGCTGCTTGAATTTGCGCAAAAATATCATATTCCGGTGGCAACTACATTAAAGGCAAAAGGGGTTTTTCCCGAAACACATCCCTTATCCCTGGGGGTATTTGGTTATGCCGGTACCAACCACGCCACCTTGGCATTATTAAACGGCGATAAAGACAATGCCGACTGCCCCAATGCCGGTATTGATGATAACCGCTTATTGCTGGTGTTGGGCTCAAGTTTAAACCAACGGGATACCATGCGCTGGGATCAGCATTTAAAACCCGAAGCGGGCATTTATCAGGTGGATGTCGATATTGCCAATTTCTCGAAAAATTTTCCGGTTGATGTCGGTATTAACGGTGACATCTGCACTTTACTGGAGTGGCTGCTGCAACCTGAGCAGGACGGGCAATTAACCCCTTTGCTTGAAGGGCGGGAGCAACGCCGGCAATGGCTGGACGCTATTAGCGCGAAGCCGCGTTATTATCAAAATGAAGACAGGCAAAGTACCGCCATCCCCATGCATCCGGCGCGCATTATTACCGAATTGCAGATCATGGCGCCGAAAAATACCGTGATTATTGCCGACTCGGGCGCACACCGGGCTTTTGCCGGGCATTACTGGCAAAGCCATGGTCCGAGGCAGTACCTGACGGCTGCGGCTATGGCGCCTATGGGCTGGGCGATCCCGGCAGGCATCGGCGCCAAGGTGGCCTGTCCGGAAAAACCCTGCGTGGTGATCACCGGCGACGGCTGTATGCTGATGAACGGCATTGAAATCCAGAGTGCGGCGAAAAATAACCTGCCTTTGATTGTACTGGTGATCAATAACAGTGCCCTGGGCAATGTCTATTTAAGGGCGAAAACCCCGATTGCCAAACAACTGACTACCTTAGCCACCCATGACTGGGTCGCCTTTTCCCGCTCCTTGGGGGGAGACGGTATTCGGGTGGAAGACCCGGGGGATTTGTCGCTGGCATTTGACCGGGCATTTTCCGCCAATGGCCCGTTTGTTATTGATGCCAGGTGCAGCCCGGATTTTGAAACGCCTATCAACCCCTGGCGCAAAGCGGTGGAACAGGCTAGTTGGTCTGAAGATTAGCTCAGAAGATTAGCGCTGAAGCGCAAGCAGAGAAAAACAAGCGCCGGGCGGTAAAGGTGCTTAAATAAGTTTACAGACAACTTAAGTTGACCAAGGGGAACCGCTTATGCCGGATGCCTTACTTGGCTGATTTTACCTAAACGATAAGGATATGGTTATGGCAAAACTTCCGTTACCCACCCGGGATGATTTGGATGTAGAGGGACAAGAAATATACGATAAATTAATCGGACCCAGGGATGGTTTATCCGGTATGTACCGGACCTTACTGAATCATCCGCAATTGGCCCGTCATGTCGGGGAATTGGGCACCTATTTGCGCTATGAGAGCGAACTGGCGGGTGATATCCGCGAGTTGGGTATTTTGGCCACCGCCAGGGCGCTGGGGGCTGCTTTTGTCTGGGAAAAACATATTGCCCCGGCAGAAAGGGCGGGATTACCTAATTCGGTTATCGCCCAGGTGCTGGAAGGGGATATCGCCAGCGCCAGCATGAAACGCCTGTATTTGTATACCTGGCAGGTGGCAGAAGATGTGGTGCACCATCGCAGCATTGCTCAGCATACCCAGGACTGTCTGGTTGATGAAATCGGCATCCAGGGATTCCTGGATTTAGTGATGGCCTGCGGCATGTACCGTATGATCTCTACCGTAGTATTTTCTTTTGACGTACCTTTACCCGAGGCAGGGGTGCCGCCGTTTTAGCTGCTTTTGCCGACAAGTCCCTTGTAAATGGCTGGGGCTTGTCGGGGGGTAAAACAATCGGGCAATAAAGATTGGCTTAGTATTTTCATAACCGATACAATTGCTTAATCAGATTTTTCCCGGTAATGACAATATTCATGATCACAGTTTCCCACCTGAGTAAATCATTTCACCTCAGCAAAGAGGCAATGAAACAACAAGATGATAAAAAAGACCCCAGGCAAGCCGGCAGGCTGTTCCAGGCTTTAAATGATGTCAGTTTTTCCTGTGATAAAGGCCAGGTATTAGGCCTGTTAGGCCCCAATGGTGCAGGAAAAACCACTACGTTACGCATATTAGCCTCGGCGCTTAAACCCGACAGCGGCGCTATTGTCATCAACGACGTCGATATCATCAAAAAGCCCCAGGAAGCCAAAAAGAAAATCGGCTTTTTATCCACAAAAACAGGCTTGTATAACCGGCTGACAGCCAAAGAAAACATCGAATATTTTGCCAAGCTTCATGGCATGAGCGAGCAGCAAATCAAGGAAGATGGCCAGGCCCTTTATCAGCAGCTTGATATTGAAGCTTATTTGCACCGGCGGGTGGAAACCCTCTCAAGCGGTATGCAGCAAAAAGTCTCTATTGCCCGCTCGGTGATCCATCAGCCGGAAGTCTTGGTGCTGGATGAGCCCACCACTGGACTGGATATTATGGCTACGGAGGCAATATTGGAGTTTATCGACAGCCAGCGCAACCTGGGACGGCCGGTGATTTTTTCCACCCATCATTTAGATGAAGTCGCCATGCTGGCGGACAAAGTGGCGATTATTGCCCAGGGCACCACCTGTTTTAGCGGCTCGCTCGAGCAGATGCAACAACGAAGCCAATGCCGGGATTTACGAAAAGCCTTTATGGCGATCTTATCAACGCGGGGCCAAGATAGCGCTCAGCAGATACACACCGGGGAGCAGTAACATGTGGCAAGTATATAAAAAAGAGTTATTAGAGCTGGTGCGCGACAGAAAAACGTTATTTTTTATGATAGCCCTGCCTTTGCTTATTTTCCCGGTGATTTTTGCCATCATGGGGGCGGTGGTGGCCAGTGCCGCCATCGAAGAAGAACAAAAAGTGCTGCGTTATGCCATTATCAACGGCGAGCAGGCAAGCCGCTTTGAAGAAAGCCTGTTTTATCACAGGGATTTTCAGCGCCAGGAAATGCCCTTGCTGCAGGATGAAGATATTTTTACCGCGATCCGCAGCGGCACACTGGATTTAGTGATCAAAGTCAATGCGCAGCATCAGGATGATTTAACCGCCGGCCAGCAAAGCCAGTGGCAGCTGTACTTTAATGACTCGTCACAATTGAACCAGGTCAAGCAAAAGGTCAACAAGGTTTTTAACCAATACCTGCAAAACCTCAGGCAAGACAAGTTCGGCGAACTCGGCATCAATGAAGAGCAGTTTAAACTGCTAATGAAGCCTGTGCTGCTTAAAACCGTGGATACCGCTGACGAGCGGGAAAACTTAGGGGAACAAATCGGCGGTCTGCTGCCGTATTTGTTGATCGTGTTATGTTTAACCGGCGCCATGTATCCCGCCATAGATTTAGGGGCGGGGGAGAAAGAGCGCGGCACGCTGGAAACCCTGTTACTGACGCCGATTTCCCGTTATGCCCTGGTCTTGGGGAAGTTTTTTACCATTATGACCACGGGTATAGTTACGGCGCTGATCACCGTATTTAGCTTGGTGATGTGGAGTTACCTTATCGGTGAGCTTGCCGATGTTGATGTTGTTGCCCGGGTCCTGGCTTCGGTGGGGTTAACCGATCTGTTATTAATGCTGCTGATGCTGATCCCGGTATCGGCAATCTTTGCCGCTATTTTACTGTCCATTTCCATTTATGCCCGTAGCTTTAAAGAAGCACAAAATTATATGGGTCCCATGTCTATGTTGGGCTTTTTTCCTGTGATGGTGGCCATGCTGCCGGGGATAAAGCTTAACTGGAGCTGGTCCCTGGTGCCTATATCCAATGTCGCGCTGGCGATCAAAGAGATATTAAAAGGCACTATAGATCACTGGATGCTGGTGTCTATCCTGGCATCAAGCTCGGTGTTTGCCCTGGCTGCGATTCTTTTTTGCGTATACATTTTCAATAAAGAATCTGTGTTGTTTCGTTGATAGTAAGTTTAATAAGATGCTGATTAGTAAGGGGGAGTTATGGCAATGGGGTTAATGGAGCAGGCGTTTGTGTTTCTCGGCGCCGGTGTGGTGACTGTGCCTATTGCCAAAAGGTTGGGACTGGGCTCAGTGCTGGGTTACCTGATCGCCGGGGTGATCATCGGCCCTTATGTGCTGGGTATAGTCGGTAGCCATCTGGAAAATGTCATGCATTTTGCCGAGTTTGGCGTGGTGATGATGTTGTTTCTGGTGGGGCTGGAGCTGCAACCGTCTATTTTATGGAAGCTCAGGGTGCCTATTGTCGGCCTTGGCGGCGCCCAGGTGGTGCTGAGCACGGCGTTGTTAACTGCAGTGGCTTTGCTATTCGGCCTGAGCTGGCAGATGGCACTGGCGGTCGGTATGATTTTGGCGCTTTCCTCAACCGCAATCGTACTGCAATTGCTCAATGAAAATGGCCTGATGAAGACCGAGCTCGGGCAGTCTTCTTTTGCCGTGTTGTTGTTTCAGGATATCGCGGTGATCCCTATGCTGGCTTTGATGCCGCTGCTGGCAATGGCAGGTGCGGCAACAACCGAACCTGCAGCGGGGCAGTTAACCGGTTATCAGCATGCCCTGCAATTGGTTGCCGTGATCGGCGGCATTATTTTAGCGGGTAAGTTTTTATTACGTCCGCTGTTTCGCATTATTGCCCAAACCAAGATGCGGGAAATTTTTACCGCCACCGCCTTATTTTTGGTGGTGGGCATTGCCCTGTTGATGGACAGCATAGGCGTTTCTGCGGCGCTGGGCACTTTCCTGGCGGGCGTGGTACTGGCGGAAAGCGAATACCGCCATGAGCTGGAAGCGGAAATTGCGCCTTTTAAAGGGCTGTTGCTGGGACTGTTTTTTATCTCGGTCGGTGCCAGTATTAATTTTGCCATTTTGCTGGCCAAGCCGGCCTTTATTATCGGCTTAGTGTTTGGCCTTATCCTCTGTAAAATGCTGGTGCTGTTTGTGCTGGGTAAACTGTTTAAGATGCAGGGCATTAACCGCTGGTTTTTCTCTTTTGCCCTGGCGCAGTCGGGGGAGTTTTGCTTTGTATTATTCACCTTTGCCAGCCAGCATCATATTTTAACGCCGGACATTACCGAGCCGCTGGTGGTGGTGGTGGCGTTATCTATGGCGGTCACTCCGCTGCTGATGATAGTGAATAACAAAGTGGTGGAGCCTTTCTTTTCAGGTGCCGATGAGCAGGAGCAGGCCGAGGCGGATCATATCGATGACGGCGATACCCCGGTGATTTTGGCGGGTATGGGACGTTTCGGTCAAATAGTATCAAGGCTGCTGATCATGAAGGGGCACCAGGTAACGGTACTTGAGCATGATGCCACCCAGGTAGAGCTGGTGCGAAAATTTGAAAATAAGGTCTTTTACGGCGATGCTTCGCGCCCGGATTTATTACATGCCGCCGGCGCAGAAACGGCTAAGCTTTTGATCGTGGCGGTGGATGAGCATGAAAAAACGCTGGAAATTGTTGAGCATGCCCGCAAGCATTATCCCCATTTAAAGATACTGGTGCGGGCGGTGGGCCGGCTTGAAGTGCATGAGCTTCAGGAAAGCGGTGCCGATATTATTGTCCGGGAAACTTTCCACTCGGCGCTAAATTTAGCCGAGCAGGCGTTAACCAGCCTGGGGGTTGAAGCTGAAGAAGCCCGGCGCTCGGCGGCTATTTTTAAAGAACATGATGAGCGCAATATTATTGCCATGGCTGAATTGTACGGTGATGAAAAAGGCTATCGCTCCCAGGCCCAGGAAAATTACCGGGCACTGGCGGCGGTGTTACAGGCGGACAGTCAGGATGCCCAGGCCTTTAATGAGCAATGTGATGAAACATCGGGAAAATGTCCCGATTGAGGGAGGGTTGAGTAATATATTCAAGTATGCCGCCTCTGCTTAAGGCGGCATTTTACCGTTGTTTTCTTTACCCTCCGTCAGGCAGAAGGTTATGAAGGTGATTTCAGCCTAACCATGAGTTATCAGCTCTAAGCGTTTGAATGACTGTAACATTCAACAGTCGCTGTGCTTGTCTGAGTCTGTGCTTTTTCGCTGTTGTGCCTGTTTGCCTTAACAAGCTCTGTGTGAATCATCATTTGTAGTGATGACTTTTCTTATCATTTTCGTTGACTTAGCTATTGATTAAATCAAAGAAGCAAAGGGTCTTGTTCTATACTTGGGATCAGAGCTTGAGCGTGGTAGGTGGACTCTTTAGTGATGATAGCTAAGAGAAGTCTTTCCGGGGGAACAGGAAAGTGTCCGTATCTGCTCATTATTTGAAACATTGGTTGAAACAACTGCCCGGTTGTTGATCTTGGTGCTTGAATAAGTAAAAAAGCTTTATATTATAGTCAGTAATAACATTTTTCTGTATAGACACTATCGCATAGTAATAGGGAATGTTACCGGTACTGTGATGAGATTATGAGTATAAAAAAAATTCTGTTCGGCTTCCTCCTGATTGCTTTCGCTTCCGTCGTAAGTGTCGCTTTTACTATCTATAAAATGCAAATCCTGACCGATAACATGTTGAATATTTTTATTCATCCTTTTCAGGTCAATAATGCGGTTGCTGAAATTTATACCGGCGTAACTGTGATGGATCGCGATTTAAAAGCGGCCATTCATGTGCATGACATGGAGCATGTAGTTGAAAATATCAGGGTGCTGAACCAAAAAATTCACCAACAGGAAGAGCGCATTGAGTATAACTTTGCCATTATTTATGAAAACTATTTGGGGGATAACCATGATATTGATAACGCCTATCATGCTTTTATCCGCTGGAAAACCCTGGCCAGGCAGTTGTCTGATCTACTCAAGGCAGGGGAAAATCGCCAGGCCAATCAGTTACACAATACGCAGGGGATTGATGCTATTGAACATTTTTACCAGCAAAATAAGGTGCTTAATGATTCTGCCGTTAAAAAAGCCAGCGAGTATCATAGCTTTTCCATAGTTAACAGCAACCAGAATACAGTAACCCTTATTTTATCCCTGACCTTGATATTTTCGGGTTTTATCACTTTTTATATCGTAAAAAACCTGTTTGCCCTCAATCAAAACTATCAGCACCAGCTATATCTGTTAGATCAAAATATCCTGACGGCAACACTGACCCGGGATAAAAAAGTCGTTGATATCAGTCGTGCCTTATGCCGGATATTAAAGCTGGACAGGGATGCCACCTTGGATACCGTTAATGATTGTTTTTTTACCGATGAGCAGCAGTTTTTGCTCTTTGAGCAGGATATTTTATCCGGTATCCCGGTAAGCCGTGAAGTTTATATTCGTGTTGCCGGGCAAAAGCTCTGGTTTCATTTAGAAGTTATTCCCGAGAGCGGTCAAGGGGAGGGGGTTGACACCTTTAATTTATTTTTTAATGACATTACCGATAAGAAGTTATTAGAAAAATTGTCGATCACCGACAATATGACCGGTCTTTATAACCGTAATTATTTCGATAGCGTTTTTCCCCGGGAGTTCAGGCGGGCGAAACGGGATGAAAAATTGTTTTCTGTGGTATTGCTCGATATCGACTTTTTTAAACAGTATAACGATACTTATGGCCATCAGGAGGGAGATAAGGCTCTGATTGCCGTGGCTAAGGTCTTAATTGATCTGGCCAAACGTTCTTCCGATTTTGCCTTCAGGGTTGGCGGAGAAGAGTTCTTGATCTTAACCAACCAAAAAGATTTTATTTCGCTGGAATTATTCGCCCTTAATATTATTCACAGCGTTGAAGCACTAAAAATTCCCCATGAACCGAGTACGGTTTCCGAGTTTTTAACGGTTTCCGCCGGGGCTATTCAGGTGTCATATAAAGAAGATATGACGCCGGATGAAGTATATAAAGCTGCTGACGAGTTGTTGTATCAAGCCAAGTCAGCAGGACGCAATGGCTTGAAGGTTAAGTCTGTAGTGTAAAGGGAAGTGATGCGCTTTAAGTGAAAGCCAGGCTCTGCTAGTTTGGCGGCATCATTTAAGTTCTCTGAAAAGATCTTACTATTTAATCATCGTCTTCGCCTGAAATCATAATAGATAACGTGGTAGAAGGATTGGACTGGGCATTACTTATCTCAGGACGGGACATAGATAAAGAAAAAGGGCTGCAAATAATTGCAGCCCTTTATAAGGTGGCTCCCCCAACTGGGCTTGAACCAGTGACACGCGCTGGGCTTATAAAGAGTACAGTCCGTCGCTCAGGTCTCTGGGCTACTGGGGATATATTTTTCCTGACAAAGAAAAAAGGCTGCAAATAATTGCAGCCTTTTATAAGGTGGCTCCCCAAACTGGGCTTGAACCAGTGACACGCGCTGGGCTTATAAAGAGTACAGTCCGTCGCTCAGGTCTCTGGGCTACTGGGGATATATTTTTCCTGGCAAAGAAAAAAGGCTGCAAATAATTGCAGCCTTTTATAAGGTGGCTCCCCAAACTGGGCTTGAACCAGTGACACG
>NZ_CANDNZ010000022.1 GCF_947387555.1 Thalassomonas sp. RHCl1
ATTGTCTGATATCGGATTTTGAAGCCTTTAAAAGATCGGTCAAGTGATCATTTATTTTCTTAACTGATCGGCATTACGCTTTATGCGGCTTTTTTATGATGGAGCTTGGTTTACATGGCTGCAATTTGCTCTTTTTGCTCAAGCATTTTTGCTAAGGTTGACTCGGCATCGGCGAGCTTCTCTTTTTCCTTGTTAATCACTGCTTCCGGCGCCTTACTGACAAAGTTTTCATTGCTGAGCTTGCCGCGGACACGTTCTACGTCTTTGGTGAGCTTTTCAATGGCTTTGCTTAAGCGGGCCAGTTCAGCGTCTTTGTCGATATTACCTGCCATAGGGATCATCACTGTCATGGCGCCGATCACCGCGGTAGCAGAAGCCGGGCCGTTATCGTCACTGGCTAATACTTCAATGCTGTCAAGCTTCGCAAGGGCGCTTAAAAACGGCTTATTCTCATCAAGGCGGCGTTGGTCGTCGGCATCGACATTTTTCAAAAATACCGGCAACGGTTTGCTTGGAGAGATGTCCATTTCGCCGCGGATATTACGAATGGCAACAATAAACTGTTTCACCCACTCCAAATCGTCAATAGCGGTTTGATCGCATAACGCGGCATCAAACTGCGGGAAGCTTTGGATCATGATGCTGTCGGTGCCTTTGGCGGCTTTCTCGGCGAAATCCGTTAACGGCATAACACGTTGCCAGATGGTTTCCGTGATATAAGGCATGATAGGGTGCATCAGGCGCAATAATTGCTCCAGGATATTGACCAGGGTGTGGCGGGTGCCACGTTGCTGGGCTTCGCTGCCGTTAAACAGCACAGGTTTAGTCAGTTCCAGGTACCAGTCACAGAACTGGTTCCAGGTGAACTCATATAACGCTTGCGAGGCCTGGTCAAAACGGAAGTTTTCAAAGGCTTCATGTACGGTTTTAATGGTTTGCTGGAACTGGCCGGTGATCCAGCGATCCGCCAGCGATAATTCCATGTCGCCGCCGGTGCGGCCGCAATCCTGCTCTTCAGTGTTCATCAGCACATAACGGCTGGCATTCCATAACTTGTTACAGAAATTGCGGTAACCGTCCAGGCGCTTCATATCCCAGTTGATATCACGGCCGGTTGAAGCCAGCGAGGTCAGGGTGAAACGCAGGGCATCGGTGCCGTGGGCTTCTATGCCGTCAGGGAATTGTTTCTTGGTGGCTTTGGCAATCTTGGCCGCCAGTTTCGGCTGCATCATGTTGCCGGTGCGTTTTTCCAGCAGGCCTTCGAGGGAGATACCGTCAATCATATCTAACGGATCCAGGACATTACCTTTAGATTTTGACATCTTCTGACCGTCGTCATCACGGATCAAACCTGTCATATAAATCTTTTTAAACGGTACCTGAGGTTTGCCGTTTTCATCTTTATTGAAATGCATGGTCATCATGATCATGCGGGCAACCCAGAAGAAGATAATATCGAAACCCGTTACCAGCACATCGGTAGGATGGAAGGTTTTCAAATCGTCGGTTTGCTCCGGCCAGCCTAAGGTGGAGAAAGTCCACAGCGCGGAAGAGAACCAGGTATCAAGCACGTCGTCGTCTTGTCTCAGCGGTACCAGAGGTTCTATATTGTGTTTCTCGCGTACTTCTGCTTCGGTGCGGCCAACATAAACCTTGCCCTGGTTATCATACCAGGCGGGTATTCTGTGTCCCCACCACAGCTGGCGGGAAATACACCAGTCCTGGATATCGCGCATCCAGGAGTAATAGAGGTTTTCGTATTGCTTAGGCACGAATTCGATTTGGCCGTCTTTAACCGCATCAACGGCGGGACCTGCCAGTTTTTCAACGCGCACATACCACTGGTCGGTTAATAGCGGCTCGATGATCACGCCTGAGCGGTCACCGTAAGGGGCTACTAAGTCGTGATCTTTAACTTCTACCAATAAACCTAAGTTTTCGAATTGATCAACGATTGCCTTACGGGCAACAAAACGATCTAAACCGGCAAAGGCTTCTGGCAAGGCGGTGTCGTAGGCGTCGCTTGGCTCACCTTTAGTGTCGTAAACTTCTGCTTGTGGCAGGATGGCGGCATTAATATCCAGGATATTAATGAGCGGCAGGTTATGACGTTTACCGACTTCGTTATCGTTAAAGTCATGGGCCGGGGTGATTTTCACACAGCCGGTGCCTTTTTCCATATCGGCATGGTCATCACCAACGATAGGAATTAAACGGTTTACCAGCGGCAATAATACATGTTTGCCGATCAGGTCTTTATAACGTTCGTCATTAGGGTTTACCGCAACCCCGGTATCACCCAGCATGGTTTCAGGACGGGTGGTGGCCACGACTAAATAGTCTTTACCTTCGGTGGTTTTTGCACCGTCGGCCAAAGGATAACGTAAGTGCCACATATGGCCTTTTTTATCCTTGTTTTCCACTTCCAGGTCAGAAATGGCGGTATGGAATTTAGGATCCCAGTTAACCAAACGCTTGCCGCGATAAATCAAGTCATCTTCAAATAAGCGCACGAAGACTTCCTGTACCGCTTCAGACATGCCTTCGTCCATGGTGAAACGTTCACGGGTCCAGTCGATGGAGTTGCCTAAACGGCGCATCTGCTGACCGATGGTGCCGCCGGACTCGGCTTTCCATTCCCAAACTTTATCAATAAAGGCTTCACGGCCGTAGTCGTGACGGGTTTTGTCTTCTTCGGCAGCTATTTTACGTTCAACCACCATCTGGGTAGCGATACCGGCATGGTCACAACCCGTTTGCCACAAGGTATTTTTACCTTGCATGCGCTGGTAGCGGATCAGGGTATCCATAATGGTTTGCTGGAAAGCATGACCCATGTGCAGGCTACCGGTGACATTTGGCGGCGGTATGGCAATGCTGTAGCTGTCGCCTTCGCCGGTAGGGCTAAAATAACCTTTCTCTTCCCAGCTCTGGTAAAGAGATTGTTCGATATCGGAGGGATTAAACGTTTTTTCCATCGGACTAGTACTTAATTTTTAATAACATGTTTTGATTCACCGGCGGCCGGGGCAGGTTGGGTATCAACCTGGAATCCCCACTGGCGGCAGGTGCGGAAACGGTCACGCGCCTGCTGCTTTTGTTCTTCGTCCGCCGGGACAAAATCTATGATATGTGAAAACTGATTAGCAAAGTTTGGCACTGTGCTGGTTAAATTAATTAAAACGGCTCGACGGTTAGTAGGCGCTTGCCAACTGATTTCTACCGCGGCGCCGTTTTTTGGCCCCTCGCCAATGAGGTTGTGAGGGACAAAGCTGTCGGGATCAAAACCCCAGAGCAGCTCATCTATTGCCAGGGCTTGTTCCCGGTCACAGGTGTAAATAAACACCCGCTGATTGCGGCGGTAACATCTCGCTGCCTGGATACAGGCATGAAACAAGGTGTCGTTATTATCCGACTCCTCGTTTAATAATAAAAATGTTACCTGGGTTTGCAGCATAAGCTTATTCGCTTTGTTCCTGGCCTGAACGGTTCAGTAAGAACTGGGTTAGCATGCTGACCGGACGACCGGTGGAACCTTTGTCTTTACCGCCACTGCGCCATGCGGTACCGGCAACGTCCAGGTGCGCCCAGTGGTATTTCTTGGTAAAGCGCGCCAGGAAACATGCGGCGGTAATGGTACCGGCCGGACGGCCACCTAAGTTGGTGAAGTCGGCAAACGGGCTTTCCAGCTGCTCCTGGTACTCATCCCATAACGGCAGGCGCCAGGCGCGGTCGCCACTTTGATCCGAGGCGTTGAGCAGTTCATGGGCCAGCGGGTTATGGGTACTAAGTAAGCCGGTGGCGTGTTTACCTAAGGCAATCACACAGGCGCCGGTTAAGGTGGCAACATCAATAACCGCTTCCGGGTCGAAACGCTCAACGTAGGTTAAGGCGTCACATAATACCAAACGGCCTTCGGCATCGGTATTGAGGACTTCTACTGTTTGTCCCGACATGGTGGTGAGTACGTCACCCGGACGGTAGGCATTGCCGCCCGGCATGTTTTCACAGCCGGCCAGTACGCCGATCACATTAATCGGCAGATCAAGCTCGGCCAGGGCGTGCATGGCGCCTAAGACACCGGCGGCGCCGCCCATGTCGTATTTCATTTCGTCCATGCCTTCGCCCGGCTTGAGGGAGATCCCGCCGCTGTCAAAGGTCAGGCCTTTACCGACTAAAACAATCGGGTTGGAGTCGTCACCGGCGCCATCGTATTTGATGATGCTCATCAAAGATTCGTTTTCAGAGCCGCGGCCCACGGCCAGGTATGACCCCATACCCAACTCGGCCATTTCTTCTTCATCAACCACTGTGGTGGTGACTTTGTCGTATTCGCTTTCCAGGTTTTTCGCCTGGTCGGCTAAATAGGCCGGGTTACAGATGTTTGGCGGCATATTGGCGACATCTTTACAGGTATTGATACCGGCTGCTACCGCCAGACCATGGTTGATGGCGCGCTCACCGATAGGTAATTCGCGGCGGGTCGGCACGTTAAAGACGATTTTGCGTAACGGGCGACGTGGCTCTTCTTTGCGGGTTTTTAAGCTGTTGAAGCTGTAAAGGCAATCTTGTGTTGCTTCTACCGCCTGGCGTACTTTCCAGTAGGTGTCGCGGCCTTTTACATGCAGCTCGGATAAGAAGCAGACTGCTTCCATGGAGCCGGTTTCATTTAAGGTGTTGATGGTTTTGCTGATGATTTGGCGGTACTGGCGTTCATCCAGTTCGCGCTCTTTACCGCAACCGACTAATAAAACCCGCTCGCTTAAGATATTCGGCACATGATGCAATAACAGCATCTGGCCTGATTTACCTTCGAGATCGCCACGGCGTAATAAATTGCTGATATATCCTTCGCTGATCTCATCAAGTTGTTCAGCTATAGCCGAAAGACGACGTGGTTCAAATACGCCAACAACAATACAGGCACTGCGTTGTTTTTCAGGGCTGCCGCTTTTTACACTGAACTCCATGGGGGCTCCTTTGGCAATAACATCTGTTTTCCAGATAAATTATTGGCTTAAACTTATTAAAATTGATAAATAAACAGGTAACTAACAGCTAAGTTTACTATTAAACCGGCCGTGCTAAGGGCTATAATTATAACCGGATCCGCCAGTTTTACCTAAGCAGGTTAACTTTTAATTACTTATAAAAACGACCAGTTTACCGAAAAATCGACGCTATGCCAGAAAAAAACTAAGTTATTCTCTGTCTATGTCATATTCTTTAACGATTTATTGCTTGTTAATGAAAGACAAAAGGGGGCATATCGTTGAAAACGGGTGGGATCTAAGTCAAAATAACGGCATATTTTTTCAGTCACAAAAAGCGCTGGCGGATAGGCCAGTTTCAAATAATCGTTATTTTCCAATTTTAAGTCGTTGTTGAGACTTTTCCCGGGCTTTTTCCGATATAGCAGGGACGGATTATTTGAACGTTTAACTTGGATGTAAAAGCGCTATCGCGCTGAAAGAGCCAAACAGGCAAATGAGGGTTTAGAGGTCAATTTGATTATTTTTCGTTATTTACTAAAGGAAGTTGCCAAAACTCAACTTGCTGTTTTTTTTGTGCTGATGACCATTTTTATCAGCCAGAAATTTGTCCGGGTGCTCGGAGATGCATCTGAAGGGGGCATTCCTGGCCAGCTGGTGATGACCTTTATCGCATTAAGAGTGCCTGATTTGGCGGGGATGCTGTTGCCGCTCAGTTTATTTTTAGGCATCTTGCTGGCATACGGACGGATATACGCCGATAACGAAATGACGGTGTTACATTCCTGCGGTGTCAGTGAATGGTATATTGTGCGGGTGACCCTGGTGCTGAGTTTAATTACCGCCCTGGTGACCGGTTTGTTTACCCTCTATCTGGCTCCTATGGCGGCGGAATATGAATATCAGGTAAAAGAAGAGCTGGCGGCCGATTCGGGATTAAGTGCCCTGGTTTCCGGGCGTTTTCAAAAAACCGGTAACGGCAAGGCGGTGGTTTTTATCCATGATAAAGACAGGGACAGCAATAATCTGGAAAAAGTCTTTGTTGCCCAGTTGCCGGATAACGGCGAAAACCGTGAAAGCATTATCAATTCAAGCCTGGTATATGCCGCTAAAGGGCAAGTGATTGAAGAAGATACCGGCTCGCAGCGCCTGGTATTGGAAGACGGCATACGTTATCAAAACGACGCAGAGCAGGGGGAATTCCGTGCGGTGGAGTTTTCCAAGTATTACATCCAGATCAAAGAGCAGGAAATAGAGCACAAAAGGCGCAAGTTAAACGCCTTGCCGCTGAAAACCTTAATGAGTCAGGATTTACCTGAATATAGTGCCCAGATCCAATGGCGCATTGCCTTCCCGCTTGCCTGTTTAATCTTAACCCTGATTGCAGTGCCGTTAAGTGTGGTAAATCCGCGGCAGGGTAAATTCGGTAAGATGATGCCGGCACTGTTGTTATTCCTCGGCTATTTCTTATTGCTGATTGCGCTGCGCTCAAGCATAGAGCGGGGATCTGTGCCCCATACCCTGGGCTTGTGGCCGATACATGTGCTGGCGTTTTTGTTGGGGTGGTTATTGCTGATCAAAAGCCGCACCAGCGGCATGAAGATCAAGGCGAAACTCCCCTGGGTTGGCCGAAGTAAAACCACAAAAGGAGCGGCATAATGCGTATTCTTGACTGGTATATCGGCCGGATTATCACCTCTACCACTTTTATCACCCTGGCGGTATTTGTCAGCGTCAGCGGCATTATCAAGTTTGTTGAGCAGATGAAAAGCGTGGGTAAAGGCAATTATGACCTTGCCCATGCCGCTCTGTATGTGCTGTATGCCATTCCCCGTGATGTGGAAATCTTCTTCCCGATGGCGGCGCTGATTGGTGGCCTGATTGGTATAGGTATGCTTGCCAGCAACAGTGAGCTGGTGGTGATGCAGGCGGCGGGACTTTCCCGGCTCGATATCATCAAATCGGTGATGAAAACCGCGATGATCTTAGTGGTGGTAAGCATGGCGGTGGGCGAATGGCTGGCCCCCAGCGGTGAAGCAGCCGCCAGGGAAATCCGCGCTCAGGCGATATCTGGGGGCAGTTTGATCTCGGCTAAAAACGGCATCTGGGCCAAAGACGGCGATTATTTTGTCCATATCACCGAGGTTGAAGATCAGGGGCGGCTTAACAAGGTACAGGTATACCGCTTTAATGAACAGTTGAAACTCGATAGCTGGTTGTCGGCAGAAAGCGCCGTGTATGTTGATAAAGCCTGGCAGTTAAATAATGTTGTTGATACCAGTATCAAGGACGAACAAATCACCCAGAAAAAAGCGCATATCCAAAGCTGGCAATCCAGCCTGACCCCGGAAAAGCTAGGCGTGGTGACGGTAAAGCCTGAGTCTCTGTCGGTACGTGGCCTGCTTAATTACCTGGATTATCTTAAAGCCAATGAGCAGGATCAGAGCCGTTATCTGCTGGCATTTTGGCGTAAGGCGATGCAGCCGGTAACCGTGGCTGTGATGTTGCTGGTGGCGCTGTCGTTTATTTTTGGCCCGCTACGCTCTGTGTCTATGGGGGCGCGGATCATGATGGGGGTCGGTACCGGTATCTTGTTCTTTGTTTGTAATGAAGTGCTTGGTTCTTTGAGCCTGGTGTATCAGTTCCCGCCGATACTTGGGGCTATGATGCCGAGTGTGATCTTTATTACCGTGGCCCTGTATTTCATGAATAAAAGGGCCGGTTAGCCGTTTTTTATTAGCAAATAGCGGATACCATTTCATTAAAAAACCTCAAGTGCTGCATGGCACTTGAGGTTTTTTTATAGATGAAAGCATCTATTTTGGAAGGTTAGACTGTGGAGGTAATCAAGGCGGTGTGCAGTTCACCAGGATTACAGACGCCCTCTGTTGGCTTCTTTGGATAAGGTGACCACTTCGGTATCTGTTAACTTATCTTGCAGGCTTAACTTGTTTTTTCTGTCGAGCAATACCCAGATATTGCCTAAACCAAGCAAAGTCGGCAGCAAGCGCTTAATGGCGGTTCTTTTGCTGATTAAGCTGCCGTCCTGGTTTTGCACCCTTAAACGCCAGGCTTTCATGCCTAAGGTTTGGCCGCTTTTTGACCAGAACCAGACAAAGAAAAATGCCACCCAGCCAAGGTTCCAGCCATAAATCAACACGCTGTAGACAATAGAGCTTTGTTGTAAGTCAATCAGGTGATCATGACCTTGCATCGACAAAACACCGTAATTAACCAGCAAGCCAAAGATTAAAAAGCTTATTGCTCCGGCGGCCATATAAACGGCAACTGACAGCAACACATCATAAACCCAACCGCCGAAGCGGCGCATAAAACCGGCGCGGGGAAAGGTTTCTTGTGTCGCGTTTTGTCTTGAGTCTTGAGTCGTGTCTGTCATAAGTTGCACCCGGAAAAATTTGCGCTAGTCTAGCAAATGCCCTGCTTGAGGTGAAGGGGCAGCTTAATTGCACTGAAGCGCGAAATTTAAGCTTTTGGCCGGGTTTTGCCTAAAGAAGCAGCAGACGGATGAAAATCCTGATAAAAGTGTTGCCATGCCTGGTTTTTTTCGTATAATGCCTGCCACTTCAATATGTTTTTGCTTTAAACATATTTGATGTCACTGTGTCGCCGGAGTGGTGGAATTGGTAGACACGACGGATTCAAAATCCGTTGCCTTCGGGCGTGACGGTTCAAGTCCGTCCTCCGGTACCATTTCTTGTTTATAGGCAAGAAAACAATAAACCAGCTTAGTGCTGGTTTTTTTGTGTCTGAAGTCTTGTGCATCTTTATCGAAAAAGCCCCAGTTAAACGCATTATTCATAAAAATACAGGGATAAATTACTCGTTCAATAATGAATAGATCATTTATACTATTTTCATTGATATTTCATCATTAGCCGTATCCATATTTCAAAGGAATGAAAAATGACTACAGCAAATCTGGCGCCTTTGCCTATCCCTGAAGAATACGCCATCCATATCGTTGAGAAAGCCATGCCGGTGGATCAGCTGATTATGATCCTTTACGACTTCCCTGAACAAATAGTCTATGACCATTTTAAACTGGTCAATTCACATATTAAAAATGACGAGGTACACCCCGGACAGATAGTGCTGTTGTCACCAGCTGATGCCACTCAATGCACTATTGAAGAAGCTGAGTTTTTAAAAGTGGCGGAACAGGTTGATCTAACTCTGCTACAGCTTTCAAATTCAGAGCGGGAAATACTGGCAAGACGTTATGATTTGCTATCTAGTATTGGCTCTTATTCCGGGTTATTGCTTGGTGTGGCCAATAGTTCATGGACTGCTCACGTGAAGCAGGTGGAACTTATCCTGAAAGATATCGAAGAAACTTATGTTACCAGCTATAACCGGCAGGGAAATCTGAATAATCAAATATTCTTTCAACGACGTAGAATGCACTTCACCCGTTTAGATGCCGCTTTGAGCCGGTTGGGGCAGCCTGAAATCAGTGGCAGGATACTTCCCGGAGATATTCGCAGTAACCTGGGCTTAAGTTCTAAAAGTACTATTCGCCAATGGAAGAAATTAGGCGGGGCTGCTGAAACCATACCAAACTTTGCACGAAACTATGAAGCTGTAGCTAAGATGTCGCGTAACTTAAAACGTGTAGGTTATGTTGGTATTGCTTTAACGGGCCTTGATGCCAGCCTCAATATTCGTATAGCCTGCATTGCCGGTGATGAAGAGACATGCAGGCAAACAAAATATAGTGAAACCGGTAAAGCTATAGCTAATGTTGCTGGTGGGTTAGCGGTTGGTTATCTGACTACATGGGGGACTTGTTCGTTAATTTTCAGTTTACCTTCGGGAGGCACAAGTGCATTTTGGTGTGCTTTAGTTGCCGGAGCTGGTGGTGGCTATGCAGGAGGGCTTGGAGGCGGCTCTCTTGGGGAAGAATTAGGAATGATTTTATACGCAGCTAATGCTCAGCATTAGCTTGGAGTTAAGCAATAATGAATCATGAAACCATTATCTATATTGCAGCAATGATTGGAGCTGTAGCTTGTGTAGGCATCTTTATCTGGGTTGGCTTAGTCCTTTATTTAAAGGCTAAGTGGTTACCTTATGTCGAAGATATTCTTGATGGCCACCGGTTTTATTCTTTAAACATTTTTCTGGCCGGACATGGTGTTTTAAATTATGGCACTGTATTTACCAGCCGCTGGCATGCTAATCGTATGAGTATGTTAGAAAAAAGAAAACAAGTGCCCAAAAAAGTACAGCGGTTATTTATTTTTAGCTTTTATTTTTTTATGGCAAGTGCGGTTTTATTTTTTTGTTCGGCGGGTGTGATTTATTTTTTCAGAAAAATGATATAGCTAGCTCTAGGGCCGTAACTACTTGTATTTTTATGCCAGACGTTTTTTAGACAGGACGAGCAATGGATATCGAAAACATTTTGGATATAGGTATAAGTATTGGGGTGTTATTGGTTTTTATATGGATGGGCTGTGTCTTATATCTGAAAAATAAGTGGTTGTGCTTTATTGAAGATAGGCTTGAAGATGGGCGTCATTGGTATTCTCTTAATTTCTTTTTGGCAGGTCATGGAACATTGCACTATGCCACTGTATTCCTGAGTAAATTCCATGCCAGACGTTATGGGCTATTGGAAAAGAGAGATAAAGTACCTCTGCATGTGCAGCGATTATTTATTATGGTTTATTGTCTTTTTATGACCAGTATTATCTTGCTTTTTGGCTTTTCTGGGATTCTCTCTTTTTTACAAGATGGTTAAATCGCATCATATACAGGAATATATGAGAAGGTGGGGGAGTAGCTAATTTAAAGGATATATTGTCAAGTTAGCTCTATTAATTGATATGCTATTAACTACAGATGAAATATTATTTTTGCTCGTATTGGGAGTTGGCTTTTCAGGGATTTTTATTTTTATCTGTTTTACCTTCTATTTAAAGTCTCACTGGCTACCTTTTGTTGAAGATATTCTTGATGGGCAAAGGTTTTATTCTTTGAATATTTTTTTCGCAGGGTTAGGGGTTTTGCAATATGCAACCATCTTTCTGAGTAAACTCCATGCAAAGCGTTACGGTATGTTGGAAAAAAGAGAGCAAGTACCTAAAAAAGTCCAGCGCTTATTTATTGCTGGTTTTTGCCTTTTCATGATTAGCGGTTTATTGATGTTTGGTGCTTCTATTTTCTTTGAGGAAGTGAAATAAATTAAGAGGATATTAGCTAACAGGGAGGTATCAATGAGCATTGAAGCCCTTGTGGATATATCGACGACATTGGGATTCATTTTAGGAGCCTGCTGGATTGTTTTTGTGTTCTATCTAAAATCTAAGTGGTTACGATATGTTGAAGACGTTCTTGAAGATGGCCGTCGCTGGTTTTCACTTAATATATTCTTGGCTGGGCATGGCGTATTACATTATGGGACGATTTTTTTCAGTAAATTTCATGCAAAACGTTATGGCATGGTAGATAAGCGGAAGCAGGTACCGGTAAATGTACAGAGACTTTTTATTTTTAGTTTATGTCTTTGCTTGTTGAGTGGATTATTGATGTTCGCCTCTCCTGGCATTATTCACTTTTTTATGATTTCTAGTTAATGGGGCTGGCTATTATCAAGTTCATTTCCATCATTACTTCTATATCACCTTTATTTGTGTCATAGGTGATAGCTAGGCTCAGTTTGCTTGTTAGAGTCACGTTCCCCTCCATTTTACAGCTGATAGCCGCTATACCTGAAATAACGCCTTAACTAAATGACTTATTGGCGTACTGCCATGAAAAGAGTCGCTGAAATTGGCTGAAAAATGCTTGTTTAAGTGAACAAGGCGGATAATCATCTTTAGGGCTGTTGTCACCCGGCAAGGGCATTATCACAAGGAAAGTTTGCGCCGGAACAAAGCTGGGAAAAACCATTGGCGCTACTATAAAACCTTGGGCACTGTCGTTATAACCTGCCATTACTTTATGTGCTGCTTAAAGGTTATTTGATGAAGACAGGTTTTTCTTAAGCCGCCAGTTGGGAAGGTGCAAAATATCATGGAAAAAATGTTTTGGTTAAAAGTCATTGTCGGCATGGTATCCGGGGTTGCGGTAGGCTTATTGTTGTCGCCGGATGCCCTGGGGTTAATCGAAAAAGATATCGCCTATGCCATAGCTCCCTGGATTGCCCTGGTCGGCAATGTTTTCTTAGAACTGATCAAAATGATCGTGATCCCGCTGGTGATGAGTTCGATCATTATCGGCATTACCAGTGCCGGCGATACCGATACATTGAAGGAGCTGGGACTTAGGATCGCTCCTTATTTTATCTTTACCACGGTAGTCGCGGTTGCTATCGGCATGTCGGTGTCCTTTTTGTTGCAGCCGGGGTTGTCGGTATCAACGGAGGTTTTGCGTTCGCTGCCGCCGGCGGTAGAGGTCAGCAAATCCGCCGAGGCCACTTTTACCACTTTGCCTGACATGATAGTCAAGCTTATCCCGGTCAATTCGGCGCAGGCTGAACTTGACGGCAATATCCTGTTTTTTGTGATCTTGGCGGTCTTTATGGGGGTGGCGCTGATCAATATGAAACACAAAGACGCCCAGCCGTTATTGCAGTTATTCTCATCGCTGCAGGCTTTTGCCATGACCATAGTGGGCTGGACCATGAAACTGGCCCCTTATGCGGTGTTTGGTTTGTTGTGCAGCATCACCATTAAGGTGGGCTTGGATGCCATCGTATCTATGTTCTTTTATATTGCCACGGTTGTCCTTGGTTTGCTGGCGCTGCTGTGCTTTTATTTTATCGTTATATACGTCACTGCAGGCATTCCCCCCTGGCGCATGCTGTCTTTGGTGAAAGAAGTGCAGTTGATGGCATTTTCAACCTCAAGCTCTGCGGCTGTGATGCCCCTGTCCATCGAAACGGCAGAAAACAAGTTAAAGGTGCCGCCGAGTATTTCCAAGTTTGTTATCCCTCTGGGCGCCACGGTGAATATGGACGGTACCGCGCTTTACCAGGTGTGCGCGGCAATTTTCCTGACCCAGCTTTTTGGTATTGATTTAAGCATTAATGAACTGCTGATGCTTTCTATTACCACGGTTGGTGCGTCAATCGGTGCGCCGAGTACGCCCGGGGTCGGCATAGTGATCCTGGCAACCATTTTGCAAAATATCGGGGTGCCGGTGGAAGGCATAGCGCTTATCCTGGGGGTGGATCGCATCTTGGATATGTGCCGGACAACAATAAATGTTACCGGCGATTTAACGGCTTCGATGGTTATGACTCGCCTGGTGGGCCAGCGGGAAGTTGCAAGCAAGCCGGTAGAGGATGGTCAATCGTGATCCCTGGTACCCTTTAATTTAAGGGGGCTGATGCTTGTTAATTGCAAATGATAAACCGTCCTTAGTGCCGTCGGTGATTATTTCGAAGGGGGAGCCTTGCGAAAGTGTTCAATAACAGGTTCGCTCACCTGAGTGCTTTTTCCTGACTCGCATGCCGTGAGGTAATCTCTATAGGCTGCATCATAAGCATGAACGTGATATTTCAGCTCCAGGTTATTTGGGGCAAACGGAAGTAAATTCAGCTCCTTATTAAAGGCTTCGTTATCAAAAAGGATAATATCCGTGCCGTGAGTTGCTACCGCTTTAACAAAATTAAATCTGCTCTCCAGGGATTTGAGCAGGAAGCTTTTTTTAGGATCCGTGAACCAGGTGCCGGGTTTGAGTAATTGCAGCGGTTGCTTATGGTACCAGCGGTGCTTTTTCTGACATGTCCAGGTATTTCCGGGACCTTTTTCATTACAGGGGTTGAGAGCCAGAACCGACTCTTGATAAGCATATAGGGCAAGTTCAAATTGTGAAGCTTGGGTCAGGCAGCGCATTAATATCTTCCCGTTAATTGCGGACAATTGAGGGCTACTGATCTTGAGTATAGTTTACCGGCTCGTATGAACTTCGGGCATCAGGCGTAAATGTGCTTTTGCCGTTCTGGATTGAAGTTGTAGTAATAAACCCAGAAGGCGCTCTGAAGATTGCATTTAACCCCTTGATAGGAGCTTGGGGGAAAAGGGAAGGGGGGAAGTTTCCATTTTCATGCGCAGAATGACGCTAAGTTTTATCCTGTTTTTTTATCGCTATCCGGTGCTAAAGCTGCCTTGGCCGAATGTAAACCATTACGGACAAATCCAGCGTCAGCCACTGTAAAAACAGCCAGCACCATTATTGCTTTAACCGCTAATAAGGTCTTTCATTAAGAGTGCCCATCCAGTCAACAAAGGAGCGCACAAAAACCAATATTGCCCATTCATTAATGGTCGCAACCCCTGAGTGTACAGACCACTCAGAGGTCGCTAACCACAACGAACTAAACAGGAGTCCGTCATGGCTGAATATCATCATACGTCAGAGCCAAGCTCGGCAAAAGTAAAATATCCCATTTATCGGCAACTTACCGTAGTGGAAACCGTGTGCGAGTCGGCGGTGAAAGTCCGCGGCGTAGGCATTAACTATGCGCCGGTAAAGCTTGAGCCTTGTATCGTGCTCAGGGGGAAATGGTTACACAAGGCCGGTTTTACCGTCGGCCAAAAGGTCAGCATTGTTGTCAATCAAGAGGAGATGAATATCACGCTTAAACAGGGCGGTTGAGCAAATAGCGGTTAAAGCCAGGGCTACTACTGTTTAAGTCACAGCAGTAGCCTTTTTTATCATTAAAACAGTATGATAATGGCTGTCTACGGTTATTGAGCTTTGGCTTCCATGCCATTATAGCGGGCATAAAAGGTCGGTTATATCGTTTTGTAAGGGGTTATGACCCTAATAAACGGCCCTTTAAATCATTGCCATAAGTTTAGAGGAGCGGTCGCTGGTATCCCGGGTGACATGCTCTGACAACTCAACCACATTGCCAACCCCAGCCTGCACCTCCTGGGTAATACTGGATACCATATCGGCATTTTGGGCAATCTCGGCAGTAGTCATGGTTTGCTGCTCGGCAGTGGCGGCAATCGCCTGTATCTTAGCCACGACTTCATCGACACTGATAATAATATCCCCCAGGGAGCTGGCCGCCTTATTGGACATTTCCACGCCGTTCTCAATTTCACCGCCGCTTGCATTGATCAATACCACGGCATTGTCGGTTTCTTTACGCATGGTTTCTATGGCGCTTTCCACTTCCACCGTGGCACTGGTGGTACGGCTGGCCAGCTGGCGCACTTCATCTGCCACTACGGCAAAACCCCGTCCCTGCTCTCCGGCACGGGCCGCTTCAATGGCGGCATTAAGCGCCAGCAAATTGGTTTGCTCGGCAATGCCGCGGATCACACTGAGGATACTTTCAATTTCCTTGCTGTGTTCACTCACCGTGGCAATGGCACTGGCGCTGTTATCAAAGGCGACTTTAATGGCTTCCATATGGGTTAAGGTTTGCTTGACGACCTCTCCGCCGGATTGTGCCAGGTTTGCGGCGTCCGAGGCGCTTTGTGAAGCATCATTACAATTGCCGGAAACCTCTACCGATGAAGTGGAAAGCTCTTCAATCGCTGCGGCAATCTGTGCCATTTGCCCGACCTGATCTTCTATGCTTGACGCCATATCCCGGTTGGCACTGGAAATTTTATCGGTTCCTTTAGACGCATCTACCATAGAGTTTGCCGTTTGTTGTACCAGGGACTTTAAAGAACCAGACATCTTATTTACCGCAACGGTTAAGTTCGCCAGTTCATCTTGCCCTTTAATGGTCAATTCTTTACCTGTCATATCGCCATCGGCAATCTTTTCGGCACGTCCTAAAATCACCGCTAAGCGTTGCAGCAAGTCTTTGCTAAAGAGCAGTGCACAGGCTATCCCTACAGCCAGCGAAATCAGGGTCAGAATGACTAAATTGGTTTTTAATGCCTGTACCAGGCCGGCGGCTTGTTCGGTATCTGTTACTAGCAATTTCTCCTGGGAGGCTTTCATTTCATCCAGCAAGGTGAGAATTTTTTTCGCTGTCGGTGCCGCCTTGGTGCCGAGCCAGTGGTTCGCCTGATTCCAGTTCGGCGCACTGCGCAGGGCGAACATGTTTTCAGGCAAAGGAGCAAACTGCTGGCGGGTTTGTAAAAATTCCTGCCAATGCCCTTGCTGTGTTTCGGTAAATAATGTCTGTTGGCTGGCATTAATGGTCTTTACCCTGGCCTCATTTACCTGCCATTTTCCGTCAAAGTTTTCTTTGAATTTTTCATCGCCGGATAACAGGTAGGCCCGGATATTTGCCAGCCCCACGGCAAAGGAGCCCCGGGTATCGGCCAGATTTTTCAGCAGGCTTTTGCGTGCTGCAGTCGCCTTTAATTGGGACTCTTCATCAATAATGGCAGTGATACTGGCCAGCATGGCTCCAGCTTTAGGGGCGGCCTGGCTTAACAGTAAATTATAGGAGGGGATATTTTCACCGCTTTGGGCAATGTCTTCAATTTCCTGTTGCGCCTGTTTAAAAACCGCCAATTCTTGCCTGATAGCCTGCAAGCGCTTTACATTTTCCGGTACGGTCCAGTTTTTGGCTAATTGCTGAAACTGCTTTATCGACGCTTCTATTGTTTTCCAGGCTTCGGCACGGGCATTTATCATTAACTCGGCTTTAGCCGGATCTTTTCCCAGGATCATATAACCCCGCAATGCCGCCAGTGAAGCATTAATACCGTTAGTGACATCCTTACCCAAGAGCACGGTTTTCATTCTTAAATTTACCACCCGATCCTGAACTTTTTCATTATCGAGCACCAGGGTGTAGGTTACGCTACCAGAGATAACCATCAAGAATAAGATGACACCAAAAGAGAAGCTTAGTTTTTTACCAATAGATAATTTCATAGCTTTATCAACCTGTTAAAAATATAATTTCAGAATCAGCCAAACTTTTATCAAAAATACAACTCGGATTGATTTGATATAGCTTTTGCCCCCTCTATTTCATTTTCCTGCTCGATGCGATAACGGATACTGAGCAGGCTCTTTTTTGAAAGATAATAAAAGTTATAAGCGTCTTATCCCCCTTTAAAAATCAAGGACTTCTGGTTGGCGTTGATTCTTTTTCTTCTGCTCTTCCCTGGCGTGGACACGTGTGGTTTTTGGCGGTTAAGGATAAACATAATTTTCTCCTTCATATCGATAGATGGGAAATATAAGCGACATCAAGCAACCCCTGGATATTGTCCGCTTTTTCCGGGCGGGATATATAGTAGCCCTGCACTACGTCACAGCCAATCGAGCACAATTGCTGGCAATGCTCCTGTTCTTCCACCCCTTCGGCCACCACTTTTAGTCCCATCTTATGGGCCATATTGGTAATGGCCTGCACTATGTGGATGTCATCTTTGTGGTGATGCAGGTCTTTAATAAAGGAGCGATCGATCTTCAGGGTATCAACGGGCAGTGATTTAAGATAAGCAAAGGAAGAATAACCGGTACCGAAGTCGTCGATTGATATGCATACTTTACGTGCTTTCAATGCTTTAAGCATAGGGATGATCACATCCATATTTTGCATCATCATGTTTTCGGTTATTTCGATTTCCAGGCATTCTGCGGGCAGGTTATATTTTTTCAATGTTTTATCTATATCTTCCAAGAGCTTGCCATTATTGAAATGACCCGCCGATATGTTGACCGCAGTAGTGATCTTATACCCTTGTGTATGCCATAGCTTGGCTTGTCGACAGGCTTCATCGAGTACCCATTCGCTGAGCGGTAAAATCAAACCCGAAGCTTCTGCTGCCGGGATGAAGTTAATCGGCGATACTATGCCATGCTCCGGGTGTTGCCAGCGGATCAGTGCTTCGACTCCTTCAATCTCGGCGGTGGCCATATTGAGCTTAGGCTGGTAGGTTAAAAAGAATTCCTTTTTTTCCAAGGCATTGCGGATGTCAGATTCCAGTAATAATGAATCTTTTATTTGTTTGTTTATGTCTTCGTTGTAGAAGCAGAAGGAGCTGCGTGCTTCTTTTTCATTATGACGCAGGGCATCGCGGGCCCTTTCGATTAAATCAACCGGGGATTTTGAATCTCGCGGATAAACACTGACACCGACCTTAAGGTTGAGCGACAGGCTATGTTTATCAATATGCAGTGGACGTGTTAATTTTTCACGGATCATATTGATATAAAAAATAAATTCTCGTCCGGTGTCGGAAAATGGCACGATAAAGGCAAACTCATCGTTACATACCCGGTAAAGGCTGGTTTGATAACCTATGGCGCTATCGATGCGCTTGGCTATTTTTTGCAGAACAGTATCGCCAAAAGGAAAGCCAAATTCCTGGTTGATATAGGAAAAACTTTCGATATCAAGATAAATCAGGGCAACTTGCTTAGAAAAGTTGGCGGCATAGTGGCAGGTTTGTACCAGGCGATCCTCCAGCAGGTAGTGGTCGGGCAACCGGGTAAGGGCATCGTGGTTGGGCAGGTAGTTTGTCAGCGAGCCTTCGGCTTTAAGGTCGGTTATATCGTTGTAGATTGCCAGATATTGAGTGCCTTCATTCTGGTTGCCCTCGACCAGTGCGATGGTTGACATAAACAGCAGCGCCTGACCGCTTTTGTTGCGGTTCCAGATTTCCCCCTGCCAAGATTTTTCTTCAAGCAAGGTTTCCCACATGTCCCGGTAGAATGCGGCATCGTGACGCTCCGAACGCAAAATTTTAATAGGACCGTTGAGTAACTCTTCTGCAGCGTAACCCATCAATTCGCAAAAGGCGCGGTTTACCCATTCAATCGTGCCCTGCTCATTGGTGATCACCATGCCTTCGGTGGCGTTTTCTAAAATGGTGTTGGCGATCATTAATTGCTGCTGTGCTCCCCGCAATTCGGTGATATCTTGCACCGTGGCAATTAAATGGCGGGTGCGGGTTTCTTCATCAATAAAATCTTCGCCATGATGGCGTATGGTTTTTTCATTACCGTCTTGTGTGGTTATTTTGTGCTCAATATCCCAAAAGGCAGGCTCTCCCTGCTGAAAGGAACGAATGGAGTTGTCGATCACTGTCCTGGCTTCCTGATCCACCTGGCTGAGCAGGCTGCTGAGCTGAGTGTTTTCGCTGTCGGTCAATCCCAGGACCCGGTAGCATTGGGCAGTAAAACCGGCCTTATTTTCCCTGTCGATCAGATCCCAGCTACCGACTCCTGCAACTTCCTGCGCCTTTTCCAGGCGATACCGTTCCAGGCTGAGCTCTGCTTTGCGTTGTTTAAGCTCGCGGAGCTGGCCATCTAATAATGACGATTGTTGTTTCAATTGTTGTTTTTGAGCATCCATCGCCAAGAATACCTTGACTTTACTTAGCAGTACTTCCTCTTCGATAGGCTTAAATAAAAAATCAACACCACCGGCGGCATAACCTTTGAACATATGCTGCTGGGCTTTACAAATGGCGGTGACAAAAATAATAGGGATATTGCGTGTGCGTTTGATGCTGCGGAACATCTCGGCGGTTTCATAGCCATCCATTCCGGGCATCTGCACGTCGAGCAAAATAATGGCAATATCCAGATCCAGGGACAGCTCCAGGGCTGCTTCGCCGGAACTGGCCTGGATAATGTCACAATCAAGGCTCTCAAGTGTGGCCTCTAATGCGATTAAATTTTCGGGTCGATCGTCGACAATTAATACCGATGCTTTGTTCATTTACTGCCTCCCGAGTTAGCTTTTCTGACAGAGACAGGCCCGCCCTTGGTATCAAACGAGACTAAATTATTCTCTGCCGGTTGCGTAAAAATGCTGAGCTTTTGTGGAATAATTAAGGTAAAACAACTGCCTTTGCCTGGCTCGCTGGCGACCGTGATATAACCTTCGAGCAGGGTTGCCATACGGTTACATACCGCGAGACCAAGTCCGACACCTTCGACTTTTCTGTTTACCGAAGCGTCGAGTTGGGTGAAATCCTGGAAGATCTGGTTGACGTCCTCAACCGCCATACCAATGCCGGTATCCTGCACCGACAAGTGAATAAAAGACTTGGCACCGGCCTGGCTATCATCGGGTCGGCACTCCTGAGTGACCTTGACAGTGATTTTGCCGGCATCGGTAAAGTTTATGGCGTTGGTGAGCAGATTGTTGACTATCTGGAACAGTTTAAATGGATCGCTGTGCACGGGTTCGCTCAGCAGTTTTGCCGAGATATCAATATTGATATCCAGCTTTTTGGCCAGCAGCGCCTGCTCACAGGGGACGATAACATTGCTGATCAGCTCTTCAATATAGAATTCGCTGCATTTTACTTCCATGTCGCCGGCGTCGATCTTCGCGATATCCAGGATGTTGTTGACTATGGCGAGCAGGCGATCGGCCGCGGATGTAATTGTTTGGCAGTAGGTCAGTAATTTCGGGGTCTGTGTGATGCGGGGATCGCAGGCAAGTTTTTTCGTTAGCAAGGTGATGCTGTTTAACGGTGAACGAAATTCATGCGAGATATTGGCGGTAAAGTCGCGCTTGTAGGCGTTCAATTGATGCAATTGGCTGGTGCGTTGCTTTATTTTAGTGTCTTTTAGCGCTAACTCCCGACGCGCCTGGTTGATATTCTTGATAATTTCATCTTGCTCGGCGGGTGAGGCGAGATCAGCATTTAGCTGTCCCCGGCCCAGTGCGGTGACGCCGTCGCGTATGGTGGTTAAATAGACGCCCAGCGCCTGGTAATCTTGTGCCAGCCTGCCTATTTCATCATTTCCCTGATAATTAACCGTCGCAGCCAAATCGCCATTTTTTAACTGGCTACTTGCTTGTTGCAGTTCACGCAGGGGATTGAGCAGCTTGCGGTATATTATTCTGTGGAGTAAAAATACCAGTAAAAGCAAGGCGGCAGCAATGATGGCGCTGGCCCGGTTCGCCTCCCGGTAGGCCGATTGCAAAGCCTTTTCAATCGGGATGCTGATTTCCAGCACACCCCTGAGATCGCCCAGCTGCCAATCGATTTTTGTTGAGTCCGGGTGGTTGTTGTGACAATTAACACAAGTTTCACTGCGCATCAGGTCGGCAACACTGTATTGAAGCATGCGCTGGCCGTTTTGCCGGGTGAATTGGATGCGGGCTTTATCGGGGGAGGCTTCAAGCTGTTGCCAGGTTTGCAGCTCTGTTTCCGAGTGAATACCGCTTAATTGCCTGCGCCAGGGAAAAGGGTACGCGGAATATAGACGTATGTTGACATGTTCGATATTCAATGAATGGCTGATATCGTGCACCATGGTAGCCGGTAAAGGCACGACATGCTTGTCTGCACGGTGATCGTGGCTTATTTCCAGTCCCTGGCTTTGCACATCCTTAATGACGTTGGCGGTATAGTAGGCACGCAATTGAGTGAGTAGATTGCTCACTATTTTGGCATTGTCAATGCTGGTATTTTGCACCTGTTCGGTTGCTACCGAGATGATCAGTCGGTTGGCCATAACACTGACTAATAAGCCAAAAAGAAGTATCGGTAACAATAATCGCCAGAAAAGATTCATGGTTGCTCTCCTTGTCTCAGGCTCTGATTTGCTGGTTGTCACCGCCCGAAGGGTCCAATAGACGGATGATGGTTGCAATCAGTTGCTCTTCATTGATCGGTTTGGCGAGATAACCGTTGGCGCCGGCAGCAAGGCAGCGCTCGTTTTCTCCTTGTTGATTTTTTGCTGAAATGGCCAGTACAGGCAGTTGTGAAAACTGTGCCTGTGCTCTGATTTGCTTGATGGCTTCATAGCCGTCGGTAACAGGCATCATGATATCCATCAGGACTATATCTATGATATTGCCGCGTTGTAACTGCTCCAGTGCCTGCTGGGCATCGCGGACAATACTGACCTCGGTACCGTAACACTCAAGCAAAGAACCGAGAGCAAAACTGCTGCGTACGTCGTCATCGACAATGAGAATATTAACGCTGTCCAGCTGATGTTGACTGACCAGGTTGATCTCATGCAGTTCTTCAGGCTCCGGGGCATCGGCAGCCTCTTCGTCAGTTACTGGCGTGGAGCTGGATTGCGGCGTTGGCGCCTGTGCCCGCGGAGCTGTTGGTGTATCCTGCTTGGCTTGGTTTTGTGACTGCAGCGCCTCTAGCGGACATTCCTTTAAGGAAAGCGTGAAGCAACTTCCTATATCGGGAGTGCTTTCTACCGCTATTTCGGCATTCAGCAGGCTGGCCATATGCTTGCATATGCTTAGACCCAGTCCGGTGCCGGATTCACTGTGTTGTTTCTTGGTATTGGCTTGAATAAAATCTTCAAAAATCGTATCAAGTTTATCCGCGGCAATACCGCACCCCGAGTCTTTCACCATAAACACTATGCTTGCTGTTGCCCATTTATTTTGAGCGCTGGCGTTTTGATAATCCCGAATCGCAGTGGAAAGCTCAATGCTGCCGGAGTCGGTAAACTTAAAGGCATTGGAGAGAAAGTTATTGAGAATTTGCTGTAGGCGAAGTTTATCGGTCACAACCTTATAGCTGGCTAAGCTGTCATCGATATCCAGGTTGAAATCCAGCGCTTTTTCTTCCGCAAAAGGGGCGTATTGCTGGTAAATGTCATCCAGGGTATCTGACAATAGGCACGGAGACAGATTAATGTCCATCTTGCCGGCTTCTACCTTGGATATATCGAGTATGTCATTAATAATTGTCAGCAGGTTGTTGCCTGATTTTTCTATGGTTTGTGCGAATTTAACTTGTTTGTCGCTGAGGGTTTTTTCCTCATTCACGGATAACTTTTTCGACAGTAAAATGATACTGTTCAGCGGAGAGCGAAGTTCATGGGACATATTGGAGAGAAACTCTCCTTTGCGCTTATCCGTCAGCCTCAATTCGCCATTTTTTTCACGTAACTCATTCGATAAGGTGGTGGTTTTTATCAACAGTGCCTGTGTTTTCTCCATATGCAGGTAATGCATGATATTTTTGGTCAGTACATCGGCGATGGAATGCAGGAATTTCTCTTTTAATTCGCCGATGGCTTCTAACGAGGCCACTTCCAGCAGTGCAATAGCTTCGTTTTGGGCGATCAGCGGCAGGCAGAGGTGTTCAAACGGTTGATAGCTGTGGGTGCTGGTATTGATGCGCATTGAATTAATATTGCCGACTCTGAGTTTTTGCATCGACTTACTTTCACATGCCTGCAGATGGACGCCGCTCAACGGCGAGTGTTGCTGGTAGTAGATGTCTTTGTTAAAACCCAAACCGGCAACGGGTTGTAGCTGATGATGCTCCATCCGGCTCAGCACAACGATGGGGAAATCGAGATAATCGCTGATAAACTTGCAAACCAGTTCGCTATACTCGTTTAATTGGCTGCATTGATGCGATTGATCGCTGAATTGTTTAAAGCCGGCCTTTAGCCAGGCTTCTTGTTCAGATAAGCTGGCATAACGCTTGATTTCTTCGGCCATGCTATTGAGTGAAATGCCCAGCTCATCCTGCTCAGAGATGACATCGATATTGGCGTCATAATTACCGGCAGACACCGCATGAGCCTGGTGTATGACCACTTTAAAACGTTCACTGATTTGTTTAATTGAACGTAACAGCAGACCGAGTTCATCTTCTTTGGTGACCGGCAGGGTGATATCAAGCTCACCGTGGGAAATTAACTTGGCCTGCGTGGCCGCCTGCCGGATATTGGCGATAAGGTAGTTATTCAGCCACAGCAATATCGCCACCAGTAAAGCACAAAGAGCGAGTACGGCGAGCACTATGATGCTGATTTCAATGATGCTGGTATGGCTGTTGAGTTTGGCGCGCTCGCTCATATAGTTGGCGCTGGCAATACTGATCTCGGTAGCATAATCAAGCATGATTGAGGCCTTGGCAAACCATGCTTTGGCAGTATATTCCGGGGGGATGTTATTAATGTCGGCCAGTATGTTTTTCTTGAGCGGCGAAAAGGAGAGGAAGTAGTTGTTAAGAAACTCTTCCACCTTACCTTTAATTTCTTCAGGCAGTTCAGTACTGCTGCTAAGCTGTTGCAGTTGTTTTATGGCGCTGTCTAACCGGCCCTGGATCTTATTTAGTTCATCGAGGTCGAAAACTTTGTTGCCTGCCTTGGCTGCCAGCAATGATGATATTAAGGCCCGCTCCAGCCCGCCGTCGTGGAGCAGGTGGTTGATGGTGATCTGCGTGTTGTTTAATACATAGATATCGTTATCCATTTGCGCATTAATCATCAATTGTTGTGACAGCTTGATGGTGGCGTTGATAAGCCGGTTAGCGCTTTTTAGCCAGGTACGGACGTCTAAGGTGCCGCGCAATAGTTCGATACGCTTTAATTTCAGTATTTCAACAGCTTGCTGCCATTCTTTGTAGTGGCTGTCCACCACCGAAGAAACAGCATTGGCCTGGTTGAGTTGTGACAGCAGTTTCTGAGTGTTGTTTTGACTTGTCAGTAGTTCGGTGGTTTTGCTGTTAAAGTCGTCCATCCACTCGTATGCCGCTTCGGGGGCGCCTAAAATAGTCACTCCGATACCACGCTCTTCCGCTTGCTTATGGATCACCATTAACAGGGCATTGGCGGTTTTGGTAATCAGTTGCCAGTTATTTGCTTGTTGAAAGTCCTGGTAGTAACGCCCGATTAGTAAGCCGCATATGATCAGGTTGAAGGTAAGAAAAACAATACCGATAATGGCTAATTTGTTACGTAAGCTATTTTTCATCGATGGTACCTGCCTCGTCTGTTGGAGCGTTAAATGGATAACGTTAATCGCCGTAGTCGAAACAGCCATAATCATGCCAATTGTTTTAATTGTTATAAATCATGCAGATAGTGATTTTTGTAAAGATGATACACTTGGCGGGAGACATTTTTTTGTGAGAAAACTTGTATCATGAGACACTTTTGAGACACTCTTTTTATGCTTTTTGGCAAAGGTTCGGCATAAAGGTTAGCTATTAAAGTTGAATATCGTGCTCTTTGATTTTTCGGTAAAAGGTTGCCCGGCTGATCCCTAATAACTCGGCTGCCCGGCTACGTTTGCCACCTGTGGTTTTGAGCGCATCGATGATACGGCAACGTTCATCCTCTTCGGGTGCATGATTGTTAGTCTGCTGGTTATGGGTGAATAATTCAGGGGGAAGGTGGCTCAGCCTGATATAATCTTCCTGGCAATGAATAACGACATACTCCACAAGGTTTTTAAGTTCACGGATATTGCCGGGCCAGGGATATTGGCGGAGGGTATCCATGACCTGTTTATCGACCTTGATGGCTGGTTTTCCGGCCAAAATCCGGCTTTCTGAAAGAAAATATTCGATCAGCAGCGCGATATCACCGTTGCGGACTCTTAATGGCGGCATCTCAACCCGGCCAACCCGCAGGCGATAAAACAGATCTTCCCGGAACCTTTTTTCATTGACTTCGATTTGCAGGTTTTTGTTGGTTGCTGCAATCACCCGGGCATTAACGGCAATAGTTTTGTTATCCCCCAGGCGCATGATTTCCTTTTCCTGGAGTACGCGTAGCAGGCTTTTCTGGATTGACGGTGAGATATCCCCTATTTCATCGAGAAACAAGGTTCCGTTTGCGGCAGACTCGAACAGTCCTTTTTGATCCTGAATGGCGCCGGTGAAGGAGCCTTTTTTGTGGCCAAATAACTGGCTGGCAAGCAGTGTTTCTGTGAGACCTGCGGTATTGACAGCAATAAACGGCCCTTGCTTGCGTTGGCTTGAGGCGTGGATAGCCCGGGCGGCTAACTCCTTACCTGTACCTGTTTCACCTTCAATCAAGACATTCCAGTCTCCGGCGGCAAGCTGTTCAAGTTCTTGATACAGTTTCTGCATCGGCTGGGATTGGCCAAGCATTTTACCATAATGGGTGACATTGATTTGCTCTCTTAACACGTGGATCTCAGAAACGTCATACATGTAAAGAATATGCCGCTTAAGATCGTTCGGATCTTTTTTAATGTCGATATCCACCCAGTATTGATTTTGGTGGTCCGTAGCCCAATTTACCGATATCCGCTGTTCGCTGATATCTCCTGCCAGTGCTTTTTCCAGCTGATGCCGGGCTTCTGGCGAGAAGGGCAGCACCGACAGCCAGCTTTTGCCGATCGGAGATTTTTCTCTCCAGCCAGGCAAGGTGTGGCATGATTCGCTGGCAAATTCGATAACCCCTTGTTTGTTGACGATAAGTGTTGCCACCCTGAATTGATTCAGGGTTAAGAGTAAATTGTCCCGGGACTCCTGTAGTTGCTCCAGGGTGATTTCCAGGGCAAGCTGTATTTTTTTCTGTTCACTGAGATCATGGACTACCCCGGTAAAGATGGTTCTTCCAGCTAAACGCACTTCGCTGACACTTAATGAGATATGGATTGGTGAGCCTTGCTTATCCTGGGCAAGCAATTCCCGGGTGCTGCCGATGACCTTTCGCTCTCCGCTTTGATAGTACTTTTCCAGAAACTGATCATGGTTCACGCGAATATGCTCAGGCATTAAAATCTTGATATTTTTGCCCTGAAGTTCGTTGGCTGTGTAGCCGAAAAGCTTATAGGCTGCGGGATTTGCCGATTCAATAATACCCTTATTATCAATGGTGATGATGGCGTCGACGGCTGTGGTCAGGATTGCCCTGGTTTTGGCTTCGCTGTCCTTTAACTCAGCCGTTTTAAGGCGCACCAGTGAGCTCACTTCAAAGGTTCTGCCTGTCAAAAATAGCAGCAGTGCCGAACCTAAGGCGGCAATAGCAAAAATGCTGGTCAGGATAAACCAGGAGTTTAAGCTGCGTTGTTCTTCGATGGCATAAACCGATGGTGTGACATTCAATTGCCAGTCTCGTTCGGCAAAGGAAATGGCAAAAGTCACCGAGTCAGCGGTTAGGGACTGTTGGCTGCCGCTGCCAAAACTTGCCAGGTTAACCGGTGGGCTGTGCTTGTCGGTTTTGTCGGCTAAGGTTGCGTACAGGCTATCAAAGGCTTGTATATCAAAAATAGTGTTAAGTAATGCACCGATACGAAAAACGCCAACCACATAACCTCGCAAAGATTTAACCTGCGTCTGGTAAAAGACCGGTAGAAATACCAGTAAGCCCGATTGCTTTTGTGTTTCCTGTACCAGGGTTATGCGGGCGGTACCCACGGCTTTGGCCAATATTTCGGCTTGACGCAAAGCCGCCTGTCTGGTTTTGTTGGAATTGACATCAAAGCCAACGGCGCTTTCATTGCCCTTTAACGGCTGAATATATTTCACCACTACATGGCGTGCCCGTGCTGTTGCGGTGATTAGCTGGTTATTTTGATCTCGTTCCACGATTTGAAAATCGTCTCCCAGTTCATGTGCTGCGTGCAATTCAAACAACTGTCGTTGTGCCTTACTCACCACGGGATTCCAGGACAGGGCATGGATACCGCTGTTTCGTTTTAACAACCCGTTGGCAAATTGAGAAAACTTGCTGTGACTGAGCTGGCTATCGCCGGAGATATAATTTTGCAGCGCATAAAGTGCATCCAGGTATTGATCCAGGGAATACTTTAGGGCTTTTTGGTGTAATTCCGATTTTTTTAAAAAATTAGTACTGATTTTTTCTTGCTCAAGTCGGCTCATAAAGGAAAATACTACGACAATCAATATGGTTAGCAGTGACAGCGGCAAGGCAATAAATACCCGTCTGGGGTGCCAAATGGAGCGTGGAAACCCGTGACAAGATAAGGCTATGGGTACCAGGAGCAGTAAGCCCACGGTGTTGCCTACCCACCAGGTAAACCAGGAAAATAGCCATTGTTCGCTGCTGATCTGCGAACTGATCATTAAAATTGTGACACCCAGGCTTGAGCTTATTAAACTGCTAGCAGGGGCCAGTACTGCGGTAAACAGTACGATATCGCGGGTTTTCACTAACGTCAGTGGTAACCCTAGCTTCTTTTTTATTAAGGTATAAGCGGCTAAAGCTTGCAGGGTGGAAGCCAATGCTATCGCCAGTGCACTTATCACGACTACCTGCATGGCGTCGGCTGCGCCGTTCTCCATACCGATCCACAGACTTAACAGGCCGGAACCGATGAAAACTGCGGGCCACAGACGAACGCCGAAAACTAGCAAAGCATAGAGTGCAATGCCGGATGAGGGGAATATCGCGGTCGCATACCCGGGAGGGATTGCTAACAAGCATCCGAGTTTCCCTAAAATGATAAAGCTTAGTGATACCCAGGCGGCATTTCGTAAATACAGCAGTGTATTCACTTTATATTCCCCTATAGATAGAACATTCTTCATGTTTATTATTGAGTTATTATTAGTAAGTGTAGCTTGATTTGTTATTAACTCTTTTATTAAGTTGCGCTGAGGTGGTGGCTTAAATCGTCAATGGCTGTTTTGAATGCTTGGTTTGATGGCAGATAGCAAAATAAAATCTTTGCTTGTCTGCGATGTATTAATCATGCAGAGAGCTGATGTTGTGAAATTTTGGCAGTTAATTGGCATTTTTCTTCAACTGCATCTTTTTTATGAAATTTTCAGAAGCGATTTCAGTTAAGGTTAATTCTGTTCATCTGCACACTTTTATCCTGGCCTTTGCCTGCGGTTATTTATGTTGTATTTGGGTTTTTCAGGAGGGCTGATAACAGAAGGTTGACGAGAAGGAAGCTCTGCCTTAAAAATTTTCTGTCCGGGGGCAGGGTAACTCTGAGTTTTACCGAGTTTTTTGAAGGCAAACCTTTCCTGGCCTAATGTAAACAAGACCGGTTTTACTGTCGGCAAAAAGGTCAGCATTGTTATCAATCAAGAGGAGATGAATATTACGCCTAAACAGGGCGATTGAGCCAGTAGCGGTTTTAAAATCAAGGTGACTGCTTTTCAAGTTGCTGAAGTAGCTTTTCCGGCAGTTTATATTTACCGGCTTCAGTGGATAGAGGTATTTTTCCTGTTTTAGAGCGTAGGGGGTTCATATCCAGAGGAAATAATTGACCCTAGCTTATTCCAGCTAATGTCGCCTTAAGCTCCGCCAGATAGGGCTCGTAATGTTTCCATTGCTCAACACCCTTTTGATTAATGGGCTGTCGTACCTGCTCAGAGCTGGCGGTTCTGACCGCTCTTTTGGTTTTATAAAACTCCAGACATCCTGGTTCAAGCGGCAAGCCTACATAATCAAATAGCTTGGTGATTGTTTCGGTGGGCGAGGCCACTAACGCCTCGTAATCCAGTGTTAAAATCTGCCCCGGGTAAACCTGGTGCCAGTGAGCCATCAAATCTACGTAGCCTTGATAATACCTGGCAATATCGTCAAAGGAGTAGCTAAACTCCTGCCCTTCGGCAAACAGCTGTTTGTAGACACTAAAGCAACAGGACAATGGCTCCCGCCGGGTATCGATGATTTTGGCGTTGGGCAATATGGCTTTTATCAGGCCGATATGGCGAAAGTTGTTGGGCATTTTATCAATAAAATAAGCCGCGCCTTTTCGGTGAATCTGCGTTTCTTTGAGGTAGCGCTGGCCAAAATGGGCTAACTCATCGGCAGAAAGCTCCGCCAGTACCTTGGGATATCTGGCAGCAGTGTGTTTGAACTTGCGGCCGTTAAGCTCTTGCACATACGCCAATATATTGGGCAGCTCTAAGGTACCGTCTATCTGTGAATGGGAAGACAGTATTTGCTCCACTAGGGTGGAGCCGGTGCGGGGCAGGCCTAATACAAAAATGGGATCTTCGGCTTGCTCTCCCATGCCATGCAGCGAATTTACCTGCGATGCGGTGAAAAACTGCTTTTGCAGCGAGAAGTTGTTGGCCATCACCTCGCTGTCATAGTTGACTAATGCCCGCTTAATTTTATTGCCCGCTTGATAGTGTTTAAAAGAGCGCTCAAAAGCTTGCTGGTTTTCAAAGGCTTTACCTAAGGCAAAATGCAAATGCACCATATCTTCACTGTGGTTAGCCTGCTGCGTTACCACAGATAACATTTGTTCGATTAACGCTTGCGGGAACGAAAAGGTTTTCAGATTGGCCAGGCTCCAGTAGGGGTCGCCGAACGATTTATTGAGCCTGATGGATGATAAATAGCAGTTTATCGCTTCCTGCTGTTGGCCGACGGTTTTATAAGCATGGCCTAATAACAGCGGCAATAAGGCATTGTTTTGGTCTTTGCTGATCAGTGCCTGGTAACGGGTAATGGCTTCATCATATTTGCCAATTGCCGCCTCCTGGTTTGCCAGGGTTAGCTGGCTGGCGCTATCTTCAGGCAAACGTTCGCTTAGCATCAGGGCCTGCACATAAGCGGATTCGAATTTTTGCCTGTGGTGGAGAATATTGACGTAATCAAATTGCAGCCAGTGATTTTCCGGCTCTAATTGCAAGGCGGTTTCCAGTAAAAATTCCGCATCGTCCAATACATGGTGTTTTTCGGCAATTTTTGCTAGCAGGCGCATACCTTCAACATGCTTGGGATGCTGCAGCATAAAGTGGCGGCAGAGTTTTTCGGCTTTTTCCAGCCTGTCTTCATAAATAAAGCTGAGCACACTTGCCAGTGCTTTTGGCAGGTGTTTTAAATAATTCAGGTTATGCGTGGCTGTACTTTGTTCGTCGCTATTGTCTGTCAGTTCGCTTACCGCCTGCCAGCTGGCGTGCAGCGAAGGGTTGCGTTTTACTGCCAGCAGGTAATTTTTCAGAGCCTGTTGATTTTCCCCGGTTGCCCGGTAGATATGCCCCAGTTCCTGATAGGCCCGGCCATAACCCGGCAGCAGTTGCACCAGCTGGCTAAGAAAGTGGCTTGCATCATTGTATTGTTCCAGGTAGCGACAGCAGACGGCGGCCAGATACAGTACTTCGGTATCGCTTGGTTTATTTTCAAGTGCTTGTTTACATAAGGCTAAAGCAACGGTAAAACGCCCTTGCTGGATCTGCTTTTGTATCGACGCGGTTTCAGGAATATGCATAGTTAATTAAAAAGTCCCGCCTAGCGGGACTTTATTGGTTTTTTATTAGTACCTATCACTATCCATTACTATCTATCAGTAATAGGTATAAGTAAAGCTTAAGCCCATGGTTCGTGGCCGGTTGGTGGAGACTCTGGGGATATCGTCTTGATTATTGATAAAGAGTTCGGCCCGTTTGTCGGTTAAGTTATCAATATAAACTTTCGCCGACCAGCTTTCTTTTTCTATGCCTATCGAAGCGTTTAACAGGGTGTAGCTGTCCTGCTTTTGTCTTTCGCTGTCAACAATAGAGCTGTAAGAGCTGCCGGCATATTGGCCGGCAACCTGCCAGTTGACCATGTACTCGCCTACTTCCCAGTCATACCTGGCGCGCAGGTTGCCCTGAAATTCAGGGGTCAGCGGCAGGGAGCTGCCTATGGGCGCCATTTCTATTACCTGGGCATTTAAGGCGGTTAATTCGGTATCGTTATAAGAGAAGGCAGCCAATAAGGTTAAATTGTCAGTGGCCTGCCAGGCGATGTCGCCTTCAAAACCCTTAATTTCTGAATCGGCGGCATTTTCAATAAAGGTGAGTATCGAGACGTTAACCGGGTCAAAGCGCGATACCTGCATATCGTCCCATTCGATATAGTAGAGGTTGGCGTTAAAGCGCAGGGTATTATCCAGTAACATCGCCTTCCAGCCGAATTCATAGTTGGTGACATCGTCGGTATCATAGGTCACTTCTACGTCCGGAAATGCCGGATTTGCCGATGCTATGCCGCCGCCGCGGTTAAAGCCGCCGGGCCTGAAGCCTTCGGAGTATGTGGCATAAAGCAGGATATCTTCTGTTGCCTGGTAGCTGATATTGAATTTGGTGATGGTATCGTCGCTTTTGAGCGGCTTGTCGGAGTGGCCGCCCGAGCTGTCATAATCCCGGCCGCTGTCGCCATCGACCCCTTTTTCGGCAAAGTTGGACGAGCCGGTAAAGTCGGATTCGATCTCATACCAGCGCAGGCCGGCGGTTACGGTCAAATCATCGGTTAAGTCGTATGACAACTCACCAAAGACGGCAATCTGTTCTTCGGTGCGGGTAATGTCGTTAAAGAAAGCGACCCCGGGAGCCCTGGCATTAGGGTTGATATTGTTGGCACCGGAAATAGGGGCATTCGGTACGAAACCCAGCTGTGGGGTAGCCTGGTAAACAAAATCGTCTTGTGTTTCTATTTCAAAGTCATCGTAGTAGACACCGCCAATAAAGCGCAGCGGCTGCTCGGCATCTGTGGCGATGCGAAACTCATGGGTGATCCGGGTTTGGTCTTGCTGACCTTTAAAACCTTTGGTGGGATCTAAACATTCGCGGTAGCTCACTTCTTCAGAGGCATAACTACAGGTATACCAGGGGATGAAGGCACCGCTGTTGTTGTAGCCGGTGTAATCTATGGCCTGCTCGACTTCCCGGTCGAGAAAGGCTCCGGTGTACACCAGTTCGAGATCATTAATGGTGCCGCTCACCGTCCAGGAAGTTTGCGAAAATTCATCCCTTAATTTATCGGGGAAGTAACGCTGTACTTCAAGATCGCCCACTTCCGGGTCGTAATCAAACACTCCGTCGGCGCCTAATTCCTGCTGGGCATGTTGTACTAACAGCTCCCAGTCGCTATTGATGTCGTATTTAAGGCCAAGGCGGGCGCCTTTATAAAAACTGTCGTTAAAGTCTTTTTCAACCAAAGAGGTGTTGGCGGCGCTTTGATAGACGGTATCTTCCGGTAGCCCTTTAACGCTGTCGGCGACCTCGGTATTGATGCTGGGATCTAAAGTGAATTCACCGGCGACATTATCGATATAACCGCCTTTATTGACACTGTATAGCGCGGCCCTGAAGGCGAGATCGTCGGTGACGGGTAAATTAATGAAACCTTCAACATTGGTACTCATTTCACCCTTATGGGTGTTGGCTATGCCGGAGGTAAAGCCGGCTTCAAAGGTATCGGTATCGGGCTTTTTGGTGATATAGCGTACGGTACCCGCCTGTGAGCTGGCGCCGAATAAAGTGCCTTGCGGCCCTGCCAATACCTCGATCCTTTCCAGATCTGTGGCATAAACATCTAAATTACGTCCCGGTGCGGTCACCGGTTGTTCGTCGACATATAAAGCAACATTCGGGCTGGTGCCCTGTGCCCCGGATAACATTACGCTGATCGGCTGAATGGCCATGCCACGGATAAAAACGTCCGCCTGGCCCGGGCCTCTGCCGCCGACGGTGACATTGGGCATATAGCGGACAAAGTCGTCAAAGTTGCCGATATTGTTGTCTGCTAAGTCGGCATCGCTCATCGCCTGAACGGAGACAGGGGTAGACTGGATGCTTTGTACCCGTTTGGTAGCGGTGACTTCAATGACTTCGATTTCTTTGGTATCTGCCATTGTCGAGAAAGGGGTGGATAGACCTAAGGCGGAGAGTACAGCACATGTTATTGCTTTACGTTGAAACATAGTTTTCCCATGGAATGATGTTTATTAAATTTTTTATAACAACTCTAAGTAATATAGTTGGCTCCTATCGGAGGATATTCATCAATATTACTTAGTGTTATAACAAATAAGGGTAGCATCATTGTCTATGTAAATCATATTTAAAAGGTTTTAACTTTTTGTGATGTTTTAAGCCATGCTGTACAATGATTTGAATTCTAATTATATGTAGTAGAAGTTTTATGAAGCTAGATGTTTCGAAGATAAACCCCCCGGTGTTTCTTACATCGTCCTTGCTGATCATCGGCCTATTGCTGTTTACCATTTTCACGCCGGATATCGCCAGCGGGTTGTTTTCCAATATCCAGGCGGGGATCATTGCTAACGGCAGCTGGTTTTATGTGCTGACGGTTGCCGTTATCCTCGGGTTTGTCATTTATTTGAGCATGTCCAGGTTTGGCTCGATAAAGCTGGGGCCGGATCACATCAGTCCCGACTATAAACTCTCTACCTGGCTTTCTATGCTGTTTGCCGCCGGTATGGGCATAGGTTTGATGTTCTTTGGTGTTGCCGAGCCGATCATGCATTATCTTTCGCCGCCAACGGCAGAGCAGGGCTCGCTGGCGTCGGTGAAAGAGGCGATGAAAATTACCTTTTTCCACTGGGGACTGCATGCCTGGGCCATCTATGCCATCGTTGCTTTGATACTGGCTTATTTCTGTTACCGGCATAAATTACCGCTGACCTTGCGCTCCGCCCTGCATCCTATTATCGGCGATCGCATTTATGGCTGGCCGGGTCATTTAGTCGATACTTTTGCCGTGGTCAGTACGGTCTTTGGTGTCGCCACCTCTCTCGGCTTAGGGGCCTCCCAGGTCAATGCCGGTCTGAATTATCTTTTTTCAACCGAAGTCAGCCAAAGCAACCAGGTGCTGATCATGGTGGTGATCACCGCATTTGCTTCCATTTCCGTGGCCACCGGGCTGGATAAAGGTATCAAGATCCTGTCAGAAATTAATATGGGCCTGGCGGTAGTGCTGTTATTGCTGATCTTCGTGTTAGGCCCGACTGTGTTTCTATTACAGGCTTATGTGCAAAATATCGGGGCATATCTGTCCGATATTGTTTCCAATACCTTTAACTTATTTGCCTATGAAAAGAAAAGCTGGATTGGCGGCTGGACCATCTTCTATTGGGGCTGGTGGCTGGCCTGGGCGCCGTTTGTCGGCCTGTTTATTGCCCGGATTTCCAAAGGCAGAACCATCCGGGAATTTGTGATCGGTGTTATGCTGGTGCCTACCGCGTTTACCTTGTTGTGGATGACGATTTTCGGCAATTCGGCCATTTCCCTGGTGGTGGATCAGGGGGTTACTGAGCTGACAACCATGATAGGGCAAAACTCAGCCGTAGGCTTGTTTGTGTTTTTGGAGAATTTCCCCTGGGCGACTGCCCTGACCGGACTTTCCATCCTGATGATAGTGATTTTCTTTGTGACTTCCTGTGATTCCGGGGCCATGGTGATAGATATGCTGTGTTCAAACGGACGTAACGACACTCCTTTATGGCAAAGGCTTTTTTGGGCGCTCGGTGTTGGTGTTGTTGCTGCGGTTTTGAGCCTGGCGGGTGGGTTGGATGCCTTGCAAACCATGACCATAGCCAGTGCCTTGCCCTTTTCTGTGGTGCTGCTAATGGCCTGCTTTGGCTTAATAAAAGCCCTGAGAATAGAATCGGCAAAACGCGAAAGTCTGCAAATTAATGTCGTGCCGACGAACTGCTATGCTAAGGCCGATAACTGGCGTGAAAAGCTGGACAATATAGTGTCAACGCCGGATAAGAAAAATGCGGATGCCTTTATTAATAAAACCGTTAAAAAAGCTTTTGAAAAACTCAAAGAACAGTTTGAAACCAATAATATCAGTGCGGAGATTTCTGTGAAGGAAGCGGGGCTGGCCTTTAAGGTTTTTCACGGCGATGAGCATGACTTTATTTACGGTGTCCATAAAAAGAAACTGGCCCAGCCTGATTTTACCCTGGAAGACAGCGAAAGCTACTACCGGGCAGAAGTTCACCTGCTTGAAGGGGGACAGGATTACGATATTATGGGCTGGTCAGAAGTTGCGGTTATCAATGATGTGATCGAGCAGTATCAAAAGCATATGCACTTTTTGCATTTGCTAAGAGAATAGCGAAACTTCGCTATTCTTCATTCTGTGTTGCCGTACTCATGTGCATAGGATCAATTTCCAGCACAGGGGCGGCATCAAGTTCATTGGCATCCATCATAGTGGCAATGCGCTGCATGGATGACAAGAGCAAGGATTGCTCCCAGTCTTCAAGACTACAAAAGTTTTGGATAAAGTGCTCTTGCAATGGCTGAGGGGCGTCGATTAAGGAATTACGTCCTTTTTCTGCCAAAAATAAACTGACCCTGCGTTTATCTTCGGTGCTGCGCACCCGGTTAATAAGTCCTTTATGTTCTAATCTGTCCAAAATATTGGTAACGGTTGCCGCACTCAAGTTAATGCTTTTGGCAATCTGGCTGGCGGTGACACCTTTTACTCTTGCTATTTCCTGCATAATCAAGAGTTGCGGGCCGGTGAGGCCGGAGGATTTATTAAGTTGCTTGGAATGCAAATCAATTGCGCGAATGACTTTGCGAATTGATACCAAGAGTTCTTCGTATTTTTCCATTCGATAATGATCTGAATTTAAATATTCGCAAAGGATAGCATTTAACAGTTTAAATTGTAATTACTCTCTTGGTACTAGCGGGTAGCTGTTTTGCGGGGCTGCTAAAAAAGAACTGAGATTAAAAACAGTCCTGTCAGTCCTGTTTGCCATTATTTTCTTAAAAGCTGATATTTTTTAGCAACACTTTTTTTATCTGTGTTTCTTAAGGTTGCAATAAGGCTTGTGTGTTTGAATATGCAGGCTGTATTTGCAAGTTTATTTTATGATAAAGGAATAAAAATGAAGATGATTAAAAAGTGTTTGTTAGGCGGTGTTCTGGCCATGGCTGCAGTGAGTGCGCAGGCGAATGATCTTGTTTTGCCGGAATTAGATGAGAAAGATTTACTTCTTTTTCAACAGTATCTGACCTGTACAAGTAAGGCTTATGACCAATATCCGCCGATTGTTTTGATACCCGGCACTCCGGCAATGGAAAATCCTGGGTTGGCACCTGCGCTGGCTGAATGCCAAAGGGTTTATGACGCTGTAAAATCCGCCGGTTAAATTAAGGAGGATTTGCCAGGGGCGCCACCTGAGGGGGCGTCCCGATATCTGTTAAAGTTTACTTTCCCAGGTTTTTTCACTGTCTTTTTCTAAAAGAAAATGGCAAAAATCAACAAAGCCGCTTACGCTATTTTTTATGCCTGAAATATAAGTCAGACAAGGAACTTCCGAGATGACTATTGAACGAATCGACACTAAACAGCGTATGAGTCGGGTAGTGAAACATAATGGTGTGATTTATCTGTGTGGCCAAGTTTGTACCGATTCTACTCAGGGAATAACCGAGCAGACGCAAACCATGTTAATGAAAGTCGACGCCTTGCTTGAAGAGGCGGGCAGCGACCGCGAGCATATTTTATCTGCCACTATTTATGTTAAAGACATGAGTTATTTTGGCGAAATGAATGCGGTTTGGGATAGTTGGGTACCGCAGGGACATGCACCTGCCCGGGCCTGTGTTACCGCTAATATGGCGCGAGAAGAGCTTTTGGTGGAAATTTCCGTGGTTGCCGCAGAAAAATAAACTTATCCCTGCATAATAGATCCGGCGTGAGAGCCGGTTTTCTTCCATATATGATATTTGTGTCATTATTTTTTACCTGCCGTGTTCAGGCTTTCAGTATGTTTACTATTGGCCAAGTCCCTGAAATGATATTTGCGAATAGGCAACTATTACTCCAACCAGTAGGGTCATGCCGTAAAAGTAGCCTTTGACTATCCTGCGGGTCAGCGGGGAAGTATGTTTTAGTCCCATAAATACATCTATCACCCAATGTGCTTTGACTATCACAATCAGGCAAACGAAAACCGTGGCGGCAACACTGCTGTTACCGGTCTCGGCTATGGCGGCGCTGAGCAGGGTCAGGGCGATAAGGCGCAGCCAGATATTGAAGGTTTGCTCCGAAAAATGTTTATGGGCGCTTCGGTACAGGTTCGTTAGCATTTGTTCACCTTAAAACATAAATCAATGGGAAAATCAGGATCCACACCAGATCTATCATATGCCAGTAACTGGCGGCACTTTCCAGGCCTTCATGGGATGACTGGTTGTAATAACCGATTGCTGTTAATACCGCGGTAAAAATGATGGTGCAGGTGCCGACCATTACATGCAGCAAGTGGTTGAAGGTAATGTAGTAATAGCTGGCAAAATAATAGTTGGTGCGCGGGCTGATCCCTGCCTGCTCGTTGAGTTGGTATTCCCAGCTTTTGATCAGACAGTAGCCGATACCGGCGGCTATGGTAAACATCAGCCACATCAGGGTACGGTTTTTGTCGCCGCGTTTGATGGCTTTTACCGCCCGGGCAACGAAGAAGCTGCTGCTTAGCAGTACCAGGGTATTGAGTAAGCCGGTGATGGTACTTATTTGCGCCGGGCCCTGGTAAAACTCCACTGAAAAATACAGTTTGGCGATTAGGAAACCAATAAAGAAAAAACCGAACTCGGCTAATTCTGCGTAAATAAATACCCAGACAGCGACAGATCCGGGCGTTTTTGCTGCTTTAGTCTTCGGCTCTGTTATTGAGGGAGTTAACTCATCCAGGGCCGGGTTAGAAGTATGCATGTACCAGCTTCTCTAGTGCTTTAACGGTTTCCGGTTCGTCCGTTAACGGTTCGATAATGCAGTGGCGGCAGGCTTTGCTGATATTACAGCCGCTACTCAGCATTTTGGCAGTATAAATAAGCAAGCGGGTTGATACGGCGGCTTTAAGGTCTAAGTCGGTCAAACGCCTGATATCGCTGGCCAGCTTCACCAGTTGACTGGCGGTTTCTTTGTCTACTTTGCTTTCATGAATCAGTATTTCAATCTCTTTTTCCGCTTCGGGATAATCAAAGCTCATGCCGACAAAACGCTGCCGGGTACTGGGTTTAAGGCCTTTCATGATATTTTGGTAAGAGGGGTTATAAGAAACCACCAAAACAAAGTCTTTGTGGGCCTTGATCACTTCCCCGGTGCGTTCGATATGTAATTCGCGCCTGTGGTCGGTTAACGAGTGCAAGACCACGGTAGTATCTTTTCTTGCTTCGATAATTTCATCCAGGTAGCAGATGCCGCCATTTCTCACCGTCCGGGTGAGGGGGCCATCCTGCCAGTAGGTGCCGTCGGGGCTGATCAGGTGGCGACCGATCAGATCGGCGGCGGTTAAGTCATCGTGGCAGGAGATGGTAGTGATGGGGCGGTTCAACTCCTGCGCCATATATTCGACAAAGCGGGTTTTACCGCAGCCGGTGGGGCCTTTGATCAATGCGGGCAGATCGTGCTCTACGCAATAGTTGAATATTTCCACTTCGTCACCTTGTACCTGGTAATAACATGTATTGTTCATCATCTTCTCCACTTTCTGTTCGCTATTAGTTTTTGGTCAGGTTTAAATAAATTTTCGGCAAGACTTTCGGCAATTGTGTTGCGTCATTAACGATGGCAAAACCGTTATGGCCGAATAAAAAAGGTAAATAGTCATGGGCTTTTTGGTCTATGGTGACGCAATAGGGCACCAGGCCCGCCTGCCGGGCTTCGATAATGGCCTGGCGGGTATCTTCCAGGCCGTAGCGGCCTTCATACTGGTCGAGATCGTTGGGCCTGCCGTCGGTGAGTAATAACAGAATTTTATTGTCGGCGCCTCTGTCGAGCAGCAGTTTGCTTGACTGGCGGATGGCGGCGCCCATACGGGTATAGTAACCGGGCTCAATCCGGCTGATCCTGCCCCTGACATGATCGTTGTAACGCATGTTGAAGTTCTTGAGGATATGGTAGCGAACATGCTGGCTGCGCACCGATGAAAAGCCGTAAATGGCAAATTCATCATTGAGCTGGTTTAAGGCCTCACTAAAGACGATCAGGCTGTCGCGGATAACATCGATTACCTTTTGTTCGTTATTGATATGGCCTTCGGTGGAAAGGGATAAGTCCGCCAGGATCAGACAATTGACGTCACGAAAGTTATCCCGGCTATCAATAAAGTAGTTTTGTTTGCTGCTGTCTTTTACCGGACGGCTTTGCTCGCTTATCCAGGCATCGAGATCTAATTCATCCCCCGTTGCCTGGGCTTTTCTCCTGGTACGGTTTAAGCCGATAGCTAAGAACAGCTGTGAAACTTCCCGGCTTAATAGCTGGTGTTTTTGTGAAAGCGGCACAGGTTTTACATCATCTGCCAGCATAGTCTGGATAAAGCAGCTGTTTTCTACCAGGCGTTGCTGTTTAAAATTCCATTCCGGCAAGGGAATGCCTTCACCCAGGCGCAAATCGTCATTTTCTGCGGCGGGTAAATCCAGGTCGAAACGGATCCTGGCGGCTTTGGCCTTGCGGTGGCGGGACAGGGTGATAATATCGAGATCTTTGGCGATGTCATCCAGGTTGTCGTTATCATCGTCTTCATTCTGGCAACGATCCAGGTTCACCTGTTCGGTCCAGGTTTCCAGGGCTTCAGCCTGAAAGGCCATAAAGCCGTCGGTTTTACGCTCGTCATCGACGTAGTCCACCTGCTTGCGCTGCTCTATTTCCTTAATATCAGGTAGGTTACGCTGTCCCGGATTATTTTGCTCCAATCCTTTATCATCGGGTCTGGATGCCAGGCATGTCAGCGGCGGATAAAGCCATAAGCTTACCGGCAAGGGCTGATATTTGCCGTCCGGTAAATGGTTCACTATGCCGGGCACTTTTAAAGCCGACTGGATCTGTTTTTCCAAAGCCCGGTCCCGGGGGGATAAAGTATCGGGCTCTGGTCTGGCGGCCAGATAAGCCCGGCTAAGCTTCAGATAGCTTTGTTTTAACCCGGGGTAATCGGCCATTAACTTGATGGTGGCTACCTGGTTGTCTTGCAACCAGTGGGTCATGATCGGCATTTTAGCCGCCAGTGCCACTAACCAGAAATAGAGGGCTTCATTGAGGTCTTTATCGGCAAAAATTGCCAGGCTTGCAGGTAAACGCACGCTGCGTTCATCCTGCCAGGCAAGAGAGAATTTCTGATGGCTGCCGGCAACTTTTTGTAAGGTGGTGCGTTTAACTTTGAGTTTTTGTCCTTCTGCTATTTCAATACTTTTGGCGGTTACCCCGCCCATGGCACGGTAGAACAGCAACAATTGTGATCGGATATCACACAAGTTAACAGTGGCAGCAGGGTGGTCTGCGGATACTTGCCGGGTTAACCATTTGTCCCATATTTTTCCTACGACTTCTTCCATATTGCCCTCGCTTATTGCGCCTTAGTGAATAATGCTGTGGCAACCGGCTGAGCTGCTCAGCCGGTTGCTTTAGTAGCGGGTGAACTTAGCCGATAGCGACTTGTTGCGTTTGCTTTTTGTCGACAAAGAAGCTGGCGAAGTAGGCCACCAGTCCTAAGGAGAAGACAACTCCGGAAATTAACCGTATCCAATAAAAGGACATCAGTTCGTCTTGTGTGGACATAAAGTTCAATGCTTCACCTGACTCAGGTAAACGTTGCAGGGCAACCTGCCATGCACCTGCTGCGGTTAACGCCAAGGTGATGCCTATCATGCCGATACACATTAACCAGAAACCGACCAGTTCCACTTTCTGGGCTTTTATCGAGTTACCTTCTGGGCGTCCGCGCATAATCGGCATGGCGTAGGAGATGACACACATCACCACCATGGCATAAGCGCCGAAGAAGGCAAGATGACCATGGGCTGCGGTGAGTTGTGAGCCGTGGGTGTAATAGTTTACCGGGGCCAGGGTGTGCAGGAAGCCCCAAACACCGGCGCCGAGGAAGGCCATCACCGCCGTGCCTTTGGCCCAGGTAACGGCAACCTTGTTGGCATGCTGGCGACGTCTTTCATTAACCATCTTGTAGGCAAATAACACCATCATAAAGAAAGGTACCGGCTCCAGGGCGGAGAATATCGAACCCATCCATAACCAGTATGGCGGCGGACCAATAAAGAAGAAGTGGTGCCCCATGCCGATCAAGCCTGAGATCAGTGCCATAGCAATGATCACGTACAACCATTTTTCAATGTGCTCGCGGTCAACCCCGGTCACCTTGATTAAGACAAAGGCCAGCAGGGCGCCCATGATCAGTTCCCACACGCCTTCTACCCAGAGGTGAATAACAAACCACCAGAAGAACTTGTCTAACACCAGGTTTTCCGGGTTGTAGAAGGAGAACAGGAAGAATACCGACAGACCTATCAGACCGGTAATTAAGACCATATTGATCACGGTTTTACGGCCTTTTAAGATGGTCATGGCAATGTTGAAGACATAGGATAAACACACCAGCACTATACCTATTTTGGTAATGGTCGGCTGCTCCAGGAACTCGCGTCCCATGGTCGGCAGTATTTCGTTATGGGTGAGCTTGGCCAGTTCGGCATAAGGCACCAGCAGGTAACCCAAGATGGTGGCAACGCCTGCTACGGCAAAGACCCAAAAGGTGATCATGGCGAGTTTCGGGCTGTAGAGTTCGGTTTCGGCTTCTTCCGGCACCAGGTAATAACTGGCCCCCATAAAGCCGAACAGCAGCCAGACTATCAGCAAGTTGGTATGCACCATACGGGCTACGTTAAAGGGAATGTACGGAAAGCCGACATCGCCGTCTATGTATTGCATGCCCATTAACAGGCCAAACAGGATCTGGCCGGCAAATAATATCAGGGCAAAAATGAAATATGGTTTTGCAACCATTTGAGAGCTGTACTTCATTATCTCTTCCTTAACCTTCTATGTTGGGTGGCCAGTTGTTGTCTTCAATTCTTGATGTCCAGATCAGAAATTCAGACAGGGCATCTATTTCTTCGTCGGATAAGTTAAATTGCGGCATCTTGCGTCTGTGGGGCACATCCAGCGGCTGGGCGTTGATCCAGCCGCGTAAATACCCCCTGAAGGCATCTTCATTGCCGGCGCCGCGGCGATCAAAAACATTGGCCAGTTCCGGCGCATAATAGGCCCCTTCACCCATCAGGCTGTGGCAGCCGATACAATTATTGTTTTCCCAGATTTCTTTGCCGTGAGCGACTTCGGCGGTAATGTTTTCTCTGTGGTCCCGTTTCGGCAGCTGCCTGACGGTATCGACGGTTAAACCAAATAAAAGCAGCAGGAAGAAGAAGCTCCCGCCGTAATATATGTTCCTCGCCATACTTTTTGTGAATTTTTCAGCCATTGATGACTCCTTTTGATATTTATGTACAAGTCATGAATATCAAAGAGTATGCCAAATGGTAAGGTGTTGATATTTAAGTTCTTTATGTTTTGTTGATTAATAGGGAAAGATTGAAGCTGTCTGATTGACAGCATATCCAGTCTTTTTGCCATTACCTGGTAGTGTCTTTTTGAATTTATTTATCTTCTTTCTTGCTCCTTTCTTTATTAGTTGTTGTTAATTAAGGTTTTTTAGTGTTGGCACAGCTTCTGCTATATCCACGTCGTTAGTGATTCAACATTGTATGAAAGAGAGCAGTTGTTATGAGTACAAATAATAAATTTAACATCGATAGACGCCGTGTTTTTCAGGGAGCAGCAGCCATTGCCGGGGCCACCGCAGCGGGTAAGGTACTCGCCGGTAGCCCCGGCAGTCCGGGTAAAAGCAACGCAGTATTGACCAAGAGAGAGCAAAGCCTGCTGGCATTAAAGGCAGAAGCGCTTGAAGTGGTAGAGCAGAAGTTAGTGGCTCCTCCTTTAGTGCCCGAACATGATCAGGTGGCTAAAGGAAAACCTAAAGTGGTGAAAATGCCCCTGGAAGTTGAAGAAAAATTGATTGAAGTGGAACCCGGGGTAAAGACCTGGGCCATGACCTTTAACGGCTCGGTACCGGCGCCTATGATTGTTTGTCACCAATTCGATTACGTTGAACTGACCTTGTCTAACCCGAAAAGAAACAGTATGGCGCATAACATTGACCTGCACAGTGCTACCGGTGCCTTGGGCGGTGCGGGCTTAACCCTGGTAAACCCGGGTGAAAAAGTTACCTTACGTTTTCGCGCTACTAAGTCCGGGGTTTTTGTTTATCACTGTGCGCCGGGTGATGCCATGATCCCCTGGCATGTGGTCTCCGGTATGAACGGCGCCATTATGGTACTGCCAAGGGAAGGTTTGAAAGACGCTCAGGGTAACCCGGTAAAATATGACAAGGCCTATTACATCGGTGAGCAGGATTTTTATCTGCCGAAAGATAAAAACGGCAACTATAAAAAATACAGCTCGCCAATGGCGGGGTTTGTCGAAACCACCGAATTAATGAAAGGTTTGCTGCCCAGCCATGTGGTTTTCAATGGCGCCAAAGGTGCCCTGACCGGGAAAAGTGCCCTTACCGCAAAAACCGGTGAAACTGTGCTGTTTGTTCACTCCCAGGCAAACCGGGATACCCGTCCGCATCTGATTGGCGGCCATGGTGATTTTGTCTGGGAAAGGGGCTCTTTTGCCGATGCACCGTTAACCGGCCTGGAAACCTGGTTCGTTGCCGGGGGCAGCGCCGCCGCTGCCGTGTATACCTTCGAGCAACCGGGGATCTACGCCTATGTTAACCATAACCTTATCGAAGCCATTGCTCTTGGTGCTGCGGCCCATGTCAAAGTTGACGGCGAGTGGGATGATATGTTGATGACCCAGGTGAGTGCGCCAAGCGCCATTTAGTATTCACCGGAAAGGAATGATTTGGGGGATTTGATAGATGAAGAGTTTACCGCTTATTAGTTCGATAGTGTTGTTTGCCTTAATTGCTCAAGGTTCTGCGCTGCAAGCAATGGCGCAAGTGAACAGTGAACATCAAAGCGAAAATTTAGCGGATAAAAAAGTTTTGCGGCATAAAGTGAAACAGTTACCCGTTAAATGGGCTAATGCGCTTGATAACCTTGATGCAAAGCCGGTTGAGCTCAAGCAGATGTTTAGCCGACAGGCGAAAAGCCTGACCTCAATTCATTTTGATTTCTCTCAATTGAGCGAACTGGAATTATGGTATGCGCGGCGGAAAACGACCCTGGCGAAGAGTTTACACCAGGTGAAAAATATCCAACTGGAACAACTTGATGATAACAGCATGCGCCTGATGTTTGAATATGTGGTTCAGGAGCAGCATCAGGGCTTACCTGTGGATATTTTTCGTTTGCAGGAAAACTGGCTAATCGATATCAGGGACAGTGAGGCGCCGGTTGTGGTGGAAATCATCGAGCGTTACCTGCCGCCTAATATTAATTCCGGTATGCAAATTCAATGTTAAAGGATATTTAAATGCAGTATCTAACAAAGATTTTTTCTATTTTCTTGCTCATGTGCAGTACCAGTTATGCTGCCGGTGTCGGGGAAAATAACTTACCCGTTTTTCATGGTGTTGGCGGTGACTTTACCCTGGACAGTACCTTAGATAAACCGGCTTCATTGAGTGACTTTAACGATAAAATGGTTTTGTTGTCTTTTGGTTATACCAATTGCTCGGATGTTTGTCCGGTCACCTTAGGTTTTCTAAATAATACGATAAAAAAGTTGGGAGAGGCTGCCGATAAAACCCAGGTTTTATTTGTCTCTGTTGATCCCGACTACGATACCATCGCCCATCTGCAGAAGTATCTAGCTTACTTCAATGACGGCTTTATCGGCCTGACCGGAGATAAAAGTGCAATCGATAAAGCGGTAAAGCTGTATAACATTCGCTATAGCAAAACCTCAGATCTTCAGGTGAGTACCCGATACCGGAAAAAACAAATCCCAAAAGATGACGTACACCATGGCCATCACGGTAAAGGCAGCGATCATAGTGCCGGCCATGGTTCTGCACATGGCAAATACCACGGCGGGGAAGGAAAACACCATGATACTTCTTCGTTATTTTCTCACAGTACCTATATTTATTTAATTGATTTACAGGGCCGGGTGCGGGGGGTTTTTGATACCACCACCTCGGCAGAAAAGCTGGCGCAGTCGATAAAAGGCTACTTGCTCGATAACCAGCTTATTTAAGCCAAAATTTAAAATTTCTTATTCATTATCCAGAGGAAAATATTATGTTTAATATCTTTAAAAAGTCCAAGAAAGAACAGGCCAGTGACGATATGGCGGTAGTGTCAAATCAAGCCGAAAATACCGTTGAAGAAAACCTGGAAGCCGAAGAGCCGAGAAAAGTGCACGGTGAAAATGGTGTCTGCTGCGGCAGTTGTGGAGGACAGTAAATCCGGTTGTTTTAAATGTGATATTTATAGCAAAAATGAACCATTACCTTGATAAAAGTTATCGGGTAATGGTTATCCCTTCCTTTGCTGAACCCTTTCACCTTTTGTTATTTCCCGCGGGATAACGGCACCATAAAATAAAACAATTTAATTCCCTGTTAAAAACCCTGAAGAAAGTCCAATAAAGTCAAATTCTTGATAATGGCGGGGCTTTGTAGTTTTACTCTTTTCGAACGACCGTCCCCCAATTAAGCATTGTATGATAAATGAACAGTTGTTATATTCAGGTCTGGCAAACTTATCGAAAGGTAAGGACGCAAAGCCTACGGCCTAAGGGGAAACCTAGGGTAGCGTGGTTGCAACCTTTGTTTCGGTATGTTCCTAAATTATGATTTATTAGGGCATGCATATGTATAGTTATAGTGTTAAACCTGTCTTTATCTCTGTCTCTAAATCCAGAGCAGGGCCTGTCTTAGCTATTTTTTCTAAGGTGTTTTTATTGTGCCTACAAACAAAGCAGAGCAAAGTATTGCCTGTGCAAACTATTTTGTCTTTTTTCAGGCCGCAGGGGCGTTATCGAACATCTGAGTATTCGCATTTAACTTGTCGTTTAAGTTAAGGAGAAAAAGATGTTTAAAAATAAACAAACCGTAAAAATTGCTTTTGTGCTGGCGTTCACCCTGGCGTGTTTCTCTGTGTTGGGGCTTTTTAATCAGGCGCCCTCCAGCCTTGGTTATATAGTGAAAGGGACCAACACGGATACCATCACCGAACTCACCTTAGATGCCGGCGGTGAGATCACCCATACCCTTCCGATTATTAATGCCATAGGCGCCAAACTGACCGAGCAGCAAAAACAAGTGTTATTGCGTTATCCCCAGGTGATTGCTATCTATGCGGACCGGTCAATAAACAGTGCCGATAAGGATGTGACAGACAGAGCAAGATCGGGAAGCTGAAAATAACGGTTAAATCGGGCTTAATCCGGATTTATATAAAATAGTCAGGGCTTTAAACCTTGTCGGAGCTTTAGGCATCTTATAGAGGTTAACTGGAAATATTGGCGTCGCTGTCATCGCAAAAGCATAGCTACGCTAACTTTATGCCGGACTATTAATCTCAAAAAGACGGATGCTACAGATGAAGCTTAAATTGGTTTTCCCCCTGATACTGTTATTTTTTTCACAATACTGTGGCGCGGTAATCAAGCGTCATGATATTCCCGCTAAAGCCTACCAGGTGGTTAATCCGCCGGAATATTTGATTGATATGCCGCATGACGGGCACGGAGTATTGATTGCACCGAACTGGATAGTGACGGTTGCCCATGTGATTTTTTATGATTATCGGGGCAAGAGTATTGATATCGGAGATAGAAGTTATCAGGTAGAAAAGGTTATTATCCATCCGGGCTATAAAAAGCCGGATAAATCTCTCACCCAAGGGGATGCCAAGCCTTTGATGGACTTTTTCAAAAGTAATCATGATATTGCGCTGGTGAAGCTGGCATCGGGTGTTGATGGCATTACCCCGATAAAACTCTATAGTGGGGCGGATGAACTGGGCAAAACCGTGAGTGTTTATGGCAAGGGCTCTACCGGAGACGGGCTAACCGGAGAGGTTAAAGGGACTAAAGCTCTTAAGATCTTAAACAGGTTTGAAAACAAGATCGAAACATTGGAAACTAACTGGCTATCGCTGAAATTTGATCGCCCGCCCCATGGGCTTGCACTGGAAGGCATTGAAGGCAACGGCGACAGCGGCGGCGCATCTGTTATCTATCAAAACGATACGCCTTATTTAGCCGGTTTGGTGAGTTGGGATTATTGGCAAGGAGATCTGGCTGCCTTTAAAAACGGCCTGTACGGCAATCGTTCTTATCAGGTCAGGATTTCCAGTTATATCAAATGGATCAGGCATACCATAACTACTGGCTAACACGTTTTATCTGGCTTAAGGGAATGGCTTTCAGGCCGTATTAGGCTTAATTGCTATGGTGCGAGAGCCGCTTTAGCGCCCCTTTGGCCACAGGCAATGCCAGTTCACAGGTCAGGTGATTGCTTTTGGTTACTGTGGTGAAAGCTGATGCTGGCCCGGTAACCGTTGGCCACCTGGCTTAGCTGATATGGCCAGCCAAACTGTCCGGTGAGCTTTTCCACTAATTTCATACCCAGGCCAAAGCCTAATTCGTCTTGTTTTGCATTTGGTTTTATCTGTTTGGCGGTGATATTGGTAATGGTTACCTCGTGGCCATGCTGGCGGATCTCGACATGTCCTTGCTGGGTGTGCTGAAAGGCGTTGCGGATCAAGTTGCTGAGCACAATCACACTGGGGGTGATCGCCAAGGCAATCTGGCTGTCATCCACTTCAACGGCGACCGTTACTGCCTTTCCGGCCAGCAGGTAGCTCAGCTCTTCCCGGGTATTTTTTACTAATTGTCCCAGGCCGGTGGTTTCAACCGTCATTTCAGTTTCCCCATCCCGGCTTAACCATAACAGGGTTTCGGTCATGGATTTCATGGTTAAGCTGGCCCGTTGTATCCGGTCGCGGATCTGGCGTTCTTTTGCCGTTGGCCCCGGGCTGATTTTTTCCAGCAAGGCGGCATTGCTTCTGATCACGGCAATCGGGGTACGCAGTTCGTGGCTGGCGTAACTTAAAAATGCCTGCTCCCGTTCAACTGAGGCGGCAACCGAGGCCAGGTTCTCATGCATCAGTTTGGCCAGGCCATTAAGTTCTTTGAAGGTGAAGTCGGGGCAGGGTTTGGTTAATTCGCTTATTTTCAGATTTTTCCCCCATTGCTGCAGAGATTCAACCGGTACGGCTATCTTCTTAAAAATATAGAGTAATACCAGGATGAAAATGGCCAGTACTGCTAAACCGAGCAGAATAATGAGGATCATAGGGTCGATTAAAAAGCGGTCTTTGGGCAGCTTATTTTGATGTTTTGCGTGTACATCTTCATTAAAGTGGGAAACAAAAACGGTTTGCTCACCACGCTCAACCGCTATCAGGGAATAAACTTTTTTTGGCGGCTGAATATAAATCCAGTCGATAAACCTGGTATGCAGTTTGTTCTTTTCTTCGGGAATGGCTGGAAAGTGTTCCCGTACCTGTTCTGGTACTTTATCCCACTGGGTGGTGACATGGTATTTCAAGATTCTTTGCTCGGTTTTTCCCTCGTCCGGGTATTGCTGGCCAATATCAAACATCAGGCTTTCTATGACAATGGCAAAGGAGTTAATAAACAGCCTGCCGCTTTGCACGGAAAGCACTACGGCGATCAGCAGTACCAGGCTGGTTAATAAAGCAAAAATGTAGGTACGGATACTCATATTTTAATCCCAGATTATCACGGCGTTTTTTCCCTTAAAGAAAACCCGTAGCCGGGTTCGGTATCTATCAACAAATTGGCCTGCACTTTTTCCAGCTGTTTGCGCAGATGATGAATATGTACTTTTAAGCTGTTGCTGTCCGGCTGGTCTTCCCCCCAAACGGCATGCATCAGCACAGCGCGGGATACCGGCTTATCTGATTCCCGCATCAGTTTTTCCAGCAGCTTAAAGGTGATGGGGGTGAGCTTTAGCTCCCGGCCGTCAAAAAAAGCCAACCTTTCTCTTAACTGCAATACCAGTTTGCCAAAGCTGAGTTTGCTGACCTGGCCGCTGCGGCGTTTTGACAGGGCCAGCACCCGTATCAGCAACTCTTCAATTTCAAAGGGTTTGACCAGGTAGTCGTCGGTACCGGCATCAAATCCTGTCACCTTATCCACTAAGGTATCGCGGGCGGTGAGCATTAAGATCGGGGTATCATTGCTGCTCTCGCGGATCTTCTGGCACAGGGTAAAACCGTCCATTTCCGGCAGGTTGATATCGAGCAAGATCACCTGGTAATCATGGGCTTCTACCAACGCCAGGCCATGTACGCCATTAGCTGCATGATCACAGCTAATGGACTCCACTTCAAAATAGTCGACGATCGTTGCGGCAAGATCGATATCGTCTTCAACCAACAGTATGTTGATGCTCATCTAAGTGCTTCTCTTGTGAATGTTTGCCTGTTAACTTTTGCTTTAGTTTATCCAGTAAAGCGATTGCATCCTGATGCATCATGAGTAATGACGGCACTAAGATCAAGGTGATCAGGGTGGCAAATAAAATGCCATACCCCAGCGATGCCGCCGCCGGAATAATAAACTGGGCCTGGGCCGAGGTTTCGCTTAATAACGGCATCAGTCCGGCATAGGTGGTAATGGAAGTCAGCAGCACTGCCCGTAAACGGCCGGTACAGGCCTGGACTATGGCATCGGTGAGTTTGTCTTTTGTCGTTTTTAAATCATTGAAACGCGAGACTAACAGCAGGCTGTCGTTTACCACTACTCCGCTTAAGGCGACAATACCATTAAAAGATAAAATGCTTAACACCATATCATTGAGCCAATGTCCGAGAATGGCGCCCACTAAACCAAAAGGAATGGCGGTCATAATGATCAGGGGCTGGACATAAGAGCGCAGCGGAATGGCCAGCAGGATATAAATGGCCGCCATGGCCATGATAAATAAACGGGTCATAGAGCTGGCGGTTTCCTGCTGCTGCTCTGCTTCACCGGCAAAATGAATCGCCAGATCAGGATAGCGGTTTTCCAACGCCGGTATCAAAGATTTTTTCAGCTCGCTTACCAGCTCGTTTGAGGAAATGATGTCTTTGTCGACACGGGCGCTGACATACACCGCCGGCAGGCCGGAAATACGGGTCATTTCATTTTGCTGATACTCGGAAGTGATGTTTGCCACCACCGCCAGCGGTACCACCTGGCCGTTATCAAGCCGGATATTGGCTTTCATGACATCGTTTACGGTTTGCCTTTCACTTTCCGGATAACGGATCCTGACCTTAACCTCGTCTTTTCCCCTTTGGTAGCGCTGGACTATTTCGCCGCCAAATGCCTGTAATACCTGGCGCGATAATCCCTGGGTGGTGAGTCCCAGTGACAATCCCTGCTCGGTCAGGGTAAATCTCAGCTGTGCCTGGCCGGAATCGAAATTATCATCGATACCGCTGACCCCGGCAATTTCGCTGATGGCAGCTTTGATCTCCTGTCCCGCCTCGCGGATGGTGTCGGTATTCCAGGCTTTTAATTCCACCTTGAAATTGTCACGGCCACCGAAACCCGAGCGGATATCCAGTTTACGCACCCCTTCCGGTTTCTTGGCAATGGCTTTCCATACCCGGGCAAATTCGTTTAAGCCATAAGGGGCACTGTCGGTTAATTCCACCACGACAGAGCCGGCGAGATCGCTTTCCCCTATTACCTCTATGGTATCGATAGCGCTGCCTTGCCAGTGATATTCTGCCGCCAGCTGTTCGTCGGCGCTTATCGCCGCCTGCTCGATAAAGGTGAGGTTTTTACTGGTTTGTCCGAAGCTGGCATCGTTTTGCATGCTCATGCTTGCCTGGATCACACTGCCGGGAATATCCGGGAAAAAGGCGACCCGCACGCCGCCGTTTTGCGGCATGCCGATCACGAGAATAAATACCGCGATAAACACAAACATCACCCCGTAGCGGTAGCTGATGGCTTTTTCTATGGTGGGCTTGTACAGGCGATCGTTAAACCATTGCAGCCCCCGATCGGCTTTGGCCTGGAGTCGGGGCCAGAGGTTGGCAAGCCCGGATTTTACTTCTCTGCGGGTATTTAAATGGGCTAAATGCGACGGCAAGATCAGCTTAGATTCCACCATGGACAGCAACAGGCAAATGGTGACGATAACGGCAAATTGCGAGTAAACATGCCCCATGCCCCCTTCAACATTGGCCAGGGCGATAAAGGTGGCTACTGTGGTTAATACCCCGAAGATAGTCGGCACGGCAACCTTTTTGGTGCCGGCTATGGTGCTGTTGAGGCTGTCTCCCCGGCTTTTCCGGGTGGCATAGATACTTTCGCCGACCACTACGGCATCGTCTACCACTATGCCCAGTGCCAGGATAAAGCCAAAAGTGGTCATTTCATTGATGGTCATGCCGGTAAAACTGTCGGTCATGAAAAACAGGGTACCGCAAAAAATAAAGGGTAAACCGGCAGTTACCCAGAAGGCGACCCGCAGGTTTAAAAACAGTGCCAGTACCAGGAATACCAGGGCAATACCGGACAAGGCATTTTTGATCAGCAACGCCAGGCGATCGCGGATTAAGGTGCCGCCGTCATCCCAGGTTTCCATGGTCATGTTTTGCGGCAACAAGGCGCTTTCTTGCCATTTGGCCACCACGGTTTTTGCCTGCTCAACGATTTTCAGCACGTCGCCGTGTTCATCAACCTTGATCTCTACCCCTATGCCGGGTTTGCCGTTATAGCGGCCGACCACGAAAACATCATCGGCAAAGTCGTCCTCTATTTTTGCAACATCGCCTAATTTGATCTGGCTGCCGTCCGCCAGGGTTACCAGGGGGATATTGGCAAACTCTTTTTGCCGGTAGGCCTGCTCGGCGACCTTAAGGCGCACTACCTTGTTTTCATTGCGCAAACTGGTAGAAATTGCGGTGGAGGACTCGTTGTTGACGATATTGGCGATATCGGAAAAGGACAGCTGGTAGGCCTGGAGTTTCTGCTCGTCGAGCTCAATCGACATCATGGGCTCGGCCTTGCCTTTGATCTCGACATTGGAAATCGCCGCTTGTGCCAGCAGATCCACTTTCAGCCGTTCGGCGATGGCTTGCAGGGCGCTGCGGTCGCTGTCACCAAAAATTTTTACCGAATAGGCGTGCTGTAAACGGCTTTGTTTATCGATCACCGGCTTTTCCGCCTCCGCGGGAAAGTTATAAATAGCATCTACCTTGGCTTTAACATCCCGCAGCAAGATATCGAGATCGTATTCGGATAAGGCTTCCACCGTTACCCTGCTGCCGCTGGCATTTGAGGTTGATGAAATGCGTTTAATGCCCTGTACGTTGGCCAGGGCTTCCTCAATTTTGATGGCGATGCCTTCTTCCGACAGTTTGGCGTCGCCGCTGTCATAGGTCATGGAAACCGTGATCGAGTCCGTCGGCCAGGGGGGAAAAGCTTCTTTTCTTAACTGGTTAAAAGACATGATGCCGAGGAAGATGATGGACAGCATCAGCAGGTTTGCCGCCACCGAGTTTTCGGCAAACCAGGCGATAATGCCTTGAGGTTTATTCACTCCGGTCATTAGCTTGTCTCCCCGGTGCTTGTTTTCGCTTCTACCTCGGCTCTGGCTTCGGCTTTTGTTTTGGCTGTTGCTTCGGTTCTTGCTTCGGCTCTTGTTTCGACATTGCTTTCGACTTGCGCATCAACTTTCATATTCTGCAGATAACTCGACAGCGGCCGGTTGACGATTTGTGCGCTGGCTTTATTGTCCAGCGGCTGCACATAGATATTTTTACCCTGGGCAAAAATGACCTTAACCGACAGAAAGTCTAATACGCCGTTTTCATTGACCTGCCACATGGTATTGCTGTCGATTAATGCCGATGCCGGCAGTTGCCATAAGCCGTCAACGGCGCTGCCGCTCAGGGTGGCTTTTACAAAGGTGCCGGGGAATAGCGGGGATTGCTGTTTGATCGGGTTTTTGATACTGGCAATTAAAGCCCGTTGACGGCTTTGGCTGTCGATGTGCTGTTCGAAACGGTCAAACTGAGCAGTCCATTGTTTTTCAGAGCCTTCGTCTTTCAGTTGTATTTGAATGTTTGCCAGCTTTTCACTGCCACCGGCTGTTGGCAATAACTGCCACTGCTGCAGGGACAGAGGCAGGCTAACTTCAAATAAGGCGATATCATATAATTCACCTAGGCTGCTTCCCGCCTGGACATTGCTGCCGACTTGTATTGCTTTAGCGACCACCAGGGCATCAAACGGCGCGGTAATTTGGGTTTGCGCCAAATCATATTCCGCTTTAGCGACAGCCTTGCTGGCCATGGCGTACTTTGCCTTGGCGGCGGCCAATTGCGGTTTGCGCAACACTAAGTCCGAGGCCTGTTCATTGGCTAGTCCCGATTGTTGCCATTCCTGTGCTGCCTGGGTGCTGTTTAATTCTTCCTGTGCCAGGGCAAGGGTGGCATCGGCTAAATCTGCCCGGGCGTCTGCCAAAGCCTGCTGGTAAAGGATAGGTTCAATTTTTGCCAGCAGCTCTCCTTTGCCGAAGGTTTTGCCGGTCAGGAACTTGGGCGATAAATAGGTGATTTGACCGCTGACCTGGGAAGTTAAGGTCAGCTGGTTTCTCGACTTTACTTCACCATATGCAGTAATGGATGCCTGGTGGCTGATGGCGGCCACCTGAGTTACCGAGACCACGGGATATTGAGGGGCAACTTTAGGCGGCGGAGTGAGTTGCTGGTTTGCCGATAATACGCCGTTAATGGCAACGGCAATAAAAATACTGGCGAAACCACCTAAGGTGATTAGAGACTTTCTGGTTAATATTGGCATGTCGTTATACTCCTAAGCCCAGTGCTAAACCTAAAGTGATACGGTTATTTAATTTCTGATAGGTGAGCTGGGTGACTTGTGCTTGTAATGAAAAAGTTTGTTGTTGAACCTGCAGCAGGTCGAGCAAAGATACCGTGCCCTGGCGATAGCGCTCGGTATAGGTAACTTCGCTGCGTTTGGCACTTTGCAGGGCCGATTCTGTTAAGGTCAGGCGTTTGCTGATGGCCTGCTCCTGGGCAATGGCGTTATCCACTTCATTGACCGCAGACAGCAAGGTGTCCTGAAAGGCCCAATAGCTTTTTTCTGCACTTAGCCGGGCGATTTCGACTTCGCTTTTAAGTTTACCGGCATTAAACACCGGGGCGGTTAACTGGCCAAGCAGCTGCCAGGCATTACTGCCAAATAAGGCGTCATGCAGGTTGCTGTTATTGCTGCTCAGTGAAGCTGACAGGGATAAGCTCGGCAGCAGGGCTTTATAGGCCACTTTATGCTGATATTGCTCGCCAATAATGCCCTGGTAGGCCTGTTGTAAGTCCGGGCGTCTGGCCAGGTTTTGCGACGGTATTTTATCCAGCGGCATAATAACTTCAGGAAATTCATTGCGGTATATCAGCCGGTTCTTGGTCACGCCGGTCCCTGTTACCCCGGTAAGTAAAGTCAGGTTTCTTAATGCTTGCTGATATTGTTCCTGGTAGTCCACCAGCGTGGCCTGGCTGCTTTGGGTCGACGACTTGGCAGTATCGAGATCTTTTAAGTCAATCAAACCTTTACGGTAACGGTCGACAATCACGCTTTCGTTGGTTTTTAAGGTGGATACCTTACGTTTTTCGATATCGATAAGTTGTGCATACTGCACCAGGGCAAGATAGGATTGCATCACATTTGCCGCCAGTAAATCCCGCGCCCCCTGGTAGGCATAGCCGGAGGCGGCCAGCTCGGCCTCCCGGGCACTGGTGGCATTGGCAAGTTGTTGCCAGATATCCAGCGTCCATGCCACGTTAAGGCCGGGGTTGTAATTTGCCGTATTTGCTTCGGCCTTGGTGGCATTGAGCTGGGCTGAAATATCCGGCCACTGTGCTGCTGAGCTGACATTGAACTGCTGCTCTGCTGTTTTCAGGGTTAACCAGGTTTGCTGTAATCCCGGATTATTGGCCAATGCCGTGGTAATTAAGTTATCTACTTCCGCTATTGCCAACAAGTCAGTCAGCGGGATAGCGGCAGTCTGGTTAGCCTGTTCAACATTTGTCTTTGCCAGGGCTTGTAGTTGACTACTTGCTTTATCATCAAAAGCAAGATCGTCAAATGTTGAGCATGCGCTTAATAAACAAAGGCTTATGATGCTGATAAAGTATGTTGGCTGCTTCATGAATAACCTCACGTATCAAAGTAAGGCTAAAGTTTACGCTCAGGGGCGTTAAATCAGGGTTAAGAAACTTTTTTCTTTTTCGATGGGCTGAAACTGGCGGCTTAGCTCCTGTTTCAGATCAGTTAAACAGCGGGTGTGCCAGTTGTTTTATATCGGCCTGTGGCGAGCGGCTGGAACTGAACAACAGCTTATTTTCCGACGGCAGCATGGTTAGGGAGCCGCCTCCTTGAAAGGTTTTTCTCGGTAAGCGAATAAGCGTGTTTAGCTCCTCCCTGGCAAAGTCATAGCGCATCAATTGCTGGGCCTGGGTCAAACTTTTCTTGAAATAAATGCTGCCCTGAAAATAATGCCAGCTATAGAGGCCGCTAAAAATATTCCCCGGGATTTTTATTTGTGCATTGGAGTTGTCGTTGAAGTCTATATACCATAAGCCTTTGCTTAGGCTGGTATATAAGAGTTCGTTTTCGGAGATCATGACGCCATACCTGGCATCGTCATAAGTGAGTTGCCGGTAACTGCTGTTGTCGATGGCAAACCGGAAAAGATCTTTGCCGCCGTCATGGGGCACGGATGAAATAATGGCGCTGCCATCCGGGCTCCAGCCGGGGCGGTTATAAGTGGTAAAAGGCGCTTTGATGGCGGTGATTTTATGGGTAGCGACATCCAGTATATAGAGGCTTTCTTTTTGCTCATCCGGCGTTGGTGCTAAAAAGGCAATTTTATCCCCCTGATGCGACCAGGCAGGGTAACGTATGGTGCGTTTAAACTGGGTTAATTGCTGGCGGTTTTGGCCATGGGTATCGGCAAGCCATAGCTCATAAAAACCGGATTCATTGGAGACATAAACAATCTGCCCGGCCTGGCTTGAGTAGTCGGGATACAGGTAGCTGAATTCCGACTGCAGCAGGGGAAACGGACTGGTGGCGACATCCGTGTTTAAGGCAAAACTGGCCAGTTGATAATTTTCTTTGCGCTGATGATAAAAAAGTGCGCCGCTGCTTTTGGCAAATGCCGGATAACTAAATCCTTCGATGCCGATGTCCTGCTTGGTTAGGCTGTTTACATCGAGAATAAAGCCCCTGCGGATATCTGCCCTTTGGGTGGCATAAACCAGATATTGGCCTTGCGGATGCCAGCTGATGCCGACAATATCTTCTTCTCCCGTGGTTAAAGGTTTTTCAGCCTTAGTGGCTAAATCGATGAGATAAAGATTTTCATTAAAACGGTTAACGCGCCGGGTGACGGCTAAACTCTGACCGTCGGGGGAAAAAGCAAAATCCCTGTCTTTATAACCGCAATTTTTCAGGCAGGAAAAACGTCTCGGTTTTTGCCCGCGGTTTTCCAGGTCGAAAAAATAGATGCCGCTATATTCTTCTCCCGGCTCAGAGCCGCGAAAAGCCAGGGTTTTATCGTCGGGGGAGATATCTATGTAATAGTAGCCGCCGGTCGCCGGGCAAGTTGTCAGGTTGGTTTCCTGGTTTAAGGCAACATTTAGTTCGACTATGTCGCAGCTATTGAGTTTGCTGTTATAGCGGGCAAAATATAAGGAGTTGCCGGCATGGCTCCACACAGAATGTCCTTCACTGGCACTGTCGAAGGTGAGTTGCTTTGCGGCAATTTTGGGGTGCTGTAAATCTTTCAGGTAAAGGTTGCTGGCGCCGGTTTGCGTGCGCCATTGATAGGCGACATAACGGCCATCGGGTGAAGGGGCAGGAAATAATTCTGTGCCCGGCTCTTTAGTGATCTGGGTGATTTTTGTCTGGGGCAGGGATTTGGCTTGATTGAAAAAATAATTCCCTGTTAACACCAGCAGTAGAGGCAGCAAGCAAAGTATCGCTGTCAGGGGGAGTTTTGTGTTTTTCGGCTGGTTAACAGCTATATCTGCTGCCGGAGAAACAGGTGTTTCTGTTATCTCAGGTGTTGGTTTATTCCACCGGGGTTGAATTAATAACCTGTAGCCGACCTTACGTATGGTTTCGATCACTTCGCCGTCTTCAATCGCGGCATTAAGCTTTTGTCTTAAATGCCAGATAGCATTGGTCAGGCCTTTTTCGCCGACATATTCGTTGCCGTCCCAAACCTGGTTGATCAACTCTTCCCGGGGGATGACCCTGGGATATTCCCGGGCGAGATAATATAAGACTTCAATAAATTTAGGTTGCAGCGATTGCTTCTCTTGTTCGGCAATTTTTATGGCAGACTCAAGCGGTAGTACATGGCAACAGCCAAGAGAAAAAGCTTGATTGACCTTCATATGTATTTTTGAGCCTTAATGAGTGCAAACGGTAATATCCTTGATGGTTGCATATTAAAGCTTATTGCCGGTTTTGTTAATCTTTCTATCATCAGAATCCGGGCTTTTCAGGCGGGATATTTGTTTAAAAGTTGGTTTTATTTCATTGACCGGTGTTAATGAAACTTTATTGTGCTTATTTCAACTTATTGTTATTTATGTAAAAAGACAAAAAAGAGATTAAATAGATATAGAATAGACTTGCCATAGATTGTAGTTATCACCCCTATTTCATAAAAGGTAACACTAAGGGTAAAAATTAAAACAAAACTTTAGCAAACAAAATAAAGCAAGCCCCTTTGTTCCAGGCAGCCACTCAGGCAAATATTGGCTGTAATGCTTGCGGGGAATAGCAATATGATTTTAGGGAGATAACATGAATAAAAATTTGATCACTTTGGCTATCCTGGCGGGCAGCTCTTTGATGAGTTCGCCGGTGTTGGCTTTTGCCGATGCCGGACAAAAGGCCGAACAGGAAGTAAGTCGCACAGCAATAAATCAACAACCGATAGTTGAAAATAAGCTCGAGGATGAGAAAGTCGAAAAAATTACCATCACCGGCTCCCGCTTGCGCCGCGACAGTTTCAGCGTCGCCACCCCTTTGGTCACCATCAGCAGGGAAGCGATTGAAGATGCCGGTATCGGCTCGCTTTCGACTATTTTAGTGGAAGAAATTCCCGCATTGTCGGAAAGTTTAAGCAACACCAATACCCAGTCGAGTATCACAGGTACCGGGATCTCTACCGTCAACCTGCGTAACTTAGGCTCAGATCGCACCTTAACCCTGATTGACGGCCGGCGTGTGGTGTCCAATTCCTACAACGGTAACTATGTCAGTTTAAGTACCATACCGGCGGGCATGCTGGAAAAGGTGGAAGTGATCACCGGCGGTGCTTCGGCAACGTATGGCTCTGATGCCATTGCCGGTGTGGTCAATATTATCACCCAGCAAAATAAGGAAGGGCTGGAGTTTAAGGTACGTAGCGGCGAAACCCCGGAAGGCGGCGGTGAAGAGTTAACCCTGGATTTAAACTACGGCACTGACTTTAATGAGGGCCGGGGTTATTTCTATTTCAGTACTACCTATGACAAGCAGGGGGAAATTGCCTGGAATGAAAGGGACAGGGCGGCGATAGAAACCGACTTTGATTATGACGAAGATCTGATGTGTAACACCAATGGTACTGTAGACGGAGATCAGTGCGTACGGGATATCACCAAGGATGACTGGCGCGCCCGCTCCGACGGTTTGCCCGGCGGTGTTTTTGTTGAAGGCAGCGGTGGCATAGGCGGTTTTTGGTATAATAGCGACGGCCTGCAAAGTGACTGGAATGAAGAGCGTGACGGAGTCAATTATCGCCAATGGGATAAACTCAGGACACCGGAAGATACCTTTTCCACCGCTTTTAAGGTGAATTATGAGTTAACCGACGACATCACCGGCTTTTTTCAAATCCAGTACAGCAATAACCAGTCGGTCAACGTTAAAGCCCCGGAAGATGAATATGAAGGTTCCTTGGTGCTGGTGATAGATCCGGTTACCGGGGAAACCTCCCGGGTGAAAAGCAGCAAAATACCGTTAACCAACCCATATATCCCGGAAGAAATCCTGGCTGCGACTGACTCGGATATCAAATGGGATCGCCGCATGTATGAAGTGGGTAATGTCACCACAGACAACGAGCGTGAAACCATCCGTACCTGGGCCGGGTTGCAGGGGACTCTATTTGACGGTGACTGGGATTGGGATGTATCCGTGGGCTATGGCAATTTCCAGCAAGAGCAAAAACGCTTAAATGAAATTAATGTATTAAACCTGAAGCAGGCATTAGATGCCGAATACGCCGAAGACGGCACCACGATACAATGCGCCGATGTTGATGCCAGGGCGGCGGGTTGTGTGCCGGTGAACCTGTTTGGCGAAGGCTCGATCACAGAAGATGCGGCGGACTGGATCCGGGCTAATCCCACCATCAGCAAAGAAATCGAGCAGCTGAGTTTTATCGGTTATATCGCCGGTGATTTATTTACCCTGCCGGCCGGTCCCGTGCCTGTGGTGATCGGTGCCGAATACCGTAAAGACAAGCAAAGTATCGGTACCAGCTATGATCAGCAATATGGCGGTATTACCTTTAATATCGTGCCGGCATTCTCGGGGGAAATTGACGTTAAAGAAGTGTTTGTCGAGGCGGCTTTCCCGCTGCTGACGGATGCGCCGCTGGCCAAGTCGTTAACGGCGGAAACTTCCCTGCGCTTGGCGGATTATAGCCATGAAAATATCGACCTGATGTCGAGTTATAAACTGGGGCTGACCTGGGAGCCGGTAGAAGGTTATATGCTCAGAGCCAACTACGCCCGCGCACAACGGGCCCCGAATATTACCGAAGTCTTGTCCCCGGCGCGTGGCGACTATGACGATTACGTGGATATTTGTGAGGGGGTTACCGCCAATTCTACCGGTGCCGGTCACGATAACTGCCGTAAAGAGGTCAGCATTGCCGCCCTGATCAGCGAAGATCCGAATTTTGCTTTGGCCGATGAGAACAGCGGTTATTCCCCCAATGCCGGTAATGATCAGTTAAAAGAAGAAACCGGCGATACCTATACCTTTGGTATCTCCATGGCGCCTGGTTTTATCGACAACCTGCAGCTGGCAGTTGATTATTATGACATTACCGTAGACGGTGCGATTGAAGAAATCGATAACAATGAAATTATCAACCAGTGTTATAACTCTTCAAGGGAATGGGGCGAGTCAAACGAGTTCTGCAATCAAATTACCCGCGACAGCGACGGACAAATTGTTGAGGTGATGCAGCGCTTATATAACGTCGGCGAATTGTCCACCCGCGGCTATGATATCGCCCTGGCGTATCAATATGATCTTGAGGAGCTAGGCGTCCTGAAATTTAAAGCCGATATGACCCATGTGATCGAATATACCAAAACCTATCTGGGTAACGATGGTGAAGAAACCCTGAATTACAAAGGTGAACTAGAATCGGGTATTTTTGACGACAGTGCTTCTGCTTCTGTGAGCTGGAGCAATGATAACTGGCGCATCAGCTGGAGCACTAAGTATAAAAGTGCTATCGTCGACAGCCATGAGCGGGTTCAGGAGCACCAGGCGATGTTTGCGGCAAATGACGCAAACTGTGCTGCCGGACTGGACAATTGTGTCCTTGATCCGGAAACACCGGATTACCTGTATTACGGCTCTTATATCAAACATAACTTCTCTGCTTCTTATACCACACAGTGGCAGGACAGTGAGGTTCGCCTGTTTGCCGGCGTAAACAATGTCTTTGATAACAAGGGACCGTTTGTCGCCCGTGGTGGAAGCGTCGGGGAAACCGGTGTCGGTAACTTCGGCAGCAGCTATGGCGGCGGTGTCGGTCGTTTCCTTTACCTGGGTAGTGAAGTTAAATTCTAACCCGGTAAGCCTGCTCTTTTATCACGGCGATATGTTGCACCTGTAGGGCTGATATATCGCCGCCTTTGTGCTCGCTGACAAGTGGGCTTTATTTTTTACAACCGGATATAAACAATGATGTTTTCATTTATGCCGAAATTAGCCGTTAAGTTTTGCTTTAGCAGTTTAGCGTTCGCTTTTACCACCCAGGCTGATGCCGGGGAAGCATTGCCTTTGGTTGATGATGGTCCATATATCTCCATCGAGGGGGATAAGTTACAAGCGCAATGGTTTTGCCAAAGTAAGCTGCGCTCCAGTCATGTCGGGCTGGAGCAATTACCCCATCAGTTTCATTACTGTGATCGCAGCACGGCAGCTGTGGTCGAAAGTTTAGCGGTGCCCGGTGATGCCGTCAGCTACCGGGGAGATTTTAAAGTGGCCGCTCTCAGTGACTTCCACGGTCAGTATGATTTGGTGATCAAGTTATTAACCAATAACAAGATCATTGATGGTAATGGCGACTGGGCTTTTGGTAACGGGCATTTTGTTATCACAGGTGATGTTTTCGACCGCGGCGACAAGGTCACCGAGTTATTATGGTTTTTATATCATCTGGAAAATCAGGCAGAGCGTGCCGGCGGCAAGGTGCACTTATTGTTAGGCAATCATGAGGTGATGGTGTTAAACGGTGATTTGCGCTACCTGCATCCTAAATATGTGGAGACGGCCAAACTATTCGATACCCCGTTTGAACAGTTATTTGCACAAGATACTGTCCTGGGCAGCTGGTTACGCAGTAAATCTGTGCTGGTTAAAGTCAACGATATGTTATTTGCCCACGGCGGTTTCCATCCCGAGCTGGCGAAAGCAGCCAGAAGCCTGGAGGATATCAACCGGGTATTTAAACAAAACCTGGTGAAAAGCGAACTGCCGCAACCACGCCAGGGCTGGGGTAAGGAATTACATGGCGGCAAAGGCCCTATCTGGTATCGGGGATATTTTAAGGGCGAGGATAATGGTGCCAGCAGTGAAGAAATTGATTTGTTGTTAAAACATTTTGCCATCAAGCACCTGGTGGTCGGTCATACTTCTCAAAAACAGGTTGAAACCCGTTATCAGGGCCGGGTGATTGCCATAGACTCCAGCATTAAAAAGGGCCGCTATGGTGAGATTTTACTGATTGACGGCAAGCAAAAATGGCGCGGGACTTTAGCCGGTGAAAAGATAGCTTTGTAAGTTATTTGAGTACCTGAAAATACCCGCTTAATTTCTTATCCGAAAAGCGGGGGATAAGCCTGCCTGAAGGCAGAACCTTTATTTTCTTCTATGCTTTCAATGGCAAAAATCAAATAAAATAAAGGGCTTAACAATGTAATGTAAAGAAAGGTTATCAAGAAAATTTTCTGCAAATGTGGCAGCGAAACTATGATAGCAACAGGCTTGGTCCGCTGGATATTTCAGATATGGATACCGGCGGTATAGAATAATGCCGGTAAGCTGGCAATGAACATTTAAAGGTGTCAATCCTCCTGCCATAATTTACTATGTCTATCAGCATAAGCCGGACTGTGTCACCCCGGTTCGGCTTATAAGCCCTGGTTGTTTATCTTTGGCTGACAAGTGATGGTGTGGAAGCATGATGATGTCTGAAGTAAATCTGGCTGTCCCCTACCGGGAGTTACCCTTTAATAAGCAAGGGACGGATTACTTTGTCGGTGATATTCACGGCTGTTATGACTTGCTGCTCGAACAATTAAAACAGCTTAACTTCAGTGAGCATGATCGTTTGATCGCCATGGGGGATCTTATCGACCGCGGCCGGGATTCAGCCTTATGCCTGCAGCTGCTGGAACAGCCCTGGTTTTTTTCTGTGCTGGGCAACCATGAGCATATGTTCCTTCAGGCCTGTGAGGTGCATATCAAGGGGGCGGAACACTGCTATGATAGCGAGGCGATTCATTTCTGGTACCGGCATTGCCTTAATGGCGGTGATTGGCTCGGCCAGTGTACTGCGGATGAAATCCGGGCATTTAAAACCCTGATTGAGCAGCATTGTTCGCTGGCCTTATCGGTAGAAACCGGGGTTGCTAAACAAAAGCTTGGTGTGACTCATGCGGCGGTGCCGGATGACTGGCAAAAACTTAAAAATAATAATTACCTGCTCGCCAATTTGACAGCACTTTTATGGGATAGAAGGCAATTTCAAAATGACAGACCTAAAGCAAGTAAAAATATTGCTCTGACGGTGCATGGTCATAATGCCTGCCAGGCGGTTATTAAAAAAGCTAACCGAATTTATATCGATACCCGCCAGCGTTCAGGCCGGTTTACTATTTTGAGCTTACAGCAGCTGTTTGCATTATAACTTGTACCTTAGCCGGAGGGCTCTCGGGTGTTCATAAAACCGGCGATTATTAGAGTGATTATTCTGAATATAAAATTAGTTACATAAATAAAGGGGGGAATCAGCGCTAACGCTAGTAATATCAACGCATTTAGATTAAATTTGCCGCCCTATTTTATCCTTTAGAACAACAACAGTTTATAAGAGCGCCTTATGTTAGAAAATACTCTCCCCCAACTCGAACAAATTCTCGAAAAAAATAATGTTTTAAAAGCCCAGGTGAAAGAGCTTGAACAGCAGAAAAGTGATTTGATGGAAGAAAACGAAAGTCTGCAGCTTGAAGTGATGGAAAGCGAAGAAAAACAAAAACAAACCAGCAGCTCGCTGGAAAACCTGTTAGCTAAGTTGCAAAGTGTCCAAGAGGCGTCTTAATGCCGGCGGATAACTCCAGAGGGATCTGTGTTGAAATTATGGGTAAGCAACATCAGTTTGCCTGCCCGGCGGATCAGGAAGAAGGTTTAAAGCAGGCCGCGACTAACCTGGATGTTATGTTTAGGGATATCAAACAGCAATCGGGCATGGCCAGTAATGAGCGTGCTTTATTGGTCGCGGCCCTTAACTTAAGTCATCAGTTATTAACCGCCAACAATAAAATCGATGTTTGCCAGCAACGGCTAGGGGCCTTGGCCGCCTCTTTAAAAGCAGCCGCAAACGCTTAGTTTAATTTCCACTACCAAGCATTGCTTATTTATTGGTAGTGGAAATTAAAACAACACCTTAAATGCCATATCATAGCGCGCATCTAAAGCGTTATTTCACTCAAGATGCTTAACCTGAATTATTTTAGTTCCAATGCCTTTCATGTTGACTTGTAAGTATCTGTTTGCAAAACTGTATTTAAATTAACCTTCTGTTTTGCGCATTATTGTTTTCAAGGAAGAAAATCATGTCAGCAGCCGAAATAGTCGCCAATGAGCGATTAATTGAATCAATTAAAAATAACCATCAAATACTCTTCCTCCTTTCTGTGGGGCAGTTGATTAAATTATATGAAGAAACGACTTCAAAGGATGTCGTTAAAGCTACAAAAACAGGAGCTGGTTATGCCTCGGCAGTATTGGATATTAGTGTTTTGACTAAAATGTTGCGTGAGCTTGGTGTTACCGGCAGGGTCTTGCAGAAGAAGGTTGGTGAAAAAAGTTATGTGATCTTTAAGGGCTATCCAGGCTTGCGTAATACTTTTACCGGCCCCCGGTATTTGGCATCTAATGCTAAAGTTGTCGATATGGCAATAGGTAAGGCTGGGATTCAAAATTCACTACGTTCAGGAGCAAGGTTGACCATATTCCTAACCGTGCCATTGGTTGCACTTGAGCATATCCTCAAAGATAAATTTTTGCTCAGTAATTTGGTCGCAGATTTAGCTGTTTCCATGGTTAAAGTCGGTGTTGCGACAATTGTTTCGGCTGTCGCGGCTACTGCAATTGGTACTGTGACCACTGTTGCTGCGGCTCCCTTAGCGGTTGCTATTTTTGTCGGGCTGATTGTGGCCTGGGGGCTTGATAAGCTTGATGAGAAATTTGCGATAACCAAGCTGCTTGGAGAGGTATTACGAGAAATTGAGAATAATACTGTTGGTAAATTCGAGCGTGGTTTATGGGAGCTTGAACGGACATTACGCTGGCAAATTCTTCATGGAGAAAGCCCGGGAAAAGGCATTTTTTATCCATAATCATGAGGAGTATTCACCATGTATCGAAAGATTATCCGTTGCTGTTTCCTTGTCGGAATTATGGCTGGGCCAATAAATTTATCTGCAGAGGAGCAGGTATTAAATACCGTTGGCTGCATGATAGTAAATGACGGCTTTTTAAAAAATGAACCTGAATTATTAGCTGCCTCACCAGTTAGCTTGTCGATGGATACAAGCCAACTGGCCCAGATTTACCATCATAAAAATTTGACGGTTAGTATCGGTGCCGCAAGTGTTATTCAAGCTGCCATGAGGCAAGGGTGGATTAGTTCTTTCAAATTGGTCGTTATTCAGCCCGGGCACGATAGTATTAAGGTACAAAGTGCGCCAAGAAGCAATCCGGCGGCAGCAATGAATACTCATTTAGCCGTTAGTCGTGATGGAAAAACGGAAACCGGTGAATTGATTATTGAGTGTAATGCCCGTTAATCTGGCAAATACATATCGTAAAATGTACTCGTCTAAGTTTTTTATTTGCCTTTCGAGCGTGGTGATATTAGCCGTACTGGCTTTAATTGATTTGGCTGTGGTTAATACAATCGTCTCTGGTGTTATTTTGATATTAGCCGGGGGCTGTTATTGGCTGTGTTATTCTCTTTGGAGAAACCGTAAAGAAAGCTCCCGGCAGGCTGCTATGAAATTAAGTTCCAGGCTGGCAATGGCTTTGTTGTTGGCGCCGCTTTGTGCACTCTTTGTTTTTTTCTCTTACTATTTACTTCGTTATGAGGCTTTTGAGGTGATGTGCCGGTTTGGCTCATGTGCATTTGGGCCATATGGTTGGGTGGTAGCTTTGTTGTCTTCCGGGTGTGCTCTTTTATTTATTATTGTTTGTTACCTACTTGTTTTTCCTTTTAAATACTCAAGTAAAAACCAATAGCACTGACTTTATTTTACAATAAACTCAGTGCCGCCTGGGGCAGCTGATTGGCCTGGGATAAAACGCTGGTGCCGGCCTGTTGCAAAATTTGCTGTTTGGTCATTTGCGAGGTTTCAAAGGCGTAATCGGTATCCTGGATGCGGCCTCTGGATTCCGTGGTATTTTCTGCCATATTGGCGAGATTTTTGATGGTATGGTTGAAGCGGTTTTGAATCGCCCCCAGGGTTGCCCGGCTGCTATCTATCTGGGTTAATGCGGCATCTATCACTTCTACCGCGGATTGGGCGCCGGCGGCATCTGGCCCGGAAATATCCAGATTCTCTATGGCATTTAATGACGCGGTTCCGCCGCTATTGCCGGCAACTCCGGCTGCCCCCAATGCCAGGTAATGGTTAACGGCGCTGCCGGAAACGCTGATTTTGTCTGCTGAGGACAAGTGTAATTCCGAGCCTTGGTGCACGCCATTGACATGGCCTGACGCCGGGATGCTGGTGCCGTTTTTTTCCAGTTCAACGGTGGCGGAATTGGAGATGTTAATACCGTCGACGTCTTCGGCCACCAGTTCTATGGCGCCGGCACCGCCGTTAAGGTCGGGATCGTATACCGCAAAATAGCCGTTGCTGGTAAGATCTGCGGCGAGTTTTTCCATATCCCCCGCATAATCGGCGAGATCAAAGCTGTCGACAGCATCATAACTCGAGCCGTTATAACCTTTGACGAATTCCAGGGTGCCGGTATCGGCCGAGGTTAAATTCTGGATGCGGGTGGTTAATTGTGCACTGGCACCTATGCCCGGTACGGCATTGTTCAGGGTGTCGGCGATCACCGCGGCGGCATCGCCGGCGGCCAGGCTGACACTGGTGCCGTTGATATTCCAGTTATCACTGGTGAGGGGATCGTCTGTGCCCATCTCTCCCGCCAGCAGGAAACCTATGTTGGAGACGCCGGTATGCCTGGGTTCTCCGTTGACCTGGTAGGCGCCTATGGCATCGGAGGAAAAATCTTTTAAGGTGATATTTAAAGTTTCATTGGCATTGGCGCCGACCTGAAACCCCCGGGTGCCAAAGCTGCCGTCGAGTAGATTCATGTCGCCGAAATGAGTGCTTTCTGTGATCAGGGTCAGCTCCTGTTGCAGGCTGCTCATTTCCTGTTGCAGCGCATCACGGTCTTCAAGGTTGTTGATGCCGTTGGCGGCTTGCAGGGATAACTCGCGCATCCTTTGTAAAATGGCGGTGGATTCGACTAAGGCCCCTTCAGCGGTTTGCGCAATAGAGATACCGTCGCTGGCGTTTCGCTGAGCCAGGTTAAGGCCGTTGATTTGTGAAGTCAGGTTGCCGGAAATTTGAATGCCAGCAGCATCATCTTTGGCGCTGTTGATACGCATGCCGGAAGTTATGCGTTGCATAGACGTCGCCAGGCCCTGGGTCGATTTCGCCAGATTACGCTGTACATGTAGGGATTCAATATTACTGGTTACGACCAATGCCATAAAAATTTCCTTGCCACGGTTATTGCCATAAGCCTCCTTGTCGTGGCTATGCATTAACGTGATGACTTACTTAATAAAAACGCCCAAAGAAAATTCCGGCAATCTTTTGACGTTGTGATGCCTTTATGGCTTAAAGCATGAATGATGCCAGTAAGTCATTTTTTCCCGAACCGGGCTAAATTCCTGTGTTATTGGGGAGTTATCTGCCGGTGCTCTTATGGATTAAAAAGCACGGCATAAAAACTATGGGGTAAGGCGGCAAAGGCATGCCCGTAAACTGATCTGGCGGCAGTTTTTCGCCGTGAAAATGCGTGAATATCTTAGTTCATTAGCAGGTCGCAAAGACTCTGGCCCGGGGTTATCTGAGGCTCGCTTGAAGACTTGATAATTTTCCCGCTATCTATATCGATCTGATGCAAGGTTCCCCGGCTGGGATAATCGCTTACAGCCATCAAGATGTTATTGCACAGCGTCGGGGTAACCGAGCGCCAGGCAATATCTACCCGCCAGTTTTTTGTGATTGAATAACAGTGGCCCCGGGTATAATCGGCACTTGCTAAGGGAGTAGGGACGCAGGCGATCAAGGCTTTTTCGCTGGTGATGACCCTGGAGTTTGCACTGAGCGTCAGCGGATGCTCCCGCCAGTGGTTATCGGTTTTTATTTGGGTATGACCGGTTTCATCGAGCAGGTAGAGCTGTTTTTTATAGAAAAATAACTGCTCAACCGCCTGGGTCTGTGGCCACTCTATTTGCCGGTTGAGCTGCTTGTTGATAAATACCAGGTAAGGGTGGTTAATGTTTTTGCCGTCAACTTTAAAACCTGCGAGATAAAGTCCTTCCGGGGTATCAAAGGCATAATAGGCATTGTCTAAACCGGTGTTCACCTCAGCCAGAGGTGAAAATACCCTGCCGTCATAGCGCCATTGTAACTTGGATTTTTCCACAACGGCGCAGGCATTTAACCAGGAACAAAGCAATATCACGCCGGATTTACAGAGGTTTTTCAAGATATCTTTCATAATAGCTATGAATGGTAAAAGGTGTGCCGGGATTAAAAAAACCTTGTGAGAACAGCAGGTTTCTGTCTTTGGGGTGTAAATGGATACAGCCGTGCGAGTTTTTAAAAGTCACCGGCAGGTTCGCACTTACCTGGGCTTCATTTTCCGGTGTGGTATGAAAAAATTGTCCCGACAAGGTTTCGTCGCCGTCCAGTTGCTTATTGTTATTGCGATCTTCAAACCACATGATCACCACGGGACCAAAATCATTGAAGACCCAGGTCGGCGGCACGGTTCTTATTTGGTATAACTCAAAATGTAAGCGGATGATGTCTTTTCTTGATATGGCGTGATCTTTTTTAACCGAGGCCCAGGTTTGCGGCTTGATGCGGTACCAGACATCATTGATTGACGGTTTGTCCTGTAGCGGCGTGCCCCACTTGATGCCGGATAATTTCCAGCTCGGGGTCAGGTAAACCTTGGCTTTGGCAATAATATATTCCCCCGGCCAGGTAGGCTCTTCCGGCATACGCGGGTCGGTGCCGCCGGTTGACGGCCCGCTCCAGGCCTCATAGCGGCCAGCGACTTTTACTTGGTTGTTGCCGGTGATGTGTAAAGCGAGCAGTAATTTTTGCCCGGGGAAGAAATGCAATTCCACTTATATGCCTTAAGTCTGCAATTATTCTTCCCCATTAGTATTGATTATTTTGCCTTCAATACAAAGTTACCATGTGGTTATTTGAGCGGTTTGTCGCCCTGTTTGCTTCGCCTCCCAAAGATGGAAAAGCTCTTTAGGGGAGGCCCACTGAAAGTGGCCCTAATTAATCCCATAAGCCCTGATAAATGGCAACCATTTCATCAATTGAGGGCTCTACAGGATTATTGGCCGGTGAACCCGATGCAAGTGCTTGTTGCGCCATGGTTGTTGTCAGGGCAAAAAACTCTTCGCGCTTAATGCCAAACTGTTGTGGTGTCGGTACCGCCAGTTCCTGGTTTAAAGCCTTAAGCTCAGCCAATAATTTTTGGTTGGCATCTTGTGTTGTGTCTTTGGGGGCGGCAATGCCCATGGCGCAGGCACAGTCGGCATAACGTGCTGGTGCTCCGGGGATAGAAAAAGCGGTGACGGCAGGCAATAACATGGCATTTGATAATCCGTGCGGGACGTGGAAGAAAGCACCGATCGGACGGCTCATGCCATGAACCAAGGCAACCGAAGCATTGGAAAAAGCAATACCGGCAAGGGTTGCTCCCAGCATCATGGCTTCGCGCGCCTGGTGATCGTCTCCCTGGTGATAGCTGGTGCGCAGATTGGGCGCCAACAGTTTCATGGCGCTAATGGCCTGGCTGTCGCTGTAGGGACTGGCTTTTTTGCTGACATAGGCTTCGATGGCATGGGTGAGGGCATCAATGCCGGTATCGGCGGTAATACGCGGCGGTAAGCTTAACGTCAGTTTGTAATCGACTAACGCGGCAACCGGCATAAAACCAAGGCCAACGCACAGCATTTTTTCATCACTGCTCTCGTCTGTGATCACTGTAAAGCGCGTCACTTCAGAACCAGTGCCTGCGGTTGTCGGTACGGCAATCACAGGTAACCCCTGCTCGTTAACCTGGCGGGGGAAGCGGTAATCTTTCATTTCACCGCCGCATAGTGCCAGAATTGAGATAGCTTTGGCGCTGTCTATCGGGCTACCGCCGCCTAAGGCAATAATACAGTCATAGTTGCCGGCACGTGCCATGGCAACACCGTCCCGGATAGAGGCGACTGTAGGTTCAGGTACGGTTTGATCAAAGATATCACTTTGGATCCCCTGCGGTGTGAGCCTTTGTGTTATTGCTGCCACATAACCCAGTTCGACCATCATTTTGTCTGTCACAATCAAGGGGCGCTGACAGCCCAAACTTGCGAGTACATTTGATATTTCCAGTGAGGCATCTGCGCCGATTTGCATAATACGCGGCAAAATAATTTGTGATGACATGATAATCTTCCTTTTAAATGAAAAGTCGCCATCAACAATAATACGCAGAGCATTGTTGCTGGTTAAGTTCCAGGGCCTTGCCTGTCATTGGCTGCCGGGGATTTCAGCACATTATACTACAAGAAGTTTTGTGATTTATGTACTTGATTGATGGCGGTGGTATCCTCGGGATATGAATGGCCTGGCAAGCTCAGTTGGTGCAATGCTACCGGATTGCTATCTAAAGGGAAGGCGGGGCCTTCCCTTGGGACTATTATTTATATGCTTAAAAAGTATCACCCGGGATACGTACCCAGCCTTCCATTAATACCCGGGCGCTTCGACTCATGATGGCTTTGTTCACTGCCCATTCGCCGTTTTGCTCGCTAGCCTGGGCGCCTACTTTTAAGGTGCCTGAAGGGTGGCCAAAGCGTACCGAATCTCGTTCACCACCGCCTGCTGCCAGGTTCACTAAAGTGCCCGGGATGGCTGCAGCTGTGCCTATGGCAACGGCGGCGGTACCCATCATGGCATGATGTAATTTCCCCATAGACAAGGCGCGTACCTGTAAATCGATATCGTCTTTGCTAATTTGCTTGCCGCTGGAAGACTGGTAATCACTTGGTGGGGCAACAAAGGCGACTTTCGGGGTGTGCTGGCGTTTGGCGGCTTCATCAATATGGCCGATCAAACCCATCTTAACGGCGCCATAAGCACGGATGGTTTCAAAACGCGCCAGCGCCTGTTCATCGTTATTGATATCGTCCTGCAATTCGCTGCCGGTATAACCGATTTCATCGGCATTTAAGAAGATGGTCGGGATACCGGCATTGATCATGGTCGCCTTGAAGGTACCTATGCCGGGGACTTCCAGGTCATCTACCAGGTTGCCGGTCGGGAACATGGCGCCTTCGCCGTCGGCAGGATCGATAAATTCCACTTCGACTTCCGCCGCCGGGAAAGTGACGCCGTCCAGTTCGAAATCGCCGGTTTCCTGAACTTCACCGTTGGTCATAGGGACATGGGCGATAATGGTTTTCTTGATATTGGCCTGCCAGATATGCACTGTGGCGATACCGTTTTCAGGAATACGCTGTGCATCGACTAAACCGCTGCTGATAGCAAAAGAGCCTACCGCCGCGGTGAGGTTGCCGCAGTTACCGCTCCAGTCGACAAAAGGCTTGTCTATCGCCACCTGGCCGAAAAGGTAATCAACGTCATGATTGGCCTGACTGCTTTTCGATAAGATCACTGTTTTGCTGGTGCTTGAAGTGGCGCCGCCCATACCGTCGGTTTGTTTGCCGTAGGGGTCCGGGCTGCCAATCACTCTGAGTAAAATGGCGTCTCGTGCCGCACCGGGCACTTGTGCCGCTTGTGGCAGGTCTTCGAGATTAAAAAATACGCCTTTACTGGTACCGCCGCGCATATAAGTAGCGGGGATTTTTATTTGCGGGACATGGCTCATGGATGATATTCCTCGTCCTGTTGAATGGGTTTATTATAAAAGTGCCCGCTTTAACGGGCACTTTTATTATCGAAGCTGAACTTAAGTCAGCTTAAGCGTTTTCTGACTCCAGGAAGTCTTGGGCAAAGCGCTGCAGTACTCCGCCGGCCTCATAGATAGAAACTTCTTCAGCAGTATCGAGGCGGCATTTAACCGGCACTTCAACCGACTCACTGTTTTTACGGTTGATCACTAAGGTCAGCTCAGCCCCCGGAGTACGTTCACCGATAATATCGAAGGTTTCTGTGCCGTCGATGCCGTAGGTATTGCGGGTATCACCGGCTTTAAATTCTACCGGCAGAACGCCCATACCAATAAGGTTAGTACGGTGGATACGCTCGAAACCTTCGGCAACGATGACTTCAACACCCGCCAGACGTACGCCTTTGGCGGCCCAGTCGCGAGATGAGCCCTGGCCGTAGTCGGCACCGGCAACAATGATCAGCGGCTGCTTACGCTCCATATAGGTTTCAATGGCTTCCCACATACGGGAAACCGTGCCTTCAGGTTCGATACGGGCCAGTGAGCCCTGTTTGATCTCGCCGTTCTCCCGCACCATTTCGTTGAGCAATTTCGGGTTGGCGAAGGTGGCGCGCTGGGCGGTCAGGTGATCGCCGCGGTGGGTGGCGTAAGAGTTAAAGTCTTCTTCCGGCAGACCCATTTTATCCAGGTAGGCACCGGCGGCGCTGTTTAGCTGGATGGCATTGGACGGCGATAAGTGATCTGTGGTGATATTATCCCCTAAGACCGCCAGCGGACGCATGCCTTTCATGGTGCGTTCACCGGCTAATGCGCCTTCCCAGTAGGGCGGACGACGGATATAGGTACTTTGCGGGCGCCAGTTATAAAGCGGGTTGTTGTCTTCACCGTAATCAACGGTGAGATCAAACATAGGCTCGTAAACCTTGCGGAATTGATCCGGTTTTACGCTTTTGGCGATAACCGCATCAATTTCTTCATCGCTTGGCCAGATATCTTTTAAGGTGATGTCATTACCCTGAGCATCCTGGCCTAACACATCTTTTTCGATATCAAAGCGGATAGTACCGGCAATGGCATAGGCGACTACCAGAGGGGGAGACGCCAGGAAAGCCTGCTTGGCATGAGGATGTATACGACCGTCGAAGTTACGGTTACCGGACAGTACTGCCGTAGCGTATAGATCCCTGTCTAAGACTTCTTTTTGGATTTGAGGATCTAAGGCGCCGCTCATACCGTTACAGGTGGTACAGGCAAAACCGACAATACCAAAGCCCAGTTGTTCCATTTCAGGCAACAGGTTGGCTTCTTCCAAGTAAAGCTGGGCGGCTTTTGAACCCGGGGCAAAAGAAGTTTTTACCCAAGGCTTACGGATCAGACCTTTGGCATTGGCGTTGCGGGCCAATAAACCTGCAGCCACTACGTTTCTCGGGTTACTGGTGTTGGTACAGCTGGTGATGGCGGCAATGATCACCGCGCCGTCCGGCATCAGACCTTCTTCATTTTCTACCGTACCGGCAATGCCTTTGGCTGCCAGCTCTGAGGTAGGTACCCGGCGGTGCGGGTTGGAAGGTCCGGCGATGTTACGGCAAACCGTCGACAGGTCAAATTTCAGTACCCGCTCGTATTCGGCGTCTTTGAGGCCACCGCTCCAAAGGCCTGCTTCTTTGGCATAGGTTTCTACCAGTTTCACCTGCTCATCTTCACGGCCGGTAATTTTCAGGTAATCTATGGTTTGTTCGTCGATATAGAACATGGCGGCGGTGGCACCGTACTCCGGAGTCATATTGGAGATGGTTGCCCGGTCACCTAAGGATAAGTCTTTTACCCCTTCGCCGTAAAACTCCAGGTAGCTGGAAACGACTTTTTCGTTACGTAAGAATTCGGTGATTGCCAGGACAATATCTGTGGCGGTAATGCCTGGCTGGCGTTGCCCGGTGATCTCTACGCCGATAATATCAGGCAGGCGCATATAAGAGGCGCGGCCCAACATGACGCTTTCGGCTTCCAAACCGCCGACACCAACGGCGATGACACCTAAGGCATCAACATGCGGGGTATGGCTGTCGGTACCTACCAGGGTATCCGGGAAAGCAACGCCGTCACGGGCTTGTACTACCGGAGACATTTTCTCCAGGTTGATTTGGTGCAAGATACCGTTGCCCGGCGGGATGACATCAACGTTTTTAAAGGCGGTTTTGGTCCAGTTGATAAAGTCGAATCTGTCTTCGTTGCGGCGATCTTCGATGGCGCGGTTTTTCTCGAAGGCGTCTTTATCAAAACCCGGGTGCTCTACTGCCAGTGAGTGATCAACAATCAGCTGGGTGGGTACTACCGGATTCACTTTGGACGGATCACCGCCTTTTTCGGCGATGGCATCACGCAGACCGGCAAGATCTACTAATGCCGTTTGGCCGAGAATGTCATGACAGACGACACGGGCCGGGAACCAGGGAAAATCAAGATCCCTTTTACGTTCAATAATTTGTTTTAAGGAGTCGGTCAGGCTCGCCGGGTCGCAGCGGCGTACCAGGTTTTCTGCCAGTACCCGTGAGGTATACGGCAGTTTGTCATAACTGCCCGGCTGAATGGCTTCAACGGCGGCGCGGGTATCGAAATAATCGAGTTTAGTGCCGGCTAAGGGTTTGCGGTTGTTTGTATTCATAACATAATCCACAGAATATTAATGGAAAAGGGGAGCCGGTGTTGTGACTCCGTTCCCCTTTTCGTAATTATTGAAGTGTTTAGCTGTTACTATTTTAGCTAAACTTTAGGCCAATTATCTTTGTGCGATTGGCGTCACTTTTCTTGGCTCAGAGCCGATATAATCGGCGCTTGGGCGAATAATACGGTTATTGTCCCTTTGCTCCATCACATGTGCAGCCCAACCGGTTAAGCGTGAACAGACAAAAATCGGTGTGAACAGCTTGGTAGGAATGCCCATAAAGTGGTAGGCAGAGGCGTGGAAGAAGTCGGCATTACAGAATAACTTCTTGGTATCCCACATGTATTCTTCACAGGCTACAGAAATATCGTAAAGTGAGCTGTCACCGAATTCTTCAGCCAGTTTTTCTGACCAGGCTTTGATGATCACGTTGCGCGGATCTGAAGTGCGGTAGACCGCATGACCAAAGCCCATGATTTTTTCTTTGCGTTCCAGCATGCCTGCCATTTGCTCTTTGGCATCGGCCGGCGATTTGAACTTCTGGATCATGTCCATCGCAGCTTCATTGGCGCCACCATGTAATGGGCCGCGTAATGAGCCGATAGCGCCGGTAATACAGGAGTACATGTCTGATAAAGTAGAAGCACAAACACGGGCGGTGAAGGTTGAGGCATTGAACTCATGCTCGGCATATAAGATCAAGGACACATCAATCACGCGACGGTGCAATTCAGACGGGGTTTTGCCGGTTAACAGTTTCAGGAAATGGCCGCCGATAGTGGTTTCATCGGTTACACAATCGATTTCTTTGTTGTTGTGTGAGAAATGGTACCAGTAGGTCATGATAGCCGGGAAAGCGGCTAATAAGCGGTTTGCCGCTTTGTTTTGCTGGCTGAAATCTTCTTCCGGCTCCAGGTTACCTAAAAATGAAGCACCGGTGCGCATCACATCCATAGGATGGGCATCGGCTGGGATACGCTGTAGTACTTCCTTTAATGCCTGGGGCAGATCGCGCATACCGGCAAGTTCGGTGTTGTAGCTGTCTAACTGTGCCTGGTTTGGCAATTCGCCGTTAAACAGCAAATAGGCGACTTCTTCAAAGGTAGCATTTTCGGCAAGGTCTGAAACATCGTAACCGCAATAGGTTAAACCGCTGCCTGATTTGCCAACTGTACAAAGTTTAGTTTCACCGGCGCTTTGACCGCGAAGGCCTGCGCCTCCTAATTTTTTATCTACCATGTTTGCTTCCTCAATATTAAAATTTGTAGTTTCTCCGGTGTGCCGGGGGCTGTTATTTTTATTTCCCCGGCAACACCTGCAGGTCCTGTTGCAATAGTTTTATTTTTCTGCGCTTATTTGTTTTTGCCTTCGGCAAACAGCGAGTCCAGCTTTTGCTCATACTCGTGGTAGCCAAGGTAATCGTACAGATCCATACGGGTTTGCATGGTATCGACTACGGCTTTTTGGTCGCCGTTTTCCAGGATAGAGGTGTATACCAACTCGGCGGCCTTGTTCATGGCGCGGAAGGCACTTAGCGGGTAAAGCACCATATCGGCTCCCCACTCACCCAGCTCTTCCTTATTCCATAGCTCGGTTTTACCGAATTCGGTGATATTGGCCAGGATAGGTACATCTAAGGCTTCGGCGAAGGCGCGGTAGTGCTCTTCGGTTTGTACCGCTTCGGCAAAGATACCGTCGGCACCGGCGGCGACATAGGCTTTGGCGCGTTCAATAGCGGCTTCCAGACCTTCCTGGGCGAAAGAATCGGTACGGGCCATGATGAAAAAGTCCGGGTCGGTACGGGCATCAACGGCTGCCTTGATGCGGTCGACCATTTCTTCGGTAGAAACAATTTCTTTGTTCGGGCGGTGGCCGCAACGTTTTTGTGCTACCTGATCTTCCATGTGCACGGCGGCGGCGCCGGCTTTTTCCATGTCGCGGATGGTTTTGGCGATGTTAAAAGCGCCACCCCAGCCGGTGTCGATATCCACCATTAACGGCAGATCACAGGCGGCGGTAATGCGCTGCACGTCGGCAATAACGTCGTTAAGTGAGGTCATGCCTAAATCAGGCAGGCCGTAGGAGGCATTGGCTACTCCGCCGCCAGACAGGTAAATGGCCTGGTGGCCGATTTTCTTGGCCATGATCGCCGTGTAGGCGTTAATGGTACCAACGATTTGCAACGGTTTGTTGTCGGCTAATGCCTGACGAAATTTTTTACCTGCACTCATGATGTTTCTCTCTCTGCTATAGCTTGTTTACTAATTTGTGTTCAATATTGTTTTTTGAATACATGATGTGGCGGCGCATCAACAGCTCCGCCAGTTCTTCATCCCGGTTGGCGATGGCCTTGACGATATGCTGATGTTCATCAAAGGCGGTGGTCACCCTGGGGCCTGCCATGCCCAGCTGTACCCGGTACATGCGCACCAGGTGATAAATACCGTCGGTGAGCATGCCGATCAGATGTTTGTTTTTACTGCCGAGGATAATGCGGTAGTGAAAATCGACATCGCCGGCTTCCTGGTAATAGGAATCTCCGGTTTTCACTTCCTGGAAATGGGCCGTGAGCAAGCGGGTTAAGTCGGCAATTTCTTCGTCGCTCATGTTTTTCGCCGCCTGCCTTGCCGCCATGCCTTCGAGAGCTTCGCGGATCTGGTACAGTTCTACCAGGCCTTCCGGCGTTAATGCTACTACGCGGGCGCCGACATTGGCTTTGCGCTCCACCAGATGGCAGGATTCCAGGCGGTTAATTGCTTCGCGGATCACTGCCCGGCTGACAGAATATTTTGTCGACAATTCTGTTTCGCTGAGTTTGGAGCCTGAAGGGATCTCGCCTTCAACAATTTCTTTTCTTAACTGGAAAAACGTTTTATCCGCAGCGGTCACGGCTTTTTCGCTGAAAAACTCCATAAGAACCAAAATTATTTTATGAATAAAGTGTCGACAATATAGCCGCTTAAATGGGATTCGTCAATCAAATGCCGGTATATTGTCGACAACAGTGCGGTAAACTCAGGTACAGGAGATTATAATGAGTGGATGAAAGTAAGCCTTTAAAATACTGATTTTTCTTTGATAAAAGGGGGTTATACAACGTCAAAGGGCGTCCCTGCCCGGTGGATGAGTTATACCTGTTGAGGCTTTGTTTTTGGTAAAACTATAATTGCCAATAAGGCTAATGCCAGCAAGAGCAAACTGGAAGGCTCAGGCACACTTAGCGCGTCCCCTGCGTTTACGGCTTCGATAGCATCCAGGTCAAAACCTGCGGCGGCACCTGAAATGTCGGTGATACGCAGTGAAGTTATATGGTTTATGCCTAGCAGGTCAAAATCAATACTAATGATATTGTTGACATTAGCGTCGCTAAAGATATCCAGCAGGAAAAAATTCAGGTTATCTGTACTATATTCCACCCGGGCATCTGCCGGATAAGGCAGGTCATAAGTATGAATGATAAGGTCAGCAGCACCGGTGCCGTCAGCTAATGCCGCCTGGTTATCGGCAAAGGATACGGTCACGGCAGTGTTGTTATCTATCTGAATAAATTGATCATCCGGTGCGCCTAAAACACTATTGATATTACCTGAAAAGCTGCCGTCGGCTTCAACATAAGTGCCGTAAATCGGAGTAGCGAATACAGAGGCTGAAAATAGTGTGGATAAGGCTAACAAGGCGGATAAGGTGAGTTTTTTCATCATGTGCTTTTTCCATTGTAAAACGTAGGGAATTTGTAAAGTACGTGAAGTAATTTGTTTAGTCTACAATCACTTGTGATAATGTTGAGTTGTCGAATCTTGATAAATACCGTTTTATGGGATAAAGCGGGAGATGATATCGTGATCGAGTGTTTGGGAAGATGGCCGGAAGTAGCTTGCCACCACTTGTAAAGTCGGCTGGTCGACTAAAAGAGCAGCTGTTGTTTCTGAGTAAAGACCAGTTTAGCCGGTGTTTTGTCTCTGAAAAAGCAAGATAGCTCTGTTATGCAAGGCTTATATGTTAAACAAGTGCGCCTGCTATCCTTTTACTGGGTTTACCCTCCTGCAAATCCATGCAGGAGGGGAGCCTAGGCTTTTTGGTTAAAACAATTCTTCGTTAATGATATTTTACCCGCCTTAAAAGCGGGTGATGAAATCTTTATAATGAGTGCGAACATGGTCGAGCCAGTGGGTCATATAGAAGCTTTTGCCGTTGGCAATTCTGATATCCATATGCTTGACGGCTTCCGGCCCTTTTAAAAACCTGAAGTTGTCACTTTTCCGGCGGCCGGTGAGCTGGGTGCTGTCCGGGTTGAATACTTGTATTAACTGAGACTGGCGACGTAATTTACGCTGCTCGGCGATCTTCTCGGCCAATGCTTTTTCAACCAGCTTAAGTTGCCTGGTGCGCTCTTCCCGCTCTTGCTCCTCCAGGCTGGCGTAGCGGGTGTTCAGACCTTGTTGCATGTGGGTTAGCTCGACGGTTTTTTGATTGATGCTGTTGCCGACTTTATCAAGGGCTACTAACTTTTCCTGGAATCGTGCCAGTATTTCTGCCGGTGTATGAACCACCCAAAGCAATATTGGCAAGTTATATTTCTTGAGGATGATTTTGATATAGCCATCCTGGCTGTCGTCAAACAGGCTGTAGCTGTTATCGTAGACAAAAGCGCCGCCGCTTTCCTTGATCAGGTCAATATCATCCAGCTTTGGCAGCAAGGTTTTTTCATTAAATTTTGCTGGCGCGACAATAAATAACTCAACAAAAGGCAGGTAATAATCCAGGGTTTTGGCGGCGGCAGATTTTAAGCTGGTATCGATATAACTGCTGAGAATGCCGCCGAAAGTACAAGGGGCCTCTACCACCTCTTCAACCTTGGCGCGGAACTGGTTCAAATATTTTATATCCTGATTGCCCGGCGTTTCATCGTCTTTAAATTGGATGCTGCTTTTAAAGCTGTCATGCAGTTTTTTGTATATCAACATAAAGCCGAGCATTTTCTGGCAATTTTCCCGCTCGTTTTTTTCGGGGACCTTTTCCAGCAATATGGCTTCAAAGGTTTTGCCGTTAACGGTTTTCCCTTTGATTTCATTATTCCAGCTGGCCATTACCTGGGCACTTAAATCTTTTTCAAAAAGGCTTTCGATTTTTTTGAAATCAAAGCCAAATAATTTATTGATCAAGTGATCTGAGCCCGACTGCAAGTACTTGCAGTTATAATCATCAAGCAGTAAGCCGTTGACATCCTGAATGAGCGGCCGCATAAAGTCGAGTTTGACTTCAGAGATCATGCCGTCAAACAGGGCTTTGATGTTGCCAAACCTTAAGCCTTCATTGCTTTTCGCGTTCTCATCGCTGCCATAGATATTTTGCACCGCTTTGGTCACCCTTTGTACCCGCTTCCAAAACTTATGGGGTGAGCCGCTGATATCAATAAAGACTTCCAGTATCAACAGAATGTTTTCATTGAGCTGATAATCCCAACCGGGGACATTGAGCCAATAACCGCGATGGCCCTTTAGCAATAAGGCTTGCTCCTTGTCGGGCTCTTCCTTGATATCACAATTGGGCAGGGCAAAATATTGCACGGTATGGGTGTTAACCTGCTGCCATTGCTGTATCGCTTCTTCGCTATCCCGGCGGGGGATGCTGACATCGATCAGCTCGCCCCTGAATTTCGCCCTGAGCCCGCGGTCAAAGGCTTTCTGCTCCGGTGAAAACCAGTCTCTTTTACCGAACGACTTGCGCTCGCCGTCATTAAAAAAGTCATGGTTGGCGTAACGCACGATAATGCGGTACAGGTAAAACTTGGAGATGGTGGCGTTCAGTAAAATCGAGCTGGAGTTGGGGGCTTCGTTTGAACTTACACTATCATCGAGCACCATAGAGGTTGGCGGAAAGTAACTGTTGAAAAACAGCGCGTCGTTATTGATCCCTTCATCTGCCAGTTTTTTGCGCAGGCCCTTGATGTCGGAATTTTTTCTTTCTTCCAGATCGGCAATATTTGCCAGGGACATGGCAGTATCAAAATGGTTAAGCGGATGCATAAGTTCCATGCCGGCGCTAAACACCATGTTGCTTTGACTGGTATTTTCCAGGGTCAGGTTCAATGCTTCCCGATCATCTTTCAGCGGAGTGCTGACCTGATAGGCGGTATCGACCTTACATGCCTTGGTATTGCCGCTGGCCTCTTTTTCTAACAGGAACTGATAACGGGGAAAGTCCAAAACAGCATTGTTTATGGGCTCGGCTTTAAAATGGTCAAGCCCTTTTTGTTGCTCAGTGCTGAATTCTTTACGGTTGTAACTTAGAAACAGATCCCACTCCTTTTGAAAGCTGGGTAAATATTCCTCTTTCAGATAGGTATGGATCTGGCGGTGGATATCGTACCATTGGGCGATCGGCAGATTCGGGTTGATAATGATTTGATTATCAAAGTCACTCCAGGTTTTGGTGGTGCCGAACTGCTTGCTGCGATACTCCCTGAGCAGGTTTAATGCCGACCCGCCTTTGATGAAAATGCGCACGTTACCGCCGTACCTTTGTTGCAGGTACTGGGTCAGCTGGGCTATCCAGTCGAGGATAAACTCCCTGACCGGCCTTTGGTTGTTGAATTCCTGGGTGAGTTTGTCGTCGATTTCTCGTTGAAAGAGTGTTCTGCTTTTTGCCATGATTATTTCCCTCCACCGGCAGCGTCGATAGCTTTTTGAGTTAAGTTAGTGGTAAAAGACACGGCGTTCATCTTGTAATGAATGCGGCTTTTGTCTAACCAGTGTATTAAGTAGAAGTCGCGGGCCGTGGCGATGCGATAATCGATATAGTCAGCGATGCCTTTTTCCAGCAACACGCGGTAGAGTTTGCCGTTATCATCTACCAGCAAACGGCTGCTTTTCTCTGCCGCAAAGATCGAGGCATGGACATTGTCTTTTTTGTATTTGGCATAGCCTGCCAGCTGAGTTTTAACCTCGGTAATGATCGCCTTGACATAGTCGGAAAAATCCTTCGGATCGATATCCTGATCCATTGCCAGTAGTTTTTTACTGTTGATGAGATATTCGGCCAGTGGTTGATAAAGATTACCCTCCTGCTGGTAATTTGCCGGTTGCATACTTGCCTGCAGTTTTAACAGGGCGGCATGAATATGCTGTGTCGCCTTATCTTTATATGTCTTGGTCATGTCTTCGAGCTTGTCGGTGAGCAGTGCCAGCAGCTCAATCATCAGGGTGAATTCCTGGAATTTGTTGTTGCAATATAAAAGATTGCTGCGCTGACTTAATTCGTGGAACAGCTCTTTGGCTTCGGTTAATGCGCCAAAAATCAATTCAATCTGGCCGGCATTATCTTTTGCTTTTGGCAGGTTCTTTTTGACAACAGGGTAGAGAGCGGCAAAGCCGCCGACTTCATCAAAGTAATCAAGCATGCGCTGATTGTTTTCTATCTTGATCTCAAAAAGTTTTTTCAGTTGGGTGATCAGGGTGTACAGGCTATTGATGCTATTGTCGGCACGGGCGAGCAAGAGTTGGTGGCTGGCATGCTGCCAGACCAGAAGTTCTTCTAATTTCTGCTCGATGTTTTGCCACTTGGCGTTGTCGCCTGCCGCCAGGAGTTTAAGCACGACAATATGATCAAGATCTTTATGCTTAAGCAGGAAGTCATAACCATAGTCTTGTTTTTGCCCGGATGTGGCCTTGGTGACGGTCCAGTCTTTGGGGGCTTCTTCCTGCAATTCTTCGGCAGAATAAGCCTTTTTGGTTAACAGGTATAAAGGTACTACAGGTAAAGGGTAGCTTTCATCGTAGGCCCTGCCCAGGCGCAAATATTTATCCAGCTTTGTGCTTAAAATGCCGTCAAAGAAAACTTTTTGATTGTCCGGTTTAGGCTTCTCAAGACTGACGCGCAAGGCATTAATGATTTCCAGCTTGGCAAAGGGCAGCTTGAATTTGGTTGCCAAGACTTCATTTATCTTATGGCCCACCTGTGTACAAATAAGCAGCTGTTTCATCTGCTTTTGCTCTTCATCGCTTTCAAATTTGGCGGTGATCACACCTTTGGCATTGATCTTTTCTTCGATATCACCACCAGCCTTTACTTCAAAGTCATCATACCAATCGTTGTAATCTGCGAACTCCAGATCGGCAATGCCGGCTTTGGGTAACACTTGTTTGAGCGCCAGGCTTATGGTGTCATCCAGTAAAGGCGTAAAATAATCAAATCTTAAGGTGCGGGAGAATTGTTTAAAAAAACACTTGATACCGCTTTGGGTTGATTTGTTATAGAGGGTGTCGAGATCAAGCGCCTCCTTAAAAACTTTGCTGTTGTTAAGGGGGTGCTGGTCGTCATCTTGAGATATTTGTTCGATTGCCGTTAATGCTGCATAACCCCGGGTTAAACGTTTATAGAATTTATGAGGCGAGCCGCTGGTGTCGGTCAGTACCTCGTTAATCATATTGATGTTTTCTTCCAGTTGATATTCAAAATCCGGGATGCGTATATGCTGGCCATCATCCCCCAGGTATCTGGGGTTCGCCTGAATACGAACAAGTTGCACTCCTCTTTTGACGACCTTGTTATCAGGCACGAAATAGGGATTATTGTCAGTTAATCCCTGAATATTTTTACTAAAACGCACCCATTGGTTGAGGGTTTCTTCGGATTCGCGGCGCGGGATACTGATATCAATGATCTCTCCCCTGAATTTGATCGCTTCGGCATTGATGTCTTCCCGGTTGACCTGGCCCTCATAACTTAGCCCGGGTTTTTTGTAGCGTGCGATCAACCGGTATAACAGAAACTTGCCTATGGTGGTGTTGATCCAGATAGAGCTGTCTTTTTTCACTTTTTTGCCGCGAAAATCTTTGAGTACTGCGACACCGGGCGGGAAATATTCATTCGCTTCGCTGTACTCAGGCTTCATAAAGTCAATATCTTTGTCTTTTTTAGCAAACAGGGTGCGAATGTTGTCGAAGTAGTTAACCGGGTGCAGGTATTCACTGCTTAAACACAGTAAGACATTACTCTGCATTTTTAGCTGGTGCTCTAACGGCAGTCCTTTGGCTATTCCCGGGTATTTGTTAAAGTCATCTTTAAGTTCGTCTTTAAGCTCGGTATCTGAAATATCGATTTGTTTTAATGTTTTGCTGCCATCGTAGCTTGGTTTTGGCAATTTACCCTTGTCCGTTTCACCGATCAGGAAGCCGTCCCGGGCCGGCGGCAGAATGTCGTTTTTGATGCAGTCATGGATTTGATTGAGGATTTCATACCACCATACTTTGGGGAGGAAAGGGTTGATCACGATTTGATTGTCAAAATCACTCCATTTTTTATCAAAGAGCTCTTTCTTTTTTTTATCATCGGTGACATTCATTTTGTATAGGTTCAGGGCCGAATTACCCTTGATATACACTTGCACCAGTTGACTGTCGAGGTCGTTGATATCGCCAAATCGACTTTGAATATTCTTCGAAAGGCGGGCAATTGTTTTTAAAATAAACATCCTGGCTTCAACCTGATTGTTGATCCGTCCGGTTAATATATCGTCAACCGCCCTTTGTAGATCAGTACGCGCTTTACTCTTTGCCATCGCTAAAACCTTATTAATTAACTGTATTTTATCTTCGATAGCAGAGATTATTGACGTACTGAACCATTAGGCTGGCCTGGCAGATATGCCAATAAATAACCTTAAAACTGATTGATTATGAAAACCTAGTGAATAATGCTTTATGCAGGCTTTACCCGCCTGATCGCAATAACCTCCGCCGGGGTCTATAAGGTATTTCAGTCAGGGATTATTTGTTCGGTGGAATCAATGGAGTTATCGGTGAAACAGCTTAATCTTGCAAAGCCGTGGTTTGTTTTGTCTAAAGGCTACTTGAAGGAACTGCCTTGTGGACTTAGCCGTGGTAAATGAAAAGCCGGCATTCATCCGCTAATGTTTGGACGGGCAGCAGGGGCAGAAAAAGTAAGGGAGTTTACGGCTAAACTCCCTTATGCTTTGATGTGTCATTTGCCTCAGTTGAGGCTGCTATTAACTTGTTTTAAATTGATTCACCAAGGCTTGTATCTTGATGGTCAGCTCTGTGGTGTATTGGCTGTTGTCGGCGGTTTCCTTTGAGCCGGCGGAAGTGGTTTCGACATTTTGGTTAATACTGTCGATGTTGCGCCTGATGTCTTCTATGGTGGCGCTTTGCTCTTCGGTTGCCGAAGCAATCTGGTGGTTAATATCAGTGATCGCCATGACAGAGCCGGATATGTTTTCCAGAGCACCGCCTAACTCTGTGGTGTCCTTTACGCAAGTTTCCGTTTTGATATGGCTTTGCTCCATCACGGCAACGGCATTATTGGCTCCAACCTGCAAGCCTTCTATCATTTCGCGAATTTCTGTGGTGGAATTTTGTGTGCGCTGGGCAAGGGTTCTCACTTCATCTGCCACTACGGCAAAACCCCGCCCCTGTTCACCGGCGCGGGCTGCTTCTATGGCGGCGTTTAATGCCAGTAAATTGGTTTGCTCGGCAATACCACCAATAACATCGAGCACTGTGCTGATATTATTAGTGTCTTTAGCCAGCTTATTGATAACAGTAGAAGAGTTTTCAATATCGGCTTCCAGGCTATTGATGTTTTTGATAGCTTTTTCCACCACCCCAATCCCTGAGGTTGCATTTTGGTTGGCAACATTGGCCTTATCCGCACCGTCGGAAGCCAGCATAGCAACATCCTGAATGGCCGGCACCAGCTGTTCTATGGCGACAAACAATTTTTGAATATCTTCTTTTTGTTCGTTGATGGCATTATCGGTTTGTTGCGCTGTGGTCGTAAGCTGGTTTGAAGAGGCAGAAATTTCCTCGATCATGCGGCGCAGGTTGACGACAACTGTCTGGATATTGGCGGCAAAGCTGTTAAAGCCTTTCCCCAGGGTTGAAAGTTCATCACTGCCTGAGTCTTTCAGGCGTTTTTGCAGATCGCCATCGCCTTCGGCAATATTGAGCATAGCGCCGGTTGCTTCCTGTAAAGGTTTAAACAGGGCATAAATTAATATCACAATCAGTAAGGCGATCAGCAAGGCGGCCACTATCTGGCTGCATAAACTGATCAGCAACCAGCTCGAAGCGGACTCTTCTATTCCCTGCAAATGCTGTGCGGTACGCTGATCAAGGGCTTTAAAAAATTGCGTGACAGGTGCTAAAATTTTTGCGGCTTCATTGTGGTAGGCATTATCAAAAACGATACGCTGGGCAAAGGTTTTTACGTCTTCACCCGGTAAAGCCTGAAATGGCCCGTCAACGACATAGCCTGATTTAATCGACTCCATGGCCTGGGATTCGGTGGCAACTAAAGCGTTGGAGTTTTCATTCGCCAGGGCTAACAGGTCGAACTCCTGCCTGGAAAAGTTAAGCTCGCGCATGATGTCGCTTTGTTTCTTTTTAACCCCGGGGTAGAGTGCCGGGTCGGTATTGTCTGCTCTTGGGGATTCGCCATTACGCCATTTGATAACCTGCCAATAGGCATCCCAGTACTTTTGTTCGCCTGTGGCGACAAAGCTGCGGCATAAACGGGTTAAGTCCAGTGATGTCTGGCGGAATTCATCTGCCAGCAAATAGGAAAGATACCGGGTTTTGCTCGCCTGTGCCTGTTGGCCATTTTTAACGTTGGCGATATTTTGAGCCACTATTGAGCCTGTAACCAGCAGTACAATTGCGATTAATATCGCAATTAATTTTTTCTTAATCGTCATTACCTACCTCTTGTAATTAAATTTATCGAAAAAAAGTTGTCACTTGTGTCAAGTTTTTGTGCGCGACATGTTTATGCTGGGGGCTGAACATGTAGTAAAAGTTAAAGGATTAAAATTGGGTGAAAGTGTGTTTGTTTTTCTATATAAGCTGTACTTTTGCTAGATGCATAATAGAGCTATATTGCTTAATACGCTTATCATAAGTGTTTAGCTGTTAATTACCCGGTGCTTTGTATTAAATTGTTATGTGCAAACTACCCATTTCAAAGGGGTAAAAATGAATCCTAGTTTATTTGCTTAAACCTGTGCGGCTAGCAAACAGCAACTGAACATAAGCGATAATAATTCCGAGGATCAAGTAGTTTAAATAAAGACCACCATAGAATTAACGCTTCACTAACCTGTTATTTTCTTCATTAACACCCGAGCCAAATTTTAATTGAACACAGATTTGTTTTAGGGGGGCTTTAGAAAGGGCAACTTTTTATTTTTAAATTGTGATGTGTGGTGTTTAGCCGAAAAATTAACCTTGCTCATGCATTTTAGCTCTCTTTTTGAGCTATTTCAGCGGTGGCGACTACGATAATCAGATATTATTAAATTTATTTAAAAAAGGTGTTGACCTCACCAAGAAAATGTCTAAAATGCGCATCCACTTCCACGGGGCAGCCCAACGAAGTGTTTT
>NZ_CANDNZ010000023.1 GCF_947387555.1 Thalassomonas sp. RHCl1
GTCAGATGTTTTTGTAAGGACTCTAACTCAATATTTTTCATAGTGTTGAACTCTGTGTACAGCAATCCATACAGTATGTATAAGTAAGACCAACACTAAATGCAAACACAGCCTTAAATCAACAGTAAGAAGGTCTTTTTTTTTTATGGAAAATTTACCGCCTGCTTCATTTGCTTTTTAACGGCATCAACCGCTAATTTTACATTCAAAGGCGTTTGGCCGCCAAAGGCATGCACCGCATAGACAGGAACGGCAGGGAGCAGAAAATCTGGAAAGATATCAAGCAGTTCGCCTTTGTGCTTGCTCGGAGAAAAGATAAAATCAGGTACTAAAGCGATACCCGCCCCGGATTTCACCATGGCTATTACGGCATTTAACGAATCGTTAAAGCGGTTGGGCTTAAAAACCAGCTCTATGGTTTTGCCACTGCTGTTATCCGTTAAGGTGTGACTGACGCTTTTCCCCTGCCAGCGATTGGCAACATAATCACAGGCAAGCAGCTTTTCGGGATTGCTTTTTAACTGTCCCACAGACAAATTTTCCCGCTGGATATACTGGGGACTGGCACATAAAACTTCACGAAAGCTGCCCAGTAATTGCTGCTTATAATCGCTTGACGGCAACTCCCCCACCCGAATGGCGATATCGATATTGTCATCAATTAAATCAACACGCTGATCACTGGCATAAATGCTGGGAATGATCTTGTTAAAACGACTGACCAGACTGCCGATGGCCGGTGAGATCACCGCTTCAATTAAGGCATGGGGGGCGCTGATACTCAGGGTGCCGCTTGGCTCTTGCTGTGCGTACCTGGCATTGTCCCAGGCTTGGTTGGCCAGCACATTTATCTGCTGGCATTGTTGGTAGAAATCCCGTCCCACCGGCGTTAATACCTGCTGGCGTGTGGTGCGCTTTAACAGCAGCACGCCCAGCTCCTGCTCCAGGGTTTTCAGTTGCTGGCTGAGCACAGATTTGGAGATCCCCAAATCGCTGGCGGCGGCGCTGATAGAGCCCAGCTCAACAATTCGGGAAAACACCAGCATATGGCGGATATATTTCATCATATTGTTCGCTATTTTAGAACAGTGATTCAGGCTTTACTATCTTTTTCAAAGACAATATTCGGCCTACTATTAAGTCATCACCGATAAATGAGTTATTTTCAGGAGCAAAAAATGAACGAACAAGACAAAGCAGATATCATCGCCAAAGTTATCCGGGCAAGCGACATCTGGAAGCAAGGTTTTAACTCGGGTAATGCCGATGTTTGCGCCGGTCAGTATACGCCGGATGCGGTGATGCGGGCGCGTCCTTTCGGCACTTTTACCGGCTTTGATGCCATCAGGGAGTTTTGGCAAAACTTGATCAATGACGGCTTTAGCGATGTCGATTATATCGAGCCTGATTATCAGGTGATTGATGAAGCCAGCGTACTGCTGACTTCCCGCTGGCGCATGAATAAGGCCGGCGGCGTGATCCATAAAGAATTATGGCAGCAACAGGCAAACGGTGAATTTAAGCTGACCGAAGATGATTTTGAAGTGCTTGAATAGCAAAAACGTTAACTGACAGCAAAACTTAAGATCGTTATAAAGTTATTGCGAGTCTATAAAAGCGCTAATAATGTCGGCCGTCTGTCCGGGCACTTCTATCATAGGTAAGTGGCCGGCATTGGTAATAACCTCAACAGTGGGATTAAGCAACAGCGGTTTAAGCACCTGCGCCCCACTGACATCAAGCACCCGGTCTTTATCTCCCCAGAGCACTAAAGTCGGGGCTGCATAATCTTTCAGTACCCGGTTTAACGGGGATGTCGGCAGCGGGATTCCCTGGTCGAAGTTATGGATCTGATGAAAAATTTTAGTGTTCAGGGCAAGGGACTTTTCCGCTTGCTGTGCCAGGTGATCCACTATGACTTGCGGAATAAAAGGCGGGTCAACAAAAACAACCTCCAGTAATTGCCTGAACTGCTCTTGGTTTTGCACTAAAACCCGGGGATTTTTTCCCTGTTTTATCTCGGTAAACATTTCACTGGTTTGTGCGCCCATGACACCAAAGGGCGCCAGCAGCAATAAGCTTTGCACAGACTCGGGATAAAGGGCAGCAAAGTTACCGGCAATATAACCTCCCATGGAATTACCCGCCAGATGAAAAGACTTAATGCCCAGGGCATCGGCAAACTGTTTTATCCGCTTTGACTGAGGCAAAGCATCATAGTCTAACTCGGGGTTTTTACTGCTGTTACCAAATCCAGGTAGGTCCGGGGCAATGACATCAAAACGCTTGGTCAAATGCTGGGCCAGACGGTTCCAGTTATCTTTATCTGCGCCGAAACCATGGAGCAACAACAGTTTAGGCCCATTCCCGCCACGCAAATATTCCAGTTCCAGCTCGCCGACTTGTACCTTGTGCACCGTTAAACCGGCAAAAAAACGCTCTGCGGCGATAGAGAGTTGAAACAGCCTTTCACTGGGCAGTAAAAAAGCCAGGATAAGCCAAAGACAGAGTAAACCAGCCAAGATATAAGCAATAATTTTCATCTTCAGTAACCCACCTCTGATTTAACCTCTGATCATAGCTTAAGAACGTTATTTAACCGACTATTCATCGGACAAAATAGCACACAGAGCCTCAAAGTAATAAATGCTTTATCTGGGGTTGTAAGTGAGGATATTTCTTTAGGGGTTCGGTACCGACAACCTTATATTCGGCAAAAGCGGTATCACGAACAACAACCTCGGTTTCTAAAAAAACAGTACTGTTTTGTAAAACAGTGACCAGCGGACTGCTGAGGGTATTGTTTAAATTTGTGACTAAAGCAATTTCTTTATTCTGTAACCTGACAATGGACCCCAGGGGATAAACGCCCATCATTTTAATAAAAGGGTAAATCAATGTTTCATCAAAGCTTTTCTTATTATTGTAAATGGTTTTGATGGCCTTGTTTGATGAAGTATTTGGCCTAAATACAGTGTTATGAGACGCAGCCACATAGGTATCGGCAATGGCGATAATCTTTACCGCAAGGGAGATCTCCCCTGCCGTCAACTTATCGGGATAACCTGTCCCGTCCAAACGCTCATGATGATGCCGGACAACATCCAGCCAGACAGCGTCTTTTACCCCTTGTTTTTTTAAGATGCTTTCACTCACTATCGGGTGTTGCTCAACCGCCTCTTTTTGCTCTTTGCTAAGCTTTCCCGGTTGAGCATGCAATTTATTCTGCAGCTTTTCAAAACCTATATCATGGGTAAGCGCCCCCGCAATAAGGGATAAACGTTCTATCTGCGCCAGCCCGTATTGGGCTGCAATAGCCTCACAAATAACCGCACTATGCAGGGCGTTAATAACATTGAAGTCTTTATGAATTTTGATTTGCATCGCAACCAATAAAATATCGAGGTCACGTTTACACTGTAATTGAATATGAAGCGCCAGCTCCAAAACCAGATGGGTAAAATCAACGCTTGGCTGATGGTAATTACCCCGAATAACAAGCAGCTTTTTTATCCAAGAGTTAATCAGAAGAATTATCTCCTTGTCACCCTCTTTGCTAAAGTCATCGTAATCCGCAGACGAGCTTAATAAATTTTCTTTAAAATAGCCTTTTGTATTAATAAAACGAAATTGTTTCAGCGATGAAATGGTACGGCCTTTACGTAACACTAACTGGCCAGCCTTATTAAAAACTGAATAGTTGAGCTTGCAACCTGGATTGATTTCACCGACAGGTATTTTCTTCAGAGAAGATAATGGCATAGATAATTTCCAACATTCTTTGCAATTAAAATACTTAACCGTCCCTAAGCAGCTATTGTTTGACTGTTTGATAAAACAGGGCAAACGACTTTTCCTACTGGTTTGCTTTTTCTATTTAGCAAGGGAAATGTGTTGAAAAACACGGGGGGATTTTCATCAAAAAAACGGTCCTTTGAGTCATACCAGAGAGAGCAGCAGGAGGAAGCTGTTCTCATTCTATGTGCTATTTTTCCCGCCAAATTTGTGTAAAGCCGCCATCACACAAGAAGCCATATCATCTCAGATAAACTTACCCGGGACTATAGAGCAGATCTACTATATTGCAGCCTGGAAAGCGCCATATCATTAGCCCTCTACTCATGACAATGACAAAGAAACGGTGCTGTAAAGCGGGGAAGTTCAGGCACAACAAGAAAAGTTGCTACCGGTAATTGTTGCTGCGTTATATACAGAAAAATTACCGGCAGCAGCTGCGACAAAGGCTTGCCGCAACTTATCTCCCAAGAAAGAATATTAAAAACTGTATTTAAACGAGGCCGAAAATCCGGTGCCGATTTCCCGGGTTTTCACCTTGATATTATCCTGCAGTACTTCCATGTCTTCTCCTAACAGATTCTGCACCTTGAACTTCACGGTACTCGAATAGCTCGGATAGTAGGTATAAACCAGATCAAGCGAGTGGAACGGTTGTTCAAAGGCATCGCCCCGGTCACCCGCGCCGGCGGCAAGAATACGCTCACCGAAGACATTGTAGACCAAAGAGCCGCTGTGATTGCCGTCTGCCGAGTCATAACCAAGCTGGAAGTTCACCACATATTCCGAATGGCCGGTCATGCGGCGCTTCTGGCTCTGGGTACCGGCATCTTCCGCCGACAGCACAGTTTCAGAATCGCTTAAAGTGATGTTACCGGACGAGAATAAACCATCAAGCGCCAGGGAGGATAAGTCATATAACCACTCGGCTTCGACACCGTAAACCTCGGCTTCTTCGCCGTTAAGGTAAGTCAGGCTGTAGCTGTCATCCCCCACCAGCAGTTTGGTTTCGATCGGATCCTCGATGGTTTTATAAAACGCCGCCACCGAGAAGTTATTGCCGTTATCGCCGTAATATTCCCAGCGGGCGTCATAGTGTTTTACCGGGCTGGATTTAAGGCCCACGGTACCGACGGTTTTCAGGTCGGTAATAGGGTCGATAAATTCCACCGGCGAAACTTCACGCATATCCGGGCGCACTATGGTTTCACCGTAACTGAGGCGATACTGGCTTTGCTCGCCTAAATAGGTCAGGGCCAGGGCAGTGAAAATATCGTCTTCAACAATAGAAGCGTTTTCGATATTTTCCGGGGTAAAAATCTCATTAAAGTCGGTGATGCTGTAGATTTGACGGGAGAATGCCAAGGATGTTTGTCTGAAATCTTCCCAGCGTAAACCGCCGCTGATGCGCCATTTTTGATCGTAGATAACATCAAACGAACCGTAATAGGCATCGATTAACTGCGCCGCGACATAATCATCGGTTTTAGGCTCATTAAAGACAAAATCAAAGTCGGTATTGTCGATAAAGCTGTCGGTGAAGGCGCCGCCGATATTAAGGATGTTATCCTCGTCCGTATTTAACACTACGGCTTCATTGAAGTTGAAACCGAATACATCGGTGCGGTAATCGCGGTTTTTCTCCAGGAAGTCACCACCGGCTTTAAGCTCAATTTCAAAATTGCTGAAAAATAGCGGCAAGCTGGCATTCCAGCCATAAGACTCCACTTCATCTTCCATTTCAACAAAGCCATGGGTGCTGACATTGGTCACTTCCAGCGCTTCCGAGTGTTGGTATACGCCGTTGTCGAACACATCCTGCACTTTCAGCTCGGTTTCGTTGGGAATATCCGTGGTGGCACTCGAGTTGGTATATTGCCAGTCGATGCCTAAACCGTAAAATTGATTAAAGGTATGCTGCCCCAGCAACTGGGTAACGATGAGCTCCCTTTCTTCAAAGCGGGTTTTATGGGTACGGGATAATTTGCCGTCCGCCAGGGTTAATTCATTATCCGGTTGCGCCGTGGTGAAGACTTCCACTTCATCATCGGTATTGCGCAGCAACATATTCGACAGGGAAATCTTATGATCGCCGAGCTGATAACCCAGGTTTAAAATACCGTTGAGCTTGATCTCATTGGTGGTTTTCGCCCCTTTGTCCAGGCGGTCGTAACAATCTACGGTGACCGTTTTCTGACAGTCGTTGCTGGCCGCACCGCCGGAAATTTTTCCGCTGGTTTGTTCACTGTGGGTCCAGCCGTTGTCATAACTTAACGCCGCCATAAAACCTAAGGTACCGCCAAAGTAGCTCTCGTCAAACGAATTACCGGTGGCGATAGAAAAGCCCATATCGGGATCCAGGCTTTTTTTGCTGATGTCCTGGTTAGTGTTTAACGATTTCGCCAGCGACTTGTTGATGGCCCGGGCATCTGCTGCCGAGAAGTCCTGACCGGAAAAGTTCTCTTCCGTGGTGATAATATTATCGAGCGAGAAATCGGCTTTATAACGGTCAAAAGCCAGATCTATCGCGCCGGGTAAACCCCGGGTGCCGTCGTCTGTACCTAACCAGTCATCGCTGCCGCCGGCGTAGCTGTACCCGCTGCCTGACGCCAAATCGCCGCCGATATCCATTTCAATATCAAAGAAAAAGTCAGAAGGTATGGTTTTAGTGCGGATATCGACATTACCGCCGCCAAACGCCGCCGGCATATCCGGCGAATAGGCTTTTTGCACCGACAGGCTGCTGATGATGCTGGACGGGAAAATATCTAGCGGAATGACGTTACGGGTTAAATCCGGGCTCGGCACATTGGCGCCGTTTAAACGGGTGCTGGAATAACGCTCACCCAAGCCGCGGATATAAATAAATTTACCGTCAACCAGGGTTAAGCCGGTAACCCGGCGAAGGGCGGAAGCGGCATCGCTGTCACCGGTACGGGAAATTTGTTCGGCTCCCATAATATCGGCAACAAAGGCCTGCTGTTTTCTTTCTTCGATAACAGCGGTGGCACTGCCCTGTAAACGGGTCGCAACGGCAACCACTTCTTCCATCGCCAGCTCCTGCTCATCTCCTTCGGCGGCATAAGCGCCGGGAGCAAAACCGCCGGAGATACCGGCAGAAAACGCCAGCATTAATCCCAGATTTAACGGGCTCAGTGTAAACTTGGATGGTTTGGTTTTCATACCAAATGACCTCTTGGAAAAACAATCCATTAACTAGCTATCAGATAAGCAGGACGGCACTTAGCTGTCCTGCTTGTCTAACAAAATAAAGAATGAAAGGGGCTGTTGCCTAGTGAGCAAATGAAGAAGCGGCGGCAATGCTCATGGCGGCATCGACCCATTTCGCCCAGTCACTGTTGACATCGCTTTCACTGATGGCACCGACATATTCCACCTGGTCAAACCAAGGGTCCATGGCGTTTACATCAACGGCTTCAGGAATCGTTACCGCTGTGCCTTCGGCGTCACTCATGGTTGTCGCAGTGCGGTAGCCATCGGCGGCATAAACCACATGGTCTTTGGTCAATGCAATATTGCCTTTGCTTTTCCACCAGGTCGCCAGGTCAAAATCAGGATTGTTTTTCGGATTTTTAAAGTTGATGCCACAGGCAACAACCGAGCCTTCAACGATGATTTTATCGGCGTTGGCATTGGCAATAACGCCGTCAACTTCAACCTTATCTTTTTCATCGTTCAGTTCGAAACACTGGTGTGAACCTTCGGTGGCAGGGTTAGTCACCAGCAGGTTATACAGCTTGCCCATACCCCATTCGCGCATCATGATGCCGCGTGAAGCATCACCGTCACGGATACTTTCGGTTTCATTGGAAATCACGGTAACATTGGCAACCGTCGGGTTAGAGCCTGACTCGTCGCTGTCCCCCTGGGCCGTTGGCGATGATTTCGCGCCGTCGGTTTCAAAGCCGCGGTTACCTAACTGGTTACCGTGCTTGATCAGTACGTGCTGGATTTTACCGGTATAACCTTCATCCCAGTCAACACTGTCATCCTGGTTATGGGTCAATACCAGATGTTTCATGTTCACGCTGCCGCCAAAGGCTTCAACACCGTCGTCGTAACCTTCGTGAATATGCACATAATCTATGGTAGTGCCTGAGCCGACCGCGTATAAAGACAAGGAATTCAAATCGTCACCGGCGCCCGCCAGTTTAGGACCTGAACCGGCATAGCTGACGGTAACAAATTTCAGGATACCGCTGTTGTCATCTTCGATGTTGCCGCCGTAATAAGACACCGCACCTTCGGTTTTCTGGCTACAGCTGTCGGCTTCACGCTCGGCGGTAGTACATTTGTTGTTGATGCCGCGGCCGTTGATCATGATACCGCCCCAGTCACGGTATTTAGGACCTTCACCTACGGTATCTAAATCTTCGAAAGCTTCGTTGGAAGTGAAGGTAATTGGCTTATCAACCGTACCTTCGGCAACAATGCGTGAACCGCGGGCAACACGCAGATAATCGTCGTTACCGGAAAATACGATAGTGCTGCCTGCTTCAATCGTTAATACCGCGCCTGTCGCCGGGATATTGCTTTCCTGGCCGGGAGCATAATCGGCGCCGATAAATAAGCTGCCGTTAAAAATGTGGCGACCTTCGATTGCCGGAATATAAAGGTCACTGGTGATTTCTTTAAGATCTGACGCAAAAGTGGTGGAGTAAACACAATCGTTGCCGTCAGCGGTACCGGTTAAGGTAGAACCGTTCTGGGTATAAGAAGCACATTTCACTTCAGTAGGGGTACCCGTACTTGGGTTAGTGACACTGTTGTCGACCGAATTGTCAACGGTAGTAGGCTTCACTTTAATATCGCCACCACAACCAGCTAAGACTAAGGCACCGGCAATCATACTTACTTTAAAAACTTTATTTACTAGCATCAGGGTTTGCTCCACAGCGTTTTGTTTAAGTTTGTTAAAATTTGTTTAACGACAAATTTTTTGCAGCTATGTTACGAAGCAAAGATGACAGAAATGTTTTACTAATATTGTGGTTTTGTGTCGCTAATATTTCAGCTGTGTGACACTAAAGATATACGGTAAAGCCTAATTGCCCTGTGCCTGCTTTTTACTTTCCAGCTCCCGGGCGACATCCAAAATCAAACTGGCGGTCAGGCGGGAGCGCTCAACAATGCCCTGAAAACGGCTGACACCGGACTGGTTATCGACCACCGGCAACCAATCCAGGCCTAGCTGTTCCATTTGTGCCAGCACCCGCTTTTTATCCGCTTGCGGGGTTACCGCCTGGCCAAGCTCGACAAAACCCGCCACGTCGGCCAGCTCGGCTTTATCGGTGTTGATAATGGCTTGAGTAAAGCCGTGCCATTTCGCCACCGCATTTTCATCCGGCAAGCCGCGAAAAGGTTTTAACGGATATTTTTCCATCAACTCATTGTTATTATCGCTGTTTAATATCGCGGTAAGTTTTCTCGCAGAAAAGAGGCCGAACAAGGCGCCTTGCTCATCAAGGATCACCGCATATTTAAAAGGGGGTGAGCTGAGCAGATGATTAAAGTACATCCATACTGCCCCGCCGTGGTAACCGCGATAACCTAAGGTAAAGCTCAGCACCTGGCTGCCTGAGGCGATCAGCCTGGGAATTTCCCTGACGCTGCTTTTGGGATCCGCTTTCAGCGCCGTTACCGGGATTTTTGACACCTGTAAATCAATCGGCGCGGCGGCGGCGGTAACAATCACATCGGCGGTTTCAAAAGATAACAGCCCGGGAAGTTCGACCTTTTTAAAAATACCGGCGGATGCCATCCATAACACAAAAGGGATCAGGGCAATGCCGACATCGACCGGTTTGATCTCGACATTTTTCGCCAGCTTGCCCTTAAGCCAGATAAAAAGCACCAAGGTCAAAATAAAGGCGGGGGCAAGAACCCAGCTGTGCTCGCGGATCCAGGCGGTCATATCCATAACTGAATTTCCTCGCTTTAGCAGTTTAAAAACCACTCAGGTGATGAACAAATGACATGGGCTCAAATTAAGCCCATGTATTTGCTTATCATTATAGTTAGCCCGGTGTTATTTCACTATTTGACTCATCCTCCTTTCATCACTTCTTAAGACAACCTGGGCAGCTAAGGTAACTGACAGGACATTTCCGCCTGCTTTTGATAATAATCAGCGGTTAATCCCAGCAGCTGGGGTACAGTGGCGGAGATGACCACGGAGGAGAATGTTCCGACAACAATACCGGCAAATAAAGCAACAGAGAAACCGCTTAAAGACGCCCCCGCCAACAGCCATACCGATAAAATGGTGGCCAAAGTGGTGCCTGAGGTGATCAGGGTACGTACTAAGGTCGATTTGATCGCCAGATTGATTATGCTATCCATGGAGGAATCACTCTGACTGCGCATAAATTCCCGCACCTTATCCCCAACGATTATTGAGTCATTTAACGAGTAGCCGATAATGGCCAAAATGCTGGCTAATACCGTTAAATCAAAACTCAGTCCGGTCCAGGCAAATAACCCCAGCACCAGAATAACATCATGACAAAGCGCTGCCACCGCCCCGGTCGCCAGACGCCACTCAAACCTTACCGCCAGGTAAAGTAAAATCACCACAGCTGCCGTTAACAGCGCCAGCCCGCCCTGCTCTATCAGCTCTTCTCCCACCTGACTGCCCATATAAATGGCTTCCTGAGGTTTGATGGTGATAGCCCCAGGTTTAGCCACCATCTCTTGTGCCAGCTTATCCAGCCAGTCGGCCCCTTTCACACTTGAGACGTTATCTGCCTGGCGCACGGTCCAATAGTGTCCCTGGTTTGCCGACGACAAACGGAATCCGTCCGGTAAATAAGCACTTAAAGCCTGCTGCATTTCCTGCTGGCTGACGCTTTCGCTGGTGGAAAATTCGGTTAAATAGCCTCCGGTAAAGTCCAGGGCGAGATTAAGGCCGCGGCTGAACAGCCCTGCCAACGCAAGCAATACCAGTCCCATAGAAAAGTAAAAACCAACCCTTCTAAATTTCGTCAAAAAAGTCACCGGTGTTTTATCGATATCTTTCATAGTGCAACTCCTAATAACTTCTGCTTATTTTCTCTGATCGCTAAATTGGTTAGTGCCTTGGAGACGAAAACGCCGGTAAACATACTGGTTAAAATGCCTAAACATAAAATGACGGCAAAGCCCTTCACCGGCCCGTAACCTATGGCATAGAGAATCATCCCGGTGATCAAGGTAGTAATATTGGCGTCCAAAATCGTGGCAAAAGCATGTTTATAGCCGACTTCTATCGCCATCAGCACCTTGCGCCCGCGTTTAAGCTCTTCTTTGATACGTTCAAAAATAAGCACATTAGTATCAACCGCCATACCTACGGTGAGTACTAGTCCTGCAATGCCGGGTAAGGTTAACACCGCCCCCGGTAACAGTGACATCAAGCCAAGCAAACTCATTAAGTTCAGCGCCAGGGCAATATTGGCAACCAGGCCTAAACTCCGGTACCAGAGCATCATAAAGACCAGGGTTATCGCTATCCCCAGGGTTAAGGCTTTAATACCGTTGTCGATATTATCGGCCCCTAAAGTGGCTTCTATGGTTTGCTGTTTCACTATGGTCACCGGCGCCGTCAGCGAGCCTGCCCGCAACAACAAAGCCAGTTCCTGTGCCTCCTGCAGGCTTGGCATATTGGTGATGCTAAACTGCGCCCCCAAATGAGACTGTATAGTGGCAACATTAATCACCTCGCTTTTTTTCACCGCTTCATTATCTTGATTGCGGTAATACTCTGAAAATACCGTCACCATAGGTTTGCCGATATTCTCCTTTGAAAACTTCGACATTTTTTTACCGCCTGCGCTGTCTAAGGTTAAGTTCACCAAAGGTGCCCCCATTTGGTCACGACCGGGGCTGGCATTTTTGATATTGCTACCGGTAAAAACCGCCTGGCTGTTTAATACCAGTTGGCGGCCACTTTCATCGCTGATACGCTTAATGCCCATGGCACGGGAATTGGCCGCCAGCTGGTAAAACTCCAGCGAGGCGGTGGCGCCGATAATACGTTTTGCCTGCTCGGGATCATGCACGCCCGGCAACTCGATACGGATACGGTTTTTCCCCTGCTGCTGGGTAACCGCCTCGGTAATGCCTAACTCTTCAATGCGCCCGCGCATGGTTTTTATCGTTTGTTTCATGGTTTGCTGGCGGAACTTTGCCAGCTCGGGGGCGGCATAACTCAAAGTCAATCGGTGGCTACTGACTTTCTCCGGTGTCAGTTCGGGATATACCCGGGTAATTTCAGCCAGCAAAGGTTTCAAAGATTGTGTGCTGCTGGCAGCCAGCGTAAGGCTGATGCCCGATTGCCCGGACACAGCAAGGTGTACTCCCCTGAGCTTATTTTCCATCACCATAGATTTTAGCGACAGCGAGATCTGGTTTAAGCGCTCCGTTAAAGCCTGATCTATGTCGACATCAAGCACAAAAAGGACTCCGCCGCTTAAATCCAGGCCCAGTTTAATCGGCTCTCCTCCCAGGGCTTGCAGCCAGGCGGGAGCGTTATTTGCCACTGTGCTGGTAATCACGTACTCCCCGGCCAGCTTATCTTTTAGTACTTGTTCGACTTGTGTCCGGGCAGTCTCATCCGATAAGACTAAGCTGGTATATGCTTTGTTGGTAGAAATCCCGGCGAGCTGCTGGTCTTGCTTGGCAAGCAATGCTTTTAAAGACTGAGGCGCAATCGGTTTGCTTGTTTCAGATCTTGGGGTGATCTGGATATTGACCTGATTGCTATAAAAATTAGGCAGGGCGCTGACCAGCAGTAATATCAAGGTGATCACTATCACCAGGTTTTGCCAGTTAAAATAAGCCCTCGGCTTTTTTACGGGTACATTCATCATAAAATCTCGACATCAATAGCCGTACAGGATGAAAATCCTGCACGACTACTCCGGTGTTAAAACACCAAAAAAGGAAAATAAAAGTTGTGATTTTTACGGCGCAAAGAGCATGTTTTAATAAAAAAACATAAGCTCAAAGCAGCCTTAACGGATGAATTTAACTGTGGTAGGTGATACGACCGGAATACAGGCAGTTGCCGTCTTTCCAACCGGAAATACGGCATGCCTGATGATTGTGTGTCAGTTGTTGGTGCCAGATAGGGGCTAACGGCGGATTACTGAGATTTTTAAAAAATGCAGGCGCCAGTTCGGTGGCAAAAAACTCTATTTCAAGGACATACTCAGGCTCGGTTTGCACTTCGGCGGCAAAGACCGGAGCAGTGGCCCTGAGTCCTCTGGGCGGGTTGAAGTAACCGTCAAAGTCGTCGTCATCCCCTAAAAAAGCAAACGTCGCCTGCTCTGACATCACAGTTTCGCTCAGCTTAACCCGGCTCTGATCATCTGAAGCTTTTGAAAATGACATAGCAGCAAAGTTGGCCGTATATACGACCAACAACAATGCCAGGATCATTGTTAAGTTACGCCAGATGCTCATGCTTAACTTTATGCCACGCTTTTGTTAACAGGGAAGATTTCATTTCTTCAGATAATAGCTATATATGGCTGTTTTGGGAGATTTCAACAAAACAGCATTTTTTAGTGGCAAACAGGTTTCCGGCAAACAGAAAACAGCGACAAAACGTGCAGCCGGGAAAATAACTCCTATCCTATAACAAACACCCCACAAACAGGCATAACGCTTAAGCGGAGGACAGATGACAGGCCCAGCCCGGTTCACCCTGATCAGCCACATCCTTTGCCCTTATGTACAAAGAGCAGTGATCACCTTAAAAGAATTGGACGTGTCCTATAAACGCATAGACATAGATCTCACGAACAAACCCGAATGGTTTTTAGCCTTGTCTCCGCTGGGCAAAGTGCCGCTATTGGTGGTAGATGATGAGACCGTTATATTTGAGTCAGAGGTGATTTGCGAATACCTCAATGAAGCCAACCAGGGAAAATTGCTGGCTGAAGATGCTTTAGAAAAAGCGGAACAAAGAGCCTGGATTGAGTTTGCTTCTACCACCCTCAGCATTATCGCCCAACTCTATAATGCACCAGATAAAGCCGTTTTTAGCCAGCTACAGGAGAAACTCGAACACTTGGGGCAAACCCTGGAAGATAACCTGGTGCAAGCAGAATACTTCAGCAGTAATGAGTTTTCCCTGGTGGATGCCGCCTTTGCCCCGGCATTCAGGTACCTGCCATTATTTGAAAGCCTCAGCAAAGAGCAATTTTTTCAACACTTGCCCAAATTAGCACTCTGGGCACAATATCTGTTGAGCAGGCCCTCGGTTATTGAAGCGGTCAGTGAGCATTACCAGCAACAACTGATGGAATTTCTGGCAAAACGAGAAAGTTATCTGGGGCAACTGGCGCAGAATCAACTCGCCACTAAAGCCGTTAAGTAACAATATCCAGGTTATTGTAAAATAAAACTCTTGAAAACCGGCCCGGGTCAGTTCTTTTTGAAATCTAGATGTTCAATGCCATGCCGGCGTCTCAATTCATCGATCTCTTTTTTATGCTTGGTCAAGAAAGCGTTAAAATCTTTAAAAACGTCTTTATGATAAATGGTGGATAAAAAATAGTCATCTTTGCCAAAAGGCAGCCCGCGGTTCCACACGACATCCAGATTAGGTAAATTTTGCTCCACATACTTCAACCCCACCTGAACATTGACATAAGCCCCGTGTATTCGCCCCGCCTTTAATAAACGGAATAATTGATCCATATTATCCGCTTCCACCAGGGTGATCCTGCCGGTTTGTACCCAGCCCATATAAGGCCAGGGGCTAAACCCCTTGATACTGCCAAGCACCTTAAATTCATCCAGCAAAAGTTCTTCGTGTTTTTTCAGGGTTAAAATACCGTCAATAATAACAGTGGTGCTGTTGCTGTAATGAATACCATGACTTTTTTTCATTTGCGCCGACCAGTTCGGGCTATCGGGGTATTTGAAATCTATTCTGCCCGCCAGAAAAACCGAAAACAGCCGGGAAACATTATAGGCTTTAAACTTGATATCATACCCGTACTTACGGCCAAAAAGCCGCAACAGGTCTACGGAGTAACCGGATAAGGGTTCCCCGGCTTTCACCTGATAAAAAGGCAGGTAATCCAGGGCCTCGATACCGATCACTAAAGTTTTCTGCTCGTCCTTGGCTGAGCTGGTAAAAGAGACCAGGAAAACCAGCACAGCATAAAAAAAACACCGAAAAATATTAAAGTGAATTTTTTTCATTATTGCCCCGTTTCGGCTATAGAGCGAAAAAGCTACCGGGCTCACCCGGCATCGCCCTGATATTTAACCACTGAAAATTGATATTTCCGCCTGCCAGTCAGGTAAAACATGACATCCAACCATTAAAGCGTGGCACTAAGAGTATTACTCTGTCCAGTTCAGGGAAGTATAATCCTGGAATATGAATAAAATAACCATCAGAGACCGTAAAAGCCAAGATCAGGGTTCACTAAACATCAGGACTTTTTAATCCGGGTTTAAGGGATAAAAATAAAAACATCAACTCCCCTTTGCCCTGAATGCATATAAATAGTCACAGATAAATATGACTTATCCTATCCCAAATAATAAAGGTGACGGCTAGGGATTACATTCCACCTCCCTCCGGTAAATACGCTGCGGCAATTTAAACACGAGCAACCAACCCCCTTAAGCCCAAAAATGTAAAATTTTTGTTGCAACCTGGTTGAACAAATAATACTCTTAACATGATAATCTAGTGATTTTTTTATTTATAAATCATTATTATACAATTCATCATTTACTAGCTTATAAATGATAGTCCAGCTCCCTTCCCATACGAGGAATAATAAAAATGAAAAAAACGATATTAGCGGCTCTCGCCTTGATGTTAACGGCCTGTGCCAGTAATGATAACGAGCAACTGGCCAAAAACGACGATGGCTATCGCTGTGAAAAAGTGTATACCTTAGCCAGTAAGATTCCTAAAAAGGTCTGCACCAACAGCGCACAACGTAAAAAAATGGAAGAAGACTCTAAACAAGCCTTGCGCGAACGACGTAACGGACCGCTTACACAAGCCGCAACTCCGACAAAATTCTAAAGCAGTCTTGATAAATGCCGTAAGTAATAAATCACGGCGACTAACACCGGCAACTTAGCTGACGATGTTAAAGGTTTGGAAGTAGAGAAAGGGTTTCAAGGATGAACCACTTAATCTTGCTACAAAACAGCGCACTGCTTAGTGACAACAGTCTTTAATTATCAATCACCTACCACCTGGTTTCGCCCCCCGGCTTTTGCCTGATACAAAGCCTTATCCCCCCGGTTGATCAAGTCCTGTAAATTTTTCTCCTCACGGACACAAACCACACCGAGACTGACGGTTAAATATATGCTCTCCGGCTCAACGCCGACCCGGGCCGTCGCCACTTTAGCGCGGATACGTTCGGCAATTTCCACGGCTTTCTCCTGTCGGGTATCGGGTAATAACAACAAAAACTCTTCTCCGCCGATACGGCCAAGCTGATCCTGTTTACGCAGGCATTCTTTACTTTTTTCCACCACCTGTACTATCGCCTGATCCCCCGTCTCATGCCCTAAAGTATCATTAACCTGCTTAAAGTGGTCGATATCAAACACGATCAGCGACAGGGGCTGATTCAGCGAAATTGCCTGGCTGAGCATTTGCTGCCCGGTTTCAAAACTATGGCGTCGGTTGGCAATTCGGGTCAGGTGATCTGTCTGGGCCCGGTATCTGAAAATCTTTCGGGTTCTGAGCAAATGCCAGCTCAGTAAAACCAGGGCAAAAGCCAAAAAAGACACCAGCAACAGGAAAAGGTAGGCATTGCGTTTTTGCTCTTGTTCCTTGTCAAACTGCAGGGCATTTATTTGCAGGTCTTGCTGCAATATTTTATTGTCCAGCTCGGTAATATTGACATTAAATAAAGAGGCGGTGGTTGAGGTAGAGCGCAGGACAAAATCTCGCCGTTGCTCCACTTCCTGATCCAGGCGAAGATAAAATTGCGCCATGGCCGCACTATAGTTGCCGGCAAGAAATTCTTTTATTGCCAAGATTTCAAGACTCTCCGTTTGGTATTCGGGAAAAGCCTGTTGATAAGCCGCCAGCTGCGCTTTTGTTTCGGCAAGCTTACCCAGACGAAAATAACTGACGATCAAGCTTTCATACGCCATACGGACAAAATAAACTTCACCTGTGTTGTCTCGCTGCTGCAATGTCAGCAGCAGTTGGGCGACACTTTCATTAAACTTTCCCTGAGCAAAAGCCAGCCTGCCGGCGCCAAAATGACTGAAAAAGGTAAAGTCTTTAAATTGTTTTTGTGTTCTCGCCAGATAAAACAAGGTATCAACATGCTTACCGGCAAGCTCAAAACGCTTCATATTTATCGCGGTATCTACCAGGGTAAATTGCATGTTAAACATATCCTGATAATCATCGACACTGGCCCATTGCCGGTAAGCCTTATTAAGAAAGTCATATGCTTTTTCATAGACATTATAATTTTGATATAACAAACCAGAAGCATTATAAATCATGGCATGTTCGCGGGGAGAAAGCTGGTTATTTGTGGCAATCGCTATCGCCTCATCAAGCAAAGCGAGTCCCCGTGGCAGGTCGGCATTAAAATCTTTAAAACAAAAAGCATAACGTACCAGTACCTTAACCAGTAACTTAGACTGATTGAGTTGCCGCGCCTGCTCCAGCGCCTGTTTACGGTCCGGGCAATAGAGCCGGGTATCGTAAGTTTGCAGATACCTGACATAAGAGCGCTCCAGCAGGCTTTCCACCTGCAATACCGACGGCCCCTGATGATAGGCCTGGTCGAGGGTGATTGCCTGGCTATATGAAGCTATCGCCTGATCCAGCTGCTCACCTCTCTCCTGGTGACTTGCAAGTAAAAACCAATAATTCGCCTGCTGTTGCAAATCAAGAGTGGCAATGTCGCTTTGGTAAGACAGCAACAACTCCAGTTTCTCTTCAGGCCCGGCGATTGCGGATAATTTTTGCTTAAGGATATCCAGACTTTGCCCGTAAACAGACGGGAACACAGCCAAGTTCAGTAGGAAACAGATAACAGTTAAAACCCTGCTCAGGGAGTACATCAACAAGCTCCGGATACAATTTATTCAGGCACAAGTCACCAAATTAACAGGAGCTCATTGTGACGATTTTCAATCTAATAAATAATTCAATCTATTAGTATTATAAAGCAGGACAAGAAATAACGAAGTTATTCTTTGTTCCTACATTTTATCCTGAATATAGCGCGGCTCTTATTCTCCCTGTATCATCCTGCTCCTACTCGTCCTGAGTTCGCTGGATACATACTTCCTGTATAACCCAGCTCTTACTCGTCCTGAGTTCGCTGGATACATACTTCCTGTATAACCCAGCTCTTACTCGTCCTGAGTTCGCTGGATACATACTTCCTGTATAACCCAGCTCCTACTCGTCCTGAGTTCGCTGGATACATACTTCCTGTATAACCCAGCTCTTACTCGTCCTGAGTTCGCTGGATACATACTTCCTGTATAACCCAGCTCTTACTCGTCCTGAGTTCGCTGGATACATACTTCCTGTATAACCCAGCTCCTACTCGTCCTGAGTACGCTGGATACATACTTCCTGTATAATCCAGCTCCTACTCGTCCTGAGTACGCTGGATACATACTTCCTGTATTAAAAAGGGAAGCCGTTTTGGCTTCCCTTCTGTGCTCAACAATTACCTTGTTCAATCGTCACATTGTTCAATAACCAGGGTCCCCGCCTGCCCTTCACTCACCAGGGGAGCATCTAAAGTCAGCGTAAAACTGTAATCGGCAACACTCAAAGTAGCGGAGTTGTTGTCTGTGCCGCCATCCCCCCGGTAAAGCGGGTAAACAACACCGGCCTGAAGGTCATGTGTCAGCTGGCCCGGTTCACCGACAAAATACTGCAGCTGCCAGTCATTGGAATTATCCGCCAGCTTAAAGTTAATTTCTCCCGGGCTGTTAATTTTTACCTGGTAGCGGTTATTCCCTTTATAACTGAGCTGATAGTCAGCCAACGGCTGCCACTGTGTTAAATCGCCGCGGACAAAAATTCCGGTATCCGCCAAAGGCCCCAGCTCGGTACTGTCCGGCAACAGACAATTGGCACTTGGGCTTTTGCTGACGGTTAATAGCGGATTTTGCGCCTCCAGGACATCAAACAAGAAATCATAACGGCCGCCGGTCTCAATATTCAGGGATAAATCTCCCTGGTTGGCAACCAGAGGTTTGGCCTGATTTAGGGTTAGCTCGCCGTCGTCGGCGCCAAAGTTAACTGCCTGCCAGTTTTCATCCGCCACTTTAAACTGGTATATCTGCTCTGCCAGCTCAAGCGAAGTTAAATAGAGGCCGCCTCCGAGGTAATCAAACACCTGAGCGCTGTTCCAGTTATTCATGGTGCCGCGCAAATAGAACTCGGTAGCACTAAAGGCCGGACTAAACTCAGTTAACGTCAATACCGGCGCCTGTTGTTCGAAGGCATTTAACGAAAACAGATAGTCGCCGGCTTCGTTAATTTCCAGAACAAGATCTTCTCCTCCGGCAAGCAAACTCAACTGCAGACTTTCTCCCGGGGTTATGCTGACGCCATCACCGCCAAAATTGGTCGCTGCCGACCAGTTCATATCCGCAATTTTAAACTGGTAGCTACCCGCTTCCAGGGCAAGCGCCAATTGATATTGATAATCCCCCAGGTAGCGAAAAGCATTTACCGTGCTCCATTCATTCATGCTGCCGCGTAAATAAAGGGCTGTTTCACCGTAAGGGGCGGCAGGGTCTACCTCTTTGATTTGTATATTCACCGCCGCTTTGTCCAAAGCATTAAAGGTAAACTGATAACTGCCGGCACGCTCAACCGTCAGCTCAATATTCCCCAGGCCCGCTTGTAATACCCGGCTCTGCTCCAGCGGCACATTTGCCTGATCTGCGCTGATGCCATAATTGATCGCACTCCAGGCAGCATCGGCAATCTTAAACTGATATGTCCCCGCTTCCAGGTTAACCGCTACCCGGTAGTCTCCATTGCCGTCAAAGGTCAGCTCATGATCTAGTCCCCAGCCATTCATGTCTCCGCGCAAGTAAACCCGGCTGCTGCCAAAAGGTTTGATATTGCTGTAATCCTTATTGTCGGTATTCACCGCCAAACCTACTCCCTGGCTAACTCCCTGCGGCTGGACAAAAACCGCCACCGATAACGGCGGAATAATAAAGGTACCGTCAGCAAATGTTGCCTGTTTAACCTGCCCATCCGCCCCTTGCTGCTGGACGTCATGCAGGCTAAACCCCTGGCTGCCGGCTAAATGGAAACTCTGGCTTTGGTCGTCATGGTTAAAGATCACCACTACAGCATCATAGTTAGCATCGAGATCTGCCACATTAGCCCCGTCGTCGATGGACATCACTATCAGCCCCGATACCTGGTCCGGACCGACATTACGAAAATCTACCCTTTGCATGATATCCGTAGCAGTGCGCAGGCGAAACAATTCACTGCTGCTGCGGATTTTCAGCATATCCATAAAGACAGCACTGCTGGTGCTGATGTCTTGCGGCGAGGGAATATCCAGACCGTTATTATTGGCCACTACTTGTGATATCAAGGGCCAGTTGTCCTGATCTTTTTCCGCCGGCGGCAGGCCGACATGGTAGTTATTGCCTTGTTTGGAAAAATCGACCTTGTTAAACCAGTCGCCGAAATCAAAGCTGTCGCGGGCCATGGACTTGGAACGTAACAGCTCAGAGCCCATTTGGAAGAAGGGAATGCCCTGGGCATAAACCGGATAAGCCAAAGACAATAACTGTAAACGCACCCGATCTGCGGTACTGGTGCCATAAGGGATACGGTACTGGTTATTGTCCCACAGGGTCTGATTATCATGTTTGGAGACATAGTTGATCATATCCGCCGGATCTAAGGCATAAGCCGTGGCCTGGTCGTGATAAGGCACCTGCTCGCCGGTGACGGTATTGCCGCTGCTATCGAGCAGGACAAAGTCCACCAGGTTGCCCGCCAGCGAAACCCTGGCCTGATCCATGGATAATTCATGCTCGGCCTGATAGTCACTGGCAAGTTCATTGGCATTGACCCCTAGACCGTTACCCAATCCCTGGTTGCTGCGCAGCTGTTCGCCCCCTTCAAAGGGCCCGCCGCCACGCACCGCATCACGCAGGCGATCGGAAAAAGTCCCGATTGACGTACCGGCCATATTGACCTGCCCCGCCTGTTCAAACAGGGCATCATTGGCAACTTCACCGAAATTCCAGCCTTCGCCGTAAAAGTAGTTATCGCTGTCCACCGCCCACACGGCTTCGCGGGCCGCCAGCATGGCAGCTTTGGGCTGGTGTCCCATCAAATCAAAACGGAAACCGTCGATGCGGTAATCCCGGGCCCAGATCACCAAAGAGTCGGTCATTAATTTCGCCATCATTCTGTGCTCGGTGGCGGTGTTGTCACAGCAAGTGGACATCTGGACATTTCCGGTTAACGGATCCAGACGGTGGTAATAGCCGGGTACGACCTTATCCAGCACCGAGCGATCGTTTAAACCCGAGGCATTGGTGTGGTTATAGACTACATCCATCACCACCCGGTAGCCGAGATCGTGCAAGGCCATCACCATCTGGCGGAATTCTTTAATGCGGGATACTCCTTGGGGATTTTTCGCATAACTGCCTTCGGGCACGGTATAGTGGAAGGGGTCATAACCCCAGTTAAAGCTGTCCAGGGAACGTAATTCATTAACTAAAGCCTGGGCTTCCTCCCCTGCGGGGGAATAAGCAGCCAACACTTGCGCCACGGTCTGCGCTTGATTGACATCAGAGCTGCAAATCTGCGCGCCCGCGTTGATGCTGCATAAATGGCCGATGCTGCTGTCTAGATCAACCACATTGTCAGCATCTTCATTGACCGTCGCAATATCGAATATCGGCAGCAAATGAAAATGGTTCATGCCGGCCGCTTGCAGGGCTTTCAAGTGTTTGATGCCGTCCGAGTCGCTTTCGCTAAAGGCGGCATATTTTCCCTTGGCACTTTCATCCGAGAGGTTTTGCTCAAAGGCGCTGAAATCCCTGACATGGGCTTCGTAAATCATGATATCTTCCGGCACCGCGATGGCCGGCACCTGATGTTCACTCCAGCCCTGCGGTTGGCTGTACTCTTCACTGAGATTGACCACCTGGGAATAAAGACTGTTGGTGGACAGGCTCAGGGAATAAGGATCGGTAACCACCATAGTCTCCATCTGGTTGGACACAGGATGATAGGCGGTAATTTCATAGCGGTAATAATATAACTCAGCTGCACCGCCCCCGGCATAATGCCAGATGCCGTTATCGTCTTCCGTCATCGGAAACGGGGTACCGCCTAAAGGCTGGAAGTTTTCATCAAACAACTGCAACTTCACGCTTTGCGCCGTTGGCGCCCAAAGAGAAAAAGCGATACCGTTATCAAAACTCAGCCCGAGCGTTTGCTCATCGGCATCATTTTCACCAGCGGTATAAACATCGTCCAATACCCCGGGAATCTGTACCCGGGTCATGGCCACCACTTCACCGGCATCATTTTTGGCTACGGCAATCAGCTGCTCCTTAAGCAGGGGTTTCACCTCAAGGTCCGGTGGCAGCTGCCAGCCGAAAAACTCCGATAAATGGGGAAACTTGTCATAAACCGATTGCGAAAAAGTCGCCACCGGAGACAGTGCATAGCCCTGGCCGCCAGTGATCTGTTTGCTGGTTTCATCAAGGCTGATATCTGCCGTTTCCGAGCTATAAAGTTCAACAACAGCAAAGTTGACTCCCGGAGTCCAGGCCAGGGTCTGTTGATCCACCCAGTGGGCCGCGGCCCCGCTCAAGGTAACCGAAATCGTTGCGCCGGCCTCATAGAGTACTTTGCTTTGGCCGTGAAAAGTAAAGGCATGCCGGCTTGCTTGGCTTAAATCAAAACTGGAGTTGTTATCTCCCAGCGCCTTGTCATCGCCTTTATGGACAATAAAATTGAGGCAGTCACCGCTGCCCTCCTGGTAATCCAGCAAATAATAAGCACCATAGTCGTCACTGATACCGGCATAGGGATAGGGATCCTGCCACTGGCTAAAGTGAGGAGAATTCAGGGTGGCTCCGGCATAATCACCGCAACCTTCGCCATTCCATAAATGCAGCCCCCAACCGTCATAGTCCCCGTCTTCCCGGCGGTAATAAATGGCAACCTGGTTATCTCCAAGAGTTACGGTATTAATCTCAGGCCCCCGCTCTTGTCCGGATAAGTCTGTGGTAATGCTGGCATCACTGGTATTACATCCCGCCAAGGCCAGAGCGGCGGTAATAACCAAAGAGCCGAACACACAGGTTCTGAGCCGCTTTGAATGCTTATCGGAGTTTTTCATCTTGCTGGAGTTCCTTATTATTGTTATTCCTTAAAATAAACATCCCAAGAGAAAATATCACCTCAGGCGAAGTTGAATACGTATGCAGCCCCCTGCCAAATTTCTGATGACGTTTTACACTGGTTCACCAGCATAATCACAATCGGGATCATAATGACGTTTTTTCGAAGTAAGTTAGCCAGCCCTTTATCTATAAGAGCCGCAGCAGTAGTGTTCACCCTGAGTTTTAGCTTATTACCGCAACAGGCAACTGCCAAAAGCGTTAATATCAGCTCTCCCGACGGCAGCATCACCCTAGCCGTCAACGATGATAACGGCCCAAGCTACCGGGTCAGCTTCAAAGGACAGACAGTGATCGAACCTTCCCAACTGGGTATGGCCTTTAAAGCCGTGCCCGGTTTTGATACCAGCTTTACCATAGCCTCAGTTGAAAACAACCAGGTTAACAGCAGCTGGCAACAACCCTGGGGAGAGCGGCAAACGGTAGTTGATCACCACAACGAGCTGCTGGTCCGCTTTAACTCATCGCGACAGCTCAGCAACCACTATCAGGTACGATTTCGGGTCTTTAACGACGGTTTAGGTTTTCGTTATGAGGTGCCAAAACAAAACGGCCTGACGGGTAAGGTTGAAATTACCGATGAATTAACCGAATTTAATATTCCAGAGGCAGAGCAAACCACCGCCTGGTGGATCCCTGCCCGCGGCTGGAACCGCTATGAATACCTGTATAACACTACGCCCTTATCCGACATCGACCGCGTCCATACTCCTTTCACCTTCAAACTAAAAAGCCGGGTACATGTCAGTATCCATGAAGCCGCACTGGTGGATTACGCCGCCATGACATTAAACCAGCAAAGAACAGGGAGACTCAAAGCTGATTTAACCCCCTGGTCCGACGGCATTTTGGTAAAAACAAAAACCGATTTTCATACCCCCTGGCGCACGATACAAGTTAGTCCGGACGCTGTCGGTTTACTCAATTCAGACTTAATCTTAAACCTGAATGAACCCAGTAAAATCGCCGATACTTCCTGGATCAAACCCGGTAAATATATAGGTATCTGGTGGGGCATGCATATCAATGAAACCACTTGGGGCAGCGGCGACCGCCATGGTGCCACCACAAGTGAAACCAAACGCTATATGGATTTTGCTGCCGAAAACGGCTTCGACGGCGTACTGGTGGAAGGCTGGAATATCGGCTGGGACGGCGACTGGTTCTTTAACGGTGATATCTTTAATTTTACCCGAAGTTATGATGATTTTGACCTGAAAGCCGTCACCGACTATGGCCAAAAATTAGGTGTAAGACTTATCGGCCACCATGAAACCTCCGGCAGCGTGACTAACTACCGCAACCAGCTGGATAACGCCTATGACTTATACCAAAAGCACCATGTCAGCCAGATAAAGACCGGCTATGTCGCCGATGGCGGCGATATCAAACGTATAGATGAGAACGGCGTGGCACGCCATGAATGGCACGACGGCCAGTTCACTATCGGAGAATATTTGCACAGCGTAAAAGAAGCCGCCAAACGCAAGATCAGCATCAACACCCATGAGCCGATCAAAGACACCGGGCTAAGGCGCACTTACCCTAACTGGCTCACTCGCGAAGGGGCACGGGGACAGGAGTTTAATGCCTGGGCCAATCCCGCCAACGGTCCCGAACATACCGCTATGTTGCCTTTTACCCGCATGCTTGCCGGGCCGATGGACTTTACTCCGGGGATCTTTAATTTCGACTTTAATAACGACAACCCGGAAAAAACCGGTATACGGCCGCAAACCACTTTAGCCAAGCAGTTAGCTTTATACGTAGTGTTATACAGTCCGGTGCAGATGGCAGCGGATCTGCCGAGAAACTATCAGGCAAACCTGCCGGCATTCCAGTTTATCAAGGACGTGCCTGCCGACTGGCAGCAAAGTCAGGCACTTGCCGGTGAGGTAGGTGATTATGTGGTTTTTGCCCGCCAGGAGCGAAATGGCAAGGATTGGTATCTGGGTGCCTTAACCGACGAACAGGCCCGAGAGATTGAAATACCGCTAAGCTTTCTCGAAAGCGGCACGCAATACCAGGCACAAATTTACCGGGACGGCGCAAAGGCGCATTGGTTAAATAACCCATATGACTTAGTGATAGAACAAAAAACAGTGACAGCCAAAGATAAACTGACTTTGTCGCTCGCCGCCAGTGGCGGTACCGCCATTCGCTTTAAGCGAATAAGATAAGCCAAGCTACTTTGATATTGGCCGAATGTCAGGAAGCAAGGTTTTTCTGGCATTCGCTACCTCCTGCCATAGCTTTTCCGCCAACTGAGCATGCTTATGGTAAAATTGGTGACTTAACATCAAATAATAATCCCGGGTTTCCAGTGGTGGCCAATCCCTTTCGATATCAGTGATCTGCTGTGCCTTAAGATAAGGATCCAACAAAATATCCTGAGTTGCCACCGCATCTACCCGGCCGGATTTTAATAACCGGTAGAGCTGATCGACATCTTTCACTTCAGCCACCGCCAGGCGGTGAGCGCGTAACATCGCATTAATGGAGAAACCCGACTGTGTGGCAACAGACACCCCTTCAGGCATAAAGCGTTTACCGTCCCAATCAGCCTTTGAGCCTTTATTGCGGTAAAGAAAATAACTGATCTGGGCGATACGTTTATTAACATCCGGCAAACCGGCTTTCATCGGATAAACGCCAAAAACTTCACGTTCTTTCAGATAGGAAAAAATAAAAACCCCGTCTATCACCCCATGATGTAAATGGTTCAAAATCAGGCGATTAGAATAACGTTCAAATATCACCCTGATACCGATCTTTTCGGCTGCGGTTTTTATAATATCAATAGCAATGCCCGGGGGAGAAGCTACCTTAGCTCCAGTGCCTAACTGGTAGGGGTAAGACTCGGTATCGCTATAGGCCAGGCGGATTTCTTGCTGCGCCCGTGCATCCACTAAAATAAACAACAGCAGTAGCAGAAAAATATAACGAGACATAAATTACCCAACTCAGTAAATTATGTATAACTATAGTGCAAGGCAAGCTGCTGAGATATTTTTCAGAAGCAGGTTTTAATAAACAATGACCAGAGAGCAAAGAGTTTACAGCTATGCCTTAACATGCTCGCTATTGTCGCCATCAACAAAGTCTTGCAAGAGAGATAAAGCCCGTGGAAAATTCAATTGCCCAAGGCCAAGACGAAAATATTCCCCTTCCACCCCGAACAGGTTCGCCGGTAATAACAAAACCTTGTATTTGCGGGCGAGCTCAGGTGCCCAGTTGCTGACAGGCCTTTCTAAATGAGAGCTCACTAAAGTCATAATACCCGCCTGGGGCGGCTGCCATGAGAACAATCCGGCATTGCTATCGACAAAACGCTGAAAATGATTGATGTTGTCACTGATAATTCGGTTATTTCGCGCCAGGATATTATCACTATATTTCAGCGCCATTAATGCCAGTTGTTCATCCACGGCCGAGGTACAAATTGAGCCATAGGCTTTAACCGACAGTAATTTAGCCAATAAGCTTTTATCCCCCGACAATACCCAACCGATACGTAGCCCTGCCAGGCCGAAGCTTTTCGACATCACGCCAACCACCAGGCTTTTTTCATAGCTGAGATAATCATGAGCCAACGACAGGTCATTATAGTTGCTGGCCTGGGTGACATCATCGGCTAACAAATAGCAATGGTGCTTTTTCGCCGAAGCCAGTACCTGCTTTGCCGCTTCACTGTCGATGATGCTGCCGGTGGGGTTATGGGGGGAATTAATGACAATCAACCTGGTATTATCATTCATCTTAGCCACCAGCTGCTCCGTCTCCATACGCCAGCTACCCGAGACTTGCAGGGGGATAGCATTGACCTTTACTCCCATTGCCTGCGCCATAGTCACCAGGGAAGGATAATTAGGAGTAAAGACAACTATCTCATCTCCCGGCGATAGCAGGCTTGTATAAATCGCCGCCAGCGCCTCCTGCGCTCCGCAAAAGGTCAGCACATTACTTTCATCAAATGGATAACTTTTCCGGTTAAGGGTCTGATGGAAGTGGACAATTTCCTGCCTTAGCGCCACCGACCCCGACAGGGGAGCATAAGTTAAAGGCAGCTCCGCCAGATCTTTATCCGCCAGTTGGCACAGCTGGGCTACCGTCAACGCCTGGGCGCAGGAGTTACTGAGGTTAAAAGTAATCTCGGTATTAAGGCCCTGGCTATAGGCGATATGCGCCGGTAATGTTAATGCTTCCATGTTACTCCCCCAGGCATAAACCTGCACACTTGAAAGAGCGCCTTAATCATTTTTCAGCTGCCACACCGTCAGTTGCTGTTCGCTCACCTGGTAATTACGCCGGTTGGTTTTTACCACCCGGGTGATCTCCTGCTGTTCAAGCAAATTGAAATCTCCCGCTAAATATTGCAGCAAACCGTCAAAGCCGGTGACATTCTCACCGTTGACCTTAATGCCCCCCAGCCATTTATTTTTTTCAGTGATCTGCTCGCTAAAACCATAATCGGAAACCAGCACCAATAAACCGCCGGCTTTCAGCCTTTGCCTGATCGTAGCTAAAAATAGCCGCGGGTCATAACTTAACTCCAGCACCTGCTGTGCCAGGATAACATCATAACCGCTAAATATAGCCTTAAGATTGGCGGCATCTCCCTGGCAAAAGTTGATTTTATCCCGAGCCTTTTCCAGTCCTAAACCCGTTAGGCTGATCTCCTTAAAGTCGACGATATCCCCTTCATTTTCACAGGTATAACGGACACTGTTCCCCTGCTGTAACCTGACGCCATGCTGAATATAGCGGGCGGAGAAATCTACCGCATCGATATGGCCAAAATCCGGCGCCAATTCAAAGGCACAACGACCGACGCTACAGCCAAGATCCAGCATTTTTCCCCTGGGGATGGCATATTTATCCGTAACAGCAATCAGCTTTTGCGCCAACTGCTGCGCATAATTCCCCAGGTTTAAACCGGGCTCGCCATAATGGTTTTCCAGCTGCCGGCAGATCTCCCAGCTGGTTTCATAATGGTTAACCTCAATTGCCGGTATTTCCTCAAACTCACTGTGGATGTAACGGAAACCGGCATGCTGGAAAAAATGCCGCCGAAAGGCATAACGGGATGATTTACAGGCTTCATTGCCGGTAGAAATCCAGGAGCCCCCCTTGATTAGGTTATGCTTGCCGTCAAAAGTCGGGGTGGAAAAATCATCGTATAAGGGGTGTACCTCAAAACCATTAAAACCGTCGATGGCCGATTCTGTCCACTGCCAGACATTGCCGGTAATATCAAACAGGCCATCGGTTTCAAAGCGGTTTACCGGGCAGGAGGAAGCAAAATACTGCAAATTGATATTGCCGGGGGCTTCCTGCCAGTCGACTAAATCTGTTGGGATCTTATCCCGTAAACAATACCACTCGGCTTCCGTGGGCAAACGGATATAACCGCTGCTTCGCCCGGATTTCCAGCGGCAAAAGGCGTGCGCTTCCAGGTAATTCACTTCCACCGGCCAGTCCAGCGGCAAAGGCATTTCTGAAAGCAGGTTGCGCTGGAAGTAGCTGTCTCCCTTTTTCAGCCAGAAACGCGGCATGCTTGCCCGGGTAAAGGCCAGCCATTGCTGCCCTTCTTCATTCCAGTATGCGGGATTATCATATCCCCCAGCCTCGACAAAACCTAAAAACTCCTGGTTCGACACCAGGTATTTAGAGGCCTGGAAATCCCTGACCTCAAGCTCTACCTGCCCGTATTCGTTATCCCAGCCATAAGTGTGATCACTGTCGGCCTTGCCTAAATGAACCGTTTTCCCTGCTACCGCGACTAAAGTATTTTGCGGGGCATCACCGCTATAGGGGCAGGCCTGCCACTGCTCACTCGCCGTCAAATACTGCAGCGGCAACATCCGCATGATCACCGAGGACGTTTCAATATGGATACGCTCATGCTCACAGCCCATCAGGATCACCCAGGCGAGGGAGTCTTTTGCAATCGGCAAACTTAATTCCATGGTATCGATCAGCTGCTCGACCAAGGCCTTTACCTGCTTGCGATAAGCAACCACTTCATCAACCGCCGGCCAGTCATAATGGCTGCTGTCGAGATCGTCCCAGCTCATTTCATCCACCCCGACGGCGCAGATGGCTTCAAGCTTTTCATTGATGCGTTTATCCAGGTATTTGCCCAGGATAAGTTTATTGATGTAAAAAGTCGCAGTATGGCCAAAATAAAAAATCAGCGGATGACGTAACTTTTCCGGACGCAAATAAAACGCCTCGGGATCATTGATCAGGGAAAATAACGAATCATAGCTGTCCCAGCTATTTTGAAAATACGCCTTCAATTCGGCTCTTTTCTGCTTAACGCATGTCCCCGTCAGTAACGGAGGCCTCATTTGTTGTTTCGTGATATTCATCGGCCAGGTATTCACCTTGTTATTTTTGTCTTTTATTGCCCGCAAGTCATTTGCCGGCAAACCCGCATTATTTGCTATTACTCTAATAAAACGTTTTTTGCTGATATTTAGCTAAGACACTGTTTTTTAATTTATCCCCTAATTTCCCTGAGTTTTCAACAGATAAATCAGCCATATCCTTTACCGTCTGCATATAAAGCTGTACCGCATTAATACGCTCACTGAACCAGCGCTGGCGGGCAAACAAACTGACGGCATCAAAACCATCCTTATCGTGATTAAGGGCCCCGGGCAGGCTCACAGGGGCAAATGACGGTTTTAAACCGGCCTGACAACCCTTGTTGTTATAGACCTCCAAGGCATCAATTAAATTCGCCAGGGCAAAAACAACATTCAGGTAAGGGTTGTAATGCTTACTCGAAGCCCCCAGCCGGTGCTCGATACGGGCGGTTTTTTGCCAGTTTTTCCTGCTGAGCAGTACCTGGTTGGCGGCATCATATAATAACGGCTCAACCCCCATGTCCTGATTATGCTTGCCGTATTGCTTATACAAGGCAATGCTGCCCTGATGCCCGCCGGAAATATCCACCGGCGAGCAAAGCTCTTTTGCCAGACCATAGCGACTTTTTAGCGCCAGGCGCTCAAAGGCATCTGCTTCCGGCAGATAAAGCAGACAACAACCTAAACTGGTTTGCAGAAAACACTGCTGCAGATATTCGCCAAAGCTATGTTTGGCAATAATATTTTCACCCCTGCCATCGCTGGCGCTGATATTGATTTGCACCGCATTGGGAATATGCACCGCCCGGGCCTCACCGGAAAAAATATTGCTGCTGCCCAAGGCAAGTTGCCCCTTATCTCCGCACCAGACCACGGGTTTGATCAGGGTTTGCTCTACTCCCTGCTGTGCGAATAAATAAGGTAATTTCTCCAGTGCAAACGCCAGGTTATCGGCTTCCTTCAACGGCGTCTGGCCATTAAAAACAGAGACATACTCCCACTGATGGCGCCAGTATTCCGGCACCAGTTCAGCGTCTATGCCAAGGGAGCGCAATTGCCGGTTAAGCAGGGCAAAGTCCAGTTCCTGGTTTGCCCGGTAAGGAGGAAAGCGATAGCAGCCTTCAAGCTCGAAATGTACCGCCGGGGTATAACCCAGCGTATGGATATAAGACTCAAGTAAGCCTATCACCTGCCGTGCCAGGGCGCTGATCTCATCCACAGGGCGATTCACAGGTTGGCCATCGCAATTTTTTCCATCACAAAAGCCGGTTATGCCATTTCCGGCTGATAGACCACGGCGCTGTTCGCCCCCTGCTCTTTGGCCCGGTAAAGCGCCAAGTCCGCCTGCTGATACAAACTGACACTATCGCTGCATTGGGGGGAAAGGCTGGCAATACCTATGCTGACACTGACAGAAAAGCGTTTTTTATTTCCCACTTCAAAAATATAATCATTAATACTGGCGGCCAACCTTTGGGCAATTTGACGACATTGCTCCGGGCTTATCCGCGGCAGCACACAAAGAAATTCTTCACCGCTGATACGGCCCATCACATCCCCCTGACGCAGCACCTTTTGTCCGGCTCGTGCCACCTGGCAGATCACCTGGTCACCGGCAAGATGGCCAAAATTATCATTGATGTGCTTAAAATTATCGATATCAAGCAAGATCACCGACAACTCCCCTTTTTCCGGCACAGTACCGTCGGTATACTTTTTAAGATAATTGAAAACATAACGGCGGTTATATGCCTTGGACAAGGGGTCCAGGGTCGATAACTCAAGAATTTTATCGTTATATTTGCGCTGGTACACCATAACCACTAAAAAGAAAATCGACAAACTTACCGCAAACAACAAGAAGTACTTTTGTTGCCTGTCTTCCAGCTGAGAATGCTCTTGCCTGAGTTCGGTTAATTCCTGCTGCTTTTGCAGCAAAGAAACTTCCTGCTCCTTACGGCTTTGCTCCATGCTTAAACGCACTTTTTCCAAACGACCATCGGCATTTTTACGCTGCAGTTCAGCATATTGCTCAAGATAGCGGTTTAACAGCTGATAAGCCCGGCCATTTTCTCCCCGGGCATACGCCAGCTCTGCGCTGAGTTTTTCAACTTCCAGTTGCCATTTGGTGCCTTTAAGTTCGGGCATACCGGCAAAAATATCCCCGGCTGCCGACAAGGTCTGCTGTGCCCCGGAAAAATCGCCTTTATCCATCAAACAAGCAGCCTTGCGCTTTAACAGTTCGGCTTTATAGTCCGCCAGGGCGTTGATCGATAACGCTTCATCGATAATGGCGATACCCCGCTGACACTGTCCCTGCTCTGCCAGGGTCATGCCCAGGCCATATGCGGCAAAAAAAGCCACTTCCCGATTCGGGGTATAATCAATCAGGGTACGGTAACGTTCAAAAGTCGTGATAGCCAATTGATATTTTTGCCAATAGCGGTAGATGGTGGCCAGCGCATACACGGCATCGGCAATATGCGCCCGGTAACTGAGCTGTTCATAGCTCGCCAGCGCTTTTTGATAATATTCCACCGATTTTTCATATTCGCCGAGATAACCATAAATGGCGCCATAGGTTTCATTTACCCGCGCCAGCAAAAACTTATCCCCGAGGGCAAAAGCTTCAACATAGGTTTCCTGAAGTTCCTTGAGGGAGGTTTGATATAATTCCGTCAGGCTGCGGGTATAAGCAAGTTCCTGTTTACCGACGATATAAATATGATTGAGATTGGCCTGCTCCGCCTGGGTTAACGCCTGTTGAAAGAAATCAACCGCCTGGCTATAAAGCCCTTTTTGCTGGGCCAATACACCGGCATAAACATTAAAACCACCGGATATTTCCGCCGGGGTCTGCGCCGTGATCAGCTGCTGCGCCTGTTTTACCGTCACATCGAGATCGGCATTTAAATACAATAATAACTCGGCCTGTGCCTTGCGCAGCAACAACCATAACTTTTCATCATCCGGCCATTGCCCGGCTTCTTGTTCCAGCACCTGAAGACGCCGGTAACTCAACCAGGGCTCGCGGTTGACCTCTTCAAACATCCCCTGTAAGGACGAGAGTTTCTCTTGGTCTTGCGCCAAAGCAACAGGAGCAGAAATTCCCGAAAACAGGAACAACACAATCCCGGTTATAATAAATTTGAGGCTGATCTGCATCCTTTACCCGCTACACCTTTCTTACATTATGCTAACCAACTTTAACACAAGCAGCAGAATAAACGAACAAGCTAACGGCTAAGCTTGATGAAATTAGCCCTTAAACAACTGATTAAATTTCTTCACCGAAAAACCATTTAAAATTTGATCGCCGATTTTTAATACCGGTACCGCCCGCATCCCTAAAGCCGCCAGCTCTTTTTGTCCCTGCGGCGTTTTTACATTACACAGCCGGTATTTGATCCCCTGCTGGTCCAAATAACGTTTGGCACTGTCGCAATGGGGACATTTGCTCATGCTATATAAAACAACTCTTTTCATACTGGCTCACTTACTTTTCATGATTCTTTTCATTCTCCCTATTATCTCCCGTGTGATTTTCTCTTGCCATAAATAAAAAAAATCCCCTCACTGCGTCCTGGGAAAGCCGCTATCCGGAGGGGGAAAACCACTAAGGTTCAACGATGAAAATTCAAAACTTACTTCAATTCAAAAAACTCCCGGGCCTGGCAGCCGCCTTTAAAGCTAAACTCCCGCCAATACCCGGTTATCACTTATTTAACCTGAGCCGTGGTCAGCTCTGCCGCTTCAAACTCATCATCCGCTGTTTGCTCATGACGGCCTTTGATCTCAAAGATCATCGACAAGATCACCGGTACCAAAAACATGGTAAAGATAGTCGATACCAGCAGACCGCCAACCACCACGGCACCTAAGCCCCGGTAGAGTTCGCTACCGGCTCCCGGCATCAATACCAGGGGTAACATACCGCCGACTGAGGTCAGGGTGCTCATTAAAATAGGCCGTACCCGGGATTTCACCGACTCAACCACCGCCTGCTGCGGCGTTAATGCTGTGGTCACAGTACCGTCATCGGATCTGCCTTTAAGCAGGTTGATGGCCTGATGCACGATTAAAATCGCGTTGTTGACCACAACCCCCGCCAGGATCACGAAACCGATAATGGTTAACACGTCCATATTCTGGATCGGGGTATAGCGGTCAATCAGGCTGTAACTGTGTACTGCCGACAGCCCGGCAAAACCGCCCAGGGTTGCCAACGGCACAGTTACCATGATCACCACGGGATAGAGCCAGTTCTGGAACAGCACCGCCATTACCAGGTACACCACCACTAACGCCAGGAATAAAGAGCTCATCAGGAAACCGGAAAGAGTACCGTCTCCCATCAATGCCTGCTTGATATCGTTTAACTTACCGGCAGAGCCGGAAAGGTTGATATCCACCACTGGATTGATTTGTCCTGCCGTTCTTAATTCCGCCACCATAGTATTGATGGTGGCAATGGCATCTTCCATCGCCATACCGTTTGGCGGGGTAAATTGCAGCGTTACCGCCCTTTGCCTGTCGGCATGTTTAATTTGATCCGCTACCTGCACCCGTTCCAGTCGGGCAATATTTTCCAGGTCAACCACATTGCCTGCCGGTGTCGCCACCGGGGTTTGCATCAGGGCATCTAAAGGCGCATCGACACTGGCCTGCTGGGAAATGATCTTGATATCTTTAAGCTCGCCGCCGATTTCAAAACCCCGCACCAGCAAATAACCGTCGCCGTTAGCGGCAACCGCCATGCCGACATCCGAGCGGTTCATACCCATTTCCTGCAGGCGCTCATCATCCGGTGTTACCCGCAATTCAGGAGTCGGCAACAGGAAGTTTGCCGGCTCGGGCACCACGCCATAGGGGCCGAATTTGCCCATCAGGCTAAACATTAATGCGGTAGCGCTTTGAGACACCAGCTCAAGGTCATCCCCCACCAGGTCAATCTTAATGGCGGAGCCCGTAGTACCGCCGTTTAAAAACAGCGGAAACTGGAAGGCAAAGCTGATCACATCCGGAGCCTGGGCGCCGTAGGTGGCATAATTAAACAAATCTATGGTATCCACCGCGGTCACTTCATTGGCAGGCAAGGCCCCCTGAAACATCTTACCGCCCATGGCGACAACAAAATAGTGCTCTAATGCCGGGGCGGTGATCTTCTCCCCGCTCATGGTGGTTAATTCGGGACGGCGATCGCTGGGATCCGGTTTTTCGGTGCCGCGGATTTTCGCTTCGGCAACAAACTTATCTCCGGTATATTCCCATGCCGGCTTGATGCTGCCTTCCAAACGTTTGGCTATGGTTTGCATCTGATCCAGGCTATAACCCGGCGGCGGGATCAAAACACCGAACACGGCATTACGGTTACCTTTAGGTAAATAATCCAGCGGCGGGATCAAGGCCCAGATGCCGACAAACGTCAACACGGCAAAGGTCAAGACCACGGTTATCCGGCTTTTCCAGGAAACAATCAGCTTGGCAACAAGGCGGCTGACATAAGCGGGCAAGGCATTAAAAAAGCCACTGACCTTATCAACTTTCGACGCCGGTTTATCCTTGGCGGTTTTCCCGGGCAGACGTAAAAAGCTTGATGCCGCCGCCGGGATCACCAGTACGGAAACCACAAAGCTGATACTCACCGCCGCCATAATCGCCAAAGCAATATCACGGAATAACTGTCCGGCACTGTCCTGGATAAAGAGGATCGGCAGGAACACCACCAAGGTGGTTAAGGTCGAAGCAAATACCGCACTGGCCACTTCCTTGGTGCCGTCGATACTGGCACGCCAGGGTTTCTTGCCCATTTCCAGGTGGCGGAAAATGTTCTCAATAACCACGATGGCATTATCTATTACCATACCCACGGCAAACGCCATACCCGCCAGGGAAACGATATTGATAGAGCGTCCCAGGGATACCAGTACCACCACTGAAGCGATGACAGAAATAGGAATAGCAATGGCGATCACCCCGATGGTACGGAATGAACGTAAAAACAATAATAAGGTCAGGGTGGCCAATAAGCCGCCGATCAAAATATTACTTTGTACCAGATCGATTGCCCGCTCGACATAAGTAGAAGAATCCCAGGGCTGGATCAGCTCAAAGGTACCGTTAATACCGAGTTTTTTCGCATGTTGCGCCAACAGACCATCCGGCGCATTCAGGCTGCGGATCTCCGCCTTGATTTCCGTCATGGTTTCCAGCAGGTTGGCGCCATATTGCAACTGAAAGTTAAAGAAAGGCATCAGAATGCCTCGTGAGCGTACCCAATCGACCATTTCTTTATAAGACTCAGTCACGCTGGCAACATCTTCAAGATAGACAGGACCGGTTTGATCGCGGCGGATCACCAGTTTTTTGATAACATTGATATCGGTAAATCGGCCCACGGCACGTACCCGGATATCATTTTTGCCGTCCTGCAACTTACCGCCGGAATAATTCTGGTTATTCACCTGGATAGCATTGATAAATTCAGCATAGGTAATGCCGCGGTTGGCCAGCGCTACAGGGTCAAACTGAATTTGTAATTCCCGTTCACGTGCGCCGACGATGCCGACCTTAGACACCCCTTTGATCCGCTCCAGGCGGGGGCGCAGGCGTAATTCCATAAAGTCATATAAGGTAGTGGCATCAAAATTCGGATCCGTCGATGCCAGGCCAACCCAGGCAATGTAATCGACAGAGTCAGGATCAACCGCTTCCACCACTGGCTCGCTCACCCCTCTGGGGTAGGCAGGCACCTCATCCAGTTTTTGCAACACGCTTTGCATCGCCAAATTGATATCGGTACCGGTTTCAAACTCCAGGCGAACACTACCGGACCCTGACTGGGAAATACTGGTCATGGAAGCCAGGCCGGTCACATCTCCTAAGACCTGCTCCTGCTCGGTAATAATATCGGATTCAATCTCATTGGGAGAGGCATTTTCCCAGAAGGTGTTGACGGAAACGACCACAGAATCCACCGTAGGTGTCATTTGCACCGGCACCTGGGAAAAAGCAATAATCCCCGCCAATATCGATAACACGACCGCTACGGTAACCGTGATCGGTTGCCTGACCGCTTGATCTATTAATTTCATTTTTCTCTACCTAGTCACAGCTGTATGTTTGCCGGCGAAAACCGGCAATAGCTAAAAACATTATCTCTTTATTCACCGGCGCCTATGCTGGCGGAACTTTGCGGGGCACTTGAGGCCACAAATCCCCGGCCGGTTTTCGCATCTGTCGCCACTACCGGTCCCGGCATCAGGCGCTCATTGCCTTCAACAATCACTTTATCCCCCGGGGTCAGTTGATTATTGGCCGCCAGGGCATAAACCTCTGCCGACTTATATAACACAGTTACCGGCACAGGCGTGGCCACAGAGCCGTTTTCACTACTGGAAACTTTATAAACCAAGGTCATGCCGCCTTTATTCACCACGGCATTTTTAGACACCGCCAGCACCTGGTCTTCACTTGAAGTGGCGACCCAACCGGTAACCGCCATACCGGAAAGAATATTCGGCATCGCCGGGAAGGAAACCACTAAATTAAAAGTCCGGCTGCGGTTATTGACCTGGGAAACCAGTTTAAAATCCTTGCTGCTGATGCTTTGCCCGTTGACTTCCAGGGTAATTTCCGAGGTAGTAGACAACTGGCTAGCCAGGCGTTGCGGTACTTCCAGCCAGGCTTCGAGACGGTCGCTGGAGATCATTTCAATCGCCACTTCTCCCTGGTTGAACCATTCCCCCGGTTCAGCCAGCCTTTGGGTGACATAACCGTTAAAAGGCGCCCGCAATTCGGTATCCGCCAAACGTATCTTCAGCAGCTCAAGCTCATTCTGCAGCGCTTTTACCTGGAAATTGGCCTGGGATAAAGCCGCTTCGGCGACAGCTAATTCGGTTTTAACATTTCTTAACTGGCGTTCTGAAATCGCATTCTTTTCGGCGGTATAAGTAAAAGCAGTTAAATCCTCCTGTAAATTCTTTTGTTCGGCTTTTCTTTGCTTAACTAAAGCCTTGCTGCGGTCATATTCCGCCTGCAACTGAAGCGACTGGGCATGCAAACGACGGCTGTCCAGGCGTAGCAAGAGATCACCTAAGCTCACCCTGTCTCCTTCATTCACCAGAACCTGGTCGACGCTGCTCGACTCCCGCACAGAAACGCCGGCTTCAACCGCCGCCTTGATATTGCCGACAACACGTTCGCGCTGTTGCATATCCGATAAGGTTACCGGCTCAACCAGTACCGCCTGCTGTGCCAGCACGACATAACTTACGCCGCTTAACAATAGCGCCGCCATTAAGGCATTTAACTTTGCAAAACTCTTTTTCATTTCCCGATACCCTCAGCCAAAACTTCAACAACCCAAGCCACTATTAGACCAGTCGTCTAGCATTCTAGTGTCAAATGAAAATAGATCAAGTAACTTTGCGGCTTAATTCACCACAAAAACAACTAAACAACTGATAATATTAGTTAAAATAAAATTAAAAAATTTAGACCGCATGGTCCAAAACAAGCTAAAAACCGGGGCCAGTGTTCAGTTTATTGCAACAAACTGATCAACAGTGATGAAATAATGCCGGGGAGATAAGCTTGCAAGAACAGCAAAGCATGTGGAATGAGCAACAGGCAAAACCTTTTACTGGAGACAGCCTGCTGCAGAAACAGCAAAACAGCCCGTGGCCGGGCCGAAGTTTAACTTGGGGATTTTTCCTGCAGGATATTGGTAAAGATCAGGGCAACAAATTGCTCCAGCGGCACTATGCTCTGATCTATTTGCACCCGGATAATAATGCCCTGGAGCGCACTGTTGATCATGTTGGCCAACATATCGGCATCGTCTTTACAGTTTATTTCATCGGCTACCTGGGCTTCCCTGATGGTTTGCGCCAGCACACTTGCCATAGAATCAAATGAATACTTGATCGCCCCGCGCATCACTTCATTTAATTGTGACGTTTCCAGCGCCATCTTCGGTAAAGCGCATTCGCAAGACAAACCGTGTTCAAGAAAGTAAGTGATTTTATCGTTAAAGTAATTCTTCAGCCGGTTTAGCGGCGAATATGTGCGGTCGGTTAATTTAGCCCGGCATTCCTGATTCCAGCCATCGGTGGAGTTTTCAAGTGGAGTTTTCAATGAGCTGCAGGCCAAAATCATCTTTTGATTTAAAATAGTGATAGAATGACCCTTTAGGCACACCCGCCAGATCCAGGATTTCTTTTAAACCACAGGCATGGTAACTTTTGGCGGTAATGGCTTTATGGCCTGCTTCCAGAATAATATCCCGGGTGCCCTTAACGGCCTCATTTGCCACTGTGTCTTTCTCTGGCATCATCAATTCTCAAAGTGAAATGTATGAATATATTAGACCAGTCGTATATTATTTCAACCATAATTTTATTCACACTTGCTATTTCCCCGTTAACGTCAAATGTGAAGCCAGAAAAATCATAGAGTTAGCCAAGGGATGATAAATCTGCAATTTATCTTATTGACACGACCGAGTAATCAAGGATGTAATCAACTGACGGCTCCCGGGTTCCGGCGATAGCTGAACACAGGATGACAACAACTTACCCTGAACTAAAAAACAACTTACTCACAGGGTTATACACAAGATCAGCGCTAAAACAGGGGAGGAGAAATTTTGACAACAACATCTACTAAGGTTGGCCTGCTGGGGATCCCTTATGACGACAATTCATCTTTTAGCCGCGGACCGGCCAAAGCCCCGGCAAGCATAAGAAGTGTTTTGCAAAGCGGCTCCCTCAACAGCGGCTGTGAAAATGGGATCAATTTAAAAGATAACCCGATGTGGTTAGATTGCGGTGACCTTAAAATAACAGGTAACCATGATTTCGTCTCCGGGATAGAGTCAGGCTGCACGGATTTACTTAGCCGGGGCATGCGCCTGCTGACCTTAGGTGGAGATCACAGCATCAGTTATCCTATTCTAAGAGCTTACGCCGGACATTACCCGAAATTAAACATTTTACACCTGGATGCCCATTCCGATTTATATGACAGTTTTAAAGGCAACAGATTATCCAATGCCTGCCCTTTCGCCCGGATAATGGAGGAAAACTTATGTCAGCGCCTGGTACAGCTTGGGATCAGAACCTTAAACCAGCATCAGGTTGAACAGGCACAAAAGTTTAAGGTGGAAATGATTGAAATGCGCCACTGGCAAAGCGGGCAATTGCCGGAATTTGACGGCCCGGTTTACCTGTCACTGGATATTGACGCCCTGGATCCGGCCTTCGCTCCCGGCGTATCTCACCGCGAACCCGGAGGTTTTTCTACCCGGGAAGTGATCAATTTAATTCACAAAATCAATATGCCGCTGGTGGGAGCCGATATTGTCGAATTTAATCCGGATAAGGATATCGATGGAGTCACAGCGCAAGTCAGCGCCAAACTGGTAAAAGAAATAGCCGGGAAGATGCTGGATCAGGTTTAAAGCCGATAAATCACAACCGCCATCGGCAAGCACCGGTGGCGGCATTTTTCCCAACTGACATTATAAATCCGAGAACAGCTCAAACTCATCAATTTCAATATAAGTATCGCCGTGGTTGGTTACCACTTTAAGCCTGACAATACGGGCAGTGACTGCCGTATTTAAGGTGGCAATTTGATCCGAGACCTGGGATAACAGGTAAGACTCGTGATCAACAAAGGTTTCGCCGTCACTGGATACCTGCAGCACCACTTTCTCAGGCCCACGTCCCAACTGACGCGACTGGTCGTTTAATACCACACGGAAGCCGGTGATTTTCACTAAACCGTCAAAATCCACCTGCAGCCAGTACTCCGGCTCGACAAAATCAGGATCGTGATCGGTATTCAGCTCTTTTTTCACCATCCAGAAGCCGCGGCCGAGTTTCTCCACGCCTTCTTCGTCATTAATCTGCTCTTTATAGGTAAAACCGTCAAAAGCCGCCGCGCCGACATCATTGTTATAAAAATCACTGACGCTATAACTGCTCTCCGTCAGGCCGTTGGTGCCTATTAAGGCAATATTGCCGTAATCGCCGGTGCGCAGCAATGAGGCGCTGCCGTCATCGGGATCGACTCCGGAAATACCATCCCCCTGTACCAGGGCGAGATATTCAATATCACAACTGCTTTCACTGTCCGGGATATAACCGATACGCACGGTTTCCTGGGTGCGGTTGACGGTAGACACAAGATCTAACCAGCTGTCCGAGTATACCTGTCCCAATTGGAAATTCAGGGGCCAGTTACCTTCCTGGCACTCGAGATATTTATCTTCTTCTGCAACTATGCCTACCTTTACGGTTTCCGATTTGCCGATATAGATATTGGCTATTTTACCAATATATTCTTCAATCGATGTTTCAGCGGCAGTTACCGATAAAGACACCAATAAAGCCAGACTGGTCATTTTAAATTTCATGTCTCTCTCCATAGTTAAAACAGTCACTTGCCCCGGTAATGCAGTTAATGTGCCAGGAAAAATGTCAAAAGTTTGAACTTATTAGAGAAAATGCAGATTTTAACTTAAAAGAATTTGCAACCAGACGCTCGCGCTACATCACCAACTCATCGCTGGCGGGGGTATCCTCAAGGCATAGTTTCAGTAACACCAAGGCCTGTTTTAACCTTTCATAGCTGCGGGGAGCACATAAACTGATACGGATATTTTGCGGCGCCGGAAAACGTCCTATGGCATAAGATTCCGCAGCCCGCAGCAATAAACCTTTCCCTTGGGCATATTGAACAAAGTCTACCGCCCGCCAGTGCTCCGGCAACGCCAGCCAGGCATTAAAGGCATAAGGCAAGGTGATTAACGGGTATCCCGCCAACTCCTTTTGCAGAATGCGGTGCCGGGCCAGCATTTCCCGGGTGAGCCAGGCTTCCTGTTCGGCCATTTTTCCCGAGGTCAGCCAGCGGCATACCAGCTCTACCATTACCGGCGGTATGGTCCAGCAACTGGCCCGCAGGCTTTTTCTTAAACCGCTCCTGAGCCTGTTCCGCGCCACCAGGTAACCCAGGCGCAACCCGCCGGAAAAACTCTTGGAAAAGCTGGAGATATAAATGGTCAGCTCGGGAGCGAGCAAGTAAAAACTGCTGACTTTTTCACTTTCCGGTAAAAACTGAACATCATCGTCCAGGATCAGCAGCTGGTATTGCCGGCAAATGGCAATAAGCTCCAGTTTTCGCGATAAAGGCATTTGCACGCAACTGGGATTTTGCACTTGTGATGTCAGGTAAAGCACCCGGGGATTGTATTGCTGGCAGGCAGAGATTAACGCCTGCGGCAACACCCCCTGCTCATCCATCGCCAAACCGTGGCACTTCAGTTGTTGCTCCTGGCAGGCCAGAGCAATGCCGGGAAAAGACAAGCCTTCACATAAAACGGTATCGCCGCTGCGGCAAGTCGCTTGCAGCGACAGGGAAATACCGTGCTGGCCGCCATAAGTAAACAAGACTTCATCGGCACTGCACACCAGGTTACGCCCGCTTAACCAATCCGCCAATTGCTGTCTTTGATGCTGCAAACCGGTTTCCGGCTGGTAATCCAGACAAGCGGCCAATAACTGGCGATCCCCGGCAATCTCTGTCAGCGCCTGAGCCATCAAATCTTCCTGGGGACCAGCGGGAGCTTTGGAGCTGCGCAAATCATAACGGCTGTCATCGCCAGTTAGCATGACATACGGCCCCGGCTCCGCCTGCTTAATATAAGTACCGCTGCCGACCCTGGCGACCACAGTACCGCGCCGCTCCGACTCGGCATATGAGCGGGTGATAGTGCCTATAGTCACACCAAGGGCATCTGCCAACCTGCGCTGGGGCGGTAATTTTTCACCGGCTTTAAGTGCCCCGCTTGCCACGGCTTCATCAATGGCATCTGCCACTTGTTTATATTTCGCCAAACTGGAAGGTTTTAACTCGGGCTGCCACATTGTCATGGGTACAATAAAATCCTTGATCTATTTGTACCCCTATATATCATAAAAAACACCTAACAACCATTAAAAACACAGAATTGTACGCATACAATATCTGTTTTTAATTCATGATAACCGATAAAGATAACTTTATGGCAGCCCAGATAGAACTCAGCAGCATACTTATTCCGCTATTCCTTTTTACCCTGCTAGCCACCGCAACCCCAGGGCCTAACAACACCTTGTTGACCTTATCCGGCAGCCGTTTTGGTTACCGCCAGACCCTGCCGTTTCTTTTCGGCATCAGGGCGGGTATTACCGGGCTTTTTATCCTGATGGGCTCGGGTATAGGCGGTATACTCGCCCAGAATCCCCACTGGTATTTTTACCTCAAACTGCTCGGCGCTGCTTACCTTATTTATCTGGCAGTAAAAATGGCATTTTCCAGGAGTCACAAACAACAAAGCGGCGCAGCCAACCTGATAGGCTTTCGCCAGGGGGCGCTATTACAGTTTATTAATCCCAAGTCCATGATGATGGTTTTATCCTGCATCACCGCTTTTAGTCTGCCGGGAGATCTGTACCTGCTTTCCGTGATTCAGGCCTGCCTGATATTCAATCTGGTGGGGTTAATGAGTAACAGCGCCTGGACGCTATTTGGCTCGCTGATCAGCCGTTTTTTAGCCACAGAGCTTGCCAGACAAAGGTTTAACCGGTTTTTGGCCATATTAACCCTGATTGCCGTGGCCTTACTTTTTATTTAATTACATCGTTAGGTTCTTCATTTCACTGTTGAAAATCAAGGCAACTCGAAAAACCGAAAGTAAATTCAGGAGAGATAAATGCTCAAACAAATAAGCCCGTCAATTCGCTTTAGTAATCAACAAGAAGAGATGCAACTGGATGTGATTCATGGCTATTTAAAACGCTCTTACTGGGCCAAAGATATACCCAAAGACCTGGTACAAAAGTCTATCGACAATTCCATGTGTTTCGCCGCTTTTGACGGCCGCCGGCAAATCGCCTTTGCCCGGGTGATCACAGACAAAGCCAGTTTCGCCTACCTGGCTGATGTCTTTGTGCTCGAGCCATACCGGGGTCGCGGGATCAGCAAACAGCTGATGTCTGAAATACTCAAAGAGCCTGAACTGCAGGGCCTGAGGCGTTTTATGTTATGCACAGCCGATGCCCACGATTTATACCGCCAATTCGGCTTTAGTGTCGCAAGCTCCCCCCAAAACCTGATGGCAATTCATCAACCTGACATTTACGCCGGGATATCAGCTTAAAAGCGGGAGCAAACTACCTTAATGCCGGAAATAATCAGGGTAAACACTGCCACATCATGGCCAGTGGTGCGGCTAAACCGACAAACCATACCAGGGAACGCAACTTATCCTGATCAAAATAATACATCAAACAATAGGTAACCCTGGCAGCAACATAGATCATCGCCAGGCGTTCAACAGTTTTATCAACGGAATCGGTCGCCAAAACCAGAGCTATGGCTAATGAGAAAATAATCAAGGACTCAAAAGAGTTATAGTGGGCGGCTGAGGCACGGGCACCAAACCCTGTTAACCTGGCTTGTTGCTCCCTGGGGTAATTATTATCATAACGGCTCTCCTTATTCATGGCATAAGCCAGCGGAGCTTTGGCTAAATAAGGTAACAGCGCGGCAATCATGGCGCAAATAATCAGCGTTTCCATACACAACACCTAATAAAACAAACTACATAAGGGATCACAAGCATAAAACGATTCACATAAATCAACAACTTATTTATCCAGTGCCGCCGCTAGACTTTAGCCGCCGGCGCTTTTCTTCGCCTCCTGCCTTTCTTTTTAAAACCGGATGCCGATTTAACCTTAAGCCCCTGCAACTGTGAAGGCAGCTGTTGGCAGGCCTGCTCCACCAGCTGGTGCAGGGTTTGGGTCAGGGGCTGCATAAAACTCTGGTAACTGACTTGTTTTTCACTGATGGCATTCAGGCTTGCTTCCCATTGGGCAGTCATATCCGGTAAGGTCGCCGCTTCCGGCAAGGTGGCGATCAGCGCTTTACCCACTTCGGTGGCATGAATCTGCTTGCCCTGGCGACAGAGGAAATCCCGTTTAAACAATAATTCGATAATCCCGGCCCGGGTAGCCTCGGTGCCGAGACCGTCGGTATCTTTTAGGATCTTTTTCAGCGCCTTGTCGCTGACAAAACGGTTGATGCCTGTCATTGCCGCCAGCAAAGTCGCATCGGTAAAAGCCTGCGGCGGTTTGGTCATTTTTTCCGCCAGCCGCCCCTGTTGGCACAACAAGACATCCTCCTGATGTAACTCAGGTAAATGCTGGCTTTGGGCTTCCTCCGCCTCATCCGGGTTATGCGCTTTTGTCTTGGCCGCACTTTTTTGCGGCCAAAGCACTTTCCAGCCGATCACCACAGTATTTTTCGCACTGGCGGTAAATTTTCCGCCGCCGATATTCAGCTCAACCTTAGTTTGATCATAGCTGTGCGCCGGATAAAACTGGGCCAGATACTGGCGCACAATCAACTGGTAGATATTCTTCTCAAAGGTATTTAACTGGATATTAGCCGCGGATTTTTCCGTCGGCACGATCGCATGGTGGGCGCCGACTTTTTTATCGTTAAACGCTTTGCTTTTCAAGCCTGCGTTCGCCTGTCCTGCCGCCTGGCCATACTGGGAAGATGAAGCAAGCATATTAATAATGCCCGGCGCCAGCTTATGCTGCTCTTCAGGCAAATAACGGCAATCGGATCTCGGGTAGGTGATCAGCTTATGTTTTTCATAAAGGGACTGACAGATATCCAGTACCAGCTTGGCATTCATGGAATAGATCTTGGCAGCCTCGATTTGCAGCGCCGATAAATTAAACGGCAAAGGCGGCGATTGTTTTTTGTTTTCTTTAACAACCGAGGTAACCGTCGCCGGTTGCCCGCTGATGCGGCGCACGACATTTTCCGCCAGCGCCTTAACCACCACCCTGTCCTGCTCGTCCATATAAGGCGAGCATTCCTGGCTTGGCTGCCATTTGGCGCTAAAGCTCTCGCCGTTTGCACAAACAATATCGGCATACACCTCATAAAAAGGTTTGCTGACAAAGTTGGCGATTTCCTCATCCCTGCGCACCACCAGTCCCAATACCGGGGTCTGCACCCGGCCGACGGAAAGCACCCCTTTAAAGCCGACTTTTTGCCCCTGCAGGGTATAGGTTCGGGTGAGGTTAATGCCGTATAACCAGTCGGCACGGCTGCGGGCCAGGGCTGAAACCGATAAAGGGATAAAGTCGCGGTTGGCCTTCAGCGCCGCCAATGAACGTTTTACCGCACTGGTATTTAAATCGCTGACCAGCAAACGTTTTACCCGGGCTTTTTTCGTTTTCGCCAGCTTTAAGTAATCGATCACCTCATCCACCAATAGCTGGCCTTCGCGGTCGGGATCGCCGGCATGAATGATCTCATCCGCCTGCTTCACCAGTTTACGTAAAACCGTTAGCTGGCTTCGGGTTTGTGATTTAGGTTTTAACTGCCACTGCTGTGGTACTATCGGCAGATGCTCCAGTTTCCACTGTTTATATTTTTGATCATAAGTTTCCGGCTCGGCCTGCTCCAGGATATGGCCGATACACCAGCTGACGACATCACCGTTGCCCAGCTGGATAAACCCCGGATTATTCTTATGGGGTTTAGGCAAAGCCGCGGCAATCGCCCGCCCTAAACTTGGTTTTTCAGCAATATAAAGTTTCATATAAGATGCGCAGCAATAAACTGATATACTGGATAATAAATCATTACTGTATTTTTATCCAGGCTCGCTGTTCTGATGTTCTGCCAAGTGAGTATCGACCCAGACCTTAACCTGAGAAAAGCGGTAATGTTCAAGCAAAGCAAAACTCTTCAGTTTGCGCACCCTGAGCTTAGTAAAAACAGGTGTCGTTAAACCGCAAAGAAAACGGCTGATCAGCACACTGCTGGCCTGGTGCCCCAATTTACTCATGATCTCGCCAGAAATATCGCCGAAATCGAAACTTTCCAGCGGCGCAAGCGGGGCCGCTTGCGGCAATAGCGCCACCTGTCCCCGGCAAACGCTGCAATGGCCACAATTTTGTGTCAGCTGCTCATCGGCAAAATATTGTCCCAGGCGCCGGCTTAAACAGCTATCCCCGGTAAAAAACGCCAATAGCTGATGAATACGCTTGATTTCACTTTGTTCTTTGGTTGCAAATTTTTCGCTTAGCAGGCCCGTCAGTTGTTCAATGCCGTAGGGCGAATTCAGCACCTGATAAACCTGGGTCATGGTTTTCGCCTGCAACTCGATAAGCCCATGGCTATCAAGATATTCCAGTGCCGTCAGCACCCTTTGCCGGTCGCTGGGATATATGTGCTGCAGCTGATCAAAGTTTATCGTATACCAGGTTCTCGCCTTGTCACAAGACTGTAGTAAGGCCTCAATAAAGTCCGCCCGCTCGCCGCTAAAACTGGTGATTAATTGCTGCTCAGACTTACCCGGGAGCTTAAACTTATATTCGGCAAAATAACTGTATGCCGGTTTAAGCACGCCAAAAAGCTCCAGATAAACCAGTAAGGTTTTTAAACTTAACAAACGAATATTGGCGTCATTGGATAAGCTGTTTAATACCAGCTGCCACTGATCCTGCTGCTGTGCAATTTCATCAAGCACATAACGGATGGCATCCGCCTCAGGAGTATCACCATAAACAAAGTTTTCCAGCACATTTAAATTGTCGGCATTGGCCAACACCAGACAATGGGAAGACAAGCCGTCACGCCCCGCCCGGCCGATTTCCTGGGCATAGTTTTCTATTGATTTAGGCAGGTCGTAATGCACCACATAACGGATATCGCTTTTATCTATGCCCATGCCAAACGCTATGGTGGCAACAATCAGCTTAATAGCACCTGACATAAACTGCTGCTGGATCTGCTGGCGATCCTCGGCCGACATACCGGCATGGTAGGCCTGTGCGTTTAAACCTTGCTGTTTTAATTGCCCCGCCAGCACCTCGGCGCTTTGCTGCAGGGTGACATAAATGATACCGCTGTGCTGGTGTTTATCTTGGAGCCAGGACGTTAATGCCGCCAGCTTGTCATTTTGGCTAACCCCGAGCACAGCCAGATCCAGGTTGGCGCGATAAAACCCGGTTAAGACTACATCTCCGGCCCGTACGCCAAGTTTATTGCCCATGTCTTCAATAACCGCCGTGGTTGCCGTCGCCGTCAGCAACAACACCTGAGGAATCGCCAGCTCCTGCATGTATACCGGCAGTTTGAGATAGTCCGGCCTGAAATTATGCCCCCATTCAGAAATACAGTGGGCTTCATCCACCACCAATAACGACAACTTTACCTGGGCAATAAACTGGCGGAACCTTTCATTGTTAAGACGCTCAACAGAAATCATCAAAATTTTAATATCACCGCTGCGCACCCGGTTCATCACTTCTTGCGCTTGTGCTTTTGACTGGGCCGAATCTATACTCGCCGCCGTTATGCCCTTGCTCTGTAAAAATTCCAGTTGGTCTTTCATCAGCGCCAATAAAGGAGAAACCACTAATGTTAAATGGGGCAAGCATAAAGCCGATAACTGGTAGCAAAGGGATTTGCCGGCACCGGTGGGAAAAATGGCGGCGGCGCTGCGCCCTGAAACTATGGTCTGAATAACTTCGGCCTGACCCGGGCGGAAGCTTTGATAGCCAAAATAACGGTGCAGGAGTTGATGAATATCTGTTGTCATTAGCTCTCTTGTAAATAAAGCTGGCAGGAAAAAGTAACGGGATTATCGGATAAAGCGGTGGAAAAGAACAAGGATCATTTAAATTTATATCGCCCGCAATCCGCTAATGGCGATAACCTAAGGCAAACAAATGCTCTTCGAAGATTTCTTCATAACGCCCGCTTGCTTTAAACAGCGACAGCGCCAAGTCAAATTCATCGCACAGTTCCTGGCGGTTAAAGCCCATATAGGTATAGACATCGGGGAAAATCGGATGGATCACAAACTCATTGGCATCAAAGTTCCCCTTGGACCAGGTTTTTAAGCTGTGCAGGAAGATATATTTGTCACCGATACTGACATCCACCATGCCGATGGCCAGCAACCTCGCCTGCTCTTTCGGTTTCGGCACTTCCTTATAATATTCATTGTCCGCTACCGCAGCATTAAATGCTTTTCCCAGCAAAGTACGGGCCCTTTGATAGGTCACCACGGAAACACCTTTTAAATCCTCTACCGAGTTGATTTTCATTCCCCTGTCCCTGCGGGTGATAGCCACATCCGAATACCTGAATATCGGCTGACTGATACAGCCATTGATTTCACTTTTCGAAAAAATGTTGGCGGCGCCATCAACAGTCTTCTCATTGAGCTCAACCACCAGTCGGGCATTGGACAACATATAACGATAGGTAATTCTTTTTGAAGGAATATAGGCATAAACGCCATCGATGAGATCTTTAAATAAAGCAGATTGATTAGGGCCTGCAAATAACGGCCGAAAATTTCCCAGGGCTATTTTTAATTCCGTCTCATCCGCCCGGGCCAATGGCGGAAAAAAGAACAAGCATATAACCAGACTGGCGATCACACGAACTAACATTCAGCCCTTCCTCATCACATCACTTCACATCACTTCATATTACTTCACATCAAAGCATTAATTAGGAATCGGAAAAGTGAGAAATAACAACTCAAGGTCAATTTTTATACCTTCCTGACCTCATTATTGTATTTAGTATAGAAGCTGTTAGCAGATCCCTCTAGTTTGCCAGCCTCACTGAAAAATGAAAACTTGTTGTGATTTAAAGGAAAAATGCGATGAAAACCCGTGTTATTGCGCTGTTCTCCTCGCATATCAAAAATGCCTTTGGTACTCTTTAACAATAAAAAAAATAATAAGGAGACGTTATGAAAAAGACCCTGCTCGCCCTTTCGTTATCGATTACCGCGGCCTTCAGCGGCCAGGTCAGTGCCGACCATAACACCAATCTTGACCGTTATCTGGCACAATACAGCCCCTATAAAATGGAATATGATGCCAGCCATTTCTCCGCCAAAGACAAGCTGATCCTGCAAAAACTGGTCAAAGCAGCCGAACTGCTGCATGAAGTCTACTGGCAGCAAACCTCCAAATACGGCCGGGAATTACGGGATGCCCTGGAACTGGTGCCAGAAAGCGAACAGGCGCAAAAATTACTGACCCTGCTTAATCGCAACGGCGCCCCGTTTGAACAGCTCAACAACAATGTTGCCTTTATGGGGCAACAAACCTATTACCCGGGACAGGAGTTTTACCCCCGCGGCCTCAGCGCCGAAGAATTCAACAGCTATATGAAAACTCTGCCCAAAGAACAGCAGGCTGAATTTATGAACCCCTATACCGTGATCCAAAAAGACGGCAAAGGAGGTTATAGGGCCGTAAGATATTACCAGGCCTATAAAGCTCTGCTAGATCCCGTGATCGAGCTGCTTAATGAAGTCGCGGAACTGACCGACAATGCTTCGTTCGCCAAATTCCTGCGTTTAAAGGCCAGGGCACTGCTCACCGATGAATATTTTGATGCCGACGTTGCCTGGATAGATCTGGCCGGCAATAAATTTGATCTGGTCTTTGGTCCTTTCGAAACCTACGACGACGGTATTAAAGGGGTAAAAGCCAAGTACCAGGCCTATATCGAAGTAGTGGATAAAGAAGAATCGGCAAAATTGGACTTATACACCCAATACCTGCAGGAAATGGAAAACAATCTGCCGATCCCCGAACAATACCGCTCCGTAGTCGGCGGTTTAACGACCAAGTTTGTTGTCGTCAGGGATATTATCCGCACCGGTATGGCTATCGTCGGTTACCAGGCGGTTGCCACCAACCTGCCCAACGATCCCGCGGTACACGAGCTTAAAGGTACGAAAAAAACCTTCTGGAAAAACATGTTCGAAGCCAGGTTCAGCGGCATTATCAAACCGGTCAGTGAAGTGCTGATCAACGAAAAACAATTGCCGGACATTTCCGACGACGGCTTTTTCCAGTTTGTACTCATGCATGAAATCAGCCATGCCCTGGGGCCGAGAACCGTTAAGGTCGGCAGTAAAAAAGGCATAGCCACCAATGCCGCCATAGGCCCTAACTATAACGCCCTGGAAGAGGCAAAAGCCGATATCAGCGGCATGCACTCGCTGATTTACCTGATGGATAAAGGCATAGTGGATGCCAAGCGCCGCAATAACTTTTTCATCTCTTATTTGGGCAGCTTATTCCGCTCGATGCGTTTTGGCTTAAACCAGGCCCATGGCAAAGCCGCGGTATTATCGCTAAATTATTTCGCCGAAAACGGCGGGGTGACTTATGATGACCACAGCGGCCGCTGGACCTTGAACGACAAGAAGTTTGAAGAAAATGTCGCCTCCCTGGCAAAAGCCCTGCTAATCCTCGAAGGGGATGGCGACAACACTAAGGTGCAGGCCTTTTTTGACCGCTGGGCGGTGAATTCTCCGCGGATCCAGGCCAGCCTGGAGAAGGTTAATCATTTACCCATAGATGTCCTGCCCGAATATAGCATTAAATGGCATTAATCCCGGTACAAATGGATTAGCCAAGCCCTTAAAAACAAAAGCCCGGCAGATGCCGGGCTTGCTTTTTCAGCCGAACAAAGTTGCTAGTCTCTGATATCTGCCAGGGTGGGCAGCGCCGGAAAAGCGCCTTTTTGCGTGCAGGTAAAAGCGCCGCATAAGGTGGCAAACTCAACGATATTTTCAACATAAGTTTGCTGTGTTAACAGCGCCTGAAAAGCTGCAATATCGAGATCCCGGTACGCCAGCTGGTAAAGCAGGCCGCCAACAAAAGCATCACCTGCCGCGGTAGTATCTACCGGGGTGATAGCCGGGGCCTGATGAACAAAATGATACTCCCGGCTATATACCGATATTTCATTACCGCCGTCGGTCACCACCACCAGGGACGGACCGGTTTTCAGGCAATAACTTATCAGTTCGTCGGCACTTTGGCTGAGCTGCTCAGACAAATATAACAACTCTTCGCGGCTGAATTTTATAATATCGGTATAAGGCAGGCACTCAAGAATACGCGAAGATAATACCGAAGCCTCCGACCACAAGGTTAATCTTAAGTTGACATCCAGACTCACCAGTAAGCCGTTTTCTTTGGCCAGCTTTAATCCGGTTAAGGTGGTTTGCGCCAGTTTTGCTGTGGTCAGGGTATTGGAGCAATAATGGAAAATATCCGAACGTTTGAAACTTTCTTCCTGAAAATCGTCACTGCTAAAACGCATATCTGCGGTATCGTGCCGGTAAAAATTAAAGCTACGCTCTTTTTTATCGTCCAGGGATACCAGCACCAGGGCCGAATTGCTGTTTTCAAAACTGCATAAATAATCGGTTTTCACCTGATAGGCCGCCAATTGCTTTTGTAAAAACAAGCCAAAATTATCCGAGCCGATGCCGCCGACAAAATAACTTTCGCCGCCAAGTTTTGCAATGGCCACTGCAACATTTGCAGGTGCTCCGCCAGCAATAGGTTTGAAGCTGGTTTCATCGTCTTCATTAGGTAAAAAGTCGATGAGCACTTCACCAAAGCACAACACTTTTTTCATTGAGGTTTCCTTAAAAAACAACCCGCTGTTTTATCTGGCGTTATGCCGCAACACAGCGGGTAAAATAAAAGCCCGGCGATGCCCGAAGTTATGCCGGGCACAGGGGCTTTGTTGACATTAACCGATATCAGAACTCATATTTCAGTGCTAATGACGTCGTCCGGCCGTTAATGGTGCGGGCACGGATAATGCCGTTATCCGGCACGCTGCCTTCTTCGGCTTCGGTGATGCCATTGGTATCAAACAGGTTGTTGACGTTTAACGATACCGACATGTTTTCTGTCATCATATAAGAGACAAAACCGTTTACCTGGGTATAACCGTCGAATTCCAGATCGTTATTATCCTGGGCATAGGCGTCTGTGGTACCGATGACACTTAAACCGGCAGAGCCGTTGTTGAAGTTATAACGGCCGATAAGAGAGTAAATGAAATCCGCCTGTCTGCGCGGGGTATTGCCAACGACATCAGCATTTATGGCATCTTTAGTGATCTCGGCATCGGTCCAGGTAATGCTGCCGCGCACATCGAAATTACCGAAATAATAGGCCGACTCCAGCTCGATGCCTTTGGCTTCATAAACCCGGTCAAAGAACCTCTGGCTGGTGGCTTCAAAGTTCTGCTCTTCGGTTTCGGCAAAAAACGCCGTGGCAAAAAGGGAGAACTTATCCTTGCGGAATTTCACCCCAAGTTCATATTGGTCGACTTCATCCACCGCATCCTGCTCCGCGACCGAGCCATCACTATTGATTTTACCGTACATCAAACGGTCGGCATTGGCACGGCCGCCATGGCTGAAGTTGGCAAAAACCGCCAGGTTATCATCCAGGAAGTAGTTGGCCCCTAGCGTATAAGAGTTATAACTCCAGTCGTAATTGATGGGGGAAGCATTGGCAATATCTGCCGAAGATACACTTTGCTCAGGAATAGAGATCTCACCGTCACGGTTCATATCCACTTGTGACTGCACGGTAGCAGCATAATAACCACTGGCTTCACCACTGTCGTGGCGGAAGCTGGCATCTATGGTCAAATCGTCAAAGTCGGCAGAAATATTGATATAGGGCGCATCGATATCATATTCGGCATCATAAGCCCGCTGACAACAGTTGCCCCAGTAAGGCACGCCATAGGCATAAAGACCATTGTCGGAATAGTTGGTGCCGTCGCTGCCGACAACATCAAGCAGAGCAGCATTATCGCCTTTGACTTCCATCAGGTAAGAGTTCCACATCCAGGACATGGCAATATTCTGTGTCGATTTATAATAACCGAAGGTTACCGTGGCGTAATCAAGTTCTTTGGTCAGTTTCAGATCGTTAACAATCGAGCTCAAATCTTCAATTTCAACATCAAAGGTATGGATACGCATCGCCATATCATCACCAAATGCCTGTCCGGCATCAGGCCCGTTGGCATACATCAAAGAGGCACCGTCACCGCCGATAGCACTGGCAATAGCACTGCTGTCTTCAACGCTGGCAGGAATTAAGGAATTATAGTTACCGCTGACATCGCTTTTTCTTAAGCGGTTTTCGATGGACCAGTTATTGCCCAGTTCGAAAAAGGCTTCAAAACCTATGCTGTTGACCACAGGGTTCATGCCGTCACGGACATCGCCGCGGCTGATATTGCCGTCGCCGTCAAGTCGCAGCGTGGAAAGCAGGTAGGCCGAATGCGGCGTATCTTCCTGCGAGTCAAAACCCGGCAGGGAATCGCCGTTGGCATACATAGGCATCGGCAGGTAGCCAACCGTTTTATCGTCTAAGTGCTTGAAGTAAAAACGCACGTAACCATCGTCAAATTCTTTGGTCAGGTTCGCCTTGATTTGGCCACCTTTATTTGAGGTGTAGCCGGTATCCCGTGCCCCTTCACCCGTGCGTAAAAAGCCGCCGATATGAAAACGAGTGCTGTCATTGATATAGCTGCCGTATTCAAAATCGGTGCGGTAGCTGTCGTAATCCAGGCCGATGGTGGTAGAAACGCTGCCGGACTCGCTGTCACCGGTTTTGCTGATAAAGTTAATGATACCACCGGGGGCGTTACTGGCGGCAGTCGCCGAGGTACCGCCACGAATAGCTTCAACCGTTTGTACGGTCGAGTCGGCGCGCAGGAAGGTATCGGCATTACCAAAAGAGATGTCGCCAAATTGCATCACCGGCAGGCCATCTTCCTGCAGCTGCAGGAATTTAGCTCCCCCGGCCGCTACGGGTAAACCGCGCACCGCAATATTGGCATTACCTTCACCGCCGGTGGCTTCAGAGCGGATACCCGGTAAAGAGCGGAAAATTTCCGAGGTGGTTCTCGGTGTGGCCACTTCCATTTGTTCGGCAGAAAAACTGCTGATGGACACGCTCGATGCCATGATGGTTTTACCCTTGGCAACACCGGTTACGACTATGCGCTCCATCCCCAGTGAATCATTTTGATCTGCTTCTTTATTCTCTCCTTCAGCCGCGATAGCCGTACTGCTGATGGCAAGAGCTAACACGCTTAACGAAAACTTCTTTGACAAATGGTGAGACATTGCTTTCCCCTCGTTACTTTCTGTTAATTTTGGCGTGATTTCTATGCGGTTTTAGTTGTCAAATTATAGGTCATAAAAATCACAGTCTTCCGACTTAACCTAAACCAAAGCTTAATCGATTAAGTTACTTTTAAGATTAACAAATGATTTTATAATTGCAAGTCTATTTGGCTGATATTTAAGCTAACCGGGCTCAAGATAATAATTTACTGCGAAATTACTGAACTTTATCTGCAGATAAAACAGCCGGGCAGAGTGCTTTATCTGCCGGCATAACCACAAACAAAACAACTTAATCAAATAAGAAAAATAAAGCTAACATAGCAAAGCGATACCTGATAATGTGTAACAATTAAATCAGCGATCGGTCGTGGCGGGCTTTACACCCCTGGGTTCGGCCGTTATTTTATTCCTTCGCCGAACCAGGCTTAACAGCAAACGGGCAAATTAAGTTTTGATGCTGAGCTAAGCTGAGTAGCACAAAAAAGTGAGCAAGATGAAAAAAAGCAATGGTTTAACATTAAAAAAAGTGGCGGACATCCTGGGGGTGTCCAATGCAACGGTTTCTAATGCCTTTAACCGCCCCGATCAGCTATCAGAAAAAAGGCGTAAAGAAATCCTCGCCGCCTGCCATGAGCTAGGTTACAGCGGCCCCAACCAGGCCGCCAGGCTGCTGAGAAAAGGCAGCTCCAACATAGTTGCCCTGGTCTTGCCGGACAGCCTGGAATATATGGTCTCGGATCCCGTTGCCAACCAATTTATGCGTGGGGTCACTTCGGTGCTGGAAAAGAACAACCTGAATTTACTGTTATATTCCGGACAGTCCCAAAGTATCCAGTCGGTGGTCGATTTCGTCGACGGCTTTATCTGTTACGGCGCGCCAAGAAACCCTAAGCTGATCCCCCAGCTAAAGACATCGGGTAAGAAAATCGTCACCGTCGATTTTGATATTGAAGGCATGGCCTCAGTCAATATCGATAACGAGCAGGCCGCCTACCAAATTGCCGATCAGGCGATACGGCTTGAACAGGATAATGTCGCCGTACTCGGCCTGCGCCTTGTGGACAGCGAACAAATTTGCCGGGTATATGACAAGGAATTGCTCGACTGCAACAGCTCGATTTCACACCGCCGCCTGGACGGTTATAGCAAAGCGTTGTCGGAAAAAGGCATCAACCTCGGCGGCGATCGCATCTGGAATATCCCGGAAAGTAATATCAAACTCGCTTCACTGGCCGCCAGGGAAGCCCTTTCCTGTCAGCCGCAGCCAAATGTCCTGTTGTGCATGAGTGATCTGATCGCCCTGGCCGCCATCCGCGAAGCCACAGTGATGGGGTTGAAGATCCCCGAAGATATCCGCATTGTCGGTTTTGACGGTATCGAAGAATCGTTAAGATCCACCCCTAAGCTGACCACGATTCACCAGTACAGTGATCTTAAGGGAGAAACTGCCGCTAAACTCTTTATCGATAATGACAATCATAATGAAGTCTTAAGCTATGAGCTGCAAATGGGCGACAGCTGTTAACAGCTAAGAGTACGCCAAAGGCCGGGATAGCAACAGGCACCCCGGAGCAGTTTCGCCGGTTTTTAAAGCCGGCGTTGTTATGTAAAACCCGGGGTTAACTGCCCGCCAGTAATTCGGCCAAATCCAGCTGCTGCTGATGCTCACCGTCACTGAGGAAGATACTCGCCTGTTGCAGCGCCATATCCACCACTAAACGGGCACTCTCACGACCATTTATCCATTTCATACACAGCTTTTGCTTATCACCGCAAATTTCAAACAGGCCGTTAAACGCCTCACTCTGGTTGCGCAGCCTAATCAAGGCAGACAAGGCTTTCACCACAGGTTTCTCCATGGCCGCTGCCACCTGGTTTTTGTTCAGGTATGAACGATTAATATCCCGGCCGACATTAGTGCTTGCCAGCAATTGCATATCATTTTCCAGCGCCAGCAAACCGCCATAATAAACCTGGGGCACGCCGGGCGAAAAGAACTGGATAGCACGGGCGATCAGGTAATTGAGATCGTCTTTCGCCAGGGCATCATAATAGCTGCAGTTAACCTGATAGATATCAACATTACTGGCGGCGGCCCCTGAGGCTTGTTCACTGCCGCCGCCGCTGTTGCTGTGGATAGCAGCGATCAGTGTCTCAATTTGCTGCTGACTCAATAAACCCGGCAGGCCGTCTTTTCCGGCAGCATCCTCAATACCTATGCCGTCATGGGTATCAAGTACGGTAATACAATTTCTCGGTGAGATCTTTAACCAGTTCACCAGCGGCTGTACATCCCGGGTGGTCAAATAATGCAGCACCAGCGGCGGCAGGGCAAAGTCATACACCAGGTTCACCCGTTTGGCGATTTCAATCTGGGTTTTATAATAGGAATGTATTTCCACCAGCGACTTCATGCCGGCTTTATTGGCCATATCGGATAACTGATTAATAAAATCGAAGGTTTCATCTATCATAAAACAGCTGGTGCCGGCTTTTTTAATGGCAAACCCCGCCGCATCCAAGCGGATATAACTGATATTATTGGCGGCAAAGGTATCAATCACCTTGTTAAGGTATTCGCGCCCCAGCTCGCTTTTAACATCCAAGTCTATCTGGCTGTCGGTAAATGTGGTCCAAAAATCGACGCTTTCCCCCGTTGCCAGTTGATAAGGGGTAAAACAGCCGGTGGTTTTTGGCCGGGGGATCAGCGACAGCAGTGCTTCACTGGCGCCATCAGGAAAAACCTTGTCCTTGGTCAGAAATAAGTCCCAATAAGCCGAAGCTTGTCCTTTCGCCAGCACATCCTTAAATTCTTTCGATTCCGCCGAGGCATGGTTGACAATAAGATCTGCCATGATCTCACAATCTCTGCCCAGCGCCTTAATGTCTTGCCAGCACCCGATACGCTCATCAACCCGGGTATGATCTATCGGATCAAAACCGGCGTCGCTGCCGTCGATGGGATAAAAGAAGGGCAAAATATGTACCCCGGAAAATAAACCGCTTAGTTCATTAGCCAGTAACTCATGAAGCTCAGGAATACCGGCGCCAGAGAGCCGGTCAGCATAGGTGATTAATTGCACGTTATTTTTCATCAGTGTACTCACTAGGGTAATAAATAATTTGAAACTTAATCGATTAAGTATTATCTTTAATCAAATATCAAATAGATTCAAGAAAAATTATTGTTTATTTCCAAATACGCTAATACGCCTGATAACCTGTCTAGATACCAGATGAGCTTAGCAGGATGAAAACAACAGAAAGGTTTTTTATGATGAATGCAACAAACCCTATCGACCACCAGCAAATGCAACGCATTAAATGGTTAACTTATATGATGTTTATGATGTTTGCCATGACCACAGATGCGGTTGGCGTCATCATTCCGGAGATCATTACCGCCTATGATCTCAGCTTAACTGCTGCCAGCGCCTTTCATTATGTGCCCATGATCGCCATCGCCCTTAGTGGCCTGTTGCTGGGTTTTCTTGCCGACAAACTCGGCCGCAAGACAACCATTATTCTCGGGTTGATCATTTTCTCCGTCACCAGCTTTTTATTTGCCGTAGGTGATTCCTTCTGGTTTTTCCTCACCCTGATGGTGTGCTCGGGCTGCGCCATAGGTTTCTTTAAAACCGGCGCCCTGGCGCTGATCGGCGATATTTCCGCCTCGGGTAAAGAACACACCACCACCATGAATACCGTGGAAGGCTTTTTTGGCGTCGGCGCCATTATCGGGCCGGCCATCGTCAGCTACCTGCTGGTCAGCGGTTTTGCCTGGAAATACCTGTATGTGATCGCCGGCATCTTATGTGCGGCCCTGTGCCTGTTGGCATGGAAAACCAATTACCCCGCCATGAAAAAAGATCACAGTGAAGAAATCACCTTAAAACGCACCCTGCACATGATGAAAAACCCTTATGCCCTGGGGTTTTCCTCCGCCATTGCCTTATATGTGATCACCGAAGTCGCCATTTATGTCTGGATGCCGACCCTGCTGCGCGATTACCAGGGGGATATGGTGTGGCTGGCTACCTATGCCTTAACCATCTTCTTTGTTTTTCGCGCCTTTGGACGGTTTTTAGGGGCCTGGGTCCTGAGCAAATTTAACTGGATGCAGGTGATGTTTGTCACCAGCCTGGCTATCTTTTGCTGTTACTTTTTCAGTATGATTTACGGTATCCAGGTAGCCGTATTCCTGCTGCCATTATCCGGGTTATTTATGTCAATGATCTACCCGACCCTGAATTCAAAAGGCATCAGCTGCTTTAAAAAATCCGAACACGGTGCTGTCGCCGGAGTCATTTTATTTTTTACTGCCGTCGCCGCCGCCCTGGGTCCGCTCGCCATGGGAGCAGTCAGCGACCTGTTCGGCGATGTCAAATACGGCTTTTACCTGGCCACGGGTTTTGCCGGGATGTTATTTTTAATGATGGCCTTTAACCTGCTGAAAAAACCCACCCAGGAAGTGCTGCTCGAAGCCGAGCACGGCTAAGGCCAAAGCAGCTGAAATTGTCCGGCCGGCGTTAAGTAAACCCCGGCTGCGATCATATAAACATCATATTACCCGGGTATGCTCAAGCTTTCGCTTAGATAATACCCGGATACCCAACCGACCAGAGCTAATCCCGAGGATTTTCAATGACCGCAAGAACTTCCCTTGCCAGCTGGCAGGCCTTGTCTGCCCATGCGCTGCAAATGAAACAACAACATATGAATGATCTTTTTGCCGCTGATAGCCAGCGTTTTAATAAATTTTCCATTCAGCTGCCTTCATTATTGCTCGATTATTCGAAAAATCTGATCACCGAGCAAACCATGGCTCAGCTGCTGACCCTGGCACGTGACTGTGACATTCCCCGCTGGCGCAAAAAAATGTTTGCCGGTGAACGAATTAACCGCACCGAAGACAGGGCGGTGTTGCATACCGCATTGCGCAACCGCAGCAAAATAGCACTGAACCTTGAAGGGGAAAACATTACTGACCGGGTCGAACAGACCCTGGACAAAATGAAAAACTTCAGCGACCAAGTTCGCCAGGGCCACTGGAAAGGTTATTCAGGCAAACGCATTACCGATGTCGTCAATATCGGGGTCGGCGGCTCAAACCTGGGACCGCAAACCGTTACCGAAGCCCTGAAACAATATAGTGACAACAGTTTAAATGTCCATTATGTTTCCAACGTCGACGGCGCCCAGATTGCCGAAGTACTGCGACCGCTTAATCCGGAAAAGGTCTTGTTTATACTCTCCAGTAAAACCTTTACCACCACAGAAACCATGACTAACGCCGCTACCGCCCTGAAATGGCTGGTATCCGCTTCTTTTGATGAGCAGGCGGTTGCCAAACATTTCATCGCAGTGACCACCAACCAGGAAAATGCCGCTAAGTTTGGCATTGCCCGGGAGAATATCTTTGAAATGTGGGATTGGGTTGGCGGACGCTTTTCCCTCTGGTCTGCCATCGGCTTGCCCATCGCCCTGGATCTGGGCTTTGACAAATTTCTTGAATTACTCGAAGGCGGCCATGAAATGGATCAGCATTTCCAACAGGCGCCGCTGGAACACAATGCCCCTGTGATGTTAGCCCTGCTCAGTATCTGGAACTGCACCTTTTTAGGAGCCCAGTCGCAGGCGATTTTGCCTTATGATCAATCGCTGCATATGCTCAGCGCCTACCTGCAACAGGCGGAAATGGAAAGTAACGGCAAGTCGGTCAGCTGGCACGGGGAAGAGATAAATTACCCAACCGTGCCCTCCATCTGGGGTGAGCTCGGCATTAACGGCCAGCATGCTTTTTATCAGTACCTGCATCAAAGCAATAATGTGGTACCGGCAGACTTTATCGGCTCGGTGGCAAGCAATACCCCGGTCAAGGGCCACCATGAAACCCTGATGGCCAACTTTTTTGCCCAGACCCAGGCTTTGATGTGCGGGGTTGATGAAAGGCAAGTCCGGGCAGATTTACACGCCAAAGGCCGACAGCAGGACTATATCGATAAGGTAGCCCCGCACAAGGTGCATAAAGGCAACCGTCCAACCAATACCATTTTAATGAAGCGCATCACCCCGAAAACCCTGGGCTCACTGATCGCCCTGTACGAGCATAAGATTTTTGTTCAGGGCATCATTTTACAAATCTGCTCCTTTGATCAATGGGGGGTTGAGCTGGGTAAAGGCCTGGCCAGTAAAATTCAGCATGAGCTGGAGTCAAACGAAGAAGATGCCGGCCATGACAGTTCGACCGCCGAGTTGATCCGCTACTATAAGGCGGTAAAAAATCAAACGGCAAACAAGCCCGAACAATAAACTCCTGGCCCTGTGCTCAGGGAAGAGCATAGCGCTATCGAGGCGCTAACCCTAAAAGAAATAACGGGCAGAAAACTGCAACTGACGCTCGGTAAGCTCAACCGGCTGGCCTATATAACGCCGCGCCGGGCGCTCACTGTCTATCCAGTTAAATTCCCCGGAAAAAAACCAGTTTTTGACATAGTGATAACGGTAGTTAACCGTCATGGCTTTACCGTATTCGGTATTGTTATCCCCCGGGGTATTATCGTTATCCGTTACCGAAAACTCTTCTCCCCGCAGCGTCAGCTGATGTTGCCGCCACTTTTTGGTCAGCGCCAGATAACCGCTGGCATAATCATTATTGACCACATCCTCCTTATTCGGGCTCTGCATCAGGGTAGCGCCGTTAAGATACTGACCACTGAGCTCCAGCCCCTTAGCCAGGCGCCACTTGCCACCGAGATGGTAAAACCTCGTTTTCCAGGCATACTGGCCTTTTTTGACGATATAAGGTTGGCCGTTATTATCATAATAACCGGATGATAACTCTCCCTTACCGCGGTATTTCCACCTTGCTTTGACATGAAAGCCCAAACGATCGTCCAGCTCGATAAAAGGATCTGACTCTTTCGCCTGGTGGCTGAGCATATTGCCCGGCCTGCTGGCTTCAAAATCCGGTAGCGGGCGGCGTTCGGTCCATAAGGTCTGGCGGCTGCTCATGGTCCAGCCGTGCCAGGCGAGCATGGCACCGGCGGGATCGTTATTGCCAAATATGGCGCCGGACAGGGAAAAGTCATGCTTTGAATTATGTATTTTCCCCAACCGGTTCAGCATAAATTCAGCCCCCAGTACCCGGATTTCTTCCCCCAGCCAGGTATTCAGGGTCGAGGAATTTAAAGTATTTTTACTGGCCCAGGCAAAAGCATTATTTTCCAGTGAAATCGAGGGATAGAAAATTCCCGCCTTGCTTTGCCAGCGGTATCCTGAGGCATTGGGTAAACTTCGGTATTTCAGGTAGGCTTCGGTCAGGCCGATACCGCTTTCTTCTTCATCTAAATAGGCATTAGCCACAACATGACCGCTGATCCCCGAATCCCAGTTCAGGGCTAACTCGGCTCCCAGTTGCGACAAAGAAACTTGCTGGCCGTCACTTTGACCAAATTTTCCCATGCCGCCGTCAATATAACTGTCCAGGGTGTCTGCACTGCCAAACCTGAAATCCGCTAAACCGTGCCACTCGGTTTCAACAGCCAGTGCGCTCCCTGCGCTTAAAATCCCGAGCGTAATCCCTAATATTTTGATCATAAGGCTTCCTTTTCTCCGGCAATAATTTTTTGTTCTTGTAACCAGGTGGTAAGTTCCAGCGCTGATTTCGGCCTGCTGATAAAATAACCTTGCCCTAACTCGCATTTATGCTTCGCCAGCCAGCATTTGGCATAATCATCTTCTATGCCTTCGGCGACGACACTCAGTCCCATATTGTGGGCCAGCTCTATGGTCGAGCGCACTATGATCTGATCATCTTCATCATCTTTAAGTTTCTGGACAAAAGATTTATCTATTTTTAATTCATGTACCGGCAGTTGCTTTAACTGGGCCAGGGAAGAATAACCGGTGCCGTAATCATCTATCGAGATACGCATGCCCTGCCCCTTAAATTTACTGAGCAGAGCAATAGCCGATTCAGGGTCTTCCACCACCGCACTTTCGGTAACTTCCAGGGTGACATTTTCTGCCGGTACCTGATAGGCGGCTAAAGCCTGACAAACAAAACTATAAAAGTCATCGTCTTTGAGGTTTTCCGCAGAAATATTTACGGCAATGTTTAAGGTGATCCCCAAAGCGCACCAATTTTTATATTGAGCCAGGGCGGTGGAAAATACCCATTGGGTTAAAGCATTAATTTGCCCGGTTTGCTCGGCAATATAAATAAAATTATCCGGCGGCACCATGCCTAAGTTAGGGTGCTGCCAGCGTACCAGAGCTTCGACATGGGTGACTTCATTCGATTTAAGGTTGATTTTCGGCTGATAAAAAAGCTCAAGCTGACCGCTGGTGATGGCTTTTTTCAGATCATTGATCAAGCTTAACCGTTCAACGCTGTTTACATCCAGATCGGCATGATATACCTGCAGCTGCTGCCGGGCTTTACGGGTATAGTGCAGGGCGGTATCAGCCATCTGCAATAGGGTTTTGGTTTCACTGCTATGCTCCGGAGACAAGGCAATCCCCATCCTGACCTGTAGCTGCAAACTGATGCCCTGATAATCAAAATTCGGCTCTAACGCCAGCTGCACCTTGTTCACCAGGAAGTCGAGCACAATATCAGGCGTCAATTCCACTACCAACATAAACTCATCACCACCGAGGTGACAGATCAATTGAAAGTCGGGCAATTGCCATAAACGGTTGGCGGTTTCTGTGATCACCCGGTCGCCGACATCATGACCCAGAGCATCATTAACATCTTTTAACCGGCTGATATTAAGGTGTAACAAGGCAAATTTTTTCTGATGTTTTGTCAGGTGGTTCAAGGTCAGCTTAAGCATATTGCGGTTGGGCAGGTCGGTCAGGGGATCATGGTTTGCCCTGTGGGTAATGGCCTGCTCCCGGCTCAATACTGCGCTTTGCATGACATTAAATTCATCCGCCAGCTGGCCCAATTCATTTTGATCATCAAGTTTTATTGTTTGATGGTAATCGCCGCTGGCCACTTTTTTCGCCTGCTCCACCAAACGGGTGATCGGCTTAGTGATCGAGCCGGCAATCAGGTAGGCGCCGGCTAAAGATAATAACAGAGTGATCACCGCCAACATCAACAACTGCAACCATTGCTTTTGCAATACTTCGACAAAATCGGCGCGTAAACCATACATGGCCACACCGAACACCTGTTGGTCATGATCGGTAATTAAATGTCCCACGCCGATATAGGTGTCCGGGGTAAACCCCTGGACGATGTTTCTGGCAAAAGCCAGGTCGGCCTCGGGATTGGAGGACGCCACCATGCGCCAGTTTTCGCCTTCCTTTAAAATAAAGTCGGTTGCCAGGCCGGTGATACCCATAAACTCCAGTGCCAATCGCTGATCGATTTCAAAACCAAAAGCCAGCCAGCCTATGGTTTTTGCTCCTACGGTTAACGGCGATAAACTCAACTGGTAAACAGCATCACCAAGCAGATATAAATGCGACTGCTGCTGACTGTCTAACCAGTCACTGAAGCGAAATAACTCACCTTTTTCCGGTCCCTGGCGCACCTTGCGCTGCTCATCCTGCTCCCTGGTAAGTAGTAACTGACCCGTGATAGTGTTATCTGCGGCAATGGCCATGGCAATATCGGCATTAATGCGTTTCCTGTGATTATTCATGGCCACCAGCAAACTGCGGGTATCGTCATGAAAGACCTGCTTGATGCCGTAATCTTTGGCGGCGGTTTCCGCAAAAGCCGCCAGATATTCGCTGCGGCTGTCAAACAGCTCACTAAAAATAGTTTTCGCTGTGGTCAGCCGGTTATTGATTTGCAGCAGCTCCTGATTATTCTTACCCGCTATCAGGGTGGATAGGGCTATGGCCTGCACCACCAGCAATAACAAGACAAAAAACAAAAATATCTTATTCTGCAAACTCTTCATTTAAATACTAAATCCTTAATATTCTGATAGAAAGTAAAAATCATCATCACTTTGTTGCTGCGGTATTTCCGCCATCGCCTGGTTTAACTTGAGTATTATTGACTTATCTTCCAACAGGGTAAACGTTTGCACCAGACGGTTATCTTTTTCCTGCATTTGCGGATGCCAGGCGGTGAGCCGATATTGGCCGGGCTCAGCCACATCCAAAGTCAGCAGTCCCCCGCTATTGGTTTTATCAAAATAAGGGGTGTCTAACACCAGCAAATAACCGCTCATCCAGTCATGAATATTACAGCCCATCACCACTTCACCAGTTTGGGCAAAGTCTTGCTTAAGCATTTCTTGTCCTGAGCGGATTTTAATGGAAAATTTATGGCTGCCGGTAACGGAATAAATATGATGGGTAATATCATCCTGGTTATAAAAACGCACGGCATCGCCCGACTGGATCACACTGATATAAGGGGTGAAGGTTTTATTGACTTGGCCAATATCGACTGTTTTAGTGGTTTTCCCTTGCTGTTGCCCCTCAAGAGGTTCAAGGTAAACCACCATATTTTCCAGCGGCTTATCTGCAGGATCCACCACTTGCACCTTAAGCGACAGCGCATGCAAAGGCAGCGATAACAAGGCAAAGGCTAACAACAAGAATTGGCGAAAGTTAACATTCAATATTAAGTTCCTTCTGAGATTAAAACTTGATAGTAAAGACCAGATCCCGGGCAAGTTTGTTTCAATCAATACAAGTTGTTTACTTAAACAATACAAAAATAAGGCACGAATAAAGCTGCCAGCTCAGGGTTAAGAATATACAGCAAGCGGGATAATGTCCATTGATGTGGCAGATAGCGGTATTTTTGATTAACAAAAGGGCAGATAAAAAATCTTGGATATCCACCTGATTTCATTTGAAGAATGACAGTATTTCAGCGTTCGGAACTTGGCAGATCTGGCTCAGGGACGACAATAACTTAAGTAAATGCCCCGAGCAGGACGGGGCATTTACTTTTATCAAGATTAACTTTTGAGGCGCTAAACTTAATACCTGTTAAAAAATAAAGGACATTTCCATCATAACCCCTTGCCAGTCATCACCTATTTGTCCGGCCGAGTTTTCCTGCTCCATCTGATTTACCAGCTCGGCTTTTATTAACATATTATCCCGGTAGAAATAACCGATCCCCAACTGAGAGCGGGAAAGCTGCTCGTCGCGGCGGACACCTTCGGCTTTATTTTCCACTAGAACATAACGGCTGGCGGCATAAAACTTTTCGGTAAAATAATAGCTCGCCTCCAGCCCGATAAAGCGCATTTCACTTTCCTGCTCAATAAACCCCTGTGACAGGCTGGCGACCGTTGCCAGGCCATTACTGTCGGCAAAGCTGAAGTCATCCTTAACCTGTCCCGCCCACAAACGAATAGTAGTTTGCTCCGTCTGATACTGACCGTCGATATGCAAAGCCGTGCTGTCCAGACCGGGGATGACACCGGCATGGGTATTGCGGATCCCCCCGGTATCTGAGCTGCGAAAACGATAATTATCGCCATCCCCCTGATATAAACCGGCCCGGATAATATCGGAAGAGCCGTTTCTCACCTGATCTCCATGACGGGAAGATGCCAAACCAAAGCCGAGGGAAAAGTACTCATTAAAATCATATGAGCCGCGCGCCAGGTAAGTTAACCCCCGGTCACCGCCAAAAGACTCGCCAAAGTCCGAACTGCTAACACCCAGATCCCAGTGGAAATCACCGTAATTACCGATTAATTTCATACCCTCTGCAGCGGTTACCATATCGGCGGGCGAATTACCTATCAACGGATTCCCCTGTACCACGGCACCATCAGAATAACCGCGAAAATTAAATAAAACCGTGACAATAGTGCCGAGCTGCACCGTCAGCTGCTCATTCAGGGCAACATTTATCAACGCCAGATCAACATGCGGGGTATAGTCGACGCCAAAATCATTGGGCTCTTCACTGAGTTCAACAAAAGCCGTTACCTGATCATTAAGCTCGATATCAAAGCCCAAAGCGTAGCGGAAACGGTTAAAGCCTGCCGACATATTGCTATCTTCAAGATCAAAAGCCCCGTCATCGGCTTCAACCGACTGGATCCCCTGAGACAGGTAACCTGAAATGGCAACCTTATCAAAAAACTGATCGGCTTTACTCAGCACTTCCTGTCCGGCAAAACTCATATTTGAACCGGTAAGCAAAAACGTCAGCCCCAGGGCTTTTGTGATACTGCCCGTTAACCTATTAAATCTGTGGTATTTTTTTCTCATTTTGATGCCTCTCCATGGTGTTTTCAAAAAAGCCGACGCCCGCCGGCTGTGATCCTTTCAGGTTATTTTTCCGCCATAGCCCTGGCGGCGATAATAATAATGATATGAACAAACAAGGTTTGCTTATTTAAGGTTATGCCGAGACCTTTCGACATTCCTGCGTATCCAGGTAATCAGAAAGACTCTGAACTTGGGCAGGGGTTAGATACAAACCCAGCTTGGTACGGCGCCATAAAATATCTTCGCAGCTATAGGCCCATTCTTTGGTGATCAGATAATCGACTTCAGCCGCATATAAACCGGCGCCAAAGTCTTGTCCTAACTGCTCCAGAGCCGTTGCCTGGCGTAAAAACAGCAAGCATAAACTGCCATAAGTTCGGCAATAGCGGCAGATCAGCTCAGGGGGGAGCCAGGGATACCTCTGCTTTAACTCCTGGGAAAAAGCCGCGCTAAAGCCAAGTGCATAATTTTTGCTGCTGCGGTTAAAATCGGCACCGGGCAAACTGACTTTCTCTGTCCAGGGCGGCGCCATTTCATCAAAATAGGGTGCCAATTTAGCTAAAGCCGTTTCCGCCAGTTTTCGGTAGGTGGTGATTTTACCGCCAAACACGGAAAGTAAAGGTGCGGTTCCCAAGTGTTCTTCCACTTCCAGGGTATAATCCCGGGTAATGGCCGATGGACTGTTAGACTCATCATCGCATAACGGACGCACCCCGGCATAACTTGCTACCACATCTTTTTCCGCTACCTGAGACTTAAAGTAACGGTTAACCACATCAATCAGGTACTCCCTTTCTTCTGCCGTGATCGCCACCTTGGCCGGATCACCGGAAAAATCGACATCTGTGGTGCCTATCAGGGAAAAGTCCTGTTGATAAGGAATAACGAAAACGATACGTTGATCTTCATTTTGTAGAATATAAGCCTGATTTTGCGGATAAATTTTCGGCACGATAATATGGCTGCCCTTAATCAGCCGGGTCTTGCGCACCGGAGTCAGCTTAAGGGCACTTTCTATAAATGAACCAACCCAGGGACCCGCGGCATTCACCAGGGCACGGGCATGGACTAAAGTCCTCTGTTTACTCATGACATGTTCAAGGGTGACATGCCAAATACCTCCCACCCGCTTGGCCTGAATACACCGGGTTCGGTTTAAAACACTAGCGCCGTTTTCCCGGGCACTGATGGCGTTGAGTACCACCAGACGGGCATCATCCACCCAGCAGTCGGAGTACTCAAACCCCCGGGTAATGTGCTCTTTAAGCGCTTGTTCAGGAGAAAAGCTCACGGATTTAGAACCTGGCAGCGTTTCCCTTTTACCCAGATGATCGTAAAGGAATAAACCGGCACGTATCATCCAGGCAGGTCTTAAATGGGGCTGATGGGGCAGACAAAAACGCAGAGGTGAAATAATATGGGGGGCTTTTTTCAGCATAACTTCCCTTTCTGCCAGGGCTTCACGTACTAGGCGGAATTCATAGTGCTCTAAATAGCGCAGGCCGCCATGGATCAGCTTGCTGCTGGCCGACGAAGTAGCCCCCGCCAGATCATGCTGTTCACATAAAATAACGGATAAATTACGCCCGGCCGCATCTGCTGCGATACCTGCGCCATTGATGCCGCCGCCAACGATTAACAAATCTACAGTCCCTTGTATTAAATTTGCCATCTTATTCCCCTTATAACTGATAAAGCTTTCACGGGTGAAAACTCTCGAATAAAAATCGCCGCCGCCTTTCAAAACCTGTTACCTTGAAAACTGGCAAACTGCTGTAATTTTATCTTCGAGCCCGAACACAGTTCATAATATATACAAGAAAATACCCGACAAGCAAGCACAAACGAACATTTTCGAACACAAATGTTACATTACGAACTTTTCAGTTGGTATTTTTAAGACATGTCAACTAAAACTCAGACAGTTTTATCGCGGGAAAAGAAATAGGCCAGGGACATAAGAGATGTCTCTGGCCTTTTTATTTAAAAAGGAAGTCACCTAGCCGCTAACATCTAAACAGACATTATGCTCATTCAGGATATTAAGAATATTTTTTACCGGTTTACGATCGGTAAATAATCTGTCCGCCTGTTTGATATTCCCTAAACGCACCATGGCACTGCGGCCGAATTTCGTATGGTCGGCGGCGAGGAAAACATTACGGGAGTTTTCCATAATCGCCTGGGCAATACGCACTTCCTGATAATCAAAGTCCAACAAAGAACCATCGCCATCTATGCCGCTAATACCGATAATGCCGTAATCCATCTTAAACTGGCCGATAAAATCCCGTGTCGCCTCACCGACAATACCGCCATCCCGGCTCCTGACCATGCCACCGGCAATAATGACATTAAAATCTTCTTTATTGCTCAGGATTGAAGCGACATTAAGATTATTGGTCACCACCTGTAGTCCCTGGTGATTAAGCAGCGCCCTGGCGATAGTTTCTGTGGTAGTACCGATATTGATAAACAGCGATGCATGATCCGGAATATGGCTTACCACTGCCTGGGCGATACGCTGCTTTTCTTCCAGCTGGGAAATCTTGCGGGTATTATAAGAAGTATTTTCGGTACTGGAGTCTAAACCGGCGCCACCGTGATGGCGACGTATCTGGTTTTGCTCAGCCAGCTGGTTAAGATCCCGCCGGATGGTTTGCGGAGTAACTTTAAAAAAATTAACAAAATGCTCAATAGTCACAAAGCCCTGCTCTTTAACCATTTCAACAATTTTCGCCTGCCGGCTAACCTGCCCCATTTTTCCTGAACTCCGCTATAGTTGCACCAAATAGATAATATTTTCGTCACTATAACACCAGAAAGGAAAATGCGGAACTTTACGAACTTACAAATAAAATCTTAGGCAATATCAAGCCAATAAGATTCAAAAAGCAACACATTTGTACTTTATTGAAGCTTTAACCTTCACAAAAGAAAATATTTGTTTAATATCGAATATCTCAAGGATGAAGTTTTTCCTGATCATTAGCAGAAAAATCTTGCTGGGCCAGGGGCACAGCAAAAGGGGAGTCGTTATTATGTCTAGCTATATCTTGTCTATCGACCAAGGTACCACCAGCTCACGGGCGATCATTTTTGATGCCTCGGGAGCTATCATCAGCAGCGCACAAAAGGAATTCAAACAGTATTACCCGAACAACGGTTGGGTAGAGCATGACCCGGAAGAAATTTGGCAAACGACCATAGAGACTTGCCGCCAGGCCATGGCTGAAAAGCAGCTCAGTGCCGCCGATATCGCCACCATAGGGATCACCAATCAAAGGGAAACCACCCTGGTATGGGATAAAAAAACCGGCGAGCCTGTCTATAATGCCATCGTCTGGCAAGACCGCCGCACCGCTGATTATTGCAGCACGTTAATTGACCAAGATCTGGAACAGGAATTCAGTGATAAAACCGGCTTATTAATCGACCCGTATTTTTCCGGCACTAAACTCAAATGGATCCTGGATAACGTCAGCGGCGCACGGACCCGAGCAGACAAAGGCGAGCTTGCTTTCGGTACCATAGATACCTTTTTGCTATGGCGGCTAACCGGCGGAAAAAGCCACAAAACAGATGCCACCAATGCCTCGCGCACCCTGATGTTTAATATCCACAACCAGGAGTGGGATACCGGCTTGCTGGACCGGCTAACCATACCCGAGAGTGTATTACCGCAAGTACTCGACTCAAGTGCCGACTTCGGCATCACCGAAACCAGTTTGCTCGGCGGCGAAATAGCCATTAGCGGCATGGCCGGCGATCAACAGGCTGCCCTGGTTGGCCAGGCCTGTTTTCAAGAAGGCATGGTAAAAAGTACCTACGGCACCGGCTGTTTTATGATGCTCAATACCGGTGATCAGGCATTAAAGTCTAACAACAGGTTATTAACGACCGTTGCCTACCGTCTCAACGGCAAAGTCACCTATGCCATTGAAGGCAGCATTTTTGTTGCCGGTGCAGCGATTCAATGGTTACGCGATGGCATCAAACTCATTCAGAAAGCCAGTGAAACAGAGCAACTGGCAGAAAATACCCCGGTAAACCACGGTGTCTACATGGTACCAGCCTTCACAGGGCTTGGTGCTCCCTACTGGGATCCACAAGCCCGTGGCGCCATTTCTGGATTAACCCGGGATACCGGCATAGCCGAATTTGTCAGTGCCGGTCTGCAATCCGTGTGTTATCAAACCAAAGATCTCAAGCGGGCAATGGAAAATGACGGCGCAACGCGTCCATCAACCTTACGGGTAGATGGCGGTATGGTGGCCAATAACTGGCTGGTACAGTTCCTGTCCGATATTTTAGGGGCCAATGTCGATCGCCCGGTGATCCAGGAAACCACGGCCTTAGGAGCAGCTTATCTGGCGGGCCTGCAAGTGGGCTTATTCGATTCACTTGAGCAAATAGGCGAGCTTTGGCAGTGTCAGCGCCAATTCAGTCCACAAATGCCCAAAAGCGAAAGAGATGAGCTTTACCAGGGCTGGGAAGATGCTGTCTCCCGGGTAAGGTCAAAATAACACCGCTATAAGTATTAAATCATTAAGGATAATGGAGTAACTAATGGAATATATAATAGGTGAATTTTTAGGGAGCCTTTTTTTGATCTTATTTGGCGGCGGTGTCGTTGCCAATGTTGTACTGTCAAAATCTAAAGGGGAAAACGGCGGCTGGATCACTATTACTGCCGGCTGGGCATTTGCGGTTATGATAGGGGTATTTGTTGCCAGTTCAAGTGGCTCCCCTCAGGCGGATATTAATCCAGCGGTAACCCTGGCAAAATACTTTCTCGGCGTCTATGACTCATTAACGTATGTGATCAGCGCAGCTCTGGCACAAATATCCGGCTGCTTTACCGGGGCTATTCTGGTATGGCTGACTTATTTACCCCACTGGAAAGAAACCCAAGATCAAGAGGCCAAGTTAGCGGTCTTTTGCACCGCACCGGCAATATCACATGTTCCAGGTAACCTAATCAGTGAAATAATAGGAACCGTGGCTTTAATTTTTGGTGTCGGTGCCATCGTTACTTCGGGAGATTTTGCCGCCGGTATGGTGCCCTACCTTGTCGGTATGCTGGTATGGGGTATAGGACTTTCCCTCGGGGGGCCAACAGGTTATGCTATTAACCCTGCCCGGGATTTAGGTCCAAGACTGGCTCATGCTTGCCTTCCGGTGGCTGATAAAGGCTCTTCACAATGGCACTATGCCTGGATCCCTGTAGTTGGCCCAGTTGCTGGCGCCGCAATCGCTGCTAGCCTATGGCAAAACATTCTGTAATTAGCACTTAAGGCTGCTCTAGGGCAGCCTATCTTCTTGAGTTAATAAATAACCTCACAGATAAGAATTCAACCCTCTTACCCTATAATGAAAATTAATATGCATATTTTCCCCAACAGATTTAACTACGGTAATGCCTTAGATTGAGCATCCAAACAACGATTGTCTTTAGCATTGAAGCTCGGAATATGGAAGGATTTTATCTCACCTCTTTTACAGAAAATATATTTGGCCACTTGGGTGTTAAACGAAAAGTATACGGCTCTCATCCCTCTACTTCAAAATAAACTATTGCAGCTTCTCTGATATATCACATACATCGTTATAATGCGCAAAATAAGCTACTTAGTCTATAAAAGTGCTTTGATTCAAATATCAAAGCACTTTTATAATCAGAAAAACTATTTGCGCACTAAGGCTGGTGCATATTGCTCTTGGTTACCAAGAAATAAAAAATGTCTGAAATTAATAGTATTATGAAGTGTTGAATATTGCCCAGACACATCTCCCATATGAAGGTCGATCGTACAACCTGTATCCAGGCTCTGACGCTCAATATCTTCTGCTAGCGGATTACATTCTGCGGCATTCACTTCTAAACCAGCATAAAACAATGTATGAGGTAGCGTCATGCGACTACCGCCAAAAACGTTTTGAAATTCATTATCGTGATCGGACTTCAACAAAGCTCCCACCTCAGCCGCAGTTGCCCAGCGCCAGTCACTTAACGATCCCCCCCATGCCAAAGCCTCTTTAATCTCTTTTGAGGACATGTGTGCTATTGTCTTGAACCGCATCCAGGTTAATCCACTGAGATCCAATTGGGCGCCGTCATCTGGTGATACTTCGCTATACTCATCCCATTCCCAAGCTTCTCTTGGTTTCACGTAATCAGGATTAACAATCAATAACTGTGCAGTATATTGATAGCTGGGAACCCAGCTATCAATATGATCAAACGAAAAGCCTTGGTTCTCATGTAGAGTACACAAAGACCCCCAAAAACTAATGCTACCATCCAAAGTACACTTACTTTCACCATTTAATTTCAAATCAGAGCCGCCATACTGCAACTCAATAACTTCTCTGCCATTACCTATCACTTGATCTATGACGCTAAGATCTGCTCCGGCTAACAAGGCACTTACTTCTGCTGCTGTAGCATAACGAGTATCAACAAAATTAGAGTCCCAGCGAACATCCAGCCCAATAGTCTCATTACCACTCACCCATTGTAACCCCTGCAAATTATAACCATGCTGAGTGGCAATATTCTCATCAATTAATTCATGATTGCCAACTCCCATTGCTTGTGCAACCAGGGTATTTAGCACTAACGCCGAACTTATAAATATATTCTTAATCTTAAACATTGTACTTCCATATCAGTTAATAACGATAATTGAAATAATTACCTTAATAACCCCTCAAATATGCTGCTCTAAAGAGCTATCCGTTAATTACTTATGACCTATGTGCAAGATATTTACAGCAAGTGATAACTAGCTCTGCTTAGCACTAAATGCAGATAAAGTTATATCATTGATTAATATAAAAAGTTTATTACACCACATTACAGCAGTCACTAATTTAAAACATTATATTTACTATAAATTAAATAAACTAGGAGAAAGAATAGAAATTACGGAATGTCGAAAAGAAAAACGCATGTATATGTTGGCTATTCAAACAACACAAGAGCAGATGATAATAAAGTGCTGTTATCGTCAAAGAAACGGTGAATTTCAAAAAGCAAAAAGCCCGACTCTTTCGAATCGGGCTTCTCTAAATAGGAGTCTAGCAATGTCCTACTCTCACATGGGACCTCCCACACTACCATCGGCGCTAACGCGTTTCACTT
>NZ_CANDNZ010000024.1 GCF_947387555.1 Thalassomonas sp. RHCl1
GAGTGGTAGTTCAGTTGGTTAGAATACCGGCCTGTCACGCCGGGGGTCGCGGGTTCGAGTCCCGTCCACTCCGCCACCTATCTTTACCTGGTCCTGAGAGCCAGTGCTTATTAAGCAAATCTCAATAAAGCAGTACATATCGCGGAGTGGTAGTTCAGTTGGTTAGAATACCGGCCTGTCACGCCGGGGGTCGCGGGTTCGAGTCCCGTCCACTCCGCCACATTTACTGACATATCTGAAAATCTTAGAAAATTATTCATCACAATCAATCTTCCCCTTTAACTTGTAATCATCTTATTTAATTCCTCAGAATTTAGTTATTCACTGATTTTTCCATGATCTGCATGGGTTGTTTGCATTTCCATTCGATAATGAGTGTCACTGGCTCCGGTCACCGTAAAACCGATACGTTTGTATAATTGCAATGCTGGGTTGTCTTTTATCACGCTTAATCTGACCGGCACTTCCCGGGATTGTGCCTGCTTGAGTAAGATTTCTAATACCCGGGTGGCGATGCCGCTATTTTGATAGCTTGGCAAGACCGCAATATCGATCAGTAAATCATATTCGGGGTAGGGGTTAATGATGAGCTGTCTGGCAGCAGTCTTCTTCAATTGTATGATTAAATACTGCGCCTGAGGCCAGCGCTGTTGATAATCTCTTTGCTGTGCCTGGAGTTGAATGCTGGTCAACATCTCTTGCTGCTCAGGTGCCAAATGGGCAAACATGGCTTGGCTGTTGGCTATAAATAAGCTTTTAGTAAAAGCCTCATCATTTTTTGTCCATGGCCTTAAAGATACCTCTGCTCTTGGTGTACTCATCTTAAACCTCTTTTGAGAGAAACCCGTTGCCGGGGGATGGGGAATCAAAGCGCTGAATATTATGTTTGTTACTGTAAGCAAAAGGGATCTTTACCGTGATAGTCGTCCGGCTTAGATCCCCGTGATGTTATTAATTACGTGAAGGAAACAGGCCTACCAGTGCGATACAATAATTGAGCACCAGGTAGGGCTGCATATTGGTATGGCCGGTACCGGTACCTATATTATCCTGCTGTACCAAGATGGCGTCATTTTCCATATCGGCATCGGGGGCGCTGGTGGAGTAAGTGGCAGCCGATACGCCGGCATCTTTGGACCAGACATTATCAACGGCGACATTGGTGTCGCCCGCTGTCGTAACACAACGTGCGGTTGCCCTGACATTATGATTGTGGGCCGGTAAATTCGCTTCGGTTAAGATGGTGGTTTCATTACCCGCTCTCGCCCCCTGGGTTCTGGAAGTTAAACCGGGACCGGTACCATGATGAATGATCACCCGCCCGCGTAAGTCGGGCAGGCCAAAAGTTGTTCTGCCATCCCCGCCATACATAGTACCGAGTAAAGAAAATAAGGCACTGTTTGAGGAAATAGACAGTAGTTGGCCATCGCATTTAGCCCATCCGCGGGGAGCAAAATTAAAACCGAAAGCTTGTATTTGGCCAATAAATGGTTCAGACATAATAAACTCCTATTGATTCTTTCTCCGGCCCTGTGATGAAAATAGTGATCACGGCAAGCTTACCTGCTCGGGCCTGAGGTAAATGATGTATTGTTCCGTTAGCAGGAACGGGAAAAATACTGTTCGTTAATCTTTGTCTTTGTTTAGGTTTGCCCTTCAAATAAACAAAATACTGCCCGGTAGTGGTTACTCTCCTCTATTTTTTCAAGATAAACCTGATGTTGTTGGTCACTTTTTAAGTGGGCAATTTGGTAAAGGCCGCCCGCTTTATCGGTATCATTACAGTTAAAAGTTAAGTCAAACTGTAACAGTCCGGGAGAAACCGGTCCTGCTTTAACCTCGGTTAACTTGATGCACATAGTGCCGTTTTGGTTCCAGGCCAGATATCTGTCATTTATTTGCCTGGCAAACTGGTTTTTAATATTTTCCGGTATTTGTTTGCCAGTAGGCGTTTGACGGGGTGGGGCGGATAGCAGCAGGGATGATGCCATCGCGCCGGGGGGGAACATGGAACACATCAGGCCTGATGTGCCGGCCAGGATGAAATGTCTTCTGTTTAACATGCCGTTTATCTCCTTTTACGTAAAAAGAAAGTTTTAGCTGTTTTCTATGGTTTTCTGGCCGATTTTTTTCCGTAAAGCAGTAGCAGGCTCAAGGCCAATAAGGCAAAAGCCCCCGGCTCGGGTACATCTCCTGTGGGCGGATCATCAAAGGTGATAGTTAAGGTGGAATATATCAGGAAGGCGCCGTTATTGGCTGTTTCGGCAAAGCCGCCGCTAAAGATATCCGGTACCAGGCCCGGGCCGGATAACCTCAGGGCTGCGGTGGCGCTACCGTCAGCTAATTCGCCAAATAAGCTGTTATCAAGCGATAAGGTATAGACTTTATATTGCCCGTCTGTTGCCCCACCTGCGGCTTCAAACAGGGTGTCTAAATCTGCGCTGAGCAAGGCATTGCCGGTCCCGTCGAGAGAAAAATCTCCCACCTGACTGCCGCTGGCACTGGAGTCATGATCGGCGATACCGATAGTGAGGGTGGCATTGGTGATAGTAGTTGCGATTGCCGCATAGGCAAAAGTCCAGTTCTGATCAAAACTGCCGCCGAACAGGCCATCGGCACCATAGCCCTGGTCAAAAGGAGCATCTTGCCCGCTCTGGGCGCCGGTTATTTCAGGAAACACTGTCGGGGTGCTGCCATCGGCAAAGCCCGGACTGTCATTACCTAGCGTTACACTGATAAAGCCGGCATTGGCGATATTAGGGAGTATTAACATACAAATCAGACAAAGATAGTGGCGGAGTATTTTCATATTCTTCCTCTTAAGTATTTTGCACTGAACCCGGAAAAATGCATAAAATATACCTCTCCTTAAATATCAATGAGCTAGTCTTTTTAGTTGGCTTTAGCGGGTAATGTTGTAAAAGAAGCTGACATTTCTGGACTGTGAGATAGCCATATTTTTCGCCGTATATGAACTTAGTGGCGCAGTAATTTGTTTTGCTAATGAGCAGAAAAAGAATAAAGCTTAAAGGTATGAACCTGAAGCTGTGAAATGCGTATGCCTAAGCTCACCAGTGCAGTATTTGTTTTATCAATTGTTTTGGCTTTTATTGGCGGCTGGTACGGACACCTGATCATAAAACCTGAACACTTTGCTTGCCGGGTATTAGGAGATTTATGTCGTCATACTTTGCCGTTAAACACTGCTCAGATAGCGTTATCGGAGACAATTGATGTCAGTGCCATTGAAAATACCAGCAGCCATGATACTGCGAAGGTTGATAGCGATGAAACCTTCAATAAGCCGGGGATAAAGCAGGACACCTTAGCCTTACAGCATAATGTCTACCCGGTAGTTGATATCGCTGAAACAGCAAATCTGCCTCAAGCCGAAGTTAAAAGTACCAGGCATTTATTTAGTCTTGGGAAACTTTTCGAGAGTTCGGATAAAAGGGTTTTAACAGAAACTCAATATTATCAAAATATTTTAGCCAGCCATCCGGAAATAGAAAGCCGCAGTAACGCGCTGGAGTCGCTGATCCAACTAAGCAGCGCTCATGCCCTGGCTACCGGTTTAGGGGATGAAAATAAGGATATTCGCCTCAGGGCTATTGAAGGTTTGCAAAACATTGCCGGGGATGATGCCATTCAACTACTGGGACAGGTGGTTATTTCTGATAGCAATAGTTCAGTCCGGCTCAAGGCGGTTGAAGCTTTAGCGGCTTTATCATATGACGTGAATGCGCGCAGGTTTCTGCATTGGATAATTGAGCAGGAGCAACAAGGAGAAGTGAGCCAGGCAGCGGCAATGGCATTGGAGTGAGTACTGTTGTATTTTCTTGCTTGATAAAATAAAGGAAAGTCGCGACTTTCCTTTATTTAGCATGAGCTTACACTGATGAACATCAGGGATATAACCCTGTTTAAGCCAGCTCCGGCGCCACCTCAGGTACTTGCTGCTCGTTTTTCTGTTTGAGGAAACGGGCGTATTCAAATGGTGTGATATCTATGTCCAAGGGCTGGCCCCGGTAAAGATCATTTATCAGCTTGCCTGTGATGGCAGAGGTTAATATCCCGGTGCGGAAATGACCGCAGGCGTTGATATAACCTTCGATACCGTCCATTTTTCCCAGTACCGGCAGTTCGTCCGGAGTACCCGGTCTTAGTCCCGCCCAGCAGCGCTTGATATTCATCTGCTTAAGCTCCGGGATACAGCGCATGGCGCCATTGGCCAATTCTTTGATTTCCGGTAAGGTATTTGTGGTATCAAAACCTTTTTCTTCCGTGGTGCTGCCGATCAGCACTTCACCGTTATCTTTTTGCGCGATATAACAATCCGTGGTAGAGACACAGCCCTTGAGAATTTTTGGTAAACGCTCGGATAAGATGATCTGTCCTTTTACCGGTGCCACCGGAATACGGATGCCGGTAGCCATTTCGCTTAATTCGGCGGCCCAGGCGCCGGCGGCATTGATCATGGTTTTACAGGAAAGGGTTCCTGCCTCGGTAATCACGCCGGTGACTTTATTGCCTTGTTTTTCCACACCGGTAACCGGGGTTTGCAAAAACAGCTCTACGCCGTTTTGCCGGGCGGCTTCAAGGTAGGCTTCGTTTAAGCGGTAGGGGTTGACCTGGTGATCACAGGCAAACTCCAGTGCCCCTATGGCATCGGCATTGATATGCGGCTCGTCAATGGCCAGTTCTTTGGCGCTGAGCCAGTTGATTTGTTCGGCCAGCCCCGGGATTTGCTCTACGATCGAGTCGGCATAGAGTTTATCGAACTTGTCATACATGATGTATTTCAAACCGGTTTTTTCGAACTTAAAATCTACCCCGTGTTTGTCTTTTAATTCCTGCCATAAGGCCGGGTACATGTCGTTGCTTTTTAACGCAAACTCAAAAAAGCAATCTGGCAGAATATGCGGCCGCATCGGCGGCAGGTCAACGCCTTCTGCTTCGGCTCTTTGCTGGGTCATTTGTTTAAAAAAGATCACCCCGCAGCCTAAACCTACCGACTCGCCAATAGCCCACAGGCCACCGGCTGAGGCCCGTGAAGCATTGCCCGGCTTTTTCAGGTCCACCAGGGCGATATTCAGATCTTTTTCCTTGCTTAGAAAGTAAGCGCAGGCTGCACCGATCACGCCACCCCCGGCGATAACGATATCGTATTGTTTTTTCATTATAATATCTCCTTATATAATGAAGAAAAGGGCACAGGATCAAGCGGGAATCTGGGTTTGATTTCCCCGACATCCAGTTGCTTAAGTTCAAAGCGTAACCTGTCCTGGCAATAGCTGTTGCAGGTTTTACCCTGGCAATCTCCCATACCGGCCCGGGTGCGCATTTTTAAGGACGTGATATCCTTGACACCTTGCTCGATAACTTCATCTATCTGCGCCCGGGTGACGTTCTCACAACGGCACACTATGGTATCTGCTGTTAACAGCGATAGCAGACCTTCCCGGCGTCTGCCGATACGGTCAAAACCGGCCCGGAAGGCTTTGACTTTATCGAGCAGATTTTTATAAGGCTTGGCCTTAGCTCTTGCCTGCTCCAGGCTGATGATATCTTGTTGTTTAGCGACGGATATTGCCGCCAGGCGGCCTTCCATCATGGCGGCTTCACCGCCTAAAATACCAACACTGTCACCGGCGATGTATACATCCGGCCGGCTTGAGTGTTGCCAGTCGTCAACCCGGGGTTTTAAACCACTGATCTGACAGTTATCGTGCGCCACATTTAATAATTGGGTGAGCTGGTTTCTGGAGACAAAGCCATAACCTACCGCCAGGCAGTCTACATCCAAGGTTTTTTCCGTACCCTTAACCGGATACCAGTCCCGGTCGTATTGGGCTACTGTGATGCCGGTCAGGCAGTCTTCGCCGCTGGCGGACACTATGCCCATGCCATAATGCATGGGGATGCCGTTGGTTTTAAGGTAAGTGAGCAATCCCACCCCTTCCAGTGCCAGCATGGGGCGGTTGAGAAAAGCACGGCTTTCTTTGGCGAAATCGCCAAGTTTTCCTGCTTCAAAAACACCGGTCACGACAACGCCGGCTTTATGTAGCTGGGTTGCCACCAGCGGCAGCAAGGGACCGGTGCCGACAACGGCCATTCGTTGTCCCGGTTTTACCAAGCCGGATTTCAACTGTAATTGCACACCGCCGAGCAGCATGACACCGGGAATTTGCCAACCGTCAAAAGGCACACTCCTTTCGTGGCAACCGGTTGCCACGATAAGCTGATCGTAGGGAATTTCAAAAACTTCATCCTGGTGGCGGGCTAACAGGGCGCTTTCGCCTGAAGGACCCAGCACCCGGGTATTGAGGCGTAATTCAATATATTGCTGATTTTTTTGATAAAGCTCCCGGATATCGGCAATCTTTTGGCACAGATTCTCATCCAGATGGGGCAAGCTGATCGCTTCGCGAAACGGCCCCCTAAATACCGGACCGCCGATTCTGGGAGCTTCATCAATAACAACAGATTTTATGCCAAGCTGGGCTAATTCTGCCGCGGCGGAAATGCCAGCAGTTCCGCCGCCGACAATGACAACACCATGCTTTGACTCTGTCATGCCATTCCTCCTTCATCCAGCCTGTTACTCTGAGTATCGATATGCATACTCGGCTCAATAAGGGTTTGGCAAGCTTTTACCTTATGTTGATTGTTAACTTTGACCGTACAGCAATGGCATACGCCCATGCCGCAATAGGCTCCCGTGACCTTACCGTGATCATTTTTAGTGATAGATTTCTTCCCAACAGCAAACAGCACGCTAAGAATACTTTCTCCAGGGATTCCATCGACTTGTGTACCATCTACCCATATTGGGATAAATTGGCCATTAGGTGGGACTACATCCTGACTTCTCGGTAGTTTTTCCTTATTTTCCATTGGCTTTTCCTTATCATTAGCCTACTACTGCGCTTGTTCCTAACCGGGTTAGAAATATAGCGAACAACCTAAAAATACTAGCTTAAGAAGTTAAATCCAACAACTAAAGTTTAGTATTTCTTTGATTTAGGTTAAGTTAATTGTGATTGTTAGAGTTTTTGCTTTATTTTTGTTATCAGTTAATCCTTGTATAAAGTATTACTATTCAGTTACTTATATTCACTTTGTGAATTTTGTTATTTTTTGTAAAAAATCAAACTTATCAAAACAAACCTTTTGTTAAATTTTTGTGTCATAACTGTTGTTAATGTAAGGTGTTGATTTTTATGTTTTGTTTCGTATCAGGTATTTACAGCGTTTCTGTGCGAATTTTAGTCAAGCGTCAATAACCCAGTAGACCTAGTAGAGGAATTATAAATTTCCTGGTTGGTGGTATGACCAGTTGACTTGTGCTACATTCTCGTCACATAATAGCTTTTAATTTATTAGATTAGTGCCGTCAGGAGTTCACAAATGCTCAGTTATAAAGCGCCGATAAGGGACATTAAATTTTTATTCGAAGATGTGTTTGACTATTACGGGCATTATCAGAAGCATCCTGAATATGCCGAAGCGACCCCGGACCTGGTGGATGCCATTTTTGCCGAGTGTGCCAAATTCAGTGAAAATGAATTATTACCCCTAAACCAGAGTGGCGATAAAGAAGGCTGCAAGTTTGATAACGGTGTGGTGACTACGCCAAAAGGCTTCAAAGAAGCCTATCAGCAATATGTTGCCGGTGGCTGGCAGAGTCTTTCGCATCCGATAGAGCAGGGAGGTCAAGGTCTGCCGCCATCGATGGGCATGGTGAAGTCTGAAATGATGGGCACGGCAAACTGGTCCTGGGGTATGTATCCCGGCTTAAGTCATGGCGCCATGAACACTATACAAGAGCACGGCAGTGACGAACAGAAAGAGCTTTACCTGACCCGGTTGACGGAAGGTACCTGGACCGGCACTATGTGCCTGACCGAGCCCCAGTGCGGCACCGATTTAGGTCAGGTGAAAACCAAGGCGGTACCAAATGATGACGGTACTTATGATATTACCGGTACGAAAATTTTTATTTCTGCCGGCGAGCATGACTTAACGGAAAACATTGTCCATATCGTATTAGCCCGCTTGCCGGATGCACCGGAAGGTACCCGGGGAATTTCCCTGTTTATTGTGCCTAAAATTCAATCGGATCAACAGGGTAACTTGGGTGAAGGCAATAATGTTACCTGCGGCTCTATTGAAGATAAAATGGGTATTAAAGCTTCGGCCACGGCGGTATTAAACTTTGACAATGCCAAAGGGGTATTGATCGGGCCGGAAAATAAAGGCCTGGAATGCATGTTCACCTTTATGAATACCGCCCGGGTGGGCACGGCTTTACAAGGGGTTTGTACCGCCGAATTGGCCTATCAGAATTCCTTATTATACGCCAAAGAAAGATTGTCCATGCGCTCGTTATCCGGTAAGAAAGCGCCGGAAAAAGTCGCCGACCCTATTATTGTTCACCCGGATGTTCGTAAGATGCTGATGACACAAAAGGCCATCAGTGAAGGGGGCCGGGCAATGATTTATTATACCGCCAAATTAGTGGATGATATCGAGAGTGCGAAAACGGAAGACGAGCGTAAGGCCGCCGATGACCGCTTAGGTTTTATCACCCCTATCCTGAAGGCGTTCCTGACAGAGCTTGGCTGTGAAAGTGCCAGCCATGGTATGCAAATCTTTGGCGGTCATGGTTATATTAAAGAGTGGGGTATGGAGCAGATAGTGCGTGATGCCCGTATTTCTACCCTTTATGAAGGAACTACAGGTATTCAGGCTCTGGATTTACTTGGCCGTAAAATATTGCTGACCCGCGGGGTGGCCTTAAAAGAATTTGCCATGGAAATTCTCGGTTTCTGTAAAGATCACAGTATGATTTCCGGTTATAGCCACAAACGGCAAATGAATAAATTTATCTGGCCGCTCAGTAAAGCGGTTGCCAGCTGGCAGCAGTATTCATTGCGCATTGCCCTTAAAGCCAGGAAAGATCGTGACTTTATCGGCGCTTGCTCCGTTGATTACCTGATGTATTCAGGTTATATCGTCATGGCTTATTTCTGGGCGCAAATGGCACAGTCCGCCTATGAAAAATTAGCCTCGGGTGTGGAAGACAGGGACTTTTACCGGGCAAAAATTAAAACGGCAGAGTTTTATTTTGAGCGTATGCTACCCCGGACCAAGTCACTGGCAAAAACCATGATGGCGGATCCGAAAACCCTGATGCAGCTGGACGGCGAGTTGTTGTCTTTCCTGTAAGTTAACCAACACATGAAAAAAGCCCCGTTATCAGCAGATACCGGGGCTTTTTATTTACAGGAAGTAATGTATGTCATGAGTTCACGGATGAACAGGAATGACGTATTTACAGGAAGTAATGTATGTCATGAGTTCACGGATGAACAGGAATGATGTATTTACAGGAAGTAATGTATGTCATGAGTTCACGGATGAACAGGAATGACGCATTCACAGGAAGTAATGTATGTCATGAGTTCAAGGATGAACAGGAATGACGCATTCACAGGAAGTAATGTATGTCATGAGTTCACGGATGAACAGGAATGACGCATTTACAGGAAGTAATGTATGTCATGAGTTCACGGATGAACAGGAGCAATTATGTTCAGGAAGAACGGTATATTGCGGGTTCATGGATGAACAGGTGCAATGCTCCTCCTGAGCTTAGCGGGATAACTTTTCAATCAACTTATCTTTAGCTAACCAGCGCTCATTAAGCCACTGCTGGAAGCGGGCCTTAAAACCGGCATCTTCAAAATAGTCGCCGATAATATGCTCTGATACCGGCAGTTGCTCAATATCTATAATGACTTCCTTAAGTTTTCCGGTCAGCATATCCATCATAACATGACCGGAATTGTCAGGATAAATCAGGGTAATGTTTAATACTTTGTCAAATTGCGAGCCCAGGGCGGCCAGGGTAAAGGCGATACCGCCGGCTTTAGGCGGCAGCAGGTGTTTAAAGTGGCTGTTTTGCTCTTTCTGCTTTTGTGGGCTGCAGCGGGTGCCTTCGACAAAATTGATGATAGTCGTGGGCTGCTGCTTAAAATGCCTGCAGGAGTTTTTCGTTGTTTCTATGTCCTTACCCTTAAGGTGGGGGTTTTCTTCAATAAAACGCTTGCTGTAGCGCTTCATAAAGGGCATATCCAGTGCCCAGCAAGCCATGCCTAAAAAGGGCACCTTGCGCAGATCTTCTTTCAGGAAAAACTTTGGCTCGGGAATCCGGCTGCGGGCAAAGTTTGCCAGTACCATGATATCGAGCCAGCTCTGATGGTTGGCGATAAGCAGGTACCAGGATTTTTTGTTGAGGTTGTCACCGCCGCGGATCTGCCAGTTGATGTTATTGAATAAGGTCATAATGGCAAAGTTGCCCCAGGCCCATAACCGGTAGATCATATGCATGGGGTGATAAAGCATTCTTCGGGCGCGGGAAAAGGGCAGCAACAGCTTTATCAGGCCGCCGAGAAAAACTAAAGAGCCGCAAAAACTCAGGTTAAGGCAAAACAAGACAAAAGCCAGGGGGAAGATAATAAATCCGGGTAAAGCACTGAGCATGGCTGGTAGCAATCTCTCTTAGAATACTTGATGAAAAGGCGCTACTTTACCGATATTTTAGCAAAAAGGGTACTGGTTTATTAGTTACATATGTACGCTGAATTGTTGATTCTTAAGCTTTTTATCTTATTTTCAGTGAGGATCACTGATAAAAAAATTCAGCCAATAAAAAACCCTGCAAAAGCAGGGTTTTAGCATTAACCATTAAAAAGGTTTTTATGCGGCGTGGGGCTGGTTTTTATCCTCACCCGTTAATAAAGATTTGTCCGCGACTAAATCAGCCGGATCGAAATCATCGACATCGATAGCGGCTTTACGGCCGGCTTCGGCGCGGCGTAATAATTCGGCTTCCGTTTCATTGATGGCGCCACAGGCTAAACCTTGCTCTGCCACTTCGTTTAAGCGGTAGAAAGGCAGCTTAGTGCCAACTGCGCGGCAAACTTTTTCAAAAATCGGCTCACAGGCAACGATATCATCCAGGGTTTGCTCTAACTGTCCCATCAGGTTGCTGTCTTCGCGGGTCAGGTATTGACCTTCGCCTAAACGGCTTCTGGCATCACCTGGCGTTTGTAACAAGCGGGCAACCTGGTGATCTCTTTTATCTGAAGGTTTGGTTAACCAGCAGCCCAGAGGCAATACCAGTACTCTTAATGCTTTGCCGACAATCTTATTCGGGAAGTTAGTCAGTAAGGCATCCATGGCCTGTTGAATATTGTACAAGCAATCTTCCACCGCCCATTGCATCAACGGCAGGTCTTCGGCTCTGCGTCCTTCATCGTTAAAACGTTTTAAGGTGGCAGACGCCAGGTACAGATAACTTAGCATATCACCTAAGCGCGCTGAAACACGTTCTCTGCGCTTGAGATCGCCGCCCAGGGTCAACATGGCAACATCGGATAACATTGCCAGGTTTGAGCTGAAACGCGTCATTAACTGATAGTAACGGCGGGTTTCGTCCTGATAAGGGGTTTTCAGTAAACGCGAGCCGGATAAGGAGAACCACAGGCTGCGGAAAATATTGCTGACGGCGAAACCGACATGGCCAAACAGAGCGTGGTCAAAATCATCCAATGCCTGCTTGCTGTCTTTGTTGCCGGCGGCTTGCAATTCTGCCAGTACGTAAGGATGACAGCGGATGGCGCCCTGACCGTAGATGATCATGTTACGGGTCAGGATATTGGCTCCTTCTACCGTGATGGCAACAGGTGCGCCCTGGTAACCGCGGGCAAGGTAGTTATTTGGCCCCATGCAAATGCCTTTACCGCCGTGGATATCCATGGAGTCGGTAACACAGGCACGCATTTTTTCAGTTAAGTGGTATTTGGCGATGGCGGAAATAACCGAAGGTTTCTCGCCCAGATCGATGGCGCCGGTAGACATGGTGGTTACCGCATCCATCAGATAGGCATTACCGCCGATACGACCCAGTGCTTCTTCAATACCTTCCATTTTACCTATAGGTAATTTGAACTGGCGGCGGATACGGCTATAGGCGCCGGTCGCCATGGCTAGTGATTTGATACCGCCGGCACTGGTTGAAGGCAGGGTAATTGCGCGGCCAACCGATAAACATTCCACCAGCATACGCCAGCCCTGGCCGGCCATTTTAGGACCACCGATAATAAAGTCGAGTGGTACAAAAACATCTTTACCTTGGGTCGGACCATTTTGGAAAGGTACGTTAAGCGGGAAATGGCGGCGGCCGGTGATCACGCCATCAAGGTCGGTAGGGATCAGGGCACAGGTAATGCCGAGGTCTTCTTCATCGCCAAGTAAGCCGTCGGGATCTTGTAATTTAAAGGCCAGACCCAATACGGTCGCCACAGGCGCCAGGGTAATATAACGTTTGTCCCAGGTAAGGCGCATACCCAGCACTTCTTTACCTTCAAACTCACCTTTACAGACCACACCGAAATCTGGAATAGCTCCGGCATCTGAGCCGGCTTCCGGGCTGGTTAGGGCAAAACAGGGGATCTCTTCACCTTTCACCAGGCGCGGCAGGTAATAATCTTGCTGTTCTTTGGTACCGTAGTGCTGTAATAACTCACCCGGACCTAATGAATTAGGTACGCCTACGGTGCTGGATAACACGCTGCTGGCACCGGTAAGTTTTTGCAATACCCGTGACTGGGCATAAGCGCAAAACTCCAGGCCGCCGTATTTTTTCTTGATGATCATGGCAAAGAACTTGTTGTCTTTTAAGTACTGCCAGATTTCAGGGGAAAGGTCTGCTCTTTCATGTGTGGTATGCCAGTCGTCTATCATGGCGCACACTTCTTCAACCGGTCCGTCTAAAAATGCCTGTTCTTCTGCGCTTAAACGCGGCTGTGGGAAATTATGCAGTTTCTGCCAGTCCGGCGCACCGCGGAATAAATCGGCATCGAACCAGGTGGTACCGGCATTAATGGCTTCCTGCTCGGTGCGGGACATCTCCGGCATAATCCCTTTGTATAACGCCAGTAAAGGGCTGGTGATATACTGCTTTCTGAAGTTGGTGACATTAAGGGGCAGGGCAACTAAAGCGAACACCACCCAACCAACAAATGAGATCACAGAGAAAAAAGTACCCAGCAGCATCAGTACGGCAAACGCCAGGGTATAGCTTGACAAACTGGCTCTGGAATAAGCCATAAACCAGCTCAACGCTATTGCACTGGTTATCCAAATTAAAATATCCACAAAATTTCCTTAATATCTAGAGGTCAGACCACATAGCTATAGAGTAAAGCGAAGGGCTGTTAATTTCAAATATTTTTTATTTACTGCTTCAGCTTTGGCTTTATCTTTTAGTTATAGGCCATTTTTATTATTTGCACCTTAATGGTGAAAGTCATGACTCCTTATAGCGGTTTATTAACTAGAATTAGTGTTAACGGCTGTTACTAACACTTGCGCCCGCAAGTGCCATAAGCCCGGGAGTTCAAGATGATTTCATATCGACTCGAAAGTGATTCCTTTGGTGAATTACCCGTTCCTGATGATAAATATTATGGCGCGCAAACCGCCCGGTCATTAATCAACTTCGCCATTGGCGATGAAACCTTGCCTAAACCGCTCATTCGCGCCTTGGGGGTGGTGAAACAAGCCGCCGCGCAGGTGAATATGGACTTTGGTTTGCTGCCCAAGGCGCTTGGCGAAGTGATCATCGCCGCCGCCGCTGAAGTTGCGGCAGGGGAGCTTGACCATCACTTTCCCCTGTCGGTGTGGCAAACCGGCTCAGGCACCCAAAGCAATATGAATTGTAACGAAGTGATTGCCAACCGCGCTATTGTCATGCTTGGCGGCGAAAAGGGCTCGAAAACGCCGGTGCATCCCAATGATCATTGTAATATGGGGCAGTCATCCAATGATACTTTTCCGACAGCTATGCATATTGCCGCGGTGGAAGAAATTAATTTAGGTCTAATACCGGCGCTGCATAGTTTAAAAGATGCGTTGAAGAAAAAATCTATTGCTTTTGAGCACCTGGTTAAAATCGGCCGTACCCATATGCAAGATGCGACCCCTTTGACCTTGGGACAGGAATTTTCCGGATACTATGCGCAAGTGGAGCATGGCATACGCAGAATTGAAGCTGTGCTGCCGGCCTTGTATCAGCTTGCCCAGGGCGGCACGGCCGTAGGTACAGGATTAAATGCCATGGCGGGTTTTGATATCAAGTTTGCCCGGCAAGTGGCGAAAATCACTCAGTTTCCTTTTGTCAGCGCCGACAATAAATTTGAAGCTTTGGCGGCCCATGATGCCCTGGTGGAAGCGAGCGGCGCTTTAAATACCCTGGCGGTAAGTTTGATGAAAATTGCTAATGATATCCGTTTACTTGGCTCCGGCCCCCGTTGCGGTATTGGGGAAATTTGCCTGCCGGAAAATGAGCCTGGCTCATCTATTATGCCGGGTAAGGTAAATCCGACCCAATGCGAGGCGTTAACCATGATTGCTGCCCAAGTGATGGGTAATCATACCTGCATCAGTGTTGCCGGGGCTAACGGGCATTTTCAGCTTAATGTCTTTAAACCTGTGATGATTTATAACCTGTTGCAATCGATCCGTCTTTTGGGAGACGGCTGTACCAGCTTTACCGAGAAATGTATTAAAGGCATCAGCGCCAATGAGCAAAGGATCAATGAATTAAGGGATCGCTCTTTGATGCTGGTGACGGCGCTTAACCCGCATATCGGTTATGACAATGCCGCTAAAATTGCCAAAAAAGCCCATCAGGAGGGGATGAGTTTACTGGACGCGGCGCTGGCGCTTAAGCTGTTAACCAAAGAGCAATTTGAAGCCTGGGTTGTACCTGAAAACATGACCGGCAATGGGGGCGAAAAAACGTAATGCCAGTTTGACAAGTGAGTTTGACTTTACTGATCCGATGAGTTGCTGACTTTATGATTTTCCTTTGTTATATTCGAACTATTACAATAAGGGGCAAAGCTGCCAAGCAGGTTTTGCCGTTATCATTTAAGGAAAAAAATAAGGGGAAAACAGCATATGAGTCTACAAATGGAAACTTGCCTGCAGCAATGGCATGACGTGGTTAAACACCAGGATATGGCGCTATTAAACGATATCCTGGCGGATGAGGTGGAGTTTCATTCTCCCACGGTGTGGAAACCTAAAGAAGGTAAGCAAATCACTGCCTATATCTTAAAAACCGTGATGGGCATTTTTCAGGACTTTACCTACCACCGCCAGTTTGTTTCCGGTAACAGTGTGGTACTGGAGTTTTCCGCTATGGTGGCGGGAAAAAATATCAAGGGTATAGACATGATCCGCTGGAATGAGCAGGGGAAAATTGAGCATTTTGAAGTGATGCTAAGGCCGTTAAACGGTTTGCAGGCGATGCTGGAAATCATGACGGCAGATCTGCAAAAAGCCGGATTTGTGCCCAAAGATTAACAATTAGTTTCTGCAGATTAAGGTGGATGAATCATCAGTCACTTTAATCTGCTAACCTCATAAATTTCCTTTCTATTTTCGATCCATTTTTTACTGATGATCTTGCACTCATAACAGGGTAAATTACTATTATGCTAAGAGCCTTTTTCTGGCATATTAAAATGGCTTTATCGGCAACTTAATTAAAAGAATATATTCATTTAAGGGTATTAAATTTATGTGTGAATTGCTCGCTATGAGTGCCAACGTCCCCACCGATATCTGTTTTAGTTTTACCGGCTTAATGCAGCGGGGCGGTAATACCGGTCCCCATAAAGATGGCTGGGGAGTGACTTTTTATGAAGGCAAAGGTTGTCGTAGTTTTAAAGATCCTATGCCCAGCGCCCACTCTCCCATTGCCCGGCTGGTCACGGAATACCCTATCAAAAGTGAAGCGGTGATTTGTCATATCCGTCAGGCCAATTCCGGTGCCGTTTGTTTGGAAAATACCCATCCCTTTACCCGGCAAATGTGGGGCAAGAACTGGACTTATGCCCACAACGGTCAGCTAAAAGGTTTCATGGAAACTTTCCCGGTGAAGCTGCATTTACCCGTTGGTACTACAGACAGTGAGCATGCCTTTTGTTGGATATTGGATCAAATTCATTACCAGTTTGGTGACCAACAGCCGCCAGCTTGCGAGTTATTTGCTTTTATTGCTAGCTTGAGTGAACGTATCAATCAATATGGGGTGTTTAATGTCATTATCACCAACGGTGAAAGTCTGTTTGCCTTTTGCTCGAATAATTTACATTGGATCACCCGCCGGGCGCCCTTTGGCAGAGCCAGTTTGATCGATGCTGAAATGCTGGTGGATTTTAAGCAGGAAACCAGTGATAAAGATATAGTGACGGTGATTGCCACCCAGCCGCTGACGGATGATGAAACCTGGCATAAAATGTTGCCGGGGCAGTGGCAATTGTTTTGTCTGGGGGAATCTATTGCTTGCGGGCAAATGGCGGTAGCTGAAACCAGTAAGGCGGAATAGTTTTACCTGGAGAAGGGTAACGAATGTTCGTTACCCTAAAATTGGTAAGCAAGGGGGATTAATGAGGCTGTTTTTCTTTCGAAGGTAGCGAGGCTGTGACTGCTTTGCCGTCTACCTTTAAGTCTGTTAACTGGGCTTCAAATTGTTTAACCCCGGCTTTCACCTGAAAGAGTTTTACCAGCAGGTAGTCCAGTTCAGGAGCAAACCAGGCATAGGTGATACGTTTCTTGTCCACCACTTCCCGTTTGAATTTCACCGCTTTTACCAAACCGTAGGGCAGGAGCAATTCTTCTTCGCCGTCATACTGGTAAACATAATTCTTGATTTTTCCGGAGCTTTTGATCACCGGATAGACAAAATGTTTTTGCTCTGGATGCGCCAATAAATTGAGGCGGTTTTGTAAATGATAACTCAGGGGATCCTGCAGGTTCTGGCTGAAATCAGCCTTAATCGCCTGTTGCTCTTTGACATCAAAAGCACTGTTATTGGCAAAGTCATACTGCCATTCATAATGCTTGTCGCGGCCGGTGCCTTCCCGGTCGTACTTATAATGTTGGGGGATAACCTTGTTATTTTTGACTTGGACAATGGATGACTCTTTTCGGGTATCAGAAAAGATCAGCCATTCAATATCTGTACTGTAGCTATAGCGGGCGCTGCCATCCTCCTGGTAGCTTAGCTGGCGGCTGGCAGTGCCCACGGGATCGTCTTTATGAATAATGCTGTAGGAGGCAGTAAAAGGTTTTACTCCTATATCATTTGCTGCTGGCTCACCGGCAAAGGCCGAAAAGGACGGACAAAGCGCCGCGACAAACAAAGGATATAATTTTTTCAACATGTTACTACCTCTTGAACTTAGTTCTTTTTATTACTCATCGCTGGCGTAACCCGATACAGGTAAAGCCTGGTTATCGAGTAGCGCCTGATCATTTAACATGCATAATCTCTGCTGACAGAACCATTTTACCACTAAGGGGTAGATGCGATGTTCCTGTTCGTGGACACGGCTGGCGAGATCACTTGCTTCATCTCCGGGAAACACCGGAACTTTTGCCTGTAATATAACCGGACCGCCATCAAGCTCTTCGGTAACAAAATGGACACTGACCCCATGTTCCTTGTCGCCGGCATCGATTGCGCGTTGGTGGGTATTTAATCCCTGATACTTGGGCAACAAAGATGGATGAATGTTCAATAATTTTCCAGAATAATGTTGAACAAAGCCCGGCGTCAAGATCCGCATAAAACCGGCCAATACCACCAGGTCCGGCTGATAGGCGTCAATTTTTTCAATTAACGCCTGATCATAGGCTTCCCTGGAGTCAAAGCTGGTATGGGATAAAGTGATGGCATCAACACCGGCATTTTCCGCCCGGGTCAAACCGTAAGCGTCTGCCTTGTTGGAGACCACCGCCACTACTTCACCGGGATAATCATCGGCGCCGCTGGCATCAAGCAGGGCTTGCAAATTGCTGCCGCTGCCTGAAATTAACACCAGAATTCGACTCGGCATGCCTTAGCCCTCGTTCATTTCAACTTGTTCTTCATCGGCGGCTGCGTTGTCGATAGCGCCGATGTGCCAGGCATTTTCACCCTGTGCCTTTAAGATTTCCAAGCTGGCTTCAAGTTTGTCGCTTGGTACGGCGATGATCATGCCAACGCCGCAGTTAAAGGTGCGGTACATTTCGTGTTCGCTGATATTGCCTTTTTCCTGCAGCCAGTTGAAGATTTGCGGCCATTGCCAGGAGGTTTTGTTGATCACAGCTTTTGTGTTTTGTGGTAATACCCGGGGGATATTTTCCCAGAAACCGCCGCCGGTAATATGCGACAGGGCATGAACATCCACTTCTTTTAATAACGCCAGCACAGATTTGACATAGATTTTGGTCGGTGTCAGCAAGTGCTCGCCGATGGCTTTGCCGTCTAACAATTCATTGGTGTCTGTGTTGTTTACTTCCAGCACTTTACGAATCAGGGAATAACCGTTGGAATGAGGACCCGAAGCGCCTAAGGCTATCAGCTGATCGCCTGCGGCAACCTTGCTGCCGTCAAGCAGGCGGGATTTTTCTGCAACGCCGACACAGAAACCGGCGATATCGTAATCGCCTTTGTGGTACATGCCCGGCATTTCCGCTGTTTCACCACCGACCAAGGCACAACCTGCCTGGATACAGCCTTCGGCAATGCCGCTGACGACATTGGAGGCCACGTCAACGTCAAGTTTGGCGGTGGCGTAATAATCAAGGAAGAATAACGGCTCGGCGCCCTGGACAATCAGGTCATTGACACACATGGCCACCAGGTCAATGCCCACGGTATCATGTTTTTCCAAATCGATTGCCAGGCGCAGTTTAGTACCGACGCCATCGGTACCGGCAACCAGTACCGGTTCTTTATAACCTGTAGGTAGCTGGCATACTGAGCCGAAGCCCCCCAAACCCCCCATTACTTCAGGGCGTGTTGTGCGTTTAACAGCCCCCTTAATGTTCTCGACCAGGGCATTGCCTGCATCTATATCTACACCAGCATCTTTATAACTTAAGGACTGTTTTTGTTCGCTCACGGGAAACCTCAAAAAATAACCGACAGATTTTAAAGGTGCATATTCTAGCAGCGTGGGCGGGAGGTTAGTATCATTAAAATAAATTATTTTCCCAAGGCAATAAATAGGGGATAAAATTCTTGTGCAATATGATAAGATCTTGAATATGAAATTGATTCGTCTCCTTTATATGATTAGATTTTGCACACTGCTTTTGACCTTTTTATGCTCGGCCGCTATTCAGGCGGTTGAAGTCAAAGATTTATACCAGGCCAAGGTGCCTGTGAACTCCCAGGCGAAAGCCGAAAGAAACCGTGCATTAAAGCAGGCGCTGCGCTCGGTGATTGTTAAAGTTTCCGGCCAGGAGGCTGCGGTAGACAATGATGTTGTCAAACAGGCGGTGGCCAAACATCAGCAATACCTGAGCCAATATACTTATGAGCGTCTTGTTTCTTATCCAACAAAAAATGGTCCGGTTAAAAATAAGCTGGTGCTGCAGGCGACGTTTGATGAGCACAAGATCAACGCCCTGTTTCAGCAGGCGCAGTTATCCTTATGGGGGAACTTACGTCCCCAGGTATTATTGTGGTTAGTCGAGGAGCAGGGGCTGGAGCGTAGCATTTTATCTTCTTCCTCGCGCTCGCCTTTGCCTGGGATTGCCACCGATTACGCACGGCAAAGGGGCTTGCCGGTGATTATGCCGTTAATGGATTTAACCGATGCCAGCCAGGTGCAAACCTCTGATATCTGGGGTCGTTTTGCCGAGCCGGTGCGGGCCGCATCAGAGCGTTATTACCCGGAAGCCATAGTAGTGATCCGGGTCTCCAACTCCAGTTTGTTGCCGCAAATCCCCCAAAGCGAAGATGAACAAGACTGCATCTTGTGCCAGGAAAATAACCTGGTGCTGGACTGGAGTTTGCTGACGGATAAACAGGTTTTTGGTCAGCGGCGTCAGAGCAATAATGCCGGACAATTGATTGAGCAGGCCCTGGCGGAGATCACCCAGACCATTTATCAGGGATATGCCCAGTCGCCGTCTATGGACAACGAGTTGCTGCTTGATGTCGCCAATGTCGACTCATTACAAACCTATATGGCGGTGTCGCAGTTCCTGGAAAAGTTATCTTCGGTGCAGTCGGTGCGTTTAGTCAGCGCCCGGGGCACAAACCGCAGGTTCAGCCTGAGTCTGCTTGGCGGTAAACAGGCGCTGCTTGCTTCCCTTAAACTGAATAAATTGCTGCAACAGCATATAGATCCGCTGGCGGAAGTTCGTCCGGACGATGTCCCGGTTTTTTATTGGGGTAAGTCATGAAGCAGGTTGCCCAATTAGCACTGGCGGTGCAGCTACCCGATGATGAAAACTTTGACAGTTTTCAGAGTGAAGCCAACCAGGCGGTGGTAAAACAGCTGCAGGACTTTATTGACGGTAAATCGGCGCTGGAAAGTCAGCCCCACGGTTTTTATCTGTTTGGCATTGGCGGGGTGGGCAAATCCCACCTTTTGCATGCCAGCAGTGCCTATGCTGCTTTGCTCGGGAAATCTTCCCTGTGTCTGTCTTTTTCCGAATTGAAGCTGTTATCGGTGGAAATGCTGGACGGGCTGGAGCAAATCGATTTAATTTGTCTTGACGATCTGCACCTTATTGCCGGTGACGATATCTGGCAACAGGCGGTGTTTGATTTATATAATCGCGTGGTGGAGCAAAATAAGCGTTTGTTGATCACAGGCAACCAGAGTGCCCAGCAACTGGGTATTACCTTGCCGGATCTTGTCTCCCGCATCGGCTGGGGTTATACCGAGCAGGTCAAGGTGATTTCCGATGCGGAAAAAATTAAGGCGTTGCAGTACCGGGCGTTGCAGCGCGGGCTGATTTTACATGATGATGTGGTGAAATTTCTGCTCAACCGGTTAAGCCGGGATATGCGTTCGTTGATCAAAACCCTGGATATTTTGGATAAGGCCTCTATCCGGGAACAGCGTAAAATTACCATTCCTTTTATTAAAGAAACTCTTTTATAAGCCAGAGCAAGTTTAAGGGTTTTAAGAGCTATTGTTAGCACAAATTTAAGAGCAGGGCGTTATGCCCTGTCTTAGCTAAATTTAGTGTTTGGGCTCTTAGTGTTTAGGCTCTTAGTGTTTAGGCAAGGGCTTTTCATAATAAGGCAAAGCCCTGACATATTCACGCCGGATCACTTGCCGATGGGAAATTTGCTCCAGGGTCTGGGCAAAGCTCAGGTTTTTTTCCAGGGTAACTCTTGATGCCGGACTGATGCCTAAGTTTTCCACCCAATTATTGCCTGCTGTCATGGCAATAGGGGCGGGCAGGTTATTGATCACGCTATCAGCGTCAAAGTCCGGTAATACCCGGCGGGCGACATAGCTGACCCTGGGCTTGATATTATCTTCGCCGATCCGTCCTCTTTGTCCCCAGTTCACTATATAGTCGTCGGCGAAAATCACCTCACCCGTGGGCTGGTTGGTGACGGCCACATCACGCACTATGTCGTAGCGACTATACATCATCAGCTCTTCGAACAACATGGCATAATCTTCCCGCTCAGAAGAATAGTTATAAAAATCTGTTGCCTGATCGCTACTAAAAAATCCGCTGACATCCGAGGGGCTGTAGGCTTTTTGTGTATTGCTGGCATTGCCGTCGCCGAAACTGACCTGGGCCAGGGCACGCATATTGTCGCTGTGCAGCGGGTAGGCCACGGCGAGTTGGTCTGACTGGGTACTTGAGGCTAAAGCCGCATCCAAAACCCGGGTATTGAGATTAAAACTCTGCCATGAACTGCTGGGGAAAAAATCATTGGCATGGGTCAGCTCGTGGTACATCAGGGCGGCTAAGCGGTATAAACCGTCCTGGCTGCTGCGGTTTTCCCGGCTGTCGGCGGCCACCGACTCGCTGGCATAATCGTTATTTTTGATATAGCGCCAGGGCATGGCAAATTGCAGGTCTTTACCAAAATCGCTGCGATAATCCGGCGCGGCATTGATGGTGTCTCTTTCATCGGCGGTTAACCAGAAATTATCGGCATCAAGGTAAATGGCCCCGGTGGCGGCCCAATAAAAAGAAGGACGGATATCGTAAGAGATCACCACGCCTGTGGTGGCCTGTAACATGCTGCGAAAATCGCCATGGGGATCATTGGTTTCTAAAAACTCCCGGAATCTGTCCCCCATCCAGGCATGGGATACCAGTACCCGGTCCATGATGTCGTCTATCTCTGGGGCCGGGGTCTGCTGTCCTATCAGGGGCAGGCGCCCTAAGGTGCAGGAGCTGCTTAACTGGTTGGAATAAAGGCAAGGTTCGAGGGCGTCGGCGTAATCGCTGTTGGCCTGGTAGGGAAACACACTGGCCAGGCGCTCTTCGAAATAGGCATTATTCGGGATAACCGGACTGTCTTCTATTAACACGGCCACAGTATCAAGGTAGCTGATACCGTTTTGTGTAATTGAAACATCAAACTCTACCAGAGTATCCTGACTAACCTCTGGACTGTCAAAAAAGATCGCCACATCCCCGGTCAGCGAGCTGCCGGTCAAGCTCAGGCTCGGGCCGGACTTTTGTTGCCAGCGGATACTGGCGCTGTCGAGCTCGGCGGCGACTTCGGCGCGCAGGGAGACTTTATTGCCTTCTTGTACCACGTGGCCGAGGCGGGCATTAATATAGTTGTCGCCTTCACTGACATTGATACTATGGGATAAGGTTTGGCTAGTGCCGTTAAGGTTAAAGGAAACCTGGAAACTGTAATTTCCCGGGGTCAGCGGGGTAAAGGCGATGGCCTTGCTGGTGTTGCTTAACAAGGTCACCGGTTCACTGCTGGTCTGCTGCCATAAAATATTCGTTACTGACTCGTCCGGGTAATATAAGAACAAATCCACCGCCTGGTTGACCTTGATATTGTCATCAAAGGCGATCAATGAATTTTTCTGATAATTGTCCTGGAGCAGCGGAGTATCGGAGCCGTTGCCGCTGTTATCCGAAGACGATGAGCCGTTACAGCCGCTTAACAGGCAAGTAACTAACACAGGCAGTAACAATTGTTTCATGGTGATTCCTTTACTTTTTACGTCGCTTAAAGCCCTTAGCTTCACTAAAAAACAAGCTGAACGGCTTACTCTTGTTCTTTTTTCTTCCTGATACTCAGGCCTAATTCCTGGCCGCGATATTTGGCATAATAGCTGCCGCCAAGAAACATCATAGTGGCAAAGATAAACTCCAGTGCCGCCCACAGCATATCTTCCGGGGAAACCCATAAGGTGGTTAAGCTGTGCAGATAATAGATCATGACAATAAAGTTCGACCAGGCATAGGTATAGGGATTACCCTGCAATAAGCCTTTCATCGGAAAGAGCAGGGGCAGGGTAAACATTACCAGGGATAATGTCGGACTCAACCCCTGGCTGGGGTTTAATACCACCAGCCACAGGGGCATCAGTACCAGTAAAGAAAAATAGCCGCTAAGGGCTATTTTTTTCAACGTTTGGGTTGAAAACCTTTGTTGTTTATTCATTGTATTCTAGATAAACCTAAGGTATTTCTATGGCAACAGGGCCAGTACGTTTTCAGGAGGTCTGCCGATCACCGCCTTATCGTTTGCCACGACAATCGGGCGCTCGATTAGTTTAGGGGTGGCCGCCATTGCCGCAATTAAGGTCGCTTCGTCGGCGCCTTTAAGGTTTTGCTCTTTAAATTCCGCTTCTTTGGTGCGCATCATCTCAATGGCAGGCACCGACAGCAGGGCCATCAGCTCTTTGATCTGCACTTCGGTTAACGGCGTTTTCAGGTATTCGACAATATTGACTTCTGCCTTGGCATCTTCGATCAGGGCTAAGGTTTGTCTGCTTTTTGAGCAGCGCGGGTTGTGGTAAATCGTTAACATTTAATTTTTATCTCTTGGTTTTGCAATAAATATCAATATGGCTATATAACACGCCATTATGACATAAAGGTTAATGGGTTAATATATCCGGATGATTATAAGCGTTTCAGGCTGTTTTCCTGCTCCTGGAACTGCAATACCCTGGCCTTGATGCGTTTTTGTACCAAAGGTTTGCCGTCGGCAAATTCATAGCCGGTTTGCAGCTCATCAATGGCCCGCTGGTAATTACCCAGCAGTGCCAGGGTTTCGGCGCGGTTGACATGCATTAACGCAGTTTTGCCGTGCCGGCGATAGACTGAGGTTAGCAGGTCATAGGCGAGGAAGTTATCCGGCTTCACCAGCAGGAAGTCGTTGAGAATATCGGCCGCCTGCTGATATTTTTTCGCTTCCATTAACAGGTTGGCATAGTTGAGCGCCACCACCTGGTTGTTGGGCATGAGCAGGTTTAATTCCGATAACATCTTGATGCCTTGCTTAAATTCTTTCAACTGGATATAAACATCGCTGAGGGTATCGGCATAAAACAAATTGGTTTTATCCTGCTCAAACAACCGGGTCAGGATAGTTTTTGCCTGCTGGTATTGCTTGTCTTCGAAATAAGAAAGCGCCAGGGCATATTCGGCGGCGGGCTTTAATTTGTACCTGGATTTTTCAATCAGGTACTTAAAGCTTTTGATATTGTCCTTAGGGTTACCTTCATACCTGGCCTGTATCCTTGCCTTGGCCAGCTCAAAGCTGAGCTTAGGGGCCTGGGGATTCGGGGCAAAGTTCTGTGCCCTCAGCCTGGCATCCGAGATACGTGACTCCGGCAAGGGATGGGTTAACAGCATGGCCGGCGGCTTGCTCTTATAGCGGTATTGCTCGGCCATTTTGGCAAAAAATTGCGGCGCCGCCTGGGGGTCAAAGTTGCTGTTGGCCAACAGGGCGATGCCGACGCGATCCGCTTCTTTTTCATTGCCGCGGGTATAGTTAATGCCCGCCTGTTGCTGGGCCGCCATGCTGGTGGAAAGCGCCGCCATACCCACAGTCGGGTTGACCAGAGTCAGCAGTACGCCGGAGATCATGCCCGCGGTCGTTAAAGGCCGGCTCCTGCTTTGGGCCTCTAAGCGCCGGGCGAGGTGCCTTTGGGTGACGTGGGAGATTTCATGGGCCAGTACCGAGGCCAGTTCGCTTTCATTGTCGGCGGTGGTCAGCAGACCGCTGTGAACGCCGACATGGCCGCCGAAAAAGGCGAAAGCGTTAAGCTCTTTGTTATTAATGAGAAAAAAATCAAAAGGGTAATTGACGTCGATGGCGTTTTTCACCAGTTGGTTGCCGAGATCGTTGATATATTCCATCAATACCGGGTCATTGATGATCGGCTGGGTGCCCCTGAGTTGACGTTTTAAGGCATCGCCTATTTGCTGCTCTTTATCCAGGGATAAAATACTGCCGCCGGCGGTACCGATTTCCGGCAGCCGGTTTTTATCGGTTTCTTCGCCATAAGCAAGTCCGGTGAAAGCCGTCAGGCCGATTGCGATTAACAGGGGTTTTAATGTAAACAAAATAGTCTTCCGTTTAGTTGATGTCACGTATTTCATTGACCGTGTCGTTTGCTTTTTGCCGTTCAATATCACGATAAAACTCGGCGATGCTAAAACCATCGATTTCTATGATATCAAAAGATCCCCTTAAAATATCAATGAGGTTGTCCACCCTCAAAAAGGCATATTTTATTAATTCCACATCGGCTTCGTCGCCGTTATCCATAGAGTAAATAATAAAGGCCGGCAGGGAGTTAATGCGAAATAACCGGCGCATGGTTTCCGGTATCCAGGCCAGGAACGGGCACCAGGGGTTTTTTAGCAGGGTGCTGTCAAGGCGCTCCCCCTGGATCATCGGGAAACAGTGCAACTCGTAACCCATTTCATTAAAAACGTGCTTGAGGCTGATTTGCGGTTTAATTTTTACCGCAGGATTGCCGTCTTTATCGGTATAACCACCGAGTAAATCCATATTCCAGGTGTCACGATTAAGCAGGTGTTTATATGAGCTGTCAAAACCATGGGTTAAGATGCCGTCAAGCTCGCCGACAGATGAAGAAACCATGTGATAAATGGCCGGCACTTCCCCCCAGTTGAGCTTACGTTTATTGGCATTAATTTCTTTAAGGGCGGGGGCTTTTAAAAATTCACTCATTGGGCTCTCGTACTGCTCACTAAATTCTTTATTAATAAGTACCATTAGATGATTGTAATCAATTGTCGCAAATTAGATAATTAAACAAAAGTGCTGTTTTAATTATTTCCTATGTTATATGAATACGATGCAACCGCTGATAAATGTCCTCTGCCTCTGGTTAAAATGCGTGTGATATTGAAAAAAATGCAACAAGGTGATGCTTGTCTGATTCGTATCAGCGATAAAGGTTCGATAAAAGATATCCCTAAATTACTAAAAAAGCAGGGATATCCATATAATGTACGCTATATAAGCAATGCTGTGCTCGAATTACACATTAAAAACAGGTAAGTAAGTATATGGTTCAAATGTTCGCCGACTGGTATAAGCGCAAATTTTCCGATCCCCATGCCGTCACCCTGGCGGTGATCCTGATCGGCGCTTTTATGTTTATTTATTTTTTCAGTCATTTGCTGATGCCGGTGTTTGTTGCCATCGCCATTGCCTTCTTGCTTGATTTACCCGCTAACCAGTTAATGAAAGTCGGCTTTTCGCGCACTACTGCGGTTACAACCGTGGTTTCGGGTTTTATCGGTTTTTCCCTGCTTGCCCTGTTGGGATTGATGCCGGTGATGTGGCAGCAAAGCAGCAATTTGTTGCAGGAAGTGCCGCAAATGATCACCCACGGGCAAAGTTATCTGCTGACCTTACCGGAGAAATATCCCGAATTTATCCAGGCGGAGCAAATCGAAACGTTAATCAACCTGGTGAAGGAAAAACTGCTCGACTGGGGCCAGATAGTGCTGGAGGCATCGCTTAATTCGATATCTGATATTGTCGCCCTGATGATTTACCTGATCCTGGTGCCGCTGATGGTGTTTTTCTTTTTAAAAGACAAAGAAGAGCTGATGGCAGCTTTTGTTGTTTTCCTGCCGAAAGAACGCCGCATGGCGAGCCAGGTCGGCCGGGAAATGAACCAGCAAATCATGAATTATATCCGCGGTAAGGTGATTGAAATTTTGATCATCGGCGCCGTCTCTACCGTGACCTTTATATTCCTGGGGCTGGAGTATGCGGTTTTACTGGGGGTACTGGTGGGCTTGTCGGTATTGGTGCCTTATGTCGGCGCGACTATCGTGACTTTTCCCGTGATGCTGGTGGCGCTGTTTCAGTGGGGCACCAGTGCGGAATTTGGTTATGTGATGATCGCCTATGCCATTATCCAGGCACTGGATGGTAACTTGCTGGTACCTATTTTATTTTCCGAAGCAGTGAACCTGCACCCGGTTACCATTATTATTGCGGTGATTTTATTCGGCGGTTTATGGGGCTTTTGGGGGGTATTTTTTGCCATTCCGCTGGCAACCCTGGTGAAGGCGGTGATTAATGCCTGGTCCACCAGTCAGCAGGAAAGTGTCGGGGAGAGTAGTTAATTTTGCATGAAAAAGGGCCGAAACGGCCCTTTTTTAATAGCTGGTAAATAGACTTGCCGGCGATAACTTAAGGGGTATAACTGGCCACTAGCTTGATATCACTATGATCGCTATAGCCGAGCAACATGACGTAATAAGTACCCGCCTGGACATTGCTGATATTGCAAGTTTCATTACTGCCTACCTTCCAGGGGCGGCAATCATAATCGCTTTTAGTCGGCGCTGAGCCGAACTTGACATGCATATCGACATCGCCTGTGCCGTCGCTGGTGGCAAAGCTTAAGTTAGTGGCACCCGGCGGCACTTGCAAAGTGTAGATACTTTCTTGATTTGCATTACCGGACACCAGGGTGATCACGCCGTTTTCCAGGCTATTGCCATTGCTGCTGCCCAGGCTGTAGTTGGCCACTAAGCTGACATCGTTGAAATCGTTATAACCACGCAACATTACGTAGTAGGTGCCTGCCTGAATGTTTTCCATGGTGCAATGTTCAACATTGCCACCTTTATAAGGGCGGCAGTCATAATTGTTGATATCGGGCGCTGAACCGTACCTGACATACATGTCGGCGTCGCCGCTGCCGCCGCTGGTATCAAAGCTCAGGGTGGCAGTATTGGCGGGTACTTCCAGAGTAAAGTGCACTTCTTCCTGTGCTTTGCCGCTAACGCTTTTGCTTACGCCGTTTTTCAGGACATTATCGTCGACCGGGTCGTCGTTTTGTATGTAACGGGCCAGTAAAGTGGCGTCGGTAAAGGCACTGTCGGCGCGGACATGGATATAATTCCAACCCGGCTGCACTTGCGGCACTAAAATGGTTTCGTCATTGGTGGGGCCGTTTGAGATATGATCATAGGTAGTATCGTTGGGGCGGGCATCCCAGCGGTGTAACAAATTACCGTTGCCGCTGCCGTGGCGCAGGGTGATTTCCAGGCTGACATTGACCAATCCGGACGGGACATATAAACCGATCTGCACCTGGTTATTGTTGCTGGCATTTTCAAGGCAGATAGCCTCGCCGGCACTGATATCGCGGGACTCGCGTGCACGGCCAAGGGCACAGGCATTAATCCCGGTTTGCTCGTCTCCCTGGACATCATCGACATTCACAGGTTCTACCGGCGAAGGGGGGCGGGTATTGTCGACGGTGCAGCCCGAAGATGTCACGGTTGGCAGCCAGTTGTTAAAGTCACTGTCAAAGGTTTTATTGTTTACCCAGTTATCCACCATATTGCTTCGGTAGGAGGCATAATCACCTTGTTTAAACGTCTCCAGCATATTAAAAAAGGTACTGTTTTGGCGTTCGAACATATAGCGGGAGGCAAGATAACCCCAGTCATAAATGCGGGTCTGGCCGACACCGTATTCGTTGGCAAAAATCGTGCTCAGCTCATAAGTGCCGGCAGCCGCTTCACTGGCCGCACCGTCGTTACAGTTGCGGCGGGAAATATATTCGGCAATGCCTTCACCGTACCACACGGTTTTTCCGGCACCGTTGATATCGTGAAAATCTCCCTGGGTAATGAAACGCCCGTCCAAATAATGGATATATTCATGGCGCAGGTTCCAGATATCAAACACCGGGCGTGCTGGGACTTCTTCATAGGCGAAAAAGGTTGCCTGATCGCCGGCGGTACTTGGGTCGCCTTCCAGATACAAACCGCCGTTGTCTGTGCTGGCACCAAATAAGACCCCGCCATAAATACGCCACTCGGCGGCATTATTAAAAACCACCATACGCAGCGATTCATTATCGTCGGGGGTGACAGGTGTCCTGTTGGTTTTCATGGTGTCATGAAAGTAGTCCTCATGGCTTTTTAATGAGTTACAGGCCCATTCAAGCTGCTCCTGGTTCATGTCCTGTGCCCACATAAACAGGGTGCCGGACGGGCAATTGATGCGGTCGTTTAAGACCGAGGCAATAATATCGTCTTTTTTGTTGCAGACATTAAAATTGCTGCATTTTCCCCGGTAATCGACGGCATTGAGTACCTGCAGATAAGCCCGGCGCCCGGTATCGGTTTTAAGCGGACCGAAGCTATTGAATATTTTAGTGACCTCACCGGCAAGCGTTGCTTCGATAGCAGAAAAATGGCTGTCATTTTTACCGCTGTAGATATTGGCCAACTGGTATCCCAGGTTGTGTAAATGATAATCGGCGGAGGGTTTGTCGAGCCAGGCAATATTATCGTGAATAAAGTTGGCCATTTTAGTGATAAGGGCGGTGCTGTGCTCATTGCTGCGGCAGTCGGCAAAACGGGCACAGGCACTGGGTATGCCCCAGGTCGCTTCGGCAAAGACATCTCCCCAGCCTTTGACACTGTCATAGGAGGCATCGTAGCGATTGAGCAGCTGGTGCACCACATCCATATAATGCTCACGGATACTGGCATTGTTTAAGTTGACCACGGCAAGCTCGATAACATCGGCATTTTCAGTGGTTTTATCATACATATGGGGGTTGCTGAACAGGGTGTCCATCGCCCCCCTGGTTGCTGCCTGGTTCTCGGGTGTTAACAGCTCTCTGTTGCCGTAATAATAAAAGGCGCGGATCCAATATTGCAGCGCCTTGAAGTAGTTATCACCATCTGTGCCGTTATAACTGGCAGACTTGGCTTTGGTTTCGTCGGCTACCGTGAGAATGTTGGCTTGTGTGAAGGTTCCCTGGCGTACGGCTTGTGAGGCGTCGGTGAATAAACGGCCGACACAATCAAATCCCTGAGTTTTGATTTGCGCTAACAAAGCACTGCCGGAAGTCATAAAGGCATTATCGTTACAACTGGCTTCGGTTGTACTTGATAAAGTACTGGTGGTGACTTGCTCTTTACTGCTCTTATGGGGACTTTTTTTATCTTCGACAAGTTTGATTGGTGCTGAGATATCATAGTGCTTTGCCGGCAAGGCCTGTGATGGAATAAAGCTGATATGCTCAGCATGGGCGACTTGATCGGATGTTGCTACAGCATCAATACCTCTTGCCGGACTATTGGCGGCCAACACCGATGGCGTTAACGTGCTTATTAACAGTATGGATAATGTTTTTTTCATCATCATGATCTCATCCTCCCGGCCGGGGGATGACAAAACGTTTGCCTGGTGCTGGATGGGGTGTGCATTTTCATTGTCTGAAATCCTTTATCTTATTATTTTCGTGGTAAAGCATGTTTTATGTAAAAATGATCACCTTTAGTTTTTTCGTTGCCGTTTATAAGGTGCAAACCGCAAGTATTTTTAAAGATGTTCATTTAGGGGTAGGCTGTCATCAAATCGTAAACTTAATTTGATATACAATATACCCGCCTCCATTTAAGCACTGGCTGTCAGTGAATTCGTATTGTTTCCAAGCAAAAAGTTATTAAAAACACGCCTTTTAAAGCTAAAAAGTGCGTATTTTCTCACCGGGATGAACCCGCGTCCTTATCGCCACAAAGGTTTTTAGGTTGTTTTGTATACTGTATTCAGTTAGCGTAAGGCGGGTATTCAGCAAAAGGAACTCGTGCCAGTGGATTGGATCAATAGAATAAAAATTAATGAAAGCAGTCCCTTGCAAGCTCAGGGATATGAAGACAGTTTTGGCTTTCAACGGCATAAACCGCAATTAATGGCGACGAGTCATTGGCATGGTCATATTGAAATAAACTATTTATTTGATTGTTCGGCAGATTACTTAATCAACGGCAAAAAAATCAGGGTCCCGCAAGGGCGTATGATACTTTTTTGGGCCAGCATTCCGCACCAGATGATAGCAGCGCAGGGGGAGGGAGAGATGGTGAATATTTACATTCCACTGCAAGCTTTTTTATCATGGAAGTTTTCAAATGAGTTTATCAGTGAGATCTTTTCCGGGGAAGTGCTGGTGGCGGAACGCTTGCATGAGGGCGATCAAATTCTGACTCAACTATGGGAGCATGATCTGGCGACAAAAAAAATTACTTTAGTGACACAGGTGATAGATGAAATCAGAAACCGCATCCGCCGTATGTCGCTTGAGCCCTTTACCACCTTTGAACTTTCATCATCAGTAAAAAAACAGGGGAAAAAGTCTTTATCGGGGGGACTTTCCCATATCAGGGTGATCTTAAAATATATTGCCGATAACTATGATAAAAAAATCACCATAGACCAGGTTGCCCGGGAAACGGGACTGCATCCTAATTATGCCATGAAGTTATTTCATAGTGTGATGAAAACGTCAATCAAACAATATATTAATAAGCTTCGTTTGCAACATGCACAGGCCCTGCTGATAGATACCAATCATGCGGTATTGACCATTGCCATGGAAGCGGGTTTTGGCTCTATCAGCCGCTTTTATGACATTTTCCAGCGTGAACATAAGAGAACTCCACAGGAATTTCGTAATGAGTTTAGCAACCCCTGAACCGGGGGCTTTGTTAGCAGTGGATTTAGTTTTTGTGGCAGGATATAAGTTGGCCATCGCAGACTTGCCAAAAGCAGGCGGGGATACAATAAAAGCGCAAATATCGGTCGATATTACCGCTTTTATTGTATCCCCGGGATGTTAACGACCTTAAGTACCAAGCTTATGGACTACTGAGTCTTTAACACTTCCAGTACCACTTCATGATGGGTCTTGGTTTTAAACTTGTTAAAGACATGGCTGATTTTACCGTCCAGGCCGATTAAAAAGCTCAAACGGTGGATACCGTCATATTCTTTACCCATAAATTTCTTTAAACCCCAAACGCCAAAGTCATCGGCGACTTTATGGTCAACATCAGAGAGCAGGGTGAAGTTAAGTTCGTCACGCTGGCAAAATTTCGCCAGGCGTTTTGGTTCATCCGGGCTGATGCCAAATACTTTCGTGTTTAATTTTTCCAGCTCGGCCTTAGAGTCTCTTAATCCCTGGGCCTGCACCGTACATCCCGGGGTCATGGCTTTAGGGTAAAAATAGACCAGTACCTGCTGCTTGCCGATATAATCGGCAAGGCTGACCTCCTGGTCATTTTCATCTTTAAGGGTGAATAACGGCGCGCTATCGCCTACGTTTAGTGTGTTCATTATTTTTCTACTCTTGCTGTTAACCCCTTAGTGGTGGCTAAGGATCATAATAAGTTTGAAGTTACCTGTTTGATACAACCCTGGACATCGATTTGCTCACAAAGCTGTAAAAACTCATTTTCCAGGGTGTTTATATCGGTGTTTTCTGTCAGGGCAAATAAAATATGTGCCCTCATATTATTGCTCAACGGATCAATTTCCGACTTTAGCGAGGAAATATCTATGTTGCGGGTGGCAAAAAATGCTGTCATGGCTTTTAACACCCCCGGCTGGTCAATACCGGCATATTCCGCCTGGTAATGATGGGTAAAGTCCTGTGATTTGTAACCCGAGGTCCGTTTCATCATGGTAATTAAATCCAGGCTATGGGCAACGGCGGGTAATTTATTTTCAATTTGCACTATCGCGCGGTTATCGCCGTTGAGCAGCATGATAAAAGTAAATTCCAGGCCAAAGATCGCCATCCGGCTGTCGAGAATATTACAGCCACACTCACTCGCTAATTTAGTTAATTCACTAACGCAGCCGGTTCGATCCGCGCCCATAGCGGTTAAAACTAAATACTGGGACATGACATAGACCTGTTATTAAAAGAAAAAATTAATTGTAACCCATACATGTGTCTTAGCGCTAAAATTTTTCCCGCGGTCCGGCTTGAAAAATAAAAGCTGGCGGATAATTCGTCTTTTTGGCTTTATTTTCGCCAAAGAAAAACAAGCCTGCGGCTGATCGCCGGTGAAAATCTCAGATTTAAGGCCTTATTGTTAATATTTATCTTAGTTGCCTTGTGTTTGTAAAATCAGCCAAGTACCATGGGGCGCAATTAAGGTTATGAATGAAAAAATTGATGTTTTCAGGCAGTATAGTCGCGTTAATTACCCCTTTTAACGGCGACGGTGAAATTGACTATGATGGTCTAGACAGGTTAATCCAGTGGCATATTCAATCGGGTACTTCTGCGGTTGTTATCGCCGGTACCACAGGGGAATCACCGACCCTGAGTGATGACGAAAAAGTTGCTTTGGCCAAAGCGGCGGTTGCTATCGCCGCGGGCCGGATAGATATTCTGGTGGGTAATGGCGGTAATAATACGCTGGCATGTGTGCGCTTGACCGAGCGCTTAAATGACACCGGGATCCAGGGCTATTTAACGGTAACCCCGTTTTATAATAAGCCGACGGAGGCCGGGTTGCTGGCCCATTTTAGCGCGATAGCCGGGGCAACCTCCTTACCGGTGATCTTATATAATGTGCCGGGACGTACGTTATGCGATCTCAGTAATGAAATTGTGATCAAGTTATCGGAACTTAATAATGTTATCGCAATCAAAGACGCAACCGCAGATTTAACCCGGGTGGCAGAGTTGCTGGAAAAATGTCGGCAACCCTTTCATTTACTGAGCGGTGATGATGCCACTGCGGTCGAATTTTGTCAGGCGGGGGGGCACGGGGTTATTTCCGTCACCGCCAATGTTGCGGCCAGGGAAATGGCGGCCGTGCATGCGGCCCTGGCATCGGGTGATATAAAAGAGGCGGTATTGCTTGATAAGCAACTGGCAGGTTTACATGAAAACTTATTCATTGAATCCAGTCCCATGGCCGCCAAGTGGGCGTTATATTGTTTGAAGTTATTAGATAATGCCCATTTACGTTTGCCCCTGGTTGATTTGTCGTCAACAGGTAAAAACTGTATTGAACAAACTTTAAAAGATTCTGGTTTATATCCGCAGGAGTGTTAATGAATCGTCGTGTATTTTATTTTTCTTTGCTTGGGCTGAGCCTGGCATCATGTAGTAGTGTCGATAACAAGCGGGCGGCCGGTGATTTTGACTATGCCGAAAAACAAGAAGCTGCTGTGATCACTATACCCGAAGGTTTAAAAAAACCGGCGCAATATAACGATTATTTTGTTTCTGATAAAATCAACCTTGATGGTCCTGTGGGGAGCGATGTCGATGTCAGGGCGCCGTCACTGGTATTGCCGGTCGCTGCTTCTTCACGTGTGGTCAATGATTCAGATAAAGCGATTATCTGGTTTGACAAAGTTGTGGAAGATAAAGATCTGGCGTTATTTATTTACAGCGCCATCGAAGAGCAGCTAAACGGCGATGAAGTTGCCCTGAATGTCGTCGATGCCGAGCAGAAAACCTTTGAGTCTGACTGGTATCACAGTGAAGTTGAGTCGGGTTTTTGGCCCTACAAAACAGTGGAGCAGTCAGAAAGCATGCGCTTTCGCTACCAACTGGAAGCGAAACCTCACGGGCGCAGTGTTTCTTTAACGGTTTCCCTGATTGATTATATGAAGACAGATCAAAGCGGTGGCACCAAAAGCATAGATCCCATTGATCAGCAAAGAGCTGAAATGGCGATGTTAAACGAAATTGTCGCCCAGGTAGATTATAAATACCGTTTGCAACAAAAAGAAAACCGCCTGATGCGGGCCACGCAGCAACTGGTGAGTATCGGTGAAAACCCTGAAGCCGAGCCGGCCTATATCGTTGAAATGAAAACCGACATGTTATGGGCAAATCTGCCGGCTTTCTTTAGCAAGTATGGTTTTGATATTACCGATATGAATGAAGGCAAGAAAATTTATTTTGTCGATTTTGTTAAGCCGGACAACAGCATCTGGGCCACTATCTGGGGGGATGGTATCCCTGTGATTGATATTGATGAAGCCAAGTACCGCTTTGAGCTGGCAGAAATAGAAGATAAAACTTCAGTGACTATCTATGACGCCGATGGAAAGGTGTTGCCGCAGGCAACTTTGACGCACGTATATGATGTGATGGAAGAAGGCTTATCTTTTAGAACGCCTTTATAAATTAAGCTTGCCATTCGCTGAAAAAACTTCGCTCCGGCGAAGTTTTTTTATATATACGACTGAAGGGACTCAGGAGATAGAGTGAAGCAGGGAGCCAGAGCCGAGGATTTATGGTCAACTTACTTGTTCCAGACGTAAGTTAAGTTCCAGCATCCATGCAGCTACTGACGCGATCGCACGGATGCTTGATAGCGGTGATTTTATTTTAATATTTTAAGGGGGCTCTATGCATCCGGCCATTGAACAAACCAAGCAGTGGTTAGCCGAAATTGTTATCGGTTTAAACTTCTGCCCGTTTGCCAAAAAAGAATTTGTTAACGATACCATTCATTACCATGTGTCATCTGCCGGGCGGATAGAACCGGCTTTAGAAGAGCTGATGGTCCAATGTCAATATCTGTCAGAGCACGATGAACTGGAAACCAGTTTAGTCATTTTCAGTACAGGGTTTCGCCAGTTTGAGCGCTACCTGGATTTACTCGACTATGCCAATGAATTATTGGTCGACTCAGGCTATGAGGGAATTTTTCAGCTGGCCAGTTTTCATCCCGACTATTGTTTTGAAGGGGAAGATCTCGACGATGCCGCCAATTATACCAACCGCTCTCCTTATCCGACCATCCACTTGATCCGGGAAGCGAGCATGGAGCGGGTATTGGCGGTTTATCAGCAGCCGGAGGCTATTCCGGAAAATAATATTGCCCTCGCCCATGAAAAAGGGGCAACATATTTTAAAAACGTGCTTAAGCGCATCAAAAAACAATAAACACGCCTCCTGGCTTGTTGATATTTAAGTGTTTTACACAAGAGTGCTTTACGCTTGAAACACTAGCGGGCTTGTACATGATTGGCCCGGATGAGCAATTTTTAATTAATTCCGGTATAATGGCGACCTGTTTACCCTGAGTTATTCATTTTTCAGTGAGTTTTCCCGCGTTGCGGGCAACTTTTTTATAGGATAAGAAGTTTCGTGGATAAAGATTCAATTGTACAAATTGGCGGTAATATCGAAAGTGCGCTAAAGGGTCATTATCATCTTGATGTTAAAAACGTGCTGGAAGAAGCCTGGCGTTTGACCCGGCATTCCCGCGGCCCCATCAATGGCGGTTTAAGCCTGGTTTTCCTGCTGGGGATGTTGGTATCCCTGCTGCTTACCCAGTCTTTAGGCGGCGTTGAAAAGGTCTTTGATGATCCCCAGGCGGGTTTGATCCTCAATATAGTGATCACTTTAGTGCTCTGGCCTTTTATTGCCGGCATTGAAATGATGGGGGTATTGCATGCCGTGGGTTTAAAAACCCAGACCAAACTGACTTTTGCCTTTTTACGGCGCGGCAGCTGGGTCGCACTTTGTGCTTTGTTGACTTCTTTGCTGATCAGCATAGGTTTACAGCTGTTTATTTTGCCCGGGATCTTTTTGGCGGTCGCTTTATCCCTGACCATACCTTTAGTAGTGGAAAAGCGCATGTCGCCGTTAAATGCTATAGTGTTGTGTGTAAAGGCGACACGCTTTCAATGGTTTAAACTTTTCAGTATCTACCTGGCATTAATGTCTGTGCTGATGTTGATTGCTTTACCTTTGATATTGCTGGCACAGTCGAGTATGTCGATCATTGCCATCGTATTTTTCTTATTTGGTTTGTCTTATCTTGCACCTATGTTCTATAACACCAAAGGGATCTTGTATCGTGAAATTTTCGGGATGAAATTAAAAACAGCTGCGGCTGACGTCAATTCAACCGATAATATATTTTCAGCCTGAGGGTCAGAATGAAAGGATCATTAATTGTTAAAGTATTATTTTTAGCCATGTTTGCAGCCGTATTACTCGCCCCTTTTACTTTTTTAAAACCGGTGACTTCGGTTCCTGTGATCACAGAGGAGCAGATCCCCCCGGAAATTGTCGTGCCGCAGGTAGAGCAGGCCAGGCATAATGTTAGCTTGCCTGATTTTGCCGCGATCAGCGATGTTAAAGAAAAGAAGCGCCAGTTCTTTGATTTTCTTCGTCCCGCGATTATCAAGGAAAATAACCGATTAAACGATATCCGCAACCAGTTGTTGGCCCTTAAAGTGAAACTTGCCATGGGCGCCGAGCTGGGGGCCCAGGGCAGTGCGTTATTGGCAGATGTCGGCGAGAAATACCGTATCGACCGCAAGTTATCCCTTAAAGCACAAGTGGATGAATTATTGCTAAGAGTGGATTTAATGCCGGTGTCCCTGGTATTGGTCCAGGCTGCCAATGAGTCCGCCTGGGGTACATCCCGCTTTGCCCGTATCGGTTTAAACTTTTTTGGCCTCTGGTGCTACCGTCCTTCCTGCGGCATGGTGCCTAACGGCCGGGTATCCGGTGCTACCCATGAAGTTGCCGCGTTTACCTCGATAGATCAGGCGGTGCAGCGCTATATTCATAATATCAATACCAATGCTGCCTATGATGTTTTCCGCTCTATCAGGGCGCAGCTGAGGCTGGAAAAACAGCCTTTGCGGCCTGAAATCCTGGCAACCGGTTTAGTGCCTTATTCCGAGCGCGGCTCAGATTATGTGCTTGAGCTGACGAATATGATCCGTCATAACCAGAGTTACCTGGAGCCGACAGAAGCTGATTAAGCGCAGGGAACTCTATTCCGATATCATAAGCCGTTAATATCTGGTATTAACGGCTTTTTTATGGCGATTTACCGGTACTTGTAGTGTTAACGGCAGTGGCAACCGCTCTGATGCCCTCATTAGAAAGTATTATTGCTGGATAAGAGCGACTTAAGATCAGCAAACCTTTCGCTAGCCTTAAAGATATTTCTCCCAAGCGCGAAGAATCGACATTAGCGACAACGAAGCCCGTTTTTGGACTGTGGTATTGGAGGTGTAGCTAGCTGGGCCGGTATCTGTGTCCGGACCGTTTTAAACGGAAGAGGGGAAATTGTGTATTTGTTGGCAGGAGTGCAAGTTACTAAAGTCAACAGGGGCAATTTACAGAAAGTTAGCTTATTAATTATTGGACGGAGTGTTTCCTCTTTTATAGCCGCATAAATTCAAGTATGGCCGCCTGGCAGCCGTACTTGATAAATGAGTTTTTAGGAGAAGAAGGCAAACTTGGCAATGAACAGCAGTGCCAGGAAGGTGACGCTCAGGTTCAGTTCGTTCAAACGGCCGCTAAAAATACGTACCGCAGCATAACTGATAAAACCAAAGGCGATGCCCTGGGCGATAGAGAAAGTCAGCGGCATGGTTACCAGGGTGACGGTAACCGGTACTGCTTCTGATAGATCACTCCAGTCGACATTGATTAATCCCGCGAGCATCAACACAGCCACGAAGAATAAAGGACCAGCGGTGGCATAAGCCGGGACCATGGCCGCCAACGGTGAGAAAAATAATGCGCACAGGAATAAAATACCCACGATAACGGCGGTAAGGCCTGTTCTGCCGCCGGCGCTGACACCTGCGGTACTTTCTACATAACTGGTCGTGGTTGAAGTACCTAACATACTGCCGGCAACGGTTGCGCCGGAATCTGCAAGCAGGGCTTTACCCAGGCGGGGCAGGGTACCGTTTTTGTCTAACAGGTTGCCTCTTTGGGCGACGGCAATCAGGGTGCCTGACGTATCAAATAAATCCACGAATAAAAAGGCAAAGATCACACTGAGCATACCTACTTCCAGCGCGCCGGCAATATCGAGCTGTAAAAAGGTTGGGGCAAGCGACGGCGGCATAGAGACCATGCCGGTATAGCTGATGTTGCCTGCGATGAGGCCTATGAGGGTGATCACTAAGATGGAAATCATGACGGCGCCGTTTACGCCGCGATTGGCCAGGCCGACAATTAAAAATAATCCTAAGGCGGCAAGGATGGGCTCAAGTGTAGTGACAGAGCCTAAAGTGACAAAGGTTGCCGGGCTGTCGACGACGATACCGGCATTTTTCAGGGCGATAAACGCCAGGAATAGACCGATACCGGCGGCAATACCAAAACGGAGCGAATGGGGAATGCTGTTGACTATCCACTCCCTGATATTGACCAGGCTTAAGATCACGAAGACGACACCGGATATAAAAACGCCGCCAAGGGCGACCTGCCAGCTATAACCCATTTCCAGTACAACCGTGTAGGTGAAAAAGGCATTCAGGCCCATGCCGGGAGCCAGGGCGATGGGGTAGTTGGCGATAAAGCCCATGATAAAGCAGCCTATCGCTGCCGCCAAACAGGTTGCAACAAAAACAGCCCCTTGATCCATACCGGCATCTGCCAGCATTGCCGGGTTGATAAAAATGATATAGGCCATGGTGAGGAAAGTGGTAAAACCGGCAATAACCTCCTGTTTGACCGAGGTTTTATGGTCTTGTAGCTGGAACAACCTTTCTAACATATTTAAAGCTCCGTATTCATATAGTTATTATCTTTGTGATCCAGGACAAGATTCGCTGGAAAGTCCTGAGCTACTGTAGGGGGATTTTGCCGTTGTGGCAATAGGCGTTAACCGATTAAGGTTGTTTTTTGACACTTGTGACAAGAAATGTTGTTTTGTTAACCAGTTTTAGGAACGAGCGTTATTGTTTTAAGGTGTTGAAAATAAAAGAGATGTTTGTATTTTTGTGATTTTTTTTGCAGGATTTTTAAGCGCTGTTTTTTTCTGCAATCAGCAGTGCCAGGATCTCTCTTTTAGCACTGCTGTAATGTAATAAATGTAAAATAAAATTCTATAAATTGTTAATGTCGAAGTACTGGACTTCGGTACCTGTGCCGGAAGAAGAGATCTCTTCTGAGCTGTATTCGTATTCTTTTCGTTCGCCGCTGCGATCTATGGCCAGGTCTTTAAAACCATAAAGCGCTTCATCCGCCAACTGGCTCGGGCTGACATTTTGAATGGACTTAAAAATGCTGTATACCCGTTGAGGATGCTGTCTGTCCCATTCGTTCAGCATGGCTTTAACATTCTGGCGCTGAAGGTTTTCCTGGGAGCCGCATAAATTGCATGGGATGATGGGAAATTCCCGCTTTTCGGCGTAGCTGATCAGGTCTTTTTCCCGGCAGTAGGCCAACGGGCGGATCACTATATTTCTTTTATCATCAGAGAGTAATTTCGGCGGCATCGCCTTTAAGCGGGCACCGTGGAACATGTTTAAAAACATGGTTTCAACGATATCATCCATATGGTGGCCCAAAGCGACTTTGGTGGCGCCGATTTTTTCTGCAAAAGAATACAGGGTGCCGCGGCGTAATCTTGAGCACAGGCCGCAGGTAGTTTTGCCCTCGGGGATCTTCTCTTTGACCACACTGTAGGTGTCTTTATCTATGATGTAGTAAGGCACGCCTAAGCTTTTAAAATACTCGGGCAGAATATGCTCGGGAAAGCCAGGTTGTTTCTGATCCAGGTTAACCGCGATAACATCAAATTTTATCGGCGCGACTTGTTTGAGTTTCAGCAAGATATCCAGCATAGCAAAAGAGTCTTTACCGCCGCTGATACAGGCCATGATGACGTCGCCGTCTTCGACCATGTTGTAATCGACGATGGCATTACCAACATTTCGCCTGAGTTTTTTCTCCAGTTTGTTGAATTCTACGGACTCTTTATTTACATCTTGCTGATTCATCGTTCAATTTCATCGTATCCCGTTGAGGGGATAGTTGACCTTTTTTGTACTGACTTTGGATATTAGGCGGGGATTATAAAGTGATTTTGTCTTTTCTTAAATGATTAGCATCAATTAATTGTTCGGGCTGCTGGTCGGGTGGAGTCGGTAACGTCCGGGGCGCTGTAGCTATTGCCATATCAGCCAATAAGCTAAGGGCTTATTGGCTGATATTGATAAGCGGCTTTATGAGGCCAGGGGAGAAATATAACCTTCGGGTTTGAGTGCCAGTACGTCGCAATTAAGCCGGTCGATGACATGTTCGGCGGTATTGCCGATCAGGGCCGCAGATAAGCCGGTACGGCCGATAGTGCCCAAAATCACCAGTTCAGCATCCAGGCGTTGTGATACCCGGTCGATCACGTCTTCCGGCAAGCCTTCTTCGACCCGGGTATTTTCCGGCGGTATTTCAAACTTGGCGGCATGCTCGGTCATGGCTTCTTTATGATGCTGCAGCATGCTGTCGTTATATTGGCTGGAATTAAACTCCGGAATTTCTATGGTGATATTGACCGGGGTACCGGGAAAAGAGTTCACCAGGTGGACATTGGCCTGAATAATTTTCGATAAATTGACCGCTTCTTCGGTAATTTTATGGTTCAGCGACTGGTGTTCGCTCTCATCGCTGCCGACATTGATTGCCGCCAGGATATTACCGTTTTTCGGCCATTGATGATCTTTAACCAGCAGTACCGGACTGGGACATTTGCGAAGCAGGTGCCAGTCGGTGGGGGTGAAAATAACCGATTTTAATTTATCGTGCTGATGGGTACCCTTGATCACGATATCATATTTGTCATTAAGCACATGCTCGACAATGGCTTCAAAAGGACGGTTATGCCAGATCACTTTCGTTTTGATGGTCAGATCATGGGTTTCTATAGCGCTGATAACATCGTCGAGCCAGATTTCCCGGTCGCTGATCACGGATTTTCGCATGACTTCACGCTCTTCACTGGAAAGCATAGTAGTCATTTCATAGGAAAAATCAAAAATACTGACAAATGCCGTGATCACGGCTTTGGTATGTACGGCTAATTCGATGGCGCGCTTGAGGGCTTTTTGTTCGTGGGTGGTTGGATCTATGACCACCAGGATATTCTGATACTTTTCCATCATCGGCTCCATATGCTTAAAAAGGTATATGCCATTATAATGCGATAATAACTATGATTATTAATTGTTTTAAATCAAGTTATTATCGAACGCTATAATGACAATATCACCTACAAGCATAGACTAAAACCCCTGTGCGGAAAAATATTCCTGGCGGCGCTGAGAGGTAAGCCGGGCTATTCCTTAAGTAAGGCCGTTTCGTTTAACTGGTCGATATCCAGGATGCGGATCAGCTTACCGTCGACATGGATCAGGCCGTTTTTATGGAAACGATTAAGCAAGCGGCTGATGGTTTCAACCGTTAAGCCGATATAGTTGCCGATGTCGCTGCGGGTCATGGTCAGGCGAAACTCCGATGACGACAGGCCGCGGGCATGGTAGCGCTGGCTTAAGGTCGCCAGGAAAGTGGCAACCCTTTGTTCGGCATTTTTACGGTTTAACAGGGTCAGCATATCCTGATCTGTTTTAATTTCATTGCTCATCAGGCGCAGAATTTGTTTTTTAAGCTTGGGCATGGAATTAGACAGTGAGTCCAGGGTGTTGTATGGGATCTCACACACCATAGCGGTTTCCAGTGCCTGGGCGAAACTTGGGTGTTCGGTATTGGCAATGGCGTCAAATCCCAGCAGGTCGCCTGCCAGGTGGAAGCCGGTGATCTGCTCTTCACCCTGCTCGTTGACGGTAAAGGTTTTAAAGGTGCCCGAGCGCACTGCGTACAAAGATTGCAGCGTTTCGCCGTCGTGGAATAAGTTATCACCTTTGTGGATTGGACGCTTACGGTCGATAATATTGTCCAGGGTATCTAGCTCTTGGTCGTTTAAGCTAAAAGGTAAGCATAGTTCACTGATACTACAGTTTTGACAGTGAATATGTTGACTTTGACCACATTGTTTATTGTACATAATAGATGATAATCCTTGCTGCCGAATACTCAGGTTATGACCTAAGTATAACCTATGGGCGCATGGTATTAGAACACCAGTCTTGATGCAACCAAAAGACTGTAAATACCATAAAGTATTATAAAAAAGGCCATGATTTTACGGAAAATATTATTAATCAGCAGTTGTTTGACTGTGATCATGCCAAAGGACATGGTCACTAATGCCGGCAGGGTGCCTAAGCCGAAAAAAAACATGATAGCGGCGCCGTTAAAAGCGCTGCCGCTGGCCATTGACCAGGTCAGGGTGGAATAGACCAGGCCGCAGGGGAGCCAGCCCCATAAGCCGCCAAGTGCCAGTGCCTTGGTGGCGGTGTCTACCGGGATCATTTTTTTACTGAGCGGCGAGATGCGCCGCCATAACCCTTTGCCCAGCGCCTCGATACGGTTAAGCCACATCAGCCATTGGCCCATATAGAGTCCCAGCAGAATTAAAAAGACTCCGGCTACCAGGCGTAATCCGTTTAACGGCATACCGGCATTGCGGGCGGCAAAAGAGCCGGTAAAGCCGATTATGGCGCCAATCAGGCTATAAGAAGCGATACGGCCGAGGTTATAACAAAGCACCAGTATGGTTTTGTTGGGTTTTGGCGGAAGTGGAGAGGCTTGTTGCGGGGCTTGCGCCGGCTGTACAGTTATGACTTGTGCCTGGTTTTGCTTTTGTTTTGCCTGATTGGCGGGCAGGGCGGAAGTAAGCATAGTGGTGATGCCGCCACACATCATCACGCAATGTCCCGCCCCTAAAATACCGATAAAAAAAGCCGAGATCAGATCCAGGGTCATTCAGCTGCTCTGTTGTTATCGCTGGCTTTATCCGTTTTTAGTTGTGAGTCTTCCTGCTGTGATGACGGCTCGGCTGCTTGTGCCTGTTCATCTTGGCCTTTTTCTGCGGAGCGGGTTTCATCCTCGAATAAAATGCTTAAACCTTGCTTTTCCAGGTCGTCGAACTGTTCGGTTTTAACCGCCCAGAAAAACAGATATATGCCCAATGCGGTCAACAAGACCGCGATCGGGATTAACACATAAATGACACTCATTACTTTAACAGCCTTAATGAATTGGTGATAACCAAGATAGAGCTGGCAGACATGCCGATCACCGCCATATAAGGGGTGATCAAACCGGCAACCGCCAACGGTAATACTATGGCATTATAACCGAATGCCCAGGCATAGTTCTGGAAAATAATCTTGCGGGTTTTGATTGCCAGGGTTTTTAAGGTACTGACACTGCTCAGCCGGTTACTTAATAAGATGACATCGGCGCCGCTTTTGGCAACATCTGTCCCGCTGCCCATGGCGATAGAGACATGGGCTGCGCCAAAGACCGGGGTATCATTAACGCCGTCGCCGACCATAGCCACGGTATGGCTTTGCTGCTCGGTTTTGATGATGGCCATTTTATCTTCTGCGCTTAAGCCGCTGCTTACCTGGTCCAGGGGCAGCTGGCGTGAAACCGAGTCACAGCCGCTGGCGCTGTCGCCGGAAAGCATCATGGTTTTAGTGCCAATTTCTTTAAGCGCAGAGAGTAATTGCCCGGCATCTTCGCGGATCTTATCTTCCAGGTAAAATGCGGCGATAAGCTCATCATCGGCCATCAAGACACATTGTGCGTCCCGGTATTGCTCCAGCTCTTTGGCGGACAGTAGCCAGCTGACTTTGCCCACCCGGTAGCTTTTGCCGTTGACCATACCTGAAATACCGGCCTCCGGATGTACCTTGGCATCACGAATCTGGTAGGAAAAATCTCGGTATTGTGCAAAAGGTTTTGCCAGCGGATGCTGTGAATAGGCTTCAAGCGCGGCGGCAATTTTAAGGGCTTGCTCCTGATCTTGCCCATCGCCGGTGCCGGGCAGTGCTACCCGGGTAATTTCAAATTCACCCGTGGTGAGCGTACCGGTTTTATCAAAGGCGTAGCAGTCTATCTGGGGGATGGTTTCCATCACATGGCCGGATTTCACCATGATGCCGTCGCGGTTTAACCGGGTGGTGCCGCAGGTTAATGCCGTTGGTGTGGCAAGGGATAAGGCGCAGGGGCAGGTGGCCACCAATACCGATAAGGTGATCCAAAACGCTTCCTCGGGCATATGCTGGTGCCAGTAATAGGCGGTGCCAATGGCGGTTAATAAAATAATGGCCACAAAATACTGGGCGATTTGATCCGACAGTCGTGCCAGTTTCGGTTTATGGGCCTGGGTACTTTCACTTAAACGAATGAGCTGGCTTAAAAAGGAATGGTTGACGTCCTGTTTCACTTCCATGGTTAAATTGCCGTCGCCATTGATGGTGCCGGCAAAGATGTTATCGCCAACCCCTTTATCCAGCGGCAATTGCTCGCCGGATAACATGGCCTCATTCAACTGGCTTTGGCCGCTGACGATAGTGCCGTCCGCCGGGACCACTTCACCCGGTTTGATAATGACTTTATCTAAAGCCTGTAAGCTTTTTGCGCTCACCAGGACTTCTTTGCTGTTGTTATCTTCAAGCTCAAGTTTCGTGGCGGTCATGGGCATGAGTTTGAGCAGGTTGGCGGAAACTTCTGCTGCCCGGGCACGGGCGCGAAATTCGAGAAATTTGCCCACCAGCAACAAGAAGGTAAACATGGATACCGACTCAAAGTACACTTCGCCTTGCTGGCTGATGGTGGCCCAGCCGCTGGCAATAAAGGATAAAATGATGGCGATCGAGACCGGCACATCCATCGACAGGCGTTTGAGTTTTAAGGTATTTACAGCGCCGAGATAAAAAGGGAAGGCGCCGTAGGTCACCACAGGTATGGTTAACAGGAAACTGGCCCAGCGCAGATACACCAGGTTATGGGCGGACATATCAGAAAAGGCGCCAAAATAGAGGCCGATGGCGATCATCATCACCTGCATCATCAGGATACCGGAGATGCCTAAACGTTTGATAAAGGCCTTGGATTGCGCCTTGTTTTTCTCTTCCACCAATGAAGCTTTAAAGGGCAGGGCATGGTAGCCGATGCTGTCCAGGGTGGATAAAATTTCACTGAGTTTAACTTTGTCATCCGCCCATTGTACCCGGGCCCTTTGGGTGGTGGCGTTGACATTTACCGAAATCAGTCCCGGAACTTTGTCCAGCTGCATTTCAATCAACCAGGCACAGGCGGCGCAGCTGATACCATCGACGGTTAAAATCGCCTCTTTGCTGTTTTCGTCCTGGTAAATAAAGTCATGCTGCAGGTTTTCGTCATCGAGTAGCTGATGGCGCTGCAATTGCTCCGGTACCAGGGCCGCGCCTTTATTGGCGGGCTCGGTGCGAAAACGGTAATACTCGGTGAGGTTATTGTCGACGATGGTCTGGGCCACCGCCTGACAGCCGATACAACACATCACTTGCTGGATTTGTTCGATACAAACACTCAGCTCTACGCCTTTAGGGACAGGCTCGCCACAATGATAACAACTGCTGGACATTAGTTTGCTTCGGTAACGTCGGGTACTATCTCTATGGTTTCAACCCGGGGTAAGTGCAGGGTGTCCTGTATCTTCCAGTGATTTTCAAACGGGGTAATGGTAATTTTCCATTTGCCGCTTACTCTTTGCTCCAGGGCTTGGCGAAAATCGCCATTACCGTCGGCGGTCAGCACCAGGGAAAAGTCCTTCTCTGCCAGGGTGGCGTGATGAAAATTGACATTAAGCAGCGGAAATTCTTTTTCTATGCCGGTCGGGCTTAATACCAGGCTGTCATCCGTCAGGGTTAAATTAAAACGTATTCCCAGTTTTTGTGCCTGCTTGATTTTACCCAGTTCAAGGTTAATGGCTTTGCCTTTTTTATAATAGTCGCCGATCACCAGGGCGTCGGGTTCATGGTTGGCAATGATATAGGTGGCAACACCGGCAACGATAGCGATGGCGGGCAGGGTAAAGATCAGCCAGGCCCAGGGTTCTTTATACCAGGAAGTTTTCATTATTTCGAAAGGTTTATCTGCTTAATACGAGGGGGATATTGTACTGTTTTTCTTCGCTGTGAACCAACAAAACCTGCGTTTTTTTGTCGCTTTTCAGGGAAAATTTTTAACAGCGGCCAATAAAAAAGCCTTAACAACTTAAGTTGTTAAGGCTTTGTTTTATCTTAACTAAACTGCTTTGTTCGTCAACAAATCAGTTTTGAGATAAGCTGTAGACATAGGCGCTGATGACATGGACTTTTTCTTCGCCCAAAATGTCGGCCCAAGGTGGCATGACACCGGCGCGGCCGTTACGGATAGATTCTTCTACCGCTTTTTGAGAGCCGCCGTATAACCAGGTATTATCAGTCAGGTTAGGAGCACCCAGCGGGATGCCCATGGCCAGGCTGCCTTTACCTTCTGCGCCGTGACAGGCGGTACACATGGCAAACTTGGTTTGACCGGCTTTGGCATGCTCAGGGTTTACTTCACGTCCGCTCAGGCTTAACACATAAGCCGCCACTTCTTTAACCCCTTGCTCACCGCCAACAGCGGTTTCCCAGGCCATCATGCCGTTGGCTTTACGGCCGTGCATAATACTTGCTTTGATCACATCAGGGCTGCCGCCGTATAACCAGTCCTTATCGGTCAGGTCAGGGAAGCCAGTGGTACCGCGGGCATCAGAGCCGTGACATTGAGAGCAGTTTTGTAAAAACAGGCGCTGGCCTACTTTTAACGCGTCGCCGTCTTTGGCCAAATCTTCGATGCTACGCTGTGCATAGGCGGTAAAGATAGGACCGAATCTTTCATCGGCGGCTGCCATTTCGCGGTCATACTCTACCAGTAAACCTTGCTCTTTTGCTTGGGCAACTTTGGCTTTAGACTCTTCCAGGCTTAAAATGCCCTGGTTAGAACTCTTCCAGCCAAACAGACCTTGCCACTGGCCCAGGCCAGGGTAAAGCAGCAGGTAGCCGAAGCCCCAGATGATGGTAATTAAGAAGAAAGTACTCCACCATTTAGGTAAAGGGTTATTCAACTCTTCTATGCCGTCAAATTCATGACCCATAGACTCGCCTTCTTTAACGCCGGCAAAGTTTTTTAAACACATGCGCAGTAGCAGGTAGCAACCCACTAATGTACCTAGTGTGAGAACTGATATCCAGATACTCCAGAAGCTAGACATTTTTATTAGTCTCCTGTTCGTTGTTTTTCTCTTTGCGATCGTCTTCTTCAAAAATCGATTTGGCGGCGTTATCAAACGACGATTTACGTTTTTTGCTGTATGACCAGATCACAATGATAATAAATAGTGCCAATATAAGGAGGGCAAAAAACCCTCTGAGCGTGCCGTAATCCATGGTCATTACTTCAATGCATGACCAAGGGATTGCAAGTAAGCAATCAGGGCGTCCATTTCCTTCTTACCGGCAACGGCTTTCTTGGCACCGGCAATATCTTCAGCCGAGTACAAAGGAATATATTCGCCTTGCTCATTTTTATGGCCACGGTTTTTAGTTAACATGTTAAATGTTTCCATTTTTTTGCCTGTTAACTCACCGTCCAGGAGGTCTTCTTCCAACCACTTAAAGGAAGGCATGTTCGACTCAGGTACTACCGCACGCGGGTCAATCAGGTGAACACGGTGCCAATCGTCAGAGTAACGGCCGCCAACACGGGCCAGATCAGGACCGGTACGCTTAGAGCCCCACAGGAACGGATGTTCCCAAACGTGCTCACCGGCAACCGAGTAGTGACCGTAGCGCTCGGTTTCGGCGCGGAACGGACGAATCATCTGGCTGTGACAGGTATGACAACCTTCACGGATATAAATATCACGTCCTTCAAGTTCAAGGGCGGTATAAGGTCTTAGGTTATCAACCGGCGTTGTCGTTTCTTTTTGGAAAAACAACGGCGTGATTTCTACCAGGCCGCCGATGCTGATGGCAGCAATAGTTGCAATAAAGAACCAGCCAACGTGTTTCTCTAACGGTTCATGTTTATTTTTCATGCCATTGCCTCCTGACCTGCTTCAACGCGCTCAAGACTTCTGTCTTCGGCACGGATGGTTTTAAACATGTTGTAAATCATGATCACAAAGCCGGCAACAACCAGGGCACCACCTAAGAAACGCATGAAATAGAAAGGATAAGAAGCAGTTAAGCTCTCAACAAAGCTGTAGGTTAAAGTACCGTCGGTGTTTACCGCACGCCACATCAAACCTTGCATAACACCGGAGATCCACATGGCAACGATATAAAGTACGATACCTGCAGTGTGCATCCAGAAGTGAACATTGATCAGACGGATGCTGTACATACGGCCCTGGTTAAACAGGATAGGGATCAGGTGGTACATAGCACCGATAGATACCATGGCAACCCAACCAAGAGCACCAGAGTGAACGTGACCTACGGTCCAGTCGGTGTAGTGGGATAAAGCATTTACCGACTTGATCGCCATCATCGGACCTTCGAAGGTAGACATACCGTAGAAAGACAGGGAAACGATCAGGAAGCGCAGGATCGGGTCGTGGCGAAGTTTATGCCAGGCACCGGATAAGGTCATAATACCGTTGATCATACCACCCCAGGAAGGTAGGAATAATACCACTGACATTACCATACCAACAGACTGAGCCCAGTCAGGTAAGGCGGTGTAGTGTAAGTGGTGAGGACCGGCCCAGATGTACAGGGAAACCAGTGCCCAGAAGTGAACAATAGATAAGCGGTAAGAATAAACAGGACGTTCTGCCTGCTTAGGAACAAAGTAGTACATCATACCCAGGAAACCGGCGGTCAACAGGAAACCTACCGCGTTATGGCCGTACCACCATTGCATCATGGCGTCGATGGCGCCTGAGTAAAGGGAATAAGACTTCATCATAGACACAGGGATCACCATAGAGTTACCTATGTGCAATACCGCAACCGTGATAATGAAACCACCGAAGAACCAGTTGGCCACGTAAATGTGGGACGTCTTTCGCTTAATTAGGGTACCAAAGAAAACGATGGCATAAGAAACCCAGACCACGGCAATCAGGATATCGATTGGCCATTCTAATTCTGCGTATTCCTTACTAGAGGTGTAACCTAAGGGTAAGGTGATTGCTGCGGCAACAATAACTGCCTGCCAGCCCCAGAAGGTAAAGGATGCTAAACTACCGCCAAAAAGCGTTGTTTTACAGGTACGTTGTACCACGTAATAAGAAGTAGCAAACAAAGCACTGGTACCGAATGCAAAGATAACAGCATTGGTATGTAGTGGACGAAGACGAGAATAGGTAAGCCAGGGGGTATCGAAGTTCAATGCCGGCCAGATTAACTGTGCAGCAATTAGAACACCAACGAGTGTTCCGACGAATCCCCAGATTACCGTCATTACAGTAAATTGACGTACAACGGTCATGTTGTAGTCAACTGCTGACGTATTACTTTGACTCATGTTATGGTTTCCGCAGTGATAATGAATTACAAAATTCGGGTTATTTTTATGAAGTCATTTAGCTCACGGCCAAATATCTGTATTATTTATAGTCGAAAACGATAAAGAATACAGATATGACTTTTAATCCCGGGCGCATCATAATCACTTACGGCTAAAATGTCATCTGCAGATGTAGTAAAATATGTTCTAAATCAAAAAAATTAAACTTGATGTCTGAAAAGATGAATTAAGTCGGTATTTAAGCAGTTTTTTAAGTAGGTTATCGGTTTTATTATGTACAAAATTTTTCCCGTGCTTTCCCCTGTCTTTATCTTGATGTTTAGCTTCGTTTTTAGTTTGCTTGCCGGTTGTCAGCCGGCGGATAAAAAAAGCCACGTTAAAGTTGAACCACAGTGCCTGGCGCAGCAAAGTGAATGTGTTGTCCGCACTCCCGGTGGCGACTTTCGTGTGCTGTTTAATGCCGACAAGGTGCTGACCGAGACGCCTTTTGAGGTCACCGTTGAATATCAGGGCAAGCAGTCGGTAAAAAATATCAGCGGTTATCTTGAAGGCCGGGATATGTTTATGGGCAAGATCCCCTTGTTTCTTACCGGGCAAAGCGAACATCAATACTTGGCGGAAGTCATGTTAGGCAGCTGTGCCCAGCCTTCTATGATCTGGCGCTTATGGCTTACTGCGGAGTTTGCCGGGCAAGTTGCGGACGGTGAAAGTCATTCCGGTAATAAGCAGCAGTTTTTTATCGACTTTCCCAGCAGTAACGAATAGTAGAAGAGAGCAGGTATTTGTTCCGGGAGCAAGTTTGTGTGAGTAAAATACCTGCTCCGGGATGGAAACGTTTGCCGTTATTTTTTCGTGACAGCTGCTAAGGTTTGCGGGGCTTTTGGGTGCTCAATTAACTGGAACTGAGTATTGCTCTCTCCGTAAACATAAACGCTGCAGCGTTGCCAGCTTTCTGGAATTTCCCAGCTGGTGTTATTTTCTACGGTAAAGACATGACGTTTATTGGCGCAGCGCACATCGAGCTTGTTTAAACTTCCCTGGATATTTGCCAGGGAGAACGTTTTTCTGACTAAGGTATGATTCCAGATGTTACTTTCTCCTATGACGCCATTTAGGAGGATGTCCTGGCCGCCATTGATAAAACCTTTAACAATCTCCAGGTTTTCCTTGAAGGGTTTGAGCTGGGCTTCATCCCCGGCAATGCTTGCTATTTGGTCATAGGTTGCCAGTACCTCTTGCAAGCGGTTCAGCTCCAGGTTCAGGTTATAAACCTTGTGTAAGATAGAAAGTTGAAATTCGGGGGTAAGCTGATTGGTATTGACCGCTAATGCCTGATTCAGGCTGGCTAATTCTTGTACTTTGTCATCGGTTTTTCTGGCATAGCTTGCCCGGGCCAATGAATAGTACATTTCCTCGCTTAGTCGCCATTGTTTAAAGGTTTTCAACTGGTCAATTTTTTCTTTGGCCAGGGCCAGATCATCTTTTTCTAGCAATGCCAGGATATCTTGATATTGACGGAGAAACTTCCGACTGACGGTGGCCTTGTCTTCTCCCATAGTAAAGTTGATTCTGACAGTGTTTTGGCACTGTTGTACCGGTTTGCCATTTTCCATCGCTGGCTGATAACGCCATTTTTTTGCTGCCCAAATTGCCGCCTTATCAAAGCTTTTTCGTCCTGATGACTTTTCCACCAGGATATTGCTAACAGAGCCATCGGTTTCAATCACATAACTTAATGTTGTCCAACCTTCACGTCCATTTTTGGCTTCTTCTAGCGGATATTTGGCCACTTGCCTGTGCTCGATCACGGCATCTGTAATGGTGGTGATTTGTTTAACTTTAGCGCCAGGGTTTGCATCTGCAGGACTTGCTAACCCCGGGAAAGACAAGGTTATCGCCGAAAGGGAAAGGGAAAGGGGTAACAGAGCTTTTATCAGTGACATCAGGGATCCTTGTTAACTGGTGAAGGGGCAGTATAGGCTTTTACTTATTTATCTCAAGCAATTAACGTATTAATTACATTACAGCTGATTACATGGGGAATGATTGCGGAGGATTCAGCCAAAATAACATGGCAGTGCTGCCGGTTAAGCTCAGGTTCAGTTTAGGCAAGGTAGGCTTGGCAAGTAAATAATATTTTGTTGCTTAATTGTCCCGGGGAAGTTTTCATCCCCGAGTATTATTTTGTTATAGTGATATCTTTCAATTTTTTAATGGCTTAACCCGAGAAAGGAGCAGGTTATCAACGCCGGTATCAAAACAGTCAATAAATGGTGGTTGTGGCTTTTTCTCCTGCTGATTCCGGTCGGGGCTGTGCTGTTGGCGGTTAATTTTGATCACCTGTTGCGCCTTAGTGCGAATTATTATCTGAAACACTATCACAGTGAGTTAAAGCTGGAAGTCAGTGCCCTGAAAATTGAACAGATAAATCCCGATTTTATAACCTTCAGTGATTTGGCCTTAACGCAGGAAAAAAGTCAGCTCAGTTTGTCAGGTTTTCAGCTGCAACTGGCGCCAGAAAAGCCTTACTGGCTCAGTCGGCTTATTTTAGAAAAAGGGCAACTGTTGCTGGATATCGACAGCCTGTCTCAATTATTGCCAAAAGAAAAATCAGCCGGTACTGACAGCTCAGCTTTTTATCGCCAATTGTTGTCAATATTCGCCACCTTACCTGAAATCAGGATAAAGGCGCTTAACACTGAGCTATTTTCTCATCAGAAGAAGGCCGCCGATAAGTTGCTGCTGGAGGATAGTCACTTAACTTTTACGGCCGGGACAAAAGTCAGCATGAACTTAAAGACAGACCAGCAAGACTTGGTAAGTTTACAAAGTGATTTTGAGCCCGGGGCTGTTGCCGGCAAGTTAACTGCTGATCTGGGTAAGCTGAACTCCCTGGTTGAACGCTATTTTGACCAACCCTTGATGATAACCGGTGAGCTTAGCAGTGACTTTACCCTGGTGCCGGCAGCTGCGGGCTGGGCTTTAACCTCAAGCAATCAAGTGAGCAATAGCCGCCTGGATCTGTCAGGGGTAACCGGGGAAGCGGCAAGTTTTGTTGTTGATGGAGATTTTATCCTCAATTATCGTGACGCGGCTTTAGAGATGATAACCGGCCAAGATACCGGGTTAAGGATCAAAGCCGCTGCTGATACCGTTAAAACGCTTAAGGCCAAGCTTAAGCAACAAGATTTTGGACAAGACATTGACCGTTTGTTACAGGAAAATATCCCGCAGCAGGTATTTGTTTCTCCCGGCAGCACTGTTGCCCTGGATATCAATAACCAGCTACTGTCCGGTCATTTACAGCTATACAGCCAGCTCAAAAAGGGTGAAATAACCATTAAGTTGCCTGAGTTTACCATTGCAGAGCAAAAGCAGGTCATTAACTGGCAGCTTGATTATCAGCAGCAACAGCCAATTAAACAACTGGGGAAAGTGGCGCTCAGTTCGGCTGGTGAAATGAGCCATTCGCCTGCAGAAACTAAGCTGACAATAAAGGCGGGAGAGATATTACTGACAGAGATCAGGCATCAAGAGCAGAAGGTGCAACAAGGAACTTTTGCGCTGACTAAGCCGACGCTTATTCAGCTGAGTGACGGAACAATCCAGCTGAGTGACAAGTTGTTTTTTACTTCAACTTTTGAGCAGGTAGAGGTAAGTCAGCAGAGCTTTGGGGAGATCTGGGCTGAGCATGCGGTATGGCAAGCGGCTGATAATTTCCGTGCAGAGAGCGTATGGCGACTAGATGACTCCCTTAGCTTAACCAGCGAACATCTGGTTAATAATAATATCGTAAAGGGTCGCGCCATACTTGATAGCACGCCTTTATCTGAGTTACTTGGCAGGGTGGAGCTACCTGAGTTACTCACCCTGGATGGTCAAATTAGCAATGAACTCAACTATGAATTCGAGTTGGAGACACGGGCACTGAGCGGCAAGGTGTCGGGACAATTAGTTAACAGCTTTGGCAGTTATGATGATATTGCTTTTAGTGATATCAATGCCGGTTGGTCCTGTTTTTGGCAACTGGCAAAGTTGAGTTGCGGGCAGCTCGGGCTTAATTCCGGGCAAGTCAATGTTGGTGTCAACATCGCAGATATGCAATCCCGGGGGACATTTTCCTGGGATAAAAATAATTGGCTGTATCACCTAAATAGCTTTAAGGGAAAACTGCTTGATGGCGGTTTTTCCATAACGCCGTTAGAGGTTGCGCCCGGACAGGATATTTCGGGGGAGTTGATTTTAGAGCATATCTCGTTAACTGAGCTGGTTGCTTTGCAACAGCAACCCGGTATTGAAATGACAGGTTTTATTGATGGTAAATTGCCTTTTAGCTACAACGCAGATGGTATAAGCATTAACCAGGGAAAATTGCTGAATCAGGGGGGAGGTTTGATCAAAGTCGATGGTAATCCGGCGGTAGAGGAATTAAAACAGACTCAACCTCAGTTAAAGTTCTCCCTGGATGCCCTTAAGGAGTTACATTATCAGCACCTGGATAGTGAAGTTAGTATGATGTCCGACGGTTCAACCCTGCTCAAAGTGTCGGTTCAAGGGAAAAACCCTGAGCTTGTCGAGCCCGTTCATTTTAATTATCAACATGACGAAAACCTGTTCCTGTTATTACGTACTTTACGGCTTGCCGAGCGGTTAAGTGAAAATATAGAAAAAGCAATTAACAAGTAAACAGAAAATGTCTATCAGAACATAAAATATCGCTTTATTAAAAAGCCTTAAGGAGTTAGCAATGAAAATGAAATTATCGGCCCTGACAATAGCCCTGTTATTGTTTGGCTGTACCCCCACGGTGGAGGTGGCGGTGCCGGACAAGCCGATCACCATAAACCTCAATGTAAAAATAGAGCATGAAATCCGCATCAAGGTGGATAAAGAGTTAGATGAAATTATCAGTGACGACGAATTATTTTAGGGGGTAACATGAAAATTAAATTAATCACAGCCGCATTGGCCTGTTTACTGACCTTTGCCGCCCATGCCTTAACCTTAAAAGACGCGAAGAGCGCAGGTTATCTTGGCGAACAGGCCGACGGTTATCTGGGGCTGGTCAAAGAAAACAGTGAGGCGAAAGCCTTGATGCTGACGGTGAATAAAAAGCGCCTGGCGCGTTTTAAAGCCATTGCCAAGAAAAATAAGACCTCGGTTGCCGATGTTGCCGCTTTGGCCGGGGAAAAATTTATCAATAAAACCGCCAAGGGCAATTATATTAAAACCAGCTCGGGCAAGTGGAAGAAAAAATAGTCCTGTAGCTTTATGTGAACGGGTATAGATGAATTCAGCTCTGATATGCCCGGTCAAACCATGATCAACAATGTAGTGAAATTATGACCCGTGAAATGAATGACAATATCGATGCTAATGGTGAACAGCCAGCTGAAATAAAGTGGGCAGGCAATCCTCAGCAAGTTTGTTATGTCGGCTTCTGGGCCAGGGTAATGGCGTCCATCGTCGACTCGTTTATCCTGGTGCTGATCAGCTGGCCTTTGTTGCTGGCTTTGTACGGCAAAGAATATTTGGAGTTTGAGCAACTTGTTGCCGGACCGGCGGATTTCCTTATCAGCTGGGTTTTCCCCGTGGTAGCGGTGATCGCTTTTTGGCTCTACAAGCAAGCGACGCCGGGAAAAATGCTGGTAAATGCCAAAATTGTCGATGCCAAAACCGGCAATAAACCGACAAGGGGACAATGTATCCTCCGTTATTTCGGTTATTTTCTCTCTATTATCCCTTTTGGCTACGGCATGCTGTCGGTGGGCTGGGATAAAAAGAAGCAGGGCTGGCATGATAAGCTTGCCAATACTGTGGTGATCCGGAACTATCCGGCAGAAAGTTAAGGCCGATAAGCCCGGCTGCTCATTAATATCCGTTTAAGGCCCGGGAGCATATCTTGATTGGTGAAAATGAAAAAAATTTGATTTGGCCTGAATTTGGTTGCTCCCGCTGCTATACCGGGTAAGCTTGGGTAAACCTTGCTTACTGTTAACGAGTACCCAGATGTCAGCTATTCCCGAAGATTATGTTAATTACAAATCCACCCAGGAAATGACGGTGGATAATGTTCCTAAGATGTTTCTACACCTTCACAATACCCGGGCCGGGGTGTACGGTAAAATTTGTGTGCTCAACGGCCAACTGAAGTTTTACGGTTTCGCCGACAGGCGGGGAGACGTTGAGCAGGAAATTATTATTGAAGCCGGTGACTTTGCCGTTTCTCCTCCCGAGTATTGGCATAAGGTGGAATTTCTCAGCGATACGACCCGTTTCAGGGTGGATTTTTACGCGCAAAAAGACTCGGATATCGTGGTGCAAAACCGCAGTGAGCGTCACGAATAAGAGTGACAGATTGCAACAAGCGAACTTTTAGCGTCGGAACTTGTAGCGGTTAAACTTAGCTGGCCTTTATTGAGCCGGCCAATGGAAACTTACCCGGGCGCCGCCAAGGGGGCTGTCGGTGATGCTTAACCGGCCACAAGTATCTTTGACCACCATGTTGGCTATTGCCAGTCCCAGGCCAAATCCCCCTGTGTCCCGGTTACGGCTTTTATCCGTGCGGTAAAAGGGTTTTATAATCCGTGCTCTTTCATCTTCTTCTATGCCGGGGCCATCGTCGACGACCGATAAAATGACTTGATCTTTTTCCCGGCTCAAGGTGATGTCCACCCGGCTTTGACAATATTTTATGCCGTTGCTGATGACATTAAACAGGGCGCGCTCAAGCAGGGTAGGGTTGGCCCAAACTGAAAACTCCGGGGTTGTGCTGAGGCTGACTGTTATTTCGGCCTTGGTGTCTTTAATTTGCTCGTCAATCTGCGCCATAACCCGGTCGAGTATTTGCTGCAGGCCGACTTCTTCCCTGGCAATTTCAACCGAGTTTAACCTCAGTCTGGAAATGGTGAGAATTTCTTCCATCAGGGCAGACAATTCTTCCAGATCTTCATCCATGTCCTGCAGTAATTCCCGGATACTTTCCTCTGAGCCGCCGCTTAAGGCAATATCCAGCGCCAGGCGCAGCCGGGTAACCGGTATTCTCAGTTCATGGTGGATGGCGCCGGTGAGAATAATGTTTTCCTGGGTTTTATCTTCAAGCGCCGTGGCCATCTGGTTGATGTCGTTGCCAAGCTCTTGCAGCGCCGGAATGCGGTAGGTCGGCATCCGGGAAGTAAAATCGCCGCCGGCCAAGGCGCGGGACACCTTGGCAACTTGCCGTAAATAACGGTACATGGCCCAGGAGAGCAGGGAAATGATCAGCGCAAGGAAAAAATAGATGGCAACTACACCCAGGTAATAAACACCTATGTATTCATCGGAAAAGCTGCTGATAAAATGAAATTTCAGCGCCTTATTTTTCAGAGAGGGATGGTCGTCGCCATGTGGCGGCAGGGCCGAGACCACTTCCAGGTTGTCGGTTTGATCGCTGATATCAAGAATACGGGCATAACTTGGCGACTGGGCTGTGATGCTTTCAGGCAAGGGGATCAGTTCGATACTTTCCACCTCCTCATCAAGATAGTTCTGCCAATACGCCAGTCTTTGCTGGTTATGGGCGTTATCGCTGCCAAGCTCCCGGGCTATCAGCAAGGTGATCAGCTGGGCATATTGCTGGTATTCTTCGCGGATCTCTTCCTGGTAATAGTCATCAAGCAGGGTTTCTGTGGCATAGCTGGCCAGCAATAAACAACTGACTATGCTCAGGTATAAAATAACGGCTAGGGTGCGCATAGCAAAACCTTTAACATGGTGATGAAAGCCTTTTAGCAAAGGTTAACGGGCATGGGCTGGCGTTATCGGGGCATATCATAAGCATATCGGCTTAGTCTTTAACCAGCACGTAGCCGAGCTGCCTGATGGTGCGGATATAATCGCTGCCCGGGCTATCTTTGGAGAGCTTTTTTCTCAGCTTGGAAATGCGCATATCAATCGAGCGGTCAAGGCCGTCATATTCCTTGCCCCGCAAAAGATGAAACAGCTCATCGCGTTTGATTATTGTGCCGACGTCACAGGCGAGCAGCCACAACAGCTCAAATTCTGCCTCTCCTAAGGCAATGTTTTTACCGTTGCGGGATACGGTGCGCTTATCGTGGTTTATCAGCAAATCTTTCACCGTGATCTGGCTTTGCTGTGGTTTTGACTGGCGGCGCAGCAGGGCATGGATACGGGCAAGCAAAACATGGGTGCGTACCGGCTTGCACAAAAAGTCATCCACCCCGGCATTTAATGCCGTGACCTCGATAATATCGCCCTCATGGGCGGTCAGCATTAAAATCCCTTTATCAAAATCAGGGCGGATGGCGCTGCACACTTCAACCCCGTCCATTTTCGGCAGCATAAGATCCAGGATCACCAAATCCGGCGGTGTCTGCCGGATATGGTCCACCGCCTCTTCGCCGCTTTGCAGCCAGTCGACAACAAACTGCTCGGAGCGTAAAAACTGCAGCATTAATTTTGCGATACGTTTGTCATCTTCAACAATCAATAATCTTGTCTGCTGCTGGGCTGTTTCTGGACTCATTGCTGGCAATATGCACCTTTACCTTGGTTTTTCATCATCATAGACATTTTGGTTATTGAGCGAAAGGGAATTTTTCAGCCGGTTACATTAGCTGACAATTCACGACAGGGGCTGACGGAAACTCAGGTTTGACACTGGTAAATTAGCTTTCATGAGAATATCAACATTGGAGTTAATATGACCTTAACAGGAAAAACGAAAGCATTATTTATTCTGGCCGCTTTGTCTGTGTTATCCGGTTGCGGATCGAGCGGTAAATCGTCCGGGCAGGCGGAAAATCCGGCTAACAATAACCAGGAATCACCGGCAAGCGTTATTGTTATCGGCGCCGGTATGTCGGGCATGAAGGCCGCCAAACAGCTTAGCGATGCCGGGCTTGAGGTGACTGTGCTTGAAGGGCGGGACCGCATCGGCGGCAGAACCTGGAGTGACCGCTCCTGGGGCAAGGCCCTTGACCTTGGCGCCAGCTGGATTCACGGCATACAGGGCAATCCCATCCATGCCCTGGCACAATCGTTAAACCAGCCTTTGCAGGAATGGGATTACGACAACGATGTTGTCTATGATGCGCAGGGCAATATCGACACGCAAATTGATGCCAAGATAGAACCGGCCCAGGATGCGGTAATGAACCATGCCATGGTGCTTGCCACCTTTAACAGTGATGCCACTATACAGGATGCGGTAGAAGCAGCCCGCGAAAGCGGTGATTTAGACGGGTTAACCGAGGTGGAAATCAATTATATGGTCAACAGCAATATTGAACAGGAAGTTGCCGCCGACGCCGACAAAGTCACCATAGCCGGTCTTTTCGACAACGACAGTTTTGACGGGCCGGACGTGCTCTTTCCCCAAGGATACGACGCCCTGGTGAGCGGCCTGGGGCAGGGACTGAATATTCAATTAAATACCTATGTGCAAAGCATCAATTACCAAAATGCCAAGGTGACTGTAAGTACCAGCCAGGGAGAGTTCAGCGCCGATTATGTGGTGGTTACCGTACCTTTGGGTGTGCTGAAAAAAGAAGTGATCGACTTTATCCCGGCTTTGCCTGAGGAAAAACAAGCGGCGATCCATGGGCTGGACATGGGGGTAATGAACAAACTTTATCTGCGTTTCCCACAAATTTTCTGGGACAACAGCGTTGATAACATTGCCCAGGCCAGCGAGCTAAAAGGCCACTGGAGTTATTGGCTTAACCTGAGTAAAGTTACCGAAAAACCTGTATTGCTGGCGTTTAATGTCGGCAGTTACGGCACCGAGATAGAGGCGCTAAGCGATGATGAAACCGTGTCCCTGGCCATGGCAGAGCTTCGCAAATTTTACGGGGCGGATATTCCAGAGCCGACCGGCCATCTTATTACCCGCTGGTCGCAAGACCCTTTTAGTTATGGCTCATATTCTTATGTTCCTCAGGGGGCAACGAGTGAAATGAGGGAAGAGCTGGCAGCGCCGGTAGTGGGCAAAATCTTCTTCGCCGGTGAAGCCACCCACAGTGAATATCCGTCTACGGTCCATGGCGCCTATTTGTCAGGAGAGCGGGCGGCTGCCGAGATCCTTGAAGAGGTGCGGAATTAATCAGAAAAGTTTTCAAGGCATTGGCATCAGCCGGGTAAGAAGGAGTACTTGCCCGGCTTTACATGTTTTAATGCCTTAACTGCCTGTCATCCGGGGTTGCATCATATCTACTCCTTGCCTGGCAAGGCATGTATAAATCAAGTTATTACCCTGAATATCATATGAAATATTTTGCTTGTTACTTGTCACAGATTGAAGGCTTCACTTGTTATAATTCTCTTATCGCATGTAATTCAGCAATAAATGCTTTATCTGATTCTAAAATAAAGCATTTTGCCAACTGAATATCCACGTTTTGCTTTGTATGAACATTCGGAGCATATTCTTTCACCAAAAGCGCTACTTTTTGAAATTTTTCAGCAGAATAACTACTCATTTCAACAATACCTGAAGTAATTTTTCCAATTTCTTCAGTGTCATAATTTTGTGATTTAAAATACCAAAAGAAACAATTAGATTTTGCAAAGTCCAATAGCGCATTGTTATTTCTGTCGGCTTTGGTTATTGAGCAAGAGAAAAGACTTAAAAGACAAGCAAGAGTAAAGATGATTTTAATATATTTCATGATGATGCCTCCCAAAAAAGTACATTATGAGAAACACTTCCATAGTTTTTATAAACGCACTTTTTTCCATCCCAGAGATCAGCATGACCTGTAGCATCAGTCCAACCGTGGACTTCATAAATAATTATTCCCATGCGGCCACTTAATTTTTCTGCATGCTCCTCCGGCAAACAGGTATCTGGTGCACCATATTTCTCAGTAAGGTATTTATTTAATATTCTCACTCTAAAAATATACCAAAGCTTATTTTTCCCAGATGAAACTTGCCCTTCATACTCTCCGTTAGGGCCGACAGCTTTATAATACGGAATTCTATGTATACCTCCCGCGCCATTAAGCGCTTTGGATATCCTTGTAGCACATGCATTCCCGAAAACTTTAATATCAAAATTAAATTCAACTTTTCCACCTATCTGCTTAAATACTGTGGCAGCAGGTAATGCCGGATAATGTGATTTTAAAGTTTCCCATTTAGGTAGCTTATTCATAACTATCTCCTTAAGTTAAGAAGTGGACCTCTTTGGTTGTGAGGGGTTGGTGAGATACCTGCCCTTACCCGATTAGCAGCTTAGTGTGACAAAATATAAAACTCTTTTTCGTCGCTACCCACACCTGCGCATGTTGCGGTTTTGGTGAATTCCTTTTCAGTGATCTTAACTCCATTTTTATTGATAATTAAAGCTTTTATCGTAGAGCCACAGTCATCTCGTTGCATAGTTAAAGGGTATTCTCGGTTTTTAGGTAAAGAATTACCGACAATCAGAGCAACATGAGAATCTATATCTTGGTAATATTTAGTACGTATTTTGCTGGAATTATTTTCTTTTATGAAGAAACAGTTAGCTTTTGTTCCTGTAGATAAATTCTGAGAGCCAGAACTAATAGTACATTGACTCGTATTCAATAAAATTTTCATATCCATTATTTCTAACGTCTCTTGTTTTTCTGTAGAAGCACAACCAAAAGCCGAAACAGAAGCTAATACAAAAGAAATCAATAATTTATACATCATGCGGTAATCCTCCCATTTTTCACCGAAGTTAAAAGTAGAAGTTAGGCCGCCATCAATGGTGGTCTGCCACAGATCGAGGATGTTACTTGTTTGGCTTTTTAGCTTTGTCATTGTTTCCAAATTTGGGCTTTACGCGTGAAATTAATGCTAGAAATGTAATGACGATCATAATTAAAAATGCATAATCACCAAAAAACCGGAAGAAAACCAATGATAAACCAGCAATAATTACGCATGCGATTAGAATTATTATATTTTTAGACATTATGTATACTCGAAACTATGAGGGGCAGATGTAGCTCTTAAACTTACACTTTTTCTAAAGGGGTGAGACTTGTCCAAAACTTGTGGATTCTGAAGGTAAAAAGAATGCCAACCTCTAAACTGTAGCTTGTTCTGATAGGTGAAAACAAACATATCAGACATCTGCGAACCACAACTTAAAACTCTTCCGCTAGCAACAGCAATACTACCGATAATTACACCAACATAACATGTTGCACCGAAAGCTGTAGCAACAGCTAATTTTTCCAGGCCTACAGTAGCCGCTATTAACTCACCAACCGTCGCGCCCTTTCCAAGAAGATGCAGAGTTCCCACTATAGTTGCAGCTGTACCTATAGCCTTTTGATAGGTATCAAATAGGCCCGTTGGCACAGGAGCTCCTAATGCATTCATATTTTCTTTGAAATATTTTTTGAAATCACCAGATGTGTAACATGCAGCCATTGTAATTCCTTTTACATTCTTTGCTTCCTATATGTATAGCTTACAGAGCTTTGGTTGCAAGAAAGCCAATGTTTGAAGCAGTGACTGAAATAAATTATAGGTGGTGCACTTCTAAGTTGAATGTGGGGGTCTATGCTTGCGTCCCCAATTAATGGTGTCCAGTTCTGCCAACAACAAATAGATATCGCCAACTAATGGGGGTCCAGCTTTGCTATATGGTTAAGGGAACATCTGCCAAGGCCCATGGAGTTGAATTAAGCGCCAATGCAGACTAATACATAGTTAGCCGGGACACGACAGCAGAGACCTAGTATGCACTATCGGGAAAAGTATGCATTAATCAGAGAGAGGTGGGATAAAGAAGACAGTTTACTGCTGTTAAGAACCGGGATTTTTCTTACCCTCAATTCAGTTTTACTGGCGGCAGCCCAGCTCAATGCCAGTGGCGATTTTAAAATCTTCATTATCGCCTTTGCTATCGTTTTTAGTAGTTTATGGTTAATCACTTCCTTACACTCTTATCGTATTATCAAACGCTTATATCAAAAGTGCCACAGGTTAATGCCGAATGAAATTAAAGGCATTTATAAAGTTAAGGTGTGGGTTCGACCTAATACCGTTTTTTGCGTGCTTAGTCCTGTGCTTGTACTTTTAGCCTGGGGAGGATATGCACTTTTTTTGCATGATGAAAGCGGTATTGACGCCGGGCAGAGCAGGGAAAGGGTCAACTTTGGTAACTATGCGCTGGCGATGTGTATGGCCAGTGTTTTTGATGATGAAAGGGTTAAAGCAGATCTTAACCTTGCCGGCGATAAGATAAAAGCTGACAGCAATATCTCAGCCGATGGTTATACTGCCCTGGAGCAGCTTGTCGGTGAGCAGTTGGTTAAAAATTTTCCCGCAAGTCAGGGGGGACAAATGCAAAGTTTGAAATGCCTTGAATTATTGCATCTTTCCAGGTTGGAACACCTGTATCAAAAATATGATCCCTGTCTTAATCAGGCGGCCAGATCAAATGCGGATGGTGACCCGAATCAGTGCCACTAAGGTTATAGTAAGCCATTAATTGCCCTTTGAGCGGGTTTGAATAATATCTGCACTTTGGCTGATCAGGTAGGCTGAAAAGCCGGACAGCCAGCAATTGAAATATGCCTATTAAGAGCAAGCATGGACATCGATAAACTGGTGACTATATATGTCCAGCTCTGTTGCTAATTCAGCAAGAATGTCTATTTGACATCAATCCCTATTGTCCATTGGACATTTTTTGAATGATTCCAACTCATGGCTAATCTTTAGCTGTTGTAAAATAATGATTTTTTGTGTTGGCACAGTTTGTGTTTTGTATGCTTAGAATGATTTGCAAAACCGGGTACCGGAGATACCAGCTCTTTGGCAAAAAGCGGGGAAATTCATTAAAAAGTACTTGCCCGATAACGGGCTGATAACACTTTAATGATGTAAGTCATTCTTATTTAAGTAAGAAATTAATTCTTAACAAATAATAAAATTTAAACGAATACATAATAGACAAGGAACTAATTATGTTTAAAAGAAATAAAAAGTTATTAAGCGCTACATTATCATCACTATTGATTGTCCCAACGTCTTTTGCAATAAACTTAGACAATGTCGAATGGGAGCGAGAGGCATTTCTTGAACAAAACAAGATAGAAAACCGTTACGCTACCGTATCAGAGTCAACCATACTCCAAGCACATAATGCATTTAATTCAACAGACTACGGCTACTCGATAGACCCTAATCATCGCTATACTTTTACAGAGATGGTGGAATTAGGCGCAAGGTCGCTAGAGATAGATATGTACACCACAACAGGCGACAGAATTATAGTGTGCCATGGGCTGTGTGACTATGTCGGTGATGATCTTCTTGATCGATTTCTAACCCGAATTGTTAATGCTTCAAACAACAATGGTGACTACACCCCCATTCTTATTCAAATCGAAAAAGGCAACGACGATATACAAGGCAGGCTGGCTGACATAATCGCTACTGTTCCAGATTTTGCAGACAAGCTCTATACCCCTCTCGATAGACCTGGGTTTGATCCCGACAATGATCGCCTTGAAGCAGATGAGTTTATTCTTGATGAGATCAGGGATGCTGGAAAGCTGTTCATGTTTTATGGCGGAGGTGTTGGCAGTAGCAATAATCAATCATACCGCAATACGGTATTTAATTTAGGGCCAAAAAAGGAAGAAAAGAATACTAGCAACCTTGAAGCTGAAGGTATGTGTAACCTTGATCATACACAAATGTACCGAGTTGTTGAGGATCATACTAACATAGGTAGAACAAGCCCACGTAGAGTATATGGTTATCAGGAGCTAAGGGAGGCAATGGATTGCGGCGTTAATATGTTTGGCCTTGATAGTAATGAATGGTCATGGGTCACAACGACTCGACTTAACGAACTCGTCTGGAGCTGGAAAAATGGGCTGCCAAACAGCGATGGTCAGCATTGTGCAATTATACGAGCTGCTGATGCCGAAAACCAGGAGTTAGGTTATTTTACAGATCTCAGTTGTGAAACGACAAAGCGTGCTTTGTGTAAGAGTTCAGCAGGTGACTGGGCCGTTACAGATACTACCAGCAGTTGGGCTACGTCCATATCAAACTGTACTAATGAATATGGCCCCGACTATACGTTTTCTATGCCGGTCTCAAAGGTTGAATTGGCAGCTGCAAATGAGGCAATAAGAGAGAGTAATGACAGGAAGGGCTTTACGGGAGGGACTCAAACCAATGTATGGATAGATTACGCAAAAAGAACAGAAATGCGTATTCATAATGTCTGGACACCTTTTGCTACAAGGTTTTACTTTGACCGGCTTACAACTCCGGGTAAAGGATAGCGATTACAGATAACTTCACACCGAAAGTGAAGATTGACCCACCGCTGTCACTGTATAGAGATCAATAGATGCGGTAGGGGTTTATCTTAACCCAATAAAAATACAAAGAAACACAGACACCCATACTAATTTCCTTTGCATGAGTGTCTGTTGTTTTTTGGTGTCCAGATCTGTTTAATAACAGCTAAATACTCGGTGAAATCTCAGATTTATTGAATTTTGATAATCCTGTTTTTACCCTATTTATCATTTGGCTCTTTACTCAAAATATGTGCCTTTGGTGATGAATTGTTTATCACCAGAAATGATGTTTTAAATTAAGAGGTGAAATTCATGAAAGAATGTAGAGAAGACCAAGTAGTAAAAGCCTGCTCTGAAGAAGATATTACTTTTCCTGGTATGGACAGCTGTATCGGAGTTGTTTGTATTTTGCAGGATGGTGATCGCTGGGCGACACATTGCGTTCAGGATCATGGCAGTAGTAAAGCGATTGAAACCATGCAAAACGGTATAAGCACCAAAAAAGTCGTTTCTGTTTTGGTATTAGGTAATATCGATTTTTGGGGAACTGAGCTTGAATCACAAAAGGAGTTAGTGACTAAATACAAAATTTCTGATGCTAATTACATGAAGATGCAGCAGGAGCTTGAGCAGCGCAATCTGACTCATAATTTACCTGCAGCGAAAACTTATCTTAGTAAGCTTTTTGGCTGTGATAAAACAAAAGTATATTTTGCCCGTTGCTCTGGTAATGTCAGACAGGGGGGGACAGAAATCACTTCAAGTCGTAATGACGTGGTAAAAATAGGCTGGTAATGTCCAGTTTTTAAACCTAGGAAAATCGGGTAGTGAGACTGTAAATAATTTTGTGTAACTGCCTATCACACGATACTCTAACCAGAGTTTAAGGATAGGCAGACAATGAAT
>NZ_CANDNZ010000025.1 GCF_947387555.1 Thalassomonas sp. RHCl1
GCTTAAAGCTCAGCCCGGCGGCCTTATTCCACAGTGCCTATGCTATGGTTATCGCCGCTTGCAGCGGACAAAAAGATATTGTTTTCGGTACCGTGATGTCCGGACGCTTGCAGGGAGTCGAAGGAGCAGCCTCTATGATGGGCATGTTTATCAATACCCTGCCGCTGCGTATTAGTCTGGCAAACAACAGTGCAGAAGCCTTAGTGCGACAGACAGATGAGGCCTTACACCAATTATTACCACACGAGCAGGTCTCCCTGGCTTTTGCCCAAAGCTGCAGCGGAATCAATGGCGATGCGCCCTTGTTTACCGCACTATTAAATTACCGCCATACCCGCAAGGCCCAGAAGGACGGCGGTCAACATGCGCTGACCAACCTGAAATTTATCGACCCGATAGAAAGAACCAACTATCCTTTCTCGGTTGCCGTCGATGATTACGGTCAGGATTTCCTGATCAATGTTCAGGTAGAGGCGCAAATAGATGCCGAACGCATACTGGATTATATGATCACCGCCCTGACCCGGTTAACCGACCTGCTGGCGAACAATACCCAAGATCTAATCAACCAATACTCGGTATTGCCGGAGAAAGAGCAACAAAGTTTATTTGCCTTAAGCGCCACCGCTCAGAATTATCCTGACGATAAATGCATTTACGATTTATTCGAAGCCCAGGTAGCGAAAACCCCGGACAATACCGCGTTAATTTTCCAGAACCAGCAACTGAGTTACCGTCAGCTGGAGCAAAGAGCCAACCAGCTGGCAAGACACCTGCTTGCATCTGGTGCCAAACCGGAAGCCCTGGTTGCCCTTTATATGGAGCGATCCATCGAAATGCTGGTAGCTATCTGGGGGGTATTAAAAGCCGGTGCCGCTTATGTGCCTCTGGATCCGCAATTACCGGCATCAAGGATCGGCGCCATCCTGGACGACAGCCAGCCGCTTGCCATTATCAGCCAGCAGCACCTGGCCGACAACTTAAACGGCCTGAGCGACATTCCGGTACTGGCCATTGACGAAGCAGCCCTGGCAGCGGATTTAGCCGCTTTATCCCCAAACAGCATTGAACGTCCCCGGATACAATCGCCGTTAAGCTGTGCTTATGTCATCTATACCTCGGGCTCAACCGGCGTGCCTAAAGGAGTTGTCTGTACCCATCAGGGTCTGGTTAACCAAGCAGATGCCAAGCAAAAACAATATCCACTGACGACACAAGATAAGGTACTGCAGAAAACCCCTTATAGTTTTGATGTTTCCCTGCAGGAGCTGATCTGGCCGCTGATTTCAGGCGCATGCCTGGTGATCGCCAAACCCGAAGGCCATAAAGATCCCAAATACCTGGAGTCTGTGATCAAGAAACACCAGATCACTACCCTGCACTTTGTCCCCTCCATGCTCAGCCTGATGCTGGCGGGCAGCAACTGGCAGGAGTGCACCAGCGTCACACGGGTCTTCTGTTGCGGCGAGGCGGTTTCCAAAGAGCTGGAAACCAGCTTCTTCGCTACCGGTACACAAGCAGAACTGCACAACCTCTACGGCCCCACCGAAGCAGCCATAGACGTCAGTTACTGGGCCTGTGCCCCGGATTCCAACCTGCATACAGTACCGATCGGCCACGCCATGCAAAATACCCAGCTGCTGGTATTAAACGAAAGCATGCAATTGGTGCCCTTGGGCGTCACCGGCGAGCTGCATATCGGCGGCGCCGGCCTGGCCCGCGGCTACCTCAACCGGGAGGAACTGACGGCAAAACAGTTTGTCGACAACCCTTTCCCTGAGCTTGCCACCGACAGGTTATATAAAACCGGCGATCTGGTGCGTTACCTGCCGGACGGCAGCCTGGAATACCTGGGACGCAGCGATCATCAGGTGAAAATCCGCGGCCTACGTATCGAGTTGGGAGAAATCGAGCACCAGTTAAAACAACTGCCTGAAATTGCCTCCGCCCTGGTTATCGCCCATACCGACCAAAAAAGCGAGCAGCACCTGGTGGCTTATTTCATCGGCGAGGACACCAGCGAAGGCAATAACCAGCTGATCCCGTCTGTTAAAGAGCAACTGAGCCGGGTATTGCCTGACTATATGGTGCCGGCAGTCTTTATCAGCCAGCAAAGCTGGCCGCTGACGGTAAGCGGCAAAATCAACCGAAATGCCTTGCCTAAGCCGGAATTTAACGCTTCTGCCGAGTTTATAAAAGCAGAAACCCCCGAGCAGCTGGCCCTGGCGGAAGTCTGGGCAGATTTACTCGTCCTGGATGCGCAAGAAATCAGTATTTCGGCAAACTTTTTCGAGCTTGGCGGCCACTCCCTGCTGGCAATGAAACTGATCAGCCGTATCGAAGCGGAATTTAATACCAGCTTATCACTGCAGACCCTGTTTAAGTCACCGACCATAGCCACTATCGCCGAGCAGCTGACACCGGCGCAAGCGCAGGATGAGTCGCTGGACTTTATGGATCAGCTGCTGGATGAATTTGAAATCTAGGCCGGTATTGATATCTGTGCCAATAGCCGCGTAAACGGCAATAAAGAACAACTAAACGAATTTGAGGAATAAACGTGCAGTCACGTTATGTAGAAATAGCCAAACGTCTGAACCAATTACCCCGGGACAAACAGGTTTTATTCCGCCAGAAACTGGCGGAGCAGGGCATCAACAGCTGGCAATTGCCCATAGTGGCCTCACAGCAGCAACAAAACAAGCTGTCTCTGGCCCAGCAAAGGTTTCTGGTGGCCGAACAGGTCAACCAGCATGCTCTGTATAATTTATGCTCGGTACTGAGTTTTGATAACGGCCTGGATCCGCAAGCACTGGAACAGGCGGTTAATGCCCTGATCAGCCGCCACCGGGTAATGTCTACCTGTTTCAGGCAAGACGCCCAAGGCAACTGGCAATCACACCTGCTGGAAAATACCCGAATCAGCCTGCAGAGCCTGCCGGTAATATATAGCCCGGAACAGTCCCAAACCGACTGGTTGGAGCAAACCTATCAGCAGGAGCAGGCATACAAGTTTGATCTAACCTGCCAAGCACCGTTTAAAGTAACCTTATACCAGGATCAGCAAGCTTATTATTTATTTGTCACTATCCACCATGTCGCCTTTGACGCCTGGTCGATGGAAGTCTTCAACCGGGAGCTGGCCCTGCTTTACCAGGGAGCTGTGCAAAAAGAAACGGTATCCTTACCCGAGCCGTCAATCCAATATCAGGACTATGCCAGCTGGCAACAAGCCTGGTTAACCGGCGATGACTTTACCCGCCAGCAAAACTACTGGCAGCAACAGCTTAAGGAGTTACCCGAATTGCTGAGCCTGCCGTTGGATCGGGCACGGAAAAAAGCCAAAGATCGTACTTTTGCCGGTAACACCCAACAATTGCTGCTCGATCAGAAGCAAAGCCAGACCCTGCGCCAACAGGTCAATGCCGCCGGTAATACCCTGTATATCCATTTGCAAACCGCCTTTGCCTGGTTATTGGCCCGCTATAGCGGACAGGAGGATTTTTGTTTCGGCAGCTCAGTGGCCAACCGCACCCGGGAAGAGCTTGCCTCCCTGGTGGGGCCCCTGCTCAACACCCTGGTGGTAAGACACAAGTTAAACGGGGATCCCAGCTTTAACGAGTCTTTGGCCTTATGCCAAAAAACCACGGGACAAGCCTTTGATCACCAGGACTTTCCGTTCGAACAACTCGCCCCCTTGCTGGACATTAAAGCTAATCCTTACCATAGCCCGATCTTCCAGGTAATGTTTATTCATGTCGGACTGCAAAGCGGCAATGACATACAGCTAAGCAATACCCGGGGAACAATCATCACCCCGCAACAAAGCTCAGCCCGTTTTGATCTCAGCCTGCGGGTCATGGAGCAGGCAGACGGCAGTATAGCGCTGGAACTGGAATACAGCACAGAACTGTTTGAGCATGAGACCATAGCCCGGTTGCTGGCCAACCTGCAAACCATCATAGCCGTCACCCTGACGCAGCCGGACATTCGTTTATCACAAATCCGCTTTGAGCAGGACTTAAGCGCACTGACCGGCCCGGCACTGGCAACGCCGCAACAGCTCATTACCGAAACCCTAGCCGGCCATGATGGCGGGCAACTGGCACTGTCCGACGGTGAAAACCACTACAGCTACCAACAGCTGGAACAAGAAGTGGTCCAGCTGATGGGCTGGCTGCAGTCCCACGGGATCAGCAAAGGCCAGCACCTGGGGTTATGCATGAACCGCGAGCCGCTGCAGGTCGCCCTGATGCTGGCATGCTGGCGTCTTGGCATTGTCTGTATCATGATGGATCCGCGCCAGCCGGACCAGCGCCTGGAAAACCTGGCACTGGATGCCGGCGCCGCTTTAGTGGTCACATCAAAGGCACATGATTTTACTCAGGTAAAACAAGAAATCCTGGCGCAATGGCCGCAGGGTTTTGATACCAGCGTTGAAGTGCAGTCCCCGGATCTCGACAGCAGCGCCTATATTATCTACACCTCGGGCTCTACCGGTAAACCTAAAGGCACAGTGATCAGCCACCGCGCCCTGAGCCATTATGCCAGCGCTTTCTCCCAGCAATATCCCCAACCCGAAGGCAGCAAGTGGCTGACCCTGGCGACCGTTGCCGCCGATCTCGGCCTGACTTCTGTGCTGGCGGCCCTGTATCAGGGACAATGCCTGCTGCTGCCAAATGCCGAGCTGGCTTTTGATCCGCCGGCATTGGCGGATTTCCTTAGCCAGCATCCAGCCGACTGCCTTAAAATCACGCCGTCGCACCTTAATGCCCTGCTAAGCCTGGAAAACCCTGAAGCGGTATTGCCGAAAAAAGCGCTGTTCCTCGGTGGCGAGGGTTTAACGGCGGATCTGCTTGACAAGTTAACCGCCCTGGCGCCTGAACTTGAGATCATCAACCACTACGGACCCACCGAAGCCACGGTCGGCGTCTGTGCCAACAAGTTAAGCCGCATTCCGCAAGGCATCAGCCCGGTTGCGCCGCTTGGCACACCTTTACCCGGCATGCAGCTTAAGGTTTGCGATGCACAGGGCAATGTAGTGCCTCAAGGCGTGGTCGGCGAGCTGAGAATCTCCGGCCCGCAACTAGCCAGCGGTTACTGGCAGGCACCGGAGCAGACGGCTGCCAGTTTTATCCTGGACAGCGAAGGCAAACGTTATTATGCCACCGGCGACAGGGTCAGGCTCAACCACAGCGGTCTGATAGAATACCTTGGGCGCGGCGATGATCAGGTCAAACGCCGCGGCTACCGTATCGAACTTGGTGAAATCAGCGCCTGGTTAGCGCAGCAAAGTGAAGTCGAGCAGGCTTGCGTACTGATGCACCAACAAGATGACCGCCAGTTGCTGGTTGCCTGGCTGCAAATGCCGGAAAGCGAACTGCCCGCAGTCCAGCTAAGGCTGCAGCAGGCACTGCCGGACTATATGGTGCCGGACAGCTGGTTATGCCTTAAGCAACTACCGCTAAATGCCAACGGTAAGATAGACCGCAAGAGCTTGCCTGCTCCAGAGCTTGAACAGCAGCAAACACAGCACCGGCCATTAACTGCCAGCGAAGCAAAGCTGGCGGAGATCTGGCAGCAGCTGCTCAATGTTGACAGCATAAATGCGGACGATGACTTTTTCGCCTTAGGCGGCGATTCGATCAAGAGCCTGCAAATGATAGGCCTGGCCGCCCGCCAGGGTATCAAGCTTAAACCTGTCGAGATCATCAACAACAGAACCCTGAGCAAGGTAGCAGCCTTAGCCGAAGGTCCGAAAGATGCCATCTGCGAACAACTGCTGGCCCTGTACCGGGAAATACTCGGCGATACCATCACAGAGCAAAGCGACTTTTACCAAAGCGGCGGCGACTCCATCATGAGCCTGCAGCTTATCGCCAAGGCCAGGGGGGCCGGTATCAGCTTTACCCCGAAAATGCTGATGGACCACAGCTCACCTGCAGCCCTGGCCCAGGCAGTCCGGGAACAGCAAAAAAGCGGCGAAAGCACAGGACAGGCACCAGCAAGCCAGGCGCAAGAACCAGCACCGGCTTTACCCCGGGTTGACCGCAACCAGCCCCAGCCTCTGTCTGTTGCCCAGCAAAGGCTCTGGTTTATGCAACAGCTTGAGCCGACAAACACGGCCTATAACCTGCCGGCGCAGTTCGAAGTCAAAGGTCAGCTGGATTTAGCGGCCTTGAGCCAAACCGGACTGGCGCTGGTGCAAAAGCACGAGATGCTCAGATGCCGTTACTTTGAACAAGAAGACAAAGTTTTCCAGCAGGTGGCCCAGGCATACCAGCCGGTGAAAGTTCACAGCACACAGGACAACAATGAAGAAAACCGCAACCGGGTAGCCAGCAAAGTCTTTGACCTGGGCTCGGGACAACTGATTGCCATAGACTTGTTCCCTGTATCGCAGGATCATTACCACCTGGTGTTCAATATCCACCATATCGCCACCGATGGCTGGTCCATGGGCTTATTGATCCAGGACTTCCTCGAGTTGTACCGCAATTTCCAGCAGGATCCGCAATTCACCCCGGCGCAGACGGACGAGCCCGGCTATCTGGATTATGTCGCATACCAACACAACCAAAACCGGCAAACCGATAAGGCACTCAGCAATTACTGGCTTGAGCGCCTTGAAGGCATGCCCCACACCCTGGCTTTACCGGCGGATAATCCCTGGCCCACCAGGCAAAGCAATGAAGGGGCGAGTGCAGAGTGGCAGCTGGAAGCTGAGTTAACCCAACAGCTGGAAAGCTATGCAGCCGGCCTAAAAACCACGCCTTTTAGCGTGCTCCTGGCAGCCTTCCAACTGCTGTTATGGCGTTACAGTGGCCAAACAGACTTCGCCGTCGGCATCCCGGTATCCGGCAGGGAAGACGCCGACAGCCAGAACATGGTGGGGGTCTTTATCAATACCCTGATCAACCGGGTGCAGATCACACCCGAGTTAGCCGCCGAGTCCTGGTTAAAACAGATGTCAGCAGCACTGCAGCAAGATCTGTCCCGCCAGGACATGCCGCTGGAGCAGTTGCTGGAGTCGTTAAATCCCGAGCGGGACTTAAGCCGGCCGCCGGTATTCCAGGCCCTGTTTAACTACCAGGCAGACCACCAGCACAAACGGGCATTAAACATCCCAGGCCTCAGCTTTACCAGCCGGGAGCAAGCCGAAGTCAATACTAAGTACGAGCTCAGCTTTAACCTGTTACGCCGTGAGGAACTGTCGCTGCAAATCGAATATAACAGCGCCCTGTTCCGGGCTGAAACCATCAGCCAGTTATTTGGTGATTACCAGCAGATCTTAACCTGGTTAACCCGGGGACAGCAGCAGAGTTTAAGCAGTCTGAAGCTGGTGTCTGCCGGTTATAACTTTATTCAGCAGCCCAGCTCTGAAATCGGCGAACAGGATGACTTTATCCGCCGTTTCGAACAGCAGGCCGCCCAAACGCCGGATGCCGTCGCCGTTGTCGCCGATAGTCAGAACTACAGCTACCAGGCCCTGAACAGCGATGCCAACCGCCTCGCCCATTGGTTGATGAACCGCGGTATCGGGCAGGACCAGCTGGTAGCCTTTTGCCTGCCCCGCGGTTATCAAATGCTGATGACCCTGCTGGCCATCCAAAAAGCCGGTGCGGCTTACCTGCCGCTGGATCCCAAGCATCCGCAGCAAAGGATCTCAGGTATTTTGGCGCATGCCAAAGCCGAGCTTTGTTTATGCGATCAGCAAACCAGGAGCTTGCTTGAATCGTCTGCCCTTGCCTGCCCACTGATTGATCTAAGCTCAGAGCAGACATTGGCACAACAGGCGGCAAGCAATCCGCAACTACCTTTTGCCGCCGATGCCCTGGCCTATACACTGTACACCTCAGGTTCAACCGGCACCCCGAAAGGCGTGGAAATAGAAAGACGCAACTTTGCCGCCTTCTTACGGGCAATAGAGAGTGTATTGCCTTCATTTGAGCGCATTCTGGCCCTGACCACTATCACCTTTGATATTGCCGGGCTTGAGCTTTGCCTGCCCCTGACCCGGGGCGCCACTGTCGTTATTGCCGATGAACAGGCCCAGCTAGATCCCGAATTGTTAGCAGAACTGATCACAGGCAACAGCGTCGATCTTATCCAGGCAACCCCGGCAAGCTGGCGTTTACTAAGCCAGTTGCCGGAGCAACTGCTGGCACAAGTACATGCCGTTTCTGGTGGCGAAGCCCTGGATGTCGAGCTGGCCACAAGCCTGCAAAACCGTTGCAAGTCACTGATCAATGTTTACGGTCCGACGGAAACTACGGTCTGGTCTTCCTATTACCCGGTCAGCCAAAGACCTGCAGGCAATGTACCTATCGGCACGCCGTTACCCCACAACCGCATGTATGTGCTGGACGGGCAACTGATGCCGGTGCCCCTTGGCGTGGCGGGCGAACTGTATATCGGCGGCAATACCCTGGCCCGCGGCTACCGTTTTAACCCTGAGCAGAGCCAAAGCAGCTTTATCCAACATCCAGAGTTCGGCCGCCTGTACCGCACCGGCGACCGGGTGAAGTGCCTCAGGGACGGCCAGCTAAGCTTTATCGGCCGGGTTGATTTCCAGCTTAAAGTCCGCGGCTACCGAATCGAGCCGGGAGAAATAGAAAGCGCATTATTGCTTAACCCGCAGATCCGTGCCGCAGCGGTCACTGTGGTCGACAACCAGCTGGTGGCTTATCTGGAAAGCCGGGAAGCAACCCAGGCTGACAGCGAGCAGTTTACCGGAGAAATTCATCAGCAGCTGAAACTCAGTCTGCCTGCCTATATGTTACCGAACCTGTATCAGGTGATGGAGAAGCTACCGGTAAACAGCAATAACAAGATCGACCGCAAGGCGCTGCCGGCACCTGTTGTGGCAAGCCGGGAGCAAGCTGTGCCATTAACGGACGCCGAGCAAAGACTGGCAGCCATCTGGCAGGAGCTGCTTAAGGTCGATTTTATCAAGGCCGACGACAATTTCTTTACCCTCGGCGGCCATTCCCTGCTTGCCGCCCGGTTAAAAGCCCGGCTGAACCGGGAAAACCTCAACCTGCCGCTGCAAACCCTGTTTGAGCATCCGCTACTGTCGGAGCAGGCAAAACTGCTGCAGGTCAGCCAGTATCAGCAGATCCCTGTAGCCGAGCGCCATACACTTATGCCGCTGTCCGATGCCCAGAGAAGGATCTGGTTTATGCAGCAGCTGGATCTCTCCGATGCCAGTTTCAATATGCAAACCCAGGTGCAATTACAAGGCAGCGTCTCTGTTGCCGCCATGAAACAGGCCCTACTTGCCGTCAGTGAAAAACATGAAATGTTGCGGGTCACCTACCATGCCCATGAAGGTGAGGCGGCACAGAAGCTGAACCCTGAACTGGTACCGGCATTTGCCTTTATCGACCTCAGGGAAAAAGCCGGTGAAATAGAGGCGTTAACCGAAGAAAATGCCGCTATCGCTTTCGATCTGACCAGCGAATCGCCGTTAAGGCTGTACCTGTACCAGACAGCTGAAGCAACCTACTTCTGCCAGCTGGTACAACACCATATTGCCTCGGATGCCTGGTCCATGAGCCTTTTGATTGACGATTTGATCCTGGGCTACCAGCAAGCACTTGATCAGCACCAGGTATCGCTGGAAAAACCTGAGGTCGATTACCTGGACTATGCCGCATGGCAAAATAACGATCAGATACGCAAGCAGCAAAGCCTTAGCCTGGATTACTGGCGTAAAACCCTGACCGGCATACCGGCGCAGCTGGCATTGCCGTTTGATCAGCAAAGAGCACAGCAAGCGGATACCCGCGGCGACGTCGTCAGCTTCACGGTACCCGCTCCCCTGACCGCACAGCTCAGCCAACTGGCAAGCCAGCAACAATGCTCTTTGTTTATGCTGCTGATGGCGGCCTACAGTACGGTATTGCACAACAACAGCCAATCGCAGGATGTGGTGATAGGCACGGATGTCGCAAACCGCGACCACGGCCAGCTGGAGAAAGTGATCGGCTTCTTCATCAACCTGCTGCCGCTGCGCTTCAGACCCAAGGCAACCCAAAGGTTCAGCGAATATTTGCAAAGTGTCCGCCATACCTGCCTGTCAGGCTTTGAACACCAGATGCTGCCGTTTGACCGCATGGTCGAGGCGTTGCAGCCAGAAAGAATACCCGGGGTACACCCGCTTATCCAGGCGCTGTTTGTGATGCAAAACACCCCGGACAATGAACGCCAGCTTGACGGACTGACGGTTAAAGCCGTTACCCCGCGCCAGCAGCATTCGAAATTCGATATGGCCCTTTTCGCCAATGAAACCTTTACCGATGAAAAGCGCGCCAGTCAAGGAGACCGCCCGGCAGAGCTCAGCTTTAACTGGGTCTACCGCACAGGTTTATTTAATAAAAACACCATAGAGGCTCTGAGGGATGAATTCCTGCAAGTACTGGCACAAATAGTGGCCAGACCGGAAACCCCGTTAAAAGCCTTATCCAAATCTAAAGAGGAAAGCACCAAGATGTCCAACACGGCCGTCAGCTCAAAGAAAACCGGCAAATTGAGCAAGCTCAGCAAAATGAAAAAACTGAAAAAGACTTCAGAAACCCCTCAGGTCACGGCTGCTCCCCTCAACCCGGAGCGCCCGTTCCCCCTGCTGGTTCAATGCCACAACCCGAGCCTGGATCCCCTGAGCTGGGCAAGACAAAACCAGCAGCAGATCCTCTCCTGGCTGGAAGTACACGCGGGCATCGTTTTCAGGGGCTTTAACTTACCGACCGAGCTGGAGTTCGAGCAATTTTGTGTCGCCATTTATCCCGAACTTTATGCCATGTACGGTGATCTGCCGAAAAACGACATCGGCAGCAAGATATATAAATCAACACCTTACCCCGAAGATCAGATGATCATGTACCACAATGAAAGTTGTCACCAGCACCGCTGGCCGAGACGCCAGTGGTTCTATTGCAGCCAGCCGTCCCCGGTCGGCGGGCATACGCCGATCGTCGATTGCCGGGAAATGTACCAGCGCCTGCCGGAAAATATCCGGGAAAAGCTGGAACAAAAACACCTGTGTTATGTCCGCAACTTCTCCGGACTGGACGTCAGCTGGCAGCATTTCTTCAAAACAGAAGACAGAAGCAAAGTCGAAGCCTTATGTCAGCAGAATGATATCGACTACACCTGGTACGGCGAAGATAACCTGAGGATCAGCCAGGTATGTCCAGCGGTGATCACCCACCCGGTAACCGGCGAGAAAAGTTTCTTTAACCAGATCCAGCTGCACCATTTCAGTTTCCTGGAAGCGGACGTACAACAGCACCTGTTAACCACAGGCGGCCTGGATAACCTGCCGAGAAACGTCTGTTACGGCGATATGGAGCCATTGGAGCAGGAAGTGGTCGATTTGATCAGCGAACTTTATGAAGCCTGTGCCGTCAGGTTTGACTGGCAAAAAGCCGATGTCGTTATGGTCGACAATATGCTGGCCGCCCATGCCCGGGACCCGTTTGAAGGTGAAAGAAAAATTGCCGTTGCCATGGGCGACATCTACCAGCCGGGAGAAACCCTTTCGGTACCGCCGCTGCAGGCAAAACATACCGGCAAGGCCCTCGACAGCCAGGTATTAACAAATGAAAACCAAGCAGATAAAGAACAGGTTAAGGAAACAGCATTATGAGTTTATGGCAAAATCCCGGCACAGATTTAGGTGAAGCATTAAGCCATCAACAACAACTGATCAACGGCAAAACCGCCGAAGTACGTTACTTCTGGCTGAGCCTGCCTGCCGCCCTCGCGCCGGCGAGCACAGCCGGGCAACAACAGCAAAGACTGCTGCAACTGATGGAGAACCATCAGGCGCTTGCCAGCTATTACGGCGTGCCGGCAGATCTTAGCGTCACCCGGGCCCAGGTACAGGCCCCCAGACTTAACTTTCGCATCTGTGAGCAGACACTTGACAAACAGGCGGCCGAGCAAGAGGCGAAACAGCTATTTGCCGAGCAACAGCCGCATTTGCTGGCCTGGTTCTGGTACCAGGGTGAAGAGCTCAACATCTTGCTTGCCGGTTCGTCCCTGACCCTGGATGAATACAGCTGTGCCCGCATTCGCGACCTAATTGCCGATCCCTATTCCCCGCAGGAAGAAGCCGAATTGCAATACCAGGAATACAGCCAGTGGATCAATGAACTGCTCAGCGATGAAGAAGCCGAAACCGGCATCAGTTATTGGCGCAACCTCAACCTGTCTGCCCTGCCGGGCGCCAGGCTGATTGAACAGCAAGGCAAGGACAACAGCCCTGCCGCCGATCAGGCCGGTTATGCCAGCCTGTCACACAACATACCGCAACCACTGCAGCAAGCCCTGCTGCTGGCCGCCGGTGAATTCGACTGTGCGCCGCAACAAATCGCCCTGGTGGTCTGGGCGGCCCTGCTAAGCAAACTTAACGGCCATGACGAGCTGCAGTTAAACTATTTCCATGACTGCCGCCTGGATTACCAGGAATTCGAATCCAGCCTCGGCCTCTTTACCCGCCCGCTGCCGCTGCCTTTTTACCAGTTAAACAGCTGCGATCTCGAAGGCGCCAGCCGCGGTTTAGTGCCGTTATTTGAAGAAATGCTGGAATACCAGGAATATGTCAGCGTTATTGACGAACAAAACCCGGGCGCCACACAGGCCGGTTTTTTCTGGCACCAGCAGGAGCTGCTTGATGATATCACCAGCGCCGGCCTGCCGACCGCCAGCGAACTGCTGCTGCAGTATACCCAGACCAACTCAGGCGACGGCGGCTTAACCCTGAATTACCAAACCGGCCTGTACAACGCCCGGGCGATGCAGCGCCTGCTGGAACATTACCAGCTATTACTGGCGGCCGCCCTTGCCGCTCCAAGAACACCGCTGGCACAACTTAAGTGCCTGCTGCCGGATGAAGAGCTGGCGGCAACACCGGCTACAGCACAACCCCAGGGCAACCTGGTAAGCCTGTTTAAAACCCAGACAGAGCAAACCCCTGACGCCCCCGCCTTGCGTGACGGCGACAACTGCTACACCTACGGCGAACTGGACCGCCTCAGCGACGCTTATGCCGCTATCTTGCAGCAATCGGGTGCTGGCAGTGAAAAAATCGTCGCCTTATGCTTTCCCCGCAGCGGCGAATTTCTCGTGGCGATGCTGGCAGCATTAAAATCAGGGGCAGCATACCTGCCGCTAGACCCGGAGCAGCCACAGGCCAGGCTGCAGCAAATTATCGATGATGCCGATCCTGTGGTAGTGATCACTGAACTGGATAATTTAACCGGCAAAAACATTGTCAGCCCGCAACAGCTAAACGAAAAAGCCCAAGACGGCACATTTGAGCTGCAAATCCCGGCCATCAGCCAGGAGCAATTGGCCTATGTTCTATACACTTCAGGCTCTACCGGCCAACCGAAAGGCGTACTGGTAGAACACAGGCAATTAAGCCATTACAGCCTGGCCGCGGTCAAACAGCTGGCCCTGCCGAAACAGGGACATTATGGCTTGATTTCATCCCTGATCGCCGATTTGGGCAATACTATGTTATTCCCCGCCTGGCTGACGGGTGGCTGCCTGCACCTGCTCAATGGCGAACAGGCCCACGACGGCCAGGCATTGGCGCGTTACTGTGAACAACACCCACTGGACGCCCTGAAAATAGTACCTTCCCATCTGGAAGCCCTGCTTTGCGGTGCGCAAAGCCATATCCTGCCAGCAAAGGCGCTGGTACTGGGTGGTGAAGGCATCAGCAGCAGCTTATTAACGCAATTACAGCAGCTGAACTTAACTTGCCGGGTATATAACCATTACGGACCGACAGAAACTACCGTCGGGGTGCTGATGGGTGAAGTCGATATCAGCAATGGTTATGACCTGCTAACCTCTCCCCTGGGGGATAACCGGATATACCTGCTGGATAAAAACCAGCAAGCTGCTATCAGCGGCCAGCTGGCCGAACTTTATATCGGCGGAGCGGGCGTCACCCGGGGCTACCTCAACGACACTGAGCTTACCGGCAAGGTTTATCTGGACGACCCTTTCATCCCGGGACAGAAAATGTACCGCAGCGGCGATCTGGCGATCCGTCATGCCGACGGCGGCATCCGCATCATAGGCCGGGCCGATCATCAGGTAAAAATCCGCGGTTTCCGCCTGGCACTGGAAGAAGTGCAGCTGCTGCTGACCCGACACCCGGATATCAGTCAGGCCAGCCTGCAAATACGCGGCCAGGGTGAAACCGCGAAATTACTCGCCTTTGTTATTCCCGAGCAGGACAAGCAACCGGCACAGGACGAGATCATCGGCTATTTAGGCCAGTATCTGCCTGCCTATATGGTGCCCGCCTTTATTTATCCGGTGAAACAATTCCCCTTCACTTCAAACGGTAAAATTGACCGTAAGCAACTGCTGGCACAGGCAGAGCAGGCAGATAAACACGAGATAGTCGCGCCGCGTACCCCGCTGGAGCAGCAACTGGCCGGGATCTGGAAAAACATTTTAAAAGTATCCGAGCTTGGTGTAACCGACGACTTCTTTGCCCTGGGCGGCCACTCGCTGGCGGCCATCAAGGTCATTGCCCTGATCCGTCAGCAGCTGCATTACCAGCTGCCCAGCAACCTGTTGTTCCAGTATAAAACCATAGAGCAGATAGCGGCCTATCTGGAGAGTAATGCAGAAGTAAAACGCCTGTTTGCCTTCTCAGAAACCGGCAGCAATCATGCCCTGGTATTTATGCACGCCCCTGCAGGCCACTTCAACCACTATAACCAGCTGATAAACGGCCTTAAAAATGAAACCGATGTTTACGGCCTGTTCCCGGATCCCCAGCGCATCCTGAACACGGCACCAGGCCAGTTGGATCAGTTGCTAGATGATTATATTCAGCAGTTATTGCCGTTAAAATCACGCCAGCTGATCCTGGCGGGCTGGAGCCTGGCGGGCAGACATATGGTATTGCTGGCGGATAAAATGAAAGCCCGCGGCTTTACCGTCAGCACTGTAGCCATCATAGATTATGATCCGACACAAACGCTTAATGTCAGCGATGACGCCGAGCAGCTGATCAGCGATTTTGGCGATTACCTGGCGGCAGAAAGTATTGACTTACCGGAGCAGGATGTTACTGAGATCACTTCAGGGCTGAAAGGCAGCTACCAGGAAGCCATGCAACAACTATTGCAGCATCCGTTAATGGCTCAGCTGATCTCAACAGACGTTTCTACCCAGGAGCTGGAGCAGCAATTTATGATGCGCTGGTGTTTGAAGCAACACTTTTACCAGGCTGAAATCCCCGTAATCTCAACGCCGCTGTGGGTATGGCGGGGTAATAGCCATAAAGCACAGTTAAACACCTGGCAGGCATATTCCAGCTCAGGCATGCAAGGCTGGGAGATAGATGCCGATCACCACTCGATATTGGCCCACCAGGAACTGTTGGCTCAGTTCAGGCTCAATATCCAGGCCCTGGATGGCCAAAACACGGCAGACAAGGCCAAGCCAGAGCAGATCACAGCACAAGCAGAAACAATCTCATGAATATAGCAAAACAACTGTTACAGAAATCCAAGTACAGTATCGCGCTGGCGATATTCGCCAGCGCCATCAGTGCCGCCACCGGTGTCGCCATCATCGGCGGCATCAACTACGCCCTGAGTAACGGCCTGCCGGACTTCACCCTGGGCGTGACCGCCTATATCGGCTTACTGGTGCTGTTGCTGGCCAGCAGCATCTGGTCTCAGGTATTGCTGGTGAAAATCGGCTATACCATGGTCTACCGGCTGCGCAAAAGCCTGGTGGCCCGTATCCTCAACACCAGCATAGAAAGGCAGGAACAACTGGGGGGACCGGCAATATACAATGTCCTCACCCGGGATGTGACTATGCTCTCCAATGCCACCAAGCAGCTGCCGGTGGCCATTTATAACAGCCTGTTGGTTATCGCGGGCCTGATCTACCTGTGCTGGCTGTCGCCGCTGTTATTTGCCTTTGTCGCCCTGGTAGTAGTGATCGGCGTCTGGAGTGATGCCAAACTGACCGCCAGTTTGCAGAAGATGCTCACCCGTATCCGCCATATCGACGAAGAGCTGTTCCAGCAATACGAAGCCGTGGTGGAAGGACGCAATGAGTTGGCATTAAACAGCAACCGCCGCCGTTTTCTGCTGGAGCAACAGCTGATCCCTACCGCAGAAGCCTCCCGCGATGAGTCGGTGAAATCTGAAGTTTTATGGTCATTAAACCTGAACTGGACCACCTTGCTGGTATTTACCCTGATGGGTGTCATCTTCTTTGCCGGGATGCAGTTCCCCTCGATATCACAGGAAACCGTGGTCGCCTATATCCTTGCCATCATGTTTTTACGTACCCCGATTTCCATGGTACTCGACAGTATTCCCTCGGTCCTTAAAGGCAAAGTGGCGTTGGCGGCCATTAACCGCCTGACCCTGGAAGATAAAGACGAATTGCCGGTCCGGGACAAGCAGGCAACGCCGAAATTCCAGTCGCTGGCATTAAAAGATGCCGTGTACCAATATCCGGCCCAGGACGACGAAGCCGGTTTTTGTTTGGGCGCCGTCAACCTGAATATCAATGCCGGTGAACTGGTCTTTCTGGTGGGAGGCAACGGCAGCGGTAAATCAACTCTGGCGAAAATACTGACAGGTTTATACCAGCCCACCAGTGGTGAAGTTCTACTGAATAATAAGCCGGTCGGCGCAGAAAATGCCGGTGAACTACGCGGCTGCTTCTCTGCCATCTTCCCTAACTTCTTTTTGTTTAACGAAGTTATCGACGAGCAGGGCAACAGTGACGATCACCCGAAAATTGACTATTACCTGAAGCGCCTGGCAATCGACCACAAGGTATCGGTAGACAAGGGCCAATTATCCACCACCGCATTGTCGCAAGGGCAGAGAAAACGCCTGGCCTTGATGTTGCTCTATATGGAAGACAGGCAGGTGCTGTTACTGGATGAATGGGCGGCGGATCAGGATCCGGTATTTCGGGAAGTCTTCTACCGGGAGATACTGCCGGAGCTGAAACAGGCAGGTAAAACCATCATCGCCATCAGCCATGATGACCATTACTTTGACTGCGCCGATCATATTTACAAACTCGATTGCGGCCAGTTGTCGAACTTTAATACCGGGCAGCAGAAGTTGTTTGCCACCAGCTAAGTTTGTTCCGCTAAGGCATAAAGGCAGTACTGAACATACTGCCTTTTCTTTGCTGCTTAAAGATGTCTTATAAACACTGAAAGATTTATTAAAAAACCGACAACAAGGACCGCCATAAACCTGTCATATAAATTAATACCCTCTGCACTTCAAGCCAGCATAACGTTAACGCTAATCATGATTTCAAACTAGTGCTGAATGTCCGCTTTTCAACATTTCAAAATAAAAATGAACTATTGTTAATGTCTATAATTTGATAAAGATATTGACAAACATTTATTTGTTATCACATGACGGTCCGCATTTATCAGCCCCTATAACTGGTCAAATCAAAAAACAGAGCTACCTTTAGGACATAATTATATTTTCCTGCAATTTAAAGAAATGAAAGTTGAATAAGGAAGTGGCTATGAAACTTTTAATGTTAATAATGCTTGTATCCTTTTCAAGTAAGGCTAAAGATTTTAATAATGGTTGTGGCTCAGGCTGGAACGAAAAGTTCGTACCAGATAAAATTGCCCTTCTAGGCATTAACTTTGTTCAATCTTGTAGTGAACATGACAACTGTTACAGTCGATGTTTAAAAGGAGGAAAAAATTACAACAAACCTATCTGCAAACAAACAGCTACAGAGCAAAAAGAAGGTCGCCGAAAAATTTGTGATGCCAAGTTTCTTTCTAGTATGAAAGAATCATGTGAAAAGATAGACTTCCTACGTAAACATATTTGCTTAGGCGTATCAGCACTCTATGCTATTGCTGTAAGAAAAGGCGGTAGTGGTTCTTTCGCTGGCAGAGAAGTTCCACCTGAATATTTCGACTTTATCACATCTGACGCAGCAAAGAACTTCGATTTTTCTAACTTTGTTAATGAAATTAATCAAGTTCAAGATATCGAAGGAATACCAACAAGTAATAGATTGAAACTAATAATGAAAGGAGGGCGTCCTATAATGCAATTCATAGGTATAGATTCGACTTCCTTACAACCTCCTATAAAAATAGGAAATATTTATCGAACTGATCTACTTAAATATGGGGCTGTTGACCTGACTAATGCTTCTAAAAATGAAACTCCGTTAACAATAAAAAATATTGACGTTAAAAAACTTAATTTAGAAAAACTAAAAGTTGAACAACGCTTTTCGACTATTAAGCCCTGATCGGGAAAGCAACTCCAATGGCTTAAATGTATAATCACCACTGGTATGTACAATCTTAAACAACCTAACCTCTATACTTGTTTCAAATTAAACACTTGATACCCACAATTCAGCATTTCAATACAGCACCTGCTCTACAATTAACTCGATGCATGATAAAGATATCCCAGCCTCAAATACATTTGAAACATACATTAGTGATATTATGTATAAAACTAAGAACTGTTTGAGATAATAGTATGATGGATAAAGGTATAGTAATTTATTGGAATGAAGCTCAAGAGTTCATTAACTTTGATTGTGATCAACCAGAGACAGTGTCTGATGTTCATGAAACATTTGAAATGTGGGATATAGGAAAAGAATATTCATACAATGTTAGCCCTGTTGTTAAAAAAATATCAGACGCTACTTTTGAAATAAAAATAAAATATATGGAAGCAACGAACCCCGAACTTTCTGATGAAGATATACCATGGGGTGAAAGTACAATTTCTATCTCTAAAGGTGACACATCTGGTAATGCTTATTGGAAAGGCGCCCCAGATGTAGGCTACGACGGCGAAGCAAAATGGGTAAGGCTGGATGTTCCCCTTAAAGGTAATCGTCGTAGAATCACAACTAATAAATTACAAAGAGAACAAGCTCGCTTCCGCAAACTGTTATTAAATGCCGATAATCGAAAGTGTGTATTAACAGGAGAATCTACAGAGTTTACGTTAGAAGCTGCTCATATAATCCCTGTTTCTGAAGGGGGACCAGACATCCCCCAAAACGGAATAATTCTGCGTTCTGACTTACATCGTTTATATGATAATGGTGCCTTTATAATTAAACCAGATGGTTGCATTCAACCAGATTCTGAAAAATTATCTGCTGACTATAGAGCGCTTTTAAAATCTAAACGTTTACCTACGAATACGTTCGATCGAGTACAAAAAGCCTTAACAGCAAAGACCTAATAACATGTCTTGCGACAGAGCCTCCCAAAATCTATAGGCATGTAATAACACAGTATGTTTGCCCACCTAAATAAAGGTATTTTAAAGTCATTTAGGACTAATAAACTTCCTTCAAATTAATTCAAAAAAAGACCAATTCCCTATTGATTTAACCGAGAATTGGTCTTTCATTAATAATACTATCCAACCTTTAAAGGAGGGCACTTATTGCAACAATTCCCATAAATAAATTGTTGCCATAACAACCGTTACTACCTGCAGTAAAAGTAGTAACTTAAGCCGCAATCCCTGAGTGCGACAACACCCAGAGATTGCTAACCACCACGCACTTCAAAGGAGTACGTCATGGCTGAATATCATCATACGCCAGAGCCAGGCTCGGCAAAAGCAAAATATCCCATTTATCGGCAACTTACCGTACTGGAAACCAACTGCGAGTCGGGCGCAAAAACCCGCGGCATAGGCATTAACTATGTACCGGTAAACCTTGAACCTTGTGTAGTGCTCAGGGGAAAGTGGCTTCGACGGGCCGGTTTTTCTGTCGGGCAAAAGGTCAGGATTGTTGTCAACCAGGGAGAAATTGTTATCACACCTAAACAGGCTTATTCAAAACTGAAGGCCGAGGGATAAAACCCGAGGCTGTTATCAATAAGTCATAAGCTAAGCTGCTGTACTTAAAAACGAGCGCAGCAGCTTTACAACATTTCTAAAAACCAGGCACTTTGCCTATGGCTCAAAAGCCCCCTTTGGATGGCAAGTTATACCACGGGCAGTATGGCAGAAACCAGAGTACCACCTGCTGCATTCTTCGTCGCCGGCCGCTACGCATTGCCGGCACCAGTTATCACAGATACTGGCTGACGGTACAGCCCAGGCACCGGCAGATACGCCAATAGCCAAAGCAAAAACGGCTTTTTTAAATTTGTTATTCATGCTTTCTCCTTATTGTTTTAATGAACCTTCCTCGTGGCTCCAAACCTGTCGATTGTCAGTTATCAGCACAACCTCATAATCTGAAACGACGACAAAAAAAGCCTAGTCAAACAATGCTGCAAAGTACAGACATCGTTTACAAAAATATAACAACCTATATTTACCGGCAAAAAGAGATAAAAAACCAGAATTAAGCTGACAACCAGAGACTATGCCAGCCAGTGGATTTAACGGCACAACACAGCCAAACAACAGAATTAACCGACAAGAGAACTGCTTGCTTTTAAAGCGACATCGTACTAACTCGCTCATTATATTTGATATTTACTCTGGCATTCGTTTGCCATTGCATGATAACATAAACAAGAATTATTATCATTATCGTCTTTAGCAAAGGTATTTTTAGATGAAAACTAGCCGTCTGGCACTTGCTGTTCAAGCAGGTTTACTTAGCTCTTTCGCCCTGATCAGTTCTGTACATGCCAATACAGACAGTGAAGATCACGCCATAGAAACCATCATAGTTTCAGGACAAAAAATTCAACGTACAGCACAAGAAACCAAAGAGAGTGTCGCGGTTTTCACCGCCAGCGATCTTCAGGAAATGCCTTTGTTTGAATTCGAAGATGTTTTCCAGTTATCAGCCAATACCTTTGAAATCAATGGCGGCGAAAATTTTGGTCTGCGTGGTATCACCCAAAGTTCAACCTCAACCGGCGGCGGCAGGGGTGAACTGGGCAGCTTATATATCGACGGCGTCGCCTATACCGGCTATGCCACCCGCTTCGGCTCAAAGAATCTATGGGACCTGGAGCAAATAGAAATTCTGCGTGGCCCTCAGTCTACCAGTGTCGGACGTAATGCCCTTATCGGTGCCATCGTTGTACAAACTAAAAGACCTGAGTTAGGGGAAACTGCAGGCGCCTTTGCCACTAAATTAGGCAATTACGGCCAAACTGACTTCAGCGGTATGTTCAATGTACCCATCACCGACAACTCAGCACTGCGCATCACAGCAGACTCTACCCGCAGCGACGGATTCATGAAAAATACCACGCGCGACGATGATGAATACGACGCCCGTAAAACCGATAATATCCGTGCACAATACCTGGTGGAATTTTCCGAAGACTTTACCGCCAACATGATGTTGCAGTATACGGAAACCGAAAGAGGCCAGGACCTTTACGTGGTCAGCGATGACGATGAGGCAGAAGACAGAAGAAGCACGGCAAACCTGGATTCCTTTGAAAACTATGACGCCTTTGCCGCTTCCCTACACCTGGACTATATCATCAGTGATAGCTTGAGCCTGTCCTCGGTGACTTCTTTCATCGACGGCGACTATGAGCGCTTTAATGATTCCGACCAAACCGCAGAAGGAGACACTGCCCACGTCGCCCGGGAAACCGACGATAAAAACTGGTCGCAAGAACTACGTTTATCATACGAGTCCGATAACTTAAAAGGTGTTGCCGGTATCTATGTTACCGAGGTCGAGCAAGAGCAAATGACCACTTCACTGACTAATATCAGCCCGGCCTATGTTGGCGTACCCGCAACCTTACAGCCCTTCTACCCGGAACTTATCGGTGTCAACCGGGTACAGCCGTTTGAGCAAAAGATCACCAACATTGCCTTCTTTACCGAATGGGATTACCAGATTAGCGATCAACTGACCTTGTCTGCCGGTTTCAGGTATGACCGTGAAGAGCAGGACGTACTGAACAATGCAAGCAATGAATTGGCTGCCGGCACCAGCTTACCGGATCCGACAGAGGCAGGCGCATTGGCCGAGCAGATGCAGCCGGGCTTAGGCGCACTGGTAGCAGGCGGTATCACCCAGGTTAATGCTTTACTGATGAGCCAGCTCAGTGCCACTAACTTTGATGAAGTCAGCAATGACTACAATGCCTTCTTACCTCAGGTAGGCGCCAGCTATGCCGTAAATGACGATGTTATGCTCAGCTTATTCTACAAGCGCGGTTACCGTGCCGGCGGTGTTGACGTAAACCTGTTTGGTGAAGCCAGCGAATATGATCCTGAATACCTGGATAACTACGAGTTTTCGGTACGTTCTTCACTACTCGATAATAAACTGATCTTAAATGCCAACTTCTATTACGGCGACTGGAGCGAGCAGCAAATCAGCCTGTGTCAGGAAGGCAGCACGGATAACTGTGTATTAGAAAATGCCGGTGAATCCCGCATCTATGGCGCCGAAATCGAAGCCAGATACAACCCGACCCAGGATGTGATGCTTTTTGCCAACCTGGGCCTATCTGACACTAAGTTTACCGAATACGACAGCGACACTGCCGGCGACTTAACCGGTAAGACCTTCGCCCTTTCTCCAGACACAACTTTTGCCATGGGTGGCCGGATAATGGCGACTGAAGAGATCTATTTCAGCGCCAATGCCAACTATCAGTCAAGCGTTTATGCCGACACGCAAAACAACAACAGGCTGGAAAGCCGGATCTTGTTTAATGTCAGCACCGGCTATTACGGTGACAACTACGATGTTGAGCTTTACGTCAACAACCTGTTCGACGACTTTTACCTAAACTTTAATGCCGGAGGCGATAACCCTATCGTACGCGCCGGTGCGCCAAGAGAGTTCGGCGTGAAGTTAAACTATAGCTTCTAATCACTCCTTGCGATAAAGCAGCAGTACAGCCCTTAGTGGCTTAATCATAAAAAACGGGCTAATCCACAGGATCAGCCCGTTTTTTTACCTTCAAACAGACCATCCTGACCGGCTTTACAACAGCCGCCCCTGGTATTAACAAGCTCATTATCTTGCAAAAAACACCTGATGAACGGCTTTTAATAACGCTTGCCATCAGCTTGCCCCCCAAACAAAAACAGCGATTAAAAAGGCTGGTATTGCTGAGTATGTAGACAATATTTATCGGCCAGCTCAACCCGGTAAGTAAAGCTGACAAGCATTTGCTTAGCAAGGCAGGATGAGCATCATAAAGCTGGCTTTTACCCTGAAATGCATTCTCAGGCGCTAATAACAATGTAGAATTATCGCTGCTTGGCAGAAGGAAGAAGAAAATGAAAAAGCCGGACAAATATGCCCGGCTTTTCAGAAAAGAACTGCCGGAAGGAATACCGGCAGAAAAGCACTTTGTTAAGACAAGAGTTTCCCTGCTTCCTGCCCAGGAGCATCCTGTGGCGATACTTGCCCTTTCTTGGCCACTAACAAGTGCCCGCCCCACAAAAAAGCCAGAGCCAATATCAACATGCCCAACTGCAGGCCAAGTACAGAGCCGTAACCGCCCTGCCATAAGGTCAGCAGCTTGGCACCAAACATCCACCAGTCGGCGCCGATAACCATGAAGAACAGCAATGCCGTCAATTGCAACAAACGGCCGATATATTGTTTTTTCGCCGAAGCAAAAAAGACCGACACACTCACCAGAAAAATCACCGCAACAAAAATGTTTGCCAGGTAATCTCCCCGCCCTGCCATAGGCACAGGCAATACCCTTTCTGCTAAAAAGGCTGCGGCCGTGGCCATTACAGTGCCGCCAAAAATACCTATGGTCAGATTAGTGACAGCCTTTATTACCGGCTTAGCAACTTGCTGCTGGCGCCGGGCTTTGTCCAGCCACATCATATTGCCGGTGACTATCATGGCGCATACCGCGATACCGAGAATAAAATAAAGAATGCGTAAATCCACACCGGCAAAGTTACCAAAATGCAAGGTCGCAAGCACATCCTTGCCCCTTCTGAGTACGTTATAATTTTCAATATCGCTGTGGCTGATCAGCTCATTGTTTTCCAGGCGATAAAAGGTTTCTATGCGCTGGCCGAAGTAACGCGGATCCATGCCGGTAAGCTGGAGTGCCGCCTTGCTGTCGCCGTAATTATAAAAGGCCGCCCTGACAATGCCCTTTTCAGGTACCTGTCTTGCCTGCTCAATCAGGACAAAGGCAGCAGACATGTCTAAACTTTGCTGCGCAGGTTTTTCGTTATAACGGGTATATCCGGCATCCTGAAGTAAAGCCTTTTGATCACCCTGATATAAAAAGACCGCAAAAGACGCCTGATAAATAATGGCAATGTTAAAAATCAATCCGCTCAGGGCAAGCATAGCGGTGAAAGGTAAAGTAAATACCCCGACGACATTATGCATATCCAGCAACTTATCTTTGCGGCGGTTGTCGCCGCGATACTGGAAAAAGTTCTTAAACAGCTTTTTTCCCTGGATAAAAATACCGGAGACAATAGCGAAGAAGAAAAACAAGGTCACCACCCCCACCAACTCAGTGCCGCCGGGCAGGTTAAGATCATAATGCAGGCGGTAGAGGAAATCAGCCAGTCGGAACTGATTATATTGCCCGATAACTTCCCCCGTTTTCGGGTTTATCACTAACCTTTGCTGTTCGCTGCCGGTATTGTCGTCACCGTTAAAGGCATAAAAATACAAGCGGTAATAGGGATAGTGATCATTGGGCATATAAACCGTCATACGCTCTTGTTCATCCAAGCGATAGTCGGCCAGGGCATTTTCAATCACCTGCTGCAACGGCTTATCCGCTGCCGACAGCTCGACCGGGTAATGAGGCACGGTTGACCACTGCTTGATTTCTTCAAAAAACAGGGTGACAGACCCGGCCCAGAAGATAATAAATAATAATGATGAGATGATAAGACCCAGCCAGCTGTGGGCCTGGGTAAGATTTTTAATCAGCTTATGTTTCGGCTGTGTTTTACTGCTCATATTTAACCGGCTACAAAGAAATAAACATTAACGGCGCCCGACGCCAACAAGGCTTTGCTACAACCCCACAGTGCCGCCCTGGCGCTGTTGCGGCTATAGCAATAAATCATCACCGCCACCCAGAGACAAAAGCCCGATATCAGGCCAATCAATAACCTTATGTCCACTGCAAGGGGCAGCAAATGGTTCAGGTTCAACATCAGACTGATGGATAAAATGATCCCGAAAAAAAAAGCCGTAAAAGATTTAGGCCACATGGTATGAGCCCGTCATGGCAATTAGCGAAAAGAAAGCTATGCCTAAAGAAGACACCAGCACCAGGCGTTTTTCAATATGAGATGAAACCAGGGCCAGGCGTTTGCTGATATGAGGAGACACCAGCACTAAGGTAGTCCACATGCACATGACAGCAGCCAAAATAAAGATTGAAGCCACCAGGTAACCTTGTTGCTGTGCCATCTGACCTAAAGCCCAGACAAGCGCCAGCACAAAGCCGGACCAGCCCAGGGCTTTGGGTAAAGGCTTATCTATCAGTTGTTGTTTCGGAGAAGAAAGATAAGGAAGCAGGCACCCCACCCACAACAGAGAAATACTCAAGAACGACATAACAGGCCCCGACCAATACGTTAATAATAATGATTTGCATTTATTATCGTAAAAAGCCGGGTACAAAACAAGCGTTTAAAGCAGAATTTACAAATTAATCAAGCATTTCAAACGATAATCTTAACCGTGAAATATCGACTGGCTGCCGGCAGCGGGGCTGACAGCAGCAAGCAACTGTCAGCTTACCCTTGATTATTCCCTTGCTATCGACAGGTAACGGCGCACCACCAGCAGCACAGCACCGGCGAACAATAATCCCCAGGAAAAACTGCCGCCATGATCATGGTCATCCTCATACACCACGATCACCTCAACGGCATCATAAGTGGCATCTTCCAGCGGCAGGGCATATAAGGCATTGTTATCATCCGAACTGTACGTGGCCACCACTTCATCAAAGCCGGGTTCGTAAAGATCGATCAAAATATCATAATGATCACTGGGGAAACCTTCCACCAGGCTGGAGTTTACCTCGTACTGATCCTCACTGCTGTCGCCAACTATGGTAAACACGTCTGTGGTGAAGTGGTGCAACCAGGGACCGCCATCCCGGCTCAGGTAAATTTCTGCATAGACCTCGGCCACCCCGGAGTCTACGTCGGCATCAAACACCAAAGTAAACTCCCTGAAATAGCCGTCCTCGTCGATATCCCGCGCCAGCTCAGTGCTGGCGTCAAAAATGGCAAAATCATGCAGAAGAATATTCGAGTTCAGCGCCGTTACCCCGCCGCTTGTCCCTTTCGCCCCCCTGAGTTTGTTGGTGGCGGTATTTTTGCCCTTAAGCACTTTGCTGTCGGCATTGCCCTCGGCGGCCAGCATTTTACCGCTGCTATAAGATACCCGGCCCTTTTCTTGAGTTGCCGTTTCTGCCGCCACAGCCTGCGTGGCAAAAACCAGGTTAATGCAGGCCAGGGCAACCAGCAGGTAAACAAAAAACCAAAGGTAGCCGGAGAATATAGACTTTTTCGTGCGCATCTTTTTTATATCGGTCATTTTTTCTTCCTGATTTATCAACTTATGTCCATTTAACCTCAACTAAACTGAACGCAAGCTGAATTGACCTCGAACAATTAACATTTCCGGTAATTATTTCCCGCCATTGCCCGGGCGAAATTTTTCCCCCTGACTATACTTAGCGCTAAACGCTTATTAACAATAACAATTGTCTCCCCGTTAACATGGAAGATCGAAAAGACCTTAACATCAGGCATATCTTGCTGTTTGTCTTTTTTTGCCTCGTCTGCGGCCAGGCCGCTACGCAGCAGCCCCCTGCTGCAGATAAAATACTCGCCCTGCTCAAACAAAAGAAAAACCAGCAAGCCTACCGGCTGGCGTTAAGACACCAAAATGAGTACGAAGGAGAAACAAGCTTTGATTTTGCCTTTGCCCTGGCCGCCCAGAGCATGCGCGAACACCACAGGGCCATCTTCGCCCTCGAACGGGTATTATACGATTATCCCAAATGGCTGGAGGCCCGCTATGCCCTGGCGGGCAGTTATTTCGCCAGCGGCAACCTGGCGGCGGCAAAAACAGAATTTGAACAGCTGGCCACCCAGGATAAAAAGGGCAAATACCCGGATATTGCCAAATTCCTTACCCTGATCAAAAAACGCCAGCAAAATACCGGCGGCAGCTGGCACAGCCAGCTCCAACTGGGCATAGGTTATGACGATAATGCCAACAGCGGCATTAACGACGAATTTGTCGATATTCCGTCACTGGGACAGATACAATTGTTCGATACCAGCCTGGCCCAGGAAGATACCTTTATCCGGACCCAGGCGCAGGTCAGCTACGCTAAACCCCTCAATAAACAGCATAGTTTTTATGCCCTGGGTAAATTCAGCTACGCCGATTACCAGGACAACCCGGAAATGACCCGTTTATACGGCGATGTCTCCGGCGGCTGGCAGGGAAAATTCAACCGGATAAAAACCAGCCTGAATCTGTTTTACCGCCCTTTCTGGCTGGATCACAGCCATTACCTGGATTATTTTGGCACCTCGGCCAGCGCCAGCTATCAGCTCAATAAACATGAATTCGGCGCTTCGCTGATCCTGGCGCAGCAAACCTTTGAACAGGAAGATCTCGATAAAAAACAGGCTCTGCTCAACCTCTGGTACCAGATTTCGGTGCTGGGGGTCAGCGACCGCCTGACACTGACCTTAGGCAAAGAAGAATCGGACAATTCCGCCTTTGACTACCTCGGCCGGGATTTATGGGGTATAGGTTATCAGGCCCGGGCCTATTTCGGCACCAGCATCAGCTTGACGGCAAAGATCAATTACATCCGCTCCGAATACCAGGGCATCCACCCGCTGTTTGATGATGTCCGGGATGATACCTTATGGTCCGCCGAGCTCAGTTACCAGCAGCTTTTTGCCGAGCGCTGGCGCTGGCTGTTAAAAGCCAACTATCTAGATAACGAGAGTAATTTCGTTTTATACCAATACGACAGAACGGTTGTTTCCAGCGCCATTCGCTATGATTTCTGAAAAGGAAAAATCGATGAAGCTCACCAGAACCTATGCTGTTTTATTTTCCCTGGCAGGTTATGCCTTATTACTCCCGCTGCCAGTCATCACCCAGGTAGCCCACTCGGCCGAGCCCCAGGTCAATGCCGGTAAAACCATAGTGGCCCGGGGACGCGTGATTGCCAGGCAAAATGCCCGGGAGCGTCCCCTGAAAAGGCGCTCCCCCGTCTATGTACAGGATACCGTGAGCACCGGCGCCTTAAGCAATACCCAGATCCGCATGGCCGATGGCGGCCTGCTATCGTTACAACCTCATACCCAGGTAGCCATTTTAGACTACCAGTTTAACCAGAAAGACAAAGCAGACAGCGTCAGCATAGAGCTGCTCAAAGGCGGACTGCGCACCGTCACCGGGGCGCTGAAAAACAGCAGCAAGCAATATAAGATGAAAACGCCGGTGGCCAGCATAGGGGTGCGCGGCACCCACTATGAAGTCGAAATGAACAAGGGCTCGCTGTTTCTGGCGGTGTGGCAAGGCAATATCGATGTCCAGGTGACCACGGGCTCGCAGCCGCAAAGCTTTAGTCTGGGTCATGACGAAGCCAATGCCTTTGCCCAGGTGCTGCCGGACGGTGCGGTTAATTTTACCCTGGAAGTGCCTAAGGTTTTTACCAGGGGACACAGTAAAGCCATTCCCGCAGCCTCAGCCAGCGAAGAAGAAAGCCAGGAAGAAGCCGCAGCAGAAGAAAATCAAAGCGAGCAGGGGCAAACCGAACAAGCCCGGACAGAACAAGGCACAGACAAACAGCAGCAGACAGCAAGCACCGGCACGGCGCCGGCAAGCGATACAGCGCAAAGTGACAGCCAGGATACCGCCGCAACTACCGCTCCCCCGGCGCAAAGCCAGGAGCAAACGCAGGTGTTGGCCCTGGGCGTTACCGAAACACTGGACACGGGGGCGCCCGAGGCATCCTACGGCAGCGATGTCGACCCGGAATTTGACCTCTCCGGCGAAAGTTGGGTGGATAACGATGAAACCTGGGGCTCGCTTGAGCCCACCTCCCCCGAAGTGATCGCCTCCCGCAGCGGACTGGTGGAATTTAGCCAGCTCAGCGAATTTAATCTCACCGGCTCCGCCGGAGAGTTCAGCGACTTAAACCTGTCGATGTCAATAAACTTTGATACCGCCCGGGTAACACAGGGGCAACTGTCCTTTAACGACAACGGCGGCGAGTGGTTTGCGGCCTTTAACGGCATTATCGGCACTGATGAGCTGGAAATGAAGGTCAACTTTGCCAGTCACGGCAATGCCCTGGCCGAGGGAGAAATCAACGGCTTGCTGCTAAACAATGCCAGTGAAATCATCGGCGATTTTTCCCTGGCGGAGCAGGAAAACAGCGCGGTAAATGCCGCCGGCAGCTATTTATTGTCAGAAACCCCTTAACACCGGAAAGTACTTATGCTCAGCAACACCTTTTTAGTAAAGTTAAACCTGCTGTTCCTTGTCTTTACGGTATTAACTGGCTGTAACGGCGGCTCAGACAAAGAGGCGCAACCAGTCAAGGAGCCGGTCATCACACCGGTTGCCGATCCTGTGATCACGCCAAGCTTTAACCGCAGCGGCCAAAATAATGAATCGGCCGCCGCCAAAGCCGTGGTAAATACCGCCACTATCAATGCCAGCGGCGAGTTCAGCCATCCGGTAAATAATGAAAGCTTCGACGGCAACCTGTTGCTTTCGGTGGATGTAGAAGATCCCGACGGCCTGGCCTCGGTCGCCATCAGCTTTAACCAGCAGCAGGAGCTGCTATACCTTTGCCAGACCCAGGCCAGCTGCAGCGGCGCCCCTTTTCATCACACCGAGACCAACATCAATCCCGCGGACTTCGGCCTGTTTTCCGGCCCGGTAACCTTAGGCTTATGGAGCAAAGACATAGACGGCAACCAGCTACAGGTGGACAGTGTCACGGTCAACTGGCAAAGGCGGCAGCTGGAAGAAGTCAGCGCCGAACGTGCGATACCGGGAACCAGCATTAATGCCAACTGGCAAGCCAGTGACAATTTGCTCAGGTACAACCTTTATCTGGCCGCCGAATCCGGTGTCAACCGGGAAAACTTTACCGACTTAAACCAGGGCCAGGCCCTGCTGGCCGTCACCGCCCCGCCGCAAACCTTCAGTAACCTGGACAGCGATACCAGTTATTACCTGCTGGTCACCGGCATCGACAGCAGCGGGGAAAGCGCCTTTAGCAGCGAGATCCGCTTAGATCCGCCAACCGGCGAGGCAAATACCCCGCCAGAGCCCCGGGACGACAGTTTCGAGGAAAATGAAGATAACGAGATCCGCGGCAATTTACTGGTCAACGATATAGACAATGAGCAAAACCCGCTGTCCCTGTTGCAGCTGCCGGTGCGGCCACCTTTTTATGGCGATCTTGAACTGTCCGTCAATGGCACTTTCAGCTACCATCCCCCGGAGAACTTTAACGGCAGCGACAGTTTTGTCTATCAGGTCCAGGATGGCCAGGGAGGTTTTGCCCAGGCCGAGGTCACCCTGACCTTACTGCCGGTCAATGATGCACCGCAACCGCTTGCCGACAGCTATAATACCGCGGAAAACCAGCAGTTATTTGTTCCTGCCCCGGGTGTGATGCTCAACGACAGCGACATCGACAGCGAGAGCTTAATCCTAAACTCCAGCCCGGTCACGGCTCCCGACTTTGGCACCCTGATCTTAAACACAGACGGCAGCTTCAGCTATAACCCGGATGAGGATTTTACCGGCGAAGACAGTTTTCGCTATCAGGTATCGGATCCCCAGGGCGAAGTCAGTACGGCTTTAGTTACCATTAACGTTGCCGGCGACAATACCGCCCCGCTGGCGGTCAACGACAGTTACGGCACCCCTGCCAATACCAGTTTAGTGGTTGACGGCAGTGAACTGCCCGGGCTGCTGGCGAACGACAGCGACGCTGACGGCGATTCGCTCCAACTGCAGCAAAGCCTGATAGACAACGTCGACAACGGTACCCTGACCATAGGTAGCGACGGCTTTTTCACTTATATTCCCAACGGCAACTTTGTCGGTACCGACTCCTTTATTTATGCCATTGAAGATGGCCGGGGCGGCACCGCACAGGCCAGCGTCACCATTAGCGTCGGGGCGGCCAACAGTCCCCCCCTTGCCGTTAGTGACAATTACACCACAGACAGGAATACCCCATTAGTCGCCGACGGCAATGAAGCTCCCGGCGTGCTGGCAAACGATCTCGACGGCGATAACGACACCCTGGTGGTGCAACTGCCCCTGATACAAGATGTCACCCATGGTGTGCTTAACATCTCTGCCGACGGCTTTTTTACCTATATCCCGGACGATGACTTCTCCGGTATAGATACCTTTGTTTATGCCATCAGCGATGGCCAGGGAGGTACGGCACAGGCAAGTGTTACCCTGGCGGTAGAGGTTATCAATACAGACCCCGTTGCCGGCGATGACAGTTATGAAACACCTGAAAACAGCCCACTGATTGTTGACGGCAATGCCTTGCCCGGAGTGCTGGAAAATGACACAGATGCCGAAAACGACCTCCTCAGGGTCGCGGGGATTGTTAAAGATGTGGAAAACGGCAACCTGACCCTGGCTGAAGACGGTTTCTTTACCTATACCCCAAGCGAACACTTCGTCGGCAGCGATACCTTTATTTATGCACTGGAAGACGGCCGTGGCGGCACCGCTCAGGCCAATGTGCAGATAGCGGTCACCGAAGTCAATTTTCCCCCGACCGCCCTGGATGATGACTTCACCCTGGATGAAGACGAAACCATCATCCTTGATGTCCTGGCCAATGACAGTGACGAAGACGGCGACGAGTTAACCCTTGTCCTGGAAAGCCAACAAACCGATCACGGCCAAGTTGAAATGACAGGAGATAAGCTAAGCTACACCCCCACCGGGAACTTCAACGGCATTGACAGCTTTACCTACTTTATCGATGACGGCCATAACCCGCCCGCAAGCGCCATAGTGACCCTGACCATAAACCCGGTCAACGACACTCCCGTCGCCGAGCCAGATGAGTTCGAGGTTGCTACAGGCACAGTCAGCAACTTAGATGTCCTGGCCAACGACAAAGATGAAGAGGACGATCCCCTGACCATCACCGGGGCTAGCGCCATCAGCGGCACAGTGACTATCCAGGCGGACAATACCTTGAACTATGTGCCTGCCGCCAATATAACCGATGACGTTTTAACTTATGAAATAGAGGACGGTAATGGCGGCTTTGCCTCAGCAGAAGCTATCATCAAGATTACCGGAGTCGACCAGGCACCAAATGCTGCCGATGATTTTTTCAGCCTGCCGCAAGACAGCATTTTAATAGCCGACAATATTGATATAGAAGGCTTTTTAGCAAATGATAGCGACCAGGAAGGGGGCATAACCTTAAATACTAACCTGCTTTCAAATGTGACCAACGGCTCCTTGACCCTGGACGGCAACGATGGCACTTTTACCTATCTCCCCAACGCCGGCTTTGTCGGCAGCGACAGTTTTAGCTATCAAATCTTTGACAGTAAGGGGGCGACAGATAGTGCGACCGTCACCATCCAAGTCTTGGCCAATAAAAAGCCCCAGGCACACCCGGATCATTACGACTTACGTCCCAACACGACTCTCACTACAGATAATGTCGATTGCCCCTCACCATTACCGGGTAATCCAGAACCGGACCTGAGCTGTCCTTTGGCGAATGATTCCGACGAGGATAGTGGCGATACCTTAACTTACCTGGGACCGATAGCAGGGGAAGAAAAAGGCGTACTGATCGACAATGATGACTCTTCCTTCAGCTATACCCCGGAGACAAACTTTTCCGGCACCGACAGCTTTTTATATGAAATACAAGATAGCCTCGGCGTAAAAAGCCGTGCCCTGGTTACCTTATCGGTGGAAGAAATCGGCTGGGGAGGCAATGACGGCCTGCCCAACCTGCCACCGCTCGATTTTAACCACCTAAGCTTTGACGGCACGCATTATTACCTGCTGGCGGATCACAACACTTTCACCAGTACCGATGCCACCAACTGGGAGCATGCCTATCATGAACAGCTCACCAGTTTAACTGCCGCAACCGCCGGCGATACCCTGCTAAGCCCGGGCGTCACCACCCGGGTAGCCGTGGGCAAAGCCGGTACGGTTTTTATCAACCAAAACAGCAGCGCCAACTCAGCGGACGAAGGAGTCTGGGTTGAACGGGAAATCAGTGTCGATGTCGCCATGCAGGATATCATTTTTACCGGCACCGAATTTATTGCCTCCGGCTTGCAAAAGGTCATGTTCTCCCTCGACGGCATCAACTGGACCCCTTCGGTGCCCAATTCCGCAGTCATTTTCCACGGCGTCAATTTTGATTTGGGCACCCTGGTGATCGTCGGCGAAAACGGCACCATAGAAACCACAGCCGACGGCTTTAGCTGGAGCCTGCAAAGCAGCACCAGCGAGCATTTATACGATATCGCCGGCAACGGCACGGACCAGCTGATAGTGGTCGGCGGCAACGGCACGGTATTGACCAGCAGCGACGGTATTTCCTGGGTGCCGGTCACCAGCACCACCTCCGCCAATTTATATGCCGTCGAATACGGCAACGGTTTATATATGGCTGTGGGCGATAACGGCACTGTGGTGACCAGCAACGACGGGGTCAGCTGGTCGCTGCAAGCCAGCCTGGGCAGCGCGGCCCTCAATGCTGTCATCTGGGACGGCGGCAAATTTATCGTCGCCGGCGACAGTACTCAGCTGCTGGCCTCCAGCGACGCCACCAACTTTACCCAGGTGGACGCCGGCGATCACAGCCACTTTAACGGTATCGCCCTCAAGACGACCGCTGCGGGTGATAATATTGAGGTTTATGTACGCGCCGGCGCAAACAGTAACTTCTTAAAGAGTTCGGACGGCTTCAGCTGGACACCAAGCACCACGACCTTACCCGGCATAGTGAACCAGGTAGAGTACTTTAATAATGAATTTATTGCTGTCGGTGACAACGCCCTGGTGATGACCAGTCCCGACGGTGACACCTGGACAAACCAAAGCGTGCCCACCGGCGAGAATTTGCATGATATTTTCTGGCATCAAGCTCTCTCCCTTTATGTGATTGTCGGGGAAAACGGCCTGCTGATGACCAGCAGCGACGGCATCAGCTGGGTGGCAGAAACCCTGTCCGGCGGCACCGTGCCAACAGAGCACCTGTATGCGGTTGGCCATGACGGCAGCGCCTTTATAGCTGTAGGGCAGAATGGTAAAATCCTGCATAGGGACAATACCGCAACCCCGGGCGGCACCACCTGGAGCGACAGCCACTCCAACCCCGGCTTCGGCCAGTTAAACGACCTCGACGTTGACGCCAGCAAGGCCATGATCGTCGGCGATAACGGCGTTATCGTCACCGGCAGCGTGGCCGGCGGCAGCTTCAACCAGCTCAGCACAGGTTTTAGCGATAACCTCAACACCATAGACTACGACAACGGCAACTACATCACCCTGGGGGATCTCGGCGCCACCTATACCAGCACGGACGGCGTCACCTGGCTGTCCGCCTTTGCCGGCTCGGGGGAAAACCTCAACGACGTAGTCATCCAAAACCAAGAAATCTTTGCCGTCGGGGAGCACGGCACCTATATCCGGGGGCACGACCATTACTGATATGATACTCACCTTTTACGGCGTCAGGGGCTCAGTGCCCGCCCCCGGGCAGCACACGGTAAAATACGGCGGCAATACCCCCTGCATCCACCTGGACACGGGAGAAGACTTTCACCTGGTGCTGGACTCAGGCACAGGCATCATCCCGTTGGGAGAACAACTGGTCAAAGATAACAAACCTATCTACCTGCTGCTGAGCCATAACCACTGGGACCACATCCAGGGTTTTCCTTTTTTTAAACCTGCCTATCAGAAAAACCGGCAAATCCATATTTTACCGGGATTAACCCGGCCGATGCAGCCCAGGGCAATTTTAAACCAGATGACCGGCAGCTTATTTCCGGTGCCGTCCGGACAGCTGGGCGCCGATATCAGAGTAATGGCCAGTCCTGCCCCCCACACCCCGATATCCATAGGGGAGCTCACCATCACCCGCAGGATACTCAACCATCCCGGCGGCGGCAGTGCCTATCTTATCGATAACCAACAGCATCGTTTTGCCTACATTACCGATAACGAACTCTTTCCCCCCGGCCCCGTCAACACCAGCTTAGAGCAATGGCAGGAATTCACCCGGGAACTGGATTTGTTGATCCACGACGCCCAGTATTTCCCCGACGATTTTCCGGCAAAATCCGGCTGGGGCCATACCTGCTACGAGTCGGTGATCGAGCTGGCCATTGCCGCCGGGGTCAGGCATTTATGCCTGTTCAGCCATGACCATCGCAGAAGCGATGATGAAGTCGAGCAGATGCTGGCCCGGGTCAGCAGCGAGATCCGACGGCAAAAAGCCCCCCTTGAGGCCTTTGCCGCCCGCGAGCAAAACAGTTTTATCCTGGACAAACATGGCTAAGGGACGGCGGCGTTTTTTCCGGGATCTGCTGCTGACCCTGGCCGTTACCGTCGCGGTGATGCTGCTGCAATGGCAGCAGCCTCCCTGGCTCGAACGCCTAGAAGGCATCGCCTATGATATCAAGCTGTTACACTTTACCCCGCCAAGGCCCACTTCCCCCGCCAACATCCAGATTGTCGATATCGACGAAAAAAGCTTACATGAGATCGGCCGCTGGCCCTGGCCGAGAAAACACCTGGCGGTCTTAATTGAGCAGCTCACGGCGTACGGCGCAATAGTGATCAGCTTTGACATGATCTTTTCCGAGCCCCAGCAAAACCCGGTCGAGCGTATCCGTCCCTTACTCCAGCTGCAAGATAAAGCACTGGATTTACGCCTGGCACAAATTCAGCCGCTGGTAGATGATGACAGCCGCTTTGCCGCGCAAATTGCCAATAATGATGTGGTGCTTGCCTGCCTGTTCCAGCATGATCCAGGCCTGGCGCAGGGGCAGATCCTGCCCCCGCGGGTAGAGCAGCAGCAAGCGCTCGGTGAACACGAATTGCACCGGTTTGCCGGCTTTAACGCCAGCATCAAAACGTTAAATGCCGCGGCGCAGGGACAGGGCTTTATCAATGCCATCCTGGACGTTGACGGCATCATACGCAAAGCCGCGCTGTTAACTGAATATCGCGGCAGGTTATATCCGTCGCTGGCACTGGAAACCTTCAGGGTTTACAGCTTTGCCGAAACCATAGCCCCGATCTGGCACCGGGAGCAGGAGCAGTTATTCCTGTCCGGCATCAAACTGGGTCAGGATGTCCTGGCCACAGACAACAGAGGTCAGCTGCTGATCCCCTACAAAGGTCCGGTAAAAAGTTATCCCTACAGCTCCGCCAGCGATATCATCAAGGGCAGGATCGACGATCAACGCTTCGACGGCGCCGTGGTATTTGTCGGCACTTCCTCCGTCGGCATGGCGGATTTGCGCAGCACCCCGGTGTCCCTGGTTTATCCGGGTATAGAAATTCATGCCAGCGTGTTTGACGCCCTGACCCAGCCCCGGCAGCAAGTGGTCCAGCCCCACTGGTGGCTGGGGGCCAATATGCTGCAACTGCTGCTCTGTACCTTGTTGCTGACCGTGTTGCTGCTGGAAATTTCCCCGGCACTGATGGCCTTATCCGCCGCCTTGATCTTCGCCCTGGCCGCCTCATTTAATATCGGCCTTTGGTATTATGCCGGCATTCACCTGCCAGTGATCCCGGTGTTGCTGCTGGTGGTGACCTTGTCGCTGCTGGAAATCGCCCGGGGTTTTTACCGGGAAAACATCCAGCGCCGCCAGGTCAAAGCCATTTTTGATCAATATGTGCCGCCGGCGCATATCGACCGCTTGCTTGAAGAAAGTGATGCCGATGTTATGGCAGGGGAAAGAAAAGAATTGACGGTGCTGTTTGCCGATATCCGCGATTTTACCCGCTTGTCGGAAAGTCTCAGCGCCAATGAACTGAAAAAACTGCTCAATGCCTACTTCTCGCCGGTCACCGAGCAGATTTTCCAGCACCAGGGCACCATAGACAAGTATGTCGGGGACATGGTGATGGCTTTTTGGGGCGCCCCCCTGAACGACGAAGCCCATGGCCGGCACGCACTGGACGCCGCCTTTGCCATGCTCGAAGTCACGGAAACCTTATCACAAGAATTTACCGCCAGGGACTGGCCGCAGATCAATATTGGCATAGGACTCAACAGCGGTGAAATGAATGTCGGCGATATGGGCTCAAGCTTTCGCCGGGCCTATACCGTACTGGGAGATGCAGTTAACCTCGGCTCCCGCCTCGAAGGCCTGACCAAGTATTACGGCCTCAACCTGCTGGTAAGCGAATTCACCAAAGCGGCGGCGCCGCAATACCACTATCAGATCATCGACAAGGTCAGGGTGAAGGGAAAAGAGCACGCCATTACTATCTACCGCCCGTTTCCCCCGGACAGCGAACCCGACATCATCAACCAGCTTGAGGCCTTTAACCGGGTCTTTTCCCTGTACCGGCAACAAGCCTTTGACCAGGCACTCACGGCTTTAAATGAAATTATCCGGGTTTATGACGACAAGATACTCCATGACATCTACCGCCAGCGTATCGAGCATTTTATCAAGCATCCGCCGAGCGAAAACTGGGACGGCGCCTATACTCATACAAGTAAATAAGCCAAATGAATCAAATAGTAAGAAAGTTGACACGGAACTCAAGATGAACAACGTAGAGCTTTTTACCGAAATCGGCATCGCCTTATCTACAGAAAAAGACCATCGCCTGCTGCTGGAAAAAATCCTGTTGAATGCCATTATTTTAACCCATGCCGACGGCGGTACCATTTACTCGGTAACAGCAGAGCACGCCCTCAAATTTGAAACCATCATCAATAAATCCTTAAAGCTGCACCTGGGCGGCACCACAGAGCACAAGATCACCTTTGCCGATATTCCCATTTACATCAATGACAAAGTCAATACCAAGGCCATGGTTGCCGTGGCCGCTGCCACCGGAGAGATCATCAATATCAAAGATGCCTATCATGACAAACATTACGATACCAGCGCCGCCCGGCAGATGGACAGCCAGACAGGTTACCGTACCCAGTCGGTATTGACCCTGCCGATGAAAGATCATCTCGGGGAGTTAAACGGGGTATTGCAGCTGCTCAATGCCACCAGTGAAAGCGGCGAAGTGGTGCCCTTTAACCAGGAAAATCAGCTCCAGGTACGCGCGCTAACCTCCCTGGCTGCGGTAGTGCTTACCAATAAACAACTTATCGACGATATGGAAACCCTGTTCACCACCTTCTCCAAACTCATCGCCGAAGCCATAGATAAAAAATCTCCCTATACCGGGGGACACTGCCGCCGGGTACCGGAAATTACCCTGTTACTGGCCCGCGCCTGCCATGAAACCGACTCCGGACCGCTGAAAGATTTCACCTTAACCCTGGAAGACTTTCATGAGATCTCCGTTGCCGCCTGGCTGCATGACTGCGGCAAAGTAGCTACCCCCGCCCATATCATGGACAAGGCGACAAAACTCGAAGGAATTTTTGACCGCATCGCCCTGGTCGATGCCAGGTTTGAAATTGCCCGGCGCGACCTTGAACATCATCCCGAGCTATCACCGGTAAGCCGCCGGCAAAAACTCACCCAGCTGGAAAGCGACCGGGAATTTATCCGCCAGGCCAATATCGGCAGCGAATTTTTTAACCAGGAAAAAGTCGACCGGGTACATCAGATCAGCCAGCACTACCAAGTGATCATCGCCGGAGAAAAACAAGCCATTCTCAGCGATAACGAGGTACATCACCTGATCACCCAGCGCGGCACCTTAACCGCCCAAGAGCGGCAAATTATCAATGAACATATGGATATCACGGTCGAAATGCTCGAATCCACCAAATTCCCCAAACACCTGCAAAACGTGCCTGAATATGCCTGCGGCCACCATGAAAAAATGGATGGCAGCGGTTATCCCAAGGGGCTGACCCGGGACCAGATGTCGGTGCCGGCAAGGATGATGGCCATCGCCGATATCTTCGAGGCGCTCACCGCGGCAGACAGGCCCTATAAAGTGGCGAAAACCCTGTCGGAATCTTTGACCATTTTAGGGCGCATGAAACTCGACCATCATATCGACCCGGATATTTTTGATGTTTTTATCGATAAACAGGTTTACCTGGATTTTGCCCGAAGCGCCCTCAAAGCGGAGCAAATAGACGACTTTGATGTCAATAACATCCCCGGATATGTTCCGCCCGCACAGAGAAAGGACCTGGCCGAAGCGATAAAAACACATAAAGAAGGCTGAAAACCACGAGACAAAAATAGTAACACCGAAGAAATCGCCACCTTGCTTTGTAAGCCATTGCTGATTTATTTCCGGGTTTGAAATAATGATCAGCAAAAATATCATCGACTTAAAACTTTATTTCTTCCTCCAGCCAAGCCGCTGAGTTTTTCGCCACGCTTTCCCAACAAGCTGTTCTAGGCTTAGTAATGCCTTTAAAGAACTTAGCTGGAAGTGAATATGGAACTGAACACCCCACAAGCAGTACGCCAGATAAAATCTTGCAATAAAGACTACGCCGTTGTCGAAGGAGAAAAACAAAGCCTGTTGCAGGCGATGTCCTTTGCCCTCAAATTCCACAAACTTAACCTAATAGATCAAAATGGTGAGTTATTCGTTAAGGGAACCGTGCCTGTCAACAGTAAAGACAGCCCGGATGCAGCATTAGGAGGGCCGCCCAATAGACTTGCCTGGCAAAACAGTTAACGAACACCTTTGCACCGCCATAATGGCAAAGCGTAAATTCCAGCGGCATTTAAGCATTACATCTTGTCAGAATGCCGCCGGCTTTAACAGCCTCTACAAACACTAAAACCTCCCTCTCACTTTCCCATCATACAGACACTAAGAACAACCGGTTTTATCTGCTGCCGCCCAAGGATTCGATTTTATACCGGCAACAAGCCCGAACAAAAAACATAACCAGTTAGTCAATTTTCAGAAAACAAAATCACGGTTATCACTAAAAAAAATACTGTAAAAATCGGGCGTGCACCCGTAATAATTAGCCTCAAGAAGAAAACTTGGCTGATTTTTATTGGTTGACACTATTGACAAGTATTCATATAAAAAATATGACCGGGTGGTCAATTCATGTTAAATTTAACATGAATGTCGTATTTCAATAACAATAGTAAAAATTGTTCAAGAAATATTCACAATTCGCCCGGCCTGCATTTTTACCTTTGGATTACACGGATTTTTATGACACTGTCACGCCAATGTCATACTCCAATTTTATGATTTTGCACGCCCAAAATAATAAGCCACTGAAATGGCAACAACTTACATTGAGGAAAAGTCATGAAATTAAAAATACCAGCTCTGCTGGCATTTTTTTGTGTACCTGTAACCCAAGCAAGCGAACACGTGCTTAATGCGGTTACCGGCAATCAGCTTTCAACCGGCGCCAGCATCACCAGCGAAACAAGTGCTTCACTCGAAGGGGTTTGTTATAACTGTCCCGATTTGGCAAAAATAGCCGATGCCAGCACCTTTGATGACGCGGTTTATTATGCCGATGCCATCAATGCCGTAAACAACAACTACACAGCGGCAGAAATTAAATCGGCAATTAATACCATCATCAGTGCCGGCCATAAAGTATTAACCTACTCAGAGGTTTGGACGGCATTAACCGAAACCGATGAAGATCCTGCCAACCCGGATAACGTTATCTTATTATACAAGGGAACATCCCTGGCAAAATTATCCAACGGCAGCGGCGCACAAAGCAGCGATCCGGATAACTGGAACCGGGAACATGTTTGGGCGAAAAGCCATGGTTTCTCAAGTTCCTCAAACGAAGCCTATACCGATATCCACCACCTAAGACCCACAGACATTTCCGTCAACTCCTCCCGCGGCAACCTCGACTTTGATAACAGCATGAACACGCTGAGCGAGTCTCCCAATACCCGTATCGACAGCAACTCGTTTGAGCCACGCGATGAGGTTAAAGGTGACGTTGCCCGTATGGTGCTCTATATGGATATCCGCTACGAAGGCCTGGATACCTTTACCCCGGACTTAACGGTTGTAGATCGTTTAACCTCCACCAGCGAACCGGCCCTTGGCCGTTTATGTCGCCTGCTTGAATGGCACGCCGCAGATCCGGTTGATGCCACTGAGCAAAACCGTAATAACCGCATCTATGAATACCAGGGCAACCGTAACCCGTTCATTGACCACAGCGAATGGGTCGACTTGCTCTATAGCGCCGATACCTGCGTTGATGATACTACCGGCGGAGACGGTGGTGGTACCGACGGCGGCACCGATGGCGGCGGTACTGATGGCGGTGGTACTGACGGTGGCGGCACCGACGGCGGCACAGGCAATATCAGCACCAATGGCCAGCTAACCATCACCGAAGTGATGCAAAACCCAAGCGGCCTGAGCGATAACGACGCCGAATGGTTTGAAATCTTAAATACCGGTACCGGCGACATCAACCTTAACGGCTGGACCGTCAAAGATGAAGATAGCGACAGCTTTACCATTACAGAAGATGTCATCATCCCTATGGGCAGCTACGCCATTTTAGGCAAAACCACCGACACCTCAATTAACGGCGGCATCAATGTCGTTTACGGCTATGGCGATGGTATGTATTTATCCAACAGCTCGGATGAAATTCTGCTGGTTTCCCCTGAAGGAGAAGTGGTTGACGCTATCGCCTACGATAACGGCAACGAGTGGCCGGATCCAAACGGCGCTTCCATGACCCTGATCAACGCCACCACAGACAACAGCATTGGCGGCAACTGGACCACAGAAAGCAACAACAGCTACACCGACGGCAACTTTGGTACCCCGGGCACCGGCGATGCCACCTTTGAGTTAGTGATCACCGAAGTCCTGCAAAACCCGAGCAAGGTTTCTGACAGTGCCGGTGAATGGTTTGAAGTGTTAAACAAAGGGGCCATTGCCGTTAATATCAATGGCTGGACCTTACGTGATGATGACAACGACAGCCATCAAATCACCGAAGATGTCATTGTACCGGCAGGCGCCTACTCGGTCTTCGCCAACAACAGCGACAGCGCAAGCAACGGCGGTGTTGAAGCCATTTATCAATTCTCCGGCATGTATTTAAGTAATGGCAGTGATGAACTGGTACTGGAAATGCCTGACGGCACCATTGCCGATTACATCGCCTGGGACGGCGGCTCACAATGGCCTGATCCCAACGGTAAGTCCATGACCTTAACCAGCGCTTCCCTTGACAACAATGTCGGCAGCAACTGGTTTGAAGAAACCAGCAAAAGCTTTGGTAGCGGTGATTTCGGTACCCCGGGCACAGGCCCTGATGTTTCCGACGGCACCGACGCCAGCACTATTGGCATCTGCGCCGATGAAGCCAGCCTGATCAGCTCCATCCAGGGCATCGACAATATCACCAGTACCCAGGGACAAAAACATGTCATTGAAGGGGTGGTCACTTCGGTGTTTGCCAGCCTTGACGGCTTCTTTGTCCAGGAAGAGCTGACGGATGAAGACGGCGATGCGCAAACTTCAGAAGGTATCTTTGTTGCCAACAACGCCAATACCATCACTCCGGCAGTTGGTTCTGTAGTACGTGTCTTTGGTGAAGTTTCGGAAAGCTACGGCAGAACCCAGTTAAACGCCAGCGAAGATCTGCTTGAATGTGGCACCGGCAGCGTCAGTGCTACCAGCTTAAGCCTGCCATTTGCATCGCTCGAAGCGCCGGAAGCCCTGGAAGGTATGCTGGTCACTATCGACAGCCCGTTAACTGTCTCCAACAACTATGACTTAGGCAAATACGGTGAAGTAACCCTGTCTAACGGCCGTATCTTTACCCCGACCAACATCTATCGTCCGGGTACAGCCGAAGCGGTAGCCCTGGCAGCAAGCAATGATCTCAACCAGATCACCCTGGATGACGGACAAAACGGCACTAACCCGGAAACCGTTATTTACCCGGGCGGCAACTTGTCGGCAAGCAATACATTGCGTGCAGGCGACCAGGTAACGGCTTTGACCGGCATTATGGATTACAGCTACAGCAAGTACCGCATCATCCCAAGCCAGGCGCCTGACATTGCTGCGGTAAACACCAGAACAGATGCACCTGAATTAACGCCGGGTAACCTCACGGTTGCCAGCATGAACGTACTCAACCTGTTTAACGGTGACGGCCAGGGCGGCGGATTCCCAACCTCACGCGGTGCCGACAACTTAGCCGAGTACGAGCGTCAGGTTGCCAAAACCGTTGCCGCCATCATTGCCATGAACGCCGATATTATCGGTTTGATGGAAATTGAAAATGACGGTGTCGATGCCAACAGCACCCTGGTTGACCTGGTAAGCCGCTTAAACGCCGTTGCCGGTGACAACAGCTACGCCTTTGTTAATACCGGTGGACCGATTGGCACAGATGAAATCGCCGTGGCCTTGTTATACAAGCCGGGCACGGTTTCTTTAGCCGCCGATGCCCAGGTGAACAACGACGAAATCTTTAACCGTCCGCCACTGGCGCAAACCTTCAGCCTCAATGAAAACGGCGAGCAGATCACTATTATCGCCAACCACTTCAAGGCGAAACTTTGTACCAGCGCCACCGATCTCGATAAAGATCAAGATGACGGCCAAAGCTGCTACAACGCCAAACGTCAGCTGCAGGCCCAGGCGCTGATCGACTGGATTGCCAGCGACAGCCAGCTGAGCACGCAAAAAGACGTGCTGGTAATGGGTGACTTAAATGCTTATGCCATGGAAGATCCTATCGTTAAGTTTACTGACCAGGGTTATACCAACCTGATCAAACACTTCAACGGTACTTACGCCTATTCCTACACCTACGGCGGCGCTGCCGGTTACCTGGATCACGCCCTGGCGAGCGATTCTTTACTGGCGAAAACCGTAGATACCACAGACTGGCATATCAATGCCGATGAGCCTTTGGTACTGGATTACAACACGGAAAATAAATCTGAGCAGCAGCTGGCAGACTTTTACGCAGAAGACCCTTACCGCTTTTCTGACCATGATCCGGTAGTGATCAGCTTCAACCTGGAAAAAGCGGCGAAAAGCGGCGACGTTAACGGTGACGGCACTTTGGATTTCACTGATTATATGCTGATTTACTCCTTGTTGAACGTTAGTCAGGGAGCGGATAACTTTAATGCAGAAGCGGACTTAGATGCCGACGGCCAGATCACTTTTGCTGATATGCGCTTATGGCAACAAATTTACGCTAACCCTTAACAATAAACAGGCACCGGCTCCCTGACCTTAGCTCAGGGCCGGTGCCGCCAAACATAACCCTTTATTAGAGAAAAAGATGAAAAACTTGAAAGCCCCCCATAAATTATTTACCGCCATCTTCTTAATGCTGAGTTTTGGCCTGAGCACCTTTTCCGCTCAAGCAGCACTTATCTTGTCATTTGATACACCTGATAACGAAATTCAGGTAAATGACACATTTAGCGTAAATCTGTTCGCTGAAACAACAACCGATAGCGATGCTTTTTTCAGTTGGGATCTGAGCATTAACTTTGATAGCAGCATATTCAACCTGGATAGCCTGGTATTGGGCGATGAGTTTGTTAGCGCACCTAACACTAATCTTGAAGATCTTTCTGCCACTTTACCCTTGTCACTGGCAAACCCATTTTTCCCAAGTATCTCAGGTGATGATATCTTATTAATCAGCTTTAATTTTACTGCGCTTGCCGCCGGAACTTCTGAACTGTTTACCAGCTTGGGGAATAATGATGCCGGGTTCACATCAGCATTCCTGCAACCGCTTGACGCTACTCATGCATCAACAAGCCTAACCGTTCAAGGTGCCAATGAAGTTCCTGAACCCGGCGCTTTATTGCTGATGTTATTAACAAGCTTGTCACTGATGGCATTTCGTCGCAAAGCTTAATTAAGCTTACGCAGATGAGTTAACCCCAGGCAATAACGCCCTGTAAAATATACAAGCGTTATTGCCTTTCACCCTCCAATGTCATTTTAACAGCCAAATATATTTCTCCACATTAATAAAACACACAAAACCTCTTAATTCAATACGTTACATGTCTGGCATATTCCCTGCTTTACTTGCTATATCAAGTCATTATTAAGGGGACGGTTATGCTGGAACTTAAACATTTAAAAACCCTGGTTACATTAGAGCAGAGCCATTGCCTGAATAAGGCGGCTGAATTGCTTTTTACCACACAGTCGGCGCTTTCCCACCAGCTCAAGACGCTCGAACACAGACTTAACCATAAGCTTTTTATCCGCAGGAGCAGTCCTCTGGTTTTTACCCCCCAGGGCAAAGTCCTGTTGGCGCTGGCCAAAGAAGTTTTACCTAAAGTGGAACAGGCTGAAATTCAGCTATCCGCCAGAAAGGCGACAAAAGTGCAACGCATGCCGTTTAATTTTGCCATGCAATGTCATTCCGGCTTTCAATGGTTATTACCGGCGATCAAAACCTTCAGCGGCCAACAGCCCGCCTTAGAGGTGGATCTGATAGAAAAAAGTGTTTTTAGTCTTGGCCCCGACAGCGACTTGCCGGATTTCAATATCCTGTTAACCGATAAAAAATCCAACCACCAGGAGTTTATTTATCAGGATATAGGTACCTTCGAATTGGTATTGGCGCTGTCAAAAGAAGATCCGCTGGCGGACAAGGCCTATATCCAGGCCGATGACTTAACCGATAAAACCCTGATCACCTACCCGTTATCGCCGGAGCAGCAGGATATCTTCAACTTATTCCTGCAACCGGCCAGCTGCCAACCCGCCCGGCTGCGCCAGGTGGAAAACTCGGATGTGATCCTGCAAATGGTGGCGGCAGGTCTGGGGGTAAGCGCTATTCCCGACTGGCTGGTAGCACCGCAAATCAGGCAGGGAAAGCTGAAGAGCAAAAGCATAGGGCAGCATGGCATTTCCCGTAAACTTTATGCTGCATACCGCCCCGATCAGGCCAAATGGGCTGAGCACTTTGTGCCGATAGCCCGGCGCCAGTTCAGTGAATTTTCAAGCGCAAGCAGCCTGCATTAAATTATTATCCTGACCAAGGGGGTTATTATGAGTGATATAAACAAGCATTTTTCCGGCAACGAAACCGATGTCGTGATTATAGGTGCCGGGCCCGTGGGGTTATTCCAGGTATTTGAGCTGGGGCTGCAGGGCATAAAGACGATCGTTATCGACAGCCTGCCCCATATCGGCGGTCAGTGCCGTGAGCTTTACCCGCAAAAACCTATTTTTGATATCCCGGCGCTGCCGCAAATCAATGCCTTAGATCTCATCGACAATTTAGCACAGCAGGCATCCCCTTTTAACCCAGAGTACCTGCTGGATAATCGGGTAATTGACATCAAACGTCTTGAGCAGGAGCACAGGTTTTTACTGACCACAGACAAAGGCAGGCACATCCGGGCAAAGGCAGTGATCATTGCCGCCGGCGGCGGCTCCTTTGAACCGGTGAAACTGAAGATCCCCGGGGTCGAGCCGCTGATAGACAAGCAGGTTTTCTACCGGGTGAATGACTTAAAGCAGCACCAGGATAAAGATCTGGTGATCCTCGGCGGCGGCGACTCCGCCTTCGACTGGGCGCTGGAATTACAAAAGGTTGCCAACAGTGTCACCCTGATCCACAGATCGACCAGGTACAGAGCGGCGGAGAACTCGGTGCAACTGGTGGAAAACCTGTGCAGCAAACTGAAAATGCAATTGCTTACCGGGCAAGTGAGTGAACTGATCACAGAAAACGGCGAGCTAAAACAATTAAGGGTAACGGGTAAAGACGGTGTCACCCGGCGGATCGAGCTGGATCAACTGTTGGTATTTTTTGGCTTGTCTCCCAAATTATCCCTGCTGAAAAACTGGGGACTGGAGCTGCACCAAAACCAGATAAAAGTCAGCACAGCTAGCTTTGAAACTTCCCAGCCGGGCATCTATGCCGTAGGCGATATCAACTGGTATCCGGGCAAACAAAAGCTGATCTTAAGCGGTTTTCATGAAGCGGCACTGGCGGCTTTTGCGATAAAGTCCTCCCTGAGTGACGGCAAGCGCGTGCCTTTGCTCTACACCACCACCAGCCCTATAGCCCATCAGCGGCTGGGGGTAAATGTTGAGTTATATTGATTTATTCACCGGCTGGTTCCCCGGCCTGGGAACCAGCTAAAAGTGTCATATCGACATCAGTGTCAATATGACACCAGATTAACTAATCACCTTATCCCAATAAGGCTGATCGCCGCCGAGACGTTCGATAATAAAATCCAGGAATACCCGTACCTTGGCCGGTAAATGACGCCGCTGTGGAAACACGGCATAGAAGGTTTGCATCGGTAGCTGATACTCCTTAAGCAAGGGCACCAGGCGCCCGGCAGCAATATCATCACCAACAATAAAGGTTGGCATCTTGGCAATCCCCAACCCGGCCAAAGCCGCCTGCAACAGAGCTTCGCTATTATTAACCTGGTAGTTACCGCTGACCTTCACTTTCACCGGTCCGTTATCGCCGAGAAAAGTCCAGTCACTGCCGCCACTGAAATAAGAAAAGTTGATGCAGTTAAAGCTGAGTAAGTCTTCCGGTATAGCGGGGGCGCCGTGTTGCTCCAAGTAATCGGGCGTCGCACAAATCACGCTGCGGCAAGGCGCCAGACGGCGGGAGATCAGGGTAGAGTCCTGTAAGTTTCCGCCACGGATGGCAAGATCATAACCCCCTTCCACCAGGTCCACCACCCTGTCTTCCATCACCATATTTAAGCTAATATCGGGATACAGGCTTAGAAAGTCCGCCACCAGCGGGGCAATATGCAAACGCCCGAATGACATCGGGGTATTGATCTTCAACTCCCCTTTAGGGTTGCCCTGCAACTGGGTTACAGAATCTATCCCCTCAGAGGCGGCAACCACCGCCTTAACGGCGTATTCAAAATAACGCTCCCCGGCTTCGGTTAAACTCAGCTGCCGTGTGGTCCTGTGCAGCAGCTGTACTCCGAGCTTATGCTCGAGCTCTCGGATCCGTTTACTGACCGCAGATTTACTTGTGCCCAGGCGTAGCGCCGCCTGGGAAAAACTGCCGTTTTCCACCACAGCAACAAAGACCGGAATTGCCGAAAAAGTTTCCATCACCTTTACCATTGTCAACTTAAACTCAACAATTAGTTTCCCCTGACCCGGCTTATCAGTCAAATAAAAAACAATTAAAGTATTTTCCACTAAAGCGAAAGAGATTAAGGAAACATCATGAAAGTTTTTCAGGCAATTGAACAGCGCCGGGCCGTGAGACATTATCAATCGGATATCGAGATGCCGGAGCAAGATTTTAAGCAATTAATGTCGGCGGTGCTGCTGTCACCGACCTCTTATAATATTCAGCACTGGCGTTTTATCCGGGTGACAGATAGAGCTCAAAGAGAGAAAGTCAAAGAGGCTGCCTGGGGACAGGACCAGGTAAGCGAGGCTTCTGAGCTCATTATTTTATGCGCCGATACCAATGCCTGGAACGACAGGCCACAGCGTTATGTCGCCAACAGCCCCAAGGAAACCCAGGAGATGTTATTGCCTATGATATCAGCCTTTTACAGCGGTAAAGAACAGCTGCAAAGGGATGAAACCATGCGCTCATGCGGTATGGCGGCGCAGACCCTGATGCTGGCAGCCAAAGGACTGGGATACGATACCTGCCCTATGATAGGGTTTGACCGGGAAGCCCTTGCCCGCTTGATCCGCTTACCCCAGGGACATGTGATTGGCATGATGATAGCCATAGGTAAAGCAAAAACACCGGCTCATCCGCGCGGCGGCCAGCTGCCGTTAACTGAAGTGCTGCGGGAAAATCATTTTTAATCCGCAGGGGCATTACCGGGCCGCTTCGACCCGGTTCCTGCCGTTTCGTTTGGCGTGATACAGCGCTTTATCGGCCCTGGCGAATAAGCTTTCGAAACTGTCCTCGCGCACAAAATTGGTCACACCGATACTGACGGTGATGTTAATTTTATCATCATGCCGGCTGATCACCAGTTCACTGATTTTCTCCCTGAGACGCCGGCAAATCACCTGGGAAGCTTCTGCATCAGCATAGGGAAATGCAATTAAGAATTCCTCCCCGCCCCAGCGGTAAACATGATCCCCCGGGCGGGTCAGCCTTTTTAAACTCGCCCCCAGCACTTGCAAAACCTTATCACCGACATCGTGGCCATAACGATCATTGATGTTTTTAAAAAAGTCGATATCAACAATAGCCAGGGAAAATTCTTTATTATCCCGGTTAAACCTGCTGATATAGGCGTTAATTTCCTCCAGCCCCGCCCGGCGATTGGCCAGATTGGTGAGGACATCGGTATTCGCCTGGTGCTTCATAAAATTAGAATTTGCTTCCAGTGCTTTATTGCGAAGATCCAGATCCCGGGTTCTTTGTTTAACCACCAGCTCCAGCTCCTGGTTATTCAAAAACAGTATCGAAATGATCAGGATTAAAAACATGACTATCGCAACAATACTGTTGATTTCCAACCGGTGCTTTTCATAAAGGCTGACCGGCAGATTAATCACCAGGCTACTTTGCGGTAATAAATCCAGATCGATATCAAAACGCTTTAGCTGGTGATAATCAAAAACCGGGGAGTAGCTTGCTTTTTCTTTAATTTTTACCGCCGAGCTCGGCACACCGCTTAAGATAGTTAATGCCATAGCGGCTGCCTCAGCTCCGTGCTGATAAGGGTCATTCATCATGCCGCCGAGCGCACCATTGCCTATCATTAATGTGCCCCACATGCCATAAACCGGCACCTTGCTATGTTGGGTCAATAAGGGTAAGTCATGCTCATAGGAAAAATAATGGCCAAACTTGTCTTTATGTATTGCCAGCACCAGAAACGCCGTTCCCGGCTCCTGCCTGGCCGCTTGCTGATATAACTCTTCAAGGGAGAAGTCATCCCATATATCCAGCATAATACCGCGTGTTGCCGGCGACGTTAGCCAGCCGGCACGGATCTCTTTCGCACGCTCAGTCATGCGCAGCCCGAGTCCCGTGGTGTCTCCCAGTAAAATAATGCGTTTGATATCTGGCTGCAGGCGGCGGATCAACTCAAGGTTTCCTGAAATCTCCATACCTTCCTTGATACCGGTAATCTTGTCTTTACCTGATAACAGCTCAGGATAAAAAACATTCACCCCGCAAAAAACCACCGCAACCCCGGGAAAGATAGCGGCTCCATGCTCGAGCATAAAATAATAGGCGGCATCATCACTGGTAATGATGATATCCGGTTGGTATCGGCTGTATTTATAATGCAACAGGCCGATTAACTTTTTTTGGTAAACAAGATCATCTGCAAAGCGCCTGGCATCCATATATTCAATATAAAGATTTTCCGCCGGCACAGCCTGTGCCAGCTTATCCCGGACCCCGCGGGTCAGTTCGGCGGTCCAGCGATATTGAGGGTGATAAGAATTGAGTAATAAAACTTTTGCCTGCTCTTCGGCAAAAGCCACGGGGAACAACAAAGGTTTCACAAGTAAAAAAAACCATAAAACCTTTTGCAGCATGTGCCGGGCACCTCAGGGAAAGCATTCACTAAAACCTTAACCGTGCCGGCAAGTGGATTATCCGCAAAAAAGCGCACTATCCCTTATCAGATTTTCCGTAATGTGCCCCGGCACAAGATATTTCCTGATAAATCACAAGAATACCTTTATATCTTAGATTGAAAAAGTCAGATGTTCCAAAGAGGTGAATAGCACACACCTGGTGGCAGGCAAATAATACATCAGCTGACTCACCAGGCCCGGCCATATATATTTAGAGCTGGTGTAGCCTTGCCATACGCTCAACAAAAGCCTTGGCAAAGCGCGCTGCCGAGTTATCATCCATATTAAAATACAGAGAAGGCTCAATCAGCTCGGCTTCCATCAGGGCAAACCCCTGCCCGTGACGGACAAAATCGACCCGGGCATATAGCGGCAGTTCATTGATGGCCTTTAGGGCCACTGTCGCCTGTTCCAGTAACTTATCTTCCGCATCTATGCTGGTTAAACGGCCACCGTGCTCTTCCTGTACCCTGAAGTCTTCATCTTTTGGTGTTTTCAAGATGCTGTGGCTGTATTTGCCGTCAAAATAAAAGCAGGAATATTCCCCTTCACTGCAAATATTCTCCATAAACGGCTGCACCATAAAAGCCCGGTTTGCAAAGGTATCCGCCAGCAACTGCTGCTTCGCCTCAACCTGCTCCCGGGTCAATAAAAAAGTATTGTCGGCATTGGCGCTGATACGGGGTTTTAGTACGATTTTTTCACTGGCAAAGTGCTTAAATGCCGCCAGGACATCATCATAATCAAAGACTTCCGGCCACAAGGTCGGCACTATGGTGACCCCTTTCGCTTCCAGCTGCCTCAGGTAGCTTTTATCGATATTCCAGCGCACTATATCCAAACTGTTTTCCAACACCGCATTTGAGGCTTCAATTTTTTCCAATACCTGTAAAAACAAAGGGGCATCATCCTGATAATCCCAGGGAGTGCGAATAATCACTACTTGATAATCATCCCAGTTAACCCCCTGATCCCGCCATGACACCATGTGAGTTTGCCAACCCAAGGCTTTTAGGGGTTGCTCCAGTAAATGATCATAAGCCTCAAAATTTTCCAGGCTGTCCATTGTTAATATCGCGCAATGCTTCATGCCGTTTTACCACCTTTACCTGTATCAGAATAATTGTATACAAAATCAATCGCAGAGCATCGCATTTACCAACGCCTTTGTCCATGGCGGTTATTTGATTTAAAGGAAAATTCCTCCGGCGGATAAACCCGCTTTTGTCATAACGGGGTAAAATGGCAAAAACCGGCTGAGCCCGGGGCAATTTTGGCGAATACCCCTGGCTAAGCTAAGCTTAAAGAGTGATGGTACGGATGCAATAATAAGCAGCCAGGATTCTTCCTTCATCCGCGGTCTTTTACTTTTTTGTTTTACTTTTGCTGTTAATAGAGCAATAGCTTGTGCTAAATCGGTTTTCCGTCATTATCCGATAGACAATAGAAGACAATTAATAGTAAATTATTGCTAATTTTATTACACATTTTCTTTTCACCCTTTTTCAATGAACGAATAAGATGATCCAAGTAGACGATAAGGTGTTGGCTGATATAGACCGCGGTTTTTCAGTACCGGCGCAACCTGAACTATTGCTTAAGCTGCAAAAGTTAATGAGTGTATCTGAGCCGGATATCAACAAGATTGCCGATACCATCTCACAGGATGTCGCCGTCAGCGCCACCATATTAAAAACCATCAATTCCCCTTTATACGGCCTGGCCCGTTCAATTTCCGATATCAAAAAATCCGTCCGTTATATCGGTCTCACCGGTATTACTACCTTAGTCACCAGCAGTTTGCTCAAACGCAGCTTTAAAGATAAAAAAGCCAGCATTCCCCTGGATGATTTCTGGAATAACTCCTCCAATATCGCCAATAGTGCGGTATTTATCGCTAAACGTCTTAAAAAGCGGATCTCCAGCGAGAAGTTGTTTACCCTGGGATTATTTCACGACTGCGGTATTCCGGTGATGGCGATGAAATATGAAAACTACCGCAGCACCTTAACCCAGGCAGAACAAAACCCGAGTGAAACCCTGCCGGATATTGAAGAAAAAGCCTATAACGTCAGTCATGCCACTATCGGCTATTATGTCGCCACTTCCTGGCGCTTACCTATAGACATCTGCCAATTGATCTTGCGCCATCACGAACGCGAGTACCTGCATAAAATCGACGGTTCAACCGATCAGATAAGCTTTGCTATTTTGAAGCTGGCGGAGAATATCGTCTATCTGCACAAACATTTTCGCGAATCCGCCGACTGGCCCTTTGTCCGCGATTCCGTATTAACGGTACTGGATATAGACGAAGATGATATTGCCGATTTAATTGAAGATCTCAATGAGCAGCTGATTTAACGGCTCGCCCCCTGCCAGCAAACAATAAGATAAAGCTCGCGCGAGCATAAGCCAACCGGCTATTGGCGCGCGGGTTTATTCCCTGATCACTTCCCGGCGCTTTACGCGCACAAACAAGCCCTGAATATCTTCCTTGATCAAATATAATGACGGGATCAAAAACAAGGTGATCACTGTGGCAAAGACAATGCCAAAGCCCAAAGAAATCGCCATGGGAATAATAAATTGCGCCTGCAAACTGGTTTCAAAATATAAGGGGAAAACACCGAAAAAGGTCGTTAACGACGTCAGCAGGATAGCCCTGAATCGTTGCGTGCCTGCCTGCATCACAACATCCACCATGCGGCGGCCAGAGTCCTTACCTTTATTGATAAAATCCACCATGATCAAACTGTCATTGACCACCACGCCGCTGAGGGCGATAAAACCGTAAATGGACATCATATTGATGGTTTTCCCCAACAGCCAGTGACCGGCAATGGCGCCGATAATGCCAAAGGGGATCACCGACATAATCACCAGCGGCTGGACATAAGACTTGGTGGGGATGGCAATTAAACAATAGATCAGGAACAGGGCGCCAATGCCCGCTATCGCCAGTTGCCGTAAAAAGTCCGACTGCTCTTTACTGGCCCCTTCCATACCATATTTCACACTGGGGTAATTGCTGAGGATCTCCGGGATATGGTTGTCATTCATTTCTGAAACAATTTTACGTGACTCTACTTTTTCACTGTCGATATCCGCCGAAATGGTAATAGCACGCTTTTGATTAACCCGGGTGATGGTAGAAAACCCCTGACCGATACTGATGTCCGCCACCTGGTAAAAAGGCACTTCTTTACCGTCCGGGGTGCGGATCCACATGTCTTCAAGATCAAATACCGACAACCTCTGCTCTTTTGGATAACGCACCATCACCTTCAATTCATCGCGCCCCCGCTGGATCCTCTGCGCTTCTTCACCATAAAATGCCTGGCGCACCTGGCGCGCCAGATCCGTAAGGGTGAGCCCTAAAATTTCCGCTTCCGGTTTAATCCCGAGTTTAATCTCCTGGCTGCCCCGGCTGAATGAATTACGGATATCATAAACGCCGTCATACTCCTTAAGCTTATTCTGTAAAGCCAGGGCGGCGGCTTCAAGCTCTTTATCGTTACTGCCGTTAAACTGAAACTCCAGCGCAGCATCGCCCCCGGCATTGGTACCGGCATAAAAGCGTAATTCCTTGGTACCGGGAATTTCACCGATACGCTCGCGCCATAATTTTTCAATATCATAGGCGCTGAGCTCACGCTGATCCGGCTTTACCAACTCCAGAATAAAAGTTGCCTGGGTATTACCCTGGGTAAAAACCATAGTATGCTTGATAAAGTTGACCCCCTGAAACGGGTTCTCATCGGCGATAGCCAGCGCTGCCCGGTTAACCTTATCTATGGCCTTGTTGCGATCGCCGGCTGAACTGCCGTTAACCATCACTATCTTCCCCTGGATAAAGTCGCTGGGAATAGAGGGAAAAACTTCCATTTTGACAAAACCACCGGTGATCAGGCTCAGGGATAAAATCAAGATCGCAACAAAGACCGCCATAGTGTTATAGCGGGCATGCAATGCCCTGCCCACCCAACCCAGGTAGGTATGATGAATGAAGTGCTCCAGCTTTTCCTTAAAAGCCATTTGCACACGCTCGATAGCATTGGCATTTTCCTTCGTCAGTGGCCGGTAGCGCATATGCGCCAGATGCGCCGGCAAGATCCATTTGGACTCGATCAGGGAAAACAGCAGACAAAAGGTCACCACTAAAGCGATGGCGCGGAAGAAGGCGGCGAAAGTTGCTTCTATCATCAGCAGCGGGGCAAAGGCAGCAATGGTGGTTAAAACCCCAAAGGTCGCCGGCATGGCCACACGCAGGGTGCCGCGGATGACATTGTCGGTGGAATGACCATAATTCTGGATTTCACTATAGGCGCTTTCCCCGATCACTATGGCATCATCCACCACTATGCCCAGCACCATAATAAAAGCAAACAGGCTGATCATATTGATGGAGACCGACCACTCTCCCAGGAGCGGCATCATGATGAAGGCGCCGAAAAAACTGATCGGGATGCCGATCATCACCCAAAAGGCAATTTTGATCCGTAAAAACAGCGCCAGCACCAGGAACACCAGGCAAGCCCCCAGGGTTAAATTAGTGATCATCATGCTCAGGCGTTCAGACAGGTAATAGGATGAATCCCCCCACATGGTAAGCTTGGCCCCCGCCGGCAAACGTTTATTTTTTTGCTCGACATAGGCTTTTACTTCCCTGGCAATATCCAGATCGTTTTGATCGCCGGTGGACTGGATCATTATGCTTGAAGTGTGTTCACCGTTAAATTTGGCAAAGCCCTCCTGCTCGACAAAGCCGTCAACAATATTGGCAACATCCGATAACACCAGCCGGGTGCCGTCGGGTTTCGTACTCAGCACCAAACGGCCGTATTCTTCCCCGGTGTAGGCCTGCCCCAGGGTACGCAACAAAATATCGCCGCCCCGGGTTTTGATGGTGCCTCCGGGCAGGTCCACCGAAGACTTTTTCACCGCCTGGCTGACGGCAGAAAAAGTCAGGCCGTACTGCTGCAGTTTTTCCTCCGAGACTTCAATACTGATTTCATAATCCCGACTACCGACAATATCGGCGATATTGACGCTCGGCAGCGCCATGATCTCATCACGGATATCCTGCGCCATCACCTGACGGCTACGCCGGTCCATGCTGCCGCTGACGGACAGCCACATCACCTGGCTTTTAAATTCTACTTTGGTAATAACAGGTTTTTCGGTTTGTTCCGGAAAGGTGGTGATCGCATCCACCTGCATCTGCACTTCATCGAGTTTTTCCGCAATAGAATAACCCGATTGAAGCTCAATGCTGACAGTGCCCAGCCCTTCCTGCGCCGTAGAGGTGGTGCGCTTAATACCTTCGATATCTTCCAGCGCTTCTTCTACCTTAAGGATCACCCCCTGCTCAACCTCTTCCGGCGCCGCCCCCAGATGATAAACCCGGACCTGGATACTGTTTGGATTAAATTCAGGAAAGGTTTTTTTATTTAATCCCTGATAGGAAATAACACCGGCGATTAAAATAAACATCATCAGCAAGTTGGCGGCAACACTGTTACGGGTAAACCAGGCGATGATGCCGGTGAGTTTTTCGCTGCCGACAGTCATCAGAAGCTGGCCTGTGAATTCTGCGCAGGGGTTGCCGCGCTTTTATCCCGGGCAAGACGTTCATTTTCCTCGCCAAAAATGCGCAGCGCCATGCCCTCGACGGCGGCATCAAGATTCGTTAATACCAGCCTCAGCCCGGTATCGAGCTTATCCCGGGTATAGACATAATCGAGATCGCTGCGCAGGATATTGATCTTTTGCATGCTCAGGGCATTATCATCTCCTGCCAGATAAATCTGGTCGGCGCCATGTAAGGCACTGCGGGGAATAGCGACCACGTCTGAGATTTTCCGCCCCTGGATACTGGCTTTAACAAAAGTACCGACACGTATTTCATCGCGGCTGTCAGCATTAAGCACATTATAGGGATCATCGAGTTGAGCCACGACATAATGCACCCGGCTGGCGCTGTCCACTACCCCTTCATAGCGGGTAACAACCCCCGGCCAGCGATATGTTTTTCCCGCCAGCTGATAATAAAGCTCGACCGCTAACCCCTGACCGGCCCCCTGGTTGATACGGGGCAAATTAAGAAATTCGATATCTTTTTGCTTAACCGGCAAACGTACTTCGGCATAATCGACGGCAAAGGTGGTGGCAAGCTCACTGCCGGTGGTAACGTATTGGCCGATATCGACTTTTTTCGCTTTTAACATAGCATCATAAGGCGCCACTATTTTCGTACGCACCAGTTTAACTTCCGCCTCGGCAACATTAGCCCTGGCGGCGGCAAGTTCAGCCTTGGCCTTTTTTAAATTAGGCAGACGCAGCGCCATTGCAGGCGCATCCTTGAGAGATTTGCCGGTTAACAACCATTCGTCTTCTGCCTGCTCCACCCTGGCCTGCTCTTCGATCAATGAAGCCTCTGCGGTCTCTAACCTGGAGCGGGCCTGCTGCAAGGCAACCTTATAGGAAATATCATCTATGGATAGCAGAACCTCTCCCTTACGAAAGAATCCCCCCACCAGAAAATGATCAGCAACCTGGGTGATCAACCCGGAGACTTCAGAAACCAAACGGGTTTCGGTTCTTGGTACTACACTGCCCTGACTGGCAATACGAAAAGTGATGTCCCGGTATTCCAGTGGCATCACTTCCACCAAAGGCGCTTTAAAAACCTGGTTTTTTTTCGCCGGTTTCGGCGCCAATACAGTGGCAAGGGTGAGAATTAATATCGCCACCAAAATAATGGCAATGGGGGTAAGCACATAACGTAACGGCACCATGCGCCTTTTAGAAGAATCCCGAACCTGAGTGCTGGTAAAGTTCATAAATAAACTCTTTAGGAAGCAGTAAGGAATAACGTGTGAATCACACAATTATGCTGTTACTGCCTGTTATACCAGCAAATAAAGATAAAACTCAATTAATTTATTGTAAAGCGTTCGTAAACTTTGCCCAAGACAATAACAGCTGCCTGAAGTCGTCTATACCACAGGAACTTGAACAACTCTGTTCATAGTCATCAAAATCTTCTGCCAGCTCCGCAGGCATTTCCTGGGCTTCGCCGTTAATACTGGAGTTATTTTGTACGATAACATCATCATGGCTGAAGGTAACTGAATATTCACGCCCGGTGATCATGATTTCGTTATTTTTGCCAGAATCAATATTGGCTATCGCCGTTAACAAATCCGTCATTTTTTCCGTGTTATCACCGATTTCAACTTCCAGCCAGGGGCCGATCACTTCATGTCCATAAGAAAACTTTGCTTTTGCCGCACCGGTAATAGCATCATGAACAAATTCGTATTCCATCTAATCTCCAATTGTTATCAAGCCAATGATTTAATAGCGCAGCCCAACGCGCCGCTTCAGAAAAAATAAACTACACGGCAGCGCCCGTAAAATAAGCAATCACGGCATTCTTTCTTATGTATCAGTGTAGCAAATTAGTGGCAGAAATACTGACATTTCAGCGGGAAATTTGGCATACTGGACAAATAATAAAATTAGCCTTAATCGGAGATTTTATTATCATTATAAAAGCAGTAAAACTTCAGCAGGTATTGAATCGTGTATTATCTTTATCTATTTATTTTACCGTTACTTTTTATCTCCCATGCAGAGGCGGGCACTAGCGGCACCATTCGCCTGGCGACTTATCTCGAACCTCCCATGATTGATAAAGTCGATAACCGCTACGTCGGTAAAAACATTGAAGTTGTAAAGTTACTGGCTAAAACCCTCAAGAAAAAAATTATTTATATCCCCTGTCCAACCGCCCGTTGCTTGTCATTGATGAGAAAGGGCCAGGCAGATATGATGATCTCCGTGCGAAAAACACCGGAAAGGGAGCGTTATCTCAGCTTTATTTCGCCGCCTTTCTTTACCCAACACTTTCCCCTGAGATTTTTTATCAACAGCACTAATGACCTTGATATTGATAATTATCAGGATTTAACCCCCCTTACTATAGGGGTGATACGTGGCAGCACCTATTTCGATAAATTTGATCACGATAATCAGCTCATTAAAGTTGAATTAACCAGCAGAGAGCAACTGGTGCATATGCTATTAAAAAACAGGATAGATACCTTTATTGAAAGGGAAGAATCCATTGTTTCCTGGTTGCCGGAATCGCAATATAAATCTGCCTTCAAATTAGCCAACTACCAATATGACAGAAGTGTGGATTCATATATTGCCATTGCCAAAAGATCACCGCTACAACAGGAATTACCGCATCTTTCGGCCACCTTAACCCAATTGGTCAACTCTGGTGCCATCAGTGAAATACTAGACAAAGCACAAAGATAACCGTCAGCAAATAATTGCCGCTTTTTATTGATTTTAAAAGCAATAAATAAAGAATTTGTGAACTAATTATCCACTGGCAAGTCTATTTATTTCCCGATAATAATAATGATAATTTCACTATTGTGCTAAACAGACGTTATACCGCTGTCATTCTCTCCCTGGTTGTTCACGGTATTTTACTGTTACTCCTGCTTACTATGACCACCCGCTTGCCACAGCCGGAACCTGTCACTAAACCTGCGATAAAAAGTTATTTGTATACGCCTAAACCTGAAATAAAAGTATTGGCAGTACCCGCTACCCCGTCAGAACCCATAGCCAAAAAAGAACAGCTTAAAAAACCTCTGCCCCCCGCGAATAAAAAGGAGGATCTTCCAGCTAAAAAAGTACCTGTTATTGATAAAGCCCCCCCTGTGTTTACTGATAAAAAACAGCAAAATGAAGCCACGACTGTCGAACCAACCAACACAACAAAAAATCCAGGCAAGGATAGCAAAACACCAAAAAAGTTTTCCGCCCGTAACCAGTTGCAGAGACTGACCAACAGCATCAATAACCAGATGCTACAGGAGGGGATTCACCAATATCAGCAACACAAATCACCATCGGTTATGCATGGCGAACAACAGCCGGTGCCGCATTCGAAAAAAACTATAGATGCTGAACAGAAAAAAGCTGACAACACGACCGAATATTCACAAGGTATGTCAATAACCAAACATGATGATGGTACCTGCTCCGTGACCGAAGATTTGTCTAATGTCGGTATGGAAGGACTTTCCGCCACCCAATCCTTTAACTGCGGAATATCGAAAGAAGAGAAATATTTCAAGGAACACATGAAAAACGTGCTTAAGAAATTAGGAAAATAGCGATAATCACTGGCACTCGCCCATCGGCTTTAAAGACCGCTTCAAGCACTTCTATGACAGATTGTCATGTCGTAATCTGCATGGTAAGGTAAATTGCTTTTATTGTCTGGAGAAGGATCTGCCATGCGAAAAATACTATTAGTTACTTGCAGCTCAGTGTTGCTTGCTAGTTTACTTTTTCCTGCGCTGACACAGGTTCAAGCAGGAGAGCTTTCAGCTACATCCACCGCAACGCAGAAGCGATACCTGATCATCCATGCAGATGATGCCGGTATGTCTCATTCAGTTAATATGGCCACCATGGCATGCCTGGAATCAGGCATTGTTTCCTCGACCAGTATCATGGTGCCCACCCCATGGTTCAGTGAGTTTGCCGATTATGCCAAAAAGAACCCACAGCACGACTACGGTGTCCATCTAACACTGAATTCAGAATGGGATCATTATCGCTGGGGACCGGTTGCTCCCCGCGAAAAAGTTGCCAGCCTTATCGATAAAGATGGTTACCTCTGGGATAACGTCAAACAAGTGGTCAAGCACGCCAAAGCAGATGAGGTTGCCATTGAGCTGCGGGCACAAATTGATCGCGCCAAACAGTTCGGCATCCCTTTAAGCCACCTGGATACGCACATGGGCGCCTTATTAAGCCGACCGGACCTGGTACAGGTCTATGTCAACTTAGCGTTGGAATATGCACTTCCTATCCTTTTCCTGCGTGATATCCCCCCCAGGTTTATCAAAGCATATCCGGGACTTGCCACAGGAACAAAAAGGATAGTCAAAACACTTGATGAAAATAACTTACCGCTACTCGACTCGGTATTACAATTTTACGGCGGGGAAAACTTAGCACAAAGAAAAGAAAATTATTACCAAGCTCTGGAGAATATGAAAGCTGGCGTTGGCCAACTAATTATCCATTGTGGCTTTGACGACAAAGAGTTGCGGGCCATTACCAAAAGAGCCTCACGCCGCAATGGCGACAGATTGATTTTTACCTCTCAGGAAACAGCCACATTCCTGAAAGATCAAAACATTCAGCTACTGAACTGGAAACAGTTTCGCGCAATGCAAACTCGCTAGTTCAGCGAAGAATAGATTTTTAATAAGAAAACAAAAAGCCTAACTCTTTCGAATCGGGCTTATCTAAATAGGAATTTAACAATAAACCACATGTATATGTGAAAGGCTGTATTTTGGCATTGCGCCAAGAACTAAAACTGCTGTGCCAGCTTTCAGCACAGCAGTTTAGTTTCTCCACCTTAGTGCTAATCCTCAGCTTCCCGATTGTTACCGACCGCAACATCAGCTTGCTTAGATGTAATAACCATTTCTCCTTTGTTTATCGCAATACTGATCTTTTGCCCGATGGGAAAACCGGCCTTGTGCAGCCACTTTCCCCTGAGCACAATACAAGGTTCAAGCTTTACCGGCACATAGTTGATACCTACTCCACGGGTTTTCGCTGACGCCCCGCAAAGTGTTTCCTGCACGGTAAGTTGCCGATAAATGGGATATTTTACTTTTGCCGAGCAAAGCTCTGACGTATGATGATATTTAGCCATGACGTACTCTCTATAAGTTCGTTGTGGTTAGCGACCTCTGAGTGTTTCCGCACTCAGGGGTTGCGACTTTGATTGCTGCTGTTAAGGCAACAGTTAATAGATAAGCAATATTAAAATAGGCGCTCTCCTTTTGAGTTTGGATAGCACTATTAATAAAAGATCAATTTACGAAATAAATCAGGCTGGCTTTACATTTAATCTTATACTTGTTTGTGCGTTACTGTACGGGTTGTTGTACAAACACCAACTAACGAAGGTTACTCAGTTTTTTGCTTTAGCCAATTGATGGCTCTCCAGCTTTGTTCACAGAAAGATTAATGAAGTTGTTGAAAAGCAATAACCTGTTTATCGCTGTCCAGTTTTGACACCATTGAACACAAAATCAATTTTTAAGTGTTCAATGGGGTTAGCTTCATATGAAGCTAACCAACAACACAAGGTATATTGAGTATACCTTGTGCCGATCGCTGTTAACGTCTCTGACGCTGACGGCTTCTAAAAACAAAACCTATTATGCCCAGGCCTAGTAACCCTAGTGTCATTGGTTCACTAACCTCAATCTGACTGTTACCATCTCTAACAAGAAAGTGGCCAATTCCAGTAACTGAATTTTGAGGTAGATAACTACTACCGGGAGACATTTTAAAGGCTGTTGAGGTAGGATTCCCCTTGGTGGCTCCTGCCATGTAGAGATAACCTGATTTTTTATAGAAACCTTTAGATTTATAGCCAAAATAGGTTGCCCCAAACAGATCGATAAATGCTTCAGCTTCCACAGTATCAACATCGGCTGAGCCGCGATAATAATCATCAGTAGCACTTGGTAAAGCCGTATCGATTAATGCCTCCACTTCTTGCCAGGTTGCAAAACGCCATGTTTCGAACGTCGTTGGCAAGTATTGCTCTACCCAATTATAAGATCTTGCATTTGTCTGACTTAAATCCAGCCATTCCAACCCAGTGCTGGTATCAAGCGTTGTCAGGTTATCACCCGCTTCTTTCCAATCACTTTCTATAAAGCTGGCCTGAACGGAAAATACTGATAATCCAGCAAGAAGAAAACCTGTCGTAATTGTTTTTTTTAGAGAGAGAAATTTATCATTCATTAAATGAGATGCCTTTTAGTACTACAAGAAACTTAAGGCGTGCACTGTAACCAAGTATCGCAGAGAAGAACAGGACATTTTTCTTTTAAAATAAAATGAGTTATGCGAAGACTAGTAGTCACTTTAACTATTATTAGTCAGATTTTCTCAATCCAGATTAGCAGGCTAAGCTTGCAAATGACTATAAGACCAAACTTACGACGAGCGTATGGACGACATGAAGGTTGTGAAGGTTGTGAAGGTTGTGAAGGTTGTGAAGTAGCATAATGCAGGAGCTGTTATCAAGAAGCAGGCGATACCACAATGATATTGTCACTAAACTTAAGTTACAGAAAGCAAAAAACCCGCAGCGTTAGCTGCGGGTTTCTCTAAATAGAAGTCTAGCAATGTCCTACTCTCACATGGGACCTCCCACACTACCATCGGCGCTAACGCGTTTCACTTCTGAGTTCGG
>NZ_CANDNZ010000026.1 GCF_947387555.1 Thalassomonas sp. RHCl1
ATTTGATTGATCTTGCTTGATAACTTTTTCAATCATGGCACATTACGATGCCTTTGCGGAGTGACCATCTCAAGCATCCACAAGCTGATCTCTTTAAACTTGAATATGGGGTTACTAATAAGTTTTCAATTAATTAGAAAATATATGGAAAAATGTTCACTGCTAATGTCAGCAGTATGCACTACCCCGACAGTAGAGTTATATTGAGAGTTAGTAGAAAACTACCTGTTAACATCCGGGAAAATACGGTTTACGGCATGCTTGGCAAGCTGCTGCATCAGGAGACACAGCAGCTTGGCTTCTTTTAGCCGTTATGCCGGGTTTATTCCTCCGTTATTTTGCTTGCCTGCTTAGGTGTGATGGTAAGCCCATCTTGATTTACCCTAATACTGATCTTTTGCCCGATGGCGAAGCCGGCCAACTTTAGCCACTTTCCCCTGAGCACAATGCAAGGTTCAAGCTTTACCGGCACATAGTTAATCCCTATGCCGCGGGTTTTCGAAGCCGTGCAACAAACGGTTTCCTGTACGGTAAGTTGCCGATAAATAGGATATTTTACTTTTGCCGAGCCTGGCTCTGACGTATGATGATATTCAGCCATGACTTACTCCTAGCTAGTTTGTTGTGGTTAGCGACCTCTGGGTGTGGGTGCACTCAGGGGTTGCGACTTGCGTTGTTGCCTAAAGGGCAACAGCTGGTGAATTAACAATCTGGAATGGGGGCTCTCCTTAATTGGATGGATCGCACTATTAAATAAAGCCCTTATAACGGGATAAATCAATAATAAGTGGCTTTTTATTTTGAAAGCCATTTGAGGGAGAAGATCATAGGTAAGCTTCTCTATTTATTAGGAAATATATCGCTGATTATTTACTGCTTATGGCAGAAATATGCACTTTTAAGCCGTTAACCTTCATGAGGGCATATCACAGGCCAGCCTGCCAATAGGGAACATACCGGGTGAAAAAATTTCAAGCCTGGGTTTTATCTGAACCTGACAGGCTGATTTAAGCGCTGCGCTGCAAGCCTGAATGTTAACAACCATCAGCGTCAGACACGTCTGACTCTCCTTAACCTGCTCAGATTTTTAAATTATTTTAACGACGGCGAGAGAAGTTTAGTGGCCAGCCTGGCAAAGTTATTCTCGGGCGGGGGGATTTTCAGCCGCCTGATTAACTTGTGACAAGGCAGCCCTGACTTTTTCCACGATAGCTACCGGTGTCGCTAAATTAAAAGCCATACAATTGCCGCCAACCATTTGGGTGCTAAATTCATAAACAGCTCTCATTTTGGTATCTTTATAACCCAGGCTTTTTAATCTTGTGTCTATCGAATGCCGGGTGCCAATAACCAGGTCTATTCTTTGATTTATCAGCTTATGCAGGCTGGTATTGTACGTAGAAGAGATGTCCAGGTGCCGGTGATCTTCAAAGCCACGCTCAAGCAAATATTGATAGGCATACTCTTCCCTGGCACTTCCTATGATATATCGCTTAAGATCATCCAATTTTTTTATGTTAATGTCCCGGCGCTTTGATAATGCATAAGCATATATTCGCTCCATTGGTAAAAAAGGGCATAACCATTGAAACTTTAATTCCCGTTCTTTTGTTCTGTAGATGGAATATATCAAAACATTTTTTTTACTCAGCGCAGTTCTGTAAGCCCGGGTCCAGGGATAAAGGTTAATGGTATATTCAAATCCCGCTTTATTTAAAATACGGCGAACTTTAGCTGTCGCTGTGCCGCCGATACTGCCATCGGGTAAAAGGTAACTATAAGGTTCCCAGCTTTCGGTAACGACTTCGATCGTTTCTACAGCAAAAGCAACCGCTGACATTTTCAGCAAGATACCGGTAAATAATAAGGTTTTGATTATTTTCATTTATTGTCCGGTAAGAAAACATATACCTACTAAATTATAATTGAGGATCTTTGCTAATGATGTTTAAAAGCGATTGCAATGGGGATTATGCTGCTTGCTTTGTGCTTATTTTATGGGGGTGAAAAGTTGCCTTTTATTTGCAAACACCATTGCGAGCCGGGAGATAGGAACTCCCCCGGGGCAGAGATAAGCGTTTTTTATTAAGCTTTCATGTTGGTTAACAGGTAAGTCATGATTTCATCGTCGTTTTCTATCAGTTTTTCAATAATATCAAGATGATCCCTGTTTTGGGCTAACTTCAGGTAACAGCTTCGGCCTTGTGCCAGGAGTTTTTGCTGATATTCCTTGGTTTGCCGGAAAAACTCCGGGGTATCCAACTCGGGCAACAGTAAATGCACCGGGCAGTTATGAGCCGCCGGCGCCAGCGGCAGCAATTGCGGGCTTACGCTGGCTGCAGAGGAGGGCGACATCTTGATTTCATCGTTAACAAAACTGTCCACTAACGGGCGGATGTCAAACAAGCCTGCTAGTGAAAAGATCCCTTTGAGTTTTTGCACTGCCGGCTCAGAAACATTAAATTGTTGCCAATCGGTGTGCTGCATCATAGTCACTAACTGACCGCCTGCCGAGTGTCCCACCAGGTATACCGCAGGGGCGGCGCTTTTCTCCGCTACCTTGAGTATGGCGGCCAGGGCATATTGCATTTGTCTGACGATAGACTCCATAGGCGCATTGTTCTCCCAGTCAGGCGCCATACGATAACCGGGCATATAAACCGCAAATCCCTGGTGATTAAACGGCTGTGCCAAATAGGAAAACTGTTCTTTGCTAAACCACTGCCACCAGCCGCCATGAATATAAACCACAATAGGGGCATTTTCCGGTAACGTATCGGGACGAAAGACATCTATTGAGCCGGCAAATTCAGCTTCACCGAATTCAAGTGTTGCCACGCCCCTGGCCCGGTATGACGCGCTTTTTTCCTGGGTGAAGGCTATATGGGCCGGCAGGAGTTCCTCTGTCGGTAAACGCTGTGTCCATAAGGTCGGGTTATATTGTTGATCATTTTTTTCTCTTGAAAAAGCATGCCAGAATTCGTTCATTGTTATTTCCTTCCTGTCTGTGTGATCACTGCCGCGAAGCGATTTATGACCCCTTGGCCATCAGCACCTGAGTCATGGAATTTTTGCTTGTCAGTGTTTAAGGGCTAGTATATTGTTTCAATAACTAAAGATAATTAACCAGAAAATGAAATAAATGTTCATAAAATCTGAACACAAGCGCTTGCCCTACCAAATGATGATCTTCGATGAGGTGGTGAAAACCGGCTCCTTTACCAAAGCTGCACAGGCTTTGGGTCATACCAAGTCGGCGGTGAGCCAGTATATCAGCCAGTTAGAAGCCGATTTGGGGGTGAGGTTACTGAACCGCAGTACCCGGCGCCTGAATTTGACGGTGGCAGGCCAGCAACTTGCCAAACGCAGCGAGCAGCTGGTGACTATGCTCAGCACCAGTGTCGAAGAGGTGGTGTCTCAGGTGGCGGCGCCGCAGGGGCGCCTGGCAATAACCGCCCCTTTAGCTTTTGATACCGAATTAGTGACTCCCGTGATTGCCGGATTGATGCGGGAGTACCCTAAGCTTGAGCCTGAGCTGATATTTACCGATGAGCGCCTGGATCTGTTGAGCCATAAGCTGGATTTGGCTATTTCTGTCGGTATGCAAAAAGACAGCAGTTATCATGCGATTTTATTGGGAAATATCGGCAGTATTCTGGTGGCATCTCCTGAATTTATTGCCCGCCACGGGATAATAGAGCCCGGGATGCTGCCGGCTTTACCTTTAATTATTTTGCCCTGGCAGCAGGGGAACGCTAAGGTTGAATACAAAGGCAGCAGTTTGGCTTTTCACTCGGCTGCAGCGGTTAAAATCAATACCAGCTTAGGGGCCATGAGTGCGGCAATCAATGGTTTGGGACTGGCATTGGTGCCTGAGATTTTGGTGAGTCAGGCAATCAGCGACGGCCGGTTGCAGCAAGTGTTGCCTGATTATAGCGGTGAGCACCGACAGGTTTATGCGTTGCACTCTTATCAGCAGCAATTACCTTTAGTGATCCGTTTATTTGTCGAGCGGTTAAAGTTGCGTTTTACCTCTTAGCCAAATAATGCCATCGCTATGGTTAAGCTTTTCACTGAAGAATACTGGCCGGCACCGCCTGATTCAATAGGCAATAAGGCCGGCGTTCGGTGATTTATCCTGCCGGCATTGTTGTTGAATTGAGCATACAAAAAACCGCACTAAAACAGTTCAATTTCACCAAATTCCTGCTCAGCAAATTCTTTTTCAGAGAACTTCCTTTCCGCTTTGTGGTTAGTATTCATTATTTGATGTAATTCAACATGCCAGGTCGAAAAGATATAGATACCAATAGAAAAGAGAAGTTTTTCAAAGCCTTGTTCATTATATCGATAATTTAAACGTTTTAAGACCCGCCTGGAAAGGGGAGTGATCTCCAGCAATGAAGTGTTTAACGCAGCTAAGGTTAAATTAAATTCTTGTGAAACGTATTCTTGTAATTCACGCTTTGCATCAATTGAATAGTTTTCGATGATGTAATCAATATCTTCGTTTGTCAGTTCATTGATATGGGTTGATATAGTACTCCAAAATCGATGTGGTGACATGTCAATTCCTATGAGTATCTGCTATCCCTGGATAGAAAAGTGTAGTTGAAAAATGATAAATATTTCAAAATTTGATAGCAGTTCTCCTGTTTTTAACGGCAGTATAGGCCTTAGGCAGCCGGGTGAATCAACTAAAGCTGTTTTTATGATTAACCCGGTGAACTTTAGCTGATGTATGGCTATCCAACATTGCTATTTTCACCGGTGCTTAACCTTAGCAAGACGGCGGTCAGCCAGCCATATTAAGGGGCCTGTTTATTTACCAGGCGCCCCCTTTTAAGCTTCAGGCCGGATACTTCTGTTTTTTCTTATTTGATGCGTGATAAGTAAAACAATATTCCTTGCCTTTTCACAAAGCTAATCAAAAACAGCGGCAATACATTCCACTTCAACACTGGCATTTAATGCAAGCTTATTAACGGCAAAGGCGCTTCTGGCTGGATAAGGAGGCGAGAAGTACTGGGTATATACTTGATTAAATGCTTTAAAGTCAGCAATGTCCGTTAGCATGACCGTACATTTGACCACTTGATCCATGTTATATCCATGGGCTTGCATCGTTTGTTTAATATTTTTCAGGGTCTGGTCAGCTTCGCCTTTAAAGCCGCCGCTTGCCAGCTTTTTTGTTGCCGGATCCAGGCCTATCTGGCCCGAGAGGTACAGGGTGTTTTCAACCCGGACTATCTCAGAAAAAGGTAACCGGGTCGAAGGCGCTTTCGTATTTAAAAACTCTACTGCCTTATCACTTTCTTTCGCCGCTATGGCGGGACTTAGCTGCAAGCCTGCTATAGCAGTAGCAAGCAGGCTCAGGTTTTTTAGGTTATTTTTCTTAAACATCATGTTGACGGCACCGTTTCAAATTTTGTCATTTCAGGTAAATCATCGAGCCAGGGCACTGACGAGCGGCACCAGATCTGACTCGATGGAATAAGTTCGCTTCTTTGATGCACCGACCCGACCCGGATACCGTAAATCCGGTTTGTTTTATCGGTCGAGGTTGCATAAATACTGCTGCCGCAATTGCTGCAAAAACCTTGCGCGCGCTCATTGCCGCTTTCGGCTATTTTTATATATTCTTTTGCCTGTCCCTGGCTAAAGGTTAATCCGTCGGGCTTTGATACCACCACGGTTCTAAAGGCCGCACCTGAGAGTTGCTGACAATCTATGCAGTGGCAAATAAGGACTTTTTCAGGGTCTATTTGCGCATGGTATTTCAGTTCGCCGCAGTGGCAGCCGCCGGTGATTTCCATGGTTACTCCTTTCCTTTTTCTAGGGGTTAGCGTTTAGTGTTAACTTTTAAGCACTTAAATAAGGCATGATCATTTTCGGTAACTCCAGCGAAAATTCCCCGGCATCCAAATCACAGGCAATGGCGGGGGTCAACCCGGGGTAGAGTACCTTGTCCAATAAAGTGTTAATCATCATAAAAACAACCATACCGGCTGCTTTTTCCTTATCACTTGCCGTGATCTCCTGGCTGAAGGTCAATAAAATTCCGGCAAGACGCTGGTAAATTACTTTACGGTCAACGACCTGATCCGAGTCTAATAATGCCGAATGTAGCCGGGAATTGAGATGCAAGGTTCTAAAAACGCTTTTCCGGCCGGCCAAAAATTGAAAGGTCGCTATCGACAGTTTCTCAACCGCATCTGCCAGTGAAGCATATTTTGTTTGCTCCAAGCCGCTTACCCATAATGTCAGATCATTACCAAAATCTTGATAAAGCAAGGGCAGCAATGATTCCTTATCCTTAAATCGCCGATAAAACGTGCCGACTGACACTCCCGCATGTTCGGCAAGTTCCTTAATGGTAATGTGCTCAAAAAATTTATCTTGCAGGCAAGTATGTAAAGCAGTTAACAATTTTCGCTGGGTATCCTGGCTTCTTTGCTGTTTGGGCAGAAAAACATTTTTTGTTGGCATAATGATGGCTGTGTATCGGTAAAAGTCGTTCGCTGGCCGAAATAATGCGTTTTTTTATGAAAAACAGCAATATAATAATTTGTTGGCATGAGTGCTAGCCACAATCATCTCAACGAGTTTTTTATATTGCCGTTTTTTACCTTGTCACTATTTACCTCTCGGTAAGGGGACTCGGGTTATTTCGCCTGTGCCATGTAATCAAGCGTAAGCCGGATCAAGGTCTCGGTACCGGTTTTAAAGGCTGATTCATCGGCGAAAAAGTAAGGCGAATGGTTGCTCGGTGCCTGTTTGGGATCCTGGCCAAGTGGCGTGCCGCCGAGAAAAACGAACAAGCCGGGAACCTCCTGGGCATAAAATGAAAAGTCTTCCGCACCGGTTATTTTCGGCATCATGAGCACCTTGTCCTGGCCGGCGGCTTTTTCCAAACTCGGCAACATTTGCGCCGTCAGCTCCGGGTTGTTCACGGTAACCGGGTAACCTTTGAATATTTCGACCTCGGCCTTGGCCCCTGATGCAGCGGCAATGTGCGTGGCGGTGGTCTTAATTTTATCGAATATCTGCTGGCGGTTATTCATGTCAAAGTTGCGGATGGTGCCGACCATTTCTACTTTTTCGGGCACTATGTTGCTGCGCACCCCGCCGGATATTTTGCCAAAGGAAACAATGGCCGGCTCTTTGGTAATATCGATATGGCGGCTGATGATATGATTGACTCCACTGACGATTTGCGCGGCGGCAGCAATGGGGTCAACACCGTTCCACGGCGTTGAGCCATGGGTTTGCTCGCCGTGGACGGCAATCTCAAAGCTGTCGGCACTGGCCATGGCAGGGCCGCTGCGGTAACCTATTGTTCCTGCTGGTAATTTTGAAGTGATGTGCAGGCCAAAAGCGACATCCGGCTGATGTCTTTCGAAAATACCCTGCTTTAACATCAATTCGGCGCCACCTTCTTCCCCTTTGGGGGCGCCTTCTTCAGCGGGCTGAAACACAAACATCACATTGCCGTGAAGTTGCGCTTTCATGCCCGCCAGTACTTCGGCTGTGCCCATTAACATGGCGACATGGGTGTCATGACCGCAGGCGTGCATCACACCGACATCTACACCGCGGTAATTGGTGGTTTTGGTCGACTTAAAGGGCAAGTCTGTTTTTTCGGTTACCGGCAGGGCATCCATGTCGGCCCGCAACATCACGGTAGGACCCGGTTTAGCGCCTTTTAACATCGCTACGACACCGGTATAAGCAATATTGGTTTCCACTTCCATGCCAAGGTTTTTTAAATGCGCGGCGACAATTTTGGCAGTACGGGTTTCACGGTTACCTAATTCGGGGTTTTGGTGAAAGTCGCGGCGCCATTCGATCACCTTGCTTTCGACACTTTTCAGTAAATCAGCCGTTTGCGCCGGGGCGGCGTGGCCACTGCCTGATACTAATAAACCGAAAGTCATAGTGCTGGCTAAAATTGATTTTTTCATTATGATCCCAATATTGTTGTTTTTGTTAAATTAAATATGCATTAACACCTGCTGTAAACGACTAATGTTCTACACAGCTTTAGTGCAAACCTACCACAGCTTTTGTTGCTTCGACAATTTTGTTGCTGCTATAACCGATACCATTTTTAAAAACGACGGACATTTTGCGTATCATCGAGGCATCAGCCTTTAAGTCGCCGTCGATTAATACCATGTCGGCATTTTTTCCGCTTTCAATGGTGCCTATTTCGTTTTCACGGTTTAAATAATGTGCCGCATTCGAGGTCGATATTTTAATGGCTTGTTCTATGCTAAAACCGCTCTCTACCAGTAATTCAACCACCCGTTGGTTGGAAAAACCGGCGATCACGCCGCCATAACCTGTGGGATCTGTGCCCGCCATGAGCTTACCGCCTGCTTCGACAAATTTTTTCTCCAGCGCCATCATTTTTTTATAAACTATTGGCCAGGTGGCATTTTCCTGTTTGGCAATTTTCTCCCAACGGGCTTCATATTGATCGCGTACTTGCGGGGTCAGTGCTGCCAGGGCTTTGTCTGACGTCTTAGGCCGCCCCTGGGTAAAGGTTTCAAAGACAGTTAGCGTCGAGGTCAGGGTGACATTTTTACTCACCAAAAAGGCGATCAGTTCATTGACTTGGTCTGATTCAATGTCTAAATCGACTAAAGACTGGTGTACCCCTGTTTTGGGGCATAAATCTTTCTTTTTGTCTTTAACAAAATCGGTTGCGGCAAAAAAACCATGTTCGAGGTTATCTATGCCTAATTCTGCTGCTTCCCTGTAGGTAATCGAGCATAAATGTGCGGTAACCTTGTGATCACGCTTATGCGCCTGCTTGATCACCTCGGCTAATTCATCCCGGCGAATGTGCATATAGGCCTTGTAGGAAGTCACGCCTTCTGACATCCAGTATTGCATCATGGTTTTGGCATTTTCCGCATCCCGCAGCGGCTTAATTTTTAAAATAGGCAGACCCGGGCCATTGAGGTAGGGGGCAGTAACGTCAATATCCGGGCCTATGGTTTCACCCTTTTTGATCGCATCCCTTAAATTTAAATCGGCATAAGGGGCTGTGGTGCCTGCGGTTCTGATGGTGGTTGCCCCTCCGGCGAGATACAGACGCGGAAAGCTGTATAACATCTCGGTATAGTTTGCCTTACCGGTTGGGTAAAACATGTGCTCATGCATCATCACTAGACCCGGGATCAAGGTTTTTCCCCGACCATCAATAGCTGTGATCCCCTCAGGTATAACGACTTCGTTGCTATGGCCTACCTTGCGTATGGTGCCGCCTGCCAACAACACGGTTTGATTGCGCCGGGTCGGCTCTCCAGAGCCATCAATAAGGGTGACGTTTTTAATCGCGATTTTATCCTCTTGATATTCGATAAAATCGCTGTCTTTACCGTGGCTTGGCTGTATCACGAAAGCGGCGAGCAAGCAGGTTAATGTGAATATTTTGCTGGCTGACAGGTGGTTTTTCATAGGCTGTTGGTCTGTTATCTGCGTCTGGCTTTGCTGCAATACTAATCAGTGCAGAATGAAATGTAAATACAGATTCACATTTTTATTCGGCAATATAATTCAGCTCTCAAGCGGGTAGCTGTTTGCTTACTAAGAGGAAAAGAAAGGAATAACAAGCTGATAGCGGTTATAGGTGATGCTTATAACCGCTACTTTTCTGTTGATATGGTGTTATTAGCCGGGGAAGCCGCGAGATAGCCGATAAGGGCAGTTAAAGGTTCAAGCCTGGTTTTTTACTTTGGTAACCAGTTTTTTCAGCCAGCCGTCTGCCATGGCGGGTTTATAGACCAAACTGTATGCTTCCTGATAATGATATTTAAAATCAACGAGCTCTATTGTTTTGAGCGCTGTTGATGTGATGACGAAATCTGGCACGTAGGCAATTGCCTGGCCCTGGCTTACTATGGATAACAGCGAACTGAAATCGTCGGTGCGAAAGGCGATGTTACGGGGAAATTGCTGATCAGGCCAGCCGTCAGAGCCGATACCGCGCACAATACCGCAAAACGGCGAGCTGCTCGGACAAACGAAGGCATACGCGAGCAATTGTTTTAATGTCATTTTTCCTGTCGGGTAATGTGAAAACAGTTGATGGCCGGGAGCGGCAACCAGTTTAAAGCTGGTTGTACCCAGTAATACCGAATGTAAATCGGTCGTGTCTATATCCGCCAGGGCTTCCTTGGTTACTATCGCCAGATGGGCATGACCGGCAATGAGGCGCTTCATTGCCTGTCCTTCAAAGCGGGCATCAATATTGAGCTCGGTACTATTTTCCGGCAACAGCTTTATCAGGGGGTTAAGGCAATGATTTAATAAAACTGACGGGCCGGTGATATTCACCACTTGTTTAACCTGGTTGCCGGTAAATTCACTGCACATTTGCTCATACTCGTGTACCAGTTTGGCCGCATATTGAATGAACTTTTTCCCCTGGCTGTTGAGCTGTATATTTCGTCCGACCCGGTCAAACAATTCGGTATTTAAGGCTTGCTCGACCTTTTTTAAGGTTTTCGATAGGGCGCCCGGAGTCAGATTCAAATCATGGGCACTGGTTTGAATGTTTTGGCTGTGGGCCAGGTGGATCACTTTGCGTAAATCTTCCAAATGCACTTAATTCGTTTCCAAATGGTAAATGATGTCGTCAATTTTTTCGATTATAACTCAACAATTAATCTTCTAGTATAGTAAGTGGTACCGGGCGAGTTGTTTGCTGACGTTTTGTTATAAAACCAGGCTAAGCCGATATCACCTGAATTTTTTACCAACACCTTAACAAGGTTGAAATATCCGGAGTTTGAATGACAGTTAATTATTACCGGCAAAAGCTTTCTGCTATGATGTTTGCTTTACTCATACTTGCCACTTTTACCTGCTTGATGGGCACTCCTTTGCTTGCACATGCGCAAGCCGAACATGGCGATCATGCCTTAATAGGCTCGCATGGTATGGTGCTGATTTATGATCAGCAAGAGGGGATCTTTGCCAGCCACTTGCCTTTATACCGTAGCCCGCATAACTACCAAATCATTTACAAAGTTGAAGTCTCAGAGCATAAGATGATCCGTGAGTTGCTGACAGCAGGCATGGTAACTGTGTTGCCAACAAACTTTGACTTGAATAAGTTAATCAGCGGAGAAGCCTTTTCGGTTGAAGCGCAATTTTTTCAGGGACATTTTGAGCGCGGCGGTGAGGTAAAAAATACCGGCAAAATCAGCTTTACCAAGCCGGTGCTGGTAAAAAAAGTCACGAAAGAACATTCGCAGGCGGCAAGCTTTTATACTGCTGCAATCAGCAAAACTAAGGCAATTGTTGCCCATAAAATTCAGCATCCCCCTTCTTTTGATGCCCTGGCTTTTATGGCATTGCCGGGCAAAGCTGCAGCGGAAACTAATGATGTCATCGTTTGTGATAACCCCAAAGCTTTTGACGCTGACATCATCAGCAAACAGCTGGAGCTATGTGGTATTCCCGCACCTGTTTATCTGGAAACCCGGGATTTTGAGTTATAAAAAAAGCCATGAAGTGCTTGTTGTTAAGCTTGAGGTTAGCGTGTTGCTTTCGTCCAGACTTTTAAGCTACCGATGGCGCCTGGCCGGGATTAAGATCTTAAAAACTCTGAAAGCTGGTCAATATTTTTTACCTGTAGCTGGTTATTCACCTTTTCCACCAGGTTCATTTCCAGCAGCTGATTGACAACCCGGCGGTAAACCCGCTCAGAGCAGCCAAAGCGTTCCGCTTCTTTATACACGTGGCCAAAATTGACTTTAGGTCTGGCATCGAGGAATCTTTGTTCAATATCCAGGGCGATATTGTAGATCAGCGGATGTAAGATCCGGCTGATGGTGGTCGCCATGGTTTCCTGGTATTTATAAGACAGGGATTGGCTGAGCCAGATAGCCAATTTGGGATCGCGCTGCATAAACTCGGTGAGCAGGGCTGCCGGCAACACCTTGGCTTCAATGGCTTCGTTGGCCCTGACGTCAAACTGACAGCGGGTGTCGGTCAGCAGCTCAACATCGCCAAGCAAGCTGTTATCGGCACTGAACAGGCCTAAACTGAAATGCCGGCCATTATCTGCGGTATAACCTACCGAGAACTGGCCCGTTTCGAGCCAATATAGTTCCGTAATTTCCTGCCCCTGCCTCAATAAATAGTCGTCTACCTGAAACGGTTTGCTTTTAAGATCTTGTTTTTTTATCAGCTGGCAAAACAATTCATATCCTTGCGCAGCTAATTCACTGAGTGTATCCAATAGTGACCCTACAACTGAAATTAAGTATTTTTATCCGATCCGGACATTTGTCCTGATAGTTTTGAATGGATAGGGGTAATATAGAGAATAATCAGTAGTGATACCAGTAGCTTTTCTCCATTGAAGCCCCTGTAGTTTCTTCCGTTATCATTTTATTGGTTGAATGTCATAAGCAATATCAGGTAGAGGTCTATGAATTATTTTAATGTGCCAAAAATCGATCTACATTGTCACCTTGATGGCAGCGTTCGCCCGCAAACCATTATTGAGCTTGCCCGGCTACAGGGCTTATCCTTGCCCAGCGAAGACATCGATGAAATTAAAGCATTAATGGTGGCCCCTGAAACCTGTCCAAACCTTGACGAGTACCTGAGCCGCTTTGAGCTGCCGCTTTCTGTGATGCAGACGCAAGAGGCTATTGAGCGTATTTCCTATGAGGTGTTTGAAGATGCCGCCAAAGAAAACGTTAAATATCTGGAAGTGCGTTTTGGTCCCCAGTTGCACCAGCAACAAGGGCTGACATTCAAGCAAATTATCGACAGTGCTGTAAAGGGGATGAGAAAAGCCGAAAAGCTCTATGACATTCACGGCAACTATATTCTGTCGATATTAAGAACCTTTGCCAAAGACAAGATCAACGACATTATCGATGCCGGGGCAAAACACCTCAATGACGGTGTGGTGGCCTTTGATTTAGCCGGCAGCGAGTTGCCGGGCTTTTGTCATGAATTTATCCCTTATGCCCAATATGCCATTGAAAAGGGCTACCGGGTGACCATCCATGCCGGAGAGCAGGGCAGTGGCCAGAATGTGCATGATGCGGTGTCGCTTTTAGGAGCCGAGCGTATCGGCCACGGTATTCATATCAAAGGTCACCAGCAAGCTTATGATCTGGTAAAAAACCAGGCCATTGCTTTGGAAACCTGTCCTAGCAGCAATGTCCAGACCAAGGCGGTAGATGCCCTGAGTGATCACCCGGTTAAAGCTTTCCATAAAGATGGCGTATTGATCACCATCAATACCGATAACCGTACGGTTTCCAACACTACTATGACCGATGAGGTACGTAAGGTTGTCGAGGAGTTTAATTTAAGCCAGCAAGAGTATTTTGATATTTATAAGGTCAGCGTTGAGCATTCTTTTGCTTCCGAGGCGGTGAAGCAGCATTTGTTAAGTTTTGCCCCTTAGGGTATTGCTGAGCCGGCTTGGGTTTTAATGTTTATGACAAAGCGGCTCATGGCCTTGTGCAGCAGGGAAAAGCGGCGACCACTTTGCTTGCGCTATCGATTGAGGTGATCGCCGTTATCTTGCTATCGCCTCTGATGTGTCAGTAACCTTGTATTTTTATCAAATACTTTATACTCAACCAGGTTAACCTGGTCATTGGCAAAATACGCATTTAAGTTTTTGAGTTCTCTGATCAACTGCGTATTTGTGGCTTCTATCAAGGGAGCATATTTACCTGAGATAAAGAGTGCATTGTCTATCGAGTTCACCGCTGCCAAGAGTTTAGTAAATTCTTGTGAAATTTCAAAGAGTTTACGCTTTTGTTCCTCATCTTTTATCGCTAAGGTATTGTGGCTTGCCCAGAATTCACCAGAATAATGATTAAGGGCATTTTCCAGCTGCTTCTGTTTAGACTTTATTTCGGTAAAATTATTGTTAAGTGTCGTGTTTAGTTTGGCCAACTCTCCGATATTATTCAGGGCAGTATTCATGCGAAGCGCATCGTGCTTAATTTTGTCACTGGTAATTTCAAGCTCTTGAATATACATAGAGACATCTGCCAGGCTTTTTGCTGCGCTGTTGGCTTTAATTGCGCTTGCTCCCGAAGCAGCAGTCATTAAGGTTAAAAATACCCCCAAGTAATGTTCAACCAGTTTGTTTTTTATCGTGGTAAAAAGCGTTGATTTGACGGCTTGTGAGTCGCTGTCATCAACTGGGTTGTTAGTGCTCATATGAAATTCCTCTAATGCTTTGTAAGCCTGGTATTGGACAGGAACAGCTGGCTGTTTAAATGTTACTTAATACCTGTGTCATAGCAGGAATAAATCTCACAGTGGTTTCAAAAAAAATTCACGATAATCCTGAGTATTCACGCCGTCACGGTAAAATATTGGCCTGTACCTCCTTTCATTGATCTCCCTCAATATCCTGAAATATGCGAGCTGACTTGTCTGGACAGTAATTAAAAAAATCTATATGGTTCATGATGTTATTTACCCTCCAGTTAAAAGGAATACCTATGTTAAGGAAAATATCGCTGGCATCCATGCTGTGTATCAGTGCTTTTTCAGCCTTTGCCGGACAAAATGCCTGGCAAGACGACCATAATGTTTATCGCTACCTGAAGAGTCCTTCGGGGGAATGTAAAAATACCAAGGAAGATTGTGCTGATTTACAAGCCTATTCGGTGACACAATTTAAGAAAGCCGATGGCTTTAATGGTATGCCTTATGGTTTGGGCGGCACCACGGCAATTGATGTCGATAATAATGGCCTGGCGGATTATGATGTGGTGAAATATTCCGGCAATAAAGCCACCTACACCGCCAAGCATGCCCCTACCGCAGTAAAGCAGGGCAGCTATAGCTATTTTGTCTATTCAGGTGAAGTGATTCTGGACAATTATTCACTCACGAATAAGAAAATAGGCACCACGGCTGCCGGCGGCTGTGATATCACCACCACAGAAAAATTTCGCATCAGTACCAATAAATCACCGGCATTGGGGATTTATGTGGCACGCTTTAACCACAATACCGGGAAAGTGTCGGAGCCGGTCTTAGTGCATATGAAGTGTACCGATGATCCCCACGATAATGCCGTGATAAACCTGGACCAGGCCGGTTACGTATACGTACTGGTTTCCGGACGTTCAACATCACGCGGCAACTTTGTCTTTAAGAGTAGTGCGCCAAACAGTATCGAGAGTTTTGTCGATTATACGCCGTTGATGGATGATTATGCCGATCACTTTAAAGATTTGATCGCGGCGGCGGGGCAGAATTTTCCTCTTTCCGGCACACATTACCGCGGCATCAATTACCCTAAGATGTTCTGGATTGACGACCCGGCCTATAGCAAGAATGGTTATTTCCGCTTAATTTATACCGTTTACTGTAACTCTGGCGAAACCCAAACCTGTAAAAGTACCAGGCAGGTTTATAGCGCCAAAATGGTGGTTGACGGTAGCAAAGCAAGTATCCAGGATATCACGCCTATTGCCGCTTATAAGGGGCATTATGCTATTGCCAAGGCCAGAGGCAAGGACGTGGTGATTGCCTTCAATGTTCATCCGGGCAATAAGCTGGATGACAGAACAAACCTTTATTACATGCATTCTTTTGATGGTGGAGAAAACTGGTTCAACGCCAAAAACCAGCGAGTTTCCCTGCCGATTGTTTCCCCTGAGGGCTTAAAAACGGTGGCGGTCAGAGAATATTATGATCCGGCAACTATAGGTGGCATCGGACGACGTATCTATATGAAAGATATTGATTTCATGAGCTCAGGCATGGCTAAAAAACCGACTATTTTGTATGTCGGCAGTCTTTCCGGAGATCACCAGCCGTCAACCCTAGCCGATCATTACCTGGCCAAAGCCCGCTGGACCGGCACCAGCTGGAGCAATGTGCGTCTGGCAAACCAGGTGGATCACAATTATTCTTCCGGTATGTTGCATCCGAACGGCTCAGATTACCGGGTATTCTACCCCGACACCAGTGATGAGAAAAATAATGCCATGGCGGGGGGCGCTGCCGCTTATTTGGATACCGGCGGTACCAGTAGCAGTGTCTGGGGACGTACGCTGATCTCCAACGATGTTGTTGACCCTGAAACCGGCTCATCAAGTTATTTGTATAACCTGTGCGAATACAATTACTTTAAGTCGGTATTAAACGGCAGCAATGATTTTGTTGGTATTTTTGCCGGCGGCAACATGCATCAATATCGTGAAGGTGCGCCGATTTTTATTGTTGATCTCGCCGGTAATATCAAACGCCTGCCAACAAGCATCAATTATGTTGATGGCAATGGCGAGGTGTCCCTGGAAAACAGCGAAGCTTGTCATAATTAGTTGCACAACAATTAAAGTAAAAAAGGCCAATTACTGGCCTTTTTACTTATATTGTTAAATTAAGAAAGGTAGATGGAAAATGAAAAAAGATGCAGGGAGTCTGGTTTAGACCCCTTGTTTATTTTTCCCGGTTATCGCCGTTTACCTGGCAGAAATGCGACATCAATCTCAGGTTCTTTTATGTCAGCCCCAAGCGGCGCATAGTACGGATTAAATTACTCCTGTCGACTTTAAGGCGCCTGGCTACTGCCGCTAAATTGCCCTGTTCACCTTCCAGTAGCTGACTGATGATCTGACGTTGATATTCATCGGTTGCCTCGCGCAAACCTAAATCATTTACTTCAACCGTTATCGCAGGCATTGATGATTTTTGAATATCGCTCTGCATAGGAGGTGTTTGAACCGAGCCTGATCCTGGCGTTATGCTTTCGAGCGGTTGCAAATTAAGGTGCTCGCCGTGAATACTGACAATGCGGGCTTCACGTCCTTGCTCTGTGATCGCCTTTAGTGCCGCACGGCTTAATAAATGCTCTAGCTCCCTGACATTTCCCGGCCAGTTGTACCGGGCCAGCTGCTCGATGGCGCTTTGTTGTAAACGTAATTTAGCGACCCCGAGTTGATGCTGGCTTTTTTCAAGAAAGTAGCCGGCAAGCAGTAAGTAGTCTTTTTCCCGCTCGCGCAAAGGCGGCACCGATAACGGATAGACGCTTAATCTGTGATATAAGTCGGTGCGGAAACGGCCTTCCTTGACTTCCTGCTGCAGATCCCGGTTGGTGGCGGCGACAATTCTGACATCAACGACTATGGTTTTATCACTGCCGACTCGCTGAATTTCGCCGTATTGCAAGGCACGTAACAGTTTTGCCTGTACGGCCAGGGGTAACTCGCCGACTTCATCAAGAAACAGGGTGCCGCTGTCGGCTAATTCAAAGCGGCCGCTGCGATCGTTTACCGCGCCGGAAAAGGCACCTTTGACATGGCCGAACAGCTCACTTTCAACAATGTTTTCCGGCAATGCGGCACAATTGATCTGCACCAGAGGCTGGTTTTTCCGGCGGGAGTTATGGTGAAGGCTTTTCGCCACCAGCTCTTTGCCGACTCCTGTCTCCCCGGTGATCAAGACCGACAGCTTACTGGGGGCGACGGTATCAATTTCCCCGCGCATGGTGTTAATTGCTGTACTTTTACCAATAATTTCTGACGGGCTAACGGTTTCCAGTAAACGTTGTGCCACCTGGTGATTATGCTCTACCCGGGCTTCTAATGCTTCGATATGCTGGCTGGTTTTGATCACCGCTGCCACGGCGGCGAAACAGGCCCGGGTTTCGATCGGATTAAGGGCGTCGAAGCTACCCGCTAGCATGGCATCCAGGGTGATGATGCCCCATGGGTTGTTGTCGATATAAATGGCGCTGCCCATGCAGTCATGCACATGCAGCTGCTCACTGTTGTCGTCTACCAGGCCGTCATAGGGGTCTGGCAACTCGGAATCGGCATCAAAGCGGGTGAGTTGCGAGTTGTTTAAGATATGTTGCAGCCGCGGATGTTGGGCAACGGCGAATTGCCGCGCCAGGGCCTCATCTTTTAACCCTAAGGCGGCCACGGGCAGCAGGTAACCGTCTGTTAATTTCAGCAGGGCAACCACGTCACAGGGGATCGCCCGTTGAATGGCTAAGACTAAACGCTGGTAGCGTTGTGTCTGACTTAAATCACGGTTTAAGTCTTCGACAATATCAATAAAGGGAGAAATATTCATAAAGGTCATTTTAACCTTTTTTAGGTTGAAATGACATAGGTCTTGATCTAGGTCAAATTAACCTGTATTTCTTTTATGTCTTTAAAAATCAATGGAGTAACAAGTTGGCATACTCTGTGTTATGAGCTTGTCAGTAGTAAATTATTTTATCCTGAAAGGAAGATATCTTGTTAGACGCTCAAACCATTGAAATCATCAAATCCACAGTTCCTGTTTTAAAAGTGCACGCCGACGATATTACCAAGGCATTTTACCCGCTACTGTTTTCCCAGCACCCTGATGTCGTGCCTTATTTCAATCAAACCAACCAGGGCAAGGGCACCCAGCCAAAAGCCCTGGCCAATGCCGTTGTTGCTTATGGCGCCAATATTGATGCCTTAGGTAATTTAAGCGAAACCGTGAGTAAAATAGTACAAAAGCATGTCGCTCTCGGTATTGAGCCCTCACAATACGATGCTGTCGGCAGTTGTTTATTACAGGCGATAAAAGCGGTATTAGGTGATGCTGCCACCGAAGAAGTGATTACTGCCTGGGGTAAAGCCTATGGCCAGCTGGCAGATTTGCTTATTGCTGCAGAAGAGTCTCTATATGCGGAAAATGAAAATAAACCGGGGGGATGGCGTGGTGAGCGTGAGTTTACCCTGGCCAAACGCATTGATGAAAGTGCAGTGATCACCTCTTTCTATTTTGAGCCGGTAGACGGTAAAGGCGTACCCCTTTTCGAACCGGGACAATTTTTGACCATTATTTTAGATGATGTCGACGGTGCCCGGCTGAGAAGAAACTACAGCTTGTCAGATGCGCCCGGCAGCCATTATTTACGTATCAGTGTCAAACGCGAACCGGATGGGGCGGTATCAAATCACCTGCACAGCAAACTTAATCCCGGAGACAAGGTTAAATTAACACACCCGAGCGGAGATTTTACCTTACGTAAAAACAATAAGCCGTTAGTGCTGTTAACCGGCGGTGTCGGTATTACCCCTGCCATCAGTATGCTCAACAGTGAAGCGGGATCCGGGCGGGATATACGTTTTATCCATGCGGCATTAAACTCTAATGTGCATGCCTTTAAGGCACATGTTGATCAACTGGCATCTGAGCATGAGCATATTTCGCCTTTATATGTTTACAGCAACCCGGAAAAAAATTGTCAGCCCCACGCCACAGGTTTTATTACCGAAGAATTAGTCGCCCGGCAATTACCACAAGATCGTGATGTCGAATTATATTTTCTCGGTCCGGTGCCCTTTATGCGGGCGGCACTGAAAATCGCCAAGAACCTCGGCTTACCTGATTCTCAGGTACATTATGAGTTTTTTGGTCCGAGTGAAGAGTTAATCGCTTAAGAGGTATTTTTTTACTATGGGCGGCAGGAGCCAATCAACCCCCGGGCCTTGGCAAACGGATTTACCTGGCTCCTGAAACAGCGAATATCTTCATGAAAACAAAGCTACCCGCCTGGTGGAAAACGCTGGGCATACAAGATGCCACAGCATCAAGAGAGCAATTGTTCCTTGCCCTCGGTGGATTTTTAAGTATTTTTATCGTTTTTTTTGTTAGTTATAAAGTTACCGGCCTTAAAGGGGCCGGTGCCATTTTACCTTCAATGGGAGCGGCGATAGTACTGTTGATGGCAGCGCCCAAAGCAATCTTTTCCAGGCCCTGGGCCTTATTTACCGGTAATGTATTATCTGCTGTCGTCGGCGTTTGCTGTTATCAGTGGATAGGAGATAATTTTATTGCTGCCGGTAGTGCTGTCGGTTTGGCTATGCTGGCGATGTTCGCTAGTCGATGTCTCCATCCCCCGGGCGGGGCAACGGCCTTAGCTGCCGTGGTGGGAGGAGATGTTATTCACGAATTAGGTTTTTATTATGTATTAACGCCGACTCTCCTGAATTGCTTCATTATTTTTTTAGTCAGTTATAGCGTTAACCAGTTAATCGGCAAGCGCCTTTATCCTAAGCAAACGCAAGCTTCAGGCACAAGTTGATTTTATTGAGAGCTGATATAAACCGGTATCCGGGGTGGACCCTTGCCCGGTTTATTAATGGTTGAAGCGGTGATTCCATTTGCCATTATTTTCTTTTTGGCAATTTTCTTCGGTATCGAATCTTACCCGTTGTTTGATGTCCCGAATCTTGAGCCCGGCAGATGCCAGCTCTTTATCTATTAAGCCGATCAAGTAGCTATCTTTGTGCTCCGTTCTGGCATCAGAAAGTTCGCTATTGGTATTAAAAACACAGACCACAGCAAGGGAGCCGGGGAATGAGTTGTAATTGACAAAATGTGTTAACCAGATAAAACCGGCCACTTCATCAAGGGCTGTTTCACAAACCTTGGTCAGCGCCTCTCTTAGTATTTTATCTAATTTCTTGTCGCTTTTTTTCATATAGTTGTTACCTAAGTGCGCAGTGCTGCATTTCTCCTTGCAGGCAATTATAAAAGAGCTGATGTCTTGTTTTGTAAATGGCTTATGATGCTGTCATAGCTGGTTTGCCAGTGATGGTAATCAAGTGCAATCGGTACTTGCTCGTCATCTGTTGCTAAGACCAGTGACGGAAAGCCTTGGATAGGTAGTTTTCTGGCAGCAGCAATTTCATCCGTTAACTTTTGCTCAATGTCGTGACTTGTCAGCTGCTCTTTAAACTGAGCTTTATCAAGACCTATTGTGGCAGCAATATCAGCCAGGGTGTCGAGTTCAGAAGGATTCTTTGCCTGCAGATAATAGGCTTGCTGAATAGCCAGGTACATGGCCTGCTCTTTATCATATTCACGGGCGATGATCACCGCCCGGCATGCCGGATAGGTTGAACGTCTCGGACGGCAGCGGGACCAGAAGTCGAAATTAAACTCTGTGCCCAGTTGTTGGGAGATTTTATGCCAGGTTTGCTGCAAAAATGTTTGCATCTCATCAGGCATAGGGGCATCACTATCCGGTGCTAATCCCCCGAGGCGATATTGGATCTCTACCCTTGTTTTCAGCTTTTCCTGCAAAGTCTGCCAGGTAGGGCGATAACCCCAGCACCAGCTGCACATAGGATCGTAAACATAATATAAAACAGGTTTTTTCATAAAGTTATTCCGTTTAACCGCACATGTTGAAAGTTAAGCATCCGCCAGACACCGCCTCTAGTAAAGGTAAAAAGCCCCGGGCGGGGTAATGATACTGATTATTGCCGTGCTTGTATGCCGAAGAATCTCTGCTATTTGATTTGTGTGACTAAATTTTGTTAATGATATGATAATAAATTAATAATATTTTGCTTCTGTTGTGGTTATTAGCAATAATGGATTGCTCAAAGGCTTGGCCTGTTGATGGGCTGATTTTGCCTGTACGGCAAGTATTGGTGCCCTGGCATTGCCCGGGCGCTAAGCCGGCAGTAGATATTAAATGAAGGAGAATTTATATGGGATTGACTGTTGCTATTTTGGGTAAGTTTCCGCCTATTTCCGGTCAAGTGAGTACCTTGAACCTTTGGTTAGCCAATGGATTAGCTGAAAAAGGGGCAAAGGTTGTTGTTTGTACCGACGCCTATTACCCGCGTAAACAGTCGATACGCGCATCGCGCGATGAGAGTGATTCCGATATCTGGCGTGAGCTTCACCCCGGTGTTTCTGTGGTTTATGCAGCCCATTTGAGTGATTCGGTATTCCTGCCTTTTTCTGAGCTGGGTTATGTTTCTTATCTGGCACAGGCACGAAAGACCATTTTGGCGCACAAACCCGATGTGATCTTCTCCCATTATCTGGAGCCCTACGCCCTGGCCGGCAGTCAAATCGCAGATGAGCTGGGGATCCCGCATGTGGTGACCCATGCCGGCAGTGATATTGTTCGTTTGTGTGGCTCAGAAGATTTGCGGACCTTATATCGCTCGGTATTGAGAAATGTCACTTATTTTGTCCCCAAATCCCGGATTGCCGGGGATGTTTTCGCCGAATATTGTCCTACCCGTACGGTATCTCCCTATTTGCCCGATCCCAGGTATTTTAACGGCAACAACAAAGCCGGTACCCGGGATTGGGGCAACCAGGATGAACCTGTTTTTGGTTTTTACGGCAAGTTTGTCCACGGTAAAAAACTTGATGATATCATCCAGGCGTTTCGTCACTATCGCCAAAGGTACGGCAAAGGTCGGTTATTGTTTGTCGGCGGGGAGATCGGCGGTAAGTTTCATCTTAGCGAATATCTTGATGAGTCCCAAGATGAGGCGATTGAGGTTCGCCGCTTTATCCCTAACTGGGAAGTACCGCGTTTACTGAACAGTTTAACGTGTCTGGTTTATACCAAGTCCAGTTATAAAGTGGCGCAACATGCGGCGATCATCCTGCGTGAAGCCGTCGCCTGCAATACTCCTGTGATTGCCACCCAGGAATCCTTGCTTGGATGTCCGGATTCCCTAATGGAATATGCGCAATTTAATTTTGTTGAACCCGATGCCGGGGCAGAGGCGCTTAGTTTTGCCATGGCTGAAATGGTTGAAGTTGGCCGCAGCGCAGCAAAAGCAGGTCATGAAGAATATTTTCAGCGCGGCTACGCACAATATGTGGACTCCTGGTACCAGTGTCTGCTTGATGCCGCGGGCCAGAAAAAGTAAGCGGGCAAAAAGCAGTGATGCAATGGGGCAGGCTTGCCTGCCCTTTCGCTGGGCGGGTATATCATTTCGCCTAAGTTTCTACAGGAAAAGCCCCCGACCAGTTGCCGACATAACCGGGAAAGTCAGCGCTCAGGGCCTGCATATCCATGTCCCGGTAACCAAGGCGTTGATAGTCTTCGTTAAACCGCTGCTGCCAGAGTTTACTTTCCTTGTTACCCTGCACATGGATATCCGGCAGGGTCACTGGAGTGCTGTCTTTGCTATCCGCCCCCAGAAAAGTGCTGATTTTATCAATCGTGCTCTCGGTATCTTTTGCCAGCTCTTCATAAGTGACAGATATGGTTTTGCTTTGTTGCTTGTTGAAATATTGCTGCCAACCCTCTTCCTGCCAGCGCAGATATTCACGACATTTTAGAATATGCCGGTAAACATATTTAGGCTGCTGTTTTTTTTCGGCGCTGGCAACCCAGGAGTGGGTTTGCATCGAGCGCGACAATGACACTGCCTGGGCGGTTTTGTTATCCCGGGTAAGAAACACATAAGCCGTGGGGGCAAGTGCTTGCAGCATTTCAGGATGAGCAGCTTGTAGTGCCACACGGTGCGACCAGAATAATTTACAAGCAAAAATACCATTGGCTGATGTGCGCCACGTTTTCAACTGTTCCAGATATTCACGGCTGTTTTGTGCCCCGAACCGGCGGGCCAGTTGATGGCGGTAAGGCAGGTTCAGATATTCGGTGGGACCGCCGAGTACGCCGGTTTGCCACAACTTCAGGCCCAGCAGGGTGCTGCCGCTGCGTGGTGTGGTGGCAATAATATAAGTACTCAGCGGTTTGTCAGGCCGCCGGGCATAGTCATAATGTTTGCTATAAAGATCATTAAGATGTCCGATCGACATTATCAAGTTTCCTGTGTATCTTTAGCGGCTGTTGTTATTTCCAAGCCTGAATCCAGACTCAGCACTGATAGGCAAATTCAAGTTGAGTATGGGACTTGAGCTTTTGCCGGTGCAGCTTGCCGGTTGCTGTTCTTGGCAAGCTGGAAACAAATTCTATTTGCTGGATATGATGTGAGGGGGTCTGCTCGAAAGCCTGACTTACCGTTATAAGGATCTCATCGCGTATGCGCCGGGTTGGCCGTGTTCCCTCAACTAATAAGATAAAGGCTTTAAGCTGGATCACCCCGTCGCTGTCGGGATGACCTACCACCACAGACTCGGCAACCTTGTCTACCTTTTGGATCTCGGCTTCGACGCTAAGTGGGTTAACCCAGTCGCCGCAGCCCACTTTTAGCAGATCGTCGCGCCGTCCCTGGAGAAAATAATAACCGTCCTGATCCCGGGTGAAGAGATCCCCGGTACGCACCCAGCCATCGCGAATGCGCTCAGCAGTTGCTATGGGATCTTGCCAATATTCCCGGCAGACACTGTCTCCCTTGAACCAGAGCTCGCCGGTTTCTCCTTCTTCAACCGGGGTTAATTCCGGCCCGCCAAGCAGCTGTACCTGATAACCTGACAGGGGTTTACCCAGGCTGCCAAGTTTTGAGGCATCCGGAGTATTGGAAATAAAAATGGCATTGGCTTCCGTGGTGCCGTAGCCGTCGAGCAGGGGCACGCCGGGAAAAACCTCTTGCCAGCGCTGTGCCAGTGTCGGGCTTAATTTTTCACCGGCAACAACCGCCAGTCTCAGTTTGTTAAACGGGCCGTCGGGGCCGCTTTCCAGCATAGCCACCAGGTTTCTCGGCTGGCCGATAAAAATTGTCGGCGGCTGTAGCCGGGCAGTTTGTTCAAGCACTTCCTGGGTCGGTACCGGCTCTATCAGTATTGAGGCGGCGCCGGATAATAAGGGAAAGACCAGGTTGCAGCCCAGAGCGTAGCCAAAAGAAAGTTTAGGTACGCACAGCACTATATCATCACTTTGATATTTCACTACCGGATCGGCATAGGCTGCGGCACAGTGCAAAAGATCGATATGGCGGTGGGGAATGCCTTTTGCCGCCCCGGTAGAGCCTGAGCTGAACAAGATATAGGCGAGATCATCACCGGTGCGCTCAACCACTTCAAAGGGGGCATCGGTGGTTTGATCAAGAAATGGCGTACGGCTTTGGCAATCGATAAAGAGCAATTGGCAGTTTTCAAGCGCTTCAAGGGAGGCGCTTGTTGCCGCCAGGGCAAGCTTACAGTCGGTTTTATCTATGATATGCTGAGCTGCCTGCTGCGACAGCCCCGGGGCGGCCGGGACGGCAACGGCGCCAACCGACATGATACCGAAGAAAGCGCCGACAAAGCCGATAGAGTCGGGCATCGCCATCAGCACCCGTTCTCCCGGACGGATATCAAGGGCGGCAAGTTGTCTGGCGTAACCGGTGGCAATATCCGCCACTTCCCGGTAGCTGAATGCTTGTCCGTCAACCAATAAAGCGGTGCGATCTTCATGGCGTTTTGCCTGAGCAAACAAGGCGGTTGTCGCCAGGTTGTTGGCGGTTTGTGTTTTATTCATCTTGCTAAATGTCTCCAGTTTTCGCGTGTCCATTCGCCTGATCCCCTGTGCCCGTAGCGCAAGGGATGGCAGGTAAGAACAACGCCGCTAGTTCTGCACTTTTGCTGCTTTGGGTGCAAGCCTGCTGTTATTTTCAAAACCTGCCATCAGCCAGCCGCCAACGGGAGTGAGAATATCACGCGCCAATAACGCAAGGGCTTGGGGCTTATTCTCCAGCAGTTCATTGTAGGCCTGGCGCAAGCGCCGGTTAATGTCGGGCGCCGCCGCTTCCAGGTGGTTGGCCAGGTGCTTGCCGCGGTGGGAAAAGGCCCCTTGTTGTTTGAGCAGCAAAGAAGAGAGCGGCGTAAACAGTGCCATACCCGCCATCAGTGCCTGATCTTCCGTCTTACTGCGGCAGAGCTCTGAAACCAGGCTGGTGACCGATGAACGGATAATATTGATTTGCTGTGCCGGCGGGGCGTCCGGGCCGGTTTCAAGCAGGGTACTTGCCGCCTGCCTGGCCTGGGTACTGTCTTGCCATTTATCGATAACCACTTCTCCCAGGGCTAAAGCGCTGACGATCCAGTCATTGCCGCTATGGCGGGCATTGGCCAGCAAGTCCTGGATATGATCGGCGCCGGTCTCGATAACATCAAGGCAGTAACCCTGATGAGAAGCAATATGCTTGCGGATGCCAGCAAAATTTCTGCGCACCACCATAACATCTATATCTGAGTAGGGGGTCATTTTTCCTGTGGTGGCGGAGCCGTGGATGAGCAGCAAGATCACATCAGGGATTTGCGCTTGTATATAGTCACTGACCAGGGTTTTGAGTGCCTTAGCGGACAGGGATTTTTTCCGGCTTGCGCTGTCGGGGTAGATCTCCGCCAGCAGTGTCGCCATAGTGTCACTATGATGCATTGACCAGCTCCTTTTGTGTTGTTGTCTGTACCTGGGGGCAAAGATCCCGGATAAAGCTATGCAAGCTGGTTAACAGGGTTTGCCAGCCTTCGTGGCTCTGGAAAATATGACCTTCGTTTTGTACCGTGATATAACGGCAGTCAAGCTCTTCCGGCAGCGACATCATAAAATCAGAGCTGTGCTGTGACGGCGAAATCGGGTCCCTTTGACCGTGCACCAGCAATAGCGGGGTATTGATTTGAGGGGCATAACTATCCAGGGCAGTAGTTAGCATGTTGTCTTCACTATAAAGGTGGCGCCACGGCCGCAGCGGGGGGATATCCGCGCTATAGACAGGATTAATGAAAGCGGCGCCGTCAATATCGTTATCGGCCAGGTAAGCCAGCGCAGGCAGACAGCCGAGACTGGCTGCGACTAGAAAAACCGGGCCGTTGCAGCGCTCACGCAGCTGTTTGATCGCTGTGTCTATCTCTGTTTGTGCTGCCCGGGCATAAATTGCTTGCTGAACCCGCTTATCGCTGCCGCTCCCCAGTGCGCCGTTGCCGTTAAGGCCAAGCAACAAGCCGTGTTCACCTGTCAGAGCCTGAAGCTCTGAGCGGATGCTGTAGTGGTAAAAAAGCCGCTCCGGCCCGCTGGCAAAGAATCTGTGGGGGCCCATGACATAAAGTATTGCAAAATCAGGCGTTTTTTCATTTCCTGAAAAGACCAGCGAGTTAGCTGAATCAAGCTGTGCTTGTTCCTGAGGCTGTTTGTTATTCGGGGTTTGCCGGACTTGCTGCCGCTGTGGCAGACTTTCCCGAGATAAGGTCCAGCAGGGCGTACTTTCCAGAGTCTCAACCACCCGGATATAGTCCAGGTTATTGACCCAGCTTGCTTGGCAAGTCGCCTGGGCCTGGTCTAGGTAAAGGTAGCCGTCACGGCCCAGGCATTGGCTGCGCCGTGCCCCGGGTATTCTTGTATCCTTGCCGCTGATAATCACGTTTTGTCCGTTTGGCGACCAGGACATCAGGTCAACTTCCAATGAAGGGTCACTCAGGCGCTGTCTGTGGCCGTTTTCATCAATCAGGTAGAGGCCGGATACCGTATCTAATTCGCCAAGTAGAGCGATGTTTTGGTTATCAAGCACCCGGCAGTTGATTTGCAGCTCGGCAATACCTACTCCGGCCACGTCGTCGAAAAACGTTTTATTGTCCTTGAGGCGCAGCAGGGTAAAGCGGCATTTTCCCTTGATTGGGCAATCCCCTAGTGCCAGGAAAAGCCCGGTTTGTTTTGTGCCTTTTAAAGAGATCTTGTCAATATCCCGGCCTTCAAAGGGATAGCGGTAAATTTCTTCGCCATCAGCTGTGACAACCAGTAAGTGATCCATTTCTTTCTTTGCCAGGTAAACTGCGTCACCGATAGCGGCAAGCGCGAGAATATCCCGGCTCACCAGTTGCGGTTGTTTTTCCTGTAGGCTATCTAGGGAGGGGCACAGGTATAGGTTCTCCCTAGATAGCACCAGCAAAGCGCCGTTATCATCGTATACCAACTGGCTGACGGGTTTGGAGAAGCTGTGTGTTTTTAACCTGCCCTGCAGATCTGACTCATGCACATCTAAAAACTGCGATACCGCCAGCCGCGCACCATCCCGGTGCCAGGCCGTTAAGGTACCGTCAGCGGTTGGGATCAGCTTGGGGCTGCGCCATAAATTGCTCCGGGTGGTTTTGGTATTGAGGAAACACTGGCTTTCCATCTTTCCCTGCGGTGACCAGCCGACGACAACTTCTGCCCAGGCCTGAGCACAGGGGGAGCAAGAGAGCGCCAGGTAAAACGGTAACTCCGGGCTGCTTTGTCGGGAAGTGCTAGCCACAACTTTGCTCCCCTTGTCCGGTAACCAGGTTTTCGATCAGCGCTACCGCAGCCGATGCCGGCGGCAGTTGGTAGATTTCGTCGGCTATTTTTTCAGCCGTCTCTCTAAAGCTATTGTCGGCCAGGACCTGGAGAATCCTGTCCCGGATATTGTCAACATTGACATCTCCCGGGGCAATCATGCGCCCGGCACCGGTGCGCTCGCAGGCTTGTGCATTGCGCATCTGAACGGCGCCGCCGCGCGGGATCACGATCAGCGGCAGGCCGTGGGCAAGCGCCGATACGGTTGAGCCGCAACCGCCATGGCACACCACAGCGTCACAGTGGGGCAGCAGTTGTTCATGGGGAATATAGCGCTCAATATGAACATTCTCGCCATGACTGCCCAGGGCCGCCGGATCCAGGTTCTCGCCGACAGTGATCACCAGGTTGACTCCTTTGCCGGCCAGGCCGTTAATAATATCGAGATAGATATCCGGGGCGGTATTATAGGTGGCAACCGTACCAAAGGTAACGTGGACAACCGGGCCGTCGGGCATGGCGCTCAACCAGGCGGGGGCCGCCGACGGTTCAAGTTTTTCCGGCACCGCCGGCTGGATGGAAAAGGCGGTCTCAAGCGACAGGCCAAAAGGGGTTTGTAACATAGGCGGACAGGGATCGAGATATAAAGTCTTGAATACGCCGCCGTTGGCAGGCGGAGTTACCCCGGATTCGAGCCAGAATTCATTTAAGGCATTCTCCAGGCGTTCAAGCTGAAAGGCCGCCCGCATCGGCGACGGCCAGCCGACGGCAACATTGGGCAGGCCAAGCAGGTGGCCGGCAAGGGGGGCCGCATATTCGCCTTCTTCATGTAATAACACATCCGCCTGCCATTCTTGTGCGACTTCCATCAGGGGTTTTAGCATGGCCCGGGGGGCTATCTGGGAAAACATCCGCGCCGCTTTTTGATCCGGGCGCAGCACTTCCTGGTTCGGCATCGGCTCATCGGCGGCAGCGATCAGGTCGTCCATGTCCATACCGGCGGCGACGGCTTTAAAGCCATCGCCGTTAATTTCCCCGTGAAAGCCGGGGGCAATGGCAAAAAGAATTTCATGGCCGGCCGCCGCCAGGGCTTTGACCGTGGGCAGCATAGGGTGATAATGGCCTAAAGCCGGGATGCTGGAACAGAGAATTTTCATGATTGTCTTCCTTTTGTTCTTTCCTTTGAAATAAGCGTGTCAGCGGGCTGAAATTACACGGCTTGTGTGCTGTTAACTATTGACGCCGCTGCCGCTGTCGGTACCGGTACGGGCTGTTCGCTGATAAGCTGGTCGATGATTCCCCTGAACTCCTGCCAGGGGGCTTCGCGGAAATTATGTCCGGCAAGGATCATCGAGGCGCCGGCGAAAAACTGCTCATATTGCAGCTGGCGTCCGGCAAATTCACTGCCTACCAGATCCCAGATCAGGCGTACCAGCTTTAAGCGCTCACCGGCATCTATGTTTGGTGTGGTCCAATAGTTATTAAACAACGCCGACATTTGCGGATCCTGAAAAATAGAATGATCCGCCGGCAGGTTAAAAGCACCGCCGCCAAGCAGGGTACGCAGCTCAGCGATAAACTTGCTGTAATGCTCTACGCTCCAGTTCAGGGCGGCATACATCATCCTGCGGTTATAACCCATATAGCCGTTGGCCCAGCTTTCTCCCGCCTGGATTTGCCCGGCGATCATGCCGGATAAGGCGGCTTCCTGGCCCGCCAAACGGCCCAGGGTCTCGCGTATAACCGGGATCTCTTCAAGATTGTTGGCGCTTACCAGGCGCTCTGCCAGGCCGAGTATAAAGCCGAGTTTGCTCTGGACCCGGACATTGGACTGGTGATTGCCGTATACATGAGCCGGGGTGTTGATATAAATAGCGCGTGCCAGCTGCGGATCGTTATGGACGAAGACCCGATCCCACGGGATAAAGACATCGTCGAAAATCAGCACGGAGTCGGTTTCGTCGAATCTTGTGCTTAAGGGGGCGTCCCAGTGATGTTTTACCGTGTTTTCATAGGGGCGGCGCGCCCACATCGACAGGCCGGGGGTATTACAGGGCAGTGAAAAGGTAATGGCTTCTGCTTTGTGCTCGGGAGCCAGGGGAATAATATTACCGACCCAGATCTCATCGGCAAGAATGGCGCCTGTTGCCAGCATCTTCATGCCACGCACGATCACTCCGTCATCACGCTCGGCCACTACCTGGCAACTTGGCGAAGAAATATTCGGCCGCTGGTAGAACTCGGGATCCCGGCTGGTTTGCGGCGGCACCACGGCATGGGCGAGAAAAATGTCTTTTTGCCGTAAGAAATCGTAATAGCGGCTGATATTGTCGGCATAAGGGCCAAACATTTGTGGTGCCGTAGCCATTCCGGTGATAAAGCTGGAAACATAATCAAGAGATCTGCCCATAAGGCCGTGGTGGTAAGACGCCAGTGTACGGTGTGCCGAGGTGCGAAATTCCAGATCTTCACGTGTTCGTGCCATCTTGTAATAAGCACTGAAAACTTCGCCGTTTTCGGTATAAGAAAGTCCGGCGTCTGCCCGTTTTTTATCATAGATATCGGCAATGGTGCGTGCACCATGGCGAAAGGCGTCATGTTGGCTGACATCCTCCACTTTTTCATTGCCGATATAGACAGTTCGTCCATCACGCAGACCCGAAAGATACTGCTCGCCAGATTTCAGCATAAATCTACTCCCCATTAAAATCACAGACAATCGCTGTTGTCCGATATTTCCCTATCAAATCCATATTTAACTTATGGTTATTAGTACGAAAAATAAGGTTTTCACCTTAATTAATGTAACAATTTGGTTACATTTGTTTTTGGTTTCTAAGAGCCATTATGAGCACTAAACTCGGTTTGGCTTTATAAATCAAGCCTTAAAGATTAAAAAAATGAAAATAAATATTTTTGATAAAAAGCGATTGACAGCATGTACGAAGTGTATAGGATGTTAATTGCATGTTACGCATGCGTTTTTAAATTAAGTAGAAAAATCAATATAAATAAGGAGATTAAATATGTCTTATCAAACAGCTGAAGTAATGGAAGAGTTGAAGGACTTCGCACTTGAGTCTAGCGACTCTTCTGAAAACCAAAACGGTGCAGAAGCTGGTTGTCTGTCTTGCTCTTAATAGCAAACTAGGCAGAACCTAAAGGTAAGTGAGTGTTGTTTTACCTTTTGGTATGACTTCGCTCACTTTATTGATTTTTATGTTTTACTTAATTTCTAATGGATAAGAGACCAGGCTTGGCCGCCTAAGGCAAGCAGGGGTTGGGAGGGACCATGACCAGGTTAGCTGACTTTGAGCAGTCCGTGCTCACCATTCTTTCTTCAAATCTTCAAGAGCAGGATAAAATTCCCCAGATACGTACCTTGATGAGGGAGGCACTTACCGGGCCTGAGTTTGTCATGTCCTGTATAGAGCGTGCCCTGGGCCATTTCGAACAGGCACCGGATCTGAAACCGCAGCCGCCGCTGCTGGTGTCACTGGACCAACAGTTTGCCGCGCACCTTATTTATTGGCCGCCGCACCATAAAAACAGTCCGCATATGCACTCCACCTGGGGGGTTACCGGGGTTTTCCATAATGAAATGGTGTTTGAAACCTATGACAATGCCGGCGATCTCGAACATCCAGAGCTGACGGTGGATAACCATATCGAAGCCGTGAAGGGAGAAACCGGGTATTTGTTGCCCTCGTGCATCCATAATGTCGCCAATGAAAGCGACAAACCCTCGGCAAGCCTGCATCTGTTCGGTACCGATGATATGAATCGTCCGGCAGAGTGCACTACCGTATGGTTCGGCGATGCCACGCGTATGCCGGGAGAGTTGCGTCCCCGGGCGATGGCCATTTTTACCGATATTTTACTCGGCATCGACGGCGAGGAAGCTGAAGGCCTGATGACCCGGGTTTTTGAACTTGCCGGTAATAAGACCAAGTTACGTCTTGTCCAGGGACTTTCCGGACGAAATATCGCGCTCAGCTACCGTCTCAGTGTTGCCCTTGAGCAAGCGCTTGAAGGGGCCGACCGGGAGCGCCTGGCAGCGATCAATAATAAATTATCCCAGCAGGTAGCCAGCCTTGAGCAAGCCTAATGATTATATGACTGCCGCTTTTCAGGCAGCGCTCGCCGATATCGCCACCAACGAGCAAAAAGCGAAACGTTATCTCGGACAGTGCGGCAGCGAGCTGCTTCCCGAGCAGCACCAAGCCTGTAAAGAAAGTTTAGCCGCCCTGTCGCCAACGGCGCGTAAACGCGTGACCTTGTTGGCTTCTTTGTTATCCGAGCGCCGCTTTAAGCGGGTAGCCAATCTTTTACCTGCCTCCAGAGAAATGCTGGGGGATAATTTCAGCCATCCGTGGCAGAGCTATCAGCAGAGTGCGCCGCCGGGCATGCCCAGTGCAACCGAAGAAGCGGTATCTTATGCCAATTTTCTGCAGAAATCCGCTCGGGAAAACAGCCTGCTTAAAGATGTTTTACGCTATGAAGCCGGTCTTAATGAAGTATCCCGCAGACTGCTTCACAGGGATGAAAAAAGTGATATGCAAATGCAGGTACGGCCGCTGGCTCTCAGGGATTGTGTCAGCCTGTGCCCTTATGTGCTGGTGGAAACTTTCAGCCATGATGTGATCACGGCAGTCAAGCAGCTCAGGGCCGGGGAAAGTGTTGCCAGTGAGCAGCAAACCAGTCAGTCGGTCATTTTCAGACCCAAAGAAGAAAGCGGGCTGGCGGTGGATGTTTCGATTATTCCAAACAAGCTGGCAAGCGTACTTGGCCGGGCATATAAACCGGCCCCGGTGGCGGCCCTGGTGCGCGGGGAAGCTGCAGAAGTGCAGGCCAGCCTGATGCCTATGCTCGACTATTTAATGCGTGCCGGTGTTTTAAGGCTGAGCCCGTCTATGGTGCTGGTCACCTGACGGCGAAGATAACATGTGCTTTAAGTCAGCACCATCAATGAGTTTAATCTGTTAGTAATACACATATAGGGAGAGTTTATTTTGGAAGGTTACCGGATCAGCACCAAGCTTGAGGAAATGGATTTGTCTTTTATCCATGGATTTTTAACGGAAAGTCCCTGGGCCAAAGGCATATCCCGTGAGGCGGTAGAAGAAGCGATCAAGCATTCGTTATGTTTCGCCGTTTTTACCGATGACGGAGAACAAATTGGTTTCGGACGGGCAATTTCCGACTATACCACCTTCGCCTTTCTCGGCGACGGTTTTATCAAGGAAGAGCACCGCGGCACAGGACTGAGTAAGTGGGTGATGCAGGAGATGACCAATCACCCGAAATTGCAGGGGGTAAGGCGTTCTTTGATCGCCACCGTTGAAGCTCACGGCCTGTATGAAAAATTTGGTTTTAAAGCCATCGCTAAGCCGGAGTATCTGATCGAGAAGTGGAATTGGCAGGCTTATAAGCAGTCGTAACTTTTTTGCCGAGTCTTGGCTTAAGGAAAAAATGCCGGGAGCCAAGGGATCGGCGGTGTGCTTGCTGCGGGCTTGCACACCACTTTATTTGGGACTTGCCCGTTATTGATCGCCACCCGGGGCCGACAACAGGCAAGTCTTAACATGGACATAGATGAATCAACCGGAGGCTGTTGATGCAACCTAAATTCGATAAGGCCCGCCTGCCCATGCTGGGGGTGGGACTTAGTTTCAGAACTGAGATCGCACAGGAGATAGTTGAGCAGATTGACTCGTTCGACTTTCTTGAGTTGATTGTTGAAACCGCCTTTGCCGGTATCTTGCCGGATGACTTTTACGAGCAGGTGGTAGGCCGGGTGCCGGTAACCGCCCACGGGGTCAGTGCTTCTTTGGGCTCACTTGATGAGGCCCGCATCGATGACGGCCATCTGGAGCGGGTTAAGGCTGAGCTGGCCCGGTTGCGTTGTCCCTGGTTCAGCGAACATCTGGCGTTTACCAAGGCACAGCAAGTGGACGCAGGACAATTACTGCCGCTGCAGCGCAGCCAGGCAACGGCGGATTTTGTCGCACAAAAAATCCGCCATATGGCCGAGGTGGTGGGCATTCCCGTGCTGATTGAAAACATTGCTTATTATTTCAATATTCCCGGGGCCGAAATGGACGAGGCCGAGTTCCTTACCCGGGTGATCGAGGCGGCCGATTGCGGTTTGTTACTCGATATCAATAACCTTTACGCCAATTGCCTTAACCATGACCTGGATCCCATAGCTTTTATCGATAGCCTGCCCGCCGACAGGGTAGTGGAAATTCACCTGGCCGGCGGCGAGGAAATCGAAGACGTCTATATCGATACCCACGGCCATGCGGTTAACCAGGCAGTATTCGACTTATTTGCTTATGCCTGCCGCACGAAAGCGCCGAAAGCCGTAGTGCTGGAACGAGAAAAAAATATTCCGTCTATTGACGAACTTATCGAAGAAATTCAGGCGATTAAAAGTGTCTGGCAACAAAGCCGTATGGCTATTACCGCGTAATTTTAAACAGGCATTTTGCCAAAGGAGTTAGAGATGACTGTTGCAGAAAATAATTTTACCCTACCCGGGAGCGGGGATCGCTATAACCTGATTGCCGATCTTCTGGTCAAACATGCCGACGGCGGCGCTTCCCCTGTGCCTGCCCTGTATTTTAACGATCAGGTGATCAGCTATGGCGCACTTTATCAAAGTGTCGGCATTGCCCGTGCGCTGCTGATGGACCAGGGGGTTATGCGCGGGGACAGGGTGGCGCTGGTGCTGCCGGATACCCCGGCTTATATTTATATTTTCCTTGCCGCCATTTCGCTGGGGGCGATACCGGTAGGCATTAACCCGAATGAGAATGCCTCCGATATCCCCGCGCTGCTAAAACATATAGGCGCCAAATGTCTGGTGGTTTCTGTCGAGAATGCTTCGCTGAGACAAAGCCTGGCTCAGTCCGAGATTGCAAGTGTGCTGGTTGAAGTGGACCCTCTGTTTGAACAGGCGACTAAGGCTTTTGTCGATAATTCAGCTCCTTGCTGTGACTATGAAGTCATGGCCGCCAACGATGTGTTATACCTGACCTTCAGCTCGGGCACCACAGGCAGGCCCAAAGCGGTGACCCGCCGTCATCTGGATATTCTCAACTGCGCACAAAGCGTGGATGCCGGGTTGATGGGGCTGACGCCAAAGGATACTGTGATGACGGTGACTAAACTGACTTTTGGTTATTCCCTGGTGGGCGGCTTGATGTTTAGCCTGCTTGCCGGTGCATCCCTGGTTGTTGCCGAAGAAAAAATGACGGTGGACAAGGTTATCGCTGCTGCCAAACGTTACCGCCCGAGTGTGCTGTTGGCACAGCCGCGGATTTTAACCGAGCTTAACCGCCACAGCGAAGCGGGGGAGCATGACTGGTATCGCTCGCTGCGTATGGTGATGTCTGCCGGGGATGTATTGTCGGCATCGGTGCGGGATAAGTGGACTAACTTGACCGGCCTGTCGGTGACCGAAGGCTTCGGCTCGGTGGAAGTGGGGCACTTTTTTATTGCCGGTAACGGCGAAGATATGCCTCAGGGAGCTTTAGGCAAGGTGCTTGACGGTTATCAAGTACAGCTTATCGATGACGATGGCCGTGAGGTTAAGCAGGGGCAACAGGGGCGTTTGTGTATCCGCGGCAACAGTGTAACTACAGGTTACTGGAACGATCCCCAGCGGACCCGTGCGGCTTTTGAACAGAGCTGGTATGTCAGCGATGATGTTTTTACCGCATCCGGGGACTATTTATTTTATGCCGGACGCTGGGATCATATGATCAAAACCGGCTGCGGCGAATGGGTGAGCCCGGTGCGTATTGAAAATGTCATTCGCCGCGATGAGCGGGTAGAAGATTGTGCGGTCATGGAAGCAAGGGATGAAGACGGGGTATCAAGGGTTAAGGCCTTTATTGTGCCCGGTAATGGCAGTGACCCCAAGGAGCTGCAAGGGGGGATTCTCGATTTGATCGAATGTCAGTGGCCGCAGCTGGATCATATGCGGGTGCACCTGATGGAATTTGTTGAAGCTATTCCGCGCTCTGCCAATGGTAAAATAGTACGTCCGCGCGCCCGGCGCTAACAGGAGAACAAAATGAGCATAAACCAACACGATCGTGACTTATACTGCCTGAAACAGGCCGGGTATATCGTGCTGAAAGATTTCGTCGATATCGCACTGGTGGATAAAATTGAAAAAGCCTGTGTCGGCTTCGAGCTTGAGGTGGAAGCTTTCAGATCTGAGCAGGAGGTGATTTTATCTCACAGCTGGCCGCTGAGAACCACCCGCTGCCTTTATGCCGTCAGCCAGGAGCTTCAGGATTTGGTGATGCGCGAGCGTATCCAGAAACTTGTTCACGGCTACCTGGATAAACCCGTACTGCGTGACAGTCTGATGCAAACCAATATGCCGGATCCGAGAAACGCCGAGCGTGGCCTGGACGGCGATATCAGTTTCCACCGGGATACCTTGTGGCCGGACGGCGAGATAACCCCGAATTATTTACACGTTTTTTTGTTGTTGAACGATTTTACCCCGGAGCACGGGGCAACCATAGTCGTGCCCGGCACCCACAGGGAAAAAGAACCGGGTTATTATTTTAAAAACAGCGATCCGCGTCCGCCGCAAAAAGGCATAGATTACCGGGTTTATGAACAGAGTTATTTCCCGAGTACCACGCAACTGTTGGCGCCGCGCGGTTCGGTGATTTTGATGGATCCTATGATGATTCACTCCCAGGGTATCAATATTGCTGATACCCCCAGACGGGTGATCAACACCACCTTCAGGGCCGCACAAACCGTGGGTAAGCCGCCGCTGCTTAATGCCAGGGCAATCGCCGAGCATACCGCCCGAGTGCCGATCCGACAGGATTTATTGTCCCTGCTTGAAGATACCGAAAGCCTGCCGTCGGAATATGGTCCGTTACGGGAGCTGGTGACCGAGGCATAAAAGTATTAGCTCCGTTTTTCGGACTTTTTACTCACTTTTGCCAGAGCTCAATATAAAAACGCCGGAGGCAGCTAAGCTTACTCCGGCGCTCTTGGTTGTCGGCGTTTTGTCCGCTGAGCTTTATGCCATTTTAAGGTAGAATAAAAACAGGGCGTAAAACAGGCTCGGTAAAATAAAAAAGTTACGGTAAAACTTAGTGACGCTGACAATAGTAAGCAGCACACCTAAAGGTAACAGCACTAACATCCCCACGGAGAAATTTAAGCCAAAAGTGATGACTGAACCTGTAAGCACGGCAATCACCATGGCCGGCAGCATATCAATAAGATAACGGCTGCGGTGCTGATTTAACAAACCGGCCAGGTAATGGGGATGCTTACGGTAAAACCTTTCATTATCAAATTGATAAGAACCTATCACCAGGGCCAGTACCCAGCACACCAATATTTGGATAAAGCCGTTGGCGCCTAGCGCCATTTTATATTGCACATAGGCAACCAAGCCCAGAAACAAGGCGCAAAAGTAAATACGACCGGTGAGATTGGTGGGGTTTTTCATGATGGCAATCCAGCGTATTTGCCAATACTGCTGCATACGCCAGGTCTGTTTGCCGATAAAGCGAAGGGGATCGAAAACCGCTTCCAGCAGCAATAAGGCTAAGACCCCGGTGTTGAGGGTAACGGCACTGATGTCATAGTGTTTTATTGTAAAATACAGCAGTACAGGCGCCAGGCATAGACTTAACCAGGGAACCCCTTTATTTTTTATACTGATCCAGGCAAGCACTATGGCCGAGAGGGCAAAGAGCGGGAAGTGCAGCTGATGGATGAAAGTTTGCCAATCAGGAATAAAGGTCACTAAAAACAGCGGTGCCAATAACGGGATATTGCCGGCGGCTAAGGTCAGCAAAAAGGTTGCCGTGTATCTGTGCCTGGCGGGGATCAGCAAACTGGCCATATAGGGTTGATAGCTTTGCGCCAAAATGGCTGTTTTCTGGATCCTAAGTAGCAGATATAGCAGGATAAAGTAACCCCACTGGTACAAAATACGCTGCTCCGGCGGAGTTTGCATATCTGCTATCACACTTAAAGACACCAGGGCGGTGAGGATAGATGCCGGGATTGCCAGGTAAAGTATCATCATTAAAAAGCTAACTAGCTGGATCACCGATGCCAACATACGTTTTAATTCAAAATAATAAATTTGCCCGCGCAGTTTAAAATAATGGCTCATGATATGATGCTGTTGCCTTGATTTAATTCATTGAGAAAGACACTGCGGTAGTGTTCATTTTCGGTAAAGCTCTCTTCATGGCTGGTGACGATAATTTTCCCGGGGTAGCTGTCAAGATAGGTCAAAAGCCAGGTGCGACTTTGGTGATCTAAGCCGGTTGTCGGCTCGTCAAGCAGCAAATATTGCGGTTGATGTGCCAATGCCAGCAACAGTGAGATCTTCTTTAAATTGCCAAGTGATAAAGCAGAGACTTGTGTGGTTAACTGGGGAGCAAAACCTAAGTGTTCAATGAATTGCGTGGGAAACGGGCAAGCATGCTGCGAACAATGAAATTCAAGCAACTGTTGCGGCGTTAAGAAATCCGGCAGCATAATTTTATCCGATGATATCCCCAACTGGCGTTTGGCGGAGACTGAAGAAATGGGTTTATCATCTAAGGTTACTTTCCCCGAGCTGGCGATTTCCAGGCCTGCTGCCAACATCAACAAGGTGGTCTTACCGCTGCCGTTGGGGCCAATAATGCAGTAGCGTTGTTGATCAAATTGATAGCTTAATTGATTGATAACCGAGTTTTTTTGATAAGACTTTGAAATTTCGTGAAGTAAAAGCAAGTGTTTTCCTTAACATTATATTAATAAATGTAATATGCAAAAAAACGTGGGTGGAAGCAACTTAAAATAAAAAGCAAAATACAGTAAGAGGTAGAGGAGAAATCGTTTGTTTCGAAAGTATCCGGTAAAGCCCTTTGGCGGGAGCAAGGCCACGAGAGTTCGGCTCCCGGCAGCAGAGATGACATCTCACAACCCTTGGAGTATATAAAGGTGAAGTTGAGAGTGATCTCGAGTGTACGATTTATAGCAGGAGGGGGAATGACTTATATTGTGCCAGTTACTATAATATAGTAACTTTATAAAAGTAAGAATTAGGAGAAAGATGATGGCTCATACGACCAGCATTAACCTAGGTGATCATTTTACAGCTTTTCTAAGTCAGCTCACTGAGAATGGGCGTTATGGCTCCGCGAGTGAAGCTGTGCGCGCAGCGCTTCGCTTACTTGAACAAGAAGAAAGCAAAAGAGAAGCTTTACAGAATGCATTGACTGATGGTGAAAATAGCGGTGAAAGTGAAAACTCTATCGCCGATATCATGCAAGCAACCCTTGCTCAATGTAAAGCGGAATCGAATGACCGGTAAATTCAAACAATCCAAAAATGTTGACCAGGATATCGTACAAATCACAACGCGAAGTTTTAGTGATTTTGGTGAACGACAAACAATAAAATATATTGAAGGCCTGATAGAAACACTGCAGTTTTTGGCTGACAACCCTGAATTAGGTCGTGATTATATTCACGATAAGTCACAGCGAAGTTACCTTTTTTATCGCTATATAAGTCATGTTATTTATTATCGGCAGCGAAAGAATGACATTTTTATTGTGCGTATTCTTCATACCAATATGTTACCAGAGATCCATTTTTGACACTCCGCTTTAATTATCCAGGAAGAATCAATGCAAATAAACCAAAAGGGAAAGCCTATATCTCAGACAGATAGTGATAAACAGTCACAGTTAATGGATGAGCGTTTAGCTTTTTTAAAATTGGTCAATATGGCCGAGAGAGATATTGTCTCTGGCCGGGTAATGAATTTGGATGAAGTGATGAAAACCTTGATAAAAGAATAAAAGGTTCAAAAAGTACTCGGTAGCACCCACCTAAACCAAGCACTATAACTGACAACTTAGCTGCTTTTGAAACGAAATTAACTCCAAAAAACACCTTCCGAGATGAAAAAACAATAAGGGAAATTATCAGGAAATGCTCATGCCCAAGGGGGTAGGAGATGCCTGCTATATACCTGTGATCGCAAAGTCAATTGCTGCGATAATTTCATCTCTCATTGCTTCTAATGAGCCAATAGGGGTCTTGAGTAAACTGGCAGGTATCGAGGCTATTTGCGGCGTAAGTAAAATAAACTCTTCATTTTTATACCTTATGGTTGGTGTTAGCCCATCCATTTTTTCATTTCTAAAATAACTAAGTCTTCCTAACGGGATCACTATCCTTGTGGTTATGTCACTAATCAGAGCATTTTGGACATCAATAATATAGGGGTATGCTTCACGGCTTTTTTTACCTGGATTCTCGTAGACATCAAATTGTGGCATTAAAACTCTCTAAATTCATCAGCAAAACAGCCATTTTCTTCGACAAAGTCATTGTAGGCAGTAATGGCATTTTTATTCTCTTTAACCCATTTTTTTTCTTCAATACTTTTTAATTTATCTGTTAAAGCTTGCTCTAAAGTAGCGGATAAATTAATGTTAAGAGCTTTTGTTTTCTTCAGTAAGTCACTATTTAAGCTAAGGTTTGTTGCTTTTTTTGGAGCATCAAAATCGTATAATGGTTGCATAATTTTCTCTCCATATGATGATATGCTAATTATGCGCATCCTAATGCGCATTGTAAAGGTCGATAGAAGTTCAGTAAGGGATATTGTTCGAGGCTGTACCTCGCTAGAGGAAGAGGTTGGGGGGGGGGGGACAGATAATCTTTTTATAGTCACAAATTTTAAACCGGTCGAAATCGACCTGTTTAACGTCAGCAGGGCTCAGTTTAAAAACCAGGAGAAAATTATATGAATTAGCTCAGACCTAACCTGACAACTTTCCTTGAAAAAAGAGGCTTACCATGTGTCATGAATATAATTTACTCAAAAAGTTGTAGTAACATAAATCACCATTTTTGAGTTGCCTTTCCAAGGCCAAATTTTTTACTTTCATCATGCTTTCGTATTCAGCATTTTGTAAGAAGCTCAAAGCCTTAAAATATTCGTATAATGATTCGAACACCCGACACAAGGTTTTCTTTACCTGAATTTCATACCCCTTTTCCAGTTTTTCCCGGCCTGCCTCATTGTTTTGTTCGAGTATCAGTGCGGCACCTTCGAACATCAGTCCAACACCTTCATAAAATATAAATCGTTTTTTTCTGGATAAATCAACCAAGGCTTTAGCATACTTTAATGCACTTTTCGCATCTTTAATATGTAAGCTTGACCAGGCAGCCCCCTGTAATGCGATAGCCAGGCTAAAGTCATGCTCGAAGCGTTGGCAATTGTCTAAGGTTGCTGCAATTAATGCTTTTGTTTCATCGACTCTTCCCGATTTTGAGGTGATGAGCACTTGAAACATGTCGATCATGCTTCTTGGATCCTGGCCATAATGCAGTACCTGCTCGGAGATAAGGGAATTGCCAATAAGGGCATTAGCAGCACTGATATGGGCCTGTGCCACCGCCATATTCCCTTTCCAGTAATATGAATTCCCCATTGCGATATTTGCCTGGATCAGCACATTATTATCTTTTAAGCGTTCACCAAGGGAAAGGCATTCCTGGGCAATGTTCAATGACTCTTTAATTTCCAGTGTCCCTAAATGGCAGGCCCACAGGCCAAAAAGTGCAGCCGACAGTTCTTCCACTTCTCCCAAGCCCTTGCATAATTCCCGGATCCTGAGATAAATTGATTTTACTTCATTCGAGGTCCAGCCGGTTATCGCTTTAACAGCATTACTCTGCAAAACAAGTACCTTAAGCTCATTTTCCTTAGCCCGGTTATCCGGTAGTTGCCGGGTAACCGCCAAAGTATTTTCACATATAGCATTGGCCTCTTCATAAGCGCCTAAGTTAAGTGCGTTTTTGATTGCCTCAAAGCTGTAGGTCAGGCTTTTATTGAGATCGCCGGCTTGCAAAAAATGATGGGATAGCTCAGCGGCAACTTCACGGGGGTGGTTTTTGTACAGGTTTTCAATCGCAAGACCGACATCTTCGTGCAGCAGCATTCTTTCCCTGCGGCCCAAGTCCTCATAAATAAACTTCTGTGTTAAGGCATTGTTGAAATGGAAAAGTGAAAACCATTGCTCTTGTGAACGGTTCAAATTTCCTTCGAACATAATCTGTAATGACCTTTCCAATTCTTTGGATAGGATACGGACGATTTTACGTTCAGGCACTTCAAGTACTTTGCTTAATACATATGACCGTGAAGCTATCCCTTCGATGCTTGCCACGGCAAGTACTTCCTTGGTGAAATCGTTTAAACTGTCCAGCCGGTTTCGGAGCAAGTCCTGAATTCTGTTTGGCAGGTGGCTCCAGTTTAAATCCGGCGTAGAACACCAGTAACCATGCTTGTTTTTTACCAGGTAGGATTTCTCCTGCAATGACTTTAAAACTTCCATAGCAAACAGTGGATTAGCGTTGGTGTGTTGCAGCATGTTCTTTCGAAAATCTTGATCGAAAGTATTATCTTCACGATCCAACAATAATGTTAAAAACTGCATTTTTTGTTCATCGGGATCATTGCCTAAAGGCAGGTAGAGGTTCTCGTTGGTTTCGAGTAACTTTTTGGCAACACCCAGCATAGGGGCTACCCGTCCTTCACGAAGCGCACTTTCTTCCTCCCGGTAACAGCCGAGAATAAAAACCGGAGCTTGGCCCAAGTGGTTCATCAGATAAATCAACATGCTGGCTGATGCGGCGTCTAACCACTGCATGTTATCAATAAACATGACGACAGGTTTTTGTGAGGCAAAAGACTGTAAGAGGCGGGTAAATTGAGGGGCAATTTTTTCATGCTGCAGCGCCTGGCTGCTGTTTTCGGTATCAAATTTATCTTTTAATTTCTTAAACCAGTCTTCTTTTTCTAATAACCGGGCACCTAGTTTCACCAACATATTGGATCCAGGGATCAGCGAACCAATTAAGTCGGGCGCGTTATCCATTAACAGCTTGCCCGTTTCAGAAACCAGGTTTTTGACCCTGTTTACATTGGCTTGATGGCCGCCATCTTGCTCTATGGATTGTGTAATCAACTGCTCGGCAATTTGCCTGAAAGGAAGGTAAGGATCACATAGCCCTACCTGAGCATTACAGATTGATTGCGCAACTTGTATGTTTGTCTGATTGCTTAAGTTTTTTAGAAACGCCTGTACTAAACTGGTTTTACCTACGCCAGCTTCACCCGTTATCAACCTTATCCCGGCCTGGCCTGCGCAAACCTGCTCAAGGTTTTTTTGCAATTGCTGTAATTCTTGATCACGTCCAACAAAATGACTGGTCATCCAAGCTTCCCTGCAGATAGAAAAGTGATTACGGCCGTTTAGGCACTTATCTGCAAGTATAAGTCTGTAGTTCATATGCTTACAAACTGATCGGCTATTCTTGTAATGAAAAGAAACCAATACTTATTTAGGAACCTCTTCGAGAAGTTATTTTAAAAAGGAAAGGAAAATGGCAAAGCTTAGCAATGAAGATTTACAATGGTTATTAGAAGGCGCGACATTTTTGGGCTGCGGCGGCGGAGGTTCATACTCCGTTGGTAAAGAGATTTTAGCGGCGGCGATTGCGCTAGGTAAAGACATAGTATTAATCAGTGCAGAGGACTTACCCCTAGATTCTCTGGCCATTTCGCCAGCAGCCATAGGCTCTCCCGACGCGGTATCGGCGCAGGATGATAGCGTGCCTTTCATAGCATCTGCACCTAAGGCATTTGATGCTTTACAGATGGCAATCAACAGCCAGAGAGAAATTCCAGAGCCAGCTGAATATGTGATAGCAGGCGAAACCGGCCCCTGGGCAACAACGATCACCCTGTACCTGGCTGCTAAAAAGAACTTAACCGTTATTGATGGCGACGGAGGCGGCAGAGCAATGCCGCAGCTTAATATGACCTATTTTACCGCGCAGGAGGTTATAGCTTCGCCTATCAGTGTGGCAAATGATACAACCCAAGCCAGCAAGTCCGTTGTCAGTACGTCCCGGGTTGGCAGCACAGATTTGGCAGGCGATGTGGTACGGGGCATCATCAGCACAGACTCTTTTGGTAATACAGGTGCTTTTGCAACCTGGCCTATGGGGAAAAAAGATGTTGTGACAGCCAGTATCACAAATAGTTTGTCATTTACGTTAAAAGTAGGAGAAGCGATCACCAGGCACAAATCTGATCCGGATAAATATCCTCTCTCAGAGGTTTTAGATGTCCTAAGGACCGAGCGCGGATTTGCTGAGATCATCATGAACGGGGAGTTATGTCTTTTCTCGGAAACAACAGACGGCACTTTTGATATGGGCCAGGCACGCTTTAAGGATAAGACAACGGGAAGGTCACTTTACATTTATAATAAAAATGAAAATATGATCGCTTATTTCGAAGATGAAACTTCTCCTGCTGCCCTGGCTCCTGATTCCATATGTTTCTTACGTGAGGATGGCTCCCCCACGACAAATGCCGATATTACGCCCGAAGATATAGGGCAAAGTTTTTACATCATAGGATTTTCGTCTGATCAACGAATGAGAAATCAAACAACCGTCACCACGTTTCTCGACGCGCTGAAAGATATGGGGTATGCAGGCAGGTTTGAACCGATAGAGGAGTTAAGCAAGCACTGGCCAGCTTAATTTAATAGATGTTAAAGGCTTAAGTTAGGCTGTTCAATAGGGTCTTCAGCTAAGTAAAAACGACCAGGAAATTTAGTGCTTAGTGTGGTATAAGCACGGCTACCTCAAAAGGAAGGGGCTGATAAAAGACCTGTTCAGTTAAAGCCTAGATTATAAACAGCTGATAGTTTTTTTGGAGCAATGTATGAGGACTATGTTCAGTGTTTGTACTTTAAACCATACAATACTAGTATTAGGGGAATCTGGAAGTGATCTAGAGTTTTAACTATGACTCAAATCGAAGGAGTTAAATGTGAGCATCAGCAGGGAGTCAACCTTTGCTGGGCCGCTACTTCGTTGTGCGTGATGGACTATTACCGAAAATATAATCTATTTCCAGCCTCGCAGCAGGAGTTAAAGGTTAAATTCACTGGGGGAAAAGATGCCAAATTTGATGTGATCCATGTACTGGAAGCTTACAATATTTCAAATGGCACAGATGATAAACATCCCCGTATAGGCAACATTCTGGAAAGTATCAGAATGAATGAGCCGATGATTCTTCAAATCGGACCTAAGGATAATATGCACTTTGTCGTACTGATAGGTTATAAGAAGGTCGTGGATAAGATGTATATAATTCTCGACCCTTTGGATGAACCACCGGTAGCTAAAGAATTGACTCTATCGGAGCTTGGAATTATTCAAGGCTTACAGTACACAAAGGCCCCGAGAAAGCCACGCGGATGCAAGTGCAGCTGCACAATATTGTAGAATGTATTGAAGACCCTAAGTTCGTAGAGGTCATAGTCAATCTATGTTTGATAAATTAAATTGGCTGCTACTAACAGGTCTTCCTTGACGTGATAAGTAGCCAGGGAAATTTCTCTGAGCTGAAATCCTGCCGGCCAAATTTATTGTGCCACTTCAAAGCTACAAAACTCACATGTGAGAGGGGCATATAGTTCGTTGGCGCTTTCGAAGTAGTTGGCCGTTGACAAAATAGAGTAGGGTGGTCCATAGGCGATATAGGAGTGTAATTGAATCAGTAAAATCAATGTTCGAGAGTCTATAAGCATTTTCTACTTTTAGCTTCAATTATTTTTCGGGGGGATTACCAAGTAAGCTTGTGCCATGTTTTCGGCATGAACTTCATTGGCAATCGTCGTTAGTTGTGAGGAGAATGCTCCACAGTTTTGCACTAAATTCATACCTCATCACCACGCCTTTCGATAAATCCATGGGATGAGGGTTGTCGTATGATCGCGATAGTTCCACTAACTTGTCTCTATGGCGTGCAATTAGTTAATTTAAGCCACAAATAGCATAACCTAGCCGGTTAATAGCGTCGGCTCGGGCAGGTTTTCTATGTGGCTTTTATTATTTTTAGTATGGCTGCATGCATACTTTGCCTTTTGGACTCAAACTCCCTGTTAATGCAATATCAGTTGCCGGTAATTCCAAGGCTAAAATGGATGGTACACGATCCGGATAGGCCACCCGCAATAGTTGGTAGCCCATGCCAGCCAAACCGACCATAAAACCCGGTGTTTCCAGATTATGCATATAGCCGGACACCCAGCCGCTGGATTGCTTTCCGGAGAGGAGCTGCTTCGCCAGCTTTTTGGCCTGTGCAGTGAGTTCGTGCCGGTTCAGTATCTTGCTGCCCTGTAGCAACAGGTCCAGGTTACCCAGGGAGCCGTGACACAGGGAATGGTTATCTTCGAAGCCATTTGCCAGGGTTGTTTTCAACGCCGCCTGAATTTCATCCCGCAGCTGATCGTCCTCCTGGTAAGAAAACATCGCCAGCCTGGCCAAACCTATACCGGGTGCGCCATGACACCAGCCCGTCATAAAATAGTAGCCCTCATCCTGAACAGAAGTTTCCGGGCGTTTACCCTGGCGTAAATCCGGCCAGTTGCTCATCCGCTTGCAATAAAGACTGCGCTCGTACAGCAATGCTTGGCTGGCGGTATCAGCAAAAGAGGTATCTTTTGAAACCTGAGCCAAAGAAAACATTGCCCATGCGATCCCGGCAACACCATGCGACATGCCGGCCAGAGGCTCAGTGCCGGCAGCTTCCAGTACCCAGGCCGTGCCAGTACCGGTATCTTGCGCCCGTTGTTGCAGGTGGCGGCCACAGGCCTCGGCCAGTGCCAGGATATTTGATTTGGCTCTGAACCGGTACAGGCCGAGCAAGGCAATGATGGCGCCGGCGGCGCCGGCAACGATATCCTGGTTTTTATCTTGTGCTAATTGTCCGCTGATATGAACTATCAGGCTTTCAGCCTCGTCGAACAAGCTCTCATCCTGCCAGATGCAGCCCAGATGGCACAACAAATAGATAATGCCGCCCCAGCCGCTGAACATGCCAATATCCCGGATATCGCCCGGATGGCTTCGCCACAGGTATTGGGCAGAATGCAAAGCTTCCCGGGCTAATTGCCGGTAAGCGGCATTGTCATCTACTTGCCCCAGGTAAGCCAGAAACAAAGTCACGCCGGCAAGACCATCATACAAGGTGGGCGTCATCGGCTCTAAATCCCAATGAGAATTGCCAACGGCTTTCCAGGTGAACCAACTTGCTCCACCACCGCTGCGAAAAGCCAGTTCACTGATGCGCCCGGCCAGATCCCGTGCGCCGTCAAGCAACTCCCCGGTCGTGGCCGGCTGTTCATGCTCTGCCAGGTCAATATGCGAATGGCACGCAGGGCGGTTCGACAAGTCGGCCGACAGCAAAGATGACTGGATAACCCAGCATTGCCGGATCAGCTCGTTACGATTTAAGGAGTTGATTTTCTGGCGTACCCGGGACATGCCGGAGGTAGAAAAAAAATCTTTAAAGATCTCGCCGCTGTCCGTCACCACATCTTTGGAATCGGGCCGTGTGGTAAACAGCGGAACATCCATCCGGCGTAATGATTCATGCTCTGACTTGATCAGGGGGGCAAGGTATTTACGGTGTCCCGAGGCCACCCAAAGCTGATCAAAAAAGATGTCCCGCTCCAGGGCGTTGCCCATAAAGTCAGGGTGAAGACTTTCCATCAAAAAGCTGGCATACATCCGGGTCTCGCGAAAAATCACCCTCACTTCAGCACTATTAAACGCACTCAGGGGGCCTGCGGGCGCCAGCAACTCGTCGCGGCAGGAAAGGAGCAGGGAGAACAGCTCCGCAAATCCCGCAACAATATCATCACTAAAGTCCTGCGCTCTAATTGCTTCCCCCATGAGTGTCGGCATGTTACTGGCGCCGGGAAAGCTAACGACCTTGCGGGTAAATTGCATTTGGTCGGTTCCGGCATGCTCTATGTCCAATACGGGCATGGGGGTTTGCTGATCCTGAACTTCGGAAAGTCCACTCAAGTCGACCCCTTCGCCTTCTCCGCGTTGAGTCCATATTCGCCGGGGCAGTAATCCGGTAGCAAGCACGGTACGTTTTAGTGCGACGGCGGGGGGCTCATTAGCATCGCCGCCACCGGAACTTTCCTGTCCCAGCCAGGGATGAAACAGGGTTTCCAAATCCACCAATACCGGGTGTTCGCCACAGGCAATGAGGTTTTCGTAGTGAAAATCATTGGCTTCCAATGCGTATAACAGTGCCAGTAATCCTCCCTGTCGCCGGTAAAAGCGTTTAAGTGCCGCTTTATCCTGGCAGCTTTGCTGCTGTGCAAACTCTACCCAGCCATGGGTTTTGGCTTCATATGTGAGCAGTGACTTAAAGGGGCTAGAGAAGCCTTTGTCGTTAAGCCAAGTCAATAACTGGCCAAAAGCGGCTTCAACAGCTACCGAGCGGGGCTTATAAACTAACTTCAGCCCACAGGAAAATTCGAGAATTGCTACGGTTTTACCTCCCCGGTGGCTGTCCCCCTCCGCCGTTTTTACTTTGCAAACCTGTCCCAGTTCCTTGCCCTGGTTAAATGTTTGCTGCAACACAGGCCAATCAGCAAATAACCGTTTAAACAATTCCAGGGCATTTTCCTGCCAGCGCTGGATAGATTCTACCACCAGGCGGGCCATAACCGGATAATCCTGTAACAGTGCGCTTCGAACACTGTTATCGGTTAACCGGGCAACAAAGTCGTTAAAGCGCTGTTGCGGGCTGTCACCCTGAAGCTTTTGTTCCACCCGGGCAATTTGCAACTCCATGACCAGGGTGCGACCGCAAATCATCGCCAGTCTGGAAAACAGTTCTTCAAATAATTGATCACAACATGAGGTCAAATTGATCTTTTGCTCATTTTCTTGTGATACAAGGCGGTTAAGCGTCAAACGTAATTCTTTTACTCCCTGTTGCATCAATGGTTTGATAAGTGTCAGTAAGTCGCCGCTGACCATTCCTGGCGGGTTCACAGAGGGCAATTTTACCGAGCTATGGTCCTTATTGAATGCGGCTTTAAGATAGTCTAGCCATTGCGGTTGCTGTGGGATGCGTTTGCTTAAGTCATGACTTGACTCTGCGGTAATAAACTTGAAACTTTCCAGATCTAAGCCATCGGTTTCCAGGCGCTGACAAAACAGGGATGCATCTTCATGAAATGGCTGTCGGGATAGCCAATAATCCGCCAGTTCAGTGTTGGCATTGTCGCTGGCATCGGAGCCGGCAAGATCACCGGGCAAACCATGTTTTCGCTCTGCCAGCGCTAAGCCCCAAGAGAAGTCTGTGTCTGATATTGATAGCCGAGCCCGATCGTCCAATCGCTGGGATGTATTTTGCGAATCCATTGCACTTCCTCAAAAAACTGGCCATTTTTTATTATTAGAAATCAGGTCGCTGTCTTGGCCATTATCCAGGTTTGCTGATATATCCTTAGGAAAAAATGGGGGAGCAAACTCCCCCAAAAACTATAGCCAAATTCCTAGAAACAGTGCCGTGGCGGGCAAGGAGAGCATATAGCTGAGCCCATCGCGCTGAAGGCTTCCGGATTACCGTCTATTACTTCCTGGTCCAGTTCATTATTTGCAGCTGGATGACCGGGCGTGTTTTCTAACTGTCCCTGAGACAAACTGCGACGATAAGCCGGATCTTTCCAAGTTTTGATAATTTGACTTACTGACATAATTTTAACCTCGCTATTTTTCTATGTTTCGCCAATGGGGTTGACGATTGAATAGTGATGGCAACCAAGCCGCATAATGTGAGCAGCAAAAACCGGTCACCGGGTGATTACGCCTATCAAGGCTTACAGCAGGTTTGCAGAAAGAAGATACGTCTTATCTAAATATTCCATATTTATGACTGAGAATATGACTTCATGGATAAATGCTCGTCCCTGTGACCAAGAGCAAAAGATGGCATGTAGACAATGTAACCTATATAAATTGATTGTCAAATAGCCTTTTAAAATAATGATTAAGCTTTTGGTATGTGTAATACAGTGTCATTTCGGAGACAGTTTGGCTTATAAAAATCACAATCAGATGGCGCCATAGCAGTGGCTTATTAACTGTTTATTTTATTTGCTACCCAGCTAGCTATAGATTTACCATAACAGGCTAAACCGGCGCTCAATCAAGTTATGGGACATATATGGTCACTCCCCCCGAGTCAAATAGATTTGGGGATTTTCTCTTCTTTTTGCCTGCTTCTGCTATATGC
>NZ_CANDNZ010000027.1 GCF_947387555.1 Thalassomonas sp. RHCl1
GACAATAGCAACGTGGTACCACCTGATCCCATGCCGAACTCAGAAGTGAAACGCGTTAGCGCCGATGGTAGTGTGGGAGGTCCCATGTGAGAGTAGGACATTGCTAGACTTCTATTTAGAGAAGCCCGATTCGAAAGAGTCGGGCTTTTTGCTTTTATGTGTTCCATTCTGAGATAAGTTTTTGTCTAGCGACAATAGCACTGTGAAATCTCCTACTCCCTGGCAATTGCTCCTGCGTTGTTCTATTTCCCTACCTCCATGTAGGTCATTGTATCCACGGCGCTCAGGAGTGACCGCTCCTGGGCATCCTATTCCCGCGTCATTAGCGTATCCTTGCACTTCAAACGTAGTAGCACCGCTGGTAATTGCGTGTGGGGGGCTCTTTATGTGAGAGATTGGACACCAAAAATAGCTCCTGCATTTTTGATATTCACCACATCCTGTGGCTCATTGCTAGATTTCTATTTAGAGAAACCCGCAGCGATAACTGCGGGTTTTTTAGGAATAAACTTCTTTTACCTTGTTTGGGGGTAAATATTACCTGGAAGTTTTATTAACAACCGCATGACCAGGTGCCGCAGTGATCACTAGCTCTAACTCCGCAGAAATATGGATGAGTATGGCATTCTTCTGTATCCGGCTCTCGTACACCTCCCCCTATCTGGCGAGTTATTTTTTCAGGGAGAGCGTTTGTATCTTTAGACAGGCTTTTTAATTTTTTCTTATTAAGTTGTAACTTCATTAGTATAATCCTTTTACTTTTTATTTTTCTTCATTTATTAAAGTGGTTATGCTGAAATAACCAAGTCACATGTTATCAAAAAGTTAAAAGCTGTCAAATAACTAATCATAAAGCTAAGGAATGGTTTGTGGTAAACGCTACAGGACAGCAATAAACTGACAATTGCAAAAAGTTGATCTATGTATACCCTCTAGTTATTTCCCGCATGCTGTGGAGTCAGTAATGTTTAAAAGATATCTTTTGTCTTTTATTTTTCCTTGTTTTTATTGATAAATTTCTGATATAAGTTGTTAATGAAGCAGAGGATATTATGGTAGCTTGTCTCGTTGTACAGTAACCCATACAGTGGTGTATAAATCAGCCTAAATTAAATGCAAGTCGTGCATGGCTTATCTTGAGAATTGGTCTTTTATTAATAGTGCTATCCAACCCTAAAAGGAGAACACTTATTCTAATATTGCTTATCTGTTAACTGTTGCACATGGCAACAACTAAAGGCGCAATCCCTGAGTGAAGCGAACACTCAGAGATTGCTAACCACAACGAACTATCAAGGAGTCCGTCATGGCTGAATGTCATCATACGTCAGAGCCAGGCTCGGCAAAAGTAAAATATCCCATTTATCGGCAACTTACCGTGCAGGAGACTGTTTGCGGGTCGGCACCGAAAAGCCGTAATATAGGTATTAGTTATGCGCCGATACAGCTTGAACCCTGCATCATACTTAGGGGAAAGTGGCTCAGCAAGGCCGGTTTTCTCAAAGGGCAAAAGGTCAGTATTACGGTGAATCAGGGGGAAGTGCTCATCACAGCCAAGCAGGCTGATAATAACCGGGCTGCTAAGGGCTAGTACCCGGAAGTTAGCCAAGCTGCTGTACTGAAATCTGTGCGGCAGCTTTATTTCTGTAAAACGCAAGACCTGAGCTGGTACTCTCAGTTGATTGCCTTGCTTTTGGCTCTTGCATCACTACTTATGCTTACTTTCCCTGTGTGTTTGAATATCCTTATATAGTTTCAGGGAGCGGCTCGCCGCTAATTTTAAAATGTCGGCTAAACAGTGATTTTTTATAAACACCTTTTGGGGTCGATATAATGGGCAGGCACCGCTGTGGGTGAGAAAGTAAGTCTATGTGCCAGCGTGTTCCGCCGATAAAATTAAAGTTCACCCGGTTGGGAGCTACTAGCTCTACATCGGTAAAGTTGCCGGTGGTGTACATGCCGCCAATAGTTGCTGAATCTAAGGTCTTTAGTTTGTGATCCAGCAGATGAATATGCAGCATATCCTCGTGCGGGATGTCGTCAGTTAGAAAAACAAGATAAAAGTCATGCCATTTTATACATGCTTCTAACACTATGCCTTCAATAGCGGCAGCTGTGATTTGTCCGTTAAGTAGAATGTTACTTTTCTGCGGGCTGGTTTCATCTTGAGGCTCTTCAAGTGGTTTAATGTTAAATTCTATCTCTGTCAGTAATTTCATCATTTTTAATTACCACACCATAGCAACGCCGAATGCGGCCAAAGCACCACCAAGAAATGCACCGACAGTGACACAAACAGGTGCCCCCGGGCCACAGGCTAAACCAGCCATGGCGCCACCGGCAATGCCTCCACCTATCCCGGCGCCTGTTACTGCTATTTCTTCACCCGCAGCATCGAATTTATTTTCAGCGGTCGCTACTGTGTACACAGACAAGGCGATGGAGACAAATATCAGCCCTCGCCCGGCGCGGGATAAATTTTTCATTAATGCTGTTACTTTAGGGTTTGACTTTCCGGCAGATTTTATTATTTCAGCATAAACTGCGTTTTGTTTCTCTGCCGATAATTTATCAAAGGCTATGCCTTGTCCATGAAGTTGTTTTGTTTTTCGGGCAATGAGTTCGTTTAACGTTTTGCCTTCGTGTTTGAGTTGTTGCGCCATAGCTAAGCCAACCGGCGTACTTCTGGTTCGAATTATCTGCATAATGATATTTCGTGTATCTTGCGCTTGTTCAGCGGCTGTTAACCAGGATATTCTGCCAGTCATGGCATTAGATCTCAGTTCAATTGCCATGGCTTTAATTTGTTTGGCATAGGCCTGTCGGGCATGGGAGTCTATGATCAGGTGTGTGCCAGCATTGGCGATATCGGCTTCAAGGCCTCTTAGGGCATTTTCAAATAATTCACGATTTTTGTTTTCTTCATTGTCCATTAATGCTCTCCATAGCATGGTAATGTATAAATGACTTCAATAATTGTAACGAGTAATTTTACCTGTTTATAGAGGTGCCGTCTGTTTTTTGAACGAATTAAGTTGCCGCATAAACATGCTTATTAGGAATAAATTATCAGGATATCCAGGATAAATGGCGAGCGCTCTTAAAAAGCTCTGAGTTATCTTGAACTATTGCTCGCAAGGGAGGGGGAGATTAAATAGAATTTACGTGATATTGTCAGCAGCAGAAATTAAATGTTGGTTGTCCAAATCTGTACTGGGTACTAAGGAGTATCAGTGAAGTATTTATCTCTGTTAGTTGGAGCTGTTATTTTACTTACCGGCTGTGCAAGCACAAAAGTTGAAGTAAAGCCTGAAGAGCAAATTGTTGGTGTATGGCATTTAAAAGATTACGGCACAGGTAATTATGAATACAGCCAACTGGGTTTTACTGCCGGTGGCCGTAAATGCGTTGTTTCTGTTTCAATGAATGGCTCAGGCTTTCCTGAAATAGACTATTACGATAATACCTGGAAAATAAATAATGGGGTGTTGGAAACTACAGTAGGCGATAGCCCGTCAAGCTCACTCCCTAAAGGTTATCTCATTAAAGATCACATTAAAGTATTAAACCAAGATGAATTGGTTGTACAGATGGAAAGTTTTGGCGCACCTTTGGAAAAACATCAAAAATTGCATGGCGTGCAACCTGAAAGGATCTGCCAGTTGGTGGAGAATTATGCCCGTTTGATAAAGCGCAACAATGCCTAACAGCTGTTCAGGGGGACTAGTGCATTGCGTGATCCAGGCCTTTCTGCCAGTGTTAGGAAAGTATAACCATGATTGAAATTAAATCACCGCGAGATCTGGCGCGTTTACGCCGTCTTGCCCTGGCTGCACAAGGCCTGCTGCAGGCTCAGCCCTATGGGCGTGGTTTAGCGGGGGCACGTAAAGCGATTAACCACATAGGTTATGTACAGATCGACACCATATCTGTAGTGGAGCGGGCACATCATCATGTTTTTCACTCCAGAGTGCCTAATTTCAAGCCGGCCATGACAAACCAGCTGCTGCTCAACGGAGATATTTTTGAATATTGGGCACACGCGGCGGCTTTTTTGCCTATCGCCGATTTTCGCTTCTCTTTGCCTTATAAGCACGCTATTAAGAGCGGGCAAACCCATTGGCATAAAACCCGAGATAAGAAGCTTATGGGGGAGTTGTTGGCCCGCATACGTTCTGATGGTCCGATACGCTCCCGCGATATAGAAACAAACACCACAAAGCGTGCCGGTTGGTGGGACTGGAAGCCAGCCAAAAAGGCACTCGAACAGCTGTATATGGAAGGCGACCTCATGGTTAGCAGCCGGGAAGGCTTTCAGAAAACCTATGATCTCACGGAGCGGGTATTGCCCTCTCAGGTAAATTTACAAATGCCCACCATGGAAGAATTTGCTGAGTACATGGTAGACCAGCAGTTGCGCTGCCATGGCTTTGCATCACTTAAAGGACTGACCTACCTGCGCCGAAATGCGGCATTGCGCAAAGCGGTAAAAACCTTGGTAAACGAAAGACTCGCGCAGGGAATGTTAGAACAGGTAAAGGTGAGCAGCGGTGAAATATTTATATTGGAAACGGGGGCACTCGAACGCTCTCTTCCCCGGTTAAACAACCGAATGTTGATACTTTCACCATTCGACAACAGTGTTATTCAACGGGAACGGCTCAAAACACTGTTTCAATACGACTATCAGATAGAATGTTACGTACCCGCCGCCAAACGACAATATGGCTATTTTTGCCTGCCGTTACTGTACCGCAATGAATTTATAGGCCGGATAGATTGTAAAGCCCATCGAAAAATCAGCCATTTGGAAATCAAATCACTGTATTTGGAGCAACACCATTTTGATGAAGAGGCTGTTATCAGCGCATTTGTCGAGGCCATCACAAAATTCAGTCATTTTCAAAATTGCGACTCCGTGTCTTTGAGCAATGCCCAGCCTGAGCATTTAACCGAACGATTACGCTGTGCGCTAAAACCTCTAGGATGACACTAAGTTCTACTTAGAAAAGCCCAACTCTTTGAGTTGGGCTTTTGAGTGGAGCTTATAAACTGCGCCGAATCAGGGTAACGATAACAAGTGCCTGCTGTGATATCTGAACAAGAACCTGGCGGCATCAAAGAGACGTTATTGCCTAATTTCCTTAAATAGCGGGAAAGTTCATTTCTTAAAACTGCTTTGCGGGTGTTTATATAATCTGCATCCACTACATTCTGTTTGGTCAAATCTACAATATTAAAGGTGAGATTTTTAATTACGTTAAATTGTCCAAAAATCATTTTGTTAAAGTAGAATTTATAGCCACTCTTAAATTCATTTTGTAAATTCGCTCGCTCAGGGTCTGTCAAAACAGTCATGCCTGAAGGAATTAGTATTGTGATCGTAGATGATACGCTAGGATTCATTCGATTGAGTAAAGAGCACAATCTAAGCTGTATCTCTGTTAATTTCTCTTCGTCAATGAGTAATTTTCATTAGATCTTGAAAAAGAATAAGCAAGCGGCAGTGCTTAAATTTCTTTTATTGACACATGTTTAATTTTTCTTTGTATTTGTCGTGCCTGTCTTTGATGGATGGAACTTCTCAGTCGAAGTAGGACATTCAGGTTGGCCTTATATTTGCCTTTGCCCTCAAAAGGCGGGGTTTTATGCTATGTTTGATCATTAAATTCACGGGAAAATTACAGTGTGAGCAAGCCTGATATTGTACCCTAAACCTTAATATGAAAGTTCAACCTAGCTTGATGATGCTTCGTTTATTCTCGATATTTTTGTTGGCTTTTTTGCTTTTTTCTCTGCCTGTACAGGGAAAAGAGTCCTTGAAAGTGGCTGTGATCATTGCTCCGCCATTTGGTATTGAGGAGCGCGCCAGCGGGGTTTTTTATGAGTTGTCTGAGCAAATCTGCAAGCAGGCCGGGGTAGAGTGCCTATTTTCCTTTTTTCCCTATGCCCGCATTGTCAATCACATTAAAAGCGGCAAAGCCGATTTTACTTTGTTGTTTTCAAACCCGACTCTGGCTGCCAATGCGCAACAGGTTTCCCGGATATTGAATTTGCAGAATATTATTGTTGGCCAGCAGGGGGGCAGGTTGACTTCTCTGGAAGAGTTGCAGGGGTTGAGACTGGGTATGTTGCGTGGTGCTGTGTATAGTGAAAAACTGGCTCAAAAAACGGATATTACCGAGTACCGGGCCGATACTTATGTCCAACTGGTGAAAATGCTGAAAAACGGGCGATTGGATGCTATTGTCGGTGTTAAAACCTCTATCTTCCATGCTGCAGCTTCATTGGGAGTTCAACCTGAGGAGTTTTTTGGCAAACCGTTGGATTTAGGCTATAGACCGGTCTGGGTTCATGTCTCCAATAAAGTCTCGGTTACCATCCTTGAAAAAGTTCGCAAGGCTGCTGAAAGGGTTCGCACAAGTGACTTGCCTGACAGATTAGCCATTAAATATTATCAGCTTTAGTCGTTTATTGGTTAACCATGCGTATCAGGGGAGTGCTGTTGAAGCCCCACAAACGGGTGGTAGCAAAAAACGGCGTTCTGTTTACTCCATTGTTATTTCCCTGATCTCACTCTGAATGATGATGACCCTATTTGGTTATATGGAGTAAAGCTAAAGGCTATTCTAAACTTTAGGGGCAATGTTTACCGCTAATATGTGAGTAGAAGAAAACTTGCTATGATTGATGTCAGCCCAAGCAACATAAAGAATTCTACAAAAATCAAGCCATTGATAGCGGCAATTCGAGCTTCATTTCAGGCGATAAACCTTTACAACCTCACGCTCTCAACTTTGATGGTGAGCTCCGCGGCAATAATGGCAACGGCCAATGCCGAAGACACAGCGGGAGAAAAAAGCAATGAAGTATCAAGCCAGGCGCAGGCTAATGCCGAGCCTGGCATTGAAACCATAGTTGTTACCGCCGGTAAACGTGTTGAAAATATTCAGGACACAGCGTCTAGCATCACTGCATTCGGTGCTGCTGCGCTTGAGGAACTTGAGATAAACAGCTTCCAGGACTACGCCCTTTTGCTGCCCAGCGTGTCTTTTCAAACTTCCGGCCCCAGCAGAAGCCAGGTTTATATGCGGGGGGCGTCAGACGGTGGTGACGGTAATGCGTCGGGGTCGCTGCCCAGTGTCGCGATATACCTTGATGAACAGCCGGTAACCGCGATTGGTCGTAATCTTGATTTGCATATTTATGATATTGAACGGGTTGAAGCACTTGCCGGCCCGCAAAGCACCTTGTTTGGTGTGAGTTCACAAGCCGGAACGCTTCGGATTATCACCAATAAACCGGACACCGATGCTTTTGAGGGGCAATTTGATATCAGTTACGGTTCGACCTATCAGGGCGATACCAGTTACTCCCTCGACGGTTTCGTCAATATTCCCCTGGCTGAAAAAGCGGCGATAAGGCTCGTTGCCTGGAAGAAAGAAGAGGGGGGTTATATCGATAATATTGCCGGTACCCGCACCTATGCACTACTTACCGGCGGCGGCAGCTTTTCTACGATAGAAGAGCGCAATGATAACTTAATAGAAGATGACTTTAACGAGCTGAGCAGTGAAGGCGCCAGGGCGGCCTTAAAGATAAACCTGGATGAGAACTGGACAGCAACGGCGAGTTATCTGAGGCAAAAACAAGACACCCAGGGAGTTTGGTTTCATGATCCCCAAAGCCCGAACGGTGAGGTGGATGATCTGGAAGTTCAACGGTTTTTGCCTGACTCTCTGGTTGATGAGTTTGGCCAGGCAGCACTTACGCTGGAAGGCCAACTGGGGGAGACCCTTCTGGTTTATGCAGGCTCGTTTATGGATCGGGATGTAGAATACTTCAATGATTACACCGATTATGCCGATTATTTTTCAACCAATTGGATTCAGTATTACGGCTGTGAATATTACGGCACTGCTGATGTTGACTGTACCAGCATGGCTATTTTTCATTATGAAGATAACCATTATAAGCGCGACAGTCACGAACTTCGCCTTCAGTCCGTTAATGACAGCTCATTGCAATATATTGTCGGGCTATATTATGAAGATACCAGCCATGATTACCGGCACGAATGGCAAATGGAGGGGTTAGCTAAAGGCGGTGATTTTAGCCCGTTTGGTGAGCCTAATCTGTGGTATTTGACCGACCAGACACGCAATGATAAACAAAAGGCCCTGTTTGGTGAACTCAGCTACGGGGTAAGTGAGCAAACCACGCTCACGGTTGGCGCACGATTTTTTAGAAATAACAGTAGTTTGTCCGGGGTTTCTGGCTATGGCTTGATTGCCCCCGGCTTTCCCATTCTGGATGTTGATATTGATGACGAAGAAAGCGACAGTATTTTTAAGTTAAATGTCAGCCATAAGCTTGATGACAAAAAAATGCTTTATCTTACCTGGTCCGAAGGCTATCGGGCCGGAGGGATCAACCGGGATGAGTCTGCTTTAGTCGAGCGAATTTATAGTCCTGATATTATGACCAATACAGAATTTGGCTGGAAAAGCGTATGGCTGGATAACAAACTTCGCTGGAACGGGGCGCTATATCATATGGCATGGAATGACATGCAGTTTACCCGTTACGATTTATCCTATGAAACCCCGGTAGCGGTGACCATCAATGCCAGTGAAGCCCAAATAGTGGGCCTGGAATCCCAGCTTACATATCTGGTGACAGATGACTGGACGCTCAGTGCCGCTTTTAACTTCAATCAGGCCGAACTTACTAAAGATTTGCTGGTAGGCAGTAATTTTTCTCCAGAAGGCACTGAGCTACCTAATGTACCCGAATTTAAAGCGAATATTGTTAACCGTTACAACTTTGTTGTTGGCGGTTTAGACAGCTTTGCTCAGTTGGTTTATTCCTATGTCGGCAAATCTCATAACGATATCTTTAAATTTTCATCCAATGATACCAGTCTCGATAAACGGCAGGTGAACGAGAGTTACGGCGTTGTTAATTTTTCTATGGGGGTCAATATGGAAAATTGGGGGGTTAATTTTACGGTCAATAATCTTACCGATAAGCGCGCGCAGTTATCGCGCGGCAGTAGCAGTTGGGACAGTACCGAGACCATTATTCGCCCACGTTATATTGGCATGAGTTATTACAGAAGGTTTGAATAATAGCGGGCCTGGTTATTTAGTTTATGGCGCTTTTTTTGGGCTGTAAGGGGGATATTTCAGCACCTGACCAATAAGCTTGTGTTGCATTGACTGACAATTTCTCGACGATACCCGTTTCTTTATATTGCTCAAATAGTTGATTAAATCTCCCCAGAAGATGCGCGCAAGGCGATTTTTTAGAAAAAGAAATATGTACCGGGTTTACCGTCAGGGATTCTGAAAGAAAAAGTGTCTCTTCTAACCCGTACATCTTGATATATTCCAATGCATCGCGTTTAGAACGAAGTACATAATCAACCCTGCCTTTTAGCACTAAGTCAAGTAGTTGATCATAATCAACAATTTCAGACATGGGATAGTCTGGTAAATCTCCGCTGGTATATTTGTCAACAATATCGCCATTTTTGGCACCTCTTACTTTGGCGCCATGCAGGTTTTTTAGATCGGTAACGCTATGGATGGATAACTCTTTTCTTTTGTATACAGCGCGAACATCATCACTTGTTATAGTGCCGCCAACTAACCAGTTTTTATCACGGTTTTTGGTGAGATAATGGCCTGCCAACATATCTATTTCTCCGGTATCCATAGCACTGATCACTCTTGCCCACGGCATCACGCAATTAAATTTGATTGATAACCCCAGTTGTTTCGCGGCCATGCGAGTTGCTTCTATCGCTATGCCCGTCGCTTTATCCTTATCTGTCGGCAATAAAAAAGAAACCGGATACCATGAATTGGAACAACCTACGCGAATAAGGTCACATTCCCTGGCATTTGCTAAAGAAATAACAGGAAGTGCTAGAAAAAGAAATAATTGTGGAACTTTCATAGTAGGCTCCAATACCGCTTTATTTTTTTCATTTACCTGTCAAAACAAGGAGGTTCCATTATGAACTATAGTCGTATAAACAGGTGACGGCACCTAAGGTGAAACCACAAGGCCCGAAATAGAGTGCAATGAGCCCGGTAAACTCTCTACATAGACATGTTTACTGTTTGAATATATTACTTAGTTAAGTGACTGTTTTATTTGCAGGTATTTATACTACGGGGTTGGTTGTTGCTGACTTTAGTAAAAGCGCTGTATCAGTATCGAATGGGGAAAGAAATGTCGCAGCATGACAAGCGTACAAAAGAAATACGTATTGCAGTACAGCATGCGCATGAAATGCTGATGCATAACGCTTTTGAACCCGCCTTGGAGCAAGGACAGGAAATTCTTAAGGTATTTCCGTCAGAGCCGAATGCGCTTTTTATTATTGGTTGTGCATTAAGAGGTTTAGGCCGTTTAGATGAAGCAAAAACAAGCTTACAAGCCCTGGTTGAGCAGACACAAAAATTCTCTCTGGCTTATCAGGAGCTGGCATTTACTTTACACGAGCTGAAGCAAACGAAACCAGCAATAGTGGCATTACAAAAGGCGGTTGCGCTTGATGAAAAACTCCCTCAAAGCTGGCTATTACTGAGCAAATTATTACCCGTAGCAGGCGACAGCAATGGCGCGGCAGAGGCTCACAAGAAATATTTACGTTTGTCGACAAAGTCTCCTCAGCTGGATCTGGCATTAGAGGCATTTATGGCGGGGAAGTTACCGCTTTGCGAGAGCATTTGCCGTGCGCATTTGAAAACACAGCCAAAGGATGTCAATGCCATTCGCCTACTTGCTGAGGTTGCGATTAAATTGGGGATTTTTACCGATGCTGAACACTTGCTCGAACGTTGTTTAGCGCTAGCCCCTGATTATCATCTTGCCCGGCTTAATTATGCGCATGTATTAAATAAACGAGAAAAGAGCCAGCGGGCATTAGAGCAAATTAATCTTTTGGAGCAAGCGCAACCCGGCGCAGCACCACAACGTATAGAAAAGGCTGCTATTTTGGTTAGATTAGGCCAATTTAGCGCGGCCATAGAGCTTTATGATGATTTAATTACCCAGTTTCCTGAGCAGGCGGGTTTGTATACCAGCAGAGGTCATGCGCTTAAAACCATAGGGCGATATGGCGCTGCGGTAGCGTCATATCGCCAGGCAATTTCATCTTTACCCGGTTATGGCGAAGCATATTGGAGTTTGGCCAATTTAAAAACCTACGCTTTTGAGTACAGCGAAATACAGGCAATGAAGCATCAACTCGCTGACAGTGCGCTTGCCTCTGCAGACCGGATTAATCTGTGTTTTGCTTTAGGGAAAGCGCTTGAAGACAGGGAAGAGTTTGCACAAGCTTTTCGTTTTTATAAACAAGGTAACGACCTTAAACTAAAAACCGAACGTTATGATGCCAACGAAACGTCAGCATTAGTAGACCGTACCATTGGCGTTTGTGAACAGGGGTTATTTGCGCAAAAAAATAACCGGGGATGCAATAAAGCTGATGTTATTTTTATCGTCGGCTTACCCCGTTCAGGGTCTACTTTACTGGAACAAATACTGGCAAGCCATTCAATGGTTGACGGCACAAAAGAACTACCCGAAATCATTGCCATGGTCAGAAAACTTGGAGCGCGTAGCAAACGGGAGCAAAGGTCAAAATATCCTGAAATCATAGCGGATTTAACCGGGGAACACTGTAAAGCGTTAGGGGAGGAATATTTAAGAAAAACACAGCTGCACCGTGGCACAGCATCATTTTTTATTGATAAAATGCCCAATAATTTCGCCCATATCGGGCTGATCAAACGTATATTGCCGCAAGCTAAAATTATTGACGCCCGGCGTGACCCTATGTCGACCTGTTTTAGCTGCTTCAAGCAACTTTTTTCAGCAGGCCAGGCCTTTAGTTACTCTCTTGAAGACATAGGGCGATATTATTTAGATTACATTCGCTTAATGGAGCATTGGCATAAAGTCATGCCGGGGGAAGTGCTGACGGTTAATTACGAAGCTGTGGTTAATGACTTTGAACGGCAGGTACGTCAGATTTTAGCCTATTGCGGGCTGCCTTTTGAGCAGAGCTGCCTTGAGTTTTATAACAATAAACGTGCTGTTAATACCGCCAGCTCCGAGCAGGTGAGACTGCCTATTTATCAAAGCAGTTTGAATGTTTGGAGCAATTTTGATGACGAATTAGCCCCCTTAAAAAATGTGCTTAAGCCGTTGCTGAACAATAACTATAACTAGTGTGTAAGGCGCAAGAGGGCATGCTGTTATGTTATTTTTACATCGGGTTTGATATGACTGTGATTGGGATAAAACAAATTAGCCAAATAATGATTTTAAAGGGAGTATCAGGGAAAAGGACAAACGCAGTAAACTTCCTATAAACATGCTAAAGCAAAAAACAACCGAGTAGGGTCATGAAAAATTAGGTTACCCATGCTTGTAGCGGAAAAGCCCGCTCTGAAAGAGTCAGGCTTTAACATTCGAAAATGCAATAACTATCTTTCAACGCATTCTAATAGACAAGATGCACCTTGATGACAGCTTACATGAGAGCCGCCACCGGCGACCTGTGGTGTCATATTTATTGGCAAGGATTTCTTGTCATTTGATAAGTTCTTGAGCTTTTTTTATTTAGTTTTAATTTCGTTGTACATCCTTATTATGATTCGTGCTCAAAGTCATAGCACATAACAATATTTCCATTAAAAGCACTAAAAGTCAAAGTGTTACATTTGTTTTAGAAGAGGGGATAGGAATTTTCAACGGTTTCGGACAGCCTTAACCTGATGAAGGCATAAAACCGTCCATGTTCAACCTGGAAGTACTCCTAATGTCTTCAACAGTGGAGTGTTAATTGTGAATAGAATAGACTGGTGCTAATGCTTTTAGTGGAAAATGTTGCTTTGCATTCTTAAAAGGAATTCAGGCAAATAAAAATAAACAAGGTTGTTTCTAAATGTCTGGATTTAAAGAATATCATCAGTACGACGGCTTGGGGTTGGCCGAATTGGTGCGCAGCAAACAAGTGACCGCCAAAGAGTTGCTTTATGAGGCTATCCGGCGCGCAGAAATCGTTAACCCTAAAATAAATGCCATCAACAACTCCCTGTTTGAACTTGCTCAGCAGTCGGTTAATCATCTGCCGGAGGGCATCTTTTCCGGTGTCCCTTTTTTGCTGAAAGACTTACTCTCAGATGTTCAAGGGGTGATCACCAGCAACGGCTCTAAAGCTTATAACAATTACCGGCCCGAACAAGACAGTGAACTGGTCAGCCGATATAAAGCATCCGGCGTGAATATTTTCGGCAAAACCAATACCCCGGAATTCGGCTTAATGGGCATTACCGAGCCAGAAGCGTTCGGCCCGACACGTAACCCCTGGAATACACAACTGACATCAGGCGGCTCCAGTGGCGGCAGTGCTGCTGCAGTGGCGGCCAGGATAGTGCCGTTGGCTTCCGGGGGCGACGGTGGCGGTTCTATTCGCATACCGGCATCTCATTGTGGCTTGTTCGGATTAAAGCCGTCTCGTGGCCGCACGCCCGATGTTGGCGGTGAACATTGGGATGGCGCCAGTTGTGAGCATGTACTGTCGTTGTCGGTACGTGACAGTGCTGCCATGCTTGACCAGATACAGGGAGCGGGAGTAGGGGCGCCCTATATCATTAAACCGCCGGAGCAAAGCTACCTTGGCGCTTTAGATACTCCGTTAAAGCCGCTGCGTATTGCTTTTACCACGCAATCACCTTATGGCGGCACAGTGGCTCCAGAATGTATTCGGGCGGTAGAAAACAGTGCCGCATTACTTGAAGGTTTGGGCCATCATGTTGAAGAAAAGCAACCTGATTTTAGCGGTGACATGCTGCTCAATAGTTACCTGACCATGTATTTCGGCCATACGGCAGCCGATGTTGTCGACTTAAAGAAATTGCTTGGGGAGCAATCGGTAAAAGGTCTTGAAGACAACACCCGTTTTCTTGCGCTGATGGGGCAGTGCCTTTCGGCCAGCGATTATGTTAGTGCTAAACGCGATTGGTTCTGCATCAAACAACAAATGGACCTGTTTCACCAAGATTATGATTTATTAATGACGCCAACTAACGCATGCCTGCCGGTAGCAGTAGGCTCCCTGGCAATGAACGGCATGAAGAAATTACAAACCCGGCTTGCCATAGCCGCGGGGGCCGGCATGGCCGGTTTGTTTAAAAAATCGCTGCTGGGGATAACAAAAGACGAAGCGCGTAAAAACCTGGATAAAACCCCTTTTACCCAGCTGGCCAATCTGACCGGGCAGCCGGCGATGTCTGTACCTCTTTATTGGAGTGATGATAACTTACCCGTAGGTATTCAGTTTGTTGCACCGTATGGTGATGAAACGACCTTGTTTAAATTGGCTGCACAGCTGGAACAGGCACAGCCGTGGCATGGCAGAATGCCTGATATTGTCGATTTGTATTAAGAGCAGGGCTGAACAATCAAAGTTTAATTCAGTGCAATGATTTTCATCGGGCAAAATAAATATTTGGTTATTAATCACCAAAAAATTGATATCGGTGATAAGAGCTAAGGTAGGAGATTATGTGGATTAGTTCAGATCAAATAACGTATAAGGTAATGATAATTTTGCTCTGTGGCAAAAGTACTTTAAAATGAATGAAACAAAATAACCAATTATGTTTTATCTTTGGGTTTCCGTCTTATATTCATACTGTTATTAAATGCTCTTTTCGAAGAAAAATTTTGATGTTCTTAATAATTATTTTCAGTAAAGGTCAATGGAGTTTTTGATTATTAAGCAGTCCTAAGCCTAAAGCTCGATATTTTGGCTGCATTTCATATATTATCCTGGCAATACTACCGTAAATAGTGCTGAAAACTTCTCTAGTCAGTAGCACTGTTGAGCATGAATTATTTCATCAATTAGTAAAAGGACCATACATATTTCAAAAACAAATGGTTTATCAAAGGCACGGCTCGTTGGGACGAGTTAATGATGAGTGGTCTTATTGACCAAGGTGGTGAAATTCCCGTTTTGGCAACTCAAGAGAAGCTTTTTTAATAAAACGTATGGTGCCAATCATATCTGGAATGATCTGATTATCCTATTAGATCGAAAAACACTTTGTAAGCTGTTTATTACTGAAGCAATTGGAGTAGGGCGATGTTCTTGCTGTGAGTGAGTGGGTTTTAAAAAAACGCTCATTGGTAGGAGTTAGAACGAAAAGCAGGTTAGATGAACCCTATATCTGGAATGCTGCTACCGAAGCTATCAGGCACATAGAATAATACTATTATTGATAAGTTAGTATGATTCGTTCAACAAGTTCTAATGAGAACAAAGTGTTAAAATTTAGGCCTGGCTCTATGCATATTCCATGGGGGTATTTTTATATCGTGATCTGCTTTTTTTAATTTTAAATCAATATTTAATGAGTGCTTTTGTGTTAAAGCTGTTGATTGTGTAATGCCATGTAATGTTTGTTTCTTTACATTTTATTACGTAAAACTTAACATGGCGCCACGTAAAGGAACTATGACTCAGGAACCAGATGTCGAGCCATTTTCTCTCGGGAATTCAATGCCTGGCATTGGTTGCCCGTTTTCAGCAATTACCCGCAGAACCTGATGCACTTTTTCGAGAGTTTCAGCATGACGATGAGTCTCTCACGGACATTAATTTGGTCCGGGCGGCAAAAAGTTTGGGCTTTAAAGCTAAATTTATTCAGGATTCTTCAGAAAAGCTCAGCGCTCATTTATTGCCGGCGATAGGCCGCCATCAAGATGGCCATTTTTTTATTATTGCCAAAGTGGCGAATGATGAAGTGCTGATCCATGATTTAGAAAAAAATAAACCCACGACACATTCTTATGAGGAGTTGGCATCTTTTTGGGCAGGTGATTTACTGCTGTTATCAAAGCGGAGCTCCTTGTTAACAGAAAGTGCTAAGTTCGGCTTTTCCTGGTTTCTTCCGGCACTCGTTAAATATAAGCCCTATTTTACCGATGTTTTTTTGGCTTCGTTTTTTATTCAATTGGTAGGACTGGCGTCGCCGATATTTTTTCAGGTGGTGATTGATAAAGTTCTGGTGCATAAAGGTATGACCACCCTGGATGTGCTCGCGGTAGGCTTTTTTCTTGTGATCACCTTTGAAGTTTTATTAACGGGGCTGAGGACCTATGTTTTCTCTCATACCACTAACCGTGTAGATGTCGAATTAGGCAGTAAGCTTTATAAGCATATGTTGTCCCTGCCTGTAGCCTATTTTAATACCCGTCGGGTTGGCGATACCGTCGCCAGAGTGAAAGAGCTGGACAGCATTCGGGAGTTTTTGACCGGCTCATCCCTGACGGTGGTATTAGATATCTTATTCAGCTTTGTGTTTTTTGCGGTAATGTTTTATTACGCGCCCCTGCTCACCTGGATAATTTTAGGCACTATCCCGTTTTATTTAGCCCTGTCGTTATTAATCACCCCGACTTTACGTAAACGCTTGAATGAAAAGTTTCAGCGCAGCGCTGAAAATCATTCGTTTTTGGTGGAGTCGGTTAATGGTGTTGAAACCATCAAAGCGATGGCTGTTGAGCCGCAGCTGCGTAATTCTTGGGAAGACAAACTTGCGGATTATGTTAATACCTCTTTTAAAACCAGTAATCTGAATAATATCTATAGCCAGATCGCGGCGTATATCAATAAAGTTGGCGGATTACTTACTTTGTATTTTGGCTCAATTGCCGTGGTTAGCGCAGAGCTCACTATCGGCCAGTTTATTGCCTTTAATATGTTAGCACAGCGGGTCAGCGGGCCAATCATGCGATTAGTAAACCTTTGGCAAGACTTTCAGCAGGCCAATATTTCACTGCAGCGGTTAGGGGATGTACTCAATTCCCCGGCAGAACCTGGCTATAACCCTAATCGGGCTACTCTGCCGGCGATTAAAGGGCAAGTGCTGTTTGAAAATGTTGTTTTTCGCTATGGCCCAGATCGGGCGCCGGTAATAAATAACATCAGTTTTCAATGTCGACCAGGGGAAGTTATTGGCATAGTTGGCCGCTCCGGCTCGGGCAAGAGCACCCTCACTAAGCTGGTGCAACGTTTATATGTGCCGGAATCCGGACGTGTCTTAATTGACGGGGTTGATTTAGCTATGGTTGAACCTGCCTGGTTACGTCGTCAGGTTGGTGTTGTATTGCAAGAAAATTTCTTGTTTAACCGTACTGTAAGGGAAAATATCGCCCTAGTGGACCCAGGGATGCCGATGACACAAGTGGTTCAGGCCGCGCAACTTGCCGGGGCTCATGAATTTATATTGGAATTACCTGAAGGTTATGACACGGTGATTGGCGAGCAGGGATCATCTCTTTCCGGCGGGCAACGCCAGCGTATTGCCATTGCCAGGGCATTAGTCACCAATCCCAAGATTCTAATTTTTGATGAGGCCACCAGTGCCCTGGATTATGAATCAGAACGTATTATTCAGGCCAATATGCGCCGCATCAGTGCCGGGCGTACAGTCTTTATCATTGCCCATCGGTTATCGGCCGTCAAAGATGCGCACCGTATTATGGTGGTTGATCAAGGACACCTGGTTGAACAGGGCAATCACCAGCAGTTAGTCAACCACGGCGGTATTTATGCGCAACTACATTCTATTCAAAACCATCATGGCCTCGGAATGGCTGCCAAAGCAACGCCAACGTCTTCCTCGGTAATTAATGAAAAAAAGAGCGAACAGGCTCCTCAAGCAGTGAGGAATAATGATGAGTAATAAGCAACCCGCTAAAATGAGCCAACCGGTTACTCAGCATTTGGCACCAGAGAAGTTGGCATTTCTTCCTGCCGCCCTGGAAATACAGGCTGCTCCCCCGGCAAAGTGGAGCCGATGTTTATTATGGGCAATTATGGGGTTGTTATTACTGTCGATCATTTGGGCATCCTGGGCTGAAATTGACATCATTGCCACGGCACAGGGAAAAATTGTCCCGAGCGGGCAAGTCAAAGTGATTCAGCCCCTGGAAAATGGCGTGGTTAAAAGTATCTTTATCAAGGAAGGGCAGACGGTTAAAGCAGGAGAAAAACTCATAGCCCTGGATACTACCACCAGCCAGGCAGATGTTGACCGGTTAAAGAATGAATGGCTTGGCTATAGCCAAGATTTAGCCCGGCAACAAAAATTCCTGAACAAACTGGGCGCGCAAGTAGATCAGGGCAAGGAGCTAACACCCCTGCCAGATGATTCCCCACTTCCCTTCAATCAACAGTTATTATTAGCGTCAAGCTGGCAGGAGTATTTATCTAAGCAGGATAGTTATCTTAGTGAAATAGAGAAGCTATTAGCGGAGAAAAAAGCCATTCATATTAAAGTGTTCCGTTTAGAAAAAACCTTGCCTTTAATCAAAGAAAGAGAACAGAGCTATCTGACATTATTAACTACCTCCGCGGTTTCGAAAAATCAATATTTAGAGTTAAAACAACAGCGTATCGAGCAGGAAGAAACCCTGAACCTGGAAAGGGCCAATGTTGAGCAAATTGAGGCTACTATTATGGCTGCCCGTCAAAACCTGACCACCTATCTTGCTGAAACCCGGCGCAATATCTTGCAAGAGATCAATCAGCTCAGCCGACAAAGCGAAAGCCTGAATCAGGAACTGACTAAAGCTACACGATTAACCGAGTTAAGAATTTTGACCGCGCCGGTTGACGGTGTGGTCGAACAGCTGGCCATTGCCACTATAGGCGGGGTCGTCACCGGTGCGCAAGAGTTATTGCGTATCGTCCCTAAGGGACAAGCGTTGGAAGTTGATGCCGGCTTACTCAATAAAGATATAGGTTTTGTGCAGATAGGACAAAGTGCAGAGATTAAAATTGATAGTTTTCCTTTTACTAAATTCGGCGTTATTGATGGCAAGGTTAAAGATATTTCCGCTGATGCCATAGAAGATGAAAACTTAGGATTACTTTTTCCACTCAAAGCCTCCCTGGCGGATGAGCAAATTAAGGTTGATGGTAAATGGGTGAACTTAAAACCTGGCATGTCAGTCACCGTTGAAGTTAAAACAGGTACTCGACGCCTGATGGAGTTTTTACTGGCCCCTCTGCTGCGAGGTGTTAGTGAGGGAGCAAGAGAGCGATAATGAATCTCCTGGGCATTGTTCCAAAATGAAGTGAGAGGCTGTCAAAAGCGTTAGCGTAATACCGGAAGTTTGTGAAATTTCTCTGTAAGTATTCATTGAAGGAATAAGTAACGTGACAATAACACCTGCAGCATTAACCCAGGAACAATATGAAAGTCTGCGCTATGAACTCATTAAACTGGTCGAAGAAGGCGGCCATGAAAATGAAATGTTTTTTTATTTTTAATCATAAAGATAACTTTAAATCTATATAGAATGTGAACTGAAAATAAAATCATCAAAAATCAAGGAAAATAATATGATAAAGGTTTTTCCCTGGCTAAAGGCCCTGGGGTTGCTAGGGGTATTATTACCTACCATAGGTCAGGCATATGTTGATATTGCAGGTGAACGAATTCCATTTGAAGTCAAAAAAGGCACCCGGTTTGAGCTATGCAATGATGTTGCGGCATACATCAATAACCACCGAGACCATTATGATACCAATCCCAGGGAGTTGTTTACCTTTAAGGCTGGTAAGTTCAATAAACCCAAATCAACCCCATCGACGAAGGAACGCTATATCCAATTAGCATTACAAAGTGTAGCTCATAGTAAAATCAGACTAACAGGTTTTAATAGCTGGAAAAAAAACCTTGAGCGTGTCGAACAACGTATGCAAGAACAGCTGGAGGCGCAGGAGTTGGTGTTGGATACCAATGATCCCGTACCAACTACCGAAGCACAACAAGCGGTTGACAGCTTTATTAATCATTTGGCAGATATTCAAAAATATGAAAACAGCTATGGGCACATGGTTGATGAAGCCAACAATAATTTGGCTTCATCATCGGCATTTTCAGGGCTGGATGTTGCTACCGTCGGTGAACTCTTCAAACCGATTGCCGGTTATATCCTCGAACGCTTCAGCCCGGCAGACGGCAGCATAGATCTGACCCAGTTCGCCCATTCGATCAACGGCCAGGTGATGCTGGGCATTACCGACGGCAACGGCGATATCGCCTCTTCGGTCAAAGGCTCGGCCGGGGACGGCAACGACCTGCTGGTGGCGGTGGAGAACAAAAGCAACAGTTTTTCAGGCAACTGCGCACAACAAAGGTTGAAAGGAAATACAGAACATAAAGCCCCGATATTTATCGCCGCGTAAAGGAAACCATTAAAATGAAACGACTTATAACGCAAAAGAGCCATGGTCTGTTAGCGGCCTTGCTGCTGCTCCCGCACTTGGTAGTTGCTGGTGGGGGAAATACAAACCCGGCGCAAAAAGAAGCACTTGAGCAAGAACCGGCTTCCGGCCAGGAAACCAGCCCAGAGCAGACAAATTCCTTAAAGTTGCCGGAAGAGACTACAAGCGAACCGCCGGTTAACTTTGTCCTGAAAAAAGGCAAACAATATTCCCTGTGTAACGATTTGCTCGCTTATTTAAAGCAAAACTATGCTTTGCGCAGCGAGTTTGCACAAACGGCTTTTTCAGCGAAAAGTGAGCTGTTTTCTACCCCTAGCTATACCCCGCTGGAGCCTAAAAAAGGCCTGCGCATCGATATGCAGCTAGCAGCCTATGGCCGTAAAGGCTTGTATGGTGCTCATGGGTGGCTGAAATCTCTGGAAAGATATGAACAGCGCTTTAAAGACATGCAGTTTTTTACCACAAAAATTGATCTGAATAATGATGGCAAGGCAGACAAAGTGCAAATGAGAGCACTTTATTCTCTTAAAGGTAAGTATCAGGTGTTTTCGAATTTTCCTTTAAATCGCTGGGACAATATTGCGGTTGATTGGTTCGATCAACAGAGGGTAAGCACCATAGGGGGTGAGCTGTTCTTGTACCAGGGACGGACATTTACATTAAAACAATGGCCTTGGTCATTGGCTGTTAATGAGCCGATAAAAAGAAAGCGTGGGGATGTCATTGGTATCAGCGTAACCCCGGAAGTTTGTGAAATATTACTCTAAGTATTAATTGAAGGAATAAACAACGTGACAATAACCACTACAGCATTAACCCAGGAACAATATAACAACCTGCGCTATGAACTTATTAAGCTGGTGGAAGAAGGCGGCCATGAGAACCTTGATTTATATCCGGATAGCAACGGACTGGTTACTACCGGTGTGGGTTTTAATTTGCACGAATCAATAGTACTGAACAAGGTACTTGAACTTGGCCTTGAGATTGAAGATGAAAATATTAGAGCTGATTATATTATTGAGCTGTTGCCTGTTATAAACGAAGCCAGAGGCCAAACCCAGGCAGAAATACAGGCAGCACTCGATGCCAAGTGGCTTGAGCTTAACGGTGAAGGCGAATTTAAAATTCCCGATGCACAAACCGTCAGAACGATTTTTGATGCGCTGGCCGACGATGTCTTTGAACCGGCATTGAATAACCGCCTGGTAAGCGAGGGGATCACAGGCTTATCCGGCAATGGCGGCAATTATTCCCTGGAGCGCCTGGCGCTGATCTCACTGGAATACAACAACGGTAACGCCCTGATACAGGATGGCTTAAAAAACGCCCTGAAAAACGGCGACCGCTTCGAGGCCTGGTATCAGATCCGCTACGAGTCCAACGGCGACAACAGCGCCGGTATCGCCAAAAGGCGCTTTTTCGAATCAAGCCTGTTCGGGCTTTTCAACAGCGCCAACCCGACCGTCAGCGAAGCGGAAAATGCCGTGGATGGTTTTATCGGCCACCTGGCAAAAATCCAAAGTGTCGAAAACCAGTACGGCAGCCAGGTGGCCAATGCAAGAAGCGATTATGCCAGCTTTGTCAATGCCAACAATATCAATATTGCCGGTGTCGGCGAACTCTTCAAACCGATTGCCGGTTATATCCTCGAACGCTTCAGCCCGGCAGACGGCAGCATAGATCTGACCCAGTTCGCTCATTCGATCAACGGCCAGGTGATGCTGGGCATTACCGACGGCAACGGCGATATCGCCTCTTCGGTCAAAGGCACGGCCGGGGACGGCAACGACCTGCTGGTGGCGGTGGAGAACAAAAGCAACAGTTTTTCAGGCAACTGCGCACAACAAAGGTTGAAAGGAAATACAGAACATAAAGCCCCGATATTTATCGCCGCGTAAAGGAAACCATTAAAATGAAACGACTTATAACGCAAAAGAGCCATGGTCTGTTAGCGGCCTTGCTGCTGCTCCCGCACTTGGTAGTTGCTGGTGGGGGAAATACAAACCCGGCGCAAAAAGAAGCACTTGAGCAAGAACCGGCTTCCGGCCAGGAAACCAGCCCAGAGCAGACAAATTCCTTAAAGTTGCCGGAAGAGACTACAAGCGAACCGCCGGTTAACTTTGTCCTGAAAAAAGGCAAACAATATTCCCTGTGTAACGATTTGCTCGCTTATTTAAAGCAAAACTATGCTTTGCGCAGCGAGTTGGCACAAACGGCTTTTTCAGCAAAAAGCGAGCTGTTTTCTACTCCTACCTATACCCCACTTGAGCCGAAAAAAGGCCTGCGCATCGATATGCAGTTAGCAGCCTATGGCCGTAAAGGCTTACATGGTTATGGCGGCTGGCTTAAATCCCTAAACAGGTATGAACAGCGCTTTAAAGATATGCAGTTTTTTACCACAAAAATTGATCTGAATAATGACGGTAAGGCCGACAAGGTACAAATGAAATCGATCTATTCACCTAAATTAGCGTATCGAGTTTTTTCGAATCTCCCCATTAATCGCTGGGACAATATTGCGGTTGATTGGTTCGATAAACAAAGAGTAACCACAATAAGTGGTGAGTTATTTTTATACCAGGGACGGACATTTACATTAAAACAATGGCCTGGCGATATATTAGCAGTAAATGAACCTATAAAGAGAAAACGCGGGGATGTAACTGGCATCAGCGTGACCCCGGAAGTTTGTGAGATCTCATTTTAAGTATTATTTAAAGGAATAAACAACGTGACAATAACGACTACAGCATTAACCCAGGAACAATATGAAAGTCTGCGCTATGAACTCATTAAACTGGTCGAAGAAGGCGGCCATGAAAATCTCGATCTATACCCGGATAGTGACGGGTTGGTCACTACCGGTGTAGGTTTTAATCTGCATGAAATGGGAGTCTTGAATAAGGTACTTGAACTTGGTTTTTCAATAGAAACACAAAACGAAAGGGATATTCTAATTGCTGAACTGCTGCCGGTGATCAATGAAGCCAGAGGCCAAACCCAGGCAGAAATACAGGCAGCACTCGATGCCAAGTGGCTTGAGCTTAACGGTGAAGGCGAATTTAAAATTCCCGATGCACAAACCGTCAGAACGATTTTTGATGCGCTGGCCGACGATGTCTTTGAACCGGCATTGAATAACCGCCTGGTAAGCGAGGGGATCACAGGCTTATCCGGCAATGGCGGCAATTACTCCCTGGAGCGCCTGGCGCTGATCTCACTGGAATACAACAACGGTAATGCCCTGATACAGGATGGCTTAAAAAACGCCCTGAAAAACGGCGACCGCTTCGAAGCCTGGTACCAGATCCGCTACGAGTCCAACGGCGACAACAGCGCCGGTATCGCCAAAAGGCGCTTTTTCGAATCAAGCCTGTTCGGGCTTTTCAACAGCGCCAACCCGACCGTCAACGAAGCCGAAAATGCCGTGGATGGCTTTATCGGCCACCTGGCAAAAATCCAAAGTGTCGAAAACCAGTACGGCAGCCAGGTGGCCAATGCAAGAAGCGATTATGCCAGCTTTGTCAATGCCAATAATATCGATATTGCCGGTGTCGGCGAACTCTTCAAACCGATTGCCGGTTATATCCTCGAACGCTTCAGCCCGGCAGACGGCAGCATAGATCTGACCCAGTTCGCTCATTCGATCAACGGGCAGGTGATGCTGGGCATTACCGACGGCAACGGCGATATCGCCTCTTCGGTCAAAGGCACGGCTGGGGACGGCAACGACCTGCTGGTGGCGGTGGAGAACAAAAGCAACAGTCTCAGCGGCGGCCTGGGGGACGATGTGCTTGTCGGCCATAACAGTGCCGATACGCTAACCGGGGGCGCCGGGCATGATACTCTGGTCGGCAACGACGGCAGCGACAAGCTTGACGGCGGCAGCGGCGACGATGAACTATACGGCGGCGAAGGCGCTGATGAGCTTCGCGGCGGCGAAGACAACGATACCCTTGAAGGCGGCAGCGGCGGCGACACACTTTACGGGGATGCCGGCGACGACAAGCTCTATGGCGGCGAAGGCAACGACAGCTTGTACGGCAACGGCGGGGCAAACCAGCTCGCAGGCGGGGAGGGATTCGATACTTATTATGTTGAAACCGGCGGCGATATCATCTGGGACAGTGATGGCTCGGGGAAAATCATAGCCAATAATAAGGATTTAAGTGGTACTTACAATGCCATCAGTGAAACTGAATATCAGCAGAAAGGTGGTAATGTTGTCCTGAAACTGGAAGGCAGTATTTTAACGGTTAGCGGGGCGACACCCGAGGGCAGTTTCACCGTTGAAGGATTTCAAAAAGGCGATTTAGGTATAGAGTTTTCAGCTGAATTTGAAGACAGTGATGAAGAATTAAGCGGCGTAGAAGGGGCTGCAGTCAGTGGGAACTTACTTGCCAATCATACCAACAAGGTTGGTCCGGTGACCTTGAAGTCTATCCTCGTTGCCGGACGTACTTATCAATTTCCCTCCATGGCTGATCCAAATGAACTAGCATCAGCTGCCAGTGATGAAATTCATGCTTTTGGGGGACAAAGTACTAGCCTCTTAACTGGTGCTCCCTTGAATTCAGACAATGAGGCTCAATCAAGTCATGCTATTGAGATACCCAATGTTGGCACCCTATATGTGTTCGCTAACGGGCAGATGAATTTTATCCCGGTGGAAGCATTTTATGGTGATGTCCCAGAGGTGTCTTACACCGTACAAAATAGCTTAGGGGATGAAAATACTTCAACCTTAAATATCGAGATTAAGGAGTTACCTGACCCACCGAAGCCAATAAAACCTCGCTTATCCACTGGTAGTCCTCTGGTGCTTGATCTGGACGGCGATGGTATCGAAACTACGGGGTTCACGGCGAATATTCATTTTGATCTTGATGGCGATGGGTTCAGAGAGTTAACCGGTTTTGTTGGCCCGGACGATGGCCTGTTAACTTTAGATCGCAATGGTGACGGTCTTGTTAATAACGGCAGTGAATTATTTGGTAATTATACTCAGCTTACTGATGGGAGTTTAGCAAGTCACGGTTTTGAAGCCCTGGCTGAACTAGATAGTAATGGCGATGAGTGGGTTGATATATTAGACCCAGGTTTTGCTGACTTAAAGATATTTCGGGATTTAAACCAGAATGGGGTAAGCGATGAGGGGGAGTTATTTAGTCTCACAGAGCTTGGTGTTGACTTCCTCTCTCTGGATTATCCCTATCAGAGTTATACTGATGAATTTGGTAATCAGCACCGACAAGTGGGCAGTTATACTGATAGTACGGGGCAGGTCATGGTTATGGCCGATGTATGGTTTCTCCGTGATGAAACCGATATCGAATATGAAAATATAGATATTCCGCTTGATATTGCAGTATTACCTAATGTTAGAGGTTTTGGCCAGGCTTATTCATTGCAGCAGGCGATGGTCCGCGATAGCTCTGGTAAGTTGAAACAACTTGTTGAGCAGTTTGTTAATGCCTCATCGCGTCAGGAAAGACAAGAGTTAACGGAAGCTATTATCTTTGCCTGGGCGGGGCAAGAAGATGAATATATAGAACATCCACATGATCCGCTTATGGATCTCCGTAAAATAGGCGTATTAGAAGTCTTTCATAATGATCACTTCCCTAATTCTACACGCATTGAAATGATTGATGACTATAACCAAGCTTTTGATGACTTGTTCGATACAGTTTTTTTCCAGTTGGCCTCCCGTAGTTATTTGCAACCATTCTTCACCGAAATTAGTTGGACGCAGTCGGTTGAAACAGGCTTTTGGCTGGCAGATTACAGCCAGCTAATATCTATGATGTTTGATGTTGCAGAGCAAAACCCCACCAGTGCACAAGATATGATCATGGATATCTTTCAAAGTTTACATGGGGTCAACGTTTATGATACTTCAACTGTCGATCGTTTAAATAATGCCATTGATCAATTTGTGCAAACGGAGGATATATCTGTTTACTCATCGGAAACCATCACTCATATTGTCAATTCGACAATAGAGTCGACTTCAGGTGATGATAATATTAACGGCAATAATAGTAATAACTTGATGTTTGCTCAGGAAGGGAATGATTGGCTTGATGGCAAGGGGGGGAATGACATACTTGATGGCGGTAAAGGCTATGATACGCTGATAGGTGGTAGCGGTAATGATGAGTACCGTTTCGGTAGAGGCTATGGTTTTGATAATATTTATAATCATGATACAGGCCCTGGCCGATATGACGTGATTCGCTTGCAGGAAGGGGTTACTCTTGATGATCTTTCTTTCAAACGAGAAGGGAATAACCTGATAATTGGCATTATTGGCACGCTTGATAAACTACAGATAATGTCACATTTCGATCAGGAGGGACTTTCACAACATTATATAGATGCCATTGTTTTTAGTGACGGTAGCACTTTAGATATTGGGCCCACGCAATTTGATCAGCTTAATTTGGCTAGCCAAATGATAACTGAAAGCAGTGATCAAATACACGGAACCTCCGATGCTGATATGATTAATGGTAACGGAGGAAACGATGTTATCTATGGTAAAGAAGGCGATGATCAGTTATTAGGCAGCGCCGGAGATGATTATCTATATGGAGATGTAGGAAACGATATTTTAAGTGGCGGTTTAGGGAACGATAAGCTTTTTGGTGGTGATGATAACGATCAGCTCTTGGGTGACGAAGGTAATGATCTTCTCTCTGCAGGCAGTGGCAATGATCAGCTCTCTGGTGGAGATGGTAGTGATCAGCTCTTTGGGGGAGAGGGTAATGATCAACTCTTTGGTGGCAAAGATAGTGATATCCTAAAAGGTGAAGCGGGAGATGATGTTTACCACTTTGCAGTGGGGGATGGACAAGACATCATAGATGATCACGATGGCGTCAATAGTCTGGAATTAGGCGCAGGCATCAATAAAACCGATATCCAGTTAGTAAGCAATAACGCAGATTTAACACTGATTATGGGTGATGATAGTATCACTATAACCAAATGGTTTGATGATGAGCAATATAAACTCAGTGAAATCCGTTTTGCTGATGGAAGCAGTTGGTTAACGGCGGACATCGATGCCTTACTGGCTCAGCAACCGGGTCCGCATACTGCTTACCTCTATAATTTATCGGATGGCAATTATGTCATAGAGGATTCTGAGGGCATTGATACACTGCGTTTTGGTGTTGGTATTAGCCAGGACGACCTAAATATCAGTCATGATGGTGATGATATTATCATTGCACTGATAGCCGGAGACGGTACTCTTAGCGGTGATCAGATCACCTTAGTTAATGCATTTACTCATATTACCAACCATATAGAAACTCTCGTCTTTCACGATGGCAGTACGATGACTGCAGAGCAAGTTCATGCAGCAGCACTTATCCTTACCGGTAGTGAAGTGGATGATACTTTAAAGGGATCGGATTTTGCCGATGAGATTTATGGTTTAAAAGGGCATGATGTTATTGATGCCGGCGAAGGTGATGATACGCTAACTGGTGGGGAAGGAAATGATAGCTTGGATGGAAATATCGGTAACGATACTTTAATCGGTGGCCAGGGCAACGACAGTTACCTATTTAACCTGGGATACGGACAAGATGTCATTGAAGATAACTCGGGTATAGATACTTTGGTATTTGGTGTAGGTATTACCCGAGATATGCTATATATCAGCCGCGAAGATAGCAATATCATCATTGCTGTGGTGAAGAGTGATGGCAGCCCCAGTGGTGATCAAGTCACCCTAACCAATGCTTTTATTGACAGTGCCAATCGTATTGAAACTGTAGTCTTTGCCGATGGTAGTACTATGACGGCGGACGAAGTTCATGAAGCAGCACTCAACAATTACAATGAACCGCTTACCATCACCGAAGGGGATGATCTTCTCTACGGTACGTCCGGCGCAGATGTGATTGATGCACTTGGCGGCAATGATCAAATTTACGGTCAAGCAGGAGACGACGAATTACAAGGGAAAGCCGGTGATGATCACCTCTATGGCGGGGCGGGTAAGGATACTTTAATTGGCGGCTCTGGCGATAACACCTTAGTCGGCGGTGATGGTGATGACCTGATCAAAATGACTGTCAGCGAGGTTGAAGATTTCAGTTTAAGCAGTTACAGCAACACTCTGGAAGGTGGATTAGGTAATGATAACCTGCAAGGAAATACGGGCAAAGATCGTTATGTTTTTAACCAGGGAGATGGCCAGGACACCATAAAAGATCATGGTGGCCTCGACATTCTTTCATTTGGCGCAGGGATCACGCAGGAGCATTTGAAAATTACCCTGAGCAATACAACCGATATTTTGATCCAATTAATGGATGATAGCGGACTGTTAACCGGTGATCAGATATTGCTTGAAGACAGTAACAGTAGCACCAGTTATCGGATTGAGTCCTTCATGTTTGACGATGGTACCAGTATGAATTGGGCTGCCATCGAGCAAAAATTTCTCAGAGTGGAAGGTACCGGCGGTGATGATACGCTGAGCGGCACCGCAAAAAATAATACTCTCCTAGGATTGTCTGGGAATGATACCTTAACCGGTTATGCCGGTAATAATATCCTGCTCGGTGGAGAAGGGAATGATATCCTGCGCTTAAATAGTTCAACGTATCTCCCTAGTTATGCCGGTTACAACAATATCCTCGAAGGAGGTCTAGGGAATGATACCTTACAGGGGGATTTAGGTAATGAAACCTATGTCTTCAACCGGGGAGATGGTCAGGACACGATAAAAGACTATGGCGGGACAGATACCCTTTCTTTCGGTGCAGGTATTACCCAGGAACATTTGAAAATTACGGCGAGCGGCACTGCTGATGTTTTGATCGAGCTAACGGATGATTATGGGGTGCCCACTGGAGAGCAGATCATCCTTGAAGGGGCTAACAACAGTGCCAGTTACCGTGTTGAGTCACTGGTATTTGCCGACGGCAGCAGTATGGACTGGGCGGCCATTGAAGAAAAGCTGAAAACCCTAGCGGGGACTGATGAGGACGATACTATTACTGGCACTGCTGAAGATAATATTCTGTTAGGCCTGTCTGGTAATGACACTTTGACGGGTAAAAGTGGCAATAATATCCTCAAAGGCGGAGAAGGGAATGATGTGCTGCGTTTAAGTGGCTCTACATATCTCCCTAGTTATGCCGGTTATACCAATATTTTCGAAGGTGGCTTAGGGAATGACACCTTGCAGGGGGATTTAGGTGATGAAACTTATGTCTTTAACCGGGGGGATGGCCAGGATTCCATAAAAGATTATGGTGGCACCGATACCCTTTCCTTCGGTACCGGGATCACCGAGGAGCACCTGATAATCACCAAGAGTGGCACAGCAGATATTCTGATCCAGCTCATAGATGATGATGGTGTGCTTACCGGGGATCAAGTTCTGCTTGAAGGTGTTACCAGTAATGCCGGTTATCGCATTGAATCCCTATTGTTTGACGATAGTACCAGTATGGATTGGGAGGCTATTTATCGGGCGGCTATGGCCATCAGGGGCACCGGTGGGGAGGATATACTTAACGGGACCTCTGAAGACGATATTCTGTTAGGCCTGTCAGGAGATGATGTACTGTTATCAGAAAGCGGGAATGATTTGCTGGATGGCGGTGCGGGAAATGATACTTTGATCGGCGGTACGGGTAATAATACGTTACTCGGTGGTAAGGGAGATGACCTGCTCAAACTGGCTGTCAATGAGTCAGCAAGCGCCAGTTATAGCGACTACAGCAATATACTGGCAGGCGGGGTAGGCAATGATATCCTGCTAGGAAATACCGGCACAGATCGCTATATCTTTAATCCGGGAGATGGTCAGGATAGCATAAAAGATTTTGGTGGGGTTGACACGATTGCCTTTGGTGAGGGGATCAGTGGGGATAAACTGAAAATTACTCGTAGTGGCGATCATGATATTTTGATACAGCTTCTGGATGAAAGCGACCTTCCTTCGGGTGATCACCTTCTTATTGAAGGGGCGTTCACTGACAGCACGCACCATGTTGAGTTGTTGGAGTTTTTTGATGGTACCAGTATGGATTGGGCGGCTGTTTACCAGGCGGCTATCGCCATCAGGGGGACCAGTGGTGATGATATCCTTAACGGGACTTCTGAAGACAATATTCTGTTAGGCCTGGGAGGGAATGATACCTTATCATCAGAAAGCGGCAACGACTTGCTCGATGGTGGCGCGGGGAATGATATCTTGATCGGTGGTACGGGTAATAATACCTTGCTCGGTGGTGAGGGGAACGATTTGCTTAAACTCACGGTTAATGAGTCAGCAAATGCCAGTTATAGCGATTACAGCAATACCCTGGCAGGTGGCTTAGGTAATGATAGCCTGCAAGGAAATACCGGCATAGATCGCTATGTCTTCAACCAGGGAGATGGACAGGACAGGATTAAAGACTTTGGGGGAGCTGACATAATCGTCTTTGGTGAAGGGATCCGCCGGGATAAGCTGAGTATTAGTCGCAGTGGCGATCATGATATTTTGATACAGCTCCTGGGTGAAGATGATCAGCCCTCGGGTGATCACCTTCTTATTGAAGGGGCTTTCACTGACAGCACGCATCACATAGAGCTTTTGGAGTTTTTTGATGGGAGCCGTATGGACTGGGAGATGATTTATCAGGAAGCTATCGCCATAAAAGGAACCAGCGGAAGTGATATGCTTAACGGCACCACGGAAGATAATATATTGTTAGGCCTGGCAGGTGATGACACCTTAACAGGCTATGCCGGTAATAATATCTTGCGCGGCGGTGAGGGGGATGATCTCCTGCGTTTGAATGGGGTAACCTATCTCCCTAGTTATGCCGGTTACATGAACATTCTCGAAGGTGGGCTGGGGAATGATACCTTGCAGGGGGATTTAGGCGATGAAACTTATATCTTCAACCGGGGGGATGGGCAGGACACGATAAAAGATTATGGCGGTACTGACATTCTTTCCTTCGGTAGCGGGATCACTGAGGAGCACCTGATAATCACCAAGAGTGGCACAGCAGATATTCTGATCCAGTTAATGAATGATGATGGTGTGCTAACCGGTGATCAAATTTTGCTTGAAGGTGCGAACGGCAGTGCCAGTTACCGTGTTGAGACCTTGCTGTTCGCTGATGGCCGCAATATGAACTGGACCGATATTGAAGAAAAGCTGAAAACCCTAGCGGGGACTGATGAGGACGATACTATTACTGGCACTGCTGAAGATAATATTCTGTTAGGCCTGTCTGGTAATGACACTTTGACGGGTAAAAGTGGCAATAATATCCTCAAAGGCGGAGAAGGGAATGATGTGCTGCGTTTAAGTGGCTCTACATATCTCCCTAGTTATGCAGGTTATACCAATATTTTCGAAGGTGGCTTGGGGGATGATACCTTGCTGGGGGATTTAGGAAACGAAACTTATGTCTTTAACCGGGGGGATGGCCAGGACACGATAAAAGATTATGGCGGTACTGACACCCTTTCCTTCGGTAGCGGGATCACCGAGGAGCACCTGATAATTACCAAAAGTGGTACTGTAGATGTTTTAATCCAGTTAACCGATGATGATGGTGCGCTTACCGGTGATCAGATCCTGCTTGAAGGGGCTAACAACAGTGCCAGTTACCG
>NZ_CANDNZ010000028.1 GCF_947387555.1 Thalassomonas sp. RHCl1
CTCTCTGACTCAATGAATCTGTACATATAAAACTATGAATAAATAGTTTTGTGTGTCATTCATCATTAAGTTTATTTTTGCTACCGAAGTAGCTTATGTAAAATCAACATTAACGTGAGTGCCCACACAAATTGCATGATAACTAATTTTTAAAGAACTTCGTTTAACTAAGAGTTAAACGAAAATGATTAATCGCATTCGTTAATCATTGTTGCTTGAGCGCTTGTCTCAAGCGAGATGCGCATCATACGCCTCTCAGTTTTGATGTCAAGCTTTATCTCAAATAAAAAGTAAAAACTTTAAATTGTTTTCAATAGCTAACTGGTCTATCCAGCACTAAGTAAACGAGAGTAAACTTATCAAAACACTTCCTTGGGATGTCCCGAAGAAGTGGAAGCGCATTTTAGGGATTTTTCCCTTCAGGTCAAGCGAAAAAAATAACTAATTTTAAATACTAGTTCAATCGTTCAATAAGTAAACAAATATAGGCCTATAAACATAAAAAATTCGCCATTTTTTATAATGCCTTTATGATTTCGCTTGCGCCAAGCACATTGTTCACTTTTGTAACTTTGGATTGTTTGGTTAGATCTTGCTTTCCAGCACTATTATTACTTGCATTCTCGCTACCGTTTTCAATTTCTTCTTCAAGATAACGACTTGCCACTAAGATACGGCTGCTAATACCGGCAGCTTCTGCCGCCTGCATATCTGAAGGTTTATCACCAATAAAAATACTCAGCCCAAGATCAATATCATATTTTTCTTGTGCCTTAAAGATCATACCGGGTTCCGGTTTACGGCATTGGCACGACATTTTAAATTCATTAATGCCTTTTGTCGGATGATGAGGGCAATAAAATACCTCTTGTATATCGATGCCCTGCTTTTTGAACTGCGCTAACATCCAGGAGGTTAATGTTTCAAAATCAGCAACAGTGTATAACCCGCGTGCAATACCCGCCTGATTGGTTATTACAAAAATGTCATAACCTTTTGCTACTGCCAGTTGGCATAACTCAAAGATGCCATCGACAAATTCAAAATCATCAATTTTGTGCACATAACCATGATCAATATTGATGATGCCATCACGATCTAAAAAAAGTGCCTTAGCCATACTTATATTATCTTTATACTTGTGGGATTAACCGAAGACATCATCCGTGATGAATAAAAGGTGCGAGTCTGTTCTTATGGCCGTACCAGTACAAAAAGTACAACCATAAAAACAAGCAACATTTTTACATGTAAAAGTTACATGCAAAGACCGCCATCAATTTCCACCACACGACCGGTGAAAAATTCATTTTCAAAAATGTATTTTGCGGTATGGGCGATCTCATCAGCTTCACCCAGGCGACCTACCGGCTTCATTTTTTCCAGACGTTCGCGCATTTCCGGTTTCATGGCATCTGTCATTGCCGTGCGGATAACACCTGGAGCAATGGCACCAACACGGATACCATGGCGACCCAGTTCGCGAGCCCAGGTCACTGTCATGGCAACAACACCGGCTTTAGATGCCGCGTAGTTGGTCTGCCCCATATTACCGCCACGGGCAATAGAAGACATGTTGATGATCACGCCTTTACGGTTACCTTCAATCATATGTACCGCAGCTTCACGGCCACAGAGGAAAACACCGGTTAAGTTAACATCGATAACCGACTGGAATTGTTCCAGTGACATTTTTTTACCAACAACACCATCTTTGGCTTTAACAAACATACCGTCTCTTAAAATACCGGCATTGTTGATCAAACCGTCGATACCGCCAAAGTCAGCGGCAATTTTGCTGAAAGTCTGCTCAACATCACTTTCATTGGTCACATTGGCAAGATAATAACGGGCAGAAGAGCCCGCTTCTTCGATTAAAGCAACAGATTGCTGAAGTTGTTCTTCATTTAAATCAATCAAGGCCAATTTTGCCCCGGCATTGGCCAAGTTAACAGCCATAGCTCGGCCTAAACCTTGCCCGCCACCTGTGATGACAATAACTTTATCGGTTAAATTCATGAATTTTCCTTAGTTCTCTTGCTTAGAGAATAAATTAAAAATGCTGGAGAAATCTTTGCCGCCATTACCAGCTGTTGCATGCATAGCATATAAACTACGGGCTAATGCTCCCATAGGGGTGGATGACTGGCTGCTTACTGCGGTATCCATGGCAAGTCCGAGATCTTTGGCCATCAAATCCACCATAAAACCTCCCTGGTAGTCGTTGGACGAAGGCACATTTTCCATGATGCCCGGACAAGGATTATAAACATCCAGTGTCCAGTTGCTGCCTGAGCTCTGGCTCATGATTTCTGACAAGACTTTAGGATCAAGGCCATTGGCTATACCCAGCTGCAAAGCCTCACTTGTACCTACCATAAGGACAGACAACAACATATTATTACAGGCTTTGGCTACCTGCCCTGCCCCGTGATCACCGGCATGGAAAATATTCTTGCCCATGTTTTCGAGCACAGGCTTGGCTTTTTCAAAGTGCTCTGAACTACCGCCAACCATAAAACTTAAAGTGCCGGCCTGGGCACCGCCAACACCACCGGATACCGGAGCATCAATAAAATCAATGCCTTTTTCAGCCAGACCCGCAGCAACTTTACGCGCAGTATTGGCATCTATGGTAGAAGAATCTATTACCAGGGCGCCTTGAGCGATATGATCAATCAAGCCCTGCTCTGACAGGTATAAACCTTCAACATGTTTACCTGCCGGTAACATGGAGATAATTAACTCAGCATCTTTTACACATTCTGCGGCGGTTGCATGTGTTGTCGCCCCTTGCTCAACGACATGCGCTACAGCTGTTTCTGATAAATCAAATACCGCTACTTGATGGCCCGCCTTGACTAAATTAATAGCCATAGGACCACCCATATTTCCTAATCCGATAAAGGCAACATTCGCCATGTCTTTCCCCTTGTTAATATTCGCTATAATTTTTTGTTTTTAATGTTCAAAATATCAGGATAACCCGGACCTAACTGCCCAGCTCTGCCAGCGGGTGTTCATCTGCCTGCCATTTAGATTCAAAAAACCAGTCAATAATCGCCGGATCGACATCGGCAATTGAGCTGTATTTCCATTTAGGCGAGTAATCTTTATCAATTAACAACGCACGTACCCCTTCGGCAAATTCACCGAACTGGCCGCATTTCACCGATAAATTGAGTTCCATGCGGAAACAATCCACCAACGACATGTTTTTACCCGTATTCAGCTGGCGGTACACCAAATGACCGCTGACCGCGCTGCCGTGTTTAAGGGATTTTTGCGCCTTATTAAACCAGGGATCATCAACCTCTGCCGAGACAATAGCATTGACTATGTCGGCGATATTATCAAAGTCCATGACCTGATCGATTAACGCACTTTGCGCTCTGACATGAGAAACCGGCAATTTTGCATTGGAGACTAATTCCAGGTCATGCATCAAGTTACTTAACTTGTCATGGTTGAGCGCCACGGTATTACCCCAGTTAACGGTTTTAAGGCCGTCGAGCAAGGCTTGCTTCTTCTCTGCCAGAATAAAGAAATCTGCCATACCGGTATATTTGGCATCGGCGGCATTAATAGAAGCGCCGGTTAAGCCCAAAAACAGACCGCACTGATCCGGCATACGGTTTAAAAACCAGGTCCCGCCAACATCCGGGTACAAGCCGATGCTGATCTCAGGCATGGCAATACGAGATGTTTCCGTTACCACTTTATGACTGGCACCCACCATCATGCCCAGGCCACCGCCCATCACAATGCCGGTTCCCCAGACAATAAAGGGCTTATTAAAGGTATGGATCAGATAATCAAGCTGATATTCCTTGGTGAAATACTCTTCCACCTCGGGAGAATAGTCGCCGGTATGGCTTTTCATGGCATTATAAAGATTAACGATATCTCCGCCGGCGCAGAAGGCTTTCTCTCCCGCTCCCTGGAGAAAAACGGCAGCAATTTCTTCATCATCATGCCAGCTGCTTAGCTGCGGGTACAAGGCTTCTATCATCTCGCCGCTTAGGGCGTTTAATGAACGCTCGGAATTTAAGGTGGCAATACCGACTTTTTTGCCGTTATCGCACAATAATTCTTGAAAAAGCACTATGTTATTCATTCAGTGGGTTCCTTACTAATTTTCACCAGCACTACTTATTTGACCAGACAGGCTTGCGCTTTTCGAGGAAAGCACTCACCCCTTCTTTTTGATCTTGAGTATCAAAAAGATCAACAAATGCCTGGCGCTCTTGCGGCAATGCCTGAGCAATTGGCATTTCCCGGTTACTTTGGATCAACTTCTTACAGGCAGCTACCGCCACCGGGCTTTGCTTGGCCACTTTGTCTGCCAGTACCAAGGCCGCATTTAATGCTTCACCCGAGTCAACCACCTCTTCTACCAGGCCGATACGGGCCGCTTTATCGGCATCAATTCTTTCACCGGCCAAAATCAAACGTTTCGCCCAGCCTTCACCCACCAGCAGCGCCAGATTCTGCGTACCGCCGGCACAAGGCAATAAACCTACGGTTGCTTCCGGCAAGGCCATTTGCGCATGCTGCTCGGCAATGCGGAAATCACAGGCCAGCGCCACTTCCAATCCGCCGCCCATGGCATAACCATTGATGGCGGCGATAGAAACGCCGCGAAACGCTGACAAGGTTTCAAAAGCCTCGCCAAAAATAGCTGACATATCCGCCGCCACATTTTTATCGCCATCGGCAAATAATTTCAAATCGGCACCGGCGGAGAAAAACTTATTACCGCCTCCGGTTAAGACCAAGGCGTAAATGGCTTTATCCTGGTTCAGCTCCAGTACCAAATCCCGCAAATCACTCAGACTTTCAAAGGTCCAGGTGTGCGCAGGCGGATTATTAAAAGTAACTATGGCGACGTGATCGCGTTTTTCAACAATAAGATGATCGGATGTCATAATTTTTTCTCTTCTTCTGTTCTTTTACAACGGCACTCAAGCACTGAGTACTAAAGCAATAAACCTGCACCTTCGGCTAATAAACGACGGGCAATGATCACCCGCATAATTTCATTGGTGCCTTCTAAAATCTGGTGTACCCGGACATCGCGGAAATGACGCTCCAGCGGATATTCCTTGATATAACCATAACCACCATGAATCTGCAGCGCAGCATCACACACCTGGAAACCGATATCGGTGGCAAACCGCTTTGCCATAGCGCAATAAGCGGTTTTTTCCGGGTCATTATTATCGAGCTTAAAGGCCGCCAAACGAACCAGCTGACGGGCGGCGACAAGTTCTGTGGCCATATCCGCCAACTTAAATTGTAAGCCCTGGAAGCCGGCAATCGGTTTACCGAACTGTTCCCGCTCCTGCATATAAGCCATAGCGCTGTTTAACGCTTGCTGCGCGGTACCGATTGAGCAAGTAGCAATATTGATACGTCCGCCGTCCAGGCCTTTCATGGCAATGGTGAAACCTTCGCCTTCTTCGCCCAATAAGTTTTCTACCGGCACTTTGACGTTATCAAAAGTGATCTGGCGGGTGGGCTGGGCATTCCAGCCTAATTTTTCTTCCGGCTTACCGTAAACAATGCCTTCTAAATCTGCCGGGATCGCCAGGGCTGAAATTCCTTTAGGGCCTTCTTTTCCTGTGCGCACCATCACTACCAAAACATCGGTATCACCGGCGCCGGAAATAAAGACTTTAGAGCCGTTCACCACATAATGATCACCGTCACGTTTGGCACTGGTGCGCAAGGAAGCGGCATCTGAACCGGCACCTGGTTCGGTTAAACAATAAGACGCCAGTTTTTCACCGGTTACCAGTGAAGGACACCAGCTTTCTTTGACCGAGTCTTTTGCCCAGGTGGCGATCATCCAGGTGGCCATATTATGTATGGTCATCATCGCCGTGGTTGCGGTACAACCCATGGCAAGTTGTTCAAAAATAATCGAGGAATCTAACCGGCTCAGTGCCAGGCCGCCGACCTCTTCGGGAGAATACAGGCCGCAAAAACCCAGCTCACCGGCTTTGGCAATCACGTCTTTTGGAAATATATGCTCTTGATCCCATTTGGCCGCATTCGGCGCGAATTCAGCATCGGCAAATTGTTTTGCGGTGTCAGCAAACATCTGCTGATCTTCAGTTAACTCAAAATTCACTACTTTCCCCAATGAAAAGAAATATTTACTAATAACAAACCATGGCTTGGGCCGTTTTATTATTATTTGAACACCCAAGTACTGCTTGTCAGAAAAAGAAAAAGGCTATTAGTTCCCTAATAGCCTGTTCAAACTTACAAAATTAAAGCATTTCTAATGCGATAGCCGTTGCTTCACCGCCACCGATACATAAAGAGGCAACCCCTTTAGACAAGCCTTTGTTTTTCAAGGCATGGATCAGGGTAACGATTAAGCGCGCACCGCTGGCACCGATAGGATGCCCTAAGGCACAAGCGCCGCCGTGGATATTAACCTTATTGATGTCCAGCTCCAGCTCTTTTACCGCCAGCATAGTCACCATGGCAAAGGCTTCGTTAATTTCGTATAAATCAACATCTGCCGTGGTCCAGCTGATTTTGCTTAACAGCTTTTTCATGGCGCCAACCGGTGCCACGGTAAATTCCGCCGGCTCTTGTGCATGCGTGGCATGACCGACAACTTTACATAACGGGGTAAGGCCACGCTTTTCAGCTTCAGAGCGCTTCATTAATACTAGTGCCGCCGCGCCGTCTGAAATAGAGCTGGAGTTAGCCGCGGTAATAGTGCCGTCTTTTTTAAAGGCCGCACGCAATGAAGGAATTTTATCCGGACGGGCATTACCCGGCTGTTCATCGGTATCCACTAAAACTTCACCACGACGGGTTTTCACGGTAACCGGGGCAACTTCATCGTTAAAAGCGCCCGAGTCTATGGCTGAGGTTGCCCGCTCTAAAGAGCGTAAAGCAAAGGCATCCATGTCTTCACGGGTGAATTCCGCATCATCGGCGGTATCCTGGGCAAAACACCCCATGGCAATACCGTCATAGGCATTTTCCAGACCGTCCAACATCATGTGATCAAATACCTGGCCATGACCCATGCGCATACCGCCACGGGCTTTAGGTAGGATATAAGGGGCATTACTCATGCTTTCCATACCACCGGCAACGGCGACATCGATAGAGCCTGCGGCGATAGCGTCATGGGCGAACATAGCCGCTTTCATGCCTGAACCACATACTTTATTGATGGTGGTACATACGGTAGATAAAGCTAAATCAGCGCCTAGTGCTGCCTGACGAGCCGGTGCCTGCTTTAAGCCTGCCGGCAAAACACACCCCATGATCACTTCATCGATTTGATCATTTTCAATTCCCGCACGGCTAAGCGCGGCACTGATAGCACTTGCTCCCAGTTGCGGCGCAGTAACATCGGATAAATTGCCCATAAAACCGCCCATAGGGGTTCTTGCAGCAGAGACAATAACGACAGGATCCAGAGCTGACATAAAATTTCTCCTAATTATAAAAATAAGACTTAAATTACTTATTCGATACATCCCCGTACCGAAACACCACTATATACGCAAACAGGCTAAAAATGCAGAATTAAACCGGCATTTTCCAGCCATTTTTCACCGGGTTTTATTTTACCCTTTTGTTGTTGCAGTCTAATGAAAATAAACAACTATTTAGAAAAATTTAACTTCAAAGCCAGGGATAAAAGATCAGCTATTTGACCTTAAAAAACCAAACCTGGTTTAACTACTTGTATGACGATATAAGTGCTAAAGGGTAACCCAAATTAACGTTTACGCCAACGTAAACTTAATAACCGCGATCAGCAGCTGCAGATAAGACCAGCTGAAATTATCAGCAGACACCTTGCCTAAGGTTAATTTTTTGCCGCTACTTTAGAGCATCTGATAGCGATTTACCCTTTTTTGTTGCAATTAAATAAACAATATTTAGCGGCCGATTGTAAGCTCTGCCTTACACTTAACTTTACTTTTCTGGCACAAGAGCGGCACAAGCAACTTTACGTTAACGTAAACTTCAGGTAGTGTTAGATGATTATTACTCTGCTGACGACATCATGAAAAAAACTGAGCAAACGACCTATTCTATTGGCGACTTGGCCAAAGAGTTTGATATTACCACCAGAAGCATACGTTTTTATGAAGATCAGGGACTGATTGCACCGACCAGGAAAGGACAAACCCGGATTTATAATCAAAGGGATCGCGTGCGCTTGAAACTCATTTTACGGGGCAAACGCCTGGGCTTTTCGCTGGCGGAAACCGGCCGTTTGTTTGAACTTTATGATGCCGATAAAACCAGTGCCACCCAGTTACATACTATGATGGAGCTGATTTATCAGAAAAAAGCAGACTTAAACCAGCAGCTAAAAGACATTAAAGCCGTGCTGATGGAACTGAATAATTTAGAAAAAAGCTGTCAGGACACCCTGGTGGCGATTGAACAAGATAAACAGAACTAATTTACGACAACTCGTTTACGAGCACTAGTTAACACAATTTAAGGAACAACCATGATTTCTCAATATTCATCATTAAACTTCAACCTGGGCGAAACCGTAGACATGATCCGCGATCAGGTCAACGCCTTTGCCCGTGATGAAATTGCTCCACGTGCCGAGCAAATTGATGCTGACAACGAATTTCCTAATGACTTATGGCGCAAATTTGGCGACATGGGCCTGCTCGGCTTAACAGTGCCGGAAGAATACGGCGGAAGCGGCTTAGGTTATATTGAACATGTCATCGCTATGGAAGAAATCAGCCGCGCTTCGGCTTCTGTCGGTTTAAGCTATGGCGCCCATTCAAACCTTTGCGTAAACCAGATCAACCGTAACGGTACCCATGAGCAAAAAGCCAAATATTTACCGAAATTATGCTCAGGCGAGCATATCGGCGCCTTAGCCATGAGTGAGCCAAATGCAGGCTCTGATGTGGTCAGCATGAAAATCCGCGCCGAGAAGAAAGGCGACAAGTACGTATTAAACGGCAACAAGATGTGGATCACTAACGGTCCGGACGCCAATACCTATGTCATTTACGCGAAAACCGATATGGAAGCCGGCTCCAGAGGTATCACTGCCTTTATCGTTGAACGCGACTACCCGGGCTTTAGCCGTCATCAGAAATTAGACAAGTTAGGGATGCGCGGCTCCAATACCTGTGAACTGGTATTTGTCGACTGTGAAGTACCTGAAGAAAATATTTTAGGTGAACTCAACAAAGGCGTAGCAGTATTAATGAGCGGCCTGGATTATGAGCGCGTCGTGTTATCCGGCGGACCTTTAGGCATCATGACCGCCTGTATGGACAATGTTGTGCCTTATATCCATGACCGTAAGCAATTTGGCCAGTCTATCGGCGAATTCCAGTTAATCCAGGGCAAAATTGCCGATATGTACACACAAATGAATGCCGCCCGCTCTTATGTTTACAATGTTGCCCAGGCTTGTGACCGCGGTGAAACTACCCGTAAAGATGCCGCCGGAGTGATCTTATACAGCGCCGAACTGGCGACGAAAATGGCACTAGATGCCATCCAGATCTTAGGCGGTAACGGTTATATCAATGAATTCCCTACCGGCCGTTTATTACGCGATGCCAAGCTTTATGAAATCGGCGCCGGTACTTCTGAAATTCGCCGTATGCTGATTGGCCGTGAACTTTTCACTGAATCTAAATAACATCATCAGGGAATGATGATAAACATAAGCTAAAACAATTAAATAAAGACACAAGGTAAGCACAGTGGCTAAATTAGTTTCCAAAATTAATCCTCGTAGCCAGGATTTTATTGAAAATGCTGCTTTTATGCAGTCACAGGTCGACGATCTGAAAGAAAAATTGGCAGACATAAAACGTGGTGGCGGTGAAAAAAGCCAGGCACGGCACTTAGGTCGTGGAAAATTATTGCCCAGGGACCGCGTCTATTCCCTGCTCGATAACGGCTCACCTTTTTTGGAACTGTCACAGCTTGCCGCTTATGAAGTCTATGACGACCACGTGCCCTCTGCCGGTATCATCACCGGTATCGGCCGGGTCGGCGGCCAGGAATGTGTAATTGTTGCCAACGATGCCACGGTAAAAGGCGGTACCTATTACCCGCTGACGGTGAAAAAACATCTACGTGCCCAGGCCATAGCCCTGGAAAACAACCTGCCCTGTATTTACCTGGTAGACTCAGGCGGCGCTAACCTGCCGAATCAGGATGATGTTTTCCCGGATAGAGAGCATTTTGGCCGGATCTTTTTCAACCAGGCCAATATGTCCGCTTTGAATATTCCACAAATCGCCGTGGTCATGGGTTCATGTACCGCAGGCGGCGCTTATGTGCCGGCAATGGCGGATGAGTCCATTATCGTTAAAGAGCAAGGCACCATCTTCCTTGCCGGGCCGCCGCTGGTAAAAGCGGCCACAGGTGAAGTTGTCAGCGCCGAAGACTTAGGCGGCGCCGATGTCCATTGCCGCACCTCAGGGGTGGCAGATCATTACGCGCAAAATGACAACCACGCGCTGGAAATCGCCCGCAGCACCATTAAAAACCTCAACCGGGTAAAACCTATGCAGGTGAATATTACCGAGGTAGAGCCGCCGCAATACGATCCTAAGGAAATCTACGGGGTTATTCCTAAAGATTCGCGCCAGCCCTATGATGTCCGGGAAGTGATCGCCCGCATCGTCGACGGCAGCGAGTTCGACGAATTTAAAGCCTTATACGGTACTACCCTGGTATGTGGTTTTGCCCGCATCTTTGGTTACCCGGTAGGCATAGTCGCCAACAACGGTATTCTTTTCGGTGAGTCGGCGCAAAAAGGCGCACACTTTATCGAATTATGCGCCCAGCGCAAGATCCCGCTGGTGTTTTTACAAAACATCACCGGCTTTATGGTTGGCCAACAATATGAAACCGGCGGCATCGCCAAGCACGGCGCAAAAATGGTGACCGCAGTGGCCACGGCACAAGTGCCTAAATTTACCGTATTGATCGGCGGCAGCTTCGGCGCCGGTAACTACGGCATGTGTGGCCGCGCCTACGATCCCAGATTCTTGTTTATGTGGCCAAATGCCCGTATTTCCGTGATGGGCGGCGAGCAAGCCGCCGGCGTACTGGCCCAGGTGAAACGGGATCAAAAAGCCAAACTCGGCGAAGAATGGAGCCAGGAGCAGGAAGCGAAATTCAAGCAGCCCATTGTCGACAGCTACGAGCACCAGGGACACCCCTACTATGCTTCGGCCCGTTTATGGGATGACGGCGTTATCGACCCTGCAGAAACCCGTCAGGTATTAGGCCTGGCCATTTCCGCTTCCCTGAATAAAACCATAGAAGACACCAAGTTTGGTGTCTTTAGAATGTAGGAAAGACCATGACAGCAATGAATAACCTACAAACAGATGCCAAGGTAGTGGTAGAGGTTGACCGATACGGCGTAGCCACCGTTACCTTAAACAACCCGGACAAGCATAATGCCTTCGACGATGCCATTATTGCCGAGCTGACCACCGCTTTTACCAGCATAGCGAATAATGACGACATCCGGGTGATGGTGCTGGCTTCAACGGGTAAGAGTTTCTCTGCCGGCGCCGATCTCGGCTGGATGAAACGCATGGCCAGTTACAGCTATGAAGAAAACTTAAAAGATGCCAATGCTTTAGCCGTTATGCTAAAAACATTGAACTTTATGCCACAGGCAACCATTGCCAAAATCCAGGGCGCAGCCTTTGGCGGCGCTGTCGGTCTTGCCAGCTGCTGTGATATTGTCATTGCCAGTGAAAAAGCCAGTTTTTGCCTGAGCGAAGTCAAACTTGGCCTGATCCCGGCAACCATCAGCCCTTATGTGGTTAATGCCATGGGCCTTAAAGCCTGTCGTCGCTATTTCCAGAGCGCCGAGCGCTTTTTTGCCGATAAAGCACAACATTTAGGCTTGGTAGATGAAGTGGTTTCCCCTGAAGCTTTAGATGAAGCCGTTGATGATATGATCCGCACGTTACTGGCCAACAGCCCACTTGCCATGCGCCGCGCCAAAACACTCGCCTTTGATGTCGCCTATCAGGATATCAATGACGAGTTATTGCAAGATACCAGTGAGCGCATTGCCGCTATCCGGGTATCCGAGCAAGGCCAGGAAGGATTAACCGCCTTTTTCGAAAAACGCGCCCCCACCTGGCAAACTGACAGTGCAGAAAACAAGAGTAAAGGATAATCACCATGTTTACTAAAATACTAATTGCAAACCGTGGTGAGATTGCCTGCCGCGTCATTAAAACCGCCCGTCAAATGGGTATCCTTACGGTTGCCGTCTATTCAGACGCCGATGCCGACTCCTTACATGTCAACATGGCAGATGAGGCCATTTATCTCGGCCCTTCCCCTTCCAGAGAAAGTTACCTGTTAGGGGAAAAAGTTATCGAAGCCGCCAAACGCACCGGCGCCCAGGCGATACACCCGGGTTATGGTTTCCTGTCGGAAAATGCCGAATTTTGCCGTTTATGTGAAAAAGAAAACATCGTTTTTATCGGCCCGCCGGTAGGCGCCATTGAAGCCATGGGCTCTAAATCTGCTGCTAAAAACATCATGGAAAATGCCAAGGTACCTTTAGTGCCCGGCTACCATGGTGATGACCAGTCAACAGAAGTCTTGAAAAAAGCCGCCGATGACATGGGTTACCCGGTATTGCTTAAAGCAACCGCCGGCGGTGGCGGTAAAGGCATGCGCCAGGTATGGAGCAGTGAAGAATTTAATGAAGGTCTGGCAGCTGCCAAGCGGGAAGCAAAATCCAGCTTTGGCGACGATACCATGCTGGTGGAGAAATACCTGACCCAGCCAAGACATGTTGAAATCCAGGTCTTTTGTGATAATCACGGTAATGCCGTGTATTTATTTGAGCGCGACTGCTCGGTACAAAGACGTCACCAGAAAGTTATCGAAGAAGCCCCTGCCCCGGGCATGAGTGAAGACTTGCGGGCCGCCATGGGTGAGAGTGCGATCAAATCCGCCCAGGCCATAGGTTACCAGGGCGCGGGGACGGTGGAATTCCTGCTTGATGTCGACGGCTCCTTCTATTTTATGGAAATGAATACCCGCTTGCAGGTAGAGCATCCGGTCACGGAATTTATCAGCGGCCAGGATCTGGTGGAATGGCAACTGAGAGTGGCCGCAGGGGAAAACCTGCCCAAGCGTCAGGACGAGCTGAAAATTAAAGGTCATGCCTTTGAAGCGCGCATCTACGCCGAAGACGCCAACAATGACTTTTTACCCGCTACCGGCACCTTAGACTTTCTCCAGCCGCCGCTGGAAAGCGAACATGTGCGTATCGATACCGGGGTACGCCAGGGGGATGAAGTCAGCGTTTTTTACGATCCGATGATCGCCAAACTGATCGTCTGGGATGAAAACCGCGACAAGGCGCTGCAACGCCTGGCCAAGGCCCTGGCGGAATACCGCATCAATGGTGTTGTCACCAACATAGATTTCCTTTATAACCTGGCCACCTGCCCGGCTTTTGTCCAGGCGGATTTAGACACCGGTTTTATCGACAAGCACCAGGCGGACATCTTCCATGAAAGCGAGCAGGCACTGGCGGATGAACTGCCGATGGCAGCCCTGTACCTGGTACTGGCCAATGCCAACAATGCCAAAGAGCAAGGGGCAAAAACCAATGATCCCCACTCGCCGTGGAATACCACTAACGCCTGGCGCTTAAATGAAGCCCATATTCATCAGTTGACTTTGTCCCATAACGATGTCGAATACCCGGTGACCATAGAGCAGAAACGCCAGGGCAGCAGCAGCTTTTATTTGATTGATGTTGATGGTACTAAAGTTGACTGTCAGGGACGTATCGAAGGTGATATGCTGCATAGCAACATTAACGGCTATCGCAGCAATGCAACCATAGTGCACAACCAGAACCAGATCAGCTTGTTCAGGCAAAACGGTGTCTTTAACTTCACCCAGATCTTTGCCGACTGCGGTGATCTCGATGATCAAGGCGATCAGGGCGGCCTGTGTGCCCCGATGAACGGTACTATGGTCAGTGTCCTGGTCAAAGCCGGCGACAAGGTTGAGAAAGACCAGCCGCTGGTGATCATGGAAGCGATGAAAATGGAGCACACCATACGCGCCCCAGGTGACGGCAAGGTCGAAGCCATCTACTTTAACGAAGGCGATATGGTTGACGGCGGCGCTGAATTACTGGCTTTTGCGGCAGAGGAATAACTATGTCTGATGTAAAGCAATTACCTGCTAAGGTCAAAATCGTAGAAGTCGGTCCGCGCGACGGCCTGCAAAATGAAAAAGCGCCGCTAACGGCGGCGGATAAAATCGAGCTGATTGAAAAGCTTGGCGATGCCGGTGTCAGCTATATCGAAACCGGCAGTTTTGTCTCGCCGAAATGGGTGCCGCAAATGGCGACATCAAGCGAAGTCTTCCAGGGCATCAAACGCCGGGAAAATATCACCTATGCCGCCCTGACCCCGAACCTTAAGGGTTTTGAGGGGGCCGTGGCGGTACAGGCAGATGAAGTGGCAATTTTCGGCGCCGCTTCAGAGGCGTTTAGCCAGAAAAATATCAATTGTTCCATCGAAGAAAGTCTGCAAAGATTTGAACCTGTGATGGCGGCGGCCAAAGCGGCCGGTATCCCGGTGCGCGGTTATGTTTCCTGTGTGCTCGGTTGCCCCTATGACGGTGATATTGCACCGGAAAAAGTGGCCGAAGTGGCAGAGAAACTCTTTGCCATGGGCTGCTATGAAATCTCCCTGGGGGATACCATAGGGGTCGGCACCCCGGCAGGCGTAAAGAAAATGTTACAAGCGGTGACGGAGCGTGTACCGGTGGAGAAACTGGCGGTACACTTCCATGATACCTATGGCCAGGCGTTAACGAATATTTACACCGCCATGGAGATGGGCATTGCCGTAGTCGACTCAGCCATTGCCGGATTAGGCGGCTGCCCTTATGCTAAGGGCGCCTCAGGAAATGTCGCCACCGAAGAAGTGGTTTATTTACTCAATGGTTTGGGCATAGACAGCGGCATCAACCTGGAAAAATTACTCGAAGCCGGCTGGTTTATCAGCGATAAAATTGGCAAACCGCCGGTTTCTAAAGTGTCTGCCGCTTACCGGGCTAAACAATAACCTTAGCCGTTAAGCACAGCACACTTTTTAACAATAAAGAATATATCGCTGATGAACACATGTTATCAGCGAATTTCATTACTTAGCTAATAAAGCATAGGAGAGACAATGGCCGGATTCGATAAAGTAGTTTCAAGCTATGAAGAAGCCATGGCGGGCTTAACCGACAATATGACAGTGATCGCCGGCGGTTTTGGCCTCTGTGGTATCCCGGAAAACCTTATTGCCGAAATCAAACGCAAGGGCACCAAAGGCTTAACTGTGGTATCCAACAACTGCGGCGTGGATGATTTTGGTTTAGGGATTTTATTACCGGATCGCCAGATCAAAAAAATCATCGCCTCATACGTCGGCGAAAACGCCGAATTCGAGCGCCAGATGATGAACGGCGAGCTGGAAGTAGAATTAACCCCGCAGGGCACCCTGGCAGAAAAAATGCGTGCCGGCGGCGCCGGTATCCCCGCTTTTTACACCGCAACCGGTTACGGCACCCCGGTAGCCGAAGGCAAGGAATCACGGGAATTTGATGGCCGCCATTACATTTTAGAGCCGTCGATCAAGGGTGACTTTGCCATCGTTAAAGCCTGGAAAGCGGATCGCTACGGTAACCTGGTGTTCCGTAAAACCGCCCGTAACTTTAACCCTATGGCGGCCACCGCCGGTAAAATCACGGTAGTGGAAGTGGAAGAAATCGTCGAGCCGGGCGAGCTTAACCCGGACGAAATCCACACCCCGGGCATTTATGTCAACCGCCTGATCCAGGGCACTTTCGAAAAACGCATTGAACAACGCACCCTGCGTACAGCATAAGGATTTAGACATGGCTTTATCACGTGAACAAATAGCACAACGCGTTGCCCAGGAGCTGCGTGACGGATATTACGTAAACTTAGGCATAGGTATTCCCACCTTAGTCGCCAACTATGTACCGGACGGCATGGAAGTCATGCTGCAGTCGGAAAACGGCTTATTGGGTATGGGCCAGTTCCCGACCGAAGACGAGCTTGATGCCGATTTGATCAATGCCGGCAAGCAAACGGTCACTATGGCCAAAGGCGCCTCTATTTTCGACTCGGCGGAATCTTTTGCCATGATCCGCGGCGGCCACGTAGATTTAACGGTATTGGGGGCATTTGAAGTGGATGTTCAGGGTAACATCGCTTCTTATATGATCCCGGGCAAGTTAATCAAGGGCATGGGCGGCGCCATGGATTTGGTCGCCGGCGCCGACAATATAATTGTCACTATGACCCATGCCTCCAAGCACGGCGTCTCTAAACTACTGAGCGAATGTACCCTGCCGCTGACCGGTAAAGGCTGCATCAAAAAAGTGCTGACCGATTTGGCCTTTTTGGAAATCAAAGAAGGTAAGTTCCACCTGCTGGAACGTGCTCCGGGGGTTTCTGTCGATGAAATCATCAAGTTAACCGCAGGTGAACTGGTGGTGCCCGAGCATGTACCTGAGATGTCTTTTTAAGACTTCAAAGGGTAAGCATTACCTACAAGATTTGCAGACATTGCCGTCTGTCATCATATAAATCAGGGGGCGAAAGCCCCTTTTTTTATGCCGGGAAAATACGAAAAACCCGGTTTAAGCTACTGTTCTGATAAATAAAAACACTATTGATAGAAAAACAAATGCACCTGGTCCTACCGGGGTTGCATTATCCACAGATTTTGGTAATACTTAAGGTGACAAAGAAAAGGCAAAACACGCGAAAACGTGTGACGCAAAACCACCGGTCTAAGGGTTAGCAATAACCTATGACAGCGGAGTCACCTCGTTAATAGGTACATCCAGTGGTTTTTTCTTTTTATAACTCATTAAATTATTTAAGGTTATTAAAATGAAAAAATTATTACTAGCTTCTACCATCACTGCTTTAACAATAACGTCTGTTGTCTCTGTACCTCAGGCACAGGCTGCAAACATCGCACAGAGTATCTGTGAGTATGTAGCCTCTGACGATAAGAAACGCATGCGCTCATTTTTAAAAGCGAATAAATTAAAGGTACGCAGTATTTTTAGTGGTATTCAATGTAATGGTAAAAACTTGTTGGAATTTGCTGCCGCAAAAGGCTCAGTAAAAACAGGTTCTTTGATGATTAAAAAATTACCGAAGAAAGTTGTTTCTGCTAACCTGGCACACTTCCAGTCCGGATCGCAACCGTTGATAGACGCTGCAAACGCCCGCGTTAGCAGCTAGCAATTATTAGCCCGTGGAAGTTAGTAATAATTTTTACCCGTTAATAATTCTTATGTCAAATTAAAAAAGCCAGCATCTGCTGGCTTTTTTCTTTATTTTATAGTTACTTACTCCTGTTAATTCAGCAGCCCGGCAACATGTTCCAGCGCTTCTTGCGCCGAACCGCTGACCCCCGACAGCTGGAAAAAACCGTGTATGACCCCCAAATAGCGGCGACAACGGGCATCAACCCCGGCTGCAAGCAAGTTACGGTAAAGTTGCTCACCTTCATTTAATAAAGGATCAAATTCTGCCGTCAGGATATGGGTTTGCGGTAAACCGGCTAAATCTTTGCGATAGAGCGGGCTGATTTGCGGATCTTGCTTATCTATTTTGCTAGCCCCCAGATAGAGCTCAAAACCGGATAACAGCATCTCCCGGGTAATAAGATAATGCTCGCCGTATGTCAAATAGCTCTCACTTGCACCTTTGGCATCAAGCATAGGATAAATCAATACCTGCTTCTTAGGCAGCCAGCTGCCCTCATCCCTTAATCGTAAGCTGGTATTAAGGCATAAATGCCCGCCGGCACTGTCGCCGGCCAGGATAATTTTGTGCGGATCGCCGCCCCACTCCCGGCAATGCTGATAAATAAGCTGACTTGCCCGGTAGGCATCATCATGGGCCGCCGGATAGCTAAATTCAGGTGCCAGGCGATAATCCACACCGATCACCATAGCGCCGGATAAGTTCGCCAGCTTACGCATTTGCTGATCATGGGTGGCGAAGTCACCGCTGACAAAGCAGCCGCCATGAAAATAAATCACCACAGCTAAATTGTCATCAGCACTAGGCTTAAATACCCTTAAAGAAATACCGTCAATCACTTTATCTTGCACCAGCAAAACCTGCTCGGCTGCACCTGCCAGGGAGACAGTGTCCAGATAACCCTGGCGTCTGCTTTCAATATCCTGGTCCGCACCAGAGGGACATCCCGCATCATTAAATGCCTGTACCAACTCACGGATCCCAGGCTCAAACTGCTTATATTTCATGGAATTTTCCCTTCAGACAACATTTAAAGGGAGGAGATTAGCAGAAACGCCACAAACTGTATATAAACACAGTTCGCATATTTTCCCGTTGTTTTTCGTTATTACAGAAACCAAAAAGGACAGCCGAAACTGTCCTTTTATTCAAGATAAAAACCTAAGCCCTCAGGTTTTAGTACTTTTATTCTATGCCCAGGTATTTATGCACCTGCACCGACAAACGCCAGTTATTCTCTATACAGGTTTTAATGGCCAGCTCAGTTGCTCTGGGCTTCTGGCTGATAGGCTGTAAATAGACCGGGGTTGCCGTGATCTGATGTTCGGCCAACAAAGCTTTTAATTCATCCACATGCTGCTCTGTGGCCACCGGATGCTTAATTTCATTCGCCCGGGACATGGCGGAGGTTAAAATTTTATAACCGCCACGCATATTCACTTTCGGGGAAACCGTGACCCAGCAGTTGTCGCTGACCCGGATTTCAAACGTGCCGGAAGTTTCCACCTGGCAGGAAAAACCTGCTTGCTCCAAAGCCTCACATAAAGGTTTCAAATCCACCATGCAAGGCTCACCGCCGGTCAGTACAATATGTTTGGCCTGATAGCCTTCTGCGGTGATGGTCTCGAGGATTTGCTCAACCGATAATTCGCTCCAGTAATCGGACTCCTGAGTTTTGCCCAGCATAACATCACTTGCCACTTGTAATTGCGGGTCTATTTCCCAGGTATGCTTGGTATCACACCAGGAGCAGCCCACCGGGCATCCCTGTAAACGAATAAAAATCGAGGGCTGTCCGGTAAAGGAGCCTTCCCCCTGGATGGTTTCAAATAATTCGTTAATCTTATAACAAGTTGTCTTCACTTTAATGCTTTAGCCTTTTCGGTAGATAGAGTAAAATCGCGCAAGATTATGATTATACCCCAAGAGACAAGCAAAATGGCTGAAAAAGTTGTTGTTATTTATTCAGGAGGCATGGACTCCTTTACGGTATTAAACCGCGCCTTAAAAGACGGCAAGCAGGTTTACGCCCTCTCGTTTGATTACGGCCAGCGCCATGTCAAAGAGCTCGAATGTGCCAGCGAAGTCTGTAAAAAACTCAATGTACCTCATAAAATCATCGATATTTCCGCGATAAATGAGTTACTTGCCGGTTCATCCCTTACCGATGACATTGAGATCCCCGAAGGACATTATGAAGAAGATTCCATGAAGTCCACGGTAGTCCCCAACCGTAATATGATCTTATTATCGTTGGCAGTAGGTTATGCGGTATCGGTAAAAGCCAGTCAGGTATATTACGGCGCCCATTCAGGGGATCACGCCATCTACCCCGACTGTCGTCCGGAATTTGTCATGAAGATGAACGATGTCTGCCAAATCGCCAATTATGAGCCGGTGGAAATCTTCAGCCCCTACCTCAAAGTCAGCAAAACCGACATACTCACCGACGGTATTGCCATGGGATTGGATTACAGCCAGACCTGGACCTGTTATAACGGCCGGGAAAAGGCCTGTGGTAAATGCGGCGCCTGCCAGGAGCGTTTAGAAGCCTTTGCAGAGAATAAGGTAAGCGATCCTATCCCCTACGAAGCATAATATCCACAGGCACAGGTAAAAAAGAAAACGCCCGTTTGGGCGTTTTCATTATCTACAAGCTGCTATCTTAGGGGCTAGACTAGCCCAGGCTAATACCTCGCCTTAGCTGCTAGCGCTTCTTATCCAGCGCCTGTTGTATTTCATCCAGCTCCTGCGCCGTCAAATCAGCTGCCGATAATAACCGGATAATGGTCTCTTTGCCGACAGTCTTACTTTTATCGCCCGAGATGATTTTAATCACTTTATTACCGTCTACCGACTCGAAAAATTTATGGTGGCTGAGTCCATGGCCCGCTTCATCGACATCCACCACTATCACCCGCTCTTCTCCCGAGTCACCGTTTAACTTTACTTTTACCAGTTCCTTTGCCGCATCTTTGGCTTCAACAATCAGCTTTTTGAGCTTGATATTATCTTCACCAAACTCGACATCGGTTAAAACCGCTGATACTGTCTCGCGAACATCTTGGGGTAAGCCGGATAATGCAGCTTCCAGCGCTTCTTTATCCTCCAGCGCCTGCTTAGGCACTTCCACCCGGATAAACTCCCCGTTAACATTCGCGAAAATGCTGGCATCGCCGCCATCACCGGCTTTAACCTTAAATTCTTTTACCTTTGTTACCGGCTCTGCCGGCAAAGCAGATACCTGAGTAGTTAATGTTAAACCTGCCAGGGTCATGGCTAATACCAGAGATGAACTGCGAAAATTAATCATAATACTTTCCTTAAAATAAGATATCGGATATTGGTCACATTAAAGAGAGCGATAATTGTGCCGAATCTGATTAATGACTATTTTTCAATAACTTAACCAAAGAAAAGCAGAGAATACCCCATTTAATGTATCCATGATTTACCCATATAAGGAAGTCAGTTTCCCGATATCAGGAAATGAATGGCTGCCCGTGCTATCAAAATAAAACCGCCCTTTAATAAAAGTTATAACCACTTGTTTTAGCGGGAATTAATTTTATTTCATTTTCACCTGATGTTGGCATTATACTTGATGCATTTCCTGTGTTTTCAGCCGATAGAATTGTTAAATATGTCGTTAAAAAGTTATTTATTTGCCTTGATCGGCGCCCTGATAGTGTTGTTAACCCTGTCACAACTGGCGCTGGTGTACTGGCTTGAATATAAGGTGGCCGATGATGTCGACCAGCAAGCCAGGTTTTTAACTAAAGAAGTCATCGATATTGCCATTGAACGCATTGATGATGAACAGATTAAAGTAGTTGAAACACCGAAAGCAGCAACAAAGCACCAGCAGCCAAGACAAGAAAATACCCGCGTACTGTTGATTGAAAAGCAGCTCCCCGATAAAACCATACTGAAAGAGCAGTTAATTCGCCTTGTTGATAACATACATGACAGCAAAACACTGCACTTTACCCAGGACTCCCCTTTTCCTAAGGTTATTTATAAAAAAACCGGGGACAGACAACAGCTAAGGATCAGCAACAATCCCCTTGGCCAGGACAGCAAAAATCTTATCGAGTCGATAAAAATCGCCTTAATCGGCTCGGCGGTCATTGCCCTGCTCTTTGCTTACTGGTTAAGCAGCCAGTTTAGTAAGCCCCTGAAAAGCCTGGCCTTAGGTTTTAAGCACCTGGCCGGCGGAGATTATCAACATCAGGTACCGGTCCAGGGGGTAAAAGAGATCAGCAAGACTATAGATCACTTTAATACTATGGTGGCGAAACTGGCGCAGCTGACGGAACAAGAAAAACAGCATAAAGAAATCGCCCACCTGGCAGAGCTTGGCGAAGTAAGCCGGGGCCTGGCCCATGCCTTAAGAAGCCCGATACATACCATAGGCTTATCGATTGAGCAGCTGACCCGGGACGAGTTAACCCCCGAGCAGAAAAAACAGCTTTCGGTTACCGTACGGGATAAGATCGGCAATATAGATAAAAATATTAAAGCCCTGCTCACCCTGACCACTACCGGCATCAGCCGCAACGAACACATTCCGCTGCTCGCGGTGGTACAAGATATTATCCTTGAATATAAGTCCAGCCAGGGTAAACGCCAGCTCTTTGACCTGCAATTTCCGGAAAGCTTCACCATTACCGCGGCAGAAACCGAAGTACGCAGCATCTTGCATACCCTGATCATAAACGCCTGTGAAGCCAACCCTGAAAACGCTAAGGTCTGCATCCGGGGAGCAGTTAAGGCAGACAACATACTGGAGATAACCGTCACAGATCAGGGACAGGGACTGGAGCCCAAGGTGGCAGATAAACTGTTCCAGCCCCATGTCTCAACCAAACCTTCGGGCGCCGGTATGGGTTTATATATCGCCCGGCGTATTATCAGGTCCCATTACCGGGGCAATATCACCCTAATCAATCATCTACAGGCAAACGGCTGCATCGCCACCGCCTCATTTACACAGAACCGGGAAGTATAATGTCCAACAACCATATCTTAGTCGTCGAAGATGATCATGAACAAAGAGCCTTAATATGCGACATTCTCACCCTGAGCCAATACCGGGTAACCGAGGCTGATTGTGTCGAGCAGGCCATTTTACTGATCAAGGAGCATCAATTCGATGTGATTTTCTCCGACTGGAAGCTCGGGCAACTAACCGGCATCGACCTGCTTAATTATGTCAGGAAAAATACCCCGCTCACGGGATTTGTTATTGCCACCGCCTACGGCACCATCAGCCATGCGGTAGAAGCCCTGCAACAAGGCAGCGATGATTACCTGCCCAAACCTTTCCAGCGCCAGGAATTATTGCTGACCATAGAAAAAGCCCTCAAAGCCAAAGAGCTGCGCAGCCAAAATCAACAACTAAGCGCCCAGCTGAGCGAACAAAAACAGCTTATCGGCCTGGTGGGCAAAGCCCCCTGTATGCAGGCGGTGTATCAGCGCATCGATAAAGTCAGCGCCACCAATGCGACCGTGCTGATTCTAGGGGAAAGCGGTACAGGTAAAGAACTGGCAGCACGGGCCTTACATGAGCGCTCTAACCGCAACCACCAGAAATTTATCGCCATTAACTGCGGCGCCATCGCCGAATCCCTGGCGGAAGCGGAATTATTCGGCGCAGAAAAAGGCGCCTACACCGGGGCCAACAATACCAAGATAGGCCGTTTTGAAGCCGCGGATCAGGGCACTATATTTTTAGATGAAATCGGCGAACTTTCTCCTTCGCTGCAAGCCCACCTGCTGAGGTTTCTTCAGGAAGGTACCATTTGCCGTCTCGGCAGCCATCAGGAAATCAAACTCGATGTCAGGGTGATCGCCGCCACCCACAGGGATCTGCAGCAGGAAGTTAAAGACGGAAATTTTCGCGAAGATCTGTTTTACCGCCTTAATGTCGTGCCTATCAAGATGCCGGCACTGCGCGAGCGTCAGCAGGACATTCCGTTGCTGGTGGATCATTTTATTAGCGTACACAGCAAACAGCACCAATGCCAGGCAGAGCCGCTGGGCAGTGAAAACTACCGGGCGCTGCTGGACTATCACTGGCCGGGTAATGTCCGGGAATTATCAAACCGTATCGAGCGCTTTGTGCTGTTAAACGATATAGATGAGCTGACCGCAAACATGTCGTCTGAGACCTTATCATCAAATGAAGGTGGCGAATTACCGCATGTTGATTTACCTGAGCAAGGCTTCAACTGGGAGGCCTTTGAGCGACAATGTCTGGCAAATACGTTGGACTTTCACCAAGGAAATCGTACGAAAGCGGCTAAATACCTGCAAATGTCCTACAAAGCATTTTTATACCGACTGGAAAAATTTAACATAAACAGTAAATAACAAACATTTTGTATACATTATAACCCCAGTGTCCTAGCTGCTTTTTTTTGATAGCCAATGGATATAACCGTTCAAGGGCCATGTTCTAGACTTAAAAGAGTATCCACTGTTTCACTGAGGAGCCTTTATGAGTGCAATATGGAAGAATCACGCCATGCATTTAGCGGATATGATCAAAGAAAATAACGAGACCAAAGCCCACTTATATCTGGAACAGCTGATGTTGTTCCCTGTCGATATTCAGGACCAGATTATTGAAGAAATAAGTAACTTGTCTCACTGCAGCAGTGACGCCGTAGCTAGCATTATTAACCATCATTCAATCATGGAACTGAAATAACGACAACTCTTTACTTTACATAATATATAAGTGGTATAAACATCTCCCTCAACCAGGAGGCCTAAGTGGCCAGTTGCTGCTCCCTGAGCTTGGCAATTTCGTCCCTGACTGCGGCAGCTTGTTCAAACTCTAAGTTTTGTGCATGTTGATACATAGCGTTTTCAAGCTGCTTAACCTTCTCGTCAATTTCCTGGGTGGATAACACTTTATAACCGGCTTTTTGCTCCGCTACCAAACGCTCACCTTCTTGTTCGGTTAATGGATCAAAGTTGGCGGTATCGACATCCATAACATCGGTAATTTTGCGTTTGACCCCGCGCGGCACAATATTGTTATCCAAGTTAAACTGATGTTGTTTTTCCCGGCGGCGCTCGGTTTCTTCGATGGCTTTTTTCATCGAGCCGGTAATGCGGGCGGCATATAAAATGGCCATACCGTTCTCGTTACGGGCGGCGCGGCCTATGGTTTGAATGAGCGAGCGTTCAGAACGCAGGAAACCTTCCTTGTCGGCATCGAGGATCGCCACCAGGGAAACTTCCGGCATATCCAAACCTTCGCGCAGCAAGTTAATGCCGATCAGCACATCAAATTTCCCTAAGCGGAAATCACGGATAATTTCCACCCGCTCAACGGTATCAACATCCGAATGCAGGTAACGGGTTTTGATGCCGTGCTCGTCCAGGTAATCGGTAAGATCTTCTGCCATGCGTTTGGTTAAGGTGGTTGCCAGTACCCGCTCATTTATTGCTACCCGCTTGTTGATTTCCGACAACAAGTCGTCCACCTGGGTTTCCACCGGGCGTACTTCAATTTTCGGATCCAATAAACCTGTGGGCCTGACCACCTGCTCGGCAATTTCATCACCGGACTTATCAACTTCATAATTACTCGGGGTCGCCGAGACATAAATGGTTTGCGGCGCCAGTGCCTCGAATTCATCAAACTTCATCGGCCGGTTATCCAGTGCCGACGGCAGGCGGAAACCATATTCCACCAGGTTTTCCTTACGGGATCTGTCCCCTTTATACATGGCGCCGATTTGCGGCACGGTAACATGGGACTCATCGATGATCAGCAAACCGTCGTCTGGCAGATAGTCGAACAGGGTCGGCGGCGCCTCCCCTTCTGCGCGGCCGGATAAGTAGCGGGAATAGTTTTCGATGCCGGAGCAGTAGCCGAGCTCGGTCATCATTTCAATATCAAACTGGGTACGCTGCACCACCCGTTGCTCTTCCACCAGCTTGTTATTGTCCTTAAGCTGCTGGGATCTGTGTTTCAGCTCGACCTTGATTTGCTCAACCGCCGCCAGGATTTTCTCCCTCGGGGTGGCATAGTGGGTTTTAGGATAAACCGTCACCCGGGCCAGTACCTGCTCGACACTGCCGGTTAAGGGATCAAACTGGCTGATACGTTCGATTTCTTCATCAAAGAGCTCAACCCTTAACGCCAGGCGATCGGATTCTGCCGGAAAAATATCGATGACATCACCGCGCACCCGGTAGGTTGCCCGCTGGAAGGCCATGTCGTTACGGGTATATTGCAGCTCGGCCAAGCGGCGCAGAATATCCCGCTGGTTGATAATATCTCCCACGCGCAGGTGCAACATCATTTTCAGGTAGGAGTCGGGATCACCCAAACCATAAATAGCCGAAACAGAAGCGACGATAATAACATCACGACGCTCAAGCAAGGCTTTGGTTGCCGACAATCGCATCTGCTCTATATGTTCATTAACCGAGGCATCTTTTTCAATAAAAGTATCTGTGGTCGGAACATAGGCTTCCGGCTGATAATAATCATAATAAGAAACAAAGTACTCAACGGCATTATTGGGGAAGAACTCTTTCATTTCCCCATAAAGCTGGGCCGCCAAAGTCTTATTCGGCGCCAACATCATAGTCGGCCGATTGAGTTCGGCAATGACATTGGCCACGGTAAAGGTTTTACCCGAACCGGTCACCCCGAGTAAGGTCTGATGGGCCAAACCGGCATCTACGCCTTCAAGCAACTGCTTAATGGCACCGGGCTGATCTCCCCCCGGGGTATAATCAGATACGAGTTCTAAAGACTTCATCAGGACATTACCTCTGTTTCTTTCACCTGTTCACATTTAAACTGTTTGGTAAATAAACGATAAGAAATACACGACATCACCAGGTTACCCGCCAAGGCCCCGATAAAGAATCCCTCTAAGCCGTATATTAAGCTGCCCAGATAAGCCAAAGGCACGTAACAGACAAATAAGCGAATGATGCTTAATACCAGGGCCACCATAGGTTTATGCAGGGCATTAAAAGAGGAGTTGGTTAAAATAATGATACCCTGCAGACCGTAACCTAAAGGCAAGATCCAGATAAATAAAATGATGATATCTGCAACCGCCTGCTCTTTGGCGAAGGCGTCGGCAATAAAGGGAGCAATAAGCACCAACAGCGCATAAACCAACACCTGCCAGGCAAGGACAAATTTTATCGAGCTTTTAAAAGCTTGCTCAACCCTGTGCATATAGCCGGCACCGAAATTCTGGCTGATAAAAGGCGGCAAGGTCATAGACAAAGCCAGCACCAGCAAACAGGCAATCGACTCAATGCGGGTACCGACACCAAAGGCTGCCACCGCAGATTCACCATAAGTGGCGACAATTGCCGTTAACACCGCCGCAGCAATAGGAGTCAGCATATTGGCCCCCGCAGCCGGTAAGCCGATATGCAGGATGCCTTTGCTTGATTTAATAAAGTCGGCAAGGGATAAAAGCTTAGTATGCACCAGCTGCTTTTTATGAATAAGAATATAAAGCACAACCGCGGTACCACATAACCAGGAGATCAGGGTGCTGATAGCCGCTCCCTGAATGCCCATGGCCGGCACCGGGCCAAAACCGAAAATAAAGATGGGATCTAATACCGCATTAATTAACCCTGCGCCCCCCATTATAAAGCTGGGGGTTTTGGTATCCCCTGAAGCCCGAAGCACGGCATTGCCTATCATGGGACCAATTAAACAGGCACTGCCCAGGAACCAGACATCCATATATAAATGTATGGTGGGCAACAGTGAATCTTCAGCGCCGAGCAGGGTAAAGATTTCATCGGCAAAAATATAACCGATATAGGCGAGCATAGAGACAATAACAGCGGCTAAATACAGGGCCGTGGTCGCAGAGTTTTTTGCCGCCTCGGAGTCACCGCTGCCAAGAAATTTGGCAATCACCGCAGAGGTCCCTATACCCAGACCTATAGTGAGACTTATCACGGTAAAGGTAATGGGAAAGGTAAAACTAATGGCCGCCAGCGGCTGAGTGCCGAGCAGACCGACAAAAAAGGTATCGACTAAATTAAACGACATCAGCAATATCATGCTGTAGATAACCGGTGTGGTCATACGTTTTAATGTTGGTGATACTGGGTCTTCGAGAAGATTTACCGGGGTCTTTATCTTAGTTTTTGTCATCAAAGCTCTTTTCTATAGGAGGTTAACCATCTTAACCTATGACACCCGGAGGAAGAATCCCTGAAATTAACTTTATAACCGGGCAAAAAAGCCATTGTAAAAGATACTGACCTCAGTCGCTATGTAAATATACGAATAAAGTGTTACACCGTTTTTCACCTGAGGGGAAATGTCGTTAAAAACCTACATTGTTCATAATCCAGGCAAACAATACCCACAATAGGCAAATACAAGCATACTTTGTTTAAAAATCAACCGGATAACAACAGTTATTAACAAACAACAACTACTCCTTTGATTTTAAAGAAAAAACTAAATATCAAATAAAACATCAATCGCCCTGCAACGCCTATGTTACCGTTTTAGCTCAGTTTTATTACAGAATAACTCACATAGTTATCCACAAGATTAGTGGATAACTATGTGGTTATTGTTCACAACTTAAATATCGATTGAAAAACCGGCAAAAATTGGCGGTATCGCCGTATTTTCGAATAAAATTCAAACGGCAGAAGAAGTGATTATGGATGGGGACTAGTGATGCCGATATAAATAACACTAAAAAAACACGGCTGAATTAATTTTATCTTTACCCGGCTAAGATAGAAGCCAACCCCGCATTTCAGTATATGACTGTCACAATAGTTGATAGCATTTGAGGCAAACAAACCTTATTCGTCTGCTGCGCCCATTAAGGACGCAGCCACTCTTGTACCCGTTAAGATTTAACAGCTGTATCAGGCAAGGCCTGACTTGCCGTTATTGCCAACTCCCCCTTGTTGATAGTTACGGTCACCTTTTCCCCAATAGAGAAACCGGCCTGTTCGAGCCATTTCCCCTGCAGGACAATACAAGGCTCAAGCTTTACCGGCACATAGTTAATGCCGACGCTCCGGGTTCTTACTCCCGGATTACGGATAGTTTCCAATACTTTAAGTTGACGGGTGGCGGGAGATTTTGCTTTTGCCGAGCCAAGCTCTGACGTATGATGATATTCAGCCATGACGGACTCCTTTTAAGTTCGTTTTGGTTAGCAATCTCTGGGTGCTGGTACACTCAGGGGTTGCGACTTGTGTTACTGCTTTTCTTTACCACGTTTGTTTGCGATAGCTGTTGCCGCATTGTTATAGCTATATGTTGTAACAATGCGGGATTGCTATGCCTGGATGCTCTCCTGATGTGCAAGAGAACACTATATAGAAAAGACCAACGGGCTGGTTAAATCAACAGGATGTTGATTTTATTTGTCAGGATTTTTTCGGATATGGGTAGACTTGTTTACAGTTGAAATTGCTCCTGCGATCCAACAATAGCCAACGGGTAAAAAAGACACTTTAAACTAAAAAAATCATAAACTTACTAGCTACAAATGAAACGTATGTTTGCTTACAGCCAAAGATCAGTTTCTTGCTCACCTATAACAGCCATAATTTCGGTTGTGTTATTAATAACTCGATAATAAATGCTATCTCGACCGCAGACACACCTTCTATAACCCGGGCGAATATGATCAACAGTTTGATATAAATAGGGAGAGCTTGCTATCTGTTCAAATTTATCAAAGAATGCATAAAAATAACTTTCGGCTTTTTTCTCCCCAAATTCAGCAACACCGTAAGCATATATTCTTTTTAAATCCTCTTTCGCATCGCAGGAAAGAAGGTAATCGCTCATCGTGATATAACACTTGCTTTAGCTTCAGCCAGGATCTCTGCTGCAGTTTGCTCGGTAAAGCCACTTTGCTCAGCTCGCTCAAGCTTCTGATTTATTGCTTCAGCACGCCTGGCCTTCCTTATCAAATCATTGATCAACTCGCTTTTACTTGAATATTCATCATTATCAACCTGTGATAACAGCCACTCTTCATTGGGCTTGGTCAATGTAATACTTTGTCGCGGCATAACAATTATCCTGAATGGTGCAATATATACACAAAATAGCACCATCGTATTAAAAAAACCAGCTTAGAAATTATACCGATGGCACTCTCCAATCTTAATTAGGCCAACCAAAATAACTCCAGTGACTATAAATATAATTAATAGTCACTGGAGTTATTACGGGTGGCCTATTAAGTTCACTCTGAAATAACACGAATTTTTGAGCAATACCGACGACTACGATATATAGGCAGCTTTATTGCTTCACTATCAAATACAAAGCTAAGATTATTAACTTCAACTTAGCGCCAGATTAGAAACACGACTAAAAATGGCGATATCTTCCCTCACCTGCCTGCAATTTAAGCAAACAAACAAATTATTCCATTTTTTGTTATTTTTGTGTTGACAGCTTCGCAAGCGCTCTTTAATATTCGGCCCCGTTGGTCAGACACCAACAAGTAAAACGATTCCCCAATAGCTCAGTTGGTAGAGCGACGGACTGTTAATCCGTGTGTCACTGGTTCAAGCCCAGTTTGGGGAGCCACCTAATAAAGGGCTGCAATTATTTGCAGCCCTTTTTCTTTGCCTGGAAAAACATACTGCCAGCAGCTCGAAGACCTGAGCGACGGACTGTACTCTTTATAAGCCCACCTCCTGCACTCACCCCATCTTTTTACCTTAACTTAAACCAAGCCCGATAATGACAGGTGATCAAATGTTCATTCACAAAGCCAAAATAAGTATATGGTTTTAAAACACAAACTTTCCCTTGTTCGAAAACAAAACAAAAAGCGGTGATATCCACAGCCACTTGTCCGCAATTTAAGCAAACGGACAAATTATTTCTTTTTTTCACTTTTTTGTGTTGACAGTATCGCCCGTGCTCTTTAATATTCGGCCCCGTTGGTCAGACACCAACAAGTAAAACGATTCCCCAATAGCTCAGTTGGTAGAGCGACGGACTGTTAATCCGTGTGTCACTGGTTCAAGCCCAGTTTGGGGAGCCACATTTTTAGAACTGGAATTTATTCGGGTTCTCGTAAAAGTAAAAGTTTATTCCCCAATAGCTCAGTTGGTAGAGCGACGGACTGTTAATCCGTGTGTCACTGGTTCAAGCCCAGTTTGGGGAGCCACATTTTTAGAACTGGAATTAATTCGGGTTCTTTTAGAAGTAAAAATTTATTCCCCAATAGCTCAGTTGGTAGAGCGACGGACTGTTAATCCGTGTGTCACTGGTTCAAGCCCAGTTTGGGGAGCCACCTTATAAAAGGCTGCAATTATTTGCAGCCTTTTTTCTTTGCCT
>NZ_CANDNZ010000029.1 GCF_947387555.1 Thalassomonas sp. RHCl1
GTCGGTGATGCAAGATTCGAACTTGCGACCCCTTGGACCCAAACCAAGTGCGCTACCAAGCTGCGCTAATCACCGACTCGTGTAAAAAGCTGACTCGCTTTCAACGGATGCGGATATTACCCACTTGCTCCTGACTCGTCAAACCTTTTTTTTAAAATAAAAACCGTTCGACTACTTTTACAGCGGTTTGTCTGAATATTATCACATTCGCCTGATTGCTATGCAACTTAAGCCATAAACGAGGAGTAAAAAGTATAGCGGATGGTGAAATTAACTCTTCTCTTAAACAAAGCCGGCCAGAGGTATTAAATAACCCTAAAGCAAATATGATCTCAGATGAATTTAGGCTACAACTGAACCATAAACTATGCGAAAATAGCCGGGTTTTTAACCCCTACCATGTAGTAACTATGACAGCATCACTTATTAACGGAAATGAAATTGCGAAGCAAGTGCGCAATTCAGTAAAAGAAAAAGTAAGCAAGCGTATTGAACAAGGTAAAAGAGCACCCGGGTTAGCGGTAATTTTGGTCGGCTCAGATCCCGCCTCTGAAATTTATGTCGGCAGTAAGCGCCGCGCCTGTGAGGAAGTCGGCTTTGTTTCCCGTTCATACGATCTCCCTGACAGCACCACAGAGCAGCAATTATTTGAGCTTATCGATAAGCTTAATAATGATAGCGAGATAGACGGCATTCTGGTTCAGCTGCCTTTACCGGAAGGACTGGACGCCAACCTGGTTATTGAACATATCAACCCGGAAAAAGATGTCGATGGTTTCCATCCCTCCAATGTCGGTAAGTTAGCCCTGCGCCAGCCGGGCCTGCGCCCCTGTACACCAAAAGGGATCATGACCCTGATAGAGTCTACCGGCGTTAAAACCCACGGCCTGGACGCCCTGGTGGTGGGAGCTTCAAACATTGTCGGTCGCCCCATGACCTTAGAGTTACTACTGGCAGGTTGTACCGTAACCACCACCCACAGATTCACCAAAGATCTGGAAAGCAAGGTACGTAATGCCGATCTGGTTGTTGTTGCCGTCGGTAAACCCGCCTTTATCCCCGGTGAATGGATTAAAGACGGCGCGGTAGTGATTGATGTCGGCATTAACCGCCTGGACAACGGCAAACTCAGCGGCGATGTCGAATTTGATGTTGCAGCAGAAAAAGCGGCTTATATCACCCCGGTGCCCGGTGGTGTCGGACCGATGACAGTTGCCAGCTTAATTGAGAATACCCTGATTGCCTGTGAAGAATTCGGCAGCTAAGCTGAACTGACTTATTTTAGCAAAGCGGATAACTTCCCATATCCGCTTTCAACACCTTCTTTATATTAATCCCCCTCCCCCGATAAACTTTCCCCTGCAACTGCCACCAGCATTTATTTTTACGCAAACTTTTCCTGCTAAACATTGCCCTGCTACCAGCAACCACAATTTGAGCGGACAAACTTGCCCTGTTGTTAGTTCTTCCCGCCGGTATGATGCTGCCGTATCAACTAACTCCTTGTAAGGAAAAATAATAATGGTCAGTAAAAATGAATCCCTGTGGCTGACATCCGGCCAAACCGGAGAAAACCTGGCACGCACTCAAGATTTGCCGGTGACCTTTACCCGCGTAGAAATTGGTGATGCCAACGGCACTACCCCGAGCTTAGACCCCGCTCTGACTCAGCTTATCAATAAACGTCAGGACGGAGAGCTTATCTCCCATGAACTCGACCCTTATGATAGCAGCCAGCGCATCATTACTATGGCTATCCCGCCAACGGAAAATTTCAATGCCATTGAGGTACTGCTTTATGCCAAATCTGGGGAAACTGAGTTTGCTCACACTTATTTCACCTTAGCTGCACCTTTTGCAGTACGTACGCTAGAAAACGGTGGTAGCCAGGCATTGGTCAAGTACACCATAAAGGTCAGCCAGGAGACTGACTTTACCATCACTGCCGTACCGGATCTTACCTATGTCACCCACAAAGAACAGACGCTTGCTCTAAACAATATCAAGGCCATGACTAAAGCAGAGTTTTTTGCTTTAGCAGAGCAGCGCCAGGCACAAAGTGCTGGTAGCGGTTTTAGCGAATGGGGAAAGTGGTTAGATAACAGCCATTGGGACAAGGTTAACGAAGGCATGTGGCTAGGCTCTGTTGAGGTGCCAACTCAATATATGCATCTGGGTACAGGGATCAGTGTAAAGCAAGGTAACTCTCGCCATGATGCACCGTATATTATAATTTCAGGTGTTAAACTCAAATTACAGTTTATCGGGGTCGATCATCCAGACTGGATGAATAATATATCATTTCCACCTGCCCCAGATGGCTTAGACAAAAAAGATAATTCAGGACGCTTTAATGACTTAACTACAGCAATTACTGCCGGGGGACAATCACTGGAAACATCTGTATTATCGCGTCAGGACTTTGTTTTCTTAGAAGTCTGGCATGAAAAAATTTCCAAGGAAGATATCGTCTACCCGTTAGGTAATGTTCAATATGCAGGCAAAAATTATCAAAACATCTCCCTGGGTAATACTTTCGTTGGCCAAAGCTACAGTGCTTTAGGAACTTGGGATAACAATACCACAGGTTATGGCACAAGATGGTCTGAATTAAATAAGCAAGATAGAGAACTATTTCTTCAAAATCCAGAAAATAATATTTATACAGACAATGATGAACTGATTCAAGTGCGTTACCGGGTCCGGGTAGTTGCCGGACAAGGACAAGACTGGAAGATGACTTCACAGCTTGGCAACAATAGCATTGAGAATAACCTCAGGGTAAAACCTCAAGGACAGCAAACCATCAGGCCCGCAAGTGATTTAAACAGCTATGATGGTGATAAATACGGCTGGTTTGTTGATAAAGATAACACGGAGTTTGATAACTATGTCACAGCACAGTCAGGTGACAATGGCCTTTTTTATGCGGTTAATGCTAATACATCAAATGGTCTGTCATATGAAAAAGAAGGGCAATATTACGGATATAATGGACTCTGCTACGCTCTGCCGATTGCTTTAGTCCAACGTAGAAACCAGGGAGCCTATCATCCTAGCTACAACCCACAAGGAACAAGCACTTGTGTCACGAGTGTAAACGATACGGTTTTTGGCAACCCTTGGTATGAAAATAATGTCATCAAGCCCAACTCCGCCAGCGAATGTTTTTTAGTACAAAACTATGGCGATCCCAATCCTGTTGCCGGCGCCTATTACGACACAGGCTCTTTATTAAGTGAAAGTACATATAAAGGAAAGGGGCGCCCGGACGGTAAATTTCATGATGCTATCTATGCAGATGATATTAAGGATCTGCGCATGTCATCTCGCAATTTCGATAAGACAGAAATTAGAGAACGATACAAGCGCAAAGCTATTGCAGGAGAAATAAGAGGCTTTGAAGGCGTCCCTTTTACCAGCCCGCTATCCCTTTACTTCACCGGTACCTTAAAGGTCAATGGCCCTGCCTTTTATAATGGCATTACAAATTCACACCCCAGAATTCAAGTTGCAATAGAATCGACTACCATAGAAGAAGCTGGTATTGAACCAGCTATGAATGGCCGATATACAGTACTCTATGGCGATAATGGTAACGTAATGTCTGTCTATGGCTTTAATCACATCAGCTTTGGAGATGGTAATACTTATATCTGGACAGACTTTAAAGATGGCCCGGCAAGACATGAAGAGTTTAACCACTTGTTTCCGCCAGGCACTGTTATAAGCGCTTTAATATTAACCGAAAAAAGCCAACATAGCTCGGTACAGCCAATGTGGAGTGATATTATCGGCAGGCCTGATAAAATAGCCGCAACCTTCCCTGATGGCGTTGAAGGCCAATGGGTACCAATAATTCCAGATGGTAGTCATAAGATTTACCCGCTGAACCGAAAATTTACCGGCTATTTACAAAGAGAAGTTACCAACAACAACGGGCTTAACTGGGTTATAGGTACTTTAGATATTCTCGATGAAAATCATAACACTTATAATTATAATTTAGGGGCTGATCAGATAGTTTTGCTTCATTATCATACTCCCTCCCATTTTACTGAACACACAAACAGCTCTAAAGTAATAGCTCTGGGGGATGTCTGGGCTGGCGCCCATAATATATCGACCTATGGTACAGGCTTGATAAGCAGCTTGATTAATAAAGTCCCCGTAAGTACCGATAGTTTAAATATCCCAGTTACAAGATATGGGCTTGACCGGGAAAGAAAACTTGATCCGGGAACCTGGGGGGGCGGTGCTTGCCAGCACATCCCTATTATACTTAATGCAACAGGACCTGCAGTAAAAGTACTTGATTATCTGACAGAAAGTAAAGGTAAATTACGGCTAAACTATGCCTACAAAGAACTTATCCATGATGGTAATTCGTGGGGCGACGATGGCCAATTTCAAGTAACAAATAATCAAATGACAATGGCGGATGAAAACAGCCAAAACATAACCTACGGCATGGCCGGATTTGACTTACCCTATTTCAATACAGAGATAGCATAGGTTGGTCTGTTAACATTTCAATAAAAAACCAGCAATAAACGCTGGTTTTTTATTTCATAACAGCAAAAAACTATCCTTTGCGCCAGGTAGTACCATTAGCACTATCTTCAAGAATAACCTTCATCGCTGCCAGCTTATCCCGGGCATCATCGGCAGAGGCCCAGTCTTTCGCTGCCCTGGCATCATTTCTTTGCTTGATCAAAGCTTCGATAAGCGCCGCTTCTTCATCGTCACCGCTGTGACCTTTAAGAAAATCTTCCGGCGAGTTTTGCGCAATACCAAGAATTTCACCAAGTTTTACCAGGATATAAGCCAACTCTCCAGCTTTTGCACCATCTTCAGCTTTTAAGCGGTTGATTTCTTTGGCCAGTTCAAAAATTACCGACATGGCTTCCGGGCAGTTAAAGTCATCATTCATGGCCGTTTCAAAGCGCTCGACATAAGCATTGCCTGCCAGTTCTATCTTAGCTAAGTCTACACCGCGCAGTGCGGTATAAATGCGCTCTAATCCGGCTCTGGCCTGGGCCAGGTTTTCCTGGGAATAGTTCAGCTGGCTGCGGTAGTGGCTTGAAGTTAAGAAGAAGCGCACCGTTTCCGCATCATATTCTTCCAATACGCTGCGCAGGGTGAAAAAGTTATTGAGAGATTTTGACATCTTCTCTTTATTCACCTGCACCATACCGCCGTGCATCCAGTAATTAACATACGGGGTATCCAATGCACAGCAGGACTGGGCAATTTCATTTTCATGGTGCGGGAACTGCAGATCCGAGCCGCCGCCGTGAATATCAAAATGATCGCCTAAATGTTTGCTGTTCATGGCAGAACATTCAATGTGCCAGCCAGGGCGCCCTTCTCCCCACGGAGAAGACCAACTCGGCTCGCCCGGTTTTGCCATTTTCCAGAGTACAAAATCCAGCGGGCTTCTTTTACTGTCTTCAACATCTACCCGGGCGCCGGCTTGCAACATTTCCAGGTTTTGCAGACTGAGCTTACCGTAATCTTTATAAGTGCTGACCTCGAACATAACATCACCATTATCGGCAACATAGGCATGCCCTTTCTCAATCAAGCGCACCACCATGGCAATAATTTCATCCATATGCCCGGTCACGGTCGGTGCGATATCGGGACGCATGATGTTTAAATCATCCATATCCTGATACATTTCTTTGGTCATACGCTCGGTCAGGCTGTCGCAGCTCTCACCGTTTTCCGCCGCCCGCTTGATGATCTTATCATCAACATCGGTAATATTACGCACATGGGTCAGGTCGTAGCCCAAATGTTTAAAGTAGCGGGCAATAATATCAAAGGCGACATAAGTACGGGCATGGCCGATATGCAGGTGATCATAAATAGTGATACCACAAACATACAAGCCAACCTTTCCCGGGGTAATAGGTTTAAAAACTTCTTTTTTTCGGCTTAAGGTATTGTAGATTTGTAGCATGAGATCTCTTATGTCCTTTTCTCTTATTATCAATAAAGTAAAAATAGTGTTTCCCAATACGGGAAATTCCCGGCAATTGTAACCTAAGCTGAGCCGGGGGTCATTAAGTCAGATTATTTTATCTCAGATATAAGAGCAATACAGACAAAGTTACGTTACAATTTGCCCGTGTTTAACAATGAGATAAAAAAATGATCACTTTTAAAACCAATTTAGGTGATATTAAAATCGAACTGGATTTTGATAAGGCACCCATCACAGCAAAAAACTTTCAGCAATACGCAGAAGACGGCTTTTATAACGGCACTATCTTCCACCGTGTCATTAAAGGCTTTATGGCCCAGGGCGGCGGTTTTGAACCGGGTATGGCAGAAAAAGACAGCCGTGAGCCTATCCAGAACGAAGCCAGCAACGGCCTGAGCAACAAGCGTGGTACTTTGGCCATGGCCCGTACCCAGGACCCGCATTCCGCTTCGGCGCAGTTCTTTATCAACCTGGTTGATAACGACTTTTTAGACTTTAAGAACGAGTCGGTACAAGGCTGGGGTTACTGCGTATTCGGCGAAGTAACCGAAGGTATGGACGTGGTTGACAAAATGACGTTAGTCGATACCGGCCGCATGGGCTTCCATGACGATGTACCAAAAGATGAAATCATTATTCAAGAAACCATCGTCGAGTAATCGCCGAATAATTGTTAAAGCAGTAACAAGATTCAATGATATCTAAAGCAAATGAGCCGGTAACGTATTTTATTGCCGATTTGCATTTAGCTCAAAACAGGCCGGACATTACGGCCTGTTTTTTATCCTTTTTAAAAAGTAATGCCCCCGAGGCCGAGGCCTTGTATATCCTGGGGGATTTATTTGAAAGCTGGATAGGTGATGACGATAACAGCCCTTTTGTTATTGAAATTGCCCGGGCCCTGGCCGAGCTATCGCAAAAAAATACCAAGATTTATTTTATCCATGGCAACCGGGATTTCCTGTTAGGGAAAAAATACGCAAACAAATCCGGCATGGCCATATTACCCGAAGTTGAGCAGATAGAGCTTTACGGGCAAAAAATGGTGATCATGCACGGGGATACTTTGTGCACCCGGGACATCAATTACCAAAAATTTCGTAAAAAGTCCCGTAGCTGGTGGTGGCAAGCTATCATGAAGAGCTTACCTTTGTTTGTGCGCCGCAATATCGCCGAAAACTACCGGAAAAAAAGCGCCATGGCCACATCGGTTAAATCCCAGGAAATCATGGATGTCACACCGCAAGAGGTTGTCAACTGCCTGGAGCAATATCATAGTCAGTTACTGATCCACGGCCATACCCACAGGCCGGCGGTTCATCGGCTAACGGCCAACGGACAAGAAGCCCAAAGAGTGGTATTAGGCGACTGGTATGAACAAGGCGCCTGGCTCAAATTTACTCCGAAAGGGTATGAGCTGCTTAATCAGCCTTTTGAGCAATCTGATTGATAACAGCTCCCGCATACAAACAAATTTCCTACCTTGCTTGCTCTTCATTGTGATGATTAACTGACCTAAGCTATTGTCCATAGGATGATGCGGCTGACAAAGCCGCTTTAACAACAGTTTCCCAAAAGCCAAAAGCATCCTGGAAAATAAAAATAATAACCCGAGCCAGTCTCTGGTATCATTAGCCGCAATTTTTGATATTAACTACAGATTTGCGAGATGACAGGTCAAAACGATAAATTATTGGCTGTTGAAGGCCTCAGGGGAATTGCCTGCTTTATGGTGGTGTTGTCCCATCTAAGCTTGATTTTCTATCCCTATTTGCATAACTTTAATGCTGCAGACAGCACGGGCTATGATATTCAGAATCTCATCCATCATTCTCCCTTTACCTTTTTCTTTTCAGGCAGTGCCGCTGTTTATATCTTTTTTGTGCTAAGCGGTTATATCCTGACCAAGGTCGCCTTAAGATCTCAGCCGTCATTGTCGCGTATTTCTTCCATGGCGATAAAACGCTATCCCAGGCTAATGTTGCCGGCACTGATTTCTTGTTTGCTGGCAGTAACAATCTTCCAATTTGTCGGTATGCCCGGTTCAGATATGATCCACTCGATCAATAACTATGGTGATTTTGATTATTCACTGACCGGCGCTCTTTATAACGGCACTATCGACACTTTTTTCCTCTCCGGGCAAAGTTTGTACAACCCGGTATTGTGGACCATGAAAGTTGAATTACTCGGCTCTTTTATCATTTATTTTCTCTGTATGAATAAAGCCTCGTTCAATATTCCTTTCCTCTCAATTATCAGCCTGGTGATTTTACTCGCCTTAACCGGCCTGAAACTAATAGGCACGGGGTTAACCGCAGGCCTGGTTGCTTTTTACGGTGGTTATTACTTTTGCCGATACGGTCGGATGATCCCGCTTAAAATAGCCATCCCCTTGCTGTTAACTGGACTTTACCTGGCGGGCGCCCACAATGGCAGCAGTTCTTATGCGTTGATAGAAAGCATTGTCGGCCAGAAAACTTATATCCTGGGTAATTTCCTGTCTGGGTTTTTCCTGGTCTATGCGGTTATTTTTAGTGACAGAATTAATGGGGTTTTCTCGGGTAAGTTACCGGTATTTATGGGGAAAGTATCATTTTCCGTGTATTTGATCCATTTGCCTCTGCTCTCGACCCTGGGCTTTTATCTGTTTGAACTCAGTTTTGGCTATAGCAACTCTTATCATTTATCGGCTTTATCCGCCTCGGTACTTACCGTTGCTGTTGTTTATCTCGGCGCCGTCTATTTCTACAAATATGTCGATTTAACCGGCATGAAGATCAGTAACCTGTTTGCCAAAAGCGTACTCGGCATCTTCAAACCGGGTGTTACTGCCACCCAAGCTAAAGAAACAGTTGTTAATAATAGTTAAGCTCAAATCCACACGTTATCATTCAAGCGTGTTAGTTAACCACTAACACGCTGTTAACGCCCTTATCTTCCCGACGGTACACCGCTGTGAAACTTAAAATCCTCATCCGCAGTGGTGATCAACTCGGCTTCTACTTCGGCAAAAAACTTCACCCTTTCACTGATATCTTTACCGGCAACCTGCTCGGCTAAGGTTAAATAGTCCTGGTAATGGCGGGCTTCTGAGCGCAGCAGGGAAACATAAAAATCTCCCAGGCGTTTATCAACATGGGGGGCCAGGCCGGCAAAACGCTCACACGAACGCGCCTCTATATAAGCGCCGATGATCAGCTTATCCACCATGGCATCCGGCTCATAGGTTTTCACATGACGCAGCAGACCTTTGGCATAACGGCACGGCGTAATGCTTTGGTATTCAATGCCGTACTCGTCCATGATTTCCAGCACCTGATAAAAGTGATGTAATTCTTCTTTAATCAACAGCACCATTTTATTTATCAAATCCTGGCCGTAAGGCGAGTCTGACTTGGGAATAACGGCCTTGGTCAGGTTATTTTTACCCGGCAGGCTGCGCCAGTCCCCTTCCCTTTTATAAACTAAAGTTTCAAACGGTTTAAGCCATGCCAGCAGGGCATCACCGCTTGCTTTATCCACCGCGTATTTGCGGATCAGGAACATCGCAGACTGGGCGGCTTTTAGCTCACAAATTAAATGATCGATAAGGACCACAGGTAAATTTTCTTTTTTAGCTGCTTCATCAATCCACGCTTTTGGGGTTTCACAGGCTAAAAAATCTAAAATGGGGGCTAACAACTGCTGGTGGGACACGCAAACCTCGATACTTAACATAACAAAAGCGATAAAAGAGCAATTTTATCATGAATGTTTTCATCAGGTGTATAGCCACATCAAAGTTAATAGCGGCTAAGTGTTGAAAATAAGCTTGAGAACTGTGCCCGGCCATGATTTATTGAGATACTTACTACAGCTAGTCCATCAAGAAGCCAAAAAATGAAAACTGCCGCAGAGAAATTAACAGAGAAACACCAGAAACTGGTACATACCGAAGCCATTAAAGTGTTATCCCACGTACAGCGCGAACAAGATGAATGGCTCATCAATACCTTAATGTTGGAAGGTGTTGATGTGCCTTTTAAATATAAAAGAAAGCAGCAATATAAGTCATTAACCGGCCAGCGCATCAATATTACCTATTACCCGGCAACAGAAACTGTGGCAGGATTCGAGATCGAGGTAATGAATATTGTTCGTATTCGCACCAGTTAATAGCGTTATGGTATAAAAAAAATTCCTAACCTTGATTTTCACTATTAAAAAGCCTAATCCCAGTCAAATTACGCTTGTTTTTCAAACAACTCTTGACGAAAGCTTCGCCATCTTACATAAATAGCATATCGGTAATAAAAATAATTAAGCCGAAAATAAAACAGCAGGGATTGCTGTTAACTATTAAGTTGGGGATAGCAAGAGGATAATAAGCATGATATTAAATCATATATGGGGGCTTTATGCTCACCCGAAAGAAGAATGGCAAACAATAGAAAAACGTCATGAAAGCTTAATGTACAGCTTAGTACATATCTTGACCGTAGCTCTAATACCAACCATTTGCGGTTATTATGCCGCCGCACACATCGGCTGGACCATAGGCGCAGGAGATCCGATAAAGCTAACCCAGACAAGTGCGGCAGTCATGGCCGTCGCCATGTATTGTGCCCTGATAACCGGCGTATTTTGCCTGGCTTACCTAATTCACTGGATGGCAAAAACTTTTGATTCAACGCCTAACTTTACCCAGTCATTAGAGCTGGCAGCTTATACTGCCACCCCTCTGCTGATGGTAGGTGTTGTCGCTTTAGTGCCCATACTTTGGGTCATGGTATTGGCTGTTATGGTGGCCATGTGCTACTCGGTATACCTGCTATATTCCGGCGTACCTATCATGATGAATATCCCGGAAGAAAAAGGTTTTATCTATTCCAGCTCGGTAGTCACCTGTGGTTTAGTGATGCTGGTTGCCATGATGGCAACAACGGTCATTTTATGGAGCATGGGCTTAGGGCCTCAGTACATGGCTTAAGAAAAGGCCAGGCGCTAATATAAAACAACAATCGGTTTTACTTTAAAACCAGAAATAAAAAAGGCACCTTAAGGTGCCTTTTATGTTCAGGATGAACGGTATGCTGCAAATACAGGATGTATAAGAGCAGCGATGTTCAGGATGAACTCAGCTCACAAAAACAGAGTTACGCCCCTTCATTGTGCATGTCGATAATAGAGTCGGCATTTTTATCGGAACGTTCTTTGGTATCATTGTTACGCATGGCATCGAGTCTTTCCAGGTAGCCCTGGTCGATATCATTGGTAATATAATTGCCGTCAAACACAGATGTTTCAAACATCTTAATTTCCGGGTTGGCAACACCAACCGCAGCAACCAAATCATCAATGGACTGGAAAATCAGCTTATCGGCGCCTAACAGCTCGCAAATATCGTCCAGTTCGCGGCCATGGGCGATTAACTCATTGGCGCTAGGCATATCAATGCCGTATACGTTCGGGAAGCGTATTTCAGGTGCGGCGGAGGCAAAATATACTTTCTTGGCACCGGCAGCGCGTGCCATTTCGATGATCTGCTCAGACGTGGTACCGCGGACAATAGAGTCGTCCACCAACAAGACATTTTTGCCGACAAACTCGGCACTGATGGCATTAAGCTTCTGGCGTACCGATTTCTTACGTTGCTCCTGACCCGGCATAATAAAGGTACGGCCGATATAGCGATTTTTAACAAACCCCTGACGGTAAGGCAGGTCCATTTGACGGGCAATTTCCAGGGCGATATCACAGGAGGTTTCCGGAATAGGAATGACCACATCAATATCAAGGTCGTCCCATTCCCGGGCAATTTTCTCACCCAGCTTTTTACCCATTTCCACACGGGAGGCGTAAACGGAAATTTTATCGATAGTTGAGTCCGGACGGGAGAAATAAACAAACTCAAAAATACAGGGGCTATAAGTCGGGTTTTGCGCACATTGCTGACTGTACAACTGGCCGTCTTCACTAAAGAAGATGGTTTCACCAGGAGCCACGTCCCTGACAAAGGTAAATTCACAGGCATCCAGGGCAACAGACTCGGACGCTACCATGTACTCAACGCCTTTTTCCGTTTCCCGCTTACCAAAAACCAGCGGACGGATACCGTTAGGGTCGCGAAACGCCACCATGCCATGACCGATAATCAGGGCTACGGTCGCATAGGCGCCGCGTACCCGCTGGTGGACATTGGCTACCGCAGAAAAAACATCATCCGGGGTAAGGTCGATACTGCCGGTATTTTGTAATTCGTGTGCCAGGATGTTTAACAGCAACTCGGAATCCGAGGTGGTGTTAACATGACGGCGAGCTTCGGTATATAACCAGTCTTTTAACTCGTTGGCATTGGTTAAATTACCGTTGTGAGCTAAAGAGATACCAAAAGGAGAGTTTGCATAAAAGGGTTGTGCTTCAGATGAGCTGGAAGTGCCTGCAGTCGGATAACGGATATGTCCTATGCCTATACTTCCCTGTAAGCGCATCATATGACGCGTATGAAAAACATCTTTCACCAGACCATTTGCTTTACGTAATCTAAATGTATTGTCGTGAATGGTGACTATGCCTGCTGCATCCTGACCCCGGTGCTGAAGCACCGTTAAGCCGTCATAGAGGGATTGAACAACAGAGCTTTTTCCGACAATACCAACGATACCACACATGAACTATTTCTCCGCAAAACGCTTCGTTAAGTAAGAAAACTCGATGACTGTTTCAGATATTCAAAAAACCATTCTATCACCAGTTTAAACTCCGGGATTAATTGCGAATCCGCCCACCAGTTGGTACTCGCTGCCGGGGTAAAAGCATCCATAAAAAATAACAAAGCACTGATGATCAACACCCCGCGCAGGGCACCAAAAGCAAGTCCCAGTACCCTGTCTGTTCCCGACAAACCGGTTTTAGTGACCAGTTGTCCGATAAGATAGTTTACCAGGGCGCCGAGGATCAGCGTAGTTATAAAGAGGATGGCGATTGCGGCGGCATTTCGCAAGAAAGGATCTGAGATATTGGTTAATAAACTGGCCAGGTTCGCATAAAAGGTGCTGGCAACAAAGAAAGCTCCTATCCAAATAATTAAGGATACCGCTTCTTTGACAAAGCCACGAACCAGACTAATTAATGTTGATATGCCAATTAACGCCAAAATGGCATAATCTATCCAAACCATAAATTAAGTTTTCTCATTGATTAGAGGCGCGCATTCTAACAGAAGCTAAGGTCACTTAGCTAACTTTTTATTGCCTTTATTTCGTTTGCGATTACTGCTTTGTCGGATAAAAACGCGCAAGTTTTCCCTGAACCTTAGTCAAACGTTTCAGCTCAGGTAACTTTTTCTCCAATGAGGCCTTATGCAACTCGGGACCGATAAAGACCTTAGTCAGGGTGCCCTTTTGGGTTTTGATCGGTTTGGTAAAAGCGGTATAACCGTTCTTTTTTAATTTACTGAGCAATTCATCGACATTTTTCTTGTGGCGAAAACTGCCCAGCTGGATCACCCAGGCAACATCGACTTTAGCCTTGGCCGGTGGCTTGCTCTCTTGTTTTTTAACCTTTACTGTCTTGGTGCTTTCAGAAGGAGTACTTTCCGCCTCAGTACTTCCCGCCACAATAAAAGCCTCATCTTTGGCCAAGGCCGCCACTTTGACATCGTCACTGCCGGCCACTGTACTCTGCCCGGCTTGCTGGCCGTTATCAGCAACCTCATCAAGTGCCGTTTCATCTGATAAAGGGGCCTGGGCAGGCTTTGTCAGCTTTTCCTGAGGAAAACGTTTTACTTCCTGCTCCGCTTTAAAGGCCGGGGCCTCAGGGATCGCTTCAAAATCAGCCTGATAGGTTTTTTTCTCACCATCGAGCCAATCAGGCAAAAAGATAACGATCGCCGCAGCAACAATGACGGTTCCGACTAAGCGATTTTGAAAGGGTGTAGACAAGGGAAGCTCCTAAACTAACAAACGTCTGATCTCGGCAACGGTAAAGAAAGAACCGAAAACCAGTATCAAATCAGTTGCTTTTGCATTATTACACGCCATTTTAAATGCCTGGGTGACATTGTCAAAACAATTGATGTTTTCATCATCCGTTGTTAACGCCTGGGCAATTTGCTCCGCCGTTGCCGCCCTGGGCCCCTCAAGCGTGCCAAGGTACCAGCCGTCTATGCTTTGAACTAAAGGTTTCAGGCTATTGGCGATGTCTTTATCCGCCAGCATACCAACCACGGCCAACACCCGGGTATAACCCTGTTGCTGGCGTTTGCTGCCAAGCACATTAGCAAGATAACGCGCCGCCTGCGGATTATGGCCAACATCAAGCATGATATCACTTTGCCCGTGAAACATTTCGGTGCGCCCCGGCACCCGGGTTTTATCGATCAGGCCATTGACCAGATCAGTACTGAGTTCAAGCTCAAGTAAAGACAACACAGTTAACGCCGTAGCGACATTATCCTGGGGTATAAACGGAAGCGCTAGATCCGGCAATAGCTGCTCTGCAAAACACCATTGCCAGTTATCCGTGCTAGTTTGCCCGGCCTTGCTTTCAGTAGCAGAGACAAAAAAATCCTTTTCCCGCAGATACATTTTGGCATTGAGAGAGTTGCCATAATCGAGCAACGATTGAGGCGGGTTGTTATCTCCCACCACTACCGGGGTGTTTGCACGCATAATGCCGGCTTTTTCATAACCGATAGCTTCTCGGGTATTCCCTAAGAACGCCTGGTGATCCAAATCTACCGTAGTGATCACCGCAATATCCGCATCGATAATATTGGTGGCATCCAAACGCCCGCCAAGCCCGACTTCCAAAATGATCACATCCGGCTTTTGAGCCATCAACACCAGAAAAGCGGCAAGGGTAGTAAACTCGTAATAGCTGAGGGAAATATCTCCCCTGGCCTGTTCTATTTCAACAAAGGCGCGGATAAAAGCCTGATCGTCGCAGTCTTGTTTATTAATCCGCAAACGCTCATTAAAACGCTCGATATGGGGAGAAGAATAAACAGCAACGGATTTACCCTGGCCAAGCAGGGCATGCTCAAGGAAAGCACAGCTGGTGCCTTTGCCGTTAGTACCGGCAACGGTGATCACTTTGGCAAAACTGAAATCGATATTAAGGCGCGAGGCGACCTGGCCGATGCGGGATAAGCCAAGTTCAATTTCCTGGCTATGAAGGTGCTCTAAATAACAAAGCCACTCTTGAAGGCTGCTTTGCAAAGAGTGGCTTTTAGTATCTTGTGACATAAAAATTATTGGACCGGGCTATCATGCCCCATAAACTTACCTAACAGGCGTGCTAAGGTATCACGCATTTCGCGGCGGTCAACAATTAAATCAATCGCGCCTTTTTCCAGTAAGAATTCGCTGCGCTGGAAACCTTCCGGTAATTTTTCCCGAACCGTTTGTTCGATAACCCGCGGACCGGCGAAACCGATTAAGGCTTTGGGCTCGGCAACATTAATATCACCTAACATGGCTAAACTGGCAGAAACGCCGCCCATGGTAGGATCGGTTAATACCGAAATATACGGCAGGCCTTTTTCGCTCATTTTCGCCAAAGCGGCACTGGTTTTCGCCATTTGCATCAGGGAGAACAAGGCTTCCTGCATACGGGCGCCGCCACTGGCAGAAAAACAAACAAACGGCAGGTTATGCTCCAGACAGTATTCCACCCCTTGAACAAAACGCGCACCAACCACAGAGGCCATAGAGCCGCCTAAAAATGAAAATTCAAAAGCAGCAGCAACAATCGGCATACCTTGAAGTTCACCTTTCATGACCACTAAGGCATCTTTTTCACCGGTATTTTTTTGTGCCGCGCTTAATCTGTCTTTATAACGCTTGGAGTCCTTAAACTTTAAAATATCCTGTGCTTCAAACTCTTCACCGAGTTCAAGGCGCTCGCCCTGATCCAAAAAAGCATCGATGCGGTTGCGGGCGCTGATACGCATATGGTGATCGCATTTAGGACATACCGACATTTGACGGTCTAATTCAACTTTATACAGCACGGCGTTACAGGAGTCACACTTGCTCCAAACACCTTCGGGAATATTGCGCTTTTGTGTCGCTTTCGCTTTCGGGAGAATTTTTTCTATCCAGCTCATAATTTAATTTTTTGCCTGTTGCAACGAGAAAAAGTGTCGACATTTTGCTGAAATAACAACCAACAAACGTCTTTTAATTAATAAAAACAAATATAACCGAGAATTAAACCATAGTTTAGCGTATGTTACCTACAAAAAACTGGTCTGTTTTGTATTTTTATGTACAAATAAACATCATCCTGGAAACATTATTTTAAAAACAAAGGACCAAGATCCCTTTTCGGGATATCAAACGCTTCGGGATAATCGACGTCAACAAAGTACAAACCGCCCGATGGTGCTGTGATCCCGGCAACACATCGGTTTTTAGCTTCAAGTACTTCTTTGATCCAGGTCACCGGCTCTAATCCTTGCCCCACTCTCATCAAACTGCCGGCGATATTTCTGACCATATGATGTAAAAAGGCATTGGCCTTAATGTCTATGATGACATAATGCCCCTGCCTACTGACATTACAATGCATCAGGGTTCTGATCGGCGAATGTGACTGGCAATGCACGGTACGGAAAGAGTCAAAATCATGCCGGCCAATCAAATACTGCGCCGCTTCATGCATCAGCTTTTCATCTAACGGATAATGGCAAAAGCTTAAGCCGCTGCTGAGGATGGCTGAACGCAGATTATTATTATGAATAATATAGCGATAGCGGCGGGCGGTGGCACTAAAACGCGCATGAAACTCGTCACTGACGGGTTTGACCCAACTGACGGCAATATCTTTAGGCAAATGGGTATTGGTACCTAATGTCCAGGCGACATCTTTTCGGATCTTATCGGTATCAAAGTGCACCACCTGATTGGTGGCGTTCACTCCTGTATCGGTACGACCGGCACAAATGACTTCTATCGGCTCGTCCGCGATTTTAGATAACGCGGTTTCTAATGATTGTTGAACACTGACAAAATCATTCTGGCGCTGCCAGCCGTAATAATTTTTACCGTCATATTCAACCCCTAAAGCATATCGCATATTAACCTCCACTACTGCGGGGGCGCATTATCCATTATTTTACGCTGCGATGCCAAGAGTCATTCGTGCGATTTATCCTGAAAAGTCTCCCGTGCTTATTTTGCCGGCCAAGAAAGCGTTTTGCTCCCCGACCCCCATATCGGGGCTTCTTTTCTCCTGAAAATAAAAAATCCGCAACAAATGCGGATTTTTCAGGGTTATTTCAACAAATGACAACACTATCAGCTTAAATCTTTTAACAGTTCCTCTGCCGCCTGTTTTTGCTGGTCATCACCGTCGCTGAGCACATCCTGTAAGATGACCTGGGCATTTTCCACATCGCCGATTTCAATATATACCTTGGCTAAATCCAGCTTTGCCGTCATGGCATTACTGTCATCATCAACGTCGATATCATCGGCTTCGGCGGCAAATTCAGGAAACTCATCAAAACCGACATCAATATTGGTCTTTTCATAAGGCTCCTCATCAGAGGCTTCTTCCTGAGTTTGGGATAATAAACTGTCCACCGAGACAAAATCTTCATCAGCCCCTGAAGCCTGCTCCTGAGGTGTTTCCTCTTGCTGATTTTCCGGGGGTAATTCAAGATCATCGCCAATATCCAGATCATCACCGATATCGAAGCCATCATCCAAAGTATCAGCTATCACATCTTCACTCGGCTCTGCCATCAATTCCTCTGCCAAATCAGGAACATCTGGTGTCAGTGATGACTCTTCTTCAATATTGGCCAGCAATTCATCAAAATCCAGATTATTCAGCTCCTTGATATCATCTATTTCTGATGCTTCTGCTATCTGTTTTTTCGTGCTCGATTCATCGGTAAGCAAATCAGCCAAAATATTCTCATCGGTAAAGTCTGGCGTGATCTCATTAGCCACTTCCCCTGTTTCCGCTTGCTCGCCTTCAGCTACGCCTTCTTCCGTTAATAGCTGGGATAAAGCGGCTTCATCAAGCTCATGTTCGAAAGCGTCGGTGAGTTCATCTCCCCCCTCACTTTGAGCAATCTCATCCAATAGCTCATCCGGGATGCCTTCTTCCAGGATATCGTCACCAATATCGAGTTCATCCTCAACAGATGGCGTTTCACCTTCCACATCCTGCAAAATAGCATCAAGATCGAGTTCGCTGTTCAGCTCATCTTCCTGAGCAGCGGGCTCATCCTGCTTATCAATATCTTGTTTACTGTCTTCGCTAACCGCTTCGGTTTCCAAAGCACTTTCACTATCAGCAGCTTCTGTACTTTCCTGGTCAATTTCCTCAGTAATGGCTGGATCACTTTCCTTGGCGCTGTCTTTACCTGTAATATCGCTAAAGTCCATCGCCAGGAAGGGAGCAACATATTCTTCGGTGAAGCTCTCTATTTTCGCGCGAGTTTCGGCATCTGTTGTGCTATCAGTATCTTGCTTTGAAGCCTCGGCATCAGATGGCTGTTCACCGCTTTGCTCTGCCGCAACATCCTGTAAGACATCATCAATATTGACCTCGTCATTGGCCAGGTTTTGGACATCCCCCAAAAGGGCATCAATATCGTCGGGATCTGTCACCTCGGCATTGGCATCAGCAACCTCAGGTGCTGCCTCAGACTCTGGTGCTGCCGCTGCTTCCAACAAGGCATCGATATCATCCGGATCGGTAACATCCGCCCCTTCAGGAATTTCTTTCGCGGCCTCAGGCGCTGGTGCTGCCGATGCTTCCAACAAGGCATCGATATCATCCGGGTCAGTAACATCCGCCCCTTCAGGAATTTCTTTCGCCGCCTCAGGCGCTGGTGCTGCCGATGCTTCCAACAAGGCATCGAT
>NZ_CANDNZ010000030.1 GCF_947387555.1 Thalassomonas sp. RHCl1
TCACCACCGTGAGTTTTAGTTAATACAGCAGAGATAGCAGCTGTTAAAGTAGTTTTACCGTGGTCAACGTGTCCGATAGTACCAACGTTTACGTGCGGTTTCGAACGTTCAAATTTTTCTTTAGCCATTTTTCAATTACCTTAAAGTTTATTAAAAGCCCGGCCATAAGACCGAGCCAGACTTTCATTAAGCCTTACGAGATTCCGTAATAGTGTCGGCAACATTCTTAGGCGCTTCATTATATTGTTGAAACTCCATTGAATAAGAGGCACGACCTTGGGTTGCACTACGTAAGTCAGTAGCATAACCAAACATCTCAGACAGTGGTACCAAAGCATTCACTATCTTCAAGCCAGCAGGACCTTCGTCCATGCCATCGATCATCCCGCGGCGACGGTTTAAATCGCCCACGACATCACCCATGTTTGCTTCCGGCGTAGTCACTTCCACCTTCATCATAGGCTCCAGAATAATCGGCGACGCTTCAAGCGCACCTTTTCTGAAACCCATAGCGGCGGCGACTTTAAACGCCATTTCATTTGAGTCAACGTCATGAAAAGAGCCGTCGTAAAGGGTGACTTTAACGTCTAACATAGGGTAGCCGGCTAAAACACCGCTATCCATCTGCTCTTTACAACCCTTTTCAACTGCCGGGATGTATTCCTTAGGAACCACACCGCCAACAATTTCGTTAACAAATTCAAAACCTTCACCTTCAGGTAAAGGTTCCATTTTCAACCAAACATGACCAAATTGACCACGACCACCTGATTGACGAACAAATTTTCCTTCAACTTCAACCGTAGAGCGAATGGTTTCGCGGTAGGCCACTTGTGGCTTACCAACGTTACAATCCACGCTAAATTCACGCTTCATACGGTCAACTAAGATATCCAGGTGTAATTCACCCATACCAGAGATGATGGTTTGTCCCGTTTCTTCGTCGGATTCGACTCTGAAAGACGGGTCTTCTGCAGCCAGCTTACCTAAAGCTATACCCATTTTTTCCTGGTCAGCTTTGGTTTTTGGCTCAACCGCTACCGAAATAACCGGCTCAGGGAACTCCATGCGTTCTAAGGTGATGACATGGTTGGCATCACATAAGGTATCACCCGTGGTTACGTCTTTAAGACCGATAGCCGCGGCAATATCCCCTGCACGAACTTCTTTTATTTCCTGACGATCATTGGCATGCATTTGCACGATACGACCAAAACGTTCTTTCTTGGCTTTCACCGGGTTGTAAACACTGTCACCAGAGTTAACCACACCGGAATAGACACGGAAGAAGGTTAAGGTACCGACAAACGGGTCCGTCGCGATTTTAAACGCTAATGCGGCAAATGGCGCATTATCGTCGGCTTCACGCGTTCCTTCGGTTTCGTCTTTGTCATCGTTAATACCTGTAATCGCATCAACTTCCGTCGGCGAAGGCATATATTCGATAACAGCATCAAGTACCGCCTGAACCCCTTTATTCTTAAAGGCCGAGCCACAAGAACAAAGGATGATTTCATTGTTTAGGGTACGAGTACGTAATGCAGCTTTAATTTCTGCTTCGGATAAGTCACCTTCTTCAAGGTACTTTTCCATCAATTCATCAGAGGCTTCTGCCGCTTCAGAAACAAGATTCTCACGCCATTCATCGGCTAAATCCTGCATATCCGCCGGAATGTCTTCATAAGTAAAGGTCATGCCCTGGTCACTTTCGTTCCAGTTAATGGCTTTCATTTTTACTAAGTCAACAACACCGGTGAACTCATCTTCCGCGCCGATGGCAAGTTGCATCGGTACCGCATTAGCACCCAAGCGAGAACCTAGTTGTTCAACAACCGATAAAAAGTCCGCACCTGCGCGGTCCATTTTATTAACAAAAACCATGCGCGGTACGGAGTATTTCTCCATCTGACGCCATACGGTTTCTGTTTGCGGCTGAACACCAGAAGAAGCACACAGTACCAATACCGCACCGTCAAGCACACGCAATGAACGCTCTACTTCAATGGTAAAGTCAACGTGACCTGGGGTGTCTATGATATTGATGCGGTGATCTTCAAATTGGGCATCCATACCTTTCCAGAAACAAGTAGTGGCCGCTGAGGTAATGGTAATACCCCGCTCCTGCTCTTGCTCCATCCAGTCCATGGTGGCGGCGCCATCATGAACCTCACCGATCTTATGAGAAAGACCCGTGTAGAAAAGTACCCGCTCTGTTGTTGTCGTTTTACCGGCATCTACATGAGCACAAATACCGATATTACGGTAGCGCTCAATAGGCGTTGTACGAGCCACAATTATATCCTCTTGCCGGGAAGTCATTTCCCGAACGATAAATTTGCGTCGTTACCAGCTTGCTAACTAAGCCAGACAAACCAATAACGACACCAGTCCACTTATTACGACCGGGATTACCAGCGGTAGTGAGCGAACGCTTTGTTTGCTTCAGCCATACGGTGAACGTCTTCACGCTTCTTAACCGCTGAGCCTTTGTTGTCAGACGCATCTAACATTTCGTTAGCTAGGCGCTGAGCCATCGATTTTTCACCACGTTTACGAGCTGCATCAACTAACCAACGCATGGCTAGTGCATTACGACGCACTGGACGTACTTCAACCGGAACCTGGTAAGTAGAACCACCAACACGGCGGGACTTAACTTCCACCTGTGGGCGGATGTTATCAAGAGCGATTTCGAAAAGTTCTAAATGCTCTTTTTCAGATTTCTCGGCTAAGATGTCTAATGCACCGTAAACGATTTTTTCTGCAGTAGATTTTTTACCATCAACCATAAGGATGTTGATGAATTTTGCTAAAAGTTCATTATGGAACTTAGGATCTGGCAATATTTTACGTTGCCCTACGACGCGTCTTCTTGGCATCTTAATTCTCCGTATAATTCAGGATTAACCCAAAATTGTTAAATATGTTAATTTGGCCTTACTTCACGGAAACCGTTAAGATTTAGGGCGCTTAGCACCGTATTTAGAACGGCCTTGTCTTCTGTCGTTAACGCCTGAACAATCCAGTGCGCCACGAACGGTGTGATAACGCACACCTGGTAAATCTTTAACACGACCACCGCGGATTAAGATAACGCTGTGCTCTTGTAAGTTGTGACCTTCACCACCGATGTAAGAAGTAACTTCGTAGCCGTTAGTTAAACGAACACGAGCAACTTTACGTAGTGCTGAGTTAGGTTTTTTAGGTGTAGTAGTGTACACACGAGTACATACGCCACGACGTTGTGGACAAGCTTGTAACGCAGGAACGTTACTTTTTGCTACCTGTCTGACACGTGGTTTACGTACCAATTGGTTAATAGTTGCCATTAAATAGCTCCTGATTAGTGAAACATGCGTAATAATAGTCGATTACTATTTTACGCGCTTATAAACGTGAAAACCGCGACCCTGGATTCTAAGTACATAAGGTACGGAATATAGGGTCGCGGAATTCTAATGGTCAAGCTTTAACCTGTCAAGTCCGACAGGCTAGAACTTACATTATTTAGCAAGAAAATTGCATTAATCTTCTGCTTCCGGGTTCAATCCGGCATTTAACGCATCGGTTAACGCTTTTTCAGCTTCATCGGCTGATACCGTTACTTCTACTTCCGGCTCAAGGGTGCGCTTACGTGCACGCTCCTGGTGGTAAGAGTAACCGGTACCGGCTGGGATCAAACGACCAACGATAACGTTTTCTTTCAGGCCACGTAAACCGTCTTTCTTACCGGCAACAGCTGCTTCGGTAAGTACACGGGTGGTTTCCTGGAACGACGCCGCTGAAATGAAGGATTCGGTAGACAAGGAAGCCTTGGTAATACCCATCATCTGCATTTCGTATTGTGCCGGCACTTTACCTTGGGCTTCAAGCTCCCGGTTTGCGATATTCACGCGCGCCACTTCAACCTGTTCGCCTTTAAGGAATTCGCTGTCACCGCTGTCTAAGATTTCACACTTACGGATCATCTGACGGACAATAACTTCGATGTGCTTATCGTTAATTTTTACACCCTGCAGACGGTAAACGTCCTGGACTTCGTTAACGATGTAGTTAGCAACAGGTGCTACACCACGCAGGCGTAAGATGTCATGCGGCGACTCTGGACCATCGGCAATAACTTCACCTTTTTGCACAGATTCACCTTCGAACACGTTCAGCTGACGCCATTTCGGGATCATCTCTTCATACACTTCACCGCTCGGCTGAGTGATTAACAGACGGCGCTTACCTTTAGTTTCTTTACCGAAACCGATGATACCGGTCTTCTCAGCAAGAATGGCAGGCTCTTTCGGCTTACGGGCTTCAAACAGGTCGGCAACACGTGGCAGACCACCGGTAATATCACGGGTCTTCGAGCTTTCCTGTGGAATACGGGCCAGGGCGTCACCGATGTTAACTTCCGCGCCATCTTCCAGGTTAACAATCGCGTTACCCGGCAAGAAGTATTGTGCTGGAATTTCGGTACCGGCGATGTTGACGTCGTTACCTTTCATATCAACCAGTTTCACCATAGGACGCAGTTCTTTACCTGCCGAGCTACGCTGACCGGCATCGGTTACTACGATGCTGGATAAACCGGTTAATTCATCGGTTTCACGGGTCATGGTCAAGCCGTCGATCAGATCGACAAATTTGATCTTACCCGCTACCTCGGTGATGATTGGGTGAGTATGCGGATCCCAGTTAGCCACGGTTTCACCGGCTTCGATGCTTTCACCGTCTTTCTTGGAAAGTACTGAGCCGTAAGGCACTTTATAACGCTCTTTCTCACGACCTAACTCATCGATCACGGTAAGCTCGGATGAACGAGAAGTAATAACGATATTACCTTCTGAGTTCAAAACAAACTTAGCATTTTGCAGTTTCAAGGTACCGGTGTTTTTCACCTGTACGCTGTTTTCTGCAGAAGCCCTTGATGCCGCACCACCGATGTGGAAGGTACGCATGGTCAGCTGTGTACCCGGCTCACCGATTGATTGTGCCGCAACAACACCAACCGCTTCACCCTGGTTGATCATATGACCACGGGCCAGGTCACGGCCGTAACAGTGAGAACAGATACCAAAGTCGGTTTCACAGGTAATGATTGAACGTACCTTGATTTGGTCGACTGAGTTGTCTTCGATAACGTCACACAGGTGCTCATCGATCAGCGTGTTACGCGGTAACAATACTTCTTCGGTACCCGGGATCATCACGTCGTCGGCAACCACACGACCAAGCACACGCTCACGTAATGGTTCTACAACGTCACCACCTTCAATCAATGGTGTCATTAATAAGCCGTCTTCGGTGCCACAATCATGCTCGGTAACAACCAAATCTTGTGCAACATCAACCAGACGACGGGTCAGGTAACCGGAGTTAGCCGTTTTCAGTGCGGTATCCGCCAAACCTTTACGAGCACCGTGAGTTGAGATGAAGTACTGAAGTACGTTCAGACCTTCACGGAAGTTAGCGGTGATCGGCGTTTCGATGATGGAGCCATCCGGCTTAGCCATCAGGCCACGCATACCGGCCAGCTGACGGATCTGAGCGGCACTACCACGAGCACCGGAGTCAGCCATCATAAAGATAGAGTTGAAGGAGTCTTGCTCTTCATCTTCACCGTGACGGTTAACAATGGTTTCTTTCGATAAGTTGTCCATCATCGCTTTCGAAACTTTTTCGTTAGCAGATGACCAGATATCGATTACTTTGTTGTATTTCTCACCGGCAGTTACAAGACCCTGGTCGAATTGTTCCTGAATTTCAGCAACTTCTTCTTCCGCGCCTTCGATAATGGTGTACTTGGCATCCGGGATAACCATGTCATCGATACCAACAGAAGCACCGGCGATCATCGCGTAGTGGAAACCTGTGTACATGATGTGGTCAGCAAAGATAACGGTTTCTTTCAAACCAAGGTTACGGTAACAGTGGTTGATCAATTTCGAAATCGGCTTTTTACCCAGCGGCTGGTCGATCAGATCATAAGGGATGCCGTCAGGACATACCTGCCATAAGATGGCACGACCGATAGTGGTATCACGCAGGGAAACTTGCGGAACCAGGTTGCCTTCGGCGTCTTTTACATGCTCGGTAATACGGATTTTCACACGGGCGTGCAGTTCGGCAACACCGGTGCGGTAAGCTTTTTCCGCTTCCTTGGTATTGGCAAATACCATGGCTTCACCCTTACCGTTAACACGGTCACGGGTAAGGTAATAAAGACCTAATACAACGTCCTGTGAAGGTACGATGATAGGGTCACCGTTAGCAGGTGATAATACGTTATTGGTAGACATCATTAACGCACGCGCTTCTAATTGCGCTTCAATCGTCAATGGTACATGTACCGCCATTTGGTCACCATCGAAGTCAGCGTTATAGGCCGCACAAACCAATGGATGTAAATGGATAGCTTTACCTTCGATCAGTACCGGCTCAAACGCCTGGATACCCAATCTGTGAAGGGTAGGTGCACGGTTAAGCATAACCGGATGTTCACGGATCACTTCATCAAGTACATCCCAAACTTCCGCGCCTTCGCGCTCTACTAATTTTTTCGCCGCTTTAATAGTGGTGGCTAAACCACGGGCTTCTAATTTACCGTAAATGAAAGGCTTGAATAATTCCAAGGCCATTTTTTTCGGTAAACCACACTGGTGTAAACGCAGTGTAGGACCAACGGTGATTACAGAACGGCCGGAGTAGTCAACACGCTTACCAAGAAGGTTTTGACGGAAACGACCTTGCTTACCCTTGATCATGTCAGCAAGCGATTTCAATGGACGCTTGTTAGAACCGGTAATGGCGCGACCGCGACGACCGTTATCTAATAAGGCATCTACCGATTCCTGCAACATACGTTTTTCGTTACGTACGATGATGTCCGGAGCAACCAGGTCAAGAAGACGCTTCAAACGGTTGTTACGGTTGATTACGCGGCGGTACAGATCGTTCAAATCTGAAGTCGCGAAACGGCCACCGTCCAGAGGAACTAGCGGACGTAAATCAGGCGGAAGGATCGGTAATACCGATAAGATCATCCACTCAGGCTTGTTACCTGACTGGGCGAAAGCTTCCATCAGTTTTAAACGCTTAGTGATCTTCTTACGCTTGGTTTCACTGCCGATTTCCGGTAGCTCTTCACGCATCTGCGCTACTTCACCGTCTAAATCGATTTGTTGCAGTAAAGCAAGAACGGCTTCGGCACCCATTTTAGCGTCGAACTCGTCACCGTGCTCTTCTAACGCATCAAGGTATTCTTCTTCCGTTAGGATCTGGCTTTTCTCTAATGTTGTCATACCAGGCTCGGTCACAACATAAGATTCAAAGTAAAGCACGCGCTCAATATCACGTAAGGTCATGTCTAATAACAGACCGATACGGGACGGTAATGATTTTAAGAACCAGATGTGGGCAACCGGGCTGGCTAATTCGATATGACCCATACGGTCACGACGAACTTTCGTTAAGGTAACCTCAACGCCACATTTTTCACAAATTACACCACGGTGCTTAAGACGCTTATATTTACCACAAAGACACTCATAGTCTTTTACCGGTCCGAATATACGCGCACAAAATAGGCCGTCACGCTCTGGTTTGAACGTACGGTAGTTAATGGTCTCAGGTTTCTTTACTTCACCAAATGACCATGAACGGATCAAATCAGGCGAAGCCAATCCGATGCGAATGCTATCGAATTCTTCTGTTTGATTCTGTTGCTTAAGAAACTTAAGTAAATCTTTCACACTCTATCTCCTGTCGGAGTTAAATACGGGAGAGAGCACTGCTCTCTCCATGTACTGATTTTCGCAAATTAGGTCTGCAATACAGTTATAGTTGACCCGGCTTATTCCTGATCTAATTCGATGTTGATACCCAACGAACGAATTTCTTTCAACAATACGTTGAACGACTCAGGCATACCCGGTTCCATGCGATGATCACCATCAACCAGGTTTTTGTACATCTTAGTACGACCGTTAACGTCATCTGACTTAACTGTAAGCATTTCCTGTAGCGTATATGCTGCGCCATAGGCTTCTAATGCCCAGACTTCCATCTCACCGAAACGCTGACCACCGAACTGAGCTTTACCACCCAGAGGCTGTTGAGTAACCAGACTGTACGAACCGGTAGAACGGGCGTGCATCTTGTCATCAACCAAGTGGTTCAGTTTCAGCATATACATGTAACCTACGGTTACCGGACGCTCAAACTCACGACCGGTACGGCCGTCAGTCAGGGTGAACTGACCGCTTTCCGGCATATCGGCAAGCTTGAACAGCTCTTTGATTTCTTTCTCTGCCGCACCGTCAAATACAGGTGTCGCAATAGGAAGACCGGCACGTAAGTTATCGGCTAAACGCATCACTTCATCATCAGAGAAGCTGTCGATGTCAACCGTCTGACGCGACTTACCAACATTGTAGACTTCTTTAAGGAATTCACGCAGTTTGTGCATTTCCTGCTGAGCTTCAAGCATACGGTTGATCTTCTCACCGATACCGCGGGCAGCCATACCTAAGTGCGTCTCAAGGATCTGACCGATGTTCATCCGCGATGGTACACCCAGCGGGTTAAGTACGATATCTACCGGTACACCGTTTTGGTCATAAGGCATATCTTCCACTGGTACAACGTTTGAGATAACACCTTTGTTACCGTGACGACCGGCCATTTTATCACCTGGCTGGATACGACGTTTAACGGCAAGGTATACCTTAACGATTTTCAGTACGCCTGGTGCCAGGTCATCGCCTTGAACAATCTTACGACGTTTGATTTCGAACTTCTTATCGAAGTCGGCTTTGATGTTGTCGTACTGCTCGGCAATTTGCTCAAGCTCAGACTGCTGACCTTCGTCGGCAAGGTTTTGTACCAACCACTTGTCGCGAGACATGCTGTTCAAATCAGACTCGTTCAGGCCGGCAGATAACAATAGCTTCTTGGCACGGGCATAGATACCGTCTTCTAAAATGCTGAATTCATCACCCAAGTCTTTCTTGACTTGTTTAAGCTGCATTTCTTCGATTTCTAAGGCGCGCTTATCTTTTTCTACACCGTCACGGGTGAAGATCTGGACATCGATGATAGTACCTGAAACTGAGTTTGGTACACGCAGCGAGCTGTCTTTAACGTCAGCGGCTTTTTCACCGAAGATGGCACGTAATAGTTTCTCTTCCGGCGTCAGCTGCGTTTCACCTTTAGGGGTTACTTTACCTACCAGGATATCGCCGCCGTTTACTTCGGCACCGATATATACAACACCGGCTTCATCCAGCTTAGATAAGGCAGACTCACCAACGTTAGGAATATCAGAAGTAATTTCTTCTGAGCCAAGCTTAGTATCACGGGCGATACAGCTTAATTCCTGGATATGGATGGTGGTGAAGCGATCTTCTTTCGCAACACGCTCTGAGAACAACATTGAATCCTCAAAGTTATAACCATTCCACGGCATGAACGCGATACGCATGTTTTGACCCAGGGCCAATTCACCTAAATCGGTAGAAGGACCATCGGCAAGTACGTCACCACGGACAACCGGCTCGTGCATACGACAGGTTGGACGCTGGTTAATACAGGTATTTTGGTTAGAACGTGTGTATTTGGTCAGGTTGTAGATATCGATACCCGCTTCACCCGGGATCATTTCATCTTCATTTACCTTAACTACGATACGTGACGCGTCGACATAATCGATCACACCACCACGCTTGGCAACCACGGTAACACCTGAGTCAACGGCAACAATTTTTTCCATACCGGTACCAACAAGCGGCTTATCCACTTTTAAGGTAGGTACGGCTTGACGTTGCATGTTCGATCCCATCAAGGCACGGTTAGCATCATCGTGTTCAAGGAACGGGATAAGGCTGGCGGCAACGGAAACGATTTGCTGTGGCGATACGTCCATATATTGAACGGCATCGGCAGACATCAGGGTAAATTCGTTCTTGTGACGACAAGGTACTAATTCATCTTGTAGCTTCTTGTTCTCGTCAACTTTTGCATCGGCTTGTGCGATCACGAAGTTACCTTCTTCAATCGCTGACAAGTAATCTACTTCGTCGGTTACTACGCCGTCGATGATCTTACGGTATGGTGTTTCCAGGAAACCGTAGTCATTGGTGCGGGCATAACAAGAAAGCGAGTTGATCAAACCGATGTTTGGACCTTCCGGCGTTTCGATAGGACATACACGACCGTAGTGGGTTGGATGTACGTCACGTACTTCGAAGCCTGCACGCTCACGGGTCAAACCACCCGGGCCTAAGGCTGAGATACGACGCTTGTGGGTCACTTCTGATAGCGGGTTGTTTTGGTCCATAAACTGAGACAGCTGGCTGGAACCAAAGAATTCTTTAACGGCAGCAGAGATCGGCTTGGCATTGATCAGATCCTGCGGCATGATGGCATCCAAGTCACCCAGACTTAAACGCTCACGTACGGCGCGTTCAACACGAACCAGACCTACACGGAACTGGTTTTCTGCCATTTCACCTACGCTACGGATACGACGGTTACCTAAATGATCGATATCATCAACATCGCCTTTACCGTCACGGATATCGATCAGGGTTTTCATTACCGAGATAATATCTTCGTTAGACAGTACGCCTTCACCCACTTCTTCTTCGATGCCAACACGACGGTTGAACTTCATACGACCAACGGTAGACAGGTCGTAACGCTCTAATGAGAAAAATAAGTTAGCGAATAAGGTTTCAGCAGCATCTTTTGTCGGCGGCTCACCCGGGCGCATCATGCGGTAAATTTCAACCAGGGCTTCTAAACGGTTGGTTGTGCTGTCGATACGTAAGGTATCAGACATATATGAACCAACATCAAATTCGTTCATATAAAGGGTAGAAATCGCCTTATGGCCGGCCTGACTTAAGGCGGCAAGGATTTCTAAAGTAATTTCGGCATTCGCTTCGGCGATGATCTCGCCGGTACTTTCATCAACATAGTTCTTCGAAAGTACTTTTCCTACGATGTAGTCGGTAGGAACTTCCAATTCGGTCATGCCTTCTTTGGTCAAGGTGCGAATATGACGCGCCGTAATACGACGGCCTTGCTCAACCAGAACATCACCATTGGCTAATTTGACATCAAAAGTCGCGGTTTCACCACGTAAGCGCTCAGGAACAAGTTCCATGATCAGCTTGTCGCCTTTGATTTCAAAGCCGGTATTGTCATAGAACATCGCCAGAATTTCTTCTGAAGAGTATTCCAGGGCGCGTAAAATTATCGTTGCAGGTAATTTACGGCGACGGTCAATACGGACAAATAAGTTATCTTTCGGATCAAATTCAAAATCTAACCATGAACCACGGTAAGGAATTACGCGCGCATTATACAGGACCTTACCTGATGAATGGGTCTTACCTTTATCGTGGTCAAAGAATACGCCTGGCGAACGGTGTAATTGAGAAACAATAACACGTTCAGTACCATTGATGACAAAAGTACCGTTGTCTGTCATCAAGGGGATTTCACCCATGTATACTTCTTGTTCTTTGATATCTTTTACTGTGCCAGCAGGTGCTTCTTTATCATAAACCACCAGACGCAATTTCACGCGCAGAGGTGCTGAGTAAGTAATACCGCGGATTTGACATTCTTTAACATCAAATAACGGCTCACCTAAGCGATAGCTGACAAATTGTAATTCAGAGCTACCTGAGTAGGCTTTAATTGGAAAAATAGAACGGAACGCGGCCTCAAGGCCTGTTTCACCTGTGGGATCAATATCAATAAACTTGCGGAAAGATTCGAGTTGGATGGACAACAGGAATGGATAATCCATGACCTGTGCACTTTTACCAAAGTCCTTTCTAATTCGTTTCTTTTCAGAGTAAGAGTAAACCATGGGGTTCCTCAGCTTGCTGGTTATGGCCGAATCTGTCTAGTAAGACAGGTTTTTCAGTGACATTTAAGTCGAATACAATAAATAATGCACTGTTTTGGTTTAAAAAAAAACCAATTTCTTTAGCGCAAAAAGGCCGGTGACGTTTAAATCACCAGCCATTGCCTTTTCAGGCAGCTAATCTGTCGGGCGACAGATTATTTGATCTCAACAGTAGCGCCTGCTTCTTCAAGAGCTTTCTTAAGCTCTTCAGCTTCAGCTTTCTCAACGCCTTCTTTAAGAGCTTTAGGAGCTGCTTCAACTAATTCTTTAGCTTCTTTCAGACCTAAACCAGTCGCGCCGCGAACTGCTTTGATTACTGCAACTTTCTTATCGCCGAAACCAGCTAAGATTACGTCGAATTCAGTTTGCTCAGCAGCAGCGCCACCAGCGTCACCACCAGCAACAGCAACAGCAGCTGCAGCAGATACGCCGAACTTCTCTTCCATTGCTTCGATTAGTTCAACAACTTCCATTACTGATTTTTCAGCAATAGCATTTAGAATATCTTCGTTAGAAATAGACATTTCAAATTTCCTAATTTAATAAACAGCCTTATGGTAAAAAGTGCTGTTTGGAATAACTATAAATACAAAAAAGTGCTTGTAGCCCAAGGCTAAAATTAAGCAGCTTCTTGTTCTTTCTGATCGCGAATTGCAGCAATTGTACGGCAAAGTTTGCCTGCAGATGCTTCTTTCATAGCGCTCATTAAACGTGCGATTGCTTCGTCGTAAGTAGGTAGCTTAGCTAACATATTTACGTCAACAACATCCCCTTCGTATGCAGCAGCTTTAAGTTCGAATTTCTCATTTTCTTTAGCGAAATCAGAGAAAAGACGAGCCGCAGCACCTGGGTGCTCGTTTGAAAATGCGATAAGTGAAGGACCAACAAGTGTATCTTTAACACACTCGAAAGGAGTACCTTCAACTGCACGACGTGCTAAGGTGTTACGGACAACTTTCATCCAAACGCCATTTTCACGTGCTTGCTTACGCAACGCAGTAATCGCTTCAACTGTTACACCGCGAGAATCCGCAATAACAGCTGACAGAGCGCCACTGGCAGCTTCTTGAACTTCAGCAACAATTGCTTTTTTGTCATCAAGATTGATAGCCATTGGCTTTTAACTCCTGGTTCAGCCGGACAAATCCGGCATTTACTATCCCTGAAAGCCCCATACTTATAAAAGCAAGACTTCAGGCCGTTTACGGCGAGAGCCAGAAATTTAAGGAAATATCTGGGTAATCACCATCTACGTAGGTCGATTAAGCAATAAAACTAATATTCTACTGCACCTACGGTCTTTGACGGGGTCGTTAAGTTTGTTTGGTTTTTATAAAAAACCGCAAAAACCACAACTCCTACCAAAATTTAAGGGGCGAAATTATAGTTCATAATTCCGCCAAGGTAAAGAAAAAATCTTTACCTGAACATTATAAAGTTAAGCTACCCTGGTTGACGGCAACACCGGCACCCATAGTGGTAGAAACAGAAACTTTCTTAATGAACGTGCCTTTAGCATTAGCCGGCTTAGCCTTCTTAAGGGCTTCCAGTAAAGCTTCAAGGTTTTGCTGTAACTTAGCGTCTTCGAAATCAACCTTACCGATAGTGGTGTGGATGATACCGTTCTTGTCGTTACGGTAGCGGATCTGACCGGCTTTAGCGTTTTTAACCGCAGCAGCAACGTCAGGCGTTACAGTACCAACTTTAGGGTTAGGCATTAAGCCACGTGGCCCTAAGATTTGACCTAACTGGCCAACAACACGCATGGCGTCTGGAGAAGCGATAACAACGTCAAAGTTCATTTCGCCTGCTTTAACCTGCTCGGCTAAATCTTCCATACCAACAACATCAGCACCGGCTTCTTTTGCTTTTTCAGCATTAGCGCCCTGTGTGAATACAGCAACACGTACATCACGACCGGTACCGTGTGGCAATACAGTAGCACCACGAACGTTTTGGTCTGATTTACGAGCATCGATGCCAAGGTTTACGGCAACATCAACACTTTCTTTGAAGTTAGCAGTTGCTAATTCTTTCAATAAAGCCAGAGCTTCATTGATTTCGTATTCTTTTAATACGTCTACTTTTTCACGGATAAGACGAGCGCGTTTTGATAATTTAGCCATTGATTAGTCCTCTACCACTAAACCCATTGAACGAGCAGAACCCGCAATGGTACGCACTGCTGCTTCTAAAGAACCGGCAGTAAGATCAGGTTCTTTTGTCTTAACGATTTCTTCAAGTTGAGCTGTAGTAACAGTACCAACTTTTTCAGTGTTAGGACGTCCTGAACCGCTTTTGATACCTGCCGCTTTTTTCAATAAGAAAGAAGCTGGTGGTGTTTTCGTTTCAAAAGTGAAAGAGCGATCGTTGTATACAGTAATAACTACTGGAACCGGCGCGCCTTTTTCAATCGAATCTGTTTTGGCGTTGAACGCTTTACAGAATTCCATGATGTTCACACCGTGCTGACCTAGAGCAGGACCAACCGGTGGTGACGGGTTAGCTGCACCAGCAGCTACTTGTAGCTTGATTAAAGCTTGGACTTTTTTAGCCATTGTATAAATACCTTCATTATGGGTGCAAACGCCTTATCTTACGATTCAGGCTCCCCGTGAGTATAAAATCCGCTCTTTTTGCCTTGATTTTCATCAACTCAAAAAAAATCGGCAGCGGATTATATATTAATCAACGCTGCCGATTCAATACTTCTTTTAAAGAAAAAGTAATCTATTAAGGTAAATGTCCTAAATTAGCCTTTTTCTACCTGGCCAAACTCAAGATCAACCGGGGTAGAACGACCAAAGATAAGCACAGAAACCTTGATGCGGTTCTTCTCATAATCGAGCTCTTCAACCACACCGTTGAAGTCTGCGAAAGGACCGTCGATAACACGAACCACTTCACCCGGCTCGAACAAGGTCTTCGGCTTAGGCTGATCGGTAGTTTCTAAACGCTGTAAGATGCGATCTGCTTCTTTTTGCGAAATAGGTGCAGGACGATCACTGGTACCGCCGATAAAGCCAAGCACGCGAGGTACGCTTTTCACTAAGTGCCAGGCTTCTTCATCCATGGCCATTTCAACCAGGACATAACCCGGGAAGAATTTACGCGCACTTTTGCGTTTTTGACCGGCACGCATCTCGATCACTTCTTCGGTAGGTACCAGAATTTGACCGAATTTGTCTTGTAAGCCGTGGATTTCCACGTGCTCAATCAGGGTTTTCTGGACACGCGCTTCATAACCTGAAAACGCCTGAACCACGTACCATCTTAATTTAGGTTTTGAAGTTTCTTCAGTCAATGTTGTAGTTTCTTCGGACATATTTATACCTGTATACCGGTAATAAAACCGACTACCCAGAAAAGAATAGAATCCAGGCCCCAAAGCAGCAGAGACATAAATAATGTCGCCACTAATACGATGCCTGTGGTTTGAATAGCTTCTTGACGGGTTGGCCAGACAACTTTGCGGATTTCAGTTCTAGACTCTTTCGCAAATGCTAATGCAGTACGGCCCTTTTCCGTTTGTACCGCCACTAAACCGGCAACGGCTATGGCAATCACTACCGCAACTGCACGAATTAATACTGATTCTTCACCATAGGCATAGTTACCCCATACGGCACCCGCTAAAAGGAAAAAAACTACTCCCCATTTTAACGAGTCTAGAGAACCACTCGGCTGGTTTTCTGTACTTGCATTCATAATTCTGACCTGTATTTTCCCGTCTAAGTATGACAAAACGACCCCGCCATAAGGCGAGGTTTATTTCTTCGGGCTTCATGCCCTGAATTAAAGTGGCAGGGGTAGAGAGATTCGAACTCCCAACCGTCGGTTTTGGAGACCGCTGTTCTACCAATTGGAACTATACCCCTGCAAAGCTGCGCCATTATAGATGGCTTCTCGATAAAATGCGATATGTGATTGCAGATAAATCGAGGAAATTATGCAAAACCTCTGTAAAAGCGCTCAAAGAACAACCAGACAAAGGTGTACAGACTGTTATTGCCAACTCATTTCATCATATCTATATCATAGCATTTTCTAAATGCTCGGTTCGAGATCCCTGGACTTTACAGGAAATCCAGGCAGAGTGTTGGACAGAGCTACCCTAAGGTATCTTCATGCTTTTTATCAATCTCCCTAGAAGCAAATAGAGGCTGCGTACGCGGCCTTTTGCCGCAGTAAAAGGTCATTTAAATACCAGCACTCATCTATCCAGTTAGCTTAGCTATAAAGGCAAAGGGACAATATCAGCTCGCAGATGTTAGTTGATGCCTGTCTTTAGGTAAGAGCGACGCAACACCAGCGCCTACTAAATACCAGACACAAAAAAGGCCGCTTACGCGACCTTTTCTTGGTGTAGATGTTGCTCTAAAGCACCGATATTAGTCGATGCCTTTCTTTAGGTAAGAGCGATACAACACCTGCACCGCTAAACTTCAGGCACAAAAAAGGCCGCTTACGCGACCTTTTTTATTCGGATTTAGTGTGACTAAATCAAAGACTATAATTAGTCGATGCCTTTCTTTAGGTAAGAGCGATACAACACCAGCATCCACTAAATACCAGGCACAAAAAAGGCCGCTTACGCGACCTTTTTTATTCGGATTTAGTGTGACTAAATCAAAGACTATAATTAGTCGATGATTTTAGATACAACACCAGCACCTACAGTACGACCACCTTCACGGATAGCGAAGCGTAAACCTTCGTCCATCGCTACTGG
>NZ_CANDNZ010000031.1 GCF_947387555.1 Thalassomonas sp. RHCl1
GTACTAATGACCCGTGAGGCTTAACCATACAACACCCAAGTGGTTTTAAGGTTGTATGAAGACTGACAAACACGTACTCAGAATTGAATAAGTAAGATATATCGTTTTCCAAGATTGACTGTTTTTGTCTAGCGACAATAGCACTGTGGTACCACCTGATCCCATGCCGAACTCAGAAGTGAAACGCAGTAGCGCCGATGGTAGTGTGGGAGGTCCCATGTGAGAGTAGGACATTGCTAGACTTTTATTTAGAGAAACCCGCAGCTGACGCTGCGGGTTTTTTGCTTTTTCAATAAAAGTAATCTGGCTATAGCTGAGCCCACTATGTAGTCTACTTCCCAATATCCAAACAGGTTATGTGCTTGGAGTGTCTTTGTCATTTACAACCCTATAGGTGCTCATAGGCTTGATAGTTAAAGCATACAGGTGCATTGTTGTTAAGTTTCTTTCCCTTGCTCTAGCTTCTCTAACTCTTCGAGAAAACGTCGCAAATAAGCCCTTAACCTTTTTTCATTCGGGTATTCATAGTTATGAATATGCGATATTTTTTGTTTAGGAACGTTAAGCTCTTCAGTGATATGTTGCTTAATTATTTTTATGTCCAGGTAATCAAGCTCAAAGAATTTAATTGCTTCATCTTTGGCATGGGCTTCGGGATCTTTGCTGAAAATAACATTATACAAAGGTAAAGTGATAGGCATTTGCTACCTGTCGTGTAGCGGCTTAAAAAGTTCTTTTACATAAGTACTTTGACAATTAGGGCAAGCGTAAAATGATAGCTTCCAGCTAACCTTTTGGGTTAAATCAAGCTCATGTTGACATCGATAACATTTTAACGTGTCGTGCTTACCTATTTTCCACATGATGAGTATTAACTCGTTGGCTGATAATGCGGTTTAACATGACATAGCCTGGGGGGATTGTTCAACAAACAGGTAAAGTACTGTGGCTATATGGAAGAGAGTGAATAGAAAAGCATATAATTTGGGCATGTGTTATTTCCTTTTAGGAGATATTTGGGAAATAACACATGTTTGTACATTGTATCAGCTATGTAGCCTATAACAGGCTTAGTTATGACTTTTTAGGGCTTAGAACTCACCAATGCCGCCACCGCCAGTGCCACATTCTGGCTCGCCGTCGTTAGTGCCGGGAAACCATACCTGTTCTTCCCGGCCGCTGCCTTCAATTCTGACATAGGTTACCTGGATATCGGTTTTATGCTGTTGAGAAGTCAAATACATTGTTAGGCTACCGGTAAGCCAGTAAGTAAGCCATTCACCATTCTCATAGACAGTTCTGTGTTCATTTACAGAAACAGTTTCAGATGAAGGACATGTGACATGATTTTCTAATTGATCAAATCCAGGCTGTTGAACTGTAAACCATTTATAATTACCTAAACCAGCACTAGCCCAAATTTGAGTACTACCAGAGTAACTGCAGGTGGTATAGTCCATCTCAGTTTCTACTCGCTCGTAGTCATACACGGTCGTTGTTTTCCAAAAACCACACAAAGGTCTGGCTTCAACTGCTGAGCTAAAAATGGTGGCTGATACTAAGGCTGGCAATATTACTTTATTAAACATTTCACTTCCTTTTGTTTATCTTAAAATGTATTGATTTACATATACTCTAAGCTCTGTTTTTTTGGATATTGAATAGTTTCCCTTTCGCTATGGGGGCTATTTTTATTTTGTCCGCTCTGGTGCTTTAAAATCATCTTCTCACTTCTGCTCAGCGCTAAAGAGATCATAAATTTTGATTCAGACAAATTCATATCAAGAGCACGAATACGCTTAGTAAGTTATGTAACCTCACAGCGGTGATCAATAGTCATTTAGCGCAATGTCGCATAATGAATAGCTTTTGTAGGAAATTGAATAGCGAAATTACTTTGTTGTTTTAATTCATAAAATTTGAGATATAAAAAAGGGGAGTGAATTTATCGGGCACTCATAGGTTCAAGCGGGAAACGGAATGTTTTATAGCCGTATTTGGATTGAGCCTGGGGATTCTACTTGACTTGATCAGCTCTTAAGCGGTGTCTTCTGCTAATTCATTCGATGAAATAGCTTTGAGATAGTGAGTTGGTGACACCGCAAATTTCGCTTTAAATGCACGGCCAAAATTACTGTTGGATGAAAAGCCGGTGGCGCTGGTAATTTCCGTGACAGACTTTCCTTGTTTGAGCAAGTCCATTGCCTGATCTAAACGGTAATTACGTAAATGATCCGCCGGTGTTACATTGAGTAATACTTTTAATTTTCGTGTGAGTTGCCGTTCGGTCATATTTAATGCCTGGGCAATCGTTATTACTTTTAACCGTGAGTCAGCAATGTTTTCAGTAATTATTTTATGGTAGCGATCGATAAACAGCTGTTCCGATGCAAGCCAGCTACTTTTATTTTCTTCAGTTATGGCATCACTCGCATTAAGGGGAGAGCCTTTTTCGATCCCGGAATCATTGCCAGTTTGGTGAACATCTATAACTTGCCGGTTTTTTACCTGTTGTTTAAAGCATGCTTGTAGCTGTTTTCTTATGGTTAATAAGTTCTCTATGCGTAACAGTAAGGCAGTACTGTCAAAAGGTTTGGTTAAATACTCATCAGCGTTTGCTTGCCAGGCTTTATTTCGATTTACACTGCTGCCGTTAGCCGTTAATAAAATGATCGGGATATGACTGGTCGTAATATGACTTTTTAAGTGATTAATAACCTGGAAACCATCTTTATTAGGCATCTTTAGATCACTGATAATCAGATCCGGGATCAGGTGCTGTGCTTTAACAATGCCTTGTTGGCCATCGTTGGCGGTATGACATTGATACTTATCCTCGAGAATACTGACCAGGTAACTTTGCATATCCATATTATCTTCAATAATAAGAATACTGGCCTTGTTGTTTTTTGGCGGTCTGATGGTTATCCCGGTAAAGGGGATGCTATTTTGAATATCCAACTGTAATTTTGTGATCTTTTGGCTCAATGAAGCGGTATCTGTGAGTAAAGGCTGTGCCGCTATTTGGCTGGTATTGTTCCCGACATGTGTTGATTGGCTGGCTAAAGGAAGCTCTACAGTAAAAGTGCTGCCAACCTCCAGCAGGCTGCTGGCCTGGATTTTTCCTCCGTGGCTATCGACAATCTCTTTTACCAGCGCCAAGCCAATACCAACTCCGGGCACAGTCCTTTCGCTATCTTCTATTCGGGTGAAACGGTCAAAAATAGAGGTTAAGTCTGTTTCGGCTATACCGCAGCCCTGATCTGCCACTTTAAAAATAACATTCGTTACATTATCGCTGTAGACTCTTAAGGTAACGCTGCTACCGGCGGAGCTAAATTTCAGGGCATTAGATAATAAATTCGTCAATACCTTAGTGAGCGCATCCGGCTCCATAGCAAGGTGTAATGATCCTGGAATGTTGTTATCAACGACTAATTTGATTTGCTGTTGTTTAAAATAAGGCTGGAAGGAATGCGATAAAAATTCCACCACTTGGCTAATATTCTGCAAATGCCTGTTTTCAGTTTGGCCGCTTTCCAGTCGGGCAAGCGTTAATATTTGCTCTACCATAGTTAATAAGCGTTGGGCATTTCTATTGATCAGAGCAATATTTTTCCTGGTATGCTCTTCATGTGTCTGCTGCTCAATAGCCGTGCCAGGTGCGAGTATCAACGTCAGTGGCGTACGAAATTCATGTGTAATGTTGGCAAAAAACTTTTCTTTAGCGGATGTGATGGCTAACGCGGCTTGTTTCTCTTTTTCGGCTATTTTTCTTTGATAACTTAGTAAGATTAAGGTGGATAATAGCGCAATAAACAATAGAGCATACAAGGCATAAGCCCACCAGGTTTGCCATAATGCTGCTTTGACATTAACGGTTAAGTTAATGTAATCAGGACTCCACGCCCCATTGCCGTTCGACGATTTTACTTTAAAGACATACTGGCCTGGAGGGATGTTGGTATAAGTTGCACGGTGATGACTACCCGACTCAACCCATTCATCATCAAAACCAACTAATTTATATTGATATTGAATACTTTTTTGCGATCTGTAATTTAAGCCAATAAAGTCGAAAGCGATTAAATGATCGCTGTAATTAAAATCAACGGTGCGCATTTGCTGGTAAGGCTTAAAGGTGTCTAATGGCTGATGCAATTTCAGTATATTGGTGAGCACCACTTTTGCGGTTTGATTATTGGTTGTTATAGCCTCGGGGGTAAATATATTAAAGCCATTCTTACCGCCAAAGATCAGTTGCCCGTGACTGGTTTTGAGTGTTGAACTCAAAAAGTAATCATAACTTTGCAGGCCGTCATTTGGCGTAAAGTGCTCAAAGGTAAGGCTGTCCTGGTTCAGTCTGGTTAGCCCTTTTTTACTGCTTAACCACAGATTTTTTTCTTCGTCTTCCTGAATAGCCAGGATATTGTTACTGAGTAGACCATCTGAAACCGTAATCGTACTGAAGTGATTAATATTGTTGAGGCGGTGCTTTTGTTGCCAGATATTAAGGCCGCCACCTAAAGTACCCAGTAAAAAATCGCCTTGAGCGTTTTCAAAAATCGATGTAACCGTATTACTTGAGAGGCTATTTTTAACCCCGTTATCATGTTGAAAACAATCAATTTCATCTGTTTTTTGATCTAGCTTCATCAAGCCGTTTTCGCTTGCCAGCCATAATAGCCCTTGGCTGTCCTGATAAATGTCTAAGATCCTCTCACTACATAATCCTGCACTATCACCGGAGGCTACCCGGTAATGTTTAAAGGTTTTTCTATCCGGGCTTAATCTGCTTAACCCTCCTTTATAACTTGCGATCCAAATATTATGCTCGTTATCTTCAAAGAGATCGTAAATATTATCAGTCAGTAAGGAATTGGGATTTTCGGTTTGATGAAAGTAATAGCTCATCATATCCGTTTGTTTATTATAAACATTAAGCCCTTCGCTCCGTGTGCCTATCCAGATATTGTCTTGATGATCTATCAGTAATGAAATAATTCTGGGGTCACTTAACTGTTGGTTTTGTGAAAATGGCTTGGTTGAGTTGCTTTTGTTGTTATAAACACTTAAACCGGCACCGTGAGTCGCAACAATAAATATACCGTCGGCTTGTTCGGCAAAGCGGCTGATGACTTTTTCATCGCCTAAATGACTTTTACTTAATTTAATATGATTAAACTTCAGTTGATCATTTTTTAATTTATTAAGTCCGGCAAGCGTGCCGATCCAGAGAATAGCTTGTTCATCTTGATATATTGCACTGATACGATTATGGCTTAAACTGCCGGCTTTATTGCCGGCACTTTTAATAATGTTAATCACTTGCCTGTCGGGGCTTAATATATTTAAGCCGACATCAGTACCTACCCATAATTGTTGCTGTTTGTCTTCATAAATAACCTGTATGTTGTCGTTATTTAATGAAAGATTTGCTGCATTGTTTTTTTCTAAAGGTTTACCCTTAGGTGTAAAACGATAATGGCTAAAGTTATTGCTTTGGCTGTTGTAGCGATTAAGACCGCCTTCATGGGTACCTAACCACATCACACCTGAATGATCTTTAAAAATAGCTTTTACACTATTACTGCTTAAGCTAAAGGGGTCGTCAGCATTATTGCTAAGGTTAACAAATTCGCCTGATTGAGGTGTGAGAATACTTAATCCACCACCATCGGTACCAAGCCAGATTCGACCTGCATTATCTTCTGCAATACTCCAAATGCTGTCCGTTAATAAACCCGGGTGATCGGCTGCACGATAACGCTTAAACTTTATCCCTTCATCGGTTTCAATTAATAAGTTCAAACCGCCATTTGAGGTAGCTATCCACAGGCGTTGTTGACTGTCAATAAACAAGGCATTGACCCTGTTATCACTGAGACTGTCCGGGTTATTTTTATCATAGGTAAAATGTGAAAATTCGTTGGTCTTTTGATCAAGCAGGTTTAAACCGCCGCCATATGTCCCGATCCACAGCTGGCCTTTTGTTGTGCCGGTAAGTGCTCTGATATTGTTGTTTGACAATGAATTTGTATTGTCGATTTGATGTTGAAAGGTGACAAAACTGCTGCCGTCAAAACGGCTCAGGCCTTCATGAGTCGCAAACCACATAAAGCCGATGTTATCTTTGTGAATAGCTAAAATACTGTTTTGAACAAGCCCGTGCTCCATTGAATAATTTTCAAAATAACGTTGTTGTTCATTTGGTGTAAGGTGAGAAGGGAGCGAAGCTGTATCAGTGCTGCGAGCACCACAAATAATAGCAAAGTAGCTCAATACGCCCACTAGCAGTTTTAATAAATATAGAGATTTCCTGTCGAGTCTATGCATAGTCCATCATATAAAACGCTAGTGACCGTATGAATGTAGCACTAAATAGATATACAAGTGTTACACAGATGTTACATTGTGTGTATGTTTGATAAAGCTGTATTTTGGCTTTGGTGTTATTGATGGCGTTGTTATTGGAGTAAATCAATTTTTGACTTTTGTTGCTTTGATACCTGGAGCCACCTTTTTCTGAAGATGTGTTTTCTAATGCGTTAACCTCTCTTGATAACTTAACGCATAGTGAGTTGCTAAATCAGGCCAATCAATATGGGGAAATGGGGTCAAAAGACTGTTTTATCAGTAAAAATCGATAAGCCATTTGTTGATAAACTTGATGCATTGAATGAGGGATTTCGGTTGGAGCTTAACGCATTAGGTGCTCAGGCTAGAGAGCAGCACAGTCTGGATGTTGATACGATGCAATAACAGATAAGTGAGCTTTGCAAAGAGCACTATTGAAGCGAATAGGGAGCGTTTTTTTGGGATGTACTTTGTAGAACCTTCTGCGTTTAGATTACGAGAAAAAACTACTTTCAGCTTCAATTATTTTTCGGGGGAATTACCCTTAAATCCTTTGTACAGTAACCCGTACAGTAGCGTATAAATAATCATAAAATTAAATGTAACCCCGGCCTGATTTATTCAGTGAATTAGTCTTTGCTTAATAGTGCTATCCAAGTCAAAAAGGAGAGTGCCTATTTCAATATTTCTTACCAATTAACTGTTGCGTACAGCAGCAACCAAAGTCGCAACCCCTGAGTGGGCAAACACCCAGAGGTCGCTAACCACAACGAACTAAACAGGAGTCCGTCATGGCTGAATGTCATCATACGTCAGAGCCAAGCTCGGCAAAAGTAAAATATCCCACTTATCGGCAACTTACCGTACAGGAAACCCTTTGCGGAGCGTCTGCGAAAACCCGCGGCATCGGCATCAACTATGTGCCGGTCAAACTTGAACCTTGCATAGTGCTCAGGGGGAAGTGGCTTAAGAAAGCCGGTTTTCCCATCGGACAAAAGATCTGTATTGCGATAAATCAGGGGGAAATGGTTATCACACCTACGCAGGTTGAAGTTTCACCCGGTATCAACCGGGAAACTGAAAACTAGCAGTAAGGTGAAGAAACGAAGCTGCTGTGCTAAAAAGCTGGTACAGCAGCTTCACTCCCGAATGCTGTGCTTTTAACTGTTTGATTTTAAATGAAAGTCATGCGATTTTTGTTCTGTGTTTTTATCGCCCGCCTCCTGGTAATCAACTCTCTGATACCAGCATGTTACTGGATCTTTCTTAACCCTTATGCATCGTCTCTTCTTGGTATCAGTTGCCAGGAGGAATTTGTGGCGTCTTATTTCCTAAACTAAGGTTATTTGTCACCGAGGTGCTGCAAGCATCAATTTTGTGTCAATGATGTGTTGCCGCCAGGTGTTTCAGTCGTTTGTTGTGTTCTGGGACAAGGACAAATTTAGTTCTGAGTAACTAAATATAAAAATCAAATAGACAATATGGACATCAATATGAAAATTAACAAAGTAACGAAAGTTACCGCAGCAGTAGCTTGTGTGTTAACCATGTCGGCCCACGCGGCTCAAATTCAAAATGCTTCTACCATGGGTAAGGGCAACAGTGGTGAAGATATCAATCAAGTATTGGACTTGGCCGACATTCATCAGATCAAAAGCAGTAAAACCTTTCATCTAAGTAACAACCTGACCAAAGTACGCTTTCAACAGGCATACAAAGGGGTTCCTATTTTTGGCTACAGCCTGGCTGCCACCAAAACGCCTATGGGATTACTGACCGATGTCAAAGGTCAGTTTATCAATCTCGAAGATCATGACATATCGGTACAACCGGATTTTTCAGCCAATAATGCTTTACGGATTGCCCTGAAAAAAGACCGCGCCTCCGAAGCTAATATTTATAACGAGCAAAACCAACTCTTTATTTACATGAAAAAAGATGAGCCGCGGTTGGTACATCGTGTTTCTTATGTCATCCCCGGGACAAAGGGCGATGAGCCGTCACGTCCGGTATATTTTATTGATGCCCAGACGGGGGAAACACTTTACCGTTATGAGAACTTGCAGCATGCCTTAACAGGCACCGGCCCTGGCGGAAATGCTAAAACCGGCCAGTACCAGTATGGCACCGACTTTGGTTATATGGATGTAACCCAAAGCGGCAACACCTGTACCATGAATAATGCCAATGTTAAAACCGTTAACTTGAATCATGGCACGTCCGGCAGTTCCGCTTATTCCTATACTTGCCCGGAAAATACTCATAAAACAATTAATGGTGCCTATTCACCGTTAAATGATGCGCATTTCTTTGGTGGTGTCGTGTTTGATATGTTCAGCGATTATGTCGGCTCGGCGCCACTAACTTTCCAACTGACTATGCGGGTGCATTATAGCAACAACTATGAGAATGCTTTCTGGGATGGTTCGGCCATGACTTTTGGTGATGGCCAAAATACTTTCTACCCATTAGTCAGCCTCGATGTTTCCGCCCATGAAGTCAGTCATGGATTCACCGAGCAAAACTCGGGTTTGATTTATAGCAATATGTCGGGCGGTATGAATGAGGCTTTCTCTGATATGTCGGGTGAAGCGGCTGAATTCTTTATGAAGGGCACTAACGACTGGCTGGTTGGTGGCGATATTTATAAAGGTAATGGTGCATTACGCTATATGAATAATCCCACTCAGGATGGCAGTTCTATCGATCACGCCAATAACTATTACAACGGGCTTAATGTTCACTACAGCTCGGGTGTTTATAACAAGGCCTTTTATCTGTTAGCCACCACCGCCGGTTGGGATACTAAAAAAGCTTTCCAGGTAATGGCAAAGGCTAACCAGGTTTATTGGACCGCCAACAGCACTTTTGATGAAGGAGCCTGTGGGGTTGAGTCTGCGGCTGAAGACTTAGGCCATGCCAAGGCGGATGTTACCGCGGCATTTGATGCTGTCGGGGTCGTTTGCGGCGGTACACCGCCACCACCTCCGGGGGTATTGGAAAAAGGTGTTGCCCAGACCATTTCCGGGGCGCAGGGTTCTGAAACGCACTTTACTTATGAAACACCGGCTGATGTGAATACGGTAACCTTTAATACCAGTGGCGGCAGCGGTGATGGTGATCTCTACGTCAAGTTTGGTTCTGCTCCTACAACCGGCAGTTACGATTGTCGTCCATATATAGGCGGCAATACGGAAACCTGTGACTTCCCAAATGCACAAGCCGGTACTTATTATGTCATGATGCGGGGTTATAGTGCTTATAGCAATGCATCTATAGTGGGTGATCATACTGCCGGGGGCACACAACCCCCGGGAAACAGTGACACAGTGGATAATATCAGTGTTGACCAGGGAGCTTGGTTTAACTTAGCCGTCGACGTGCCGGCTGGGGCGGGTACCTTCACTGCCACTATTTCCGGTGGCAGCGGTGATGCTGATCTCTATTTGAGGAAAGGTGCGGCGCCAACAACCAGTAGCTATGACTGTCGTCCGTACGCCAATGGTAATAGTGAAACTTGTACCGAAGCAAGTCCGGGTGGCAGTACTATGCATATCGGCATACGCGGTTACCGGGCTTCTTCAGGTGTTACTTTGAACTGGAGTTATTAGTGGCTTAAATAGTAACTCTATAGCGGGTGATAATAATGCCGGTCAACTGATGTTGACCGGTTTTTTCATATTAATAATGCAAGTATATAATATAAGCTATACATGGCTTTTATTTGAAATTTCATGCTCTTATGCTTGCTGTTGGCTCTGTTGATAAATGGCGCTTTTTTTCTAATCTTTGTCGTAAAATCACCGACAGAATCCAAATATTTCAACCACGCTTATTGGGGCAAGGAATCGCTCCGTTTATTGTGGTTACCTTAGGGGTGATCTTGGACTTATAAAATGGAGCGGCTGGTAAACCTCAACCATCAAGGAATAAGGGAATGAAATATAAATTTATTAAGCCGGTAGTATTTACAGCTGTGAGCACATTGGCATTGCTACCCGCTCATGCAGCTGTCAAAGAAAACCTCAAAGCATATCTGGTTCAGGGGCAAGCGCTTGGCAAAGCCCTGAATATGTCGCAACAAGACACTTTTCGAAGTAAAAAATCGATAAAAACAAAAGACGGTAAAACTAAAACGCGTTATCAGCAGCTTTATCAAGATGTGCCTGTCTATGGCCACAGCCTGGTTGCAACTGAAGGAATAGATGGCGAGTTACTTGAGGTTTCAGGCGCTGTTATCCGTGAGCTGGCTAAAGATATTGAAACGACCAAAGCTGCCATTAGTAGGAAGCAAGCGATCAGCCTGTTGGTTAAAACCAAAGGGCACAGTACGCTTGATTTGGAAAATACCTCTGCTGAGTTAATGATCAAAATAGAAAAAGAGATAGCGCGTTTAGTGTATAAAGTCTCTTACTTCTCCGTTGCCGACGGTGTCCCTACGCGTCCTATGGCGTTTATTGATGCCAATAGCGGTGAAATCATAGAAGCATGGGAGGGGTTGAACCAGGTAAAAGCAGGGGAGGTTCATCCCAAAGTGTCTGCTTCATTTGCAGCAACGGGTCCCGGGGGCAATGAAAAAACCGGCAAATATTATTACGGCACTGATTTTGGCACCCTGGAGGTTAGTGAATCTTCCGGCACATGTACCATGGAGAATGCCAATGTTAAAACCATCAACATGAAAAACCGTTATTGGTTTGGACGCACACATTCTTTTACCTGCCCGGAAAATACCTATCAAGAGGTTAATGGTGGTTATGCTCCCGCGAATGATGCCCATTATTTTGGTAATCTGATCTTTGAAATGTACCAGGATTGGTTCAACACAGCGCCTTTAAGTTTTCAGCTGCAAATGAAAGTACATTACGGCCGTAATACTGATAATGCCTATTGGAATGGCAGCGCCATGTTATTTGGTGACGGCTACAGCAAGTTTTATCCCCTGGTCAGCCTTGATGTTTCCGCCCATGAAGTCAGTCACGGGGTAACCGAGCAAAATTCTAACCTACAGTATTCAAATCAGTCGGGTGGTATTAACGAAGCTTTTTCAGATATGGCGGGTGAGGTTGCTGAATATTATATGCATGGCAGTAATGATTGGCTGGTAGGGGAGCAAATATTCAAAGGCAACGGTGCGCTGCGTTATATGGCAGATCCAACACAAGACGGTAACTCAATCGGTCATGCAAGCGACTATAGCAACGGCATGAATGTGCATTACAGCTCAGGGGTATATAACAAAGCTTTCTATCTGCTGGCAAATACCAATGGTTGGAATACGCGTACCGCCTTTGAAGTTTTCTTGCAGGCCAATCAAATTTATTGGAATGCCAACACTAACTTTAACCAGGGAGCATGTGGAGTCGAGTCCGCTGCCGGCAACTTTGGCTATGATGTATCCGATGTCACGGCGGCATTTGCAGCTGTTGGTGTCGTTTGTAGTAACTAAGTCTGCTTTTATTTACGGTAATTAATTAAATCAGTCATGATTTTATCACGGGCTTTCGGGCCCGTTTTTATGTGTTATAACTTTTTATTCCCCGTTGATGCCCCAGAAGTCTTATTCCATCTCTGTATATCTATACCCCTGTTTATGCATTGTATATGTCACTTTTATGACATTCTTGCTTTGTTTTTAAACGGTCTGTTTAATATCTCACCGCTCATCAATTAATTTGAAAAAAGGTGTTGACCTCACCAAGAAAATGTCTAAAATGCGCATCCACTTCCACGGGGCAGCCCAACGAAGTGTTTT
>NZ_CANDNZ010000032.1 GCF_947387555.1 Thalassomonas sp. RHCl1
GTTTATGATCGAGTTCGAAGACCGTTTAAAAGACTTTATATAAAACTGGCAGTTACACAGAATACGGGACAGTCTCCCGGTAGTTATAACACCCAGTTTATAACTACCGGCTTATTAAATGCCGTCCAGCATTGCTCAGGGCATTTAGCAAAGCCGGACAGCCAAAAATTGAATTATGCCTATGACAGCTTTTTCATATTTACCAAGGTTTGGGTGTCCATGCTTGTGCTGAAGTCGGTTATCAATTTCTAAGAAGCTGTCTGATAACGAACTAGACACATTTATTACTCAAAAGCAGTATTAAGGTTTTCTGCTCTTAATATTCGCATAATATCAATACACTCATTAGAAACTACGTAGTAAATAGCATGTTTGCCATACACACTGCGTCTATATCCTTTACGAATATTATCAACTGCCTGATAATGCAACGGGTTTTCCGCAATACTTTGAAAATGGATAATTAGCCCTGCAACATATGATTTAGCCTGAGTCAAACCAAAGTTATCTATGCCATACACAAATAGCTTCTCGAAGTCCTGATCGGCAGCAGCACTTAACTTATATTTCGCCATTAGTTTGTTTTCGAGCAATCACCGCATTAACAATATCTTCAGGAGAACGAGAGCTAAAGCCGCTTTGTTCCGCTTTGATAAGTTCTTGTCTAATAACTTCAACTTCACTGGTACGCATTTGCTCCTTTCTGATCAAATCTCGTAATAACTCGCTGTCACTGGCATAATTACCAGTCGCAAGTTGAGCTTGCATCCATTGTTCTTGCTGTTCTGTTACTGTGATACTTTTCTTTACCATTGCCATAATTTGCCCCCAATGAGAAAAACCATAGGATTTAATCCTACTTTATACTACCATAATAAAGTTTAGTTCAGAACCGGTAAGCATTCATTTAAAAACGCACTACATTAAATACTTCACCTTCATACCAGCCATGACTTGGAATCGATTTTTTGCCGTTGTTATTTATCTGGTAAATTTTATTGGCGGGTTATGGATTTATACCAATGCCAGTGTAGATAACAAATTCATCATTTTCTGTATTATCTTTGTTTTTGCACATGCGCAAAGCATCTACCTGAATTATAAGATTATTAAACTTGAAGAAAAGCTAGATGAAACCTCTTAACTATTTTCTGTTACTTTTATTGCTTGCTGCTCCTGTTCAGGGGGGCAAGTGTTGCTGCTGATTTGATGCTGCAATGCCGGGAAAGGGATTTGCAAATCGCTGAGGTTGATTTCTTGCCAAGTAATCCCCCCAGGGTAAATGAATTCAGTGTTTCTTTTATGGATGAAAAGCATTACTGGAGTATCCTGGCCTATGAATTTGAACAACAGCAACAGCCTTATTTATTAAAAGGTTTGAATAAAGCCAGTGCTTCGCCAAACATTGCCCGAACTATAGTTGCAAACTATAAAGATCGACTCGAAAAGGAGATGTTTTATCTAACCAAACCGATTGAATCTTTTCCGGTATCAATATCAGGTATTGCAGGAGAAGGGCATATGTTTGATGCTGTTTTTGCTGCTTCACAAGACAAGCGCTCGGATTTGGCTACCAATGAACGTTTTGTGCTATGGGTAATAACTAAAGACGGACAAATATTTGTTGGCAAACTGCATATCCTTGTTGAAGGAAAGACTCCTTCTGTAAGATTAACCAAGACAAGGTTAAATCAGTTTATGGCTACCTGTTCCTTTATTTGAATAAGTCTTAACTTAACCTGGATGCGATTAATCGGACTCAATCAAACCTGACAATCGCATTTGTGCCATATACAGATGTTGCCACTAGATTCAGAATAAACTTTGGTGGTCAGCTACCCCACCAAAGCGGCCATTAAAGTTTTTATCATTAATGGCAGTTTCTCTAACATTATTGCCATCCGTTCTAACGCGTTTTTGGACCAAGGTGAATTAGCAATGGCCATTTTTTAGTACCAATAAGAGAATCACAAGTTATTCAACTTGAATTTAGCCGCTTTGGTCTTTTTGGCACTACGACTATGTTGACCTTAATCATGCGGGCGTAATATTAATAGCTGTTATCAGAGCGCAGAAGTTAAGCACCCACCTAAATATAAAATAAGGACAATAATATGAACTATATTGGTATTTCAATTACTCTGCTGTTTTCTACTCTAGCTTTTAGTAGCAATAGTTATGGCCAAGATGAGTTTCCAGTCTTGAAAGGCCCCTATCTTGGGCAAAAGCCACCCGGTTTAATCCCAGAAGTTTTTGCTCCTGGTATAGTTTCAATCAATGGAAGACATGAAGGGGGGATTTCGTTTTCCTCTGATTTAGATGAAATATATTTTAAAGCGCATAAAAAAGACGAAAATGGTGCTATCTATTTTTCAAAACTCGAAGATAACAAATGGAAACCGATTCAAAAAGTAAGCTTCACCAAAGGAAAAAAAGAGCAAGAAATGCATCCATTTATCACCGCTGACAGTAAACGAATTTATTTTACCACGGCTAAATCTGACTATACGGATAATAGAATATGGTATGTAGATCGTTTAGACAATGCGTGGAGCAAGGCAATAAAACTTGATTCACCGATAAATGACGATGACGTTTTCTTTCCGAACCAAGCCAATAACGGCGACCTTTATTATTTTAATATATCAAAAATGAAAACCTACTATGCCCCCAATGACAACGGCAGCTTTCCTGAAATAAAGCCAGTTGAAATGGGTTTTGGCGTGCACACTTTTATTTCCCCATCTCAAGATTATTTAGTTTCAAACGCTCGCAACAAAGAAGATGGCAGTAAAAAAAGTGATCTCTATGTCTATTTTAAGAAGAAAGACGGAACATGGACAAAGCCAATTAACCTAGGAGATAAAGTTAATTCTAACTTTATTGAATCAGTTCCAAGCGTCACTCCCGATGGAAAATATTTATTTTTTAGCCGATATAACGAAGAAAACGAATTATCAAATTTATATTGGGTGAGCACAGAAGTTATTGAGAAACTAAGGCCAAAAGTATGATGCATTAATCATTGAATTTGAGAAAACCGCAAAGCCGAACAGCCAAAAATTAAATTATGCCTATGACAGCTTTTCATACTTACCAAGGTATTGAGCGGGCTATTCCCGTTAGATAAAGCTGCTGTACCTGCTTTAAATACAGCAGCTTAGCTTATAGCTTTTCAATTAAGCCCGGGGTTAGTTTTCAGCTAACGGGTTTGGCTCCGTTTGTTTAGGCGTGATCACCAGCTCTGCCTGATTGACCACAATATTAAGCTTTTGCCCGACAGGGAAACCGGCCAGGCGCAGCCATTTTCCCCTGAGCACTACACAAGGCTCAAGCTTGACGGGAACATAGTTAATCCCTATGCCGCGGGTTTTCGACGCTGTGGTGCAAACCGTTTCCTGCACGGTAAGTTGCCGATAAATAGGATATTTTACTTTTGCCGAGACGGGCTCTGGCGTATGATGATATTTAGCCATGACGTACTCCTTGAGAGTTCGTAGTGGTTAGCGACCTCTGGGTGTGCCAGCACTCAGGGGTTGCGGTTTAAGTTACTACTTTTGCTTTGGTAGTAACGGTTGTTATTACAGCAGTTCATTGATTGATGGAAGTGTTGTAATAAATGCTTTCCGTTTAGACTTGGATAGCACTATTAAGGAAAGACCAATTTGCGGGGAAATCAATGGTGAATTGGTCTTTTTTTAAAGTAAATTTGACGTTTTTGCTCAGTGCAGTCAAGTTGTTGATTTGATTGCCTTTTTGTAGGTTGCCATTGTGAGTTTTGTGCGAGCAAAGCCGGACCGGCAAAAATTGAATTATGCCTATGACAGCTTTTCATATTTACTAAGGTTTGGGTGTCCGTGCTTGCGTCTATGTTCGAAAAGTACCAAGGTTTGAAACTACAAAGCTGGACAGCCATAAATTGGCTAAAGTAAAAAACTGAGCTACCTTTTATGGCAAAGTTTTTTGCTTGCTGTGGAGTAAACAATGACCCAAGCGCGCCGTTCTCAAGTTTCTCTTTCTGACACCCGTTATTATCATCTAGTTTCTCGGTGTATTCGTCGTGCTTTTCTTTGCGGTGAGGATGAATATACGAAGAAACACTACGAGTACAGACGACAGCTTACAAAGCTGGACAGCCATAAGCTGGCTATTTTAAGCGTTATGTTGCTGATGAAGCAAAGGATAAATTTTATGTATATAAATAAACGAAATTTATTGTGTATCGCGCTAATTATCTTTTCTTTGCCTTCATACTCAGGTCTGAAAAATGATTTCTGGGTGCCAGTCGAGAATTCTGCTCTTATGTACACTCAGGTAAAGGGAGGTTTGATTCTTAGAAATGATTGTGAATGCGAAATTAGGGATGTTGAGATTCAGACATACCCGACCTCTAGTAACGCGGTAATACGAATATTGGGATATGGATCTTATCATTACAAAGTTGGCCCAATTAGTGAGGGCCAAATGGTTAGGGTTAGGTGGAATAAATTTTCGAACTCCGGTGGGAAGTATCTTAAGCTAGATGAGTATTCTTTTAACAGAATAAGTATTTCAGGTAAGAAAGCTGATGGGGAGGGTAAAAAGTATCTTAATCAACACTTTACCGTTGATCCTGGTTTCACCGTTGAGAACAGAGGTTTTAAAATTAAGGTGAAGAATAATTGCCATCATCCAATAAAAGTAGCGGTAAACTACAGAAACACATCTGGATCTTGGGTTACAGAATCATGGTGGAAATTTCAACCAAATAGGTCAGGAAACCTTGCTACGGGAGGTAATCATCTTTTAACAGGGGATTCCACGATCTTTTACTATGCAGAAGCAACTAACGGAACGAATATAGTTTGGGCGGGAGATGCAAAGCGCGAATATATTGGATTTAAAAAATATGGAATGAGAATGTTTGACGACTTTGAAGGTGATACATATATCGAACTTAACTGCAATAACTCAAAGTAAATCCTTGTAATATCAAAAACCACATAACAGATGGCTTGTACTACACTATTTTTGTAACCGCCTGGTGATCACCACTTAGCTAATATCGATCTTCCATGGCTACGACAAACATGGACATATATGGTCACTCCCCCCGAGTCAAATAGATTTGGGGATTTTCTCTTCTTTTTGCCTGCTTCTGCTATATGC
>NZ_CANDNZ010000033.1 GCF_947387555.1 Thalassomonas sp. RHCl1
GATGATGCCGCCCGGGAATTCTTTAACAAGCAGCTCGGCGATATCAGCGAAACCTGTGCCCCCTTTAACCTGATGAATGTCCAGGGTGGCGGAGACAGCATAGATGAGCAAGAGCAAAAGCTTTCTCCTGATTTAACCACCCGTATCAGGGAGCAGGCTCTGCGCTTAAAGCTCAGCCCGGCGGCTTTATTCCATAGTGCCTATGCTATGGTTATCGCCGCTTGCAGCGGACAAAAAGATGTTGTTTTCGGTACCGTGATGTCCGGACGCTTGCAGGGTATCGAAGGAGCAGCCTCTATGACGGGTATGTTTATCAATACCCTGCCGCTGCGGATTAGTCTGACAGACAAGAGTGCAGAAGCCTTAGTACGACAGACACATGAGGCCTTACAGCAATTATTACCACACGAGCAGGTTTCCCTGGCTTTTGCCCAAAGCTGCAGCGCTATCAATGGCGATGCGCCGTTATTTACCGCATTATTAAATTATCGCCATAGCCGAAAACCTCAAGAGGGCAGCGCCCGGGATATCCTGTCCAGCCTGGAGTTTATCGACCCCAATGAAAGAACCAACTATCCTTTCTCGGTTGCCGTCGATGATTATGGTCAAGACTTCCTGATCAATGTTCAGGTAGAGTCCCAAATTGATGCCGGACGGATACTCGATTATATGATCACCGCCCTGACCCGGTTAACCGACCTGCTGGCGAACAATACCCAAGATCTGATCAGCCAATACTCGGTATTACCGGAGAAAGAGCAACAAAGCTTATTTGCCTTAAGCGCCACCGCTCAGAATTATCCTGACGATAAATGCATTTACGATTTATTCGAAGCCCAGGTAGCGAAAACCCCGGACAATACCGCGTTAATTTTCCAGGACCAGCAACTGAGTTACCGTCAGCTGGAGCAAAGAGCCAATCAGCTGGCAAGACACCTGCTTGCATCGGGCGCCAAACCGGAAGCCCTGGTTGCCCTTTATATGGAGCGATCCATCGAAATGCTGGTAGCTATCTGGGGGGTATTAAAAACCGGTGCCGCTTATGTGCCTCTGGATCCGCAATTACCGGCATCAAGGGTCGACGCCATCCTGGACGACAGCCAACCGCTTGCCATTATCAGCCAGCAGCACCTGACCGACAAATTAAACAATCTGACCGAAATTCCGGTACTGGCCATTGACGAAGCTGCTCTGGCTGCGGATTTAGCCGCTTTATCCCCAAACAGCATCGAACGCCCCCGGGTACAATCGCCGTTAAGCTGCGCTTATGTCATCTATACCTCTGGCTCCACCGGCATGCCTAAAGGGGTTGTCTGTACCCATCAGGGCCTGGTTAACCAGACAGATGCCAAGCAAAAGCAATACCCGCTGACGACACAAGACAAGGTACTGCAGAAAACCCCTTATAGTTTTGATGTTTCCCTGCAGGAGTTGATCTGGCCGCTGATTTCAGGCGCATGCCTGGTGATCGCCAAACCCGAAGGCCATAAAGATCCCAAGTACCTGGAAGCGGTGATCAAGCAGCACGGGATAACCAGTCTGCATTTTGTCCCTTCTATGCTCAACCTGATGCTGGCAGGCAGCCATTGGTCAGAATGTAGCAGTGTCAGACAAGTATTTTGTAGCGGTGAAGCTCTGTCCAAAGAGCTACAAGACAGCTTCTTTACCACAGGGACCCGGGCGAAGCTGTATAACCTGTACGGCCCGACCGAGGCCGCGATAGATGTCAGTCACTGGACCTGTGATCCGACTTCATCTATACACACAGTACCTATCGGCCACGCCATGCAAAATACCCAACTGCTGGTATTAAACGAAAATATGCAATTAACTCCGCTTGGTGTTACCGGCGAATTACATATCGGCGGCGCCGGCCTGGCCCGCGGCTACCTCAACCGGGAAGAACTGACGGCGAAACAGTTTGTCGACAACCCTTTCCCTGAGCTTGCCACCACCAGATTATATAAAACCGGCGATCTGGTACGTTACCTGCCGGACGGCAGCCTGGAATATCTGGGGCGCAGCGATCATCAGGTGAAGATCCGCGGCCTGCGTATTGAATTGGGAGAAATCGAGCATCAGTTAAAACAGCTACCGGAAATTGCTTCGGCCCTGGTTGTTGCCCATACCGATCAACAAGGCGAACAACACCTGGTCGCCTATTTTATCGGCGAGGATGCCAGCCGGGACAATAGCCAGCTGATCCCATCTCTTAAACAGCAACTTGGCCAGGTATTACCGGACTACATGGTACCGGCAATCTTCATCAGCCAGGAAAGCTGGCCGCTGACGGTAAGCGGTAAAATCGACCGCAAGGCCTTGCCCGAACCTGAGCTGTCGCAACAGCGAGCTTCCTATGTGGCTCCCTCTACCGAAACTGAAAAAATCCTATGTGAAATCTGGCAAGAGGTACTGACCATACCGCGAGTGGGGGTTACAGATAACTTTTTTGAATTAGGCGGACACTCCCTGCGGGCCATGCAGGTAATGTCTCAATTGCAACAAGCCGGATTCTCAGTAGAAGTTCGCCAGTTATTTCAACATCCGCAACTGTCAGATCTGGCCCGAGAAATCACATCAGACAGCCAGACAAAAGCGCCATCATTCAAGGCTCCTGATAATATGATTCCGGTTAATGCCTCGGTGATCACTCCAGATATGCTGCCGCTAATGGGGCTTAACCAGGAAGATATCGAAAAGGTCATCGCCAAAGTGCCCGGCGGCGCTGCCAATATCCAGGATATTTACCCGCTGGCGCCGCTGCAACAGGGAATTTTGTTCCATCATATGATGGATCCTCAAAACGATCCCTATGTAATGCCTGCCTACCTGACAATATCCGGCACAGACAACTTTAACCAATTTATCTTCGGCCTGAATCAAGTAATTGCCCGTCACGACACCCTGCGCACCGCCGTGCTCTGGCGCGACATGCCGCAGCCGGTACAGGTGGTTTATCGCACAGTTGAGCTACCGATTAACCGTGTCAGCCTGCCGGGTGATGAAAATGAAGACCTGCTCAGCCGCTTTAAGGCCTATGATCAAGAGCAGACCCTGGCGGTCGATATCGAACAGGGGCCGCTGCTTAGCCTGACGGTTGCCCATGACAGCGACAACGATAAATACATGCTCCGCCTCTTGACCCACCATGTGATCACGGATCATGTCACCATGGACATTATCCAGCAGGAACTCTCGCTTATTTTTACCGGACAGCAAGAGCTGTTGCCTGAGCCAGTACAATACCGGGAATTTGTCGCTTTTGCCAAACACCAGGAGCAAGAGCAGGATGATGCCGCCCGGGAATTCTTTAACAAGCAGCTCGGCGATATCAGCGAAACCTGTGCCCCCTTTAACCTGATGAATGTCCAGGGTGGCGGAGACAGCATAGATGAGCAGGAGCAAAAGCTTACTCCGGACTTAACCGCCCGTATCAGGGAGCAGGCTCTGCGCTTAAAGCTCAGCCCGGCGGCCTTATTCCACAGTGCCTATGCTATGGTTATCGCCGCTTGCAGCGGACAAAAAGAT
>NZ_CANDNZ010000034.1 GCF_947387555.1 Thalassomonas sp. RHCl1
AATGGTGCCGACTGCCGGAGTCGAACTGGCGACCTACTGATTACAAGTCAGTTGCTCTACCAACTGAGCTAAGTCGGCACGTCATTAAGTGGTGCGAATATTAGAGCAATGTTTTGCTGCTGGCAAGCACTAAATCAAAAAAAATTGCATTTTTTCACTGTTCGCTGTTTTTTTATTCAAACATAAGGGAAAAGCGTACTTTTATTCGGCTATATAGGCTTGCAAGCCGACAAAAACCAGATTTTTTACCGAGGTAACTTTTGACTTCAGCAAATTTGACAGTGCTTTTTCATTGCCCCCGGTCATTAAAACCAGATCAAGCTCTGGAACAACCGTCTCTGCTTGCCTAATCGCAACCTCTATCGCACCAACAGTAGCCGCCCAACAGGCATTATTGACATTTTCACCGGTATTCCGGCCAAAGGCGATACTGGCATTTTCACCTTTATCAGCTTCTACATTTGCCGTTTGCTGTAAAACACTGTTAAACATGGTATCAATACCGGGGATTATCCAACCGCCAAGATGCTCACCCGAAGCTGCTAATAAATCAACGGTCGTGGCGGTACCGGCATCTATGATCAACATGTTTTTACCGGGATAGAGCTTATAGGCCCCTATCATGGCCAACCAACGATCAACCCCGAGCTTCTCCGGCTGGTTATAGGCGGAGACAATGCCAAAACGTTTTTTCTCGGTGCGGACAAGATGCAAGTCAACTTGGTGCCGCTCCGCCCAAGACGTGATTAATTCAGATAAGCTATTCTGACTGACATTAGCAACAATAAGTTGGCTAATAGCGCTGAAATGCCGATCAAGCCAGATCATGGTCACTTGTTCATTAGCAACAGCCTCAATCGCAGAGAGTTCTTGCCCTTTTTGATAAACATATTTAGTCCGGGTATTACCGATATCAACTAATGCGATCATCATCCGCCCTTAAACTCACTTCTCCACCATAAATCGCCTTAACCTGACCGCCAGTTTCCAGTAACAAGGCTCCCTGGTTATTGATCCCCCGGCAAATTCCCGAAGTTACCCGCTCACCGGTGATCAATTTAACCGGCTTATCCAGGTAAAAGTCCTGTTGTAGCCATTCATCCACCATGGGGGTTAATCCAAATGCCTTATGCTGTTCAAGCCGGCGGGTAAGACATTTTATAATCGCCGAACACAACATATTGCGGTCTAGCGCTGCTTGAGTATGAGACTTAAGATCCGTCCAGGGCTGATCAACCTGCTCAGCACTCTGCTCTGGCATCGCCAGATTAAGGCCGATACCGATAACGCTGTGACAAGCCCCCAATGCCTGCCCTTCAAGATCAATAAGTATCCCCGCCAGTTTCACCCCGGACAAATAAATATCATTGGGCCATTTCAATTGCACTTCTATGCTAAGCAACTCGCTAATGGCATCACTTACCGCCAATGCCGTTACCAGACTCAAGCCCATTGCCGCCGACATCCCCTGTTCCAGCTGCCAGTACATGGACAAATAGATATGAGAACCAAAAGGAGAGATCCATTGCCGGCCTCTGCGCCCCCGGCCGGCACTTTGATATTCGGCAATACAAACCTGTCCTTGTTTCAGGTTATTGGGTAAACGGCGTAATAAATAGCTATTGGTAGAATCGATCAGGTTATGTACCTCAACCGTATTCGCCAATCCGTTCGCAGCTAACGTTTCCCTGATCTTATCATTACTTAATAAATCTAATGGTCGGGCTAATTTATAGCCTTTGCCGCTCACCCGGAAAATATCTAAGCCCATATCCGCTAGCGCATTAATATGCTTTGAAACAGCCGCCCGGCTGACACCAAACTGTTGCCCCAGGGCTTCACCTGAGACAAATTCACCATCAGCTAATTGCCGGATCAAATCTTCTCTTAAAGACTTCGCCATTATTGTTCAAACTCATCTAATTCAACTTCACCCTTAGCTGCTATAAGCCTGACCTCGGGTTGCAACTTAATACCAAACTTACCCAGCACACAAGTTTGCACATGTTTAGCCAATGAAGAGATAGCTTTACCTGAAGTACAAGCCTTATTCACTAACACTAAAGCCTGTTTATCATGTACTGCCGCACCATTTAGCATGAACCCCTTTAATCCGGTTTGTTCGATAAGCCAACCTGCGGCTAATTTGATACTCTGATCGGCTTGAGGGTAACAAGGCATATCAGGATACTCCTGTGCCAGCAAACGATACTGCTTAGCAGAAACCACCGGGTTTTTAAAAAAACTCCCCGCATTGGGTAAAGTTTTCGGATCGGGTAACTTAGACTCTCGTATAGCAATCACTTGCTTCATTACATCCATTGCACTGACATCTTCCGGTAAAACATCCAGGCCATGATAACTGAGCTTTGCCCGCCAGTTTTTAGGGAAAGTGAGGGTAACAGAAATAATCAGCCCCTGGTTGTAAAGCGTTCCTTTAAAAACACTATCCCGGTAACCAAATTGGCAATCCTGCCTGGATAATGTCTTTACCGATTTTGAGCTGAACTCAAACCACTCGACTTCCTGGCAATAATCGGCAAACTCTACCCCGTAAGCACCGATATTTTGCACCGGTGCGGCACCAACGCTACCGGGGATCAGCGCCAGGTTTTCCAAACCATAGATTCCCTGCTCGACACAGCGGAGCACTAATTGATGCCAGTTTTCAGCTGCCCCTACCTTGACACGATAACTGTCGCTAGCCTCTTTTACATCAATACCTTTAAAGGCCGGACGAATAATTACCGGCGTTTCATCCTCGACAAACAAGGTATTACTGCCTTCACCCAGCACATAAAAAGGTTGGTTGATCACCATATCCAAGTCATCTAAGTCTGCATAGCTGGCAGGTTGATAAAGAGACGGGGTGATTGATGCAACATTAAAGCTATTGCTTTGTTGTAACTGAAATTGGGATGCTGACTTCATAAGATACAAAAGAAATAATTTTCATCATTGTAACGAACTTTTCAAAGCGCTGAAATTGATTCAGCCGAATTTCTGATAGCCAGCTTCGGGATATATTAAAAAGCAGGGATTTGAAAAATAAAAATCCCAGAAAGCAAAAAACCCGCAGCGTCAGCTGCGGGTTTCTCTAAATAGAAGTCTAGCAATGTCCTACTCTCACATGGGACCTCCCACACTACCATCGGCGCTA
>NZ_CANDNZ010000035.1 GCF_947387555.1 Thalassomonas sp. RHCl1
TTCAAAGCCTCCCACCTATCCTACACATGTAGGAGCAATGTTCACTGTCAAGCTATAGTAAAGGTTCACGGGGTCTTTCCGTCTAGCCGCGGGTATACGGCATCTTAACCGCAATTTCAATTTCACTGAGTCTCGGGTGGAGACAGTGTGGCCATGATTACGCCATTCGTGCAGGTCGGAACTTACCCGACAAGGAATTTCGCTACCTTAGGACCGTTATAGTTACGGCCGCCGTTTACCGGGGCTTCGATCATGAGCTTCGCAGAGCTAACCCAATCAATTAACCTTCCGGCACCGGGCAGGCGTCACACCGTATACGTCATCTTTCGATTTTGCACAGTGCTGTGTTTTTAATAAACAGTTCCAGCCACCTGGTTACTTCGACCGACTTCAGCTTAGGGAGCAAGTCCCATCACCATAGTCGGCGTACCTTCTCCCGAAGTTACGGTACTATTTTGCCTAGTTCCTTCACCCGAGTTCTCTCAAGCGCCTTAGTATTCTCTACCTAACCACCTGTGTCGGTTTGGGGTACGGTTCCTTATAATCTGATGCTTAGAAGCTTTTCCTGGAAGTATGGCATCAATGACTTCAGCTCCGTAGAGCCTCGTCTCGTATCTCAGTCTTAGTGTCCCGGATTTGCCTAAGACACCAACCTACATACTTTCACATGGACAACCAACGCCATGCTCACCTAGCCTGCTCCGTCCCTCCTTCGCAATTATAAGAAGTACAGAAATATTAATCTGTTTCCCATCGACTACGCGTTTCCGCCTCGCCTTAGGGGCCGACTTACCCTGCCCTGATTAACATGGGACAGGAAACCTTGGTCTTTCGGCGTGGGGGTTTTTCACCCCCATTATCGTTACTCATGTCAGCATTCGCACTTCTGATACCTCCAGCATGCTTTACAACACACCTTCAACGGCTTACAGAACGCTCCCCTACCACTCAAACAAAGTTTGAATCCGCAGCTTCGGTGACTAGTTTAGCCCCGTTACATCTTCCGCGCAGACCGACTCGACTAGTGAGCTATTACGCTTTCTTTAAAGGATGGCTGCTTCTAAGCCAACCTCCTAGCTGTCTATGCCTTTCCACATCGTTTCCCACTTAACTAGTACTTTGGGACCTTAGCTGGCGGTCTGGGTTGTTTCCCTCTCCACAATGGACGTTAGCACCCATAGTGTGTCTCCCGGATAGTACTCACTGGTATTCGGAGTTTGCAAAGGGTTGGTAAGTCGGGATGACCCCCTAGCCTTAACAGTGCTCTACCCCCAGTGGTATTCGTCCGAGGCTCTACCTAAATAGATTTCGGGGAGAACCAGCTATCTCCCGGCTTGATTAGCCTTTCACTCCGACCCACAAGTCATCACCGCATTTTTCAACATACGTGTGTTCGGTCCTCCAGTTGATGTTACTCAACCTTCAACCTGCCCATGGGTAGATCGCCGGGTTTCGGGTCTATACCCTGCAACTGAACGCGCAGTTAACACTCGCTTTCGCTACGGCTCCCCTAATCGGTTAACCTTGCTACAGAATATAAGTCGCTGACCCATTATACAAAAGGTACGCAGGCACCGGACTAAATCCGGCTTCCACTGCTTGTACGTATGCGGTTTCAGGTTCTATTTCACTCCCCTCACAGGGGTTCTTTTCGCCTTTCCCTCACGGTACTGGTTCACTATCGGTCAGTTAGGAGTATTTAGCCTTGGAGGATGGTCCCCCCATATTCAGTCAACATTTCACGTGTGCCGACCTACTCGATTTCATGATAAGTTCGTTTTCGTGTACGGGGCTATCACCCTGTATCGCCAAGCTTTCCAGCTTGTTCCACTAACTTGCAAATCACTTAAGGGCTAATTCCCGTTCGCTCGCCGCTACTAAGGAAATCTCGGTTGATTTCTTTTCCTCGGGGTACTTAGATGTTTCAGTTCTCCCGGTTCGCCTCGTTAAGCTATGAATTCACTTAACGATACCCGCCTGATGACGGGTGGGTTTCCCCATTCGGACATCGAAGGCTGTAACGGTTTTTATCACCTTACCTTCGCTTTTCGCAGATTAACACGTCCTTCATCGCCTCTAACTGCCAAGGCATCCACCACATACGCTTAGTCACTTAACCATACAACCCCAAGTAGTCTTACCTAAG
>NZ_CANDNZ010000036.1 GCF_947387555.1 Thalassomonas sp. RHCl1
ATGCTTGAGATGGTCACTCCGCAAAGGCATCGTAATGTGCCATGATTGAAAAAGTTATCAAGCAAGATCAATCAAATATACGGAGTGACCGTCATGAAATATAGCGTAATCAGCATCGACTTGGCAAAGAATGTCTTTCAACTCTGTGCTTTCAATGAAAAAAGGGAAATTGTACTTAATAAAAAAGTAAAAAGAGCTAACTTAATCAATGCTCTCAGGCAATTTCCTGCTTCTTTAGTTGTGATGGAAGCCTGTTACAGTTCAAATCCCTGGGGTAGGCGGATCATGAAATTAGGGCATACCGTAAAATGTATTCCGGCTTTCGCGGTAAAACCCTTTTTAGTCGGTAATAAAAATGATGCCAATGATGCTATAGCCATTGCCGAAGCGTCTTTTAGGCCAACGATTCGTTTTGTAGAAATCAAAACACTTGAGCAACAGGATATTCAGTCATTACAGCGTATACGAGAACGTATGATAAAAATCAGGACTGGTGATATAAACCAGCTTCGCGGTTTAATGGCTGAGTATGGTGAAGTGGTTGCGACAACACCTGGAGCCTTACAAAAAGCCATCCCAGGTATATTGGAAGATGCCAGCAATGAGCTGACATTTGTGGCGCGTAAGTTTATCCGGCGTTTATCTGAGAATATCGAGCAAATCAGTAAACAAATACAAGAAGTCGATACGGAGATTAATGCGCTGATTGGTACGAAAGAAGAATATCAGCTTTTGCGGTCTGTTCCTGGCGTTGGCCCTATTGTTGCGGCTACGGTTATGGCAAGCGTGCATGATGTGAATGTCTTTAAGAATGGTCGTCAGTTTGCTGCTTGGATTGGATTAACCCCTTCGCAATATGCCAGTGGTGAGACAAGCAGGCTGGGAAAAATCACGAAACGTGGCAATCAAAGTATGCGCAAAATGTTGATACATGGGGCACGGACGGTACTTAACTGGTGTGACAAGAAAAACGATAATCTCAGTAAATGGTTACAAGCGATTAAACAGCGCATGCATGGCTGTAAATCTATTGTGGCTTTCGCCAATAAACTTGCCCGGATTATCTGGGCTGTGTTAGCCCATAAGACGCCTTTTAATGCCAGTAAGGCATGTGCTTAATAGATTGTTTTTACAAACATTATGATATAGAAAAATTCAGCAGGTGAAACGGTAATATGCACTGATGAATTAAACGGTTACGTCTTATTTGGAACCTCAGTTGGGACATTTGCCAATAAGGCATTTTGGATGCGAAGGCAAATAAGACATCATTTGGATCTCATGAGGGCACGGCTTGTTAACCCTAATCGCAATAAGCCATAAAGATGCCGGATATATGTCATAAGACCGTTGTTTCATTGGGAAATAAAGCTGTTTTGCAAAGGTGGCATATAGCAGAAGCAGGCAAAAAGAAGAGAAAATCCCCAAATCTATTTGACTCGGGGGGAGTGACCATATATGTCC
>NZ_CANDNZ010000037.1 GCF_947387555.1 Thalassomonas sp. RHCl1
GTAATGCCGATCAGTTAAGAAAATAAATGATCACTTGACCGATCTTTTAAAGGCTTCAAAATCCGATATCAGACAATGATATCGGATTTTTTTATGCGTTTAGAAAGCGAATTAGCCACAACTTTTAGGTCTTGCAACACCTTCCATACTTTTGAAAAATATGCCGAGTTACTTTCCCCCGATTTAATCAAACAAGGTTTTGAAAAAGCAGGCGTAGCAACAGTAAGAAAGCGCAGACTCCCTTTAGAAGCCGTCTTGTGGTCAATCATAGGAATGAGCCTGTTTCGACAAAAATCAGTTTGGGATATCACAACGCAAATGGATATCATGTTACCAGGAAAGAAACCATTAGTAGCACCCAGTGCACTTGTTCAAGCACGCCAACGTTTAGGTTCAGAGGCGGTAAAACAAGTCTTTCTCTCCTTAGCAAAGCATGGCTATCAATCTAATAAGTTTGAGACTTGGGCTGGCCTAAACCTGTTGGCAGTTGATGGTGTTGTTTGGCGAACAGCGGATACGGCAGAAAATCATCAAGTATTTGAAACGCAAAGTAATCAGCATCGAGAAAACATTTACCCGCAAATAAGAATGGTTTGCCACATGGAGCTAACCAGCCATCAGTTAATAAATAGTGCCTTTGCAGGTTACCGGAATAACGAAATGGTGCTAGCGGAACAATTAATTGAAGAAACGCCCGACAATTCGCTCACGATTTTCGATAAAGGTTATTATTCTTTGGGATTGCTTAACCGCTGGCATCAAGCAGGAGAGCACAGACATTGGATAATTCCAGCCCATAAAAACTTAAACTATGAGGTCATTCAAAAATTAGGTAAGAATGATAGCCAAATTCGGTTAACAACAACGCCTCAAGCACGTAAAAAGTTTAATGATTTGCCTGAGCATATTGAGGCCAGACTTGTAAATAAAACAGTCAAAGGCAAAGAATATCGTATTTTAACCTCGATGGTTGATCCAATGCGCTTTCCCAGTGATGAAATGGTAGAGTTATACCGTTATCGCTGGGAGATTGAGTTAGGTTATAGAGAAATGAAACAATCCTTACTTGATAGTGCCTATACATTAAGAAGTAAGCGCCCAGACATGATAGAACAAGAATTATGGGGTGTGCTGCTTTGTTACAACCTCATTCGGCAAGGAATGACTGCATCAGCGAATAAATTAAACAGTGTATGGCCAAATCAATTAAGTTTTACCAGTTGCTCTATGGCGATAACTCAATTTTTTGCGACGATTCCGTTAACTAGCCCTGGAAATATACCAAAACATTATGAATCCCTGTTAAATCAAATGACGTTTTTCAAATTGCCAGAAAGGCGGGAAGAGAGGAAATATCCAAGGTGGGTAAAAACAAAGCCTTCTAAGTATCCGAAGAATAAAAGAAATGCCAGTCAGCTTAACTGACTGGCATTAC
>NZ_CANDNZ010000038.1 GCF_947387555.1 Thalassomonas sp. RHCl1
GGAGACTGTCCCGTATTCTGTGTAACTGCCAGTTTTATATAAAGTCTTTTAAACGGTCTTCGAACTCGATCATAAACCGGTTCAGGGCCGTTTTCCAATTTCTTATGGGCATCGTCCATTTTTTCGAAGCCTCCCGTATTGCCAAGTAAACGACTTTCTTCGCTGAATCATCGGTGGGAAACAGCTTACGTTTATTGATGGCTTTACGGATCACACTGTTCAATGATTCAATCGCATTCGTGGTATAAATGGCTTTTCTTATATCCTCAGGATATTTGAAGAGCGTATTCAAGTTTGCCCAGTGAGCATGCCAAGAACGGCTGATTTGAGGGTACTTTGCATCCCATTTTTCACTAAATAACTCCAGTTCCTGCAAGGCTTCTTCTTCGGTCATGGACTGATATATTTTCTTTAAATCGGCCGACACCACCTTGTAGTCTTTCCAGGGCACATATTTCATCGAATTGCGCACCATATGTACGATGCAGAGCTGAATTTGAGCCTGAGGGTACACAGTATTAATCGCATCAGGGAAACCTTTAAGACCATCAACACAGGCAATTAAAATGTCTTTCACACCACGGTTTTGTATTTCAGTTAAGACACTCAGCCAGAACTTGGCCCCTTCATTTTCAGAGAGCCACATGCCCAACAGCTCTTTACGCCCTTCAAGGTTGACGCCTAGCGCCAGGTAAATAGCTTTGTTGATAACACGCTTGTCTTGCCTGATTTTAACGACAATACAATCCAGGTAAACAATCGGATAAACCGCATCAAGTGGCCGGGATTGCCATTCAATAACCTGTTCAATGACGGCATCTGTGACACGGGAAATGAGCGTCGGCGAGACATCGGCATCATACATTTCCTTAAAAGTTTCAACAATTTCTCGGGTCGTCATGCCCTTGGCATAAAGATGGAGAATTTTATCATCCATCATGGTTAGGCGAGTTTGGCTTTTTTTGACGAGCTTAGGCTCAAAGCTACCTTGCCGGTCTCGGGGCGTTTCAAGCTCTACGTGGCCATCCTCGGTTCTGACGGTCTTAGAGGAATAGCCATTACGGCTGTTATCTGAATGGGACTGCTCATGTCGAGCGTAACCAAGGTGTTCTTCAAGCTCAGCGTTTAACGCAGCTTCAACGGTTACTTTGGTGAGCATCTTTCTAAAGTCAGTTAAATCTTTTTCTGACCTGATGCTTTTAGCTGCTTCCTTGGCGAATGCCTCTAGTTCTTTTTTATTCATTGTCTGCCTATCCTTAAACTCTGGTTAGAGTATCGTGTGATAGGCAGTTACACAAAATTATTTACAGTCTC
>NZ_CANDNZ010000039.1 GCF_947387555.1 Thalassomonas sp. RHCl1
TTAGATACAACACCAGCACCTACAGTACGACCACCTTCACGGATAGCGAAGCGTAAACCTTCGTCCATCGCTACTGGGTTGATCAGCTCAACAACAAACTTAAGGTTGTCGCCTGGCATTACCATTTCTACACCTTCAGGAAGCTCTACAGCACCTGTGATGTCAGTTGTACGGAAGTAGAACTGTGGACGGTAGCCTTTGAAGAATGGAGTGTGACGACCACCTTCATCTTTGCTCAGTACGTATACTTCTGATTCGAACTTAGTGTGAGGAGTGATTGAACCTGGCTCAGCCAATACTTGACCACGCTCAACGTCTTCACGCTTAAGACCACGAAGAAGGATACCACAGTTCTCACCGGCACGACCTTCGTCAAGAAGCTTACGGAACATTTCAACACCAGTACAAGTACTAGCTTGAGTTTCACGGATACCAACGATTTCTACTGCATCACCTACTTTGATGATACCACGCTCAACACGACCGGTTACAACAGTACCACGACCTGAGATTGAGAAAACGTCTTCGATAGGCATGATGAATGCACCGTCGATAGCACGCTCTGGCTCTGGAATGTAAGAATCTAAAGCGTCAGCAAGTTCAAGTACTTTCGCTTCCCAGTTAGCTTCGCCGTTAAGGGCACCTAAAGCTGAACCTTGGATTACTGGTAAGTCATCACCTGGGAATTCGTATTCGCTAAGAAGTTCACGAACTTCCATTTCTACTAGCTCAAGAAGCTCTTCGTCATCAACCATGTCACATTTGTTCATGAATACGATGATGAAAGGTACGCCAACCTGACGAGATAACAGGATGTGCTCACGAGTTTGTGGCATAGGACCGTCTGTAGCAGCAACTACTAAGATCGCGCCGTCCATTTGAGCAGCACCGGTGATCATGTTTTTGATGTAATCGGCGTGACCAGGACAGTCTACGTGTGCGTAGTGACGAGTCTCTGTATCGTATTCGATGTGAGAAGTGTTGATAGTAATACCACGCTCACGCTCTTCTGGTGCGTTATCGATTTGTGCGAAATCTTTAACTTCACCACCGTGAGTTTTAGTTAATACAGCAGAGATAGCAGCTGTTAAAGTAGTTTTACCGTGGTCAACGTGTCCGAT